>NZ_VFPV01000002.1:0-770000 GCF_006716905.1 Acidovorax temperans | reverse complement strand
CGCAGCCGAGCGAGCAGCGCACCCGCAATTTGACTCAAGGGTAAGACTTCGTCAGCCGCGCCATGTGCAATCGCCTCTCTGGGCATGCCGAAGACGATGCAACTGGCTTCGTCTTGTACATAGTTATAGCTACCAGCGTCCTTCATTTCACGCATGGCCGCTGCGCCGTCATTGCCCATACCGGTCAGCATGATGCCAAATGCGTTTCGCCCCACCACCGCTGCAGCGGACTTAAAGAGTACCTCAACAGAAGGCTTGTGCCTATTGACTGCAGGGCCGTCGTCCACCACGGCAACATAGTTCGCGCCACTGCGAGCAACATGAAATTGCTTTCCCCCGGGAGCAATATAGGCATGACCTGGGAGGATTCGTTCTCCATTTACCGCTTCTTTGACCGTAATCTGACACAGACCATTGAGCCTGGCGGCGAAGCTCGTCGTGAACCCTGGAGGCATATGCTGGGTGATAACAATGGCGGGCGAGTCAGCTGGCATCTGAACCAAGACTTCTTTGATTGCCTCAGTACCTCCGGTAGACGCACCGATACAAATCAGTTTCTCGGTTGAAAGGCGCCCGAGCAAGCCTCCGGGAGATGCAGATGTAACGGAGGCACCCACGGGATGCAACGGAGCAACAGCAACCGGGATATCTCGAACAGCGCCCCTGCGCACATGAGCCACGGCGGCAATACGAATTTTGTCTACGATCTGCTCCGCAAGATCGTTCAACCCACTTGCCAAACCCACCCTAGGCTTTGCCACGAAATCAATCGCCCCCAGTTCGAGCGCCTTCATAGTGACCTCGGCTCCACGCTCGGTGAGAGTCGAAATCATGACAACTGGCATAGGGCGCAGACGCATCAGACGGCCCAAAAAATCAATGCCATCCATCCGCGGCATCTCAACATCCAGCGTGATGACGTCTGGATTGAGCTCCCGAATCATTTCTCTGGCAATCAAGGGATCATTCGCTGTCCCTATGCACTCCATGTCCCTTTGGCGATTGATGATTTCGGCGAGCAAACTACGCACCAAGGCAGAGTCATCGACCACTACCACCCGAATTTTTTTACTCATCGAACCAACCCTCAATCAAAACAAATCCACCGATCCACCAGAATTACTTTTCGCGACGAGTACAGCATTACCCCGCACTTCTTGTGCAACATCTGGGTGCGCATGAGCCAGTCGCTTGACCATTGCTTTTCCTGTGACTGGAAAAAACACAACCTTCCGCGGATAAATATCCAGCACATCCTCTGACACGATGGGGATTCTCTCAGTATGAAGATAATTGAGCACAAAATTTGTGTTTCTTTCACCCACATTCATCGTGGTGAAATTATGCATAACTTGCGCACCACCAAATATCTTTGCCTGCATTGTTTCACGCCGAGCTCCAAGCTTCAGCATTTCGTTAATTAAAACCTCCATCGCATAAGAGCCATATCGCCCTGAGACATCTGCCATATCACCATCGGGCAACATGAAGTGATTCATACCTCCGACACGGGATCGACTATCCCACAGACATGCCGCGATACAAGAACCCAAAACAGTCATAATAACCAAGTTCTCAGCTGACACGAAGTATTCACCAGGTAATACTTTTACCGCGTTATGCTGAAAATGGTGATCAAGATAAAAAAATGAAGCCTCTCCAGGGCGCCTTGGACGAGCTTTCAATTCCTCTAGAGAAGAATTTTTCACACTCATCACAGAGGAGGAATACACATCAGAACTAAGGGGTGCTATTCTGGGTGCACGACGCCGCTCTAGCAGGCTGCTGAAATACTCCCCGCCGCAGCCCAGCCCACCTCCCCGCTTTTGACGGAACCGCCTGATTTTTCAGCAGTCTGGGCCTGTTTTGCTCGTTTTTGAGCCCTTTTCTTCGCCCTTTACACCCCGCTGGCACCCTGCAGACGCACCTGTCCCAAGGTGCGCATGCGCGTGAGGTTGTACGCAGCCATGTTCAGCACAAACAACTGGTCGACCTTTTGCAGTCCGCGCACCATCACTTGCCGGATGCTGCCGATCATCTTGGCCCAGCCAAAGCCTTGTTCGATCAGCTTTCTCTTTTGCTGGGAGATGGCGTAGCCTTCGCTGTTTGCAATCGCGTCAGGAACTGCCGACTGGCGCCCCGACTTGTTCTGCGCTACATGGGGCAGCACGTTCATCTCTTGCAGCGCGTCGATGAACTCCCTGGCGTCGTAACCCTTGTCTGCGCCCAGCGTGATCGTGATGGGGTCATCGCCGGGCAGTGCCTGTCGCGCATCGTTGATCATGGCCTTGGCCGCTTCGCGCTCTGCATATCCGTCGGCCTGTGTGACCACGGCGCTGACCACCAGCCCGTGGCGGTTGTCGGTGAGTGTGTGGCCCATGAAGCGCAACTCACTGGCCGTCTTGCCCTTGCGGTACAGCCTTGCATCCGCGTCCGTTGTGGACTCGTGGGTGTCGTTGCTGCGCTTTTGGTCTTTGAAGTTCCCCGCGTCGGTATCGTCGTCGCCCTGGCGGTCTTTGCGCACAAAACTCTTGTGGCCCGCCCAGGCCTGGATCAGGGTGCCATCCACGCTGAAGTGCTCGCCCGAGAGCAGTTCCTGCTCCTGGGCTTGTTGCACGATCTGATTGAAGAACTCGATGACCGCATCGTGCTCGATCAGGCGTTCGCGGTTCTTGCTGAAGACGGTGGGCACCCAAACGGCATCGTCCATGGCCAGGCCAATGAACCAGCGAAACAGAAGGTTGTACTGGGTCTGCTCCATGAGCTGGCGCTCCGAGCGCACGCTGTAGAGCACCTGGATGAGCATGGCGCGCAGCAGCTTCTCGGGGGCAATGCTGGGGCGCCCGCCCTTGATGTCGGCCGCATACATCTGGGCAAACAGATCGTCCATCTTCTGCAGGGCCTTGTTGACCATGATGCGGATCACCCGCAGGGGGTGATCAAGGGGCACGAAGTCATCGAGATGGCGCATCGTGAACAGGCTCTCGGTGAAGGTGTCGGCTCCGCGCATGGATGGCTCGTCTGTCTGGTCAGTGGGGGGCTTGATTGTCGCGGCTGGGCGGCTGTCGCGGACTGTCGGTGGGGAGTATTTCAGCAGCCTGCTAGACCTGCCCCAGCACCACTAGAAGCAGAAGAGGATGTGCTTAATCGATTATTGGTCATGGGACAGTTTGAGAGTAGTCTCACCAGACAGAGTCAGCGCCGCTCGTAAACCGTTTTTCCGCGCAGGACAAACAGGTCTTTAGACTCGCTAAAATTTTCCGCATGTCCCACAAATAGAAGCCCTCCAGGCTTAAGGACTCGATGAATTTTTTCCAACACTCTTCTCTGAGTTGCGGCATCGAAATAAATCATTACATTTCGACAAAAAACCACATCGAAGGGCTCCTTGAATGGCCAGTCGTCTCGAATTAAATTGACACTCATAAAGTCAATTAAACGCCTTAATTCAGGCTTAACTCGCACCATCCCTGCATTAGAAGCCTTACCTTTCAAGAAAAACCTCTGTAGTCTTTCCTGGCTCATCCCCTTCATACTATCTATTCTGTAAACACCATTTCCGGCTGTAGCTAGGACTTTGGAGTCAATATCACTAGCTATCAGTTTGAAAGGGGGATTGTTCCCTAAAGCCTCACATGCAGTCATCACTATTGAATAGGGCTCCTCACCCGTAGAAGCGGCATTGCACCATACCTTCCAGGAAGTTCCCGACGGCTTGCTACGCAGGTGAGACGCGAATATTTCGAAGTGATGCTGCTCGCGGAAAAAAGCAGTCAGATTGGTTGTCAATGCATTGACAAACTCTTGCCACTCAGGTCCGTCATTAGATTCAAGCCAACTGAGATAGTCGCTGAAGCTGTCGTGACCTGTTTCCCGGAGTCTGCGGGAGAGTCGGCTGTACACCATGGCGTGCTTACCATCATGTAAGCTGATTCCAGCACGCTTGTAAATAAGGCCTTGAACTCTTGCGAAATCTGCGTTTGTCCAAACAAACTCTCTACCTTGCGCAAGAGGCCCCGTAGGTGCGATTACGTTCGCATCCATCTCTGAGCGATGCGAAGAAGAGCGGTTAATTTTTATGGAATGAGTGGCTTGGGACATGAGTTCATCCAAATAGAAAATCTACCAATGCTCAAATTCAAAGAATCTGTGGCCAACCTATTGACTCATGCATCCTATGCCACGCAGCAGAAGCTTATGGTTCACTCATCATTTGCGGCCAAACCCATATCCGCGTTCGACATTAATTTTTCGATATCAAGCAGGATCAGCATTCTCTCCCCAACAGATCCCAATCCAAGAATACATCCATTATCAATTGCACTCTCAACATCAGGGGCAGATCGAATATTTTCAGCGGACAACTCCATCACATCACTGACAGAGTCAACTACGATTCCAACAACACGGTCACGCAAATTTAAAATTATTACAACCGTAAAACTATTGTAATCCGCCTGAGCACAATTAAATTTAAGCCGCATATCCACGATAGGAACGATAGTTCCGCGCAAATTCACGACACCCTTTATAAAAGCAGGTGCGTTTGCAATACGGGTTGGCTGCTCATACCCTCGTATTTCTTGCACCTTGAGTATGTCAATGCCATACTCCTCCTGATCCAATCTAAAGGTCAGATATTCGCGAGCACCAACATGCACGTTTTCAGAAATTTTAGCAACGAGACTCATAAATACTCCTCAGGACCAGATATTTCAATCAAATCCCCTCAATGCCTAGCACGGCGAACTAGCCCACCAATATCCAAGATCAACGCAACAGTGCCATCACCCAATATTGTTGCACCCGAGACATTCGGAACTTTGCGGTAATTCGATTCCAAGTTTTTAACAACCACTTGGTGCTGCCCCAATAACTCATCCACCAGCAGAGCAACACGGCTTCCATCCGCCTCAACAACCACCATAATGTTGCTAGTTTTATTCAAATCGAATCTAGGGACTTGGAATATCTTCTCCAAAGCTATCACAGGCATATATTCGTCACGAACTTTCACCAGCTGCGATCCTTGGGCAACCGTACTAACGTCATCCGGATTCACTTGGAATGACTCCACCACGGACGAAAGCGGCAGTATGTAGACTTCCTCTCCCACTCCGACTGACATACCATCCATAATTGCAAGGGTCAGTGGCAGGCGCACCGAGACCTTCATCCCATAACCTTCCGCCGAATCAATCTCCACCGATCCATTCAATGCAGCAATATTTCGTTTAACCACATCCATTCCGACACCACGGCCAGATACGTCAGTGACTTCATCTGCCGTCGAAAATCCAGGAGCGAAAATCAGCTGCCACACTTCAGAGTCAGGCATCTGTTCGGATACATCCATTCCCCTCTCCAAGGCCTTCTTGAGTATCTTTTCGCGTGACAGTCCTTTGCCATCATCACGTACGTCAATCACAATAGAGCCCCCTTGATGGGAAGCAGACAGCGTGATAGTTCCGTGCTCAGATTTCCCCTTTGCCAAGCGTTCTGCAGGTAGCTCAATCCCGTGGTCACAGCTATTGCGGACCAAATGGGTAAGAGGGTCAGTAATCTTTTCAACCAGTCCTTTATCCAACTCAGTCGCCTCACCAAGAGTGACAAGCTCTACCTTCTTGCCCAGCTTGTTTGCCAAGTCCCGTAACATACGAGGAAAACGGCTGAAGACTATCGACATAGGAATCATCCGAATGGACATCACAGATTCTTGCAAATCTCGAGTGTTTCGATCCAAATCCGCCAGTCCCGCCAGTAACTGCTGGTACGCACCAGCATCCAAACCACGGCTATTTTGAGCCAACATCGCTTGGGTAATCACCAATTCACCGACCAAATTAATGAGCTGATCCACTTTATTCACTGCAACGCGAATAGTGGTGGACTCCATCTGGGCTTGTGTGGAAACCTTAGGTTCAACCGCCTTCGTCACTACAGCAGTTTTTACTTGTGGAACGCCTTCCGCAGAGGGCGCACGTGGAGGCAGCGGAGCGGGGGCTCCGGGCGCGTCGCTGAAGAAGCCATAAGCCACTTCCGAAGCACCATCAATTGGAGACGCTCCAACTTTCGCTGCGTCAACGAAGCGGACTTGGTCCTTGGACACATGGAATGCGAACAAATCCAGCAAATCATCAGTAGAAGAGGTTGTTTCTACTGCAAATACGCGCATACCGGGGATCGAAGCGGGTATGTCTTGGATAGTGCCCAAGCCCGCGATATCACGGAACAGATCCTTGATAGCGTCTGCTTGCTCTGTGCGATCTAGTGGACCCACATGAATTTCCAGCTGCCGCAACTGGCCAGGCACGTGAGGGGCCAACGCGGGTGCTGCAACTACTGAAACAGGAGACGGCTCAGGGTTCACGGGTACTGGCGCATCCTGTGCGCGCACTGGAGCAACCTCCATATCGGTTGGTAGAAGTCCTGCAGCCAGATCACTGATTCGCTTCACCAAAGCAGTCGTAGAAACTGCCTCTCCCTGGCCTCCTGCTTGATGGCGGGCAAGCAAACTCCGTGATGCATCTGCGGACTCAAGCAAAACATCAACCATTTCTGGAATAGGTTGCAACTCGTGCCGACGCAGTTTGTCCAACAAGGATTCCATCTGATGGGTTAGCTCCGCTACATCAGAAAACCCAAAGGTCGCAGCACCGCCCTTGATGGAATGAGCACAGCGGAAAATTCCGTTGAGTTCCTCATCGTTAGCATTACTGAAATCTAAATTCAAGAGCATTTGCTCCATCTGATCAAGATTTTCCACCGCCTCTTCGAAGAAGATTTGGTAAAACTGACTCAGATCAAAATCAGCGCCTGATCCAGATCCTTCTTGGTAATTTTCTGCCATAGTTGGCTCCTAATTGGTAGCTGTGATTTGAAGCCGTGTTAACGGATTACCTTCTGAATAACCTCAATTAACCTATTGGGGTCAAAAGGCTTCACCAGCCACCCAGTCGCACCAGCAGAACGCCCCGCCTGCTTCATCTGATCGCTGGACTCAGTCGTCAAGATCAAAATCGGGATAGTTTTGAATTTGGGGTGTTCGCGCAGTTTGCGCGTAAGCCCAATCCCATCCAAGCGAGGCATGTTCTGATCTGCCAAAACCAAATGGATGTCATGGGTTTCCGCCTTTTCAAGGGCATCTTGCCCGTCCACCGCCTCCACTACGTGATAACCCGCACCAGTTAAGGTGAAGGACACCATTTTTCGCATGGATGGTGAATCATCTACGGCAAGTATTGATTGCATGTAAGGCTCCAACTGACTTGAATATTTAGATTAGCCAATCACGTAACGATCAAAATAGATCGACGGAACCAGCATCCATTTCGCTTTGAGTTACAGGGTTGGGTCTATCAGGGGCCATTTCAGCGAACGGGGCAGCCTCCTCACCCTCTTCATGTCCCATGGCCTCCGAAGCCAACCGAAAGGCACAGCCCTGCAGCACTTTGGTGGTGTGCCAGATCAACTGAGATGCCATGTCCTGAAACTGCAATTCTGTGACCGCACTACGCAGCGCATTTCTTACAGCAAGCAGCTCCGGCGAATCAGCAACAAAAGAATCTGTCAAAACAGCATTGGCCTCGCCAAATCTTTCGAGCAAGTTGTCTGTTGCATGACTAAGCAATCCCTCCAATCGATGTAGGTCGTGCATCACCACCAGCAAAGAGTCTTGCAGTTCGGCTGCCACCATGACAGGGACTTGAACCCCTGGTCCATCAGGCGTTGTTAGCGTAGATTGCATCGTCTCTCCATCGCAAAAATCAGCAGCAAAGCACTAGTGCCATCACAGAAGCCTGCGTTGATTTGAGATTTACACAAAGTAAACCCAATTACCCGCGAACCATTGGACGCTCACCCACCAACCCTCTCAACCGGACAAACACCCTTGTTTGTTCCAAAATGTATCCTATGATACCCCTCCTATGGTCAAGATAGCGTCAGAGCAACGCCTTCGCGTACTACATCTCGAAGACTCGCCCGCCGACCAAAGTTTGGTGCGCCGCATCATGGTTAAGTCGTATCCATTGGCGGAGGTACTCCATGTTGATTCACTGGAGGCATTCCTTGATCGGTTACATCAAACTCACATCGACATCATCCTAGCGGACTACCGGCTCAACGGATTTACAGCGCTTGATGCATGGCAACATGTTGTGCAATTGCCTAATCCCCCCCCGTTTGTGCTGCTTTCGGGGGCGATAGGGGAAGCTGCTGCGGTGGACGTCATGCGGCTGGGGATTTCAGATTACCTCTTGAAAGATGACATAGCTCGCCTCCCCCACGTCGCGGCAAGAGCACTGGAAGTTCATCATGCCAAGAAAGAGCGTGCATTGGCGGTTAGTCGCCTCGCAGAGTCGGAGGCACAACTGGCTGCACTGACAGAACATCTCCAAACCTCCATTGAGCAAGAGCGCGCTTGCATTGCAAGGGAAATCCACGACGACATAGGCGGAGCCCTGACAGCTGTCAAATTTGACATCGCGTGGATTGGTAGACATGCTGATACGCCAGAGATGAAAGAGCATGCCGTAGCTGCGTCTGAAATGCTGCAACACGCTATCGGAGCCAGCCAACGTATCATGATGAACTTGCGCCCTCCTATCCTTGAGCAAGGCCTGGTCGCGGCGGTCCGCTGGCTAGCCAGCGGTTTTGAACGAAGAACCGGCGCATCAACAACGGTGTGCGTGGCAAACGAGCAAATGCAAGTAGCTTCCGACGTGCAACTGGTGGCTTATCGCACGACCCAGGAAGCTCTCACGAACGCTGCAAAATACGCAAGTCCCAGTAAAGTGGTCATTGACCTGTCAGATCGCGAAGGCGTTTTGACATTGGAAATTGCAGACGATGGTTGCGGCATGTCGCCCGAAATGCGCATGAAGCCCAAAGCTTTCGGGTTGAAAGGTCTGCAAGAGAGAGCCCGCACGGTGGGAGGCTGGCTAGACATCAGCAGTCAGCTTGGAAAAGGGACATGCATAACGCTGACAGTTCCAATCACAGCCACTGCGGCTCATTCAACAGAAGAGTTCTAAAGTGATTAACGTCGTTCTCTGTGATGACCACGCTGTCTTGCGTCGGGGTATTCGCGATACATTGATGGAAGCACACGACATTACTGTGACAGGCGAAGCGGGCAGTTATCCTGAGTTGCGGGAGGTTCTGCGCACATCACCCTGCGACGTTTTGCTCTTGGACCTGAATATGCCAGGGCGCAGCGGGCTCGAGGTGTTGGCAAGCCTGAAGGAAACCAATTCCGAAATCAAAGTTCTGATAGTTTCTATGTACCCGGAAGATCAGTATGCACTGCGCTGCCTCAAGGCTGGAGCGCAAGGCTACGCTAACAAAGCGGGTGATCCCATGGAACTGATTGCAGCGGTACGAACGGTGGTGCAGGGACGAAAGTACCTCACAGCAGAAGTAGCCCAAATGCTCGCTGAAAGCGTGGCGCAACCCACACTTGAAACACCACATTCAGCACTATCCGAACGTGAGCTGCAAACTCTTGTCAAAATTGCCTCAGGCCGCCGTCTCTCTGACATCGCGGAGGAGCTTATGTTGAGCCCCAAAACAGTGAGCGTCTACCGCGCCAGAGTTTTGGAGAAACTGCAACTCACCAACAATGCTGAGTTGACGGTTTATGCCATACGCAATCAGCTGGTCTGACCCGCCACTGGATCGAAGACAAACACCTTGGTAACAAGGCCCAGATAGTGCTGTCGATTACTACCGTTGGGCTGCAAAAATATTCATGGCCTGCTGCATCAGCGTAAGCATGGGCTGCTCCAGCATGGGCAGGGTGGCGGTGATGCCCAGCATGCCCACGGTCAGCGTCACAGGGAACCCCACCGCATAAATGTTCATTTGCGGCGCTACTCGCGAAATAACGCCCAAGGTAAGGTTTACGAACAGCAGTAGCGCAATCATAGGCAGCGCAATCCATAAAGCACTGGAGAACAGCGAAGCGCCCAGCTCATACAAGCGCATCTGATTTAAAGCTGCTAAAAAATTCCCATTCACGGGGAATCGCTCAAAGCTCTTCACTACCGCCAGAACTACCAACAAGTGGCCGTTGATCGCAATGAACAACAACATTGCGATATTTCCAAAAAAACGGGCCACTGCACTGACTTGGGCATTGCTGGTGGGATCGAAAAATGATGCGAAATTGAGCCCCATCTGGAGGCCAATGATTTCTCCAGCCAACTCTACAGACGAGAACACCAGTCGCACGGCGAAGCCGATTGCCAACCCTACAACCACCTGCTGCACAACGACTCCGATGGCCTCACGTCCGTTGATATCGACAATCGGTTGTTCAGGCAGGATCCCTTGCGCGCACACTGCCACCAGAAAAGCCAAGCCGACCTTCGCCCGCGTGGGTATCACACGCATGGAGAAAATAGGAGCTACGGTAAAAACAGCCAGAACGCGTAAAAAAGGCCAAAGCACAGGAGACAGCCACGCCATCAACTGTGCCTCGTTGAAAGTAATCACGACCCTGAAATCCTTGTGCTAACCAACCACGGAAGGAATCGATTCAATCGTTCTGCGCAAGTAATCCACCAAGGTGCTAATCATCCACGGCCCGGCGATGGCAAAGACCACCATAGCGGCGATCAGCTTGGGCACAAACGCCAGCGTTGCCTCCTGAATTTGTGTGACCGCTTGAAAGATGCTGACGACCAAACCAACCGCCATCACGACTCCTAACACAGGCATGGAGATCATGAGCAGCAAGGTCAAGGCATCTCGCCCGAGGGTCAAAACCATTTGGGATGTCATGCCAGAACCTCTCAATCAAGTAACGAAACTGGCTGCCAAAGAGCCCAAAAGCAGGTTCCATCCGTCAGCCAAAACAAAAAGCATCAGCTTGAATGGGAGTGCGACCAACACCGGTGACAGCATTATCATGCCTAGTGACATCAAAATGCTGGACACCACCATATCAATCACCAAAAACGGTATGAAGATCATGAATCCAATCTGGAACGCTGACTTCAACTCACTCGTTACAAACGCAGGTACTAAAACGCGCAAGGGTGCCGTTTCTGCTGTCACCTCTGGATTGAGACGAGCCAGCCGAGAGAAAAGTGCGAAGTCTGATTGGCGTGTTTGCTTCAACATGAATTCACGCATGGGTGCTTCGGCTTTTTGCAAAGCCTGCTCAAAACCCAGAGTGTTGTTCGTATAAGGTAAATAGGCTTCCTGATAGACACGATCTAGCGTTGGCCCCATCACAAACATCGTCAAGAAAAGCGATAGACCAATAATCACCTGATTTGGTGGAGCTGACTGGGTACCGATAGCCTGCCTCAACAATGACAAGACAATCACGATACGGGTAAAACCCGTCATCAACAGAAGTACCGCAGGCAAAAAAGACAGTGCCGTGAAAAATAGCAATGTCTGAATAGGCACAGAGTAGCTATTACCACCTGAGCCCGTTCCTATTAACACGGGTAAGGCTCCTGCTGCCGTCTGTGCTGCGGCCACGGAGCTGAACAACACTCCGACCGTCAGGACGACGACTCCGGCCCCAGCCGGCAGCAAGGCTTTAAGCCAACAACGACCGAGGGACAGATTAGCCATCTGACTCTTTCGGCATCGATGCGCGAGCCATCTCTTGTGCGAAAGATGCGGGCTGCTGCTCCGGTGAGGCAGGCACCGGAGTAGAAAATAAGCAGTTGATATGTTGAGAGGTCACACCTAAGACCAGTAAGGTGCGAGAGTGCTCAGGCCCAACCTCCAGCGTCACAACTCGCTGCTGAGGTCCCACCGCTACGGTAGAGACGATTTTGGATGCAGTGATCGCTCCCCCAGCAATACCTCGTGATGCTTGACGCTGCTGAGCCCAGCGCACTACCCATGGCAAACAAGCCATTCCGGCAATGAACAAAACCACCACGCCCAGTGTTTGCGCCATATTTGGGCTATCCACGGCTAGCTCGCCTCAGCCGCTCTGAAGGGGTCACCACATCGGTGAGACGAATACCAAACTTGTCATTCACCACCACGACTTCACCCTGGGCAATCAAGTACCCGTTGACCAGCACATCCATGGGCTCACCGGCAAGAGCGTCCAGCTCCACAACGGATCCCTGTGCGAGCTGCAAGATGTACTTGATGGGGACTTTGGTACGTCCCAACTCCACAGAGAGCTGAACAGGAATGTCCAACACCATATTGATGTCGTTGACCGGGGCATCGTTGCTGCTGGAGAAAGGACGCACGGGTTCACCAGACAACGGTCCGCCCTGCTCAGCATCTCCTGGTGCGTTGTCGCGCTTTTGTTCCTCAAGCGCTTCGGCCCACCCCGCAAACGGATCGTCTGCGGCGTCTGCGGCATTGTTGTCATTGTTGTTTTCTTCAGTTGACATCTTTTTCTCCAAGCCAGCTCATATCCGCATTGCGCAGGCATTCTTCGATGCGAATTGCATATTTCGAGTTGTGCGTCCCATATTGACATTCAAAAATAGGAACACCGCCGATCGATGCCTTGATGCGAGGCTCGCGATCCAACTCAATGAAATCTCCGGGTTTCATGGCCAACAATTGCTCCACAGTGGCATCAGCCTTGGCCAACTCTGCCACTAGCACCACCTCGGCAGCTTGAATTTCCCGGGTCAGCACTCGAACCCAACGGCGATCCACTTCGATGGAGTCACCTTGGGTAGATGAATAGAGCACATCCCGGATCGGCTCCAGCGTTGCGTACGGCATGCAAACGTGGATGGCGCCTGAAAGATCGCCAATTTCTAATTGAAACGCCGTCGAGACAACAATCTCACTGGGCGTAGCAATATTGGCAAACTGCGGCTGCATTTCAGACCGCTGGTACTCCAGTTCCAATGGATAAATACCATGCCAAGCCTTTTTGTATTCGACACAAATGACATCAACCAAGCGGTTGATCACACGCTGTTCTGTGGGTGAAAAATCACGGCCCTCAATACGAGTCTGAAACTTTCCCACTCCGCCGTATAGCGTGTCGATGATCCCAAAAACGAGCGATGGCTCACAGACGATCAAACCGCTACCGCGCAAAGGCCTGACAGCAACAATATTGAAGTTTGTGGGAACCGCTAGCTCACGCAGGAACGCGCTGTAGCGCTGCACAGCCACCGTTCCGACGGAAATTTCAGGGCTCCTGCGGATGAAGTTGAAAAGCCCAATACGAAAATTACGCGCAAAGCGTTCGTTCACGATTTCCATCGTGGGCATACGCCCACGAACGATACGCTCTTGGCTGGAAATGTCGTAGTTTCGAACAGATCCAGCTTCTGCGACTTCTTCTACAGATTTCTGGCTTTCACCAGTGACACCTTCAAGAAGTGCATCAACTTCTTCTTGCGACAGAAATGAATCACTCATACATGACTCCTAGGCGTGTCACTGAATGATGAAGTTTGAAAAAAGCACACGTTTCACAGGATTCTTCTCCGCCCGGATACGGGCAGCGCGATCCTCCGCTTCTTCATCCTCGGAATCCCCAGGAGTACGCTTCTTGGGAATGGGCACATTAAACCCCAACGGTTTGGACACTTCTCGATGAATGTCACGTGCGAGCTTTTCCTTACCCTCTCGTTGAAGCAGCTCCTCAGAAGTGCGTTGGGATACCAGCATCAAGATGCCGCTGCGAATAGAGGGCATGTATTGCTTGACCAAATCCGCAGTTTTAGCATCAGCCACCTCCAGGGTGATACCAATCTGCGCAAACCGTTCTCCCCCTGGGTCGGCCAGATTAACCACCATATTTTCGATGGGAAGAAACGTCGGGGGCGTTTTAGCACTCTCTTTGGCCGCAACAGGCTCCTCGACCTCCTCGTCCTTCGGGTGAGAGCGGCTAGACAACAACCAGGCGGCAGCGCCACCTGCCACCACAAGCAAGGCAACCACCACGATGATGATGATCATCATCTTCTTGCTTTTGGGTTTCTCCTTGGCCGGAGCGGCTGGGGCGTTGGCAGACACGGGTCGATTCCTTGCTGTGTGGGGTGAGCCAACCATGCACGTTGTGACGGTGGCAGGCTACTCACTTAAATTGTCGGATGATCAGGCGACCGATAATAGCCAGAATAAAAGCCCAAACACATGGCTGTATCACACCTCATCTGCCCATGACTCGCGGGTCTGGGCGAGACACGGAAAGCCCTCACACAAAGACATCAATCGCACCGCGCCCAGTTTGGATGTGATTTGCTCGCACAGAAATACCTTCAGCAGCAACCACCGTGGTCTGCCCCGCCTTTGGGGTACGCCCCTGAGACGGCTCACCACTGGAGCGTCCATCACGTGCAGACGTGCCCACGCTTGCACCTGACAGTACTAAACCCTGCCCGCGCAACATCTCACTCAATTGCGCCATGCTGGCATCCAGCAGCTGCCTTGTCTGCTCCTGGTCGCTGCGGAACGCGACCTGGGCCTCGTTGCCCGAGAGCGTAACGGAGACTTCTACAGGCTGCCCATCCCTGGAAACCGTCATTTCTGCGCTCTGCACCTTCTGGTTCACCCAATATGTGACTTGCTCTGCTAGCGCATCCTCTGCGGCAAAGAGAGCCATCGCGTCAAAGGAAGCTGCCTCCCCGGCAGGTAACGGAACCTCAACTTGAGCTCCATCCTGAGCGCCTTCATTACCAGCGCCGGTGTTACCCAAGTCCGACAGCCGCGCGGGTTCGCTCCCACGTTCAGGTACCAGAGGAAGAACCTGTCCGTTCAGGACGGAAGTGTCCTCTCCCTCCATCAATCCCAAGAACGTAGGCGAACTACCCGCTGCGTGCACCCCAACAGCCGAAAGCCCTCCCGCCTCTCGCAGTGAAGCCACAGATGAAGTAGCCAAGGCAACAGACAAGCCATCTGCAGCACTTGCGAGAGTTTTGGCAAGGTCACTTGACAACCCTTTGGTCAGCAGCATGCTTGCACCTGCACTCAAAGGCTCACCCCGCTGCGCCAACGCCGCAGTTGCACGAGTGCCGACGGGCCTCCCCAGGCTAAGAGCAGATGCAGCGAGGTCCCCGTCCTTGACATCGCCAAGCCTGTCCAGCGCAGTGGTTTGAGCAACCAAACCGCCATCTGGAAGATCCATATTCCAAGAAAGCCCTGCACCCCCACCTTCTGTAGACAGTGACCGAGCGCCCAAAAGGCTACTTGCCGCTACTCCTTGCATTTGCATAAGCATCCCAGGGTCTGTTCCCTGAATAGCCACTAAGCCAGCGTCCTCCGGCTGGAGATCCAAGCGTTCATCAGCTTCTGGGCTTTGCTCCAGTGCAGCCATCAGCGCCAAAAAACCCCCTTGTCCGGCGGCCTCTTGAGCCGCTTCGTCGGAAGGTTTGGCCATCGTCTTCCCACGCACTGGCGCGCTCCCCCCTTGTGGTGAGTGAGAGCTTCCAACTCGAGACTGTTCCATTTCAACCCTCCTGACCCAAAGGTCCAATCGCATTACTGTGGTACTTGATCGCCGCGCGCTCGTCTGTTTGCTTCTGGTCACGCCGCGCTTGCTGCAGTTCGATTTCCTTGCGACGAGCTGCCAACACTTTTCGCAGGCTCGCCAGCCGCAATTCGGCGGCCAGCACTTGGCGTGAAGCTGCCTCGATGCGCTGCAGGTGGTCTGCCACCACACCAGACTGCAATCCAGCTGCGTGCCCAAGTCGCCCCATAAATTGGTGATGGTGATACATCACTTCCGGCTTAAGGCTCGCGCCCTCTTTAGCGCCCCAACGCTCTTGTATTTCTTCTGCATAGCCTTCCAACTGAGACAGCTGTCCCTGCGCGGCCTGACACGCAGCTTGTGCGTTTTGGAGAACTTGGCGCACCTCATCGCGCTTGCGCTCCGCAACACTCACAGCAACCATCAACGCTTTCAGCACAGACATCGCGTATCTCTTTCTGAAAGCTAACTCTCAAGTACTGCCGCAATGGCCGCAATGCTCTGCTCCATAGAAGCACGGTCAAACATGTCTTGCTGCAGGCACGCTGCCATCTGTGGCTGCAGGCGAATGGCTTCGTCCAATGCAGGATCAGAGCCGCTCATGTAGGCCCCCACTTGCACCAGATCACGACTTTTCTGATAGCGCGAGTAGACGGCGCGAAAGCGACGCGCTAGATCGAAATGCTCACGCGACACCACGTTGTGCATCACACGGGATGCCGACTGCTCGATATCAATCGCCGGGAAATGACCTGACTCCGCAAGTGCTCTGGATAAAACGATGTGTCCATCGAGAATGGCGCGCGCTGAGTCTGCAATCGGATCTTGCTGGTCATCGCCTTCAGAGAGCACGGTATAAAACGCTGTAATCGATCCCACTCCATGCAGCCCGTTGCCACTGCGCTCGACCAATTGAGGCAACTTCGCAAAACAAGATGGGGGATAGCCTTTGGTGGCTGGCGGCTCACCAATGGCCAGCGCAATTTCTCGCTGCGCCATGGCGTAGCGGGTCAGCGAATCCATCAGCAGCAGCACATGCTTGCCTTTGTCCCTGAAATGCTCAGCCACCGCAGTAGCGTATGCCGCACCTTGCATGCGCAGCAAAGGCGGCGCATCAGCGGGGGCAGCAACCACGACAGAGCGGGCACGACCATCTTCACCCAAAATATCTTCGACAAACTCTTTAACCTCGCGCCCCCGCTCGCCAATGAGTCCCACCACGATCACATCCGCACGGGTGTAACGGGCCATCATTCCAAGCAATACGCTCTTGCCAACCCCAGAGCCCGCAAACAGGCCCAGACGTTGGCCACGCCCAACCGTCAACAACGCGTTGATCGCACGAACGCCAGTATCCAAAGGCTCCCGTACAGGATCCCGATCCATGGCATTGATCTGACGACGATCCATGGGTTCCGCCACCACATCCTGCACGGGCCCCCCATGATCCAGCGGAAGCCCCTGTGCATCCACCACACGGCCCAGCAACCCATCGCCCATCGGTAAGCGCAAGACACCTGCGCGTGCTACAGGCTTGGCGACCTCCCCTAGTCGAGGGGGCGGAATGTAGGGCGCGGCAGGCGTCACGCTGGCGCCACTGGACAGACCATGAATGTCGCCAGCGGGCATCAAAAATGCCTTGTCGGCAGAGAAACCTACGACCTCTGCCAGCACTGGGGTATGTCCAGGCATCTGAACCATGCACTGCGAGCCCACGGGTACCCGAATTCCTGCCGCCTCCAATACCAAGCCCGTCAGGCGCGTCAAGGTCCCGCGTGTCTCCAGAGGCACGCCGGCACGGACACGCTCACGAGCATCACTCATGAAACGCTCCCAGGAAGAAGCAGGCTCAATTGCCATGGCTATCGGCCTCTTGTTTTGCCTCTTGCCAGGGGCTCTGCAACCCCAGCGCCGCTACAGCCCTCTCCCAACGCTTGGATACCGATGCATCCACCACTGTTCCGCCAGACTCAACCAAGCAGTCTCCCGATGGAACTGCGGCATCGGGGAGCCACTGAACGGAGGCGCTTTCGGTCATAGCTTGCAAGGGCTGCTGAACTGCAGCCAAGTCTGCAGGATTGAGCCGCACCACGGCAGGGCGACCTTCTGCAATCAGCATGGAAACAGCCTCTCGCACCGCAGGCAAAAGAACCTGCGGGTTGCAAGAGAGCTCCTGCCGAACGACCTGACGAGCAATATCGCACGCAAGAGCCAACACATCCTGAGCCATTTGCTGCTGCATGCCAGCCATGGAGGACTCCATGGACCTTGATACAGACAGCAGACTTTGGGCCAATTCCTGGCCTTGCTGGGCGACATAGTCGTCCATGCGACGCTGCCACTCCAGAGCAGTCTCCGCCTGGCCCTGAGCAAAGCCCTTGGCGTAAGCGTCATCGCAGGCTTGTTGAACCAAGGCTAACTGCGCCGCCTCATCAAACACCGGCTCTTCGGGCAAGGCCACAGGTTCTGGCTCAGGCTCCGGTGGCAGCAGGTCGGAGCCATCCACCGCACCGAATTTCCATTGCGTGACAGCGCCCACCTCCTCACTGGGGATGAAGCGTGAGTAATGACGATGATTAGACGAAGGCATCATCACCACCACCGCCAATCACAATCTGGCCTTCGTCCGACAAACGACGCACTGTCTTGAGAATTTCCTTCTGCTGTGCTTCCACTTCCGAGAGACGCATGGGGCCACGCGACTCGAGATCCTCACGTAGGGCCTCGGCAGCGCGGGAAGACATATTGGAGAGGAATTTTTCGCGCAACTCCGGTACTGCGCCCTTGAGCGCAACAATAAGGGTTTCGGAAGCGACTTCCTTGAGCACGATCTGGATGGATTTGTCGTCCAGCTTGAGGATGTCCTCGAAGACAAACATCTTGTCCATGATCTTCTGGGCCAGGTCGGGGTCGTAACCACGGATGGACTCGAGCACCACAGCATCCATGTTGCCGCCCAGCAAATTGATGATTTCTGCGGCCGCCTTGACACCGCCCAAAGAGCTCTTGCGGATCTTGTCTCCGCCCGCAAGCACTTTGAACAGCACTTCGTTCAAGTCTTTCAAAGCCGTTGGCTGAATACCTTCCAGCGTCGCCACCCGCAGCAACACTTCACTGCGCTGACGGTCCGACAACTGCTGCAGGATGCCTGCAGCCTGCTCGGAATCAAGATGCACAAGAATGGCGGCAACGATCTGTGGGTGCTCATTGCGCAGCAACTCTGCCACCGACAACGGGTCCATCCACTTCAGGCTTTCAATGCCAGAAACATCTCCGCCCTGCAAGATACGGTCAATCAACAACGATGCCTTGTCATCCCCAAGAGCACGGCGGAGCACAGAACGAACGTAATCGCCCGTGTCAGAAACCAAGAGGCTCTGCGCAGAAGCAGCGTCAGAGAAGCGGTTGATCACGCGGTCAACCTTCTCGCGCGAGACCGACTTCATGCGCGCGATAGTCTCCCCAAGCTTCTGCACTTCTTTAGGAGAAAGATGCTTGAATACTTCCGCAGCCTCCTCTTCGCCAAGAGACATCAGCAGAATCGCCGCGTCGTTCAGACCTTCTTCATCCATGAGACATCATCCATTCAGTCACAGGCGCCTCAAGCGGCATCGCCGTGCACCCAAGTTTTCAGGATATTAGCCACAGCCACCGGATTGGCCTTGGCCAATACCCGAGCCTCTTCCAGCCGGAGTTGCTCTGGAGTGACCTCCACAACCTCATCCTTCTTGGAGGGAGCAGGGAGTGCAGGCCGATCTGGCTCATCCGCTTCCAGCGCGCTGAGCTGACCACCCGCCACAGGAACTGCTGCAGCAGGTTTGGCAGTGCCCTTCAGTGCAGGCCTTACCAATCCCAGCAGAACCAAAGCGGCAAACAACACGGCACCCAAAGGCCAAGCAAAGGTTTTAGCCAACTCAATCGTCTCAGGCTGCTTCCACAGCGGCACAGCAGCTGCTGGAATCTCAGAAGTCAGGAAAGGCGTGTTCATCAGATTCACGGAATCTCCACGCTCCTTGTTGAAGCCAATGGTTTCACGCACCAAACCCGTCATCTGTTCGATCTGCTCTGGGGTAAGCGGCTTGGGCGATGCACCACCCTTCTCCTCGGCCAGGGCTTGATAGTTGACAACCACAGCAGCACTCAGGCGCTTGATGGCCCAGTTATTACCACGGGTCACCTTCACCGTCTTGTCCACTTCGTAGTTGGTGGTGGACTCGCGCTTGCTGGTGCTCTCCTCGGCCCCCTGCTGCCCACCCGCTGTGGGCGCCGGATTGGCTCCGTTGACAGGCGCAGCAGACGGAGCGGGCGGCTGATTGGCCACAGCGCCAGGCACACCCGTTGCAGTTTTATTGGCAGTACCGCTGCTCTCAAGCACCTGCTGGCTACGAATGGCGCCAGAGTCTGGGGTCTGGTTGGGGCGGAATTGCTCTGAAGTCGATTCTGTCCGGCTGAAGTCCAACTCTGCGCTGACCTGGGCCTTGACATTGTTGCGCCCGACTACAGGCTCCAAAATCTCCATGATGCGGCGAGCGTACTGCTGCTCGATCTGCTGCACGTACAACAGCTGTTGAGCATTGATGCCTTCTTCCCCCGCAGCATCGGGAGACTGAGACAACAGCTTGCCTGTGTCGTCCAGCACACTGACCGCCGAAGGGGCAAGCTCTGGGACGCTGGAGGCAACCAGGTGAACAATGCCTGCCAACTGGGCTCGATCCAGTATGCGCCCCGGATGCAAACTCACCAAAACCGATGCCGATGGTTTTTGCTGCTCCCGGAAAAAACCGTTCTGATTGGGCAGCGCCAGATGCACCCGCGCCCCTTGTACTGATGACAGCGCCTGGATGGAGCGCGTCAATTCACCTTCAAGCCCACGTTGAAAGTTAAGCCGTTCCTGAAACTGCGTCATCCCAAACCGGTTTGCCTCCATCAACTCAAATCCGGTCACCGAACCACGGGGTAAGCCCTGCGTAGCGAGCCGCAGTCGCACATCGTGCACCCTCTCGGCGGGGATGAGGATTGCCCCGCCCCCATCCGCGTGCTTGTAAGGCACGTTCATTTGCGACAACTGGGCAACGATGGCTCCACCATCCTTGTCGCTCAGGTTGGAGAAAAGTACTTTGTAGTCAGGCTGACGGCCCATCACCATGGCTGCAACCGCAGCAACCACCAACAACGCGATGCCAGCACCCAGGCGCATGCGCTGACTACGGTCCAGCGCAGACAACCGCTGCAGCCAATTGGGGCTCGCAGAAGGAGGTGTAACAGGGACTTCAGCAACAGCAGACATCTTGCTTTCCAATGTGAGAGGCTCGGCAGAGACCTAGCGTTGGGTCGATTATTGGGGGGAGCGCCACACCATGTTGACCAGATAAGCCGCGCATTTGTCCATCTATTTCACAGGATGGTTGGCTTCGCCCTCGATAGGATCACAGCGTACCTCAATCCCTTTACGGACACTGCCATGGACCTTCGCATCTCCAGTTCCACCGCCCCCCTGTCGGGCGCCGGCCTGGCGCGCCGCGCTGCCACACCGCAGGCAGAGGGTAATGAAGTCGGCTTCTCCAGCGCGCTGAAGGGAGCCCTACAGTCGGTAAGCGCAGCCCAGAATCACTCGTCAGCGCTTCAACGAGAAGTCCAGATGGAGAACCCCTCCGTGAGCCTGGAGGAAACCATGGTCGCGATTCAGAAAGCCCAAGTTGGCTTCCAAGCGACTCTGAATGTGCGCAACCGCATGGTGCAAGCCTATACAGACATCATGAACATGCAGGTCTGACAAGACAAGTTGCCGCCCTCTCGTCGCAGCACAAATAAAAAAGCGCTTGCAATGCAAGCGCTTTTTTATTTGGAGATCACATCCCCCCGCCACAGGGGGGATGCGTCAATGCATCATCTGAGGCTGCCCCTCAAACAAGTGCTCAAACTGGGCAAGCCAAGGCTCAGCAAGGCAACGAATCTGGGCATCGTTGCGCAAGATACGTTGCATGATGCGGGTTTTCTCACGGCGATGCTCAGGCAGCAACTCGTGCTCCTGCGACTTGAAGCGCAGCTGCTCGATCAGCACGGCACAGGCGCCCTCATAGCGCACCACACCATCCCAGTCCTTGAGCTTGGCAGCCTCCAGCATCTTGGCGCTGCTGTCTTCGATGGCTTTGTAATAGTCAATCAGCATGGTGGTCATGTTCATACTCCCGCGCCTTGGGCGGTTGCGCCGTTGTTGGCGCCGATTTCGCTCCAGCTTTGCGCCACGGGGGCAATCAGGCTCACCACCTCTTCCACCAGCGCAAGGTCGTTGCGCATGTTGGCCAGGGTAAGGCGGCTAACACAGTAGTCGTACAACGCGGCCAGGTTGCTGGCAATTTCTCCGCCCTGCGCGGGGTTGAGGCCGCCCTTGAGGCCCTCTTCCAGAATGCGCACGGCCTTGCCGATCTGGCGGCCTTTTTCGGCAATATCGCCGCGCTGCAAAGCGCCGCGCGCGGCGTTAAGCGACTGGATGAGGCCATCAAACAGCATCTTGATCAGCGTGTGCGGCGAAGCGCCATCCACGCCGGACTGAACGCCCACTTGCCGATAGGCCGAGGCTGCGCGAGAACTGACGGGGGTGTACATCAACGGCTCCTTCATGTGCTACTTGTTGTTATTGATATCGGCAATTACTGGGAAAACTCAAGCAAATTTCATAGCACTTCAGGACAATGAAAGGCGGGTTATTCCGCCCTTCGAAAACTAAAATTGATAGCTGCTGACGCTTACCCTGAAAGGGCCAGAGCCATAAATCACCCAAATCAACCCTTGGTATTGTTCCACTGGGTGACCTGTTGATTCACATAGCTGCTCAACTCCGTCAGCTTGCCCATGCTGGCGTCGAGCCGGCTGTATTGCGCCTCGATCCGCGCCTTGGTTCTGCTGATGCGGTCAGACACACGCTCCTGCTCCTTGGTGTTGCGGTCAGACTCTGACTTCAGCGCACTGCTGCGCGTGCTCAGCGTGCCGCTCGAGTTCAGCAAACCCGCCGCAAAGTCCTTGAGCCGCAAGGCCAGGCCGTCAGAGCCATTGGTGCCGCCATCGGCCATGAAAAAGGTGCGCACATCGTCCGGCTTCGCCAGCGCTGCATCCAGCTTGGTGGCATCCACCTTGAGCGAGCCGTCTTTCTGAAACTCCACACCCAGGTCAGACAGGCGCCCCACAGCCGTGCCCGCCGGCCCGCTGCCGCCCACCATGCGCCGCAATGCGGCCTGCAAGCCCAGGGCTGTGGAGTCGCCCTGCAGCGTGCCACCCGTCTTGGTGGCCGCGTCGTACTTGGTCATTTCGGCCAGCGCATTGCTGATGGCGTTGAATGAAGACACAAAATTGTTGATGCTGGTCTTGGCCGCCGCGGTGTCGCGCTTGATGCTCACCTCCACCGGCCCGGTGTCGGTGGTCGTTTTCAACACCGTCAGCTTGACGCCCGCAATGGCTTCGAGCGTGTTGCTTTGCGACGAAACCGCCACGCCATTGATGGTGGCCTTGGTGTTCAAGGCCGACTGGGTGAGCGCCAGCCCGCCGGTTGCATTGGCCGGGTCGAAGGCCAGCCGCCCCAAGCCCGTGCCATTGGTAATGGCCACACCCTCGGTGGCGGGAGCCACCGGCTCGGCCAGCGCCTGCACCCGAAACGCCGAAGCCTCGCCCGTGGCGCTGGAGCGCATCAGCAAGCGCTCGCCCGCGTCATCCTTCAGCACCGTGGCAGTCACCCCGGCGCCAGCGGCGTTAATTTTGTCGGCTATCTGGCTGAGGGTGTCGGTAGCGCCCACCGACACATTCACGGCGGCGCCACTGCCCTTGGTAAACGTGGCCGGGCCGCTGGTGCTCCACGCGCCCAGTTCAATGCGCAGCGTGCCCGCACCCACAGGGCTGCCCGCAGGCGCCAAAGGGGCAGACCCCGCCATTTGCGCGCGCGCCATTTGACTCACTTCCACGCTGAACGCAGTTACCGCTGCCGCCGTGGTGGCGGTGCCTGAAATGGCGGCGTTGCTGGAGCTGACCGACATAGCATCCCAGTTGCTGGCCGTGGCCAGCTTGGAAGCCATGTCTTGCAGATTGGCCATTTGCGACTGCAATTGCCCATAGGCCGACAGCTTGGCGGTAATGGAAGAAGCCTTGGTTTGCAGCTGCGACAGCGGCTTTTGCTCTAGCGCCACCAGCTGCGAAACAATGCTTTTGACATCCAGGCCACTGCCGATGCCTGCGGAAGAAATTGCCATGTGAACCTCCAGTTCCGGTGGCCTGGATTGTGAACCGATTCACCCCCAGCCACACCTGCGACGCGATGCGCAACCGACCCAGCCCAAACGATTTGGACCCTGCCTATAAGGGTTATCGGTCAGTTGGGCGCTCAACTTGAGGCCCACCGAAAACGCCCAGCAAAGCGCGCCACGCGCGCCAGCGGGTTTACTGCAGCAACTTGAGCACGTTCTGTGGCAGCTGGTTGGCCTGCGCGACCATGGCGGTGCCGGCCTGCTGCAGGATTTGCGCGCGGCTGAGGTTGGCGGTTTCGGCCGCGAAATCCGCGTCCATGATGCGGCTCTTGGCGGCCGAGAGGTTTTCAGCCGACATCGACAGATTTTCTACCACTGCGCTGAAACGGTTTTGGATGGCACCCAGGTCCGCGCGTGCGGAATTCACGGTGTTCAGCGCTGCGTCCATGGCCAGGATGGCGTTGTCTGCGCCCGCCGTCGTGGAAATGTCCAGGTTGAGGAAACCGGTCTGAGCGGTGCCCGGCGTCACAGTCGCGGAGCCTGCAGTGAGACCCGTTGTGGCGGTGGTTGCTGTTCCCGACAGGGCCAGGGTGAACGCATTGGCAGAGGTCAGGGTTACCAAACCCCCTGAATCTGCCGTTGCAGTCACGCCGGTCTCAACACTCATGGCGTTGATGGCAGCTGCCACGTTGGCGCCCTGAGCCGGTGCTGCACCACCTGCTGCCACTGCGCCAATATTGATGCCGTTGATTTTGATATCCCCAGCAGTGACGGCCGTGAATGCCGATGCCGCAGCCCCTGTCATCGCTGCCGACGACGGTGTGGTCCAAGTACCAAGCTGATCGATGTTCGCATTGGCGATGGCCGCGATGTTGATGGTTTGGCCTTGGTTGGCGCCGACCTGGAATGCCTGGCTGGTGAACGAGCCGTCCAGGAGCTTGGTGCCGTTGAATGCCGTCTGATTGGCAACCCGTCCAATTTCGCCCTTGAGCTGGGAGACTTCCTTTTGCAGCGCTGCGCGGTCGTCGCTGGAGTTGGTGGCATTGCGCGACTGCACTGCCAGTTCGCGGATGCGCTGCAGGTTGTTGCCAATGGCGCTGAGTGCGCCTTCCGCCGTCTGGGCCAGCGAAATGCCGTCGTTAGCATTGCGCGAGGCCTGGTTCAGGCCACGCACTTGCGTGCTCATGCGCTCAGAGATGGCCAGGCCGGCCGCGTCGTCCTTGGCGCTGTTGATGCGCAGGCCCGAGGACAGGCGCTGCATCGAGGTCGACAGCGAATTCTGCGACGTGCTGAGGTTGCGCTGCGCGTTGAGCGACTGAACATTGGTGTTGATAGTGGCTGCCATGATGTATAGCTCCTTTAAATTTAGCCAGTAAACCGGCACTTGCAGTGACCGTTTGCATGCCAGCAAGTGCGCTGGCTCATCAGCCGGATGCAGGGCAGCCCCACGTTTTCCGGATGGCCCATTGTTGGATGACTCGCCGCTTGGCATTGCACCGATAAAGGGGTGAAACCTGGAGCTTTTCGCTGTCATCGGCAGCAGCAGCAGTGCCAGCTGCGCACCCTGAAAAAGAAAATGCCAGTCAGTGTGAACTGACTGGCATGAGTGCCAAAGTGACTTTCCGCGCGGCCCCTTTGCAGGAGCCGACACTTGTTATGTCATCAACGCAGCAGCGACAAGACGCCTTGGGGAAGCTGGTTGGCCTGCGCGACCATGGCGGTGCCGGCCTGCTGCAGGATTTGCGCGCGGCTGAGGTTGGCGGTTTCGGCCGCGAAATCCGCGTCCATGATGCGGCTGCGCGAGGCGGACAGGTTTTCCGTTGTCGTGGCCAGGTTTTCCACTACCGAGCTGAACCGGTTTTGCACCGCACCCAGATCCGCCCTCGAGGAGTTCACAGCCTTCAAAGCTGCGTCCATGGCCAGGATGGCGTTGTCTGCGCCCGCCGTCGTGGAAATGTCCAGGTTGAGGAAACCGGTCTGAGCGGTGCCCGGCGTCACAGTCGCGGAGCCTGCAGTGAGACCCGTTGTGGCGGTGGTTGCTGTTCCCGACAGGGCCAGGGTGAACGCATTGGCAGAGGTCAGGGTTACCAAACCCCCTGAATCTGCCGTTGCAGTCACGCCGGTCTCAACACTCATGGCGTTGATGGCAGCTGCCACGTTGGCGCCCTGAGCCGGTGCTGCACCACCTGCTGCCACTGCGCCAATATTGATGCCGTTGATTTTGATATCCCCAGCAGTGACGGCCGTGAATGCCGATGCCGCAGCCCCTGTCATCGCTGCCGACGACGGTGTGGTCCAAGTACCAAGCTGATCGATGTTCGCATTGGCGATGGCCGCGATGTTGATGGTTTGGCCTTGGTTGGCGCCGACCTGGAATGCCTGGCTGGTGAACGAGCCGTCCAGGAGCTTGGTGCCGTTGAATGCCGTCTGATTGGCAACCCGTCCAATTTCGCCCTTGAGCTGGGAGACTTCCTTTTGCAGCGCTGCGCGGTCGTCGCTGGAGTTGGTGGCATTGCGCGACTGCACGGCCAGCTCGCGGATTCGCTGCAGGTTGTTGCCAATGGTGCCCAGCGCCCCTTCGGCCGTTTGTGCCAGCGACACGCCGTCGTTGGCGTTGCGTGCAGCTTGGTTCAACCCACGGATTTGGGTGCTCATACGCTCAGAGATTGCCAAGCCAGCGGCGTCGTCCTTAGCGCTGTTGATGCGCAGGCCCGACGACAGGCGCTGCATGGACGTGGACAGCTGGCTTTGCGATGCGCTCAGGTTGCGCTGTGCGTTGAGCGACTGAACGTTGGTGTTGATGACTGCCATGGTGATAGCTCCTTGTGTAACTTAAAGCCCGAACGAGCGGTATTGCTTTCGGTGTCTCAAATGCCAGCACACGCTGGCTGCCCAACCCGTTGGCGCTCCACTTGTGTGTTGTGGTTTGCCTTCGGGGACAGGGCTTTTGTTCCCTGTTGCTTTGGTTATCGGAACTATGTGCAACAAACTTTAGGGCTGGCGTAACTTTTTGTGTATCAATAGCGGCACACGTCTTTTCGTTTGGTCGTCAGTCAGGTTATTTTTGCTATTTTTTAATAGCGGTTAGCGCTTGCCAATAATGGACTTTAGGCATATTTCGCTTGTACTTCTCTACGGCGTCGGTGTTGGGTTGGTTTCGATGCGCTGATGCCGCAGGCTTTGGTATGCAGCACGAGCGCAGAGCGCCGCTTGACACGAGCGACAGGCGGACTCATGGCGCGAAGCGGGCGGTGATCCGAGGCAAGTGACAGAGGTGAGGGTTCACTGCGAGCAGCTGCGGTAGGCTGCGCCGGTGAAATGCGCTGCTTGAACAAGGGCCAGTGAGCAGCCATGGCGGACGCTCAGCACAGCGGTGCGCAGTGCGGCCAGTGGCCAGTGGCCAGTGGCCAGTGGCCAAAATACACCAGCAACGCAATCTGGCAGCCCAAGCGGGTCTTGTTTGCACCAATGAAGTGGCAAGACTCTGCCAGAATCGCCCCATGCTAGTCATCATTGGTTACATCGTTAGTCTCGGCTGTATCTTCGGCGTGTACATCGTTCACGGCGGGAACATCCAGGTCATCCTGAAAGCCCTTCCCTTTGAGATGATCACCATCGGGGGCAGTGCCCTGGGCGCGTTTGTGGTCAACAACCAGCCCAAGGTGCTCAAGGCCACGCTCAAGGCGATTCCGCAGGCGCTCAAGGGCAGCAAGTACACCAAGGCACGCTATATGGAGCTGCTGGCGATGTTGTACGAAATCCTTCAGAAAGCCCGCAAAGAAGGCCTGATGGCGATTGAAAAAGACGTGGAAGCGCCCCACGAATCCGAAATCTTCAAGAAGTACCCCGTGGTGGGCAATGACCACCACGTGATCGAGTTCACTACCGACTACCTGCGCATGATGGTGTCTGGCAACCTGAACTCGCACGAGATCGAAGCGCTCATGGACGCCGAAATCGACACCCACCATGCAGAAGCCCATGCCCCGGTGGCGGCCATCGCCCGCCTGGCCGGCGCTCTGCCTGCGTTTGGTATCGTGGCTGCGGTGCTGGGGGTGGTGAACACCATGGGCTCGGTGGGGCAGCCCCCATCGGTACTGGGCGGCATGATCGCCTCGGCGCTGGTGGGCACGTTTCTGGGGATCTTGCTGGCCTACGGTTTCGTTGAGCCGCTGGGCGGCCTGCTGGAGCAAAAGACCGAAGATGCCGCCAAAGAATTCCAGTGCATCAAATCCACGTTGCTTGCCAGCATGCAGGGCTACAACCCGGCCACAGCGATTGAGTTTGGCCGCAAGGTGCTGTTCTCCACAGACCGCCCCACGTTCTCAGAGCTGGAAGGCCACGTGAAGGGCAAGAAGTAACCGGATTGCACTGTGGCAGAAAAAAAACTTCAACCCATCATCATCAAGCGCGTCAAAAAGGGCGGCCATGCCGCCCACGGCGGCGCGTGGAAGATCGCCTACGCCGACTTTGTGACGGCCATGATGGCCTTCTTTCTGATGATGTGGCTGCTGGGGTCTACCGCCAAGGGCGAGCTGCAGGGCATTTCAGACTATTTCAGTTCACCACTCAAAGTGGCCATGGCCGGTGGAGATGGTTCGGGCAACAGCTCCAGCGTCATCCCGGGTGGGGGCAATGACCTTTCGAAAGTGCACGGGCAGGTGCGACGCTCTGACGCAGACTCGGAAAAAGCGCGCCGCCAGAGCATTGACACCGCCAGAGCCGAGCGCGCCAAGCAAGATGCCCAGCGCATCAAGACACTACAAGCCAAAATCGACGCGCTGATCACGGAAAACCCGCGCCTGAACGAATACAAGTCGCAAATTCGCATCGATGTGACGCCGGATGGCCTGCAAATTCAGATCGTGGACGATCAAAACCGCCCGATGTTCGACAGCGGCAGCGCGATGGTGAAGCCTTACATGCGCGACATCCTTCGGGAAATTGGTGCGGCGCTCAACGGTGTGGAAAACCGCGTGAGCCTTGCCGGTCACACCGATGCCGTGCCCTACAGCAACAGCGACCGTGGCTACAGCAACTGGGAATTGTCTTCCGACCGGGCCAATGCCACCCGCCGGGAACTGGTGGCGGCTGGCATGCCAGATGCCAAATTGGGACGGGTCGTGGGGCTCGCAGCCAGCGATCTGCTAGAACCAGACAACCCTCGGTCCGCCGCCAACCGCCGCATTACCATCACGGTATTAACCCGTGAAGCTGAAGAAAGACTCATGGGAAAAGGGACTCCCACCGTAACATCGACTGAACTGTCGATGGAAAAGCAGGAAAATCCCGAGGAGGGCAGGTAGACGTTACGCCTTGTCACAAAACCTGCCACACTTGACAATATCAGACATTTCGACCGAAAGGGTCCCACGTGACCACAGCCCTTCGCTTTCTTATCGTTGACGACTTCTCCACCATGCGCCGCATCGTTCGCAACCTGCTCAAGGAAAGCGGCTTTCCAGATGCCGATGAGGCGGAAGATGGCGTCGCTGCGCTCAACAAGCTGCGCAATGGCAAATTTGATTTTGTCGTCACTGACATCAACATGCCGAACATGAACGGCTTTCAGCTGCTATCTGAAATCAAAAAAGACGACAAGCTCAAGCACCTGCCGGTTCTCATGGTCACTGCCGAGGCGCGCAAGGAAGACATTGTTGCCGCCGCCCAAGGGGGCGCTGCGGGCTACATCGTCAAGCCGTTCACCAAAGCCACTCTGGAAGAAAAAGTTCTGCTGATCCTCAAGAAAATGGGACTGTGAAGCCATGGACACGCCAGAAATCACCCCTGCGGAGGCGGCAACAGATATCCATCACAAGATCGGACAGCTGACCCGGCAGCTCCACGATTCGCTGAACGAATTGGGCTTTGCGGAAAAACTGCGGGGCTCCATGGGTGAGTTGCCCGATGCCCAGAGCCGCCTTTCCTACATAGCGCGGTTGACCGGCGAAGCCGCCGAAAAAGTGCTCAGCCGCGTGGAACTGGCCAAGGCCCAGCACGACTTCATCGCCTCGGAAACCCGGCGTGTGGTGGATTCATTGGTCAAAGACCCGGTCGCCGCGGTTGCCAAGGGTGAAATCTTCAACTTCCTGACGGACGTGGAACGCGTCACGAAAGAGGCCGACGTTCACCTGACCGAAATCATGATGGCGCAGGACTTCCACGACCTGACAGGCCAGGTGATTACCAGGGTGGTAAATCTGGCAGCAACCATCGAAGAACAACTGGTGCAGCTTCTCATCCAGACGGCTCCAGCAAATGCCCAGGTCGTCGTACCCACGCCAGAGCCAGCCAAGCTGCAAGGCCCGGTGGTGGATCCCGAGAACACCCCGGACATCGTGACCGATCAATCCCAGGTGGACGATCTTCTCGCCAGTTTGGGATTCTGATCCTGGCAGCATTCTGCGATGCTTGAATAAGGGGCCCCAGCGGCCCCTTTTCCGCCTTTAGATTTCTGAGCTGCTTACGACAATGGCATGACCCAGCCGTCATGCCATCATGGACTCCAGCCAAGACAAAGAATTACCCGCCACGGAGCGCAAGCTACAAAAAGCGCGCGAAGATGGCCAAGGTGCGCGCTCGCAGGACTTGTCACACCTGGCCATCCTGGGTGCAGGAGCTGCCAGCATTCTGGTCCTGGCACCTACGCTCATGGACCACTTGCAAAAGGCCCTGAGCCAACAACTCGTGTTTGACTCGCGCACGGTCATGACGCCCGGCAGCATGCTCGAACGCATGCAAGCCGTGGTCATGGTGGGGCTGGTCGCCAGCGTGGTGTTTGCCGTGCTGACCAGCATGGCAGCCGTCATCAGCGCCATTGGTGCGGGTGGCTGGATCTTCAGTACCAAGCCCATCACGCCGCAATTCAACCGCCTGAACCCCATCACGGGCTTCACCAACCTGTTTGCGAAGCAGCAACTGGCCAACGTGGCCAAGATGGTGCTCATGACGTCCACCCTGGCTTTTGTGGCCTGGAAGTACATGGGCAACAGCATCGAGAGCATTGCGATGCTGGTATTACAACCTTCCACCAGCGCCATTCGCGCCATGGCCGAATGGCTCACCACCGGGGTCAGCATGCTGCTGCTGGTGGTCTTTCTGGCCGCACTGATCGACATTCCGCTGCAGGCCTTCTTCTTCAAATCGGGCCTCAAGATGTCCCACGAAGAAGTCAAGAAAGAACACAAGGAAGCCGAAGGCGACCCCCACACCAAAGGCCGCATCCGCCAAAAGCAACGCGAACTGGCCGACCGTGCCAGCGTGGGCGCTGTGCCCAAGGCTGATTTTGTGGTGATGAACCCCACCCACTACGCCGTGGCACTCAAGTACGACGAAGCCACCATGTCAGCCCCCCAGGTGATTTCGCGCGGCACCGACCTGGTGGCCATGCGCATTCGTGATTTGGCCAAGGGCCACGACATTCCGGTGCTGCAGTCGCCCATGCTGGCGCGCGCCTTGTATGCGCACGCCGGGCTGGACCAACCCATTCCGGCCACCCTGTACACCGCGGTAGCCCAGGTGCTGGCCTATGTTTACCGGCTCAAGGCAGCCATGCGCGGCCAGGGCCGCATGCCCGGCGAGCTGGTCGAACCGTACGTACCGCCAGAACTCGATCCACACAACAAGCTTTCGGCCCAGGCCAAAGGTGAATCTGCATGAACACCTCCGTCAACTACCTGAAATTGTGGGCGGGCAAGAACACCTCGGTTCTGCAAGGCATGTCCGCCCCCCTGCTGGTCGTGGCCATTCTGGCGTTGATGGTGCTGCCCATCCCCGCATGGCTGCTGGACACTTTCTTCACCCTCAACATCGCCGTTGCCCTGATGGTGATGATGGTCGCGGCCTACATGATCCGGCCGCTGGACTTCGCAGCCTTCCCATCGGTGCTGCTGCTGACCACGCTGATGCGCCTGTCGCTCAACGTGGCTTCCACCCGCGTGGTGCTGCTGGAAGGTCACACCGGCCCTGGCGCAGCAGGCGCAGTGATTGAGGCCTTTGGCCACTTTCTGATCGGTGGCAACTTTGCCGTGGGTCTCATCGTGTTTGCCATCCTGGTGGTCATCAACTTCATCGTGGTGACCAAGGGTGCCGAGCGTATTGCCGAAGTGTCAGCCCGCTTCACCCTGGATGCGATGCCAGGCAAACAGATGGCTGTGGACGCGGACTTGAATGCTGGCCTGATTGACGAGAAAGAAGCCAAACGCCGCCGTGCTGAGGTGGGAGAAGAAGCCAACTTCTTCGGCTCCATGGACGGTGCCTCGAAGTTCGTGCGCGGCGATGCCGTGGCCGGTATCCTGATTTTGCTGATCAACATCGTGGGCGGCTTCACCATTGGCGTGCTGCAACACGGTCTCACGGCCAAGGAAGCCGCCGACAGCTACATCCTGCTGGCCATCGGTGATGCGCTGGTTGCCCAGATTCCTGGCCTGCTGATTTCCGTAGCCGCCGCCATGGTGGTGTCGCGCGTCGGCAAAGAGCACGACATGGGCCGCCAGATCGTGCAGCAGCTCTTCATGTCGCCCCGCGTGCTGGGCGTGACGGCCGGCATTCTGATCATGCTGGGGCTGATTCCCGGCATGCCCCACATCGTGTTTCTGGTGATTGGCACCGCGTTTGGCTATGGCGCGTGGACGCTGTACCAGCGCCAGCAAGCCCCCGCCGAACCCGAGGCCCCACCCGCACCACCCACAACCGATGGCGAAGCCACCTGGGACGACCTGCAGCCCATCGACCTGCTGGGCCTGGAACTGGGCTACCGTTTGATCTCGCTGGTGGACAAGAACCGCCAGGGCGACCTGCTCACCCGCATCAAGGGCGTGCGCCGCAAGTTTGCGCAGGAAGTGGGTTTCCTGCCCCCTGCCGTGCATGTGCGCGACAACCTGGAACTCAAGCCCAGCGCCTACCGCATCACCCTGCGCGGCGTGGTGGTGGGCGAAGGCGAGGCCTTCCCCGGCATGTTCCTGGCCATCAATCCCGGCGGCATCACCACGCCCCTGATCGGCACGCCCACCACCGACCCTGCATTCGGCCTGCCAGCACACTGGATTGACGATCGCCAAAAGGAAGCGGCACAAATGGCGGGTTTTACCGTCGTTGATTCAGAAACCGTGATGGCGACGCATTTGTCACACTTGATGCAAGTCCAGGCAGCCAAGCTCCTCAGTCGCACCGAAACCCAGCAACTGGTGGAACACGTAGGCAAGCTGGCCCCCAAGCTCATCGAAGAAGTGGTTCCGAAAATGGTGTCGATCGCAACGTTCCAGAAAGTTCTCCAGCTGCTGCTGGAAGAGTCTGTGCACATCCGCGACATCCGCACCATCATCGAAACCCTGGCCGAGCACGCTGGTACGGTGTCCGACCCTGTGGAGCTGGCACGGCGCGTGCGCATTGCACTGTCGCCCGCCATCGTCCAGCAGATCTACGGCCCCACCCGCGAACTCAACGTCATCGCCATCGAGCCTGGGCTGGAACGCCTCTTGGTACAGGCCTTGGGCAATGCCGCCGGTCCCGCGCTGGACCCCGGCGTGGCCGACATCCTGACCCAGAAGGCCGCCGAAGTGGCCCTGAAGCAGGAAGAAATGGGCTTGCCCGCCTGCCTGCTGGTGCCAGACCAAATCCGCAATGCCATCTCCCGCTTGGTGCGCCGTGTCGCTCCCCGCCTGCAGGTGCTTGCGCACAGTGAAATTCCCGAGACCCACACCATCCGGATTGGGCCCATTCTCAGAGGTGCATCAGCATGAACATCAAACGCTTTACCGCCCCCACCTCCCGCGAGGCATTGGCCAAGGCGCGCATGGCCTTTGGCGAGGGCACCCTCATCCTGTCCAACCGGCCCACCGCCAACGGCGTGGAAGTGGTGGCAACCGCCGAAGACACCCTGTCTGCGCTGGACAGCGCGGCCCAAGGCTCGGGCAGCCCCGCACCACAAGGTGGCCGCGACTTCCAGGATTCGCGCCCCCATGATGACGACCGGCTCGGCGGCAAGAACAACCACCGTGCAGCACCCCGCGCTACACAGATGGCGGCCCCCGCCAGCCGCCACAACCCGGTGGAAGAAGACACCGAACAGCTGGCAATGAGCACACTGTCGTTCCAGGACTACGTGCGCGAGCGCATGCTGCGCCGCCGCCATGAAGCCATGAACGGCCCGTCCACGCCGCCCACCTTTGCCGAGCGCAGCCGCGACCAAGACCGCGACTTCCCCCGCGAACGCCCTGCTGCCCCTGCCGTGGTGCGCCACAACCCCCTGCGCTCCATCCCCATGGACCTGCCCCAGCCCGCGCCACGGCGCAAGGCCGAGCCCGCAGCGGCCGCCATCTCCATGGCCCAGCAGCAAAGCCTGATGAACGAGCTGCACGCCATGAAGGAGATGATTGAAGACCGCTTCAACACCATGGCATGGCTGGGGCAGGCCAAGCAAAACCCCATCCAGTCCAACCTGATGCTGAAGATGATTCGCGCAGGTTACTCGCCCGCCCTGGCGCGCGCAGTGCTGGAACGTCTGCCCGAAGACCTGTCCGCTGGCGACTCCGTGCGCTGGCTGATGGAAGTGCTGGAGCGCAACCTCAAGACCGACGAACACGACGTACCGCTGTACGAGCAAGGCGGCATCTTTGCCCTGGTGGGCTCTACCGGTGTAGGCAAGACCACCACCACGGCCAAGCTGGCTGCACTGTGCGCCCGCGTGCATGGCCCTGGCAGCGTGGGCCTGATCACGCTCGACACCTACCGCGTGGGAGCCCATGAACAACTGCGCACCTATGGCCGCATGCTGGGCATCGTGGCCCACCTGGCCCATGACCGTGCCGCGCTGCAAGACCTGCTGGGTCTGCTCAGCGGCAAGAAGATGGTGTTGATCGACACCACCGGCGTGGCACCGCGCGACCCCCGCAAGCGCAGCATGCTGGACGTGCTGGACCTGCCCCATGTGAACCGCCTGCTGGTGCTCAACGCAGGCTGCCACGGCGACACGCTGGACGATGTGCTGACCTCGTTCAAGACCGCGGGCTCGCAGCAGGCCATCTTGTCGAAGGTGGACGAAGCCGTGAAGCTCGGTCCCTCTATCGACGCGCTCATCCGCCACCAAATGGTGTTGCGCGGTGTGACCAACGGCCAGCGCGTGCCCGAAGACTGGGAAGCCGCCGAGGCGCACAAGCTCATCAGCGCATCCATGCGTGCACCCGTCAAATCCGCTTTCGACCCCAAGTCGGTGGAGCTGAACTACTACTTCTCGAACGCGCCTGAGGCCCTGAGCGAGAAAGGACTGGTTGATGCTTGATACCGGTTTTCACCAAGCGGCGGGCCTGAACAGCTTTACGCCCCAGGCGCAGTTGCGTGTGCTGGCGGTGGCCAGCCAGGAGCGTGCTTCCAGCGGCCTGGAAATGCTCTGGCAGATCTGCGCCAACCTGCAGCGCCTGGGATACCCGGTGGCGGTGCTGGACGGCACAGCGCTGGAAACCGATGAATCCCCCGGCCTCAGCCATCTGCTGCAAGCCCCCTGGAACGATGGGCTGAATGCCAGCGCATCAGTCACTTCGGTGGCGGTGCTGCCTGCAGCCCGGGGCATGCTCCAGCTGCAACGCCAGGCCTACAGCGAGGGCACACCGCCTTTGCAGAGCCTGCAGCCCTATTTCCGCGCCTACGGCATGCTGGTGCTGCACGCGCCTGCGGGCCTGCTGGCACCTTTGCTCACCCATACCAGCACCATTCCGCTGGCGGTGATGGAGGGTGGTTCGGCCGGGGTGCTCTCTTGCTACAAAAGCCTCAAGCACATCGCCACGCACACGGGGTTGCCCTGTACAGTGGCGTCTGTGCTGCAAACCGATACACCCGCGGAACGACGCAAAGTGCTGGGAGCCTTGCAAACGCTGCAGGACTGTGCCGAGCGTCATCTGAGCGGGCGCGTGCGCACCGCCACCGTGTCGGCCAATAACCCCCACGACGTTCAACGCTTGGCCTTGCAACTGCTGGAAAACGCGGGCACCATCCATGGGCCGCAGGGCACCTTGTCCTCGGGCAGTTTGAAGGGTTTTTCAGAAGTATCTGCACAACCCATCCGGAGCCACTGATCTGTGATGTACACCGCCAAAGGCCAGCTCGATCGTGATGCGCTGATCCGCCAGCATGTTCCGCTGGTTCGACGGATTGCGCACCACATGATTGCGAAGCTGCCTCCCAATGTGGAGCTGGACGACCTGATCCAGGTGGGCATGATGGGCTTGGCGGAAGCCCTCTCGCGCTACGAAACCGCCCAGGGAGTGCAGTTCGAAACCTTCGCCAGCCAGCGCATCCGCGGGGCCATGCTCGACGAGTTGCGCGAGAGCGACTGGATGTCGCGCAGTTCGCGCAAAAGCCAGAAAGACATTGAGCACGCATTGCACCGTCTGGAGCAAAAGCTGGGGCGCAGCCCGCTCGAATCAGAAATCGCCGCAGAGATGGAACTGAGCCTGGCCGAGTACCAAAGCCTGCTGAGCAAAGTGCGCGGCACCCAACTGGTGTATCTGGAAGACATGACCCATGGCGGGGACGACGAAGACGGTTTTCTGGACCGCCACGTTGCCGACGCCGGGGCGGACCCGGCAGAGCTGCTGCGCGACCAGCGCCTGCGGGCCTCACTCGTCAACGCCATCAAGAGCTTGCCCGAGCGGGAGCAATACATCATGGGCATGTACTACGAGCACGACATGAACCTCAAGGAAATTGCCGCCGTGCTCGGCGTGACCGAATCGCGCGTGTGCCAACTGCACAGCCAGTCCATCGCACGCCTGCGCGCCAAAATGCGCAGCCACTGACGCCACCCCGCAGGGTTTGCAATAAAAATAGCTTCTAGCGCTTGATAGGCAAGCGCTGGAAGCTATTGTTTTTATAGCAAACTATTCCAATTGAAATTGGCCCGCCGCGCGCCACAACTGCAGGTCGCCAGGGACGGGATACCCACGCCTGCGAAGTACAGGCAACGCACGTGCAAGAAACTCAGCCTGCCGAACGGTAGATTCGCGCCACCGCGCCCGCCTTGCTCGGGCCAGCTTGGGGGTTGCCGTAGGTGGCCGACTGGGCACTGCCCGCCTGGGGAACCACCACGGCGACTTGCCGGTCGGTGATCACGGATACACGGGCCAGGTTGTCACGTTGGACGGCCAGTTGCTGGCCAATGGCGGCCAGCCGTTTTTCAAACTGAGGGGGAAGTTGGGCGGCGGAAATGCCTTTGGATTGCTCCAGCACCCAGGTAAATCGAGCGGCTGCGTCGCGCAGCGCAGTGCTGGCGGTCTCCAGCGCAGGGGCATCCAGGGACAGCAAGGCCCCTGAAACTTGTTCGATGTGTTGCTCTACAGCGGTGAGGGCTTCTTCTAACGACATGGTGGAGATGCGCTAGCCCAAGCCCGATGGATCTGGTGCTCAGCCGCGCGAACGGGAAAAGATTTCTTGGGCGCCGGACAGCATTTTGTCTGCAATCACCTCAGCGTTGACCTTGAACGTGCCATTGCCAATCGCTGCGCGCACTTCGCTGACCCGCTTGGCATCAAATTCACTGGACGTGCGGCCGGACTGCTCCAGTGCCCGGGCCGAGCCAGACACGGTGACAGGCACACCGGCGGCCGACGCAGCTGCAGCGCCTTTCGCCACCCCTTCGGCTGCTGGGGCTGGACTTTTGGCTTGCTTGGCAAGCCCTGTCTGCGCCAATGCGCCCGGGAGTTCCGGTTTTTGACCTATCTTCATCGCTCTCTCCACCACCCCGGTGATGTGGGGCTCAGTAGCAATGTTTTCGACCCGTTTTCGCAGGACTTTAGGTGTTTATGCGGGCAAATCCTCAAAGAGTGATGGTCACCGTTCCATCTTCGGAAACAATTCCACTCACTATCCGACCATTGTCCATTCTCACGCGCACAGTCTGCCCGACAGAGCCGGCAGACAGCGCTTGACCTGCAGAAGTCACAGCATAACCCGGGCCTTGGGCTGACACACGCACCTGGGCGCCGGCCTTGAACAGGCTGGGGGCTTTGACCATGGACTGGCGCAAGGCCTGCCCGGCCATCAATTGGCGCGTGGCCGTTTGGCCCAGCCACGCCTCTGGGTTTGCCAGCACCGGCGCAGCGTCTGCGGCCCAGTCGACTTCCGCCTGGGCTGCATCGTTGGCCGTCAGCACCGCGCCGGGGGCGACATTGCCCGTGAGCACCCAGGCCGGACCCCAGGCCTTGATGGTGACAGGCAGGAACACATTCCAGGCGGAACTGCCCTCTACGCAGCGCAAACCCAGCCGGGTGCGCCCCCACAGGCGCGAGCCTGCAGGCAGATAAGGTTCCACACGACTGCAAGGGGCCAGGCGCAGGCGGCTGTCCAGGGTGCCCACGCTCACCTCCATGCGCAGCGTGGCGCCGGGGGCCTGGTTGCGGGTCAGGGCGTCGTCCAGCCAGCGCTGGGTGAGCGCGCCGAGCTCTGAGGCCGGATCGGCCACGGCTTGCGCCTGTGCGGCGCCCGCAAAGACAAAAGCCGACAGGGCCAGCCAGGCACAACGAAAAAATGAAAGGGACGGCATGGTGAGCACTCTCCAGTAATGGCGCCAACCCGCTGCGCCGCGGTGGAATGGTTCGATGACAGCAGCCAAGCCCGGGGCAATCACGCAGTCAAGGTCGAGGGCGGCTTTGGCGGGCAAGGGGCCGCAGACCCATTCCAACGCCGTCACTATAGGACGGCATCGCAACCTGCAAAACCCGAAACTGCGCGGCCATTTCCGCGTTCTTCGGGCTTTAGAAAAAACCTGCCATTTCCATAATCGAACCACGCCAAAGCCCGCTCCGGGCCCAGGCGCCAAGCGATACAGGATGTGAGGCAACCATGCTTGACAAGATGACCAACCAGCTGGGTTTTCAGGGCAACGCGCTGATTTTGCGCGCCGAGCGCCAGCGCATCATTGCCAGCAACATTGCCAACGCAGACACCCCCGGCTACGTTGCGCGGGACTTTGACTTTGCCAGCACCTTGCGCGAAGCCACCAAAGCGCCTGCAGGCACGGATGTGAAGTCCGTTCTGAACGGAGACAAGGGGCCCGCAGTCAGCACCGCCACCTCGGACCCCCGGCATTTCCGCGCCACCACCACCGGCTCGGGCTCGGCTTCCACCCTGGGCGGCCCCGGCAAGCTCGGCTATGCCGTGCAGACCCAACCTGCGCTAGACAACAACTCGGTGGACCTGGACCGCGAGCGCGCGAACTTTGTGGACAACGCGGTGCGTTACGAAGCCACCCTGCGCTTCATCAACGGCAACGCCAAGACCATGCTCAGCGCCATCCAGGGCCAGTAAGCGCAAACACCACCCAACGAGGCACCCCATGTCCATGTTCTCCATCTTCAATGTGTCTGGCAGCGCCATCAGCGCGCAGTCGCAGCGCCTGAATGTGGTGGCCAGCAACCTGGCCAACGTAGACGCCGTGGCAGGCCCGGATGGCAAGGCCTACAAGGCCCGGCAAGTGGTTTTCCAGACCACACCCATGGGTACCGACAGTGCCGCAGGCGTGCGTGTGTCGTCCATCAAGGAAAGCGATGCGCCCGGACGCAAGGTGCACGCCCCCGCGCACCCCCTGGCCGACGAGCAGGGCTACGTGAACCACTCCAACGTGAACGCCGTGGAAGAAATGGTCAACATGATTTCTGCCTCGCGCTCGTACCAGAACAACGTCGAGGTCATGAACACAGCCAAGTCGCTGCTCCTCAAGACCCTGCAAATGGGCCAGTAACCGACCCGGCATCCAGGAGAGATCCGCATGATCATCAGCCCCACCCAAGCCACCGCTGGTACCACCACGGGCAGCACCAAGGCCTCTGACCCCAACACCGATCCGGCGGCAGCGCAGGACCGGTTTCTGAAACTGCTGGTGGCGCAGCTGAACAACCAGAACCCGATGAATCCTCTGGACAACGCCCAGATGACATCGCAAATGGCGCAGATCAACACGGTGACTGGCATCCAGCAGCTGAACCAGACCATGGCCAGCATGGCGGCGCAGTTCAATTCGCTGCAGGTCATGCAGGGCACCGCCCTGGTGGGGCGCAGTGTCTTGACCGAAGGCTCCACCGTCACCATCGACGACAAGACGGGCAAGGGAGGCTTCGAGCTGGCCTCTGCCGCCACCAGTGTGAAGGTGGAGATCGTCAACGCCAACGGCCAGGTCGTAGATACCGTGGACATGGGCGGCCAGGGCGCGGGCCGGCGCCTGTTCAACTGGGACAGCAGCAAATACGCAGGCTCTACCGATGGGCTGCGCTTCCGGGTCACGGCACTCAACGGCAACACCCAGGTGGGAACCACCTCGCTGGCCCTGTCGAAGGTGGTCGCCGCAGGCGCCGAGGACGGCCAGCTGATGCTGAACCTCTCGAACGGCCAGGCCGTCCGCTACACCGACATCAAGGCCATGGTCTGACGACCGCCATTTCCCACGACCGCATCGAACACACCGCCCTCCCAGGAGAACACCATGAGTTTTCAACAAGGCCTCTCCGGCCTGAACGCCGCCAGCAAGAATCTGGACGTGATCGGCAACAACATCGCCAACTCCAACACCGTGGGCTTCAAGGCCTCGCGCGCGGAGTTTGCGGAAATGGTGGCTTCTGCCATCGGCTCGGCAGGCGGCTCCAGCGCCGGTATCGGGGTGGAGACGGCCAACGTAGCCCAGCAGTTCACCCAGGGCAATCTGAACATCACGGGCAATAACCTGGACGTGGCCATCAACGGCAATGGCTTCTTTATGCTGAAGCTGCCGGACCAGACCCAGGCCTACACCCGCGCGGGCAACTTCAAGCTCGACAAGGTGGGCAACATGGTCACCAACGATGGGGCACAAATTCTGGGCTACGCCATCAATCCCGTGACGGGTCAGCGCAGCAACGAGCCTGTGCCTATGGTGTTCCCCACCTCTGAGCCCATCCCTGCCAAAAAGACGCAAAACATCGTGCTGGGCATGAATCTGGACGCAACCGCAGTTGGCGACCTCAAAGCCACGCCACCAGTACAACCGGCCGACCGCTCCACCTATGGCACGTCCATTAATGTGTTTGACACCCAAGGTGTACCCACACCTGTGAACTTATATTTTCAAAAGAACGGCTCCAACAGCTGGGAAATCTACGACAAGCTGAATGATAAGAACGCCGTCCCGCCAGTGATCGGCCGCTTTGTGGGCAAGATCGAAATGGACGGCAACGGCAACATCATCGGGATGACGCAGCCCACGGGGAAGCCAAATTCAGATGGTAACTTCGAGGCAGGCATAAGGACCACCCGCAAAGCTGACGGTACCTTTGAGAAGTCTGATGTCACATGGAAATGGACAGAGGTCAAAGACACCTCGGTGACGCCAAATAAGACTATCGACTGGGTGGTGAATACTGAAACCTTCACTGTTAATCCAACGGCACCGACCACATTCGAGTTCAAGCTAAACCTGTCGGTAGACCCCAGCCAGGCCAACCCCAACAACCCGCCGACGAAGTTCGACGTCAGTCTGGACCTGAGCAAGACCACCCAGTTCGGTGCGAAGTTCGCGGTGTCCGAGCTGACGCAGGACGGCTATGCGTCCGGTGAGCTGACAGGCATCAACATCGAGAACAACGGCATGATCATGACGCGCTACTCCAACGGCGTCACCCGTGCCGAAGGGCAGCTGGCGCTGGCCAGTTTCCGCAACACCCAGGGGCTTGCCTCCATCGGCGGGAACAACTGGGTGGAAACTTTCGAGTCGGGCCAACCCGTCAAGGGCGCGGCCACCGCCGGCAACTTCGGCTCGCTGCGCTCTGGTGCGCTCGAAGAATCCAACGTGGACCTGACGGCCGAGCTGGTCAACATGATAACCGCCCAGCGCGCCTACCAGGCCAATGCACAGACCATCAAGACGCAAGACCAGGTGCTGTCCACCCTGGTGAACTTGAGATGAGACACCCCCTGAGTCGCTTCGCGCCTTCCCCCTCTCTCTACGCGCTGCGCGCTACGGGAGCGGGACGCACCCAGCGCGGCGGGGCGGTGCGGCCGGCTCAGGCCCTTGCGCGGCTGCGCTGGCTTGGGCCGCGCCAGCTGCATGCGCAGTGGACGGCGTGCGGGATCGCAGGGAACTGAAAGGAACATGGCGTTATGGACCGCATCATCTACACCACCATGACAGGTGCCAACGCCGCTGCCCACCGGCAGTCGGTGCTGGCCAACAACCTGGCCAATGCGTCCACCAACGGCTTTCGGGCAGAGATGTCCACCTTCCGCTCGGTGCCGATGCAGGGCGACGGCTCCACCACCCGCGTGTTCGCGCTGGAAGCCACGTCGGGTTACCTGAACACCGCTGGCCCCGCCAAGACCACCGGGCGCAGCCTGGACGCGATGGCCATGGGCAACGCCTGGTTTGCCGTGCAGGGGCTCGATGGCCTGGAGGCCTACACCCGTGCGGGCTCGTTCAACGTCTCGGCCGCGGGCCAGCTGGTCACGCCTTCGGGCCTGCCTGTGCTGTCTGACGGTGGCGCACCCATCGACATTCCCCAGGGCGCCGAAGTGACCCTGGGCGCCGACGGCACCATCACCGCCAAGGCCGCAGGCCAGCCGCCCGCTGCAGTAGGCCGGCTCAAGCTGGCTTCTCCCACGGCGGAAGACCCGCTCAAGCGCGGCGACGACGGGCTGTTTCGCACCGCCTCGGGTGAGCCCATGCCCAACGATGCAGCAGCGCGCATGCTCAGCGGTGCGCTCGAAGGCTCCAACGTGAACCCGGTGGAGAGCATGGTCGGCATGATCGCAGCCTCCCGCCAGTTCGAACAACAGATGCGGCTTCTGCAAACGGCCGAAACCAACGACAAATCAGCCGCCCAGCTGCTCAGCCTCAACGGCTGACCGTCGGCCCCACGCCCACGCTGAACCGCCCTCAAGGAAATCGCCATGTTCACCGCCCTCTACACCGCCAAGTCCGGCATGACCGTGCAGCAGACCAAGATCGATCTGCATTCGCACAATCTGTCCAACGTCTCCACTACCGGCTTCAAGCGCAACTTTGCCAACGTGGAAGACCTGGCCTACCAGAATTACCGCCAGGTGGGCGCTGCCGCCACAGAGCAAAACCAGCTGCCCACCGGGCTGCACATGGGCCTGGGTGCGCGCACGGTGTCGATTGGCCGCAACTTCGAGCAGGGCAGCCTGCAAGAGTCCAAGAACAGCCTGGACGTGGCCATCAACGGCAACGGCTTCTTTGAAGTGACCATGCCCGACGGCACCATCGGCTACACCCGAGATGGCTCCTTCAAGGTGGACGCCCAGGGCCGCCTGGTCACCTCGGGTGGCCTGCCGGTGGCCAACGGCATCACCATTCCGCCCAACGCCACCAACATCAGCATCAGCAACGACGGCGCCGTGAGCGCCACCGTGCCGGGCAACACCCAGCCCCAGCCTCTGGGCAACCTGGCCATGTCGGGGTTTGTGAATGCGGGCGGCCTGGAGCCCATCGGGCAAAACCTGTTCAAGGAATCTGCAGCCTCGGGCCAGCCCCAGCAGGGCACGCCTGGCACCAACGGGCTGGGCATCATCAAGCAGGGCTTTCTGGAGTCTTCCAACGTGAACGTGGTGGAAGAGCTGGTGAACATGATCCAGACGCAGCGCGCCTACGAGATGAATTCCAAGGCCATCTCCACCACCGACCAGATGCTGGCCAAGCTGAGCCAGCTCTGAGCCCGCGCCGCCTGAAGAAAGCCTGCCATGAACCGCACCGCATTCACCCTGATGGCCCTCAGCACCCAGGGCACCGCACGCAGAACGCTGGCCGTCAGCGCCAGCATCGCCCTGGTGGCTTTGGCCACCGGCTGCGCCAGCATGTCGCCACCGCCCCCGGTGGACATCCTGCCCACGGCCCCGCTACAACTCACCGTCGCCCCCCGCGCTGCGCCTGCGCCCGCCACCGGCAGCCTGTACAACGCAGCCAGCTACCGCCCTTCGTTCGAAGACCGGCGCGCACGGCTGGTGGGTGATTTGGTGACCATCCAGATCGTGGAGACAGTGACCGCCAAGCAGGCTTCATCGTCCACAGTAGACCGCAGCTCCGAAGTCAGCGGCGGCGTCACGGCCTTGCCATTCGCCAAGGCCACCCTCACCGACAAGCTCAGCCTGGGCGCCAGCTCGGGTAACACCTTCTCGGGCAAGGGCGGCACGGAAAGCGCCAACACCTTCCAGGGCTCCATCACCGCCACCGTGATCGACGTGCTGCCCAACGGACACCTGGTGGTGGCGGGCGAAAAGCAGATTGGCGTGAACCAGAACGTGGACGTGCTGCGGTTTTCCGGCACCATCGACCCCCGCGCAATGCAGCCGGGCAGCGTCATCAATTCCACCCAGGTGGCCAATGTGCGCGTGGAATCGCGTGGCCGGGGCGCGCAAAGCGAAGCCCAGGCCATGGGCTGGCTGGGCCGCTTCTTCAACAAGGTCACACCGTTCTGAACGGGGCCTGCTTCGGTCGCTTCGCGCGCTGCCGGGGCCGGCATGAAGGCTCGGCGGCCGCGCGCGGCACACCATGGTGGTCGCGCCACCCGCTAGCACCGGCCCCGCCAATCACTCATATTTTGATAGCTACCCGCGCTTGATACATAAGCGCCGGGTGGCATTTTTATTGAAATTCTCCGCGCAGGGCATGCGCTGGGCGCGTGCCAGCAGCGCAGCGCCATCCGAGGCAATAGACCGGTGAACCGGCTTCTTTTTGGGTTTTAGTTCTTGCCATGGCCGACCACAATGGAAGCCATGAAAGCCTCGTCCCACTCCGTTTGGTCGCGCAGCCTGCGCGCACTCTGGCTCTTGCTGGCCGCAGTGCTGGCGGCGGCATCGCCTGCAGCGCACGCATTGCGCATCAAGGAAGTGGCGGCCGTGCAAGGCGTGCGCAGCAACCAGCTCACCGGCTATGGTCTGGTGGTGGGGCTGGACGGCACAGGCGACCAGACCACGCAGATGCCCTACACCACGCAGGCCATGTCCAACTACCTGCAGCAAATGGGCATCCCCCTGCCGCCGGGCACGGCCTCGCAGTTGCAGCTCAAGAACGTGGCAGCCGTCATCGTCACCGCCCAGTTGCCCGCGTTTGCGCAGCCGGGGCAGATGCTGGACGTGAACGTGTCTTCCATGGGCAACTCCAAGTCGCTCAAGGGCGGCACCCTCATCACCACGCCGCTGCGCGGTGCCGATGGCGAGGTCTACGCTTTGGCCCAGGGCAACCTGGTGGTGGGTGGCGCCGGGGCGTCGGCAGGCGGCAGCAAGGTGCAGATCAACCACCTCGCGGCTGGCCGCATTCCGCAGGGCGCGCAGGTCGAGCGCACCGTGCCCACGCCACTGCATGACAGCGACACCATCAACCTGGGCCTGAACGCCTCAGACTTCCAGACCGCCCGCAAGGTGGCCCAAGCCATCAACGCCAAGCTGGGCAACGGCCTGGCCACCGCCATTGACGGCCGCACCGTGCAGGTACGCGCACCTCAGGACCCCGGTGCCCGCGTGGGCTTCATCGCCGACCTGGAAGAGCTGCCCCTGGAAAACAGCGTGCCCACGGCCAAGGTGGTCATCAACGCCCGCACGGGCTCCATCGTGCTCAACCAGGCCGTCACGCTGGGCTCGTGCGCCATTGCGCACGGCAACTTGTCCATCACCATCAGTTCCACCCCGGTCATCAGCCAGCCCAATCCGCTGTCGCAGGGGCAAACGGTGGTCACGCAAAAGAGCGACATCACCATCAACCAGGAGCCCGGCAACATCATCCAGATGCCGCCCTCGGCCCAACTGGCCGATGTGGTGCGCGCCTTGAACCAGCTGGGTGCCACACCGCAGGACCTGCTGGCCATCTTGCAGGCCATCAAGGCCGCTGGCGCTCTGAACGCGGAGCTGGAGGTGATCTGACATGGCCCTGACCCTGCCCTCGTCTGCTCCCAGCAGCGCCCGCCAGGCGCTGGCGGTGGACACGCGCTCGCTCAACAACCTCAAGCTGGAAGCGGGGCAAAACAGCCCCGATGCGGCCAAGGAAGCCGCAAAGCAGTTCGAGTCGCTGTTCATGCGCGAGCTGATCAAAAGCATGCGCGAGGCCACCATGAAGTCGGGCCTGCTCGACGGCGCCCAGGGCGACCTGGGCTCGGACATGCTGGACCAGCAACTGTCGGTGCAGATGTCTGGGCAGCCTGGGGGCTTGTCGGAAGCGATTGCACGGCAACTCTCGCGCCAGATGGGTGTGGCAGAGCCCACCTTCTCGGTGCCTTCCACGCTGAGCCTGCCGCAAGTCACGGGCCGCGCTGGCGTGGCCACCAAGGGGGCAGTCAGCCCCATCAACACCACCACGCCCGCCCCCAAGGGGCGTGACGATTTTGTGCAGCACCTGAGCAGCACGGCCGAAGCCGTGGCCAAGGAAAGCGGCATTCCTGCCAGCTTCATGCTGGGCCAGGCAGGCCACGAAACCGGCTGGGGCCGCAGCGAAATCCGCAACAAGGACGGCTCCACTTCGTTCAACCTGTTCGGCATCAAGGCAGGCAAGGGCTGGACGGGCAAGGTGGCCGAGGTCACCACCACCGAATACATCAACGGCGTGCCCCGCAAGGTGGTGGCCAAGTTCCGCGCCTACGACTCGTACGAAGATTCGTTCCGCGACTACGCCCGGCTCATCACCGACAACCCCCGCTACGAAAAAGCCCAGGCCACGGCCCGGACTGGCTCTGCCGTGGCCTATGCCGCCGAACTTCAGAAGGCGGGCTACGCCACAGACCCCGAATACGCCAGGAAACTCAGCGGTGCCATTCAGAGCGCACTGCGGGCCCAGAAGGCGCAAGCATGATGGAAGCGGTGTAAATCATGGGACTGCTCAACGTCGGCGCTCGCGCCCTGATGGCCAACCAGGTGGCCTTGCAGACGGCTGGCAACAACATTGCCAACGTCAACACCCCCGGGTATTCGCGCCAGTCCGTGGCACTGCAAACCGTGCAGGGGCAATTCTCGGGCGCGGGCTACATCGGGCAAGGGGTGGATGTGCGCACCATCTTGCGCAACCAGAGCGAATTGCTCACCCGCCAGGCCGCAGCGGCGGGATCAGTGAGCGCTGGGGATACGGTGCGCGCGCAGCGGCTCAGCCAGCTGCAGGAGATCTTCAGCGGCGGCCCCACGGGGTTGGGCGCCGCCATCAACGACATGATGAACGCGTTCTCGGACGTCGTGGCTGCCCCCACCGACCTGTCGGCGCGCACCCTGGTGCTCACACGCATGGACGAAACCGCATCGCGCATGCGCACCTCGGCCGACCGCATCAACGAGATCCAGTACACGGTGACCGAAGAGCTGAAGAACAGCGCCAACACCGTCAACAGCCTGGCCAAGCAGATGGCTGCGATCAACGAGCAGATTGCACGCGCCACAGGCAACGGGCAAACCCCCAACGACCTGCTGGACCAGCGCGAGCAGGTCATCCGCGAAATCAACCAGTATGTGCAAACCACGCAGATACCGGCAGACGACGGAACCATCGGCCTGTTCGTCGGTGGTAGCCAGCCCCTGGTGCTAGGCACCACAGCCACCGAGGTGGCGGTAGGCGACTCGGGCACGTTCCCGTCCAGCGGGCAGGTCAACAGCGGGCAGGTCAAGCTGCTCTTCACCCGCCCAGGCTCTCCAAAGATTGAGCTGGACGAAAACATGCTCGGGGGCGGCAGCATCTCGGGCCTGCTCCGGTTCAACAACACCGATCTGGCCGAAGGGCGCAACCTGCTGGGCCGCATGGCATTGGCCATTGGCAGGTCTATAAACTACCAACAGGGTATGGGGCTCACACTGGACGGTGAAAAAGGGAAACCTCTGTTTTCTGAACCCAAAAGTGCACTCGGGTACACCAGCGGCATCGCCGAAGGAATTATCGACTTCCAAACCCCGCTGGGCACCTCCCAGTTTGCGGCTTCGGATTACGAGGTGCGCTTTACCTCTCCACCTGGGGGACAGATCATTCGCCTGTCCGACAACACAACCACCAACGTGCTTGATTTCACCGATCCAGCAGGGGTGATGATGGACGGGCTTACCTTCAAGTTCACTGCCGCTGGCACCCTGAATGAACGCGTGCTGTTCAAGCCATTCGCCGACGCGGCGGCTAATATTCAGGCGCTGGTGTATTCGCCCCGCGATCTGGCTGCGGCCAACCCCGTGAACGCGGCCATGGACCCGTCCAATGGCGGCACGCTGCAGCTGGCGGAACTCAAGACTACCGGCGCGCATTGGAAGACCACGGGCACTCCGCCCGTCTTCGTCGACCCGCCCGAAATCATCAGCAACGGCGTGGTGGCCGACATCACGCTCGATCCACAGACCATCCCTTCCCAAATCACGCTCAAGTACGAACAGGACAAAGGCGGCTTCATCATCTCGGGCACTAGCGAGCGCCCCCTGAACGTCCCGCCCCCAGACACGTATGTGGCCGGCACCACCGTGGTTCCCTACACCTCCGGCCAGGCCATCCGCCTCAATGGCTGGTCCATCACGCTGAAGGGCACGCCCAAAGATGGGGATATCGTGACCGTAGGCGATGCAAAGCTGGACGGCGACTACTACACCCGCAATGCCGGCAACGCCACAGCGCTGATGAACCTGCGCGATGTGAAGATGTTCGACGAATCCACCCTCAGCGACGGCTACGCCAGTGCCATGGCCCAGGTGGGCACGCGCACGCAGAGCGCGCTGTTTGCCTCCGATCTGTCAAAGTCAATTGCGGTGAACCTGGAAAACGACCGCACGGCCGTTTCAGGCGTGAACCTGGACGAAGAAGCCGCCAAGCTGCTGCAGTACCAGCAGGCCTACCAGGCATCGGCCAAGATGCTGCAAATTGCGCAGAGTGTCTTTGACACGCTGATCCAGAACCTGGGCCGATGAGGCCGCCTCTGATGCACTCCGAAGGAGTCTGACATGAGCAATACGATCTTTCGCGTTGGCACGGCCAACATGTATGACAACGCCATCCGCAACGTATCGGCGCGGCAGACGTCGCTCGTCAACCTGCAGGAGAACCTGACCTCGGGCAAGCGTGTGGTGCGTGCCAGCGACGACCCCGTGTCGGCCGCCCAGGCTGAACGCGCGCTGACCCGGATCAGCCGCATCCAGACCGAGCAGCGCGCCCTGGAAAACCAGCGCAACGCCATTGCCCAAGCTGAATCCACCATGGGTGACGCCGTCAATCTGGTGCAGGAAATTCGCCAGCTGGTCGTGAATGCGGGCAACGGCGCCCTCAAGCCCGAAGACCGCAAGACCATCGCCAACCAATTGCAGAGCCTGCGCGAGCAGCTCTCCGATGTGGCCAACCGCAAGGACACCAACGGCATCCCCTTGCTGGGCGCCCTGGGCAGCGCGGTCAACCCGTTTCTGGGACCGCTGCCTGGCAACCCCGACTACGAGTTCAAGGGCCAGCCGGGGCAAAGCAGCAACACAGGGGTTTCCATCGCCAACACGCTGGACGGCCATTCGGCCTTCATGTTCGATCCGCAGCGCGACGGCGCCTACACCGCCAGCGTGAGCACCATCCCCGGCAACCGCACGCTCACCACCAGCGCCCTCACCCCGGTAAACCCCGGTGCCGTCACGGGCAACAACTACCAGATCGTGTTCAGCGCCGTGGGCCCCGGCGCCACGCCCGGCACGGCCACGGCCACGTACACCATTCAAGACCTCACCCTAGGTACTTCATCGGCCCCCGTCACGGTGCCTGACTTTCCGACCGACAAGCCGCTGAGCATCGAAATATCTGCCGCGACCAACCCCGCAGTCAACGTGCCCGGTCTGTCCTTCACCATCAATGCCTCGCCTGCCAAGCAGGCCGACGGCAGCCTGGCCTATTCACCCGCCAACGGCGACACCATCAGCCTGCAGCCTAGCCCCAGCCTTTTCAGCACCATCGACAGCGCTATCAAGAACATCGGCGGCGCAGCTAACAACAACGCCGCCACGCAGGCCGTGGGCCAGGCTCTGGCCAACATCGACAGGGGTCTGGAACGCATGCACAACATGCGCGGCTATGCAGGCGAGTTGCTCAACCGCGCAGACCGTATCACCGGCGACCAGGAAAAGCGCTCCGTGCAGCTCGAATCCGACCGCTCACGCGCCGAGGATCTGGATATGATCAAAGGCATTTCGGACTTCCAGAACCAGCAGACGGGCTACCAGGCAGCGCTGCAGACCTATGCGTCGGTTCAGAAGCTTTCGCTGTTCAATTACATCAGCTAGCGTCCCGCCCCGCGCAGCGCGCCGGGCCCCAGATGCCAGCCGCACCGCCTGAGAGCACATGGTCCAATCCGTCCTAGGCAGTCTGATTCTGGGCTACCGCCCCTTGTGGAACCGCGCCCGCAAGCTGGCTGGCGTGCAGCTGTATGTGCACAACGAGTCCTCGCTGCTGGTAGACGCAGGCCACCTGCTGCGCACGCTGGCAGAGCTGTGGTCGGCCAGTTCCCCGCCGCTGCTGATCTCGCCCCAAACGCACCAGCTGCTCTCCAGCCTGCTGGAAAGCGCGCCGCGCGGCAGCCCGTGGATTGAAGTGCGCGGCGACTGGCTGAACGATTCCACCATCTTCAACCAGGTGCGCGCAGCCCATCGGCGGGGGCTCAAGCTGGTGTGGCGTGGCGAGATTGCCAACCTACCACCCGCCGAAGTGGCGCGCTGCTTTGACAACAGCCTGCTCACCCTGCGCGCCGAAGACGCCATTGCCGCACTGCAGCGCGGACCACAACAGCCCGGCGCCCCCAAGCTACCACCACGCAACATCAGCCCCATCCTGGCAGGGCAGATGTATGAGAACGTGGCCAGCCGTGCCCTGATGGAGCACTGCCTGGACAACAACGCGCTGGCGCTGGCCGGCTGGCCCACGGAAGACGTGCTCTACAGCATGCGGCACACGCCGCAGCAGCCGTCACACGCGGTCATTCACCGGCTGATGAAGGCCATCGACAACGAGCAGTCGCTGGAGACGTTTGAAGACATCATGAGCGAGGATCCGATCCTGTCCTACCGCTTCATGATCTACACCAACTCGGCAGCCCTGGGCCTGCGCACCGGCATCGACTCTCTGCGCCGGGGCATGGTGATGATGGGGTACGAGTCCATCAAGCGCTGGCTGTCGGACCAGCTGCCCCACTCCAGCACCGAGCCCAACATGCAGCCCATCCGCGAGTCCATGGTGATGCGTGCGCGCCTGACCACACTGCTGCTCAACCCCGGCGTGGAAAACGAGCTGCGGCGCGAAATTTACCTCTGCGCACTGCTGTCGCAAATGGATGAACTGCTGCGCGAGCCCCTGGGCACGATCCTGCGCCGCATCCCGCTGTCGGAACGCATTTACGACGCCACGGTGCTGCACACCGGCCCGTACGCACCCAGCCTGCAAATGGCCTGCGCGCTGGAACACGACGACGCCAGCGTGATCCGCCGCCTGTGCGAAGAGCACGAGATGGACCTGGAGGAAGTCAACCGCGCGCTGCTGCGGGTGCTGTCCGATCTGGAAGTGGAACGTCCGGCCCCTCCCCGTTGAGGGGTGTGACCCAGGCTGATCTGCACCGATCTGCCCGCAGCCCGCAGCCCGCACCCACTACTCCAGCACACCCGGCTGGGTGACAAGATAGCTCTGCAAGGCCGCAATGGCCTGCCGCACCTTGGCAGGCTGCGCATCCCGCTGGGGCGTCACGGCCCAGATATCCAGGGTGCCCATGGTCCACTGCGGCAACAGCCGCACCAGGCGGCCTGATGCCAGCGCGTCCTGCACATCCAGGCTGCCCATCAGCGCCACACCCAGGCCTGCCTCGCACATCTGCTGGATGGACAACTGGTTGTTGCTCACAATGCGCGGCTCCACCCGCAGGCTGCGGGCCGCGCCCTCGGGGCCCCTCAGGTCCAGCAGCAGGCCCGCCCCTTCGCGTGCTAAGCCCAGCCAGCCATGGGCCAGCAGGGCATCTGGCGTTTCGGGGTTGCCATGCCGGTCCAGATACTCGGGCGAGGCGCACAGCCACCATTCCAGCGCCCCCAGCCTGCGTGCCGCCCAGGTCGAATCGGCCAGGCGGCCAAAGCGCACCGCCAGGTCCACCCGGGCGTTGATGAGATCAATGGGAGCATCGTCCACCAGCAACCGCAGCCGCAACGAGGGGTATTGCGCCAGCATCGCGCCCAGAGCCGGGGAGACATGCCGCGCAAAGCCCACGGTGGCCGACATGCGCAGCTCGCCACTGGGCGCATCGCGCGCGGCCGCCAGCTCGGCCCGCGCCTGCTCGGCTGCCGCGCACATGGCTGCGCACTGGGCGTGATAACGCTGGCCTGCTTCGGTCAAAGCCAGTTTGCGGGTGGAGCGGTGCAGAAGCGTCACGCCCCCTTCCCGCTCCAGTTGCCGCACCTGCTGGCTGACCGCTGACGGGCTCATGCCCAGCACCCGGCCCGCGCCCGTCATCGAACCATGCTGCACCACGCTGGCAAACACCGCCATCCGCTTGAGATCGTCCAACACATCCTCCTGCCGCAGTGAGCCTGTTCAAAGGCTTGATTTTGAAGCAGCGCTTCAAAGACAAAGCATTTTCAACCCTCTACCGCAAGCGCAGCATCAAAAATAAGCTTGCAGCATCTTCACTCCCCTTGCAGGAACACACCATGCACATCGCACTGATTGGCGCCACCGGCTTTGTAGGCACCGCATTGTTGAATGAACTGCTGCAACGCGGCCACCGCGTGACGGCCCTGGCCCGCGACCCGGCCAAGCTTCCTTTGCGCGAGGGCCTGACCGTGGTGCAGGCAAACGCAACAGACGCCGCGCAGGTGGCCCAGGCCGTCCGGGGGGTGGACGCGGTGGCCAGCGCCTATAACCCAGGCTGGACGCATCCCGACCTGCACGACGAATTTCTGCGGGGCAGCCGCGCCATCACGGCGGGCGTCAAGGCCGCTGGCGTTCAGCGCCTGCTGGTGGTGGGCGGCGCAGGCAGCCTGTATGTGGCGCCAGGCGTGCAGCTGGTGGACACCCCCCAGTTCCCGGCCGAATGGAAAAACGGCGCACTGGCCGCCCGCGAAGCGCTGAACCTGCTGCGCCAGGAATCCACCCTGCAATGGACCTTCCTCTCACCCGCCATCCTGCTGGAGCCCGGCGAGCGCACGGGCCACTACCGCCTGGGCACGGAATCCCCCCTGATGAACGGCGACCAGCCCGGCAAGATCAGCGTGGCCGATCTGGCAGTGGCCATCGTGGACGAGCTGGAGGCTCCACGCCACCTGCAGCAGCGCTTCACCGTGGCGTATTGACGCTTGAATTGCTACTTTATTGATAGCTGCTTGCGCTTATAAATAAAGCGCTGCAAGGGTGTTTTGTTCAAAAAAACCGCACCTGGGTGGCGAGAAAGCCTGCAAAAGGCACCGAGGCGACGGCCATCCGCGCGCCAAGCGCCTGTTTCGCGGCTCTGCGCTCAGCCGCTCACTTCATCGCTGCCACCACCTGCTGGAAGATTTGCCAGAAGGCCGCTTCCTGCGTGGTGGCAAAGTTGATGCGCATAAGCGTGCTGGGTTTGCGCTCGGCATGGAACAGCGCGCCGGGAGCCAGCAAGTAGCCCTCGTCCAGCATGCGCTGGGCCAGAGCGTCGGTGTCCACGCCCGTATCGACCCAGCCGAACAGGCCCACCGGCTCTGCCGCAAAAGTGCAGCCGGCTTGCAGCGCCAGCTTGACGCTGCGTGACCGGGCGGCATCCAGCCGGGTACGGATGCGCTCGGCATGGCGGCGCAGCTGCCCTTGCTCAATGCACAGGGCCAAGGCTTTTTCCAGCAAGGCAGGGGTGGTGAGAGTGGCCAGCAGCTTGGTGTCGAGCAGGGGCTCCACCAGATTCGGCGGGGCCGCCAGGTAACCAATGCGCCAGTTGGGCGCAAGAATCTTCGCGAACCCGCTCACATAGATGGTGCGCTGCAGACCATCGAGCGCCGTGAGGCGAGTGGCGTGCTCTGGCGCGATGTGGCTGTAGGTGTCGTCCTCCACCACATGAAAGTTGTGCTGGTTGGCTAACTGCAGCACGCGGTGGGCGCTGCCCGGGCTGAGGCAGTAGCCCGTGGGGTTGTGGAACACGCTCACGCTCACGTACAGCTTGGGCTGGTGCACTTCGCAGTAGCGTGCCATCACCTCCAGGTCTGGCCCGTCAGCGCGACGCGGCACGGGCAGGATGCGCATGCCCAAGGCCGCCAGCCGCGCAAACTCCACCGCCCAGCCGGGCTCCTCCACCATCACCGGGTCGCCAGGGCGCAGCAGCGTGCGGCTCACGATGTCCAGCGCGTGCGTGGCCCCCACGGTGGTGATGATGTGCTCGGGCACCGTGTGCACGTTGAGGGTGGAGAGCTTCTTGGCCAGCAGGCGGCGCAGGTGCGCATCGCCCAGCGGCTCGCCGTACTGCAGCGAAAAATCTTGCAGGCTGCGCGAGTTGGTGACCTTGCGCACCGCAGCGGGCATGAAGGTGGACTCCAGCCACTCGGACGGAAACACGCCCATGCCGGGCTGGGGCTTGTCGCTGATCTTGTGGAACATGCCGCGGATGAGCGCCGTGGCGTTGACGGGCGACACGCCCCGCCCCGCGCGCCCGGCGGCGCGCGCCGCAAACCAGTGGGCGGTGCTCCAGTTGGGGGCGGCGTTTTCCAGGGTCGGGTCCGCGGTGCGGGCATCGGCCCCGGCGGCGGTGTCCGCGCCGCCGCTGTCGCGCACGAAGAAGCCCCGGTTCTTGCGGGCCTCCACCAGCCCCAGCGCCAGCAGCTGGTCATAGGCCGCCACCACGGTGGACGGGCTCACGCCGTTTTGCTGAGCGCACTGGCGCACCGACGGCAGGCGCGCGCCCGGGGCCAGCAGCCGATTGCGGATGCGCTCGGCAAAGCGCTCCGACAACTGCTCGGTCAGCGACTGGGTGGACGACTTCATCAACATGGCGGGTCTCCGGGCAAGGCGCTGTGCCGTGTACTGGCACAGCCAACAATACAGTTTGCATACTGCGCTGCTGAACTGTATGGGTAGTGTATCGGTACATCCGATTACATTGGACAGCCATACTCCCGCGCAACACCCGCCCGCACCGCCTATTGCATGAGCACCGCCGAACTCACCGCCCTTTTGCTGTTTTGCACCGCCATGAGCTTTTCGCCGGGGCCCAACACCACCTTGTCTACCGCCCTGGCCGCCAACCTGGGCCTCAAGCGCGCCCTGCGCTTTTGCCTGGCCGTGCCCACGGGCTGGACCCTGCTGATGCTGGGCAGCGGCCTGGGCCTGGGGGCCCTCATCACCGGCGTTCCCGCGCTGCGCTGGACGGTCACGCTGATGGGCGTGGCCTACATGCTGTGGCTGGCCTGGAAGCTCAGCCGCGCCGGGCAGCTTGCCGAGGTGGACGGCAGCCGCCTGCAGGTGACCTTCTGGCAAGGCGTGGGCCTGCAGTTCGTGAACATCAAGGCCTGGATGCTGGCCCTCACGCTCAGCGCGGGCTGGGTGGTCAACGCAGCCGGGCAGCCGGCCACCAACCCGGGTGAGCGCCTGGCCATCATCTGCTGCGTGATGGTGGCGTTTGCCTTCAGCAGCAACTTTGTCTATGCGCTGCTGGGCTCCCTGCTGCGCCAGTGGCTGTCGCAGGGTGCTCGCCTGCTGTGGTTCAACCGCGCCCTGGCGCTGGTGCTGGTGGCCACCGCTGTCTGGATGCTGACTCTATGAACACGCCCTCCTCGCACCGCGACCGCACCCTAGGCCTGTGGCTCGGCGTGCTGGGCGTGGCGATCTTCGCCGTCACCCTGCCCGCCACGCGCCTGGCCACCGGCACGTCAGAGCAACCCCAGCTCTCGCCCTGGTTCGTCACCGTGGGCCGCGCCGCGCTGGCGGGGCTGCTGTCGGCGGTGTTTCTGCTGGCCACGCGCTCGCCGCGCCCTCAGCCGCAGCAGTGGCGGCACCTGGGCTGGGCCGTGCTGGGCAATGCGCTGGGCTACCCGCTGCTGCTGGCGTTTGCGCTGCGCAGCGTCACGGCCAGCCACGCGGCCGTGGTAACGGCGCTGCTGCCGCTGGTGACGGCGGCCGTGGCCGCGCTGGTGCTGCACCAGCGTGCGCGCCTGGGGTTCTGGCTCTTCGCGGTGCTGGGCAGCCTGCTGGTGGTGGCGTTCTCGCTGCTGCGCGGCTGGCAGCAGGGCCACGGCCTGTTCAGCCTGGAGGCGGCGGATGCGCTGCTGGTCGGCGCGGTGGTGGCGGCGTCCGTGGGCTACATCCACGGCGCACGCATCACACCCGCGCTGGGGGCCGAGCGCGTGATCTGCTGGGTGTGCCTGATGGCGCTGCCCGTCTCCCTGCCCGCCACGCTGTGGCTGTGGCCCAGCCATCCCGTGGCGCCCTCGGCCTGGGGTGGCTTTCTGTATGTGGGCGTGTTCTCGATGTGGGCCGGCTTCTTCGCCTGGTACCGGGGGCTGGCCCTGGGCGGCGCCCTGCGCGTGAGCCAGACGCAGCTGCTGCAGCCCTTTCTTTCCATCCTGGCCGCCGCCCTGCTGCTGGGCGAGTCGCTCGACCTGGTCACCCTGGGCTTTGCCGTCGCCGTTGTCGCCACCGTGGTGGCGGGCAAGCGGTTTTCCTGACATGGCCCCGATACCATTGCATACAACACCTACCTGGAGATCAATGACATGACGAACTGGACCCTGGCCCGCCGCGCCGAGAAGATGAACCCCTCGGTGATTCGCGAGATCCTCAAGGTCACGGAAAAGCCCGGCATCATCAGTCTGGCGGGCGGCCTGCCCTCGCCCAAGACCTTCCCCGTATCGGCGTTTGCCGAAGCCTCGGCCGCCGTGCTGGCCAACGATGGCCCCGCCGCCCTGCAGTACGCCGCCAGCGAAGGCTTTGCGCCCCTGCGCCAGGCGATTGCCGACTTCCTGCCCTGGAATGTGGACCCCGACCAGATCCTGATCACGACCGGCTCACAGCAGGCGTTGGACCTGATCGCCAAGGTGCTGATCGACGAAAGCAGCCGCGTGCTGGTCGAAACGCCCACCTACCTGGGTGCCCTGCAGGCGTTCACGCCCATGGAGCCCACCGTGGTGGCGGTGGCCAGCGATGATGAAGGCGTGCTGATCGACGACCTGAAGGCCAAGGTGGGCACCGGCGCCGACAAGGCACGCTTCCTGTACGTGCTGCCCAACTTTCAGAACCCCACCGGCCGCACCATGAGCGACGCACGCCGCGCCGAGCTGGTGAAAGCTGCCGCCGAGCTGAACCTGCCGCTGGTGGAAGACAACCCCTACGGCGACCTGTGGTTTGACAACCCGCCGCCCGCGCCGCTCACGGCCCGCAACCCCGAGGGCTGCATCTACATGGGCTCGTTCTCCAAGGTGCTGGCCCCTGGCCTGCGCCTGGGCTACATCGTGGCGCCAAAGGCCGTGTACCCCAAGCTGCTGCAAGCCAAGCAGGCGGCCGACCTGCACACCCCCGGCTACAACCAGCGCCTGGTGGCCGAAGTGATGAAGGGCGGTTTTCTCGACCGCCATGTGCCCACCATCCGCGCGCTGTACAAACAGCAGTGCGAAGCCATGCTGGCCGCGCTCGACAAGGAAATGCAAGGCCTGGGCGTGCACTGGAACCGCCCCGATGGCGGCATGTTCCTGTGGGTGCGCCTGCCGGAAGGCATGAGCGCCATCGAGCTGCTGCCCAAGGCGGTAGAGCGCAACGTGGCCTTTGTGCCCGGCGCGGCCTTCTATGCCGACAACGCCGACCAGCGCACGCTGCGCCTGTCGTTCGTGACGTCGACGGTCGAGCAGATCGCCACCGGCATTGCCGCGCTGGCCGCTGCCATCCGTGAGCACAAGGGCTGATCCAGCATGCTGAGGCTTTGGGGTCGCCTGTCGTCCATCAACGTGCGCAAGGTGGTGTGGGCCGCTCAAGAGCTGGGGCTGCCCCTGCAGCGCACCGATGCGGGCGGGCAGTTCGGCCTGGTGCGCGAAGCGGCCTACCTGCAGCGCAACCCCAACGGCCTGGTGCCGCTGATGGAAGACGACGACACCGGCCTGGTGCTGTGGGAATCCAACGCCATCGTGCGCTACCTGTGCGCAAGGCATTCGGCAGGCAAGCTCTACCCGGAGGAGCTGCCCGCCCGGTTTGTGGCCGAGCAGTGGATGGACTGGCAGCAGACCACGCTGAACCCCGCAGGGCGCGATGCCTTCATCCAGTGGATACGCACACCGGCCGCGCAGCGCAACGGCGCGCTGATTTCGGCCTCGGTGGCCGCCACCGAGCCCCTGCTGGACCTGCTGGAGCAGCACCTGGCCCGCTCGCCCTTCATGGCGGGTGAGCACTTCACCATGGCAGACATTCCCATCGGCTGCGAAATGCACCGCTGGTGGGGGCTGCCGCAGGAACGCCCCGCGCGCCCGGCGCTGGAGCGCTGGTACCGCACCGTCAGCACCCGCCCCGGTGCCCGAGGGGTGCTGGACCAGCCTCTGGCGTAAGCTGTCGTAGCCACCACGCCCACGGTGAACGGAGTCCCCCATGCAGCAACGTCTTTTTCGCCAGATCGACGTCTTCAGCCACCACCCTGGCTTCGGCAACCCGGTGGCCGTGGTGCTGGACGCGCAGGGCCTGAGCGACGCCGACATGCGCCGCTTTGCCGCCTGGACCAACCTGTCGGAAACCACCTTTCTGATGCCGCCCACGGCAGCGGGCCATGCGGCCGGGGCCGACTACCGGCTGCGCATCTTTTCGCCCAGGGGCGAGCTGCCCTTTGCCGGCCACCCCACCCTGGGCACCTGCCGCGCCTGGCTGCAGCAAGGCCACACGCCGCGCGTGCCAGGCCTGGTGGTGCAAGAGTCTGCGCAGGGCCTGGTGCAAATCGAACACCAGGGGGACACCCTGGCCTTTGCCGCACCGCCGCTGCAGCGCAGCAAGCCCAGCCCGGCCCTGGTGCCGCTGGTGGCCAGCGCGCTGGGGTTGCGCCCCCACCAAATTCAAGCGGCGCAATTGCTGGACAACGGCCCGGTGTGGCTGGGCCTGCTGCTGGACAGCGCTGAAACCGTGCTCGGCCTCACGCCCGACCATGCCCGCCTCAAAGACCTGGGGCAGGACGTGGGCGTGATCCACATCGCCCCCGATGCAGGTGCCGACCCCGAACGCCCCGGCGCTGTGGTGCGCGCCTTCGCCGCCCCCATGGGCAACCCGGAAGACCCGGTGACTGGCAGCCTCAACGCCAGCCTGGCGCAATGGCTGATTGGCGAAGGCCTGGCCCCCACCCGGTACCTGGTGGCGCAAGGCGAATGCCTGGGCCGGGCTGGCCGGGTGTACATCCGCCAGGATGCCCAGGGGCAGGTCTGGGTGGGCGGCCACACCGTGACCTGCATCGAAGGGACTGCGCTGCTGTGACGTCTGTCCCAATCAACACACTGAACGCTCCCCCCAGCGGGTGAGACCCACGGGGCCTTGGCCCCGCCCACCACCCTTGGCATGGCCCCCGCTCAACAGCAGGCCAGCCCCTGGCGTGCGCCCATTCCCACTTTTTCCAGGAGTTTTCCCCATGCACCACCGCCCGTTCCAACAAGTTGATGTGTTCACTGCTACCGCCTACCGTGGCAACCCTCTGGTCGTGGTGCTGGACGGCACAGACCTCTCCACCGAAGAGATGCAGCAGTTCACCCGCTGGACCAACCTGTCTGAGGCCACCTTTGTGCTTCCCCCCACGCCCGAGGGCCGCGCCGCTGGTGCCGACTACCGCGTGCGCATCTTCTACCCCGCTGGCGAACTGCCCTTTGCCGGCCACCCCACGCTGGGCACTTGCCACGCCTGGCTGAAGGCGGGTGGCCAGCCGCAAGTGGCGGGCCGCATCGTTCAGGAATGCGGCGTGGGTCTGGTCAACATCCGCCAGCAGGGCGATCTGCTGGCATTTACCGCGCCACCGCTGCGCCGCAGCGGCCCGCTGGACGAGGCCGACGTGGCCCTGATTGCACGCGGCCTGGGCGTGGCGCGGGAAGACATCGTGCAACACGCCTGGTGCGACAACGGCCCCGGCTGGCGTGCCGTGCTGCTGGCGAGCAGCGCGCAGGTGCTGGCGCTCAAGCCAGACGCGGCCATCCTCGCTGGGCTGGACGTGGGCGTGGTGGGGCCTGCAGCAGGAAGCGGAGCCTCCGCACCGCGTGGCAAGGTGGGCGTGGTGGGCAGCAGCGATGCGGACGGCATCGCGTTTGAAGTGCGCGCCTTCTTCCCTGGCAACAACGGTCTGGCCGAAGACCCCGTGACCGGCAGCCTGAACGCCGCACTGGCCCAGTGGCTCATCGGCGCGGGCCTGGCCCCCGCGCAGTATGTGGCCAGCCAGGGCACCTGCCTGGGCCGCGCGGGGCGCGTGTATGTGCAGCAAGAGGGCGACACCATTTGGGTGGGCGGCCACAGCGTGACCTGCATGGCGGGCGAGGTGCTGCTGTGAACGAGACCACCACCGCACAAGCCCCCTGCGTGGACCACCTCGTGGTGTTTGCGGCTGACCTGGCGGGCGGCGTGGACTGGTGCCAGCGCACGCTGGGCATCACCCCCACGGCAGGTGGAGAGCACCCGCTGATGGGCACGCACAACCGCATTTTCAACATCAGCAGCCCTGGCCACCCCCGCGCCTACCTTGAAATTATTGCTATTAATTCAGGAGCTACCAGCGCTTTACCAGCGGGCGCTAGACGCTGGTTTGATATGGATGATGCAACGCTGCAGCAGCAGGTAGCGCAGCACGGGCCGCAGCTCATCCACTGGGTAGCCTGCGTGCCTGATGTGGCCGCCAGCCATGCCGCGCTGACAGCACTGAGCATTGAGCGTGGCGCAACCATCACCGCCAGCCGCCCCACGCCGAATGGCCTGCTGCAGTGGCAAATCACCGTGCGCGAAGACGGCCTGCGCCTGATGGACGGCTGCCTGCCCACGCTCATCCAGTGGGGCGCCACACACCCCTGCGACAACCTGCCCGCCAGCGGCGTGCAACTGCAGCAGCTCAGGCTGCAGCACCCGCAGGCGGCCACCCTGCGGGCAGCGTGTGAAGCCATCGGCGTGGCACCCCATGTCGCCGTCACCGCAGGCGATGTGCCCCAGCTCAGCGCACAACTCACCACACCGCAGGGTCCCGTCACCCTGTCGTCATCCATTCCCCGGAAAGCTGCCGCATGAACGCCCGCATCGACCCACCCCCCTTGCTGCCCACCCTGGCCGACATCGAAGCCGCCGCCCAGGTGGTGTACCGCGACTTTGCCGCCACGCCCCAGTACCGCTGGGGCCTGCTGAGCCAGCGCCTGGGCACCGACTGCTGGCTCAAGCACGAGAACCACACGCCCGTAGGTGCGTTCAAGATCCGCGGCGGCCTGACCTACTTTGACCAGCTCGCACAACGCGGCGCCCTGCCTAGGGAGGTCATCAGCGCCACACGCGGCAACCACGGCCAAAGCATGGGCTGGGCCGCGCGCCGCCACGGCGTGGCCTGCACCATCGTCGTGCCGCGTGGCAACTCGGTGGAGAAGAACGCCGCCATGCGCGCGCTGGGCGTCACCCTCATCGAGCACGGCGACGATTTTCAGGAAGCGCGCGAGCACGCCATGCACCTGGCACAGCAGCGCGGCGCGCACATGGTGCCCAGCTTCCACCCTGACCTGCTGCGCGGCGTGAGCACCTACTGGTGGGAATTTTTGCGCGCCGTGCCCCAGCTTGACGTGGTGTACGTGCCCATCGGCCAGGGCTCGGGCGCGTGCTCGGCCATCGCCGCCAAGCTGGCACTGCGGCACCCCGTGCGCGTGGTGGGCGTGGTCAGCAGCCACGCCACCACCTATGCCGACTCGCTGGCCGCAGGCAGCGTGGTCGAGGCCCCTGTCACCACCCAGCTGGCCGACGGCATGGCCTGCCGCGTGGCAGACCCCGAAGCCCTGGCCGTGCTGGCCCCGCACATCGACCACATCGTGCAGGTGAGCGACGCCGAAGTGGCCGCCGCCATGCAGGCACTGTTCACCGACACCCACAACGTGGCCGAAGGGGCGGGCGCTGCAGCGCTGGCTGCGGCACTGCAAGAGCGAGAGTTGCTCCAAGACAAAACCGTGGGCCTGGCGTTGACGGGGGGCAACGTGGATGCGTCGGTTTTCGCGCAGACCCTGCGAACGGGCCATTGAGCAAGTCACGAAGAGCTGGCAACAAAAAAAGACGCATAGCCCCCTTTTGATTTGGCTTGCGCAGTCATCGCAGCAGCATGGCAGTCACTTGACTGGCGGGCGGCATTGTCCGCCTTGCCTTGCGCTTCAGTCACCTGCTCCAGGTCGGCGCCACCCACCATCAAACCTACTTTGATGAACTGGCGCATGAAGTAATTTTTGCCTGCCTCAAAAAAGAGTTCGAGCTTGTTGGGAGAGAACTCGGATTCGGTCTCCACGGCGCGCGTCTTGCCGCCGTCGACCGGCGTGTAGAAAAACACATCGGGTGCGCTGACGCCCACGCAATTGCCGTCAACCCGCAAATCCTTGCTCAGAGCCTTACCGAGCACGCTGTTGCGATACAGGTAAGCGCCAGTTTGGCCTTCGGGAGGCAGTTGGAATTCTTTGGCCTTGGCCGACTGCTCTTTGGAAGCCATATTGACCGAAGCGCAGCCAGTCATCTGTGTTTTCAGTCGCTCCAGTGACAAGCAGTGGAAGGGTTTGTTTTCAAAATCCCCCCATGGGAACCCTCTACCTCGTGCGCCACGGCCAGGCCTCGTTTGGCGCTGATGATTACGACGTGCTCAGCCCTCGCGGACATGAGCAGGCGGTGCGCCTGGGCGAGTACTGGCGCGGGCGGGGCATGGCGTTTGACGCGGTGATGACCGGCACGCTGCGCCGCCACACCGAAACCTTGCAGGGCATTGCCCAAGGCCTGCAGACGATGCCCGAAGTGACCCGCTGGCCTGGCCTGAATGAATACGACAGCCATGCGCTGATCTCGGCCATTCACCCCCAGCCCCTGGGCCCTGCCGACACGCCCGAGCGCTACCGCGCGCACTTCCGCATCCTGTGCGATGCGCTGGCACAGTGGATGGCGGGCGTCATCAGCCCCCAGGGCATGCCCAGCTGGGAAGAGTTTTCAGGCGGCGTGCGCGCCGTGCTGGACCATGTGCGCCACCACCACGCTGGTCAGAACGTACTGCTGGTGAGCAGTGGCGGCCCCATCTCGACGGCCGTGGGCGAGGTGCTGGGCACAGCGCCGGAGGTGACGATTGCGCTGAACATGCGCATCCGCAACAGCGCGGTGACGGAGTTCTCCATCTCGCCCAAGCGGCTGATGCTGCAAACCTTCAACACCCTACCCCACCTGAACGAGGTGGAGCACGCGCCCCTCATCACCCACGCCTGATCACCCGCCCCTGCGCCGCCCACCCCGCATGCGGTAGGTGCGCGGCAGGTGGGCGTTCTCTGCCTGCAGGGCATCGGCATTGGCTTGTAGCAGGATCAGGGCTTGGTCCAGCACTTCCACCGCTTCGGTGGGCAAGCCCCGCAGCAACGCCTGGTTGAGCTGTTTGACCTGGGGGAACACCGCTTCGTACACCGCCAGCCCTTCAGGGGTGAGCCGCAGGCGCGCCTGGCGTTTGTCGCCGGGCAGGGGTTCGCGGGTGATGAGCTTTTTGTCTTGCAACGACGTGATGGCACGCGAGGTGCGGGCCCGGTCCAGCCCCAGCAGGCGGGCCAGCTCAGCGGGCGGCAGGTCTGGGTGGCGCGCCAGCCACATCAGCAGCCCCCACTCGCGGCGGGTGATGCCGTAACCGCCCTCGCACAGGCGGATGACCAGGCTGCCGGACACCGCCATCAGCTTGTTCAGCCGGTACATCAGCAGGTCACTGGCAGCCTGCGGATCGCGCAGACGGGAGGCATCGGTCATCAGTGCAAACCCGGAAAGTTGTTGATTTGAACAATCGATTGTCAGGCCCCTAGAGTGCCACGATGCACGCTTGACTTCCATCATTACCGGCCACGCCACCCAGGAGCACACCATGTCCCACCCCATCTCCCGCACACGTCACCTTGCCAGGCGCCCCCTGCTGGCCACGGCTCTCGGTCTGGCCGCCACATTGATGCTCGGCACGCCCGGCGCCCAGGCCCAATCCGCCAGCGCTGCGGCCGATGCGCCCCTGCGCCTGGTGGTGGGCTACCCGCCCGGCGGTTCCAGCGACCGCGTGGCCCGCATCGTGGCCGACAAGCTGCAGGCCAAGCTGGGCAGCCCCGTCATCGTCGAGAACAAGACGGGCGCGGGTGGTCGCCTCTCGGCCCAGTATGTGAAGGCCGCGCCCGCCAACCAACCCGCGCTGCTGCTGGCCAACCCTGCCGTGATGGTGGTGGCGCCGCTGGTGTTCCCCGACGCGGGCTACGACGCCGAGCGCGACTTCCGCGCCGTGAGCCATGTGAACAGCTACGAGTTTGGCGTGGCCGTAGGCAGCGCCGTGCCGGTGAAGGAGCTGCCCCACCTGCTGGCCTGGCTGCGCGCCAACCCCGCCCAGGCCAACTTTGGCGTGCCGGCCACCGGCAGCCTGCCGCACTTCTTTGGCCTGATGGTGGGCGATGCCGCCCAGGTGCGCGCTGAAATCGTGGGCTACCGCGGCTCTGCCCCGCTGACCACGGATTTGGTCGGCGGCCAGGTGCCAGTGGCTTTCGACACCCTGGACAGCCTGCTGCCCCAGCACGACGCGGGCAAGGTGCGCATCCTGGCTGTCTCCAGCGCCAAGCGCAGCCCGCTGGCGCCGAACGTGCCCACCTTCAAGGAAGCCGGTCTGGACCTGGTGGCCACCGGCTGGAACACGTTCTTTGCCCCGGCCAGCATGCCTGCCGCGCAGGTGGAGCGCCTGTCGCAGCTCATCCATGAAGTGATGAAGGACCCGGACACGCGCCGCAAGTTTGAAGCCACCAAGCTGGAACCCGTGGCTGCCAGCCGCGCGCAGACCGAAGCCACACTGAAGGCCTACAAGGCACAGTGGGCGCCGGTGGTGCAACGCTCCGGCTTCAAACCTTGAGGACGCGGACGGTATGACCCAACCCACACGCCCCAACATCGTCTTCATCGTGGCCGATGACCTGGGCTATGCCGACCTGGGATGCTACGGCGGCCGCGACGCCAGCTTTGGCCCTGTCTCGCCCGTGCTCGATGGCCTGGCCGCCCAGGGCCTGAAGCTCACCCAGGGCTATTCCAACTCGCCCGTGTGCTCGCCCACCCGCTTTGCGCTGATGACGGGCCGCTACCAGTACCGCCTGCGCGGCGCAGCCGAAGAACCCATCAACAGCAAGAGCCGGGGCAGCACTACGCTGGGCCTACCGCCCGAGCACCCCACCCTGCCCTCGCTGCTGCGCGATGCGGGCTACCGCACGGCGCTGATGGGCAAGTGGCACCTGGGCTATCCGCCCGCGTTCGGCCCGCTGCGTTCGGGCTATGACGAGTTCTTTGGCCCCATGTCGGGCGGGGTGGACTACTTCACCCACTGCAGCTCCACCGGCCAGCACGACCTGTACCTGAACGACGCCGAGCAGCAGGAAGACGGCTACCTCACCGACCTGATCACCGACCATGGCCTGGACTTTGTGCGCCGCATGGCGGGTGGCGCGCGCAGCGGCACGCCATTCTTCTTGAGCCTGCACTACACCGCGCCCCACTGGCCGTGGGAAACACGCGACGAGGCACTGGCGCAGGAGGTGAAAGGCAACCTCTTTCATCTGCACGGCGGCAACATCGACACCTACCGCCGCATGATCCACCACATGGACGAAGGCATTGGCCGCCTGATGGACCTGCTGCGCGCTGAAGGGCTGGAGCGCGACACGCTGGTCGTGTTCACCAGCGACAACGGCGGCGAACGCTTCTCGGACAACTGGCCCCTGGTGGGCGGCAAGATGGACCTGACCGAAGGCGGCATCCGCGTGCCCTGGATTGCCCACTGGCCCGCCGTGATTGCCCCCGGCAGCACCAGCACGCAAACCTGCATGACCATGGACTGGAGCGCGACGATGCTCGACGCCGCAGGCGCCACGGCTGCCGCCAGCCACCCGCTGGATGGCCGCTCGCTCATGCCCCTGCTGCGCGACGCCACCTGGCGCGACGACCAGCCGCTGTTCTGGCGCATGAACCACCGGGGCCAGCGCGCCATGCGCCACGGCCCCTGGAAGTACCTGCGCGTGGACGGGCACGACTACCTCTTCAACCTGGAAGGCGACGAACGCGAACGCGCCAACCTGGCCCCCATCGCCCCCGAGCGGCTGGCGGCCATGGTGCAAGCGTGGGAAGCTTGGGAAGCCACCATGCCGCCCATTCCGGCCGATGCCACGGTGAGTCTGGGTTATGGGGTCAAAGACATGCCGCAGCGCTGAGCCGCTGACGGGGCCACCATGCGAATGGCCCCGCACGGTGTACAACCGGGGCATGCACAACGACCCGCCCCCGCCTTCCATCGAACTTCGCCTGGAGCCTGACCAACTGGCGCTTTACTGGATGCCTACAGCTTCCCTCCCGACCGGCAACACCGAGCCGTACAGCGTGGCCCTGGGTTGGCAGACTGTGGCCCAGGCGTTTGGCCTGCGCATGCCCACGCCGCTGTCGCTGGAAAACGCCATCGCCACGGTAGAAGACGCAGTCATGCCGGCCAGCCGCTGGCTGACAAAGCCCCCTGCAGGCACCGCCCCGCCGTTCACCCTGCACACGCGCAGCCCATTGCTGCGCGAGGTGGCAGAGGTTGCAGGCGTGGCGCTGTCCACGCCACCCGCCCGGCTGTCACGGCAGGCCTTGGAGAACCTGTTCAATCGCCTGTCCGACCAGATTCACCGCCCTGGCGTCCCTGATACCGCCCTGCCCCAGCGCGCGGAATGGGCGGCCGCGCTGTTGATCCTCCGGGAAGCGCTGCACCACTGGGGCGTGGAATGGGTGGAGCTGGGCTGAATCAGCGTGCTTTTATTCGCAGCAACCTTCGCCACCAATTGCTATCAAATAAATAGCTGCAAGCGCTTTACAGCAAAGCGCTAGCAGCCTATTTGATTCATACCCCAGCATCTCGCACCGTGTCCAGCGGCAAGGCCGCCACCTCGGCCAGCAGCGCCGCCAAGGCCGCGCCCGCCGCCTGCACCACGGCCCGGCCTTTGTCGGCCGTGGCAGCATCGGCCTGGCCCACAGCGCCGCTTGGGTGGTAGTCCTCCATCGCCCAGCCCATCTTGGCGCTTTTGCCGTTGCCCAAAATGGCAAAGCGCTCGGCCCGGTCTTGCGAGGTAGAGCGGAAGTGCTGCGCGTGTTCCATGTGCACGGTGCCGGGCGCCAGGTGCAGCATCATCGACGTTTCGATGTCGCCCGCGTGGATGCCAAAGCGGTGCTCTTGCGCGCTGAACAGGCCCTGCACCTCGGCCGGCTGGGGCAAGCTGAACCAGCTGGCGCTGTACACCAGCAGGCCGTGGCGCTGGCGCAGCTCGCGGGCCACGATGTCCATCACCGCCACATTGCCGCCATGGCTGTTGAAGATCAGCAGCTTCTTCACACCCGCCCTCGCCACGCAGGCGCCCAGCTCGGTCCACAGGGCGATCACCGTGGCGGGAGAGAGCGTGAGCGTGCCGGAGAAGTTTTCATGCTCGGTGCTCAGGCCAATGTTTTGCGGCGGCAAGAACAGCGCAGGCACATCGGCCCCCAGGTGGGGCAGGGCCGCGTCGATCACACCTTGCAGCAGCGCGGCATCCACCGACAGCGGCAGGTGCGGGCCGTGCTGCTCCACCGCCGCCACGGGCAGCACCGCCACCACCTGCGCGGCCTGGCCGGTGCCTTGCAACGCAGCAAAGTCGCGGGTGGAAAGATCGGCCCAGAAGCGGGACGGCAGCGGCGGCAGGGGTGCGGCAGAAGTCATGCCCGCCATGGTAGCGGGGCGGCGGCCCGCTACCATGGCGGGCATGACCGACGACCTCTTCCGCCAAGACGCCTACCTGCGCGAATGCAGCGCCCACATCACCGCCGTGACCGAAGCGGGCATCGTGCTGGACCGCACGGTGTTCTACCCGCTGGGCGGTGGCCAGGCGGGCGACAGCGGGGTGCTGGTGCTGGCCGATGGCACCGAAATCGCCATTGCCGATACCCGCAAAGGCAAGGACGCCGAGGGCAATGCCACCAATAACATCGTGCATGTACCTGCACCGGGGCAAGAAGCCCTGCTGGCCACGCTGGCACCTGGCACCACCGTCACCGCCCGCATCGACTGGGAACGCCGCCACCGCATGATGCGGCTGCACACCACCAGCCACCTGCTGTGCCGTGTGGTGCCGCAGCTGGTCAATGGCTGCTCCATCACGCCCGACTACGCCCGGCTGGACTTTGCGATGACCGACCCGCTGGACAAGGAGCAGCTGACCGCCGCCATCGCCGCAATGGTGGCTGCCGCCCACCCGCTCACTGTGGCGTCGATCAGCGATGAGGAGCTGGATGCCAACCCCGCCCTGGTCAAGAGCATGAGCGTGCAGCCGCCCCGGGGCACGGGGCGCATCCGCACCATCCGCATTGGCGGCGATGGCGACGCGCCATTGATCGACCTGCAGCCCTGCGGCGGCACGCATGTGGCCAACACGGCCGAGATTGGCGCCATCGTGGTGACCAAGATTGAAAAGAAAAGCGCCACCACCCGCAGGGTGGTGTTGGGCTTTGTCCCATGAGCGCAGCGAACAGCGCTTTTCTTTGGGGTGCACTCATTGGCGCGCAGCGCCGGTGGGGGCACACCAAAAGCTGCACCATGTCCGCCACCACCCGCAGGGTGGTGTTGGGCTTTGCCCCATGAGCGCAGCGAACAGCGCTTTTCTTTGGGTTGCACTCATTGGCGCACAGCGCCAGTGGGGGCACACCAAAAGCTGCACCATGTCCGCCACCACCCGCAGGGTGGTGTTGGGCTTTGCCCCATGAGCGCAGCGAACAGCGCTTTTCTTTGGGTTGCACTCATTGGCGCACAGCGCCAGTGGGGGCACACCAAAAGCTGCACCATGTCCGCGGCCACCCGCCGGGTGGTGCTGGGCTTTGCCCCCTGAGCACGATCAGCATCTGGATATCTTGAAAGCCTGAGGCCAGGCCAGCCCCTGTTACCTTTGAGTACCCTGCTGCGTTGAACCTAGCAACGGGCCGGCACCCACGGTGGTGTGCCACGCCCCAGCCAACTTTTTTGTTCTGACCTGCCATGCCAGCCCCCCTGCGCGCCCTGCTCGGCCACCCCCACCTCACCGCCCTGCGGCAACGCCGCTGGTTCAAGCCCGCCACACGGGCGCTGGCCGCACTGCTGGGGGTATGGGCCCTGTCGTGGCTTTCCGTGCCTGCCCTGGTCAAGGGGCCGCTGGAGCGCCTGGCCAGCGAGCAGCTGGGCCGCACCGTCACCGTGGGCTCACTCGACTTCAAGCCCTGGTCGCTGGAACTGACGCTGCGCGACATTGCCGTGGCCGGGGCCAAAGGCATTGAGGGCCCGGCACAGCTGACCATCGGGCGCGTGTATGTGGACGCCGAACTGCAGTCGCTGCTGCGCCTGGCGCCGGTGGTGGATGCCTTCACCGTGGAAAACCCCGTGCTGCGCCTCACCCACCTGGGCCAGGGCCGTTACGACGTGGACGATGTGATTGCCAAGCTGGCGGCTCCCAAGGACGAACCGGCACCGCCCCCATCGACCGAGCCCGCGCGGCTGGCGCTGTACAACCTGCTGCTGCAGGGCGGGCGCGTGGACTTCACCGACAACGCTGTGGGCAAGACGCATTCGGTGCAGGACCTGCTGCTGTCAGTGCCGTTCATCAGCACGCTGTCCGACAAGAAAGAAGTGCGCGTGGAGCCCCGGCTGGCATTCACGCTGGAAGGCAGCCGTTTTGACTCTTCGGCCCAAAGCACGCCGTTTGCGCAAACCCGGCACGCCGACGCCCACATCCGCTGGGATGACCTGGACCTGGCGCCCTACCTGGGCTACCTGCCCGCCAGCCTGCCCATTCAGCTCAAGGCGGCCACGCTGGACGTGGACGTGAAGCTGGCTTTTGAGCAGACACCGCGCTTGGCTGTGAAGCTCTCGGGCCAAGTGCAGACCCGCGATGTGAAGATGACCGACCGCGAAGGCCAGGACCTGCTGGCCTTTGATCGCCTGACGGTGGACATGGCCGATGTGCGCCCGCTGGAGCAGGTGGTGAACCTGGCCCAGGTAGAACTGCTCAAGCCCGTACTGCACGCCCAGCGCGATGCCGCCGGGCGGCTGAACCTGGCACAACTGGCCGGTGGCCCAGCGCCCGCGTCGCCCCCGAAGGAAGCCGCCTCGCAACCTGCCAAGCCATCCACCAAAGCCGCCCCGCCGTGGGCGGTGACCGTGGCGCGCGCCAGCGTGCGCGATGGCACGGTGCACTGGGCTGACCAGACCACCCAGCCCGCAGCAGCCCTGCAGGCACGCGGGCTGGGCCTGGAACTCACCAACCTGGCCCTGCCACTGCAAAAGCCCGTGGCCTTCAAGGGCGACTTCGTGCTGCCCGCCGTGGCCGCCCAGGGCGTCCCGGAGGGCAAGCTGGCGTTTGAAGGCGAAGCCACTACCCAAAACGCCCGGGTGCAAATCACCACCGAAGCGCTGGCGCTGCAACTGGCGGCGCCCTATGTGGCGCAGCACCTGGAGCCCACGGTGGCCGGCCAGCTCACCGGCACCCTGGGCGTGCAGTGGCAAGCCCCACCCGCAGACAAAAACGCCACGGGCCTGACCGTGACAGCCGGTCCACTCGCGCTGGAGCAGCTGGCGTTGCGCCAGAACGGCAAGTCGCTGGTCAGCCTGGGCAAGCTGGAAGTCAAGGGCTTGCAGGTGCCGGTGGACAAGCGCACCGTCTCACTGGAATCCCTGGCGCTGAACACCCCCACCCTTGCCGTGGAGCGCGGCAGCGACGGGCGCTGGATGTTTGAACGCTGGGCCAAGGTCCAGGCACAGACACCAACCCCAGCGAGCGAGACCACGGCAGCAAAAGCGGCCACCGACGCACCTTGGGTGGTGCGCGTGGGCGAGCTGGCCCTGCAAGGCGGGGCTGTGGCCTTTGCCGACAACGCCCAGCCCCGCCCTGTGGCACTAGAGGTATCGGCCCTGGACGTGAGCGCCAAAAGCCTGGCCACCGACAGCAGCAAGCCCGGCGCCTTCACACTGAGTGCCCGCGCAGCAGCGGGTAAGGGCAACGCCAAGAGTGCGGCGGGCAAGATTGACTACCAGGGCACGCTGGCCCTGCAGCCCCTGGCCACCCAGGGCAAGCTGGACGCCACCCGCGTGCCCGTGCACGGTCTGGACGGCTACCTGGCCCAGCAGTTGGCCATTGAGCTGCTGCGTGCCGATGTGGGCTTTCGCGGCCAGGTGGCGTTTGCGCAGTCTGACAAGGGCCCCAGCCTGAAGCTGGCGGGCGACGCGGCCATTGAAGAACTCAAGGCCAACAGCACCGCGGCATCCACCCCCATGACCGAAGCGCAGGTGGGCGAGGAACTGCTGGCATGGAAGAGCCTGAATCTGCGCGGCCTGAACGTGGCCACCGCCCCTGGCACAGCGCCCAAGGTGCAGGTGGGCGAGACCAGCTTGCAGGACTTTTTTGCGCGCATCACCATCAACGAAGCGGGGCGCATCAACCTGCGCGACATCGTCAAAGGCGAGCCGCAAACCCCACCGGTAACGGCAGCTACGGCTGCGGCGTCAGCTCCCGTGCCAAGCGCCTCGGCTGCTTCAGCCACGCAGCCCGTGCACACCGCGGCGCGCGACCCGCTGGCACCCGTGGTGCAGTTTGGCCCCATGAGCCTGGTCAACGGCAAGGTGCTGTTTTCTGACTTTTTCATCAAGCCCAACTACTCGGCCGACCTGACCGAGCTGACAGGCAAGCTGGGGGCGTTCTCGTCCGAAGCGCCGGGTAGTGAGCCCCAGCTGGCCGCACTGGAGCTACTGGGCCGCGCCGAGGGCTCCGCCTCGCTGGAGGTCTCTGGCCAACTCAACCCCCTGGCCCAGCCGCTGGCGCTGGACATTGCAGGCAAGGTGCGCGACCTGGACCTGCCGCCGCTTTCGCCCTATTCGGTGAAGTACGCAGGCCACGGCATTGAACGCGGCAAGCTCAGCGTGGACGTGACCTACAAGGTGCTGCCCAACGGGCAGCTGACGGCCAGCAACCGCATCGTGCTGAACCAGCTGACCTTTGGCGAGCCCGTGGCAGGTGCGCCCAACAGCCTGCCCGTGCGCCTGGCGGCTGCGCTGCTGGCCGACCGGCGCGGCGTGATCGACCTGGATCTGCCCATCAGTGGTTCGCTGAACGACCCGCAGTTCCGCATCGGCCCGGTGATTGGCAAGATCATCCTCAACCTCATCGGCAAGGCGCTCACCTCCCCCTTCAGCCTGCTGGCCAGCGCTTTTGGTGGGGGTGAGGAAATGAGCAGCGTGGCCTTTGCCCCCGGCAGCGCCACCTTGAGCCCCGAAGCGCAGCAAAACCTGGGCAAGGTGGCCAAGGCCCTGGTGGACCGCCCGGCCCTCAAACTGACCGTGACCGGTACCGCCAACCTGGAAGCGGAACGTGAAGGACTGCAACGCGAGCGCCTGCAGCAACTGGTGCGCGCGGAAAAGCGCCGTGCCCAGCCGGACAGCACCGAGCCCGTCACCGCCGACGAGTACCCCGCGCTGCTCAAGGCCGCCTATGGCCGCGCCAGCATCCCCAAGCCGCGCAACCTGGTGGGCATTGCCAAAGACCTGACGGTGCCCGAGATGGAAGCCCTGCTGATGGCCAACCAGCCCGCCACCGAAGCCATGGCTGCCGAGCTGGCCGCCCAGCGCGGCCATGCCATCCAGAGCTATCTGGCCGCGCAAAAGCTGCCCGCCGAGCGCCTCTTCCTGGCCGCCCCCAAAACTGGCAGCCAGGTGCCCAAGGGTGCACCCCAGGCAGAGTTGAGCCTGGCGACGCAATGAGCAACACACCCCCTGAGTCGCCTGCGGCGCCTTCCCCCTCTCTCGCTACGCGGGAGGGGGACGCCCCCAGCGCATGAGCTGGATACGCCGCCTTCGCGGCGGGGCAGCGCGGCCGGCGTAGGCCCTTGGGCGGGGGCACCGGTACTGTGCCGCGCCAGTTTCAAAGGGTGCGCCGGCTCAAAGCACAATGGCGCATTGAGAATCGAAACCATGGCGGGGCCGGAACTAAACCCGTTCCCCCCGCTCCCACACTGCACCATGCCTTCACGCCTGTTCCACCACCTTGCAGTCACTCTCTTTTTTATAGCTTCCAGCGCTTTATGGACGGGCGCCAGCGCCCAATTTAGCTCCAAATCCACCAGCCAAGGCAACAGCACCGTCACCACCCCCCATGTGCAGGCCGAGCTGGTCGCCCACGCGCCGCAGGGCGTGGGCCCGGGCCAGCCGCTGTGGCTGGGCTTGCAAATCACCCACCAGCCCGACTGGCACACCTACTGGAAGAACCCTGGCGACTCCGGCCTGCCCACCGAGCTGACCTGGCAACTGCCCGCCGGGCTGGATGCGGGCGACATCGCCTGGCCCGTGCCACACAAGATCGCCATTGGCACCCTGGCCAACTACGGCTACGAAGGCACCGTGCTGCTGCCCGTGCCAGTCACCGTGGCCCAGACCTTTGCCCCCGGCCCATTGGCCAAGGACGTTACCGTGCAGCTCAAGGCCTCATGGCTGGTGTGCCGCAAGGAATGCATCCCCGAAGAAGGCAACTTCACCCTGCAACTGCCCATCCAGAGCACCACCGCGCTGCACAGCGCTGCCTTTGATGCGGCCCAGAAGGCGCAACCCCAGCCGCTGGCAAAAGCGAGCGCGCAGCAACAAGCCCAGGTCGATGGCGATGCGTTGCAGGTGCGCGTGGCTGGCCTGCCCGCCGCGCTGCGCGGCAAAACGCTGGACCTGTTCCCGGAAACGCCGGAAGTGCTGCACAACGCTGCGCCCGGCACCCAGCAATGGGAGGGCGACGTATGGACCGCCCGCATCCCGCTGGCCGAGCAACGCAGCAACAGCCCCAGCACCCTGCCCGTGGTGCTGGCCGAGCGCGTGCAAGGCAGCACGCCCCGCCCCGGGTACCGGGCCGATCTGACCGTGCAGGGCCCCTGGCCGGCAGTGGCCGCCAAGGCCAGCGTGTCGCCCGCACTGGAAGCAGCGCTCAAGGCGAATGCGGCCCTGGCGGGCAGCGGGCTGCCCCCTACGGCGCCTTCAGGCGCATCCAGCCTCACGCTCACCGCCGCACTGCTGGGCGCCTTGCTGGGAGGGCTCATCCTCAACCTCATGCCCTGCGTGTTCCCGGTGCTGGCCATCAAGGTGGTGGGCTTTACCCGCCACGCACAAGACCGGCGCGCCCACCGCATCAGCGGCCTGGCCTACACCGCAGGGGTGGTGCTTTCTTTCCTCGCGCTGGGTGCGCTCATGCTGGGCCTGCGGGCTGCGGGCGAGGCCGTGGGCTGGGGCTTTCAGTTGCAGTCGCCCGCCGTGGTGGCTGCGCTGGCCGGGCTGTTCACCCTCATCGGGCTGAATCTGGCCGGGGTGTTTGAGTTTGGAAACATGCTGCCGTCGTCAGTGGCCAGCCTGCAGGCGCGCCACCCGGTGGCCGACAGCTTCTTGACCGGCGTGCTCGCTGTGGCCGTGGCATCGCCTTGCACGGCGCCGTTCATGGGCGCCTCCATGGGCCTCACGGCCACGCTGCCTGCCGCGCAGGCGCTGGCGGTGTTTGCCGCCCTGGGCCTGGGCTTGGCGTTGCCCTACCTGGCCGCCAGCCTGTGGCCCGCCGTGGCGCGCGCCCTGCCCCGCCCCGGTGCGTGGATGGACACCTTCCGCCGCTTCCTGGCCTTCCCCATGTTTGCCACCGTGGTGTGGCTGGTGTGGGTGCTGGGGCAGCAAAGCGGCATCGATGGCGCGGCCTCCCTGCTGATCTTGCTGGTGGGCCTGGGCCTGCTGGCCTGGTCGCTGGCCTTGCAAGGCCGCGCACGGCGCTGGCTGGGCAGCGTGGCCACGGTGGCCATGGCCCTGCTGCTGTGGGCCTTTGGCCCCCATGTCACGCGCATGGCAGAGGTGGCGACGGTTCCAGCCAACGCCACGGCCACCGCCGCACAAGGCTGGCAACCTTGGGCCCCAGGCGCTGCAGAGGCCTTGGTGGCCAGCGGACGCCCGGTGTTTGTGGACTTCACCGCCGCGTGGTGCGTGACCTGCCAGTACAACAAGAAAACCACCCTCGCCAACAGCGAGGTGCTGGCCGACCTGCACGCCAAGAACGTCGCCCTGCTGCGTGCCGACTGGACCCGCCGCGACCCCGCCATCACCGCCGCCCTGGCCCAGCTGGGCCGCAATGGGGTGCCGGTGTATGTGTTCTACCGCCCAGGCAAGCCCCCGGTGGTGCTGACCGAAGTGCTGAGCGTGGACGAAGTGCGCAGCACCATCGCGCAGTTGTAGGCTCTTGAACAGGTTCTCAAAGACGCTTAGCAGGCCGTTGAAAAAGTGCTCTTCGAACGCATCAAGGTCGTGGATTTCGAAGAAGCAAGTCGCCCAGACGCGCCCACGAATCAAATTCGAGGGCCATTTCGGCCTGTTTGCAGGCCGTTTTGCCCGTTTCGGGCGCACGTATCCCATGGCTCACGCATGATGCGCGTCCCACCAGCCACCCAGACTGCCCATGCGCACCAGGTTGTAGGTGGCAAAGCACAGCAGCGCCTGGCCCGCGAGCTTGGCCTGACCGATCAGCTTGGTCTTGGCCAGACCACCCACGGTCTTGATCCAGCCAAAGGCCTCCTCGATGCGCTTGCGCACCTTCAGGCTGGTCTTGTAGCTCTCGTGCCGCGTGACTCTGGCGTCGACCGCCGAGTGCTTGTCCTTGGCCGCCACGTGTGGCGTGACCAAAAGCCGGCGGCAGCCCTTGATGAAGGCCTTGCTGTCGTAGCCCTTGTCGGCCCCGACCGTGGCCCGCTTGTTCCTGTTGCCCCGGCGCCCCAGCATGGCCAGCGCCGCTTCGCGCTCGGCGGTGCCACTGGCGTGGGTGATCTCAACATCCACGATCAGCCCGTTGCGGTTTTCCATGAGGATGTGCCCCATGTGGCACAGGCGGGACTTGTCACCCGCGCTCTTCTTGAACAACCGTGCATCAGCGTCCGTGGTGCTTTGGTGGGTGTCGTTGCAGCGCTCCTGTCCTTTGAAGTCCACCTCGGGATTGCGTCCGGGCGGCGTGTCGCTGTCATCGTCTTTGCGCTTGAAGCTCTTGTGCGAGGCCCAGGCTTCGATGAGCGTGCCGTCCACGCTGAAGTGCTCGTCGCTGGCAAGCCGCCCCCACTGGGCGCTGAGCTTGACGCGCTCGAAGAAGGCACGGGCGAGGTCTTCGTTGAACAAGCGTTCGCGGTTGGCGCTGAAGGTGGAGTGGTCCCAGACCTTGTCTTCGATGTTCAGGCCCACGAACCAGCGGTACAGCAGGTTGTAGTTGACCGCCTCGACCAGTTGGCGCTCGCTGCGGATGGAGAACAGGATCTGCAGCAGCAAGGCCTTGAGCAGCATCTCGGGCGGCACCGAGGGGCGCCCGCGGCGGGCATACACCGCTTCGAACTCGCTGTGCATCGTCGCCAGCAGCGCATCGACCACGGCGCGCAACTTGCGCAGCGGGTGTGCCGCTGGCACGCGCTCTTCAAGGCTGATGTAGCTGAACATCGCCCCCTGGAAGTCTTGGTTGCCTCTCATCTTTCTTGTCTGGGTCGTTCTTGGATGGCTTCAGATCGTAGCGGCCCACACGGGCGGCGGCGAAGGATTTTTCAACGGCCTGTTAGGGCGACTGCGGCATCTTTCCTCCACACACCCGCCTGACCGAGGCAACCACCATGCAGACAGACGACCTCCAACCCTACCTGTCCATCCTGCAAAGCGCCAAGACGATTGCCATCGTCGGCCTCTCTCCCAAGCCCGAGCGCGACAGCCACCATGTGGCGCAGTACCTGCAGGCGCAGGGGTACCGCATCGTGCCCATCAACCCTTCGGCCACCGAGGTTCTGGGCGAGCGCAGCTGGCCCTCATTGACCGAGGCCGCAAAGCACCACCGCATTGACCTGGTAGATGTGTTTCGCGACAGCGCTGCCGTGCCACCCATTGCCGACGAAGCGATTGCCATCGGCGCCAGGGCCTTGTGGCTGCAGATTGGTGTGCGTCATGACGAAGCCCTGGCCAAGGCCCAGGCGGCGGGGCTGAAGGTGGTACAAGACCGCTGCACCCTGGTGGAGCACCAGCGCCTGCGCAGTGCTGGGCTGTTGGCAGCAGGCACACCCCAATGAAAATGAGGGCTTGATCACAAGCCCCCGGTCACTTCACCGCCCGCGCGCCCAGCGGCGCTTGCGCTGCAAGGCGGGGGTTAACCACATCAGCTGCACAGCAACGTAGCCCAGCACCGCCATCACGGCTGCCAAGGCGGGCAAGCCCACCAGCAGCGGCGTGCCCAGGGCCTGCACCCAGGTGGCCAGCGCCTGGACTGAAAACTCCCCCGCAGGGGCCACCGAACTCCAAGCAGGCAAGGTCTGCTCACCCGGCATGACCAGTGCCCCCAGGTAGAAGGCCAGCGCATACAGCGGCACGGTGGTGAGGGGGTTGGTATAGAACGTGGCCACGCCCCCGGCCACGATGTTGCCGCGCAGCCAGGCACACACCAGCAAGGTGCCTGGAATCTGCAATGGCCCCGGGATGAGCCCACAGAACATGCCCGCCGCCACGCCCCGCGCCAGGGGCTGGCGCTGGAAGCGAAACAGCGCGCGCCGTTCCAGCCAGGGCTGAAAGCGGGCCAGCGCGCTGCATTCCAGCCGGGTACGCACCTGGGGCTCCAGCCCCCGAAGCCAGCGACGCAAGGTACACAAGGTCTGCATCATGCGCCCGGCCCCTCAACCCATCAGCACCGCTGAGGCGGTGCCAGCGCCCCACACGGTGGTCAGTGCCGCCAGCAGCCCCACGTCACGCAATTCGCTGCCCGCACTGCGGGCCGTCACGGTAGCGATCAGCAGGGCCACCAACATGCACAACATGACTGATTCGAGCAAATCCACGGTGCGCGCCTTTCAGTCTTTGTGGGGCAAAGCAGCAGGCTTGCCGTGGGCGCTTTCGCCCGAGCTGCGCAGCGACAGGATGATGGAGCCTGCGATCAGAGAAGCAGTCACCAGCAGCGCGTAGCCGATCGGGATCTTGTAGAAGTCGATCATCAGCATCTTGGCGCCGATGAACACCAGCACCAGGGCCAGGCCATACGCCAGCAGGTGGAAGCGGTTGGCCAGGTCTGCCAGCAGGAAGTACAGCGCACGCAGACCCAGGATCGCGAAGATGTTGGCCGTGAGCACGATGAACGGATCGCTGGTGATCGCGAAGATGGCAGGAATGCTGTCCACCGCGAAGATCACGTCGGTGGTACCAATCAGCACCAGCACCGCAAACAGCGGGGTGTAGTGCTTGACGCCATCGACCATGGTGCTGAGCTTCTCACCGTCAAAGTGGTTGGTGATGCGAATGCGCTTCTTCAACAGCTTGAGCACCGGATTGGTGGTGATGTCAGGCTCCTGGCCCGCTGCAAACCACATCTTCACGCCCGTGATGACCAGGAAGGCACCGAACACATACAGCAGCCAGTGGAACGTAGCCAGCAGCCATGCCCCCACCAGGATGAGCAGCGTGCGCAGCACGATGGCACCGATGATGCCGATGATGAGGGCGCGCTTCTGGTACTGGGGTGGCACGGCAAAGTAGCTGAACAGCATCAGGAAGACGAAGATGTTGTCCACCGAGAGGCTCTTCTCCACCAGGTAACCGGTGATGAACTGCATCGACACGGTGTTGGCGACGGTGCGCCCCTGCGTGCCATCGAGATACCACCAGAGGATGGCAACAAAGACAAACGCGAGCGAGAACCACAGAATGCTCCAGCGCAGCGCCTCGCCCATGGTCACCTTGTGCGCCCCCTGGCGCTCCATGACCAGCAGGTCGATGGCAATGGCCACCACCACAAACACGGCGAATCCCGCCCACATCCACCACGTTCCTATTGTTTCCATGTTTCTTCTCCAAAGGTGTTTCGGCACATCGCGCAGCCAGCGCGATGGAGCACCGGACTGTAGGGACACTCGGCATTCCTAAAAACCTGTCATCTTGGTACTATTAGTTCGGTTTTTACGAACCAAATGGAACCAGACCCCCTGCTTTGCACGAACCCACGGAGTGTGCCATGAGCCAAAGCTTCAATTACCGCCACCTGTATTACTTCTGGGTGGTGGCCAAAGAGGGCGGAATTGCCCGTGCGGCAGAGCGGCTGGACATGGCGGTACAAACCATCAGCGCCCAGGTGCGCGAACTGGAAAAAGCCCTCGGCGTGAGCCTGCTGCGCAGCGAAGGACGCAACTTGGTGCTGACCGATGCCGGCGTGGCGGCCATGCACGAGGCCGATCAGATCTTCGCGCTGGGCGAGCAATTGCCGCACCGGGTGCGCGAAGCCGCCGCCGGGCCCACGTTGCGGCTGAACCTAGGCATCTCTGACGGCATTGCGAAACTGGCAGTGCACCGGCTGCTGACCACCGTGCTGGACGAGCCCCACCTGCGGCTGCTATGCCATGAGGGCGAGTTCCAGCCCCTGCTGGGTGAGCTGGCCATGCACAAGCTCGACGCCGTGCTGGCAGACCGCCCGGCGCCGCCCAACCCCGCCCTCAAAACCACCAGCCAGTTGCTCAGCACCAGCGCCGTGGCCTGGTATGCGCCCCCCTTGTGGGCAGACGCGGCGCGGCAGGCCTTCCCCAAAAGCCTGGCAGTGGTGCCTGTGCTGCTGCCCACCGACCACGCAGCCATGCGTGCACGGATTGACCACTGGTTTGAACGGGAGCGCATTCGCCCCCGCATTGCAGGCGAGTTCGAGGACAGCGCCTTGCTGAGCACCTTTGCAGCCACAGGCATGGGCGTGATGCCCGCGCCCGTGTTTCTGGGCGAGCACCTGCGGGTGACGCACGGGCTGGAGCATGTGGGCACCACTCCCGAGATCGAGGAGCACTTTCACCTGATCTACAGCGCCCGCAAGGTCATGCACCCGCTGCTGCTGCGGTTGCTTGAAAAGCCGCAGGTGTAAGAACCAGCCGAGAGAATCCGTTCGCGCAGCCCCGCGCGGGGCTGCGCGAACGCCACCCCGTACCTCAGGTTACGCACATTCAGCAAGGGTGATTGCCCGGCTCCTGAAGAAGCAGGAGCGTGGGCCTGTGCATTTCGCAAAAACTCTGTAAGTCATTGATTTACTTACGATGTTTGGAAATGCCTTTTTGCTAGGCAAACCAATGAAAGCGCGTATCCACGCGGGTTTGGAGCGTACGCGGGGGTGATATCAACAAAGTTATCCACAGAAATTCTGGACTTTCCCCAAAATCCCCGATGAATCAACCACTTGCGTCGCTTTATGCATATTTTTTTGAAAAAGACGGCGCAAATCCAGCACCCCCTCCGTCGCTCGACCCTTGACTTATGCACACATTTTTGTATGCAGAGTGTCAGACAAATAGCGTCACTGGCTAGCACACAAAAAGCACCATTTCCGCCTCAGATGATTGATTCATAACGTTTTTTTGAATTGCTGAATTGGTGGGCAATGTGTGCAAAGCCTTGTGGCATGCGGGTTTGGCGCGGGTACCGACAGGCTTTCAACAAAGTTATCCACAGAAACTCTGAATCGCTTTTTCCACTGCAGGGGGTGAAGCCTTGTGCCGTCACGCCAAGCACGCAGGGTTCGTGCAAGCTTGGTCGCACGGCGATATGCTGTCACGCTCGGTGGGCACGCCCTTCACCGTACTATCTGCCGCCGCCGCTGCCCCAGCGGTTTCCTGCCCCACTTTGCTGCCATGTCTTCTTCTACCTCCTTGTGGAGCCCCCTGCGCCAACCTGCTTTCCGGGGGCTTTGGCTGTGCGGGGGGGTGTTCTTTGTGGGCAATGGCATGCAGGCCATGGCAGCGGCCTGGCTGATGGTGGAGCTGACCGGTTCTTCATTCCTGGCAGCGCTGGTGCAGACGGCCGTGTTTCTGCCCATGTTTTTGCTGGCCCTGCCCGCCGGCGTATTGGCCGACACCAACGACCGCCGACGCCTCATCTCCGGGGCGCTGATCGCCCAAACCGCCGCTTTTTCCCTGCTGACGCTGCTGGTGCTGCTGGGTTGGGGCGGCCCCGCCACGGTGCTGCTGCTGGTGTTTGTGGGCGGATGCTGCACGGCCATGCTGACGCCCGCGTGGAATTCCTCAGTGATCGACCCGGTGCCGCGCGATGAGTGGCCGCAGGCCATCACGGCCGTGAGCATTGCCTACAACGCGGCCCGCGCCGTGGGGCCCACGCTGGCCGGGCTGGTGTTTGCGCATTGGGGGGCGGGGTGGGTGTTTGCCATCTCGGTCTTGTCCACCCTGGTGATTTGGGAGTCCATTCGCCGCTGGCCCCCCAAGGCCCATCCACCGTCGCGCCTGCCGGCCGAGCGCTTGTGGGGCGGCATGCTCAGCGGCTTGCGGTTTGCCTGGCATTCCGACCTGATCCTTGCGCAACTGGTGCGGGTGATGGCCTTTGGCGCCGCGGGCTCGGCCCTGTGGGCGCTGCTGCCGGTGATTGCCCAGCGCCAGCTGGGCACGGGCGCACAGGGGTTCGGCCTGCTCATGGGCTGCCTGGGCACCGGGGCCGTGACCGCCGGGCTGGTGCTGGGCAAGGTGCGGGCACGGTTCAGCCTGGACACCATCGTGCTGGTCAGCGGCCTCGTCTTTGCGGCGGCCATGGTGGTGGCGGCACTGACCAAAATCGCTCCCCTGGTGTACCTGGCCATGCTGCTGGGCGGCGCGGCGTGGATGTCTGCGATGTCCACCTTCAACACCGCCACGCAAGCCAGCGCCCCGCCCTGGGTACGTTCGCGTGCGGTGGCGCTGCACATGGTGGCAGCCCTGGGGGCTTTTGCGCTGGGCTCGGCGTTTTGGGGCGCGGCGTCTGACGTGGCCGGGCTGGCGCCCACCCTATGCGCCGCCGCCGCTGCCATGGGCGTGGGCCTGCTGCTGGCGCGCACCATGCCGCTGCGCATGGGCGCGTTGCACGAAGTGACACCCGCCACCCCCTGGGACGAACTGTTCATCGAAGCCGAGCCCTTGCCCGAGGCGGGCCCCGTGGCGGTGGAGATTGGCTACCGCATCACACCCGGCACCGATGCCGCGTTTCTGGAATCCATCAGCCGCCTGAAGGCGCCGCGTCGGCGCGATGGCGCCACCTTCTGGCGGGTCTACAAAGACTTGGGGCAACCCTCGCGGTATGTGGAGCGCTTTATCGTCGAATCGTGGGCCGACTACCTGCACCAGCGCGCCCGCGCCACGGTGGCCGACCAGACGCTGGAGACCGAAGTACGCGCCTTCCTGGCGCCTGGGCAAACCACAACGATGTCGCATTACATTGCCGAGCGGTAGGGCCAAGCCCCTCGGCCTCTCCATCTTCTGCGCTGGCGCAAACGCGGCCATGCGGTGCCAGGCGCGCAGCCTGCGACAATCGGGGCCATGAGCTACGCCCCACTCACCAACGACACCTTCCTGCGCGCCTGCCGCCGCCAGGCTACCGACTACACCCCCCTGTGGCTCATGCGCCAAGCGGGCCGCTACCTGCCTGAATACAAGGCAACGCGCGCCCAGGCTGGCAGCTTCATGGGTCTGGCCACCAACGTGGATTACGCCACCGAGGTGACTTTGCAGCCGCTGGAGCGCTTCCCGCTCGACGCAGCCATCCTGTTCAGCGACATCCTCACCGTGCCTGACGCCATGGGCCTGGGCCTGTCGTTTGCCGAGGGCGAAGGCCCCCGCTTTGCCAAGGTGGTGCGCGACGAGGCCGCCGTGGCCGAGCTGACCGTGCCCGACATGGACAAGCTGCGCTACGTGTTCGACGCCGTGACCAGCATCCGCAAGGCGCTCAACGGCCGCGTGCCGCTCATCGGCTTCTCGGGCAGCCCCTGGACGCTGGCCTGCTACATGGTCGAAGGCAAGGGCAGCGACGACTACCGCCTGGTCAAGAGCCTGATGTACGCCCGCCCCGACCTGATGCACCGCATCCTGGCCGTGAACGCCGACAGCGTGGCCGCATACCTCAACGCGCAGATCGACGCTGGCGCGCAAGCCGTGATGGTGTTTGACAGCTGGGGCGGCGTGCTGGCCGATGGCGCCTTCCAGGAATTCAGCCTGGCCTACACCAAGCGGGTGCTGGCCCAACTCAAGCGCACGGGCGTGGACGGCATGGACGTGCCGCGCATCGTCTTCACCAAGGGCGGCGGCATCTGGCTCGAAGACATGAAGGACATCGACTGCGAAGTGCTGGGCCTGGACTGGACGGCCAACCTGGGCAAGGCCCGCGCCATTGTGGGTGGCACGGCAGGTGGCCCCGGCAAAGCGCTGCAAGGCAACATCGACCCCAACGTGCTGTTCGCTCCGCCAGCGCAAATCGTGCAGCAGGTGCACAAGGTGCTGGATAGCTTTGGCAAGCCACACACCGACCGCACCACCACCGGCCCCACCCACATCTTCAACCTGGGCCACGGCATCAGCCAGTTCACCCCGCCAGAGCACGTTGCAGCCCTGGTGGAGGCGGTGCACAGCTACTCGCGTTCGCAGCGCCAGGCCGGCTGAACCACGCCGGTTGTGCACAGCGGCGGTGCAGGCATCAAAATTTCAAATCTGGCCCTCAGGCCGATTGAAATTCTTTTGCAGCCCCACCGCCGCTGCGCTAAGTGGTTGATTCATACAGCCACCTGCCCTGTGCCGATTTGGTGGGCAAAGTACTCCGGCCCAAGCATTTCAAGGGTTTGGAGCGGGTATACCGACGATATCAACAAAGTTATCCACAGATTTTCTGAATGACAGGAAAAGCATCAGAAAAATCAACAACTTAGCACCACATCTGCAACCAGTGGCGCAAGTTTTACCTTCGCAGCAAATCTGACGGCCATCCACGCCGGGGGCTTGACGCCGCAGGCTGTTGCACTTATGCACAGTGCCGCAGCTGCACCGACAACGCGGAAATGGCGTACGGCATACCACAGAAAAAATGCCAAAAATCGCTTCATCTGCTTGATTTAGAAGGATTTTTTCAATCTGCCTATTTGCCGGGCAATCTGTTCAAAGCCAGCAGTGGCGCGGGTTTGGCGCTGGTCGCTACAGGCTTTCAACAAAGTTATCCACAGAATTTTGGGATTGCCCCACGGCGGCGCGGTGACAATCACAGCCCCCGTTGCCTTTCACGCCAGAGCCTTGAGTGCTTCTTCCCCTTTCATCGCCCCGGTAGCCCTGCACACACCGTCGCACAGCGGCGTGGGTGATTTGCTGAGCTATGCCTGCGACCGGCCCCTGCCGCCCGGCACGCTGGTGCGCGTTCCCTTGGGAAACCGCGAGGTGCTGGGCGTGGTGTGGGACAGCGATGCCGCCACCGGCGAGCTGCCCGACGGCGCCACCCTGCGCGCCATCGGCGGCGTGCTGGAAGGCGTGGCGCCGCTGGATTTGCCCTGGCGCCGCCTGGTGGCCTTCACGGCGCGCTATTACCAGCGGGCTTTGGGCGAGGTGGCACTGGCCGCCTTGCCGCCCCAGTTGCGCGACCTGAAACCCGAGCAGCTCGCACGGCGCCTGCGCCGCCCGGCACTGGCCGCAGATGATTCTGGAACCGCTATTGAAAACATAGCACTTACCGCTGAACAGGAAAGCGCCAGAGCCCAAATTGCCTCAAACCCTGGCCCCTTTCTGCTGTTTGGCAGCACCGGCAGCGGCAAGACCGAGGTGTACCTGCGCTGCGTGCAAGAGATGCTGGAAGCCGACCCCACCGCGCAAGCGCTGGTGATGGTGCCCGAAATCAACCTCACGCCCCAGTTGGAAGAGCGCTTTGTCAGCCGCTTTGCGCCACGCTTTGGCGCGGGCGCGGTGGTGTCGCTGCACAGCGGCATGACCAACCCGCAGCGCCTCAAAAGCTGGCTGGCAGCGCACAGCGGCACGGCGCGCATCGTGTTGGGCACACGCATGGCGGTGTTTGCCAGCCTGCCAGGGCTCAAGCTCATCGTGGTCGATGAAGAGCACGACCCCAGCTACAAGCAGCAGGAAGGGGCCCGCTATTCGGCGCGCGATCTGGCCATCTGGCGCGGTCGCGAGCAGGGCGCCAAAGTGCTGCTGGGCTCCGCCACGCCATCACTGGAAAGCTGGCACGCCAGCCGCCCCCCCACGCCCGAAGACCCCGAAGGCGGCCGCTACCTGCGGCTGCACATGCCCAGCCGCATTGGCGCGGGCGCCCTGGCCAGCGTGCGCCGGGTGGACATGAACCAGCAGCCCCGGCGCGCCGTGTTCAGCGCGCCGCTGCTGCAAGCCATCACCGAACGCGTGGCGCGGGGCGAGCAGAGCATGGTGCTGCTCAACCGCCGGGGCTACGCGCCCGTGCTGCATTGCGTGGACTGCGGCTGGAAAAGCGACTGCCCGCACTGCAGCGCGCACCAGGTCTTCCACAAGACGGACCGCACCCTGCGCTGCCACCACTGCGGCTTCACCGTGCGCGTGCCCCACCACTGCCCCACCTGCGGCAGCCCTGACATCCACGCCATGGGCCGGGGCACCGAACAACTCGAAGAACAACTGGCCGCCCTGCTGCGCAACGTGCAGCGCCCCGATGGCAACGCCGCCCGCGTAGCGCGCATCGATGCCGACACCACCAAGGCCAAGGGCGCGCTGGAGGCGCAACTGGCCCAAGTGCACGCGGGCGAAGTGGACGTGCTGGTGGGCACGCAAATGATCGCCAAGGGCCACGACTTCCGCCGCATCACCCTCGTGGCTGCCGTGCAACCCGATGGCGCGTTGTTCAGCAGTGACTTCCGCGCGCCCGAACGGCTGTTCGCGCTGCTGATGCAGGCCGCTGGCCGCGCCGGCCGCGACGCCGCCTACATGGCGGCCCAGGGCACACCGTGCGAGATGTGGGTGCAAACCTTTCACCCCCAGCACGCGGTGTACGAAGCGCTGCGCAGGCACGACTACGAAGCCTTTGCCGCGCAGCAGTTGAAAGAACGCGAAGAGGCGGCCATGCCTCCGTTCGCTTACCAGGCCCTGGTGCGCGCCGATGCCCGCACACAAGAGGCCGCACAGGGCTTTTTGCAGGCTGCCACCGCCGCCGCCCACGCGGCTGCACTGCCGGGGCTGGAGGCCGTGACGCTGTTCCCCCCCGTGCCGCTCACCATCCAGCGCGTGGCCAATGTGGAACGCGCCCAAATGCTCATGGAAAGCCCCAGCCGCGCGGCCCTGCAACGCTTTCTGACCGCGTGGCAGCCCATCCTGCAAACCACCCGCCACAACCGCGAGCACAAGGGCTTGATACGCTGGCTGGTGGATGTGGACCCGCTGACGATTTGAGGGGCGATGCGGGTGCTTCTTGGCAAGGGCTGCCAGCCTTGCGCAAGACACCCTCAAAAAGCGCGCTTGCGCCCACCCAAAAAGCGCAAGCAGCTATAACTTCAATAGCAAATGCAGCCAGAGCCGTGTGCGAACCACACCGGCGCGCGCCGCACTATGCCAGCACCTGAGTGAGCACCACAAGCCTACGGCGACAGCCCCACGACTGCGCAAGCGTTTGCCCCGGCCAGGCACGGCATATGCCAAAAAAAAGGCGCACTACTCACGCAGTGCGCCGTTTAGCACAAGGGCTGCCTTCAGTCAGCGCCAGTGCGCCAACGATGGCCCTGTGCTGCCATCAGAGGGCACCATCGCCCAGCACAATCCCCTCACGGCGAGGATCCACGCCGCCTTCCAGCTTGGTCTGGCCATTGCGGTTGACCCGCATGATGGTGGAGACGCCGCTGGACTGCGCGCCGTTGTTCACCGTGTGGCCCTTGGCCTTGAGGCCGTCGATCAGGGCGGTCAGATCCAGCGAGGTATTGGCACCGTCCACGTTGGTGGTGGGGCTGTTGGTGGCGCCAAAGTTCACCAGCGAGGTGGCCTGCTGTGCATCGAGCCCCCAGTCCAGCGCACCCACCACGGTCTTGAGCACGTACTGGATGATGGTGCCGCCGCCGGGCGAGCCGGTGGCCATCACAAAGTCGCCAGGGCCGGTGCCCTTGAAGACCAGGGTCGGGGCCATGGTGCTGCGGGGCCGCTTGCCGGGAGCGACGCGGTTGGCCACGGGCACGCCTGCGGCGTCAACGGGCTGTGCCGAGAAGTCGGTGAGCTGGTTGGTGAGCAGGAAGCCACCCACCATGTGGTACGAGCCCATGCTGGATTCGACGGTGGAGGTCATCGACACCACGTTGCCGTAGGCATCGACGATAGAGAAGTGGGTGGTGCCCTTCTCCACGGTCTTGTCCACGCCTAACGGCACGTTGCCCAAATTACCCGCAGTGGCCGTGCCCATGGAATTGCCATTGGGGTTGATGAGCGATGCGCGTTGCTTGAGGTAGGCCTTGTCGATCATCGACGACACGCCGTTACCGGGCAGCGGAATGAAGTCGGTGTCGGCCACGTACTTGTCGCGGTCGGCATAGGCCAGGCGCTGGGCTTCGGACACCAAATGCACGCCCATCACACTGGGCACGCCGCCCTCGTTGCTGGGGTTGGTGGGGCCGTATTGAGACAGGTCGAAGTTCTCCAGAATGCCCAGCGATTGCGCGATGGCGATGCCGCCCGAAGACGGTGGCGACATGGTGCAGATGTAGTAGCTGCTGCGGTAAGTGGTGCACACCGGCTCGCGCTTTTTGGCCTGGTAGTTCTTGAGGTCGGTGACCGTCATCAGGCTGGGGGTGATAGGCGTTTTGGCTGCATCGTCGCCCACCGATTGGGCGGCCTTGGCCACGATGGCTTCCGCCAGAGGGCCGGAGTACATGGCATCGGCCCCGCCGGTGGCCAGGGTGCGCAGCGACTGGGCGTAAGGCAGGTTGGTGGTCACGGTGCCTGTGGTCTTGGGTGTGCCGTCGGCGTTGAAGTAGGCGGCCACGGCGTTGGCATCAAGCTGCAGGTTGGCGGCGTTGGTGCGGATGGCGTCGCCCATGCGGCCAGGGATCTTGTAGCCCGATGACGCCAGGCGAATGCCTTCGTCAAACAATGGCGCCCAGGCCAGCTTGCCGTGTTCCTTGTGGGCCATGTCCAGCATGCGCATCACGCCCGGCACACCAATGGAGCGGCCGCTGCGCCGCGCGCTGGGCACGGGGGCGGGAGACGAGGCATTGCTTTGGTCCTGCCGCGCCAGGTAGTAGCCGGTGGCGGCGGGTGCGGTTTCGCGGCCGTCATAGGCCACCACCTTCTTGTTGGCGGCGTCGTAATACATCATGAAGGCGCTGCCAGCGATGGTGCTGGACTGCGGCTCGACCAGGCCCAGCACGGCCTGCACGGCCACGGCGGCATCCACCGCCGTGCCACCGGCCTTGAGCACATCGCACCCGGCCTTGGTGGCCAGCGGGGTGTTGGCCACCACCATGTAGTTGCTGGACTGCTTGGCCTTGTAGCCCAGGCGGTAGCCCGAAGCGGCTTCGGGCGCAGCAGGGTCGCCCGGCAGGCCGGAACCCACCACCACCGCAGAGCCGGTGCCCGAGACGACCGAACAGCTTTGCGCGTTGTTGTCCACCGCCAGATCGGAATCTGAGCCATTGCCGCACCCGTACAGCGACAAGGCCACGGCCACGGGCGGCCTGCACTGACGCAGCAAGTTGTGTGCCGCATCACCTCCCCCCATTGCCGCGCGGCTGGTAAAGCACACGGGCTGGCGGCGCGGCCATCATTGCACTGGCTTCACAACGTTGCCAGGCCGCTGGCGAATAACCCACGAATGGCGTCCAGCGCTCAGCGCTGCCAAAGCGCGAGCCAGCCTGTGCTGCACGGAGCCAACAACTCTTCTGCGCCCTGCGCATCAACCGTGCGAACCCCTCTGCCTGCAGGTTTCGCAGGGCAAGGCAACGCCGATAGACGTGTTCCCAATATCAATATGAGAACAAAGTGTTGGACTGATTTTTTGCGCTACCTAGACTTCACCATTCACCACCAGCGCCGGGGTGCACAAGGCATCCACGGTGGTGTTGAACCTTTGTTACTGCCTTAGAAAGTCATTTTTCATGTTGAAGAAAACAATCTCCGCGATTGCCCTGGCCACCCTGGCCCTGGGCGCACAGGCCGCCGATGTGGTGCTCAAGGTCGCCGCGTCTGCCGTGCCACACGCCGAGATCCTGAACTTTGTGAAACCCCAGCTCAAGGCACAGGGTGTGGATTTGCAGGTGCGCGAATTCAGCGACTACATCCAACCCAACGCCGCAGTGGAAGAAAAACAGCTGGATGCCAATTTCTTCCAGCACCAGCCCTACCTCGACAGCTACAACCGGGATCGCAAGAGCAGCATCGTGGGCGTTGCAAACGGCACGGTGCATGTGGAGCCCTTCGGCGCCTACTCGCGCAAGATCAAGGCAGCCAGCGAACTCAAAGACGGCGCCACCATCGCCATTCCCAACGACCCCGCCAACACGGGGCGTGCGCTGTTGCTGCTGCAAAAGCAGGGGCTGATCGAACTCAAAGACCCGAAGAACATCACGGCAACGCCGGTAGACATCGTGAAGAACCCCAAAAATCTCAAGTTCCGCGAACTGGAAGCCGCCTTGCTGCCGCGAGCGCTGGACGACGTGGACCTGGCCCTCATCAACACCAACTATGCGATCGAAGCCAAGCTCAACCCCACCAAAGACTCGCTGTTCCTGGAGTCCGGCAGTTCGCACTACGCCAACTTCATCGCAGCGCGCAAAGATCGCGCCAACGACCCGAGCATCCTGAAGCTGGTGAAAGCCTTGCGCACACCGGAAGTGAAGAAGTTCATTCAGGACAAGTACAAGGGCGCCATCATTCCGGCGTTCTGATGCCCCCAATGGCCTGCCGGAGCTTGCGCTGACGAACAAGGGCGCAAGCACTCTGCGGACCCACTGAATTTAGAAGATTTGAGGCTCCAGCGCTTATGAATAAAGCGCTGACAGCTATCAAAAGTGAAGCGCACAGCGCAACTACCGTTGCTCGAAAACACCCGATTCGACTGCGCAGTGCCAGAACTCAGGTCAGGAGTGCCACCGCAGCCGAGAAGCTCACAAACGCCAGGGCGGTGGACACCAAAATGATGCGGGCGATGCGCCCGTTGTGCGCGCCGAATTTTTCGGCCAGCAGCGACACATTGCTGGCACTGGGCAGCGCGGCCAGCAGCACCAGCACCGTGAGGGCAAACGGCGCCAGCGGCACCCCCAGGGCGATGGCGGCTGTGCCCACACACCACACCAGCAGCGGGTGCACCAGCAGCTTGGCCAGTGCCACGGGCACATAGTCGCGCGCGAGCACCTGCTCGTGCTGGTTCATCTGCGAGCGGGCCAGCACTGCGCCGATGGTGAACAGCGCCACGGGCGATGCGGCATCGGCCAGCATGGCCACGGTCTTGTCCACCGGACCCGGCAGCTGGACCTGCAAAGCCGAGGCCACCGCGCCCAGCGCAATCGACCAGGGCATGGGATTCGTGGCGATGCCCTTGAGTGCGTTGCGCACGGCCGCGCCTGCGCCCTGCGCACCGGCACCATCGAGCCGCGACAGCGCAATGCACACCGAGCTGGTGAAGACCATATCGATCAGCACGACGAAGATGGCGGGCCCGGCGCTTTGCGCCCCCAGCAAGGCCACCAGCAGCGGCACGCCCATGAAGCCGGTGTTGGGAAAAGCCGCGACCAGGGCGCCGAAAGCAGCGTCATTCCAGCCGATGCGGGCATTGCGCGTGAGCGCTACCGTGCCTGCCACCATGACCAGGGCGCACAGCACATACACACCCGCCACCGCCGGGTCCAGCAGCTTGCCAATGGGCGTGCTGGCGCCAAAGCGGTACAGCATGCAGGGCAGCGCAAAGTACAGCACGAAGGCATTGAGCCCCGGAATGGCCGGCTGGGGCAGCACGCCGCGCCGCGCGGCCAGGTAGCCGCACAGCACCAGCGCGAAGAACGGAAAAGTGATGGTGAGGACGGAAAGCACGGCGCTATTGTGGGTGCTGCGCCCCGCGGCCAGGCACAGTGCGCCGCGGGTTGGTCAGCGCAAAGTCAGGCGGCAGCCATCACGCGCCGAGAATGCGCGGCGCGGGCGGTCGGCAGTGGCTGACCGTTTTGTGAGTCGCTCTTACTGCTTGCGCTGCACGATGAGGTTGCGCTTGGCGTCCTCAGGGTAGGCAAAGGTGATGGCGCCGTTTTTGACCATGCCCACGATGAGCATGTTGCGGGTGATGGCGTCTTTGTCGGTGGCGCTGAAGGGGCGGTCGTACGTGGTCAGCACGCCGTAGTACGGCTTCATCTTGCCTTCCAGCGATTCCTTGATGGCCGGGCCTGTCAGGTTGCCGTCGCGGATGCCCAGAAAGGAATACATCAGCAGGTAGGTGGCGTCGTAGGCATTGGCGGCAGCCATGGGCACGGCCGGCTTGCGCTGGTACTTGCGGGTGTAGCCCGACAGGAAGGACGCACGCCGCTCGTTGCTGGGCTCGGCAATGAAGGTCTGCACGGTGAGCGCGCCCTCGGCCGCATCCTTCGCACCTTCCAGGAAGAACGGGAACGACAGCGTCCACGGGCCCACCTGCGTCACCTTCCAGCCCAGGGCCTTCTTGCCGTTGGCAATGACGGCGTTCTCGGGACCCACGGTGTAGCTGTAAATGACGTTGGCACCGGCATTGCGCGCGGCGGCCAGCTCGGCGCTCAGGTCCTTCACCCCCAGCGCAAAGCGCGACACGTGTACCGGTTTGAGGTTCTTGGCCGCCAGGGCGTCCACCACATCTTTATAGCCGCCTTCGCCATAGCCGGTGGTGTCCGCAAAAATGGCCACCTTGTCCCAGCCGCGCTTGATGATTTCATCCACCATCAGCGGCGCCTGCAGCGCATCGCGGCCCTGCACGCGGAAGATATAGCTTTCAGGCGCGGGGTAGGTGCTGGTCACGGCCGTGCCGGTGGCGCAGGGCACGATCAGCGGCGTTTTGCTTTGCTGGAACAAGTCCAGCGCCTTCAGGGCCACGCCGGTGTTGCAAAAGCCCAGGACGGCGCTGACTTTTTCGGACAGCAGCTCCTGCGCCACCTGGCGCCCACGCGCGGGGTCGGCCATGTCGTCCTTCACGATCAACTCCAGTGGCCGGCCCAGGTAGCCGCCAACGGCGTTGATCTCGTCCACCGCCAGCTTGATGCCGTTGAGCATGGGAACGCCAAAGTCGGCCGAGGGGCCGGTGAACGGCCCGACCACACCCGCGCGCACAGGCACAGGCCCCTGGGTGCTCTGCGCCTGGGCCAGCCAGGGGGTGGCCAGCGCCACCACAGCCAGGGCCAACGCCGCGCGCCGCAGGCCAGGGCTGCGAGAGGAACCAGCCGAAGAAGCTGGCGAAGATGAGATCTGGGCAGGGAAGCGGGATGCGTGCACGGTGTGTTTCTCTGTAGTCTTGGAATGCCGGGGGCAGTCAGGCAGTGTCTTGCGCCAACACCATAAAACCAAGAGGGATTTCCCGGAACATCTGGTGACAGTTGTTGACACGCCGCCACCAACCGCTGGGCCAGCCCGCCGCCCCCACGCCGGCACTCGCGCCTGAAGGCATCGCAGGCGGGGGCTTGTCACAGCCCGCGGGGTATCATTCGCGCCCCCTGCACGCTGCAGTGCCGCCCTCTCCCCCACGCCTTTTCTTCCGTCTATTCCCATGTCTGCCGGTCTCAATCTTGCCCAGCTTCAGGCTGTTCACTACACCGATGGCGCCTGCCTGGTGCTGGCCGGCGCGGGCTCGGGCAAGACGCGGGTGATCACGATGAAGATCGCCCACATGATCGAAAAGGGCATGGACCCCAAGCGCATTGCGGCCATCACCTTCACGAACAAGGCGGCATCGGAAATGCGCGAGCGCGCCGGGCACCTGATCGGCAAACGGGCCAAGGATGTGCTGATCTGCACCTTCCACGCCCTGGGCGTGCGCATGGTGCGCGAAGATGGCCATGTGCTGGGCCTCAAGCCCCAGTTCAGCATCCTGGATGCCGACGACGTCACGGGCATTCTGAAGGATGCCTCGGGCGGCACCACCGACATGGCCACGGCGCGCCAGTGGCAGTGGGTGATCAGCAAGTGGAAAAACATGGGGCTGACCTCCGAACAAGCCCTGGCCCAGGCGGCGGACGACAACGAACGCATCATCGCCACGCTGATGGCGCGCTATGAAGAGCGCCTGGCGGCCTACCAGAGCGTGGACTTTGACGACCTGATCGGCATGCCGCTGCGCCTCTTGCGCGACTTCCCCGAAGTGCGCGCCAAGTGGCAGGCGGCCCTGGGCCATGTGCTGGTGGACGAATACCAGGACACCAACGCCACGCAGTACGAGCTGCTCAAGCTGCTGGTGGGTGAAAAGGGGCACTTCACGGCCGTGGGCGACGATGACCAGAGCATCTACGGCTGGCGCGGCGCGACGCTGGACAACCTCAAGAAACTGCCGGTGGACTACCCCCACCTCAAGGTCATCAAGCTGGAGCAGAACTACCGCTCCACCAGCGCCATCCTGCGCGCGGCCAACAACGTGATCGGGCCCAACCCCAAGCTGTTCCCCAAGACGCTGTTTTCCGAGCTGGGCGAGGGCGAGCCCGTGCGCGTGGTCGATGCCGACAACGAGGAACACGAGGCCGAGCGCGCCGTGGCCCGCATCCAGAGCCTGCGCGCGGCCAGCAACCCGCCGCCGGACTGGAAGAGCTTCGCCATCCTGTACCGCGCCAACCACCAGGCCAAGCCGTTCGAGAAGGCACTGCGCAAGGCCAACATTCCGTACAAGGTGTCGGGCGGCACCAGCTTTTTTGACCGGGCGGAAATCAAGGACCTGTGCGCCTGGTTTCGCCTGTGGATCAACAACGACGACGACCCGGCGTTTTTGCGCGCCATCACCACACCCAAGCGCGGCATCGGCCACACCACACTGGCAGCGCTGGGCGCGTTTGCCACGCAGCACAAGCAGAGCATGTTCGGTGCGCTGTTCAACGGCATGCTGCCCGCCGCCATTCCGAAACGCGCGATGGATGGTCTGCATGAGTTTGGCCGCTACATCAACTACCTGGAGTACAGCGCCCGCCGCGTGCACGGGGCCGAAGAAGCGCGCACCTTCCTGAACGACTGGCTGAAAGAAATCGGCTACGAGCAGCACCTGTACGACAACGAAGACAGCGAGAAGGTGGCCGCCGCCCGCTGGAGCAATGTGATGGAGTTCTGCGACTGGATGGCCCAGCGCGCGGGCGGGCAGATCGACGACACCGCAGGTGCCGTGGTGGCCAAGGAGACCAAGAGCCTGCTGGAGGTGTCGCAGACCATTGCGCTGCTCTCCACCATCAGCGAGCGCGAGAAGGAGCAGGACATGGTCGTGCTCTCCACCCTGCACGCCAGCAAGGGGCTGGAGTGGCCCCATGTGGTGCTGGTGGGCGTGACCGAGGGCATGCTGCCCTTCAAGCTGGACGACGACGAAGGCCGCCAGCAGAAGGTGACCGACGATGTGCTGCAGCGCCTGCAGGAAGAGCGCCGCCTGATGTACGTGGGCATCACCCGCGCCCAGCGCACCCTGGCCGTGAGCTGGACCAAGAAGCGCAAGAAGGGCCGCGAAATGGTGTCGGCCCAGCCCAGCCGCTTCATCGCCGAAATGGGCCTGGACAAGACCACCGCCCGCGAAGACCCGCGCGAAAAGCTCAAGGCCCTGCGCGCCGAATTTGCCGCCAAGAAAGCCTTGGCCGACAGCACCCCGCCGCGCTGAAAGGCGCAGCCCACGACGGCACATCCCCTTATGGCACGCTCGCGCACCCATCTCTCCCGCCCTGCCGCAGCCCTGCTGCCCGCTTTGTTTTTGATAGCAATCAGCGCTTATCCTACAAGCGCCAGCAGCCAAAATGACCCAAAATCCGGCGCAGCCTGCCCGGCCGCTGTGGACATGAGCCACCTCCACCTGCAAGGGCACTGGCGCGCGGAGCTGCAAGCCAGCGCCGTCACACTGCAGCTGGGGCCCCACCCCGAGCTGGCCCACAGCGTGCGCGGCACCGTGCAGCGCGGCGGCACCACGGCACAGGTCAGCGGCGATGTCGATGACGGCGACCTGACTCTGGAAGAATCGATCAATGGCACCAACATCAGCGCCACCTGGACAGGCCGGGTGGTCGATGGCAGTTGCGGCAAGGAAATACGCGGATCATGGACTCAAAGCACCTCTCCCGACACACCCCAGCCCTTCGTCCTGCGCAAGCAGGCCAGCTGGCAATGAGCGCCGTCCGCCCGGCGCGGCCCCGGCGCATGGGCTGGCCCGCTGCCCTGGCCCTGCTGCTGGCCCCGGCGGCGGCCATGGCGCAAGCCGCGCCCGGCGGTGCAGCCACGTCCGCAACCGGCAACCAGGATGCCGCCTGGCGCCGCTGCGCCGCCTTGTCGGGCGACAACGCAGCCCGCCTGGCCTGCTTTGACGCCTGGGCCGGTCAGCAAGCCTGGCAAGCGCCCGCAGCTTCGGCGGTGGCAGGTGCAGCGCCCGGCAGCACCACCGAGCCAGCGGCAGATGCCAACACCCCCGCCAAGCCGGTAGACACCACGCTGCCCGCCACCCGCATCATTGACGTGGCTCGCACCGAAGGTTGCCGCGACCCGCAGTACAGCGACCTCTCGCGCTTCTGGGAGCTGGAATCGGGCAGCGACTGCGGCACGTTCAGCTTCCGGGGCTACCGACCCATCACCGTGTCGGTGGTGGCGTCAGACTCGGTCAACCGCCAGCCTACGTCGCCCGCCGTTGGCCACTCGGCCACAGAAAGCACACCCTACCGCACCACGGAGAACCGCATCCAGCTGTCGGTGCGCACCAAGCTGGCCCAGGGGCTGCTTACCCAGGGGCACCCCACGCTCAAGGATTCGGTGTGGTTTGGCTATTCGCAGCAGTCGTACTGGCAGTTGTTCACGCCCCAGATCTCGCGCCCCTTCCGGTCCACCGACCACGAGCCCGAAATCATGTACGTCTACCCCACCACCGCCCAGCTGCCCTTTGGCTGGCGCTGGCGCTACAGCGGCGTGGGCCTGGTGCACCAGTCCAACGGCCAGAGCAACCCGCTGTCGCGCAGCTGGAACCGGGTGTACCTGATGACCGGCATGGAGCTGGACAACCGCTGGACCGTGACCGGCCGGCTGTGGAAGCGCCTGTCTGAAAGCGCCGACAGCGACGACAACCCCGGCATCAGCGACTACGTGGGCCGGGGTGAACTTGCCGTGCGCTGGAACGTGAACAAGGACAACACCCTGGGCGCCACCTTCCGCAGCTCGCTGGCCAGCAGCGACCGCGGCTCTGTGCGACTGGAGTGGATGCAGGCGCTGGGCAGCGGCCTGGGGGGCGGCAAGAGCAACCTGCGCCTACACACCGCGCTGTTCAGCGGCTACGGCGACAGCATGATCGACTACAACCGCAAGCGCACCGTGTTCAGCCTGGGCGTCAGCCTGGTGGACTTCTGAGCACCTGAACAGGTTTTCACACCCGGGCCCGGTTCAGCGCAGGGATACCGGGCCCGCTGAAACTTGAGGCGCGTCAGAGGCCTCGCAAATTGTTACAACCTTACCCTCAAGTTTCACAAAATGCAGCCGGGGCACCGCCACAATGGCGCGCGCACCCCAGCCGGCAAACCTGCGTGCCACGCGCCTGATAAGCGCGGCTTTTTGGCCGTTTTACCCCCGATTGCCTGGTGCATATGCCCTCGAAAATGCCGACAAAAGAGGAAACCGCCCATGGACATGCAATACCAACTCAAGGCAGGAAGCTACTACCTGTACGACATGCGTGAAGCGCCCAGCGCCGTCACGGGTGAGCGCAGGTTCAAGCTCAAAACCGACACCGTTGCGATTGCTTTTGACGTGCACACCGGCAAAGTGCACCAGCACGGCAGCCCCACGCGCATCCAGTCGTGGGCCAACAACACCCGCCGCCGCCTGCGCGCCGCCGGTGCCCAGCAAGAGGCCAATGACATCGTGGTGGTGTCGGGTCCGCTGCCGGTAGACGAGCTCAACAAATGCCTGTGGGTCAGCGGTTACGTGCGCCGCATGTTTTCTCGCTTGGCCACCCTGCCCCACGGCAAGCTGCAGCGCCCGGCAGAGCCATTTCGCAAGGCCGCCTGATTAAGAGGCCACACGCACCATCAAAAAAGGGAGCCAGACGGCTCCCTTTTTTGTGCCCAACGCAGGCGTTCACAACGCCAGCACCACCTTCTGCCCCGCCGCGCGCGAGCAGCAAGCCAGCAGGCGGGTGTTGGCGGCGCGCTCGGCCTTGGTGAGCACCTTGTCGCGGTGGTCTACCGCGCCGGACACCACGGCCACCTCGCAGGTGCCGCACAGGCCTTCGCCGCAGTCGCAAGGCACATCCACCCCCGCCGCCTGCAGTGCCTGCAGCAAGGTGCGGTCGGGCGGCACCGCCACTTCCAGGCCAGAGTCTTTCAGCACGGCGACAAAAGCGTGCTCCTTGTCGGGCTGCAAGCCCGAGCCTTCGCCGCTGAAGTGCTCGTAGTGCAGCACCTGTTCGGGCCACTGGGCGCCCAGGGCTTCCAGTTCGTCAATCAGGCGGTTGGGGCCGCAGGCGTACACCCGGTGGTTGGCCTGCACGCCCGCCACCACGGTGGGCAGGTACATGCGCCCGCCTTCGTCCTTCACATACAGAGTAAGGGCCGGGCCATGGTCGCGCAACGCGCGCGGCAGCAGGGCCATCTGGGCGCGGCTGCGGCCGGCGTAGTGCAGCACATACGGCTTGCCCAGGCGCTGGAGCCGGTCGGCCATGGCCAGCATGGGGGTGATGCCGATGCCTGCGGCTATCAGCACGTAGTGGTCCGCCGTTTCATCCAGCCGGAACAGGTTCTTGGGGCCTGCCAGTTGCACGGTGTCACCGGACTGCAACTGGTCGCAGAAGTGGCGCGAGCCCCCGCGCCCCTCGGCCTCGCGCTGGATGACGACCTGCAGGTACTGCCGGTCATCTGCCGCGCCACACAGCGAATATTTGCGGCGAAAGCCCCCGGCCACCACATCCACATGCGCACCGGCAGACCAGGCGGGCAGCGCGGCACCCTGCGGGTCGGCAAACACCAGGCGGAAGGCGCTGGTGCCCTCGGGCTGCTTGTCTTTCAGCACCACGGTGCGGGTGATCGAATCCTTGGCGGGCGGGCCGATGTAGAACGGCACCGGCTCGGGCGCATGCTCAGGCGCGGAATAGGCTTGCAAACGCTCGGGGTTGCGGGCCGGGTCCCACTCCACCCACAGCCGCGCCGGGCCGCGGAACGAGGTGTTGGAGAGGTATTCCAGCGGCTGCCCCTCCACCAGGCGCATGTGCGGCAGGCGGCGCACAAACTCCTCCAGAAACACGCGCATCTGCAGGCGGCCAATGTTCTTGCCCATGCACTGGTGCGCACCGTAGCCAAAGGTCAGGTGCTCCACGGCTGCTTCGCGGTACACATCGACCTCGTCGGGGTTTTCAAAGTGGCTCGGATCGAAGTTGGCCGAGGCCTGCACCAGCAGCAGCTTGCTGCCCTTGGGGATGGGCACGCCGCCCACCACGGCATCGGCCGTGGCCTGTCGCCTCCACGCGATGATGGAGCCTGCCACGCGCAAGCATTCTTCCACCGCGTTGGGAATGAGCGCCGGGTTGGCGCAGACGTCTTCCCACGCCTTGCGGTGCGACAGCAACGTGAGGAAGGCGTTGGCCGTGGCGTTGGAGGTGGTTTCGTGCGCCGCCGCCAGGATGGCCATCATCATCGAGCGCAGGTACGACTCGGGCACCACGTCGGGGTGCTTCAGGTGCTGGCGGATGGTTTCGTAGATCCAGCCCTCGCCGTCGGGCTGCGCGCGCATGGTGTCCAGAATCTGCTGCGCGGTCTGCCAGAAGCGGCCCACGTTCTCGGCAATCTCCAGCTGCTCCTGCGGCGTGGGCCGGCCCCAGGTGTTAAGCGTGTGCGCCACGGCAAACTGCCGCAACTGCTCGGCCCCCTCGTCGGGCACACCCAAAAACTTCAGGGCGATGTTCAGCGGAATCTCGTAGAACATCTCCGCCACCAGATCTGCACGGCCCTGGTTCACGAAGCGGTCCATGTACTGCCGCGCCAGGTCGCGCACCATAGGCTCCAGGGTGATGAGGCACTCGGGCAGGAAGGCGTCCATCAGCAGGCGGCGGCGCTCCATGTGATCTGGCTCGTCCTCGTTGACCATGGTGCGGTTCATGGCAAAGCCGTAGCGCTGCAGGATGGACATCACCTCGGGCGTGGCCGGGGTGATTTTTTCAAGCGCGATGGAGGGCGAGAACAGCAGGTTGTCGCGGAATACGGCCTTTACGTCTTCGTAGCGCGTCACCACCCAGTAGCCCAGCTGCGGGCTGAAAAATACGGGTTCTTGCTCGCGCGCCCAGCGCAGGTACTCGGCAGGCGCCTGCATGTAGGCGGGCTCGAAGGGGTTGAACGCCGCCGCGTTGGCACTGACCGGGCAGCCCCCAGGCGTGGCGGCCTGGGCAAAACTGCGGTGGTCCACGGGGCAGCGCCCCATGGCGGGGGCAGAGGGGGTGGCCGAAGGGGTGGCGTTGGTGGCTGGGGTCGGAGCAGTCATGGAGCGGATGGTATTAACCGAAATCAATTTACGCAATGCGTAATTTCCCTTCGATTTCCATCCATCCGGCCCGCCAGCGCGGAGTTCAACCGCTCAGGCAGGCGGTGCGTACCCCATGGCGGCGCTGATGGCGGCCGCTTCTTCCACCACCCGGGGGCAGATGCTTCCACCGGGGCGGGCGTCAAAGCCGTTGCTGGCACCCAGCGCCGTGAGCACCGCGCTCACATGGCCCCGGGCATCGAACACCGGGGCCGCCACCGCGCTGATGCCTGCCAGCAGCGTGTCGCGCACGATGGCGCAGCCCTGGCCGCGCACCTGCTGGCGCAGCCCCTGCACCGGGTCGCTGCCGCCCACCAGGGAGCGTTGCTCGGGCGCGGCTGCCTCGTACTCGGCCCGGGCCGTGGCCTGCAACGCTTCATCCTCTGAAAAGGACAGGAACGCCTGCCCCGATGCAGACCACAGCAGCGGCAGCACCGAGCCGGGGCGGATGTTGACGGTGACGGGCAGCGAGGGCTCTTCCATGCGCATCACCGTGGGACCCATGTTGCCCATCACGGCGATGAAACAGGTCACCCGCAGCGATTCCCGCAGGCGCAGCAAGGCGCTTTCGCCCATGCGCACCGGGTCGCACTGGCGCAGGGCTGCCAGGCCTATGCGCACCGCCTCGGGCCCCAGGTGGTAGTGCTGCGTGGCGGGGTGCTGCGCTACCAGCCCCTCGGAGGTGAGGCTGGACAGGTAGCGGTGCACCTTGGCGGCGTTTTCGCCCGCTTCGGCCGCAATGGCCGTGAGGCTGGCCGCGCCCCCCAGCCGCGCCAGCGCTTTCAGGATGGTCATGCCGGTTTCGGCCGACTGCACGCGTTGGCGGCGCTTGCCGCCGTCTAACGGGAGGGAGGATGAGTTTTCCATGATCCAGATCACAGGGTTATCACGACTGAATGATTACGCATTGCGTAATATCATTGCAAACAATAAATCAATACTAGGAGCCAACATGCTGAACCGCCGCTGCGCCACCGGCCTGATCACTGCCATCGCCCTGCTGGGGGGAACCGTGGCCGCCCACGCCCAGAGCTACCCTGCCAAGCCCATCCGCTGGGTGGTGCCCTACCCTGCGGGCGGTGGCTCGGACTTTTTGGCGCGCACCATCGGCCAGCAACTGTCGCAGCAGATCAGCCAGCCCGTGACGGTGGACAACAAACCCGGCGGCAACACCGCCATTGCGGCGTCAGAAGTGGCCCGCTCGGCGGCAGACGGCTACACGATCTTATCGGCCGACAACGGCACCATGGTGTTCAACACCGCGCTGTACTCCAAACTCACCTACAACCCCGAAAAAGACCTGACCCCCGTCACGCTAATGGGGCGCTTCCCCATGATCCTGGTGGTGGGCCCGAACTCGGATGTGAAGGACGCCAAGGACTTCGTGGCCAAGGCCAAGGCCGCCCCCGGCAAGATCAGCTACGGCTCGGCCGGTGCGGGCAGCCCGCACCACCTGGCCATGGAACTGCTCAAGGTGCAAGGTGGCCTGCACATGGTGCACATCCCCTACCGCGGCGCGGCCCCGGCACTCACCGACCTGGCCGGCGGGCAAGTAGCCGCCATGATGGTGGACCTGGCTGCGGGCGCAGGCTTCATCAAGGGTGGCAAGGTGCGCCCGCTGGCGGTGGCCAACCCCACCCGCCTGCCCCAGTTGCCCGACGTGCCCACCTTTGCCGAACTGGGCATCAAGGGCGTGGAAGCCTCGGCCCAGGTGGGCATTGTTGCCCCTGCCAACACGCCAGCCGACACCATCGCTGCCCTGCAAAAGCAGGTGGCCACGGCCATCCAGCAACCGGCCATTCGCCAAAAGCTGATTGATTTTGGTATTGAGCCTGTGGGCAGCACGCCCCAGCAATATGCCGAGCTGATCCACACCGAAGTGCAGCGCTGGCATAAGCTGATTCGCGAGCAGAAGATATCGCTGGATTGAAAGGGGCGAACGCCCCCACCATGCAAAAAGGCCGCAACGCGGCCTTTTTTCTTTGGCAGTGCGCTGACTTGCAATCAGTCATCGCCCTCCGCGTCACCGTCCACCAACGCATCCTGCAGATGCTTGACGATGGTGACCGGCACCGCACAGGCACGCGCCACCTCTTGCGACACCGAGCCCAGCAGCGCACTGCTGAGCGCCCCATGGCCCTTGGCGCCGATGACCACCATGTCTGCGCCATTGCGCTCGGCCATGTCCACCAGCGTGTGGGCGGGGTCGCCCAGGCCAATGTCGGTTTCATAGGCCACACCAGCCGCCTCCAGCAAGGCCCGGGCGGGCGCCAGCAGGTGTTCACCAGCCTCCACGCTGGCTGCAGCGATCAGGTCGGGGTCCCGGCTGGTCACCAGCTCGTACAGCGACGCAGGCTCTTGCACATGGGCCAGCACCACCGTGGCCTGCAGCCCCTGCTGCAGCCATTGCAGCGTGTGCCGCACACCGTCGAGCGACAACTCCGAACCATCCACGGCCACCAGAATCTTGAGCATGTTGTTCTCCTTGCGGGTTACTGACCAGACCAGTGTAGTCACCCCTGCTGGCTGCACCAGCACCTTGCGCAAAGGTCCTCCAAAAACAGGCCGGGGCGGTGTCTGGGACAATCCCGCCCATGCTTCAGTTCGACCTTCTCAAAACAGACCCCTCCAGCCACGCGCGGCGCGGCAAGCTCACGCTCAACCACGGCGTGGTGCAGACCCCCATCTTCATGCCCGTGGGCACCTATGGCACCGTCAAGGGCGTGATGCCGCAAAGCCTGCACGACATGGGCGCGCAGATCATTTTGGGCAACACCTTTCACCTTTGGATGCGCCCGGGCCTGGACGTGATGCAGAGCTTTGGCGGCCTGCACGGCTTTGAGAAGTGGGACAAGCCCATCCTCACCGACTCGGGCGGTTTCCAGGTGTGGAGCCTGGGCGCCATGCGCAAGATCACCGAAGAAGGTGTGCACTTTGCCAGCCCCGTCAACGGCGACAAGCTGTTCATGTCGCCCGAGGTGAGCATGCAGATCCAGACCACGCTCAACTCCGACATCGTGATGCAGCTCGACGAGTGCACCCCCTACGAAACCAAGGGGCATCTCACCACCGAGGCCGAGGCGCGCAAATCCATGGAGATGAGCCTGCGCTGGGCCAAGCGCTCGCGCGATGAGTTCCAGCGGCTGGAGAACCCCAATGCGCTCTTCGGCATCGTGCAAGGCGGCATGTACAAGAACCTGCGCCAGGAATCGCTCGAACGCCTGGTCGAGATGGACTTCCCCGGCTACGCCGTGGGCGGCGTGAGCGTGGGTGAGCCCAAGGACGAGATGCTGGACATCATGGCCCACACGCCCCACCGCCTGCCGGCCCACAAGCCGCGCTACCTGATGGGCGTGGGCACGCCCGAAGACCTGGTGCAGGGCGTGGCCGAGGGTGTGGATATGTTTGACTGCGTGATGCCCACGCGCAACGCACGCAACGGCACCATCTTCACCCGCTACGGCGACCTGAAGATCCGCAACGCCCGCCACAAGGCCGACCACCAGCCGCTCGATACCAGCTGCACCTGCCACGCCTGCGCGGGCAAGGACGGCGTGGCGTGGGACCAGGGCGGGCGCGGCGGCTTCTCGCGTGCCTACCTGCACCACCTGGACCGCTGTGGCGAAATGCTGGGCCCCATGCTCACCACCATCCACAACCTGCACTACTACCTGAACCTGATGCGCGAAGTGCGCGAGGCGCTGGACGCTGGCACCTTCAGCCAGTTCCGCGCACAGTTCAAGGCCGACCGGGCCCGGGGCGTGTAAGCCCGGCCCCGGGAACCTGGGGCCTCCAATCCCACTGGGCAGCAATGCCCCGCCCCCGAAACCATAATGCGGCTGCTGGAGTTCACCCACTGGAGCACGCCGCTGTGACTGTTTCGCCTTCTCCCGTTTCGCCCGTTTCTCCCGCCTCCCCCGCCATGCATGTGCTGGTCACCGGCGGCACCGGCTTCATCGGCTCCGCGCTGGTCCAGCAGGTGCTGGCAGCGGGCCACAGCGTCACGGTGCTCAGCCGCAAGCCCGCCAGCGCCCAAACCTTGTTCCAGGGCCGCGTTCAGGTGGTGCGCAGTGCCAACGACCTGCCTTCCGATGCCCGCCTTGATGCCATCGTGAACCTGGCAGGCGCCCCCGTGGTGGGCCCGCCGTGGACAGCAGGGCGGCGGCAGGTGCTGCTGGACAGCCGTGTGGGCGTGACTGAATCCTTGCTGGCCTGGCTGCAACGCGCCAACCACCGCCCGGCGGTGTGGGTGCAGGCCTCGGCCATCGGCTTTTACGGCGTGCGCCCCCCGCACGAAGTGCTGACCGAAAGCAGTGCCGCAGGCGGCGGCTTCATGTCCGAACTGTGCGTGCGCTGGGAAGCGGCTGCGGCCAAGGCCCAGGCGCTGGGCGTGCGCCAGGTGGTGCTGCGCCTGGGCGTGGTGCTGGGCCCCGGTGGCGCACTGCCGCCCCTGCTGTTGCCGATTCGCCTGGGTGTGGGCGGGCGCATGGGCAGCGGCCAGCAGGTGATGAGCTGGATTCACCGCGACGATGTGCTGGCGCTCATCCACGCAGCGCTGCGCGACCCGCAGATGCAGGGCATCTACAACGCCACCGCCCCCGAGACCATTGCGCAGGCCACCTTTGTGGCCACCGCAGGCAAGCTGCTGCGCCGCCCCGTGTGGCTGCCGGTGCCCGCCACGCCGCTGCGCTGGGCCATGGGCGAAATGGCCCAGTTGTTTGTCGATGGGCAAAACGTGGTGCCTGCGCGGCTGCAGCAGCAGGGCTTTGCCTTCAAGTACCCCACGCTGGAGCAGGCGCTGCGCGATCTGGTGTAGCGCATGGGCCCCGGATTGCTATGCAAAACATAGCTGCTGGCGCTTACCCTGCCTGCCCCAGAGCCCATTTTGATCTAAACAGCGCACACTGGCTGCGCGCTGCGTTCATGCGGGCTTGCATTCAGCCAGATCACCGGGCGAGCAGCCGCAGACCAGGTGAACCGACGACGCAACGCGGCTAAGAGCGGCTAACAAAACTCTTTTGGCGTCGTTGCCGCGTCTTGTCGTACTACGCGTACTGCCTGCGACGCGGCGCCTAGCCAGAACCGCTTCGCTGAGTTTTGTTAGCCGCTCTAAAGGCACACCCGTATCAGAGGGCCCCGAGCACCTGGGCCTGCAGCACGCGGCACTGGCTCGCGGGCGCAGGCAGTGCGGCACTGCGGTGGCTGGAGCCATCGCGCAGCACCACGCGCAGATAGCAGGGCCGGCCGGGCTTGCCCCAGCCCACCAGCACGGTCTGCACCTGGTCTCGCAGCACGCGCACCGGCAGTTGCCACGAGCCAGCGTAGCGCAGCTCCAGCCCTGCCCCATTCACCTGCAATTGCACGAACCGGCCCCAGGTGCTGACATACACCGTGCCCACGGCCAGGCACAGGGCCAGTGCGTACCCCACAGCCACCCAGCGCAAGCGCAGCGGCGTGGCCAAATGGCGGCCCCCCTGCGTAGGCCGCGATGGCCATGGCCGACACGGCGATCAGCATGGCGGTCAAGCCCGTGCCGAAGCCTTCCTGCACCTGCGCTGCCGTGGCAAATTCCATGTTCATGGCGAAGGCTCCCGCCGCACACCGCGCAAAAGATTCAACCCATCACTATATTTTTCATAGCTGGCAGCGCTTATCCTCCTTGGGCTTACAGCGCTTTTCACCCTCAAACCCGCCCTAATTCGCACGGTGTGCGCCGTCACCTCGTCAGGCCTCGCTGGCCAGGCGCAGCTTGGCGCTGGTGCCACAGGCGTGGCAGAAGTGGGCGAAGGCGCTCTTGCGGGTGGTGCACTGGCCGCACCGGTCAAACAGGCCAATGCCGCAGTGGGGGCAGAAGTCGATGGTCTCGTTCTTCAGGTCCACCGGGCGCTCGCAGCCGGGGCACACGTTCTTGGCCAGGCGGGCCAGGGCCACGTCGTAGCTGAGTTCTTCGCGGCGCTGGGCATCGGGCATGGCTTCGGCCAGTTTCTGGCGCTCCAGGTAGCGGTTGAGCGCCAGGATGGCATAGCGCCCCACCAGCACCGTGATGCCAATGCCCACCACATAGCGCACATAGCCCCCGTAGCTGGGCAGGTAGGGCACCAACTCCACGAAGAAGGCAAACAGCGCAAAGAAGATGAAGCCCCACACAAACGGCCAGTAGGTGCTGTGGCGCTTTTTGGCAAACAACCAGCCTGCAGCCACCAGCAGTGGCAGGGTGAGCGCCAGGCGGTACAGGAACACGCGCAGCTCCAGCTTGCGGCGCTCTTGCTGCAGGCGCGTGTAGCCGTCAGCCTCCAGGTCGCTCAGCTGCCTTTGCGTGGCGGCTGCTGTCTGGCGGGCGTCCAGCGCGGCCTGCTGCTGGGCCTCCACGGCGCGCAGGGCCTGGCGTTCGGCCTGCTTGAGCAGGTCCAGCTTGCGCGTGCGCTCCAGCACCTCGGGGTCGTGGTCGGCGCGTTCGGTCACGCGGCGGGTGGCCAGCCAGTTGTTGAAGGTTTCGCGCTCGGCCTGGTTGTCGCTCATGGCCTTGCGGTGCTGCAACTGCGCCTGTTCCAGCGCGGTCTGCGCGTCCTGCTCGGCGTCGCGCTGGGCGCGGATGGTGTCGCGCAGCGCGCGGGCCTGGGCCTTGTCGAGAAAATCATCGACCTGCAGCGGGCGTTCCACCTTGGGCAGATCGCCCACGATGGTGCCGCCCAGGCCAATCAAAAAGCTGGCGAACACCACCGCCACCAGCCACAGACCACGCCGGAACCACTTCTCCGACAAACGCAAGGCTTTGCTCATGGTTGCTTCTCCCGTTGATAGTTGCTATTTTTTTTATAGCTTATAGCGCTTGATGGATAAGCGCCAAAGCCCTTTTTCACTCAATTACTGTTTGGGCAGCACCGTGAAGGGGGCGCCCGCCAGCTGGGTGCGCTGCATCCAGGCCAGCACCGAATCCACCGTCACGGTCTCGATGCGGTCCGAATAGCGCTTGTCGCTCGGGTGGTCGTCAAACGCGATGTTGGCAGACCCCACGCGCCCGCCCAGCCGGGTCAGCGGCCCCAGCCGCAGGGTGGTGGGCTCGTAGCCCTTGAACCGCAGCCAGGCCTGGGCCTGCTCGCGGGTGCGGATGGTGGTGGGCTCCATCGCCGCAGCCAGCGTCTCAATCGCCCACTGGTTGGATTGCTGGTACTTCTGCCCCCACACATAGCTGACCATGCTGTAGTGCGGCGTGTGCAGCGCCTTGGCGCGGGCGTTCTCAGTAAGCACGGGCCACAGCTGCGCCTGCACGGCGGCGCTGGGTACGGCCACCACGGCTTCAAAACGCCACAGGTCGTCCAGAAAAAACTCGCCCAGGCCCTGCCGGTACACATGGCCCAGGGCCGTGCCGCAGTCGTTGAGCTTGTGCGTCACGCGCCACGGGCCTTCGGGTGTTTTGTAGGCCCAGCCCAGGTGCGAATAGCGCAGGCCGTACTTGCCCAGGTCTTGCCCGGCGCGGCCGATCAACACCACCTTGGCGCCGCTGCGCGCGTGCTCGGCGTCCAGCGCCTGCGAGGTCTGCGCCGCCAGCGCCATGCCGCGCTCTACCACCTGGGGCGTGGGCTTTTTCGCCTCGCACGATCGACCCGCGTGGGCCGGGGCCGATACCAACACTGCGGCGACCGCCAGCGTCGCACACCCGCAGCACATCCAAGGGGCGCGAACCAAGTGAGGGATGCCAAGCAAGGGCCTAGGCCGGCCGCACCGCCCCGCAGCGAGGGCATCGTCACCCTTCCCGTAGCGCGCAGCGCGAAGAGAGAAGGGGGAAGCCGCAAAGCGGCTCAGGGGGTTGTACTTCATATTTACAGACGTTCGTTGTGCAGCAAGGCACGGCCCAGGGCATTGGGTACAAAGGCCAAGGCCTCGCCCGCGACCGACAAAATCACCCCGGTGCTGATGACGCTGCAGGTCACCACCGTGCCCACGGCGTGGACGGATGCGCCCACGCCGCGCCCGGCCACCTCCACACTCACCTGCGCGCCGTCTGACGCGCGCTCCAGCAGGTAGACGGTGCCGATGGCCGAGCCTTCCACCGCCTTCACCGAAAGAACAGCACCCGTGGCCGACAACGCCACCGGCAGGGCCACGGCAGCACCAGCCACCGCCGAGCCCGCGCCCGCCACGCCCACCACCGACGCCACCGGCAGCAAAGACAGCGCGGCAGAGGCTTCGCTGTGCGCATGGGCTGGCGCTGCGGCCAGCGAACCCCACACACCGGCGGCCACACACAGGCCTGCTACGGTTTTTTTCCACAATGCGATACGCATGAATGACTCCTTAGCAATCAGAACAAAAGGGGGAAAGCTGGGCTCAGGCGCTCAATCAGCGCTCTGGGCTGCGGCTTGGGCCGCTTCGCGTCGGCCTTGCAGGCGGGCGTCCATCAGGTCGGCCTCGTAGCGGTCGCGCAACATCTTGGCCAGCGTGAAGGCCGAAGTGATGAGGTACAGCCAGCTCACGCCCAAGAAGGCCTTGTAGGTGACGTTGATCTCCATGCCCACCAGGCCCCAGCCAGTGAGCCCCATGGCCACCGCAAAGCCACCCCACACCACCAGCTTCCACAGCGGGGTGTCGCCCGCGCCGCGCCGGGCGCTCTGGTTGTCACGCACAAACTTGGACAGCATGAACGTGGCCGAAAGGCAGAACACGTAGCCCATCACCATGAACACCTTTTCCAGGTCAGCGCCTGGCAGCCAGGCCAGTCCCACGGCGCACAGGAACACCGCGATGCCGAAGGAAATCCAGACCTGCATTTGCCATGCACGGGTGTCGCGAAGAACAACGATGGGAGAAGCAGACATTGCGTTGGTGCCCGCAGGGGGCCTTGGTTGAACACGGACTGCATCGTGCCGCCCGAGGCCCCACATCGCGGCACCGGAACAGCACAGTTCCCACGCATCAGCCAAAAAGTACCGTTATTCGATACTTTTCAAGCGACAGCACGGCAAAAACGGGCCCCCACCGCCCCGCACGTATGCGACAGACAACCGCCCTGCCCGCCCAGACAATGCGCCACCCGCCTGCCGGGCCCGCTGCCACCCTTGGCACAACACCGGCAACCACTGCGCTTTTTAGAGTTTGAACCGCATGAACAAGCCTTTTGATCTGGTCGTCCACGGTGCCACCGGCTTTACCGGCCGCCTGGTCGTTGAATACCTGCTGCAACGCTACCCCGCAGGCAGCGGCCTGCGCTGGGCCATGGGCGGGCGCAATGCCGACAAGCTCGCCGCCGTGCGCGACGAGCTGGGCGCACCGGCCGACACCCCCCTGGTGGTAACCGACACCACCAACCCCGCCAGCCTGCAAGCGCTGATGAACGCCACGCGCCTGGTGCTGACCACCGTGGGCCCGTACCAGCTGTATGGCAACGAACTGGTGGCCGCCTGCGCCGCCAGCGGTGTGGACTATGTGGACCTGTGCGGCGAGCCCGCGTGGATGCGCCAGATGATCGACGCGCACGAAGCCACCGCGAAGGCCAGCGGCGCGCGCATCGTGTTCTCGTGCGGGTTTGACTCCATCCCGTTCGACCTGGGCGTGTTCATGCTGCAAAAGGAATTTGCCCAGCGCTTTGGCCACGCCGCCCCCCGCGTGCGCGGCCGGGTGCGCAAGATGAAGGGCGCCTTCTCGGGTGGCACTGCCGCCAGCCTCAAGGCCACCATGGCCGCTGCTGCCACCCAGCCTGGTGTGCTCGATCTGCTGAAAAACCCCTTCTCGCTCACCCCTGGGTTTGAAGGCCCGCGCCAGCCCTCGGGCAACAAGCCCATGGTGGACGAAGCCCTGGGCGATGGGGTGTGGGTGGCACCGTTTGTGATGGCGGCCATCAACACGCGCAACGTGCACCGCTCCAACCTGCTGCTCAAGCACGCCTACGGCACCGACTTTGTGTACGACGAAATGCTGGTCACCGGCCCGGGCGAGAAGGGCGAGGCCATTGCCAACGCGGTGGCGGGCGACAAGTCGCTCGGCTCCGACAAAGGCCCCAAGCCCGGCGAAGGCCCCTCGCGTGAGGAGCGCGAGAACGGCTTTTACGACGTGCTGTTCCTCGGCACCGACACCGAAGGCCACAGCCTGCGCGTGAGCGTGAAGGGCGACCGCGACCCCGGCTACGGCTCCACCTCCAAGATGATTGCCGAGGCGGCGGTGTGCCTGCTGCAGGACGCTGCCAGCACCCCCGGTGGCATCTGGACCACGGCGCCTGCGCTGGGCGACAAGCTGATCGCACGGCTGCAGGCGAATGCGGGACTGACGTTCGCAGTCGAAGCCTGAGCGCAGGCCAAACGCGAGCCTTGTCGGTGCTTGCCTTCTGCGCGTGGGTACCGGATTGGCAACATGCCGTGCGGCAGCCCACAATGCAGGTCCACACCACCTGCTGCTCATGAACGCCCAACTCACCCCCCGCGATCTGTCCCTGGCCCTTCTGGTCATCCTGGTGTGGGGGCTGAACTTCGCGGTCATCAAGGTCGGGGTGGCCGATATGCCGCCCCTTTTGCTGGGCGCGCTGCGCTACCTCTTGGCGGCGTTTCCAGCACTGCTGTTCGTCAAGCCGCCCAAGGTCCCCTTGCGCCTGTACCTGCTGTACGGCATGACGATGGCCGTGGCCCAGTTTGCGCTGCTGTTCACAGCCATCCACATCGGCATGCCCTCGGGCTTGGCATCGCTGGTGCTGCAATCGCAGTCGTTCTTCACACTGCTGCTGGCCGTGGTGGTGCTGCGCGAGCAGTGGCAAGGCAACCAGGTGGCCGGCTTGGCGCTGGCAGGGGTGGGGGTGGGGCTGGTGCTGATTGGCAGCGCGCATGGTGCCTCGATGCCACTGGCCGGCTTCGCGCTCACAGTAGCCGCTGCTGCGATGTGGGGCTGCGGCAACCTGGTGACCCGCGCAGTGGGACGGCATGGGCCCATGAACCAGTTTGCCTTCATCGTGTGGTCCAGTGTGGTGGCACCGCTGCCGTTCGTGGCGCTGTCGCTGCTGCTCGACGGCCCCGCTGCGGTGTGGGCTGCGGTGCAGCACCTGTCGCTGAAATCCATGGCCGCCGTGGCCTACATTGCGTGGATTTCAACCCTGCTGGGTTTTGGGCTGTGGACGTACCTCATGTCGCGCTACCCCGTGAACCGCGTAGCACCCTTCACCCTGCTGGTGCCCGTGGTGGGTCTGACCACCGGCTGGGTGGCGTTCGGCGAGCAGTTGCTGCCCGTGCATTTTGCGGGCGCAGGGCTCTTGATGGCGGGGCTGGTGGTGAACGTGTTCGGCGGCCCACTATGGTCTGCCGTGATGAGCAGGCTGCGCGCAGCCCGGTAAGGCCGGCCGTCACTACAGCGCCAGCGGCAGCTCGGTGGTGGAGAGCACGTTGCGCAGCACCATGAACGAGCGCACCTGTCGCACCCCCGGCAGGTAGAGCAACTGCTCTGCGTGCAGGCGGTTGAAGCTCTCGCTGTCGCGGGTGCGGATGAGCATGAAGTAGTCGAACTCGCCCGTGACCACATGGCATTCCATGCAGCCGGAGACCTTGGCTGCGGCCTTCTCAAAGGCGGCGAACGATTCGGGCGTGGAACGGTCCAGCACCACGCCAATCATCACCAGCATGCCCGCCCCCACGGCCTGGGGGGTTGAGCAACGCCACCACCCCTTCAATCAGCCCCAGCCGCTTGAGCCGCTCCACGCGCCGCAGGCAGGCGGGCGGGCTCAAATGCACCTTCTCGGCCAGCGCGACGTTGGACAGCGAGGCATCGCGCTGCAACTGCCGCAGGATGGCTTTGTCGGTGCGGTCCAGCTCTGCCGACATATCGACGGGCGGCGCATTCTTGCTACGAACTTTTGTTGCACACATAGTTCATTTTTCAAACTTTTGATGGATTAATCTGCATTTATGAAAACCAAACATCCGAAATTGCATTGATTTTCACAACCATTTGATTCCCGCATTTTCCTACGATGAAGGCACTGCAAGCGCGCTTGCATTGCCCCCTTCTTCCACCCGCCTTCACCGACTGGAAAACGCCATGAACCTGCAGAAATTTCCCCGCCACCCGCTGACGTTCGGCCCCTCGCCCATCACACCGCTACCGCGCCTGTCGGCCCACCTGGGCGGCAAGGTGCACCTGTACGCCAAGCGTGAGGACTGCAACAGCGGCCTGGCCTTTGGCGGCAACAAAACGCGCAAGATGGAGTACCTGATTCCCGAAGCGATTGCAGGCGGCTACGACACGCTGGTGTCGATTGGCGGCATCCAGTCCAACCAGACGCGCCAGGTGGCCGCCGTGGCGGCGCATCTGGGCATGAAATGCGTGCTGGTGCAGGAGAACTGGGTGAACTATTCCGACGCGGTGTACGACCGCGTGGGCAACATCGAGATGAGCCGCATCATGGGCGCCGATGTGCGCCTGGATGCTGCGGGCTTTGACATTGGCATCCGCCCCAGCTGGGAGCAGGCCATGGACGATGTGAAGAAGGCGGGCGGCAAGCCCTTCCCGATTCCCGCAGGCTGTTCTGAGCACCCCTACGGCGGCCTGGGCTTTGTGGGCTTTGCCGAGGAAGTGCGCCAGCAGGAAAAAGAGCTGGGCTTCCAGTTCGACTACATCGTCGTGTGCTCGGTCACGGGCAGCACGCAGGCGGGCATGGTGGTGGGCTTTGCAGCCGATGGCCGTGCGCGCAAGGTGATTGGTATCGACGCCTCGGCCAAGCCCGAGAAGACCCATGCGCAGATTCTGCGCATTGCCCAGAACACTGCCAAGCTGGTGGAGCTGGGCCAGGAGATCACGGCCGAGGACGTGGTGCTGGACACGCGCTACGGCGGCCCCGAATACGGCCTGCCCAATGAAGGAACGCTCGAAGCCATTCGCCTGTGCGCGCGGCAAGAGGGCATGCTCACGGACCCGGTGTACGAAGGCAAGTCCATGCACGGCATGATCGATAGAGTGCGCCGTGGCGAATTCCCCGAAGGCTCTCGCGTGCTGTACGCGCACCTGGGAGGGGTGCCGGCGCTCAACGCCTACAGCTTTCTTTTTCGCAACGGCTGATGACACCGCTGCGGCCGGTGATGCCATGGCGCGCATCACCGGGCTCTCACTGATTTAGCGCGACCTGATCAACGCCCTTGGCTTTGTTGGCCTGGGGCGGTCAGGCTTGCAGCAACTGCGCCACGCGCCCGCGCAACGGCTCGGGCTGCACGTCGCTCGCGGCCACGGGGGCGCCCACATTCAGGCCCACGCGGCTGAACATACCCCGGCGGAAGGGTCGCACCATGGCGGTACCGCGCTCGATGCGGCTGAAGTACGAGCCCCACAGGTTGGTCAGCGCCATGGGCACCACAGGCGCCTGAATGCCGTCGGCCTGGGCGCGCTCGATGATCTTCATGATGCCGCCCTTGAAGGGCTGCAGCTCACCATCCTTGGTGATGCCGCCTTCGGGGAAGATGGCCAGCAGATCGCCCTCGCGCAGCACCTGGGCAGCGCGTTCGAAAGCGGCTTCGTAGGTGGCAGGGTCTTCCTTTTGCGGCGCGACCGGAATGGCCTTGGCCAGACGGAACAGCCAGCCCAGCACCGGCACGCGGAAGATGCGGTGGTCCATCAGGAAGTAGATGGGCCGGGGGCTGGCGGCCATGAGCAGCACGGCATCGACAAAGCTCACATGGTTGCACGCCAGAATGGCCGCGCCGGTGGACGGGATGTGCTCGTCACCCCGCACCTTGAAGCGGTAGATGAAGCGCGACATCACCCAGGCCACAAAGCGCAGCAGGTATTCGGGCACTAGCATGAAGATGTAGAACGCCACCACTGCGTTGGCAATGCCGGTGAACAAAAAGACTTGCGGCACGGTGAAGCCAGCGCCCAGCAAGGCCCCGGCGATGACGGAGCTGCCGATCATGAACAGCGCGTTCAGGATGTTGTTGGCCGCAATGATGCGGGCGCGGTGGGTGGGCTGGCTGCGCATCTGGATGAGTGCATACATGGGCACGCTGTAGAGCCCGGCAAACAGGCTCAGCAGTGCCAGGTCCAGCAGCACGCGCCAGTGGTGGGGCTGCGCAAGAAAGGCGGCAGCGCCCATCATCTCGGCGGCGGGCAGGCTGCGGGTGGCGAAGTACAGGTCCACCGCAAACACACTCATGCCGATGGCACCCAGCGGCACGAGGCCGATCTCCACATGGCGGCGCGACAGCACCTCGCACAGCAGAGAACCCACGCCAATGCCCACCGAGAACACCACCAGCAACAGCGAGGCCACTTGCTCGTTGCCGTGCAGCACCTCTTTGGCCAGGGCCGGGAACTGCGACAGGAACACGGCCCCGAAGAACCACATCCAGCTGATGCCCAAGAGCGAGCGGAACACCACCACGTTGCCATGCGCCAGCTTGAGGTTGCGCCAGGTTTCGGTGAAGGGGTTCCAGTTGATGACGAGACCGGGGTCGGTGGCCGGGGCCGACGGAATGAACTGCGCCACCAGCCGCCCGGCCAGCGCCAGGGCGATGCAGCCCACGGCCACGGCGGTGTGGCCAATCCCGGGCAGGGCCACCAGCAGGCCGCCCGCAACCTGGCCCAGCAAGATGGCCACGAAGGTGCCCATCTCGACCATGCCGTTGCCGCCCGTCAGCTCGCGCTCGTTCAGCACCTGGGGCATATAAGCAAACTTGACCGGGCCAAACAGGGTGGAATGCAGCCCCATGAGGAAGGTGCACAGCAACAGCACCGGCACATGGTTGGCCACAAAGCCCCAGGCCGCCAGCGCCATGATGGCGATCTCCAGGTTTTTCACGAAGCGGATCATCCGCGTCTTGTCGTACTTGTCGGTGAGCTGGCCCGAGGTGGCCGAAAACAGCAAAAACGGCAGGATGAACAGCGCGCCAATCACCAGCCCCGCCATGGCAGGCGGCAGCCACGACACGCTGAGCTGATAAGTCACCATCACGGTGAAGGCGAACTTGAACAGGTTGTCGTTGGCAGCGCCAGAGAACTGCGTCCAGAAAAACGGGGCAAAGCGGCGCTGGCGCAGCAGGGCAAACTGGTTGGGCTCTTCGTGGGCTGGGAGGGCCAGGGGCGCTGGCTGCGCGGCAGGCTGCCCGTGCTGGGGGGTCATGCGGTTCACTCCTCTTGGCTTTTTTGTGTGGTGGGTTGCTGCATCACGCCCCACGGTGCCCGCCATTCTGCATGGCGCGGCGCGGCATCGGTGCAGCGAGGTAACGACTGTGGTGCAGGCGCGCCATGGCAAACAGCACCGGCAGGGCAGCCCCCGCAGCCATCAGGTGCTTGAGCGTGTGGCCTGACACCCATTGGCCGGTGGCCTCGAACACTGCGTGGTCGGCCAGCTCAAAGGCTTTGGCAACGGCATACCAGGCGATCACCGCACCCCACTGCACCACCAGCGCACCATGGCGGTGGGGCATGCACGCCAGGGCCAGCACCGCCAGCAGGCCGCCGAACTGCACCACGGCCCAGGGCAGCAGGTTGCCCGTGTGGGCCCATACCAGTACGGCAGCAGGCCCGGCCACCAGCAAGCCCAGCGCGGTGGCCACGCCCGCCCGGGGGCTGATGCGCCCCACCACCGCCAGGCCCAGCAAGCCGGCAAAGGCTGCGGCCATGCCCAGGCGGTCCCACAGCAGACCGGCGTCATCGGGCTGCCAGTGGTACCAGCCCGAGCCCACCGCCGTGAGCACCAGGCCACCAAAGAACAGCGCCGCCGTGGCGCGGGTGGCCGGGCACAGCCGCAACGCGCCTGGGCGGCGCAACCACACCAGCCCCCACACCCCTGCCACGGCAAAGGGCAGGTTGCTCAGCACGTCCATCGCACAGGGCAGGCCATGCCAGCCGCGCTGATCGGCAAAGTCGTGCTGGTGCGCGCTGGCGGGCAAAAAGGGGCCCCACACGGCGAAGGCCAGCAGCGCGGCCGCAGCTACCAGCAGGGCCCATTCGGCCGGCTGCAGCGGCAGCCAGCGGCGGGAAGAAGTTTGCAAGGGGTGGACAGCGTTCATGGCGGGTAGCCCTACTGGGGCGGCAACACAAGGTGGGCGCAGTGTGCAAACGCCGGTGGCTTTTGCACCGAAAAAGTCGCGCTCAGGGCTACCCAGGCCACTGCGGGTATCCACAATCGATACCAAGGAGTCCCCCATGAGCACAACTGCCGACCTGGTGATCGCCCTGAAAAAGGAACTGAAGAACGCCCAGATGACCTACGCCGACCTGGCGCAGGCGCTGGGCATGGCCGAGTCCAGCGTCAAGCGCATGCTGGCCAAGGGCGACATGCCGCTGTCGCGCATTGATGCCATCTGCCGCGCGCTGGCGCTGGACTTTGCCGACCTGGCCCGCCGTGTGGCCGATGAGCAGCCGCTGCTCAAGGAGCTGACGCAGGAGCAGGAAAAGGCCGTGGTGGCCGACAAAAAACTGCTGCTAATGGCGATCTGCGTGCTGAGCCAGTGGACGTTGGAGCAGGTGGTGGCCACCTACCGGCTGACCGAGGCCGAGGGCATCAAATACCTGGCGCAGCTCGACCGCATCGGCATCATCGAGCTGCGGCCGCTGAACCGCTACCGGCTCAAGCTGGCCAAGACCTTCCGCTGGCGCCCGCACGGGCCGGTGATGCACTACTTTCGCGACAACGCGCTGCTGGACTACTTTGCCGGGGGCTTCGACGGCCCCGGTGAAGGCGTGCTGCTGGTGCACGGCTCCATCAGCCGCGCGCTGGCCCCAGCTTTTCAGGAACGCATGCAGCGCGTGGCGCAAGACTTTGCGCAACAGCACCTGGCCGACCAGAAGCTGCCTTTGCAGGAGCGCGAGGGCTACACCGTGCTGCTGGCCATGCGCAGCTGGGAATTCGAGGCCTTTGCCAGCATGCGCCGCACGGGGGCGTAGGGGCCGGCTGAAACGGAGCGGCTGCGCTGGCGGCTCTCCGCCCCTGAATTGCTATGCTTTCAATAGCTGCTGCCGCTTATCTATCAAGCGTTAGAGGCCAAATTGACTTCAAACCAAAAGGCGCCTATTGCAAGCGCTGTGGCCCACCTTAAACGCACTGCAGTTCGGCGCAGCCAATGCCACCCAGCTTGGCCATCACCCGGGCACCGGGCGCCACCAGCACGGTGCCGGTGCAGGAACCGGTGGTGACCCACTGGCCCGCGCGCAGGCCACCCAGGCTGTGTGCGCCTTCGTTGGCCAGCCATGTCAGCAGGCGCAGCGGGTCGCCCGCCGGGTTGCCCCAGGCGGGTCGTTGCACGGCCAGGGTGCCATTCACCCACAGGCTGACGGGCACCGACAAGGGCTGTAGGGCCGCCACATCGGCACGGCCGCTGCCCACCACCAGCGCACCGTGGCAAGCTTGATCTGCCAGGCGGCTCCACTCGCCCTGCACACCCCAGGCGGCATAGCGGGTGTCGCACACCTCAATGGCCGCATGGGCCGCGCGCACGGCGGCCAGCACGTCTGCCTCAGAGTAAGGCTGCTCACGGGGCGGCAGGTCGCAGGCCAGTTCGTAGGCCAGCTCTGCCTCCACGCCAATCACGGCGTTGCCTGCCACCGGCAGGTCTTGCACCTGCCCCTCGGTGCAGACCCAGACGGTGTCTTGCGTCAGCGCCGCGCGCGCGGGCAGCGCCTGCGGGTTGGCCGCGCCCACCTTCCAACCCACCACCCGGCCGCGCGCCTGCACCACGGCGTCTTGCACCGCATAGGCCTGGGCTGCGTCCTGGGGCCGCAATGCGGCGGGAAGATCCAGCGGGCGGGGCAATTGCCCCAAGCGGGCCTGGGTCAGCACGGCAGCGCTGGCCAACGGATCGAACACAGTGGAGGCAGAAGCAACGGTATCAGGGGACATGGGTCAGTCAACAACGATCTGGAAGCAACCAATCAACCGCCGGATGGGCTGGTCTGCAGGCGCATGGTAAAGCCAGGGCGCAGGCAGATGGCCTAGCCCCGGCAAGGGGATCACAGCGTCAGGGTGCAGCGCCTGTGGAATGCGCCACAAAACGGGCGACGGCCTGCATGTCTTTTTCGGTCATTTTTTCGGCAAACGAGGGCATGGCGCCAATGCCGTTGCGCAGCGCGCTCAGCACGCGGTTGGCATCGGGCTTGATCTCGTCGAGCACGGGCCCAACCTGGCCTTGCGCGCCCGCCGCCTGCAAGGTGTGGCACACGGCGCACGCTGGCTGCAGGGTCAGAAAAAGCTGCTTGCCGCGCGCCAGCTCGGCAGGGTCGGCCGCCAAGCTGGCAGTCGCCAAACCTGCCAAAGCCAGGGTACAGGCCAATGGCGCCAGCCGCCGCAAAGGGGTGGGTTGCGCGACCAACTCAGGCCACCGACACCGTGACGCATGGTCGGCCCAGCTGGCGTTGTTGTAGCCACCCACGTTTTCCTCTCGCTGCTCGGGCTGAACGTTGCCCGCCGTGTCCGTCGCACGGCTGGCCAGCACATGGGTGCCTGCGCCCAGGCGCACCGGCAGCACAAACTGGCGCCAGGCAAACCGGCCCAGGTCCGGCCCGATGAGCTGTGCGGCCTGCCAGGTCTTGCCGCCGTCTACCGACACTTCCACGCCCTTGATGCCACGCGTGCCGCCAAAGGCCACGCCATGCACCTGCACCATGCCGGGCTTGAGCGGCCCTTGCTCGGGCAGCGGGCCGTTGATCCAGGATTTGACCGTCATCTCCCACACCGAGGGCTGGTCTGGGCTGGCCTTGGCGCCGGGCGGCGTCATGCGGTAACCGTGCTGCATGATGCGCGCCTGCGATTGCGCCTCGGTAAAGGCCAAACGCTTGATGTACTTGATGTTGTTCACCCCCTGGTAGCCCGGAACGATGAGCCGCAGCGGCCCGCCGTGGGCCAGCGAGAGCGGCTCGCCGTTCATCTCCCACGCCAGGATGGCGTCTTCCATGGCCTTGAGGGGCACCGAGCGTTCCACCAGCACCGTGAGCGGGTCCACGCCTTCGGGCAGCTTCTCGCCGCCCGTGCCCGTCACGTAAGCCATGCCACTGGCCACGCCGCCCAGGGCGGCCACCACGTTGCGCACGGGCACGCCGCTCCACACCACGCAGCCGGCAGCACCCACCGTCCAGGGCGTGCCACTGGGCTTGGTGGGGAAGAACCCGCGCCCATTGCCTGAACACTGCAGCACCGTGGCCACGGTCTCCAGCCCCAGCGTCTTGAGTTCCGCCAGGGTGATCTCACGCGGGTTCTTGACGCCCTCCACCCGCACCACCCAGGCGTTGCGGTCATCCAGGATGGCGGCATCGGGCGCAGGCAGGTTGTTGCGCACATACAGCTGGCTCGACGGCGTGACCACGCTGGTGCCAAACGCTCCGCGTCGGGTCTCCAGGGTGCTGCTGCTGTGCACGATCAGCGCGTTGCCAGCCTTCCAGCCTGCGTAGCCCGGCAGCGGCTTGGGCGCAGCCGCTGCGGTGGCTTGGGCTTGGGCGGCGCCAGTCCAGCTGGCAAGGCCCGCAGCGCTCAGTGCGGCGGCGCTGACTGCCAGCAGGTGGCGACGTGGCAGGGTGGTGGATGGGGTCATGGGTGCACTCCTATGAATGAAGGGACGGTACGCCGGGATTCACGTACGGTTTGCCGCTGCGCGCGCGCAAGTGCCTACGCAAAACGACGCCATTCTGGAGGGCATCACGCGCTGCGGCACAGCTCGCCTCGCCGCACTTGTAAGTAACAGAAACAAAGTGCCGCTGGTGTTGACAAAGTAGCCGCCTGGCGCATATTTAACACTTACTTAACAAAAACCCACCATGCTCTGCGTGGCCTCATGCACAGCAGCGCAGCACGGCCCACCAGCAACCATTTCGAAGGGAAAGACCATGCACCCAGGCACCATCCATCGTCTCGTGTGGGGCGCTTTGTGGATCAGCGCACTGGCGGGCGGCATGGCACACGCGCAGCTCACCGCCATCGTCGCAGTGGAGCCGACCGAGAAGAAAGCCGGGAACTCCATCCTGCGCAGTGCGCTGGAGGCGGGCTTGTCCAAGGCCAGCGGCCAGACCGTGACGGTGACCACCACCGAAGACTTGGCCGACGCCATGCGCGCCACGCGCAGCGGGGGCTACGACATCTTCATCGGCCCACCCCAGGTGGCTGCATCGGCATTGCAGCGGGGCTACGAACTGGTGGGGTGCAGCCAGAAATCTGACCACTATGTGCTGGTAGGACTGCCCCAGATCGAATCGGTGGGCGCCCTCAAGGGCAAGCGCCTGTACCTGCCGCAGCAGGACTCGGTCTACAGCTACATGGGGCGCGGCATGCTGAACGAGGCCGGCCTGTCGTTCAAAGACCTCAAGAGCGTGCGCCACGAAAAATACCCGCAGGCCGGGCTGAGTGCGCTCACCCTGGGCACCGCCGACGCGACCGTGGTGCGGGCGGAAGAATGGGCCCAGTGGTCGGCCACGTTCCCCGGTGCGGCCAAGGTGCTGGCCACCTCGCGTCCGGTGCCCGGCGGCTTCAGCGCCGTGGTGCGCAAGGAACTGCCCAGCGAGGTGCGCGGCAAGCTTTCGCAGTGGCTCAGCACCGCATCCAGCGGCACAGGCCTGGCACCCACGGGCCTGCGCCCCGACATGCAGGAATACCAGAAAGTAGCGGAACTCGGGCTTTTCACCCCCACCAGCCTGCCGGGCGTGAAGCGGGTGAGCGCCAAGGATGTGGTGGAACTGCAGGGCCAGGGCGCCGTGGTGGTGGACACCCGCACTGAAAAGGAATACCGCGCCAAGCGCATTCGCGGCGCGGTGTGGGCAGCCTACGGCGAAAAGAGCCTGAAGGACGTGGCCTTCAACCCAGAGCAGGACGACTTCAAGGCCCTGGAAACGCTGGACCGCAGCAAGACCCTGATCTTCTCTTGCAACGGTGCGGAATGCTGGAAGTCTTACAAGGCCGCGAAGGTGGCTGCCGACAAAGGCTTTCGCAACGTTTACTGGATGCGCGGTGGCCTGCCCGAGTGGGACGCCGAGGGCCTGCCAACCGAAGGGGGCTGAAGCAGGCTGCCAGCTGGTTTAGAGCGGCTAACAAAACTCTTCTGGCGTCGTTGCTGTGTCTTGTCGTACTGCTCGTACTGCCGACGACACAGCGCCTAGCCAGAACCGCTTCGCTGAGTTTTGTTAGCCGCTCTTAGCTGGGCTCAGCCGCCTCACGCATCGGTAAACACCGTGAGCACACCGGTGTAGCCATACAACTGTTGGTGCGCGATTTCGCCGCCTGCAAAAAAACCCACCAGGGGCACATCGCCCAGGGCGTGCCGCACGATTTGCAGCTCAGCGCTCGGCCCACCAAAGTGCGGCCCACCCCGCCCCGAGCAGCTCACGTAAATAGCGCCCCGAATGGTGCGGCCCTGCGCAGCGCCTGCAGGGCTGGTCATGGCACCTGTGCCGGGCGCCGGGGCTGCGGCGCCTTGCGCCTGGGCACTGCGTTCTGCGGCTGGCGCGGGCTCCATGTCCTGGGGCGAGAGCTCTTCCCGAATTTCGGCGCAGATGCGCATCAGGTCGGCCCGCGCAGCAGTGACGTTGCGCTGGCAAAAAGCCAGATGCATACCGGGCTGCACATGCTCAGCCAGCGCCACGCCGCGCCGCGCACCATCCAGGCCAATGATGTGCCGCACCCGCGTGTCGGTACCAAAGTGGCCCGTGCGCTGGCGCCCCAGGGGCTGCGCGCCAGCATCCACCAGCCCGGCCAAGGTGGCCCGCACGCGGCGCAGGGCTGGTTGGGGGTCTCCGTCCAGCGTCACCTGCAAGGTATCAAGCAGCACATCCAGCGCAGGTTCATGGTCCAGCTCCAGCACCACGTTGTCGTTGGCTGCCGTGATGGTGTGCAGCGGGCCCACCGGCTGGCAACCCTGCGTAACGCGCGACAGCAGCGGCACCTGCGGCCCAAAGGCCACGCCCGACAAGCCGCCGTCGAACACCCCACTGGCTGCGCCCTGCCCGGCCATGTTGCCGTTGCCGCCCACAGCAAACTGCACGTTGGCGGTGCGGCTGGCACTGAGGCCACCAAACAGGTAGCCGGTTTCGGTGCGGTCGGCCATTTCCTGCAGCAACTCTGCCAGGTCGGGCGTGTGCCCATCAGCGTGGACCAAGGCGGTCTGGGCGACAAAGCCGCTGGCGGGGTGGCGCGGCAGCGGTGCCACGCCCGAGAACACGCGGTATTGGTCAGCGGGAACGTCCAGCAGCATTACCGACAGGGCCGGTTCATCAAAATACTCGGCGTTGTTGGCAGACACGCCCACCCCCACGGTGCCGCTCCAGTCGGTCACCTCGGGCAGTTCGCTGGCCAGATAGTCGAGCAGTTCGCGCGCGTCATTGGCGTAGTGGTCGGTGATGTACAGCAAGCCCAGCGTGGGCGCCGCGGCATAGGCGGGCAGCGCCATTTGTGCGCGCAGCTGCGCCAGAACCAGCGCAGCCGCCATGCGCCACTGGGGATGGGTGGCATGGCCAGTAGGAAAAAGAGTCATAGTCCACCCACTTTAGCGCGCCGGGGCAAAGCTGGCAGGCCCCGGCCCGCTTGACCACGCAGAAATCCGGCCATCGCGCCACCTGCGGTGGGTGTGCCTACTCCCCCCTCACCGCTGGCGCGATGACTTGGCGGGAGCCTTTTTGGCAGGCGCCTTCTTGGCTACAGTTTTGCGGGCGGCGGGCGCTTTGGCGGAAGCACGGCCTGACTTGCCCGCCGGTGCAGGCGCCGCACGCTGGCTGCCAGCAGATTTGGCGGGGGCGGGTTTGGGTGCCGCAGCGGAACGAGACGGCGCCTTGCGTGGGGCCGCGGCAGGTTTGGCGGCCTGCGCGGCGCGGGCCACTTCCTGCAGGCTTTGCACACCCTGGGCCGCCAGGTGGCTGGCCATGTCGGTGGCCTTCTTCAACGCATCTTTGGCCAGGTGCTGCGTGGCGCCCAGGGGGTTGCCGTGGTGGTTGGCGTCTTTCAATGCGTTGGCGGCAATCTCCTGGAACTGGGTGGTCAGCGCGCCCCACCAGTGCAGTGGGTCCACCACGCCAGGGCTGCGAGGGGCTTCCGCCTTGGAGGCCTCGGCAGCGGGCTCTGGTTCCGGGGCGGGGCTGGGTGCAGGAGCTGGCGCAGGGGCTGGAGCCGGTGCCGGAGGAGTCGGCGCGGGCGCAGCCGCCTGCGTTGCGGCAGGCCGTGCGGCACTGCTGAAGGCATCGGCCGCTTTTTGCATGCCCTGCATCACCGCGTCACTGCCCTGGAACTTGAAGGCATTGGCCACGTCGCCCATGCTCACGTTCATGCCCTTGAGGGTGGCCAAGGTCATCTTTTGCACTTCCAGGGCCTGGATGGTGGCGGCCAGCGCGCGGGAGTTTTGCTCCAGCCAGAACTGCACGGCCTTGAGTTCATCAATGCGCTTTTCCAGCTCTTCCACACTGAGGGTGGGCGCCACCCAGTGCGAGAGTTGCGGCATTTGCGGAATGCCACTGGCAGCCCCCTTGGCCAGGCTTTGCAGAAAATCAAAGCCGGGGACGAATTTGCCAAAACTGAAGTGGGATGTGTCGCTCATGGCCGCCTTGCAGGAAAAGAAGGAAGTGGGAGTCCCGCCAAGGAGCCCTTCAGCGCCGCACGCATGTCGGCCCGAATGCTCCTGAGCAGGTCGCAAGGCAGCTTACTCCAACCCGTGGCCGCTGGCGATGGGGGTGCCCCGCAGCGCGCCGCCACAGCGGCGGTGCGGGGTTGCATCACCCGAGGCCCCAGGGTGACTTCAGTGCTTGGCAGCGCCGTGGCCATGCCCGTGGCCCGCAGCACCGGCTGCGGGCATGGCAGGCGTGCCGGGGGCCGAAGTGGCCACCGGCAGGGTCAGCTCCTGGGTGCTTTCCACGCCCTTGGCGTCCTTGAAGGTCAGCTTCACGGGCACGGTGGTGTCCTTGGCCAGTGGGGCCTTCAGGTCCAGCAGCATGATGTGGTAGCCACCGGGCTTGAGTTCCACCGTCTTGCCGGCGGGCAGATCGAGGAAGGGCATGGCGCGCATCTTCATCACGTCGCCTTCCATCTTCATCTCGTGCACTTCCGTCACGCCAGCGGCGGGCGACGAGGCACCGACCAGTTTCGCGCCTTCAGGCGCAGTGATCTTCATGAACGCGCCAGTGCCCTTTTGGCCCTGCACGGTGGCGCGCGCCCAGGCGCCTTCCACCTTCACGTTGGCGGTTTGCGCCCAGACGCCACCACTCAGTGCGCAGGTCAGGACAAAGGTAGCAGTCAGGTGGCGGGCCAGGGGGTTACGAATCAAAAACATGGAATCACTCCTAAAAAACAAGCAGACAAAAGCAGGATGGAGAACTGCGGGCCAGACTTGCCACATAGGCTTTGGTCTGTGCCCAACACGCAGGACGAGGAACAGGGGGTGGAGCGCTGGAGCAGCAAAGACAGCGCAGATGCCGGTAACGCCAGGGGCGCGAACCAGCGGGGCCAACCCAGCGCCAAGCATCTGCAGCCAAAGCAGACAGCGCCTTTGCTATTGAGCCAAATAGGCCTCTAGCGCTTTATAGGCAAGCGCCAGCAGCTATTAAATCAATAGCAAATCAAGAAATGACCGGAGGGCCGCGTGGCGGCAGCGGCGCCGCCGTGCGGGCCGCAATGTGCGCAGCGGGGATGGGAAGCAGGGCGTGCGCCAGTGGATGCACCTCTGGCAGCCGGGTCTGCAATATCGGTAGCGGTGCGCCTATGTGTACGCACAACGGGCAGTCCAGCGTGTGGCTGGGCATGTCTTGCGCGCCATCGTCTGTCTTGACCACCAGCTTGACGGCCCCCGAGCCCAGGCAGATCAACTCCACCGGCTTGGGTTGGACCAAGGGCGACGCCACGGCAACCCCTATCGACAACACAAACCACGCCAACACGAGGCGGGCGAGCCATCGAAGGCTGCGAAGGGTTTGCAGGGGCACGGGTGGCATGTCGCGGAATTGTAGGCGCCCCCTGCGCAGGGCGGGATAGACCTTTTCGCTTCATGACCCAGGTCAACTCCGCGACGCCCGCTTTGCGCACGGGCTTCTAGGATGTGGAAACACTCGCGCCCCATTTTTTTACAACCTTCAGGAGACCACCCCATGCTGACGCTCTGCGGCTTTTCTGCCAGCAATTACTACAACAAGGTCAAGCTTGCGCTGCTTGAAAAAGGCGTGCCCTTCCAGGAACAGCTTGCCTGGGTGGGCCAGACCGATCTGGCGGCTTCACCCTTGGGTAAGGTGCCCTATCTGCTCACCCCGGAGGGCCCGCTTTGCGAATCCGCAGTGATTGCTGACTACATCGAGGCCGCCTACCCCACTCCGGCCCTCGTCCCCGCCCAGGCGTTCGCGGCCGCCAAAGTGCGCGAGCTGATCACCTTTATGGAACTGCACCTGGAACTGGTCGCCCGCAACCTCTACCCCCAAGCTTTTTTTGGCGGCACGGTGAGTGAAGCCGCACGGGAGAAAGTGGGCATTCAACTGGAGAAGAACATCGCGGCCTTTGCCAAGCTGGCGTCTTTTGCCCCCTACGTGGCGGGCGACAGCTTCAGCATGGCCGACTGCGCCGCCATCGTGCATCTGCCCCTGGTCAGCTCAGCCACCAAGGCCATCTATGGCCGGGACTACCTGGCAGAACTGCCCGTGCGCGACTACCTGGCCCGCATGGCCGAACGCCCGCACGTACAGCGCATCAATGCAGACCGCAAAACCAGCACGGCGGAGATGCTCGCGCGGCGCAAATAAGCCCTCGGCTCCCAAGTCAGTGACCATTCCAGGTCCGCTAGCGGCGGTCGCCGAGACGCGCCAGAAAATTGACTTGCGTCAACACGCCTATCACCCAGCAGGCGCACCATGAAGGTGTTCAATCACTTTCCAGGAGTTGACCGCATGGACAAGACCCAGGTCGCATCGTTACGCCAGCAGCTGCTGGATCACAAAGCCGGCATCCTCGCCCAGATTGCGCAACAGCGCGGCGGCAACGTGGGCCGGGTCGAAGCTGCGGCCGAGCATTTCGGCCACGCTGAAGATTCCCGCGCCCAGGTGGCCAGCGAACGCTCACTCGAATTTGCCATAGAAGAGCACGAGTCGGCACAGCTCAACGCCATCGCATCGGCGCTGGAACGCATGGATGCCGGCACCTACGGCGAGTGCACCGACTGCGGCCAGGACATTGCGCCGGCCCGCTTGCAGGCAACCCCCGAGGTTGCACGCTGCCTGCCCTGCCAAGAGGCCGCAGAACGCCACGCCCGGCCCGCCAAATAACCCACGGTTCCAAGAACTGCCCCGCGCGGGCAGATGTTTTTCACTTCAAGAGAGTTGACCCATGAGCACTTTTCACGCCGTCGTCTGGATGGACCATTCCGAAGCCCACGTGGTGATGTTTGACCGCGAACACATGGAAGCCCAGCGCGTCAAATCGCGCAGCCACCACAAGCACCAGGGCAAAAACGACGACACCAGTGCGTTCTTTGCCGACACTGCCAAAGCTTTGGAAGGCACACATGAAGTCCTGCTGTGCGGACCCGGTTTGGCTCGCAACCAGTTCCGCGACTGGTGCAGCAAGCACAACGCAGCGGTCGCTGCCGCTGTGGTGGATTCCGTGGCGGCCGACCACCCGACCGATGCGCAGTTGGTGGCGATGGCTCGTCAGTACTTCAAGAAGTTCGACAACATGGCGGCTGATCCGTCCTTGAGCTGATGCACATGCACAGCCAGCGCCGAATCAGCGTTGGCTGTGCATTGCGGTCTGCAGGTCAGATGCGGCTCACCGCAGGGGATCAATCCCCCGCAAATTTCCAAAGACAAAACTCAGCGCCGAGGGGCCAGCGGCATCGAGCCCAATGCAAACACCGAATTAGGAATTTGCAGGCGTGACATCAATGGGCGCTTCACAGGCACCACCCCCAGCGCCTTGCGCGGTGCAGCAGCCGACTGCTCGGGCGCGGCAACCACACCCTGGGCTTGCGCCTGCGTCATGAGGTCGCGCAGCGAAACGGACTTCAAATAGTCCAGCACCCGGGCATTGAACGACACCCACAGCTCACCCGTCATGGCCTTGAGCTGAGCCACCTGGGGCGGCGTGAGGGGCTGGTAGTCATCCACCTCCATGTTCTCCACCGCCAGGATGATTTCCGCCACAGCGATTTGCTCGGGCTTGCGGGCCAGCGTGTAGCCGCCCCCTGGCCCACGCGTGCTCTCCACCAGCCCTGCGCGACGCAGTGCGCTGAACAACTGTTCCAGGTAAGAAAGTGATGTGCCTTGGCGCTGGCTGATGGTCGTCAGCGACACCGGCTTCATCCTCTGATGCAGGGCCAGGTCCGTCATGGCCGATACAGCGACTTTTCCTCGGGTCGTAATACGCATGGCAACTCCTTCTGAACACGAATGTGCGATACCGCAGACAAGGCGTGTTGTCCTTGCCAGCCCTGTACTCTAAAGAAATCAATACTTCGCGTCTATTCGTTTTATTCAACAAAATACTTCGTTTTTCGCAAATAATTTGCCACCATGAACTTCAAACATCTGCGCTACTTCTGGGCCGCAGCCAAGGCGGGCGGTGTAATGCGCGCCGGTGAGCAATTGCACACCACGCCCCAAACTTTGTCGGGACAGATCAACCAGCTGGAGGAATGGCTGGGCCATGAACTGTTTCGCAAACGCGGACGCGAGCTGGAATTGACGAACGAGGGCCGCATCGCCTTGGGGTACGCAGAGCAGATCTTTGCGCTGAGTGATGAGCTTGAAAAATCCATCCGACTACCCAGAGGACAGGCAAAACCGCTGGAATTCAAGGTGGGTGTGGCTGACTCGGTCGCCAAATCGGTGGCTTACCATTTGCTGGAGCCCGCGCTGGGGATGCACGAACAGGTGCACATGACATGCCACGAGGGCAAATTCCCCGAACTGCTGGCGCAACTCAGCATCCACCGGCTCGATCTGCTGCTGGCCGATGAACCAGCCTCCAAGAAAATCGGCGTGCGCGCGTTCAACCACGCCCTGGGCTCATCGAGCATGAGCTTTTTCTGCGCGCCGTCTCTCAAGAAAGAATTGCAGGGCGCCTTTCCCCAGTGCCTTCACGGGGCGCCCATGCTCATTCAAGGGCCGCAGTCGTCGGTGCGCCAGCAACTCGACCACTGGCTCAACAAGCACCACCTGCAGCCTCGCATCGCGGGAGAGTTCGACGATAGCGCTCTGATGAACGCCTTCGGGCGGGAAGGCCGGGGTATCTTCACGTCACCCACCGTTCTGGAGCAAGAGACCCAAGCCCAGTTTGGGGTGGAAGTCATTGGTAGTTCAAACGAATTGGTGGAGGAGTTCTTCGCCATTTCAGTGGAGCGGCGCATCAGCCACCCCTGCGTGGTGGCCATCACGGAATCGGCACGCTCCGATCTGTTTGGTCAAGGCCCAACTGATTGATCTTGCACTACGCCTCGGCGTTGTTGCACAAATGCCGGTCGCAGCTGATGTAGGCTCGGGAGATGAGAGAGACGAGCTGGGGTCGGGTTAAGTACCGCACAACGAACTGGAAGGCTTACAACGCAGCGTTGAAGGCGCGAGGTGAGCTGACCATTTGGCTCGATAGGGATATGCAGTGGCTAGCTCAGCCCACGGGCAAGCGTGGTCGTTGCCAAAAATTCTCAGATGCGGCCATTCAGTTTTGCCTGACCATCAAGTGCTTGTTTGGCCAGCCCTTGCGCCAGACACTGGGCCTGGTTGAGTCGCTATTGGGTATGGCAGGCCTGGATTGGCCAGTGCCCGACTACAGCACGGTGTGTCGCAGGCAAAAGAGCTTGGATGTGCAGGTGCGCTACCGTGCAAGTGACAAAGGCTTGCACATGCTGGCCGACTCCACGGGCATCAAGTTCTTGGGCGAAGGTGAGTGGAAAACCAAAAAGCACGGCGCACAGCGGCGCCGCCAGTGGCGCAAGGTGCATCTGGGTATTGATGCCCAGACACTGCAGATTCGGGCCATCGCAGTAACAACCAATGAAGTGGGCGACTCGCCCATGGCAGCAGACCTGCTAGGTCAAATTCCAAGCAATGAAGAGATAGCTAGCTTTACCGGTGATGGGGCGTACGACACGCAGGATGTACATAAGGCGTGCTACCTGCGGGGAGCCATTCCAATCATCCCGCCGCGCAAAGGAGCGAAGCTGCGCAAAGGGCTGGCATTTGCTCACCGCAATGAAGCGGTCAAGGCGTGTAGGCAGTTGGGGCGGGCTATCTGGAAACGCTGGAGCGGCTACCACCGAAGGTCACTGGTGGAGACCAAGATGAATTGCTTCAAGCGCCTGGGCGAGAAGGTCATGGCCAGGACGTTTGAGCGCCAGGTGACCGAGCTGCACATCCGAGCTTCAATCCTCAATCAATTTACCGATCTGGGCACGCCCCAGACGGTCGCTGCTGCGTAAATCTTTTTGGGATTGGGGATGCCTTGGCCTATGGCCGATTTATGCAACAAAGCCCCAGCGATCCCACAGAATGGATTCAACGTGCTCTGCTGGAGCCCCAATTGGGGGCTATCAACCCGGGGAGTAGAGACGCAGACGCTCGGAGCGTTCGGCAGGTGACTCGCTCAGCAGTTCGTTGATTACTTGCTCACGCGTCTTGCCAGAACTTACATCAGGTGTGCGGATGGGGTAGTTGCTCTCACCATAAGAAAGGCGGCCTTGCCGCATCGCAGCCTCGGTCTCCGCCTTGACTTGGGCGCGGGTTTTCTCGCTCTTGAAGTGTTCCGGGTGAACGATTACGCCCTTTTCATTGTTGGCAGGATGCTCGTAGGCTGCCGAAGCCATCCCTGGAAGGCCCAGAGCAACTACTGCGGTTGCGGCTGCGATCATGGAAGAAAGGGAGAGGCGTTCTTGGGTCATGGTTGAAGCTCCTGGAAGGTGGATGAAACTTGCATCTCTCATGCCTTGGTCGGGCGTTGAGGCGATGTGTTCATCTTAGGGAGCGCACCCCAACAGAATCCGGACAGCCAGATGACATTGTTGTTAAGAATCTGCGTGAATTGGAGCGCGAGTTGGTGGACGTGCGCGGGGGACGAATGCGGAGGACGGAGGACCAACCACACGGGTAGACAGAAGTCACCGGTTGCAGAAAAATGTGCGCTCTTTCTGGTGGCCCCAGACAATCGCCGAGCCAAGGTGGCGGAGCAACTCCAAAGACCGGTATTCTCCCGTGTTTCGGAACTCGGGATTCGTTATCTGCCTTACAGCCAACTGGAGCAGAACCACGCGTCCATGAGCCGCTTTGGCTCCAGCATCAAGCCATTGCTGGAGATTTCACAGCGGTTGTAAGTCTTCTGCCTTATGCCTTATTTCTCCTCCATGGGTTGATGCGCTCACACGCTGAGGATCGACCTGCGTGGTGATGTCAGCGAGATTAAGTTTTTGTAATCCATAGCCATACATTTGGAGGGCCGATGCCTCAGTCTGAAGGCTTACAGACCAGCGGGCGGGAATTACTATTTCTCGTACCGACTCCTGACCGCGATCTTCCGAAAAAGGGTTGTTCATCACCCTCTTCGGCTGGACAACGGACATAACATGAACATAACCACACACCCGCTCGAAGCACTACGGCCCGTCACCCAGGTGGACAAATTGGTGTCCAAAACACCCAGTGTTCAGGACGACGGCTTTTTGGACGCGATGAAGCAGGCGCTTTCGACCACGAGCAAACTACAAGCGGATTCTGGCCGCCTGAGTCGAGAGTTCACTCTTGAGAATCCCACGGTGGGCCTTGAAGAAACGATACTCGCTGGTGTCAAGTCGAACATCGCATTCCAGGCCACGCTCCACAGTCGAAACCGAATAGTTCAGGCCTATACCGATGTGATGAACATGCAGGTTTGAAATTTCACCATGCACGTTGGGCGGGTTGATGCCACCTCGCTAATCAGCAACACATGTGCCGATTGGCGAATTCATGCCGTGACCATCCCCGGGCCTGTCCAAATTTCTGTGTGTAAGGCTGATTGAATCTTCATTGATCTCGTGAAGCTGGTTGGATATTTTACGAGCTCGATTTCGTGAACACCGTGCCCAAGGCCGGCGCCGCTTGCTCATGGCTGATGCTGGTGCATGCCCTGGATGGCTGTGAGGCGCTCAATGAGAGTGCGATCTACAAATACAGCAGTGCGACGATTCCCAAACTCAACGCGCTCATCGGTCAGTGCCGCAACCGGGCGCAGGCGCGTATGGAGGTCTTCCGCCGGATCTTGTTCAACACGCTAGGGGCTGTTGAGAATCAAGCACAACGGCTCGGAGGGCTGTGATGCAATAGGCGCATGAGCATTCGATGGGTACTGACAGACGAGCAATGGGCCAAGATGGAGCCTCAATGCCTTGGCAAGCCAAGTGATCCTGGACGCAGCGGCACAGACAACCGCCGCTTCGTTGAGGCAGTGCTGTGGATTGCCCGCACAGGCAGCCCCTGGCGAGACCTGCCGCCAGAGTTCGGCAAGTGGAACACGGTGTTCAAACGCTTTAGAGACTGGGTTAAGGCCGATGTGTTCCAACGTCTGTTCGATGCAGTGAGCGAGCAGCCGGACATGGAATATGCGATGGTGGATGCCACGATTGTGAAAGTGCATCGGCACGGCCAGGGGGCAAAAGGGGGACTTCGGGCCAGGCCATAGGCCACTCGAGGGGCGGCATGACCACGAAGATACTGGCGCTGACGGATGCATTGGGCAATCTGGTGAAGTTCGTCTTGATGCCAGGGCAGCGCCACGACACCAAAGGGGTCAGAGAGCTGATTGCCGATGTGCGCTTTGATGCCTTGCTTGCCGACAAGGCCTTCGATGTGAATTGGCTGATCCAGGAGTTGGGTAAGCGCGGGGCGCAGGTGGTGATCTCACAGATGCCCCGCAGGAGAGCGCCACTGGAGATTGACCTGGAGGTCTACAAATGGCGCCACTTGATCGAGAACTTCTTTTGCAAGCTCAAGGAGTTCAAACGTATCGCAATGCGCAGCGACAAGACGGATAGCAGCTTCGCAGCGATGATCTATCTCGCAGCTGGGGTTATCAACTCCCGTTGATTCTCAACGCGCCCTAGTGGGTCATTCGGACTGCCACCTGAAGAACATTTCTTTCCTGAGCAATGAAGAGAGGGCCCGCGTGGCACCCTACTACGACCTATGCACGGCGGTGAATCACACACGGGTCTCTACCAATGAGCACACGGTGTAGTCCAAGGAGGAGTTGGCCATGTCGGTCATGGGCGCCGGTAGATTCGGGGACGTCATGTTGGCCTCGGCGCTCGCAACGGCGGTGGGGATGAGGAAAACCGGCTTGGGCCGGCTGGCATGGGCGGGCGGATGAGTTTTGCAGGGCCGACTGAATAGGCGCTTCCTCTGCGTCATTCCTTGCAGGCCTTCATCTCCGCCTCGAAGCGCTGCTTGCGCAGTTGGTTCAGGTAGGGCGTAGTCAAGGCACGCGGACCATGGTCGAGCGGCAGGATCAAGGGCTGGGGCGGGCAGTCGCCACGGCCGGTTTTGGCGGCCTCGGCGGCATCTCGCGTGCGCGTGGCCTCGGCCTCCTGGCCGGCCTTGCGGCCTTGCTCGATAGCCTGAAAGTCAGGGCCGGCCAGGACCGGCAAGGTGGCGCCCAGCATCAGCGCGCCGGCGAGGGGGTAGATCAGCTTGTTCATGATGATTCCTTTGGTATGCGAAACAGGGGGCTTGAGCTGCATGAGGGGAACAAAGTGCCTTGACGGCGGCCTATTGATCCGGCACGGTTTATTGCAGAGTCCCGATGCCGTTCAACTTGAGCCCGTCGAGGGGCTTCGACACCTCAGCCCGAGCAAGGTTTACGAATAAAGCCTGCCGGATCAATAGTTGTGCGCCTGCATGCTCCAGCCCACCACCTGGCGGCTGAACAGGTCGATGACCGCTGCCAGGTACACCCAACCTTCGTCGGTGGCGATGTAGGTGGTGTTGCCACACCAGAGCTGGTCGGGTGTATCGGGATTGAAACGTCGCTGTACCAGGTCCGGGGCCACCGGCGGGGCTGTGGCGGCTGTCCGTGGTCACCACAAATTTGTGCTGGGTCTTGGCCCGGATGCCGTGCTGCTGCATCAAGCGGCGCACACGTTTCCTGCCCACCCGGATGCCACGGGCGAGCAGTTCCTTGTGCATGCGAGGCCAATCGCATCAAGCTCGCCTTCTTCGAAGTTCAAACTGCTTGACCAAGCCATAAATAGCGGGAATTACTGCCAGCGTCAGCACGGTCGAGGAAATCATCCCTCCAACCATCGGTGCAGCGATACGGCTCATGACTTCCGAGCCTGTGCCAGTTCCCCACAGGATGGGAAGCAAGCCAGCCATGATGGCGACCACGGTCATCATCTTGGGGCGCACCCGCTCGACCGCGCCTTCCATGATGGCTTCGTAGAGATCGGCCACGCCAGGCTCCTTGTTTTCCGATCGGCGCCGGGCCTGAATCTCTTCCCAGGCATGGTCGAGGTAGATCAGCATGATGACGCCCGTCTCTGCTGCCACCCCGGCCAGTGCGATGAAGCCCACCGCGACAGCCACCGACATGTTGTAGCCCAGCCACCACATAAGCCAGATGCCCCCCACAAGGGCAAACGGCACCGACAGCATGACGATCAAGGTTTCGGTCAGGCGCTTGAAGTTCAGGTACAGCAGCAGGAAGATGATGAGCAAGGTGACCGGGATGACGACCTTCATCTTCTGCACCGCGCGCTCCATGGATTCGAACTGGCCGCTCCAGGTGGCGTAGTAGCCGGGCGGGAACTGAACTTGCTCGTTCACGGCCTTGCGCGCGTCGGCCACATAACCGCCGATGTCGCGGTCCCGGATGTCGACAAAGATATAGGCCGACAGCAGCGCGTTTTCGGTACGGATGCCGGGTGCCCCCTTGGCGACTTCCACGCGCGCCACCTGTCCCAGCGGGACCATGGCGCCGTCCATGGTGGGAATGAGTACCTCGCGGGCGATCTGCTGCGGGTCGGCGCGCAGTTCGCGCGGATAGCGCACCGTCACGCCGAAGCGCTCGCGGCCTTCGACGGTGGTGGTCACCATCTCGCCACCCAAGGCCGTGCCAATGACGTCCTGCAGCTCTCCTACCCCCAGGCCGTAGCGTGCCAGCTGCGCCCGGTCGGGTTCAATATTGAGGTAAAAGCCCCCTGTGATGCGTTCCGCGAACGCCGAGGTCGTTCCGGGCACCTGCTTGACCACGGTTTCGATCTCGCGCGCCAGGCGTTCCATCTCGCCCAGGTCCTTGCCGAAGACCTTGATGCCGATGGGCGTGCGGATACCGGTGGACAGCATGTCGATGCGCGCCTTGATGGGCATGGTCCAGGCGTTGGACACGCCGGGGAATTGCAATGCCTTGTCCAGTTCCGCGATGAGCTTGTCGGTCGTCATGCCGGGGCGCCATTCGGACTCGGGCTTGAGGTTGATGACGGTCTCGAACATCTCGGTCGGCGCCGGGTCGGTGGCGGTGTTGGCGCGCCCAGCCTTGCCATAGACCGATACCACCTCCGGGAAGCTCTTGATGATTTTGTTCTGCGTCTGCATCAGCTCGGCCGCCTTGGTGATGGACATGCCGGGCAGCGACGCGGGCATGTACAGCAGCGTGCCTTCGTTGAGCGTGGGCATGAACTCCGAGCCGAGCTGGCTGGCGGGGTAGAACGACACGCCCAGCACAATGATCGACGTGGCAACCGTCAGTTTCTTCCACCGCATCACGGCGGCGATGATGGGACGGTAGATCCAGATGAGGAACCGGTTCACCGGGTTCCTGGATTCGGGCATGATTTTTCCCCGGATGAACAGCATCATCAGCACGGGCACCAGCGTCACCGACAGTAGCGCGGCACCGGCCATGGCAAAGGTTTTGGTATAGGCCAGTGGCGAGAACAGGCGGCCTTCCTGCGACTCCAGCGTGAACACCGGCAGGAAGGACACGGTGATGATGAGCAGCGAGAAGAACAAAGCCGGGCCCACCTCCTTGCAGGCGGCAATCATGGCTTCCACGCGCTCGGTGTTGGTGTGCTCCTCGGGCAAGCGTTCCAGGTGCTTGTGCGCGTTCTCGATCATGACGATGGCCGCGTCCACCATGGCCCCGATGGCGATGGCGATGCCACCCAGGCTCATCAGGTTGGAGTTCATGCCCAGCAGGCGCATGGCGATGAAGGCGATCAGCACCCCCACGGGGAGCATCAGGATCGCCACCAGGGCCGAGCGCACATGCATCAGGAAGACCACGCAGACCAGCGCGACGATCAGGCTTTCTTCGAGCAGCGTGCGCTTGAGCGTGTCGATCGCGCGGTGGATCAGGTCGGACCGGTCGTACACCGCCTCGATGGTGACGCCCTGCGGCAAGCCGCTTGATACCTCTGCGATCTTTTCCTTCAGGTTGTGGATCACCTCCAGCGCGTTCTGGCCGTAGCGCGCCATGGCGATGCCCGAGACCACCTCGCCCTCGCCGTTGAGTTCCGTCAGGCCCCGGCGCTCGTCCGGTACCAGTTCAACACGGGCGATGTCGCGCACCAGCACCGGCGTGCCCTTGTCGGCCTTGACCACCAGGTTCTCGATGTCAGACACGCCGCGCAGGTAGCCCTTGCCGCGCACCATGTACTCGGTCTCGGCCATCTCCACCACGCGGCCGCCCACGTCGCGGTTGGAGTCGCGCACCACCTGCGACACCTTGGCCAATGGAATGCCGTAGGCGCGCAGCTTCACCGGGTCGACGGTGATCTGGTAGGTCTGCACAAACCCGCCAATGGATGCCACCTCGGCCACGCCATGGGCCTTGGTGAGCTGGTAGCGCAGGTACCAGTCCTGCAGCGTGCGCAGCTCGGCCAGGGTCTTGTCCTTGGCCAGCAGCGCGTACTGGTAGACCCAGCCCACGCCGGTCGCGTCCGGGCCGATCTGCGGCGTCACGCCCTTGGGCATGCGCCCCGCCGCGAAGTTGAGGTATTCGAGCACGCGCGAGCGGGCCCAGTAGATGTCGGTGCCATCCTCGAAGATGATGTAGACGAACGAGGCGCCGAAGAAGGAGAAGCCCCGCACCACCTTGGACTTCGGAACCGACAGCATGGAGGTGGTCAACGGATACGTGACCTGATCCTCGACCACCTGCGGGGCCTGGCCCGGATACTCGGTATAGACGATAACCTGAACGTCAGACAGGTCCGGCAACGCGTCCAGCGGGGTTTTGAGCACAGCATAGACGCCGCCAACAATGACGAACAAAGTCGCCAGCAGTACGAGGAAACGGTTTCTTCCCGACCAATCGATGATCTTCGCAAGCATGGTGTCTCCCGAAAATCAGTTGTGACCGGCGTGGGAATTGGGCGTGGCATTGCCCGAGGGCTTGACTGCGGTGATCACCCATTCTCCTTGCCCGCGTTCGACGAACTCGAACGCCACCGCTGCGCCAGGCTTGAGCTGTTTCAGCAAATCGCTGTTCGCTACCTTGAACTCCATGGACATGGCTGGCCATTTGAGGCTGGGCACCGTGCCGTGCGCCAGCGTCACCGTGGAGGACTTCGTATCGATGTCCTCTACTGTGCCTTCGGCTTGGTGACCCACGCCTGTGACGGCCTTGGTGCTTGCTGATCCATCAGGAGTGGCTTGAGTCCCGTGTCCTGTATGCCCCAGGCCTCCGATGGCGGCTTTGAGGTTGCTTTCCGCATCGATGAGGAAATTGGCGGCCACTACGACCATCTCACCGTCCTGCACGCCCTCGATAATTTCGATGCGGTCCTCGCTGCGCGCGCCGACCTTGACTTCGCGGGGCTCGAAACGCCCCTCCTTGAGTTGCACCAGAACGATCTGCCGTGTTCCGCTGTCGATAACCGCCGACGTCGGTACCGTCAGCACGGTGCCCTTGGAGGCGGCGGGCAGTTCCACCTGGGCAAACATGCCCGGCTTCAGCAGTCCGCCTGGATTGGCCAATTCAACCCGCACGGGCACGGTGCGGGTTTCCGCCGTGAGCGTTGGATAGACGTAGGTGATGGAACCGGTGAATACCTTGTCCGGGTAGGCGTTGATGCGAACCGTGGCCTTTGCCCCTGTTTTGACCATGCCGATGTCCTGCTCGAATACATCGGCTATCACCCACACTGAAGACAGGTTAGTGACCTGGTAGAGCGCGTCGCCTGGCATGAAACGCATGCCCTGTACCGCCTTTTTCTCGGTCACGATGCCTGCCACCGGCGAGCGAAATGTGAGGGTGCGGCGCGCCGTGCCCGACTGAGTCAGCGCCTTCACCTGCTCGTCCGAAATATCCCAGTTGCGCAGGCGCGTCAGGCCCGATTCGGCGAGTTCTCGCATTCCTTTCTGTGTTTCCTCGCTGGCGCCCTTCAAGGCGTCGACCCCTTGGGCGGCAATCGCATATTCGCGTTGCGCCGACACCAGCTCTGGGCTGTAGACCTCGAACAACGGCTGGCCCTTGCCCACGGCCTGGCCGGTGGCGTTGACATGCAAGCGTTCGACGTAGCCCTCGAACTTGGGGGTGATGGCGTAGGTCAGGCGCTCGTCGGGTTCGATGCGGCCTGCCGCGCGCACCATCTTGTCCAGGTTGCGCAGGCTGACAGCCTCAACGCGCACCCCGAGCTTCTGAACCTTGTCGGTGCTGATCTTGATCTGGTTGGCGCTTCCGGCTTCCGGTTCCTGATCGCCCTCGTAGACGGGGATGTAATCCATCCCCATCGGGTCCTTCTTGGGCGTGGGGGACGTATCGGGCAAGCCCATCGGATTGCGGTAATAGAGAACCTTGCGCTCCTTCTTATCGTTTGCCGAAGCAACAGTCGATGTCGCCTGCACTGATCCATGTGCAGCGGACTGGCGTTGCCCGTACCAATAGCCGCCTCCCGCAGCCAGTGCCGTGGCGGCCAGCACGAGCGCGCCCACCTTGATAGTTGTTGTCATAGATCTTCTCCCACGATGCGCTCGATGTCTGCCAGGCGAATCTGCGCCGCGACTCCTGCTTTGACTTGATTGAGTTTGGCTTGTCGTATCTGTCTCTGTGCATCCAGCAGGGTGGCGAAATCCACCTTGCCCGTTTCGTAGCCTGCCAAAGCCGACCGGAACGTCAGCTCCGACTGGGGTAGCAGGCTGTCCGTGGTCAACGCCAGCGTACGGCGAGCCGCATCCAGGCCCGCCAAGTTTTCATACAGATCCGCCAGTACCTGGTTGGTGGCCGCTTCGCGGCGCGAGCGGGCGGCATCCAGCATGGCCTGTGCTTCCTGCTCCTGTGCGCGCCGGGTGTCCTGCTGCAAGGGAATGGTGACCTCGACCATCAACTCCCATTCCCGGATCGACTTACCGTACTGGATGGGTGACACCCCCACCGCAAAGTCCGGATAGCGGTTCTTGTAGGTGAGTTCACGGTTCTTTTCTGCAGCCTGGATTTGTGACTCCTCGGTTCTCAGCAGCGGATTGCTGGACCGTGCACGCTGCTCCAGGACATCAAATCGCATGGTCTCAGGCGCCGGAAGTGTGCGAATGCTCTCTGGCGTAGCCAGCATCTCGCTGGCAGGGCGCCCCACGAGCGCTTTCAGCTTGGCCTGCAACTGACTTCGCTCTGCTTCGAGTGCAATCAATTCGTTGCGCATGGTGGTTTGCTCCAGCTGCGCACGAATCACGTCCTGCTGCGCGGCCAGGCCACCGGCGTAGCGCACCTGGGCGACTTTTTCCAGGCGAGTCATCAGGTCCAGGATCTCCCTGGTCAGCCGCTCGTCCTGGTCCAGATAGTAGAGTTGGGCGTATGTCGTCTTGATCTTGGTCGCTAGTTCACTCCAGGTGCCAGCCACTCGCCCTCGAGCCGCTTCGGCCTGCCATTGGGCCGATTCACGCTTGAGGCCCCGTTTCCCAAACCACGGCAATTCCTGTGTGAGCAGGTATCGCGTGCTGCCCACACGCCCTGGCAGCAGCGTCGGGTTGCGCTCGCCCATCCGGGTAAGGTCACGAAGTTCCATTCTGAACTTTGGATCCGGCAAGGCACCCGCGGGTACGACACGCTCGGCAGCGGCATCGGCATCAAAACGCATGCTTGCGAATTCGGGGTTTCGCTCCCAGGCCGCTTGCAGCAACCCTTCAACACTCGACCCAAGCTTGACCTCCTGCGCGTAAACCATCGAGCTCAGCGCGAGAGACACCATTACCACACCCAACGACAGGCGATTCCTCATAGGCATCATGACCTCCACCTTGGCGCACGCAAAGCGGAATTCAACCGGTCAATTACTTCGGCCCAGTCCGCGTCTTCCAGAAGTTCTTCGCGCAACAGAGTCGCCTGAGATGGTGTCCAGAATGGCGCATCGGCCAGCAGCACATCGGCCGGCAGTGGAGCGTGGGCCTCCAAGAACTCCCCGATGCCTGCCGCGTCCATGCGCAGACCAAGCTGGGAAAACAGTTCAGAGAAGCGATGAAATGACTTTTCCATAGCGGTGATCCCTATTGTTTAAACACAAAAATATGACTTACGCAAAATTGTTCCAGTAAGGCGCTCTGACGCAGACAGTGCAAGCGCACGGCAAGGAAGAGCAACGCCGCTGGGGCGATTTTGCGTAAGTCCTGAAAAATTCTGAAGACGTGGTCGGTGGAGGCTCACGAAAGCGTCAGGCTCAGCGCCAAAATGACCGCTCTGCAAGCCATCCTACCCTCTTTCACTGAAATCCAGGGTGTTGCACTTCGTATTTGAGTCCGCCCACCGCGTGCGAATTCACGTTGTGATTATGCAAGCCCGAGACTGACGGGAAGATGTTTCAAAAATTACATTTCTGTCAGGTAATTTTTGGGGCTTGACCTATCAGGCTGCTGAAATCCCGAGGTTAGCCAGGCCGACGCGCGATCCCACAGAATGGATTCAACGTGCTCTGCTCGAGCCCCAATTGGGGGCTATCAACCCGGGGAGTAGAGACGCAGACGCTCGGAGCGTTCGGCAGGTGACTCGTTCAGCATTTCGTTGATCACTTGCTGACGAGTTTTCCCTGGGCCCACATTAGGCACAGGCATTGGGTAGTTGCTCTCGCCATAAGAAAGAAGTCCTTGCTGCATGGCAGCCTTGGCTTCCGCGATGACCTGCTCTCGCGTCTTCTCGCTCTTGAGGTGTTCCGGGTGAACGATTACGCCCTGTTCATTGTTGGCAGGATGCTCATATGCTGCAGAAGCCATCCCTGGAAGGCCCAGAGCAACTACTGCGGTTGCGGCTGCGATCATGGAAGAAAGGGAGAGGCGTTGTTGGATCATGGTTGAAGCTCCTAAGGAAGAAGGTGGACGAAACTTGCATCTCTCATGCCTTGGTCGGCGTTGAGGAGATGTGTTCATCGTAGGGAGCGCACCCCAACAGAATCCGGACAGCCAGATGAGATTGTTGTCAGCTTGATGGCTGTGAGCCACGGTGAGGAAACATCAAGGTGAAGCAGGTTCGCCCGTCGCCCGACGTCGCCGTGACGCTACCGCCGTGGGCCTCAGCGATGGCACGTGTGATGGCCAGGCCCAGCCCGGAGCCATCGGAGTCCGGATGGGCCCTGGAAGCATCGGCTCGGTAGAAGCGGTCGAACAGCCGGGGCAGGATCTTGGCATCGATGTCGGTTCCAGTGTTCTCCACGGCCACTGTCGTGGTTTGTGCCGTGCTGGTGATACGGATGGTGATGTCGCCGGCCTCGGGCGTGTAACGCAGGGCATTGGACAGCAGGTTGCTCACCGCACGGCGGAACATCAGGCGATCGCCTTCGACCTCGCCGTCTCCTTTCAACTGCAGCCGGATGCGTTTTTCCTCGGCCACGGCCTCGTAGAACTCCAGCAGCGCCAGCGCGTCCTGGCGGGCGGAAAACCGCTCCTTGTGCGGCAGATCCACGCCGCGCTCGGTCTTGGCTAGGAACAGCATGTCGGACACCATGCGTGCCAAACGCTGAAATTCCTCGGCATTGGAGGCCAGGATGTCGCGGTACGTCGCGGCATCGCGCTTGGTCGTCAGCGCCACCTGCGTCTGCGTCAGCAGGTTGCTGATGGGGGTGCGCAGCTCGTGCGCGAGGTCCGACGCGAAATCGGTAAGGCGCTGGAAGTCCTCCTGCAGGCGGTCCAGCATGCGGTTCAGCTCTTGCGCCAGATCGGCCATTTCCACCGGCACGGCCTCAACTGGCATGCGCTCGGACAATTTCTGACCTGTGACCACGGCTGCGCGTGACTTCATTTCACGCAGAGGCGCCAGTCCTTGACGCGCCGCGAGCCACGACAGTAGCCCACACACGATGATGGCCGCGATCACGTAGAACGCCAGACTGCTGCGCAGCTCAGTGAGGAATTGGGTGTGGTGTTTTGTATCCGCTGCGATCAACACCTGCAACGCTGATGCGGAGTAAGCCGGGGCAGTTCCAAAGCTCAATGTGTGGAACTCGGTATCGTGGTGACGCCAAACCCCGAAAACACTCGTCTCCTCGGTACTCAGGGCATCGCCGCTTTGCACATTGAGGTTGGATGTTGACGATTGAAAAATGCGCTCTCCCTGGGGGTTCTGCACCAGGACATAGAGATCATGGTGATAGTTCAAAGCTTTGCTCAAGCGCAAGCTTGCGTCGTCCACTGAGTTGGCATTGCCAAGAATTTCCTCGATCAAATGCCTCTTGTCCTCTAAAGCCATCTGATCGAGCACGACAAAATGACGCTGAGTCTCTGCCAGGAACAACAATCCCAGCCCGAGCACGACGATAGCCGCCACCACTGTAAAAAACAGGGTTAAACGGCGGGTCAACGAAAGCCTGCCCAGGCGCTGTTGTCGCTGCACCTTTATTCCTCCTCTGGTACGTCCAGCACGTAGCCCATGCCCCGCACGGTCTGGATGAGCTTGACGGCATGCCCCTCATCTATCTTCACGCGCAAGCGGCGCATCGCCACTTCGATGACGTTGGTGTCGCTGTCAAAGTTCATGTCCCACACCTGCGAGGCGATCAGGGACCGTGGCAGCACTTCACCGTGTCGGCGCATCAGTAGCTCCAGCAGGCCGAATTCCTTGCCCGTCAGATCGATACGCTTGCCGTTGCGGGATACCCTGCGGCGCAGCAAATCCAGTTCCAGGTCGGCCACTCGCAGCGTGGTGCTCTCGTTGCCTGCATGGCCGCGCCGCAGGATGATGCGTACCCGGGCCAGTAACTCGGCAAACGAGAACGGCTTGACAAGGTAGTCGTCGGCCCCGAGTTCCAGTCCTTTGACACGATCTTCCACTTGATCGCGGGCAGTCAGGAACAGGACGGGCATTCCGATCCCCCGGTCACGCAGGGCTTGCAGCACTTGCCAGCCATTCAGGCCAGGCAGCATGACATCCAGGATCAGCAGGTCATATTCGCCCTGCAGGGCCATATGCAGGCCATCCGCGCCGTTGGGCACGAGGTCGGAAATGTATCCAGCTTCTGTCAAACCCTGACGCAGGTACTCACCCGTTTTGGGCTCGTCTTCGACGATCAATATTTTCACGTGTGCGCTTCCGTTCAATGCTTTGGCGAGAGTTTGCCAAGTTTGAGGCGTTCTGACAGGTAGATAACAACAATGTAATTTTCAGGACATCTGAATGAAAGGGTGGTCTCTCCAGAATCTCTATATCATTTGATTTAGATCAAAGATTCTTTTAGAGGAGACCATGCTCACTTCCAGTTACCTGCCGCCCTTCAGGGCTCTGTTGCCTTCGACACTGGTGTTGTTTGCGGGGGCAGCTTTCGCACAAGCTCCAGCAGATACCGAGGCTCCCAAGCCTGCACCGCTGGCAACGTTGCAATACGCGTCCCCTATCGGGGCTTATCAGGGCTATGCGGATCAACCGGTGCAATCCTGGCGCGAAGCCAATGATCGTGTGGGCCAGATTGGCGGTTGGCGCGCCTATGCTAAGGAGATCAAGCCGGGCGAGCCCGCGTCCGCCAAGGATGCTGCTCCTGCTAGCGATCCCCACACGGGCCATCACGGGGGAGGAAAACCATGATGCCTTTGCGTGCCACTCATGCCAAATTGGCTCTGTCCGCACTCGGATTGGCAGTGCTGACGGGATGTGCCAGCGTCAGCCTGGATCAGAACATCAATCGCGTCAACGACGAAGCTGGCAGTTTTACCGGGGGCAAGCTCGCGTTGGCTCGTACCCTGGATGAACGCGACCAGCGCGCGCAAGCCGCTCAGGCCCTGCTCGCTCAGCCCGTGGGACAGAAAGAGGCCGTTCAGTTGGCCTTGGTGAACAGCCCCTCCTTGCAAGCTCTGCTGGCGCAGGGTTGGGCGGAGTCGGCCGACGCGGCCCAAGGAGGCCGGATCGCCAACCCGATCTTCAGCTTTGAGCGCATGGTCGCGGGCGACGAACTGGGGCTGGGCCGTGCCTTGGCATTCGGCCTGCTGGACGTGCTGACGCTTCCAGCCCGGTACAACGTGGCGACCCGGCGCATCGAGCAGTCGCAGTTGCGCTTGAGCAGCGACGTGGTGGATCAGGTCACCCAGGTACGTCAGGCATGGGTGCGGGCCGTGGCCGCCCAGCAAGCACTCAAGTATGCCAAGCAGGTCTATGAAAGCGCGGAGGCCGGAGCCGAGTTGGCCAAGCGCATGCAAGGCGTTGGCAACTTCAACCGGATCACACGTGCTCGCGAGCAGGCCTTCTACGCTGACGCCGCCACCCGGCTCAGCACCGCAGGGCACCAGGCGACGGCCAGCCGGGAAGAACTCGTGCGCCTGCTTGGGCTCGATGAGGCCCAGGCGCAAGCGCTTCGCCTGCCCGAGCGACTCCCCGACCTCCCCAAAGAGCCGCTGCAGCCGCAGGCTGTTGCCACGCAGGCCTCCAGAGCGCGCCTGGACATTCGGCTGGCGCAGGCCTCGTTGGATAGCGCGGCCAAGGCCCAGGGTCTGAACCTGGTGACCAGCTTCACCGATATCGAACTCACTGGGCGTCGCAACACGACCTTTGACAACGCTGAGGGCACTCGTTCTACTGCGCGCGGCTGGGAAATCGCCGTACGCCTTCCGATCTTCGATTGGGGCGGGATACAGCGTGATGCGATGAACGCACGGACCTTGGCCGCAGCCAACCAGCTCGAAGCCACCGTGCGCGCAGCAGGCTCCAGCCTGCGGGAAAGCTACTCGGCCTACCGCACGGCCTACGACGTGGCCCGTCACCACCGCGATGAAGTCGTGCCGCTGCGCAAGGTGATCTCGGAGGAAAACCAGCTTCGCTACAACGGCATGCTGATCAGCGTTTTCGAGCTGCTGGCCGATGCGCGCGATCAGGTCAGCGCCGTCTCCGCTGCCATCGACGCACAGCAGCAGTTCTGGCTGGCCGACGCCGCCATGCAGGCGTCCGTGATCGGACGCCCCACGAGCACCAGCCTGTCCGTCGCATCCAGTGCACCCGGCGGCGGCGACGCCGGCCAATGAAGCAAAGAACATCATCATGACATCCAGACGAGATTTTTTTAAGTTTGCCGGCATCGCAGGTGGCGCTGTTGCGGCGAGCTCGGTGAGCCGTGTGGCCATGGCGGCATTGCCCGAGCCGGTGATCCAGACCAGCCCGAACACCATGGCGCCGCTGGTGCCCAACTCGGGGCGGCCCTACAACCCGGTGGTCACACTTAACGGCTGGACACTGCCGTGGCGGATGAATCAGGGCGTCAAAGAGTTCCACCTGGTCGCCGAGCCTGTGGTGCGCGAGATGGCGCCCGGCATGAAGGCCCATCTGTGGGGCTACAACGGTCAGAGCCCCGGCCCCACGATCGAAGTGGTCGAAGGCGACCGCGTGCGCATATTCGTCACCAACAAATTGCCCGAGCACACCAGCATCCACTGGCATGGACAGCGTTTGCCCAATGGCATGGACGGTGTGGCGGGATTGAACCAGCCCGCAATCCAGTCGGGCAAGACCTTCGTCTACGAGTTCGTGGCGCGCCGCCCGGGCACCTTCATGTACCACCCGCATGCCGATGAAATGACCCAGATGGCCATGGGCATGATGGGCTTCTGGATCACGCACCCCAAGGCCAAGCATCCGCTGATCGACGAAGTGCACCGTGATTTCTGCTTCCTGCTCAGTGCTTATGACATTGAGCCAGGGGCCGCGACGCCCAGGGTTGCAGAGATGACGAACTTCAATCTGTGGACATGGAACAGCCGTGTCTTTCCTGGCATCGACTCCTTGAACGTCCGGCTCAACGACAAGGTGCGTATTCGCATCGGCAACCTCACCATGACCAACCACCCGATGCACTTGCACGGTCACGAGTTTTTGGTCACCGGCACGGATGGTGGTCCTACACCCAAGAGCACCCGTCTCTATGAAGTGACCACCGACGTGGCCGTGGGCCAGATGCGCCAGATCGAGTTCCTCGCGGACGAAGAAGGTGACTGGGCATTCCACTGCCACAAGAGCCACCACACCATGAACGCAATGGGTCACGACATTCCCACCATGATTGGCGTAGACCACAGGGGCGTGGCCAAGAAGATCAACAACCTGATTCCCGACTACATGGTCATGGGCGAACGGGGCATGGCGGACATGACCGAGATGGAGATGCCCATTCCGGACAACACCGTCCCCATGATGACCGGGGAAGGCCCCTTCGGCTCGGTGGAGATGGGTGGCATGTTCAGTGTCCTGAAGGTGCGCCGCGACCAGAAGCCAGGCGACTACAAGAACCCGGGTTGGTACAAAAACCCGGAGGGCACGGTGGCGTATGATTACACCGGTCCGATGGCGGAGCCCGCGCGATTCAGCGCAGAGGGCGGCCAGTCCATGCCGCGCGTTCGCAAGCCTGCAACGCCGACCGAAGTCAAGGTGCGCAAGCCGACGTCACATGGTGCGCACTGATTTCTTCCCTTCGTTTTTAACTGGAGATCATCCATGAAGTTCACGCGATCCACCTTCTACCGCCTGCTGGCTGCCGCCGCGCTGACCGCTTCGGGGGCCGCCATGGCCGCAGGCAACCATGCCGGTGGCCACGGCCACGGTGATGGAGAGGAAACCGCCATCGGAAAGCCCGGTGTCGCCGCCAAGGCCAGCCGCACGATCACCATCGAGATGAGCGACACCATGCGTTTCACCCCCTCGAACATTCAGGTCAAGCAGGGCGAGACCGTTCGCTTCATCGTCAAGAACGCCGGCAAGGTCAAGCATGAACTCAGCTTGGGCACCGAGAAGGAACTGCTTGAGCATCTGGAGCAGATGCGGAAATTCCCGGACATGGAGCACGACGAGCCCGGCAAGGTCACGCTGCAGCCTGGAAAGCAAGGCGAGATCGTCTGGCAGTTCACCAAAGCTGGCGGTGTGAACTTCGCCTGCCTGATTCCCGGCCACTACGAAGCTGGCATGAAGGGCCTCGTTCAGGTCAGCAAGAAGTAATACGCCACCGTAGAGCCTGGAACAAGAAGTCCGCGTCATGTCCAAGAAAAAGCCCCGAGCGCTGGGACTGGCAGTGCCCGCCATGCCGATGGGCTTACCGGGCACGAATGGGCCGGCTTACAGCGGTCGGCGCACCCCCTTCAAGCGCTGCTGATTCAGAAAGATGGATTAGCAGAAATTTTCAACATGTATTCGTAAGGTCATCATGAACACCATCAAACAAATTCTTGCCATTTCCGCCGTGGCCGTGGGTATAGCGCTGCCCATGAGCAGCTTTGCCCAGGCAAGCATGGAGCCTGGCAAGACAGAAGCGGCACAGTCGGCTTCCCTGACCGATGGCGAGATCAAGAAAGTTGATCTGGACAACGGCAAGGTCACCATCAAGCACGGTGAAATCAAGCACATGGACATGCCCGGTATGACCATGGTATTCACCGCGAAGGACAAGAGCCTGTTGTCCAACGTGAAGCCTGGCGACAAGGTCAAGTTCATGGTCGTCAACGAGGGCGGGAAGATGGTTGTCACAGACATTCAGCCCGCTCAGTGAGAACACGCTGCTTTAGCGTGCTGTGTCGTCGCGGATGGATTTATTGATTGCTGACTGCGACGGTTTTGTAATCTGGAGAAGGAGAGCACTATGTCAAAAATTCACCATACCCTGATCGGGGTCTGTGTCGCTGCGGCCTCACTGAGCGTGATGGCGCAAGCCGCCGATGAGCACAAGGCCCATCACCCTGCAGGTAGCACGCAGCCCGCGTCCACCCAAATGAAGACTTCCGCAAAGCCAATGGGTACGGGGCCGATGGCTGGAATGGCCAAGATGGACGAGCATATGAAGTCCATGCAAGCGATGCACGAAAAGATGATGGCGGCCAAAACGCCGGAGGAGCGGCAGGCACTCATGGACGAGCACATGAAGCTCATGCAGGACGGCATGGGGATGATGCAGCAGATGGGCGCAGGCATGCAGGGCATGGGTGGCATGCAAGGTGGAAAGGGCATGTCCTCCAACATGGCCGAGCGTCATCAGATGATGGAAAAGCGCATGGAAATGATGCAGTCCATGATGCAAATGATGATGGACCGCCTGCCTGCCACGCCGACCAAGTAACGCACCCACCTGATTGCGAGTCACCATGAGCCATCAACACGACGGACACGAGTCGCCCCCCAGTTTCTGGAGTTCTCGATACGCCATCGGCTACGTGGCGATTGGTGCCGTGGCGGCGTATTTTTTGTTGACAGAACACCTCGCGCATGTCGTCGGGGCGCTACCTTTTCTCCTGCTCCTCGCCTGCCCGCTGATGCATGTTTTCATGCACGGCAGCCACGGTGGGCATGGTCACCATGGCCAGAGCAAGCCTGATGTGTCGAAGACTGCCGAATCGCGCAAAGAAGGAGATCCCCAGTGAACCACACCGAATCTGCTTATGGCCTGTGGTCGTTGGTCATCATCAATTCAGCGATCTTCATCATGTTTGCGTTCAGCTTTTTCAAGCCTGCAACGGCCCGTGACTGGAGGACGTTTGGCGCATTCGCAGCCTTCATAGTTGCCTTGTTCGTAGAGATGTATGGCTTCCCGCTGACGATTTATCTGATATCGGGCTGGCTTCAAACCAAGTTCCCTAATCTGGATCTGCTCTCCCACACCTCGGGTCACTTGTGGTCCACCCTGTTGGGCGAAAAGGGCGACCCGCATTTCGGCGTACTGCACATCGCCAGCTACGTTTTTCTGGGCTTTGGTTTCTACCTGTTGTCCACAGCGTGGAATGTGCTCTACCACGCTCAGCGTGGCCAATCGCTTGCAACAACAGGCCCCTACGCGCGCATTCGCCATCCGCAGTACGTGGCTTTTGTGATGATTCTGCTGGGCTTCCTGCTGCAGTGGCCCACCTTGCTGACCTTGGCCATGTTCCCTGTCTTGCTCCTGATGTACGGACGTCTCGCCATCACCGAAGAGAACGAAATGCGCAAACAGTTCGGTGCAACGTACGACACATACGCCCAGCGCACACCCCGGTTTATCCCTCGCATGGGCAAGGCCCAGTCGACGACTGACTCGGTGTCAAAAAGATGATCTGGAATATTTCCCCGGCGGTATACGTTTCAATTTTTAGGAGTTTGATATATGAAAACGATTGATCTGCAAGTCGAGGGCATGAGCTGCGGCTCATGCGTCAAGCACGTCACGCACGCATTGCAACCGCTGCCGGGTGTCAGTGGGGTGGAGGTCGATCTCCAGTCTGGGCATGTCCGGGTGAGCGGGGAACTGGCGCAGGGCAGCGCCCCATTGTTGATGGCATTGACGGATGCGGGTTACCCCGCAAAGCTGGCCACAGACGCGCCCATTCCCGCTGCGACCTCGCAGCCTAAAGCCTCGGGCTGCCACAGCGGCGGTGCGGGGGGCTGTGGTTGCCGATGACGGCCACGGTATTTGATTCCGGGTCGACCGGCTGGGCGCGTCCGCGCCCGCACCTTTTGCTGGCAACTTTGAAGGAGCAACGCCATGGATCAGCCTGACAACGACTCCCATGCGCCATCGTTCTGGCGCCGCCCAGCCGGCATGGCGCTGGCAACGGCTGCCGTGATCGCTGGTTTTTATCTGCTGCGAGAGCACTGGGGCCATGTTCTGGGTTATTGGCCCTACCTGCTGCTGCTCGCCTGTCCGCTAATGCACCTGATGCACGGCCACGGCGGCCATGGTGGGCACGGCAACCATGCGCAGCCGCCACGGCGCACCAACAACAACAAGGAATAAGCAATGGACATACATGCACACCACCATCACGGCAGTCACCCTCCAGCCGCGCCAGCCCCGCCATCGGAGCTGAAGGATCCGGTGTGCGGCATGACCGTTACGGAGCAGTCTGAACACAAATTGACGCACGAAGGGCGGCCCTACTATTTCTGTAGCGCCAAGTGCCAAGGCAAGTTCGCAGCGAACCCACTGCAATACCTTGTATCTACTGCACCCGAGGACACCGCGCCAGAGCCGGCCGGCACCATCTACACCTGCCCTATGCACCCCGAGGTGCGGCAGGATCATCCTGGAATCTGTCCCAAGTGCGGCATGACATTGGAGCCAATCATTCCTCTGGACGAGGAAGACAACCATGAGTTAAAGGATTTTCAGCATCGCTTCTGGTGGACACTGCCATTCACAGTCATTGTCACCGTTCTTGCAATGTTCGGCCATCGTCTTGGATGGTTTGACATGAAGGTGCAAACCTGGGTTGAGCTGGTGCTTTCCTTACCCGTCGTGTTGTGGACGGGGTGGCCCTTCTTCGTACGCGGCTGGCAGTCTCTCGTCCTCCGCAGCCCCAACATGTGGACCTTGATCGGTTTGGGTACGGGCGCGGCCTTTCTCTACAGCCTCGTGGCTACCGTGGCGCCGGGCGTGTTCCCGGATTCATTCATTTCCATGGGGCGCGTGGCGGTCTACTACGAGGCGGCAGTGGTCATCATCTCGCTGACCATGCTGGGCCAGATCATCGAGTTGAAGGCCCGTTCGCAAACTTCTGCGGCCATCAAGGCGCTGCTCGGTTTGGCACCCAAGACGGCACGTCGGATCAATGCGGATGGCAACGAAGAAGACGTACCGCTGAACCATGTTCACGTCGGTGACCTGTTGCGCATCCGCCCCGGCGAGAAAGTGCCGGTCGACGGCGTTGTGACTGAAGGCAGCAGTGCGGTCGATGAATCCATGCTGACCGGTGAGCCTGTGCCGGTGACCAAACGCCTTGGTGACAAGGTGATTGGCGCCACGATGAACACCAGTGGCGCCCTGGTAATGCGCGCCGAGAAGGTCGGTGCGGCCACCATGCTGTCGCAGATTGTTCAGATGGTGGCCAATGCCCAGCGCTCGAAGGCGCCCATGCAGCGCATGGCGGATGTGGTGGCAGGCAAATTTGTGGTCGTGGTGGTGCTCATCGCCATTGCCACCTTCTTTGTCTGGGGTTGGTTCGGTCCGGAACCTAGCTGGGTGTTTGGCTTGATTAACGCAGTGGCCGTGCTGATCATCGCTTGCCCCTGTGCGCTGGGGCTGGCCACGCCGATGTCGGTGATGGTGGCCACAGGGCGTGCCGCGACACAGGGGGTGCTGTTCCGTGATGCTGGCGCCATCGAAAAAATGCGCGAGGTCGACACGCTGATTGTGGACAAGACAGGAACACTGACCGAAGGTAAACCCGCTTTCGACACCGCAGTTGCCGCACCTGGCTATACAGCGGACGAAGTTCTGCGCCTTGCTGCCAGTTTGGACCAAGGCAGCGAGCATCCTTTGGCAGAGGCCATCGTCAGTGCAGCACGCGCCAAGGGCCTGGAACTGATCAAGCCGCTAGATTTCGAATCTGGCAGCGGTATTGGCGTGCGCGGCATCGTCGATGGGAAGCATCTGGTGCTGGGCAACACCGCATTGATGCAGCAGGAGGGCGTGGCCACTGATGCGCTCAAGATCGATGGCGAGCGTCTGCGCAGTGAAGGCGCCAGCGTGATGCATCTGGCCGTGGACAGACAACTGGCTGGCATCCTGGCTGTGACCGATCCCATCAAGGCCACCACGCTGGAAGCCATTAGGACTTTGCACGCCAGCGGCTTGCGCATCGTGATGGCAACTGGCGATGGTCTGACCACCGCCAAGGCAGTGGGTGCAAAACTGGGCATCGACGAGGTGCATGGCGAAGTCAAGCCCGCAGACAAGCTGGCGCTCGTGGAACGGCTCCAGAAAGAGGGCCACATTGTCGCCATGGCCGGCGATGGCATCAACGATGCGCCTGCGTTGGCAAAGGCCGATGTCGGCGTGGCCATGGGCACGGGGACCGATGTGGCCATGAACAGCGGCCAGATCACGCTGGTCAAAGGCGATTTGCGCGGCATCACCGCCGCACGCGACATCTCTATCGACACCGTCCGAAACATGCGCCAGAACCTCCTGTTCGCATTCGTTTACAACGGCATTGGGGTGCCGATTGCGGCAGGCGTGCTGTACCCATTCACTGGGTGGTTGTTGTCCCCGCTGATCGCGGCGCTGGCCATGAGTCTGAGCTCGGCCTCGGTGATTTTCAATGCTCTGCGTTTACGGCGCGGAAAAAAATGACCCCGTAGTTCGGAGGAATGATGAAAATCCCCACGTCACCACAAAAGCCTCGGACCTCTCAACGCACCACGGCGGTGGGTAAGGAAGCAGCGGTGCAATGGACGCACCGCCAGACAAAGGATCTACCACCGACCGTCTTGGATCATTCCGAGGAGTTGTTGAAGCCTGCGCCACAGGATGCGTCTAGTGGCATGAAAAGAGCAGCTGAAGCACCTTCGGCGCAGGACTATTTCGATTACCAGCGCGACTTCTTCGAACGCACCATTCTGTTCTGGGACACGCTTCGCCAGCGCGCGAACAACATGCTGGAGCACGAGCGAGCCGGATTGCCGCCGCTTCTGGACTTCAAGTATGAAACGCTGTTGGACGCGCGCGGCTTCGAGCGGCCTGTCAACTATGCACTGCTGCGCATCACCGAAATCGACAAGCATTGCTGGGACGACTGCGTCGATCCTGACAAACCGCCGGTCATCGTCGTCGATCCACGCGCCGGCCATGGCCCTGGGATTGGCGGCTTCAAGCGCGACTCCGAAGTCGGGATGGCCATGCGCGAAGGGCATCCGGTTTATTTCGTCATCTTCTTTCCGGAGCCAGCGCTAGGGCAGACCCTGGCAGATGTGTTGCATGTGCTGCGGCGTTTCGTCGAAGAAGTTGCTCAACGTCATCCTGGCAAGCCTCCTGTGCTCTATGGCAACTGCCAGGCCGGGTGGGCGCTGACGCTGCTGTCCGCAGACTGCGCCGGTCTGGTCGGACCGGTGGTGCTCAATGGCTCACCCTTGTCATATTGGGCTGGCGAGTCCGGTGTCAATCCGATGCGTCTTTCCGGAGGGCTCCTTGGCGGCAGCTGGTTGGCGCATCTGACGGCCGACCTGGGCAATGGCCGCTTCGATGGAGCCTGGCTGGCGCAGAATTTCGAGAACCTCAAGCCCGAAAAGGCTGTTTGGGAGAAGTACGCCCAACTCTTCACCAACGTCGACAGTGAGCAGGCGCGTTTTCTGGAGTTCGAGCGTTGGTGGAACGGTTTTTATTTCCTGAGTCGGGAAGAGATCCTTGCGATTGTTGAAAACCTGTTCATCGGCAACCAGCTTGAACAGGGTCTTTTCCAGATTTGCCAGGGTTGCACTGCTGACCTCAGGCGGATCAGGAATCCAATCGTCATCTTTGCGTCCTACGGCGACAACATTACGCCACCACACCAGGCGCTCGGATGGATTCCGGCAGTCTACAAAGACACCGAGGATCTCAAGCAGGCCGGACAGCGCATCGTCTACCTCACGAACCCGCACGTCGGCCATCTCGGCATTTTTGTCTCCGCCGGGGTGGCGCGTCTGGAGCACCGGGCGATCCTGGAGAGCCTGGCTGAGATTGAGGCGCTGGCCCCGGGCCTCTATGAAATGAAGATCGACAACCCGTCGGGTGACCCGGACTGCCATAAGCCCACCTACAGCATCCGCTTTGAACCCCGTCAGGTTGAAGACCTGAAAACGGATTACCCGCAGGAAGCTTTTGAGCGGGTGAAACAGGTCTCGACATTCAACGAGGCGCTTTACCGGGCATTCGTCAGTCCTTGGGCGCAAGCGCTGTCCACACCCTGGACAGCCCAAATGCTCAAGTGGCTCCATCCGATGCGCACCAGTCGGTATTTGCTCTCGGAAACGTTCAGTCCGTGGATGCGCAGCGTTGCCTTGCTGGCCGAGCCGCTTGGCAAGAACCGCCAGCCGCTTGCGCCGCATCACCCGTTGATCGAGCGTGAGCGTGAAGCTGCAGGGGAAGTGACCCATGCGCTGGGAAGGCTGCGCGAAGGCCGAGACGCTGCGAGCGAGCAGGCGTTTCGCCTGATGTTTCAAAACCCTGTCTTGTTCGCAGGCGTCCTGGGGATGGTGGGTAAAGAGGGTGGCAACGGTAATTCAGTGCGCCCCAACGCCGACTGAGTAACCGTCTTCGAAGTCAAGCGCAATGAAGCGACTTGTCCCAAGGTTTTCCAGTGCGCACCATGGCGTTGAGCGTGGTGAGCAACTTGCGCATGCAAGCGACCAGGGCGACCTTGGGCAACTTGCCAGCGGCCTTCAGACGCTCGTAGAAGGCCTTGATGGCCGGGTTGTAGCGGGTGGCCGTGAGCGTTGCCATGTACAGCACGCGGCGGATCTCGAAGCGCCCGCCTTGTACGCGCCGCCTGCCCTTGCTGCCGCCGGAGTCATTGGCCATGGGCGCCACGCCCACCAATGCAGCGATCTCGCGCCGGTTCAGCCGGCCCAGCTCTGGCAGCTCGGCAATCATCGTGGCACTGGCCACCGGGCCGACTCCCGCAGCCGACTGCAGCAGCGTGTCGAGCTCCCCAAAGTGCTCGCGCACATGCGTGACCATCTGCTCTTCGATCTCATCGAGCTGCGCCTTGATCGCCGCCTCGATGGCCTCGATGCTGGCGTGCAGCTTCTTGGGCGTGATCTGCAGCCGTTGGCGCTCCGAATGGAGCATGGTCAGCAACTGGCGCCTGCGCGTGACCAGGGCCGCGAGCCACTGCTGGCGCTCATCGGCCAGGGGGCGCAAGAAGCGCTGCAGATCGTCGCGGCGCAGCAGCACCGCTGCCAGCTCGGCCAGCGTGCGCGCATCCACCGCGTCGGTCTTGGCCAGGCGTCCCATGGATTTGGCGAAGTCGCGCGCCTGGCGCGGGTTGATGACCGCCACGGGCAGGCCTGTGGCCTGCAGGGCACACGCTAACGCGGCCTCGTAGCCGCCGGTGGCCTCCATCACCACCAGACCCACGTCCAGGGGCTGCAGGGCAGCCGCCAGCGCCGAGTGGCCTTCGGCATCGTTGTCAAACCGCTGGGCGCTGCTCTTGGCACCCAGCACACAGACATCCACGTGCGCCTTGGCCACGTCGATGCCCACCGTCACTGAGGTAACAGACATGATCTTCAGATCCCTTGCTTGTGCATGCGCGCTCAATCAAGGCGCGCGTAACCGTTCGGGCTTCACGAAGACCAGCGCGGCGGCCATGCGTTCTGTACTCAGTCACGGGCTCTATCACCCCAGCGCCTACCAAACTGCACGGGCCGGTCTGGCCGCCTCAACGGCGTTCAGACTCTACCGCGCTGGTCTGGTTTAAAGATACAAGCCCTGATAGAAGTTTTATTTTCCAACCAAGAGAGATCATGATGACAAGAAAAAACAACTGGCTTTTGACAGCGGTGCAGATGGGCCTATTGGCCTGGTCCGGCGCCACCTTGGCCGCCGACAAGGTGTATGTGGCCAACGAGGGGGCTGACACGGTGAGCGTGCTCGATGCTGCGTCGTTCAAGACACTGGCAAGCATGCGCGTCGGCAAGGCACCGCACAACGTGCAGGTATCGCCCGACGGCAAGGTCGTATGGGTGACCAATAACGGGGAGCCTGCTCAAACGGCCGACGCGTCGGAGCACAAGGAGATGGCCCAAGGCAGCCACGATGCGATGGGAAAGCCCGGCGCGGTTTGGGCCATCGATACCGCGACTAACGCAGTCGTCGCCAAGGTGCCGGTTGGCATGCACCCGGCCCATGTGGTGGTGTCGCCCGACGGCCGCTTCGCCTACATCACCAACGGCGGCGACAACACGGTCAGTGTGATCGACACAGCGGCGCGGAGCCTCGTGGCGACGATTCCGGTCGGCAAGTTTCCCCACGGTCTTCGCATCAGTCCGGACGGCAAGCAGGCCTACGTCGCCAACCTCAAGGGCGGAACGGTGTCGGTCATCGATACCGCCAGCCAGAAGGAGATCGCGCAAGTTCCTGCAGGCAAGGGGCCGGCTCAAGTGGGCTTCACGCCGGACGGGAGTCTTGTCTTGGTGTCGCTGTCGGAGGAAAACGCGGTCGCCGTGATCGACCCGGCTACGCGCAAGGTGATTCGCAAGGTTGCCGTCGGAACAGTCCCCATCCAGCTGTATGTCACGCCGGATTCGCGCACGCTGCTGGTGGCCAATCAGGGCACGCCCAAGAAGCCTGGCAAAACCGTCAGCCTGATTGAGCTGGAGAGTTTCAAGGTTGCCAAGACCGTCGTGACCGGCGCCGGTGCTCATGGCGTGGTTGTCGACCGTGAAGGCCGGTACGCCTACGTTACCAACATGTACGCCAATTCGGTTTCCGTGCTTGATGTGAAGGATCGCAAGGTTGTGAAGACCGTTCCGGTAGGCAAGACTCCCAACGGCATCAGCATTACGCCTTGACGGTTTGTCCGTCGCTTGCAGCTGTCCGGCAAGGTGCAAAAAAAGTAAAACAAGACAACCTGGGCGTTTACAGAAATGACGGTCATCGATATTCGCATTCAACGAATCACGCAGCTTTACGATTCATTGGACCCTTCGCCGCTCCATGAGAAAACACTGAGCCGTGCTGTGGAAAACTATATCGTTGACTGTGCGGGCGAGTATGGTTTAGATGAATCGCTTCGTCTCATTGTTCATGTCCCGACGTCGATCAGAGAGTACGAGGTGGAAATTGCAGGAGCGATCCATGCGCACTTTCAAGCGCAATATGCGCAGTGCAGGCGCCGGTATCGACGAAGGATGCGACAGGGCACTTCCTGTTAACGGGACTCGCCGTTCTGGGTACGACGCTGCTTGTACGGGCCTTATTGGGTAATCCTGGCAACAGCCAGGTACTTACGGCCATCAGCGAAGGGCTGTTGATTGTTGGCTGGGTGGCGATGTGGCGCCCGATCGAAGTACTCTTGTTTGAACGTATGGAAAATCACCAAAACATGGCGCTTTTTGATCGTCTTTCCCACATCGAAGTGGGGTTCGCCCTAGAGGAGACCGAGTTTGACCATGATGCAAAAAGTGGGCAGATAGGGGATCTGCGGGCACTCAGCGATTCGCCTGCGCGGAGCCCGAATGCGCGCGACGAATCTTTTTTTACGATAGCGCGTGCGCCATTCTATCGGTCGATGACCGCAGGCGTGGCGTCGGAGAATTTGAAATGAAATTGAGACCACTTGTCCTTGGCGTGGGAGGGGGATTGGTCTTGCTCGTGGTGGCTGGAATCCTCTATTTCTTCTTGAGTGCCGGTGGCAGGCGGGAGGCAGCGTTGACGCATACCTTGCGTCCTGATGATCCTCAGGTCTTGCAAGTAGGCGCTCGCATATACGCTCAGAACTGTGTCGCCTGCCACGGCACCAAGGGCGAAGGCCAGCCCAACTGGCGTGATCGCGGATCGGATGGCTTGCTTCCTGCGCCGCCGCACGATCCCAGCGGCCACACCTGGCACCATCCTGATGCGCAACTTTTTGCCATCACCAAGCATGGCCTTGCCAAGCTCATCGACCAGCCTGACTATCGCACCGCCATGCCGGTCTACGACGGCGTGTTGAGCGATGACGAGATCGTGGCCGTGCTGTCCTGGATCAAAGCGCAATGGCCGCTGGAGGTACAGCAGCGCCATGACGAGATCAACGCCCAATACCGCAAGTCCCTGCCTCGCTAGCTGTCGGGACGACGGCAGAAGCAGACTGAATCGCTTCAACATGATGAAAGACTTGACCTTGACATCATGGGAAGGCAAAAAATAGAACAAGCGTCTTGAAAGGCATTGACATGAACCATCACCCATCACCCATCACCCATCACCCATCACCCATCACCCATCACCCATCACCCACATCACCAGCCCTCGGGGGCCAGTCGGCTGCCGTTGACGACATCTCACCGAAGGCGGACGACTTGAAGGATCCTGTGTGCGGTATGAGCGTGACCTCCCAATCGCCTCATCAGGCCATGCATGACGATCATCACTACCGCTTTTGCAGCACGCACTGCCGCGACAAGTTCATTGCAGACCCTGTGCGCTATAGGGTGAGCGAGGCACCGGTCGGTACATAAAATGCCGGCGCGCTCTATGTGTGCCCCATGCTCCCTGAAGTGCGCCAGGATCACCCAGGGCGCTGCCCCAAGTGCCAAATGAACCTGGTGTTGGAAGACCAGGCCAAGGACGGAACTGATGGTGCTCATCATCACGCCCACCATGCGCAGGGCCATGCGCAGCCCGGGGCGACCACCGACAAGGCCGCAGAAATGCCGGCTGGCACAATCTATACCTGCCCCATGTATCCCGAGGTGCAACAGGATCATCCCGGCAATTGCCCTAAATGCGGCATGTCATTGGAGCCTATCATCCCCTTGGACGCGGAAGACAACAGTGAGCTGAAGGATTTTCAGCGACGCTTCTGGTGGACGTTGTCGCTCACGCTGATCGTCACCACCCTGGCCATGTTCGGCCATCGTCTGGGATGGTTCAACATGGCAACCCAGAGCTGGGTCGAGCTGGTGCTGTCGCTGCCGGTGGTGCTGTGGGCCGCCTGGCCGTTCTTTGTGCGTGGCTGGCAGTCCATCGTTCATCGAAGCCCGAACATGTGGACGCTGATCAGCCTGGGCACCGCGGCAGCTTTTGTCTACAGCGTCGCCGCCACGTTGGCGCCGGGCGTGTTTCCCGAATCGTTTGTTTCGATGGGTCGCGTGGCCTTGTACTTCGAGGCCGCCGTGGTCATCATTTCGCTGACGATGCTGGGTCAGATCCTCGAATTGAAGGCGCGTTCGCAAACCTCGGCGGCTATCAAGTCCTTACTCGGGTTGGCGCCCAAGACTGCGCGGCGCATCAACGCGGATGGAAGTGAGGAAGATGTGCAACTGAACCAGGTGCATGTCGGCGATCTACTGCGCGTGCGCCCTGGCGAGAAAGTCCCGGTCGATGGCGTCGTTACCGAAGGCCGCAGCGCGGTGGATGAATCCATGCTCACCGGCGAGCCCGTTCCGGTAACCAAGCGCTTGGGCGACAAACTGATCGGCGCCACGCTCAACACCAGCGGTGCTCTGGTGATGCGCTCGGAAAAAGTCGGTGCAGCGACCGTGCTGTCGCAGATCGTGCAGATGGTGGCCAATGCCCAGCGCTCGAAGGCACCGATGCAGCGCATGGCTGACGTGGTGGCTGGCAAGTTCGTTCTCGTGGTGGTGCTCATCGCGATCACCACCTTCTTCGTCTGGGGTCTGTTCGGTCCCGAGCCGAGCTGGGTGTTCGGTCTGATCAACGCCGTCGCAGTATTGATCATCGCCTGCCCCTGTGCGCTGGGGCTGGCCACGCCGATGTCGGTGATGGTGGCCACCGGACGCGCTGCCACACAAGGTGTTCTGTTCCGCGATGCTGGCGCGATCGAGAGAATGCGTGAAGTCGATACCTTGATCGTGGACAAGACCGGTACGCTGACAGAGGGCAAACCGACATTCGACACCGCCATTGCGGCCACAGGCTACACGCCTGATGAAGTGTTGCGTCTGGCGGCTAGTCTGGACCAAGGCAGCGAGCATCCGCTGGCCGACGCCATCGTCAGCGCGGCACGCGCCAAAAGTATGCCGCTCAGCAAGCCAACCGACTTCGATTCAGGCAGCGGCATTGGCGTGCGAGGCACCGTCGAAGGCAAGCGCCTGGCGCTGGGCAATACGGCGTTGATGGAGCAGGAGGGCGTGTCGGTTGCTGCATTGCAAGCAGATGGCGAACGCCTGCGCGGCGAAGGTGCCAGCATCATGCATCTGGCCGTTGATGGCCATTTTGCGGGCATTCTGGCGGTGACCGACTCCATCAAGGAGAGCACACACGAGGCCACCAAACCCTGCACGACAGCGGTCTGCGCATCATCATGACCACTGGCGATGGCCTCACCACGGCGAGGGCGGTCGGTGCCAGGCTACGCATCGATGAAGTGCACGGCGAGGTCAAGCCCGCCGACAAGTTGGCATTGGTGGAAAAACTGCAGAAGGAAGGCCACGTCGTCGCGATGGCGGGGGATGGCATCAACGATGCCCCGGCGCTGGCCAAGGCCGACGTTGGCGTTGCGATGGGGACGGGCACCGATGTGGCGATGAACAGCGGACAGATCACGCTGATCAAGGGTGACCTGCGCGGTATCGCTGCCTCACGTCAGATATCCATCGACACCGTGCGCAACATGCGGCAGAACTTGATGTTCGTCTTTGTCTACAACGGCATTGGTGTACCGATCGCCGCCGGCGTGCTCTACCCGTTCACCGGCTGGCTGCTGTCTCCGATGATCGCGGCACTGGCGATGAGCTTGAGTTCGGCTTCGGTGATCTTTAACGCACTGCGGTTGCGCGGCATGAAATGAACGGGTTCCAGTTGCTTCGTCGTGAGGGTCCCATTCTGGGCGCGCAGCTCGGTCTGTAGGTATTACACGGACGTCTCGCAATCACCGAAGAGAACGAAATGCACAAGCAGTTCGGTGCAACATACGACACATACGCCCAGGCTGCTGAAATACTGTTTCGAAAGAGGAAATTCGCAATTTTTAGGGTGCCTTACCCCTTGGTGACCTCAGAAAAATCGCTTGTGGGCCATTCTATGCGGGCGTTTTTTTCCAACCGAGGACGGCCAAGAGGTCTTTCAGCAGCCTGCTAGTGTGGTGTCTCAAAAGTAAGCATCAAATAATGGTACTCGCTGCCCGCGCCACAGATGCCAAGATGGTGTCCGCACTTTTATGCCACACGAACGGCTTGGGATCCTCGTTGTGACGATCAATGTATTCCCGTATGGATTGCTCCAGCTGAGCAACGCTGGTGTGGGCGCTGCGCTTGATCCACTGCTCGCTGATCTGGCTAAAGAAACGCTCGACCAGATTGAGCCAGGACGCTGAGGTGGGCGTGAAGTGAACGTGGTAGCGAGGATGGGCTGCTAGCCAGGCCCGCACTGCCTGCGTCTTGTGCGTGCCGTAGTTGTCCATGATCAGGTGGATGTCTTGTTCGCCAGGCACCGCTGCATCGATGGCTTTGAGGAACTGCAGGAATTCCACACTGCGGTGACGGCGCTTGAGCTGTCCTATGACTTTGCCAGTGGCCACATCCAGCGCTGCAAACAGCGACGTTGTGCCATGGCGCTTGTAATCGTGCGTGCGCGTGCTGGGTTTGCCAAACGTCAGTGGTAACCCTGGTTGGGTGCGATCCAGAGCCTGGATCTGGCTCTTCTCGTCCACGCACAGCACCAAGGCGCGATCGGGTGGTGCCATATACAGCCCCACCACATCCCGTACCTTGTCCACGAAATGGGGATCCGTCGATAGCTTGAAGGTTTCTTGCAGGTGCGGCTTCAGCCCAAAGGCATGCCAGATGCGCTGCACCGTCGCGGGCGATACGCCAGCGTGCCGACTCATCTGGCGCACGCTCCAGTGCGTGGCGTTGTCAGGCTTGCTCTGGCGAACCTTGTCCACAATGAGCTGAACCTGCTCGTCGCCCACACTGCGCGGGCGGCCAGCGCGCGGGGCATCGGTCAAACCCGCCAGACGATACGCCCGGTAGCGCCGCCGCCACTTGGAGACAGTTTGCACCGTCGTGCCCAAGCGTTGGGCAATCATGGTGCCCGACTCCCCATCTGCGCAGCCCAGCACGATTCGCATGCGCAGCTTCTCGTCCTCGGGCGCTTTGCGTACGCGCAGTCGCGCATGCAGCTCTGCGCGCTCGGCATCGGTGATCTGCAGCTTCGTGGCGGGGCGTCCAGGGTGGGCCATCAGCGTAGTCTCCTATAAGGAAGCTGATTCGACCAACACCGGTCAAAATAGTTCTATCTATTTTTGAGACACCACACTAGGGATGTCCTTACATGGACGTCTCCAGAAGAGCAAGATTCGGCGGCGTGAAGGTCTGAAGGGTTTGCAGTCTTACATACGGCCTGTCGGTGCAGGGTGTTCGTCCTGCTGGCCCTGATGGCATTCGCGGGTGAGGCTCCTGTCTGCACATCGGGCTTGATGCCCTGTATCCCTATCGGATTGCCCCCACCCCGGTTTGACCTGTTGACCCATCACACAAGCTTCTTGCATGCTCTCCTTCAAAACGGTTTCCTAGCGTTTGGTGTTCTCAGTTCATTGTGGTGGTCTCAGGCTGCGGCGAGGTCGACCGGATTCCATCTCACCTGGTCAAAGGCCTTGCCTTTGACCAGGACTGCCCAGACTGTTCGGGCCAGCTTGTTGGCCAGCGCCGCGACCACCACGCTGTATGGGCGGCGCAGTAACAGTCTCTCGATCCAGCCGCTTCGCTGACTCCTGGCAATCACGGCGCGAGCGCCGTGCATCAGCATGGTCCTCACATAAGGGTCTCCGCGTTTGGATATCCCCAACTGCCGGGTCTTCCCTCCGGTGCCAGTCTGTCGGGGCGTCAGTCCCAGCCAGGCGGCGAATTGCCTGCCGGACTCGAAGCTGGACAGGTCGGTTGCAGTAGATACCAAGGCTGTCGCCGTCAACGGACCGATGCCCGGTATGGCTTGCAGTGCCAGCATGTGCTGGTTTTGCTTGACCATCGAGGCCAGCCGTTTGTCCAGCTGATCGATATCGCACTGCAGGCTGTCGATACGACGCAGTTGATCCTGAATGCTGACGACCACCACTTCTGGCAGCCGCTGTTCCTGGGCTTTGGCCAGTGCGTCCTGAACGAGCTTGAGCAATGCCCGGTGCCCCTCAGGCAGCACGATTCCGAACTCGTAGAGCAACCCGCGCAGCGCGTTGGTTTGCATGATGCGCACCTTCATGAGCTGAGCGCGCATACGGTGCAGTGTCAGGCAAGCTTGCTGCTGCTCGTTCTTGACAGGCACGGCCTTGATGTGAGGTTGCTGGGCCGCTACCCAGATGGCCTGGGCATCACGGGCGTCAGTCTTGTCGCGCAGCACAAAGGCGCGAACATGCTTGGCGGGCAGCAGCTTGACCTCATGTCCCAGCGTCTGCAGCGTTCTGGCCCAGTGGTGCGCACCGCCACAAGCCTCCATCGCGACGAGGGACTTCTGACGATTGGCAAAGAATGCGGTTACTCGATCACGCCTGAGCTTGTGCCGGGTGACCTCGCCTGTCTGGGCATCCACGACGTGCAGCTGGAACACGTGCTTGGCAATATCCATTCCGATGACTGGCAGCGTTGCAGTAAATTGCATGGTGGGGCCTCCGGTTCAAAGGTGGTTGCGACGAACTTCCACTTTGGCACTTTGATGCCGTTACCGCCAGGCCCCACCTTGTATCGGGTAACAGGCCGACGGCGCCAACGGCGGTGTAGGTGGAGACGTCCATGCCATCTGAACAACTCGGATTAGTAAGTGCTACCGGTCCGTTTTTTAGATGACGCAATTGCAGCCGTTTTGCTCGCGTCGTGAAGCCATTTTTCACGCCCATTAAGGCCATTTGCCCCGCTTTTGCGGCCCCCTTGCCTGTTTGCAGACGCACTCATCCCTGCGCCGCCAGCAATTGGTGGCGCACCATCCACAGGTTCGATAGTGCAAACAGCGTCTTGAGCTGCAACGTGTTCTTCTTGAGCCCCCGGTAACGCACCTTGGTATAGCCAAACTGTCGTTTGATCACCCTGAAGGGGTGTTCCACCTTGGCCCGGATGCTGGCCTTGATCTTCTCCACTTGGTCTATGAGCGCATCAACGGGGTTGTTCTCTTTGTCCAGCTCTTTGCGCTTGCCTGGGCGCATCGCCACATGCCAGGTGACGTCCTTGCTGGCATCGGGGCGCTTGTGTGCGCCTTGGTAGCCCGCATCCCCAAAGACGTCTGTCTCCTGACCATGGAGCAAACTGTTGCCTTCCACCACATCAGACACGTTGCCCGAGGTGCCGATGACGGTGTGCACCAGCCCAGAGTCCGCGTCCACGCCGATATGGGCCTTCATGCCAAAGTGCCACTCGTTGCCCTTTTGGCTGGAGTGCATCTCTGGATCGCGCTTTCTGTCCTTGTTCTTGGTGGAACTCGGTGCTGCAATCAAGGTGGCGTCCACGGCTGTTCCGGCCTTGAGCAGCAAGCCCTGGGCTGCCAGCAGATCATTGACGGTGGCCAGAATCTGATCGGCCAGCTTATGTTTCTCCAGCCGGTGGCGAAACCTCAGGATGGTGCTCTCATCCGGTATTCGTCCATGGGCATCGAGCTGGGCAAACTCCCGGTAGATCGGGGTATCAAAGAAGGCTTCTTCCATCGCCAGATCTGACAAAGTGAACCACTGTTGCATGCAGTGGATGCGCAGCATGGTCTCCAGAGCAAAGGGTGGGCGACCGTTCTTGCCTTCGGGGTAATACGGCGTGATGAGCTCGACCAACGCAGCCCAGGGAACCACCAGATCCATCTGGGCAAGAAGCTCCTGCTTGCGGGCCTTCTTGGTACTCAGGCTCAGATCAAGGCTGCTTTGCTTCATGGCCGTGAGATTGCCATCGCCTGCTGACTCCTACCAAACATCGGGGGAAGTTTTGCAGGATTTCCCTAATGTGAACTTATTTTTTCGCGGGCGCGAAAATGAGTGGGTGGCAGCCCTTTGACTTCATAGTTCTACTTACTTGTTCACGGTCAATAGCGGCTGAGACAGCGCAACATAGTTTGAGACGAGGCAATAGTGTCTGCGACCCATGGCCCTGTGATAGCCGTCACTATGCAGCGGTTGCCATCCACGAAACGGCAGCGAGCACGCACTTTCGGCAAAATTCGGTCATCCACATACCGGGAACTGACGACCGCTCGATGCCGAATGGAGCAACTAAGTATTTGCTACTCAATGTCCGGCGAAGGCTTGTTGCTGGCGTTCAACTGTGAACCTAGATCACTGTGGCGTTGGGATCACGAAGGACGCATCGTGTGCCTGCTAGCGTCCTTACCCTTGGGCAAGTTCGCATCCCAACTGCAGTAGCTTACATCCATGCTCTCTTGACTCAACGCCCTCAGCTATCACCGTTTTACCAAAGGTCTTCGCCAAACCGATGACCCCTTGCACGATGGTCAGGCAGCGGCCTCCAGCCTAAATAACCAGGCAGAAGACCTGATCAGAGCGGTGGCTGTTTTTAAGGTGCCATCTGGCCGCAATTTTCTAGCGCTTGCGGCATAGAGAAGAACAACAGCTTGAGGAATCAAAGCGCGCGCGACTTGACGAAGGCAGTCGGCGCTGTGGCTGTTCGTGCTCACCTTCGTTTCGAGCCGGACGCCGCATGACACATCAGTGCTCGGCAGGGATGCTGCACGTATGTAGCCATGGGCAGTGAATGGGGTATCAGGAAACCTGCTCCGAATAGGAGCGCAGTTCTGGCTACCCGGTGATTCCCCTCCCCTAATACTCTGGGAAGCTGCGCAGCAGTCCCCGCAGGGGATGAGCGAATAGCGAAACCTGGAAGGAAACGACCCGCCTCCAGGCGGGGCAGCGCCGCGTTTTTTCAGCGCTCCAAGACAGGCGAAGCAATCGCTTTGAAAACCCTTCTGATCGGCTCTGGATCAGGCTTGGCGGGTATGAAGTGCATCCCTTCAAACAACCGTCCGTGCGTGCCACTGACAGCGCTTGCCGCATTCCATTCGCGGGCTGATACCTTTGCATAGTTCAGCTTCACCCCCTGCTTAAAGGCCAGCTCCTGCATGAAAACCTGCAAGCTGCGCCCGTTGCCTTCGGGAAATGGGTGGATGCGGTTGGCCTCAATGAAGATCAAGGCCAGAGCCTCGCATTTCTCCTCAAAGCTGAGCTGCCTGGCATCGGCAAAACTTTGCGTCTGCAGCTCCAGTGCCTGCCAATCGCTCACGATGGCATCAGGCTCTGCAAAACGGGTAACGCCGCCCAGCTCAGCGCGCTTGGAGGATGGAACTGTGCGGATTTTCCCCGCCCACTCATAAACGTCTTGAAAAAGATGCCTATGAATCGCGGCCAGCCTCTGCAGCCCAAAGCCAGAAACCTCAAGCTGAACGTGTCCACCCAGAATCTCAATGCTTCGTGCCGTGGTGAAACCGTACTCCGCAACATGCAGAGCCTGCGCATCGGTTTGCCCCAGGAGATTTTTGAATACGCCGTTGCTATCGGTGTAGGCGTTAGCCATGGGTGCATGAAGCCCATGAGCGTGATTCGACAAATCCGCTCATGGTTTTATGTTCACGCACATAGCCACTCATTTCGGCAATGAGCTGGGGAATGGTCACGCGCCCATCCAAAATGGCAGCGTTGACCACCCTACTCTCAGGCGTCGGTTCAAACCCTTCCAGCGCAAAAATCGCGTCGGTCTGAGCCATAGCCTCCCGAGTTCTTTCGCGCAGTGCTGCATCCATGTCAATTCTCCAAGGTTGAACAAATTCTAGCCCTCTCAACACAGGAGGGCTATTGGCTGCGTCAGCGCTCCAAATCCCGCTCTTGTGAGCGGCGGGACACCCGCTCAGGCTCCGCACGGACAACCTTCGCGGCATCGCCGCGCTCGATGCTGGCCGCCACGTTCTCGCGCACCCGAGCCATCACCGTTTCGCGCTGCTGCGCGGTCAAGCGCTCAGAGTTCGTTTTGGCCTCAATCGCCCGCACGTTGGCATAAGCCGTCGCCAGCTCGGGAAACTGCCGCATAGCGGCCTCTGGCTTTTCCTGGCGGAATACCTCTGCCGCAAGCAGCGAACGCGCATTGCGCTGCATCTCTGCAATTCGGCCCACCTCTTCGGGCGTAGCCTTGCGCTCAGGGCGTGCCAGCTTGTCGGCCAGCGCATCAAAACCCGCAGCGTACTCGCGGCGCTCTTGCAACGTCATGGGCCGGGTGCGCTCTGCCTTCATGGCTTGGTCAGCGCCTGGCGCAGAGCGCCAGGCGCCGTTTTCAAGTCGGTTTTCATAGATCGGCTGCGCTGACTTGTCATACAGCACCAGGCGATCCACCAGATTGCCACGCTCAGCAGCGCCTACCGTTGCATGAACCCCCGCATAGGCCTCGTCGTGCTTGTCTTTGGTGGAGAAGCGGCCAAAGCCGCTGGCCTCCTTTTGCCCCTCATAGCGCTCATGAATACGTTGCTCACTGACGGCAGCAGCTACGGCCATCACATGCAGTTCGACCCGGTAGCCCGCTTGACGAAGGCCAACGGTCATCTTGGCCAGGGCTTCTGGATCACGCGAAGTTTGGTCAATGATGATGTTGCGCCGCCCCTCCACTCCATCGCGCAAAAGCCTATTCGCCCAAGGGCCGCAGTCCGCATGGGTGAGGTTGGCGGCATTGCGGTCGTCAGTTCGCATCAGCCTGCTGTAATCAGTGTACGACGAACATAGCCATCTTCCCCCCCCTGTGGGTAGCTCGGATCCGATGTCTCGCCTCAGGAATGATTGTCGGCATCGGATTTTCATTCGGCGCCGAGCGGGCATCCGACTTCTAGCCGGTGAGGACAAGACGAATCTAGCGAGCGAGTTTCGACTTTCGATGGAAACACTGACTCGCATCCTCAGGACAACCCCGGGTCTTCGGGAAGCACGGAACCGTTCTCGCTTCGAGCGTCGGAGAACAGCGGCGCGCAAGGAATGGCATGAGCTACTCGCAAGTGACCCCGGTCTGACCGCCAAAGCGGCACGATCCATAGCACCTGCCACCTACACCTGGCTTTACCGCAACGACCGCGAGTGGCTTAAATCGTCAAGCCACGCCTTGAAGACCTCAGTCAGCACGAACCATGCGCAACAGAAGATGAAAAACAAAGTAGAGCGCCGATCAACAGCGCTACGACAGCTTCTGGATCTGAGTACCTGACTTCAAACGTGATCGCAGATTACCCTTGCGACAACGCACTTGAGCTTCCTGATTGGAAACGGCCCCTCCCGCCTGTAAATCGGTATGTCTTCGCAATGAACGTTGTGCAGCGGTACGCGCTGTAGTCAACCAGAGAAAGCACCTGAAGACCGGACGGCCAAGCCGCTCTCAGCAAGCTGGAAATCACGCAATTGCACGAAGTGCGGCTCGTCAACCTCGGACGATCAGATGCGTGGGCACCATCTTGCGGATCTCACGCCGCGCGTGGTCGATGAAAGGCTTGAGAACCAGGGTCGAGGAGTTTCTCGGTGAGATGACCATCGAGTAATCGGTCAAGATGTCTGGCTTGAAGGGGATGAACCTGACCTGGTCACCGGTGTAGCCAGTGGCCGTCAGCGGATCGATGATGGAAATTCCTGCGCCCGCTTCGACTAATCGGATCACGACTGACGAGATTTGCGTTTCGACATTGATCCTTCTGTTCACGCCGTAGGAAAGCATCAAGGAGTCGATCTTCATGCGTGTCTCCATCAGCGGCGCCATGGAGATGAAGCTTTCTCCCTCGAAATCTTCCGGGTTCAGGACCTTGCGGGTCGCCAGTCGATGCCCGACAGGAATCACTCCAACCATCTTGGCCGAAACAAGGGTCTCACTATTGCCATGCCTCGTCGCATGAACGGGCACCATGGCGAATCCCAGATTGCAGCGTCCGCTCTGGACCATATCCAGAACGGTTGAAGAGCTATGCATGTGCATTGTGATCAAGGTCTCTGGACGCTCCAGGCTGAAGCTGGCGATGGCGCGTGGCAGGAAGGACAAGGCCATGTTGGGGGCCGCGGCGATCTCCAGGTGGCCCAGCTTCAGTGCCTTGATGCCGCTTGCCGCATTCGCGATCCGCTCGATCCCCATCAACGACTGATTGACGTCGGCAAAAAGCAGTGTGGCCTCTGGCGTTGGAGCGAGGCGTCCCTTGTCTCGGGTAAACAGCGCAATCGCGATGCGCTGCTCCAGGTCGGCAATCAGGCGGGTGACGACGGGTTGAGTCACCCCAAGCATCTCGGCGGCACCGGTGACGGTCCTGCGCACCATGACCGCCCGAAAAGCCTCCAAGTGGCGCAGCGTGATTTTCATGCTCATAGTATTTAGACATGGTTTTATTGCAAGATGCTATTTTAATGACATTTTAAAGAAAAAAAGTTCAATAAAAACAATGATTTAGCATCGAAAAAAGAGGTATTGCATAAAAACATTGACTATGGTTTTTACCCTGGCGACCTGAGGTGATCTTGCTTACGATGAAGGCTGTCTTGAAGCAAACAACAGACGGTTCGCAGCCATCGCAACTCACCTCTCGGTCAATGAACCCTCATTTCCATTCACCCCAGGCGATCCACTTGACGGCGCTGCTGAACCCTGGTGGTTCTGGCAATGCGGGGACCGCGCGCAGCCTGCGCATCGACCCGAAGAAGAAAGGTCTTTGAACATGCAGCGTGAATACGACGTGATCGTTGCGGGCGCCGGAATCGTGGGCGCCGCCATTGCATACGGCCTGGCCGGGTACGACAAGCGGGTCTTGATGCTCGATGGTGCCGACACGGACTACCGGGCGGCAAAGGCCAACTTCGGCTTGGTATGGGTCCAAGGAAAGGGTTACCGCTACCCCGAGTACCACCGGCTGTCGGCGGCGGCGGCTGATGCATGGCCGGAGTTTGCTGCGGGACTGGAGGCAGAGACGGGAATTTCACTGGACTACCAAACCGGCGCCGGTCTGAAGTTCTGCCTGAGCGACGACGAGTTGTCTGCTCGCGCCAAGATGCTGGATGCTTGGGCAGCTGAGACGCCAGAACTGGCCCCCTCCGTGCGGATTCTTGATCGCAGCGAACTGGCGCGTCGTTACCCCACCATACGACTCGGCCCTGACGTCGTGGGCGCGAGCCTGGGGGAGCAGGACGGTCAGGCGAACCCGCTTCGACTCCTGGCTGCACTCCAAGCCGCCTTCCAGCGCCGGGGCGGCATGGTGCGCAACGGGCACCCTGTGACCTCGATCAAGCCCTTGGCAGGCGGCGGCTTTGAGGTTAAGACCAGTGAGCAAACGGCCCGAGCCGAACGTGTAGTGATCGCTGCCGGCCTTGGGTCGGTGGCGCTCGGGAGAATGATCGGACTGGACGTCCCCTTGCATCCCGAGCGAGGACAGATCCTCGTGACCGAGCGCCTGGCGCCTGTCCTGCCTGTACCCGCAAGCGGGCTGCGTCAAACCGGCGAGGGCACAGTGATGATCGGCGTGACTCAGGAGGACGTGGGGTATGACCTGAGTACCACTTCCGCCGCAGCTGTGAGGATGACCCGAAAAGCACTTCGCATCCTCCCTGAATTGGGCAAAGCGCGCCTGGTGCGTCAATGGTCGTGCCTGCGAGTGATGACGCCGGATGGGTACCCCGTCTATGCCAGCTCCCCGATGTACCCAGGCGCGGAGATCGCAACTTGCCACTCTGGGGTGACGCTCGCTTCATTCCACGCTGGCCCCTACGCGCAGGCATTGGCCAGCGGCCGTCATCTCCAGACTCTCAATGCCTTTCCTCTCGAGCGATTCAATGTTTCGAAAAATCAGTCCCCCCAGCACACCACCGCTGACGCTCACCATTGATGGGAAGTCAGTCACTGCCGAGCGCGGTGAAACGGTGGCATCCGTGATGATGCGTCAGGCGAACCCCAGCTGCCGCCACACGCCCGTTCACGGCAGTTCGCGTGCACCGTTTTGCATGATGGGCGTGTGCTTCGACTGCCTGGCAATCGTCGACGGTGCGTCGTCAACTCAGACCTGCCTGGTCCCGGTCGCCGAAGGCATGTGCGTTGAGCGTCAACTCGGCCGGCCGAAGGTGGCGTCATGAGATCCTTTGATGCGGTGGTGGTGGGCGCGGGCCCGGCCGGAATGAGCGCAGCGATTGGGCTGCGGGCTCATGGCCTTTCCGTTCTGGTCGTCGACGAGCAGCCAGCGCCTGGCGGACAGATCTGGCGTGCTGTAGAGGCGGTGGCACCAACGACTACTGGCGCCCTGTTGGGCGAGGAGTACCTTGCCGGAGCCGAGCTCGCCTCGCGTTTTCGATCCTGTGGTGCGAGCTATGAGCCTGAGACCAGGGTTTGGCAGGTCGAGTCCGAATGGAAGGTCTACATGACCCGCAGGGGTCAGGCGGAATTGGTGGAAACTGGCCATGTGATCTTGGCCATGGGCGCGCAGGAGCGACCCGCGCCATTCCCGGGCTGGACTTTGCCTGGTGTCATGACCGTCGGATCGGCCCAGATTCTGCTCAAGACATCGCGACAAATCCCCTCGGAGCCCGTATGGGTCGTTGGCAGCGGGCCGCTACCCCTGCTTTACATGGCTCAATTGATCCGAGCTGGAGGCAAGATCGCCGGGTGGTTGGATACGTCGCCCGCTGGCGGCTGGCGCCGTGCGTTGCCTTGGATCGGTGCGGCCATGGCCAGCTCCAAGGACCTCCTCAAGGGGTTGGCCTGGATGAGGGAACTTCAAGCCGCCGGAGTCAAACGCGTGCGCGGTGTCACGGCTGTTCGCGCCCTGGGCCAGGATCGTTTGCAGGAGATTGAATACATCCAGGCCAATGGCAAGACCATGCGCGTGCCGGCCAGCTTGCTTCTGTCCCATGAAGGCGTCGTGCCTTCGATTCACATGACGCAGGCGCTCGGGTGTGACCACGAATGGAGCTCGCAGCAGGCGTGTCTGGCGCCGGTTCTCGACGAATGGGGGCAAACCGACAAGCCAGGCATTTACGTGGCAGGCGACGGCGCTGGGATTGGCGGCGCCTATGCCGCCTGTGTACGCGGGGAGCTAGTGGCACTTGGAGTGGCTAAGCGAGCTGGCCGCCTGTCGAGCGAGGCAGCGTCGGTGCAAGCGGCGCCCCTTCGCGAAAAACTGAAGAAGTTGTTGCGGCTGCGCCCCATGCTGGACGCCCTGTACCCGCCGCGCGCAAACATCGCGACGCCAACCGACGACACCGTCGTCTGCCGGTGCGAGGAGCTGACTGCCGGCGACATTCGCAAAGCCGCTGCCATCGGTCAGCCCGGTCCGAACCAGCTTAAGGCATATACACGTGCGGGCATGGGGCCCTGCCAAGGCCGTCAATGCGGCTACACCATCGCGCACATCCTTGCCCAGGAGCAAGGCCGAACGGTCGCCGATGTGGGTTTTTATCGCATCCGGCCGCCGCTCAAGCCGGTGACGCTTGCGGAACTGGCAACGTTGAACATCGACGAGCAGGAAGCATGAACACGGCAAACCATGTAGTCATCTCAGTGAGGGCCTGCTGCACAGGCCCAAGGCGCCAGGGCTGTAACAAGACAAGAGGGGCTTGTCCCTCACCATTCGTAAAGGAAAAATTTATGCGACTGAATATCTCGACCATTGGACGTAAGAACATCTTGCTGGCACTGTGCTTTGCTGGGGCGCTCCAGGCGGCACACGCGGAGTACCCTGAAAAGCCCGTCCGCTGGATCATCCCGGGGGCCGCGGGCGGCGCGGCCGATGCCACCGCCCGCATCATTGCCAATGCGGTGAGCGCGCGCTGGGGACAGCCGATCGTCATCGATAACCGTCCGGGGGCCACCGGCACGATCGCCAATGACGCAACGGCGAAAGCCAAACCGGACGGGTACACCTTGGGTCAAGCGACCATGTCGACCTACGTGATGTCCAACCATGTGCTTCCCCGCCTTCCCTACAAACCCGCAGAAGATTTCACCAACATCGCCAAGTTGTGCACCAGCCCCTACCTCCTGGGCGTGACGCAGAGCCTGCCGGTGAACTCGGTGTCCGAGTTGGTCGCCCACGCCAAGGCCCGGCCCACCGAGTTGAACTATGGCTCCTCTGGTAACGGATCTGCACTGCATGTGGCGACGGAGCTTTTCCGCTCGAGCGCAGGCATCAAGATCACCCATGTGCCCTACAAAAGCGTTCCGGCTTCAGAGATGGACCTGATTGGCGGCCAGATCCAGATGATGATCGGCAACTTCGCCACGATGGCCACCCATGTGCAGTCCGGCAAGGTCCGTGCGCTCGCCATCACCGGCCCCAAGCGCTCGCCCCTGTTGCCCAATGTGCCGACGATGGCCGAAGCCGGAATCCCTGCCGCCGAGCTCACGACCTGGATTGGCGTGATGGCACCCGCGAAGCTGCCGCCTGCCATTGCCAAGAAGATCCATGAGGAGTTCACCGCTGCGGTGAAGGACCCGAAGGTCATCAAGCAGCTTGCCGATATCGGGTGCGATGTCGACCCGACGACTATGGAAAACTTCGACCGTCTGGTCCAGTCGGAAAACGCGCGCTGGGGCGCCGTTGTCCGTCAAAACAACATCACCGCAGACTGATACAGGCAAGTCGGGGGACCCATGGTCTCCCGCTGCCGTTGTTTTCATCCGGGACACGGCACACGGCGCTGGCTCGGGATTTTCTTGTGGCGCTCGGTAGGTGAATCCCTATAAGCCGAAAGGGCTGAGCGTATGCGAAACGAAGATGGAAGAAAAGTGAACCGGATCAAAGTCGGAATTGTGGGTGCCGGGAGCATCGGCTTGGCGAGCGCGGCCTGGGCCGCCCAGCGCGGTCATGGGGTTTCGGTGTGGGCACCTAGCGGCAGCGCAAATGCGCTGCGAGACGAGCCGTTGAGCGCAATGGGTGCATTGGAAGCGACGCTTGCCGTGGGGGCCACCGATAGCGCGCAGACGCTGGCGGCACAGTCCGACGTTATCCTGATTGCTGTCCCACTCAATGCCCATAAGGCAGTGATGGACGCACTTTTGCCGAATCTACGGTCCGGGCAGCTGGTGATTGTCAGTTCCATGGGATCGTTGTCATCGCTGTACCTGTATGAGCGCGCGGTCGCGCGTGGAATTGCCCTTTGTGTTGCGAGCTTCGGCACGACCGCCCTCACGGCGCGGCGCAAGGGGCCGGCTCAGGTGAACATCATGACTCGGCGCAGCCAGGTTGCGATCTCCTGTCTGCCACAGACGGCCGCCCCTCAGGCGCTCGCTGCTTGTGAAGCGCTGTTTGGCGACGGGTTCAACGTGGAAGAAGACCCGCTTGTCTCCAGCCTTGCGAATACCAGCGCTATCACACACGTGCCGCTCGCATTGTTCAATTGGACGAGGATTGAGCGAGCAGAAAACTGGCCCCAGTATCACTACATGACGCCTCGCGTGTCCTGCGCCATTGAGGCCATCGACGCTGAACGCCTGGCCGTTGCCGGTGCATTCGGTATCGAGGTGCGCAGCGTCAAGCAACACTTCTCGCAATCGTTCAAGACCGAAGGGGATCGCCTAGCAGGCCGTTGAAAAAGTGGGCATCGAACGCATCAGGGACACTGTTTTCGAAGAAACGAGTGGCCCAGACGCGTCTGCGCAGCGATTGCACCGGCCAATCTGGCCTGTTTGCAGGCCATCTCGCCCATTTCGGGCGCACGTATCCCCGGGCTCACGCATGATGCGCGTCCCACCAGCCGCCGATGCTGCCCATGCGCACCAGGTTGTAGGTGGCAAAGCACAGCAGCGCCTGACCCGTGAGCTTGGCCTGACCGATGAGCTTGGTCTTGGCCAGACCACCCACGGTCTTGATCCAGCCAAAGGCCTCCTCAATGCGCTTGCGCACCTTCTGACTGGTCTTGTAGCCCTCGTGTCGGGTGATCCGGGCATCCACCGCCGAGTGCTTGTCCTTGGCCGCCACGTGCGGCGTGACCTTGAGCTTTCGGCAGCCCTTGATGAAGGCCTTGCTGTCGTAGCCCTTGTCGGCCCCGACCGTAGCCCGCTTGTTCTTGTTGTCCCGACGCTTCAACATGGCCAGCGCCGCCTCGCGCTCGGCGGTGCCGCTGGCATGGGTGATCTCCACGTCCACGATCAACCCGTTGCGGTTTTCCATCAGGATGTGGCCCATGTGGCACAGGCGGGACTTGTCGCCCTGGCTCTTCTTGAACAGGCGGGCATCGGCGTCCGTGGTACTGGCGTGGGTGTCGTTGCAGCGCTGCTGTCCTTTGAAGTCCACCTCGGGATTGCGCCCCTCAGTCGGGGTTTGGTCGTCGTCCCGGCGCTTGAAACTTTTGTGCGAGGCCCAGGCCTCGATCAGCGTGCCGTCCACGCTGAAGTGTTCGTCGCTGGTCAACTTCGCCCAATCGGCGGTGTGCTTGACCCGCTCGAAAAAGGCGCGGGCCAAGTCTTCGTTGAAGAGCCGCTCGCGGTTGGCGCTGAAGGTGGAGTGGTCCCAGACCTTGTCCTCGATGTTCAGGCCCACGAACCAGCGGTACAGCAGGTTGTAGTTGACCGCTTCGACCAACTGGCGCTCGCTGCGGATGGAGAACAGGATCTGCAGCAGCAGGGCCTTGAGCAGCATCTCCGGCGGCACCGAGGGGCGGCCCCGGCGGGCGTACACCGCGTCGAACTCGCGGTTCATCGTCGCCAGCAGCGCATCGACTGCGGCGCGCAGTTTGCGCAGCGGGTGTGTCTGCGGCACGCGCTCTTCAAGGCTGATGTAGCTGAACATCGCCCCCTGGAAGTCTTGGTTGCCTCTCATCGTCCTCGTCTGGGTTGTTCGCCGATGGCTTCAGATCGTACTGGCCGACGCCAGCGTCGGCGGGGGATTTTTCAACGGCCTGCTAAGGGGAAGCGGTCTCTAGTCAGTGAGCCGTGCACCGCAGTCCGATGGATTGATGGAAGATAGCACGACCCCAAGCGCATGATCCTTGTAGATGCTGGCATGTGTTGCCACCTTGGGCAGAGGAGAACCGCTTGCTGCTAGTCCCCGCCTGCCCAGGGCGCCCAGACATTTACGGAGCGCGGCAGATGCAGCAGGGTCAAGACAGCGCCATATTGCTCGGCATGGATCTTCATCTCGCGAAGCGACGCATCTGCGCTGGCATGCGGAAACCATATCGAAGCTGGAATCTGGGTTCCCGCCCGGTCGTCCTTAATCTTAACGTTCGCGGCGAGTGAGCCATCCGGTACAGGGATGACGTTGCTGCGCGTGCGGAAGAACGCGCCGGCTTTGCTCGCAGGTTCGCTCGACCACGCCCAGTTCATGAAACCGTCCCTGGACATCACCAGGACTGCCTTCTCGTCCGTGTACTGCAGCCATTTCAGAATCGCCGCCGTCAAAGACACTCCGTAACGATCGGCGCAGTGGCCCAGCAAGTCCAGATCGACAGCGGTAGTGACCTGCTTGCGGTAGTCGTCAAGTGGCATCAACAAGTACGAAGCGAACAGATCTGCTTGCCCCTCAATGTCCTTGTCATCCTGCGACCAGTTCACCATGTCGGCGTCGCTGCACTGGAACGACTCCCGGGCCTGCCGGTGCAGGATGTAATGCCCGAGCTCGTGCGCCTGCGTAAAACGCACTCGCCCTGGAGAAGAGACTCCTTCGTTGTACAGCAGCAGCCACTCCTTGCGTCCGTCACCAGGGAACAAAGCGCCGTCAAATCCCTTGATGTTGGCCGCTAGCACCTGGGTGATCGGATCGCTCCAGCCAAAGATGCGCGCTGTCTCCATCGCTAGGGATGGCACATCTACTGGGAAACGATCCACGCCATGCGCAGCGCTGAACACCTCGGCCAATTTCGCCAGCCGATTGGCTGCTCGCTGCGGCGTCCAGACCTCCGTCATCACGGGCTCTTCTTGAAAGTGTCCAGTATCTTGCGAAGTTGCTCTTTGGCGTCCGGCTCAAGCTTTTGGTAGCCGCGAAAAAAAGCCTCGTCCAGATGGCGCTCTTCCGGTGCGCGAACGTCCTCTTCAAGGAAATAGGCAGCCGCGACGCCGAGCGCGTCCGCCAGAGCCGTGAGCTTCTCAGCCGACGGCCGCTGCGATTCCCGGTTCTCGAGTTCCCAAAGGTAGCTTTTGCTGAGCCCAGCCAGGTCAGCCAGCTTATCAAGCGTCAGTCCACGCTGCTTGCGCAGTTCGCGCAGCTTCTCGCCGAGACGTGTTGCCATGGTCCGTCTCCTGTCCAAGTGTGATGGAACGAGGGTATCACGATACCGAACTTTTTATTTGACATCCGAGTAAACAGGCGTACCATCTGGTCGTGTTCACGATTCCGAACTTTTTATCATGACTCGCTGACCCGAGCCGCTGCGCCAGAAGGAGCCATTCAGATGTCCCGTACCCATATCGACCATCGCGACCTCGTACGGTTCGCTGAAGATAAGGTCAATCTGCCCAAAGACAAGGCCGACGAATACCGTGCGCAGGCACGGCGGTTACGCGAGAAGTTGGAGGGATACCTGTCCGAGCACCCCGATTTCTCGCTGAAGCGAATCCAGTTATCCGGCAGCTTGGCGAAGGGCACGGCGCTGCGCTCGCTCAACGATATCGACATGGCTGTCTATGTCAGCGGCTCGGATGCACCATACGACACGCGGGCACTTCTGGATTACCTGGCAGAGCGGCTGCGCAAGGCGTTCCCCAACTTCAGCCCGGACCAAGTCAAGCCGCAGACCTACTCCGTCACGGTGTCATTTCGCGGGACCGGGCTGGATGTGGACGTCGTGCCAGTCCTGTACGCTGGCCTGCCAGACTGGCGTGGCGATCTGATCAGCCAGGATGACGGCTCCTTCCTGGAAACCAGTATTCCGCTGCATCTTGACTTCGCCAAGAAGCGCAAGGAGGCCCAGCCAAATCACTTCGCGCAGGTCGTGCGCCTGGTGAAATTTTGGGCTCGACGCATGAAGCAGGAGCGTGACGGCTTCCGATTCAAGTCCTTCATGATCGAGATGATCCTGGCCAAGCTGTGCGACGACGGCGTGGATTTCTCGGACTACCCCGAAGCGCTGCAGTCGTTCTTCACCTACGTGGCGAAGTCCGGCCTCCGCGAACGCATTGTCTTTGAGGATCACTACAAGGCGTCGAGCGTCGCCAAGCTCAACGACCCAATCCAGATCATCGACCCGATCAATGCGAGCAACAACGTGGCGCGGCTGTACACCGCCGAGAACGCCGATGAGATCGTGGAGGCCGCTCTGGATGCTGGCGATGCCATCGACTCTGCTCTGGCAGCACCGAACAAGGAGCTGACGGTTTACTACTGGCAGAAAGTTTTCGGCCCTTCTTTCCAAGGTTGAACATCATGAGCTACAGCTTCACCGCGACTGAAACCAAGACCTTCACACTGACCCATGCGCGCCACCTCGCCGCCAAGGTGGCGGCGGACCTCAAGCGTTTGCAGCGTTTGTATGGGCATATCACCGACGAACGCATCAATGAGTTTGAATGCGAGGTCACCGAACTGCTGCGCCAGGGTTACCTGGGCACCGTTACCTACGGCTTTCAGCGCAACGACCTCTGGATCGAACCGACTTTGCGGTACACGGCAAGTGAACTGGCAAACAGCGGCGGTGACGACGATCCCGGACGTGTACCGCCTGGCAAAGACATCAGTGGCGCGAAGTTTCACAGCTATTTGACGTACAGCGCGGCATGGGACGCCTTGACCGCGGATCAACGTGCGGCGGTCAAGGGCCAGCTGCCGTTGCAGCGCGTGAGCGGGTCGCAGTCTGCGGTCAGCAACGGCTACTTTGCCGACGACAAGACCTATGCATCTGGCGGCCGGTCGCTCGGCCGCGCCAGCGTGAGGAGCTATTGATGAGCCAGCAATCCAACCTCCAAGGCTTGTTTGAGCGTCCGACAACATTGCCCGATCCCGACGCCCAAGGCCGCCTCGCGCGCCTGGTGGGCATGGATGACAAGATCAAGCGCCTGGCGAACGTACTGGGCGTACTGATCAACCCGACAGGGCTGCGGAAATGGCAGGACAAGCACCATGCCGATGCCAGCGCTCTGCTCGATGCTGTCATTCGCCGCCCGCCGCTGGTCGTTCTCTCGGGCGATGTGGGCTCAGGCAAGACGGAGTTGGCAGAGACCATCGGTGACAAGGTCGCGCGGCAGGAGGACATCGACATCACGCTGTTGCCGTTGAGCCTTTCGTCGCGCGGTCAAGGCCGCGTCGGCGAGATGACCCAACTGGTTTCTTCCGCGTTCGAGCACGCGTTCCACGAGGCGAGCAAGTTCAAGTCGGCCAAGGGCGCCGCACGCGGAGGCGTCATCCTGCTGGTCGATGAAGCCGACGCCTTGGCACAGTCACGTGAATCCGACCAGATGCACCATGAGGACCGGGCCGGCGTGAATGCATTCATCCGCGGCATCGATCGCTTTGCGAACGGTGGGCTTCCTGCCGTGGTACTGATGTGCACCAATCGATTGAATGCGCTGGACCCGGCCGTGCGTCGCCGTGCAGCGGACATCCTGGTGTTTGAGCGACCCAGCGCCGAGCAACGGCTTGAAGTGCTTTCGCGCCGCTTGAGAAGTGCCGGATTCTGCGAGACTGATCTGCAGGCGCTGGTCGTGGCAACGGGCGAGCAGCCCAGGCGCGCCTACGGATTCACGTATTCAGACATCACGCAACGGTTGCTGCCGGCCATCGTGCTGGACGCCTACCCGGACGGACCCATCAAGCCATCGCGCGCCATTGAACTGGCCCGGTCGATCTTGCCGACGCCGCCGTTTCGCGATTCGTGAATCTGGGACACGGCCCCATCCGAACTGACAAAGGATCAACATGACCCAAGCTGTTGCTGTCCGCAGAGACGGAGATGCCTTTCAGGCCAGAATCTTCTGGCGCAAGGCCGCTTGCCTGCTGGACCCGAAGAGCCCGGTTGAGCAGGTGGGATTCGAGTCGGGCCCCAAGGGTTTTGACGATGTGTGGGTGGCCTACTCCGCCGACCGCGCGCCAAGCGACCATGAGGGGCAGCCGATCTTGCGGGAACACATCCAGTGCAAGTGGCACGTCTCAGTCAACGACTTCGGCCATGCTGACTTGGTAGAGCCGGAATGGATCAACGCCAACAAGTTCTCGCTGCTGCAGCGTGCCCGTGCCGCGCAGGTGGCGCATGCACCCGACGGAATCGGTGCTCGGTTCAAGCTGCTCACCAACTGGCGCATCGCTCAGTCTGACCCGCTGCGCGGCTACATCAATCAGAAGTCGAAGACGCTGCGCTTGAAGGACTTGTTCGACGGATCAACGGACCGCTCTACGGCCGGCAAGGTCAGAAAGCTCTGGCGTGAACACCTGGGCATTGACGATCAGGAACTCATGCTGTTGGCGCGGACGCTGTCGCTGGACACGGATTCCACGTCACTTGAGGATCATCGGGACAACCTGGACCTGCTGTTTGAGAACCGTGGTTTGCGCCGCATCCCCATAAGCGAGAGCAGCTTTGTGTACGACGACATCGCATTTCAGTGGCTTGCGCAAGGCAGACTGGACTTCAACCGGCAAACGTTTCGCGAAGCCTGCAAGCGTGAGGGGTTGTTGGATGGTGACGGTCGAGCCCATGTGGTGTTCGGCGTGAAATCGTTCGAGCACCCCTTCGATCGGCTGGAGGATCGTTGCACGGTAGTGCTTGATCTCATCCCGCACTTTGATGAGCGAGCCATCCGTGACCAAGCCGACTGGACAAAAACGCTCTATCCCAAGCTCAAAGGGTTTCTGCAGACTGCGGCCACTGGCAACCAACATCTCCGACTGATTCTTGACGCGCATATCACGCTGGCCTTCGCTGCAGGATCGGTGCTGAACATCAAGTCCGGTCGCAACGTCGAGATCGAGCAAAGAACCATTCATCGAAATGTCTGGCACTCGAACGACATGCCGCGCGATCCGTCTTGGCCAGGATGGCAGTTTGATGTGGAGCCCTTGATCGAATCCAACGGAGACATGGCTGTCGCCGTGTGCCTCACTCACGACGTGGTCCTGGCCGTGAAGGCACACGTCGCAGCGTCGCTGCCCCAAGTGGGTTCGTTGCTGATCGCGCGCCCTACATGCGGCGCCGGTGCGAAATCCGTCATTTGCGGCCAGCATGCGTTCGATCTAGCGGAGGAGCTGGCACTGCAGATCAACCAGCAGCGGCACATAAGCAGCACTCCGTTGCATCTCTTCATCGCGGCGCCCAATGCTTTCACGTTTTTCCTGGGACAGCGGCAGCCTGGTCTCGGCAAGACCACGCTGTACGAATACGACTTCGAAGGCGCGAACGGCGGGGGTTATCGACAGTCTTTGACGCTGCCCATCTGATGTGCGTAGGGGGTCAAGGCTCGGATGATCGTGTCCGTGCCATGTTCTTCTTGATGAACTCGCGTTGAGATGGCAGTATCCTTCAACGCATTGGCTCATCGCTAGCTGCGCATCTCTTCAAGGGAAATCCGTACTACTCCATGGCGACAAGTCGAAAACTTCGCGTAATGATCTCCAGCCGATGCGTGGATCTTTTTCCTGGACCCGGAGGAACGCCACTCACTGACGTACGGCGTGAACTCAAGAAGAGCATTGAGGCGGAAAAGCTCTTTGGCGCAAAGGCTTTCGAAGTCTGGATCAATGAAGACGCGGAAGCTCTTGACCACATGGAGAACAGCTGGGATGCCTGCCTGAAACAGGTTCGCGATTGCGACGTGCTGATCGTTCTTTTCAACGGTCACGCCGGGTGGGCAAAAGAGGCTGGTGACATCGGCATTTGCCACGCGGAGTACATCGAGGGCCTGAATACCTCAAGAAGCAAGGTTCGGCTAATTGAACTGCCCACATGCGCAGCGACGAGCGATGTGGCTCAGACTGATCGGAATGATCGCTTCAAGTTGTTCAAAGACAGCGAGTCACCGTTTCGGGGCGGGGTAGTTCCTCGGGAAGTCCCGGCACTAGGGTCTGTTGAGAATCATTCTGAGATGCGTGAATGGATGTGATGCAATAGGCGCATGAGCATTCGATGGGTACTGACAGACGCACAATGGGCCAAGATGGAGCCGCACTGCCTTGGCAAGCCAAGTGATCCGGGGCGCAGCGGCACAGACAACCGCCGCTTCGTTGAGGCAGTGCTGTGGATTGCCCGCACAGGCAGCCCCTGGCGAGACCTGCCGCCAGAGTTCGGCAAGTGGAACACGGTGTTCAAACGCTTTAGAGACTGGGTTAAGGCCGATGTGTTCCAACGTCTGTTCGATGCAGTGAGCGAGCAGCCGGACATGGAATATGCGATGGTGGATGCCACGATTGTGAAAGTGCATCGGCACGGCCAGGGGGCAAAAGGGGGACTTCGGGCCAGGCCATAGGCCACTCGAGGGGCGGCATGACCACGAAGATACTGGCGCTGACGGATGCATTGGGCAATCTGGTGAAGTTCGTCTTGATGCCAGGGCAGCGCCACGACACCAAAGGGGTCAGAGAGCTGATTGCCGATGTGCGCTTTGATGCCTTGCTTGCCGACAAGGCCTTCGATGTGAATTGGCTGATCCAGGAGTTGGGTAAGCGCGGGGCGCAGGTGGTGATCTCACAGATGCCCCGCAGGAGAGCGCCACTGGAGATTGACCTGGAGGTCTACAAATGGCGCCACTTGATCGAGAACTTCTTTTGCAAGCTCAAGGAGTTCAAACGTATCGCAATGCGCAGCGACAAGACGGATAGCAGCTTCGCAGCGATGATCTATCTCGCAGCTGGGGTTATCAACTCTCGGTAATTCTCAACAGACCCTAGTCAAAGCGGTTCACAAAGCACTGGTGGACGCTGTACTCGCACAGGCCCGCGAAGGTGGCAAAGGTACTGGAACGCTTCGTTCTGATTTGGGCGCGGCCTTGGAATGGAACAGGCTGGACTTCGCCGGACGGCGCGAGGTCATGCGTCAGGTTATCGGTGAAGCCTTAGGGCAGCGGACTGGCTCGCAAACGACCGCAGTCGGCACGGTTCTGCCCATTGACCACAAACCAACTTTGATCAAAGTCGATGCGGTCCCTGCCGCGTTCACTATCGCTGCAGCAAGAGAACCCATCGGGAGGCCCCATCTTCAGGATCATCTTTCTGCCCACGCGCTGCAGAAGGTAGGAGGTCCCGTGCATCTCATCGCATGTCACCGGTCTGTGACCGAGACCCAGGCAACCAACTTGTTGGGGTTTCCAGATGCCACCGTGGTGAGCAGCCCCTTTGGTATCTATGTGGCTGACGAGATTCAGAAAATGCAGTTCGTCTTTTTGGCGAACTGCCGGGATCCAAGTCAGACGCGTCACGCCGTACAGCGATTCCTGGATTGGCTGGAACAGTCAGGCGAAGGCAAGTATCTGGCCGAGCGTGCGCAGGCACGAGCGCGGATCGTCAAAGCCATTGCTCAAGAGCAGCGTCAGAAGGCTTGAAAGAAGTTCAACGAAAACCACGGAGGGACCACTTCAATGGCAACAAAAATTCTGCTTGGGCCCGTACTTTCGTTTCGGGGAGTCTCGCAAGGAAAGTGGAAAGTCAGTGCGCTCATCGGAATTGATGAGGGCGACAAAGCACCCAAAGTCATCGTCGATGGGAAGGCTGCGCCAAAGAGCAAGGTGTTGCTCAAACATGGAGGACGCCAATACCTGCGCTACGACCTGACAACGGATCAAGGGAATCAAGAGCGCAAGGTTGAGTACACGATTGGAGGCGTAGACGAGGTATGGCACTTCACTGTGCCAGGACAAAACTATGCACCTCGCATGGCCTATGTGTCGTGCAATGGCTTTTCGGACCCCAGCAGCATCCGCAAGCTGATCAAGGGTGAAAACGCCGTCTGGGCGGATCTGCTGTGCAACCACGACAAGCAGGTGCGCCCTGCGGGCTACATGCTCGACAAAGAGCAGCTTTGGCATGAGTCGAGGACCCACGACAAGAATCTACAGCGCTTCCACTTGCTGTTGATGGGAGGAGATCAGATCTACTTTGACTCAATCTGGGAAGACGTCAAAGAGCTCAAAGGGTGGATTGGCCTCTCCAGGGAGCAGCAGTTGGTTTTCCCCGTTGACCCCGAGCTGGAGGCGAGGATTGAGGACTACTACCTCAACCTGTACGCCGACAGATGGCTACCCAAAGAGCGAGGCACTTGGGGTGGTGAGACGAAGCCGCTTGATGCAGCGCAGGCTATGGCGCGGACTCCCACAGTGATGATGTGGGATGACCACGACATCTTCGATGGCTGGGGTTCCTACAGCTGCGAGATGCAGCACAGTCCACTGTTTCAACGACTCTTCCATCATGCACGACGAGCATTCTGGGTATTCCAGATGCAGCATGCGGCTGACAGCCTCCCTGATCTTGTGCCAAGGGATGACGTTCAAGTCAGGGCGAATGACCCGCTCTTCAAGAAAATTGCGTGGACGGAAGCACTCAAACGAGATGCCCTCGCGTTGCCTCTACTGGATCTCCAACCCGGTTTCAGTTTCGCGCACGCTATCGGGCCCGTGCAGCTGCTGGTAGCCGACCTGCGAACCGAACGCTCGCACGAGCAGGTATTGGGACCGGACACATGGACTGCGATGAAGGCCTGGCTTAAGCAGATTCCAGAGAACGGGCGCAAGCACCCAGGCGAAGGTTGCCAGCACTTGCTGTTTATGTCGTCCGTCCCGGTTGTGCACCCGAAGCTATCGCTTGCGGAAGCATTCCTGGACAACTTCGGCTCCGATCATGTTCTGGATAGCAGTGCAGATGACCTGAAGGATCACTGGACGCACGACGACCATGAGGGCGAACGTCTACGCCTGCTCGAAACGCTGTTCGCGACTGCAAAGGCCAAGCAACTCAGAGTGGCCATCGTCTCAGGAGACGTGCATGTGGCGGCCCACGGAGTCGCCTACCGCAAAGACGTGAGCCCCCAAGACAACTGGGCCCAGATTCAGCAGTTCACATCAACGGCTGTGGTTCATCCGTCGCTGGTATCTGTGGCAGAGCGACTGTTCTTTCATGTCTTGGACAACGTGGGCAGGATCACGCAAAACTTGGATGTAAACACCAGTGCAGAGATGCTGATTTTTCCGCAGTCGAACCGGAGGGTCTTGGCTGCCCGAAACTGGCTTGCTCTCGAATTAGATATTGGTGGGGCCAATGCCGCTGGCTCCAAGCTCTGGGCCACCTGGCGATGCGAAACAAAAGATGGGGTGTCGAATCACCTGATGGCTGTTGAGCCATCTGTGGTGCCTAGCAATGGCGTTGCCGGTAAGGCAGTCCCTTGAACGCGTCGTAGTAAAGGCGTTCCAGATTCGATCTGGTTTTGTAATGTTGGGGCGCACAGCCTGAAAAGGGCTTTGTTGCATAAATCGGCTATAGGCCAAGGCATCCCCAATCCCAAAAAGATTTACGCAGCAGCGACCGTCTGGGGTGTGCCCAGAGCGGTAAATTGATTGAGGATTGAAGCTCGGATGTGCAGCTCGGTCACCTGGCGCTCAAACGTCCTGGCCATGACCTTCTCGCCCAGGCGCTTGAAGCAATTCATCTTGGTCTCCACCAGTGACCTTCGGTGGTAGCCGCTCCAGCGTTTCCAGATAGCCCGCCCCAACTGCCTACACGCCTTGACCGCTTCATTGCGGTGAGCAAATGCCAGCCCTTTGCGCAGCTTCGCTCCTTTGCGCGGCGGGATGATTGGAATGGCTCCCCGCAGGTAGCACGCCTTATGTACATCCTGCGTGTCGTACGCCCCATCACCGGTAAAGCTAGCTATCTCTTCATTGCTTGGAATTTGACCTAGCAGGTCTGCTGCCATGGGCGAGTCGCCCACTTCATTGGTTGTTACTGCGATGGCCCGAATCTGCAGTGTCTGGGCATCAATACCCAGATGCACCTTGCGCCACTGGCGGCGCCGCTGTGCGCCGTGCTTTTTGGTTTTCCACTCACCTTCGCCCAAGAACTTGATGCCCGTGGAGTCGGCCAGCATGTGCAAGCCTTTGTCACTTGCACGGTAGCGCACCTGCACATCCAAGCTCTTTTGCCTGCGACACACCGTGCTGTAGTCGGGCACTGGCCAATCCAGGCCTGCCATACCCAATAGCGACTCAACCAGGCCCAGTGTCTGGCGCAAGGGCTGGCCAAACAAGCACTTGATGGCCAGGCAAAACTGAATGGCCGCATCTGAGAATTTTTGGCAACGACCACGCTTGCCCGTGGGCTGAGCTAGCCACTGCATATCCCTATCGAGCCAAATGGTCAGCTCACCTCGCGCCTTCAACGCTGCGTTGTAAGCCTTCCAGTTCGTTGTGCGGTACTTAACCCGACCCCAGCTCGTCTCTCTCATCTCCCGAGCCTACATCAGCTGCGACCGGCATTTGTGCAACAACGCCGAGTTGACCCACGGCATATCAAAGCGAGGTGAGTGCTAGGTTTGATGCCCTTGAAGTACGGCAAATAGTCGTCCACGAAAGCCGCAGCACCCAACTGCTCTATAGCAGCAGCTTTGGGACTGCGATCCCCTGTGGAGCGTCCTGTTGCAATCACCCGTTCGATGGGGAATCCAGCATCCCGCAGATTCTGTAAACGTGCGTTCTGGAACTGCGGGCGCAGCGCTGTGACACACACGAGGTTGAATCCAGCATCGTGCAATCGGTGGCAGGCTTGCACTGCATGCTCAACGGCAGGAATCGTGGACCAGAACTGCTCATCCATGCAATCCTTGAAAATTGAGAGCCTCTCACCATCCAGCGCCTCGACTTCCCAGCGGTCCAAGGGCCAATATGCATTCTTGTCCAACTCCTTCGGGAAATACCCAAAAGCACGTTCCCAGAGGTGCGCATAGGCCAGACTGTAGTCCAGCAGGACGCCGTCTGCGTCCAGTGCGATGAGAGGACGCGTCTTCATCTGGTTTGTGCCTCACGCAGTTTGGAGAGGTGACGGATGTTCATGGGGAAGATATTACGGGAGCGCGTCGAGAAGTTCCAGCGCTGCCAGGCTACGTAGACAACGTAGCAGGCCTTCATTCTCCTACGGCCGTTTGCTGATCGGCCATCGCAAGCCCATCTGCTGCTGACCTGTCTGTTTCGCTGAGTGACTGCGCCGCCAAAACAGCTTGATCGAGCAGCAGCTAGCTCGGTCGTACACAAAGTCCGGAAACTCTTTTGAATCGCCCCAAGGCGATTCACTTTGAGGCGCAGCGGACGTCAGATTTACAGAATTAGCTGACAGCAACCAACCTTGAAGAGTAAGTCACTAAAGTAAAACGTGCCAAATCTACCCAATGGTCGCAATAGTGATCGGCTGAATCCGCGTGGGCACAACGCGGGCACAGAGTGGGCACAACTTGGGCACAAACAAAAACGCCCACTGAAAAGTGGGCGTTTACTGTTAGCGAGAACCGCTATTTTGTTGGTTGCGCGAGAAGGATTTGAACCTCCGACCTGGGTTATGAGTCGAAATAAACCATTGCATACCTGCATTGGTCTTGGATGTGCTAATTGGGCTTTAAACAGTTAAAAATCATACGAATCAATGACTTATTCCGTGACAGCGTCTATCACTTGAACCCGATCGAGCCCATGCCTGTCACAGCAGCGCCCCCAAAAAGCCCCCACCCCCTGCGAACAGTTTCTGACCATTGGGTTTGAATGGAGTTGGCGTGCGCCCTGGGCAATAGCGGTCCGGAATTCAAAAATTCGGCTGCGTCAACGATCTTCGCGCTCTGAAGTCGCCCGAGCAAATTTCGCGCTGTGCTGCGATACGCGTTACCAATTGCACATCAGCAGAAAAGTGTCGTAAGATATTTCACGTGTCACTTGTCAATATGCAAGTCGTAGGTAGCCAAGGAGACATTCTTGCTGCTTATTTCCTAGGCTAGGAAGCGCACCGAGCTGACGGACGATTCAGCCGTTTAATTTCACCGGCGCTCCAACGCCGGTTCAAGAAAGCCCTCGCCAGGGCAACCGCGTCACTGCGGTTTATTAATTTGGCACGTCACCCGTGCCATTTTCAAGACTCGCTGGCCTCACCGCCATCGCGGGTAAACCTGTGATCCAGGTTTCTAAACGCCCCTCGCGGCGACGCGCTGCACGCCCTCGGCGCAATTCCCCTCTGACGCGGTTCTGGTCCCGCTGCGCTTTGCATTGACCAATTCCTGACTGCCCGGGCGTGGGGTGGGTCGTTTTCGTCCGCAATTTTTTGAGGAGAAGGCCCCATGACGACTTTCATTTTTTCCGACCTAGAACCGGTGGCGCGACTACGCTCCGCCATCCCCGAAACCTGCCAACCAATGCTCGATCAGTTGTTTGGCATGGTGCCCCTGCCCCCCGATCAGCCTTCATGCGCGACGGCAACCGCTACCTTGGCCAAGTGCTTGGTGGACTATGCAGAGACCATTGCCAACTCACGTCCATTTTTTTTGGAATGGGCAGGAGCCGCGCAATGCATCCACGACAGCGTGTCAACCCATACGCATCAAATTCAGGGCATGGTGCCATCCGCACCGCTGACCGGGCGGCTCGCTGAATTCCCGGCACTTGCCTTGTTGCTCACTCTCAGGGACGAGCACCTGCCACTTCGGGTTGCGCTTGGCGCCGAAGTTGCCCGGTGCCTGCTGGAGCAGACCGAGCTCAAACAGGACTACTGCGTTGCGCTACGTCGGGACACCGTCAGGTATGGTCGCCCTCAGCCCGGCGAAGTTCGCACGCCGGAGGATTTAGCCGAACTGGGTTTTGGGCGCGGCTGGTTGGTGCGTTTTCATAAAACTGATGCGCAAGTGCGCCGCCGCGTGGAACTGGACGAGTTCGGCCCGCGCCGTCCGCCGCATGCTCATCCTCACCATGTACTGGATTTGCTCGCCAGGTTGCGCTGGCGTCTTGATTACCCGAACCCCAAACACCGCCAAGCGGCTATTGACGACAGTCACCTCCCTCTCGCGCATTACCGACGTGCTGCGACGATGCTGCGCACACGGGTCGAAGCAAAAGATGGTGCCGCAGTCATACAGTCACTGGAGCTGCTTGTGAACTTGCCGCCGTTGCTAGTGCTAAGCCTGCCATTGGTGACGGGGTACCGACCATTCAACATCCTCGGCATCTGCGTCCGGACGGGGTGCCTGCTACTCAATCTGCGTGCCCTGTTTCCACACCGGGCCCAGCCGCCAATGGCGACTGCACACCTTTTTAAAGTCAGCGGCGATATCGTGGTTCTGCCTCTACCCGTCTTTCTGGCAGAGGAGATACAGCGGCGCAGCCAAATCTATCCGCAAGCGGTGCTACTCGGGGACTTGGTGGACTGGGTGCGGGTAGATCCACGAAACTCGCTGATTCCACACGAATCCTGCAAGCTCCACGCCTCCCTGGCCCGTGCTAGCAAGTCCACCGGCGCCATCTCACTGGCCCTAGGCAACGACCGGCTTGTGTCCGCCTGCTTAACCACAGACTTTTCCCTGATCGGTTCGGCACGTATGTACTACGCCCGTCTGACGGGCCGGGAGATTCACACTGGCTGCACGAGGCTCTATGGAGGCATGGGCTGGGGTATGCCAAACATGGAGGCTGAACAACTGCCACCTCTCGGCTCGCGCGCCTCCCTGCATCTCGATGGAGTCAAGCATTTGTTTTCCGCACTGGCTGAGGCTGTCACAGCTTCTCTGCCAGGACGAAACGCACATGCGCTCCGCCTACTTGAACACCATATTCATTTCACCCGTTACTCAGCTGCGCTGATCAGCTTTTGCGCTGGACTACGCGAAGTTCAGTGTTATCGCCTGCTGGCAGAGGAGTTGTTATATGGGCAGGATCAAATCGTGGTGCACGACAAGCAGGGTGGGGATGTACTCATGGCTCAGCCTGCCCTGCTCAACGCGCAGGTCAGGGAGCAGATTTGCCTCTATGCTGCACACGCCAGGGCTCTGGTGCAACGTCTGCAACGGCTTAATGACCGTCACGGGCTCCTGCTCGCACAAAGACTGCGTATTGCCGTAGAGGGCACGGGTCCGCTTTTTCTGACACTCAGCCCCAGCGGGGCGGTCCATGCAGCAGGCGCACATTTCACCTGGCGGGAGATGCCGGAGTCCATCAGGGTGCCACCCAATGTCGGCCGACACTTCTGGCAAAACGTGCTGCGTGAGCGCGGGCTGAGCTCACGGGACATTGATAGCTTCATGCGCCATCGAGTTGTGGGCCTGGAAAGGAACACCAACTCCCAGGTCTGCGTCCCTCATCAAGCGCTCGGTCGCATCGAGGCAACCCAACTGGTCGTCATGCGGGAAGTCGGCATCCAAGCCCTGGCTGGGTTGCGAAGGGAGTAATGATGAATCAGGCAAAACCGCGCCGATCTTCATTCAAGCGTGCGCTTTTCATCCCGGACCTCAGCCGGCGCATGCACTTCCTGCAACCTCAAAATCTCGGCAACATCAGCCATCAGTTCGGGGACTTTCAGTCCTGGGTGATCTCCTCGAGCGTGCGAGAGCTAGAACCGGCAGGCCTGACACTGGCATGCCTGATTGCATTTGATGGCATCGCCAGCGACACCGAACTGCAAGCCGCATACGCTGCCTGCCAGCAAGCCCGCAGATTCGAGACTGCAGTGCGGTTGGACTGGAAAATTGGCTCCCGTCATGACGCCCGCCACCTGAGCGTCTGGACCACTCTGGCACTGGCTCGGGTACAGGAGTGGCAACCGTATGGGTTGGCCCGCGAACATCTCATGGGCGTGTTGAGCGCCCGCGCCCTCAAAAGCGGTGTTGTCTCACCCCTAGAAACAATCTGGGAACAGCTCCTCACAACTGCCATGGGTTGGTTGCAGAATCACCTGCCGCCAGTTCTGTACGGCCATGTGAGCGGTGCAGATCCCTTAAGCGCCACGCCGCGCAGCGCGCTGGCTCGGGCGCAAACAAGGCGGGCGCTGTTGCCCGAAGAAGTCGATCCGGAGCCACAGGGCACGACCTCTTACCCGGTGTACGAACGCGCCTTTGAAGCCGCCCTTCTTGGGCGTCCTGCCTCGGTTCGCAGCGGCGCCACTTTCATCCGTCAACTTCTTGCGGCACTGCGTCCGCCGACCAAAGGATCAAATGTCAGCAAGCGTGAAGAGATCCTGCGTCGGATGCATTCACTGGCCGCCAGCCTAGACGATGCAGACGAAGCATGTGCCGTCCTTCATGCGTTTGCCCTGGACCTCGTCGAGCGTGGTACCAAGCGCAAGAAAAATCTGGCGTCCACCACACCGTCGGACTACCTGAACGCTTTGGCCGATGATTTTCATGTGGCTCTCAATGAAGTTCGGTTGTATGGCATCAACGAAACAACTTACGCTGAAATTTTCCGCAAGTTAGTGAACGGCAGCGCAACCATGGGTCCCGCCCGCATCGCAGCGCTGAAGGCACTTCACCAATTCCTGCGTGCCTGGTGGCAAGTGCCGCCACTTCCGACCGGCCTACTCCAAGTCGAGGTCGAAGCCAACGTCCGTGCCAACTTGGTCTGGCCGCACGAAAAGGAGCGGCTGCGGGAATGGCTAGCTGGCGATGCACAAGCAGACCGCTTTGTGGCCCAGCTGGGTGCCGCCCTGGAAATTGTCGGCAATGCGCCCGTGCGCATTGGTGAACTCTTGGTGCTGCGCATTGGCAATGTTCTTGACGAAGGGGATCATCTGGTGGTGGAAATCGCACGCGAGCTGCGTGACGGCCGAGAGAAGTCACGTGAGGGCCGGCGCCGAGTGACGGTCCGCGACATCACTGCGATGGCGATCGTAAGGACTTGGCTCGCGCGACGTGCGGCAGAACTTGCCACCCATGAAGACTATCTGTTTGGGCAACCAGATCGGCCAACGGAGTTGGCGCACTCTGGCAGGATGTATTTCTGGCTGAATCAGCTGCTTAAAACAGTCACCGGGGACGAGAGCATCAGCCTGCATGCCTTTCGCCACAGCTATGCCAGCCAACGCCTGGCCGCAATACTGCTGCAGGAGAACGACGATGAAGTCAATCCACTAGATCGATTGGCCAACGAAGTCGGCCACATCGGTGGGCATGTAACTGCCGTGCACTACTGCCATATCTACGAGCCTGGTCTCAGGCATTCCATCGACGTAGCACTCGAACGTCTGCCACTGGACTATGTCGGAACGTCGGCCTGGACGGGGGTGGCGCCCGAGACGCTGCGCCAACGCGCAAGCCGCGCCACCAGGCGCGGCGGCTTTACTGCGGAAATTCTTCGAACATCACTGACCGACGTAGCCCTGCGCATTCCTCTTTCTGCCATCAGCGATTCAATCGCAATGACAGTGCCGGCCAATCCGCTGCCGCCGCCGCAGTCGCATGCGCTTACATATGCCCAGGTCGTGGGAGTACTTCGCGAAATCGCAGCTGGTCTCTCGACGCAACAAGTTGGCCTGCGCCATGCGGTGCCCCATCAGCAGGTTGTCCGGATTGTTGAAGCCGTCGGAGATTTTGCAGAACGCCACGGCAAGAGGACGCCCTCAATGCTGGATGCCCTCAGCCATGGCATGCAAGCGCTGCTTGAATCATCAGGACGCTTGCTGGGAATGCGCCCGGACTTCGCCCGGCTCTCGCAGCGGCGCTGGCTTCAACTGACGGATGTGATGGGAAAGATTGAATTCTTGCGGTTGCAACGAGCGACCAGCTACTGGGAGCGTGCCGTTGACGACCAACATCTGGCCGTGCGCCCTGGATCGGAGTGGGAAAGTTTCATGGGGTTACTCGCAGACTCGGGCATCAACCGCAGTCTCATGTCCCTGCACTGGTCATCGACCGACCAGCGGCAGAGTGAGATCAGCGACGCTCTTGCACGTGCACAAGAGACCGTGCGATTTCAGCTGGGCGCTTCGTTCGCTCAGGTGCGCCATACCCATCGCCATGGCCGCCCTCCCATCTGGCTGGTCATAAGTTCCGATGGGGCCCTACGCAATAGAAATGGCAGTGCGAACTCAATCATCGGGCTGCACTGCGCGTTCCTGGCCGCGTGGGCGTGGCTACGTGTTGCTGACCTCGAAGGGAGCAAGTATCAATGACTCAATTCATGGCAATGAAAGTAATGGAGTTGGAGATTCCTGGATTGCCTGACCTTTTTGATGAAATGCAGCTGCGACAGCGAGCTCAAGCGGTGATCTCAGACCTTGAGAGGCTGGTTGAGGTAGACCGCTTTCTGCTGTACACCACCCTGACCTATCGCTACTGCCTGCGCAACAAAAAATCGGGGGAGCCTCTGATCGTGTTGGTGCTTGAACTTGCACCGCGACCCCAGCAACTGCTGGACTTCGTACCGGAAGAAAACTCTCTCGGCACACGGGAAAAGAACATGCTCGCAGACCGGCAGCGCCTGCGGCACGCATGGCAGGAATTGCCAGTTCACAACACGCAGGCTGTCATTGCCCTCGCGCAGCGCATGCAAGCGGGATTTCTGGATTTATCGGATGGAGCTTTCGCCCCCAAGACAAAAAAACAACTGAATGCGCTGGTCAGTGCACGCCACCGCCACTGGAATGGCCATCTTTCCGAAGATGATCCTTGGCAGATGGAGCTTCCGACGCTGCCTCGATACGAGTGGCGTCGTGAATTGTTTCACGTGCGCGCCAAGCTTTTTCGGGAACGCAGAGGGTTCACTTTAAAACTTCTGAACCGAACAAGCTTGCCTTCCCAATTGCGGGCTGCTCGCACTCTGCGAATGCCGGACCGGCCGCCGAAGCTTGAAGATGCCAGCGCCTTGGACAGAGCGGAGTACACGGGCACGCCTGTCGATCTGGTGATTCGCGTCGGATCCATTCTCGGAAGCGAACTCATATGCGTGGCAGATTTTGTACGCTTGGCAGATGCGAAGTGATCCTGCGGATGAAACACCCATGACGCCTGTCATATGATGCCCATAGACCCCCTCCAACCCCCAACCGCATTCACCGGGAAACTACCAGTCGCTTACTCGAAGATCTGCTTGCGAACAACGCGCACGCCCGCCATGGGGCCCTGGCGCACGCGCTCAAAGTAAGACTGGCACCGGGTTGCGCGCAGGCTGCCACCACCTGAGCGCGGCCTATTAATAATCGCTATCTGAAGTTATTTGACGTAGCTCGTCACGGCGCTTTAGCAACAACCTAATTGAATCGTCGGTTTCTTTGTTGGCCTAGGGTCTGTTGAGAATTACCGAGAGTTGATAACCCCAGCTGCGAGATAGATCATCGCTGCGAAGCTGCTATCCGTCTTGTCGCTGCGCATTGCGATACGTTTGAACTCCTTGAGCTTGCAAAAGAAGTTCTCGATCAAGTGGCGCCATTTGTAGACCTCCAGGTCAATCTCCAGTGGCGCTCTCCTGCGGGGCATCTGTGAGATCACCACCTGCGCCCCGCGCTTACCCAACTCCTGGATCAGCCAATTCACATCGAAGGCCTTGTCGGCAAGCAAGGCATCAAAGCGCACATCGGCAATCAGCTCTCTGACCCCTTTGGTGTCGTGGCGCTGCCCTGGCATCAAGACGAACTTCACCAGATTGCCCAATGCATCCGTCAGCGCCAGTATCTTCGTGGTCATGCCGCCCCTCGAGTGGCCTATGGCCTGGCCCGAAGTCCCCCTTTTGCCCCCTGGCCGTGCCGATGCACTTTCACAATCGTGGCATCCACCATCGCATATTCCATGTCCGGCTGCTCGCTCACTGCATCGAACAGACGTTGGAACACATCGGCCTTAACCCAGTCTCTAAAGCGTTTGAACACCGTGTTCCACTTGCCGAACTCTGGCGGCAGGTCTCGCCAGGGGCTGCCTGTGCGGGCAATCCACAGCACTGCCTCAACGAAGCGGCGGTTGTCTGTGCCGCTGCGTCCAGGATCACTTGGCTTGCCAAGGCATTGAGGCTCCATCTTGGCCCATTGCTCGTCTGTCAGTACCCATCGAATGCTCATGCTCCTATTGCATCACATCCATTCACGCCTCTCAGATTGATTCTCAACAGACCCTAATGCAGCCGCCGCACTGGCGGTACAGGGTCACGGCGCCGTGGCTCCGCTACCAATGGCCGCACAGGTTGAGGAGCTACTGGCGCCATAAGCCAACTCCACCTCGAACGCGCGCATACGCCAAAGCAGGCTGCTGCATCTGCCTTGGAACCTGCTGAAACGATGGAAGAGATTGTCTAATCTTACTGTGTCATAAACGTAGTCGGATGTTAACCGTGGCGCAATGCGGGCAATATCCCAAGGCGCGTACCAGTGTGACGCTCAACTCAAGACACAGCGTGTTGGCGCCGATTCAAAATTGACCATCCGCCTTCAGATGGTCAAATTTCGGTCGGCGTCAACAGCCAAGCCCAACCAGCGTTACTGGTCGGCACGCATCAATCTATGTCGCACTTGATCGGCCACGACAGCCACAATTAGCAGCACACCTAGCACCACCATCTGCATGTAAGACCCGACGTTGGTCAGGTTCATGCCGTTCTGGACTAAGCCGATAAAGATGGCGCCCAACACGACATTCTCAACACGCGCCACACCCCCACGCAGGCTTACGCCAGCGATTACACAGGCAGCAATTGACTCCAACGCGATGCTTGCCCCCAGGTTGGCTTCCCCAGAATCGACCCGAGCGGTCAGCAGCAGACCGGCTACGGACGCCAAAAGTGCACACAAGACGTAGGCCAGCAGATACGTACGTCGAATAGATATGCCAGACAGGTTGGCTGCTTTGCTGTTTCCACCTACCGCTAACAGGTGAATCCCGGTCGCTGTACGGTTCATCAGCACCATCATGAGCACGAAGATGGCTATCACTACCCAGACAGGCATCGGTAGGCCGAGCACCACACCAAAACCTAAGGTTTCGGAAAACATGGGGGGCAAACCCGACACTGGAACACCGCCAGTCAATGCCAGGGCGATACCCAACCCTATCGACTGCACACCCAGCGTCATGATGAAGGGCGAAACACCAGCCACCGCAACACCCAAGCCGTTGCACAGGCCAAGCAGTAGCCCGGCCATCAGACCGGCACCACAACCTAAGACAATGGAAACAATGGCGGTGCTTTCAGGCCCAAGACTTGTCATCACTGTCGCCGAAACGACCGAGGTCAATGCGATGACTGTGCCTACTGAGAGGTCGAATCCCCCCGTTGCCAGCGCCAACATCTGGCCAAGTGACACCAGGATCAGGTAGACAGACTGCCGCAACAGGTTGAACAGGTTGTCTGCAGTCAGAAACTGTGGCGACTGCAGGGCGAATATGGCGACTGCCGCAGCGAGCAAAAAAGGCAGAACGCCCAGCCGCAGGAACAGCCTGAGCCACCAGGACTGCCGGGGTGCCTTTGTCTCACCTTGTGGGGTGGCTGACTGGAGGTCGGGTGTGGAGCGCATGGTGGATATCAATGACGTTGGAAGAAAAGACCCAGCACCTTGGATTCGCAAATCGCGTCGCCGGTGAGTTCACCGGTCACTCGACCAGCGCACATGACGTAGGCGCGGTGGGCAAGATGAAGCACTTCAGGGAGGTCTGACGAAATGACAACCACTGCCGCGCCACTTTCGCAAAGGCTCTTGATCAAACGGTAAAGGGAGGCCCGCGTCCCGACATCGACACCCACGGTGGGTTCGTCGAAAACGTAGACCATCGCATCCTGCACCAGGCCCTTGGCGAACATGACCTTTTGCTGGTTGCCGCCAGACAGCAAGCCGACGGCGCGTGTCATGTTGCGTGGCGCCAATTCAACGCGCTTGGAGGCCTGCTCCGCCAGCCCGAGACGGCGGCGCAGATTGAGCAACCCCCATCGGCTGCGGTGCTTGCGGTCGCGGCTGTCCAACACGATGTTGGCATTCGACTCGAACCCCAGCACCAGACCTTCGGACTTGCGGTCGGGTGGCAAGTAAAACATCCCGGCCTTGAGCATCGCCGCTGGCGACGCATGGGTGGTGAGCTGGCCACCAAATCGAATGTGGCCTTGGGTCACCTGTTCCAGGCCATAGACGGCGCGCATCAGTTCGGATTTGCCTGAGCCCACCAAGCCAGCGATACCCAACACCTCGCCCTTGCGCACCGTGATGTTGGCGTTGCGAACACCGCCGACCGTACTCACGTTTTGCAGCTCGATCACGGTATCGCCTGGGGAGGACGTGATGTCCGGATACAGCTGCTGGACGTCCCGACCCGTCATCATTTCAATCAGCGCGTCGTGGGAAACCTCGCCAGCTTTGACTGTGCCGATGCACTTGCCGTCGCGCAGCACCGTGATGCGATCAGCGATCAGGTCGATCTCTTGCATCCGATGCGAAATGTAGATAACGCCCACACCGTCTTTGCGCAATCTGCGCACCACGTCGAACAGCTGTTCGGTTTCCCGCTCGGTGAGCGAAGCCGTGGGCTCATCCAGTATCAGCACCTTGGGCCGTGTTCGGAGGCCTTTGGCAATTTCGACCATTTGCTGTTCAGAGCGGGCAAGCGATGAGACTTTGCGGTGTTCGTTGATCTGGAAACCGAGCGAGTCGAGCAAAACCCTGGCCTGGCGGTGGACACTGGCGCTGTCAAGCCAGCCGAAACGGGTTGGTTCATCACCGAGAAAGAGGTTCTCGCCCACCGTCAGGGTGGGAACCAGTGAGAACTCTTGGAAGACGGCACAAATGCCGTGGGCACGTCCGTCTCTGACCGAACGAAGCTGTATCGCTTGGTCTTCAAGTCGAACGGCACCACTGGATGGTGTGTTGGCACCCGCCAATATGGAGATCAACGTCGACTTGCCGGCGCCGTTTTCTCCGAACAACACATGGACTTCGCCACGAGCCAGCTCGAAGTCGACACCGTCCAGGGCGCGAACGCCTGGGTAAATTTTGGTGAGATCAGTGGTCTGGAGAAGGGGCATGGTAGATGGATCGCGTGGCGCCGTAGCGCCACGAGAAACAGTCGTCACTTGACGTTGAACACGGGTTTGAAGGCGTTGGGGGGCAGGATGTTGTCCTGCTTTACGGACTTGATGTTGGCGCTGTCAACCACAAAGATCTTGGGGCCCACATGGCGCGTGACGTCCTTGCCTTCCAGCAGGCGCACCGCTTGGTCGATCGCGATGCGACCCTGAATCACCATGGAGTCGGCCGGTGCAGCCAGGATGCGGCCACGCTGGATGCCGTCGTAAACACCCGGCGTCATGTAAAACGACAGCAGTTTGACCTTCTTGTCGAGCTGGCGTGCGCGAACAATACCGACCGCAGCCTCTGCGGTGACGGCGGTACCGGCGATGTAGGCCACGTCCGGGTTGCCTTGAAGAACGTCTTCCACCATTTTGGCTTGGACTTCCTTGCCGGTGTCACCGAACTTGGGCTCCAGCACTTGCACAGCGCTGCCCTTGACCGCTTCCATGAAGCCCTTGTGCGCAGCCTCCACCCAGGCCGCGCCTGCTGGCCCCGGAAACCAGCCCACCTTGACCGCAGGGCTGCCGGCGGGATGCTTCTGCGCCAGGTACTCGCCCGATGCCTGGCCCATGGTGTAGAAGGACACCAGCGATTTGGCCGAGATGTCGGGCGAGTTGATGCCGTTGACCACATCGATGACCGGCACATTCTTGGCCGCAACGCTCTTGATGACGTTGTCGAGACCGTCGCCCGAGATGGCACCAATGACCACCGCCTGCGCACCACGTGCGACGCAGTCTTCGATCTGAGAAATTTGCTTGCTGAGGTTGGTGTAGCCGCCGGCTTCAACCAGTTGCATCTCCACGCCCAACCGTTTGGCCTCTTCGGCCACGCCGTAGTTCACACCCAGCCAGTAGGCATCCTTCATGTGCGGGACGGACACGCAGATGCGCCATTTTTTGCTTGCCTTCGGCAGCGGCGTGTAGTCAATCGGCTTGCGAGTGCCGGTGGCCGAGAAAGCGGGCTCAGTGACCTCAGCCTGGTACGGGAACCATTGAGCCTGAGCGGCCTGTGCAGCCAGTGCGGTGGCCAATGCCACAGCGGCCATGGCAAAACGGTGAGAGGTGATGCGCTTCATAGACTCTCCTGATAGGGTTGGGTTGGCGATGCAGTGGGAAAACGGTGAAAAAAGGCGAGGCTTATGGCGCCAGGCGCTGGCGCACGGCCTGAAGACGATCTCGGTAGGCGGCACGTGCTTGCAGCGCCTCCTCCATGGTCACCGTGCGAAAGCGGGCCTTGTTGCCGGGTTGCATCTGGGCGATGCGATCCATGTCGGCGCTGATGACACAACCGATCATTGCGTAGCCGCCACCCGAGACAGCGTCTCGGTGCAGGATGATGGGCTCGGTGCCGCTGGGCACCTGGATGGAGCCGTAGGGGTATCCTGCATCGACGATGTTGGAAGGGTCCGAGCCGGCGCCAAAGGGCTGTTCGCGTGGCACGAACTCCAGCTTGGTGCCGTGCTTGTAGCGGTAGCCAATGCGGTCGGCTTCCGGCGCGACGCTCCAGGTGTCTGCAAAAAAGCTCTGCACAGACACCTCCTGCAGACGGTGGAAATACAGCCCTGGCAACACCCTCAGTTCCTGCGCCTTGGCTGCTTCGACGCGATCTGGCTCCGCCAGCGAGCGCCCCACCACCGGTCGCGAGCCGGGTGTTCCAACAGGCAAAACATCGTTGGCGCACAGCTTGCGGCCCTGGTATCCGCCAAACGCACCCAGCGCGTAGGTGGCGCGGCTGCCAAGGACGACCGGCACATCGATACCACCTGCGACCGCAAGATAGGCGCGCGCGCCGACCTTCATGAAACCAAATTTGAGTCGGTCACCCGCTTTGGCGTGGTGACAGGTGTGGGAATCAACGAGCTCACCGTTGAGACGAATGTCCAACTGTGCGCCTGCGACGGCGAAGTGGGTGTCGTCCTGGAATTCCAACTCGGGCGCCAGCAGCGTGAATTCCAACGTAGCCAAGTCCTCGGCATTGCCCACCAGAAGGTTGGCCACCCAATGGGCGTACTGGTCCAACGCGCCGGAGAGGGGGATGCCGAGGTGGTAGTGCCCGGGGCGTCCCAGGTCTTGCACGGTGGTCGCCAAACCAGGAGAAATCACTGAAATGCTCATAGCTAACCTCAACCGTTGAGTTGCGCCAGAAGGCTTGCGTTGTAGCCGCCGGGATCTGCCAAGAAGGCGTCCAGCGAGAACGTGACTGGTCGCTCTTTGAGCTTGAGCGTGCCCGCATCGGCTTGACGGCATGCCTCGTCGTAGCCAGCGCGGTCGATCGGCGTGTACTTGACAATGTCACCTGGCCGGAACAAGCACATGCCGTCTTGCAGGTGGGGCAGGCGCTGCAAGGGATCGAAGATGGGCACGGGTGTGACGCCAAACATCTGGTAGCCGCCTGCGCCACGGACCGAGTAGATGCAGCTGAAACATCCGCCATGACCGACCGTGAGCCGCGGCGTGTCGGTTCGCGGACGCAGGTACTTCGGTACCTCAATCTGCCGCTCGCGCTCAACCATCTGAAACAAGAAGGGCAGACCAGCAACAAACCCCACCATGGACACAAACCAGGGCGAGCCCGAATGCGCTGCGATGAAGGCGTCTACGGTGTCGTGTCCGTTGATGCGAGCCGCATACCCGATATCAGTGCCGTTGGGGTCCTGGTGGCGCTCACGGAAGCGCATCAAGGTTTCATGTGTCCAGGGATCCTGATACAGCACGGGTATCTCAATGATGCGCGTGTTCAGCTCCAGGGAGGTGCCGTCCATGCTCTCCTCGATGTCGACCAGCAGGCGCTGGACATCGTTGGGAGCGATCACGTCGGGGTCGAATCGCACCAGATAGGCCGCATTGGCAGGACAGATTTCCGTGATGCCCGGCACCTTGCGGCGACTGAGCTCGGAGGTGATGGCCATGCCCTTGAAGAAGGCTGGCAGAGACATGCTCTCAGCCACCTCGACAAACACATGTTCATCACCCCCGAACGTATAGCGGGCTTTGGGTAGTTCTCGCATCGTTGCTCCTGATTGGGACTCGGGTCAAAGAGGGTTCTGTTCGAGCCACTGCTCAAGAAAGCCTGTGTGGAACGCGGCCGCGCGGACGCTTTTGTCCTGCACCAGTCGCCGGTGCAGCGTGGCGGTGGTCGTGAGCCCCTCGGTGCGCAGCTCTTGCAGGGCACGGTCGAGGCGAGCCAATGCACCGTCGCGGTCGGTGTCATGCACGATCAACTTGCCGAGCAGCGAGTCGTAGAACGGTGGTATGCGGTAGCCGCTGTACAGCATGGTGTCGAAGCGAACGCCCATACCACCCGGTACCCGCAGTTCACCCAGTGTGGCTGGGCAGGGGGCAAAGTTGCGTGCCGGATCTTCGGCATTGATACGCACTTCGATCGCCGCGCCGCGCAGGACGATGTCCGCTTGCTTCAACCGAAGCGGCGCCCCAAAAGACACGCGGATCATCTCTTTGACCAGGTCGACTCCGGTGACCATTTCTGTCACCGGGTGCTCAACCTGGATGCGCGTGTTCATTTCGATGAAGAAGAACTCGCCCGTTTCGTCGTCGAACAGGTACTCCAGCGTGCCTGCGCCGCGGTAGGACACCGCCTTTGCAAGCCGAACCGCCGACTCGCACAAGGCCTGGCGTTGTGCCGCCGACAACGCCTGGGAGGGCGCCTCTTCCCAGACTTTTTGACGTCGGCGCTGCAACGAACACTCGCGCTCGAAACAATGGATGACCTGTTGTCCGTCGCCCAGAATCTGGACTTCAACATGGCGGGCGCGCCGTATGAACCGCTCCAAGTACACCGCGCCATTGCCAAACGCCGCCTTGGCTTCGGCCTGGGCGGTCACCATCTGCTGAGACAACTCCTGCGGGTTCTGGGCCACGCGGATGCCACGTCCGCCCCCTCCTGCAGCGGCCTTGATCATCACCGGGTAGCCAATGGTGTCGGCCAATCGGAGAGCCTCTTCGACAGATTCGAGGGTGCCCTCGCTGCCGGGCACGGTGGGTACACCTGCCTTTGCAGCCGCAGCGCGGGCCGCCGCCTTGTCGCCCATGGTGCGTATGGCCTCAGCCGAGGGCCCGACAAAAATCAGACCGGCCTGCTCGATTGCGGCCGCGAACATGGCGTTCTCAGACAAGAAGCCATAGCCAGGGTGCACGGCATGTGCGCCACAACGTTGCGCCGCCTCGAGCACGGCGGTCATGTTGAGGTAGCTCTTGCCCGCCGGGCTGGGGCCGATGTGCTCGGCGGCGTCAGCCATCTGGACGGCAAGACTCTGGGCGTCGGCGTCGCTGTACACCACCACGGTTCGCAGCCCCAACTCCCGGGCAGCACGGACGATGCGCACCGCAATTTCTCCGCGGTTGGCAACCAGCAGCGTTTTTCCTTGGAATGTGCTCACGTTGCGTACCCTCAGCCCTGCTGGATTCGAACCAACACTTGCCCAGGCTCGACCATATCGCCGTCCTCCACCAGGAAGTCGGCGACGACGCCTGCGGCGTCGGCGATGACTTCCGTGTACTGTTTCATGACCTCGATCAGACCAATGACTTCACCCTCGGCCACGGTGGCGCCCACCTCTTTGAAGCAGGGTGCGCCGGGTTCAGCTCGCCGATAAAAAGTGCCAGGCAAAGGGGAAAAGAGTTCGTGCATGCTCATGGATATCTCCTGATGGGTGTAGGTAATGGCGCCTCGGAACCGTCACATGGCCACAGGACCAAGCGCGTCTGCCAAGCTCACGACTCGAATGCCATGGGCTGCGAGTGACTGTCGGGTGGCCTGCATGATGGGCAGCGCACCGGGGGTATCGCTGTGGATGCAAACCGAGTCGAATTCGATGGCGATCTCGCCGCCTTCCACGGTACGGACCAGGCCATGCGTACAGGCGCGCACCACTTTGTCGGCCACGGCCTGGGGGTCCAGCGCACCCACCCTGCGCGTGAAGACGATCGAGCCACTTTGGTCGTAGTCCCGATCGGCATAAAACTCACGTACGACCGGGTGGCCGATTTCTTTCGCTACGCGGTGTGTGACCGACACCGCCATGCAGTAGACAGGCATGTTCGGGTCGATTTGGTGTATGGCTTGCAGCAGGGCACGCGACAAGACCTCGTCGCGGGCCACGTGCATGTAGAGTGCCCCGTGCGGCTTGACATGCTGCAGCGGCACACCGGCCAAGCGGGTGAACTCTCGCAATGCACCCACTTGGTAGATCACATCATTGAGCAGTTCTTCGGCGGACGCGTTGATGTGGCGTCGCCCGAAACCCATCAGATCGTGAAAACCTGGGTGGGCGCCGACGCCCACGCCACAGGTCTTCGCCAAATCCACCATGCGTCGCATGAGGTTGGGGTCTCCCGCATGGAACCCGGTGGCCACGTTGGCGGAGGAGATCAGCGGCATGAGCTGCTCATCGACCCCGTCGCCGATACGCCAGGGGCCAAAGCCCTCGCCCATGTCGCAGTTCAAATCGATACAAGTTTTCATTCGATGCGCCTACTTGGTCCGTGTTGGACGCGATCTTCAGCGAACACCAAACATTCAAAAAGAGCTAATTTTTCATCTATTAATATCTCTTTTTTAGATTGGTTAACTGAGAATCTTGAAAACTATCGGGTATACCCCAATGCCAGTCAGTTAAGAGCTGACTGGCATTTTTTCGTTGGGAATTTGGAAGCGCGTTTTTTGACGACCCTTGGGAAGCGGCGCCCAGTGCGGCGTGGCGGCAGCACGAAGTGTCGCGATTGCGCCAGCAGGGCTGCCAACTGTTTAGGCAAGGTGCCCGCAGAGTCTAGGCTGGGGACCGCCAGCAAGTTCACGATGGCGTAGCTGGCTGTGTGGAAGCTGATGCGCTGGGGCTCGACCTGGACGTGCGCTGCCATCTCGCGCATCCAGCGGCGCAGCAGCGTGTAGGCGATCAGCACGCCCCACAGCTCCTGGCGCACCAGCGCGGGCTGCTTGCTGCGCAGCACCGGCTCACCCTCCTGCAGGGTCTGCTTGATCTCCCGGAACCCCAACTCGATCTCCCAGCGCTGGTGGTAGAGCTCGGCCAGCTCCTGCGCCGGATGCGTGCGGGGACACAGCAAGGATGTGATGAAGCGGCGCAGCCGTCCACCCACGCTCACCTCGATCAGGCGTGCCTGCCAGTGGCTGGGCAGATGCGGGTGTGCCTTGCGCGCTTGTGGGGACACCGGCATGCGGATCAGCGCATCGCCGCACGCCAGTTGCTGGACGATCTCATGGCGCAGATTGTCCCGCGCGCGCATCAACCAGTGGCGCTGCGTACCCGCAGCCTGCCAGTCCAACAGGAACGCTGCCGAGAAGTACGCTCGGTCAAACAGGGTCACGGAGTGATCCTCGCCGCGCAACTGCGCTGCCAGGCTCAATTCGCCGCAGTCCATGGCGCCGAGCTTGGCATCAAGCATTTCGTGGCTGTGTGTGTCCATCAGGCAAGTGGCGCGGATCTGCGGCCAGGGCGAGAGGCCATGCTGGTTGCTGCAGCTGCCCAGTTCGACTCGATTCTCAGGGGTGTCCGGCGCCGACCAGACCACACCATCCACAGCCAGCACGCGCAGTGGCTGGCGCACATTCACCGCAGGACGGCTCCAGGCTTGGGTCAGTAGAGCGAATAGCTCGGCCAGAGGCTCCTCGCCCAGGCGCTGGCGGGCTTGCACGCTGACACTCGGTGCGGGCAACGCTTGTCCATCCAGACTCAAATCCAGCTGCTGCACCACCTGCCACAGTGGCCGGTCGCGAAACAGCGCCAAACCGATCACAAGCCACACGGCATGTTCGGCAGGCAGCTTGCGCCGGCGGATGGAGGCCTTGCCGCTGGTCCCCAGCGCCTGCGCGATCCAGGCAGGGTCTATCAACGCGCTGAGCTGCTCGAGGCGATCAGGTACTCGGGGCAGGGTCTGGCGCAAGGCGTTTGCAAGCAGGCTCATCAAGCAAAAAAGGGAACGTGTTGAACACGTCCCCTTTTTACTGGATCAAGCCGCCTGCGGGCTTAACTGACTGGCATTGGGGTATACCCTGATTTTTTCGCTCTGTTTTTCCAAATAAAACGGTGCTGCGATCTGAAATCTTTATTCTTGGCGCACGCATTTGTGTCAAGGCCAAACATCAAAAACCGCCACATGCTCACGTTGCGCCAACTCAAGTACTTCGTGGCCGCTGCGGAATTGGGTAAGGTGTCCGAGGCTGCCGTGCAGCTTCACATCTCCCAATCGGCAGTCACCACCGCGATCAAGGACCTGGAGGAAATGTTCGGGCAGTCCTTGTTCGACCGCAGCGTCAGCGGCGTGGAACTCACGCCTGCCGGACGCCACTTTTTGAGCCATGCCTACACCGTGCTGTCGGCAGCCGAAGAGGCCATGCGCCCACCGCCCCAAGGGATCGCGATCTCGGGCCTCTTGAGCATTGCTGCCACCTACACCGTGCTGGGCTACTTCCTGCCCAACCACTTGCAACGTTTCTCGGAGCGTTATCCGGACATCGAGATCAAGTTACAGGAACTCCAGCGCGAAGCGATCGAAGATGGGCTTGTGACAGGGCGTCACGACCTCGGTGTGCTGCTGACTGGCAACGTGACCAACGGGGAAATTGCCTGCGAAACGTTCTTTGGTTCACAGCGGCGGCTGTGGGTCCGTGCCAAACACCTGCTCCTTGACAAGCCCGAGGTCACTTTGGCAGACGTGGCCGGCGAACCCTACATCATGCTCACGGTGGACGAGGCAGCCTATTCAGCGATGCGCTACTGGGGGCGGACTGAGCACCAACCTCGGATCCGGCTGCGAACCTCATCGGTTGAGGCGGTGCGCAGCATGGTCGCCAACGGGCAGGGAGTTGCCATCTTGTCGGACATGGTCTACCGCCCATGGTCGCTGGAAGGCAAGCGCATCGAGACCATCGTCCTCAAGGGCACGGTCCCCAGCATGGCCCTGGGCCTGGCCTGGCGCAGCGGCGCTGAATTCACGCCGGCCATGCTGGCATTTCGCAACTATTTCAGGCAGCTCTACATGGACCCGTCGCACGCACTGGGCCGACAACGGGGCTGAGGTCTGGCTCCCGCAGTTCTCCAGCGATGCAACTGACCAGCGACTGGAAGGGCGCCTGCATGGCCTCTATTGGCACTGCGGCAAATCCCATCAGCAAGCCCTGTCGCTGAACTTCTGCTTCGTAATAACGCGACAGAGGCCGCACCAACACACCGGCTTCACGAGCACGATGGCTCACCAGCACATCGTTGAGGCCATCAGGCAGCGACATGACCAGGTGCAACCCCGCGTTGCTATCGAACGGATGCATCCATTCGGCACCAAGATGTTGCGTGATCAACTCCACCAAGTAGGCTCGGCGGTGGCCGTAGATCAGCCGCATCCGGCGGATGTGCGCTGCATAGTGACCACTGTCGATGAACTCAGCCAGGGCCGCCTGCGTGAGCAGGTGGCCGCCCCGGTACAGCTCCATCTGCGCCGCGCCAATGCGATCGACCAGCGCCGGCGGCAGCACCATGTAGGCGGTGCGCAGGCCCGGGTACAGCGTCTTGCTGAAGGTGCCCACGTAGATCACCGGCGCGTCGGGCATGAGGCCTTGGAGCGAGGGAATGGGCTGGCCAGCGAAACGGAATTCGCTGTCGTAGTCGTCCTCCACCACCCAGAAGCCGTGGCGGCGCGCGGCCTCCAGCAGGGCCAGGCGGCGCGACAGGGCCATGATGGGCCCCAGCGGGTACTGGTGCGAGGGCGTGACGAAGGCCAGCTTGGGCTCGCGGCCCGGCACGGGCTCCACCACCTGCATGCCATCGGCGTCCACCGCGATGGCGTCCACCTGCAATCCGTTCATGCGCAAGATGTTGCGCGTGCCCCAGTAGCCCGGGTCTTCCACCCAGGCGATGTCACCGGCATCGGCCAGCATGCGCGAGAGCAGGTCCACCGCCTGGTGAACGCCCTCGGTGATGAGGATTTGCTCTGGCTCGCACTGCACCGAGCGCACCTGCCGCAGGTACTGCGCCAGGCTGCGCTGCAGCGCCGGGTGGCCCCCGGCGGTGGCGTAGCTGCGCAGCGCGGGCGGGCCACGCCGCGCGCACTGGGCGGTGATCTGCGCAAAACGCTGCTGCGGGAATTCGGTGACGTCGGGCACGCCGGGCAGGAAGGCGCCCCACTGCACGTCGGTGGCCGACACCCGGCCCAGCAAGGCCTCGCCGCGCGCGGAAACACCCGATGGCAGCGGGGCGGGCGCGGGCGACGGCGCGCGGGTACCCACCGCCGGCGGCGTGGCGATGAAGCGGTCGGCCGACAGGTCGGCCACAAAACTGCCACTGCCGGTGCGCGACACCAGGCAGCCTTCGGCCGCCAGTTGGTCGTAGGCGTAGAGCACGGTGTTGCGCGAGACGCCCAGCTCGCCCGCCAGATCGCGCGTGGGCGGCAGCCGGGTGTGGGCGGGCAGCGTGCCGTCCAGGATGGCCTCGCGCAGGCAGGCGCACAGCAGCCGGCTGGTGGGCTGGCGTTGCGTGGCGGCCGCGCGGGCCACGGCCAGGCGCTGCAGCAGCAGGTCTCCCACAAGTGATTGCAATTGGTTCTATGAAATTAGTGAATGTGGCTCTTTAGTTTAGAACCATTCGACGCTGTAATGAAGGTCTTGTTCCACCTTTTCCCTTGCACGACCATGAGCCAGACCAACCAGCAGATCGACCAGCGCCGCCAAGCCGCCGCCCCCCGTGGCGTGGGCGTGATGTGTGACTTCTACGCCGACCGCGCCGAGAACGCCACCCTGTGGGACGTGGAAGGCCGCGCCTTCACCGACTTTGCCGCCGGCATCGCGGTGCTCAACACCGGCCACCGCCACCCCGCCGTGCTGGCCGCCATCCGCGCCCAGCTCGACCGCTTCACCCACACCGCTTATCAGATCGTTCCCTATGAAAGCGTGGTGTCGCTTGCCGAGCGCATCAACGCACGCGCACCCATCGCAGGCCCGGCCAAAACGGCCTTTTTCACCACCGGCGCCGAGGCAGTGGAAAACGCCATCAAGATCGCGCGCCGCCACACCGGCCGCTCGGGCGTGATCGCCTTTGGCGGCGCCTTCCACGGCCGCACCATGATGGGCATGGCCCTGACCGGCAAGGTCGCTCCCTACAAAATCGGTTTCGGCCCCTTCCCGGGCGAGGTCTACCACCTGCCCTTCCCGAACGCGGTCCACGGCATCACGGTGGACGACAGCCTGCACGCGCTGGAGCAGCTGTTCAAGTGCGACATCGAGGCCAGCCGCGTGGCGGCCATCATCCTGGAGCCAGTGCAGGGCGAAGGTGGCTTCAACATCGCGCCCGCCTCGCTGATGGAAGGCCTGCGCGCGGTCTGCGACCGCCACGGCATCCTGCTCATCGCCGACGAGGTGCAGACCGGCTTTGGCCGCACCGGCAAGCTGTTTGCCATGGAGTACCACAGCGTGCGCGCTGACATCATCACCATGGCCAAGAGCCTGGCCGGTGGCATGCCGCTGTCGGCCGTGTGTGGCCGCGCCGAAGTGATGGACGCACCCGCCCCCGGTGGCCTGGGCGGCACCTACGCCGGCAACCCGTTGGCCGTGGCCGCAGCCCACGCGGTGATGGACGTGATCGACAGCGAAGGCCTGCTGGAGCGCTCGGTGCGCCTGGGCGCCCAACTGCAGGGCGCTCTGAACGAATGGCGCGACAGCTGCCCCGCCATCAGCGACGTGCGTGGCCTGGGCTCCATGGTGGCGGTGGAATTCGCCGACCCCGCAAGCCGCGAACCCAGCGCAACGCTGGCCGCACGCGTGCAGAAGGAAGCCCTTGCCCGTGGCCTGCTGCTGCTGACCTGCGGCACCTACGGCAACGTGATCCGTTTCCTCTACCCGCTGACCATCCCCGACGCGCAGTTCAGCGCCGCCCTGGCCACCCTGCACGAAGCCCTGCGCGCCGCCACCGCTGAAACCATCACCGCCTGAACACCATGGACATGAAAACAAGTTCGCCGCTGGACCTGTTGCAGGACCCCAGCCTGCTCAAGACCGACGCGCTGATCAACGGCCAGTGGGTGACCGGCAGCAGCCGCTTTGACGTGCTCGACCCCGCCACCGGTTTGAAGCTCGCCGACGTGGCCAATCTCGGCCCGGCCGAGGCCGAAGCGGCCATTGCCGCCGCAGACGCCGCCTGGGCCGGTTGGAAGAACAAGACCGCCAAGGAACGCAGCACCATCCTGCGCAAGTGGTACGACCTGCTGATGGCCCACCAGGACGACCTGGGCACCATCATGACCGCCGAGCAGGGCAAACCCCTGCCCGAGGCCAAGGGCGAAGTGGCCTACGGCGCTTCGTTCGTGGAGTGGTTTGCCGAGGAAGCCAAGCGCGTCAACGGCGAAACCCTGCCCCAGTTCGACAACAACCGCCGTCTGATGGTGCTCAAGCAGCCCATCGGCGTGTGTGCGGCCATCACGCCCTGGAACTTTCCCCTGGCCATGATCACCCGCAAGGTGGCCCCGGCTTTGGCTGCGGGCTGCCCGGTGGTCATCAAGCCGGCCGAGCTGACGCCGCTGACGGCGCTTGCCGCTGGCGAGCTGGCCCTGCGTGCGGGCATCCCCGCCGGGGTGCTCAACATCGTCACCTCGGATGCGGACAACTCCATCGCCGTGGGCAAGGTGCTGTGCGCCAGCGACACCGTGCGCCACCTCTCCTTCACCGGCTCCACCGAAGTGGGCCGCATCCTGATGGCGCAGTGCGCGCCCACGGTGAAGAAGATGTCGCTCGAACTTGGCGGCAACGCGCCTTTCATCGTCTTCAACGACGCCGACATCGACAGCGCGGTGGAAGGCGCCTTTGCCAGCAAGTACCGCAACGCGGGCCAGACCTGCGTGTGCTCCAACCGCTTCTATGTGCAGGAAGGGGTGTACGACCAGTTCGTGGAGAAGTTCGCGGCCAAGGTGAAGACCGCCAAGGTGGGCAACGGCTTTGAGGACGGGGTGAACCAGGGCCCGCTGATCGAGGAAGCCGCACTGGTGAAGGTGCAGCGCCACGTGGACGACGCACTGTCCAAGGGCGGGCGGGTGGTGGCCGGGGGCAAACGCTTGGAAGGCCAGTTCTTCGAGCCCACCGTGGTGGCCGATGCGACGGCCGACATGCTGTGCGCCCGCGAGGAAACCTTTGGCCCCTTCGCACCCATCTTCAAGTTCACCACCGAGCAGGAAGCGATTGAGGCGGCCAACAACACCGAGTTTGGCCTGGCGAGCTACTTCTACAGCCGCGACATCGGGCGCATCTATCGCGTGGCCGAGGCGCTGGAGTACGGCATGGTGGGCATCAATGTGGGCATCCTCGCCACCGAGCACGTGCCTTTCGGCGGTGTCAAGCAGTCCGGCCTGGGCCGCGAGGGCTCGCATCATGGCATGGACGACTATGTCGAGATCAAGTACCTCTGCGTGGGGGATGTGCTGCGCTGAGAACCAGCCTGAGCACGACCAAGGCGCTCCAAGCGCGCTGGTCGTGCTGTTGTTGCATGGACAGCACCACCGGCGACGAGACCCGCCATGCACCACGGCCGTGCAAGCCCGCTTTTCTGGTGCACCCAGGCACAGGGCGGGCAGCCGGACACATGGACACCGAGGCAAATCGCTATACAAATTAAACACTTGCAGGAAGCATCTCGAACCAGATCGATGTGGCACAAATTTCGCTTGAGCCATCACCATGGTAGTTACCCTGATGCCCATTTCCGTTTTTTTGACTAACTTGGCCTTACCACTTGGCCACCAGGCTACTTAACTTCGCGAGCCCCTCCATGACCACTTTCCAGCCCGTCAGCGTTGCACGCCTCTATCGGGTGATTGCCAACCAGATCAAGGACAAGATCCGCGGCGGCAGCTACCGGTCCGGCGAGCGCCTGCCTGCGGAGCGCGAGCTGGCGGAGATGCTGCAGGTCAGCCGCCCTTCCGTGCGCGAAGCCTTGATTGCGTTGGAAATCGAAGGCTGGGTAGACGTGCGGGTAGGCAGTGGTGTTTACGTCACCGGTCCGGAGTCAAGGCTCCGCCTCAATGAAAACAATGCGCCCGGCGCGCCACTGTTGCTGGACGTGGGCGCCGCCGACCTGCTGCAGGCCCGCCTGCTGGTGGAGCCCCACTGCGCCGAACTCGCTGCGCGACACGCCACCGACGCGCAGCTCCAGGCCATGGAAGAAGCCACCTTGGCCTTGCCAGGCTCCGAGCAGCCGTCCAAGCACAACGACCGCCTGCATCTGCTGATCGCCGAAGCCTGCGGCAACGTCGCCCTGGCCTCCACCGTGCAGCACCTGTGGACCCTGAGCGAAAACAGCGCCATCTTCAACAAACTCAACCAGCACTTCGTGTACGGCGAGGTGTGGGAGGTGGCCCACAACGAACACCTCCCCCTGTTGCGCGCACTGAAAAAGCGCCAGCCCGCAGCGGCGCGGCGCGCCATGCGCGACCACCTCCTGGGCATCAGCAGCCGCCTCGGCCTGGACGCCAGCGAGGACAAAAACATGTGAAACACGCCTGCGCGCCCCCGGCACGTCGGCGCCCCTGCCCCATCCCCCTCTCGGCCTCGCGCCTGTCTTCTTCAACCTCCCGGAGAACCCGATGAAACACACCATGGCCCTATCCACATTTCGAAAAGCCGGTGCCGTGCTAGCCGTCACCGCCGCGCTGTTCGGCTCGGCGGCCGCATTGGCCCAGACACAAGGTGGCACGCTCACGGCCATCGTCCAGCCCGAGCCGCCCATCCTGATGCTGGGCCTGAACCAGCAAGCCCCCACGCAGTACGTGGCCGGCAAGATCTACCAAAGTCTCCTGACCTACGACGCCAAACTCACACCCCAACCGTCGCTGGCCAAGTCGTGGAAAACCTCGGCCGATGGCCTGACCTACACCTTCGAACTGCAGCGCGGTGTTAAGTGGCACGACGGCAAGCCTTTCACCGCCGCAGACGTGGTCTTCAGCGTGGACAAATTCCTGCGTGAGACCCACCCACGTGGCCGGCTGGTGATCAACAAATACATGGACACCATCACGGCGGTCAACGAGCACACCGTTGAGTTCAAGCTCAAGGAGGCCTTCTCGCCCTTCATGAGCCTCTTCGTGGTGGACAACATGCCCATGGTGCCCAAGCACATCTACGACGGCACCGACTACCGCACCAACCCAGCGAACCAGACGCCCATCGGCACCGGTCCCTTCAAGTTCAAGGAATGGAAAAAAGGTTCACACATCGTGCTGACCCGCAACCCCGACTACTGGAAGAAGGGTCAGCCCTATCTGGACGAGATCGTTTTCCGCGTCATCCCCGATGCGGCCTCGCGTTCCGTGGCCTTTGAAAAGGGCGACGTGCAACTGCTGCGAGGCGGCGACGTGGACAACGTGGACGTCAAGCGCCTGCGCGCCCTGCCCAACGTCGAGATGACGACCAAGGGCTGGGAGATGTACGCGCCGTTGGCCTTCATGAGCATGAACCAGCGCAAGCCCCCGTTCGACAACGTGAAGGTGCGCCAGGCGGTGATGCACGCGATCAACCGCAAGTTCATCGTGGACAACATCTTCTTCGGCATGGGCAAGATCGCCACCAGCCCCATTGCCTCGACCACGCTGTACCACGAGAAAAACCTGCCGCAGTACGCCTACGACCTGAAGAAGGCCCGCGCGCTGATCCAGGAATCGGGCGTCAACGTCGGCGCCACGCCGGTCAAGCTGCTGTCCTTCCCCTACGGTTCGGCCTGGGAACGACTGGCCGAGTACACCAAACAGAGCCTGGAACAGATCGGCTTCAAGGTGCAGATCGATCCGGCCGATGCCGGTGGCTGGGCCAAACGCTCTGGCGAGTTCGACTTCGACATCACCTTCAACTTCACCTACCAGTACGGTGACCCGGCACTGGGTGTGGCTCGCCACTTCCTGTCGACCAACTCGATCAAAGGTTCGCCCTTCGTCAACAACCAGGGCTACAAGAACCAGAAGGTCGATGAGTTGTTCGCCACAGCGGCCGCCGCACGCACGCCCGAACTTCGCCAGAAGCTGTACACCGAAGTGCAGACCATTCTGATGAACGAAGTGGCCAACGGAGTGCTGTTCGAAATCGAATACGCCACCTTCTATCCCAAGAACGTGAAGAACCTGGTGAAGACCGGCATCGGCCTGAACGAGACCTTCGACGACGTCTACATCGAGAAGAAGTAAGCCCCCGACGGCCCGCCACGCGCGGGCCCCCTCTCCCGATCGCAGCTCCCGGCCGCGCGTTGCGCGCGCGGCCCGGGTCAAGCTGCGCCTTGCACACCGAGGCGCTGTAACGTGAAACTGATCTCTTTCCTCATTGCCAGACTGGGCAAGGCCTTCTTCGTCATCCTGGGCGTGGTGGTCTTCAACTTTCTGCTCATCCGCCTGGCCCCAGGCGACCCCGCGGCCATCATGGCGGGCGAGGCGGCTTCGTCCGACCCCGCCTACCTGGAACAACTGCGCCAGCAGTTCGGCTTTGACCAGCCGCTGTGGATACAGTTGTGGCTCTACGTCAAAGGCATCCTCCAGCTGGACCTGGGCTTTTCCTACCGCAACAACCTGCCCGTGCTCGACCTCATCGCCGAGCGCCTGCCCGCCACGCTGCTGCTGATGGCACTGGCCTTCATTTTCTCGCTTCTGGTGGGTGGTTTGCTGGGTGTGTTCGCCGCGCGCAGCCGCTACACCAACCGCCACACCTGGCTGGACAGCCTGATCATGTCCGTCTCGCTGATCTTCTACGCCACACCCCTGTTCTGGTTGTCGCTGCTGATGGTCATCCTGTTCTCCGTCACCCTGGGCTGGTTGCCGGCCTTTGGCATGGAAAGCGTGGGCGCCGGCCTCACTGGCTGGGACCGCATCGCCGACATCAGCGCTCACCTGGTGCTGCCCGTGGTGTCGCTCGGCTGCTTCTTCATGGCCGTGTACGCCCGCCTGGCACGAGCGTCGATGTTGGAAGTGATGGGCATGGACTTCATCAAGACCGCGCGCGCCAAAGGCGTGCCTGCCGGCCAGGTGATCCGTCGCCACGTCATGCGCAACGCCATGCTGCCGGTGGTCACCTTCGCCGGGATCCAGCTCGGCCAGATGGCCGGCGGCGCGGTGCTAGCTGAAACCGTCTTCGGCTGGCCCGGCATCGGCCGCCTCATGTTCGACGCACTCATGCAACGTGACTACCAGCTGTTGCTGGGCGTGTTCCTGGTGACTTCCACCATGGTCGTGCTGTTCAACCTCATCACCGACCTGGTCTACCGCCTGGTCGATCCCCGCATCGAATTGGGAGCTTGAGATGAAAAAATTCATGCACCGTTTTGCCGCCAACAAAGGCGCGCTGTTGGGCCTGGTCATCCTGTGCCTGGTGATCCTCACGGCCTTGTTGTGCTCGGTCTGGTACGAGGAGTCGCCCTGGTCCATGGTGGCCGAGCCCCTGCTCAAACCCCTGAGCAACGCCGACTACCCGCTGGGCACCGACATGCTGGGCCGCGACCTCGGCGCCGGCCTGGCCTACGGCGCGCGCGTGTCGCTGCTGGTGGGTGTGGTGTCCACGCTGGTGGCGGTGGTCTTCGGCATCCTCATCGGCGCCCTGGCCGGCTTTTACGGCGGACGCACCGACGACCTGCTGATGCGCTTCACCGAGTTCTTCCAAACCATCCCGCAGCTCGCCATGGCCGTGGTGCTGGTGGCCATCTTCACGCCGTCCATCTACTCCATCGTGGGCGCCATCGCCATCGTCTCGTGGCCGCCCGTGGCACGCCTGGTGCGCAGCGAGTTCCTCTCGCTCAAGCAGCGCGAATTCGTGCAGGCGGCCATCGTCATCGGCCAGAAGCCGGCGCGCATCATCTTCACGCAAATCCTGCCCAACGCCATGTCGCCCATCATCGTGACGGCCTCGCTGATGATCGCCACCGCCATCCTCACCGAGTCCTCGTTGTCCTTCCTGGGCCTGGGCGACCGCAACCTCATGAGCTGGGGTTTCATGATCGGCGCCGCGCGCACCATGCTGCGCGAAGCACCGCTGATGAGCGTGTTGCCCGGCATCGCCATCCTGCTCACCGTGTTGGCCATCAACCTCATCGGTGAAGGCTTAAACGACGCCATGAACCCACAACTGCGCAAGCGGGGGGAATGAACCATGACCAGCTCTCCGTCCCCAACCGCCACCGACACCCCCTTGCTGCGCATCGAGCAGCTGACCGTGGCCCTGCCCACCGGGGGTGACCGCGCGCACGCCGTCAAGGACCTGTCCTTCGACCTGCGCGCCGGCGAAATCCTGTGCATCGTGGGCGAGTCCGGCTCGGGCAAGTCCATCAGCGCCAACGCCATCATGGGCCTGCTGCCCAGCTACCTCAAGCCACAGGCCGGGCGCATCCTGTTCAAGGGGCGCGACCTGCTGCAGCTGCGCGAAGATGAGTTGCTGGCACTGCGCGGCAAAGACATCGGCATGGTGTTCCAGGAACCCATGTCGGCCCTCAACCCGCTGATGCGCGTAGGCGACCAGATCGCCGAGGTGCTCGCCGTGCACGGCGCCTACCCCGGTCCGGCGCGCCAGCAGCGCGTGCTGGAGCTGCTGCATTTCGTGGGCCTGCCCGACCCGTCCACGCTCCAGCATGCCTACCCCTTCCGCCTTTCGGGCGGCCAGCGCCAGCGCGTGATGATCGCCATGGCGCTGGCGCTCGAGCCGGCCATCCTGATCGCCGACGAGCCCACCACGGCGCTGGACGTGACCACCCAGGCGCAAATCCTGTCGCTGATCAAGCGCATCCAGGCCAGCATGGGCATGGGCGTGATGTTCATCACCCACGACTTCGGCGTGGTAGCCGACATCGCCGACCGCGTGGCGGTGATGGAAAAAGGCGTGCTGGTAGAACAGGGCACAGCCGAGCAGGTGCTCAACCGCCCGCAACACCCCTACACCCAGCGCCTCATCGCCGCCGTGCCACACCGCGACGGAAACCTCGCCGCCGAAGAAGCCAATACCGACCCCGTGGTGCTGGAGGTGAAAGACCTGCTCAAGACCTACGTCACCGAGCGGGGCCTGTTCGTGCGCAAGCGCGTGGTCCACGCGGTGGACGGTGTGAGCTTCCAGGTGCGCCGGGGCCAGACCCTGGGGATCGTCGGTGAGTCGGGTTCGGGCAAGTCCACCATTGGCAAATGCCTGCTCCGCCTGACCGATATCGACGGTGGTGAACTCATCTTCAACGGCACCGACATCGCCCCGCTGACGCAAGCGCAGTTCCGGCCCATGCGCCAGCAGTTGCAGATGATTTTCCAGGACCCGTTCGCCTCGCTCAACCCGCGCCACACCGTGGGCCGCAGCATCACCGACGGCCCGGTGGCCAACGGCGTGCCCTACGCCGAGGCCGAGCGCAAGGCACGCGAACTGCTGCGCCTGGTGGAGCTGGACGAGTCCGCCTTCGACCGCTACCCCAACGCCTTTTCAGGTGGCCAGCGCCAGCGCATCGGTATCGCCCGCGCCCTGGCGCTGGAGCCCCAACTGCTGGTGGCCGACGAGTCGGTGTCGGCACTCGACGTCTCGGTGCAGGCCCAGGTGCTCCAGCTCCTGCAAGACATCCAGCAGCGCCTGAACCTGGCCATGATCTTCATCACCCACGACCTGCGCGTGGCGGCCCAGGTCTGCCACCAGATCGTCGTCATGCACAAGGGCCGCATCGTCGAACACGGCACACCCGCCGAAGTGTTTGACCGCCCGCAGAACGAATACACGCAGCGCCTCATCGCCGCCATCCCCGGCAAACACTGGAGCCCCGTCGGCGCCAGCGTTGCCCTTGCCTGAAGCCATCTTCCACATGTCCCCAAGCCAAACCCTCCCGGCCGCACGCAACGGCGGTCAGATCCTCGTCCAGCAGCTGCGCCACCACGGCGCGCGCCGCGTTTTCCTGGTGCCCGGCGAAAGCTACCTGCCCTGCATCGACGCGCTCAACGAACACCAGGACGCCATCCAGGCCGTGGTCTGCCGCCAGGAAAGCGGCGCCGCCTACATGGCCGAGGCGCACGGCAAGCTCACCGGCGAGCCCGGCATCTGTTTCGTCACCCGCGGCCCCGGCGCCACCAACGCCAGCATCGGCGTGCACACCGCCTTCCAGGACTCCACCCCCATGATCCTGTTCGTGGGCCAGGTGGGCAACGACTTCTACGAACGCGAAGCCTTCCAGGAAATCGACTACCGCCGCATGTTTGGCCAGATGGCCAAGTGGGTGGCGCAGATCGACCGCACCGACCGCATTCCCGAGTACATCGCCCGCGCCTTCAGCGTGGCCACCAGCGGGCGGCCTGGCCCGGTGGTGCTGGCCCTGCCCGAAGACACGCTCTGGGGCACGGCCCAGGTGCCCGACCTGCCGCGCTACACCCGCGTGCTGACGCGGCCTGGCGCGGCCGATCTGGAGGCACTGCGCGAACGCCTCGAAGCCGCCAGCAACCCCTTCCTGCTGGTGGGTGGCAGCGGCTGGACGGCCGAGGCCCTGGCCCAGGTGCAGGTTTTTGCCGAACGCTTTGACCTGCCGGTGGGCGTGTCGTGGCGGCGGCTGGAATGCTTCGACCAGCGGCACCCCAACTTTGCCGGCCACGTGGGCTGGGGCATGCACGACGACCTGCGCCAGCGCGTGCGCAACGCCGACCTGCTGCTGACCCTGGGGGCGCGCCTGGGCGAGGCCACCACCGAGGGCTACAGCGTGGTCGAAAGCCCGCGCCCGCGCCAACAGCTCATCCACGTGCACGCCGACCCCAGCGAGCTGGGCCGCGTGTTCCAGCCCGCGCAAGCCATTTGTGCCAGCAACGCCGGCATGGCCCATGCCCTGGCCAGCCTGCAACCCACGCGTGCGCCCGTCTGGAGCGCCCACACCCGCGCCGCCAACGCCGCCTACCGCGCCACGCTGGCACCCCTGCCCTCGCCCAGCGCCATGAGCCTGGACCAGGCCGCCTGCCACGTGAACACCGTGTTGCCGGCCGATGCCTGCATCACAGTGGGCGCCGGCAACTACGCGCTCTACCCACACCGCTACCGCCAGTTCAAGGGCATTGGCAGCTCGCTCGCGCCCACGGTGGGCAGCATGGGCTACGGCCTGCCGGCGGCCATCGCCGCCAAGCTGGAAGACCCGCAGCGCCCGGTGGTCTGCTACGCCGGCGACGGCTGCTTCCAGATGAACCTGCAGGAGCTGGGCGTGGCCATGCAGTACCGCCTGGGCATCGTGGTGCTGGTGTTCAACAACGGCATGTGGGGCACCATCCGTGCCCACCAGGAACGCGAGTTCCCCGGCCGCACCATCGCGTTGACCTTCGACAACCCGGACTTCGCCCACCTGGTCGGCGCCTACCGGGGCCACGGCGAGGTGGTGAGCGACAACGCGCACTTCGAAGCCGCCTTCGCCCGCGCCCTCGCCTTTGCCGAACGCGAACGGCTGCCGGCCCTCGTCGAGATCCGCTACGACGCCGACGGCATCGCCCCCGGCGAAACCCTCTCCGCCATCCGTGCCCGCGCGCAGCAGCTGCAGCGCGAACGTGCAACCGCTCTCTGATCACTTCTCACACCATGTCAGACACCTCTTTGCAGATCAACGGCCAGCGCCTCTGGCAGTCGCTGATGGACCTAGCCCGCGTGGGCGCCACCGAACAGGGGGGCAACTGCCGCCTCGCCCTCACCGCCCTGGACGGCCAAGGCCGCGACCTCGTGGTGGGCTGGATGAAAGATGCCGGCCTGAGCGTGAGCGTGGACCAGGTGGGCAACATCTTTGGCCGCCGAGCGGGGCGCAACCCCGCGCTGCCTCCGGTAATGACCGGCAGCCACATCGACACCCAGCCCACCGGCGGCAAGTTCGACGGCTGCTACGGCGTCATGGCCGGGCTGGAAATCATGCGCACGCTCAACGACCAGGGCCTGCAGACCGAAGCCCCGCTGGAGCTGGCCATCTGGACCAACGAAGAAGGCTCGCGTTTTGTGCCGGTGATGATGGGCTCGGGCGTGTTCGCCGGCAAGTTCCCGCTGGCAACCGCGCTGGACGCGACCGACATGACCGGCAAGCGCGTGCGCGACGAGCTGCAGGCCATTGGCTACGCCGGCACGTTGCCGGTGGGCGGGCGCCCGCTGGGCGCTTACTTCGAGGCCCACATCGAACAAGGGCCCATCCTGGAAGCCCAGGACAAGGTGATCGGGGTGGTGACCGGTTCGCTCGGCCTGCGCTGGTACGACGTGAACGTGACCGGCATGGAAATGCACGCCGGCCCCACCCCCATGTCGGTGCGGCAGGACGCGCTGTTTGCCGCCACCCACCTGATGCAGGAGGTCATCCACATCGCCCGCGACCACCAGCCCCACGGCCGTGGCACGGTGGGCGTGGTGCAGGTGCATCCCGGCTCGCGCAACGTGATCCCGGGCAAGGTGCACTTCACCGCCGACCTGCGCCACGAAGACGCCGCCACGCTCGCGCGCATGGACCAGCGCTGGCGCCAGGCCTGCGCCGAGGCGGGTGAGCGTTTCGGCGTGAAGGTGGAGCTGATCGACGTGCAGCACTTCCCGCCCACCCCCTTTGCCGCGCCGCTGGTGCAGCACATCCGCGAGCAGGCGCAGCGCGCCGGCTATTCGCACATGGACATCGTCACCGGCGCCGGCCACGACGCGGTCTACATCGCCGAGGTGGCGCCCACCGCCATGATCTTCGTGCCCTGCAAGGACGGCATCAGCCACAACGAAATCGAGGACGCCCAACCGGCCCACCTGGAGGCCGGCGCCAACGTGCTGTTGGGTGCCATGCTGCAAGCCGCAGGCCTGCATCAAGCGGCCGAGGTGGCGGCATGAGCGCGGCCACCCTCGCCACCTGGCAGGCCCGCGCCAGCGCGCTTCGGCTGCGCCACCAGGCCTTCATCGACGGCCAGTTCGTGGACGCCCAAGGCGGGCACACCTTTGCCACCCTCAACCCCGCCAACGGCCAAAAGCTGGCCGACGTGGCGGCCTGCCAGCCGGCCGACGTGGACCGCGCGGTGGTGGCCGCGCGCCGCGCTTTCGAGGCGGGCGTGTGGGCACAACAGCACCCACGCGAACGCAAGCGCGTGCTGCTGCGCCTGGCCGCCCTGATCGAGCGACACACCGAGGAACTGGCCCTGCTGGAAACACTGGACATGGGCAAGCCCATCAGCGACGCCCTGGCCTACGACCTGCCGGAAACGGCCAAGTGTTTCGCCTGGTACGCCGAGGCCATCGACAAGCAGTACGACGAAATTGCCCCCACCGGCCCCGACGCCCTGGCCACCATCACCCGCGAACCGGTGGGTGTGGTGGCCGCCGTGGTGCCGTGGAACTACCCGCTCATGATGGCCTCGTGGAAGATGGCCCCCGCGCTCGCGGCGGGCAACAGCGTGCTGCTCAAGCCGGCCGAACAGTCGCCGCTGAGCGCGCTGCGTTTGGCCGAGTTGACGGCCGAGGCCGGTATCCCGCCCGGCGTGTTCAACGTGCTGCCCGGCCTCGGGCCGGTCACCGGGCAAGCACTGGGCCTACACATGGACGTGGACTGCCTGGCCTTCACCGGCTCCACCGCCACCGGCAAGCGCTTCATGGCCTACGCCAGCGAGTCCAACCTCAAGCGAGTGTGGCTGGAGTGTGGCGGCAAGTCGCCGCACATCGTGTTCGACGACTGCCCCGACCTGGACAAGGCCGCGCAGGCGGCGGCCGTGGGCATCTTCTCCAACCAGGGCGAGATCTGCATCGCCGGCTCGCGCCTGTACGTGCAAGACGGCATCTACGACCAGTTCATGGCCAAGGTGGCGCAGTGTGCGCAAGGCATGCGCCCGGGCGACCCGCTGGACCCGGCCACCACCATGGGTGCCATCGTCGATGAGAACCAAATGCGCCGCGTGCTGGGCTACATCGCCACCGGCCTGAGCGAGGGTGCCACGCTGCGCACCGGCGGCCAGCAAGCCCACACGGCCAGCGGCGGCTATTACGTCGAGCCCACCATCTTCGACTGCCCGCGCCAGGCCATGCGCATCGTCAACGAAGAGATCTTCGGCCCGGTGCTGGCGGCGCAGCGCTTCCACACCGAAGACGAGGCCGTGGCCCTGGCCAACGACTCGCCCTACGGCCTGGGCGCCGGCCTGTGGACCGCGCAACTGGCGCGCGCCCACCGCGTGTCGCGGCGGCTGCGGGCTGGGCTGGTGTGGGTCAACTGCTACTTCGACGGCGACATCACCGTACCTTTTGGTGGCGTCAAGCAGTCCGGTTTCGGCCGCGACAAATCGCTGCATGCGCTCGACAAGTACAGCGACTTCAAGACCACCTGGATCAACCTGCTCTGATCAGCCCGGCCCCATGACCTCCACCCCGGCCGGCCAGGCGCCCGCCCACACCCTCTGGCTGCAGGCCTGTGGCATCTTCTTGTGTGCCATCGTGGCCCTGGCCACGCTGGACATGCTGGCCAAAGACCTGGTGGCGCGCCACCCGGCGCCGCTAGTCAACCTGGTGCGCTACGGCACCGTGTTGCTGATGGCGGTGGTGCTCATGCACCGCCGGGGCACGCGCTGGCGTTTGCCGGCAGCGCACCGCCGCACGGTGCTGTGGCGCGGCGTCATGCTGGGCACGGTGGGGGTGACCTTCATGCAGGCCCTGCACACCATGCCGCTGGCCGAGGCCACGGCCATCTACTTCCTGTCGCCGCTCATCATCGTGGCCCTCTCGCCCTGGCTGCTGGGCGAAGAGGTGCGCGCCCCGCAGGCGGCGGCGGTGGTGGCGGGTTTTGTGGGCATGCTGCTCATCGTGCGCCCCGGTGGCGCCCTGCCCCTGGTGGGCACGGTGCTGATGCTGCTGGCGGCCGGCGCCTACGCCATGCTGCAAATCCTCACGCGCCGGCTGGCGGGCAAGGTCAGCATGGAGCAGCAGTTCGCCTGGACCGCGCTGATCTGCACCGTGATGACGGTCTTGTCCCTGCCCACCGCCGGCCACCTGGATTGGCCCGGGGCACGCGACCTGGCACTGATGGCCACGGTGGGTGCGCTCAGCGGCATCGGCCAGTACCTGCTGATCGAAGCCTTCCAAAAAGTGCCGGCCTCGTCGCTGGCGCCCTTCAACTACTTCCACCTGCTGCTGGCGGTGGTGTTCAGCGTGCTGGTGTTTGGCCAGCGGCCCGACGCCATCGCCCTGCTGGGCATCGCCGTCATCGGCTGCGCCGGCCTGGCCCTGACGCTGCCCGTGTTCCGCGCCCAATGGCTGGCCATACTGGCCGCCCGCCAGGCCCACCGATGAACCCTTCTTCCCCCATGACCGCTCTGCTCGACGAACTGGCCTTGGCCGTGGGCCCCGCCCACGTGCTCACGGGTGATGCCATCCCCCCCCAACACTGCACCGATTGGTTCAACGCCCACACCCACCGGCCACTGGCCCTCGTGCGCCCTGGCACCCCTGACGAGGTGGCCCGCGTGATGGCGATTTGCCACCGACACCGCCAACCCGTCACGCCCCAGGGCGGGCTCACCGGCCTGGTGGCGGGCGCCACCCCGAACGAAGGCGACGTCGCCTTGTCGTTGGCGCGCCTGAACGGCGTGGAAGAGATCGACCCCGCCGCCGGCACCCTCACCGTGCTGGCCGGCACGCCGCTGCAGACCGCGCAGGAAGCGGCGCGCGCCGCCGGCCTGCTGCTGGCGGTGGACCTGGGCGCGCGTGGCTCCTGCCAGGTGGGCGGCAACATCGCCACCAACGCGGGTGGCAACCGGGTGATCCGCTACGGCATGTTCCGCGACCAGGTGCTGGGCCTGGAGGCCGTGCTGGCCGACGGCAGCGTGGTGGGCGGCCTCAACAAGATGCTCAAGAACAACGCCGGCTACGACCTCAAGCACCTGTTCATCGGGTCGGAAGGCACGCTGGGCATCGTCACGCGTGCCGTGTTGCGCCTGCACCCGCTGCCCCAAAGCTGCCACACCGCCTGGTGCACCCTGCCCAACCACGACACCGTGGTGCGCTTCCTGCGCCACGCGCAGGCGGCGCTGGGCGGCACGCTGTCGGCCTTCGAGGTCATGTGGCCCGACTTCCACGAACTGGTGACCACCCGCGTGCCCGACATGCGCTCACCCGTGGCGGCACAAGGCCTGCAGGTGCTGATCGAGATGGAAGGCAGCGACACCGAACGCGACATGGCCATGTTCTCGTCCATGCTGGAAGCCGCCTTTGAACAAGGTTGGTTGCTGGACGCGGCCATCGCCCAGTCGCTCAAGGAACGCGAGTCCTTCTGGCGCCTGCGCGACGCGGTGTCGGAATTCCCGCTGATGTGGTCGCCCTACTGTGGCTACGACGTCAGCCTGCCCATTGGCAACCTGGGCCGCTTTGTGGACGAACTGCAGGCCGCCCTGCGCGAACGTTTCCCGCCATGTGAACACGTGCACTTTGGCCACGTGGGCGACAGCAACATCCACGTGGGCGTGCACGTGGCCGCCGCCCATGGCCCCTTCCCCGAGGCCGAGATCGACGCCTGTGTGTATGGCGTGCTGCGCCGCTACGGCGGTTCGGTGTCGGCCGAACACGGCATTGGCCAACACAAGAAGGCCTACCTCGGACATTCGCGCACACCTCAAGAGCTGGCGCTGATGCACACGCTCAAGCAGGCCCTGGACCCCCACAAGCTCCTCAACCCTGGCAAGGTGCTGGCATGACCACCGTTTTTTTCCACAGCGACCTGGACGACCCCAACGCCTGGCGCGACACCCTTCAGGCCGCGCTGCCCGACGTGCACTTCATCGTGGGCCCACAGTGCGAGACCCCGGAGGCCGTGGACGTGGCCCTGGTGTGGACACCACCACCCCAAGGCCTGCGCGCTTTTCCCCGGCTGCGCGCCGTGCTGTCGCTGGGCGCGGGTGTGGACCAGTTGCGCCTGGCCGATCTGGACCCGCGCATCCCCGTGGCGCGCCTGATCGACCCCACGCTCACGCAGCGCATGGTCGAGTACTGCCAGGCGGCGGTGCTGTACTTCCACCGCCACCTGCACCTGCACGCCCGCCACCAGGCCGCGCGCGAGTGGCAGTTCATCCCCCCCGTGAGCGCCGCCGCCCGGCAGGTGCTGGTGCTGGGCCTGGGCGAGCTGGGCTCGGCCGTGGCCGGTGCCCTGGCGCAACAAGGTTTCCAGGTCACGGGCTGGAGCCGCAGCCCCAAACAACTGCCCGGCGTGGACTGCCGCCACGGCGAGGCGGCGTTGAACGAAGCCCTGGGGCGCTGCGACGTGCTCATCAACCTGCTGCCCCTCACGCCCCAGACGACCGGTGTGCTCAACCGGGATCTGTTCGCGCGCCTGCGGCCCCAGGCCTGCCTGGTGCAAGTGGGCCGGGGAGGTCATCTGGTGGAGGCCGACCTGCTGGCCGCGCTCGACGCAGGCCAACTGGCCGGCGCCTTCATCGACGTGTTTGGCGTGGAGCCCCTGCCCGCCGAGCACCCTTTCTGGGCCCACCCGGCACTGCGGCTCACGCCCCACGTCGCCTCGCTCAGCGACCCGGTGCAGTCCGCTGCCACCGTCATCGACAACATCGGCCGCGCGATGCGGGGCGAGCCTCTGCGCCACGCCATCGATCGCTCGGCCGGCTACTGACCCCACCGCCATTTGAGGAATCCACATGAAAACCTTTTTTGCCCCCGAACAGCTGCTGCACCACCCCCAGACCTACCTCTCACGTGGCCAGATGCGCAAACCCCAGGAGGTGCCCGACCGCGCCCTGGCCATCCTGCGTGGCCTGGGCGCGCTGGGTCTGGAAGCCAGGCGCCCCGCCGACCACGGCATGGCGCCCCTGCAGGCCGTGCACAGCGTGCCCTACTTGCGATTCCTCGAAAACGCGCACGCGGAGTGGAAGAAGATGCCAGCCGACTGGGGCAACGAAGTGATGTCCAACATCTTCGTGCGCGAGCCCAACGCCTTGCGCGGCATCCTCGCGCAAGCGGCGGCCTACCTGGCCGACGGCAGTTGCCCGGTGGGTGAGTTCACCTGGCGTTCGGCCTACTGGGCCGCCCAGTGCGCCGTGGCCGCCACCGACGTGGTGCTGGCCGGCGAGCGCCACAGCTACGCCCTGTGCCGCCCACCCGGTCACCACGCGCGCGAGGCCGCCGCCGGTGGCTTCTGCTACCTCAACAACGCCGCCATCGCCGCCCAGCACCTGCGCCAGAAACACGCCCGTGTGGCGGTGTTTGATGCCGACATGCACCATGGCCAGGGCATTCAGGAAATCTTCTACGAACGCGACGACGTGCTCTACGTTTCCATCCACGGCGACCCGACCAACTTCTACCCCGGCGTGGCCGGCTTTGCCGACGAAACGGGTGCAGGTGCCGGCCTTGGCTTCAACATCAACCTGCCCATGCCCCACGGCGCGTCGGAGTCCGTGTTCTTTGAGCAGGTGGAGCAGGCCCTCAAAGCCATCCGCGCCTTCCAGCCCGACGCCCTGGTGTTCTCGCTCGGCTTCGACATCTACGAGCACGACCCTCAATCCCAGGTAGCCGTCAGCAGCGCCGGTTTTCACCGCCTCGGCCAGGCCGTGACCGGTCTGGGCCTGCCAACCGTGTACGTACAGGAAGGCGGCTACCACCTCGACGCGCTGGCCCACAACACCGAGCAGTTCTTCAGCGGTGTGCTCCAACGGCCCGCCCCTTGACCCTATGAACCGAAACAACATGCGACCCCAGGCCATACCTACCGTGCAGATCGACAACGGGCGCGTAATCGTCACCGAATGGCACTTTCCGCCGGGCGCCGAAACCGGCTGGCACACCCACGCACACGACTACGTGGTGGTGCCCATGACCGACGGCAACCTGGTGCTGGAAACCGACGAAGGCATCAGGACCAGCGCGCTGTTCAAGGGCCGCTCCTACGCGCGCCAGATCGGTGTGAGCCACAACGTCATCAACCCCGGCCCGGGCGTCGTGGTGTTTGTCGAAGTGGAGATGCGCTAGCGGATCAGCGCCGCACGGTCAGGTAGATGCTTGCATTACGAACAAGACGTAAAAGTGCGACTCTGAGCCCCATAGCCCCCGATATAACGGAACGAATCGATATAAGGCTACGCTGAACAAGCCACCGAAATTCTCCGTTCGCCACTCAACGACGCGATGGCTCGGGGGTTTTGGGGTTTCGTACCGCTCCTTTGGGCAGTTCGCGAGGCCTTCAGACCCCGATTTCCGCGCTTATGGGCGCACCTGTCCCTGCAGATGTCCCCGGCACAAATGGATGTTGGCCAGTGCCAAGGCGGTGAACGCACGCGTGGCGTTTTTCTGAAGTCCGCGATAGCGCACCTTGGTGAACCCCCACAGCCGCTTGAACACGGCGAAGACATGTTCGACCCGAGCACGTACCCGCGACTTGTTGCGGTTCTTGGCTCGCTGCACTTCGTCCACCTCTCCTGCGCGGCGCGTGCGCTGGTTGGTAAAGTCACGGGCCCTGGGTGACTTGCTCGCTATCAATGCTTTCTGGCTGGCATACGCCGAGTCGCCATAGATCCGCTGTTCGTTGCCATGGGCTTTGTTGCACAAACCAGCCCCATTGCACTGGTAACCTCGGCGCATGAATGAACCCCAAGGGCCTAAGACCCGCTACAAGACCACCAACTGGGCTGCGTACAACGCCGCACTCAAGGTCAGAGGGGCGCTGACGATCTGGCTGGACAAAGACATGCAGTGGTACGCACCTGCCAGTGGCAAACGGGGTCGCCAGCAGACGTTCACGGATGCGGCCATCCAGTTTTGCCTGAGCATCAAGTGCCTGTTTGGCTTGGCACTGCGCCAGAGCCTGGGACTGATTCAGAGCCTGCTGCGTCTGGCGGGGCTGAATTGGCGGGTTCCCGATTTCAGCACCATCAGTCGCCGTCAGAGGACGCTGCAGGTGCTGCTTCCTTACCAGCGCAGCGCCACAGCGCTGGATTTGCTGGTGGACAGTACGGGCATCAAGTTCCTGGGTGAAGGGGAATGGAAACGCAAGAAGCACGGAGCCGAATATCGGCGGCAATGGCGCAAGGTGCACCTGGGCATTGATGCCCACACGCTGGAGATTCGGGCCATTGAAGTCACAGACAACAGCGTGGGCGATGCTCCCATGCTGCCCGAACTGTTGGCCCAGATACCGCTCGATGAGCGGGTGGCAAGTGTCGGTGGGGATGGAGCCTACGACACAAAGGGGTGCCACGCGGCGATAGCGCAAAGAGGTGCGCAGGCGGTGATTCCCCCGCGCAAGAATGCAAGGCCTTGGAGACAAACGCTGGAGGGAGCGGGCGGGCGCAACGAAGCCCTGCGAGCTTGCCAAAGGCTGGGGCGCCGTATCTGGAAGAAGTGGAGCGGTTATCACCGAAGAAGCCTGGTGGAAACCAAGATGCATTGCTTCAAGCGCTTGGGCGAGCGGGTGATGGCGCGAACGTTTGAGCGCCAGGTCACAGAACTGCATGTGCGGGTGGCTTTGCTCAACCGCTTCACACAACTTGGGCGCCCGGCAACGGTGCCTGTGCCTGCTGTGGCGTAGCTGCGTCTGGGGCTGGGGTTATCTCGGCTCGCTTCTGGTTTGTGCAACAAAGCCCATCGGAACAGCTAAATGCTGTCGATGAAATTAAGCGGTAGACGAACCGTTTGAAAAAAAGAGACATTAGTGGCGACGTTTCGCCAAAATGTTCTTCTAAATGATGATTGCCGCGTTTCCAGCAACAAACAATTTTAAGTAGCGCGTCGAGCCTAACTCGTCGGCTAATTTATGAGGGGAAATTTCCCCGTTTGAGACGGCTGGCAGTTATGAGCTAGTAACCATCCCCCGGCAAAGCCGGGGGCATTCGGGATGTGAGCCGCTCAAAGCGGCTGTAAGGGGTCGCTAACGCGGCCCCTCATTCTTGGGGCCACCTATCGGTGGCTACTCACCTCCATAGACCGAGTTGGTCCAACCTCTCGTCTTCCTTCTCCTGGTTTCGGATGTACTCCCGTATCACCGCTTCGTCGCGTCCCACCGTCGAGACGAAGTACCCTCGCGCCCAGAAGTGCTGACCCACGAAGTTGCGCTTTCGCTCTCCGTACACCCGCGCAAGGTGGATTGCGCTCTTGCCTTTGATAAAGCCCACCACCTGCGACACCGAGTACTTCGGTGGGATCGACAGCATCATGTGCACGTGATCGGGCATCAGATGCCCCTCTTCAACCCTGCATTCCTTTTGCGCGGCCAACTTTCTGAATACCTCACCCAGGTGTTCGCGTAGCTGCTTGTACAGCGTTCGCCTTCGACACTTGGGGATGAAGACCACGTGATATTTGCAATCCCAGGCCGTGTGACTCAAACTTTCATACTTGTCCATCGTGTTTCTTCCTTTCGTTTGCTTGGCGGCTCACGATTGAAAGTCTCTACGGTGGACAACCTCCTGAAAAGTCAAACTTCTACTGCCTCCCCGGCAGAGCCGGGGGGCCTCCTTTTGGTAGCTAGCCAATCAAATATAAAGTCGGGCCGTAGAAAGCTGCGACTATGGATAAAACAGGGTTCCCCTGTCCTTGAATGATCGCCATTTGCAGGCGTTCTGGTCGACACACGGCCGACGATTGGTTCAATTCTAGCTCGAGGTGGGGTTTTCGCGCCAGAGCTGCTCGATGTAGAGCTCAGATGGGCACTCAGTTTGTGACTTTGCCCCTGAAAACTGGAAATCAACAGAAGGAGCTGTTGTTTGCCGCGGCGCAATGCGCTGGAGCTCACGTGGAAGTTGAAGCCGCTGCTGAACTTCCATTAGATCCCAGTGATCGCGGTGCGCGCCTCGAACTCTTTCTTACCCGCATCACGTCGACCCAGTCGACCCGCGAGCTTCTTGAGAAGGCGATGGCTCAGCTTGACATTGATCTGTAGCCATGCCAACCGGCAAGATGTTAGTGCCGTTGTTGGTGCTGACCCAGATTTGACAGTCCGGTCGAAGAGGTCAGCTGCGCCGAAGCGACCTCGATTGCCGCACTGAGGTAGTGCGTCCAGCATAGTCTGTTGATTTCTCAACGGCTCGGATTTGGTCTTCGTAGGAACACCTGAACTACTTTCAGGTAGTCCAAATTTTCGTCCGCCCCCACCTGCGCAGTCCAGATCGTTTGAATGATCCTCAGTCTACAAGGGATACCAAATGGCATGAATCCTCTTTCCGCCATGTCACGGCCATTCCATTTACCAACGGACATCCGTCTAGGGCAATCTCGGAATTGCGAACACAAACGGACAAAGCTGCAACCCGACCGTCAACGAGAGCTCCTTGCAATGATCTTGCACGAGCCAAAACCAGTCCTTGACTAGCGAGTTCTTCAGGCCTGCATTCAATGCTGCGGATTGCTGAAAAGTTCACTCCCGTGCCCAAGCACTTGAAATATGCCTCCTTCATGCTCCACAGCCGCATAAAGTATCGCTGCTGAGCGCCCTTGCTTTGCAACGCTTGCATTTGAGCCGTCTCAGTCGGTGTACAGGCTATGGATGCTAGGAGGAGCGGATCTCCTAGGCGTGCACTGTTATGTAGGTCGCGTATTTCGAGGTCTATTCCCACAGGGTACTGCGCCACGGCACAGGCCAGCCAGTCGTCGCTATGGGAGAGGGAAAGATAAGTGGACTGGGCAGCCTGCATGCCATGATGCTTCGCGTCGAGACACGGAGCCCTTCCTGAAGGCGCATCTAAGCGCCAATAGTCAACGGCTGTCCCATAGGCAGACGCCAGGAGATATCGAAGGGCGAAGCGGCATGCCAGAAATTCGGCACGCCGACCCAGATGCCGTAGGGTGGTCAGACGTGCCCGCTCACCTTCGCTTAACCAATCAGGCGGCATGCACTGAGCGCGTACGACCAGGGGCGCTCGCTCGCAAAGCAGCCAGTGCAGTCTGCCGAGGCCTAATGGATGCTGCATCCTCATGCAGCTATACGCAAGTAGGCGTCTTTGAAGTTCACTCTAGTCATCCTGTTGCTTGTGCAGCACTCGACGTTGACTGGGTCTGTGAAAGATTTCTCGTTGGAAAAAAATATGCAGACACACCAAGGCATTGGCTCCTTGGGTTCCGACAATTTCGGAATGACGATTTGACTCTACAAGGCGGGCTAGTGACAGTAGAACACTGGTTCGGAGCTAACTTCGTCCGCGCGCGGTGTTGCACTTCTCGATCTGGCACCACACTCGCACGGCCAAAGCTAGCAACTACTTCGATCTCATCTTCATGATGTTCGTGAGCATTCTTTTCGCTTTGGATCGTGAGTACAGATGCGCACTGTCTCCAGGGCTGCCACGCAAGGCCTACACCTCCGTCCGTCTCTCAGGCCTCACTAAATGGCACTGCATATCGAGAAATCGGGCTACAGGCCACTGTTCCGAGCCAGCCTGCGCAGCCTCTGGCGCCAGCATCTCAAGGGGATGTCCCCTATACCGGCCCAATGGACTTATAGATAAGGCCCAATAAAGTATGAATTTTCTCTGCGTTTTCTGGTCAGAGATTGATGGAAAAAGAAAACGCAAGAAAGCAAACGCTGGAGCAACTTCACGAGCGCCGCAAGCAAGTCGTTCGGCTGCACAAGAAGGGCATCAAGATCATGCAAATCGTGGAGATGACAGGGCTGAGCTACCCGCCAGTGCGCGCCACGATTGATCTGTTTGAAGCTGGTGGCTGGGGCGCCATCCGACCAGCCTTGCGAGGGCGCAGCCCAGGGGATGGCCGTGTGCTCAGCCCAGCGCAAGAAGAGACGATTCAGCGGATGATTATTGACAAGCGGCCCGAGCAACTCAAGATGGACTTTCATCTGTGGAGCCGAGCTGCCGTGAGCCAATTGATCGAGCAAGAATTTGGCGTAAAGCTACAGACTCGAAGTACCGGAAAGTACCTCACCCGCTGGGGCTTCACACCGCAAAAGCCCATCAAGCGAGCTTATGAGCAAAGCCCTGCCGCAGTACAAGCTTGGTTGGAGGGCGAGTATCCCGGTATCGAGCAGCGCGCCAGAGCTGAAGGGGCGGAAATTCACTGGGGCGATGAGACGGCGTTGGTTAACACCGACGTGCGCGGCAGAAGCTATGCGCCGACAGGCAAAACTCCGGTGACCATGGCTATCGGTGGCACGCGTCAGAAGCTATCGATGATTGCAACAGTGACCAACCAGGGCAAGACACGCTGGATGATCATTGATGAAGCATTTGACGCCGACAAGCTCATTGAATTCCTGCAAGCCTTGATCAAGGATGCTGGGAAAAAAGTCTTTTTGATTCTGGACAATTTGCGCGTGCATCACAGCAAACTTGTGAAGGCTTGGGTGGCCGAACATCAAGACCAGATTGAGCTGTTTTACTTACCCAGCTACAGCCCCCAGCTCAATCCAGAGGAGCGTCTGAATGCGGATCTCAAGCAAGAGATAGGCAAGCGAGTGCCGGTAAGAACCAAGGCCAAGTTACGCGAGGCTGCCAATGATCACATGGCGATGCTGGAGCAAAACCCTGAGCGCGTTATTGGCTACTTCCAAGATCGTTACGTTCGCTACGCGGCTTAATACTTCACAGGGCCGGATCAATAATCAGGTTGAGGATCCACCGGTTGTAGTTAGGATGGATCTTGCGCACACCGTCCACCTCCGCATAGTTGAGGTTAAAGCTGCGAACGTAGGTCACTTCGTAACCAGCGGTGTCATAGCGCACTGCTACCGTCACCTGATGCTTGCCATTCTTGTCGTAGGTCAGTTCAACCACGCCAGGCGCCTCTAGGGTAACCGCCCAGCCCAGGGCTTGCCCACCTCGCACAATGCGGTCGCGCATCTGCACACCTTCCAACGGGGTGGCTGAGGTCGAAAGGACCCGTGGGGCCTCATAAAGGTCGGCGACACGAGCCATCGCTGCAGTACTTTGCAGGGCTAAGGCCAGAACCAGAGCCAAGGCACCGGAAGATCCCAGGGCACTGATTGACTTTCTTGTCTTCATTCGTTCCTCCATCGTTTCAAAATTAGAGACGTGTTGACTCCTCCAAAGGCGAAGTTGTTACTCATCACCACGTCAGTTTCTAGCCGGCGCGCCTGACCAATGATGTAATCCAGTGCACCACATCGTGGGTCAGGCTCGGTGAGGTTGGCGTTTTGCACAAACCACCCCTCGCGCATCATTTCCAGCGTCATCCAGGCTTCTAGTGCGCCGCAAGCACCCAGTGTGTGGCCCATATAGCCCTTGAGAGTGCTCATTGGTACCGAGTCGCCAAAGACAGCGTGCGTGGCGTGGCTCTCAGCAATATCGCCCTGTTCTGTGGCGGTGCCATGGGCGTTGATATAGCCGACGGCTTCGGGCGGTAGCCCCGCATCATCTAGCGCCATGCGCATGGCCCTCGCCATGGTCGCTGCGTTAGGGTGGGTGACGTGAGTACCGTCGGAGTTGGTTCCGTAGCCGATGATCTCTCCCAGGATCTGCGCACCGCGCGCCTGGGCGTGGCCGAGCTCTTCGAGCACAAAGGTACAGGCCCCCTCTCCCAGCACCAAGCCATCGCGCGCCGCATCGAACGGCCGGGGGGTAAGCTCGGGCGTATCATTCTTCGTGCTGGTGGCGAACAGGGTGTCGAACACCGCCGCCTGGATGGCGTCAAGCTCCTCAGCGCCGCCGGCCAGCATGGCCAGTTGCTTGCCGCTCTGGATGGTCTCGTAGGCGTAGCCCAGGCCCTGGCTGCCCGAGGTGCAGGCGCTGGAGGTAGTGATCATGCGCCCGGTGGCGCCGAAGAACACGCCGATGTTCACGGCCGCCGTGTGCGACATCATCTTGATGTAGGTGTTGGCGTTGATGCCCTCGGTGTTTTTCTCGGAGATCATGCGGCCGAAGTCGCCGATGGCCGAGGGCGTGCCCGCCGACGATCCGTACGAGATGCCCATCTGCCCGCTCTTGACGAAGGGGTCGCCCAGCAGGCCGGCGCTCGCCAGCGCGATCTCGGTGGCACGCGTGGCCATCACGGCCACGCGGCCCATGCTGCGCATGGTCTTGCGGTTGTAGTGCGCGGGCAGCTCGAAGGGCGCCACATTGCAGGCCAGCTGGGTGCTCAGGCCTTCGTAGATCTCCCACTCGTGCATGCGGCGGATCACGTTGCGCCCGCTGAGCAGCTGGCTGCGCACCGTGGTCCAGTCGTTGCCCAGGGGGCTGAAGGCGCCGACGCCGGTGATGACCACGCGGCGGCGGGCGGTGGTGGAAGCGCTCATCCGACCATCCCCCCGTTGACCGAAATCACCTGGCGCGTGATGTACGAGGCCTCGGCCCCCAGCAGGAAGGCGACCGCCCCGGCCACCTCGTCCACCGTGCCCATGCGGCGCATGGGAATCATCTCGAGCGCGTGCTCCAGCACCTCTTCGCTCACCATCTCGGTGTCGATCAGGCCCGGGGCCACGCAGTTGACGGTGATGTTGCGCTTGGCCAGCTCGATGGCCAGCGTCTTGGTGGCGGCGATCACGCCGGCCTTGGCCGCGCTGTAGTTGGCCTGGCCGCGGTTGCCCATGAGGGCCGAGACCGAGGCCAGCGTGACGATGCGCCCGGGCTTGCGCCGGCGCACCATAGGCATGACCACGGGGTGCAGCACGTTGTAGAAGGCGTCGAGGTTGGTGTGTACCACGCGGTCCCACTCCTCGCCGGTCATGGCGGGAAAGGCGTTGTCCATGGCGATGCCGGCATTGCAGACCACGCCGTAGTAGGCGCCATGGGCCTCCATGTCGGCCTCCAGCGCGGCGGCGCAGGCGGCGCGGTCGGCCACGTCGAACTGCAGCACGCGCGCGCTGCGGCCCAGGGCCGCTATCTCGGCCGCGGCGCTGTGCGCCTGCTCGATGCCGCTTCGGCAATGCACCACGATGTCGTGGCCGTCCCGCGCCAGGCGCAGCGCAATGGCCCGGCCTATGCCCCGGCTGGAGCCGGTCACCAGCACGGTGGTGGTGGCAGCCGTTGCTGCTGCTGCAGCGGGCGCGGCGCCGGTCGCCGTCTTCGTCGTCGGCTCATTCATTCTCGGTATCGGTTGTAACCTGTTGTTGTATCTATTTTTTGCCAGCCCTCACTGGCCCGATGGGGGCGATGAAGGCGATGGGGAAATATAGGCGCTACCGTCCTCGGGCTCAAAGACGGAAATGCGCGCACGTGCCAATTCCGTCTCATCTTCGGCATGGATGCGGCAGTCGAACATGCCCAGGCCGTTGTCGCCCATCATGTCGCAGTCCACGCTGACCTTGAGCAGTGCGCCCGGGGCAAAGTAGGCCTGGGCCGTCTCGTACTTGCGCGAGCCGAGCAGAAAGCCGATCTTCACGGTCTGGCCCTTGCGCAGCGCGTTCCAGCCGGCCCAGGCGGCCACCGTCTGCGCCATGTACTCCATGCCCACCCAGGAGGGCATGCCGGCATCGTGCAGGAACAGGCCTCCGCGCGGCACCCGGACCTCGGCCACGGCGCTGTCCACGCCGGCGGCGACCAGGCGGTCCAGCAACAGCATGGCGCCCCGGTGGGGCACATAGTTCTCTACGGGTAACAGTTCGGTGGTGGTGGTGCTCATCGATCGGCTTGTCGTCATTCGTCAGGCGGCCTCGAACAGCAGGCTGCTGTTGCTGCCGCCAAAGGCAAAGGAGTTGCTCAGCACGGCGCGGGCCGCGCGCGAAAGGCGCATGCCCGGCGCCACGGCGGCCAGGGCCGGCATGGCGGGGTCGGCCGCGCCGTCCCACCAGTGCACGGGCAGCCTGCCCTCGGGATTGTCGTGCAGCACATGCCAGGCCACGGCGGCTTCGAGCGCGCCGGCGGCGGCCAGGGCGTGGCCGGTGAGCGGCTTGGTGGAGCTGGCCGCGACCTCGGTGCCCAGCACGGCCTGCACGGCCCGGCTCTCCATGGCATCGTTGTGCGGCGTGGCCGTGCCGTGCAGGTTGACGTAGTCCACCGCCGCGGGCTGCATGCCTGCACGCGCCAGCGCCTGCTGCATGGCTGCGGCAGCGCCCTGGCCCGTGGGGTCGGGGGCGGACATGTGGTGCGCGTCCTGCGATTCGCCCCAGCCGGCCAGGCGCACGGGGCCGGGCTCTCGGCTCAGCACGAAAAAGGCCGCCGCCTCGCCCAGGTTGATGCCCCGCCGGTTGGCTGACAAGGGGTTGCAGCGCTCGGGGGACACGGCCTCCAGCGCGCTGAAGCCGCCCACGGTGAAGCGCGCCAGCGCATCCACGCCGCCGGCCAGCACCACGTCGGCCATGCCCGACTGCAGCAGCCGAGCGGCCGAGGCCAGGGCCTTGGCGCCCGAGGAGCAGGCGGTGGAGATGGTGTGCGCCGGCCCGCGGATGCCTAGGTGCTGCGCCAGGAACTGGGCCACGTTGCCCATCTCCTGCACGGCATAGGCAAAGCTGGGCGGAAAGCCGCCCCCCAGCAGCAGGTGGCGCGCGGCCACCTCGCCTTCTTCGATGCCGCCGGTGCTGGTGCCCACCACCAGGGCCACGCGTGCAGCACCGAAGCGGGCGATGGCCTGCGCCACATCGGCCTGCAGCGCCTGCATGGCGCCCCAGGCCAGCGCGTTGTTGCGCGAGCGCTGGTGCACGGGCGCAAAGTCCAGCGCGGGCAGCACGGCGTCTGTCGGCAGGCAGCCCAGGGGCAGCAGGCGGCCGGGGGAGTAGCGCTCGGTCCACTGCAGGGTGGCGGGGTCGGTGGCGGCGAACAGGTGCGCACGCATGGCGGCGGCGCTGAGCCCCAGCGCGCTGTGGGCCGATGCGGCGTTCAGGTAGACATGCGGGCGTGCCATCACAAAGGCTCCTGCGCCGGGGCGCACAGTCGGGAGCCCCCGGGCGATTCGACGCGCAAGGTGAAGGCCCCATCGGGGTAGATGATCTCGACGGCGGTGCTGCCGACGAACTGCACGCGCACCTGCTCCCGGCCATCGCGCAGCAGGCGGCGCCCGGTGGCGTATGCCTCCACGCTCCAGGGTGGCTGCACGGCGCGCTGCACGGCGCGCGCGGGCCAGAAGGCCAGCTGCAGGTCGCTGAGCACCTGCTCGGGCGTGAGCTGCGCGGGCCATTGGCGCGAGAGCTCCTTGTGCCACTGCCAGCCGTCCCACACCATGCTGCCCACGCCCTGCCCCACCACGAAGAAGGCCAGGCGCACGGCCTCGGCATCGACTTCGAGCAGGGCTTCGAGCTGCTGCGCGGGGCGGCCGGGCAGCTCCACCGTGATGCGCTGCTGCACTGCCGCCTCGCAGCGCAGGGCCGCAGGCGCCAGGGCCAGCGGCGGGGTGCGCGCGGCCTGCGGTGCGCCCAGGGACGCACAGCCCGCCAGCAGCGACAGCAGCAACGCCATGGCCGCGCAGCGACCTGCCATGGCGGACTTCATGCGGGCACGCCTCCCCGCTGCAACGGCTGCTGCCCGCGGCACAGCTCGCCCAGCACCTGCAGGCGGCGCTGCGGCTCGGCGACATAGGGGTTCTTCGCGTCCCATGCGTAGCCGGCCAGGATGGAGGCGATCATGCGGCGGATCTCGGGGCTGTGCTGCGCGTGGAAGATCACGTCCTGGAAGCTGCCGTCGTACCAGCCCTGCACGAAGGCGCGGAAGGTGTTCACCCCGGCCTGCAGCGGCACGGCGTAGTTCTGCTGCCAGTCCACCGCCTCGCCGCGCCAGGCGCGATCGATGCAGCGCGCAGCCAGGCTGGCCGAGGTGACGGCGATGGTCACGCCGCTGGAGAACACCGGGTCGAGGAACTCGCCCGCATTGCCCAGCAGGGCATAGCCCCGGCCCCACAGCGCGGTGACGTTGGCCGCATAGCCGGTGATGGAGCGGCCCGGCGTGTCCCACACGGCGTTGCGCAGCACATGGGCCAGGCTCGGGGTCTCGGCAATGATGGCGCGCAGGCGCTCGACCTCGCTGCCCGGGTAGCGCGCCAGGTACTCGGGCGTGGCCACCACGCCCTGCGAGCAGCGGCCGTTGGAAAACGGAATGGTCCAGAACCAGACCTCGTGGTGCACCGGGTGCACCGAGATCAGGATCTTGCTGCGGTCCATGTCGCCGTGGGCGATGCCGTCCTCGATGTGCGTGAACAGCGCGCCGCGCACCGGGAAGTCCGAGGGGCGTTCGAGCTGCAGCATGCGCGGCAGGATGCGCGCGAAGCCGCTGGCGTCGAGCAAAAAGCGCGCACGCACGGTGTATTCCTCGCCTTCGGGCGAAGTGACCGATACCTCAGGCTGCTCGCCCGACACGTCCACCGCCGTCACGGTGTGGCGGTAGCGCACCTGGGCGCCGGCCTTGGCGGCGGCATCGGCCAGCACCTTGTCGAAGTCGCCGCGCTGCACCTGGTACGTGGTGCCCCAGCCGGGCGAGAACTTGTCGCGGAAGTCGAACTCGGTGCGCAGCTCGCCCTTGGCGAAGGCCGCGCCGTTCTTGTACTGGAAGCCCGCCTCCACCACGTCCTGCAGCATGCCCGCCTCTTCGATGTAGGCCATGCTCTGGGGCAGCAGGCTTTCGCCGATGGAAAAGCGCGGAAAGCTTTCTTTCTCAATCACCAGCACCTGGCGGCCCTGCTTGCGCAGCAGGCCGGCGGCCACCGCGCCCGAAGGGCCGGCGCCCACGATAAGTACCTCGGTCTGTTCCATGCGGCGATCTTGCATCAATGTTCCTTGGAGACGGTGGGGCTGCGAAACAGCGGCGCCAGCACCAGCACCAGCGGCAGGCCCAGCATCAGTGTGAGGCCGAAGGCCTTGAGCGCGGGCGTGGCCGACAGGCCCAGCAGCCCGAACGACAGCCAGGTGCTGCCCGCACCGATGACCACGGCCAGCCAGGCGTGGGGGTCGTCCTCGTGCTCCTGCAGGAAGATGCCGTAGTCGATGCCCACGCCCAGCAGCAGCATGAGCGCCAGCACGTTGAACAGCTGCCAGGGTGCGCCGAAGGCCGTGAGCGCGGCCACCACCACCAGGCTGGCCAGCACGGTGGGCATCCAGGCGCGCCAGGCCTTGCGGCCAAAGCGCAGCCACAGGGCGACCAGCACCAGCACATGGCCCAGCAGCAGCAGCTCGGTCATGGAGATGCGGTAGCGCTGCAGCAGGGCCGAGATTTCGGCGGGCTTGTCGACCCAGGCCACGCCTTCGAGCCCCTGGGCGGCTCCGGCCAGCGCGGGCAGCGATTGCAGGTCGGCCACGCCGCGCAGCATGACCAGACTGCGGTAGCGGCCCTCGCGCTCGCCCAGCCACAGCGGGCGGGCGGCGGTCGCAATCGGCTGGGCCAGCCAGGCCTGCACGGTGAGCGGCGCGGGCGCGGGGGCATCGGCGCGGGCAAAGCTTTCGCCGAGTGCGGCATTCACGCCCTGGTAGACGACCCCGTGGGCGCGCGCCACCAGTTGTGCATCGCTGTCCTGGCGGCGGGCCGAGGGTACCCAGTCGGACACGGCACTGTAGCCCGCCAGCAGCTGGCGCGCGACCAGGGCGTCGAGCTTGTCCTTGAGTTCTTCTTCGCGCTGCAGCACCTGCTCGGGCGTATCGCCCTGCACCAGGTAGAACTGCGCGGGGCTGGGCAGGCCCAGGATCTCGCCCACCTGGCGCTGCTGGGCCACCAGGGTGGCCGAGCCGTTTTGCAGCTGGCGCACATCGTCCTGCGCGCGCAGGCCGCCCAGCAGCCACAGCGCCAGTGCCATGGCTGCGCACGCGGCCAGCGAGCCGGGCAAGGCCTGGCGCCAGCGCGGCCAGGCCGTCAGGGTCTGGCCGATGCGGTCGGCAACGCGGCTGTGCGGCATGGTGCCCCGGTCCAGCCAGGGGAACCAGCAGACCACGGTAAGCATGGCGGCCGTGAGCCCCACCACCGAGAACACCGCCATCTGGCGCAGGCCCGGAAAGGCCGCGGCCCCCAGCGCCAGGTAGGCGATGGCGCTGGTGCCCAGGGCCAGCCACAGCGCCGGCATGAGCCCGCGCATCAGCCCGTGCGGGCTGCGCCCGGGCGCGCCCTGGCGGCTGGCAAAGTAGTGGATGCCATAGTCTTCGGCCACGCCCACCAGGCTGGCGCCGAACACCAGGGTCAAGAGGTGCACCTGCCCGAACAGCAGTGCCGTGGCCGACAGCGCCACAGCGCAGCCCACCAGCAGCGACACGCCCACCAGCGCCACCGGCCGCAGCGAGCGAAAGGCCAGCCAGGCCAGCAGCAGCACGCCCGCGAGCGAGCCCCAGCCGATGGTGTTGATCTCCCAATGGGCCTGCACGGCGGCCGCCTCGGCATGCAGGGGCACGCCGGCCGTGACCATGCGGGCGCCGGGCCACTTCGCATGCACCTGGGCCAGCGCGTTCTGCAGGGCCCCGTCGAGCACCGGCTCGCCCGAGAGGCGGAAGGCTGAGCCCTCCAGCGTGTACTGCAGCACGGCCCACTGCAGGCCGTCGGCGGCCGCCCACAACTCTCCATCGCGCGGGCGGGCCTGGCTTTGCGCGCCGCGGGCGGCCCACCACTGGGTCCACAGGCCCAGCGGGTCGCCCACCCAGTCGGACAGCCGGGCCTGCACGGCGGGCTGGTACAGGTCCTGCAGCGCCTTTTGCACCAGGGCGGCATCGGGCGTGCCCGCCAGCATGGCGCGCTGCTGCGGGGTGAGCAGGCGTTCGCGCCAGGGCTGGTAGAAGCCGAGCGCGGCGTCCATGGAGGTTTTTTGCGTCATGGCGTCTTCGCGCAGCCGCGCGCCGGCGCCACTGGCCAGCGACTGGCGCAGCACCTGCACGGCAGCGCGCGCGTCGGCCCACTCGGAGGCGCCGATCAGCACCACCACCTGGCGCGACATCTGGCCCACCAGTTGCTCGGTGGCCAGGGCCACGCCGGGGGCCTGCTCGTTCACGGGCAGGAGGGCCATCACATCGGTGTCGATGCCGTCGTGCTTCCAGAACTGCCACTGGTGCAGGCCCACGGCCAGCACCGCGAGCAGCCAGGCCAGCGCGGCCGTGCGCCACAGCCAGCCGGGGGCGGCGTCGTACGCGGGGGTCGCGCTCGTCATTCGAACTGGGCCGCGTCCTGCGGGCGCAGGGCGTTCTCGGCCACGGGCGCGAGGATGCGGATCACGCTGGCGTCACCGCGCGCCTCCTGCAGCTTCACCTCCTGCACGAACTGGTTGCCCTGCAGGTCCACCGCGCTGAGCCACTGGGCCAGCGTGGGGTCGCGTGGCACCAGGCGCAGCGACCAGCCCTTGGGCGCTACCTGCCCCGTCACCTCGAAGTGCTGGGCCAGCTCGGCCAGGTTGGCCGACATCACTGCGAACAGCATGGCATTGACGGTGCGCAGCACAGGCTCGTCCTGCGCGCGCATCTGGGTGGTGAGCTTGCCATCGCTCCCGCGCGACTGCAGGCTGTCGGGCCGCACCACTAGGGTGGACTCGAAAGGTTTGAGCACATGCCAGACGATGCCCTTGCCGCGCGCCACGATGAAATCGCCGCTGGAGCGCAGCGACTGCTTGAAGCCCTTGACGGTTTTCAGCTGTTCGAACGCGCCACGCACCACTGGCGCGTCCTGCACGCGCTGGCGCACCTGGGCCAGCAGCTCCTGGGCGCCAGGCTCGGCCGCCTTGGCGGGCAGTAGGGCCAGAACGAGCAGGGCCAGGGCGAACATGCGGATCCACTGGACCATCTTCATGGCGCCACCCCCAGCCGTTCCCACAGCACAGGCGGGCAGACGAAGCACATAGCGCGGGTCTGCATGTCCACCGCCACCTGGATGGTGTGGGCGCTGTTGACCTTCTGGCCCGTGGCGGCGTCGGTGATGAGGTAGTCGATGCGCAGGCGGTTCTCCCACTCAGTGATGGTGGCGCGCACCTTGAGCACCTGACCAAAGGTGGCCGGACGCACGTATTTGAGGCGCATGTCCACCACGGGCCAACCGTAGCCCGACTCGCGCATGCGCGGGTAGTCGTAGTCAAATTGCGCCAGCAGCGCGCTGCGCGCCAGTTCCAGAAAGCGCACGTAGTGGCCGTGGTAAACGATCTCCATCACGTCGATGTCGTAGAACGCGGGCGTGATCTCGATCTCGTGGGTCAGTCGCTCGCGCGAGGCCAGCTCTTTCTCAGTGGACATGGGCGCGCCTCTGGGTCGGTGGGGTGGCGGAAAGGTGAATCATGCAGTGTGACCAGAGCGCGCGGGCGTGCCCTGGTCCCAGAATGGGAAGAAGTTGAACCAGTCGTACGGTGCCTTGCGCAGCATGCGTTCGAGCTGCTGCGCAAACAGGGTTGCGTACCCGGCCATGGCCTGGTCGCGTCGGGCGCGCGGCAACAGCACGCGCTCGGCCAGCGGCACGAACTCGACGGCATAGCCGGTTCCCTCGTGCACGCAGCCCATGAAGAACAGCGGGCATTCGAGCACCGAGGCCAGGATGTAGGGCCCGCAGGGGAACGGTGCCTGCTGGCCAAGGAACGGGGCATGCGTGATGCGGCTTTCGCGCACGGGCACGCGGTCGCCGGCAATGGCGATGAGCTCGCCGCGCGCCACGCGTTCGGCCAGCATCATGGCCGTGGCGGCGTTGAAATCGGTCACCTGCAGCAGCTTCACGCCGCTGTCGGGCGCCAGGCGTTGCAGCACGCGGTTGAAGCGCTCGGCGTGGGCAGTGTGCACCAGGATGTTCAGGCGCAGGCCCGCGCGCCGCTCGGCTAGGGCGCGGCACAGCTCGATGCAGCCCATGTGCGCGGTGACCACCACGGCACCCTGGCCACGCTGCGCCAGGGCATCCAGGGCTTCGCGCCCGGTGACGGCCACGCTGTCGAAGCGGTAGCGCCCGCTGAGCGCGAGCAGCTTGTCCAGGATCACCTGGGCAAACATGCGAAAGTGGCGCTGGCTCTGGCGCCAGCCCGGCATGACGGGCCACAGGCCATGGGCGGACTGCATGCGCTGCAGGTACTGCTGCGAGGCGCGGCGCGCCACCGGGCTCACCAGCCAGTAGTAGCCGACCACGGGGTACAGGCACAGCAGAAAGGGCCAGCGCCCAAGGAAGCGGTGCACCTGGTAGAGCAGCCACATGCCGGCGACAAAGGTGTTCTCGCCTAGCTGCGCCCAGTGCGGGGCTGCGGATGCGGCTTCAGCAGCCTGTGCCTGCGGTTCGGGCGCCGGGGCCGTCATACCGCCTGCCCTGCCCCGCGCTGGCCCACGAGCTTGCGCGCCAGCAGCACGGGGCTACGCAGCAGCATGCCACCGAACAGGCGCGTGTGCATGCCCGAGATGAGCACGTTGTCGCGCCACACGCGAAAGTGCGACAGCCCGTCCTGAGGGTAGGTGACGGCCGTGCGCTGGGTGATGAAGGGCACGCCCTTCCAGTGCATGCGCACAAGGATCTCGGTGTCGAACTCCATGTGCTTGCCGATGCGTGCGCCGTCCATCACACCGATGGCATGGCGCAGCGGGTAGACACGAAAGCCGCACATCGAGTCTTCGATATCCAGCGACAAGGTGTTGATCCACACCCACACATGGGTGGCATAGCGGCCGTACAGGCGCGCTTTGGGCACGCTAGCGTCGTAGCGGGGCGCGCCGCAGACCATGGCCCCGGGCCGGGCCCGGGCGAGCGCGATGAAGGCCGGGATGTCGGCCACGGCGTGCTGGCCGTCGGCGTCGATCTGCAGCGCGTGGCTGTGGCCCGCGGCCAGCGCATGGCGCATGCCGGTCATCACGGCGCCGCCCTTGCCCTGGTTCTGCGGCAGGCGCAGCAGCGTGACCGCTGCGCCATGCTGCTGCGCCAGGGCATCGAGCACGGCGGCGCAGCCGGGCTCGGAGCCGTCGTCCACCAGAATGCAGTGCAGGCCCGCGGCAAGCACGCCCTGCACCATGGCGCCGATGGTCGTCGGGTGGTTGTAGACCGGGATGATGGCGACGGGACTGAACGGCATGGCGGTACTCATGCGACCCCCTCCCCCTGCAACAGTCGCCCGCTGGCATGCGGCCCGCGACTGGAGGTCAGCGCAAACTGCAGCTGGCCCTTGTCGGGCACCCACTGCAGCTGCACCTGGACCCGATCGCCGGGCAGGATGCGCTGCTGAAACTTGACCACCTCGGCGCGCAGGAACGCCGCCGGAATGCCGAAGGCCTGCTGCCCCAAGGCGACCACCCAGTGCAACTGTGCTACGCCGGGCACGATGGGCGCGCCAGGGAAGTGGCCGTCGAGCACGCGCAGCCCGGGGTCGACCAGCAGGCTGGCCGTGGCCTGGTGCGCGCTGCGCTCGGTCCATTCAGGCTGGGGCATGAGCGGGCGGAACAGCGCCAGCAGATCGTGCTGCGTGGTCTTGCCTTGCGAGTTCTGCGGCAGACGGGCCACGTAGCGCCAGCTGCGCGGAAGGGCCACGCGGTCCACCACGGGCGCCAGCAGGGCGCGCAGCGCGTCGCCCATGGGCTTGCGGCCCTGCTGCTGCAGGGCCTGCCAGCCGGCCTCGGTGAGCTCCAGCACCATGCCCACGCGCGCGGCGGCGGGCGGCGCTTCGAGCACCACGGCCCGGGCAGCGGCCACCCGGTCGCTGGCCAGCAACGCGTTTTCCATGGCGGTGAGGGAGATGCGCTTTTCGGCGATCTTGGCGATGCGGTCGGCCCGGCCCTGCAGCATGAAGCCGGCGCCCCCCTCCTGCGGCAGGGCGCGGTCGGCTGTCTCCCACCAGGCATCGGCATCGGGCAGGTGGCCTGAACGTACCGACAGGCAGCCGCTGTCGGCCAGGCACACCTGCACGCCCGGTAGGGGCTGCCAGGCATCGCCCTGCTCGGCCCGGCGGCGCCAGGCGATGCCGCCGGTTTCCGAGCTGCCGAAGACTTCGGTGGTGGAATGGCCGAGCAAGGCCAGCGCATGGGCCGAGGCCTCGGGCGGCAGCGGACCGCCCGACGAGAAGATGCCGCGCAGGCCCTGGCGGGCGGCAGCCCAGTCGAGTTGATCGGGCAGGCGGCTGAGCATGGAGGGGCTGGAAATGAGCAGCGTGGGGCCGGGCTGGGACAGTTGGGCCACCAGCTCCTCGGGGTAGCGCGCAAACCCGGTGCCCAACAGCCGCCCGGCGGCCAGCGGCCACAGCACGCGGAACAGCAGGCCGTAGATGTGCTGGTGCGACACGGTGGCAAGGGTGCGCAGGCCGGGCGCATCTGCCACGGGGGCAAACACCGTCTGCAGCGCATGCACTTCGGCATCGAGCTGCGAAAGGTGTTTGACGATGCGTTCGGGCACACCCGTGGAGCCCGAGGTGAACAGCACCACCTGCGCCGCACTCAGCGAAAGCGGTTGCAGCTGCACCGCCGCAGCTCCAGTTGCATTGGGCACGATGGCATCCGGCAACTGGCCCGCACAGGCCTGCACCTGGGGCAGCAGTTGCGCCAGGGTATGGGGCTGCAGGTCGCTGGCCAGCACCGGGGTCTTGCCCGCATGCCAGGCCCCCCAGAGGGCGGCGGCAAACTGCAGCGGCTCCTCGAAATACAGGCCCACCTCGGCGCCCGGCACCTGCTGGAAGGCGGCGCACCAGCCCTTAACGGACAGCACCCAATCCGCGTGCCGCACCGGGCTGCCCGCAGAGGCCGCGACCTCGTGCCCTACGGCACGCGCCTGCGGCAGGGCCACCTCGGACAAGGCTGTAAATGTGTTCACTTACTCGATTCCTGATTCTTGGAGTTGTTGGACAGGGACGGGAAAAAATCGGTTGGCTCTGCTCAGCACGCTAATGTGGCCCCAGCGTCAGCGCACCGCGCCGGCGCACCCACTGGCGCACCAGCCACTCGCCGCCCATCAGGCAGCCCATAAGCACATAGGCGACAAGACCGTTGTACAGCGCCCAGGTGGCATCGCTACACCTAGCGGCGGTGTAGCCCGCGGCAGCACCGTTGGCCACGAAGAACGCACACCACGCGGCGGTCACCTTGCGCGTGTAACGCACGCCGGACTCAGGCAGGTCGGGCTGGGTGATGCGGGCCACGCGCTCGATCACTGTGGGCGGGTAGCGCAGGCTCACTGCGAACACCACCAGCAGCACGGCGTTGACCAGCACCGGATAGAGCTTGACGGCCAGGGCATCGGCGCGCCACCAAGAGGCCAGCGCCAGCACGGCCGCGCCCAAAGCCACGGCCCACCAGTAGCGCTGGCGTGTGGCCACGGCACGCAGCACGGCCAGTAGCACCAGCAGCACGGCCAGCCACTGCGGCGCCACGCGGCCCATAGGTAACCATCCCCCGGCAAAGCCGGGGGCATTCGGGATGTGAGCCGCTCAAAGCGGCTGTAAGGGGTCGCTAACGCGGCCCCTCATTCTTGGGGCCACCTATCGGTGGCTACTCACCTCCATAGACCGAGTTGGTCCAACCTCTCGTCTTCCTTCTCCTGGTTTCGGATGTACTCCCGTATCACCGCTTCGTCGCGTCCCACCGTCGAGACGAAGTACCCTCGCGCCCAGAAGTGCTGACCCACGAAGTTGCGCTTTCGCTCTCCGTACACCCGCGCAAGGTGGATTGCGCTCTTGCCTTTGATAAAGCCCACCACCTGCGACACCGAGTACTTCGGTGGGATCGACAGCATCATGTGCACGTGATCGGGCATCAGATGCCCCTCTTCAACCCTGCATTCCTTTTGCGCGGCCAACTTTCTGAATACCTCACCCAGGTGTTCGCGTAGCTGCTTGTACAGCGTTCGCCTTCGACACTTGGGGATGAAGACCACGTGATATTTGCAATCCCAGGCCGTGTGACTCAAACTTTCATACTTGTCCATCGTGTTTCTTCCTTTCGTTTGCTTGGCGGCTCACGATTGAAAGTCTCTACGGTGGACAACCTCCTGAAAAGTCAAACTTCTACTGCCTCCCCGGCAGAGCCGGGGGGCCTCCTTTTGGTAGCTAGGTACACGCCCAGCGGGTACAGCACCGTCAGCACCACCAGCACGGCGGCCACAAGCTTGTGCATGATGATGGCCGGCCGCCAGGCTGCGCGCTCAGGCCGGGGAAGCGGCGTCGTTCACCAGGCTGTGCAGGGCGTCGACCACGTCCTGTACCGTGCGCACTGACTTGAAGGCGTCGGCGTTCAGGCGCTTTCCCACCCAGGGTTTGAGCTGCACGATCAGGTCCACCGCATCGATGCTGTCGATGTCCAGGTCGTCGTACAGGTGGGCCTCTGGCGTGATACGGTCGGCGTCGATTTCGAACGTCTCCTGCAGGATCGCGGCGATGCGTTCGTAGATGGCTTCTTTGTTCATGTCGAATTTTCCGTGAATGCCACTCGCTTCGTCTGTCAGTGCGTACGGCTGGCGGCCACGAAGGCGACTAGCGCCTGCACGCTGCCAAAGTGCTTGCGCGTCTGCTCCGAGTCGGCCGACATGCTCAGGCCGTAGCGCTTTTGCAGGGCCAAGCCGAGCTCCAGCGCGTCGATGGAGTCGAGGCCCAGCCCCTCGACGAACAGCGGCGCTGCGGGGTCGATGTCTTCGGGCGCGATGTCTTCGAGCGCCAGGCTGGAGATGATTATTTCCTTGATTTCTTGCTCAAGTTGAAGCACAGGCAGGTCCCTTGAAAAGTTGTTCGGACAGGTGCTCGGTCACATGGCGCACAGCCAGGGAATCGCTGGCAGCCGAGTCACAGAATTGTTCCACCGCGATATCGGGTCGCACCTCGATGGTGAAGTGCGGCTTGCTCACGGGTACCTTCCACCACGGCGTTCCCTTGGTCAGCATGGGCAGGCTGCAGTGAATGTGCACGGGTGTGATGTCGATGCGCCCTTTCACAGCTACATGGGCCGCGCCGCGCTGCAGCTTAACCTTGCCGTGCAGCGGCGTGCGCGTGCCTTCGGGGAAGATGATGAGGTTGTTGCCATCCAGGAGCGAGCGCACACAGTCCTCCAACAGGCCCGCGCCGTCGCCATTGGTAACGAAGCCCGCGGCCCTGATCGGACCGCGCGTGAACGGGTTGCGCGCCAGCGCCTCCTTGACGATGCAGTCCGCATTGCGCACGAAGGAGATCAGGAACACCACGTCAATCAGCGAGGGGTGGTTAGCCAGGATCAGAAGGCCCCGGCGCTGTAGGCTTTCGCGTCCATGCACCTCGTAGGAGATCACGCCCACGAACTTCATGAGCCCCACGAAGCAACGAAAACTGTGGTGAATGATGGTCTGGCACAGCTGCTTCTGGCGCACAGCCCCGCGTACGAAGAGCATGGCCACGGGGCACACGACGATGCCCAGCACGATGCCACCCAGACCGAACACGGAAAAACAGAAACCCGTGGCCACGATGCGCCAGACGCGATTGATCGCTTCACGCATGCACACGCTCCCACTTCCATTGACCCGATTCATGCCTATGCACTAGGTTTTTGCGGTCGCCTTGCAACAGAAAATGCAGTACGTCGAGCCCATGAGGCAAAGCTGCAGCTTCGCCACGCTCGTCAGGCCGGCCCACCATATCCACCGCGTGCAGCGTAAACCCCGCCTCACCAGGCTTCATGCGTGCAAGTCGCAAAGCCCAGGCGTATTCGGCTACAGGCTCATCGTGGAACGACGCGTAGTCGGGCGGCAGCGGGTCGTCGTAGCAAACTAACAGCACTTCGTCAGCGGCCCCCGCGTCTTGCAACAGGGCCATGGCCTCTACTACGCCGGCCTCGGGCACGCAATGCGAAGACGCGACACAGACTGCGTTTGAGCGCATCCCGCGCAAAATCGAATGCTGGGCACCGACGGCGTTGTGCACTGACAGGCCGAACGCAGTAGGCGACAGGGGCTCATTCAGAGACTGCAAGCGGAGCAGAGCCAGCGCCTTATCAGCCTCTCCATAACGCGAGGCCCAAACCACGGGGATGTCTAGCCCCTCGCTTGGCGGCAATACACTGTCGACCACGGCTACCGCCATCTTCGCTAGATGACCCAATCGGCGTCGCGTCATGGCGGGTATGTGTGGCAGCTCAACCGCGGTAGCGCCCACCGGGCACACCGGCGCCTTAGCCCACTGTAGCCATTGCTCTTGATTTTGTAGCCCAGGTGCTATCGCAGCCCAGCCCCGAACCGACAACGCCACACTCACCCCCCTAGAAACGATTTTATGCAAGGCATGTACAAACACCTTTTGTTACACGCCATTGATTATCTCAAATATATCCGTCAGCCAGGCCGGTTGCCGCCGACCGAAAACGGTCCGTCGGGGGCGCAGAAAAAAATCTGGACTGGTTTTATCCCACACGCCCAAGGCTCACCCGGTACTCAATGGAACTTAGAGCGGCTAACAAAACGGCAAAAGCCTTCGGACGCAGATGACGCAACAAGCCAGAGAAAGCAGAGCCGTATGAATGTCGATGCGGCGCTCGAAGCGGGTACGCAGCTTGCCGAAGGCTGCCAGCCAGGAATGGGTGCGTTCGACTACCCACCGATAGCGTCCGAGCCGGTCATTGCGCTCGATGCCCCTGCGGGCGATACGGTCCTGAATACCGCGGCGCTTGAGGTGAGCACGGCACCGGGCGAAGTCATAACCCTTGTCCGCATGCAGCTTACCGGGCCAGCGACGCGGCCTGCCTGGCTTGCCACCCACGGCAGGCAGGGCATCCACCAATGCCTCGAAGACCATCGAATCATGGCGATTGGCTCCGGTGACGCAAAACATCAGCGGGATGCCCTGTCGGTCCGTGATCAGATGGCGTTTGCTGCCGAGTTTGCCCCGGTCCGTCGGGTTGGGCCCTGTGTGCGGGCCCCCCGGGGGCTGGGCACGCTGGCTCCATCTATACAGGCGCGGCTGAAGTCCAGCTTACCGGCGCTGCGCAGTTCAGTCAGCAATGCCATATGCAGACGGTGCCATACACCTGCGCTCTGCCAGTCACGCAGCCGCCTCCAGCAGGTCATGCCGCTGCCAAAGCCCAATTCCTGTGGCAGATGCTCCCAAGGTGTACCCGTGCGCAGCACAAACAGGATGCCATTCAAGGCTTGCTCATCACTCAGCCTGGGTCTGCCGCCCTTGGGCGAAGGTTCGACTAAGGGCAGCAAAGGCGCAATTCTTTTGTACAACGCTGCGCTGATTTCTTTGTTTCTGTTTTTTCCCATGCCGCGTCAAACGCACAACGTGCATTCGACGATGACAGGCTTTTGTTAGCCGCTCTTAGAGCGGCTAACAAAACCTTGTCATCGCCTGACTGGAGTTGCGCGTTTGGCGTAGCGTGAGAAGAGATAAAGAAATCAGCGCAGCGCTGTGGAAGAAGCTCAAGCCGCTACTGCCAGAGGTCAAGCCGTCACACAAGGGTGGGCGGCCTCGACTGGAAGACGAACTCGCACTCAATGGAATCCTCTTCGTGCTTCGCACCGGCATCCCTTGGGAAGACCTGCCGCAAGAATTGGGCTTCGGTAGCGACATGACGTGCTGGCGCAGGCTGCGCGATTGGCACAGCGACGGCGTATGGCATCGCCTTAACAAGGTGTCTATGAAACCGGCTGCAGCCCACCGTGGGCTACTACCGAAGAATGGACTCGGCCACCAATTTGGCGAGGTTGTCAATCAAAATCAAATGATCTCCTAAGTTGGATTTTTCCAAGACGATCGGGCTATTCAAAACCCACGCTTCCTTGCCGTCACTCACGCGGAAGAGTGAACCATTTTGGAGTGTCACGAAGTCAGATCGAAAAGTCATTGGCGCAGCGTTTCTGAATTCACCGAGGTCCAGGATGAGCACGTAATCGGCTGCAGCGCTCTTGCCCGCTTCTAGGGCGTCTGATTTAACGATGCTCGCGGAGTGATTGAGTTTTGCATCCGCTTCGAAGGGTGTCGCCTTGAACTTAGACAGGGTACTGAGTTCGCGGTGCACTGCCACTTGAAGCTTTTTGCCACTTCCTGCTCCTTGCGCATGGGCTTTCCCCCCTTGTACAACGTCGCGTGAAGGCATGATCAAGATTTTGGATCCGTCTGCGATGGGCTCTGACTTAGTAGCCGACATCGATGCACAGCCAGAGAGTACGACCAAGCATCCAATAACTGCTAGTGCACGGCCGAGAAAGGAAGTATTTTTTTTCATGAGGACTGAAGTTTGTGCTGTTAGTTATGACTTGGGTTTTGGAGCAAAGAATGGATACGCATCGTCGAGCCGACCTCCATCTCTTGCGGCAGAGTTCATCACTGTACGGTAACCGTCCGGCGAAGTCATCTTGAATTCGACCGCAGAAGATAGCAAAAAAGATCCGATGGAAGTCACATCATGTCCTTGCAATGTGGCCCTTGCAACCGTCAAAGCAAGACGTCGACGAAGGTCAACGCCTGGCTTCTTTTTTGTGGAGGCTACGCCACTCGTTGCTCGAAATCCCCCAGTCTCGCCTCAAACGGCTCCAGGGCATCATTGGGCGCCTGTAGCTGCGTCAGCCCCAGCCACTCCCGGATCTGCGGCGGTTCCAGCTGCCCCTTGTTGCTGAGCTCGTTGACCATCCGAAGATAGATGGCTCGGTTTTCGGCGAGCAGTATCTGAGCACGCTCGTACTGGGTCTGCAGCCCTGCTCCAATTTCCGCATTGGTACTGGCCACATCCGTGTTGATGTTCTCCCCCGCCTCCGTGCTGACATCCACATGGCTGATGAGCACGGCGACCAGATCGGCTTTAGCCGCCTCGACCATTTCGCGCAGGATCGGGATGCGCTCCTCGGGCTTGACCAGCAGGAGCAGGTGCAGGAGCAATGTGAGCAGGAGCGCTATCGCCGCGCCCGCCACGAAGAGCCAGGCATCCATCGGATCCCAACCCCGATGGAAGATGAGATACGTGTTGGCTGCGGTCAGCGCCAAAAGCGTCAGATGGGTGACCCAGTGCATCGGAGATTCCTTTCATGTCCATGCCAGTGAGTCAGCTCATCCACAGCGTCTCGCGGTACACCGCCCTCTGCATCTCGACGGCCCGCCGGACGTCCAGACCTTCATAGGAGCCCAGCCCCAGGAGGCAGGCGAGATAGCGTCCGGTCTGCGCGTCGCTATCACGCAGCGCCTGCAAGGGTTGACTCAGTACCTTCTCCCGGACCCGGCTGATCCGCTGGTACATGTCCAACGGTGATTCGATCTTCCGCCCCAGCATGAGCTCGCGCAGGCAGAGGTAGTAGCCACAGGGGTTGACCAACAGCGCCACCGCCACAGGCTCCCAGCTGGATTTGAGAACCAGGGTCCGGCAACGGCGGGCACGCTCCATGGCTGCCAGACACTGAGACAACGCCGTCGGGCCTCCTTCGTCCTTGTCTTGGGGTGCAGAACGCAAGGGCATCAGGTAAGCGGAGACCAGTTCATCGGATGCAACGACTGCACTGACGAATGGCACCAGTGCCTGGTTGGATAGCGGCGGTAGTTGCTTGAGCAACTGGGCGCGCTCTTCGGCGTGGATCTGCGCGGCATGCTGACTCTGGGGGTGTCCAAACATGTCCTGGGTCCCTTGTCGGGCTCGGTGATTACGCACGGGAGGCTCCCTTCTTGGAGGTTGCCCTGCGTTTGGCCGCTCGGCTGCTGACGTCTTCCATCCGCCCGCGCGGCGTGAGGATGAAGTCCTGTTGCGTCAAGAGCTGAACGATCTCAGCCGCGTCAACGTCGCCCAGGATCTGGGCTACGCACAGGGGCAGCTCGACGAAGTGAACCGCTGCGGGCAGGCGCTCAATGAGTTCCAGCACCTGCCAGCGCTCATCAGGTGCTATTTTCAAGCCCATCGCGGATCTGCCCAAGGATGCCCGAATAGGCATCGCGTTGGCCTTTCACCGATGCAATGACAACCCGGTCATAGTGCGTTTCAGAAGCACGGCCGAACAATTGCTTCTGTCTATCAGTCCAAAATAGACCCACAGGTCCGCGCGGCAATTTAGCCGGGCAATCTGGCTCATTGTTTTCCCGAAGGAAGAGAGTATTTCACCTCTTGGTCAATGGCGCCAAACGGCGCGGGCTGGCCCTGCCCGTCCAGCGCCACCATGCGCACCCGCTCGCCAAAGCGCAGAAACGGTGTGTGCGGCGCGCCGTCGGCCAGCGCCTCGACCATGCGGCGCTCGGCGATGCAGGGCGAGCCCACGGCCACATCCGCATTCGACACGGTGCCCGAGCCAATCAGGGTGCCTGCCGACAGCCTGCGCGTGCGCGCTGCATGGGCGATCAACTGGCCGAAGTCAAAGTGCATGGCGCCGCCGTGCGGGTGGCCAAACCATTCGCCGTTGCGCTGCGTCTGCAGCCACAGGTGCACACGGCCGCCGTTCCACGCTGCGCCCAGTTCGTCGGGCGTGATGGCGATGGGCGCGAATGCGGTGGAGGGCTTGGCCTGCACAAAGCCGAAGCCGCTTTTGGCCTCGTGCGGGCCGAAGGCTCGCAGGCTCCAGTCGTTGATGAGCACGATGAGGCGCACATGCTGCAGCGCCTCTTCAGCGGTGACGCCCAGGGGGGGTTTCGCTGAGCACCACGCCAAACTCGCCCTCAAAGTCGATCTGGTCGACCTCGGACGGCAGGGGCACTTCGTCGTGCGGGCCCAAAAAGTCGTCGGCCGCGCCCTGGTACATGAGCGGGATGGTGTCGAAATCGGCAACGGGCGGCACCTTGAAGGCGCGTTCCATGAGGTGGCCGTGGTTCAGAAACGCCGAGCCGTCCAGCCACTGCCAGGTGCGTGGCAGCGGGGCCAAACACTGGCGCGCATCAAAGGGCATGGCGCCCAGAGCGGCGGGCGCGCTCACGGTGCGGGCCAAGTCGTGCAGCGCGGGCTCCACCACGCTCCAGCGCTCCAGTGCATCGAGCAGCGTGGGGGCCACGGGGCAGGCGTCGATGCAGCGGCGCGCGTCGTCCGACACGACCACCAGGCGGCCATCGCGCTGGCCGTTGCGCAAGGTCGCGAGTTTCATGGCGTCGCCCCGGTAGCGGGTTGTAGCGGCAGCACGGGGTCGAAGATCGCCACGGCCCGTGTCACCGCTGACGGCGAGAGATGCAAGAGCTCTGCGGCACGAGTAAAGCTACCGGTATCCGCGACTGCAAGGAACGCTTCGACTTGACGGAAGGTGATGTGCATGGGCGTACTTTGAAGGCGCCCTTCAAAGTCTTTCAAAAAATGTGATCACACGCACTTTATTGAAAAGAAACCAAACAACTTGACAAAACAAATCAAGCCGCATATTTGACACTGTTCTTCTGGAAGAACTGTTTGACCTTGGCAGGTGTTTTTTGCAGGTGGCGCAGGTGCCCGATCGCCGCTTGCTTGAGTTGCCCCTTGCGCCGGTTGGGCGCTTTGCTTGTGACGGCCGCCTTCAGGTTCGCATTGAGCATCTCATCGGGGTTCAACTCGGGGCTGTAGCTGGGCAGGTAGAACACCTCGATATGCGCCTTGTTTTGCTCCAGCCACGCCTTCACAGACTTGGCGTGGTGCACTTTCAGGTTGTCCAATATCAGGAACACTTTGGCTCCGTTCTCTTTCCTGGCCTCCTGCACCAGACGCTTCATGAAGTCGATCAGGATGGCCGCATTCATGCCCCCCTCAAAGCTCTTGAAGCGAACCTTGCCCCGGTTGGTCACGCTGGAGATGATGGACAGGCCTTCTCTGCGCTGGTTGACCCGAATCTCTAGCGTCTGGCCTATCGGGGCGTAAGAGCGGCCCCGCACATCATCTGAGCGCAGACCGGTCTCGTCTGCCCAGTGAATCTCAGCTCCTTCGGCCTTGGCCCTTTGCTCGATGGCGGGGTATTGCTCATCGAGCCAGTGACGTACGGCCTGTGGTTGTTGCTCGTAGGCACGCTGGATGGGCTTTTGTGGTGTGAAGCCCCAACGGCGCAGGTACAGACCGACACCTTGCAGCGTCAGGCGGACACCGCAGCGCTGTTCAATGAGCAGTCGTACCGCCTGGCGTGTCCACAGCGCGAAGTCCATCTTCAGCTGATCCGGGGTGTGGTCAATGACCAGGCGGCGAATGTCGCGTTCTTGCTCCTCGCACAGTGCACGTAGCACCCCAACGGGACGCCCGCATGGCTTATCTGTCAGGGCCTTGGCACCACCCTCTTCGTAGCGCTTGCAGATGTCAAACACCCCGGTGCGCGACAGGCCCAGATCGGTCGCGATGGCCTCGTAGGTCCAGCCCGAGCGGCGCAGCTTGATCACCTGACGGCGCCGCTCTTGCCGCGCCTCAGGTGTGAGTTTCCTCATGTCGATCATTTCCATGAGGATTATCTGGTGACAAAATAATTAATTTCAAGAGGTTTGATTTCTAATCAATAATTCTCTCCCAGAATCGCGGCTCCACTGCATTGCACTCTGCAGTCGGCACGCCAAGCAACCAAGGAGACCACATGTCGAATCTCATCTCACGGGATACATTCCCTCAATCGCAGCGTAGGGATTTTCTGAAGACTGCAACTGCCCTCGCGGCCGCAGCCGCGTCTCCCAACCTCTGGGCTCAAGGCGGTCAGCTCGAAATGGCAAGGCTGATCACGGGATTCTCAGCCGGGGGCACCTCTGACACACTGTGCCGCCGCTTGGCTGCACGGATGACCGGCGGCTACGCCAAGTCGGTGATCGTTGAGAACCGCACTGGCGCCGGTGGTCAGATCGCCATTCAAGCGATGAAATCTCTCCCACCAGATGGTTCTGCAATCCTGCAAACACCAATGTCGATGCTGGGTATTTATCCTCATATCTACAAGAAGCTGCCGTATGACCCCCTCAAGGATGTCACTCCTGTATCGGTAGCATGCGTGTTCGACTTTGGCTTCGCTGTTGGACCCGCGGTTCCGGCATCCGTGACCACTGTGCCTCAGTACGTTGCCTGGGCGAAGGCAAACGCGAATGGTTCGTATGGCTCACCAGCTGCCGGTTCTGTGCCGCACTTTATTGGAGTTCTTATTGGACGCCAACTGGAACTCGAAATGACGCATATCCCCTATCGAGGAACACAGCCGGCCATCCTCGATATGGTGGGTGGACAACTTCCAGCGGTATGTGGACCCATCGGTGACTTTTTGCCGCACCTTGCTGCCGGCAAGTGCCGTGTTTTGGCAACGAGCGGGGCTACGCGCAGCCAGTTCGTTTCCGGTGTGTCCACACTGACCGAACAAGGCCTCAAGAACATGAGCTTCACCGAATGGTTTGGAATGTTTCTGCCTGCCGGCGCTTCTGCAGAGACGGTGCAGCGTGCCAATGCTGCACTTCGTCCAGCGTTGGCCAGTACCGAAGTTGTGGAGGGCTTGGCCGCAATGGGGTTGCAGGCAACCTCCTCCACTCCTGCAGAACTGGCTGCCCGACTCAAGAGCGACCATGACCGCTGGGGCCCCATCGTTAAAGCCATTGGCTTCACCGCTGAATCATGAATCGCCAAAGCCTCATTGAACGTTTGCCTACGTCACGGCGCTGGGCCCACTGCTTGACGAGATGCAGCATGAAGAATTCTTTGCTCGCCCGGCCACCGAGGGGATTGCCCGTGCGCTGCAAGGTGCAGAACTTCTGAGGCACTCAACGCCCGAGGTCATCGACATCTTCATGAAAACCCGTCTGGGTGGCGGGACGAACAACTGGGGGGCGATGTTCGGCACCCTGGGCCCGGGGGTGACACAGTCCCAGGCTGACCGTGTGGTCGAGCGCGCTTGCCTCTGGTGATGCGGCGGGAGCTTGAAGCACTGGAAAAACCTGGTTCATGACACCCAATGCATCGAGGCTGGAAATCACCGGCGCAAAGCTGAGATTGAGGCGCTGCATGACATCTTGGGCAACTCTGATTCTGGACAACCTGCGGATGCATCACGCTAAGCAGGTCAAGGCGTGGCTGGCAGAGCACGCCGACGCCATCGAGGTGCTCTACCTGCCCAGCTACAGCCCGGAGTTGAACCCCGATGAGATGGCCAATGCAGACATCAAGCAAGCGGTGACCAAGCTGGCCCCGGCGCGCACGAAGCTGCAATTGGTGAAGGCCACCGCAAAGCACTTGCGCAGCGTGCAGCGTCGGCCCGAGCGCACGCAAGTACTTTGAGCACGGGCCGGTGCGCTATGCGGCTTGATGCAATTTCACAGGGGCCGGATCAATAAGAGCTCCACTTTTCAGGGGCAACCTCATGACCACCTTGACCCACTACCAATACAGCGCTACAAACCCGCCATGACAGCCCTCTCCGATCCCATCGTCATCGGCCTGATGATTTTCAACATCGTGATGCTGCTCGGCTATTTCTCTTCCAAATGGCTCAAGGCATGCGAGCCCGGGGCCAAGAAAGAACATTCCTGAGCGCAGTTTGCTGCGCCTGTGATGGCCAAGGATCGAAGCTCTTCACTGAACTGCTGCTAGCCCAGCCGGTAGTTCCCCTTTTGCCCCTCACGAACCATCCCTGCATCAATGACCCTGCGCAATGCCAGGCCCACTGAGCCTTTGGGTATCCCTGCTCCGTCAGCAATGGCCACTTGCGTCAGAGGCTTCCAGCTGCGTCGATCCAGGACTTGTTTGAGATAGGCCAGGACCTTTTGGTCATTGGCGCTCAGACGCTGACGTGGGCGAGCAGGTTCCGCCGTCACGCTCGCTGTCGCCTTCTTTCGCAGCGGTTGTTTGGGCTGCACTGGCTTGATCTGCACGTCCTGTGCTTCTTCAACGCCCAGGGCGCTGGGCTGCACACGTGCGCGTGGACTGCGATCGGACAAGTCCACCAGCACCGGGGGTTCGGCTGCTGCGAGCTCCATGGCGGACCCGTACAGGGTCTTGAGCTGTTCTTCCATCGCCTGCAGCTCGTGTGCCATCCGTGCAATGCTGCGAGCTGTGCGTAGGCGCGATCAGCATCATTGCCGAAGGGTTCGCTGGCAACCATATGGACCACGCGACTGGCGTGTTGCTGTACGTCCTGGGCCAGCGCATTGCGCGCTGCGTACAGGTTTTCACCCGCCTTTTGAAGTAGTAGCAATGTCTTTGGGCTTATGGACATGAAGACTCCCGATAACGATCGCCACGCTTGCAATGGCGTAGCGTGCATTTGAAAGATGAAAGTGTATGGGAGCCTCGTTGTGGCGGCTGCGCATGCATCGGCGAGGCCCTGCTCCTAGAATTGATTCGTCTGTCTGGATTCTTCCGTCAGCAAACATCCAACCCATTTATCACGAGACCCACCATGGCCACCGCAAAGAAAGCCCCCGCTCCTGCCAAGAAGTCCACGAAGTCGGCCCCCGCCGCCAAGAAGGCCGCTGCCACCAAACCCGCAGCAGCGGTCAAGCCTGCGGCAGCAGCCAAGCCTGTCGCAGCAGTCAAACCCATCAAGACGGCTTTCAACAAGACCACCCTGGTCGCCCACTTGGTCGAGCAGTCCGGTGTCGAGCCCAAGGCCGCCAAGGCCGTGCTCGCTGCACTGGAGTCGGCGATCCTGGGCTCGGTGCACAAGAAGGGTTCCGGCGAATTCACCCTCCCCGGTCTCCTCAAGATTGGCCTGCTGCAAGTGCCTGCCAAGAAGAAGCGTTTTGGCAAGGATCCGTTCACGGGTGAAGAGCGCTGGTTCCCTGCCAAGCCCGCATCGGTCAAGATCAAGACCCGAGCCCTGAAGAAGCTCAAGGACGCAACGCTCTGATGGCCTTCCCAGCGCGATCCTTGCGGCCTCCGAGGGGCCGGTGGATCCCCTGAATCCGCGCTGAGAGCAAGCGCCCCTGCCACAGCTGCGTGGGCACTTTTCCTATCTGGATTGCGCCGTCCTTCGTCAGGTGGAAGTAGACGCGCATGCCAACCCGCCACCCCATGTCTGCCGGCAGCGCAACCCTCTGACGCCGGTCGATCCGTTCTGTGTATGTCCGGGATGGATGGGCCCGGCGGCCCTTGGCTTCGAGTTTCCGCATGTGCATGGTCACACTCAATGCACCTGCATCTGCGCAGTACCCAGCGCTGCCTGAATGCGGGCGACCTGCTGGGGATCGACATCGCCATCGCAGTCCATGCCCAAGACCTGGGCCAGGGTGCTGCCGAGCTCCGGGTGACTGCGGCGCAATTGGCGCAGAGGCTCCTGCAACAGTTCACGCTGTGCCACTGCGATCCGGCTGCGATAGGAGCGAGGCGAGACAGCCACCGGCACCAGATGCCCACCCAGCGCCTGCTGGCGTGCGCACCAGTAATAGCCGCAGGACTGCACAAATGCCGCCACAGCGGCCACTTCGCGCTCGTGGCGGTGCAGCAAGCCCCAATGCGTCCCTGCCCTCTCAGCGGCACGCTCACTCAAGTCCAACGGCATCGTCGGCGCATGCCCTGCCGCAGACGTTGCACCGACATGCGGAAAGTAGGCCTTGACCAGATCGTCATCGGCAAAGAGGTCGTGCAGGAACTGGTGAAGCGCGCCGATGGCGACCTGCGGCATACGCATCTGGATGTCGAGGCGGCGGCGATCGATCTCGGTTGCTGACGGATGCAGCTGGCTCAAGGTGTACCGCACCGACGGGCGGGTGGCGACTGCGGAGGGTGCTGAGCCTGCGCGGACTGCAGGCTGGGAAGCGGTGCACAGCGAAGACAGTGAAGAGGTGTTTGCGTTCATGGTGTGCCTGGGGAATATGAATGTGGGGGCAAGGCTCCGCCCAGACTGCCGGTTTTTGCAGCCGTTGAGCGGAAGAAGGAATGAGCGGACTTACGCGCTGGCGCGGGGCGAGTGCGTGCGTCCTGTGCGCATCCAGGGACCCGGTGGGGCCTGGGGCTCGCCCTTGTGATGGACGGCCGGCAGCACGATATCCGTGGGACGACGGGTCATGGCGCCGCTGGTGTTGCCACGCAGGGATGCACCGGCCTGTGCGGGCTTGTGCACGCCGCGTGGCTTGGGTACGGCTTGCGGTGCTGGCAGCACCGGGGCATAGAGGTCCGTATGCACCGGGCGCAGCCCTGCGTCTGCGCCGCCCTCTTCCATGCGGATGACCTGCCCTGTGGCCATGCGACTGGCCAGCAGACGCTCCATGGCCGATCCGTCCTGGCGTGTGAGGTTGGGTACGTAGCGGCTGTAGACCTTGAACAGCATCTCCGTGCTGGTGTGGCCGAGCTGGCGTGCGATCCATTCGGGCGCTTCACCGGAAGCCAGCCACAAGGTGGCCGCGGTGTGGCGCATCTGGTAAGGCCTGCGTTCAGTCATGCCCAGATGGCGCAGCAGGGGATACCAGATGCGGTCCGTGAAGTTCTTGTTATCCAATGGCGCGCCCATCAGGTTGCAGAACACGTAGTCGGACAGTTTGCCTGTCACCTCGTACTGCCTGGTGAGAGCCTCGACCACCGGCTGGCTCATCTGGATGTCCCGCTGGCTGCCGTCGGTCTTGGTGTACTCATCCTCTCCAAGGACGAAGGTTTCCCGGACCCGGATCAGGCGGTGCTCGAAATCGACGTAGCGCCATTTGAGACCATGGACTTCGCCGGTGCGCATGCCGGTGAAGAAGCGCACGGTGAAGTAGTTGCGATAGTCTGCGCGGACGGTGGCCAGGATGCTCTGCACATCCTGCAGACTGAACGGATCCACATCGACCTTGCGCACACGCAGCCGTTTGATGTTGGTCGTGGGCGTCGTAAACTCGAAGCGGTCGGCGGCTTCGTCCATGATCTGGCACAACGTGCCAATGATCTCGTTGATGCGTTTGGGTGAGAGTCCTTCCTTGTCTCCGCGACCTTTTACTTTGGCGAGTGTGGCGCGGTAGGCAAGGATGTCGGATTTGGTGATGCTGCTGACCACCTTTTGTCCGAAGTGCGGGATCAGGCGGGCGTCCAGGGTGGAGCGCAAGGATCGGATGTGGCTGCGGCGCCATTCGATCTCGTGTTCTTTGAACCACTGGGCCGTGAATTCGCAGAACAAGGGGCCGGTCGCCTTCGGCTCCGCGGTCGGCTTCTCTGCCGCCTCTGCACTCGCCTCTGTCACCACCGTGGCAGCCGCCTTCTCAAGTTTCGCCCGTGCAAAGCGCTTGAGCGCTTTGCTGTTGGGAAAGTAGTTGGCGTAGACGAAGGTTCCCGCGTTGATCTCGGACTCGATCTTGGCGAGGACTTTTTCCAGCTTCTTGCGGTTGGTTGGAGAGTCGGTCAATGCCGTGTATTCACGACACCGCTGTCCCTGAAATCTGAAGTCCATGAACAGTGTGCCCATGGTGTCTGAGTTTCGGATACTACCCATGAAGTACACCTCCATTGGCCATCGGGATGGCGCTCATCCCCGTGGGTCTCGCAACTGAGACCCGCATCATGTCTCGTTGAATGGCCTCCCAACGGTAGAGGATCTTTCTTCCACCAAAGGGACGAAAGTAATGAATCCCCTCAAGTAGGACGCTGTCCTTCAATCGCTCGCGAATAGTCCGCACGTCGTACTTGATCCGGGCAGAAAGTTCCTCTGTGGTTAGTAGTTCAGTTTCCATATTTCTCCTTCGTCATTCAGCTTTATTGATAGACGTCTTTATTGTATGTCGCACAAACACATTGTCAACTCGTCTAGCAATAAAGATTGTTGACCCCTTAGAATGCCGAATCAGCCGAGAAGCACATGAGCCGAAATCAACTAAACATAAGGGTGAGCGATGAGTTGGAAGAGCTCATCGACAAGAAGCGCATCGAGCTTGCATCGACGCTGAAGGTCATTCCTACGCGGTCTGACGTGGTTCGCTTTGCCCTTGAGAGTTACCTCGGGGTATCCGTGAAGCAAACTGATGCGGACCGCCGAACAACAGAAGGCAAGGCCATTTCGGCAAAGAAAAAATCCGCTGACTATTGAGAGCGGCTAACAAAAGCCTGTCATCGCCCAATGCCCGATGTGCATTTGATACGGCATGGGAAAAAACAGGAACAAAGAAATCAGCGCGGCGCTGTACAAAAGGCTTGAGCCGTTGCTGCCGGCCGCGAAGCCCTCGCCCAAGGGCGGCAGGCCGCGACTGAGTGATGAGCTGGCCTTGAATGGCCTCCTGTTCGTGCTGCGCACGGGCACGCCTTGGGAGCACCTGCCCCAGGAACTGGGCTTTGGCAGTGGCATGACCTGCTGGAGACGACTGCGTGACTGGCAGGCCGCCGGTGTGTGGCACCGTCTGCATCTGGCGTTACTGGACGAACTGCGCAGTGCAGACAAACTTGACTTCAGCCGCGCCAGCGTGGATGGGGCCAGCGTGCCCAGCCCCCGGGGGGCCCGTATACGGGCTCCAACCCCACGGACCGGGGCAAACTCGGCAGCAAGCGCCACATCATCACGGACCGCCAGGGCATCCCGCTGATCTTTTGCGTCACCGGAGCCAACCGCCATGACTCGGTGGTGTTCGATGAGCTGGTTGACGCATTGCCAGCGGTGGGCGGCAAACGCGGCAGGCGCCGCCGCTGGCCCGAGAAGCTGCATGCGGACAAAGGTTATGACTACCCTCGGGGCCGTGCCCACCTCAAGCGCCGAGGCATCCAGGATCGCATCGCCCGCAAAGGCATCGAGCGCAATGACCGGCTCGGGCGCCATCGGTGGGTTGTCGAGCGCACCCATGCCTGGCTCGCTGCCTTTGGCAAGCTGCGCACCCGCTTCGAGCGCCGCATCGACGTTCATGTGGCCCTGCTTTCCCTGGCTTGCTGCGTCATCTGCATTCGCAATCTTCTTCCGTTTTGTTAGCCGCTCTGAGTAGGCACCTTTGAACTTAAACCAACCGTTCAGGCTAAGCCTGTCGAGGCCTTGCAAGGCACTTCGTCAAGCATGGAGGAGTTCAAGTTGGTTGATGCCGACTCAATAATGGGCGATCCACGGTCCCTTGTGTAAGCACTTGACATACAGACCACAAGTCATCTCGCGACGGCATGCCGATGGTCAGTCGAACACACTGGCTGCGACTCATCGCGACCGTCCATGCAACAACATCGATGCCCCCTTTGACAGCAATTGCGGTCTGTCCACTTCGAGAAAGCGCACGGCGTGCGACACATTGAGGTCATTGGGTAGGCGACCGATGGCGTTTTTTCAGCTCCGACGCTCGAAGGACAGATTCCGCTGGAACCGGCGCTGTGCATTGCGCTATTAGCGGTTCGGATGCGAAACGTCCGACTGGGGGTTGCGCCGAATGCTCGGGGGCTGCAGCATAGGTACAACCTAACAGTTATCGAAATTTCCCATCGTTGATCCATCAAAGTGTCCGATACCAGAACCATTGCACTCGACGCCGACGGAGTCTTGTTGGACTACGCGAAAGCGTATGCCAATGCCTGGGCGAAGTATTCAGGGACCGTCCCGGTCGAGCACGATCCCTACGCATATTGGCCCATGCAACGATGGGGTGTGCCCCAGTTGACAGGGCGAGCGCTGGAAGATTTCCGAGCGCATTTCGATGAGGTGTTCTGGAGTTCTATTCCTGCCGTTGGCGGCGCTCTGAAAGCCTGCGAACTCCTTGCGAACAACGGCTATGAACTGGTTTGTATCACCGCTCTCGACGCCCGGCACGCGCTAGCCCGCAAGCAGAACCTGCTTTCGCTGGGCTTTCCGATCACTAGGGTCATCACCACCAGCCTGCATGCTCCCCTGGAGAGTCCAAAGGCTGCGGCACTGAGAGAACTGAAACCGCTGGCATTCGTGGATGACTTTGGGCCGTATTTCGCCGGTGTCGGCCCCAACATCCACAAGGCGCTGGTTGTCCGCGATCCGAATGGAAGCCCAAATACCGGAGAGGTGCTGACACTGGCAGATTCACACCATGCGGATCTGCACGAGTTTGCTTGCTGGTGGTTGGAGCGCAATTCTGTGAGTCTCCTGTAGACCCTTGATTGTTCAACAGACCAAACACCGTCAAGGTCGGCTCCGCAGCGTTTGCGGTCGTTACCGTTCCGCCTCTGAATGCGTAGTTTGTGCATAGAAGCGGCCATTCTGCTGACCCCGCAAGTAGTGAAGCGAGCAGCCAATCCATTCGAGGTTATGTAGAGATCGCTACATTGTTGCAGCATTCGTGACGGCTCGCTAAGCTGCCGTCATGTCTCTCACCTCTGACACTTGGCTGGCTTTCGTCGTCAGCCTCCCATCCGCGGCGGCCACAGCGCGCATGCGGATCTGGCGTGCCGTCAAGGCACAGGGCTGTGCCGCCTTGCGCGACGGCACCTATCTGCTGCCCGCACAGGCGGAGCAGGCTGCGCAGCTACAAACCCTGGCCGACGAGGCCCTGCAAGAAGGCGGGCAAGCTTGGCTGCTGCGTGTTCAAGCGAAGGACATGGCTGAGCAAGCAGCCTACCAAGCGCTGTTTGATCGAGCGGCCGACTACGCGCCATGGCTTGAAGAGTTGGCGCAAGCGCGCCAGCTTATTTCCACGCTGCCTGCCGCCGAGCTTCAGCGCCTTCAGCGTCGGCACGCGCGCACCTACGAGGCCATCCGCAAGATCGACTTCTTTCCGGGTGAATCCTCCATCCGTGCCGAAGCCCAATGGCGGGACTTCACGAACGCGGTCGAAGCCATCCAGTCACCCGGCGAACCCCAGGCCGCAGCGGGCCGCATTGCCCGGCGTGACCGCATGCAGTACCAGGGGCGCCTGTGGGCAACACGCCGCCATCTCTGGGTAGATCGCGTGGCAAGTGCTTGGCTCATCCAACGCTTCATTGACCCCGCTGCGCGCTTTGTGTGGCTGGACTTGCCCGCCGACTGTCCTGCTGATGCGCTGGGTTTCGATTTCGACGGAGCGACTTTCTCCCACGTTGGCGACCGGGTGACGTTTGAGGTGCTGATGGCGAGCTTTGGCCTGGACGGAGATCGCGGCCTCCAGCGCCTGGGGGCCATGGTGCATGCCCTGGACGTGGGAGGCACTGCCACACCCGAAGCCAGCGGCTTCGAGGCTGTGCTGGCCGGTGCACGCAAGCGCTGGCCGGACGACGACGCACTGTTGGCTGACGTGGGCGGGGTGCTGGATTCGCTCCATGCCCATTTCTCGACCCTTCGTAAGCCTTAGTACCTCACCACCTCAGGAATGAACATGAACGATCTCAAAATAACGGCCGCGCCCGATGACGGCGCGGAAACTGTTCCAAGCTACACGCTGTGGCAACTGGTGCTCTACATGCTGCGCCTGGGCACACTGGGCTTTGGCGGCCCGGTGGCACTGGTCGGCTACATGTACCGCGATCTGGTAGAGCAACGCGGCTGGATTTCAGATGCCGATTACAAGGAAGGCATGGCATTGGCACAGCTCATGCCGGGTCCTCTGGCGGCGCAGTTGGCCATATACCTCGGGTACGTGCATTTCCGCTTGTGGGGCGCCACGCTGGTTGGGCTGGCGTTTGTGCTGCCATCCTTTGTGATGGTGGTTGCACTGGGTGTAGCCTACAAAGCCTACGGCGGCATCTCCTGGATGCAAGCCGTGTTATATGGCGTTGGAGCTTCCGTCATCGGCATCATTGCCCTGAGTGCCTACAAGCTCACAACCAAGAGCGTTGGCAAGGACAGACTGCTGTGGGCCATCTACCTGGTCAGCGCGGGGGTAACCATCATCACCCAGTCCGAGGTGATCTGGGTATTCCTGGGCGCGGGTTTGTTGGTATGGGCCGTGCGCGGCCCGTTGAAGCGAACCGGCGGCCAACTGCACAGCATAGCGTGGGCGGCACCTATTGCAGGCGCCCTCAGTCTGGAGAACCTCGACTGGCACAAGCTGGGGCAGATCGCGGCCTACTTCACCTATGCGGGCGCCTTCGTCTTTGGCAGCGGCTTGGCCATCGTGCCGTTCCTCTACGGCGGAGTGGTCAAAGAGTACGCATGGCTCACGGACCGCCAGTTCGTGGACGCCGTGGCCGTGGCCATGATCACCCCAGGCCCGGTCGTTATCACCACCGGGTTCATCGGCTTCCTGACCAGCGGCTTCTGGGGCGCGGTTGTCGCGGCAGCAGCGACTTTTCTGCCCTGTTATCTGCTCACAGTGATCCCTGCGCCGTACTTTAAGAAGCACGGCAAGCATCCCGGCGTGGTCGCTTTCGTGGATGGCGTCACCGCCGCCGCCGTCGGTGCCATTGCAGGGGCCGTAGTCGTATTGGGCCAGCGGTCCATCGTTGATCTACCCACTGCAGCACTGTTTTTCGCCACCGCAGCGGTTCTGTGGCGGTTCAAGAAGCTGCCCGAGCCTGTGGTGGTGCTTGCCGCAGCCTTGATCGGCCTGGCCGTCTATCCGCTGGTTGCCCACGTCTGACACTGACCATTTGATGGAGAACATCATGAATTACCAACTCCGCCCGCTGACGCTGAACCCCGATCAACTCTCTGGCCTGTCGAGCCGCCTGATCACCAGCCACCACGAAAACAACTACGCGGGTGCCGTCAAGCGCCTGAACGCCGTACGGAGCGAACTCGCAGCGCTGGACTGGAGTGCCGCAGCCACCTTCACCATTAACGGTCTCAAGCGCGAGGAGTTGATCGCCGCCAACTCGGCCTTCCTGCACGAGCTGTATTTCGACAACCTAGGAGGCAACGGCGTGCTGCCTTCCTGTGGCTTATCCATTGCGTTCACCCGGGACTTTGGCTCCGTCGAGGCTTGGCGCAGCCAATTCACCGGGTTGGCCAAGGCCATGGGCGGTGGATCGGGATGGGCACTGCTCTCCTGGTCTTCCCGCGAAAGCCGCCTCATCAACCACTGGGCTGCCGACCACACGCACCTCTTGGCCGGCGCCACGCCCGTGCTGGCGCTGGACATGTACGAGCATGCTTACCACCTGGACTTCGGTGCCAAGGCGGGCGCCTATGTGGATGCCTTCATGGCCAACATCCCGTGGGACAAGGTCTACAAGCGCTACGGGGCGGCCGTCGAGGCGGATGCCCTGACGTTTAGCATCGAGACGGGCGCTGCGCTGGCCGGTGCGCCGGGCACGCTTGATGTGCGCCGCGAGGAGGATTATTTGCAGAGCGGCCAGGTCATTCCGGGGGCATCCTGGCGCGATCCATCGCGGGTACACGAGTGGAGCCAGGAGCTCGATGCATCGAAGCCGGTGCTGCTGTACTGCCTGCGAGGCAAGGACATTGGCCGCTCCACTGTCCTGGCGCTGCGCGCACGCGGTCTTGATGCACGCTACATCGCGGGCGGCATCGAGGCCTGGCGAGCCGCTGGCCTGCCTCTGGAAGCTCAAAGAGGTGCTGCATGAAATGGGTCACTCGTGAGCGTCCCAAGATCGACCGCATTGCCTGCCCATGGCTGATTGCCCGGTTCATCGACCAGGCGCCAGAATTTCTCTATGTGCCTGCAACCTCCGTGCTTCAGGTGGCCCAAGAGACCGGAGCGATACCCTACGACGTGCCGGGCGTGGAAATGACCCATGAGGGGGATCTGTGCAGCTTTGACGCTTTTCTCAAGAAGTACGACCTCACTGATGCTGCCTTGCAGCAACTGGCCGTGATCGTGCGGGGCGCAGACACCTCCAGGCTAGACCTGGCGCCGCAGTCTGCGGGGCTTTACGCGCTCTCGCTCGGTCTGTCCAAGACCTTTCGCAACGACCACGAGATGCTCGGACATGGCATGGTGATGTACGACGCGCTGTATGCGTGGTGCCAGTCGTGCCAAGCAGAAACCCATAACTGGCCCCCGAGCATGGCGGCATGAAGGCGGCTGCTGTGCGGTGGCCTCGCCGCTTCACAAGGGGACTGTGGGCGCATTTTCTGTGCGGAATGCTGATGCCTTTCGCCTTCGCGGCGCCCCCTGAAACCAAACTGACCACGGCGCAGATTCGCGCCACGGTGGGCGGACACCATGTCACCGACGGGCGCCATTGGGGGCATGACTACTTTCTGGATGGGCGCCTGGAGCGTTCAGAGAACGGCCGCACGCGCAGCGGACGCTGGAGCGCGCAGAACAACCAACTGTGCCTGCTGCTGCCCGAGGTCAGCAAAGAGTCCCCTGTTTGCTTTGACGTGGTTCGTGTGGGGGGAGAACTGCAGTACCGGGATGCCGGGAGCGTGGTGTACGCAGGCACAGTCAGAAAGAACATGGCTCCCCCGGCTCGGTAAAGAGTCACGTCAGCCTCTACGGCGTGCGCTCCGTCTGAGGCTCATGGGGAATCTTGCGGACCATCTTCGGTTGCTCGCAGTCCCAGGCATTGAAGTAGACCTCGTCGCCCACAGACATGCCGGAGCCCGGGTCCACTTTGGCGAAGTGACCACGGGTTCGGGTGACTTGCCGCCATCGGATGACCGCAACTTGGTCAGTGGGACCGAGGTCCATTTGTCTGCAGCGAGAGCCACCCATCTTAAAGAATTCATCTGCGGGGATCACCTTGGTCACTTTGCCTACTCTCCAGCCTTCGTTCCAAGCGAACCGATTCTCGTAGACAGGCGTGCTGCAGCCCGAAATCATCAGGAATGCCAACGCCGCAACCAGCGAAAGCATCGTTTTCTTCATCATCAAAGTTCCATTCGACAGTCTTGGGACATCTGATCGGATCAATGTCTGTGCTGGTGGTGGATATCCGGCGCGTGGGGATGGGCGTGGGTGACTGGTTCGTGGGAGTGCACATGGCTATGGCTCCCTGTGGGCATCACGTCATGCGAGTGCGTATGGTGCCCATCGTCGTGGCGGTGCGCATGCTCATGCTCCATCGGCTCATGCGCATGTTCATGCCCGTGGCTTTCTGCCAAATGCAGCAGCACCCCCGCCAGCATCAGAAGACCACCGAGCAGCATCAGCCACCCCGCAGACCGTTCACCGAAGCCGAACGCTACAGCCGCACCTATGAAAGGTGCAAAGGCGAACATGGAGCCAGTCCGCGCCGCCCCAAAAGCCCGCTGCGCGAGAAGGTAGATCCGAAGACTCAAGCCATACCCTGTGGCCCCCACGGCAAAGAGCCCTAGAGCAGCGGTCAGGGAGGGCAATGGCTCTCCCCACAACATGGCAAGACAGGCTGTCGCAGCGGCCCCCAACGACGCCTTGGCCATCACGACCTGGCTGGGATCGCGTTCAGCCAGTCCCCGGGACAAGGTGTTGTCCACGCCCCAGGCCACCGTCGCCAGCAGCACGGCCAGTAGACCGAGCAACTGCGTGCCGCCCTGCAGGCCCTGGTCCATGACCAAGGCCATGCCGCCCGCCAGCAACAGAAGCATGGCGGCCCACACGCGGCGGTCCATGGTTTCGCTATACAGCCACCATGCCAGCGTGGCGGTGAACAGAGCTTCCAAGGTGAGCATGAGAGACGCGCTGGTGCCGCTCGTGTGTTGCAGGCCCCAAGATAGGGCGACAGGGCCCAGAGCGGCACCGAACCCCGCCATAGCTATGAGGCGCCAGGCATCGGATCTCTGCAACCTTGCCTCGTGGGCGGCAGTCCGCAGGGACAAGGCACCGACGACAGCCGCCCCAGCGTACAGCAGGGCGGCCGTCGTGAACGCCCCCAGCCCTGCACCCAGCCGCTGGACCATGGGGGTACTGATGCCGAACAAGGCCGCAGCCAGTAAGGCCAGCAGGCCGCCTCGCAAAGCTGGCAGGGACAGAGATTCGCTCGCCATGGATGCCTTATTTGACGGTGAACCGCACCGTGATGCTCTTCTTGCCATTGGTGGTCAGCACCGCGACTGCCTTCGCCCCTTTGGACAAGGTGACTCCCTTGGCCTCCAGTTTGTTCGCCCCTGCCGGCTTCAGGGTCGCTTCTAACTTATCCGCACCGTTGAGCACTGTCAGCTTGCCCTCGAACCGTGAGGCATCCGCATCTTTGCCGTGGTCTTGGATGTAGATATTCGCGCCGTCGGAAGATGCGACTAACTCAAACGACAAATCGGCAGCGGTTTGCACGACTCCGCCATGGACAGGGGCGGCGGCACCATGGGCCATGGCAGCAGGCGCACTTGCCAGGGATGCCATCACGATTGTGGTGGCTGCTATCAGTTGGGAGAAGTTCTTTTTCATGATCATTTGGGTCGCCTTTAGGTGAGTTTGTTTCACTGGAGCGCTTCAAAAGGCAGCGCTCCGAGGCCTCTATCAAAAAGTTGGAAGTAATACAGTCGCAGTGAGGGATCAATAGGCCTCCTGGGCTATGGGTTCGCTTTCGGCGTGTGCGCTGCTGCCCTCAATCAAGCGCCGGGTGGCACTTTCGCCAAAAAGCCAGACAGGCACCAAGTGAAGTTGACAACGGGATAGGCTATGGCAGGGAGCATGCGGCCAAACCTCTCGAACACAAACTACAGAATCATCCTGAAGATATAAGCCAACTGTATTATCGAAAGCCGATAACGATGCCCGATACCATCCGTGATATTCTTCTCGCGTTCGTGCGCGTGCACATTCTTCATCACGCCGTCTCTGAGCGAATTTACGGCTCAGGCATGGCTGAAGAACTGGCCCGGCATGGCTACAAGCTCAGTCCAGGAACGCTCTACCCTTTGCTTCACCGTCTGGAAGAGGAAGGCCTCTTGGTCAGCGAGTCCGAGGTGGTCAAAGGAAAAGTGCGCAGGTACTACACCGCAACTGCAAGCGGCAAGCGAGCGTTGAAGGCTGTGCAGCCGCGTCTTGCAGAACTACTCAGTGAAGCACTACCCGAGAAACCAACCCATGCCACTCGACACCCCAAATAGCGCTGACCCAACCAACGATATCGCGCAGCAAGGCTCCAGCCTTGAGGTGTTTCTCGCCTTCTTGAAGCTGGGCCTGACGTCCTTCGGTGGGCCTGTGGCACATCTAGGCTACTTCCGCACCGAATTTGTGGAGCGTAGGAAATGGCTGGATGACAAGAGCTATTCCGACCTGGTGGCGCTGTGCCAGTTTCTGCCGGGGCCTGCAAGCAGCCAGGTGGGCATCGCTCTGGGATTGGGACGTGCTGGTTGGTGGGGAGCGCTGTGTGCGTGGATGGGGTTCACCCTTCCGTCCGCGATTGCGCTCATCCTGTTTGCGTTCGGCGTCACCCAATGGGCTGCGCTGGCCCAGTCAGGTGCGGTTCACGGGCTCAAGGTGGTGGCCGTTGCCATCGTCGCGCAGGCCGTCTGGGGTATGGCCAAGAACCTTTGCCCGGATCGACTGAGGGCAGGCATCGCCATCGTAGCGGCTTTGGTGGTGCTTGCAATTCCATCCGCAATGGGCCAGATCGGTGCCATTGTGGCTGGAGGCCTGGTGGGGCGATGGGCTGTGCAACTGGGACATCTGCCCGCTGCCGAACACCGACCCTATGGCGTCAGCAAAAAGGTGGGGGCGGCTCTGCTGATCCTTTTTGGAATACTGCTTGTCGTATTGCCAGTGCTGGCATCGACAGCAGGTTCGCCGACGTTGTCCGTCATTTCTTCGTTTTACCAATCCGGCGCGCTGGTTTTTGGAGGCGGGCATGTGGTGCTTCCGCTGCTGCAGGCCGGTGTAGTGCCCAGTGGGCTTGTGACCAATGACGCATTCCTGGCCGGGTATGGAGCCGCTCAGGCTGTGCCTGGGCCACTGTTTACCTTCGCCGCCTACCTGGGGGCGGTGATGACTGGTGAACTGAGCGGATGGATGGGTGGGTTGGTGCTATTGCTCACCATCTTCGTTCCTGCATTCCTCTTGGTGGTCGGCGCCCTGCCATTTTGGGAGCCGCTGCGCCAACGCGATGGCATTCAGCGTGCAATGGCTGGGGTGAACGCAGCCGTGGTCGGCGTGCTCGCAGCAGCGCTCTACGACCCCGTGTGGACCAGTGCCATCCATTCACGGGCAGATTTCGGACTGGCGCTGGCGGCGTTTGGTCTGCTGGTCTATGGCCGACAGTCACCAGTGCTGGTCGTGGCACTTGCCGCTATGGCTGGTTGGCTGCTTGCCATGTGATTCGGTGGGCAGTGCTGCGTCCAGTGGGATGGGCGGATCAGAACTCTCCACAACGCATGTGCTGCCTCTTCGCTTTTGCTCTGAGAGAGGCTTTGGAACGGCGAGAGCTGTTGCCACAGGTTAGCCCACGATCTTCAGAGAATCATTGCCATTCATGATCAATGGCTTGGGTGCCCACGTGGTCGGTCCGAGTGTTCAAGGGAACCGGAATACGCATCTCGCCCAGAACTAGTGTTCAGGCCGCGCGTCCCTGTTTACGACGCCGGTGCCTTGATCTTGATACCGGACCAGTGTTCACGATGCACAAACCTTGGCCATGATGCCGGTCCGTTGATCATGAGCAGTGGCACGGCGTTCACGGCGGATCGGTGTCGGTGTCCAGGATGAACCGGATTGGGTGTTCAGGTCGAAGTGGATTGGGTGTTCAATAGTGCCCGGTTTCCGCAGTGCCATCGAAATCGCCTTCAGAACGATATGCCAGTGTTGAGGAGTTATCCCGCGCGCTGATGATGCTGACTTCTGCCGAGCACTTACGTCTGTTCGCAAGAGCTAGGCTGCTTGTCTGGGGTACCGAGTACACGGATCCCAAGGAGTTGCTCAATGAAGCAGTGAAGCGCGCCGTCATTGCAGCAAGCGGGGACAAACAGGACGGTGAACGTGGACGTCCTTGGCCCATTGACAGGGTTTCGCTCCCAGCATTTCTGTCTGGCTGCATGGACAGCATCGCCGATTCCTCTCGGGAGTCGCTTGGTCAAACTCAGACCGACCGATTGGAAGCCATTGCGGGCGAGGCCAGGGACGTTGACACGGTAATTTACCGGGCTGGTGGCTGGAACACTGATGTCGTGGAGCAAGCGATTGAGGTGGAGGACGCGGCTGATAGGCAGCAGCGGGCTCGGGCGGACGCGCAACTCATTGAAGCCCATTTCAAAGATGATCAAGAAGTACTTGCGGTCATCGAGGGCGAGAAGGCTGACATGCCAGTAGCGGAGGTACTTGCCTTGTTCAATCTTGATCAAAAGACCTATGACACGGCACGGCGGAGATTGAGGAGACAGGTGGACAAATTGATGCCAGGACGGAGACAGCGATGACCAATGAATCTCAGAACACGCTCGCCGCAGTTCGAGCTCTGGCACTCAAAGACCTCGAAGCCACGCCTGACGAAGACATTCGGGCCGAGCTCGCCGCTGAGGGCATTGATCCCGATCAGCTGGCAGCCAGTATTGCTGTAAGTCTCGACGACGTTCTGGCATCCTGCCTTCGCCAACAAGCTGCGGCCGCAAAGGCTGCTATGCAGGTCCGAGCGACTCCTAAGACGTCGCGAAGACCTGCGCTGAATCGAATCAAAGAACGCATCGCGCAGGCCTCCGCGGTCGAGCCACAACTGGCTACTGCATTCCGAGAAGGAACCCGCCAAAGCGATGCCGATCTAGAAACACTCTATGACGATCTTGTGCTCATGGGCAAGATCCCCGACGCCGATGATGGCCGTTGATGTCGATCGGCTCAGCCGCCCTGAGCGCTTGCTCTGGGGGCATGGTGTCAGGAAGCCCGAGCACATTGATCTGGAGGCTATTGCTGGCGCCAGTGGTGCTCACGTCATATACAGAAAGCTCGACGGTTGCGCGGCACGTTTGGTTGCTGCGGGTGATCATGCCGTCATCAGCGTCGCGATGGACGACAACCTCGGACGAAGGCGATTCTCGCTAGGGCATGAGCTGGCCCACTGGATGCAGGATGCCCAGCGGGCATTATTCAAGTGCTCCAGCACGGACATTGGTCCGCAAAATGCTGAAGCCAAGTCTATTGAGGCCGACGCCAATAGCTTTGCCAGTCAGCTGATCCTTCCGGACTATCTGGTCTGGCCATGGGTCGCTGAACGTAAACCCAGCCTTGATCTTGCGAGCGCAATGGGCGCGGATTTTCAGGCTAGTCTGACTGCATCAGCCCTGAAGTTGCTCCAACGCACCAAAGCACCGATCGCGATCACCTGCCATGATCAGCGGAGGTTGAAGTGGTCCGGGCGCAGTCGAGATTTTTCAGCCGATTTCTACATCCTCAACGAACTCCATCAGGACACAGTCGCGTTCGATATGGCTTTTGGGACAGTCAAGGGGCTAGGCCGTCCTAAGAGAGAGTGCTTCGCGCTGGCTCAGTGGCCCAGGCGTCTATCGAATGGAAGTCTGGTCGCAGTCGATCCGGCTTCCGGAGGGCTCGGTGCTGAGCATGCTTGTTGTTACTTAGCTGGTTCGTGGATTCATGGCCAGCTAATTTCTGGTCGCCTCCAGAGCCCGAAAAGTGCTGGCCAAAGTCAGTCTCCATCGAAAGCCAAAGTAGGTGTGAGTTACAACTGGGCAATTTGACTATTGCCGCCGACCGAAAATTGACTGTCAAGACTCATTCGGCGCCAACATTACTGACTGCAAAATCAAATCAATCGGCATTTTGGGGAGACAGCAGTGACTGAACATCAGCGAGCACTTGGAACGCCAGCGAACATTCCGGACGAGTGGTATCGGCGCTGCTCTGCGGTAGCGGTTGGCCACTACAAGATGGCGGAGCGTTTGTCCTCTCGCCATCGTTGGTTGTCCAATTGCGCTGCAGCTCTATCAGCGATCGTGGGAACGACTGTCTTTGTGACGCTCCAGGGACAGCCTGAGTTATGGGTGAAGATGGGAACTGGCCTCCTCAGCGTCGTCTCCGCGGTGCTTGCCGTCCTGGCCACGAATATGGGACTCCAGGATAGGGCCGAGCGTCACAGAATTGCAGGCGCGAGGTACAACGCCGTAGGCCGCCAACTCGAGCAAATGACGATGGGGGCGACAGCAACTCTCGACGATTTGACCCCAATCCGGGAACGACTCGACACCCTTTCGGCGGAGATGCCTCACATCCCAAAAAAGGTACATAAGGAAATTGCCAACCACGATGACCTGAGCCGTTGGGGTAAGTAGTGCAAACTTTTTTGCTCAGGCTACTTGAGCCACTTCGAGCAAATAGGGATGGTCGTAGAGGGGTTCTGCTTTTGAGTAGGTTGGAATATCCGCCCGCTTTGGAAAGCCTACGCCCCTGTTCGTGTCCTCTACTTGAGGCCGCGAGCGTAGCGCGAGGCCTCCGCGATCTAACGACCGCTTTCGTTCTGAGCGGTCGAAACTCTACCTGCGGCTGAACGACTGCTCCCAGCCTGAAGCCGTCACGCGTAGGTCTGTTCTGCAGCGTAAGAAGCCATTTGAGCCCGCCGGCCGGAGTACCGCTGTCGGACCGCAACCGGCCGCTGGGAGCAGTGCCCCTTACTGAAGAACTCCAGCTTGAGAGTCTGTAGCACCAGGTGATATAAGATACCGGTTTCGTTGACGGAAGCTGGCGGAGGTGGATTGCGATGAGCAAGACGAGGTCACCCATCATTGAAGCCGTGCGCGACACCGCCAAAGACCATCGGAAAGCAGGTGTGATGGATCGAGTCACGCTGCGCGAAATCGACCCGCTTTGGCTGCCTCCGGTCGAGCCGTTGGAGCCGGCTGAAATCAAACGCATCCGCGAAAGCGCGCATGTTAGCCAGGCGGTTTTCGCGCGCTTGCTGAACACAAGTCTCTCGACCGTTCAGAAGTGGGAGATCGGGCAGAAGAAGCCTGCGGGCACTGCGCTGAAGCTACTGCACCTCGTTCAGAAGCGCGGCTTGGAGGTCGTCGCATGACCGCAATGCTCCTGCAACACTCGATCCGGGCGCAAGTTTGCAGACCGGGCTTTAGCAATCGAATCCAGTCTGTCTGCGTGCTATCACTCGTCCGACGGCTCGCAAGTAAAGGTGATATCGCATGAACGCCGATATTCTGAAAAGAGTAGTACGAGCCATTGCCGATGGTTCGCAATCCGACTTGGACCGGCTTGCCGGCAAGATCGTCGAAGCAGAACGCAAAACAGGCCACGTCAGACTGGCTGAGCAGCTTGAAGCCATCCTCAAGCAGCCTAAGACGAAACGTGCGCTGCCGTCGCCGACTCCGTCGGCTGACATTGAGCGTTCGCTCAAAGAGCTCCCCATGAGCCGGCGTCACGGGGAGTCTCTGGCCACACTCATCCCGCACGACCAGCTGGAACACCACATGGTGCTGCCCGAAGCGGTCGAGCAGCGCTTCGGGCGCATCGAAGCTGAGTACGCAGCGCGCGACCGGCTGCGTACCTTCGGGCTCAAGCCCCGTAAGACTGTGTTGCTTTACGGGCCACCGGGCTGCGGCAAATCGCTGGGCGCTAAGCGATTGGCTTGGAATACTGGCTTGCCGCTGATGAAAGTGCGCTTCGATGTGCTGATTTCGTCCTTTTTCGGCGAGTCAGCACAGAACCTGCGATCCATCTTCAGCAGTGCCCGCGAGAAGCCCTGTGTGCTGCTGCTCGACGAATGCGACTTTATTGCTCGGTCACGCACGGCCTCCAAAGACATTGGCGAAGTCTCTCGCATCGTCAACTCCTTGCTGCAACTGATGGAGGAGTACGACGCGCCGGGCCTACTGGTCGCGACAACGAATCTGGAGTCCGCATTGGACCCGGCGCTGTTCAGACGCTTTGACGATGTCTTCGCCATCCCGTTGCCTGGAAAAGCAGAGATCGAGAAATTGCTGAAGTTGACGCTCTCCAGCGTGCGGATGGACAAACCTATCGACTGGGATGCTCTGGTTACCAAACTCGAAGGATCGTCGGCCGCAATGGTCGTGAAGGCTGCCCAGGACGCCGCCAAAGCTGCCGTGCTGGCCGGCCGCCCATCCCTGTCGCAAGACAAGCTGATTAAGGCTATCGACGAGCTTCAGCGGCACGACGCAGCACAGAAAGCCTAAGCCATGCCAGGTGCGCACAACTTTGAACACCTGCCACTGCTGTTGCGCTTTCAAGGTAAAGCGCGCCTGCGCGGAGGCGGCGATCCGTCGCCGCAAACGCTCGCCAATAAGGGAGCGCAACGCCAAGCGCACAGCGTCGCCCTGGACACCGCGGCGCAGACGCTCAGTCAGAACTGGCAGGCCCGTAAGGCGCAGCGCCAGGCGGCAGGCCTGGCCTTGCCAGACGTCCCGGCGGGCATTCCCATCCTGCTGCAGATCGACACCGGCCTCGACCTAGACGCGCTGCGCGCCAAGTTCGAATTCGAGATCGTGGCGGAGCAAGAAGACGGCTATGTGATCGTGGCGTCTGATGACATTCAGCTGACGGCGTTCCGCAACATGGCCCAGGGATTTGCCGTCACCGTGCACGGCTCGGCGACCATCGCCAATGTCCACGCGCTGTTCGACGATCCCAACCAGACAGACCGGCTGGGCCGCATCCTTTCCGATCAACTGATGGCTTCGTGGGGCTACATTGACGAAGACCAGCACTACATCGTTGACGTTGGCATCGCTTGTGTCGGCACGCAGGAAATTCCGCCGCGCCCGGTGCGCGGCAAGCGCGCGACTGACGCCCAGTGGGCGGCCAAGGAGTACGAATGGTCTGAGCGGCGGGCCAGTGCGTACAACGAGTGGGACGACATCAAGATCGAACGCGAGACTTCCATCCGGAAGTTCACAGAGTTCTACCAAGCCGAAATCCTGCACATGCGGGATAGCGCCGACTTCGACGCGGGCGTCTTGCCAGACAGCTTTACGGTTCGGCTGAAAATCTCGGGGAAGGGACTGAAGGATTTCGTCCTGAACTATCCCTACATCTTCGAAGTCGTCGAACCGGAAGACATTGCGCTGCCCCAGCACTTGGGCCAGCAAGGCGTGCAAGCGGCAACCGCCGTCGCGCCGGTCGCACCCGCCGCTGATGCGCCCACCGTCTGCGTCATCGACAGCGGTATCCAAGAAGCGCACGTCATGCTCCAGCCGGGCATCGACCAAATCACCTCGCATTGCTTCCTGCCGGGCCAAGCCGCGACGGCGGTCGCCGATGAAGTTGCACCAGGTGGCCACGGCACGCGCGTAGCCGGCGCAGTACTTTATGGCGAAGCTGTTCCATCTGACGGTGCACCGCAATTGCCGTTCTGGATTCAAAACGCCCGCGTGCTCAACGCCCAGAACGCGATGCCCGTCGAATTGTTCCCGCCCGAGGCGCTGCGCAAGGCTGTCGAACGCTTCAACGACAGCCCGCGCCAGACCCGCATCTTCAACCATTCGATCAACGCGCGCAGCTACTGCCGCACGCGCTACATGTCGTCGTGGGCGGCGGAGATTGACCAGTTGTGCAATGAACGGGATGTGCTCATCGTGCAAAGCGCCGGCAACCTTCCGCTGCAAGGCACGCCGCCATTCCTGGGCATCATCGACCATCTGACCGCCGGCCGCGATTACCCGGTTTACCTGGCGGAAAGGTCTGCTCGCATCGCTAACCCGGGCCAAAGCCTACAGGCTTTGACCGTTGGCTCAATCGCCTATGACGCGGCAGAGCAAGGGGCATGGCGCTCCTTCGCCACGCAGCCTGCAGGTCCGTCCGCATTCTCGCGGACGGGCCCCGGCATCTGGAATGTCATCAAGCCCGAGGTTGTTGAGTATGGCGGCGATGCCGCACGCTCAAGCAATGCACCATCCGACCTACAGGCCGGCGGCGTCATTCCTGCCGCTTGCCCCAATCTCATCCGCTCGACCCTGTATGGTCCTGGGCCCGCAGCAGACCGTGACACTGCAGGCACCTCTTATGCTGCACCCAAGGTCGCGCGCATTGCAGCCCAAGTGCAGCGTGCCTTGCCCGCTGAGCCGGCGCTGCTATACCGCGCACTCGTCGTGCAATCGGCACAATGGCCGGCCTGGGCAGAAGACCTGCTAACACGTTTGCGCAATCCGCCGCCAGGCATGGCGCCACCGGAAAAGCAGGCCCTATTCGCCTCGGCATCCGCTGCTTTCCGTAGCTTGGGTTTCGGTGTACCGGATGCGGCACGAGCCACCACCAACACCGACCATCGAACAACGCTCATCACGAGCGGGGAAACCGGAATACACGCCGGGGAGTGCCACATCTATCAAGTGCCCATCCCTGCCGAGCTGCGTCAGCAGGCCGATGACTTCGACATCCGCATTGACGTGACCTTGTCCTACGTTGCACAGCCGCGGCGCACGCGCCGCAACCTGCGCCGGTATCTCTCAACCTGGGTCGATTGGAAAGCCAGCAGGCTGGGCGAGGGGCTGCATGATTTCCGAGTGCGCGCCATGAAAGATGCAGCGAATGGCGAAGCGCCGCTGCCAGGTACCACACTACCCTGGGTGCTGCATGACAAGCCACAGGACGGCCTGATTCACGACTTCAAGCGCAACAGCGGGACGGTGCAGAAGGACTGGGCGGTTGTCCGCTCGAATAGCCTTCCCGACCACTTCTGCATCGCCGTGGTCGGCCATCAGGGTTGGAGTTATGACCCGGACTCGACGGCGCGCTATGTACTCGCGGTGACCTTTGAGATCCTGGGCAGCGAAATCACGATCTACGAACCGCTTCGCGCAGCGATCGCCGAACTTCAGGCTCAGACCGAAGCCGAGATCGAGGACACCGAGGTCGAAGTGGAAGTCGAAGCGACTGAGTGACGCGCGGGCACAGAACCAAAGTGGGAGACAGAGTTGGTTGACTTCAAGAAGCGACTGGCCGGCAAAAAGCTGAACGCCCGACTGATCCGGTCGAGCTGTTGACAGCTTGAGTCGTGCGCACGGAAAGGGACCGCTGCGGCCCGCCAAGGGCGCAGCGCTCAAGGATCGGTTTGCAAGCCATCGCGAGCAGAAAGACGTGATCGTCAAGCTCTATACGGGGCAGGGGAAGACGCTGATCGGCCTGCTGATGCTTCATTTCCAGCTCAATAACGGCAAAGGGCCGGCCCTACAGCCGACGACAGTTGTCGATCGAAGTAGCCGCTCAGCGTCCGAGGCTCAGCGTCGGCTCTCAGCCGAGGCTGTGTAAAAACTCGCTGATTCCCTGGAACTTGGCCCAGCTCAACGGCATCCCGTTGGGTTGGAGCATCGATTGGGGCCTGACCGACTGGAACGTCCCTGCCGGGGTGTTCACCCAGCAGGGCACGTGGATGGAAGCCCTGGTCGCCATTGCCAGTGCCGCCGGGGGTTACCTGATCCCGCACCCGTCCGACCAGAGCATCCGCGTGCGCCACCGGTATCCGGTCGCGCCGTGGGAGTGGAACACCGTCACGCGAGACTTCGTGCTGCCCGTCGATGCGGTGGCCCGCGAGTCGCTGCGCTGGGTAGAGAAGCCCGGCTACAACCGCGTGTTCGTGTCCGGCCAAGATGTCGGTGTGCTTGGGCAGGTGAGCCGGGCTGGGACTGCCGGGGATGTGCTGGCCCCGATGGTGGTCGATGCGCTGATCACCGAAGCCACTGCGGCGCGGCAGCGAGGCATCTCGGTTCTAGCCGATACCAGGCAACAGATCGAGGTGAGCCTGCGCCTGCCGGTGCTGGCCGAAACGGGGATCATCGAGCCGGGTGCGTTCGTCGAGTACCAGGACGGCAGCGTGACGAGGCTGGGCATCGTGCGCTCGACGCAAGTCGAGGCAGGAATGCCGGAGGTCTGGCAGACCTTGGGGGTGCAGAGCCATGCATAACCTCTACGAGCAGTTCCGCCAACTCATCCCTGATCCGCCATTGCAGGCGGGCACGGTGGTGGGCGTCGGCTCCGGCGTCGTGACCGTCGCCTTGCCCGGCGGCGGCTTAATCCGCGCACGCGGCAGCGCTGGCATCGGCCAGAAGGTATTCGTGCGTGATGACGTCATCGAAGGCGGCGCACCCAGCCTGACGCTGGAAATCATCGAAATCTGAAACCCATCTTCCTGATCACCCCTGAACCCGCCTTGGTGCCACGTGCATCAGGCGGGGTTCGCATTTGGCTTCGCCGCAACTTCGTTGAACTGGAGACCTGCAATGACCGAACCCGAACAACAACCCGCCGCCCTCGTGGAAAACATGCTCCTGCTGCGCCACGAGGACTTTGACGATCTGCTCGACCGCGCCGCCGAACGCGGTGCAGAGCGTTGCCTGGCCCACCTCGGCCTGGAAAACGGCCACGCTGCGCGCGACATCCGCGAACTTCGTGATCTGCTCGAAGCTTGGCGTGAAGCGCGCCATACGGCTTGGCAAACGACCATTAAGGTCATCACCACTGGCTTGCTGGCCGCGCTGGTAACCATCCCCCGGCAAAGCCGGGGGCATTCGGGATGTGAGCCGCTCAAAGCGGCTGTAAGGGGTCGCTAACGCGGCCCCTCATTCTTGGGGCCACCTATCGGTGGCTACTCACCTCCATAGACCGAGTTGGTCCAACCTCTCGTCTTCCTTCTCCTGGTTTCGGATGTACTCCCGTATCACCGCTTCGTCGCGTCCCACCGTCGAGACGAAGTACCCTCGCGCCCAGAAGTGCTGACCCACGAAGTTGCGCTTTCGCTCTCCGTACACCCGCGCAAGGTGGATTGCGCTCTTGCCTTTGATAAAGCCCACCACCTGCGACACCGAGTACTTCGGTGGGATCGACAGCATCATGTGCACGTGATCGGGCATCAGATGCCCCTCTTCAACCCTGCATTCCTTTTGCGCGGCCAACTTTCTGAATACCTCACCCAGGTGTTCGCGTAGCTGCTTGTACAGCGTTCGCCTTCGACACTTGGGGATGAAGACCACGTGATATTTGCAATCCCAGGCCGTGTGACTCAAACTTTCATACTTGTCCATCGTGTTTCTTCCTTTCGTTTGCTTGGCGGCTCACGATTGAAAGTCTCTACGGTGGACAACCTCCTGAAAAGTCAAACTTCTACTGCCTCCCCGGCAGAGCCGGGGGGCCTCCTTTTGGTAGCTAGTCGGTGCCGCCATCAAGCTCAAGCTGATGGGAGGTCCCCAATGATCGAGACACTGCTTGGTGGGCTCCTCGGCGGGGCCTTCCGTCTGGCACCCGAACTCCTCAAGTGGCTCGACCGCAAAGGTGAACGAGGTCGCGAACTGGCAATGCAGGACAAGGCGCTGAAGTTCGAGAAGCTGCGTGGCGTGCAGCGAATGTCGGAAATCGGCGCGGGTGCCGATGCCGCGTGGAACGTCGGGGCCATCGAAACCCTGCGCGAAGCCGTTCGTACCCAGGGCGAGAAAACTGGGGTGCGCTGGGCAGATGCCTTGTCGGTCAGCGTGCGACCGGTGATCACCTACTGGTTCATGGCGCTTTACTGCGCGGCCAAGACGGCAACAGTCGCAGCCGCCTTGACAGGTGGCGCTGGCTGGGGCGCTGCCGTCCTGCACGCCTGGACGGAGGCAGATCAGGCGCTGTGGGCTGGGGTGCTCAACTTCTGGTTCCTCGGGCGGGTGTTCGACCGGGTGCGGCCGTGATCGCGGTTCCGCAGGCGGCCATCGATCTGGCCAAGCGCTTCGAGGGCTTCCACCGCGTGCCGAAGAACGATCCTGGCCGGGCGTATCCCTACGTCTGCCCGGCAGGCTACTGGACGATTGGCTACGGCCATCTGTGTGACCCGAAACACCCACCGATTACGGAGGTCGAAGCCGAGGTTTATCTGGCGCGCGATTTACAGACGGCACTGGCGGCGACGCTGCGCTACTGCCCTGTGTTGGCCACTGAGTCAGAGGGGCGGCTCGCAGCCATCGTGGACTTCACATTCAACCTCGGTGCCGGGCGGCTGCAGACTTCGACCTTGCGGCGAAGAATCAATCAGCGGGATTGGGCTGCTGCCGCACACGAGTTGCGACGGTGGGTTCGCGGTGCGGGCAAGATTTTGCCCGGACTGGTCAGCCGCCGCGAAGCAGAGCGAGTACTACTACTCAGGAATGCTTGAAGCCCTTGAAATCCAAGAATCAGGACCTCGAAGGGCACGAATTCACACGATCGTATGAGCGATTGTCCCATGGCTGCGCTACGCTTCGCCCATGGACACTTTGATTCCCGCCTTCCTGCGCCGCCAGCGCAACCAGCGACGTCTGACGCTGGAGATGTTGTCGACGTGTGGGCGCTGATGGCATCTCCCAACCCGGCCCGCTTCACGACCCTGACAAGCGCTGGCGGCTCGATCACCGTCGACACCTGCCCGAACGCCTACACGAACCTCAACGGCCGGCTTCCCGCGCAACTGACCCGCAGTCCTCGCGCGGCGCCCGCGTCACGCGCCGGCCCGCACCGAGCTGCTGCGCGACCAGCAAGGTGACCTGCCGGAACGAGCGGACCGCCGGCATGTCTTCCTTGGACCGCAGCCATCCCAGCGCCACGTGCACCGGCTCGGGCGCGTCGACGATCTCGAGGAGGTGAACGCCCCGCGGCTGCAGGTTGCGCGCCGTCCCGGGGATGATCGCCAGCCCGATGCCGGCCCCGACCAGCCCGGCCACCGTATGGATCTGGGTGGCTTGCTGCACCACCCGCGGGGTGAAGCCGGCGCGCTCGCACATGGCCACGATGCGCGAGTGGAACAGCGGGCTGCCGCGGCGCGGGAACATCACCATCGGTTCGCCCTCGAGCTCCTTCAGGCGCACGGCCTTGCGCCGCGCCAGCCGGTGCTTGTGCGGGACCGCCACCAGGAACGGGTCCTCCAGCACCGCCTGCACCTGGACTTCGGAGGGCGCCGGCTGCGGCCGCAGCACGCCGACGTCGATCACGCCGCGCGTCAGCGCCACGTGCTGCTCGGTGATCGGCATCTCGTGCAGTTCCAGCTCGATGTCCGGATACAGGTGGCGGAAGCGCTCGATGATGGAGGGCAGCAGCCCGTAGGTCGCGGAGTGGATGAAGCCCACGGACAGGCGCCCGCACTCGCCGGCGCCGGTGCGCCGCGCGTCGATCGCGGCGCGTTCCACCTCCTCGAGGATGAGGTTGCTGCGCTCCAGGAACAGCTGGCCGGCGGGGAGCAGTTCCACCCGCCGCTGCGTTCGCCGCAGCAGGGGCGTGCCGATTTCCCCTTCCAGCTGCTGGATCTGGCGCGACAGCGCCGGCTGCACGATGCACAGGCGGGCCGCGGCCCGCCCGAAGTGGAGCTCCTGGGCCACGGCCTGGAAATAGCGGAAGTGCCGGAGGTCGATCATTCCTGATGCCGCGCAAGTATCAATGGAGGCCCAATTATATATTGGACGGATATGGTGGCCCCGCGGGACACTGGCCCCCGCGTTGCCGTGCAAGCGGCAGCCAGCAACCCGATCGAACAAGGCAACCGAGACAAGCATGACCTCCTCCATCACCTCCTCCATCACCTCCTTCAGCTACCACAACCCCACGGCGATCGAATTCGGCTGGGGTGCGCTGGCGCGCCTGCCCGAGCTCGTGAAGAGCGTCGGCGGCCGGCGGGTCCTGGTGGTCGGCGATCCCGGCGTCGCCAAGGCCGGCCTGGTCGAACGGGTGGTCTCCGCGCTCGGTAGCGCGTTCCCCGTCACCATCTTCACCGACGTCGAGAGCGACCCGGACGCCCGCTCCGTGGATGCCGGCGTGCAGCTCGCCCGGTCGAAGGAGTGCGACGTCATCGTCGGCATCGGCGGCGGCAGCGCGATGGACGTGGCGAAGGTGATCGGCGTGATGCTGACCAACCCCGGCAACATCCGCGACTACAACGGCATGGGCAAGATCGGTCAGCCCGGCGCCCCCGTGATCGCCATCCCCACGACCTCCGGCACCGGCAGCGAGCTGACGATCTGGTCCGTGCTGTCGGACAAGGAGAAGAAGACCAAGTTCGGCGTCGGCAGCGTCCTGAACTGCGCCCGCATCGCCCTGCTCGATCCCGAGCTGACCATGTCCCTGCCGCCGGCCATCACGGCCGCCACCGGCATCGACGCGCTGACGCACGCGCTGGAGTCGTACGTGAACACGGCCACCCAGCCGATCTCCGAGGCGATGTCCGAGCAGTCCATGGCCCTGATCGCGCGCAGCCTGCGCCTGGCGGTCGCCCAGCCGGGCAACAAGGAAGCCCGCGCCGACATGCTGCTGGCCAGCACCATCGCGGCGATGGCGTTCAACAGCACCCGCCTGGGCCTGGCGCACGCCTTTGCCATGCCGCTCGGCTCGCGCTTCCACATCCCGCACGGCCTGGCGAACGCGATCATGCTGCCGGCGGTGATGCGCTTCAACCTCCCGGGCAACCTGGCGAAGTTCGCACGCATCGCGCAGATCTTCGGCGAGCGCACCGACGGCCTCAGCCTGCGCGAGGCGGCGGAGCGTTCGGTGATCGCGATCGAGCAGCTGCAGGCCGACATCGGCATCACCGCGAAGCTGGGCGACTTCCACATGACGGAGGCCGACCTGCACGACGTGGCCGCCGAAGCCATGCTGTCCGGCAACGTCGCGGTGAATCCGCGCAAGCCGACGCTCGAAGACATGAAGGCGCTGCTGCGCGCCAAGCTGTAAACACGACACCACCAAGAGAGACAGACCCATGGACATGCAGACCTGGCTCGGCCAGAACATCGGCGGCCGCTACGGCAACTACATCGACGGGGAGTGGGAGCAGGCCGGCCCCGACGCCGTGGCCATCACGAACCCCGCGCGGCGCGACCAGGTCCTCGGCCACTTCGCCGAAGGCACCGCGGAAGACGCGGATCGCGCCGTCAGCTCCTCGCATCGCGCCTGGAAGGCGTGGCGCGAGGTGCCCGGCCCGGAGCGCGGCGCCATCCTATTCCGCGCGGCCGAACTGATCGAAAAGCGGGCCGAGGAATTCGCCTTCCTAGTTTCGGCCGAACAAGGCAAGATCCTGGCCGAATCGCGCGGCGAGGTCGGCCGGGCGGTGAAGGAACTGCGCTTTGCCGCCGGCGAGGCCAGCCGCATGGAAGGCTGGACGCTGCCCAGCGAGAAGCGCAACGGCCTGGCGATGACCTTCCGCGAGCCGGTCGGCGTGATCGCCTCGATCGCGCCGTGGAACTTCCCGGTCCTGACGCCGGTGCGCAAGATCGGTCCGGCGCTGGCCTACGGCTGCACCACGGTGCTGAAGCCCTCCAATTTCACGCCCTGGTGCTCCGTCAGGCTGGTGGAGCTGTTCAAGGAAGCCGGCGTGCCCAAGGGCGTGATCAACCTGGTGCTCGGCTCCGGCCGCACCGTGGGCGAGGCGCTGGTCAAGCACCCGCTGGTGCGCGGCATCAGCTTCACGGGCTCGACCAGGACCGGCGGGGACATCAACGCGCAGGCGGGCCGTCGCATGGTGCGCACCCAGCTGGAAATGGGCGGCAAGAACCCCGCCGTCGTTCTGAGCTACGCCGACGCCGCCAACATCGCCAAGCAGATCGCGCAGGCCGCGTTCACCACCACCGGCCAGCGCTGCACCGCGGTCAGTCGCGTGATCGTCCTGCAAAGCCTGGCGGCCGAACTGGGCGAAGCGCTGGTCGCGGAACTGGCCGCCATCAAGGTGGGGCCCGCCTGGGATCCGGCCAGCAGGATGGGCCCGCTGGTCACCGACCAGCACCGCGCCTCGGTGCTGCGCAACATGGCCAGCGGCCTGGACCAGGGGGCCCGCATCCGCTTCGGCGGGCGCGTGCTGGAAGACGGTGAGCTCGGGCGCGGCAACTTCCTGGAGCCGGCGCTGATCGAGAACGTGTCGCCCGAGAACCTGCTGGCGAAGCAGGAGGTGTTCGGCCCGGTGCTGTCCCTGATCTCGGTGCGCGACGCGAACCAGGCCATCGAGGTGGCGAACTCGGTCGAATACGGCCTCGCCGCCTCCGTCTTCACCCGCGACGTCGACGAGGCGCTGCGCTTCGTGCGCGAGAGCGAGAGCGGCATGGTGCACGTGAACCACGGCACCAACAGCGAGGCGCACATGCCCTTCGGCGGCGTCAAGGACTCCGGCCTGGGCGCCTACTCGATCGGCCACAGCAACCTGGAGTTCTTCACCAACGTGAAGGCGGCCTACTTCCAGGGCTGACCGGGCACACGGCCAGGGCAGTGGCCGGGGCACGCCGGTGGAGGCCGGCGCGCCCGCAACCCGTAAGGGCCTGCCAGCGCATTTCTTCCCGTGAGACCAATTACTACTCGATGGAGACAACACAGATGAAGAAGGCAGATTCCCAGCTGCGCCCGAACCGGCGCCAGGTGCTCGCCACGATGGGCGCGGTGGGCGCCGTCGGCCTCGGCGGCGCGATGATCTCGCGGCCGGCGCTCGCCGCGCCGATCACCATCCGCTTCAACCACACCGACGGCATCGGCGGCGAGGCGTACCACTTCTCCGAGAAGCTCAAGTCCCTGCTGGCCGAACGTACCAGCGGCCGCATGGTCGTGCAGAACTTCCACTCCGGCCAGCTGGGCGCGGAGAAAGACATGTATGACTCGATGCAGATCGGTTCGATCGAGATGGGTCGCAGCGGCTCGCTGATCATCAGCGTCGCCGCGCCGCAGTACGGGGCGCTGGAGCTGCCCTACGTGTTCCGCAGCCAACAGCATCTGCGCAACGTGCTGGCCGGCCCGATCGGCCAGGCGATGCACCAGGACTTCCTGGCCAAGAAGGGCGTGCGCGTGCTGGGCATCGTGAACCGCGGCGCCCGCCAGCTCACCACCAAGAACCGCGCGGTGCGCACGCCCGCCGACCTCGCCGGCCTCAAGCTGCGCGTGCCGGAGATCCCCGTGTACGTGGCCGCGTGGCGGGCGCTCGGCGCCAGCCCGACCCCGATGGCATTCCCGGAGGTGTTCACCGCGCTGCAACAGGGCACCATCGATGGCCAGGAGAACCCGCTGGGCACCATCAACGGGAACAGCTTCCAAGACGTGCAGAAATACCTGGTGATGACCTCGCACGTGCGCGGCAACGGCTGGATGGTCGCCAGCGAGCGCTTCTGGCAATCCCTTGCCGAAGCGGACCGCAAGTTGTTGCAGCAGGCCGTGAACGACTCGGTGGAGTACGCCGACGAGCAGATCGCCAAGCAGGAAGGCGAACTGCGCAAGACGCTGCATGACAAGGGAATGACGGTGATCGAGCCGGACCTCAAGGCGTTCGCGAACGTGGTGCTGAAGGAAGTGCCGCCCAAGTTCGCCGACAAGTGGAAACCGGGCCTGCTGGACGAGATCCTGAAGACTGCCGGCTGATCCCTACCCGCATCCGTTGACGGCGAGGCCGGCGGTGCACTTCCGCCCTCGGCCGCCCGTCAGCGTGCTCGCACGGTCAACTCAATCTCGTCACGAGGTCCAAATCATGCATGTCGAGGCATCTTCCAAGCCGCCGTTGGGTGGCAAGGCCGCAACCGGCGGCCCTCCTTTGAAAGCGGTGCGCCTTCTCTGGCGCTGGGGCGCTGAGACGGCGGTCGCCCTCCTGATGGCCGTGATGGTGGCCACCATCGTCCTGCAGGTGTTCTGCCGTTTCGTGCTGGGCAACCCGCTCTCCTGGAGCGAGGAGCTGGCCCGCTACGCCTTCGTCTGGATCACCTTCCTCGGCGCCGCCGTGGCCTACCGCCATGGCGGGCACATCGTCGTGGAGACGGTGGTCGTGCTGCTCCCGCGCAGGCTGCAGGCGATCCTCGCCTGGCTCGTGGACGCGCTGATGGTCCTCGCCCTGGTGGTGCTGCTCGTGCAGGGCCTGAACATCGTCGAAGTGAACTCCAACGTCGAGGCGACCATGCTGGAGATCCCGATGTCGTGGGTGTACGCCTCGGTCCCGGTGAGCGCGGCGATCATGCTGGCCTACCAGGTCGAACGCACGCTGCTGCGCGCGCAAGGCAGGCTGGCGCTGGCCCGCAAGCCCGGCGAAGGGAGCGTGGCATGACCTACCTGCTGCTCGGGAGCACCCTGCTCCTGTTCGCCATCGGCATGCCGGTCGCGTTCGCGATGGTGGTGAGCGCCGGGGCCGCCTTGCTGTCGCTGGGCAACGTGCCGCTGATGGTGCTGCCGCAGCGCATCGTGACGGGCGCCGACAGCTTCCCGCTGATGGCGATCCCGCTGTTCCTGCTGGCCGGCAACCTGATGATCGGCGGCGGCCTCACCGACAAGCTGAGCCGGTTCGCCACCGCCATGGTGGGCCACTTCCGCGGCGGCCTGGCGCAAGTGAACATCGTCAACAGCATGGTGATGGGGGGCATGACCGGCTCCGCCATCGCCGACGCGGTGTCCGACTGCAAGATCCTGGTGCCGGTGATGGTGAAGTCCGGCTACAGCGCCCGCTTCGCCGCGGCACTGAGCGGGGCCACGGCGGTGATCGCCCCGATCATCCCGCCCAGCATCCCCTTCATCATCTACGGCTCCATCGCGGGCGTCTCGATCGGGCAGCTGTTCCTGGGCGGTGCGATCCCCGGCATCCTGATGGGCGTCTACCTGATGGTGGCGGTCAACGTGATCGCGCGGCGGCGCAACTTCCCCCGCGGCGAGCGCCCCACCCTGCGCGGCATCGTCCACGCGCTGCGCGTCTCCGGCCCGCCGCTGATGCTGCCGGTGATCATCCTCGGCGGCATCCTGGCCGGCGTGTTCACGCCCACCGAGGCCGGCGCCGTGGCGGTGGTCTACGCGCTGGTGCTGACGATGGTGTTCTACCGCTCGCTGGGCGCCGCGGACATCCCGAAGATCCTGCTGGAGACCGGCGTGCAGGCGGGCGTGATCATGCTCGTGATCGCTGCCGCCTCCCCGTTCAGCTGGCTGCTGGCCCGCGAACAGGTGGGCCAGGCGGTGGTGCAGCTGCTCGCCCACATCGGCGACAACAAGATCCTGTTCCTGCTGGTGCTGAACGTGGTGCTGATCGTGCTCGGCATGTTCCTGGACGCCACCGCGATCCTGATCATCGTGGTGCCGGTGCTGGTGCCGGTGTTCGCCGCGCTCGGCCTCGACCCCGTCCACATGGGGGTGATGGTGGTCATGAACCTGATGATCGGAATGGTGACCCCACCGTTCGGACTGGTCATGTACGTGGTGTGCGACATCCTGAAGGTGACGATCACCGACTTCACCCGCGAGCTGTGGCCGTTCCTGCTGGCGCTGGTGGCGATCCTGCTGACCATCACCTACGTGCCGGAACTGGTGCTGTTCCTGCCGAAGCTGGCAATGCGCTGACGCCGGCATCGGCCGGCCGCTGCCGGCCCGTGCCCCTCACGCCCACGATACCGCAGCGGCATCGAACGGGCCCGCATTATGTATTGGACGAGTGGCCGGGCCGCCGCGACACTGCGAAGGCCCGGTCAAGGGGGCGCCGCGCCCGGCTCCCCAGACGAACACGAACGAAAATGCAGATCGATCCCTTATCCGACGGTGCCGCGACCGCGCAGCCAAGACCGATGTCCGACGAGCGTCCTTCCCCGCAGGCCGGCGAGTTGCCGGCGCGGCTGGGGCACATCCTGTGTCTCGACGACTTCGAACGGGCGGCCAGCCGCCACCTGCCGAAGCCGGTGTTCGCCTACATCTCGGGCGCGGTGGAGCGCAACTACAGCCTGCGCGCCAACGCGGCGGCCTTCGACCGCTACGAATTCGTGCCGCGCATGCTGGTGGGCACCTCCGCGCGCAGCACGGCGACCACGCTGTTCGGCAAGCGCTGGTCGGCGCCCTTCGGGATGGCCCCCATGGGCATCTGCGCCCTGTCGGCCTACCGCGGCGACCTGGTGCTGACACAGGCGGCGGCGCGCGAGAACATTCCGATGATCATGAGCGGCTCCTCGCTGATCCGGCTGGAGGAGGTCGTGCAGGCCAACCCGGACGCCTGGTTCCAGGCCTACCTGCCCGGCGACGAGCCGAGCATGATCGCGCTGGTGGAGCGCGTGAAGGCTGCGGGCTACCGCACGCTGGTGGTGACGGTGGATGCCAACATCGCCTCCAACCGCGAGAACAACATCCGCGCCGGCTTCTCCACGCCGCTGCGCCCCAGCCTCTCGCTGGCCTGGGAAGGCATCACCCACCCGCGCTGGCTGTTCGGCACCTTCCTGAAGACGATCGCCCGGCACGGCCTGCCGCACTTCGAGAACAACTACGCGCGGCGTGGCGCCCCCATCCTGTCGCAGAACGTGCTGCGTGATTTCTCCGACCGCGGCCACATGAACTGGAACCACTTCCGGATGATCCGACGCCTGTGGCCCGGCCACCTGGTGATCAAGGGCATCCTGGACGTACGCGATGCCCGCCTCGCGGTGGACAGCGGCGCCGACGGCATCATCGTGTCGAACCACGGCGGCCGGCAGCTCGATGGCACGGTGCCGCCGCTGCGCGTGCTGCCCGGCATCGTGCAGGCCTGCCCCGAGGTGCCGGTCATGATCGACAGCGGCTTCCGCCGCGGCACCGACGTGCTCAAGGCAGTGGCGCTCGGCGCGAAGTTCGTGTTCGTCGGCCGCCCGTTCAACTACGCGGCGAGCGTGGCCGGCGAGGACGGCGTGCGCAAGGCGATCGGCCTGCTGCGCGAGGAGGTCTCGCGCAACATGGCGATGCTGGGCGTGAACGGCCTGTCCGAACTGGACGCGAGCTACCTGCTGCCAGCGCACCCCGTCTCCTGAACCCGTCCCCCGGGACAGTACATTCCCTCCAGAACCAAAGGAACCCACGACATGGTCGGACTCCAGATCCTCCAGCGCCGCCGCAAGGTCGCCGAGCGCTACGTCCAGGCCTTCGCCGACATCCCGGTGGCGAACGTCAGCGACTGCATGACCCGCATGACCGCGGGCGGGCCCCGCCTGCGCCCCATGCACAAGGGCGGCCGCCTCGGCGGCCCGGCCCTCACCGTGAAGTGCCGGCCCGGCGACAACCTGATGATCCACAAGGCGCTGGACATGGCGGAGCCGGGCGACATCATCGTGGTGGATGCCGGCGGCGACCTCACCAACTCGCTGTTCGGCGAACTGATGATGTCGTACGCGATGCAGCGCAAGCTCGGTGGCGTGGTCCTGAACGGCGCGGTGCGCGACGCCGACATCATCGCCGCGGGCAGCTTCCCGATCTACGCGGCGGGCGTCACGCACCGCGGCCCGTACAAGGACGGCCCGGGCGAGATCAACGTGCCGATCGCGCTCGACGGCATGGTGATCCAGCCCGGTGACCTCGTCATCGGCGACGCCGACGGCCTGCTGTGCGTGCCGCACGACGACGTCGAACAGGTGCTGGCCGCCTGCCGCGAGAAGGTCGCGCTGGAGCAGAAGACCATTACCAACATCCGCGCCGGCAAGCACGACACCTCCTGGGTCGACGCCCGCCTGAAGGCGATCGGCTGCGACCCGACACCGCGTTGATGCCGATGACCCAAGCGAAACGCGTGGTCCGTTCGGACCTCTGGCTCAACCCGGTGTTCGATGCGCGGCTGGCGCAGGAACAGGACATCTCGCTCGGCGTGTTCCCGGTGCGCGGCAACCCCGCGGCCGCGTGGGACATGCTCGCCGGCGCGCACGTGTACCACGTGTCGGCGGCGAAGGACGAACTGCCGCAGGAATGGTTCGCCACCGGCGAGCTGATCGCGCGCTGCCCGCGCCTGTTCTGCGTGTCCTCCAGCGGCGCCGGGTACGACACGGTGGACGTGCCAGCCTGCACCGCCGCCGGCATCGCGGTGGTGAACCAAGCTGGTGGTAATGCCGTGTCGGTGGCTGAACATACCTTGGCCATGATGCTGGGCGTATCCCGTCGCATGGTCGAGGGTGACCGCCGAATTCGGCGTGAGATTGGCTACGCCCGCGAAGACGTGATGGGCCACGAGATCAGTGGTCGCACGATCGGCCTGGTGGGTATTGGTCATATTGGCACACGAGTGGCCGCATTGGCCCGTGCTTTTGGTATGCAGGTGGTGGCCTTCGACCCTCACTTGACCCCTGAGGAAATCGAGCGCCGTGGCGCTCAGCCTGTGTCTTTTGAGGCCTTGCTTGCCCAGTCCGACTTCGTTTCCTTGCATTGCCCGCGCGATGCCTCCACATTGAAGATGATGAATGCCGACACCTTCGCGCGCATGAAGCGGGGGGCGATTTTCATCACCACTGCGCGTGGTGGCATCCATGATGAGGCCGCGTTGGTGCAGGCTTTGCGATCAGGCCACTTGGCGGGTGCCGGCGTGGATGTGTGGGATCAGGAGCCGCCCCCGCTGGATCATCCGCTCTTGTCTATGGATAACGTTTACGCCACCTTTCATGTGGCCGGCGTGACTCATGAAGCGCGCCGAAATATGGGCGCTATCTCTGCGCAACAGATCGTGGATGTTCTTGCCGGGGAGCGCCCCCCACGCTTGATCAACCCAGAAGTCTGGCCGGCATTCGAGAAGCGCCGTGCCCGCATCTTAAGCTGAGCCCCTACTTTTTATACCCAAAAGGAGACATTGCCCATGAACCGTATTCCAACAATGCTTCGCCGATCGCTGGCGGCCATGACCCTCTGCGCCACCGCCATCGTTCCTGGTCTGGCGCATGCCGCTTATCCCGAACAACCTATCAAGATGGTGGTCGCTTATGCCACTGGCGGCGGCACGGACATCATTGCCCGCTTGATGGCCCAGTACATGCAAAAACACATGGGCAACAACGCTTCCATTGTGGTGATGAACCGTCCTGGAGCAGGTGGCGCCATCGGCTTCACGGAAGTCGTCAATGCAAAGCCCGACGGATACACCATTGGGTTTATCAACACGCCCAATGTGTTGACCATCCCGATTGAACGCAAGGTGAGCTTCCACTGGAGCAATTACGACTTGCTGGGCAACGTCGTGGACGATCCAGGTAACTTCTCGGTGCACGCTGACACGCCCATCAAGAGTCTTGGCGAACTGGCGGCTTACGCCAAAGCCAACCCCGGCGCAGTGACGTATGGCACCACCGGCATTGGTTCGGATGACCACCTGGCTGCCTTGATGTTCGAACGCGCTGCAGGTGTGAAGCTGACCCATGTGCCTTTCAAAGGTGGCGCAGAGGTCCACAACGCCATTGCTTCCAAACAGATTTTCATGGCTGCCATGAACATTGGTGAGGCGTTGCAATATCAAAACGGCGGAACGCCCCTGAGACATCTTGGTCAGATGAGTGACAAGCGCTCTAATTTGGCAGCCAATGTGCCGACCTTCAAGGAGCAGGGCTTCAAGGTGATCATGGCCTCGCTGCGTGGCATTGCCGCGCCTAAGGGCCTGCCACCGGCAGTTCGTGAACAACTGGTCAATGCGGTGCAAAAAGCCGTGTCTGATCCGGAATTCCAGGCCAAGGCCAGCAATTACTTCGCACCCTTGCGTTACCTCGCACCAGCCGCTTATGCAGCGGAATTGAAAGAAGATGAGGCTGAATTCCAGCAACTGTGGCAGGTCATGCCCTGGACAGACAAGTAATCTGAAATGTGTGACGACAAACTGAACTTGCCCGCCCGTCTGGGCCACATCTTGTGCCTGGACGATTTCGAGGCAGCGGCGCGTCGGCACTTGCCAGCGCCGGTTTTCGCCTATGTCTCAGGAGGGGTGGAGCGCAATCAGACGCTTTCGGCCAATGCATCGGCGTTTGACCGTTACGAGTTCGTGACACGCGTGCTGGTGGATACCTCTAAAAGGTCCACCACTACCGAATTGTTCGGCCAGTCCTGGTCAGCGCCCTTTGGCATTGCCCCCATGGGAATTTGCGCGCTCTCGGCTTACCGGGGTGACATGGTTTTGGCGCAAGCGGCTGTACGCGAAAAAGTGCCAATGATCATGAGTGGCTCTTCTCTCATTCGCATGGAGGATGTGGTGCAGGCCAACCCGGGAGCCTGGTTTCAGGCCTACTTGCCCGGGGCGCGGACTGAGATCGTGGCTTTGATCGAACGCGTGAAATCTGCGGGCTACCAGACCTTGGTGGTGACACTGGATGCATCCATTGCCTCTAACCGTGAAAACAACATCCGTGCTGGCTTCTCCACGTCGTTGAGGCCCAGTGTGAGCCTAGCTTGGCAAGGTATCACACATCCTCGTTGGTTGTTGGGTACATTTGTTCGTACACTTGTGCGTCACGGCATGCCCCATTTTGAAAACAACTTTGCCAAACGTGGTGCGCCGATTCTTTCGGCCAATGTCTTGCGTGATTTCTCTGACCGTGGACACCTTGGGTGGGAAGAAATTCGCATGATCCGGCGCATGTGGCCGGGTCGTTTGGTGCTCAAAGGTATCCTGGATGTGCGCGATGCACGGCAAGCTGTGGATTGCGGGGCCGATGGCCTGATTGTGTCAAACCATGGCGGGCGTCAGCTCGATGGAACGGTGTCCCCGCTTCGGGTGCTGCCCGAGATTGTGCAAGCCTGCCCGCAAGTGCCCGTGATGGTGGACAGCGGCTTTCGCCGAGGTACAGATGTAATCAAAGCGCTAGCCTTGGGGGCCAAATTTGTTTTTGTTGGGCGCCCTTTTAACTATGCTGCATCAGTAGGTGGTGAGGGTGGTGTACGAAAAGGAATCAGACTATTGCGCGAAGAAGTGTCACGAAATTTGGCCATGTTAGGAGTCACATCTGTTGCTGAAATCAGTGATGAAGTTCTTGTGAACTCCAACGGCAAATCTTAAAGCATCAATAGCGGCGTGTCATAGTCAACCATCTCCAAGGCAACCTCTCTTAGTCCTGCAAGTAGAGGGCGAGTGTCGTCAGAGCGCCAATAGAACTTGTACTGCAATTTTGTCAGCGGTGTGTTGCTATGAAGGATTTTTAATGTGCCGTTACGTAAAAGTGGTTGAAGCCAGCCGTGTGGCAGGTAACCTATTGCAACCCCAGCTGATATCAAACCAGCCATCGTAACCATACTATTTGATTCAATTATGTCGGGGATGATTACCTGTGATGTGTGACGCCATGAATCCAGGATGCGTGTTGAACCAGCTTGACGCGACATAGTAACGACGGGTAAATGTTTTACCAAGTCTTCCACCTTACAGGGGCTTTGTTGCACAAACCAGCCCCATTGCACTGGTAACCTCGGCGCATGAATGAACCCCAAGGGCCTAAGACCCGCTACAAGACCACCAACTGGGCTGCGTACAACGCCGCACTCAAGGTCAGAGGGGCGCTGACGATCTGGCTGGACAAAGACATGCAGTGGTACGCACCTGCCAGTGGCAAACGGGGTCGCCAGCAGACGTTCACGGATGCGGCCATCCAGTTTTGCCTGAGCATCAAGTGCCTGTTTGGCTTGGCACTGCGCCAGAGCCTGGGACTGATTCAGAGCCTGCTGCGTCTGGCGGGGCTGAATTGGCGGGTTCCCGATTTCAGCACCATCAGTCGCCGTCAGAGGACGCTGCAGGTGCTGCTTCCTTACCAGCGCAGCGCCACAGCGCTGGATTTGCTGGTGGACAGTACGGGCATCAAGTTCCTGGGTGAAGGGGAATGGAAACGCAAGAAGCACGGAGCCGAATATCGGCGGCAATGGCGCAAGGTGCACCTGGGCATTGATGCCCACACGCTGGAGATTCGGGCCATTGAAGTCACAGACAACAGCGTGGGCGATGCTCCCATGCTGCCCGAACTGTTGGCCCAGATACCGCTCGATGAGCGGGTGGCAAGTGTCGGTGGGGATGGAGCCTACGACACAAAGGGGTGCCACGCGGCGATAGCGCAAAGAGGTGCGCAGGCGGTGATTCCCCCGCGCAAGAATGCAAGGCCTTGGAGACAAACGCTGGAGGGAGCGGGCGGGCGCAACGAAGCCCTGCGAGCTTGCCAAAGGCTGGGGCGCCGTATCTGGAAGAAGTGGAGCGGTTATCACCGAAGAAGCCTGGTGGAAACCAAGATGCATTGCTTCAAGCGCTTGGGCGAGCGGGTGATGGCGCGAACGTTTGAGCGCCAGGTCACAGAACTGCATGTGCGGGTGGCTTTGCTCAACCGCTTCACACAACTTGGGCGCCCGGCAACGGTGCCTGTGCCTGCTGTGGCGTAGCTGCGTCTGGGGCTGGGGTTATCTCGGCTCGCTTCTGGTTTGTGCAACAAAGCCACCCAGATCCATACGGTGGCCGGGCTGGTCGGGGCCGGCATCGGGCTGGCGATCATCCCCGGGACGGCGCGCAACCTGCAGCCGCGGGGCGTTCACCTCCTCGAGATCGTCGACGCGCCCGAGCCGGTGCACGTGGCGCTGGGATGGCTGCGGTCCAAGGAAGACATGCCGGCGGTCCGCTCGTTCCGGCAGGTCACCTTGCTGGTCGCGCAGCAGCTCGGTGCGGGCCGGCGCGTGACGCGGGCGCCGCGCGAGGACTGCGGGTCAGTTGCGCGGGAAGCCGGCCGTTGAGGTTCGTGTAGGCGTTCGGGCAGGTGTCGACGGTGATCGAGCCGCCAGCGCTTGTCAGGGTCGTGAAGCGGGCCGGGTTGGGAGATGCCATCAGCGCCCACACGTCGACAACATCTCCAGCGTCAGACGTCGCTGGTTGCGCTGGCGGCGCAGGAAGGCGGGAATCAAAGTGTCCATGGGCGAAGCGTAGCGCAGCCATGGGACAATCGCTCATACGATCGTGTGAATTCGTGTTGGGGTGGGAGGTTTTTGGGCATGCGGTCAGTCCTGCGGGGTGGAGTGACACATTCACGCGCTGTTCGGGGAAGAAGCCAAGTCCGCGTGCGCGGGGCTATGGAAAAGTGGACAATCACCCGAAACGGTACTCACTGGCCCTCAGCAGTACCCAGGTGTTGAGAGAATTGGTTCGAAACCAGTCGCCTCTGCACCAGGAGAAGCTGATCAAGTTCGCGACGCGAATACCGGCCTTCATGTACCTGACCGACTTTCGCGAGAACACCCTGAAGGACGTCATTACCAAGTTGGAGCCAGGTCTCTTTTTGACGGTGACCGGGCTGACCGTGAAGGACTTTCACCTGCTGGTGAGCCTGAAAGTTTTCAACACTGAACAGATGAACCAAGCGGTGTTCGCATTCCGCAGGTACGAAGACGCGTCACTTCACTACACAGGTATCGAAAGCCATATTGGCCTCAGGAGCTACGGCCTTTACGACACAGTCGTTGCGAAGGAGTAGGACCGGCCTTGCCCTTCCAATCGCCCCCGGGAATCTGTTGCAACAATCTCAATCATCAAAGAGCTCAGCATGAAAGACGGAAAAATCATCGCAATGAACCCTCGCCGCGGGATGTTCATTGTTGCGATTGACGGCGGCGATTACGCTCAAGATCCTATGCGAGCAGCTTGCAATCGGATTTGGGGGAGAGGCTCCGACGTTGACCGAGTTGCCTGATCGTCTGACAACTATTCTTGGCGTGCAGGCGTTTGATTGACTGGCTTGTCCGCGACTCAGGCGTGTCGGACAAATCACGTGTCGACTTTTAAGTCTGATCACGTTATTGCTGCCAATGATCAACCCATGTTGGCAACAGTCCGCGTCGACTGTTGGGCTGGCAACCGGATCGAACAATTGTTATGAAAAAACATTACACATAACAATCTTTTGATGGAGATTCACTCTAGGACGTGTTGAGAATCAGCGGGAGTTGATAACCCCAGCTGCGAGATGGATCATCGCTGCGAAGCTGCTATCCGTCTTGTCGCTGCGCATTGCGATACGTTTGAACTCCTTGAGCTTGCAAAAGAAGTTCTCGATCAAGTGGCGCCATTTGTAGACCTCCAGGTCAATCTCCAGTGGCGCTCTCCTGCGGGGCATCTGTGAGATCACCACCTGCGCCCCGCGCTTACCCAACTCCTGGATCAGCCAATTCACATCGAAGGCCTTGTCGGCAAGCAAGGCATCAAAGCGCACATCGGCAATCAGCTCTCTGACCCCTTTGGTGTCGTGGCGCTGCCCTGGCATCAAGACGAACTTCACCAGATTGCCCAATGCATCTGTCAGCGCCAGTATCTTCGTGGTCATGCCGCCCCTCGAGTGGCCTATGGCCTGGCCCGAAGTCCCCCTTTTGCCCCCTGGCCGTGCCGATGCACTTTCACAATCGTGGCATCCACCATCGCATATTCCATGTCCGGCTGCTCGCTCACTGCATCGAACAGACGTTGGAACACATCGGCCTTAACCCAGTCTCTAAAGCGTTTGAACACCGTGTTCCACTTGCCGAACTCTGGCGGCAGGTCTCGCCAGGGGCTGCCTGTGCGGGCAATCCACAGCACTGCCTCAAAGAAGCGGCGGTTGTCTGTGCCGCTGCGTCCAGGATCACTTGGCTTGCCAAGGCAGTGCGGCTCCATCTTGGCCCATTGTGCGTCTGTCAGTACCCATCGAATGCTCATGCGCCTATTGCAACACATCCATTCACACATCTCAGAATGATTCTCAACAGACCCTAGCCTGGTTGCTGCGCTGGGCCATCGGCATGAGGTGTATTCGATTGATGAGAGCTTCGTGGACCTCAGTGGCATCCGGGGCGACATGACCGAACGAGCCCATGCCATCCGTGCGCGTGTGCTGCAGTGGGTGGGCATACCCTGCGGGATAGGTATTGCGCCGACCAAGACCCTCGCCAAGCTGGCCAACTATGTGGCCAAGACGGCTGAACGCAAACCTGGTTTCTACCCCTCGAAGCTTGCCCAGGTATGCAACCTTGTGCAGTTGCCCAGTGAAGAATTGGATGCGGTGCTGGAAGCGACCGAAGTGGGTGAAGTTTGGGGCGTGGGGCGCAAGATCGCAGCCCAGCTCAAGGAAGCGGGCATAGAGACCGCGCTGGACCTGGCTCGGCTCGATCCAGCCACGGTGCGCAGGCGCTGGTCGGTGGTGCTGGAGCGCACGGTGCGCGAATTGCAAGGCATGCCCTGCATCGGACTGGACGACCAACCACCACCCAAGAAGGAGATCGCCTGTACCCGCTCGTTTGGGCAACCCGTGAGTGAGCTCCCCGCCCTGGAGCAGGCCATCAGCACGTTTGCCAGCATGGCCGCGCAGAAGCTGCGCAGGCAGGCCAGCCACACGGCCCATGTGCTGGTGTTCATTCACACCAGCCCTTACCGCAAAGGTCCGCAGTACGCGCGGTCCATCACCGTGCCGCTGCGAAGCGCCACCAGCGACACCGTCTCCATCGTTCATGCTGCATTGACCGGCCTGCGCCGGATCTACCGGCCGGGCTACCTGTTCATCAAGGCGGGCGTGATGCTGCTGGACTTGCACAGCGCAAAGCTGCGACAGCGGGAACTCGACCTGGAACCACAGGAGACAGAGGACAGCACCCGGGAGCGGCTGATGGGGGTGCTCGATGAACTCAACCAACGCTATGGGCGCGGCACGGTGAACCTGGCGAGCGCCGGAGTGCAGGCAAAGGGAGAGCGTGCCAGTTGGGCCATGCGGCAGGAGCGCAGGTCACCGGCTTACACGACGTGCTGGGAGGACATGCCGGTGGTGGGGGAAGTCGCCGTCCCTGCAGCTCCAGGGACGTCTGCTGCAAACCGGGAGCAGGTGACTATGTGAAATCCATGCTGGCCAATACCCAATGGTCAGAAACGAAGATCAGCAAATTTCTTGGGCCAAGGGTGGGCCAGGAATGGGCCAAATTTGGGCCAAAACAAAAAGGCCCACCGAAGTGAGCCTTGAAGACAAGCTAAGTGCTTGATTTTATTGGTTGCGCGAGAAGGATTTGAACCTCCGACCTTTGGGTTATGAGCCCAACGAGCTACCAGACTGCTCCATCGCGCGGTAGATTTAAATTATACCCTATTATTCAGCAGCTGCCGAAGAATTTTCAGTTTCCGCAGCACGATCAACCAGTTCGACGTAAGCCATAGGAGCATTGTCGCCCACACGGAAACCCATCTTCAAGATGCGTGTGTAGCCACCGGGACGGGCTTTGAAGCGTGGGCCCAGTTCGTTGAAGAGCTTGGTAACGCTGTCACGGTCACGCAGACGGTTGAATGCGAGGCGACGGTTGGCGACGGAGTCTTCTTTAGCCAAAGTGATCATGGGCTCGATCACGCGGCGAAGTTCTTTAGCCTTGGGGACCGTTGTTTTGATGGCCTCATGCTCGATGAGCGAGTTCATCATGTTTTGCAGCATCGCAAGGCGGTGCGAGCTGGTGCGATTGAGTTTACGGAGGCCGTGTCCGTGGCGCATGGTGCTTTCCTTTTACTTTAATTAAATTGAGCAGCCGTATCAGGTACTGCCCAACGCACTGTTCCCATTCAGAGAACCGAAAATTATAACTTAACGCTTGTCGAGACCGGCTGGTGGCCAGTTCTCAAGCTTCATACCCAAGGTGAGACCGCGGGAAGCCAGGACTTCCTTGATTTCGTTGAGCGACTTACGACCAAGATTAGGCGTCTTGAGCAACTCGTTTTCGGTGCGCTGAATCAGATCACCGATGTAGTAGATGTTCTCTGCCTTGAGGCAGTTGGCAGAACGCACTGTCAGTTCCAATTCATCCACTGGGCGGAGCAAAATCGGATCGAACGTAGCACCGCCACGTGGGCCCGAAGGTGTCTCAAAAGCTGTCAGTTCGCCGCCTTCCAGCTGGGCAAACACAGCCAACTGCTCCACCAAAATCTTGGCAGACGCACGCACCGCATCTTCCGCAGTGATCGCGCCATTGGTTTCAATCTCTACAACCAGCTTGTCCAGATCGGTACGCTGCTCCACGCGGGCACTTTCGACTGTGTAGCTAACGCGCTTGACTGGAGAGAAAGAGGCGTCGAGAACAATACGGCCAATAGATTTAGTAGCCTCGTCGGCGTAACGACGCATGCTGCCAGGCACATAACCACGGCCCTTTTCCACCTTGATCTGCATGTCCAGCTTGCCGCCCTGCGACAAGTGTGCAATCACGTGATCGGGGTTGACGATCTCTACGTCGTGGGGTGTCTGAATATCACGTGCGGTCACGACGCCTTCGCCGTCCTTGCGCAGGCTCAGGGTCACTTCATCACGGTTGTGGAGCTTGAACACCACACCCTTCAGGTTCAAGAGAATGTTCACCACATCTTCTTGAACTCCATCAATAGAGGAGTACTCGTGAAGCACACCGGCAATGGTGACTTCAGTCGCTGCGTAACCCACCATAGACGAAAGCAGAACGCGTCTGATAGCGTTGCCCAGTGTATGGCCATAGCCCCGCTCAAACGGCTCCAGAGCCACTTTGGCGCGGTTGTGGCCCAGCTGCTCGACATTGATCGTCTTGGGTTTCAGCAAATTGGTTTGCATTCAAACTTCCTCTCAATACCCCCAGCTCGTTACACCGGTAAGGCTGGTGAAGCGCCTAAACCGCGATGCCTCGCGGTTTAGGAACGGTTTACTCGAAAACTAGATCGAGTGATTAGCGCGAATACAACTCAACGATCAGGGATTCGTTGATATCCGCACCGAATTCATCACGATCAGGCACCTTCTTGAAGACACCTTCTGCCTTGTCGGCATTCACATCAACCCAAGCGGGCATGCCCACTTGAGCGGCCAGTTGCAGTGCTTCAGTGATACGGGCCTGCTTTTTGGACTTCTCACGTACAGCGACCACATCACCGACCTTCACAAGGTACGAAGGGATGTTGACCGACTGGCCGTTCACAGTGATCGCCTTGTGCGAAACCAACTGACGGGCTTCTGCACGTGTCGAGCCAAAGCCCATGCGATACACGACGTTGTCCAGGCGTGACTCCAACAGGAACAGCAGATTCGCACCAGTGTTACCCTTCTTGCCATCAGCGGCTTCGAAGTAACGGCGGAATTGCTTTTCCAAAATGCCGTACATGCGCTTGACTTTTTGCTTTTCGCGCAGCTGCAGTCCGTAGTCAGAGGTACGGGCGCCGGAGGTGCGACCATGCTGACCAGGCTTGGAATCGAACTTGGACTTGTCAGCGATGGAGCGACGAGCACTCTTCAGGAACAGGTCCGTGCCTTCACGGCGGGAAAGTTTGGCCTTGGGGCCGAGGTAACGTGCCACTTGAGCTTCCTTTTATGTCATCTACCGCAAACCATTGCGGGAGCCGCCTGGAGCGCTTACGCGTCTACAGGCGGCGGTGGGCTTGAAAAAATTAGATACGGCGACGCTTTTGAGGGCGGCAGCCATTGTGCGGCACAGGCGTCACATCGGAAATCGATGTGATGCGAATGCCCAAGGCGCCCAGTGCGCGCACAGACGATTCACGACCTGGACCAGGACCCTTGATCTCGACATCCAGGTTCTTGATGCCTTGGTCAATGGCAGCGCGGCCAGCCACTTCGGATGCCACCTGAGCTGCGAAGGGTGTGGACTTGCGCGAGCCCTTGAAACCTTGACCACCAGACGATGCCCAAGACAAAGCATTGCCTTGGCGATCAGTGATGGTGATGATCGTGTTGTTGAAGGAGGCATGCACGTGTGCAATACCGTCCGAAACGTTCTTGCGAACCTTTTTGCGAACGCGCTGAGCTGCGTTATTGGCAGGAGACTTAGCCATAATGATCTTTCAATCTCTTTATTTCTTCAGTGCAGCTGCACCCTTGCGCGGACCCTTGCGAGTACGGGCGTTGGTACGCGTACGCTGACCACGCATCGGCAGACCACGACGATGGCGGAAACCACGGTAGCAGCCAATGTCCATCAAACGCTTGATGTTCATGGTGGTTTCGCGACGCAGGTCACCTTCAATGGTGAACTGTTCGATTTGCTCGCGAATTTTTTCCAGATCGCTATCCGTCAGATCCTTGATCTTCTTGGTGTAAGCGATGCCAGTTGCTTCGCAAATCTTGCGAGCGCGGGTGCGACCAATGCCAAAAATGGAGGTCAGACCGATTTCCGCATGCTTGTGAGGCGGAATGTTGATGCCAGCGATACGTGCCATATGCGTCCTCTAATACTTTCCAATCAACCTTGGCGCTGCTTATGACGCAGATCCGTGCAGATCACGCGCACCACACCCTTGCGGCGGATGATCTTGCAGTTGCGGCAGATTTTTTTGACCGAAGCCGAAACTCTCATTGCATTCTCCTAAAACTTTTCCATCCGTCCCGGCTGCTTTGCACGGAACACAATGCGTGCCCGCGAAAACTCGTGGGGCGCTCACTTAACTTAATTTCATAACTTCTGAGCAGCACTGGCTACTCAGAAATCATGCTTCAACCAGCACTGCCACCCTTGAAATTAGCTTTCTTGAGCAGAGACTCGTATTGCTGCGACATCATGTAGTTCTGAACCTGGGCCATGAAGTCCATGGTCACCACCACAATGATCAACAACGATGTACCACCAAAGTAGAACGGCACGTTGTACTTGAGAATCAAGAACTCGGGCAGCAAGCACACAAAGGTGATGTACACAGCACCGGCAAGAGTCAAGCGAACCAGAATCTTGTCAATGTAGCGGGCAGTTTGCTCGCCTGGGCGAATTCCAGGGATGAAGGCACCGCTCTTCTTCAGGTTATCTGCCGTCTCGCGGCTGTTGAAAACCAACGCCGTATAGAAGAAACAGAAGAAGATGATGGCGGCCGCATAGAACATCACATAGATGGGCTGACCAGGGGTCAGTGCACCAGAGATATCCTTCAGCCAACGCATCGAATCGCCTGCACTGAACCAATTCACTACTGTTGCCGGCAACAGAATGATCGACGATGCAAAGATCGGTGGAATCACGCCGGCCATGTTCAACTTCAGGGGCAGATGAGACGCCTGACCGCCGTAAACCTTGTTCCCCACCTGACGACGGGCATAGTTCACGAGAATCTTGCGCTGGCCTCGCTCCACGAACACAACGAAGTATGTTACCAGACCCACCACCAGTACGATGAAGATCGCAGCAGGTGCTGACATCGCGCCAGTACTGACCAATTCCAGCAAACCACCAATAGAGCTTGGGAGCCCTGCGGCAATACCTGCAAAGATCAGGATGGAAATGCCGTTGCCTAAACCACGCTCAGTGATTTGCTCACCCAACCACATCAGGAACATTGTTCCAGCAGTCAGACTCACCACCGCCGTAAGACGGAAACCAAAACCAGGACTCAGCACCAGACCTGCAGAGCTTTCCAGCGCAACAGCAATGCCGAACGACTGGAAAAGCGCCAGACCCAAAGTACCAGCACGTGTGTACTGGGTAATCTTTCTGCGGCCGGCCTCGCCTTCCTTCTTCAATTGCTCAAAGGTAGGAATGACGTAAGTCATCAACTGCAAAATGATCGATGCCGAGATGTACGGCATGATCCCCAGTGCAAAAACCGTGAAGCGAGACAAAGCGCCACCCGAGAACATGTTGAACAAGTTCAGGATGCCGCCCTGTTGTCCACTGAACAACTGCTGAAGTTGGGCTGGATCGATGCCTGGCACAGGGATATGAGCCCCGATGCGATACACGACCAGCGCAAGCAACAGAAAAACCAGCCGACGACGCAAGTCGCCGAACTTACCGGTCTTTGCAATTTGAGCTGCGCTAGTTGCCACAGATGCCTTCCTTGGGGAGTGCTATCAGGCGAGGGAGCCGCCAGCAGCTTCGATAGCTGCCTTGGCACCTGCCGTTGCACCGATGCCAGTCAGCTTGACGGCCTTGGTCAGAGAGCCGGTCTTGATGACCTTGACCACCTTGGCCAGCTCACCAATCAAACCTGCTTGCTTCAGAGCCAACACGTCGACTTCAGGCAGGCCAAGTTGTTCCAGAGCAGACAAAGTGACTTCTGCGTTGAACTTCAGAGACTGCGACTTGAAACCGCGCTTTGGCAGGCGCCGCTGCAAAGGCATTTGACCGCCTTCGAAGCCCACCTTGTGATAGCCGCCGGAACGCGACTTTTGACCCTTGTGACCACGGCCAGCGGTCTTACCCAGACCGGAGCCAATGCCACGGCCTACGCGGCGCTTGGCATGCTTGGCGCCGTCTGCGGGCTTGATGCTATTGAGTTCCATGATCGATCTCTCAGACGATTTTGACCAGATAGCTGATCTTGTTAATCATGCCGCGCACTTCGGGCGTGTCTTGCAGTTCGCTGACACTGTTCAGCTTGCGCAGACCCAGACCACGGACGGTGGCGCGGTGCGACTCTTTGGTGCCAATCGGGCTGCGCACCAGTTGAATCTTGACGGTTTGTTGCGTTGTCATTTCAGACTCCGGTTCAGGCGAAGATGTCTTCGACTGTCTTGCCACGCTTGGCTGCCACGTTCGACGGAGTCGTCGAATTGACAAGGGCGTCAAACGTTGCGCGAACCATGTTGTAAGGATTGGAGGAACCATGGCTCTTGGCCACGATATCCGTCACGCCCAACACTTCAAAGACTGCGCGCATAGGACCACCAGCAATGATGCCGGTACCCTTTGGAGCGGGCGCCATCATCACGACAGCGGCGCCATGGTGGCCCGTGACGTTGTGATAGATGGTGCCGTTCTTCAGCGAAACCTTGACCATGTTGCGGCGAGCTTCTTCCATCGCCTTCTGCACGGCAGCAGGCACTTCCTTGGATTTGCCCTTGCCCATGCCGACGCGGCCATCACCGTCGCCAACCACAGTCAGTGCAGCAAAACCGAGAATACGGCCGCCCTTCACGACTTTGGTCACGCGGTTGACCGCGATCATTTTTTCGCGCAGACCGTCGTCACGACCTTCGTCTTGCACTTTGGGTTGAAATTTAGCCATTTTTTATTCCGCTCCGCTTAGAACTGCAGACCAGCTTCGCGGGCTGCATCGGCCAAAGCCTTGACGCGACCGTGGTAAGCGAAACCTGCGCGATCAAATGCAACCTTCTCGACGCCTGCTGCCTTCGCCTTTTCAGCGATACGCTTGCCGATCAGCTGGGCTGCGGCGGCATTGCCACCCTTGCCCGAGCCGCCGAGCGACTGGCGCACGTCGGCTTCTGCCGTGGAAGCACTTGCCAGCACCTTGCTGCCGTCGCCAGAGATCACGCTGGCGTAGATATGGAGGTTCGTACGATTCACAGTCAAACGGGCCACGCCTTGCTGGGCAATGCGAATGCGGGTTTGACGGGCACGACGAAGACGCTGCTCTTTCTTTGTCAACATGTTGCAGCTCCTTATTTCTTCTTGGTCTCTTTGATCGTGATCTTTTCGTCCGCATAGCGGATACCCTTACCCTTGTAGGGCTCGGGAGGACGAACGGCACGGATCTCAGCAGCAATTTGACCTACGCGCTGACGGTCAGCACCCTTCACAACCACTTCAGTGGGCGTTGGGGTGGCAACGGTGATGCCAGCAGGCATTTCAAAGTTGACGGGATGCGAATAACCAACAGCCAGGTTCAGCTTGGAACCTGATGCTGCAGCCTTGTAACCCACACCAACCAAGCTCAGCTTTTTCTCAAAGCCTTTGCTCACGCCAACAACCATGTTGTTGACCAGTTGACGCAGGGTTCCGCTCATGGCGTTGGCTTCACGCGAGTCATTCACGGGCTCGAAGCTCAGCTTGCCATCATTGCTAGACACCTTGACCAGCACGTTTTGCGCCAGAGACAAGGTACCACCAGAACCCTTCACAGAGATCTGGTCGTCTTTGATCAACACATCCACGCCAGCGGGGATGGTCACGGGCATTTTTCCTACTCGGGACATTTCAGTTACTCCTCAATGCCGCGGTTAGGCCACGTAGCACAGCACTTCGCCACCGACACCGGTAGCACGCGCTTTGCGATCAGTCATCACGCCCTTGGGAGTCGTGACAATTGCCACACCCAGACCGTTCATGACTTGTGGAATGGAATCACGGCCTTTGTAGACACGCAGACCAGGGCGGCTGACGCGCTCGATGCGCTCAATCACTGGACGGCCTGCGTAGTACTTCAGGGCGATTTCAAGTTCGGACTTGCCAGCTTCAGTTTTCACCTGGAAGCCGTCGATATAACCCTCGTCCTTCAGCACTTGGGCGATGGCAACCTTCACTTTGGAGGAAGGTACCTGAACCGTTGCTTTGGACACCATCTGTGCGTTACGGATGCGGGTCAGCAAGTCAGCGATGGGATCACTCATGCTCATGTTTAATCTCTCCTGCCTGCTTACCAGCTGGCCTTGGTGACACCGGGGATGTCGCCATTGAAAGCCAGTTCACGGATCTTGGCGCGGGCCAGACCGAATTGACGGAACGTACCGCGTGGACGACCGGTGATTTCGCAACGGTTGCGCTGACGCGTTGGGTTGGCGTTGCGAGGGAGCTTTTGCAAGCCCAGGCGGGCTGCTTCACGCTCTTCGTCGCTGCGCTTGGCATCGCCAGCAATCGCCTTCAGTTCCGCATACTTGGTTGCGTACTTGGCGGCCAGTTTTTCGCGCTTCAGTTCGCGCTGGATCAAAGCTACTTTAGCCATGCTTCGCCTCAGTTCTTGAACGGGAAACGGAAACCTGCCAGAAGCGCCTTGGCTTCTTCGTCGGTCTTGGCCGTTGTGGTGATGCTGATGTTCAGGCCGCGCAGAGCGTCAACCTTGTCATACTCGATTTCAGGGAAAATGATCTGTTCCTTGACACCGATGTTGTAGTTGCCACGACCGTCGAAAGCACGGCCGGAAATACCACGGAAGTCACGGACGCGGGGCAGAGCCACGGTCACGAAACGATCCAGGAATTCGTACATCTGAACGCCACGCAGGGTCACCATGCAGCCGATAGCTTGGCCTTCGCGGATCTTGAAACCAGCGATAGCCTTCTTGGCCTTGGTCACCACAGGCTTTTGACCAGCAATCTTGGTTAGGTCAGCCACGGCGTTGTCCATCACCTTCTTGTCCGAAACGGCTTCGCTCACACCCATGTTCAGGGTGATCTTGGTCAGACGTGGGACTTGCATGGGCGAGGTGTAACCGAACTGCTTGGTCAGCTCGGGAGCGACTTTGTCGCGGTAAATGTCTTGCAGTCGTGCCATGTTTACCCCTTAGGCCGCCTTGATTTCAGCGCCGCTGGACTTGAACACGCGAACGCGCGAACCGTCAGCTTGCACCTTGATGCCTACGCGATCAGCCTTGCCAGTAGCCGCATTGAAGATGGCCACGTTGGACTGATGGATTGGCATAGCCTTTTCAACGATGCCGCCAGTTGTGCCCTTCATAGGGTTTGGCTTGACGTGCTTCTTGACCAGGTTGATGCCATCGATGACCAGATAAGAGTCATCCTTGCGCAACGACACTGTGCCGCGCTTGCCCTTGTCGCGCCCCGTCAGCACGATGACTTCGTCGCCTTTGCGAATCTTGTTCATAGCGCGTCCTTAGAGAACTTCAGGAGCCAGGGACACGATCTTCATGAACTTTTCGGTACGCAGCTCGCGCGTCACGGGTCCAAAGATGCGGGTGCCGATAGGCTCCAACTTTGAATTCAGCAACACTGCAGCGTTGCCGTCGAATTTGACGAGCGAACCGTCGCCGCGACGAATACCCTTCGCCGTGCGAACCACCACCGCACTGTAAACCTCGCCTTTTTTGACGCGGCCACGTGGAGCGGCTTCCTTGATGCTCACCTTGATGATGTCGCCAACGCTTGCATAGCGACGCTTAGAGCCACCCAGCACCTTAATGCAAAGGACGGACTTAGCGCCGGTATTGTCGGCAACCTCTAACCGAGATTCTGTTTGGATCATTTCAATATTCCCAACTTGCACCAGAAGACAACAGCCCCAGAGAACTTCTCAAGGGCCGCAAATCAGCCAGTCAGTCTTGGGCCCGTCGTCCGCACTGCAAACCATTTGCAGCACTTCCCGCTGGGCAGAAACTCCGCGCTTTGAACGCGAAGCCCACGATTATTGCAAAGTGAAAGCGCCTAGTCAAGCGCTTATCACATTTCTGGGCGCAAATATTGTTGCGCCAATGCCAAGAAGGCGGGCAGCTGGGGGTCGATGCCCAACTCTTCTTGGAGGATGCCTGCGACAGCAGGGGCCATGTCGATGGCTTTGCGCGCATCGAGGAACAGCAGGCGAGAACGGCGTGCGAGCACATCCTCCACCGTTCGTGCGTATTCAAACCGCGCGGCAAAGCGCACCATGGCTTCCGTCAAGCCCCCACCCAACTCCTTGGCGCTACCTGGCAAAGCCGCCACTGTGGCGGCTTCTGCGCCATAGAGATGGATGCCAGGGGCATCGCTGATGCTGTGCTGAACTGCCCCTACAGGCGATCCAACCAGCGGAAGCTGATTGGTAATGCCCGCCGCCTTGGGAGGCAGCACCCCCGTGTCGAAGCACTTTTGCAGCACGTCTTCCGCCATGGCCCGGTAGGTGGTCCATTTGCCGCCCGTCACGGTGACCAGGCCACTGCGGCTGGCCAGCACGATGTGTTCGCGGCTGATGCTCTTGGTGTTACCGCCATCATCATCCTGCGGTTTGACCAAGGGCCGCAGGCCCACCCAGATGCTGCGAATGTCTTCCTGCTTTGGCGCGCGCGATAGATAACGTGCAGATTCGTTCAGGATGAAGGCTACTTCTTCCTTGAATGGGAGCGGCTCACGCACCACATCCTGGCGCGGACTGTCGGTGGTGCCCAGAATGACTTTGCCCAGCCAAGGCACGGCAAACAGCACCCGCCCGTCGGCTGTCTTGGGCACCATCAGCGCGTGGTCGGATGGCAAAAATTCCCGATCCACCACGATGTGCACGCCCTGGCTGGGGGCAACCATGGGTTTGACGGGCTTGCCGATGGCTTCGCCATCCATTTGGCGCAGCCCATCCACCCACACGCCAGTGGCATTCACCACGCAGCGGGCCCGCACACTGAAGGAGCGGCCGCTTTCAGCGTCTTCACACTCAAAACCAGTCACGCGCCCACCTTCATGCACCAACTTCTTGGCGGGGCAGTAATTGACCAGCAGAGCGCCCCGGGCTGCCGCAGTGCGGGCCAAGGCCAAGGCCAGGCGGGCGTCATCAAACTGACCATCCCAGTACTTCACCCCCCCCTTGAGGCCATCTTGCCGGGCGGTGGGCAGGCACTGGAGGGTGCGTTCACGCCCCAGGAATTGTGTGGACCCCAGGCCGGCCTTGCCTGCAAGGGCGTCATACATCGTGAGGCCGATGCCATAAAACGGCGTCTCCCAACAGCGATAGGAGGGCATCACGAACGCCAGGGGTTGCGCCAGGTGGGGCGCGTTGCTGAGCAGCGTGGTGCGCTCGTGCAGTGCCTCGCGCACCAGGGAGATGTTGCCTTGTGCCAGGTAGCGAACGCCTCCGTGCACCAGCTTGGTGGCGCGCGACGACGTTCCCTTGGCGAAATCATGTGAATCCACCAGCACCACGCTGAACCCTCGTGCGGCGGCGTCCAGCGCCACACCCAGGCCGGTTGCTCCGCCGCCGATCACGGCCAGATCGTAGACATGCGGCTGGGCCAGGCGGTCCAACAAATCGGAGCGCTGGGTGGAGAGGGGTGCAGAAACGTTGGTCATGGGATGCGATTGTCCATGGGATAGGGCATGGAATAAGGGTTTACCCTTAATTTTCGACCTTGGTGCATGGCCACCAGCTGCCGATCTTCTGGATCGGCAGGGGGCCTGAAGCCAGAGCCTCCTGCGGGGCACCAGGAAAAAACTGCCCACCCCGGGAATGGGTCTGACGGGCCGTGGAACCCGTCAGACCAGCGCTGATTAGCGCACCTTGCCAGCCTTCCAGGCGTCCAGCAGGGTTTGGTACGCGATGGTTTCACCCTTTGGCTTTTCGTTGGCCAGCTTCTTCCAAGGGGCTTGCTTGTCGCTCAGCCACTTGTTGGGATCTTCCTTCTTGTTCAGCTTGGGCGCGCACTTGGCCATGCCAGCGCGTTCCAGACGGGCCATCACCTGATCCATTTCGTCAGCCAGCGTGTCCATGGCGCCTTGAGGGGTCTTTTCACCCGTCACGGCCTGGGCCACGTTCTTCCACCACAGCTGGGCCAGCTTGGGGTAGTCAGGCACGTTGGTCCCGGTGGGCGACCATGCCACGCGGGCGGGGCTGCGGTAGAACTCGACCAGACCACCCAGCTTGGGGGCTGCGTCGGTCATGGCCTTGCTCTGGATGTCCGATTCGCGGATCGGTGTCAGGCCCACCAGGGTCTTCTTCAGAGAAGTGGTCTTGGCGGTCACGAACTGGGCATAGAGCCAGGCGGCAGCCGTCTTGTTGGCGTCGTGGTCCTTGAAGAAGGTCCAGCTGCCCACGTCCTGGTAGCCGTTTTGCATGCCTTGCTTCCAGTAAGGGCCATTGGGGCCAGGGGCCATGCGCCACTTGGGTGTGCCGTCGGCGTTCACCACAGGCAGGCCGGGCTTGGTCATGTCGGCCGTGAAGGCGGTGTACCAAAAGATTTGCTGGGCGATCTGGCCTTGCGCGGGCACAGGGCCGGCTTCGCCGAAGGTCATGCCCATGGCTTCCTTGGGCGCGTACTTCTTCATCCAGTCCACGTACTTGGTGAGCGCATAGACGGCGGCGGGCGAGTTGGTCGCACCGCCACGGGCCACGCTGGCGCCCACGGGCGTGCACTTGTCGTCAGCCACGCGGATACCCCACTCATCGATGGGCAGACCGTTGGGCGTGCCGATGTCGGCGGAACCAGCCATGGACAGCCATGCATCGGTGAAGCGCCAGCCCAGCGATGGGTCCTTCTTGCCGTAGTCCATGTGGCCATAGATAGGCTTGCCGTCGATTTGCTTGACGTCGTTGGTGAAGAACTCGGCGATGTCTTCGTAGGCGGACCAGTTCAGTGGCACGCCCAGGTCGTAGCCGTACTTGGCCTTGAACTTGTCCTTCAGGTCCTTGCGCTCGAAAAGGTCGGCGCGGAACCAGTACAGGTTGGCAAACTGCTGGTCGGGCAACTGGTACATCTTTCCATCAGGCCCGGTGGTGAATTTGGTGCCGATGTAGTCCTTGATGTCGATGCCGGGATTGGTCCACTCCTTGCCTGCGCCGCCCATGTAGTCGGTCAGGTTCAGGATCTTGCCGTAGCGGTAGTGGGTGCCGATCAGGTCGGAGTCAGAGATCCAGCCGTCGTAAATCGACTTGCCCGACTGCATGGAGGTCTGCAGCTTCTCGACCACGTCGCCTTCCTGGATGAGGTCGTGTTTGACGGTGATGCCCGTGATTTCAGTGAACGCCTTGGCCAGGGTCTTGGCTTCGTATTCGTGGGTGGTGATGGTCTCGGAGACGACCGAGATTTCCTTCACGCCCTTGGCCTGCAGCTTCTTGGCGGCTTCGATGAACCACTTCATCTCGGCCATCTGCTGGTCTTTGCTCAGCGTGGATGGCTGAAACTCACTGTCGATCCACTTCTTGGCCTCTGCCTCGCCGGCCCAGGCGGCGTGACCCAAAACCAGGGTCGCGGCGGCGAACGCAATCGCCTTGAACTGCACCTTCATTGCTGTCTCCTCAGATGGAACCCCCTTGGGTAGAACAACACCGGCCCCGGGGGGAATCAGGCCGGCGCTTGGCACACCGTCAAAAACGATAGCTGCTTGCGCTTGATTTCAAAGGGTTTAAAACACTTTTAATGCTCAAACCTTTTATTTAAAAGCGCTACCAGCTCTCATTTCAATAGCAAATATCCGTCAACCCTTGCGCAGAATCAGCCCCAGCAACGCCATCGACAAGACGAAGCTGATCCACACCGAAGGCTCGTTCTCCAGGCTTAGCCATTGCGCCATGCGCCCGCTCAGGCCCACAAAAATCAGGTTCACATAAGCGGCCGACAACAGGCCGATGAAGAGGCGATCCCCCCGCGTGGTGGCAATGGGCAAAAAGCCCTTGCGCATGGTGGTGGGCGACTTGATTTCCCACACCGTCATGCCGATGAGCATGAGCACGATGCAGGTGAAGAACACGGCCACGGGCGTGGTCCAGGCCATCCAGTCAAACATTTGCCAATCTCCTCAGACACGGCCCATCGCAAAGCCTTTTGCGATGTAGTGGCGCACAAACCAGATCACGATCGCACCCGGCACGATGGTCAGCACACCAGCAGCAGCCAGCGTCGCCCAGTCCATGCCGCTCGCACTCACCGTGCGCGTCATCGTGGCAACGATGGGCTTGGCGTTCACGCTGGTCAGCGTGCGGGCCAGCAGCAGCTCCACCCAGCTGAACATGAAGCAGAAGAACGCCGCCACCCCCACACCCGCCTTGATGAGCGGCAGGAAGATGGTGAGGAAGAAGCGCGGAAAGCTGTAGCCGTCGATGTAGGCCGTCTCGTCAATCTCGCGCGGGATGCCGCTCATGAAGCCTTCCAGAATCCACACCGCCAGCGGCACGCTGAACAGCAAGTGCGCCAGTGCCACAGCGATGTGCGTGTCCATGAGCCCCACGGTGGTATAGAGCTGGAAGAACGGCAGCAGAAACACAGCGGGCGGCGTCATGCGGTTGGTGAGCAGCCAGAAGAACACATGCTTGTCCCCCAGAAAGCTGTAGCGCGAGAACGCGTAGGCTGCAGGCAAGGCCACGGTGAGCGTGATCACCATGTTGATGCTCACGTAGATCAGGCTGTTGATGTAGCCCGAGTACCAGCTCTCATCGGTGAAGATGGTCTTGTAATTGGCCCAGGTGAAGTGCTGCGGGAAGAACGTGAAGGTCGAGAGGATCTCCTCGTTCGTCTTGAAGCTCATGTTCACCATCCAGTAGATGGGCAACACGGCAAACAACAGGTACGCGAACAGGAACAGCGTCCGCTTCTGGAAGCGTTTTTCATGCATGGCCAGCCCCTTCGTCGCTGACGGTGCCCACGCGCTGCATCCAGTTGTAAAGGATGAAGCACAGCAGCAGGATGATGAAGAAATAGATCAGCGAGAACGCTGCAGCAGGCCCCAGGTCAAACTGGCCCACGGCCTTGGTCGTGAGGTATTGGCTCAGGAACGTGGTGGCATTGCCCGGCCCGCCGCCCGTCAGCACAAAGGGCTCGGTGTAGATCATGAAGCTGTCCATGAAGCGCAGCAGCACGGCAATCATCAACACGCCGCGCATCTTGGGCAGCTGGATGTAGCGGAACACCGCCAGCTTGCTGGCACCGTCAATGCGGGCCGCCTGGTAATACGCATCCGGAATGGATCGCAGCCCGGCAAACGCCAGCAGCGCCACCAGCGGTGTCCAGTGCCACACATCCATCAGCAGCACCGTGAGCCACGCCTGCGTGGCGTTGCCGGTGTAGCTGTAGTCAATGCCCATCTCCTGCAGCAGGCGGCCCATCAGGCCAATGTCGGCGCGGCCATAAATCTGCCAGATGGTGCCCACCACGTTCCACGGAATCAGCAGCGACAGCGCCACCGTGACCAGCACGGCAGACGACTTCCAGCCCTGCGCGGGCATGGACAGCGCCAGCAGGATGCCCAGCGGAATCTCCACTGCCAGCACAGCCAGCGAGAAGGTGATCTGCCGCAAGAGCGCAGCGTGCAGCTCCTCGTCGCGCATGATCTGCACGAACCATTCAGTGCCCACAAACACGCGGCGCTCAGGGCTGATGATGTCCTGCACCGAATAGTTCACCACCGTCATCAAGGGCAGGATGGCCGAGAAGGCCACGCAGATGATGACGGGCAGGATCAGGAACCAGGCTTTCTGGTTGACGGGTTTGGTCGTTGTACTCATGCCAACAACTCCTCGTTTTGATAGAAGCAGGTGTGCTCACCCAGCACCTGCAGCCAGATGCTGTCGCCCACCGCGGGCAAGGCCACCTCGGGGGCCACGCGGGCCTTGATGGTGTGATCGCCCACCTGGGCGGTGAGCATCTGGTAGGTGCCAATGTCCTGCACCTGTGCCACGCGGCACTGCAGTGCGCCTGCGGCTTGCGGGGCAGAGAGCGCCAGGTATTCAGGCCGCACACCCACCTGCAAAGCACCTTCGGGCAGGCTGCGGGCGGGCAAGGCCATGCGCTGGCCCGCCACCTGCAGCGTGGCGCCATCCACCACCGCGGGCAGGAAGTTCATGCCGGGCGAGCCAATGAAGTGGCCCACAAAGGTGTGCGCGGGCTTTTCAAACAGCGCATCGGGCGTGCCCAGCTGCATCACACGGCCACGGCTCATCACCACCACCTTGTCGGCAAAGGTCAGCGCTTCCACCTGGTCGTGCGTCACGTAGATCAGCGTGAGCTTGAGCTCATGGTGAATCTGCTTGAGCTTGCGGCGCAATTGCCACTTGAGGTGCGGGTCGATCACGGTGAGCGGCTCGTCAAACAGCACCGCCGCCACATCCGAGCGCACCAGGCCGCGACCCAACGAGATCTTCTGCTTCTGGTCGGCCGACAGGCCCGCCGCACGCATGTCGAGCTGGTGGCTCATCTCCAGCATCTCGGCAATCTGGCCCACGCGCTGCTTGATCTGCGCCTCGGGCACCTTGCGGTTCTTCAGCGGGAAGGCCAGGTTCTCGGCCACCGTCATGGTGTCGTAGATCACCGGGAACTGGAACACCTGGGCAATGTTGCGGTTCTGCGGCGTGGCGCGCGTCACATCGCGGCCATCGAACAGCACCTTGCCGTGCGAAGGCACCAGCAGGCCCGACATGATGTTGAGCATGGTGGTCTTGCCGCAGCCCGAGGGGCCGAGCAGCGCGTAGGCACCACCGTCTTCAAAGTCCATCTTGAGCGGCAGCAGCGCGTAGTCGCTGTCCTGCTGCGGGTTAGGCCGGTAGGAATGGGCCAGATCCAGCTGGATATGTGCCATGGTTCAGCGCCCTCCCGCGCGCTGGGGGGCCAGCACCAGAGCCTCGTCCGCACCGAACACATAGGCCTGGGCCGGGTTCAGGTGCAGGCGAACCTGTGCGCCCAGTTCAAAGTAATGCACACCGGTGAGTTGGGCCACCAGCTCGCCCCAGGGCGTGTCTACGTGCACAAAGGTGTCAGAGCCCGAAATCTCGGCCAGTTCCACCACGCCCTGCACTTCCACATCGCCCGGGCGGGCCTGCACGCGCAGCGCACTGGCGCGCACGCCCACAGTGAGCGAAGCGCTGGCCGTGGGGGGCAAAGGCAGTGGCAGCACCGTGCCATCGCTCAGGCGCACGCCGCCGTCCTGGCGGGTGGCGGTCATCAGGTTCATCGGCGGGTCGCTGAATGCGCGCGCCACGCTCAACGAATTGGGTGCATGGAACACCTCGGCCGTGGGGCCGTATTGCAGCAGGCGGCCTTCGTGCATCACAGCGGTGTAGCCGCCCAGCAGCAGGGCCTCGCCCGGCTCGGTGGTGGCGTAAACCACGGTGGATTGCCCGGCGGCAAACAGCTGGGTCAGCTCCTCGCGCAGTTCCTCGCGCAGCTTGTAGTCCAGGTTCACCAGGGGTTCGTCCAGCAGCATCAGCGGCGCGCCCTTGGCCAGCGCACGGGCCAGCGCCACGCGCTGCTGCTGGCCGCCCGACAGCTCGGCGGGCAGGCGGTCCAGAAACATCTCGATGTGCAGGCGGCTGGCCAGTTCGCGAACGCGGGCGTCGATGTTTTTCTCGCCGCGCAGCTTCAGCGGCGAGGCGATGTTGTCAAACACCTTCATCGAGGGGTAGTTGATGAACTGCTGGTACACCATGGCCACGTTGCGCTCGCGCACAGGGGTGCCCGTCACATCCTTGCCATCCACCAGCACGCGCCCCTGCGTGGGCACGTCCAGCCCCGCCATGATGCGCATCAGGCTCGTCTTGCCCGCCTGGGTCGCGCCCAGCAATACCGTCACGGCATTGCTTTGCAGCGCCAGGCTCATGTCATACAGCCAGGTCTGCGCCCCGACTTTCTTGCTGATGCCGTCCAACGCCAGCTGCATGAAGCATCCTCTTCCGCCCCTTGGGCCTGTGTGAAAGGACTGCGCACCTAAGCTGCAGCCCACAACTTTCGAACTTGCTCATTTTTGTTCTTTTTTGTTCGAATCGAATCAAGGTTTACCCTTAATGCATTCGTTTTTTTTCGCTTTACAGTCTCGAACGCTCCATCGACGCGCCGATCAGATGTTTCAAATTTGTTACGCGTCGGTGGCAACCCACGCACCCAGCCCCCCCACCGTGAACACCAACCCCCGCCAACTCCAACTGCTTGAAGAAGTGCGTGCGCGCAAATCCGCCACGGTGGAACAGCTTGCCGACACCCTGGGGGTCACGCTGCAAACAGTGCGCCGCGATGTGCAGCGCCTGGCGGAATCTGGCCTGCTCACCCGCTTTCACGGCGGCGTGCGCGTGCCCAGCTCCACGGTGGAGAACCTGGCCCACACCCAGCGCGAAACCCTGCACGCCGATGGCAAAGCCCGCATTGCGCGCGCCGTGGCCGAACAGGTGCCCAACGACTGCTCACTGATCCTGAACATCGGCACCACCACCGAGGCCATTGCCAAGGCGCTGCTGCACCACCGGGGCCTGCGCGTCATCACCAACAACCTGAATGTGGCCGCCATCCTCAGCAGCAACCCCGAGTGCGAGGTCATCGTCGCTGGCGGGGTGGTGCGCGCGCGCGACCGGGGCATCGTGGGCGAGGCGGCGGTGGATTTCATCCGCCAGTTCAAGGTGGACATCGCGCTCATCGGCATCTCGGGCATCGAGCCCGATGGCTCGCTGCGCGACTTTGACTACCGCGAAGTGAAGGTGGCGCAAACCATCATCGAACAGGCCCGCGAGGTCTGGCTGGCCGCCGACCACAGCAAATTCAACCGGCCAGCCATGGTGCAATTGGCCACGCTCAATCAGATCGGGCGGCTATTCACCGATGCGCCTCCGCCCGAGCCCTTCCCTGCCTTGTTGCAAGATGCCGGCGTCATCTGCACCGTAGCTGCTTGAACCCCTGAATTCTTTTGACCATGACCTACCTGCTCGCACTCGACCAAGGCACCTCCAGCTCCCGCAGCATCGTGTTCGATGAACGCGGCCACATCGTGGCGCAGGCGCAGCTCGAATTGCCCCAGATCTACCCCCAGCCCGGCTGGGTGGAGCACGACCCGCTGGAAATCTGGCGCACCCAGCTCGCCACCGCACGCGATGCGCTGGCCAAGGCGGGCATAGCCGCCAATGCCGTGCGGGCCGTGGGCATCACCAACCAGCGCGAAACCACCGTGCTGTGGAACCGCAAGACCGGCCAGCCCGTGCACCACGCCATCGTGTGGCAAGACCGGCGCGCCGAGCCCGCCTGCGCCCAGCTGCGCGAACAGGGCCACGAAGCCACCATCCAGGCCAAAACCGGGCTGCTGGTGGACGCCTACTTCTCCGGCACCAAACTGCAATGGCTGCTGGACAACGTGCCCGGCGCCCGCGAAGCGGCCGAGCGTGGCGAACTGGCCTTTGGTACGGTGGACAGCTGGCTGATGTGGAAGCTGACCCATGGCCAGGTGCATGTGACGGACGTGAGCAATGCCGCGCGCACCATGCTGTTCAATGTGCATACCAACCAGTGGGACGACGAGCTGCTGGCGCTGCTGCGCATTCCCAAGGCCCTGCTGCCCGAGGTGCTACCGTCCGCCGCGCACTTTGGAGACACAGCCGCCGACCTGCTGGGCCATTCCATCCGCATCGGCGGCGTGGCGGGCGACCAGCAAAGCGCGCTCTTTGGCCAGGCCTGCTTTACGGCGGGCATGGCCAAGAACACCTATGGCACCGGCTGCTTCATGCTGATGCATACGGGCAATGTCTTCCAGACATCACAAAACGGCTTGCTCACCACCAGCGCAGCGCAGGCTTCCCAGCAGCCTGAGTTCGCCATGGAAGGCAGCGTATTTGTGGGCGGCGCCGTGGTGCAGTGGCTGCGCGATGGCCTGCGCGCCATCACCAACAGCAGCGAGGTGGAGTCCCTCGCCCAAAGCGTGCCTGATTCGGGCGGCGTGATGATGGTGCCCGCCTTCACCGGCCTGGGCGCGCCCTACTGGAAGCCCGACGCACGCGGCACCATCACCGGCCTGACGCGTGGCACCACCATTGCCCACATTGCGCGCGCCGCACTCGAAAGCATCGCCTACCAAAGCGCCGCCCTGCTGCTGGCCATGAGCCGCGACGCCGTGGCCGCCGGTGGCGCCCCGGTGAGCGAGCTGCGCGTGGACGGCGGCGCCTGCGTGAACGATTTGCTGATGCAGTTCCAGGCCGACCTGCTGGGCATTCCGGTGGTGCGCCCCGCCGTGATTGAGACCACCGCCCTGGGCGCAGCCTACTTGGCGGGCCTGTCGAGCGGCGTGTACGCCAGCACCGACGAACTCTCGCACCTCTGGCGCGCCGACCGGCGCTTCGTGCCCACGCTCGGCAACGGCCGCGCGCAGGAATTGATGGCGAACTGGGAACACGCCGTGCGGCAGACCACCGCAGAGTGAACTCAAAGCGCGGCGGCGCTACCATCGTGGCCCCTGTTGTTGCCATCTTGCACATCCCATGAGCCAAACCGCCGCATCTCCATCCCTCCCCACCATCGCCTTCATCGGCGGCGGCAACATGGCCAGCGCCATCATTGGCGGGCTGATCCACCAAGGCCAGCCGGCCAGCCAGATCGAAGTGGTGGAACCCTGGGCCGAGGCGCGCGAGGCGCTGCGCAAGAACTACGGTATCGAAGCGCAGGCCGAGGCGGGCCCTGCGCTGCAACGCGCGGGTATCGTGGTCTGGGCCGTCAAACCCCAAACCTTCAAGGATGCCGCCGCGCAAGCCAAAGCCCACACGCAAACCGCCCTGCACCTGAGCGTGGCGGCAGGCATCCGCTCGGACAGCATTGCCCAGTGGCTGGGCTCTGAGCGCGTGGTGCGCACCATGCCCAACACGCCCGCCCTGGTGGGCAAGGGCATGAGCGCGCTGTACGCCCGCCCAGCCGTCACGGCAGCGGAACGCCAGAGCGTGGAAGCCATCATGGCGTCCACCGGTGAGTTCCTTTGGGTGGAGAGCGAGAAGCAGCTCGACGCCGTGACGGCCCTTTCTGGCTCCGGCCCAGCGTACGTTTTCTACTTCCTCGAAGCCATGACCCGCGCGGGCGTGGGCATGGGGCTGAGCGAACAGCAGGCGCACCAGCTGGCCGTAGGCACGTTTGTAGGCGCGTCGGAACTGGCCCGCCGATCAGACGAGCCCCCGGCCGTGCTGCGCCAGCGTGTCACATCCAAGGGCGGCACCACCTATGCCGCGCTGCAGTCGATGGAGGCTGATGGCGTGGGCGCCGCGTTCGAGCGCGCCATGCAGGCCGCTTGCCAACGCGCCGATGAATTGGGCAACGAATTTGGTGCTTGAAGCGTTTTTTGGCTCTAGCGCTTATTCAATAAGCGCTAGCAGCTATCAATTAGTGAGCAAATGCCGCGCAAGGTAACTGCCTGCAATGCCCGCAAACACCGTGGCGCCCAGCCAGTGGTTGATGCGGAAGGCCTTGAAGCAGCCCTCGCGGGTGCGGGTGCGGATCAGCGTGAAGTGCCACACGGCCTGCGCCAGGGCGGCGGCCATCGCTACATAAAAAATAGCACCCAGCGCATAGGGGGCAAGCGCTACCGCCCAAATGCCCAGAAACAGCAGATAGAACAGAGAAATGCCCGCCACATCAAAGCGCCCCAGGGTGATGGCCGAGGTCTTGATGCCGATCTTGAGGTCATCGTCGCGGTCCACCATGGCGTATTCGGTGTCGTAGGCCAGCACCCAGAACAGGTTGCCCAGCCACATCCACCACGCCACCGCAGGCACGCTGTCCTGCACCGCGGCAAAGGCGATCACGATGCCGAAGTTGAACGCAATGCCCAGCACCGCCTGCGGCATGGCAATGAGGCGTTTGGTGAACGGGTAGGCAATGGCCACCAGCACGGCGGGCACCGACCACAGGACGGCCGCCATGTTGGTGGTGAGCACCAGGCCGAACGACACCAGGGCCAGCACTGCGCCCAGGCCCAGGGCTTCTTTGACGGACACCTGCCCGGTGGTGACCGGGCGCTGCGCCGTGCGTTTGACGTGCTTGTCAAAGTCGCGGTCGGCCACGTCGTTCACGCAGCAGCCCGCGCTGCGCATGAGGATGGTGCCCAGCACAAACACGATGAGCAGGTGCCAGCCCGGAAAGCCGTCGGCCGCAATCCACAGCGCGCTGAGCGTGGGCCACAGGCACACCAGCCAGCCGGCGGGGCGGTCCCAGCGGATGAGGTCGAGGTACAGGCCAAAGCGGCTGCGGGGGGAGACGGCGGACATGGCGGGCAACGGCTGGAACAACAAGGAGGGGCTGCCCCGTCCACACACGCGGGCAGGGCGCACCGAATGTAGCAGCAATGCCGTGGCGCGGGCCTCCTGCCCCGGCGCCCGTCCAAACCCGGTATAAAGTGCGCCTTTCCCCCGTACACCACCCACCGCACCGCATGACCCGCACCCCGAGCCCCCAGGCGGCCACCCGCTTCGCCATCCCCCGCACGCTGATGGCGGGCTTCATCCTGGCTGCCGTGGCCACACTGGTGATCGGGCTCGTCAATTTCCGGTCGGCCGAAACCCGCACTGAGGCCGTTCGGGCCATGGACCGCACCACCCTGGCCATGCGCCATCTCAATCGGTTTACGCAGGCCATCAAGGATGCGGAAACGGGCCAGCGCGGCTACCTGCTGACGAGCGATCTCTCGTACCTCAAGCCCTTTGACGCGGCCGTGACCTCGCTGCACAAGCACCTGACGGACCTCAAGGCCAGCGCGGCGGACTACCCAGCGCACCTCCAGCTGGTCGAGCAGCTCGAAGCCCTCACGCAGCAGAAGCTGCGCGAGCTCACCGAAACCATTGCCCTGCGCAAGGCCGGTGACGGCGTGGGCGCGATGACGCTGGTGCAAAGCGGTGCGGGCCAGCAGATCATGGACTAGCTGCGCGAGGTGGCGGAGAGCCTGCGCACGCAGCAGAACCTGCAGCTGGAGACCCGCCGCGAGCAGTGGGTGGCCGCGGCCACCAACGCCAACCTTTATTCCGGCGCCGGCTCGCTGGTTCTGCTGGTGCTGATCTGCATTTCGGCCGGCGTGACGGCGCGGGAGTACCGGGCCAAGTCCATGCAGTCGTGGATTTCGACGGGCCTGACGGGCCTGGGTCAGCGCATCCATGGCGGCCACCGGCTCGAAGAAATCGGACAGATCGCGCTGGAGTACCTGGCAGGCTACCTGCGCGCCCAGGTCGGGGCCGGGTACGTGGTGCAGGACGGCGCGGGCTTCGCATTGTTCGGCGGCTACGCGCTGCCGCGGGAGCGGCTGGCCGAGACCCTGCTTGTGGGCGAAGGGCTGGTCGGCCAGGCCGCCCGGTCGCGCGAGCTGATGCATGTGCGCGATGTGCCCGCGGGCTACCTGCCGGTGTCGTCCGCCACGGGGCAGGCCAGCGCCGCCGAGCTGCTGGTCGCGCCCGCCGTGGAGCATGGGCAGGTGTATGCCGTCATCGAACTCGGCTTCAACCGCCCGGTGACCGAGACCGAGCGGGCGCTGATGGAGCGCGCCTCGGAACTGCTGGCGGTGGCCATCCGCTCCGGCATCGACCGCAACCGCCTGCAGAACCTGCTGGAGGAGACGCAGCGCCAGTCCGAAGAGCTGCAGACCCAGCAAGAAGAACTGCGTGTGAGCAACGAAGAGCTGGAGCAGCAAAGCCGCATCCTTCAGGAATCGCAGGCCCAGATGGAGGTGCAGCAGACCGAGCTAGAGCAGACCAACGCCCACCTGGAGGCGCAGACCCAGCAACTGGAATACCAGCGCGAGCAACTGCTGCGCGCCCAAAGCGCCATGACGGACAAGGCCCGCGAACTGGAGCTGGCCAGCCAGTACAAGAGCGAGTTCCTGGCCAACATGAGCCACGAGCTGCACACACCGCTCAACTCCACCCTGATCCTGGCCAAGCTGTTGGCAGACAACAAACCGGGCAACCTGAGCCCCGACCAGGTGAAGTACGCGCAGACCATCTACGCAGCGGGCAACGACCTGCTGGCCCTGATCAACGACATCCTCGACCTGTCCAAGATCGAGGCCGGCCAGGCCACCGTGTCGGTGGAAACGGTGACGCTGTCCAAGGCCCTGCAAACCCTCATCGACCCGCTGCGCCCACTGGCACAAGAAAAGGGCCTTACGCTCACGGCCACCGTTGCGCCCGACGCCCCCGCCACGCTGGACACCGACCCGCAGCGCCTGGGGCAGGTGCTGAAGAACCTGCTGTCCAACGCGCTCAAGTTCACCGAAAAGGGCTCGGTGGCACTGCATGTGTCGCGCAACCCGGACGACACTCTGTCGTTTGCCGTCAAGGACACGGGCATCGGCATCCCGGCGCACCAGCAGGAGCTGATTTTCGAAGCCTTCCGCCAGGCCGATGGCAGCACGCACCGCAAGTACGGTGGCACGGGCCTGGGCCTGTCGATCTCGCGCGACCTGGCGCAGCTGCTGGGCGGGTCGATCCATGTGCAGAGCACACCGGGCGAGGGCAGCGTCTTCACCCTGGTGCTGCCACAGAAGCTGGTGCCCCCATCGCCGGAAGCAGAACCCGCAGTGCCGCTGGCGGCACCTGCTCCAGCCCGCGCGGCGGCACCGGTCGTCGCACCGGCTCCTTCGGCCCCGGCATTGCCACCCGTGGCGGCCCCAGTTGCTCCCGCAGCCCCGCGCCGTGCGGGCGCGCGCAGCATCCTGGTGATCGAAGACGACGTGCGCTTTGCGCAGATCCTGAGCGACCTGGCGCGGGAGATGGACTTTGACTGCCACCTGGCCCACAACGCGGCCGACGGCCTGGCCTATGCAATGCACAGCCTGCCCAGCGCCATCGTGCTGGACGTGAACCTGCCCGACTTCTCGGGCCTGGGCGTGCTCGACCAGCTCAAGCGCAACCCGGCCACGCGCCACATTCCGGTGCACGTGGTCTCGGTGGCCGACTACTCGCAAGAGGCCCTGGGCCGGGGCGCCGTGGGCTACGCGCTCAAGCCCGTCAAGCGCGACGAGCTGGTGCATGCCTTGCAGCGGCTCGAAGCCAAGTTCACCCAGGGCCTGCGGCGCGTGCTGGTAGTGGAAGACGACGAGCGCCAGCGCGAGAGCGTGCGCCACCTGCTCACCAACGACGACGTGGAGATCGTGGGCGCCGGCACGGCAGCCGAGGCGCTGGCGCACCTGCGCGGCTCCACCTTCGACTGCATGGTGATGGACCTGAATCTGCCCGACCTGAGCGGCTACGAACTGCTGCAGCAAATGACGGAGCAGGACGGCGTCTCCTTCCCGCCCGTCATCGTGTACACGGGCCGCGCCCTGTCGCGCGATGAGGAGCAGCAACTGCGCCGGTTCTCCAAGTCCATCATCATCAAGGACGCCCGCTCGCCCGAGCGGCTGCTGGACGAAGTGACGCTGTTCCTGCACCAGGTGGAGTCGGAGCTGTCGGCCGAGCACCGGCAGATGCTGCAGTTGGCCCGCAACCGCGAGACCGCCCTGGAAGGCCGCAACGTGCTGGTGGTGGAAGACGATGTGCGCAACGTGTTTGCGCTCTCCAGCATCCTGGAGCCCACCGGCATCCGCGTGAAGATTGCGCGCAACGGCCTGGAGGCCCTGCAGGCGCTGGAGCGTGCCGGCAGCGGTGGGCAGCCTGCCATCGACCTGGTGCTGATGGACATCATGATGCCGGAGATGGACGGCTATACCGCCATGCGCGAGATCCGCAGCCGCCCCGAGTGGCGCCGCCTGCCCATCATCGCGCTGACCGCCAAGGCCATGAAAGACGACCAGGAAAAATGCCTGGCCGCCGGGGCCAATGACTACATCGCCAAGCCGCTGGACGTGGAGAAGCTGCTGTCCCTCGTGCGGGTGTGGATGCCCAAGTAGGCCCCTCTATGCCGCACCGCAAGGCCCGCACCGCCGACATCGAGCAGCGCCTGCTGATCGATGCGATCTACCACCGTTACCACTACGACTTCCGGGGCTACGCACAGGCGTCTCTCAAGCGGCGGCTGGCGTCGGCGCTGGTGCAGTTTGACTGCAAGACGCTGTCGCAGCTGCAGGACCGCGTGCTGCACGAGCCCGCCGTGTTCCCTGCGCTGCTCGAATACCTCACCGTGCAGGTGAGCGACATGTTCCGCGACCCGAGCTACTTCCAGGCGCTGCGCCAGGAGGTGGTGCCGCTGCTGCGCACCTACCCGTCGCTCAAGGTCTGGGTGGCCGGATGCAGCGCGGGGGAAGAGGTGTATTCGCTGGCCATCCTGCTGCAGGAAGAAGGCCTGCTGGACCGCACCCTGATCTACGCCACCGATATCAACCCGCATGCGCTGCGCGCCGCCGAGTCTGGCGTGTTCGACGTGTCGCGGGTGGCGGCTTTCACCGAGAACCATGCGCGCTCCGGCGCCCGCAGTTCGTTGTCGGACTACTACGCGGCTGCCTATGGCCGCGTGGTGTTCGACAAGGGGCTGCGCGAGCACATGGTGTTCTCCGACCACAGCCTGGCCACCGACAGCGTGTTCGCCGAAGTCCATCTGGTGTCGTGCCGCAATGTGCTCATCTACTTCGAGCGCGACCTGCAGAACCGCGCCCTGGGGCTGTTCCGCGAGTCGCTGTGCCACCGGGGCTTTCTGGGCCTGGGCTCCAAAGAGTCGCTGCGGTTTTCGGCGCATACCGATGCGTTCGACGACTTCGTGCCGCAGGACCGCATCTACCGGAAAAAGGCAGGGCTGTGAGCACCCAACACCTCGCCCCCAGACCCACACCTTCCCGGGGCTACGCAGCCATCGTGGTGGGCGGCTCTGCGGGCGGTATCGACGCCCTGATGGAACTGCTGCCTGCGCTGCCCGCCACACTGCAGGCGGCGGTGCTCGTGGTGCTGCACCTGCCCCGGGACCGGCGCAGCCTGCTGGTGGAGATTTTTCAGCCCCGCTGCGCCCTGCCGCTGCGCGAGGCGCAGGACAAGGATGCCATCACGCCAGGGGCGGTGAGCTTTGCGCCGCCGGACTACCACCTGCTCGTTGACGGCGGTCCCCAGGGCCCGCATGTGGGGCTGTCGGTGGACCCGCCCCTGCATTTTTCGCGCCCATCCATCGACGTGCTGTTTGAATCGGCGGCAGACCACTACGGCCCCCGGCTGGTGGGCATTCTGCTGTCGGGCGCCAACGAAGACGGCGTGAATGGCCTGCAGGCCATTCAGGCGGCGGGCGGCCTCACCATCGTGCAAGAGCCCGCCAGCGCCAGCATGCCCACCATGCCGCAGGCAGCCATCGCCGGATTGGCGGTCGACCACATCCTGCCCCCTGAAGGCATTGCAACGCTGCTGGCGGACCTGCACCAGCGCCAGCAGCTTTGATCCGGGCGCATGCGTCCCTCCTTGAGAACCCACATTCCCTACCGCCCATGCCCCAGACCGACCGCACCAAATGCCTGCTCGTTGACGATGTCGAAGAAAACCTCATCGCCCTGGAGGCGCTGCTGCAGCGTGACGGGCTGGACATCCTCAAGGCCCAGTCAGGCCCCGAGGCCCTGGAACTGCTGCTGGCCCACGACGATGTGGCCCTGGCGTTGCTGGACGTGCAGATGCCCGAGATGAATGGTTTTGAGCTGGCGGAGCTGATCCGGGGCAGCGAACGCACCCGGCACATTCCGCTCATCTTCATGACGGCGGGATCGCGCGAGCAGAACTGGCAGTTCCGGGGGTACGAGAGCGGGGCGGTGGACTTTCTGTACAAACCCATCGACCCGCACATGCTCACCAACAAGGCGAGCGTGTTCTTTGAACTGCACCGGCGCAAGCAGGCGCTGGCGCACGAGCTGCGCGCGCGCACCGAGGCCTTGCGCATCAACGAAATGTTCATGGCGGTGCTGAGCCACGACCTGCGCACACCGCTGCAGTCCATCGTCGCTGCCGCCACCGTGCTCAAGCGCCAGCCGCCGCCCGACAAGGCAGCCCTGATGGTGGACCGGGTGCTGCGCTCAAGCCAGCGCATGGGCCACATGATCGAAGACCTGCTGGACGTGACCCGCATCCGCCAGGCAGGCGGGTTGGCGCTGCAACTAGGCCCCGCCCATATGCAGACCGTGGTGCAGCGCACCCTGGACGAAGCAGCCACCAGCCACCCCGAACGCGGCATTGAATCCATCCTGGAAGGCGACCTCGCGGGCACTTGGGACACCGAGCGGCTATGCCAGGTGTTCACCAACCTGGTCGGCAACGCACTGCGCCATGGCAGCGCAGACCAGCCGGTGCGCATTTGCGCTGATGGCAACCTTGCAGAGACCGTGAGCATCACGGTTTCGAACGGTGGCACCATACCGCCCGAACTGATGCCCCATCTGTTCGACGCGTTTCGCGGGGGCAAACGCGAACCGGGGCGGCACCAGGGGCTGGGCCTGGGGCTTTTCATTGCGCACCAGATCGTGCGGGCGCACCGAGGTGCCATCGAGGCCAAGTCACAAGACAACGTCACGACCTTCCGGGTGACTTTGCCCCGCCACGCCCCCGCACGAAGCGCCGTCGCCTGACGCCGATAGGCTACGGCAGCCCGAGCCATCCAAGCGCCGGGAGGGCCGCGCAGGCGAATGCAGTAAGAGCGGCTAACAAAACTCAGCGAAGCGGTTCTAGCTAGGCGCCGCGTCGCAGACAGTACGCGTAGTACGACAAGACGCGGCAACGACGCCAGAAGAGTTTTGTTAGCCGCTCTAAAGGGAAAAGACGCGTGGTGAGCGACAGATGCCGCCACGCGGCTGGGATCAGGTAGGGACCGAAGCCAGGGCCGTATGGATGCCACCCAGCAGTTGCTCCAGCTCCTCCAGCTCGAACGGTTTGAGCAAGGTGCGCACATTCGGCCCCCAGCTGCCCGGCTGGCTACCCAGTTCATAGCCTGAGCACAACACCACCCAGCGCAGCGGATCGTTCGCCAGCAACCGGCGGGCCAGATCGGTTCCTGACATACCGGGCAGGCTCACATCGGTGACCAGTACGTCGAAGGGATGGCCTGCATCCAGCACCAGGGCCTCTTCGGCAGAGGCGCAGGACGTCACCGTGCGGCCTTCACCCTCCATCAGCATGCCAATGGTTTCGCGCAGCTCTGGATTGTCTTCAACGTACAGGATTCGCATACATCACAGGGGGGTTGGTCTGCCATGCGACGCCAGGGCAGCGCGCATTGCCAAACCCGCATCATGTGCAGGCGAAGGGGCCGCGCCGTGTAGGACAAGGCGCAATTCTGCGGCGCCCTGCAACCCAAAGGAAGAACGGCGCGCGCAGAAAGCCCGTTGTCACTCTTCGAGCAACGAGCGCAGCATCCAGGCGGTTTGCTCGTGCACCGTCAGGCGCTGGGTGAGCAAGTCGGCCGTAGGCTCGTCGCTGGCCTTGTCGGCCAGGGGGAACAGGCTGCGGGCGGTGCGGGCCACGGCTTCATGGCCTTCGACCAGCACGCGCACCATGTCCAGTGCCTTGGGCGGCTTGGCGGGGGCGTCAGGCACAGTGGCCAGCTTGCCAAACTCGGCATACGAGCCCGGCGCCACATGGCCCAGCGAGCGGATGCGCTCGGCGATCGGATCCACCGCGTTCCACAGCTCGGTGTACTGCGCCATGAACATGGTGTGCAGCGTGTTGAACATGGGGCCCGTCACATTCCAGTGGAAGTTGTGGGTGGTGAGGTACAGGGTGTAGGTGTCGGCCAGCAGGCGCGACAGGCCCTGGGCGATGGCAGCGCGGTCTTTGTCGCTGATGCCGATGTTGATGCTGGGAGCAGAGGTCTTGCCGATCACTGCTTTGCTTGGCTTGGCCATGGATGGTCCTTTCGTGCTGAAAACATGAAACACCCCGCGCCATGCAGTCCCGAAGACCGGGCGCGGGGCCCTGAAACACTGTAGCGCAAGCCACCGGCGGTGGATGTCATCCGTTGCCGATACCTTGCGCCTGGGTCAAGCAAACGTTGAAAAGCCGGGCCAGCAGCCTGGCCAGGCTCACTGCATTTGCTGCAGGTTGCCAATGCGCACCAGCATCTCGGTGAACATCTGCATGTCTGCATCCAGGTCCGACACTTCCTTGAACTCCTTGGCGTTATGGGCCGTGTACTTCTTGCCAGGCATGGCAGGGCCAAAGTTGATGGCGTTGGGCATCAGCTTGGCGGTGGTGCTGCCGGCGGTGGGCACAGGCTGCGCGGGCAGGCCGGTGGTGTCGCCAAAGGTGTTGAGCAAGGTGGCCAGCCACGCGCCCTTGGGGTCGCGCGCCATCCAGTTGCCCTGCTTGTGCTCCACCTCCACCGCCACACCGGCCTGGACACCCCAGGCCTTGATGCGCTCGGTGGTGGCCTGAGACAGTGCCTCTGGCGTTTTGCCACGCGGCATGCGCACGTTCACGAGCACATCGACCTTGCCGTCTTTCTCGCGAATCAGGTTGGGCGACAGGGTCAGCGGGCCCATGAAGTCGTCGCTGTAAGCCAGGCCCAGGGTGCGGCCCAGGTAATCCACACCGTACAGCTCGGCGATGTAGCGCGCGACCTGGGCATAGCCATTGGCCGCCAACGCCACACCCGATTGCTGTAGGAACAGCGCCAGGCGCGGCAGCGGGTTCACGCCTTCTTCGGGGCGCGAGCCGTGGGCCGAGGCACCCGTGACCTTGACCAGCACATCTGCGCCTTCACGCGTCACGTCGATGCTGAACTTGCCACCCTGGCTGGTGTATTTGCCGACAAAGGCGTCCTTGGCAGCGTTCAACTGGCGGCTAACAGCGTCCACATCGCCGCCGCGCAGGCGGGCGGTGGCTGTCTGGGGCACCGCGTTGGCCGATGCAGCACCCGCCATGGCCACGATGGTGGGCTGGTTGCCCGAAGCGGCACCCAGTGCAAAGGTGGTGCGCAGCGCACCCGATCCCTTTTCTGCCACCACGGCAGGGTACTTGCTGTCGAGCACGATGTTGTACTCGGGCAGGGTGGTCTTGGCGCGGTAGTACTTCATCGCGTCGCCACCGGTTTCTTCGGTGGTTTCGATCATGAGGCGGATGGTGCGGGCCAGCGGCAGGCCGCTGTCCTTCACGGCCTTCATGGCGTACAGCACGGTGGCGATAGACCCCTTGTCGTCGATAGAGCCGCGGCCATACAGGTTGCCGCCCACGCGGGTCAGCTTGAAGGGGTCGAGCTTGGTGCCGTCGTCCAGCACCCATTCGTCAGCCACCACAGGCACCACGTCGGCGTGGGTCAGGATGCCGAACTCTTCGGGGCCACTGCCGGGCAGCTTTACTTCAAAAACGCGGTTGTCCACGTTGCGGTATTGCAGGCCAAACTCCTTGGCCATGCCTTCCACCAGCGCGCCAAACGCGATGATGTGCTTGTCTTCGTGCGGAGGCACCTTGTCGGAGCGCACCGTGGGGATGGCCACCATGCGCGCGGTAGCGTCGATCACGGCGGTCTGGTTCTTCAGGCGGTTGTACAGGCCCAGCAGGCGGCTGATGTTGACGAGGTCATCGCCCTGCAGCGTGGCCTTGCGCTCATACGCCGCGACGGCGGGCGCCAGTTCGGGCTGCATTTGGGCCGACAGCGCCAGGAACTGGCTGAAGCTGCCCGATGCAGCCGTGGCAGACATGGCGGCAGGTGCCGCAGCGATGCGGTCCATTTCGGGCTTCTTGATGGGGCCGCCGGCCTGGGATGCGGCGGGTGGCATGGAAGTGCAGGCCGACAGGGCCGCCACCAACGTGGCAGAAAGCCAAAGCTTCTTCATGGGAGCCTTTCTTTTGGAGCCGTCACGGACTTGCCGCCGCCATGTGGACAGCGACGGCAGGGACGGGAGGAGGAAGAAATGCAAAAACATTGCAAACGCCAGGCATGCTTTGCCAGCGCGGCGCGAGTGTAGCCCCGCCCAACGACAGGGCGCGAGTAACAAAATATTTCGTTTGCCCTGCCGCTGCAGCAGGGCCACCGCCTGGGCAGCCCACGTTCAGGACAGACGCGTCACACCCGGCAATTCGCAGGCGTAAATGGCGTTGCGCAGGGCGGCAATGGCCTCATAGCGCGTGAAACTGCGCCGCCATGCCAGCACCACCCGGCGCATGGGCGGGGGGCTGCCGTCTTTTTCTTCGATGGGCAGGTAGCGGATGTAGCTCTCGTCGCTCTTGCGGCGGCGCGCCGCCGTGTGCAGGGCGTCGCGTGGCACCGACAGGCGGGGCACCAGCGTCACGCCCATGCCTGCGGCCACCATGTGCTTGATAGTCTCCAGCGACGAGCCCTCGAACGACTTGCGGATGCCCTCGGCGTTGCTGGCAAAGCGGGCGAACTCGGGGCACACCTCCAGCACATGGTCGCGAAAGCAATGGCCTGCGCCCAGCAGCAGCATGGTTTCGTTCTTCAACTCGGCCGCCGTGACGGACTTCTTGGATGCCAGCGGGTGCGTGCTGGGCACGGCCGCCATGAAGGGCTCGTCGTACAGTGGGGCTATGGCCAGCCCGGTGTCGGGGAAGGGCTCAGCCAGGATGGCGCAGTCGATCTCGCCGGTGCGCAGCATCTCCAGCAGCTTGACGGTGAAGTTCTCCTGCAGCATCAGCGGCATTTGCGGCGTGCGCGTGATGGCGTTGCGCACCAGCTCGGGCAGCAGGTAGGGGCCGATGGTGTAGATCACGCCCAGCGTCAGCGGCCCGGCCAGCGGGTCCTTGCCGCGCTTGGCGATTTCCTTGATGGCAGCAGCCTGCTCCAGCACGCTTTGGGCCTGGCGCACGATTTCCTCACCCAGCGGAGTCACCGTGACTTCGCCGGCGCTGCGTTCAAAGAGCTTCACATCCAGCTCTTCTTCCAGCTTCTTGATGGCCACCGAAAGCGTGGGCTGCGAGACATAGCAGGCATCGGCCGCGTGGCCAAAGTGCTTCTCGCGCGCCACGGCCACGATGTACTTGAGTTCGGTGAGGGTCATGGTGTGTTCCTGCGGGCCGCGTCAGCGTGGGGCTGGGCGGGGTCTCATGCTTTGAGATAGTCCGATTTTCCCCCCAACCAGCGCGCCACGTGTTTGGCAGCCAATTCAGGGTATTTGTCCAGCATCAGCGGGGCCAGTTCGCGCGCCCACTCGAGCAGGTGGGTATCGGTGGCCAAATCAGCAAATCGCAACAGCGCATCGCCCGACTGGCGCGCGCCCAGGAACTCGCCGGGGCCACGAATCTCCAGGTCGCGCCGCGCAATCTCGAAACCGTCGTTGGTCTCGGCCATGGCACGCAGGCGTTCCTTGGCGGTTTCGCCCACGCGGCCGCTGTCGTTGGTGGAATACAGCAGCACGCAGGCCGAGGCCGCCGCGCCGCGCCCTACCCGCCCGCGCAGCTGGTGCAGCTGGCTCAGGCCAAAACGCTCGGCGTGTTCGATGACCATGAGCGAGGCATTGGGCACGTCCACGCCCACTTCGATCACCGTGGTGCTGACCAGCACGCCCATCTGGCCGCTGGAAAAAAGCTGCATCACGGCCTTCTTCTCTGCCGTGGGCATGCGCGAGTGCAGCAGGCCCACCATCACGCCGGGCAGGGCCTCGCTCAAATCGGCGTGCGTGGCGGTGGCGTTGCTCAGATCCAGCGCCTCGCTTTCTTCAATCAGCGGGCACACCCAGTACACCTGCCGCCCGGCTTCGACCTGAGCACCGATGCGTTCGATCACTTCATCCTTGCGGCTGTCAGCAATGAGCTTGGTGACGATGGGGGTGCGCCCTGGCGGCAACTCGTCGATGACCGACACATCCAAATCGGCGTAGTAGCTCATGGCCAGCGTACGCGGGATGGGCGTGGCGCTCATCATCAACATATGGGGTTCCATCCCATGTGCCGCCAGCTTTTGCCGCAAGGCCAGCCGCTGCACCACACCGAAGCGGTGCTGCTCGTCGATGATGGCCAGCGCCAGGTTCTTGAACTGCACCTGCTCCTGAATCACGGCGTGTGTGCCCACGACCAGCGCAGCCTCGCCGCTGGCGACCAGCGCCAGCATGACGGTGCGATCCTTTTTCTTTTGCCTGCCCACCAGCCAGGCCACCTTGCGGCCGCGGGCGGCCAGCAGCGGCTCCAGCCAGCCGATCATTTTGGCGAAGTGCTGCTCGGCCAGGATTTCGGTGGGCGCCATCAGCGCGCATTGCCAGCCCGCATCCATGGCCAGGCAGGCGGCCAGGGCCGAGACGATGGTTTTGCCCGAGCCCACATCACCCTGCAACAACCGGTGCATGGGCACGCGGCGGGCCAGGTCGGCCGCGATTTCTTCCCCCACGCGGCGCTGCGCGGCTGTGAGGTCGAACGGCAGCACGGCCATGAGCTGTTCGTGCAAGGGCAGCGCACCATCTTGCGCAGGCTGGGGGCGCAGCACCGGGGCGCGCAGCCGGTCGCGTTCACGGCGGGACTGGTGTTGCGAGAGTTGCTGCGCCAGCAACTCCTCGGCTTTCAGGCGCTGCCAGGCGGGGTGGCTGTGGTCTTCCAGGGTGGACAGGGCCACATCCGGCGTGGGGTGATGCAAAAAAGTGAGCGCCTCGCGCAATCCCCACGAGCGCTGGAGGCCATTTTGGCCTTGATACATGGCATGAGGAGGCTCCACCCCCGGCGGCAGGGTGTCTGATAAATCCACACGCCCCAGGGCACTGACCACGGCGCGCCGCAGATACGGCTGGGGCAGCCCGGCGGTGGTGGGGTAAACGGGCGTGAGGGCTGCGGGTAATTCGCCCCCCGCCAGCCGGAACGCCGGGTGCAGCATCTGCCGCCCCCAGAAGCCCCCCTTGACCTCGCCCCGAATGCGCAGGCGGTTGCCCACCGCCATGGTCTTCTGGTGCGAGGGGTAGAAGCTGAAAAACCGCAGCTCGCAACTGCCTGTGGCGTCTTCCACCTGCACCAGCAGCTGGCGGCGCGGGCGCAGCTGCACCTCGCAGGCCGTCACGGTGGCCTCGATCTGCACCGTCTGCCCGTCGCGGGCGCTGGCCAGGGGGGTGATGCGGGTTTCGTCCTCGTAGCGCAGCGGCAGGTGCAAAGCCAGGTCGATATCGCGGCGCAGCCCCATCTTTTGCAGGGCTTTTTGGGCAGCACTGGGGGCGGCCGGGGCGGCGGGCCTCGAAACTGCGGGCATTTTCTTCAAAGTGGGAGGACAATGGAGGGGGCGAAGCGGGGCGAAAAGGCTAACATGGATAAAGCCCCGGCCCCTGTGATTGCGTTAGTTTGCGTTCTGGATAGTTGTCATGCTCAAGCGAATCAGTACCAAAAATCTCATCCTGGGCATGTACCTGCACGAATTCTGCGGCTCTTGGATGGAGCACCCGTTCTGGCGTGCAAAGTTCGTCCTGAAGGATCCCAAGGACCTGGAGCGCATCCAGGCCACCGCGATCGATGAGGTGTGGATCGACACCTCCAAGGGGCTGGATGTGGCGGCAGGAGTGAGCTCCGTGTCCCGCGAAGAGGCTGACCTACAGATCGACTCAGAGTTTGCCCAGCTGGAAGACATGCCGGCCATCGTCATCGAAGAGCCGCCGCGCCCTGCGTTGCCTCGTCGGGGCCGCGGACCCACGTCGATGCAAGATGAAATCCAACTGGCGGCCTCCATTTGCAGCGAATCCAAACGCGCCGTCGTTTCGATGTTCAACGAAGCGCGCATGGGCAAGGTGGTGGACGCGGCCAACGCGCAAAGCCTGGTGGAAGAGATTTCGGACTCCGTCAGACGCAACCCCGGCGCACTCATCAGCCTGGCCCGCCTGAAAACTGCCGACGACTACACCTATATGCATTCCGTGGCCGTGTGCGCCATGATGGTGGCCCTGGCCAAGCAGATTGGTCTGAGCGAAGAACACACCCGCAGCGCCGGCATGGCCGGCCTGCTGCACGACCTGGGCAAGGCCGCCATCCCGCTGCCCGTTCTGAACAAGCCTGGCAAGCTCACCGACAGCGAGTTCGCGGTGGTCAAGAGCCACCCGGTCGAGGGCTACAACCTGCTCAAGGAAGGCGGCAATGTCGAAGACTCGGTGCTCGACGCCTGCCTGCACCACCACGAAAAAATGGACGGCACAGGCTACCCCGACAAGCTGCAGGGGGAGCAAATCTCGCTGATCGCGCGCATGACGGCCATCTGCGACGTGTACGACGCCATCACATCGGACCGCCCTTACAAGCGCGGCTGGGATCCTTCCGAATCCATTCGCCGCATGGCCGAGTGGACGAAGGGGCACTTCGACCCGCGCCTGTTCCAGGCCTTCGTCAAGAGCATCGGCATCTACCCCGTGGGCTCGCTCGTGCGGCTGTCGTCCGGCCGCATTGGCGTGGTGACAGAGCAAGGCGAAAAGTCCCTCACCTCGCCGCGCGTGAAGGTGTTCTTCTCCACCAAGTCAGACCTGCGCATCCCCCCTGAAGTGGTGAACCTGGCCGAACCGGGCTGCAACGAAAAAATCGTCGCCCGCGAAGACCCTGACAAATGGCGGTTTCCAGACCTCAACGAGTTGTGGTCGGGCCTGCCAGAGCGCCCCTGGTAACCCCCACGGGCAGCCCCTACCCCAGCGCCTTCGGCACGCCGCTGCACCACCGAAGGCCAGTCACCTGACGCCACCCACGCGCCGCGATATGACCTCTTTTCTGACACTCACCCCCAACCCCGCACTGGACATTGCCACCAGCACCGAGCAGGTGCTACCCACCCACAAGCTGCGGTGCGGCACGGTGCAGCGCTACCCCGGCGGGGGCGGCATCAATGTGGCCCGGGTGCTGCACCGCCTGGGCGCTGCGGTAGAGGCACGGGCCCTGGTGGGCGGCCCTGCAGGCGCGCAACTGCAAGCGCTGCTGCAGCAAGAAGGGGTGGTATGCCAGATGCACCCCATCGCTGGCGATACCCGTGAAAACATGTCGGTGCTGGAGACCCGCACTGGCCAGGAGTTTCGTTTCGTGCTGCCAGGCCCCACGGTGGACTCCACACAATCCCAAGCCCTGCTAGAGGCCCTGCTGCCAACCGCAGAGCCGGGTTCGCAACCCGCCCGGTGGATCATCGCCAGCGGCAGCCTGCCGCCCGGAATGCCGCACGACTTTTATGCGCAACTGGCCCACGCAGCCCAACAGCAAGGAGTACCTCTTGCGCTCGACACCTCGGGCGCCGCGCTGGCGGCAGCGCTGGAAGTGGGAGTGGCGCTCGTCAAGCCCAGCCTGCGCGAGTTGCGCGACTTGCTGCAACAGCCGCTGAACACCGTGCAGGAATGCGGTGACGCCGCGTTCACCCTGGTGCAGCAAGGCGCTGCCAGCACGGTGGCCGTTTCCATGGGTGAGCAAGGCGCCGTGCTGGCCCAACCCGACGGCGTATGGCACGCACCAGCGCTTGAGGTGCCAGCCACCACCGGCACCACGGGGGCGGGCGATTGCTTTTTGGCTGCCTTGGTCTGGGCGCTGGAACATGGCGACACACCGCCCGAGGCCCTGCGCTGGGGCGTGGCTGCCGGGGCAGCCGCCTTGCTGTCGCCCGGCACCGCGCTGGCCCAGGCCGCAGACATCCACCGCCTGCACGCCCAGGTGCCCGTGCCGCAGGTGATCACTGTGGCCCGCTGAACCGCCCCACCGAGCGCATCGGGGCGTGGGACAATAGCGCCCTTTTTCACTTGGCACGGGCCCGTTCGGCCCTCAAGCTCATGACCGATCTTTCGCTCTCCGCCCCTGGCGCACCCCTGGCACCACACGCCTACACCCTCAGCGACTTCGACTTCTCGCTGCCTCCCGAACTCATCGCACAGCACCCCGCCCCCGAGCGCAGCGCATCGCGCCTGCTCGACGGCCGCGCCATGGCGCCCGCAGACCGTATCTTCCGTGAACTGCCCGGCCTGCTGCGCGAAGGCGATCTGCTCGTCTTCAACGACACCCGCGTCGTCAAGGCCCGCATCTTTGGCGAGAAGGCCAGTGGCGGCAAGCTGGAGTTGCTGATCGAGCGCGTCCTGCCCGCCGAAGCTGGAAGCGCAGGGAATGAAGTGGTAGCCCACATGAAGGTCAGCAAAAAGCCCCTGCCCGGCAGCACCGTGCACATGGCCGGCGGCCGCCACGCGGGCGGCTTTGATGCCAGGCTGCTGGGCCGCTGGCCCACCGAAGACGGCCCGCTGTTCCGCTTTGCCTTGCAAGGCCCCGCAGGCGAGACGCCGTGGGAGTTGATGGACCGCCACGGCCACCTGCCGCTGCCGCCCTACATCGAACGCCAGCAAAACACCGACCACGACCCTGACGAGGCGGAAGACAGCCAGCGCTACCAAACCGTGTTTGCCCGCAACCCCGGCGCCGTTGCTGCCCCCACCGCCGCGCTGCACTTTGACGAAGGCGTGCTGGCCGAGCTGCAGTCGCGCGGCATCGAGCGCGCCAGCGTCACCCTGCACGTGGGCGCAGGCACCTTCCAACCGGTCAAAACGGAGAACCTGGCCGAACACCAGATGCACAGCGAGTGGTACGAAGTGCCCCTGGCCACCCTGGCTGCCCTGGAGCGCTGCCGCCAGCGCGGTGGCCGCGTGGTAGCTGTGGGCACCACCACCGTGCGCACGCTGGAATCGTGGGCCCAAAGCGGCAAGACCACGGGTGACACCAACATCTTCATCACCCCAGGGTTCAGCTTCAAGGTGGTGGACGTGCTGATCACCAACTTCCACCTGCCCAAAAGCACCCTGATGATGCTGGTGAGCGCCTTTGCAGGCTACGCCCACATCATGGGCCTGTACCGCCACGCCATTGCCCAGCGCTACCGCTTTTTCAGCTATGGGGATGCGATGCTGCTGGAGCGCGCCAAGGCCGCCAACTGATCCAACGACCTGGCACCGCCACGCCGAGCAAATCGTCACACCTGTTTAGGATTGGATGTCATCAAGAGGGGCAAGGCACAACACACCGGGCCTACACTCGCCGCGACTGACCAGCACACATTTGAGCTGGCACACGTTGCAAGACCTTCCCTCATGAGAAAAACCCTCTCCCTCCACCCCGTGGCGCTTTCCTGTGTTCTGCTGCTCGGGGGCTGCGCCGCCAACCCGACTGACAAGAACACCAAGGCAGCCGCAGGCACAGCGCATGCCGCGCCACAGTCTTCCGATACAGCATCGGAGGTGGGCCGTGCCATCACGTCTCCGCTGTCAGACCTGAATCTGGTGAAGGCAAACATTCCGCCGCAGCTGGCGGCAGCCCGCCAAGCCCCTTACGCCCTGCCGACCGACCGCAGCTGCCAAGCGCTGGCAGAGCAGGTGCGGTCACTGGATGCGGTGCTGGGGGCCGATCTGGACACCCCTTCCACCTCAACCAACCCCAGTCTGATTGAGCGGGGTACAGGTGCAGCGAAGAAGGGAGCCATCGGCGCCGTGAGAGGCGCAGCAGAAGACGTTGTGCCCATGCGCAGCTGGGTGCGCAAACTGACGGGCGCCGAGAAGTACAGCCGCGAGGTGGAAGCCTCCATCACAGCGGGCACCATCCGGCGCAGCTACCTCAAGGGGCTGGGGCAGGCTGCGGGCTGCGAGTCGCCTGCGGCGCCCTTGGCACCCAAGGCCGAGGAATAAGCCCCCCTCCAGCGCGGTGAAGGTGTGGGGCAGCGCCTCAGCCCTGGTTCCGCTCCCGGAACGCGCGCGCATGGCCGAAATGGCCATTGCCAATGAAGGGCACGGGTGGCCGCAAGGCCGACAGAGGCGAGGGGTGGTTGGATGTGAGCACGAGGTGCCCCCGGCCCTGCGGGATGAAGGCGCGTTTGGACTGTGCGTGCGAGCCCCACAGCATGAAAACCACCGGGCGATCACCTTCAGCCACATGGCGGATGACGGCATCGGTCAGCAGCTCCCAGCCCTTGCCGGCGTGGCTGGCGGCTTGACCCTCTTCCACGGTGAGGCAGGTGTTGAGCAGCAGCACCCCGTTTTGCGCCCACTTCACCAGGCTGCCACCAGGATTGGGAAAGGGCGGAAACGGCACGCCCAGATCGCGCTGCATTTCCTTGAAGATGTTTTGTAGCGAGGGCGGCAGGCGCACGCCGGGCGCTACCGAAAAGGCCAGCCCTTCGGCCTGCCCACGCCCGTGATAGGGGTCTTGCCCCAGGATGACCACGCGCACGGCATCGGGCGGCGTCAGCTCCAAGGCGCGCAGCGGGCGGGGTGGGAAGATGCTGGCGCCTGCATCCATGCGGCTTTGCAAGAAAGCCAGCAGCTTTTGCCCCACCGGTCCACCAAAAAACTCATCCACCAACGGCTGCCAGCCAAGGGACACAGGCCAATCGGCAGGGTTGGCAGAGGTGAGCTGAGTGGGGGCTTCGTTGGCAGGGGCAAGCAAGTCGGTCATGGCAAAGCAGCGGGAATGTGCGCGGGGCTAGAGTATCGGCCGAAACGACCCTCACGCCTGCTGCGGCTCTCCAGTACAACTGATAGTCATCAAAAGCTATCATTTTGATAGCTTCTCGCGCTTACCCATCAAGCGCCAGAGCCTTATTTCATCTAAAAATTCAGCCCGCTTGGTGTCTCTGCGCCACATCGGCAAAAGCCTCGTGCGTGCTCAGGAACACCTGACCCTGCATGCGCCGACCGAAGTCAGTATCTTGCAGCCGGTCCATCACCGGGCCCTTGACCTCGGCCAGCAAAAAGCGAATGCCGCGCTCGCGCAGGCTGCGCTCCAGATCGCCCAGCACCCCCAAGGCAGTGGCGTCGATCTGGTTGACGGCGGAGCACACCAGCAGCACATGGCGCGCGGCGGGGTTGGCGTGTACCAGCGCCTCGATACGGTCTTGCAGCACGCTGGCGTTGGCGAAATACAGGCTTTCGTCCACCCGCACCGCCACCAAGCCGGGCTCGGTGACGACCTGGTGCCGGTCTACGTTGCGGAAGTGCTCGGTACCCGGCACCCGGCCCACCACGGCCATGTGCGGGTGGCTGCTGCGCCACACCAGGGTGCCCAGCGACAACGCCACCCCTAGCAGGATGCCTGCCTCCACACCCAGCGCCATCACACCCAACGCGGTGGCGATCAGCGACAGCGCATCGGCCTTGTCGTAGTGCCAGGCCTCGCGCAGCGTGCCCCAATCGATGAGACCAGTCACGGCCACGATGATGGTGGCCGCCAGCACGGCCTGGGGCAGCGCATGGAACCAGCCGGTGAAGAAAGCCACCACCAGCGCCATCAGCGCGGCGGAGATGACGCCTGCCAGCGGTGTGTTGGCACCGGCAGCAAAATTGACGACCGAGCGGGCAAACCCACCGGTGACCGGAAAGCCCCCCGACACGGCGCTGGCCAGGTTGGCAGCGCCCAAGCCCAGCAGTTCGCGGTTGGGTTCAATGCGTTGCTGCCGCTTGAGCGCCAGCGACTGGGCCACCGACACGCTCTCGACAAAGCCCACCAGTGAAATCAGCAGCGCAGGCAACCACAGCGCCTGCACAGAGCCCCAATCCCAGGCGGGCAGACCCAGCGCGGGCAAGCCCTGCGGCACGGTACCCACCACGGGCACGCCGTGGCTTCGGTCCAGCCCACACAAGCTGACGACGGCCGTGGAGACAATCACCACGAGCATTGGCGCCAGCTTGGCAGCCATGTCGGCCGCTTTGGCGGGCAAACCTGTACGCACCAGCAACTTGGCCAAATATTTGCGGGCGAACCACAGGAACAGCACGCTGGCGCCCCCCAACGCCAGCACGGCGGGCTTGGTTTGGGGCAAGGCGTGGGCCAGGCTGGAGAGAGTCTGGAACACGTTGTCGCCCTGCACCTTCACGCCCAGCAAGTGCTTGAGCTGGGCCACGGCAATCAGTACCGCAGAGCCGGTAATGAAGCCGCTGATGACCGGGTGGCTCAAGAAATGCGCCAGAAAACCCAGGCGCAACAGGCCAAACGCCAGCAACATCACCCCGGAGAGCAGCGACAACAACACGGCCAGCTGCACATACTGAACCGAGCCTGCCGCAGCCAGCGGCTGCAAGGCGCTCGCTGTCATCAGCGAAGCCACGGCCACTGGCCCCACAGCCAGCGTCATGCTGGAGCCCAGCAGCGCATAAGCCACGATGGGCAGCAGGCTGGCGTACAACCCCACCTCAGCCGGAAGCCCCGCCAGCAGCGCATAGGCCAGGCTTTGCGGTATCAGCATCACCGTGACGATCAGGCCCGCCACCGCATCCCCGGCCAGCCAGGAGGCCCGGTAGTTGCGCAGCCAATCGGGAATGGGGTTCATGGCGGGCCTTCCTTGCCGTTACAGCTCAACGCGGTGCATCAAGTTCAGGCTTTCGTGGAGCGGCGCGATTCCAGCCATTCAAAAATGGCCATGCCAGCCACCATCGCAATGACGAACACAATGGCCTTGGGCTGGCCAGCGCCCGCCGACACGATGGCTGGCCCAGGGCAGAAACCGGCCACACCCCAGCCTGCGCCAAACATCAGGCTGCCAATGACCAGGCGCTTGTCGATGTGGCGCGCCGTGGGCAACTGCATGGCGCCACCCAAGAATGCGGTAGTGCGCTTGCGGGCCACAAAAAAGGCGCCAATGCCGACCAGGATGGCCCCGCCCATCACAAAAGCGAGCGACGGGTCCCAATTCCCGGCCAGATCCAGAAAGCCCTGGACTTTGGCCGGATCGGTCATGCCAGCCACGATGAGGCCGATGCCAAACAACAGGCCAACAACAAATTCCATCAAACGGTGTGCCATGGTGTACTCCTCAGCTTGAAAACGGGCGGCTTACGCGAAGGCGTGGCGCAGCAAAAAGACAGTGATGAAACCCGCCGCCATGAACGACAGCGTGGCCACCAGCGAGCGGGGCGACATGCGCGAGAGGCCGCACACGCCATGGCCGCTGGTACAGCCCGAGCCGTAGCGGGTGCCAATGCCCACCAGCAAGCCCGCAACGATCACCATGGCCCAGCTGGCGTCAATGGTTGCGACCATCGGGCCGATGAAGGCCACATACAGGCTGGGCGCCACCAGCATGCCCAGCAGGAAAGACAGGCGCCAGACGATGTCGCGCGTCTTGGGCCGCAGCAGCCCGCCCACAATGCCGCTGATGCCCAGCACCCGCCCGTTGAACAGGATGAACAGGGCCGAGGCCAAACCCAGCACGATGCCGCCGGCCAGCGACATCCAGGGGGTGAAGTGGTTCCAGTCAATCGTCATGTCTCTGTACTCCTTGATTTCACAAAATGGCTTGAACAGTTCCGCGATCACTGCCCGAATGTCCAAGACAGCGTCGTTGCGTTCGCATGGCTGGAAATTGTATATGATTTGATATATTATTCAAACACATTCTGTTTTTTTCTAAAACGTAGGGAGCTGCCATGCAAGCCCAAGTGAAAGCCTTCTTTGACCCGGCCACCTGGACCGTGTCCTATGTGGTGTTCGATGCGCCTGGCGGCCATTGCGCGCTGGTGGATTCGGTACTGGACTACGACCCCAAGTCCGGCCGCACCCGCACGGATTCAGCCAACCAGCTGATCGCTTTCGTGCGCGAGCAGAACCTGACGGTGGACTGGATTCTGGAAACCCATGCCCATGCCGACCACCTCTCGGCGGCGCCCTATCTGCGCAAGCACCTGGGCGGCAAGATTGCCATCGGCGGCAAGATCACCCAGGTGCAGAACGTGTTCAAGGGCATCTTCCATCTGGAGCCTGAATTCGCTACCAACGGCAGCCAGTTCGACCACCTGTTTGAAGACGGCGACACCTTTGCGATTGGCACCCTGCAAGCGCAGGCGCTGTCGGTGCCTGGCCACACCCCTGCCTGCATGGCCTACCAGGTGGGTGATGCGGTGTTCGTGGGCGATACGCTCTTCATGCCCGATGTAGGCACTGCGCGCTGCGATTTCCCCGGCGGCAACGCCCACACGCTGTACCAGTCGGTTCGCAAGTTGCTGAGCCTGCCACCCGAGACACGTCTGTTCATGTGCCACGACTACCCACCCGAAGGGCGAGAAGCCCAATGGGAATGCACCGTGGCGGACCAGCGCGCGCGCAACATCCATGTGCACGATGGCGTGAGCGAAGCAGAGTTCGTGGCCATGCGCACGAAGCGCGATGCAGGCCTGGCCATGCCGGTGCTGATCCTGCCCTCGGTGCAGGTCAACATCCGCGCGGGCGAACTGCCACCGCCCGAGGCCAATGGCGTCAGCTACCTCAAGATCCCGCTGAACGCGCTGTGATGCGTTCTACCCACTTCAAGGAGTCTTCATGAGCAACGGCCCTATCACTGTGACGCTGACCCAGCAGCGCGACTACCAGTTCCAGATCGACTTCGGCGCCCCTGTACCCAGCCTGCTGGGCGATGAGCCCCCACCGTTGGGCCAGTCGGCGGGCCCCTCGCCCATGCAGCTGCTGTGCGCAGCGGTAGGCAACTGCCTGAGCGATTCGCTGCTGTTTGCGCTGCGCAAGTTCAAGCAAAGCCCCGACCCCCTGCATTGCACAGTGACGGCCGATGTAGGCCGCAATGCAGAGAACCGACTGCGCGTGCTGGGCATGCAGGCCACGCTGCAATTGGGCGTACCCAGTGGCCAGCTGGAGCACCTGGACCGGGTGCTCAGCAGTTTTGAGGCCTATTGCACCGTAACGCAGAGCGTGGGGCAAGGCATCCCGATCCAGGTCACTGTGCTGGATGTGAATGGCAGTGTGTTGCACGGCGGCCCGGCCGCAGGAATGCAAGCCTGAATTTAGTGGCCTGCAGTGGGATGAGAAGGGCTCGTAACAGGACACCGTGCGGAACGGCATCCTGCTTCGCGCGTACGCGGGAAGGCGTAGCGATTGCGCCCCGTGCGCGCGACCTTCAGGCGAACAGTTTGGCGAGCGCCAGCCCTGGGTCGTCGGCCCGCATGAAGGCCTCACCCACCAGAAAGGCGTGCACACCCGCGTCGCGCATGGTCTTCACATCGGCGGGCTTGAGGATGCCGGATTCGGTCACCAGCAGGCGATCGGCGGGCACGTCCTTCAGCATGCCCAGGGTCGTATCGAGCGTGACCTCGAACGTCCGCAGGTTGCGGTTGTTGATGCCCACCAGCGGAGTCTTGAGCTTGAGCGCGCGCTCCAGCTCGGGGCGGTCGTGCACTTCTACCAGCACCGCCATGTCCAGGCTGCGGGCGATGGCTTCAAAGTCAGCCATCTGCGCGTCATCCAGACACGCGGCGATCAGCAGAATGGCATCGGCCCCCATGGCTCGCGACTCATAGATCTGGTACGCATCCACCATGAAATCCTTGCGCAGCACGGGCAGCAATGTGCTGGCCCGGGCCTGCTTCAGGTAGTCGGGCTGGCCCTGGAAAAACTGCCGATCGGTCAGCACCGACAGGCAAGCCGCGCTCACCTTGCCGTCGCCTTCCATGTAGCTCTGGGCAATGTCGGCAGGCTCGAAGTTGGCGCGCAGCACGCCCTTGCTGGGGCTGGCCTTCTTGACCTCGGCAATCACCGCCGCCTGACCCTTGGCGATCTTGGCGCGCAGCGCGCCTTCAAAGTCGCGGGTGAGCACACGGCTCTCGGCATCGGCGCGCATGGCGGGCAGCGGCAGGCGCTTTTTGGCGGCGGCCACTTCTTCGTGCTTGACGGCGACGATTTTGTTGAGGATGTCACTCATGGTTTGCAGCCTTCTTGTCGGGCTCCTCAGAGCCCTGTTTCAGTATGTTGGTGAACACGCGGTGCATCACCACGCCCACCACGATGAACAGCGCTGATACGCCCAGGGCGATCCACAGTCCAGGGTCGCTCCACATGGCTGCCTCAGGCCGCCAGCGCGTGGGTGCGCACCACCAGTGCCTCCAGCTTGGCCTTGGCGGCGCCGCTGGCGATGGCTGCTCGTGCCTTGGCGATGCCGTCCTGGATGGACGCCGCCACATTGGCCGCATACAGCGCCGCCCCTGCGTTCAGACAAACGATGTCGTGCGCGGCGCCGGTCGCACCACTGAGCACATCCAGCAGCATCTGGCGCGACTGCTCGGGCGTTTCCACTTTCAGCGCCCGGTTGCTCACCATGGGCAGGCCAAAGTCTTCGGGGTGGATTTCGTATTCGGTGATCTGGCCATTCTTCAGCTCGCCCACCAGCGTAGCGGCGCCCAGGCTCACTTCGTCCATGCCGTCGCGGCCGTACACAACCAGCGCGTGTTCGGCGCCCAGGCGCTGCAGCGCGCGCACCTGGATACCGACGAGGTCGGGGTGGAACACACCCATCAAGATGTTGGGCGCGCCTGCCGGGTTGGTCAGCGGCCCCAGGATGTTGAACAGCGTGCGCACGCCCAGCTCCTTGCGCACCGGCGCCACGTTTTTCATGGCGGGGTGGTGGTTGGGCGCAAACATGAAGCCAATGCCCACGTCGGCAATGCACTGGGCGATCTGCTCTGGCTGCAGGTTGATGTGGATGCCCAGAGCGTCCATCACATCCGCGCTGCCGCTCTTGCTGGAAACACTGCGCCCACCGTGCTTGCTGACCTTGGCGCCCGCCGCCGCTGCCACAAACATGGAGCAGGTGGAGATGTTGAAGGTGTTGGCACCGTCACCACCCGTGCCCACGATGTCCACCATGTGGGTCGTGTCCTGAACGTGCACCTTGGTGCTGAACTCGCGCATGACCTGCGCGGCGGCGGTGATCTCGCCAATGGTTTCCTTCTTCACGCGCAGGCCGGTGATGATGGCGGCGGTCATCACGGGCGAGAGCTCGCCGTTCATGATGAGCCGCATCAGGTGCAGCATCTCGTCGTGGAAGATTTCGCGGTGTTCAATCGTGCGCTGCAGCGCTTCCTGGGGGGTGATGGGCATGGGGTACCTACTGGGTGTGGGGTGGTGACCGAAACGGTAGCGGCACTCAGGCCCGCTGCTCCAAAAAGTTCTTGAGCATGGCGTGGCCGTGCTCGGTCAAGATGCTTTCGGGGTGGAACTGCACGCCTTCAATCGGCAGCGTCTTATGGCGCACGCCCATGATTTCGCCGTCCTCCGTCCAGGCCGTTACTTCCAGTACCTCGGGGCAGGTGGCGCGCTCGATGGCCAGCGAGTGGTAGCGGTTGACCGTGAACTTTTCAGGCAACCCGGCAAACACGCCCTTTTGCGTGGTGGTGATGACGCTGGTTTTGCCATGCATCAGCTCTTGCGCGCGGATGATGTTGCCGCCAAACGCTGCGCCAATGCTCTGGTGGCCCAAGCACACACCCAGGATGGGCAGCTTGCCCGCAAAGTGCTTGATCGCAGCCACCGAGATGCCAGCCTCGGCCGGTGAGCAGGGGCCGGGCGAGATGACCAGGCGATCCAGCTTGCCAGCATTGAGGCGCGCTTCAATCTCGGCCACGGTGATCTCGTCGTTGCGGAACACTTCCACCTCTGCGCCCAGTTCACCAAAGTACTGGACGATGTTGTAGGTGAAGCTGTCGTAGTTATCAACCATCAAGAGTTTCATGCGGCGCTCCCGGCAGTGGCGGGCTCGCGCAGGCGGGCGAACTCGCGGTGTTCATAAGCAATGCAGGCTTCCATGAGGCTGCGGTAGATGGCTTCCATCACATCGGCGTCGCCGCCTTCAGCCAGGGTCTGCTCGCGCACACGGTCCACAATGGCCTGGATGCGGGCTTCGTCGCGCACCTGGGCAGGGTCTTGCTTGATGCGGGCGGCCTGGGTCATGTAGCCCACGCGTTCCACCAGCAGGGGCACCAGCACGTCGTCCAGCGCGTTTACTTCGCGGCGCACCTCCAGCATCGTGCTGCAGGGTTTGACTTTGTCGATTGCGCGGGTCATTCGAGGCCCTCCTCCACCAGCTCGGCCGCGCGCAACAGTGCGCGGGCCTTGTGTTCGGTTTCTTTCCATTCCAGCTCAGGCACAGAATCTGCCACCACGCCAGCGGCCGCCTGCACATACAGGGTGCCGTTCTTGATGATGCCGGTGCGGATGGCAATGGCCACGTCCATGTCGCCCGCATAGCTGAGATACCCGCAAGCGCCGCCGTACAGGCCACGCTTGGTGGGTTCGAGCTGGTCGATGAGTTCCATGGCATGCACCTTGGGCGCACCGGTCAGCGTGCCTGCGGGGAAGGTGGCCTTGAGCACATCCATGCTGGTCATGCCGTCATGCAGGATGCCTTCCACGTTGCTCACGATGTGCATCACATGGCTGTAGCGCTCCACCACAAAGGCTTCCGTCACCTTCACGCTGCCGGTTTTGGCGATGCGGCCAATGTCATTGCGCGCCAGGTCAATCAGCATCACATGCTCGGCACGTTCCTTGGGATCGTTGATGAGTTCGACCTCGGCCGCCTTGTCCTTCTCTGGGGTGGCGCCGCGTGGGCGGGTGCCCGCCAGGGGGCGAATGGTGACCTTGGTGCCGTCTTCCGTCTTTTCCTGGCGCACCAGGATCTCGGGGCTGGCGCCCACCACATGGAAGTCGCCAAAGTCGTAGAAATACATGTAGGGCGATGGGTTCAGCGAACGCAGCGCACGGTACAGCGACAAGGGCGACTCGGTGTAGCGCTTGTGAATGCGCTGGCCGACCTGCACCTGCATGAAGTCACCGGCCGCGATCAGCTCCTTGGCCCGCTCCACAGCGGCCAGGTAATCGGCCTTGGCAAAGTCGCGCTGGGCGGGGTGGCTTTCGGTGGCCTTCACCACCGGGGCGCTCACCGAGTACTTGAGCTGCTCCTTCAAGTCGCGCAAACGCTTCTTGGCCCGGGTGTAGGCCTCGGGCTGGGCGGGGTCAGCGTAGACGATGAGGTAAAGCTTGCCCGACAGGTTGTCGATGACGGCCAGCTCCTCGCACTGCAGCAGCAGGATGTCGGGGCAGCCCAGGGGGTCGGGCGGGCAGGTGGCTTCGAGTTTCTTCTCGATGTAGCGCACCGCGTCATACCCGAAGTAGCCCGCCAGGCCGCCGCAAAAACGCGGCAGGCCGGGGCGCAAAGCCACCTTGAAACGCTTTTGGTACTCCGCGATGAAGTCCAGCGGATTGCCCGCAGCGGTTTCCACCACCTGGCCGTCGGTCACGACTTCGGTGCGCGCCTCGGCCCCGAAGCCACTGGCGCGCAGCAGGGTGCGGGCAGGCAGACCGATGAAGCTGTAGCGCCCAAAGCGCTCGCCGCCCACCACGGATTCCAGCAGAAAGCTGTGCTTGCCGCCGTCCTTGGTGTGCGCCAGCTTCAGGTACAGCGAGAGCGGGGTTTCCAGGTCCGCAAAGGCCTCAACCATGAGCGGAATACGGTTATAGCCTTCGCTGGCCAGGCTTTTGAATTCAAGTTCTGTGATCACGGGGAGAGCTCCCAGCTGTCGCAGCGCGCATCCCCTGGGTAGTGAAACGGGGGCGCTGCGGTCCATTCAATCGGCCTTGCCGCCTGAATGGGGCAGAGGCCACGGGTGCACGCCGGGCTCAGGCCCAGGTGCCATCAGGCGTTCAAAGCGGCAGGCTGACGCCAGGGCCAGGCTCCCCGGTCGCTGCAACCTGTGATGAACACGTGATGAATGAACATGGGCCAAAGTGTAGCAAAGGCTCCCGGGGAATTTGCCTGCGGATGACCCCATCACAACAAAACCAACGCCTACCCCATCGAAAACCCTGTTGCACAGGCCTGGGGGTGAAGCAACAATTTGAAACGAACGACCGTTCTTTTTTTGGGAGCTGTAGATGACGATCTTGAAGCGATGGGCTCTGGGCGTGTGCGCCTTCATCCTGGCAGGCAGTGCCTGGAGCCAGGCAGTGACCGTGGCCGACGTGAAGTACGAACCCACCCAAGCGCTGGGGGATAGCACCGTGCAGCTCAACGGAGCCGGTGTGCGCTACAAGGCGGTGTTCAAGGTGTACACCGCCGGCCTGTACCTGGAGAAAAAAGCCTCCACCCCACAAGAAGTAGCCAGCCAGCGCGGCCCCAAGCGCCTGAGCATCACCATGCTGCGTGAAATTGACTCGACAGAACTGGGCAAGCTGTTTTCCAGGGGCATGGAAGACAACATGGACCGCGCCGCGTTCTCGCGCATCGTGCCGGGCGTGCTGCGCATGAGCCAGATCTTTTCAGACCACAAAAAGCTGCAGGCGGGCGATCAGTTCATGATCGACTGGATTCCTGGCACCGGCACTGTCATCACCGTGAAGGGCAAAGTCCAGGGCGAGCCCTTCAAAGAGCCTGAGTTTTTCAATGCCCTCTTGGGCATCTGGCTGGGCAACCTGCCCGCCGACTTCAAGCTGAAAGACGCCTTGCTGGGCAAGCCTGCCTGACGCGGAGCAGACACGGCCTGCGCGTCACCGGCGGGCCAGCCACTGCCCCACTTGTTCCAGCGAATCGACGTACCCGTCGGCGTCCACATGGCGCACCGGCTGGCCGTGGTTGTAGCCATAGGTCACCAGCACCACCGGGCAACCGGCGGCGCGTGCTGCCTGCGCGTCATTGCTGGAGTCGCCCAGCATCAGCGTGCGCGCGGCGGAGGTGCCCAGCGCTTCGCAGGTCTTGACCAGGGGCAGCGGGTCGGGCTTTTTGCGCTCAAAGCTGTCGCCGCCAAACACGCGTGCAAAAAAACCATCCAGGCCTTTGGCCTGGAGCAGTGGCTGAGCGAACGCCAGCGGCTTGTTGGTCAGGCAAGCCAGCGGCAGGCCCGCCCCCTGCAAGGCTTGCAGCCCCTGCACCACGCCGGGGTACACGGCCGAATGGCTGCCGTTGATTTCCAGGTAGTGGTGCTGGTAGCGGGCCCAGGCCTGCGGAAACAAAGCTTCAATTTTGATAGCTGCTTGCGCTTGATCCACGGGCGCTAGAACGTGTTTTAGCACTGAACGCAGCAAATGCTCCGAGCCCTTGCCCACCATGCTCTCGACCTGATCGGCGGCAATGGCAGGCAGGCTCAGATCGCGCAACATGCGGTTCAATGCTTCGTTGAAGTCACCCATGGTGTCCACCATGGTGCCATCCAGATCGACGATGACGGCGTCTACGCCGCTGGGGTTCAGGGTATTCAGGTTCACAGGAAGAAGGGGCGGAAAGGCGCCAGCACAGCGATGAAAGCGCCTGAATATAGACCAGCGCCAGCACGCCACGGCGCCCCGCCGCGTACGCCCAGGGCAGGCCTCGTCTGACAATGCCCGGCCGCTCAGGCTTTTATGCTTTGCCTTCATTTCCCTGGCTTATCGCAAGGAATATCCATGAAACGCACAGCATTTTTGACATCAACCTGCACCATGGCAGCCGCCTTGGCCTGCGCCACCGCCCTGGCCCAGCCCGCGAATGACGCCCGCGCCCGCTACGAAGAAGAACGGCGCGCCTGCATGACCCAAAACACACAGGACTCCCAGGCCACCTGCCTGCGCGAAGCCAGCGCCGCACGCGATGCGGCGGCCAGAGGCCAGTTGAGCAGCCCCGGCACCGCCGCTGAGGCCAACGCCCGTGAGCGCTGCAAGGTTTTTCAGGAGGCCGCCGACCAGGCGGAATGTGTGCGTCGGCTGGAGTCCACCGCCAGTGGCTCCGTCGCAGGCGGCGGGTTGCTGCGCGAATCCGTCACCACCACCTACGAGCCGCGCTGAACTCTGGCACGGCGAGGGCAGGCTCGGCGCCCGAGCGAAAGCGGGGGCTACTACAGCCCCCCGCAGCTCGTTTGGGTGCGTCAGGCCAGCTGAACGCGCATGGCGTCGATCACCGACTTGTAGTCCGGCTTGCCGAAAATCGCGCTACCCGCCACAAAGGTGTCAGCACCGGCATCGGCCACGCGGCGAATGTTGTCGGCCTTGATGCCGCCATCCACTTCCAGGCGGATGTCCTTGCCCGAAGCGTCGATGCGCTTGCGCACGGCTTCGATCTTGCGCAGGGCCGAGTCGATGAAGCTCTGGCCACCAAAGCCGGGGTTCACGCTCATGATGAGGATGAGGTCGATGTCGTCAATCACCCAGTCCAGCACATCCAGCGGCTCGGCAGGGTTGAACACCAGACCGGGCTTCACGCCCTTGGAGCGGATGGCCTGGATGCTGCGGTGCACGTGGCCCGAGGCATCGGGGTGGAAGCTGATGTAGTCCGCGCCAGCGTCGGCAAACGCGGCGGCCAGCGCGTCCACCGGCTGGATCATCAGGTGCACATCAATCGGCACGGCCACACCCGCTGGCGTTTTGGCGTGGGGCTTGAGGGCCTGGCACACCATGGGGCCGAAAGTGAGGTTGGGCACGTAATGGTTGTCCATCACGTCGAAGTGGATCCAGTCGGCGCCAGCGGCAATGACATTGCGCACTTCTTCGCCCAAGCGGGCAAAGTCGGCAGAGAGGATGGAGGGGGCGATTTGGAAGGTGCGGCTCATCCCCCGATTGTCGCAAAGCTGGAACGCTGCGGGGTTTTGCCCCGCCCAGAGGCACGCGCTCACACCCCGCACGGTTACCATTCGGCCCATGCCAAAGTACCAGTTTGCGGTGGAAGTTCTGCCCGAATACCTGCCCGAGGAATCGGAGCCAGAACGCGAGGTGTTTGCCTTCGCCTACACCATCACCATCACCAACACGGGCGACGCCCCCGGCCAGCTGATTTCGCGGCACTGGATCATCAGTGACGCCCGCGGCCACACCGAAGAGGTCAAAGGCCTGGGCGTGGTGGGGCAACAGCCCCTGCTCAAGCCGGGTGAGGCCTTCCAGTACACCAGCGGGTGCCGCCTGCGCACGGCCAGCGGCACCATGCACGGCACATTCCACTGCGTGGCCGAAGACGGCGAGCCTTTCGCCACGCCCGTTCCCCTGTTTGTGCTGGAAGCCATTCACCACGGCCCCACAGGCGAGCCCCTGAACGGAAGGGTACTGCATTGAGCCGCCCCACCGACCTGGCGCGCCTGCTGGCGGAACTGGACCCCGAGGCCGACCTTCCCCACCGCCACCTCTGGCTCATCCATTTGCTGGAATGGGTGCGCGGCGATCGCGACTCCGTGCCCGGCGCCACGGCCAGACTGCAGCTTTTTCTGGATGCGGTCGAAGCCCGGCCAGAGCTGCGCGCGCGCCTGCAGGCTTGGTGGGCGCAGCTGGTGGACACGGTAGATATCACCACCTTGCTGGCCGACTTCGGCTTTGCGCCACGCACCGCTTTTGTGAGCGAGCTGGCGGCGCGCCTGCGCACCAAGTGGCTGCCGGGCACGCCGGACACGATCGATGCGTCTGAACTGTTCGTGCTGGCAGTGCCCCATGAATTTGACGCGCAATGGATGGCCGCGCTGGACGAAGCACAGCTCAACCGCCTGGCCGCCCTGCTGGTGCCGCCGGGCGAGGAAAGCGGCATCTCGCTGTGGCGCCACGCGCTGCTCAACGCCATCACCTACTGCGCGGGACAAATCCTCTCGACCGGGTTTGCCCCGGAACTGCGCCTTCGCATGAGTGAAGAAGCGCGCGAAGCCCAGCCCTTCCATGCGCTGATCCGCGACGTGGAGAGCCTGCGCGTGGAAGTGCTTCACGCCTTGCGCACCCCCGACCGGCTCAACGAAGCCGCTCAGCGCCTGCGTGAGCGGCTGGAGGCCTGCCGCGCCGCCACGGCCACGGTGTACACGCACTTTGAAGACAACGGCATCTCCGTCGGGCTGGTGTTCCGCCTGCGCCAGCTGCGCGAGCGCATCGTGCGCGTGCGGCTGCTGCTCGACTGCCTGCTGTCGCCCAAGCCCGCCCTGGCGGCCGCCCGGCTGATGTCTTCGCTGGTGCAGGTGGGCCAGGAGCGGCGCAGTCTGCGCGCGCTGTTCGCCTCCAACTCCTCGCTGGTCGCGGCCAAGGTGGCCGAGCGCAGCGCAGAAACCGGCGAGCACTACATCACCCGCACGCCAGCCGAATACCGCTCCATGGTCCACAAGGCAGCGGGCGGCGGGCTGGTGATTGCGTTCACCACGCTGATCAAGTTTGGCTTGTATGCCCTGGCGCTGTCGGCCTTCTGGGCGGGCTTCTGGGCGGGTGTGAACTATGCAGTGAGCTTTGTGCTGGTGCAGTTGCTGCATTTCACGGTGGCCACCAAGCAGCCAGCCATGACCGCCCCGGCCATGGCGGCCAAGCTCAAAGAACTGGGCTGCGGCGACGCCATCGAGTCGTTTGTGGACGAGATCACCCATCTGGTGCGATCGCAGGTAGCCGCAGTGCTGGGCAACGTGCTGGTGGTGATGCCTGTGGTGCTGGGCATTGCACTGCTCATGCTCCACACCCTGGGCACACCGCCCATCTCGGAAAAGCAGGCGCTGCATGTGCTGGAGTCGCTGCACCTGCTGGGCCCATCGGTGTTTTTTGCTGCCTTCACAGGCGTGCTGCTGTTTGCCTCCAGCATCATTGCCGGGTGGACGGAAAACTGGTTCGTGCTGGCGCGCATGGACTCGGCCATTCAATACAACCCACGCATCACCCGCCTGCTGGGCACTGCGCGCGCGGCGCGCTGGGCGCACTTCCTGCGCGAGAACATCTCGGGCTTTGCGGCCAACATTTCACTGGGGTTCATGCTGGGCCTGGTACCCGTGATTGCCACCTTCTTCGGCCTGGGGCTGGATGTGCGCCATGTCACCTTGTCGGCGGGCCAGATTGCCGCTGCCTGCGCCACGCTAGGGCTGGATGTATTGCACCAGCCCGGCTTCTGGTGGGCAGTTGCCACGTTGCCCTTGCTGGGGGCGTTCAACGTGGGTGTGAGCTTCTACCTGGCATTCAATCTGGCCATGCGCGCCCGCAACGTCAGCGGCGTGGAGCGCTCGCGCATTTATGCAGCGATCCGGGCCCGCCTGCGCAGCGCACCGTTGAGCTTTTTCCGACCTGAACGCGCACGGGCTGCCTGAGAGTCTTCTCTGCGTGCCCGCGCGTTTTGACACCGCCAGGACACCGGTGGCGACAGACGAAACTGTCCTACACACACATCCTGTTGCAACCCGTAGAGTCTGGCGGTACGTCAAAAAACGTCTCTGTGAACGCTCTGAAGGGAGTTGCTTGAATGCGCCGCTGACCTTTGCTGATGCAAAGAGCGGTTGATCCGCGCGGCGGGTATCTGGTACGGTCGGGTGGTTGAGCGCCCCCTGCGTTCGGTCGCAGACTCGTCCCAGAGTCCTGTTGGCTCGTTGGCCCGTGTGCAGTTTTTGCCCCCAGCCTGCCTGTCACCGAACCCTTTTGCAGGACATGAGCCTGCAGGGCTTGCCGGGGGTCGCACAAACGCCAGCCGCCGCGCTGGATGCACCACCGCTCGCCCAGCCCATGCATGCTCCGCAGGTGCAGCGCCCCGCTTGCACTGCAATGGGCGCACCAAGGCACCGGGCGTTTTGTTCCACCTCCGGGCCGCAGGCCCGTTTCCACCCGAGGTCACCACCACATGAATGAACTTATGAGTTTTTGGGCCCAGTGGCTCAGGCCATCGGCGGGACTGCCCACCGTGCAGTGGTCACTGCTGCTGGCGGTTGCTGCCATGGCGGGCTACCTCATCCAGCGCCACACCGGTCTGCCCAAGGTGCTGGGCTATTCGCTGGTAGGCACGGCCGCCGGGCTGGCCGGCTTCAGCGGCGCGGTGTGGCCTTTGCAGGGCATTGGCCTGTTCCTGCTGGAGCTGGGCATTGCGCTGGTGCTGTTTGAATGCGGTGGCCGTATCTCGCTGCGGTGGTTCCGCCACAACCCCATGGTGCTGGTGCAAAGCATTGCCGAGTCGGCCCTGACGTACTTTGCCGTGTATGCGGTGCTGTTGTGGCTGGATCAGCCCACCCAGGTGGCCGGGCCGCTGGCCTTGGTGGCGCTGGCCGCTTCGCCCGCCGTGCTGACACGCGTGGTGGCCGACACCCGGGCCGCCGGGCCGGTGACGGAACGCGCCGTGGTGCTGGCCACGTTGTCCACGCTGTACGCGCTGACGCTGGGCTCCGCCTGGTCCGAGCAGATGAACCGGCAAAGCGCCACCTTGCTGGATGCGATTTCGCCCGCCGTGGTGGTGCTGGGCGTGTCCATTCTGGTCGCGGCCGTGCTCACGCTGGTGCTGCGCACTGCACTGCGCTTCATGAGCCCCACCAGCGAAAACACCTCGATGCTGCTGCTCACGCTCATCGCCGCGGGCTCCACCGTGGCCTCGCACATGGGCGGCTCGGCGCCGCTGGCAGCGCTGCTGGCGGGCATCTTGCTTAAGCAATTGAACCCCCGGCCCTGGGCCTGGCCACGGCAGCTGGGCAACGCCTCATCGCTGCTGACCATGCTGATGTTTGTACTGGTGTCCACCGTGGCCGCGCAGGCAGACTGGAGCGGCCCCGTGGCCGGCGCCGTGCTGGCTCTGATTGCTGCGCGCCTGATCGCCAAAGCCGTTGGCGTGGGCCTGGGCAACGTGGGCAGCGGCGCCAGCTGGCGCCAGGCGCTGTGGGCGGGCTGCGCGATGACGCCCATGTCCTCCATCGCGCTGCTGATTGCATCGCAGTTTGTGGTGGCTTCGCCCTCCACCGGCTACCAGATTGCCAGCGTGGCGCTGCCCGCCATCTTGCTGATGGAAGTGCTGGGCGCCGTGATTGCCACCGTGGCCATCTACCGTGCGGGCGAAAGCTCGAAACCCTGGGCACCGCTGCTGCGCGGTGGCCGCAACGGAGAATCGAATGAGTCTTGAAGCCTTCCACCATTCCGAGCCGCTGACGCTGGGCGTCGAGCTGGAGTTGCAGCTGGTCAACACCAACGACTACGACCTTGCCCCGTATGCGGAAGACATGCTGCGCCTGATGAAGAAAACCCCGCTGCCCGGCAGCGTGGTGCCCGAGATGACGAACAGCATGATCGAAATCTCCACCGGCATCTGCCACTCGGCCAGCGAAGTGGTGGGCCAGCTCACCCCCATCCGCGATGCGCTGGTCAAAAGCGCCGACAAGCTCAACATCGCCGTGGTGGGCGGTGGCACGCACCCCTTCCAGCAGTGGCATGAGCGCCGTATCTATGACAAGCCGCGCTTCCGCGAGCTGTCGGAGCTGTATGGCTACCTCTCCAAGCAGTTCACCATCTTTGGCCAGCACGTGCACATTGGCTGCCCCAGCGCCAACGCGGCCCTGCTCATGCTGCACCGCATGAGCCGCTACATCCCGCACTTCATCGCGCTGTCGGCCTCCAGCCCCTACGTGCAGGGGCAAGACACCGCCTTTGACTCGGCGCGGCTCAACTCGGTATTTGCCTTCCCGCTGTCGGGCCGCGCACCGTTTGCGCTGACCTGGGAAGACTTCACCGCCTACTTCGACAAGATGACCCGCACCGGGGTGGTGAAGAGCATGAAGGACTTCTATTGGGACATTCGCCCCAAGCCCGAGTTCGGCACCATCGAGATCCGCGTGTTCGACACCCCGCTCACCATCGAACGGGCCGCCGCCCTGGCCGGCTACGTGCAGTCGCTGGGCGCCTGGTTCCTGGCCGACGAGCCCTTCATGCCGCAGGAAGACGACTACCTCGTCTACACCTACAACCGCTTCCAGGCCTGCCGCTTCGGCATGGAGGCGGTGTACGTGGACCCCGCCACGGGCGACCACATGCCGCTGCGCGAGCACATCCTGATGACCATGGACAAGATCGCCGGCCACGCTGCGGCGCATGGCGCCTCGAACGCCCTGCACCTGCTGCGCACCGACACCCAGGCCGGCCAAAACGACGCCCGCTGGCTGCGCGACCGCCAGCGCCAGGAACAGTTGCTGGCCGAGGTCAGCCGCCAGGCAGCGCAGCGCTTTCGCGGCGCACCTGTCTGAGCAGGCCACCTCAACCCGCCGACAATCAGGCCATGGGTGAATTTGACCTGATTGCGCGCTACTTCACGCGCCCCGTTCGCCACGCCGCCTTGGGCGTGGGCGACGACTGCGCCTTGCTGGCCCCGCGCCCCGGCATGCAACTGGCCATCAGCAGCGACATGCTGGTCGAAGGCCGCCACTTCTTTGCCGATGTGGACCCCGAGGCCCTGGGCCACAAGGCCCTGGCCGTCAACCTGTCGGACCTGGCCGCCTGTGGGGCCAAGCCGCTGGCCTTCACGCTGGCGCTGGCGCTGCCACGGGTCGATGAAGCCTGGCTGGCTGGCTTTTCCAAAGGCTTGCTGGCGCTGGCCGATGCACACGGCTGCGAGCTGGTGGGCGGTGACACCACGCAGGGGCCCCTGAACATTTGCATTACCGTGTTTGGCGAGGTGCCTGCGGGCCAGGCGCTGCTGCGCAGCGGCGCGCGCGCGGGCGACGACATCTACGTGAGCGGCACGCTGGGCGATGCACGCCTGGCACTGGAAGCCCTGCTGGGCCACATCCAACTACCTGACGAGCTATTGGCCCAGGCCTGCCAGCGGCTGGAGCGCCCCACGCCCCGTGTGGCGCTGGGCCTGGCGCTGCGCGGCATTGCCAGCAGCGCCATGGACGTGAGCGACGGCCTGCTGGGCGACTTTGGGCACATCCTCAAAGCGTCTAGCGTAGGCGCCAGCATCCGCACCGATGAAACTATCAAATTGATAGCTGCTAGCGCTTACCCATCAAGCGCTACAGGCCAATTTGACCAAAAACTTCTGCAGCAATGCACCCTGGCGGGGGGTGACGACTACGAACTGCTGTTCACCGCCCCGCCCCAGCACCGCGCCGCCGTGGCCGCCGCTGCTGCGCAAAGCCAGACCGCTGTGACCTGCATTGGTCAGGTGGAAGCTGCACCGGGCTTGCGGCTGGTGGATGCACAGGGCCAGCCGGTGCAGCACCGTTTCGCATCGTTTGACCACTTCGCCTGACAGCCAGAGCGCCCTGTGGGAGCGCCCCGGAAGAAGGCGCCCCGCTCAGCGCATCTGAAACAGCTCCTGGTGAAAGCGCCCTTGCCTGCGCCCCAGGCGCTGCATGGTGTCGCGCAGCGCCTGGCCAAAGCCCTGCGGCCCGCAGAACCACACGCTGGCCTGGGGCCCGGCGCTGGCCAGCAGCGCATCGGCGGCCACCTTCCCGGTGACGTCGCTGTGGTGGATGTGCAGCGTCACGCTGGGCAATTGCGCGCACAGCTGCTGCATGCGCTCGGCAAACACGGCCTCTTGGGCGTTGCGCACGCAGTAGTGCAGTTGCACCACCGGGGCCTGGGCCGGGTTGGCCACCAGCGATTCCAGCCAGGCCACAAACGGCGTGGCGCCAATGCCTGCGGCCACCCACACCTGCTCGGGGGCACGGTCCTGGCGGAAGTCGAATCGCCCGTACGGCCCTTCCACCCACACCTGCTGGCCCACGGCCACCTGCTGCGCCAGTCGCGCGGTGTAGTCGCCCAGCGCCTTGATGGCAAAGCGCAGGCGGCCGTCGCCGGTATCGGCGTTGACCAGCGTGAAGGGGTGGTGCCCCTCGCCCGCCTGCAACGTCAAGAACACAAACTGCCCGGCCCGATGCTTCCAGGCGCCCTGCACCTGGCATTCCAGCTCGACCACGCCACTGGGGTGCACCTGCACATCCACCACCTGGGCCGCATGGCGGCGGCTGCCGCCAATGCGCCCGGCCAGCGAACGCACTGCGCACAGCACCCCCACCAGCGAGGCCACGGCCACAAAGGCGCCTGCAGGCTGCGCCCACCAGGCGGGCGGCACCAGCACCACCGCATGAAACGCCAGCACCAGGTACACCCCAGCCAGCAGTTTGTGCAGATAGCGCCAGACGTGGTACGGAAAGCGCTGCCACAGCGTGATGACCAGCATGGCGGCCAGGAACCATACCGCCCACTCGCCCATGTCTTCCGCCAGGTGGCGGAAGGTGTTGAGCCACCAGTCCGCGCGCGGCCCCCGCACCGGGCGGCCCACCAGCGTGATCAGCAGGTCTTTGGACAGCTGCGTGCCGTAATGCAGCAGCGACAGCACGATGGCGCCAATGCCCGCCCACTTGTGCAGGCGGTAGATCTTGTCCATGCCGCCAAGCGGCCGCTCCAGCCACACCGGGCGCAGCGACAGCACCATGATGAGCGACATCAGCGCCCAGGCCCCCAGCCCGGTGAGCAGCAGGATTTGGTTGCGCCACCACCAGACATTCATGGCCGGGTCTTGCCACGGCACCGTCATCGCCCACAACAACACCGCCAGCGCCAGCGTGCTTCCCAGAACCTTCTTCATCATCGACCCTGTATTTGTTTTATGAGACTTCTCACGATAGCCCTGGGGGATGAAGGGCGCCTTAACCCAACATAAACAAGCCGTAAAGATGGGCAGCGCCGCCCCCTCACGCTGCTAGGATTCGCCCACCCCAACACCCCGCACGCCCTGCGCTGCGCTACCGGAGCCCCACCGTGAAGCCATCCCTGCGCCCTCTTGCATCCACCACCGCCGTTGCGCTGGCCGCTGCCTGGGTGGCTGCCGCCAGCCCGGCCCTGGCGCAAGACACTGCCTCGCCAGTGACTTCGCGGATTGCCCGCGTCACCGTGTACCCCGGCAGCGCCACAGTGGAACGCGTGGCCAAGGTGCCCGCCGGTGCGCGCAGCATCACGCTGGGTTGCCTGCCTGCGTCGCTCGATGCGCAAAGCCTGCAGATCAACGCCGACGCCGCCGTGCGCGTGGGCGAATTCAATGTGCGCACCGAAGACCGCGACATGGTGGCCGCCTGCGCCAGCCCGCTGGACGGCCGCATCCGCGAGCTGGAAGACCAGATCGCTGCCGTGAAGGCCGAAGCCGCCTCGCTGCAACTGGTGGACGGCTACCTGAAGAGCGTGGCTACCGCAGGTGCTGGCACCGAAACGCCTGGCGGCCGCCTGCAAGCAGCCACACCCGCACAGATCGCCGCCACCGCCGACGCGCTGCGCAAGTCGGCGCACGAATCGCAAACCCGCGCGCACCAGTTGCAGCGCAAGCAAGAGGCACTGGAGCTGGCGCTGAAGCCCCTGGCCGCAGATCGCGAACGCACCTCCAGCCAGCGCGCGCAGGTTGTCTCCGTCACCGTGACGCTGGCCACCGACCGCGAGGCCGAGCTGCGCCTGTCTTACCAGGTGCGCGGCACCGGCTGGCAACCCACCTACCGCGCCACGCTGGACGCCGCCAAACCCAGCGTACTGCTGGAACGCCAGGCCCTGGTGGCGCAAAACAGTGGCGAGGACTGGAGCAACGTGCAGCTCACCCTCTCCACCGGCCAGCCCGGCCGCGCCACCCAGGGCCGCCTGCCCCGGCCGTGGACGCTGGACATTGCACCGCCCACCCCCAAGGCCGCGCCGGTGCCCGCCATGGCCATGGCAGCCCCTGCCCCCGCATCACCCCTGGCACGCCGCAACCTGGCCGAAAACGCCCTGCCCAGCTTTGAAGTGACCAGCACCGACAAGGCCTTTGCCACCGAATTTGCCGTGCCTCAGCGCATCACCGTGCCCTCCAACGGCCAGCGCGTGACGCTGGCCCTGGGCAGCTACACCGCGCCTGCCACCCTCGTCACGCGTACCGTGCCTGCCATGGAAGAAGCCGCCTATCTGGTGGCTGAGCTGGCCCCGCCCCCGGGCGTGTGGCCGGTGGGCAATGCCAACCTGTACCGCGACGGCGCCTTTGTGGGCACGGGCCGCATCGACTTTGCCGCGGCCACCAGCGCCAATGGCACCAGCAGCCTGGCCTTTGGGCGCGATGAGCTGGTGACCGTGCGCGCCGAGCCCGTGCAGGATTTGACCGGCAGCGCAGGCTTCACCGGCTCGCGCGTGGAGCGCCGCACCCGCCGCGCCTACACCGTGGAAAACCGCCACAAAACCCCCGTCACGCTGCAGGTGCTGCACGCCGCACCCCAGTCGCGCAACGAGAAGATCGAGGTGGAATCGCGCTACCAGCCCCAGCCCACCGACCTGGCCTGGAACCGCAACCCTGGCACCGTGGCCTGGCAGCAGCCGCTGGCTGCCGGGGCCACTGCGCAGTTCAGCGCAGAACACACCATCCGCTACCCCAAAGACCTGGACGTACAGGAACGCCAATGACCTTCGCTTCCCCGACTTCTGCAGCAGCAGCCCCTGGCGTGGCCGCCCCCCGGCGCGCCAGCGCCGCCTTCATGCTGGCGCACCCGGCCCACGCCATTGCGCTGGGCTTTGGCTCCGGCCTCTCGCCGTTCGCCCCCGGCACCGTGGGCACGCTGTGGGGCTGGATGTCGTTCCTGGTGCTCATGCCCTGGCTCAGTGCTGCGCAAATGGGCCTGCTGATTGCAGGCGGCGCGCTGGTGGGCTGGTGGGCCTGCACCACCACGGCCCGCAACCTGCGCGTGGCCGACCCCGGCGCCATCGTGTGGGACGAAATCGTGGCCTTCTGGCTCGTGCTGTGGCTGGCCATGCCCATGGGCCTCATGGGCCAGATCGTGGCCTTTGCCCTGTTCCGCTTTTTTGACGCCGCCAAGCCCGGCCCCGTGGGATGGGCTGACAGCCTGTTCAAAGGCTTTGGCTGGCGCGGTGGCTGGGGCATTCTGTTTGATGACTTTGTGGCCGCCTTCTGCACGCTGCTGGTGATTGCACTGTGGAGGTTCTTCGCATGAACCCCGCAGCACCCACCACCGCCCAATCACTATCAAAAAGTGAGCTGCCAGCGCTTACCAATCAGGCGCTGGAGGCCGATTTGATTCAAATCTCCACCACCCTGCTGGCCCGTGGCTGGATGCTGGCCACCGCCGAAAGCTGCACCGGCGGCATGATCGCCGCCGCCTGCACCGACCTGGCGGGCTCCAGCCAATGGTTTGAGCGCGGCTTCGTCACCTATTCCAACGAGGCCAAGACCGAACTGCTGGGCGTGCCTGCCGGGCTGATCGCCACCCACGGCGCCGTGAGCGAACCCGTGGCCCGCGCCATGGCCCTGGGCGCCGTCGCCCATTCCCGCGCGCAAGCGGCCGTGGCCGTCACCGGTATTGCGGGCCCCACCGGCGGTACTGCCGACAAGCCCGTGGGCACCGTGTGGTTTGGCTGGAACGTGAACGGCACCATCACCACCGCCACCCGCCGCTTTGACGGCGACCGCGCCGCTGTGCGCCAGCAGACACTGGCCTGGGCGTGCGCGCGGTTGCAGGCCCTATTGCAAACACCCCCGCATGCACCCCGCTAATTCAACGGAAAGTCATCCAGACAAACACAGGCAACGTCGCCCAGGCGGCACTGCAGCCGCCGCGCTGCGGGTAGCATGCCCCCCCACATTCAGGAGGAGACCGCATGCACCCCAACGCCCAGACCCTGCAACGCTTCTACACCGCCTTTGCCCAGCTCGACCATGCCACCATGGCGGCCTGCTATGCACCCGACGCTACGTTTGAGGACGAAGCGTTTTCGCTGAAAGGCCGCGACCAGGTGGGCGGCATGTGGCGCATGCTGTGCACTGCCACAAAGAAGCCCGGCGCCGCCGAGCACTGGAAGCTGGAGTTCAGCGGCATCGAAGCCGATGCCAAAAGCGGCAAGGCGCACTGGGAGGCGCACTACCTCTTCAGCGCCACCGGACGCAAGGTGCACAACATCATCGACGGCACCTTCACCTTCACACCCGAAGGACTGATCGCCACCCACCGCGACCGTTTCAACTTCTGGCGCTGGGCGCGGCAGGCACTGGGTGCGCCGGGGCTGCTGCTGGGCTGGTCGCCCTCACTCAAGCGCAAGGTGCGCAACACCGCAGCGGGGAACTTGAAGAAGTTTCTGGCGCAAGCCTGAACCTGCACCAGCTGGCGAACACGACCCACGCACAAGGAGGTGCCATGCAGGTGCAAGGCCAATGCCATTGCGGCGCAATCGCCTACGAAGCGCAGGTGGACCCTGGCACTGCGACGGTGTGCCATTGCACGGATTGCTAAGCGCATTCCGGCTCCGCCTTTCGTACCAACATCCCGGCCCCGGCGGCAGGCTTTCGGCTCACCCGCGGCACACCCCGCACGTACATCAAGACGGCGGCCAGCGGCAACCGGCGTGTGCTGGCCTTCTGCGACGTCTGCGGAAGCGCACTGTATGCCTGCGCGGCGGACAATCCGCAGACCTATTCCCTGCGGCTCGGAACCATCACGCAAAGGCACGAGCTGGGCACGCCGCAGCGCCAGATCTGGACGCGGCGCCGCCTTGCGTGGGTCACCTTGCCAGAAGACATCGACACGTTCGACGGACAGCCGTAGCGCCCCTGGCAACAGGAGGCTGAGAGAAAAGCGCGGGCCTATCAGCCTCCCGCGCACTGGCTACAAGCGCAACCAGCTATCAAAAATGTAGTACCAGAGGTTATGCCCCGTGGCACTTCTTGTACTTCTTGCCGCTGCCGCAGTGGCAAGGATCGTTGCGGCCGGGCTCGGGGGCCTTGCGCAAGGTTTCCACACGCGGGCCCATGCTCTTCCACAGCTGGCGCAGGTCGTACACGGCCCAGATGGCTTCGCCGAAGGCTTCCACACGCGCCTGGCTGGTGCTGGGTGGGCCGTCTTCGTTGTACATGCAGACTTCGGGCTTGCCGGTGTCGTCTTCGGTCAGCGCGACGATGCTGTCGAGCGCATCGTCCAGCCACTGGGCGGCTTCCTTGTCGCGCGGGGCGGCCCAGTCTTCGGGCCAGTTTTCCACCGCGAACATGAACCCAAGAGCCCACACCTGGCCGAAGGAGGGGATTTCCTGGCCTTCCATTTCAGCGCGCTCGGCCTCAGGCAGGCTGGCCACGGCGCCGCGCATGTCCATCGCTTCGGGCTGGAAGGTGCGCTCGTCGTCCAGCGTCTTCACGTCGGTGTCGAGCTGGGTGACGATCTCGTTCCAGCGGCGGTCCCACAGCTCCAGAAAGCGCGCTTGCTGGGCAGCATCGGCAAAGGCGGGAAGCAGCGGCAGCGGCTCGCCTTCGGCCACTTCCAGCTCGGCGCCATCGCCCAGCAGCATGGGCAGGTATTCGGCGGGGGCGATGGGGCGGCGGCTGCAGATCACGGCCGTCATGAAGCCATCGCAGAACTCCCACTGCGGAATTTCCTCGCCGCGCGTGCGCAGGTCGTCCAGCAGGTTGTCGAGTTCTTCCAACTCGGCAGCCGTCAAGCCCAGGGCGGGGGCGGCAGCCGAGGAAGTGGCAGTCAGTTCAGCATCGCCCTGGGGCGCAGTGGATTCGGTGGGATTCATGGGTGGGCTCCGATAGGGCGAAGGGGCAGGCGGGGTGCGCTGGGCCTTGCAGGCGCGCCAGCGGTTGTGGCGCAGCGCCGAGGCCGCGAGTTTATCCGGCAGCCCACCCCACGGCCAGCCCACGGCCGCGACAGCGGCACAATAGCGCCCTTGCCCACCGGTGCCCTGAGAACCTTTTCAAAGAGCCTGTGCCCCCGTTTTCAGGCCCGCACCGTGGTGCAGCCGTGCCCTGCGCTTTCATGAATTTGCCCACCATCACCCCGCCCGCTGACGCGCCCCAGCCGCCTGTGGACTATGCCGCCTACCTGGCCCGCCAGCTGGCCGTGCAGCAGTTCAACGTGGCCAGTTACCGCCTGGGCGATGAGCAGGTGTGGGTGAAAAAAGCCAACACGCCCCATGGCATGGCGCGCTACCGGGTGCTGGGTGCGCTGGCCACGCTGTTTGGTCTGCCGGTGCTGATCCCGGTGCCCAACCTGGGCGGCCACACGGCCATTGCCACCGAAGTGCAGCGGCTGCGCGATCTGGCCGCACGCGGGCTGCGCGTGCCCACCGTGCTGGCAGCGCAGGAAGACGGTTTCATCATGCGCCACCTGGGGCGGCCGGCAGAACAGACGCCCTCGCTCGGTAACGAGATCGAGGCCGCCGTGCCCGCAGGCCCCGAGGCCGTGCTGCGCCTGTGGCTGCAAGGGCTGCGTGCCATTGAACTGGTGCACAACCAGGGCACCTGCCTGAGCCAGGCCTTTGCCCGCAACCTGGTGCGCTGCCCCGACGGCGTAGTGGGCTACATCGACTTTGAAGACGACCCCACGGCCGTGCTGCCCCTGCCGCTGTGCCATGGCCGCGATGCACTGTGCTACGCCCATTCCACCGCCATCTACCTGCGCCAGTGCGGCGCGCTGGAAGATGCCCGCCCGCTGTGGGCGCAGTGGCTACAGGCCCGTGGCCCGGCGCTGCAAGAGGTGATGGAGCAGACCATGCACCGCATGCGTTTTGCCCGCCACCTGCCCCAAAGCCGCAAGCTGGGGCGTGATGTGCAGCGGGTGCGGACGGCGTACGATTTGCTGCGCCCCTGACATGCGCCCACGGCAGCGCACCCTGTGGGCGCCTGCAGCCAGGGCAGAAACATCGGGAGCAAAAGCGAAAAGGCAAAAGGCCAGACTCGGTACGCGCGCCGGTCTGAGCTGCCGTGTCGGCTTTGGCTGACAGGTGCGGGGTGGGCGCATCCCCTATGGTTCAGCCAGCTGCTTCGCACCCTTATTTTTCTACCGTTATATGCCAGACACCACTCCTGCGACAGCCCTGACCGACACGGCGGCTGCCCCTGTAGCTGCGCCGCAACCCACCCCAAAAGCCCGTCGCCGACGCCCGCCCACGCTCTCCTGGTCTGCCTGGAAGCAGTTCATGAGCGTTGCTCGCCCCTACTGGCTGGGCGACCAGAAACGCATGGCCTGGGGGCTGCTGGCCCTGCTGGTTGGCCTGATGGTGCTGGAGACCCAGCTCGCCGTGATGCTGATCGACAAGACCGGTGAACTCACATCGGCCCTGGCCGCCAAGCAGGTGGACCGCTTCTGGAGCGCGGTGCGCGCCAGCCTGATGGTGGTGGCAGTGGCGGTGCCGGTGTACGCCTTCTACTACTACATGCGCGATGCGTTCTCCAACCACTGGCGCCGCTGGCTCACGCACCGTTTTCTGGATGGCTACCTGAACGAGCGCTAGTACTACGACATCGGCAACGCCCGGGACATCGACAACCCCGACCAGCGCATCAGCGAAGACATCAACACCTTCACTGGCCGCTCCACGCACTTCCTGCTCATCTTCCTGGGGTCGCTGATGCAGCTGGTCGCGTTCAGCGCGGTGCTGTGGTCCATCTCGCACACGCTGGTGGCGTTTTTGGCGGTGTACGCACTGCTGGGCACCTTTGGCGCGCTGTACCTGTTCGGTGCGCCACTCATCCGGCTCAATTTCTGGCAGATCCGGCGCGAGGCCGACTTCCGCTTCGGCTTGATGCGCCTGCGAGAAAACGCCGAGTCCATCGCCTTCTACCGGGGCGAGCCCCAGGAGCGCGCCCAGCTCAACCAACGGTTTGAAGCCGTGTTCAGCAACTTTGCCAAGCTGATCAAGAAGCAGCGCTCACTCAACCTGTACCAGCGCGGGTTCAGCCAGCTCACGCTGGTGCTGCCTGCCATCATCCTGGCCAACGACGTGCTCAGTGGCGAGCTGGAGGTGGGGCGCGCCATCCAGGCGGCGGGCGCTTTTGCGGCGGTGCTGGCCGCTGTGTCACTGATCGTGGACAACTTCGAAAGCCTCAGCCGCTTCGTTGCCGGGATTGACCGCCTGCACGCCCTGTCGCAGGTCGTGCTCAAAACACCTGCGGCACCGACGCCCTGGGCGGAGCCGCCCACCAGCGAGGACGCAGCCCCGGCACCCCACGATGGCGCCCAGATCATCACCCGCGAGGGCGACACCCTGGCCCTGGAGGGGCTGACGCTGCACACGCCGCAGTTTGGTCGTCTGCTGGTGCAGGATCTGTCCCTCACCCTGGCCGCCGGAGACGCCCTGCTCATCACCGGCCCCAGCGGCTGCGGCAAAAGCTCGCTGCTGCGCGCGATGGCAGGGCTGTGGCGCACCGGCCAGGGCACCGTGCAGCACCCGCCCCTGGCAGATATGTTCTTCCTGCCGCAGCGCCCCTACCTGCAGCCCGACACCCTGCGCAGCCAGATCATCTATCCCAGCCAGGCCACAGAGCTGACTGACGACCAGTTGCTAGAACTGCTGGATGAGGTGCAGCTGGGCTCGCTGGCTGAACGCGTGGGTGGGCTCAATGCATCGCACGACTGGGAAAAGCTGCTGTCCACCGGCGAGCAGCAGCGCCTGGCTTTTGCACGGGTACTGGCCCGCACGCCCCGCATCGTCATCCTGGACGAGGCCACGAGCGCGCTGGACAGCGCCAACGAGGCGGCGCTGTATGAACGCCTGCGCGCCACGGGCATGGCGCTGGTGAGCATTGCACACCGCCCTGCCGTGCTGCGGCACCACACGCAGGTGCTGCAGCTCAAGGGCGACGGGGCCTGGCAACTGGTGGCGGCAGCCGACTTCAGCTTCGACGAATAAAGGGAACGGTTCGGAGCAAAGCCGCCTGGCCCCCACTGCGGCTGCGGCTTTCAAGCAGCGGCTGCGGCCACGCTTTCGTCCAGCACCAGCGCGGTGGCCACGTGGGCATCCAGCGTCAGGAGGCGCTTGCGCATGCAGATCACGGCCTTGTCTTTGCTCAGCAAGATGGCGCGGTGTGCGGCGGCCAGGTCGATGAATTTCTGGTCGTCCGCATCCTTGCACACGTAGGCCACGCGGGGGGCAATGTCCACCAGCCGGGCCTGTGCGTCAAAGGCGGCCAGCACCTGCGCCGCATCCACGCGGTAGAAGTCCATGCGCGAAACGATGTGCGGGTAGGCCAGCACCCGCTCCAGCTCATCGCGCATGACCTGCGTGGCAATCCAGTCCAGGCGCCCCTGGGCCAGCAGGGCGCGCAGCGGGGCGGTGCGCGGGTCGCTGAAGATCAGCAGATCCAGCGCCACGTTGGTGTCCACCACCACCGGGCGCGCAGGTGCGCCTGGCACGCCTTCGGCGGGCAGGTGCAGCTCAACCTGCATGCTGCGCCCCGCCGCCCTCGGCCTTGTTCGGGCGCTCACGCAGGGTGCCCTTGACCATGTCGAAGCGGAACATGCGGCATTCGATGGGGCCGTTCCACATCGGCACGCGGCGCGATTCTTTCAGGCGCATCTTGCTGGGCAGCTTGAGGTCGGGCGTGAGCATCCAGGCCGTCCAGCCGCTGTAGTTCTTTTTCCAGTGCGTGGCCAGTTGGGCGAAGAATTCGCCACCATCGTCGGTGTGCGCGGCCTCGCGGCCCACGCTGGCGCCCAGGGCACGCTCGGCGGCACGTTCGTTGGCGTTGCGCCCGGCAGTACCGGCGGCGGCAATGCGCTCGCCGTAGGGCGGGTTCAGCAGCATCACACCGGGCTGCTCGCACGGCGGCATGCGCTGCAGGGCATCGCCACCGCGGAGCTGCACAGCACCGGCCACGCCCGCACGCTCGGCGTTGCGCTGGGCAAAGTCCACCATGCGGTGGGCCACATCACTGCCAAAAATGGGTACAGGGCTTTCACAGATTGCGCTATCAGCTTCGTTTTTGATAGCAGTCCAGACGTGTGCCTGGAACGGCAGCAGCTTTTCAAACGCAAAGCGGCGCAACATGCCGGCGGGAATGCGGCAGGCGATCTGCGCGGCCTCGACCACGATGGTGCCGCTGCCGCAGCAGGGGTCGTACAGGGGCTGGGGGTGCTCGCCGTGCGGGTCCCAGCCGCTGGCAGCGATCATGGCGGCGGCCAGGGTTTCCTTCAGGGGGGCGTCGCCCTTGTCCTCGCGCCAGCCGCGCTTGAACAGCGGCTCGCCACTGGTATCGATGTACAGCGTGGCTTCGTCCGTGGTCAGGTGCATGTGGATGCGCACGTCGGGCCACTGGGTGTTCACATCGGGGCGCACGCCGGTCTTGGCGCGGAAGCGGTCGGCCACTGCGTCCTTGACCTTGAGGGCAGCGAAGTTCAGGCTTTGCAGCGGGCTGTGCTGGGCTGTGACCTCGATCTTGAAGCTCTGGCGCGTGGTGAACCAGATCTCCCAGGCCACGTCGCTGGCCAGGGCGTACAAATCGTTTTCAGAGCGGTACATGCGGTGCGCCAGTTGCACCAGCACGCGCTGGGCCAGGCGGCTGTGCAGATTCAACTGCAGCGCCTGGCGCCAGGAGCTGCGCAGCAGCACGCCACCGCGCCCCACCAGCAGGTCGTTGCCCGTGAGGCCGGTGATGCCGTGCACCTCGTCGGCCAGAAAGCCCTCGACACCAGCGGCGCAGGGGAGAAAAAGTTGGAGTTGGTTCATAGGGGGTACCTCTGGTGGTGCCGGTGCATGGTACGCAAGGCAGGCGCACTGCCAAGGCCCGCAGGCCCTGGCACGGGCGCTGCAGCGGCGGGGCCAGCTACAACGCCTTGCGCAAATTGGCCGGCGCAATCTTGAGCGCTTCGCGGTATTTGGCCACGGTGCGGCGGGCGCATTCAATGCCTTGCTCCTTGAGCATCTCGGCCAGCTGGCTGTCGGACAAGGGCTTGGTGGGGCTTTCAGCAGCCACGAACTGTTTGATGAGCGCGCGCACGGCCGTGCTGGAGGCGTTGCCCCCGGTTTCGGTGCCAAGGCCCGAGCCGAAGAAATACTTGAGCTCGTACGTGCCGATGGGCGTGGCCATGTACTTGGCCGTGGTCACGCGGCTGATGGTGGATTCGTGCAGGCCCAGCTCGTCGGCAATGTCGCGCAGCACCAGCGGGCGCATGGCCAGCTCGCCATGGGTGAAGAAGCTCTTTTGCCGCTCGACGATGGCGCGCGAGACGCGCAGGATGGTGTCGAACCGCTGCTGGATGTTCTTGATGAACCAGCGCGCCTCCTGCAGGCGCTGCTGCAGTCCCGCGTGGCCTTCGCCGCCCTTGCTCCCTTTGCCGCCGCGCAGGGCGCCAGCGTAGATGTCGTGCACGCGCAGGCGCGGCATCACATCGGGGTTGAGCGAGACGATGAAATTCTGCTGCCCGCTGGTGCCGTTGCTGCGCCCGGCTTTGCGCACGATCACATCGGGGATGATGATGTTGCGCTCCACATCCACAAAGCGCCGCCCGGGGCGGGGTTCCAGCCGGGCAATCAGGGCCATGGCGGCGCGGGTGCGCTCTTCGCCCGCAGCACCGCCTTCGGTACACGCCTGGGTGAGGCGGCGCACGTCGCGGCGGGCCAGCATTTCCAGCGGCTGCCTGCAGATTTGCAGTGCGGTCTGCACCACGTCAGGTGGCACGGTGCTGTCTGCGTCGGCCGCCAGGGCGCTGAGCTGCAGCGTGAGGCACTCGGCCAGGTTGCGGGCACCCACGCCCACGGGTTCCAGGGTTTGCAGCAGGCGCTGGGCCACAGTGAAGCGGTGCACCAGCTCGTCGATCTGCTCCAGGTCGTCAGGGCCCGCCAACGCAATGGCCAGCTCCTGCAGCGACTCTTCCAGGTAGCCGTCGTCGTTGAGCGATTCGATCAGGAAGCGCAGAGCAGCGCTGTCCACTTCGGACAGGCGCAGCGCCAAGGCCTGGCGGTGCAGGAAGGCAGTGAGGGACTCTTGCGAACGCGCCAACTCGGTCGCGTCGGCCTCATCGCCTTCGGTGTCGTTGCGGGTGCGGGGCGGGGCGTCGCCACCCCACTCGCTGTCGTTGGGCGCCATCTCCACCATACCGTCGCCGCTCCAGTCGGGCTCCTCGGCGGCGCTGCTGCTGTGGTCGGCATCTGATGAAGCATCAAAATCGCCTTCAGCCCCGGTGGATGAAGCGCTACTAGCTCCTGAATAGATAGCATCATCGGCGCTGTGTTCATCAGCTTGGGCGGGGGCATTGGCATGCTCCAGGCCAAACTCCTCGCGCGGCGCTTCGTCGGTGGCGCGTTCGAGAAAAGGATTTTCGTCGAGCATCTGCTCGACTTCCTGGCCCAGCTCCAGCGTGGACAATTGCAGCAGCCGTATGGATTGCTGTAGCTGGGGGGTCAGTGCCAGATGCTGCGAAACCCGCAGGGACAGGCCTGGCTTCATGCCAGAGCCCCCAGCCCACGCACCAGCACGGGCACACCATTCACAAAGGCCACATTCACACTGGCCATCACATGCGGAAGTGTTCGCCCAGGTACACGCGGCGTACCTCGGCGTTGTCCACGATCTCCGATGGCGTGCCCTGCGCCAGCACCCGCCCATCGCTGATGATGAAGGCGTGGTCGCAAATGCCCAAGGTTTCGCGCACGTTGTGGTCGGTGATCAGCACGCCAATGCCGCGCGCTTTGAGGAAGCCGATGATGCGCTGGATCTCGATCACGGCGATGGGGTCGATGCCGGCAAAGGGCTCGTCCAGCAGGATAAAACGCGGCTGCGTGGCGAGGGCGCGGGCAATTTCCACGCGGCGGCGCTCGCCGCCCGACAGGGCCAGCGCGGGCGAGGCGCGCAGATGGTCTACGCGCAGCTCCTGCAGCAGCGAGGTGAGCTGCTCTTCAATGGCTGCGCGCGACAGCGGGGCGTTGTTCTCGTCGCGCTGAAGTTCCAGCACGGCGCGGACGTTTTCCTCGACGGAGAGCTTGCGGAAGATCGACGCTTCTTGCGGCAGGTAAGACAGCCCCAGCCGCGAGCGGCGATGGATGGGCATGTGCGCCACCGACTGGCCATCGATACGGATGTCCCCGCCATCGCTGCGCACCAGGCCCACGATCATGTAGAACGAAGTGGTCTTGCCAGCGCCATTGGGGCCGAGCAAACCCACCACTTCGCCTTTTTGCACGACCAGCGAAACGTCCTTCACCACCTTGCGGCTGCCGTAGGACTTGGCCAGGTGAGCGACTTCCAGGCGGCTGGAGGATGCGCCAGGGGCAGCGGCTTGCGCGGAACGATCACTCACTGGCTGCCACCACCCAAAGAATTGCTGGGGCGCAGCGCTGGGCCAGAGGCCGGGGCTGCAGGCGCCGCCGCACCCGCGGCGGGCTCCTTCGGCGCCAACACCGCGCGCACGCGGCCACCACCAGTTTGGCCGTCAGCCGAAGGCGTGGCCTTCTTCTGCCCGTCCACCGTGAACACATCGGTCAGGTTGTTGTAGACGATGACGGCGCCCGTGATTTGGTCGCTCAAGGCACCGCCCCGGTAGCGGCGCAGCTCGGCGCGGGTGATAAAGCGCACGTTGTCGGTGCGGCCGTCGTATTCGATGACCTCGCCTTCGCCTTCAATGAATTCCTCGGGGGCGCCTGGCAACGTGTCGCGCTTTTGGCGGAAGAACGCGCGCTTGCCCGCCTCGGCGGTGACGATGCCCGACTGGTAGCCATCGGCATCCTGGCGCACATCCAGCCGCGCACCGCGCAGCACGATGGAGCCCTTGGTCATCACCACCCGGCCCGAGAAGACGCTGGTCTGTTTGACTTCATCGTGCCGCAGCGCATCGGCCTCGATGTTCATGGGCTTGCTGCGGTCGGCCTTTTCAGCCCGCGCCGCGCCAAAGGCGCAGGTCAAGGCTGCAAGCACAAGGAGGGAGGTAATGCGATGTTTCATGGAGGGCACGAATCTTGCAATCATTGTAGCCATGCATTGCCGCCCGGGATGAAAAAAGCCCGCTGGCGCGCAATGCCAGTCAGTTAAGAGCTGACTGGCATTTTTTCGTTGGGAATTTGGAAGCGCGTTTTTTGACGACCCTTGGGAAGCTGCGCCCAGTGCGGCGTGGCCGCAGCACGAAGTGTCGCGATTGCGCCAACAGGGCTGCCAACTGCTTGGGCAAGGTGCCGGCAGAGTCCAGGCTGGGGACCGCCAGTAAGTTCACGATGGCGTAGCTGGCTGTGTGGAAGCTGATGCGCTGGGGCTCGACCTGGACGTGCGCTGCCATCTCGCGCATCCAGCGGCGCAGCAGCGTGTAGGCGATCAGCACGCCCCACAGCTCCTGGCGCACCAGCGCGGGCTGCTTGCTGCGCAGCACCGGCTCACCCTCCTGCAGGGTCTGCTTGATCTCCCGGAACCCCAACTCGATCTCCCAGCGCTGGTGGTAGAGCTCGGCCAGCTCCTGCGCCGGATGCGTGCGGGGACACGGCAAGGATGTGATGAAGCGGCGCAGCCGTCCACCCACGCTCACCTCGATCAGGCGTGCCTGCCAGTGGCTGGGCAGATGCGGGTGTGCCTTGCGCGCTTGTGGGGACACCGGCATGCGGATCAGCGCATCGCCGCACGCCAGTTGCTGGACGATCTCATGGCGCAGATTGTCCCGCGCGCGCATCAACCAGTGGCGCTGCGTACCCGCAGCCTGCCAGTCCAACAGGAACGCTGCCGAGAAGTACGCTCGGTCAAACAGGGTCACGGAGTGATCCTCGCCGCGCAACTGCGCTGCCAGGCTCAATTCGCCGCAGTCCATGGCGCCGAGCTTGGCATCAAGCATCTCGTGGCTGTGTGTGTCCATCAGGCAAGTGGCGCGGATCTGCGGCCAGGGCGAGAGGCCATGCTGGTTGCTGCAGCTGCCCAGTTCGACTCGATTCTCAGGGGTGTCCGGGGCCGACCAGACCACACCATCCACAGCCAGTACGCGCAGTGGCTGGCGCACATTCACCGCAGGACGGCTCCAGGCTTGGGTCAGTAGAGCGAACAGCTCGGCCAGAGGCTCCTCGCCCAGGCGCTGGCGGGCTTGCACGCTGACGCTCGGTGCGGGCGGCGCTTGTCCATCCAGGCTCAAATCCAGCTGCTGCACCACCTGCCACAGTGGCCGGTCGCGAAACAGCGCCAGTCCGATCACAAGCCACACGGCATGTTCGGCAGGCAGCTTGCGCCGGCGGATGGAGGCCTTGCCGCTGGTCCCCAGCGCCTGTGCGATCCAGGTGGGGTCTATCAACGCGCTGAGCTGCTCGATGCGATCAGGTACTCGGGGCAGGGTCTGGCGCAAGGCGTTTGCAAGCAGGCTCATCAAGAAAAAAGGGAACGTGTTGAACACGTCCCCTTTTTACTGGGTCAAGCCGCCTGCGGGCTTAACTGACTGGCATTGCGCTGGCGCGGGCTTTTGTAGTGCAGGGCTGAATCAGCGGTGCATCAGGCCTTGCGGGTCTGGCCCACCAGGTAGTCCACCACTTGCAGCACGGTCTGCATGCTGCCAGCCATGGTGCCATCGGTGTAATAGCGGCCTGCTACGCCCATGGAAGGCACACCTTCCACGCCGTACTCGCCTTGCAGTTGCGCAGCGCGGCGGGCCTGGTTGTTCACGGTGAAGGAGTTGTAGACCTCCTTGAACTTGGCCACATCCACGCCCTGGTTGCCCACCCAGGCAAAAATGTCGTCGTCCTTGGCCAGCTTGAGCTTTTCCACGTGGATGGCGCGGAACACCTTGGCGTGCACAGCGTCGAGCTTGCCCATGCCTTCCAGCGCGTAGTACAGCTTTTGCTGGGGCACGAAGCTGGCGTTGAACGCCACTGGCACGCGACGGACGACGAGGTCCTTGGGCGCGGCCTTGATCCAGGCGTCGAGCACGGGCTCGAACGAATTGCAGTGGGGGCAGCTGTACCAGAAGAACTCGATGATCTCGATCTTGCCGGCAGGGGCCTCGGTAGGCGCAGGCTTGGAGAGCTTTTGGTAGTCCTTGCCCTCTTTGAACTGGCGCACTTGCGCTGCAGCGGGCAGCGCCACTGGCAAAGTGACCGCAGAGGCTGCAACAGCGGAGGCAGCGGACAGGGAAAACTCGCGACGTTTCATGAAAAGAACACTCCTTGGTCTGGTCTTTAGGATGTGAGCGGCATGCCTCGAAAAAGTTCAGCCGTGGGCGACGGCCGCATCAACGCTGCACGCGCACCAGCGCAGACTCCACGCCCGTACCGTCCAGTTTGTCTTTGAGGGCGGCGGCGTCATCGCGCTTGGCGAACGGCCCCACGCGAACGCGGAAGACCGGGCGGCCGTTTTGCTCGCGCTCGCTCACGCGGGCTTCCCAGCCCATCATGGCCAGCTTGGCGCGCTGGGCATCGGCATCGGCCTGCGTGCGGAAGGCACCGGCCTGCACAAAGTAGTCATAAGGGTCCGCGCTACCTGCCTCCGCAGCCTTGGCTTTGGCCAGGTCACCCAGCGGGTCGGCGCTGGTGGGCTTGCCAGTTTCTTCTTTTTCGGGCTTGCTGGCAGCCGCCTTGGGGGCCGATGCGGCAGCCCCCTTGGGCTCCGCGGTGGCCACAGGCTGTGCGGCGGGGGTGGCGGGTTCAGCCCCGGCAGCCGAAGCGGCTGGCGCAGGCGGCTTGGCGGCCGACTTGCCACGCAGTGGCGAGTTGGGATCCCAGTCCTTGTTTTTTTGCGCCTCGGCAGCGTCCTGGTCTGCACCGCGCGCACCACCCTTGTTCAGGAATGGGACAGGCACTTTAGTGACGTACACCGCCACGGCCAGGGCAGCGCCCAAACCCACGATCACACCCAGGATGAATCCCAGAATGGTTCCGCCCAACTGTTTTTTCTTCATGGTAGTTTCCACTCACATTCTGGCCGGGGCCGACACACCCAGCACCGCGAGACCGTTGTGCAAGACCTGCGCCGTGGCCGCGACAAGCGCCAGGCGGGCCTTCTTCACCGCCTCATCATCCACCAGGATGCGCTCGGCATCGTAGTAGCTGTGGTACGCCGAGGCCAGGTCACGCAGGTAGAAGGTCACATCGTGGGGCGCCTCACCCAGCGCAGCGGCCGTGAGCATTTCGGGGTATTTGGCGAGTTGCAGCATGAGCGCCTGGGCCTGAGGGCCTTCCAGGGCCGACAGGTCCACATCCTTGAGCGAAGCCACATCGCCGCCGCCCGCCTCTTGCCATGCGCGCAGCACCGACTGGATGCGCGCATGGGCGTACTGCACGTAGTACACGGGGTTGTCGTTGTTCTGGGCCACGGCCAGGTCCACGTCAAAGGTGTACTCGGTGTCGGGCTTGCGGCTCAGAAGGAAGAAGCGCACCGCGTCCTTGCTGGTCCACTCGATCAAATCGCGCAGCGTGACGTAGCTGCCAGCGCGCTTGCTGATCTTGACCTCTTCGCCGCCACGCACCACGCGCACCATGGTGTGCAGCACGTAGTCGGGGTAGCCCTGGGGGATACCTACGTCGGCGGCTTGCAGGCCGGCGCGCACGCGGGCGATGGTGCCGTGGTGGTCCGTACCCTGGATGTTGACGACCTTGGTGAAGCCGCGCTCCCACTTGGCGATGTGGTACGCCACATCAGGCACGAAGTAAGTGTAGGTGCCGTCGCTCTTGCGCATGACGCGGTCCTTGTCGTCGCCGTAGTCCGTGCTCTTGAGCCACAGCGCGCCGTCTTGTTCGTAGGTCTTGCCGTTGGCCACCAGCTTGTTCACCGTGGCCTCGACGCGGCCGCTGGTGTAGAGGCTCGACTCGAGGTAGTACTCGTCAAAGTGCAGGTTGAATGCCTGCAGGTCTTTGTCTTGCTCGTTGCGCAGGTAGGCCACCGCAAACTGGCGGATGTTGTCGTAGTCTTCGACATCGCCATTGGCAGTGAACTCGCGGTCATCGGCCTTCACGGTGGCCTTGGCCTTGAAGGCTTCGGCAATGTCGGCGATGTAATCGCCGTTGTAGAAGTTCTTGGCCAGCGGGTTGTCGCTGTCGGTGGGCCAGCAGTCGTCGCCGGGCTTGAAGCCCTTGGCGCGCAGTTGCGTGCTCTTGGTCAGGGTGTCGATCTGCACACCGGCGTCGTTGTAATAGAACTCGCGGTGCACACTCCAGCCCTGGGTGCTGAAGAGGTTGCTGATCGCGTCGCCAATGGCGGCCTGTCGGCCATGGCCCACGTGCAGCGGGCCGGTAGGGTTGGCCGAGACGAATTCGACCAGCACGCGCTGGCCGTTGCTGGGCTGGTAACCAAAGCGCTCGCCCGCGCCCAGTACCTCACGCACCACTTCCTGCTTGGCAGCGGGCTTGAGGCGGATGTTCAGGAAGCCGGGGCCTGCGATTTCAATCGCATCCACCCAGCGCTGGTAGGCGGGGGTGGCCTCCAGCGTGGCCTTGAGCTGTTCGCCCAGGGCGCGGGGGTTGAGCTTGAGGGGCTTGGCCAGTTGCATGGCAGCCGTGCAGGCAAAGTCGCCGTGGGCGGCGACCTTGGGGGATTCAAAGGCCGCCTTGGCACCGGCGCCGGGAGAAATGGCGTCCAGCGCAGTAGCCAACGTGGCCAGGAGTTCGTTTTTGACAGAGAGCATCGGCGGATTTTACGGGTGCCCACCCCAAGCCCTGTGAACACAGTGACCAAGCACACCACAGCGGTCCGCACCCGATGAGCGGAGTCAGCGCGCCACAGCCCGGCGACTGCCCCACCCACAGCGCCAGATACCAGGCAGGAATCTTGATGGAACCAAGAGGCAACAGATCGTAAGAAATCTGCCGCATGATGCATGGCTGTCATCGCCGCCAGAGTTTGGCGCGTTGACCAATCACCATCCCACCCGGTTTGGTTGTCGATGTTCCACAAACGTTCTGGAGCCCCTATGAAAAAGTTTCTCTCCCTGACTGCCCTGGGCCTGGCCCTTTCGATCAGCGCAGTACACGCTGCCGACGCGCCCGCTGCTGCAGCAGCCCCCGCCGCCAAGGTCGCTCCAGCCACCGCTGCTGCCCCAGCCACCGCCTCACCTGCAGCGCCAGCCTCCGCTCCAGCCGCAGCACCCACCAAGCAACAAACCAAAATGGCCACCTGCAACGCAGAAGCCGGCGACAAGAAGGGTGACGAGCGCAAGGCGTTCATGAAGTCGTGCCTGAGCAACAAGCCCGCCACGCAACAAGACAAGATGAAGGCTTGCAACGCCGACCCTCAAGCCAAGACCCTCAAGGGCGATGAGCGCAAGGCATTCATGAGCGAGTGCCTCAAGAAGTGAGGGGCCGGGCGGTTCCCACTATCCGCCCACCCCACACGAAAAAGCCCGCCAAGCGCAAGCCTGGCGGGCTTTTTCCTTGGTGCGGCGCTGCTTACCAGCCCCGCGCCCAGAACACGGCAATCACGGCCACCACGGGCAGGATGTGCGACTGCACCATGACCCAGCGGCGGGTGCTGCGCACCTCGGCCTCGCCGGGCAATGCGCCCGTCTGGTTCAGGGCCTTGAGCCAGCGGCGGAAGGTGAGCGTGGGCTTGATGGACAGCAGCCCCATCAGCACGAACAGCGTCATCTTGACGTGAAACAGCGGCTGCGAGACATACCAGGACAGCCCCTTCACCCCAAAGTACAGGCGCGCGAGCCCCGTGGCCAGCAGCACCACGGCGGTGATGCCATAGATCAAGTCCAGCCGCGCCAGGCGCTTGACCACGGCGGGGTTCATCCATTCCGAACGGCACAGCGCGGCTTCGCTGGTCAGAAACACCACCAGCGTGAGGATGGCCACCATGTGCAATGCGGCCAAGACAGCTTCAAGAGTCATGCAATATCCTTTGAAAACACCAGAGCCCCGCTGCAAACGAGAGACAGCCAAGGGCTCCCCTACACAGGCCAAGCCTGATGAGCGCCGCCATTGTGCTTGATTGCCTCAGCCGCCCATGAAAAAGGCGGCGCAAGCCCCTAAAGGCTGCGCCGCCATCAACGTCCACCAGAAGAGGCGATCAGGCCAGGGTGCGCGCTGTCGCAGTCACGGGCACTTCGGCATCCACCACAGGCGCCACCGCCGCAGCGGCTGGCAAGGCGTGGCCGTTCAGCGCAGCGTCCAGGCGCTCATAGTCCAGCGCGTTTTCCCAGCGGGAAACGACCACCGTGGCCACGGCGTTGCCGATGAAGTTGGTCAGCGAGCGGCATTCGCTCATGAAACGGTCCACGCCCAGAATCAGCGCCATACCGGCCACCGGCACTTCAGGCACCACGGCCAGGGTGGCGGCCAGGGTGATGAAGCCCGCGCCCGTCACGCCCGCTGCGCCCTTGGACGACAACATCGCCACCAGCAGCAAGGCCACCTGGTGGCCCAGCGTCAGTTCGGTGTTGGTGGCCTGGGCGATGAACAGCGCCGCCAGCGTCATGTAAATGTTGGTGCCGTCCAGATTGAAAGAGTAGCCCGTGGGCACCACGAGGCCCACCACCGACTTGCTACAACCGGCCTTTTCCATCTTTTCCATCAGCGAAGGCAGGGCCGACTCCGACGACGACGTGCCCAGCACCAGCATCAACTCGGCCCTGAGGTAACGGCACAGCTTGAACACCGAGAAACCGCACAGCCGCGCCACAAAGCCCAGAATCACCACCACAAACAACAGCGACGTGACGTAGAACGAGCCCACCAGCCAGGCCAGGTTCACGAGCGACCCCAGGCCAAACTTGCCAATGGTGAACGCCATGGCGCCAAACGCGCCGATGGGGGCCACCTTCATCACAATGCCCACCACCTTGAACACGGGGGTGGTGAGGGCTTCCAGAAAATTCAGCACCGGGCGTCCCGGCTCACCCACCATGGCCAGGCCAATGCCGAACAGCACCGCCACCAGCAGTACCTGCAGGATGTTGTCGCCCACAAAGGGGCTCACCAGCGTCTTGGGGATGATGTCCAGCGCAAAGCCGGTGAGCGTCATCTCGTGCGACTTGGCCACGTAGCCCTTGACGGCGGTCTGGTCCAGGTCTGCGGGGTTGATGTTCATGCCCGCACCGGGCTGCACCACGTTGGCCACCACCAGCCCCACCACCAGCGCCAGGGTGGAGAAGAACAGGAAGTACGCCATGGCCTTGCCGAAGACGCGGCCCACGGCGCTCAGCTGCGACATGCCCGCGATACCGGTCACGATGGTCAGGAAGATGACCGGAGCGATGATCATCTTCACCAGCTTGATGAAGGCATCGCCCAGCGGCTTGAGCGCTTCGCCATAGGCAGGCTCAAAGTGGCCCAGCAACACGCCCAGGGCGATGGCGAGCACCACCTGAAAGTACAGTTGCCGGTAAAAAGGCAGCTTCAAGGTTGAAGCGGCTGGAGCGGAATGGTTCTGCATGGGGGACGGGTCTCCAAAAATCACGGGGCAGCCCCACAGGGGCCGCCGGTACGCGTTGAGGGTGCCGTTTGTACCGCTGCAATTTGTTTCAGCCGATAACCTATTGGTATTAGTCGCAAGCCGCTCCACAGGAGAGCCAGCGCGCCCGATCAGGGTAACTACTTAGATTTCAAGGGCTATGCGGCACACTCTCACCCGCCCCACAGGCCCCATCCACGTTTCCCACCCCACGCTGCCATGCCCACGCCCCGCCTTCGCCAGTTCTGGACGCTGCTGATCCTGCTCACCGGCACGGTGGCCAGCATGTTCGCGGGCAGCCAGTGGGCCTGGCAGCGGTCACTGCACGCCGAAAGCGACAGCGTGCAACGCCAGCTGGCCCTGTACGGGCAGACGCTGACCCAGCGCATCGACCGCTACCGCACCCTGCCCGAAGTGCTGGCGCTGGACGCGCAACTGCAGGGCGCCCTGCGCCGCACTCTGAGCACCGACGAGGTAGCGCAGCTCAACCGCAAGCTGGAGCAGGCCAACGGCGCCAGCCAGTCGTCCACCCTCACCCTGCTCAACTCAGACGGCTTGGCCGTGGCCGCCAGCAACTGGCGCTCGGCCACCAGCAATGTGGGGCAGGACTACAGCTTTCGCCCCTATGTGCAGCAGGCGCTGGCCCAGGGGCGCGGCAGTTTTTACGGCATTGGCGTCACCACCGGGGTGCCGGGCTACTTCCTGTCGCAGGCCATTCGCGATGACCATGGTCACACGCTGGGGCTGGTGGTCATCAAGATTGCCTTGCAGGAGCTGGAGCGCGAATGGCTGCAAACACCCGACATCGTGCTCGCATCCGACGCCCACGGCGTGGTGTTTCTGGCCAGCCAGGATGCCTGGCGCTACCGGCTGCTGCAACCGCTGAGCGACGAAGAACGCCGCGAATTGAATGCCACCCGGCAATACGCCAACCAGCCCCTGCGCCCCCTGGAAATGCAGGTGGAAGACCGCATGGACAACGGCGGCCGCCTGGTGCGCGTAGCTTCCAGCCCTGATATGCCTGCGCCCGCAGGGCGCGTGCTGTGGCAAAGCCAGACACTGCCCGGCACGCCTTGGCAACTGCACCTGGTGCACGACACGCACAGCAGCCTGGCCGACAGCCGCTGGGCCGGTGCCGCCGGCGCCGGCGGCTGGCTGGCCCTGGCGCTGCTGGTGCTGTTTGTGCGCCAGCGCCAGCGCCTGGCCCGCCTGCGCCAGCGCAGCCGCCAGGAGCTGGAGACCGTGCTGCAACAGCACGCGCAAGAGCTGCGCACCGCACAAGACGGCATCGTGCAGGCCGCCCAGCAAGCCGCGCAGCAGACGGACACAGGCCTCTCGCGCAGCCTGGAGCACCTGCCCCAGGGCGTGGTCATCATCGACGCAGACCTGAAGCTGGTGGCCTGGAATTCACGCTACGTGGAGCTGTTCCGCTACCCGGCCGACCTGATGCAGGTGGGCCGCCCCATTGCCGACCTGCTGCGCCACAACGCGCGCCGGGGCTTGCTGGGCCCAGGCCCGGTGGAAGAAGCCATCGAACGCCGCCTGGCCCACCTGCGCAGCGGCAACCCCCACCTGCACGAAAGCGCCAAAGAAGACGGCACGGTGCTGGAAATTCGCGGCAACCCGCTGCCCGAAGGCGGCTTTGTGACCAGCTACGCAGACATCACCAGCTACAAGAACGCTGCGCGTGAACTGCGGTCCCTCGCCGATGCGCTGGAACAGCGCGTGGCTGACCGCACCCGCGACCTGGACGTGGCCCGCCAAGAGGCCGAGCGCGCCAACCGCTCCAAAACCCGCTTCGTGGCTGCCGCCGTGCACGACCTGCTGCAGCCCCTGAACGCCGCGCGCATGTTCACCTCGCTCTTGCGCAGCCACCTGCCCGATGAAGCCGGGCGGCACGCGGCCGACAGCATTGAAGGCGCCTTGGCAGCGCAGGATGCCATTCTCAATAGCCTGCTCGATATCTCGCGCATGGAATCCGGCCAGCTCGAAGTGCATATCCGCGACGTACCGCTGGGCCCGCTGCTGCAGGTGCTGGGCCACAACTTTGGCGTGCTGGCCGAAAGCCAGGGCCTGCAACTGCGCTGCGTGCCCACCCGCGCCGTGGTACGCACCGACGAAAACCTGCTGCGCCGCATCCTGCAGAACTTTGTCTCCAACGCCATCCGCTACAGCCGGCGCGGGCGCATCGTGGTGGGTTGCAGACGGGTGAAGCGGGTGGACGGGAACCACCTGCGCATCGAGGTGCACGACCAGGGCCCCGGCATTCCCGAGGCGCTGCAGCGAGAAATCTTTGAAGAATTCCGCCGCCTCGACGAAGGCCGCGCCGACGACCGGGGCGCAGGCCTGGGCCTGGCCATCGTCGAACGCCTGGGCCGCCTGCTGGGCCATGAAATTGGCCTGCGCTCGCAACTGGGGCGCGGCAGCGTTTTCTGGGTGTGCGTGCCGCTGGGCGACCCGGCCGCAGCGCAACCCCCATCTGCCCCCGCCACCGCGCAGCCCGTATCAGACGACGCTCCGCTGCAAGGCAGCAGCGCCTGGGTGATTGAAGACGACGGCCCCACCTGCGCCGCCACGCGGGCCTTGCTGCAACGCTGGGGCTGCGACGTACCTCTGGCAGGTGGCGCGCCACAGGCACTGGAGCAGGCCCGCCCAGGGCAGGCGCCGCAGCTGGTATTGCTGGATGTGCACTTGGGCGCGGGTTACCAAGGGCCGGAGGTGTATGCCGAGCTGTGCCAACGCTGGGGCCAAAGCCCCGCCGTGATCCTGGTCACCGCCGAGCGCGATGCGACGCTACGCCGCCAGGCGGCTGAACGCGGCTGGGGCTTTCTGGCCAAGCCCGTGCGAGCACCGGCGTTGCGGGCGCTGGTGAGCCAGACATTGCTGCGGCTGAAATAGAGAGCCTCTGCCCGCAAAGACTGCGCCGGTGGTGGGCACAACGTTGGGTCAGGCGGCTTCGCGCCAGCCGCCGGGGGCGCAACGCACTATCGCTTCACTACTATTTTGATAGCTGCCTGCGCTTGATAGATAAGCGCCAGAGCCTATTTTCAATTCAAAACCTGCTGGGCAGACTCAAACGGAGCCGCCGTCCTCAGTCTCCAGGCTTTTCACCAGCACTGCCGCCTGCGTACGGCTGTAGCACTCCAGTTTTTTCAAGATGGCGGTGACATGCACCTTGACGGTGTTTTCGGCCAGGCCCAGTTCGGCGGCGATCTGTTTGTTCAGCAGGCCATCGGCCAGGCACAGCAGCACGCGGAACTGCTGAGGCGTGAGCTGCGCGAGGCGGGCGGCCAGTTCGGCGTCGGCTTCGGAGCGTTCGGCCGCCATGGGCGGAAACCAGCTGCCGCCGTCGAGCACGGCCTGAATGGCTTCGCCCATGGCGTCGGCGGGGGCGGACTTGGGGATGAAGCCCGCCGCGCCAAACTGCTGCGCACGGCGGATGACGCGGGGGTGGTCGTTGGACGAGATGATGACCACGGGCACCTCGGGGTACTCGCCGCGCACATGCAGCAGGGCTGAAAAGCCGCGGGCGCCGGGCATGCTCAGGTCCAGCAGCACCAGCTCGATCTCGGGGTGCTCTTGCAGCGCCTGGCCCAGGGTGGCGGCGCTGGCGGCCTCCAGGGTGCGGAATTGGGGCAGGCGCCCCTGCAGCACGTGCAGCACGGCGGCGCGGAACAGGGGGTGGTCGTCTGCGACGAGGAGCGTGGGCTCGGTCATGGGCTCAGTCTGCCACGGGGCGCGCGGGCGGGGTGGGGCGAAGGGTCATCACCGCCCCTGCCAGAAGGCGGGCTGCGCGTATTGCTGCTTGAGGTATTCGATCCACAGCCGCACCCGCAGGGGCATGTGCTTGCGCTGGGGAAACACCACGTAAATGCCGTTGGGCGGGGCAGCATAGTCGGCCAGCACCTCTACCAGGCGGCCTGCGGCGATCTCGGCCTCGACCTCCCAGGTGCTGCGCCAGGCAATGCCGTAGCCCGAAAGGCACCAGTCGTGCAGCACCTGGCCGTCGGAGCAATCAAGCGGGCCGCCGGGCTTGAGGTAGACCACCTCGGTGCCGCCGCCCTCGGTGGGCATGCGAAACGCCCAGCCCCGGATCTGCGAGGCTTCGCTGGACAGCGTAAGGCAGTCAAACTGCAGCAGGTCGCTGGGGTGGCGCGGCGTGCCGTGGCGCTGCAAATAGGCGGGGGTGGCCACGCACAGGCGGCGGTTGTCGGCAATGCGCACGCTCACCAGCGATGAGTCGGGCAGGTCGCCCACGCGCACCGCGCAGTCGTAGCCTTCGCCCGCCATGTCCACCACGCGGTCGCTGAGGTTCAGCGAGATGGTCACATCGGGGTGCAGTTCGCGAAAACGCGGCACCAGCGGCGCCACATGGCGGCGGCCAAAGCCTGCCGGGGCGGTGATGCGCAGGTGCCCCGTGGCTTTCACGCCGCCTTCGGACACGCTGGCCTCGGCGTTGGCCACATCGGCCAGCACGCGCTGGCAGTCTTCCAAAAAGGCGCTGCCTTCGTGCGTGAGGCTGATGCGCCGGGTGGTGCGCACCAGCAGCTTGACGCCCAGGTGGGCTTCCAGCGCGTCCAGCCGGCGGCCCATGATGGCCGGGGCCACGCCTTCGGCCTTGGCAGCGGCCGTCAAACTGCCGCGCGTGGCCACAGAGACGAACGATTCAAACGCTTTGAGTTTGTCCATGCCCGCACTTTTGCATAAAAGTCATTGGTTTTAAGATTTTCTTCGTCTTTATATCTTCAAACATTTGCAATACAGTGGCCTACAAGCTACCCACTGACATCTTTGCCACGAGGCAGCAAACCCGTTTTTCAACCATTGTTCAAGGCACCCTCCATGACCGACCGCACCACCGTCCACGGCCTGCAAGTGGCTACTTCCCTGTTCCGCTTTGTCGAAGACAAGGTGCTGCCCGGCACGGGCGTGGACAGCTCCGCCTTCTGGAAAGGCTTTGACGCCATCGTGGCCGACCTGGCCCCGCGCAACATCGCCCTGCTGGCCGAGCGTGACCGCCTGCAGACCGAGCTGGACACCTGGCACAAAGCCAACCCCGGCCCCATCAAGGACATGGTGGCCTACCGCAGCTTTCTCGAAAAGATCGGCTACCTGGTGCCCCAGCCCGCCGAGGTGAAGGCCACCACCACCAATGTGGACGATGAGCTGGCCACGCAGGCCGGCCCCCAGCTGGTGGTGCCCATCCTGAACGCCCGCTATGCACTGAACGCCGCCAACGCCCGCTGGGGCAGCCTGTATGACGCGCTGTATGGCACAGACGCCATCAGCGAAGAAGGCGGCGCTGAAAAGGGCAAGGGCTACAACCCCGTGCGCGGCGCCAAGGTGATCGCGTTTGCGCGCCAGGTGCTGGATGACACGGCGCCTTTGGCTGCTGGCTCGCACAAGGATTCGACGGGCTATCGTGTCGAAGGCGGCCAGCTGGTCGTGTCGCTTGCCAACGGCAGCACCACGGGCCTGAAAGACGCCTCGCAGTTCAAGGGCTACCAGGGCAATGCCGCCGCACCTTCGTCGGTGCTGCTGCAGCACAACGGCCTGCATCTCGATATCCAGATCGACCGCAGCACGCCCATCGGCCAGTCTGATGCCGCCGGCGTGAGCGACCTGGTGCTGGAAGCCGCCCTGTCCACCATCCTGGACCTGGAAGACTCTGTGGCCGCTGTGGACGCCGAGGACAAGGTGCTGGGCTACAGCAACTGGCTGGGCATCATCCAGGCGACGCTGACCGAGCAGGTCACCAAGGGTGGCAAGACCTTCACGCGCGGCCTGAACCCTGACCGCATCTACACCGCGCCAAACGCGGGAACTGGCAGTCAAGCTGCCGGGGGCAGCGAAGTGCGCCTGCATGGCCGCTCGCTGATGTTCCTGCGCAATGTGGGCCACCTGATGACGAACCCCGCCATCCTGTGGACTGACGCCCAGGGCGCGCAGCGCGAAATTCCCGAAGGCATCATGGACGCGGTGGTCACCACCACCATCGCCCTGCACGACCTGCAAGGCCACGGCGCCAACGGAATCCGCAACAGCCGCAAGGGCAGCGTCTACATCGTCAAGCCCAAGATGCACGGCCCCGCCGAGGTGGCTTTTGCCGCCGAGCTGTTCGGCCGCGTCGAAAAGCTGCTGGGCCTGCCCGACAGCACCGTGAAGCTCGGCATCATGGACGAGGAGCGTCGCACCTCCGTCAACCTCAAGGCCTGCATTGCCGCCGCATCGAGCCGTGTGGCGTTCATCAACACCGGCTTCCTGGACCGCACGGGCGACGAGATACACACCGCCATGCACGCCGGCCCCATGGTGCGCAAGGGCGACATGAAGACCAGCGCCTGGATCCAGGCCTACGAGAAGAACAACGTGCTGGTGGGCCTGAGCTGTGGCCTGCGCGGCAAGGCGCAGATCGGCAAGGGCATGTGGGCCATGCCCGACCTGATGGCCGAGATGCTCAAGCAGAAGATCGCCCACCCCAAGGCCGGTGCCAACACCGCCTGGGTGCCCAGCCCCACCGGCGCCACGCTGCACGCCCTGCACTACCACCAGGTGAAGGTGAGCGACATCCAGATCGAGCTGGAAAAGATCGATGTGAACGCCGAGCGCGACAACCTGCTGACCGGCCTGCTCACCGTGCCCGTGGCCGCCAGCCCCAACTGGAGCGACGCCGAGAAGCAGCAGGAGCTGGACAACAACGCCCAGGGCATCCTGGGCTACGTGGTGCGCTGGGTGGACCAGGGCGTGGGCTGCTCCAAGGTGCCCGACATCCACAACGTGGGCCTGATGGAAGACCGCGCCACGCTGCGCATCAGCAGCCAGCACATGGCCAACTGGCTGCACCACGGCGTGGTGACCGAAGCCCAGGTGCGCGAGACCTTTGAACGCATGGCCGCCGTGGTGGACCAGCAAAACGCGGGTGACCCCCTGTACCGCCCCATGGCCGGCCACTTCGATACCAGCATGGCTTACCAAGCGGCGTGCGACCTGGTCTTCAAGGGCCTGGAGCAACCCAGCGGCTACACCGAGCCTCTGCTGCACGCCTGGCGTCTGAAGCTCAAGGCCTCGGCATCATGAAATGCTATTGATTGAATAGCTAGCTGCGCTTATTCCGTGGGCGCTGCAGGCTGTTTTATTGATAAGTCAACGGCACCTTCGGGTGCCGTTTTTGTTGGCTAACCTGCTCGACTGTGGAGACATCGCTTCGCCACGCCCGCTCGCGCCTGAATTGCGCATGGAGTAGAGGCGGGCTCTTGCACACAAGGGTCACCATCCAAAAGATCTAACACCGTCGCAACACAACACGCTGCCGAATCGTCAAAAGCGCTGGGCGCGGCAGATGGGTGCGATGAAACCCCTCTGGCAAAGATGTGGTGCCACCTGTGCCAACATCGGTGGGTTAGAACATGAGTGCCTTGCAGACTCCAAATTCGCTACTATTTTTGTAGCTATCAGCGCTTGATCAATAAGCGCCAAAGCCATTTTTCTTTTAAAGTGGCCGCAAGCACCGGCAAGATCTGCACTCAACAGCTGCTGATGGCCCTCGCCCTTTTGTGAACACGACCCTTCCCTCCTTTGCACAGACCTGCCCCGCCTGCGGCCAACCCAACGGCTGCGCGATCGCCGCGGGCGGCGAGGCAGCAGACTGCTGGTGCATGAACACCACGGTGTCACGCACCGCCCTCGAACAATTGCCTGCGAATGAGCGGGGCCAGCGCTGCATCTGCCCGGTTTGCGCACGCGCTGGCGCACCTGCTGGCGATGGTCCCGAAGGTGCCCCAGAGCCTCATCGGCCTCCCTTATGATCTTTTTTTTGCCTGAGGAGCATCCCCATGCCGACGTACCACATTGAAATGATGGAAGGCCGCACGGTCGAACAGAAGAAAAAACTGGTGGAAGAAATCACCCGTGTTTCCGTAGAAGTGCTTGGCGGCACACCTGAGATGGTGGACATCCTGATCACCGACGTCAAACGCGAAAACTGGGCCACGGGCGGCAAGCTCTGGCTGGAACGGACATCCTGAGTCTTCTGTAGTTTTCATGGATCCTGAGCGCAGTCCACACCTCTGAACTCTTCATGACCCACGTTTCAGGATCGTTGTCCTTGCTGCGCGAGCGCTATGGCGAGCGCTACCGGTGGTTGCTGCTGCTGTCCGTGATGGTCGGGACCATGGCATCCATCATGTCCTCCACCATCGTCAACGTGGCGATTCCGGACATGAGCCACTACTTCACGCTGGGCCAGGAGCGGGCGCAGTGGGTCACATCGGGGTTCATGGTGGCCACTACGGTATCCATGCTCACCACACCGTGGCTGCTGTCGAGCTATGGCTACCGCGCCACGTATGTGGGGGCCATGCTGCTCTTGCTGGCAGGCGGTGTCGGGGGCGGACTGGCCCGTGACTTTGGCCTGGTGCTGGCCGCGCGCGTGGCCGAGGGCTTGGCAGCGGGCGTTGTGCAACCTATCCCTGCCGTCATCATCCTTTACGCATTCCAGCCCCACGAGCAGGGCCGCGCCAGCGGCATTTTTGGCATGGGGGTGGTGCTGGCCCCCGCCCTGGGCCCCAGCATTGGCGGCCTGCTGGTGGACTGGTTTGGCTGGCGCTCGATTTTTTTCATGGTGGTACCACTGTGCCTGGCATCGCTCTGGCTGGCCTATAAGTTTGTGCCCGCTAGCGCGCCTGGCGGCGTGGAACCTAACCGCCAGGGCGAAGCGCTGGACTGGCGCGGCCTGCTGCTCGGCACCGTGGGCACGCTGTGCCTGCTCAACGGACTCGTGTCACTGCACGGTGGCTCCATGGCTGAGGCGACGACTCTGCTCGCCATCGCCGTGGTGTGCGTTGCCGCGTTCATCGCCTGGCAACGCCGACTCATCCAATGTGGCCGCAAACCCTTGATGGACTTGCGGCTGTTCCAGTATCGACAATTTGCCATGGGCAGTGTGGTGGCCTTCATCTACGGCACCGCCCTGTTCGGTTCGACCTACCTGCTCCCGGTCTATATGCAGCTGGGGCTCGAGTTGTCGGCGTCACACGTCGGCACCTTGATGCTGCCCGCCGGTTTCGTACTGGCCGTCACCATCGCCCTCGTGGGTCGCCTGGCAGACCGGCAGCCCACGCATTTTCTGGTCAGTATTGGGTTGGGGCTGCTGGCGCTGTCTTTCGGCCTCATGGTGTTTGTCAGCCTGGGCTCTTCACTGTGGATGCTGGTGGCCTTTGCCATCCTAGGGCGCATCGGTCTGGGCTTCATCCTGCCATCGCTCAATTTGGGGGCCATGCGTCCGCTGGACAAATCGCTGATTTCCCAAGGGTCGAGCGCCATCGGTTTCTTGCGCATGCTCGGGGGCGCGGCTGGGGTCAGCCTGTGCGGTATTGTTTTGGAATGGCGCCTGACCGCCCATGGCGTTTCCCTCGCCACCGGGGGTAGCACTCCTGCACGAATCACCGCGTTCGGCGAGACGTTTTTGATGCTGACCTTGCTCTGTCTGCTCGCGTTGGTAGCCGCCTGGCAACTGCGCGCACCCAAGCCGGAGTGACTCAGGGCGATGCTCCCCCTTGCGGGTGCATCATCGGTCTGCATCAAGTCCATTCAATCAAGAAACGCAATACACCCCCATGTGCCAACTGCTCGGCATGAACTGCAATGTCCCTACCGATGTGACCTTCAGCTTCACAGGGTTCGCCCAACGGGGCGGGAAGACAGACCACCACAGCGACGGCTGGGGAATCGCTTTCTTTGAAGACAAGGGCTTGAGGCACTTTGTAGACCACCAAGCGGCGGTGGAATCACCCGTGGCAGAGCTGATCCGCCGTTATCCCATCAAAAGCAAAAACGTCATCGCTCATATCCGCAAGGCCACCCAGGGGGTGGTCAGTCTGCAGAACTGCCACCCTTTTGTGCGTGAACTGTGGGGGCGCTACTGGGTCTTCGCCCACAACGGAGACCTCAAAGACTTTCGCCCTCGCCTGCATTCGCATTTCCGCCCCGTGGGAGACACCGACAGCGAACATGCTTTCTGCTGGATCATGCAGGAACTGGCGAAATCTCACGCCAGCGTACCATCCATCCCAGAGCTGACCTTGACGCTCAAAGAACTGGCCGCCCGCATCAGCCCGCATGGCACGTTCAACTTTTTGCTCTCCAACGGACAAGCACTGTGGGCGCATGCCACCACAAGTCTCTATTACCTCGAGCGCCGTCACCCGTTTGGTGAAGCACATCTCAGCGACGAAGATCTGAAGCTCGATTTCTCCCAAGAAACGAGCGAGAAGGACGAGGTATCAGTGGTGGTGACGAGCCCGCTGACGAGGAACGAGGCGTGGAAGGCGTTTGGGAAGGGAGAGCTGGTGGTGTTTAGCGAGGGCAGGAGGTTGGAGGTGTAGGCCGTGCCAAAGCCACCGAGCACAATCACAGCGCCATGAACCACGGGCTGTGCTGCCCGTTAACCTGCCGAGCAGTGTCACCCTTTGTATTCTTTGGCCCCCAAAGCAAAACGCCCCTGTACTCGAATGAGCACAGGGGCGGTTTGGGCTGTAAGAGCCTGACGATGACCTACTTTCACACGGGAACCCGCACTATCATCGGCGCAAAGTCGTTTCACTGTCCTGTTCGGGATGGGAAGGAGTGGTACCAACTTGCTATGGTCATCAGGCATAACTTGGTGCTGGGCTGTTTTTGTGAACAGCCTGGCGAATTCATAGAGTTTGGAATCAGATTTTGTATTTGACTGCGTCTAACTTGGCATAACAATCTTTGAGCTTTTGCACTGAAGTGCATTGGCTATCAAAGTTATAGGGTCAAGCCGCACGAGCAATTAGTACTGGTTAGCTTAACGCATTACTGCGCTTCCACACCCAGCCTATCAACGTCCTGGTCTTGAACGACTCTTTAGGGGGCTCAAGGCCCCGGCAGATCTCATCTTGAAACGAGTTTCCCGCTTAGATGCTTTCAGCGGTTATCTCTTCCACACTTAGCTACTCGGCAATGCCACTGGCGTGACAACCGATACACCAGAGGTGTGTCCACTCCGGTCCTCTCGTACTAGGAGCAGGCTTCCTCAAATCTGCAGCGCCCACGGAAGATAGGGACCAAACTGTCTCACGACGTTTTAAACCCAGCTCACGTACCTCTTTAAATGGCGAACAGCCATACCCTTGGGACCGGCTACAGCCCCAGGATGAGATGAGCCGACATCGAGGTGCCAAACACCGCCGTCGATATGAACTCTTGGGCGGTATCAGCCTGTTATCCCCAGAGTACCTTTTATCCGTTGAGCGATGGCCCTTCCATACAGAACCACCGGATCACTATGTCCTGCTTTCGCATCTGCTCGACTTGTCAGTCTCGCAGTTAAGCACGCTTATGCCATTGCACTATCGTCACGATGTCCGACCGTAACTAGCGTACCTTCGAACTCCTCCGTTACGCTTTGGGAGGAGACCGCCCCAGTCAAACTGCCTACCATGCACTGTCCCCGATCCAGATAATGGACCTAGGTTAGAACCTCAAACACACCAGGGTGGTATTTCAACGTTGGCTCCATGAGAACTAGCGTCCTCACTTCAAAGCCTCCCACCTATCCTACACAGATCTGTTCAAAGTCCAATACAAAGCTACAGTAAAGGTTCATGGGGTCTTTCCGTCTTTCCGCGGGGAGATTGCATCATCACAAACATTTCAACTTCGCTGAGTCTCAGGAGGAGACAGTGTGGCCATCGTTACGCCATTCGTGCAGGTCGGAACTTACCCGACAAGGAATTTCGCTACCTTAGGACCGTTATAGTTACGGCCGCCGTTTACTGGGACTTCAATCAAGAGCTTGCACCCCATCATTTAATCTTCCAGCACCGGGCAGGCGTCACACCCTATACGTCCACTTTCGTGTTTGCAGAGTGCTGTGTTTTTATTAAACAGTCGCAGCCACCGATTTTTTGCAACCCCTTTGGGCTCCCTCTGTACGAGTTCACCTACTTGGGGCATACCTTCTCCCGAAGTTACGGTATCAATTTGCCGAGTTCCTTCTCCTGAGTTCTCTCAAGCGCCTTAGAATACTCATCTCGCGCACCAGTGTCGGTTTGCGGTACGGTCGTCAATAGCTGAAGCTTAGTGGCTTTTCCTGGAAGCAGGGTATCACTCACTTCGTCTGCAAGCAGACTCGTTATCACCCCTCATCTAAGCCCGGCGGATTTGCCTACCAGGCACGACTACAGGCTTGAACCAACATATCCAACAGTTGGCTGAGCTAACCTTCTCCGTCCCCACATCGCACTATTGATCGGTACAGGAATATTGACCTGTTTCCCATCAGCTACGCATCTCTGCCTCGCCTTAGGGGCCGACTCACTCTACGCCGATGAACGTTGCGTAGAAAACCTTGCGCTTACGGCGAGGGGGCTTTTCACCCCCTTTAACGCTACTCATGTCAGCATTCGCACTTCTGATACCTCCAGCATCCGTTACCAGACACCTTCACAGGCCTACAGAACGCTCTCCTACCACGTGCAATAAATTGCACATCCGCAGCTTCGGTAACTGGCTTAGCCCCGTTACATCTTCCGCGCAGGACGACTCGATCAGTGAGCTATTACGCTTTCTTTAAATGATGGCTGCTTCTAAGCCAACATCCTGACTGTTTTAGCCTTCCCACTTCGTTTCCCACTTAGCCAATTTTAGGGACCTTAGCTGGCGGTCTGGGTTGTTTCCCTCTTGAGTCCGGACGTTAGCACCCGGTGCTCTGTCTCCCAAGCTGTACTCTGCGGTATTCGGAGTTTGCATAGGTTTGGTAAGTCGCCATGACCCCCTAGCCTAAACAGTGCTCTACCCCCGCAGGTAATACTTGAGGCACTACCTAAATAGTTTTCGGAGAGAACCAGCTATTTCCAAGTTTGTTTAGCCTTTCACCCCTATCCACAGCTCATCCCCTAGTTTTGCAACACTAGTGGGTTCGGACCTCCAGTACCTGTTACGGCACCTTCATCCTGGCCATGGATAGATCACTTGGTTTCGGGTCTACACCCAGCGACTGATTCGCCCTATTCGGACTCGATTTCTCTACGGCTTCCCTATTCGGTTAACCTTGCCACTGAATGTAAGTCGCTGACCCATTATACAAAAGGTACGCAGTCACCCTTGCGGGCTCCTACTTTTTGTAAGCATGCGGTTTCAGGATCTATTTCACTCCCCTCCCGGGGTTCTTTTCGCCTTTCCCTCACGGTACTGGTTCACTATCGGTCGATTACGAGTATTTAGCCTTGGAGGATGGTCCCCCCATATTCAGACAGGATTTCTCGTGTCCCGCCCTACTTTTCTCTAACTTAGTACCACACGTCTGTTTTCGCATACAGGGCTATCACCTGCTATGGCCGGACTTTCCATTCCGTTTTGCTAACAGTCGTGCTATCACTAGAAGGCTCTTCCGATTTCGCTCGCCACTACTTTCGGAATCTCGGTTGATGTCTTTTCCTCGAGCTACTGAGATGTTTCAGTTCACCCGGTTCGCCTCGCATACCTATGTATTCAGTATGCGATACCTCTTGCGAGGTGGGTTTCCCCATTCAGAAATCTCCGGATCAAAGCTTATTTGCCAGCTCCCCGAAGCTTATCGCAGGCTATCACGTCTTTCGTCGCCTGTAATCGCCAAGGCATCCACCACATGCTCTTAGTCACTTGACCCTATAACTTTGACATCTCTTGCAAGATATCGCCGTCATCTCAAGGACTTGTCAGGTCTTTCACCTGACGCGTTATGCCGCAATGTGAATAATTCTTCGACTCCAGACATTTCTGCCTTTCATCTGAGAACATTCGTCATTACTGAATTTCAACTAGCTTTCGCTTATTGAATATTCGTTTTGACGCAATCAAAAAATTGTCATCAGAGGCACGGTCTGCACTAAACCTTTACGAATGTGCAATTTCCTCTGACAACTCTGATTCGACTCTATGAATTTTTAAAGAACAGCCGATTGATCAATCGATATTGATCAACAACAAAGAGGCCTTTTGCAAAACCGCTTTGGTGTTGAATTCCGAATCTTGTTGTTGGTGGAGGATGACGGGATCGAACCGACGACCCCCTGCTTGCAAAGCAGGTGCTCTCCCAGCTGAGCTAATCCCCCAGTGTCCTCTCACTTATCTAGCAATTGGAATTTGGTGGGTCTAGTTGGGCTCGAACCAACGACCCCCGCCTTATCAAGACGGTGCTCTAACCAGCTGAGCTACAGACCCATTCCACAAATTTGCGAATCTCTTCGCAGGCCTGTGGCTTGTTCCAACAACCGATAAGTGTGGGCGTTCAATATTGAATGCAGTTTTCCAGAAAGGAGGTGATCCAGCCGCACCTTCCGATACGGCTACCTTGTTACGACTTCACCCCAGTCACGAACCCTGCCGTGGTAAGCGCCCTCCTTACGGTTAGGCTACCTACTTCTGGCAGAACCCGCTCCCATGGTGTGACGGGCGGTGTGTACAAGACCCGGGAACGTATTCACCGCGACATTCTGATCCGCGATTACTAGCGATTCCGACTTCACGCAGTCGAGTTGCAGACTGCGATCCGGACTACGACTGGCTTTATGGGATTAGCTCCCCCTCGCGGGTTGGCAACCCTCTGTACCAGCCATTGTATGACGTGTGTAGCCCCACCTATAAGGGCCATGAGGACTTGACGTCATCCCCACCTTCCTCCGGTTTGTCACCGGCAGTCCCATTAGAGTGCCCTTTCGTAGCAACTAATGGCAAGGGTTGCGCTCGTTGCGGGACTTAACCCAACATCTCACGACACGAGCTGACGACAGCCATGCAGCACCTGTGTTACGGCTCTCTTTCGAGCACTCCTCTATCTCTAAAGGATTCCGTACATGTCAAAGGTGGGTAAGGTTTTTCGCGTTGCATCGAATTAAACCACATCATCCACCGCTTGTGCGGGTCCCCGTCAATTCCTTTGAGTTTCAACCTTGCGGCCGTACTCCCCAGGCGGTCAACTTCACGCGTTAGCTTCGTTACTGAGTCAGTGAAGACCCAACAACCAGTTGACATCGTTTAGGGCGTGGACTACCAGGGTATCTAATCCTGTTTGCTCCCCACGCTTTCGTGCATGAGCGTCAGTACAGGCCCAGGGGATTGCCTTCGCCATCGGTGTTCCTCCGCATATCTACGCATTTCACTGCTACACGCGGAATTCCATCCCCCTCTGCCGTACTCTAGCTATACAGTCACAAATGCAGTTCCCAGGTTGAGCCCGGGGATTTCACATCTGTCTTATATAACCGCCTGCGCACGCTTTACGCCCAGTAATTCCGATTAACGCTTGCACCCTACGTATTACCGCGGCTGCTGGCACGTAGTTAGCCGGTGCTTATTCTTACGGTACCGTCATGGACCCCAGGTATTAACCAGAGTCTTTTCGTTCCGTACAAAAGCAGTTTACAACCCGAAGGCCTTCATCCTGCACGCGGCATGGCTGGATCAGGCTTTCGCCCATTGTCCAAAATTCCCCACTGCTGCCTCCCGTAGGAGTCTGGGCCGTGTCTCAGTCCCAGTGTGGCTGGTCGTCCTCTCAGACCAGCTACAGATCGTCGGCTTGGTAAGCTTTTATCCCACCAACTACCTAATCTGCCATCGGCCGCTCCGTTCGCGCAAGGCCTTGCGGTCCCCTGCTTTCATCCGTAGATCTTATGCGGTATTAGCAAAGCTTTCGCTTCGTTATCCCCCACGATCGGGCACGTTCCGATGTATTACTCACCCGTTCGCCACTCGTCAGCATCCGAAGACCTGTTACCGTTCGACTTGCATGTGTAAGGCATGCCGCCAGCGTTCAATCTGAGCCAGGATCAAACTCTACAGTTCGATCTTGATAAATTTAAAGTCTCTCGACTTCACTCATAAAAACGGAATTGAAGTGAACTTCACTTCTATTCTCATGAGCGTTTGTAGTGCTAAGCACTAGTTCCGCAGAACTTGGCACTCGCCATCAAACGCCCACGCTTATCGGCTGTATATTTTTAATGAACCGGATCACAAAGCCACCGAAGTTTCTTTGCTTTCCCGACTTAGCTGCAATCAGCTGAGCCTTGAATTCTAGCACAGATTTTGAAGATCCGTCAAACTTTTTGATCTTTTCTTTTTGCTGCAACTGCCCTTTTCAGAACAGCCACCGCAATCAGCGAAGCCTTAGATTGTACAACAGTTTTTACACCGAAATCAACAAATTCCAAAACTTCTTCAACCAACCCCGCCGCACCTAGAAACATGCCCTCTGTGCAGCGAAGCCCTCGATCATAGCAGAGATTTTGGGCCAAATGCAAGAAACTGAGCTTTTATGAATTTACGGCCGCCTCCAGCGCATCTATGAAGAGACTTGCCACATCGCAGCCGGTCTGATCAAAGATCTCTTGAAAACACGTCGGGCTGGTCACGTTGATCTCCGTCACACTGTCACCAATCACATCCACCCCAGCCAGCAGCAGGCCGCGCTCCAAAAGAATGGGCCCCAGCGACTCGGCGATCTCCAGATCCCTCGTCGACAGCGGCTGGGCTACCCCCTTGCCACCTGCCGCCAAATTACCCCGAACCTCGCCGCCCTGAGGAATGCGCGCCAAACAGAACGGCACAGGTTTGCCACCGACGATGAGGACGCGCTTGTCGCCCTCAGCAATCGCCGGGAGGAATTTTTGGACCATGACGCTCTGCGCACCGTCACGATTCAGCGTCTCGACGATGCTGCCCAAGTTCAGCCCGTCTTCGCGAACCCTGAAGATCCCCATGCCACCCATACCGTCCAGCGGTTTCAAAATGATGTCACGGTGTTTCGCGTGGAATTTCTTGATTTCTGCGGCATCCCTAGTGACGAGGGTGGGGCCAATGAACTGAGGGAACTCCATGATCGCCAGCTTTTCAGGGTGATCACGCAAAGCACGGGGTTTGTTGAAAACCCGTGCTCCCTCACGCTCTGCCTGCTCCAGCATGTGCGTCGCGTAGAAATACTCACTGTCAAAAGGCGGGTCTTTGCGCATGAGCACCGCGTCAAATCCGGCCAGCGTTGCGATGCTCTCGGACTGCACGGCAAACCATGAGTCCGTCTCACCCGTCAAAGTGATGTGCCGAACCTGGGCCGAGACCTGCCCACCACGCACCCAGCTCACATGCCTGGGCTCACACACCGCAAGGGTGTGACCGCGCCGCTGCGCCTCGCGCATCATGGCGAAGGTAGTGTCTTTGTAGATCTTGAAGCTCTCAAGAGGATCGGCAATGAACAGAATTTGCATGGTGTGTGTACGGTGAGTGAGCGGAACTGCGCAAGATTGTGTGGTACCTTGGAAAACGGCCGCATGCACCCGCGCAGCATCCACGATGACGCCAGGTCATTAACGAGGCAGGGCGGAACGTGATTGCTTGTACTGTTGCACAAATAAAGCAAGGCTGCCGGCGACCACTCCCCAGAAGGCAGAGCCAATGTCCATCAACGTGATTCCGCTGAGCGTGACCAAGAAGGTGATCAGTGCTGGCTCACGGTGCCTTTCGTCGCGCAGGGCGGAGGCCAGGCCGTTCCCAATGGTGCTCAACAACGCGATTCCGGCAATGGCGACCACCAACTCGTTTGGAAAAGAAGTCAGCAGCCCAGTGACCAAAGCGCCAAACAGCCCGATCACTATATAGATAGCACCGCAGGACGCCGCTGCGGTGTATCGCTTGCTCCGATCTTCGTGGGCTTCGGGCCCCATGCAGATCGCTGCGGTGATGGCGCTGAAGTTCAACGCGAACGCGCCAAAGGGTGCAAGCACCAGCGAAGCCCACCCCGTCATCGTGATCAACCGAGACACCGGAAGCTCATACCCTGATGCGCGGATGACAGCCATGCCCGGCAGATTCTGAGAGGCCATCGTCACCACAAACAGGGGGATCGCCAAACTGACAATGGCGGACACACTCCACTGTGGCGCCACAAAGACTGGCATGGCCAAGCGTACGGGCTCCATGGACCAAGCCATCTGCCCCGTTATCAGCACCCACAGGATGCCCACCACCAAGGTGACGACCACCGCATAGCGAGCAGCCATGCGGCGGGCTACCAGATACGTGCCCACCATCAGCAGCACCAGAGGCAACGCCGTTTGCGCAGCAGCAAAGGCCTGGATGCCAAAACGGGCCAGCACTCCGGCCAAAAGGGCAGAGGCGATTTCCATGGGAATGCGATCAGCCACACGTTCAAGGGCCCTGGTGGCGCCCACCAGAATCACCAGCAAAGAACACACCATGAACGCACCCACTGCCTCGCCCATGGAGAAACTGCCCGCAGCCCCGGCGGTAGCGAGCACTGCAGCACCCGGGGTGGACCAGGCCACCATCACCGGCTTGCGCAGCAACAGCGATGGAACCAGGGAGCAAAGGCCCATGCCCAAACCCAGTGCCCAGATCCACGATGTGATTTGTGCTGGCGTGGCGCCAAAACTCTGGGCGGCCTGAAACACGATGGCGACCGAGCTGGTGAAGCCCACCAGCACGGCGACGAAGCCTGCGACAAAGGCCGACAAGCTGAGATCTTTGAAAAATTGCATGGCGCGCATTCTGGCACCCACGCGGGAAACGCTCTCACCAAAGATCAGGGCCTGATCCAGTTGTCAGATTTCGATCTTGGAGCCCAGCTCCACCACCGCGTTGTTAGGCAGGTGCAAAAAGTCCGCCGCACCACTGGCGTTGTGGTGCATCTGCGCGAATAGCTTTTCACGCCAGTGGGCCATGCCACTGCCGATGGAGGGAATCACCGTGTCGCGCGACAGGAAGTAGCTGGTGGTCATCGGCTCCACATCGCACCCCCGGCCTCGCAGGGCTTCCAAGGCACGCGGCAGGTCAGGGTCGTTCTTGAAGCCATAGTGCACCACCACCTGCCAGCAGTCATGCCCCAGAGGCTCCACCTGCAAGCGCTTGTCCAGGCCAATCCAGGGTACTTCATGGTTGCGCACCGTGACGAAGAGGTTTTGCTGGTGCAGCACCTTGTTGTGCTTGAGGTTGTGCAACAGCGCATTGGGCACTGCCCCAGGCTCAGCCGTCAGAAAAATGGCCGTGCCTTCCACCCGGGTCGGGGGGCTGATGAAAACCGACTCCAGAAAATCCTTGAGGTCGATGGCATCAGCGCGCAGCTTGGCATTGAGCAGACGGCGGCCTTGCTTCCACGTCATCATCAAAGTAAACAGGGCGCCGCCAATCATCAACGGGAACCACCCGCCCTGGAACAGCTTGAGCAGGTTGGACGCGAAGAACGCCAAATCCACCACAAAGAAGCAGCCCGTGGCAGCCAGACACAGCGCCAGCGGGTAGCCCCAGCCGTAGCGGATCACAAAGAACGTGAGCGTGGTGGTGATCAGCATGTCCAGCGTCACGGCAATGCCGTAGGCAGCCGCCAGATTGCTCGACGAGCGGAACATGACCACCGCCAGCACAATGGCCACGAACAGGCCCCAGTTCACCAGCGGCATGTAGATTTGCCCGGTGTCGCGCACGCTGGTGTGCTGGATGTTCAGGCGCGGCAGATAGCCGAGCTGGATGACCTGCTTGGTGACACTGAAGGCGCCCGTGATCAGGGCCTGCGAAGCGATCACGGTGGCAAGCGTGGCCAGCCCGACCAGCGGAATCAGCGCCCAGTCGGGCGCCATCATGAAAAACGGGTTCTTGACGGCCTCAGGCTCGGCCAGCAGGAGCGCGCCCTGACCGAAATAATTGAGCGTGAGCGACGGCATCGCCACACCAAACCACGCCAGGCGAATGGGTCGTTTGCCAAAGTGGCCCAGGTCGGCATACAAGGCTTCCGCACCCGTCACGCACAACACGACAGCGCCCAGAATGATGAAGCTGGTGCCGGGCTGGTGCCACATGAACATCAGCGCGTGGTGCGGGCTCATCGCCCACAGAATTTCGGGGTGCCCGTGGATGTGAAACACGCCCAGCACCGCCAGGGTCATGAACCACACCAGCGTGATGGGCCCAAAAAACTTGCCGATCCCGCCTGTGCCCCGCTTTTGCACCGCAAAAAGGCAAAACAGCACCACCAACGTCAGGGGAATGACGTACTTCTTGAAGTGTGGTGACACCACCTCCAGCCCCTCGACGGCCGAAAGCACCGAGATGGCGGGAGTGATGACCCCATCCCCATAAAACAGCGATGTGCCAAAAATACCGACGGCAAGCAGCATGCCGCGCAGCTTGGGCTTGTCTTTGACGGCTTGCGATGCCAGCGCCAGCATGGCGATCAGGCCGCCCTCACCGTTGTTGTCCGCACGCAGCACCAGCACCACGTACTTGAGCGACACGATGACCGTGAGGGTCCAGAAGAAGATCGACAGGATGCCGTAGATGTTCTCGTGCGTGAAGGGCACATGCCCCGAGCCGAACACCTCTTTCACGGCATACAGAACACTCGTGCCGATGTCGCCGTAGACAACACCGATAGCGCCTAGCGTGAGAGCCGCCAGCGAAGATTTGGAAGAGCTTTGCACTGAAGCGACCCCGCAGGCCCTCAAGCCGGGCGGGGTTCCATGATTTGGGGGAGCGCTATTTTGCGCCGCCCGCACAAGCTTCTGTACAAACGATCAAATATGTTGCACCGCAACAACTGCCATCTACCACCCCTGGCGTCCAAAGGCCAGACGTGGCAAGGGCGGCGGCCAAGCCGCAGCGCTACAGCCGGGGGTCAGTCGTACACCTCGGCGTCGGGGTCGGTGGCTTCCAGCTCGTAGCTGGCCGCCAGCATGGCCAGGCGGGCCACCACGCCATACATGTAGAACCGGTTGGGCGCACTGACCCCAGGGCGCACACCCGGCTGGGGCATGTGCGTGCTGTGCTCAAAGGCCAGGGGCACAAAGCTGGCGCCGGGCGAATTGAGGTTCTCGTCCACCCCACGCTCGGCGTGCATGCGGTAGAAACCGCCGACCACGTAGCGGTCCATCATGTAGACCACCGGCTCGGCCACCGCATCGTTCACCCGCTCCTGGGTCAGCACACCTTCTTGGATGATGACGTCAGACACCGTCTGGCCGTCCTTGATGACGGCCATCTTGTTCTTGGTTTTGCGGTTGAGCGCGTCCAGCTCCTTGGCGTCGCGTACGGTCATGATGCCCATGCCGTAGGTGCCGTTGTCGGGCTTGATCACCACAAACGGCTTTTCATTGATGCCGTATTCCTTGTACTTGCGGCGCACCTTGGTCAGCAGCGCGTCGGTGGCGGCCTGCAGGGCGTCCAACCCGGTGTCCTCGGCAAAGTTGAGCCCGCCCACCTGGCTGAACATCGGGTTGATAAGCCAGGGGTCAATGCCCAGCATCTTGCCGAAGCGCTTGGCCACCTCTTCGTAGTTCTTGAAGTGGGTGCTCTTGCTGCGCACGCTCCAGCCCGCGTGCAAGGGCGGCAGCAGATACTGCTCGTGCAGGTCTTCCAGAATGCCGGGGGCACCGGCAGACAGGTCGTTGTTGAGCAGGATGGTGCAGGGGTCAAAGTTCTTGAGCCCCAGGCGCCCCTTGGTACGCACCACAGGCTCCAGCGTCACCGAATCTCCGTTGGGCAACTCGATGAGCGTGGGTTTCTTGATCTCCGGGCTGATGGACCCCACCCGCACATTCAGGCCGGCCATGTTGAAGATGCGCTGCAGCTGCACCACGTTGGCCAGATAGAACGTGTTGCGGGTATGGTTCTCGGGAATGATCAGCAGGTTGCGCGCTTCGGGGCAGATCTTTTCGATGGCCGCCATGGCCGCCTGCACGGCCAGGGGCAACATTTCCTTGGTCAGGTTGTTCCAGCCGCCGGGAAACAGGTTGGTATCCACCGGCGCCAGCTTGAAGCCCGCGTTGCGGATGTCCACCGAGGTGTAGAACGGAGGCGTGTGCTCCATCCACTCCAGACGAAACCAGCGCTCGATGGCAGGCATGGAATCCAGAATGCGCTGTTCAAGCTCGTTGATGGGCCCGGTGAGGGCCGTGATGAGATGCGGAACCATAAAACCCCTCGGGGGACACGTTGGAGGACGATTGTAGGGAACTGGGATTCCGGGATGTGGGGGCGACCGCCGGTTTCGCAATGCCGGTACCCCGGCTGGGCGAAAAATCCCAGGCTCGCCGTCAACGGCGCCAGAACGCCGGGGTGAGCACGGCCATGAAGCTCAGAATCTCCAGCCGCCCCAGCAGCATGGCCAGCGTGCACACCCACACCTGAAAGTCCGTCAGCACCGCAAAGTTGGAGGCTGGCCCCACCGCGCCCAGCCCGGGCCCGGCACAGTTCACGCTGGCCAGCACGGCAGAAAACGCCGTCACCGGGTCCAGGTCAGTCAGCAGCAGCACCATGCTCAGGCCAATCACCGTCGCGCCGTACACCAGCATGAAGGCCAGCACCGAGAAGATCACGCGGTTGTCCACCACGGCATCGCCCAAGCGCACCGGCTGCACGGCGCGGGGGTGCACCAGCCGCGTCATTTCGCGGCGGGCCTGCTTGACCAGAATGAGCATGCGCACCATCTTGATACCGCAGCCGGTGGACCCCGCACTGGTGGCCACGCCCGACAGCAGCAGCATCAGCACCGGCGCAAACACCGGCCAGCCGAGGTAATCCACCGTGGCATAGCCCGTGGTGGTGGCCAGCGACACCACATTGAACATGCCGTGGCGCAAGGCAGTCAGTGGCTCATACACCCCCTTGGCCCACAGCAGCAGCGACACGACCAGGCCACCCACGATGAGCGTGCCCAGCGTGGCGCGCAGCTCCGGGTCGCGCCAAAAACCGCGCCAGTCGCCTTTGCGGAAGGCCACGAAATACAGCGCAAAGTTGCAGCTGGCCACCAGCATGAAGACCACGGCAATGGCTTCAAGCAGCGGCGACTGAAAGTGCCCAAAGCTCGCGTCGTAGGGCGACAGCCCGCCCAGGCTCACCGTGGTGAACATGTGCATCACCGCGTCCAGCGGCGCCATGCCGCCCAGCCAGTAGGCCAAGGCGCAAGCCACGGAGAACAACGCATACACACCCCACAGCCCCTTGGCCGTGCCGGTCATGCGCGGCGTGAGCTTGGCGTCTTTCACCGGCCCGGCGGCCTCGGCCTTGAAGAGCTGGCTGCCACCCACGCCCAGCAAGGGCAGCACCGCCACGGCCAAAATGAGAATGCCCATGCCGCCCAGCCACTGCAAGAACGTGCGCCAGACGTTGACGGACACCGGCAACTGGTCCAGCCCGCTCATCACCGTGGAGCCCGTGGTGGTCAGGCCCGAAACGGCCTCGAAGTACGCATGCGTGAACGACAAGGGTCGCCCAAGGTGGTGCCCCGCCAGCATCAGCGGCAGCGCGGCAAACAGCGGCAGCAGCAGCCACACCAGCGACACCAGCATCACCCCGTGGCGCGGCTGCAGCTCACGCCGAAAGACGCGAAAGCTCCACCACAGCCATGCGCCGACGAATGCCGTGGCGGCCATCGACAGCGGGTACACAAACAGGACGCCATCGCGCGCCCACCACGACACCGCCGTGGGCAAGACCAGGGACGACGCAAAGATCATCACCAAAATGCCCAGCACGCGCAGGACAGGAAACATGTCGGTCATGATGAAAGCCGTTTGTTCAGCACGCTGCACACGGCCTGATTCTGGCGCGGCCCATGCGAGGGCAGCCCCGCAAGGGCCGCCCCGCCGCGGTGGCTGCGTCCCCCTGCCCGCATTGCGCAGCCATGCGAGAGCGGGGGGAAGGCGCGAAGCGACTCAGGGGGGTGCATCAAAAAAACGTGGCGCTCACGCGGAAGAGCTTTTCCACTTCGCGCACCAGGCGCTTGTGCGGCAGGAAGAACACCACATGGTCATTGCTCTCCAGCACGGTGGAGCTGCGCGGAATGATCACCTGCGGCTCGGCGGGCTCCGCAGGCAGGGGCAGCGCTTCGGATTCAGATGCAGACGCCAAGTGGTCGGGCAGACCACGCACGATGAGGCCGATGTGCACATCGCGCGGCAGGGGCAGCTCGCTCACCTTGCGGCCGACCACGCGCGAGCTTTTGCGGTCGCCACGCGCCACGATCTCCAGCGCCTCGGCCACGCCCCGGCGCAGGCTGTGCACGGCCTGCACGTCGCCCTGGCGCACATGGGCCAGCAGCTCACCCAACATGGCCTGCGCGGGTGACAGGGCAATGTCGATCTGCGTGCCGTGCATCAGGTCGGCATAGCTGCGCCGGTTGATGAGGGCCAGCACCCGGCTGGCGCCCATGCGCTTGGCCAACAGGCACGACATGATGTTGTCCTCGTCGTCCTCGGTCAGCGCCAGGAACAAGTCCACCTCTTCCACGCCCTCATCGCCCAGCAGGTCTTCGTCGGTGGTCTCGCCCTGCAGCACCAGCACCGAAGGCGGCAACGCCGAGGCCAGCTCCACACAGCGCCGCGGGTCTGATTCGATGATCTTGAGGTGAAAGCGCCCTTCTTCCTGGCCCAACTGCTGCGCCAGGCGCAGGCCCACGCGGCCGCCGCCCGCAATCATGATGCGGCGCACGGGCTGGGGCTGTTGGGAGGCTGGGCGGTGCAGGGCGGCCAGCACGTTGGAAATGTGCTCGTGCGCGGCCAGCACGAACACCTCGTCCCCCGGCTCGACGCGCGTGCGGCCGTCGCAGGCGATGAATCGGTCAGGCTCGTCGGGGAAGCGTCGGTAGATCGCCACCATGCGCATCGCCAGCTCCGGCGCACTCTCGCGCAGCGCGCCGATGGAGTGCCCGACCATGGGAGCCCCCACCCGCGCCCGCACCGACACCAGGCAAGCGCGGCCCCCGGCAAATTCGCGCACCTGCATGGCCTCGGGGTACTCGATGAGCTTGCCGATGTAGCGGGTCAGCGATTCTTCGGGGCAGATGATGCGGTCCACCGCAAACCCCTCGGGGCCCACCAGCCGCTCATGGGCCTCGAAGCCTGTAGACCGCACCCGCGCGATACGCTTGGGGATGTTGAACAGCAGCTGCGCCATCTTGCAGCACACCAGATTGGTCTCGTCCTGCGCGGCGCAGGCAATCAGCAGATCGGTATCGCGCGCCCCGGCCTCGGCCAGCACGGCGGGCTCGATGCCGTTGCCCACCACCCCACGCAAGTCAAACCGCGCCTGAAGATCGCGAAGGCGCTCGGCATCGGTGTCGATGACGGTGATGTCGTTGCGTTCGGATACCAGGCTGTCGGCCACACTCGCGCCCACACGGCCGGCCCCGAGGATGATGATTTTCATAAGAAATTGGGCTCCTGCCGCCTATTGACCAGCGCAAGCAGCTATCAAAACAAGAGCAAAAACCCTGACCTCCCGCCTCAGCCGCGCACTTCGCCTTCGCCCAGCACCACGTACTTGAGCGAGGTGAGCCCCTCAATGCCCACCGGCCCGCGCGCATGGAACTTGTCGGTGCTGATACCGATTTCAGCCCCCAACCCATATTCAAAGCCATCCGCAAAGCGCGTGCTGGCGTTCACCATCACGCTGGCCGAATCCACCTCGCGCAGGAAGCGCTGGGCGTGCATGTGGTCGCGCGTCAGGATGGCATCGGTGTGGTGGCTGCCGTAGCGGTTGATGTGCGCAATGGCTTCATCCACACCCGCCACCACCTTCACGCTGATGATGGGGGCCAGGTATTCCTCGCTCCAGTCCTGCTCCGTCGCGGGCACCAGTTGGGCCCCGGCCACCGATTGCAGAATGGCCAGCGACTCAGGGCAGCCGCGCATCTCCACGCCCTTGGCGGCATACACCGCGCCGATTTTGGGCAAAAACTCCGCCGCCACACCCCGCGCCACCAGCAGGCCTTCGCTTGCGTTGCAGGGGCTGTACTTGTTGGTCTTGGCGTTGTCGGCCACCTTCACCGCCATGGCGATGTCGCAGGGGTCGTCCACATAGGTGTGGCAGTTGCCGTCCAGGTGCTTGATGACGGGCACCTTCGCCTCGCGGCTGATGCGCTCGATCAGGCCCTTGCCGCCGCGCGGGATGATCACGTCCACAAACTGCGGCATGGTGATGAGCTGGCCCACGGCCTCACGGTCGGTGGTCTGCACCAGCTGCACCGCGTCTTGCGGCAGGCCCGCCTCGGCCAACGCCTGCTGCACCAGCTTGGCGAGGGCCCGGTTGGAATCAATCGCCTCCGAGCCACCACGCAAGATGCAGGCGTTGCCGCTCTTGATGCTCAAGGACGCGGCCTCGATGGTCACGTTGGGGCGGCTCTCGTAAATCATGCCGAACACCCCAATCGGCACGCGCATCTGCCCCACGCGGATGCCGCTGGGTTGCTGCTTCATACCAATGATCTCGCCAATCACATCGGCCATGGCGGCGAGCTGCTCACAACCCTGGGCGCAGGTCTCCAGCACCTTGGGGCTGAGCTTCAAGCGATCCACCATCGGCTCGGCCAGCCCGGCAGCGCGGGCGCGCTCCAGATCACGGGCGTTGTCCACCTGCAGCGCTTCGGTCTGCTCACGCAGCAGACGGGCCAGGGCCAGCAATGCTTTGTTTTTGATAGCTGCCGGCGCTTTCGCCATCAGCGCAGAGGCCGTTTTTGCCTGGAGACCGAGGGAGTGCGTGTATTCAGCGACATTGAGGGCATTCATCCGGCGATTTTGCCGCAGTTGGCCTTACCCTTGCGCCCTGTCCCGTTGCACACCACCGCACCACCATGACCGACACCCCATCAGCCCAGCTCACCACCCTGGCCCAAGCCCTGCAAGCCTTTGAACGCGGCGACCACACCGCCGCCGCCCTCGGCACCCTGGCCCGCCAGCAAACCACCCTGCTCGCCACGCTGCCTCCGCGCTACGGCGAAGTGCTGCTGAACCTGCTGGACCGGCTGGAATCCAGCGCACTGTTTTCGGAAGAAAGCTGCTCGTTCAGCCAGAAGGACTTGGTAGCGAACCTGACGATGTGGGTAGAAAAAGCCCAGGCCACACTAAGCGCCAGCTGACGCCCCCAGGGCCGAGCGCAGCAAAGGCCCGAATGGCTGCTCGGCTCTCCCACCCCTCTGTATGCGCCGAGGAGCGCAGCGGCCAGCGGATCAGGGCTCGCGATTGTCTGAGCGAAGCGAGTTCGAGCGAGACCCCGCTGGACGCGAGCACCGCAGGTTGCCCCGGAGCGAAGCGCAGGGGACGCAGACAGTGGGGTCGCCTTTTCTTTGCTTACTTTCTTTTGGCGAAGCAAAAGAAAGTGAGTCGCCAGCCGGGGCGACAACCCGGCTCCCGCCCTGCGCATATGAATACCACCAAATCCGCGAGCAAGCCCAGGCAACCACTACAAATTTGATAGCTGCTAGCGCTTATCCCACAAGCGCCAGCAGCCCAAAACACTTCAAACCTCCGCCCGCCCCAACCACTTCTCCCGCGCAATATAAGCCCGCACCCCCACCCCCATGAACGGCTGCGGCGGCATGCGCGCCGGCCCACCCAACGCCAACGCATGCGCCAGCAACGGGTGGTCCTGCCCCAGCGCCAAATCCGCCGCCAACGCCCCCAGCGCAGTGAACTTGACCACCCCCGCCCCATTGCACCCAGCGACTCCATGCACCTGCGGGGCCAGCCGCCCCCAACGCGGTGCCCCATTGCGGGTGATGGCGATGGAGCCTTCCCAGAAATGCTCCAGCGCCACATCACCCAGCTGCGGAAAACGCGCGGCAAATACAGCGGCATGCTCGCGCCGCACCCGCTCGCGCACCGCAGGGCTGACGCGGAACTGCGGCGCATATTCAAAGCCCTGGCGCACCAGAATGCGGTGATCGTCCGTATAGCGCAGCGTGGCCCCCGTGACGGCGCTGGCGGGCGTCACGCCCCAGCCCTCGGGCGCGCCCAGGCGGCTGCGCTGCTCGGGCGTGAGTGGCGCGGTGAGCGATCCAAAGGTGACCAGCGGAAACGTCTCCGCCCCCCAGGCGCTGCCAAACAAGCCCAACTGCTGCGCAAAGCCATTGGCCGCCAGCAGCAGCTGCGGCGCACGCACGCGGCCGTGCGGCGCGTGCGCCACCACTTGGCCGCTCGACAAATCCAGCCGCTGCACGGGCGTTTGCTCGTGCAAGGTCACGTTATCGGGCAGCGCATCGGCCAGCCCCCGGCACAGCGCGGCAGGGTTGAGCAGCACGGTGCCTGGCGTGTACAGCCCGGCGGCAAAGTAGCGGGTGCCCAGGCGCGCGGCCAGGGCGTTGCGGTCCAGCAGCTCGTGCGGAGCCCCCAGGGCGCGCAGCTCATCCACATGGTGCTGAAGCGTGCGCTCGGCCGCGGGCGATACGGCGCAGTGGTACTTGCCTGCGCGGCGCCACTGGCAGTCGATGCGGTGCTGCGCCACCAGCCCCTCCAGGTCGTTCATGCCCGCCGTGAGCAAGGCCTGGTAGTGCGCGGCCTGGCGCAGTTCTTCGAGCGAGCTGCCAATGTTGTGCGGCACATCAATGGCAAAGCCCGAGTTGCGGCCCGAGGCGTTGTTGCCCACGGTGCCTGCATCCACCACCACGATGTGGGCGTGCGGGCGCAGCTCGGCCAGGCGGCGCGCCGCAGCCAGGCCCGCAAAGCCCGCGCCCAGCACCAGCCAGTCGGCCACCACATCGCCCTGCAGCGCGGGGCGCGGCGTGCGTGGGGGCAGGATGGCGGACCAGCCGTTGGTAGCGTCGTCGTTGGGAAGGCGCATGGGCCGGGAACCCTGCGAGGGCCGCAGGGTGGCATCCACAGGCGCCATCACCGGGCCGCGCTGGTCAAGCGGCAGAGCTGGAAAGCCAGGCGCTGCAGGGCCTGCCAGCCGTCTTGCGGCCAGTCGGGCACCTTCAGGCCCTTGACGATGCCGTCCACGATGTGGGCGGATTGCAGCAGGCGCGCCAGGGCGGCGTCACTGGCCTTGGGCAGGATGCGTTCAAACAGCCGCTCCTTGGGGCCCCAGATGCGGTTTTCGCGCAGGGCCATGGGCAGGGGCTTGCCGGCGTTCATGGCGTCTTTCACGCGCTTCAAGGCGCGGATGTCCTCGGCCAGCGCCCAGTGCACCAGCACTTCGGCCTCGCCCTCGGCCTGCAGGCCGTCGAGCATGCGCTGCACGCGGCCGGTCTGCCCGGCCAGCACGGATTCGGACAGCTTGAACACGTCGTAGCGCGCCACGTTGAGCACGGCGGCTTCGACTTGGGCCTGGGTCAGTTCACCCGCCGGGTGCAACAAAGCCAGTTTCTGGATCTCCTGGTGCGCGGCCAGCAGATTGCCTTCCACGCGGTCGGCAAAAAACTGCAGGGTGCGTTGGCCCTCTTCGCCCGCCACCACGCGCTGGTCTTGCTGGGCCAGGCGCTGGGCAATCCACTGCGGCAGCTGGCCGCGTTCGATGGGGTCGATCTGGATGGAGACGCCGTTGCCCTCCAGCGCGGCAAACCAGGCGCCGGTCTTGGTGGCTTTATCGAGGCGCGGCAGCATGACCATGGTGAGGATGCTGTCGTTGCCCCGGACTGATTCAGCGATCTGCTGCAGTGCCACGCTGCCATCCTTGCCGGGCTTTCCAGAGGGGATGCGGATCTCGACGATCTGCTTGTCGGCAAACAGGCTCAAGCTGCCGCCAGCGGCGAGCACGGCGCTCCAGTCAAAGTGGGCACCGGCCACGGTGTAGCTGCTGCGTTCGGTGTAGCCCTGGGCACGGGCGGTGGCGCGGATGGCGTCGGCGGCTTCCTGCTGCAGCAAGGGCTCGTCGCCGTGCAATACATAGAGCGGCGACAGGGCCCGTTGGAGGTGGGTGGAGAGTTGGGCCAGGGCGACTTGCATGGGCAAAGTTTATCGCCCCCAGGCGGGCTGCCCGCCGCGCCGGGGCGGCGCGTGCAGGGCTTTGGTCTTTTAAGCCTCTAGCGCTTATCTACAAAGCGCCAGCAGCTATTCTTTTAATAGCAGACTGGCGTTCGATGTTCAGAAGCTTTCCCAATCATCTTCACTGCCCTTGGCCGCGGGCGCGGGTGCAGGGGCTGCGGGCTTGGCGCTGTGGGCCAGCTTGGCGCTGTGGGCCAGCTTGGCGGCGGGGGCCGGTTTGGGGCGGGCCGCCACCGCAGGCTTGGCCGGGGCCGGGGCAAAGCGCGGCGCGGGGGCCGCTGCAGGCCGGGGGGCCGGAGCGGCGCTGCGGGCGCTGGTGGCGCCCACGTTGAACACGCTCACCACTTCGGCCAGGCGCTGCGCCTGGTCGCGCATGGAGGCGGCAGCGGCGGTGGACTCTTCCACCAGCGCAGCGTTTTGCTGCGTCATCTGGTCGAGGTTGGCCACGGCCTGGTTGACTTGGCTGATGCCGTCGCGTTGTTCGGTGGATGAGGCGGTGATTTCGCCAATCAGGTCGCTCACGCGGCGCACGCTCGCGACGATCTCTTCCATGCTTTGCCCGGCCTGGGCCACCTGGGCCGAGCCGGACTCTACGTTTTCGACCGACTGGTTGATGAGGGTCTTGATTTCCTTGGCAGCTTCGGCGCTGCGGCCGGCCAGACTGCGTACTTCGCTGGCCACCACGGCAAAGCCACGGCCTTGCTCGCCAGCGCGGGCGGCTTCCACCGCGGCGTTCAGCGCCAGGATGTTGGTCTGGAAGGCGATGGAGTCGATGACGCCAATGATGTCGCTGATCTTGCGGCTGCTTTCGGTGATCTGCTGCATGCTGGTGACCACCTGGCCCACCACTTCGCCGCCACGGGCTGCGGCCTGCGCGGCGGTGCCTGCGAGCTGGTTGGCCTGGCGGGCAGTGTCGGCCGACTGGGTGACGGTGGCTGTCAGCTCTTCCATGCTGGATGCGGTTTCTTCGAGATTGGCCGCGGTTTGCTCGGTGCGGGCCGAGAGGTCGTGGTTGCCGTTGGCGATCTGGATGGAGGCGCTGGAGACGGAATCGACGCCCTGACGCACCTCGCTCACCACGCCGCGCAGGCGGGCCGACATGTCATTGAGGGCGCGCAGCATCTGGCCGAGTTCGTCTTTGCGGCTGGTTTGCAGCTCGCGGGTCAGGTCGCCTGCGGCGATGGCGTTGGCGGTGTCCACCGCTTGCTGCAGGGGCGCGGTGATGGAGCGCACCAGCAGCCAGGCCAGCAGCGCGCCCGCAGCAAACACGACCAGCGCGGTCAGCGTGCTGATCACGCCCGAGCGAATGCGCTGGGCCATGGCCTCTTCGCGCACCGCCTCACGGCGGCGTTCCAGCTGGGCGATGAATTCGTCTTGCGCCTTGAGGTAGCGCGCCACCATGGGGGTGAGCTGCTCGTCGGCAAAGCGCTGGGTTTCCACCGCATCGCCCGCGCCCTTGAGCTCCCAGGTCTTGGCCACGGCTTCCAGCACCAGCTTGCGTTCGGCCACCACCTTGTCGATGGCGGCTTTTTCCTCAGGGGCGGTCGCCCCTGCCACGATGGTTTCCTGGATCTTGTTGATGTCGCCGACGATTTCCTTCACCCGCGCGTCGTACTGCTGTGCCAGCACGGCGTCGGTGGTCACGGCGCCGCCCATGATCATGTTCACGGCCGTTTCGGTGCCGCCGCGCCAGCGCACGGCTGCCACCACACGGGTGTCGATGTCCACCACGGCATCCATGGCGCGCGCCATGGTGGTATTGCCGCGGTTTTGCGCAATGCCCGACACCAACGCCATGGCCACCATCAACCCCAAAAACGCAAACCAGAGCTTGCGCGAAACGCGAATGTTGTCGAGCTGCATATTATTCTGCCTCTAAATGGATAACCAGCCAGCCCATGCCCGACACATCTGATTACAAAAACCAGTCTCCGCAGTGTGCGCACTGAAGCGGATCGGTTGTCTCCGTAGTAACCCGCAAGCCCCCAGGGCTGCGATGGTTACATGAATGTTACAACCCTCCCGCGACGCCACGCTTGCACGGTCGATTTGCGCAGTTGCATCTGTCAATTTGCGTCATTTATCGCGCCAAATGCTCAACCCGCTGTCTTTCCACTGGCGCCGCGTTGGCACAAAATCCTGCAAACCTGCCGTGGCTGTGATTAGAACCCCTGGCTTTTCACTGCCACAGCCCCGGCTGTCGCCTGCTTGTCATTGAGGGCATGGTGTGCCCTTCATGCCACTCCGCGCACAGCCAAGGTCAGAACGCCCCAGGCCGGGGCAACGCCGTTGCGCCGCCCCAGGGCGCCTGCCACACTCACCCAACCATCGCCTTCCACCCCACAGACATGACCCACGACCTGCCCGCCACCCTGCCCCGAAGCCTCCCGCCTTGCAGCCTGATTGGCGCGCCCACCGACATTGGCGCCGGCGCACGCGGCGCATCCATGGGCCCCGAGGCCCTGCGTGTGGCGGGCTTGCAGGCGGCGCTGGAACTGCACGGCCTGCAGGTGCTGGACCGGGGCAACCTAAGCGGCCCTTCCAACCCCTGGCAGCCCCCGGTGGATGGCTACCGCCACCTGCCCGAGGTGGTGCAGTGGAACCGGCTGGTGTATGGCGCTGTGTATGCCGAGTTGCAACAGGGCCACCTGCCCATCTTGCTGGGTGGCGACCACAGTCTGGGCCTGGGCAGCATCAGCGCCGTGGCCCGCCATTGCGCCGAAAGCGGCAAAAAGCTGCGCGTGCTGTGGCTGGATGCCCATGCCGACTTCAACACCAGCGCGCTGACGCCCAGCGGCAATGTGCACGGCATGCCCGTGGCCTGCCTGTGCGGCTTTGGCCCGGCCGAACTCACGCAGCTGGCCCACATGCCCGGTGGCGGCCCGGCGCTGCACCCTTCGCAAATCCGCCAGATCGGCATTCGCAGCGTGGACGCAGGCGAAAAGCGCTTTGTGCACGAGCAGGGCCTGGAGGTGTTTGACATGCGCGCCATTGACGAGGTGGGCATGCGCCAGGTGATGGAGCGCGCCCTGGCGGGCATGGACGCCGACACCCACCTGCATGTGAGCTTTGACGTGGACTTTCTGGACCCCGACATTGCCCCCGGCGTAGGCACCACCGTGCCCGGCGGCCCCACCTACCGCGAGGCGCAGCTGTGCATGGAGATGATTGCCGACAGCGGCCGCCTGGCCTCGCTCGACATCGTGGAGCTGAACCCCGCGCTGGACGTGCGCAACAAGACCGCTGTGCTGGCGGTGGACCTGGTGGAGTCGCTGTTTGGCAAGAGCACGCTGATGCGCACGCGGCCGTTTTGATGGCGCAGGGCCAGCGGCCTGCTCAGCGCCCAGAAAAAAGCACTGGCGCTATATTTTCAATAGCTGCCAGCGCTTGATTCATAAGCCCCACAGGGCGATTTCGTGCTTACATCGGCAATCTGGCCACCGACAGGCGCCGCAGCAACTGCTGCACGATGTCGGTCTGCATGTTGCGGTACTGCAGGGCTTCTTCCGCCTCTTTCGACAGCGCCAGGGTTTCGTTGTAGCTCATGTCGCGCTGCTGCTGGATTTCGGTCTCGGGAATCATCTCCACCCCGGCCGCGGTGCGCAGGCGGAACTTCACCTTCAGGCGCAGTTGCAGCTCGCGCACCTGGCCCGAGGCGTTCTGGCCCACCACGATGCGCTCGCGCTGCTCCGACAGGATGTCGATCACGGCCTGCGCAGAAGGCAGATCGGTGGCGTTGCGCAGCACCTTGAGCGGGCTGCCCGAGCCCTCCAGCGTGCGCTGCAGTTCGCGGGCCAGGGCCGAACTGGCGGGCGCGGCGATGTACAGCGACGAGAACGAGAACTCCGGCACGCCCCGCAGGCGAAAACCGCAGCCCGCCAGCACAGCCGCCGGGACCAGTCCGAGCAAGGTGCGCTTGTGCATGCTTACACCACCACGTTGACCAGACGACCCGGCACGACGATGACGCGCTTGGGGGCCGCGCCACCGCTGTGGGCGGCAAAGGCTTCGCTGGCCAGCGCAATGCGCTCGATCTCGGCCTTGTCGGCCTGCGCGGGCACCAGGATGGAGCCGCGCAGCTTGCCGTTGACCTGCAGCATCAGCTCGATCTCGTCCTGCACCAGCGCATTGGCATCCACCTGGGGCCAGGCGGCGTCCAGCAAGTCGCCCAGCACACCGGCGTAGCCCAGGCTTTCCCACAGGCTGTGGGCAATGTGCGGTGTGGCGGGGTACAGCACGCGCAGCAAGATGCCAAAGCCCTCGATCAGTGCGACCTGACCACCGGCGGTATCGACGGCCTTGAAGTCTTCCAGCGCGTTGATCATCTTCATCGCGCCCGAGACCACGGTGTTGTACTGCATGCGCTGGTAGTCGTAGTCCACCTGCTTGAGCACGTTGTGGATTTCGAGGCGCAGGGCCTTGGCTTCCTTGCCAAATTCAATGTCTTTCAGGCTGCTGGCGCTTGCTACGCTTGCGGTGGCAGCTCCCATATCCATAGCAGACAGCTTCACGCCAAAGTTCCACACACGGCGCAGGAAGCGGTAGCTGCCCTCCACAGCCGCGTCGTTCCACTCCAGCGTGGCTTCGGGCGGGGCGGTGAACATGGTGTACAGGCGGGCGGTGTCGGCGCCGTACTTTTCGATCAGGTCCTGCGGGTCCACACCGTTGTTTTTGGACTTGGACATGGTGCCCACGCCCTCGTAGTCGATGGGCGTGCCCACGGGCAGCAGGCCGTCGCCGCTGGTGGCTTCGTTCTTGAGCTTGGCGCCGATGATCTTGCCGCCTTCATCCAGCACATGCTCCACGTCGTGCGGCCAGAAGTAGTCCTTGCCACCCTTGGCGGTGCGGCGGCTGTAGATGTGGTTGAGCACCATGCCCTGCGTGAGCAGCTTGGTGAAGGGCTCATCGACCTTGACCAGACCGAGATCGCGCATGACCTTGGTCCAGAAGCGGGCGTACAGCAGGTGCAGGATGGCGTGTTCGATGCCGCCGATGTATTGATCCATCGGCATCCAATAGTCGGCACCGCCAGCCACCATCGCTTCGGCATTCTTGGGGTCGCAATACCGCATGAAGTACCACGAGCTGTCCACGAACGTGTCCATGGTGTCCGTCTCGCGGCGCGCAGGCTTGCCGCAGACAGGGCAGGTCACGCCGGCGTGGAAGCCTTCGTGCTTGTGCAACGGGTTGCCCGAGCCGTCGGGGATGCAGTCTTGCGGCAGCACCACGGGCAGGTCTTTTTCCGGCACGGGCACGGCGCCGTGTTCATCGCAGTGGATGATCGGGATCGGCGTGCCCCAGTAGCGCTGTCGGCTCACGCCCCAGTCGCGCAGGCGCCAGGTGGTCTTCTTCTCGCCCAGGCCCTTTTGCTCCAGCGCATGGGCCACGGCGTTCACGGCTTCCTTGTACGACAGGCCGCTGAAGCTGTCGGAGTTGATGGTCACGCCGCGCTGCTTGTCGCCGTACCAGTCCTGCCACTGGTGGTAGTTGAACGTTTCGCCGTCCACCAGCACCACTTGCTTGATCTCGATGCCGTACTTGAGCGCAAACGCAAAGTCGCGCTCGTCGTGGGCGGGCACGCCCATCACGGCGCCATCGCCATAGCCCATTAGCACGTAGTTGCCGACCCACACCTGCACCTTTTCGCCGGTGAGCGGATGGGTGACGTACAGGCCCGTGGGCATGCCCTTTTTCTCTTGCGTGGCCAGCTCGGCTTCGGTGGTGCCGCCGGTCTTGCATTTCTCGATGAACGCGGCCAGAGCCGGGTTGCTCTTGGCGGCATGGGTGGCCAACGGGTGCTCAGGCGCCACGGCGCAGAAGGTCACGCCCATGATGGTGTCGGCGCGCGTGGTGAACACGTACATCTTGCCGTCGCCAATCAGCGCGCCGTCGTCGCCCTGAATGTCGTGCGTGAAGGCGAAGCGCACGCCTTCGCTCTTGCCGATCCAGTTTTCCTGCATCAGTTTCACGCGCTCGGGCCAGCCGGGCAGTTTGTCGCCGGTCACGAAGTCGAGCAGTTCTTCGGCGTAGTCGGTGATCTTGAGGTAGTAGCCGGGGATCTCGCGCTTTTCGACCACGGCACCGGTGCGCCAGCCCTTGCCGTCAATCACCTGTTCATTGGCCAGCACGGTCTGGTCCACCGGGTCCCAGTTCACCACCTGGGTCTTGCGGTAGGCAATGCCCTTTTCCAGCATCTTCAGAAACAGCCACTGGTTCCACTTGTAATACTCAGGGTCGCAGGTGGCGACTTCGCGGCTCCAGTCGATGGCCAGGCCCATGGCCTGCATCTGCTTTTTCATGTACGCGATGTTTTCGTACGTCCATTTCGCAGGCGGCACGCCGTTCTTCAACGCCGCGTTTTCGGCGGGCAGGCCGAAGGCGTCCCAGCCCATGGGCATCAAGACGTTGTAGCCGTTCATGCGCAGGTAGCGCGTGAGCATGTCGTTGATGGTGTAGTTGCGCACGTGGCCCATGTGCAGCTTGCCGCTAGGGTACGGCAGCATGGAGCAGGCGTAGAACTTCTTCTTGCTGGTGTCTTCCGTCACGCGGTAGGCGTCGCGGGCAGTCCAGTGGCTGTGCGCTGCGCGTTCAACCTCTTGGTGGGAGTATTTGTCTTGCATGGGAGCTTGAAGGTGAGAGGACGGAGCAGGCCCACCCTGGGCCGCAATCGGTGGATTTTAGGCGGTGCGGCGGCCAACGCCGGGCCAAACCGCACCGCGCCAGTGCGGCGTGGGGCCTGCCACCGCCAAGCCCAGCGATCACGCCACGCGCGAAAGTCGGGACATTTGCAATCAAATCGGCCTGCAGCGCTTTATCCACAAGCGCTAGCAGCTATTAATTCAATAGCAAATCAACCAGCCACTACGGGGCACTGACCTTGGCGGGCTCGGCCACGAAGCCGATGCGCTGCAGCCCCGCTTCATGGGCAGCGCCCATGATTTCGACCACGCGGCCATAGGGCACGGTGGCGTCGGCGCGCAGTTGCACTTCGGTGTCGGGCTGGGCTGCGCCTATACGTTGCAGGCGCACAGCCAATGCGGCTTGCGACAGGGGCTGATCATCCAGATAGGCTTGGCCCGTGGCATCCACCACCACGGTCACAAAATCAGGAGCCGCAGCGGGGCCCGTGCCTTCGGCCTGGGGCAAGTCAAGGCGGATGGAGCTGGCCAGCAGCGGCGCTGTCAGGATGAAGATGACCACCAGCACCAGCATCACGTCCACCAGCGGGGTCATGTTGATGTCGCTCATGGGCTGGGCGCCCGTGGTGCGTTCCAGCCGGCCGAAGCTCATGTGCTGGTGCCTTCTGGACCGCGCAGTGCACGGCCTTCTACGCCTTCACGCTGGGCCGGGGGCGTGCCCGCCAGCAGTTCACGCAAGTCGAGCGCAAAGCCTTCCAGGTCGGCCTCGATGCGGCCGATCAAGCGGCCGAACACGTTGTAGGCCAGCACGGCTGGAATGGCCACGGCCAGCCCAGCGGCAGTCATGACCAGGGCCTCGCCCACAGGGCCGGAGAGGCGGTCAATGGTGACCTGCCCGCCTCCACCCAGCGCCGTGAGCGCATGGTAGATGCCCCACACCGTGCCCAGCAAGCCCACAAACGGGGCGGTGGCGCCCACGGTGGCCAGCAGCACCTGCCCGTATTGCAGGCGGCCCAGCACCCCGTGCAAGGCATCGCGCAGCACGCGCGTGAGCTGTTGCGACAAAGGCCCGGCGGCGGCCAACGTAGTGCCCACAGAGGCCGCAGAGGGCTGAACCACCCCTTGCGCGGCTGCCACCAGCGGTGCCACCAGCGCCTGCGAATCCAGCGCGGCCAGCCGCTGGGCGGCCACATCGAGCGAGGGCGACTGCCAGACAGCGGCCATGCAGCGCGCCACGTCGCCGCCCGCGCGCAGCACCAAACGCGCCTTCCAGAGCATGACCACCCAGCTGGCCACCGACATGGCCAGCAGCACCACGGCGGCGCCCTGGGTCACCGCATCTCCCTGGAGCCACCAGTGAAGGGCGTCCATGGCGGGGGCCTGCGTCAGTTCTTGAGGTTGAGCACGTCGAACATGTCGAACATGCCGGTCTTGTGGGCCGCCAGAAAGCGCACGGCGCGCAGGGCGCCCTGCGCATACGTGGCGCGGCTGGAGGACTTGTGCGTGACCTCGATACGCTCGCCAATGCCCGCAAACAGCACGGTGTGGTCGCCCACGATGTCGCCACCACGGATGGTGGCAAAACCAATGCTGGAGGGGTCGCGCTCGCCCGTCACGCCTTCGCGGGCGTACACGGCGCAATCCTTCAAGTCACGGCCCAGCGCTTCGGCAATCACTTCGCCCATTTTGAGGGCCGTGCCCGAGGGCGCATCCACCTTGTGGCGGTGGTGCGCTTCGATGATCTCGATGTCGTACCCCGTGGCCATGGCCTGGGCTGCCATTTGCAGCAGCTTGAGCGTGACGTTCACGCCCACGCTCATGTTGGGCGAAAACATGATGGCGGTGCGCTGCGCAAAAGCGTCGAGTTCAGCCTTTTGTGCATCGGTAAAACCGGTAGTGCCAATGACGGCCTTCACCCCCAGCTCCGCGCACACGGCCATGTGGGCCAGGGTGCCTTCGGGGCGGGTGAAATCGATCAGCACATCGGCGTTCTGCAGGCCCGCCTTCAGGTCGGCGGTGATCGCCACGCCACTGGCGTAGCCAAGGAACGCGCAGGCGTCAGAGCCAATGCCGGGGCTGGAGGGCACGTCCAGCGCGCCGGCCAGCACGCAGTCATCGCTGGCACGGATGGCTTCGATCAGCATGCGGCCCATGCGGCCCGATGCGCCAGCCACCGCAACGCGGCAGGGGGTGGAAGAAGACGCCGCAGCGGCGGTGGTGTTCACAGACATGTCGATCCTGCAAAAAAGAGATCAGCCAAGAAATCAGCGTGCGCCTCGCGCGCATGGCGCTGCCGCGCGCCCGCCGTAAAAACGTACCCCACCATCATGGGCGGGGTATGCGCCCCGCAACTCAGCGTGACGACGATTCCAGGGGCGGGTAGCGGCCGGGCGTGGGTGCTGAGGGCGCTGGCGCTGCGGGTGCAGCGGCCGCCTCTGCCTTGCGGGCGGGGTAGCGGGCCAGCTGGGCCTCGGTAGCCTCCAGCGAAGGCACCTTGGGCTTGCCTTTGTGCGATCCCAGGGTGGCGACGAATTCGGTTTCAGAGGGCATCTCGTCGCCCTCGAAGCGCGCCAGCGTATCCCCCTGGAAGAACACGGTGAGCTTGCGCGATTCCATTTCAGAAGATGGGCGCTTGATGGTGAACACGTACTCCCAGCGATCACCATGGAACACGCTCGTCACCAGGGGCGTGCCCAGGATCTCGCGCACCTGCTGGCGGCTCATGCCCGGCTGCAGCGCTTGCACCTGCTCGCGCGACACGAAGTTGCCTTGGACGATGTCGATCTTGTAGGGAGTGATTGCGTTGGCCACACGACGGCTGGCACCGTCGAAGCTGCCACATCCCGCCAGGACAGCGACTGCGGCGCTGACCCAAAGAATGCGGCCCAGGCGGGCGTTGCAACAGGCTTGGTCTGGCATGGGGAAAAGGGCAAAGGATATGATCAAACCATTGTAGCGGCAGCCTCCCCTCGCATGGGCGGGCCCATTCCCCCGCAACCGCAAGGAGCCTCCACCCATGACCAATATCGACGAACTCAAGAGCACGGGACTCAAAGCCACCCTGCCTCGCCTGAAGATCATGGAGATCTTCCAAAAAGGCGTGCAGCGCCACATGACGGCGGAAGACGTGTTTCGCGTGCTGCTGGAAGAACGCTCGGACATTGGCTTGGCCACGGTGTACCGCGTGCTCACCCAGTTTGAGCAGGCAGGCATCCTGATCCGCAGCAACTTTGAAAGCGGCAAGGCGGTGTACGAGCTCAACGAGGGCCAGCACCACGACCACTTTGTGTGCACGTCGTGCGGCAAAGTGGAAGAGTTTTACGACGCGGAAATTGAAAAGCGCCAGCAGCTGATTGCGAAGAACAAAGGCTGGGTGGTGGAAGACCACACCATGGCGCTGTACGGCCAGTGCGCCAATTGCGCTAGCAAGTAAGCGCCAGCGACACCAAAACGCCACGACGGCAGGGCGGCGTCAAAAGGCGAACTCAGCCCCCGCTGTCGCGCTCCATGGCACGGCGGTGGCGATCCACAAATTCCTGGTAGGTATCAATACCGCGCAACTGCAAGATGGTGTTGCGCACTGCAGCCTCCACCAGCACCGCAATGTTGCGCCCTGCCACCACCTGAATGACCACCTTCAGCACGGGCACGCCCAGCACGTCCTGGGTGAGCGGCTCGTAGGGCAGGCGCTCGTAGTCGCGCTCCAGCGTTTCCTTGCGCACCAGATGCACGATGAGCTTCAGGCGCATCTTGCGGCGCACCGCTGTCTCACCAAAGATGGCGCGGATGTCGAGCAGGCCAATGCCGCGCACTTCCAGCAGGTTCTGCAGCAGCTCGGGGCACTTGCCTTCGATGGTGGTCTGGTTGATGCGGTACAGATCCACCGCATCGTCGGCCACCAGGCCGTTGCCGCGCGAGATCAACTCCAGGCCCAGCTCGCTTTTGCCCAGGCCGGATTCACCCGTGATCATCACGCCCAGGCCCAGAATGTCCATGAACACGCCGTGCATGGTGGTGCGGTCGGCAAAGTGCTTGGACAGGTAGGCACGCAGCACGTCGATGACGAACGCCGACGACTCGTGCGTGGAGAACATCGGAATCTGCGCGCGCTCGCACATGGAGACCAGGGCGTCGGGCGCGGTCTGGTTGTCTGCCAGCACCAGCACCGGCGGCTCCAGGGTCACGATGCGGGCAATGCGGCGCTTGCAGTCGTCGGGCGATGCGTTGCTGAGGTACGCAATCTCGCGCTCGCCCAGAATCTGCACGCGGTAGGGGTGGATGTAGTTGAGGTAACCCACCAGGTCTGCGCCTGAGCGGGCAGAACGCACGGCCACTTCATCGAAGCGGCGCTCTGACGCCCCCAGGCCAGCCACCCATTCCCATTTCAGGGAACCACGGAATTCTTCAAACAGTACGTCAGCGCTGACTACGTTGGGTTTCACGGCGTGAGGGCGTTGGGTGGAACAAAGAACACGCCGTTCAGACCGGCGATGTCAGGCAGCCTGGGTGGACTGCCAGCCGGCAATCATGCCGTGCAGCTCGGCAGCGTCTACAGAGGCCTTGAGGCGCTCGCGCAAGCTGGCATCACTGAGCAGCTCGGCAATTTCAGAGAGGATTTCCAGGTGCTTTTGCGTGGCGGCTTCTGGCACCAGCAAAAAGATCAGCAGGCTGACCGGCATTTCGTCCGGCGCATCAAAACCAATGGGCTGCAGCAGCTGAAATACCGCCGCCATGGGTGCCTTCAGGCCTTTGATGCGCCCGTGGGGAATGGCCACACCATGTCCGAGCCCCGTCGATCCGAGTCGCTCCCGGGCAAACAGGCTGTCTGTGATGAGCGCCCGCGAAAGCCCGTGCTGGCTCTCGAAGAGCAGCCCCGCTTCTTCAAAAGCACGCTTTTTGCTGGTGGCGTCCACGCTCACAAGGACTTGAGCGGCGGGGAGGATAGAGGCGAGTCGGTTCATGGTCACAGTAACAATTATGCACACACTGGCAAAAACCCTGAGTAACGGAACGTGGCCCACAAAAAAACCGCCCCCAGGGGGCAATGCCAGTAAGTTAAGCAAAGGCCCTTCGGGGTCTTTGTTGTTTGTACAGTGCAGGCTTGATCAATTGAGCTTTGGCCATAGAGGTCAAGCGATAGCCAATGCTGCTGCAAGAGTACCTGAACGATACCCATGAGTTTGCGAGCCCCGAACAATGGGGTGTCGTTCAAAGCAACATACCCCAGCAGTGGATTGAACAGGCCTTGCAGATGACGGGTGTAGCCACGCTGCGCAAGCGGCGACTGCCCATGGAGCAGGCACTTTGGCTGGTATTGGGTGTGGCCTTGCTTAGAGACCGCTCCATCGTGAACGTGGCCGAGGTACTGGAGCTGGCACTGCCTGGGCAGCACAATGAACCCATCAGCTCCAGCGCGCTGAGCCAGGCGCGCCAACGGCTGGGCAGTGAGCCCCTGCAATGGCTGTTTCGCCACACTGCTGCCCATTGGGCGCACCAGCAGGCCGCTCGCCACCGCTGGCAAGGCTTGGCGCTGTACGCATTGGATGGCGTGGTCTGGCGTACCCCCGACACACAAGACAACCGCCAGCACTTTGGTTGCCAGCGCAACCACGCAGACCACCAAAGTCCCTTCCCCCTGGTGCGCATGGCCTGCTTGCTCGATGCCAGAGCTCGTTTATTGGTAGATGCCAGCCTGGATGCCTACGACACCAGTGAGTACGCATTGGCTGAACGCTTGTGGCCGAAGTTGCCGCCTGACTCGCTGGTGATTGTGGACAAAGGGTTTTACTCGGCAAGTCTGCTGTGGCCGCTGCAACACCGCCAGGGACGTCACTGGCTGATCCCTGCGCGTGCCGGACTCAGGGGCGAGGTGGTGCAAACGCATGGCCCTGGCGATGTGAGCTTGCGCATGAAGGTCTCGCCCCAAGCTCGCAAGAAAGACCCCGGCTTGCCGCTCACGTGGGAGGTGCGCGCCATCACCCGTGAACTCGATGGCAAACCCAGAACCTTGTTCACGTCCCTGATGGATCCGGCACGCTACAAGGCCGAGGAGGTGTTCGCGCTGTACCACGAACGCTGGGAGATTGAGCTGGCCTATGGAGAGATGAAGACGGACATGCTGGGCCAGGCGATGACGTTGCGCAGCCAGCAACCCGATGGGGTCAAGCAAGAGCTGTGGGCAACCTTGCTGATGTACAACCTGATCCGCTTGGAGATCACGCGCATCGCAGACGAGGCCAAAGTGCAGCCCTGTCGCATCAGCTTCATCACGGCGCTGCGCTACATCGTGGATGAGTGGCTGTGGAGTTCAGGATCACACACCCCTGGGGCCATCCCGGCCAAGCTTGCGGCCATGAGAAAGAACATCCGCCGCTTCGTGCTGCCGCCTCGCAGATCCCACAGGCGGTATCCGCGTGAGGTTCGTATGACCAAGACCCAGTATCCCGTCAAAAAAATGCCGCTCAGACTTAACTGAGCGGCATTGCCCCCAGGGGCGGTTGCTGTGCGAATGCCAATCAGGCAGTGGCGTCAGACTTGCAACTCACGCTTTACAGCTTCGTGGTGGTGGTCTTGCAGGCGATCCTTGTGGCGAACCACTTGGCGGTCCAGCTTGTCTACCAGTTCATCCACAGCGGCGTACAGGTCTGAATGGGCGCTTTCTGCAAACAAATCGTTGCCTTTGACGTGGATGTTGCATTCAGCACGTTGGCGCTTTTCCTTCTCCTTCTGTTTCTCTACTGTCAGCAGTACCTTGACGTCCACCACCTGGTCAAAGTGGCGAGTGATCCGATCGAGCTTGGTGGTGACGTAATTGCGCAAGGCAGGGGTAACTTCGAGGTGGTGCCCGCTGATCGTCAGATTCATAAATAGGTCTCCTGTGCTCTCGGTGAAACATATGCCGCACTGGATCAGAGTGACGGCCCGGCGAACTGGATGCATCCGTTGACGTGAGCTCACTATGCCCCTGCACTGCCTGAAATGCAATCCCATTCCGCTGTGCTGTACCGGGTTATCAGGCCCAAGGTGCCAAACGCCAAAAAACCCCGCACAATGCTGAAGTCGGCTCAAAACTGCACCACGCCGCCGACCACTCGCGTAGTCACGCATCCTCTCACCAACACCCCACCCCGCACAGACCGCGCGCCACTGCAGCCGCTAGAGCAGGCAAGCCGCGTAAAATCTGGCCGCTTGCGATGCCAGCCCTCTGGGCGCCCGCGAGCTTGCCTTGCCTTCGTACGCCACGTTCCTGGCGCGTTGATTGCCACCATCGAAACCATGACCCAGCCCAGCAACCCCGCCCTGCACACCTCTGCCCTCACATCGCTGCCCCTGCTGGCACGCGGCAAGGTGCGTGACAACTACGCCGTGGGCGACGACCGCATCCTCATGGTCGCCAGCGACCGCCTCTCGGCCTTTGACGTGATCATGGGCGAGCCCATCCCTGGCAAGGGCGAGCTGCTCACGCAGATGGCCCTGTTCTGGTTCGACAAGCTCGGCCACATCTGCCCCAACCACCTCACCGGCGATGCCCCGGAAAGCGTGGTCAAGCCCGAGGAAGTGGCCCAGGTGCGCGGCCGCTCGATGCTGGTGCAGCGCTTGAAGCCCATCCCCGTGGAAGCCGTGGTGCGCGGCTACCTGGCCGGCAGCGGCTGGAAGGAATACCAGGAAAGCCGCTCGGTCTGCGGCGTGCCGCTGCCCGAAGGCCTGACCAACGCGGCCAAGCTACCCGAGCCCATCTACACGCCCGCTGCCAAGGCAGCCGTGGGTGAGCACGACGAGAACATCACCTTCGAGCGCACCGTGGAGATGATTGGCCTGGACCTGGCCACCCGCATCCGCGACCTGAGCATCGCCATCTACAAGGCAGCGGCCGAGATTGCGCTGACCAAGGGCATGATCATTGCCGACACCAAGTTCGAGTTTGGCCTGGCCCCCGATGGCACGCTGGTGCTGATGGACGAGGTGCTCACGCCCGACAGCTCCCGCTACTGGCCCGTGGAAGGCTACGAAGCCGCCCTGGCCGCTGGTGCCAACCCCCCCAGCTACGACAAGCAGTTCGTGCGCGACTGGCTGGAGCAGGCCAAAGTGAACGGCAAGCCCTGGGACAAGACCGCCCCCGCGCCACGCCTGCCCCAGGAAGTGATCGCAAAAACGGCGGCCAAGTACCGCGAGGCGCTGGAGCGCCTCACCGCCTGACACTCATTAATTGATAGCATCTTGCGCTTTACTGGCGTGACTTCGTGGCCGATTTCTATTGGAATATAGCTACCAACAAGCGCCAGCCGCTTCTGATTTCATAGCACCAGCGCGCTGAAACCCGGCAACAAAAAAAGGAGGCGATGCCTCCTTTTTTTGTGAGCGCGCGGGCCAGACCGCAGGGGCTCAGTTCAGCGCCATGCTGAGCTTGCGACGGTAGGCGTTGAGCATGGCCGTGGTTTCGTCCTGCTCCACGGTGGTTTTGCCCACCAGTTCAATGCCTGCAGCCGTTTTGCCAGCCGCGGTGGGGTCAGGCTTGGGCTGGGGCGGAGTGAGCAGCTCCAGAATGGCCACATAGGTCTTGCGCGGCGCCTCGGCGTTCCAGGTCTTGTCGCGCATGATGATTTCCAGCAGCTCTTCCATGGCCGCCGCCCATTCGCCCTCGGCCATGAGCACGCGGGCCTTGGCAAAGCGGGTGTCGAAGTCGCGCTTGTTCTGGGCAATCAGGGCGTCAAATTGCTCCAGCGGCCAGTTGCCCCGGTCATCGTTCTGCACGAACTGCAGGGCATCGAGCCAGCGCCACAGCGCATCGAAGCGCAGCGGCTGGGGAATGCGCTTGAGGGGTTCCTGCAGCAGGGCGTCGGCCTCTTCGTAGCCGCCGGTGGCAATCAGCAGGCGCACGTAGTCAAAGCGGGCGTCGTCGTTGGTGGGGTCTGCGGCCAGGGCATCAGCCATCTTGGAAAGCGCCGCCTGGGTGTCGCCAGACTCCAGCAGTTCGTGGGCCTCGTCCACATCGGCCTCGGCCTCCAGCGCACCCTCGCTGGGCACATGCTTGTCGAGGAAGGCCCGCACCTGGCCCTCGGGTTGTGCGCCCATGAATCCGTCCACGGGCTGGCCGTTCTTGAGCAGCACGCAGGTGGGAATGCTGCGGATGCCGAACATGCCCGCCAGTTGCTGCTGCTGGTCCGAGTCGATCTTGGCCAGCTTGAAGCGGCCGGCGTATTCCACTTCGAGCTTTTCCAGCACCGGGCCCAGCGACTTGCAGGGGCCGCACCAAGGCGCCCAGAAGTCCACCAGCACGGGCACGGTCATCGAGGCGGCAACCACCTCGGTTTCAAAATTCTCTACGGTGATGTCGATCATGGGCAAAAAGCGGGCCGGCAGGGCAATGCCGCTCAGTTAAGTCTGAGCGGCATTTTTTTGACGGGATACTGGGTCTTGGTCATACGAACCTCACGCGGATACCGCCTGTGGGATCTGCGAGGCGGCAGCACGAAGCGGCGGATGTTCTTTCTCATGGCCGCAAGCTTGGCCGGGATGGCCCCAGGGGTGTGTGATCCTGAACTCCACAGCCACTCATCCACGATGTAGCGCAGCGCCGTGATGAAGCTGATGCGACAGGGCTGCACTTTGGCCTCGTCTGCGATGCGCGTGATCTCCAAGCGGATCAGGTTGTACATCAACAAGGTTGCCCACAGCTCTTGCTTGACCCCATCGGGTTGCTGGCTGCGCAACGTCATCGCCTGGCCCAGCATGTCCGTCTTCATCTCTCCATAGGCCAGCTCAATCTCCCAGCGTTCGTGGTACAGCGCGAACACCTCCTCGGCCTTGTAGCGTGCCGGATCCATCAGGGACGTGAACAAGGTTCTGGGTTTGCCATCGAGTTCACGGGTGATGGCGCGCACCTCCCACGTGAGCGGCAAGCCGGGGTCTTTCTTGCGAGCTTGGGGCGAGACCTTCATGCGCAAGCTCACATCGCCAGGGCCATGCGTTTGCACCACCTCGCCCCTGAGTCCGGCACGCGCAGGGATCAGCCAGTGACGTCCCTGGCGGTGTTGCAGCGGCCACAGCAGACTTGCCGAGTAAAACCCTTTGTCCACAATCACCAGCGAGTCAGGCGGCAACTTCGGCCACAAGCGTTCAGCCAATGCGTACTCACTGGTGTCGTAGGCATCCAGGCTGGCATCTACCAATAAACGAGCTCTGGCATCGAGCAAGCAGGCCATGCGCACCAGGGGGAAGGGACTTTGGTGGTCTGCGTGGTTGCGCTGGCAACCAAAGTGCTGGCGGTTGTCTTGTGTGTCGGGGGTACGCCAGACCACGCCATCCAATGCGTACAGCGCCAAGCCTTGCCAGCGGTGGCGAGCGGCCTGCTGGTGCGCCCAATGGGCAGCAGTGTGGCGAAACAGCCATTGCAGGGGCTCACTGCCCAGCCGTTGGCGCGCCTGGCTCAGCGCGCTGGAGCTGATGGGTTCATTGTGCTGCCCAGGCAGTGCCAGCTCCAGTACCTCGGCCACGTTCACGATGGAGCGGTCTCTAAGCAAGGCCACACCCAATACCAGCCAAAGTGCCTGCTCCATGGGCAGTCGCCGCTTGCGCAGCGTGGCTACACCCGTCATCTGCAAGGCCTGTTCAATCCACTGCTGGGGTATGTTGCTTTGAACGACACCCCATTGTTCGGGGCTCGCAAACTCATGGGTATCGTTCAGGTACTCTTGCAGCAGCATTGGCTATCGCTTGACCTCTATGGCCAAAGCTCAATTGATCAAGCCTGCACTGTACAAACAACAAAGACCCCGAAGGGCCTTTGCTTAACTTACTGGCATTGGGCCGGCAGGGCCCTTTCAAAGGCGAGTTCGCGCTATTTTGGCCCAAGCCTGTGACCGGATGTGCCGTGGGGGGACGCAAAAAGTAAAATCGCGGGTTCCATCCATTGCGAGCGGCTGCGCCATGCGGCCGCAGCGCCACCCCCACACACCATGAAATCCATCCAGATCGGCGTCGTCATGGGTTCCAGCAGCGACTGGGACACCATGCAGCACGCAGTGCAAATTCTTGAGCAGTTCGGCATCGCACACGAGGCCCGCGTGGTCTCGGCCCACCGCATGCCCGACGACATGTTTGCCTACGCCGAAGCCGCTGCAGGCCGGGGCCTGAAGGCCATCATCGCCGGGGCCGGCGGTGCTGCCCACCTGCCCGGCATGATCGCCGCCAAGACCACCGTGCCGGTGCTGGGCGTGCCCGTGGCCAGCCGCCACCTGCAGGGTGTGGACTCGCTGCATTCCATCGTGCAAATGCCCAAGGGCATTCCCGTGGCGACGTTTGCCATTGGCACTGCAGGCGCCGCCAACGCCGCCCTGTTTGCCGTAGCCCTGCTGGCCAACGAAAACCCCGAACTGCGCCAGCGCCTGGAAGCCTTCCGCGCCGAGCAGACGGAAGTGGCCCGCAACATGACCTTGCCGCCCGCAGCATGACTGCCAGCGACCTGAAACCCCTGCTCCCCGGTGCAACCCTGGGCGTGCTGGGCGGCGGCCAGCTGGGCCGCATGTTTGTGCACCAGGCGCAAGCCATGGGCTACTTCACCGCCGTGCTGGATGCAGACCCGACCAGCCCCGCCGGGCTGGTGAGCCACCACCACATCCACACCGCCTACGAAGACCCGCAAGGCCTGGCCGAGCTGGCCCGCGTGGCCGATGCGGTGACGACCGAATTCGAGAACGTGCCCGCCGCTGCGCTCGCGGCCCTGGCAGCGCAGCGGCCCGTATCGCCCGCCGCCAGTGCGGTGTCGGTAGCGCAAGACCGCGCACGCGAGAAGGCGCACTTTGTGGCCTGCGGCGTGCCCTGCGCGCCCTATGCCGTCATCGAGACGGCCGAGCAACTGGCAGCCGTGTCGCCCGACCTGCTTCCCGGCATTTTGAAAACCGCCCGCATGGGCTACGACGGCAAGGGCCAGGTGCGCGTGAAGACGCCCGCCGAGCTGGCTGCTGCCTGGGATTCCGTCGGCCAAGTACCCTGCGTGCTGGAGAAGATGCTGCCCCTGCAGCTCGAATGCTCCGTGATCGTGGCGCGCGGCGCGGATGGCGCCATGGTGCACCTGCCCGTGCAGCGCAACCTGCACCGCGACGGCATTCTGGCGGTGACCGAGGTTTATGAAGGAAATCTGCCTCCAGCGCTTGCTGCACAAGCGGTAGCAGCTGCAAAATCTGTAGCAGAAGGCCTTCAGTACGTGGGCGTGCTGTGCGTGGAATTCTTCGTGCTGCAGGACGGCAGCCTCGTGGTCAACGAGATCGCCCCCCGCCCCCACAACAGCGGCCACTACAGCCAGAACGCCTGCGACGTGTCGCAGTTTGAGTTGCAGGTGCGCACCATGGCACGCCTGCCGCTCACGCAGCCGCGCCAGCACAGCCCCGCCGTCATGCTCAACCTGCTGGGCGACTTGTGGTTTGCCCACGGCGATGCCGCGCAGACCCCACCGTGGGCCGAAGTGCTGGCCCTGCCCGGCACCCACCTGCACCTGTACGGCAAGCGCGACGCCAAGCGCGGCCGCAAGATGGGGCACCTGAACATCACCGCCGCCACGCCCGAAGCAGCGCGCGCAACCGCCCTGAAGGCGGCAGCCCTGCTGGGCATTGACGCGTTTTGACCATGATCCTCGACGGCAACGATCCTTCGGCCATCGCCACCGCCGCGCGGGCCCTGCGCAGCGGCGCGCTGCTGGGCCTGCCCACCGAAACCGTGTACGGCCTGGCCGCCGATGCCAGCAGCGACGCTGCCGTGGCGCAGATTTTTGCAGCCAAGGGCCGCCCCAGCGACCATCCACTGATCGTGCACGTAGCCGACGCCGCAGGCATTGCCCACTTTGCCAGCGAGGTGCCCGCGTTTGCGCAAAAACTGGTCGATGCGTTCTGGCCTGGCCCGCTCACCCTCATCCTGCCGCGCCTGAGCGGCGTGGCCACCGCCGCCACGGGCGGGCAGGACAGTGTGGGCCTGCGCTGCCCGGCCCACCCGGTGGCGCATGCGCTGCTGGTGGCCTGCGCTGCACCCGCCGATGCCGCCGTGCCCGGTGATGCCCCCGTGTGGGGCGTGGCCGCGCCCAGCGCCAACCGCTTTGGCCGCGTGAGCCCCACCACCGCCCAGCATGTGCAAGACGAGCTGGGCGAAGCCCTGCTGGTGCTCGACGGCGGACCGTGCCAGGTGGGCATCGAAAGCACCATCGTCGATTGCACCCGGGGCGTGCCCGTGCTGCTGCGCCCCGGCGCCATCACGCGCGAGCAGATCCAGCAGGCTTGCGGCATGGCGCCGCTGTCCAAAGAAGACCTGCCCCATCACACCCCGCGCGCCTCTGGCACGCTGGAGGCGCACTACGCCCCGGCTGCGAAGGTGCGGCTGATGGACGCCAAGGCCCTGCAAACCGGGCTGGACCTGCTGGGCGCCGAAGCCGCCCACATTGCGGTGTATGCACGCGTTGCGCTGCGTACCCAGTCGTCCAAGCTGGTCATGCGCCGCATGCCCGATGACGCCAGCGCAGCCGCGCAGCAGCTGTTCGCGGCGCTTCGCGCGTTTGACGACCAGGGCGTGAAGCTGATCTGGATTGAAACCCCGCCCGCCACCCCTGAATGGGAAGGCGTGCGCGACCGGTTGCAGCGCGCCGCGGCAGCATAGATTGGAAGCCCCCCCCCTGAGCCGCTTCGCGACTTCCCCCCAGGGGGACGCCGCCAGCGCGGCGGGGCGGCCCTTGCGCGGCGGCCGCTGGCCTCGACAGTGCCAGTGGCAGAGCTCGCGGATCCGAAACACGAATATTGCAAGTATGGTTCCCGAAATCGCTTTACATGCGTTGACTCGGCATCGTTAAACTACCCCCCACTTTTTTGGAGAAATACATGGCAGCAAATTGGATGCGCCGCAGCTTGATGGTCGCCGCCTGTGCGTCGGCAGCGCTGCTCGCGGCTTGCGGTTCCAGCACCACCGAATCGGCCATCTCGCCGCAGCGCATGATTGCTTTCGGCGATGGCATGAGCGATGTGGGCCAAAAGGGCACGCGCTACACCGTCAACGACGGCTCGGTCAACAACTGGACACTGCAGGTGGCTTCGGGCTATGGCAAGACCCTCACCGCCTCTTCGGCTGGCGGCAAGAGCTACGCCGCAGGCAATGCCCGCATCGTGGCCAAGCCCGATGCCGCTGGCAGCAACACCACGCTGACGGTGAAAGAGCAGATCGACAGCTTCCTGGCCAGCAACACCTTCACGGGCGATGACCTGGTGATGATCAACGGCGGCATCAGCGATGTGATTGCCAACATGGCCGCCGTGAACGCTGGCACCATGACCACAGAGCAGATGATCACGGCCTCGCGCCAGGCGGGTACCGATTTCGCTGCGCAGATTCGCCGCTTGGTGAACGCGGGCGCCAAGTACGTTGTGGTGGCTGGCACCTACGACCTGAGCAAGACCCCCTGGGCCACCGACATTGGCCGCACCACCGTGCTGAACTCGGCCAGCAGCGCCTTCAACGAAGGCCTGCTCGTGGGCATCGTGGACCTGGGCGCCAACGTGCTGTACGTGGACCTGGCCTACTACGTGAACCTGTACACCAGCAGCCCATCGGCCTACGGCTTTGAAAACGCCACCAAGGCCGTGTGCACGTCGGTGGACGCTACCGACGGTATCGGCATTGGCGCAGGCAAGGTGAACTCTGCGCTGTGCACCACCTCCACCCTGCTGGCCAGCGCCAACCAGGACAAGTACGCTTTTGCAGACTCGGTGTACCTGACGCCCTCGGCCCAGCGCCAGTTTGGCACCTACGCTTACAACCGCCTGCGTTCGCGCTGGTAAGCCGCACAGCCTGCCTGGCACTGCCCCCTGGGCAGGCCCAGGCCCCCAACAGAAAACCGACCCCAGGGTCGGTTTTTTGTTGCCCGCACGCTTGATCGTGGCAGCGTGCGGTGTGGCGGCAGGTTACTTGACCGTGTCGAACAGGCCGCGCGCCTGGGCATGGCACAGCGGGGGCTCATAGCGGCCGTGGTAGTTGCCGTAGTAGGTGGCGAAGGCGGCCGAGGTGGGGTCGGTCGGCGCTTTGCCGTCGGGGCCGTAGGTGGCCTGGATGGCGGCATCCACATCCACCGAGGTGACGTTGGTCACACCGCGCTTGTCAAAGTCGGCCTTCATCACCACCTGGTGCACGGCAGGCGGCACGGTAGGGTCACCAGCGCCACCGCACAGCAGCACACGGGCTTTGGGCGTCCAGCCGAGCAGGTCGTTCTTCTTGCCCGCTTGGTACAGCGGGTTGTTGCCGCCTTGCTGGGCCCCGGTCAGGAAGGCGGGCTGGAACAGCGCATCACGGGCCTGGTTCGGTGTGCCACCCGGCAGGTTGCCCGACGTGATCAGGGTCGTGGTGGTCAACGTGGGGTTGGGCAGCAGGTTTTCGATGTAGCTGGCGTAGGGGGCCTTGAAGGCTTCAGACGGGCTGCCATAGATGTTGCCGTAGACCTTTTGCCAGGAGGTCACGATCATGGGCACAAAGAACTGGTACCCGGCAATCGCCTCGGTGACCTGCAACGAGCCCGACAGGTTGTACGGCCCCGCCAAGTGCGCGCCCGCCACCACATTGAACTCGCCGGCGTGGTCACGCTCAGCCGCGCGGTGGGCCGCCATGGAGGCGTGGCCACCTTGCGAGTAGCCGGTGAACATCACCTTGCCCGAGAGTTTGGCGCCTACCGCATCGGCGGCATTGCGGGCGGCACGCACCGAGTCGATGATGGTGGTGGCCTGGGAATCGGCGTGCAGATAGGGGTGGAATGCGTAAGTGGACTTGGCATAGCCAAGGTAGTCGGTGGCGACCACGGCATAGCCCTGGGCGGCATACATGGCAGCCAGCAGGAAGGTTTCGCCGTCTTGCGGGTTGGCCAGGGTGCGGGTTTTGAGCACCTCGGTGCCCCGGGCGTTGGCCACCAGCGGCGCGGCCGACGAGCACATGCCACCGGGCACCAGCATGACGCCCGATGCGTTGCTCATCTCGCCTTCTTTGGCGCCTGGCGTGCGGTAGTTCAGCGCCACCACCTTCACATCGCACTTGGCCTTGCCGCTCAGGGCCTGCAGGCCGCTGGCTGCGGTGGTGGCGTCGATCTGCGCGGCCGTGAGGGTGGTGACCACGGCGGGCGGGTCAATCAACTCACCGCGAACGGAATCGTCAGAGCCGCCACAGGCGACCAGCAACGCGGCCGCAGCCGCCACACAGGAAAGGCGAAACAGTGTCATGAAAATCCCTCATGGTTGACCGGAAAAAGAGGCATGGTGCGCGCACCTGCGGTGCAGCATCCATAGGGGATAACGCGGCACCCTCGCCCTTCATGACGCGTAGGCGACAGAGGTGCGCTCAGCCGCCGGGCGCATGGCGAAACCGCAGTTTCATGCCCAGGATGGTGCTGGCCAGCAGCAGCGTGATGGCATTGGCCACCACGATGGGCCAGGCCTGCAAGGCGATGCCATAAGCCAGCCACAACGCCACCCCGGTGGTGAAGACGCTGTACATGCCCAGCGAGATGCCACTGACATCGCGGGTGCGGAAGGTGTGCCAGGCCTGGGGCACAAAGCTGCAGGTGGTCAACGTGGCGGCAAGGTAGCCAATCAGCTCGGTCGAGGGCATGGGGGCTTTCGGAGGAAAGACAGGGTGGGGGATAAAGAAACAGCGGCGGGGTGCAACGCGTGTGGGTGGAATGCCAGCGTGACAGCCAAAGGCGTCGTCCCATCGCGATTTTGAATAAAAAGTGACACCAACCCAATCGGTGAAGCCGCCAGCAGCTATTGATTTAATAGCAATCAATCCTTGGCAGCCCAATCCGTCAGGGCGTCCAGCACGGGCCGGGCCGCATTGGCATTGGGGTGGTTGACGATGGCCACCAGCACGTAGCGGCGCCCGCTTTGCGCGTGCACATATCCGGCCACGGCCATCACGTCACGCAGGCTGCCGGTTTTGAGGTGGGCGGCACTGCGGCTCTGGCTGCGGCGCAGCGTGCCGTCCACCCCCGCAATGGGCAGCGAAGCCACCAGCTCGGGCATGACGGGCGAGGCCCAGGCGGCCTGCAACATGCGCGCCAGCGCCTGGGCGGTGATGCGGGCATCGCGGCTCAGGCCCGCGCCGTTGTCGGGCGCGGGGGCGTCCACATCGGCAAAGCGGGCCTGCCACCACTGGCGCAGGGTTTCACGGGCACCGTCCAGCGTGGCCACGCCGTTTTTCTGGCGCGCCAGGGTCAGAAAAACATGCTGCGCCATGACGTTGTTGCTGTACTTGTTCACGTCGCGCACCACCTCGGCCAGCGCGGGCGAGGTGCTGACAAACGCGGGCTTGAGCCCCGCGGGCACCTTTCCTTCACGCACGCTGCCGGTGAGCTTGCCTCCCAATTCGCGCCACATGCCCTCCACCGCCCGGGCGGCAAACTCCCGCGGCGCGGGGTAGGCCACGGGCCAGACCCGCTCGCCGCAGGCGGCGGGGTAAGCCCCCTGGAAGACGACTTTGAGCGGGTCGTTCAATTCCGCGCGCAAGGCGCCGCGCCAGTCGCCGCAATCTGCCCCCGGCGGGGCCAGGGCCACCGTGGCCGGGCGCTGCACCCCGGCCAGCGGCGGGTCGTACTGGATGTGTGCGAGCCCGGCAGGCGCGTCGGGCACAAAGGTCATCACGCTGGACTTGTAGTTGAGCAGCAGCGCGTCGGGCGATGCGTTGTAGGGGCGCAAGGGCTCGCCATCGAAACGGCCGGGGTCTTGCTCGGGGACATCAAAGGCAGAGCGGTCGAGCACGATGTCGCCCACGATGACCTGAATGCCCTGCGCCTGCAGGCGCCGCATCAGCAGCCACAGGCGCTCCACCACCAGCTTGGGGTCGCCCTGGCCCTGGATATAGACGTTGCCCTTGAGGCTGCCACCCTGCACCGCCCCCTCCACAAACACCGGCGTGCTCCAGGTGTAAGCCGGTCCGAGCTGCTCCAGCGCTCCATAGGTGGTGACCAGCTTCATCACCGAAGCCGGGTTGACGGGCACCTGCGCCCGGTGCGCCAACCGGGGCGGCGTGCGTGCACCGCCCTGCGCATCGGCCACCAGCACGCTCAAGGATTCGCGCGGCAGCTTGGCGCGGGCCAGGGCGGCTTCCACCTCCGGCGGCAAGGGCGGCGCACCGGCAGGCTGTGCACTGGCAGGCATCACCCCGCACAGCCCCACGGCCAGACCCACAGACCCCACCCAGGCACGCACTCGAGCCGGGGGAATGACCGGCAAACTGCCGTTCCGCAAAAGAGCCATTGGTGCGAAGGCGGCAAAAAACCCCGAGACAGAAAAATTCCACATACCGGAGAGTCTAGGGAATCTCTGCCCACGCTCCATGAAAAAAGCAGGCGCCTCGCCCCTGCGACGCCGTGCCACCCGCCCCATCACCGCAACCACCGATAATTGCCCTTTGGGCATTTCTGCCCCACCCGCGCGCCAGCAGCGCAGCCCCGTCCGTGAACCCTAGGCCCATGAACCTGCTTGCTTTTGATACCAGCACCGACACCCTTTCCATCGCCGTGCAGCGCGGCGATGCGGTGTGGCAGCACACGGGCGCCGGGGGCGCGCAGGCTTCTGCGGCGTTGATCCCGGCCATTCAGCGGCTGCTGGCCGAGGCAGGGCTGGGCTTTGACACGCTCGACGCCATCGTCTTCGGCCGGGGGCCCGGCTCCTTCACCGGGCTGCGCACGGCCTGTGCGGTGGCGCAGGGCCTGGCGTTTGGTGCCCGCAACGGCCAGGGCACGCCCGTGGTGCCGGTGGACACCCTGCTGGCCGTGGCCGAAGAAGCACGCCACCAGCACGGCTGCACCCAGGTGCTGGCGGTGCTGGATGCACGCATGAACGAGGTCTACAGCGCCCAGTGCACCTGGCAAGAGGCCACCCGGCAATGGAGCACCGATGCCGACTTTGGCCTGTGCGCCCCCGAAGCGCTGACGCTGGCCGATGCAGCCCTGTGGACCGTGGCTGGCAACGCACACGCCGCCTACGGCGAGCGCCTGCTGCCCCAGGCCCGCCATGTGCCAGCCCTGCCCACCGCCACCGCCCTGCTGCGCCTGGCCCCGGCCCTGCTGGCTGCCGGCGCCGCCGTGCCCGCCAGCGAGGCGCTGCCGCGCTACATCCGTGACAAGGTGGCACAAACCACTGCCGAGCGCGAAGCCCTGCGCGCCCAGGCCGCTGCAGGCACCACCGCACCATGAGCGCCGTGCGATCGTCTGCCGCCCCCGCAGCGGAAAACGCGCTGGAGGTGCGCTTTGAGAAGCTCACGCCCGAATACCTCGATGCGCTGCTGGACGTGGAATTCAGCGCCTATTCCCACCCCTGGACGCGCGGCAACTTCACCGACGCCCTGACCGCAGGCTACGAATGCCAGCTGCTCATGGCGGGCGACCACCTGCTGGGTTACTTTGTGGCGATGCTGGGGGTGGAAGAAGCACACCTGCTCAACATCACCGTCGCCCCCGCCTACCAGCGCCAGGGCTGGGCACGGGTGCTGCTGGACGCCCTGGCCCTGTGGGCACGCGGACGCGGGGCGCAGTGGCTGTGGCTGGAAGTGCGCGCCAGCAACCTGCGCGCCCAGCAGGTGTATGAGGCCCATGGCTTCCGCCGCGTGGGGGAACGCAAACGCTACTACCCGGCCGCCCACGGGCAACGTGAAGATGCCGTGGTCATGAGCCTGCCGCTGTGATGAACTCCGCTACTCCATTCACCCCCGTCTGGCCAGACCCTGTTGTGAGCCCATCGCCATGAGCCTGAACCTTGATGCGCGCCAGCGCGCCATGCTGCAAGAGATGGGCGTGACCGTCTGGACCCGTGCCGAAACCGCTGCCCCCCAGGCCCCAGCCGCCCCGCCGCCTGCTGCGGCAGCAGTGCCCTTACCCGCCACCGCGCCCCTGCCAGCCGCACCCGCCATGGCCCAGCCTAGCCCGGTACCTGCCGCCAGGGCACCCACCGCGCCCGCACCGGCGGCGCCAGCCGCTCATGCGGGTCTGGGCGCACCAGGCGCAGCCCCTGCGCTGCGCCTGCACGCACCGCAGTTGCTGTACCCGACGGCGGATCCGGCACAAACGCCGCCAGGGCTGGGCGCTGGCTGGCTCATCGTGACCGAAGGCATTGCGGCCGCCGACCCTCTGGGGGGTGATGCGGGCAAGCTGCTGGACAACATGCTGCGCGCCATGCAGCTGCACCGCCACCCCCGCGTGTTCGTGGCAGCGCTGGAACGCCCCGCCCCCGGCGCCCGCACGGCCGAAGGGGCCGCTGCGCCAGCCGACGTGGCCGCAGCGCTGGCCGAGGTGGTGACCACCCTGCAGCCCGCACTGGTGCTGGTGCTGGGGCATGTAGCCGCCCGCGCCGCCCTGGGCCGCACCGAGCCCCTGGGCAGGCTGCGCGCCGTGCCGCACACCGTGGCCGGGCGCCCGGCCGTGGTCACCTACGACCCGGCCTTCCTGCTGCGGTCGCAAGACGCCAAAGCAGCCACCTGGGCCGACCTGTGCCGTGCACTGGCGCTGGTGCGCAAGGCAGAGGGCAGCACTGCCAACTCGGGCTAAACCGCGCCCGCTGAGGCGCGGGGCCAATTGCCCTTGCGGCTGATCGCTTGGCCATCCCCAAAGGTGCGCCATCTGCTCCAAGGCTGGTGCTCCCGCACCAATCCGGGGCTGCGACGCACCGCCTTGGCAACCACATACCGCCTGAGCCTGCGGAAGCGAGGCACCTGCCCGCAGCCAAAGCGGGCACGGATATTGCCACCTACCTGACTGACGCAGGTGATGCCGCCTGCGGCGACCCGTGACCTCCGCTAACGATGGCGGAACCCCCAAGGCTGGGTCCATGCCCAGCGTACCGGTTGTTCCACAACAAGCCCGCACGCCAGCGGAGGATGTATTGCACCCCTTGCCAGTCACCCCTGGCCGGTGCACTGCAATCCGCCCCACCGGTGAACCGGGCCATCGCAGGATTGCAAGCATGAAGATTGTTCTCATTGGCCACGGAATGGTGGGCCACAAGTTTCTGGAGAGCCTGGCCGAGACCGGTATCACCGGCGTGGAAGTCACGGTGCTGTGCGAAGAACCCCGCCCCGCGTACGACCGCGTTCACCTCTCCGAATTCTTCAGCGGCAAGTCTGCCGCCGAGCTGTCGCTGGTGGAACCCGGCTTTTTCGAGCGCACGGGCTTTTCGCTGCGGCTGGCCACGCGCGCCGCCAGCATTGACCGGCGCACCAATACCGTCACCACGCACGATGGCGAAGTCGTGCCGTACGACAAACTCGTGCTGGCCACAGGCTCCAACCCCTTCGTGCCCCAGGTGCCGGGGCGCGACCGCCCGCACTGCTTTGTGTACCGCACCATCGAAGACCTGGAAGCCATGCAGGCGGCGGGGGCCAGGGCCCGTTCGGGCGTGGTGATTGGCGGCGGCCTGCTGGGGCTGGAATGCGCCAAGGCCCTGCGCGACATGGGCCTGGAAACCCATGTGGTGGAGTTCGCCCCCCGCCTGATGGCGGTGCAGGTGGACGAAGGCGGCGGCCGGGTGCTGCAGGCCCAGATCGAGCGCCTGGGCGTGCAGGTGCACACGGGCCGCAACACGCAGCAGATCACCGATGGCGCCCGCGCCCGCCACCGCATGGTGTTTGCCGATGGGTCGCATCTGGAGGCCGACATGGTGGTCTTCTCGGCCGGCATTCGGCCGCGCGACGAGCTGGCGCGGCAATGCCTGCTGGCCATTGGGCCGCGCGGGGGCATCGCCATCGACAGCGCCTGCCGCACCAGCGACCACGATGTGTACGCCATTGGCGAGTGCGCCTCGTGGAACGAACAGACCTTCGGCCTGGTAGCCCCCGGCTACGACATGGCCCGCGTGGCGGCACGCCACATTGCAGGCGATGCCGCTGCAGCCTTTGTGGGCGCGGACATGAGCACCAAGCTCAAGCTCATGGGCGTGGATGTGGCCAGCATTGGCGACGCCCATGGCAAGACGCCCCACAGCCGAAGCTGCCAGTACGTGGACGAACGCCGCCAGGTCTACAAGAAGATCGTCATCAGCGAAGACGGCAAGCAATTGCTGGGCGCAGTGTTGATTGGCGATGCGGCTGAATACGGCACGCTGCTGCAGATGGCGCTCAACGGCATCACCCTGCCTGAAGACCCCGAGTTCCTGATCTTCCCGTCCAGCGAGGGCAAGGCCAAGCCCGGCCTGGGCGTGGATGCGCTGCCCGACACGGCGCAGATCTGCTCATGCAACAACGTCACCAAGGGCAACCTCTGCGAAGCCGTGGGCAACGGCGCATGCACCATTGCGGACATCAAGGCCTGCACCAAGGCGGGCGCCACCTGCGGCGGCTGCGTGCCCCTGGTCACCCAGGTCATGAAGGCCGAGATGGCACGCCGGGGCCTGGCGGTGAACAACCACCTCTGCGAGCACTTCGCGTACTCGCGCCAGGAGATCTACCACCTGGTGCGCGTGGGACAGATCAAGACCTTCGACGACCTGCTGGCCCGCCACGGCAAAGGCATGGGCTGCGACATCTGCAAGCCCGTGGCGGCCAGCGTGTTCGCGTCGTGCTGGAACGAGTTTGTGCTCAAGAAGGAACTGGCCAGCCTGCAGGACAGCAACGACTACTACCTGGGCAACATCCAGAAGGACGGCACCTATTCCGTGGTGCCACGCATGCCCGGCGGCGAAGTCACACCCGACGGGCTGATCGCTGTGGGCCAGGTGGCCAAGAAATACGGGCTGTACACCAAGGTCACGGGCGGTGCGCGCGTGGACATGTTTGGCGCACGGGTGGAACAGTTGCCGCTGATCTGGGAAGAGCTGATCGCCGCCGGATTCGAGTCCGGCCACGCGTATGGCAAATCGCTGCGCACGGTGAAGAGCTGTGTGGGCTCCACGTGGTGCCGCTACGGCGTGCAGGACAGCGTGGGCCTGGCCGTGGAGCTGGAGAACCGCTACAAGGGCCTGCGCGCGCCGCACAAGATCAAGTTTGGTGTGTCGGGCTGCACCCGCGAATGCGCCGAGGCGCAGGGCAAGGACATCGGCGTCATTGCCACCGAAAAAGGCTGGAACCTCTACATCTGCGGCAACGGCGGCATGAAGCCGCGCCATGCCGAACTGTTCGCATCGGACCTCTCGAAGCAAGACCTGGTGCGCATGATCGACCGGGTGCTGATGTTCTACGTGCGCACCGCCGACCGGCTGCAGCGCACCAGCACCTGGCGCGAGAACCTCGAAGGTGGCCTGGACTACCTCAAGGACGTGCTGCAAAAAGACAGCCTGGGCTTGTGCGCCGAGCTGGAGTCGCAGATGCAGCAAGTGGTGGACACCTACCAGTGCGAATGGAAAACCGCGGTGACCGACCCCGAGACACGCAAGCGCTTTCGCACCTTCGTCAACAGCGACCAGCCCGACGAGAACGTGGTGTTCGTGCAAGAGCGCGGCCAGATCCGCCCGGCCAGCACGCAAGAGCGCACGCCAGCCCCACGCCCCACCCTGACCCTGCGGCGCGTGGCCTGACGTGGCTTGTTCCCCATCGTTTCAAGAAGGCCCCCAATGACCGAAGCACTTTTGCACTGGACCGACGTCTGCGCGGTCGAAGACATCCTCCCCAACACCGGCGTGTGCGCGCTCGTGGGCAGCCGCCATGTGGCCGTGTTCCGCACGGGCGCTGACCGCTGGTTCGCGATTGACAACGTGGACCCCAAGTCGGGTGCCAGCGTGTTGTCGCGCGGGCTGGTGGGCAACCTGGGCGACCGCGTGGTGGTGGCATCGCCCCTCTACAAGAACCACTTTGACCTGCAGACCGGCGAATGCCTGGAGCAGCCGGAGCACTCGGTTCGCACGCACCCGGTGCAGGCCGCGCAAGGCCGCATTCGCGTGGCGGTGGCCTGAACGCCGCACCACCCAGCCCTTTCGAAAAGGATCGAGGAACCGCCCATGCCCGATACGCCCCCCACCCTGTCTGTCGCCAACCTGGTGCTGCGCTCCAAGCAGCAGGAAATCGACGCCCTGCGCCACCTGGCACACAAGGCAGAGTGGGTGGACGTGATCGGGCAGCTGGTGCAGCGCCTGCAACGCGAACGCGGGGCGTCGTGCATTTACCTGGCCTCGCAAACCCAGCGGTTTGCCGAGGTGCGCCACCAGGCAGTCAACGAAGCCCTGCTGCACGAGGAAAAACTGCGGCAGGTGTTCAGCGCGCAGATGGATCCGGCGCAGGGCACCTCAGCCCAGACGCTGTCGCTCATGGCCTGGGCACTGCTCGGGCTGGAATCTCTGCCTGCCTTGCGCTTGCAGATTGACCGGCAGGCCATGAGTGCGCTCGATGCCGTGGCGGCCTACAGCCACCTGATCGCCGGTTTGGTGGAGCTGGTGTTCCACATGGCCGACACCGCAGGCGTGCCTAGTGTGTCGCGCCTGCTGGTGGCCTTGCTGCACGCCGTGCAGGCCACGGAAGAGGCAGGCCAAGAACGGGCCCTGGGCGCCTTGCTGTACGCATCGGGCCACTGCCAGGAAGCCCACCAGCAACGCCTGCTGCACTTGATTGATGCACAGGAGCGGAGCCTGCGCGTGTTTGGTGATTTTGCGGAACCCGCCCTGCGCGCCCGCTGGGATGAGCTGCAACTGGCCCCCTGCATGGCCACACTGGAGCGCCTGCGGCGCGCGCTGTGCGTGGCTCGCCCCGGCACAGCGCTCGACAGCGACCTCAGCAACACCTGGTTCGGTGCCTGCTCCGAGCGCATGGACGGGCTGTGGCAGCTGCAAGGGGATCTGGTCCAGCGCCTGCGCGAGGAGTGCGACGCGCGCATCGCACATGCGCAGCAGGACCTGCAGGACTCTCGCAACCTGCTGCGCCTTCTGCGCGAAAACCCGCCGCAGCGCACGCACGCGGTGGATCGTTTTTTTGAAACAGGCAGCACGCACCCTACCCCGCCCGCACAGGCAGACCACCCGCCGACCAGCGCTGAGCCCACCCCGCTGCGGGAGCTGCTGCGCACGCAATCGCAGCGCATGGCCCAGATGGAGGCCGAACTCGAAGCCACCCGCCGCACCTTGAACGAGCGCAAGATCATCGAGCGCGCCAAAGGGGTGCTGATGGCCCGGCTGGGCATGACGGAAGACGTGGCCTTCCGCGCCCTGCAAAAAACATCCATGGACCAGAACCGCCGCCTGCTGGAAGTGGCTGAGGCCACGCTGGCACTGCCCGACCTGGCCTTTGCTACGCCCGCACCAGGTGCGCGAGCCCTGCAGTGAAACCTCGCCGTGCGGCGCCGCAGCCATAACGCCCGCGCAGGACGGCATGGAAATTGCGAATGCACAGAACAGTCCGGGCTGATGGCGGCACGAACTTCACCGCGGAACCTTCCGCAAGCCACGCAAGCGTGCACCCGGGGATAACGGCGTCCCTACAGCGCACCGCGTTCTTTCACGCGCCACCCAGAGCCTTGCCTGAGGTGGTTCCGCCCGTACCCCGTCCCAAGGAAGTCAAATGGCCTACCTCAACCCTGCCGAGTTCGTCACCAAGATGGTGGATTCTGGTGAATCCAAGTTGCTGATGTCCACCCGCGACACGCTGATCCGCTCGTACATGGCGGGCGCCATTCTGGCGCTGGCCGCCGCCTTTGCCGTCACCGTCACCGTCAACACGGGCAACCCCCTCATCGGGGCCATGCTGTTCCCGGTGGGTTTCATCATGCTGTACCTGATGGGTTTTGACCTGCTCACCGGCGTGTTCACCCTGGCCCCGCTGGCAGTGATGGACAAGCGCCCTGGCGCCACCTGGGGCGGCGTGATGCGCAACTGGGGCCTGGTGTTCTGCGGCAATTTTGCGGGCGCCCTCACGGTGGCCGTGTTCATGGCCATCATCCTCACCTTCGGCTTCAGCGAGGCACCCGGTGCCGTGGGTGAAAAGCTGGGCCACATCGGCGAAGGGCGCACCCTGGGCTATTCCGCACATGGCGCCGCAGGCATGCTCACGCTGTTTGTTCGCGCGGTGATGTGCAACTGGATGGTGTCCACCGGCGTGGTCGCGGCCATGATGTCCACCACGGTCTCGGGGAAGGCCATCGGCATGTGGATGCCGGTGATGGTCTTTTTCTACATGGGCTTCGAACATTCCATCGTCAACATGTTCCTGTTCCCCACAGGCCTCATGCTGGGCGGCAACTTCACGCTGATGGACTACCTGATCTGGAATGAACTGCCCACGGTGCTGGGCAACCTGGTGGGCGGCCTGACGTTTGTGGGTGCCACCCTGTATTCGACGCACTACAAAACCGCCCCCAAGCGCAAGGTGTCCTGACCACTGCACGGCGCGCAGGGCCTGGCAAGCCCAAGCCCAGCGCGCTTTGCCCCCAGTCACCCTGACCGCACCTTGATCCCCCCAACGCACCATGACACAGACGCTGCGCGTGACGCTGGGCCAGCACTCGCGCGGCGGGGTGCATGGCGTCAACCAGGACTTCCATGGCGCTATGCTGCCCCACGAGCCCCTGCGCAGCCGCAAGGGCATTGCGGTGGCGTTGGCCGATGGCATTGGCTCCAGCCCGGTCAGCCAGGAGGCCAGCGCGGCTGCGGTGCGCAGCTTTCTGGAAGACTATTACGCCACCAGCGATGCGTGGTCGGTGCGCCGCTCCGCCCAACGGGTGCTGGGTGCGACCAATGCATGGCTGCATGCGCAAACCATGCGCAGCCACGCGCGCTTTGACAAGGACCGGGGCTACGTCTGCACCTTCAGTGCCCTGGTCGTCAAAGGCCGCGAGGTGCATGTGCTGCATGTGGGCGATGCGCGCATCTACCGGCTGCAAGGCACGGCGTGGGAGCAAATCACCGAAGACCACCGCGTCCACCTGTCGTCGGTGGAGTCGTACCTGGGGCGGGCGCTGGGCACCGGCCCGCACATCGAGATCGACTACCGCTGCCTGGAGGCCGAGGCGGGCGATCTGTACCTGCTGGCCACCGATGGGGCCTACACCCACCTGGACGCAGCCAGCGCACACAGCTCCGTGCAGCAGTTTCCGGACGATCTGGACGCTGCCGCACAAGCCCTGGTGGACATCGCCCAGGCACGCGGCTCCGAGGACGACATCACGGTGCAGCTGCTGCGCATTGACGGCTTGCCCCAGGCCCAGCCGCTGCTGGGCCTGCGCCAGGAATTGGCCCTGCCCCCTGTCCTCACCGAGCGCATGTCATTTGAGGGCTTTCGGGTGGTGCGTGAGCTGCATGTCAGCGACCGCAGCCATGTGCACCTGGCCGTGGACGAGCAGACCGGCCAGCCCCTGGTGCTGAAGCTGCCGTCTGTAGCGCTGCGCGATGACACCGCCTACCTGGAGCGCTTCGTGCTGGAGGAGTGGGTGGCACAGCGGCTGCACAACCCGCATGTGCTCAGGCCCTACGCCACGCAGCGCCCGCGCACGCACCTGTACGTCGCCATGGAATACATCGAGGGCCAGACCCTGGCCCGATGGATGATGGACCACCCCGCGCCCGACCTGGACAGCGTGCGCAGCCTGGCGGCGCAAATCGCCAAGGGCTTGCAGGCCTTTCACAGCAAGGAAATGCTGCACCAGGACCTGCGGCCCGAAAACATCATGATGGACCGCAGCGGCACTGCCAAGATCATCGACTTTGGCGCCACCCATGTGGCCGGGCTCACAGAAGGCCTGACCGACTCCCGCCAGCCCCCGGCCATCCAGGGCACGCTGCAATACACCGCCCCCGAATACTTCACGGGGCAAGGCAGCAGCGCACGCTCTGACCTCTTCTCGCTGGCGGTGCTGGTGTACCAGATGCTCACCGGCCAGTTGCCTTATGGCCTGCAAGTCACCCGCCTGCGCAGCCCGGCAGACACCCGCAAACTGCGCTACGTGCCCGTGCGCCACCTGCGCCCTGACCTGCCCGACTGGCTGGATGTGGTGCTGCAAAAAGCCCTGCACCCCGACCCCGCCAAACGGCAAGAGGCGGTGTCGGAGTTCATGCACGACCTGCACTTCCCCAGCCACGGCCTGCAGCACCGGCGGGCTGTGCCGCTGATTGAACGCAACCCCGTGGTGTTCTGGCAAACCACCACCGCGGTGCTGGCCCTGGCCGTGCTCTGGCTGACGGCCAGGCTGGTGCTGGCGGCCTGAAACCCCTCAGACCCCGCCACGCACACGGGGCGCAACCGCGCCCGCCAGGCCTTGCGCCGCTGCGTGCGGTGCCATAATCGGCGGCTATTGATCGACAAACGGAGACAGCGTTTTGGAAACCTACCCGAGTCGGTAGCTTTCAGCTCCCCTGGCACGCCATGTGGGGTTGAAAGCAACCCGAGCCCCCCACACCGCAGATGCCACCAAACAAGGGAGTGAGCCTATGCTCAACATCTTCACGCTCGCCAATGGCCGGCTGTTCCAGGAAGAAATCGAATCGCTGGAAGAGCTGACCAAGTTCCAGCCGATCTGGGTGGATCTGGAATCCCCCACCCTCGAAGAAAAGCGCTGGATCAAGCAGCACTACGGCCTGTCCATCCCTGAAGATGCGATGGACGACGACATTGAGGAATCCGCCCGCTTCTACGAGGAAGACAACGGCGAGCTGCACATCCGCAGCGACTTCTTGATCGACGACGACGAAGACCCCCGCTCGGTGCGCGTGGCCTTCATCCTGAACCAGCACAACGCCAACCTCAAGAGCCGGGGCGTGCTGTTTTCCATCCACGACGAAGACGTGCCCGTGTTTCGCCTGCTGCGCCTGCGCGCCCGCCGTGCGCCAGGGCTGATCGAAGACGCCAAGGAAGTGCTCCTCAAGCTGTTCGACGCCGATGCGGAATACTCGGCCGACACGCTGGAGAACATCTACGATGAGCTTGAAGGCGTGAGCAAGCAGGTGCTGGCCGGCGACGTGACCGACACCCGCGCAGGTGAAGTGCTGGCCGCCATTGCCCGCCAGGAAGACTTGAACGGCCGCATCCGCCGCAACGTGATGGACACGCGCCGCGCGGTGAGCTTCATGATGCGCTCCAAGATGCTCAACGCCGAGCAGTTCGAAGAAGCGCGCCAGATCCTGCGCGACATCGAGTCGCTGGACAACCACACGGCCTTCCTGTTTGAAAAGATCAACTTCCTGATGGACGCCACCGTCGGTTTCATCAACATCAACCAGAACAAGATCATCAAGATCTTCTCGGTGGCCAGCGTGGCGCTGCTGCCGCCCACGCTGATCGCCAGCGTGTACGGCATGAACTTCCAGTACATGCCCGAACTGGCCCAGGAATGGGGCTACCCCTACGCGCTGGCGCTGATGGTGGCCAGTGCGCTGGGCCCCATGTGGTACTTCCGCAAGCGCGGCTGGTTGAAATAGGAAGCCCCCCTGTGGCGCGAGCCTACGCGCCGCTGCCTGAGGCATCGGCCCTTCGGAACTGTCCAAGCCTGCGCAGGCAGGCTCGGAGCCGCAGTTCCTCAGCCCCCAAGGGGGGACGCCTCCAGCGGCCCGGCAAAGCCGGTTCCGCGGTGGCGCTGGTATTGGGGCGCGCCTTTATCAACGCCCGCTGTTTTTTCGAACGCAAGCATTCACATCAAAATGGCCGCCAGCGCTTGCCAGATAAGCGCCAGCAGCTATGAATTTCATAGCTTTTGTAAGAAGCCCTGGATGATGTGCTCGGCGTACCGGGTGGCCACGGTGTTCACAAACGCCGGGAAGTCCACGTGGGCCGAGTCGTCAGCGCGATCAGAGATGGTGCGCATGGCGGCAAAGGGCAGGCTGTAGTCGTGGCAGACCTGGGCCACGGCGGCGCCTTCCATCTCTACCGCCAGCACCTCGTGCCCCGCGCTGCTGAGCGCGGTGCGCAGGCCCTGCACTTCCTGCGCGGCGCTGACAAAGCGGTCGCCACTGGCAATGAGCCCCCGGTGGGCGCGCGGCTGGCCCGCCACCAGTTTGGAGTCAAATTGGCCTGCAGCGCTTTGTACATAAGCGCTGGCAGCTTCCAAAAGCATAGCAGTCAACGCGGTATCGCAACTGAGGCGGGTGCGTGCGTAACCGGGCAGCTCCCAGCGCGGGAACAGGGGCGATGCGTCCATGTCATGCTGCACATAGTCGTGCGCCACCACCACATCACCCACCTGCACCCCATCGCCCACGCCCCCGGCCACGCCGGTGAACACGATGCGCGCCACGCCAAAACGCTCCACCAGCGCCGTGGCCGTGGTGGCAGCGGCCACCTTGCCGATGCCCGACAGGGCCAGCACCACCGGGCGCCCATGCCAGTCCCCCTGCCAAAAGGCCCGGCCCGCGTGCATGGTGCGCCGGGGTCGCAGCAGGTGTTGCAGCAGGGAGCTTTGTTCTTCTTGAAGGGCGCTGAGGATGGCGGTGGTCATGTGCTGGATTGTCCAGCATCCACTCTGACACCTGCGGCGCTGTCCCCGTGAAAAACGGCCCCGATGGGGCAATGCCAGTAAGTTAAGCAAAGGCCCTTCGGGGTCTTTGTTGTTTGTACAGTGCAGGCTTGATCAATTGAGCTTTGGCCATAGAGGTCAAGCGATAGCCAATGCTGCTGCAAGAGTACCTGAACGATACCCATGAGTTTGCGAGCCCCGAACAATGGGGTGTCGTTCAAAGCAACATACCCCAGCAGTGGATTGAACAGGCCTTGCAGATGACGGGTGTAGCCACGCTGCGCAAGCGGCGACTGCCCATGGAGCAGGCACTTTGGCTGGTATTGGGTGTGGCCTTGCTTAGAGACCGCTCCATCGTGAACGTGGCCGAGGTACTGGAGCTGGCACTGCCTGGGCAGCACAATGAACCCATCAGCTCCAGCGCGCTGAGCCAGGCGCGCCAACGGCTGGGCAGTGAGCCCCTGCAATGGCTGTTTCGCCACACTGCTGCCCATTGGGCGCACCAGCAGGCCGCTCGCCACCGCTGGCAAGGCTTGGCGCTGTACGCATTGGATGGCGTGGTCTGGCGTACCCCCGACACACAAGACAACCGCCAGCACTTTGGTTGCCAGCGCAACCACGCAGACCACCAAAGTCCCTTCCCCCTGGTGCGCATGGCCTGCTTGCTCGATGCCAGAGCTCGTTTATTGGTAGATGCCAGCCTGGATGCCTACGACACCAGTGAGTACGCATTGGCTGAACGCTTGTGGCCGAAGTTGCCGCCTGACTCGCTGGTGATTGTGGACAAAGGGTTTTACTCGGCAAGTCTGCTGTGGCCGCTGCAACACCGCCAGGGACGTCACTGGCTGATCCCTGCGCGTGCCGGACTCAGGGGCGAGGTGGTGCAAACGCATGGCCCTGGCGATGTGAGCTTGCGCATGAAGGTCTCGCCCCAAGCTCGCAAGAAAGACCCCGGCTTGCCGCTCACGTGGGAGGTGCGCGCCATCACCCGTGAACTCGATGGCAAACCCAGAACCTTGTTCACGTCCCTGATGGATCCGGCACGCTACAAGGCCGAGGAGGTGTTCGCGCTGTACCACGAACGCTGGGAGATTGAGCTGGCCTATGGAGAGATGAAGACGGACATGCTGGGCCAGGCGATGACGTTGCGCAGCCAGCAACCCGATGGGGTCAAGCAAGAGCTGTGGGCAACCTTGCTGATGTACAACCTGATCCGCTTGGAGATCACGCGCATCGCAGACGAGGCCAAAGTGCAGCCCTGTCGCATCAGCTTCATCACGGCGCTGCGCTACATCGTGGATGAGTGGCTGTGGAGTTCAGGATCACACACCCCTGGGGCCATCCCGGCCAAGCTTGCGGCCATGAGAAAGAACATCCGCCGCTTCGTGCTGCCGCCTCGCAGATCCCACAGGCGGTATCCGCGTGAGGTTCGTATGACCAAGACCCAGTATCCCGTCAAAAAAATGCCGCTCAGACTTAACTGAGCGGCATTGCCCCGATGGGGCCGTTTCTCTTGTCAAGCGATGAGCCGCTGCGCTTCACGTTGCTGCGCAACATGAGCCTTCGCCGCAAGAAGCGCCCCTTCGGGTGGAAAAGGCACGCTGGGGCTTGTGGCTTCGGCCGCTGCGCTTCACGTTGCTGCGCAACATGAGCCTTCGCCGCAAGAAGTGCCCCTTCGGGTCACTTCTTGTCGCGCAGCTCCCTACGCAGGATCTTGCCCACGGGGGTCTTGGGCAGTTCGGTGCGGAACTCGATCACCTTGGGCTGCTTGTAGCCCGTGAGGTTGGCCTTGCAGTATTCCTTGACCTGGGCTTCGGTGAGGGCGGGGTCTTTTTTGACGATCACGAGCTTCACCGCCTCGCCCGTCTTTTCGTCGGGTACGCCCACCACGGCGCATTCCAGCACGCCAGGCATGTCGGCCACCACTTCTTCGACCTCGTTGGGGTAAACGTTGAAGCCGCTGACCAGCACCATGTCCTTCTTGCGGTCCACGATCTTGAAGTAGCCGCGCGCATCCATCACGCCCACGTCGCCCGACTTGAAGTAGCCGTCCTCGGTCATGACCTTGGCGGTTTCGTCAGGGCGCTGCCAGTAGCCCGCCATGACCTGCGGGCCCTTGATGGCGATTTCGCCCGACTGGCCCAGGGTGGTGACTTCGCGGCCATCGTCGTCCAGCAGCTTCATGAAGGTGCTGGGCAGCGGCACACCGATGGTGCCCGTGAATTCCTTGGCCGTCACGGGGTTGCAGCTGACGATGGGCGAGGTCTCCGACAGGCCGTAGCCTTCGCAGATGGGGCAACCCGTCTTTTCCAGCCAGAGCTTGGCCACGGCGCCTTGCACCGCCATGCCACCGCCCACCGAAACCCGCAGGTTCTTCCAGTTGACGGTGTTGAAGTCCGGGTGGTTGGCCAGGCCGTTGAACAGCGTGTTCACCGCCGGGAAGCTGTGGAAGGTGTGCTTGGACAGCTCCTTGAGCACCGCAGGCAGGTCGCGCGGATTGGGGATGAGGATGACTTTGCCGCCGGTGCGCATGCCCAGCATCATGTTCACCGTGAAGGCGAAGATGTGGTACAGCGGCAGGGCGCAAATGCTGGTGGGCTGCTCGCCCGCGGGCAGCGACTTCATCACTGGCTCGTTCCAGGCCTCGGCCTGCAGCACGTTGGCAATCACGTTGCGGTGCAGCAGCACCGCGCCCTTGCTCACGCCGGTGGTGCCACCGGTGTATTGCAGCAGCGCGATGTCATCGGGCTTGATGTCCACCGGCTTGAACGTGCCGCGCTGGCCCTTGGCAATCGCGTCGTTGAAGCGCACGGCGCCGGGCAGGCTGTATTCAGGCACCAGCTTCTTGACGTTGCGCACCACGTAGTTGACCAGCATGCCCTTGAGGAAACCCAACTGGTCGCCCATGGCGCACAGCACCACATGCTTGACAGGCGTGTTGGCAATGCAGCTTTGCAGCGTGCTGGCAAAGTTCTCGATGATGACGATGGCCTTGGAGCCGGAGTCCTTGAGCTGGTGCTCCAGCTCGCGCGGGGTGTACAGCGGGTTGACATTGACCACCACAAAGCCTGCGCGCAGCACAGCGGCCACCACCACGGGGTACTGGGGCACGTTGGGCATCATGATGGCCACGCGGTCACCCTTGACCAGGCCCAGGCCTTGCAGGTAGGCGGCAAACGCACGGCTGAGCGTATCGGTCTGCGCAAAGCTGATGTCCTTGCCCATGAAGCTGTAGGCCACGCGGTCTGCGTATTGGCGGAAAGCCTCATCCATCAACGCGACCAAAGAGGCGTACTGCGTGGGGTCAATGTCTGCGGGAACGCCTTGGGGGTAAGCAGCCAGCCAGGGGCGGTCGGTCATTTATTTGTCTCCTGAAAAGTTTTTCTGGGGCCCGGACAGCACAGTCATTTTCAGCACGACCGTGCTTTTCCTGAGATCGGATTATGCCCGTCAGGCTTTGAGCGCTGCGAGCACCTCGTCCAGCATTTTCTTGGCATCGCCGAAGAGCATGCGGTTGTTTTCCTTGTAGAACAAGGGGTTGTCTACTCCGGCATAACCCGACGCCATCGAGCGCTTCATCACGATGGAGGTCTTGGCCTTCCACACCTCCAGCACCGGCATGCCGGCGATGGGGCTGGTGGGGTCGTCCTGCGCGGCGGGGTTCACGATGTCGTTGGCGCCGATGACGATGGCCACGTCGGTGTCCGGGAAGTCCTCGTTGATCTCGTCCATCTCCATCACGATGTCGTAAGGCACCTTGGCCTCGGCCAGCAGCACGTTCATGTGGCCGGGCATGCGGCCCGCCACCGGGTGGATAGCAAAGCGCACCTGCACGCCCTTGTCGCGCAAGGTCTTCACAATGTCGTTGACCGTGTGCTGCGCCTGGGCCACCGCCATGCCATAGCCGGGAACGATGATCACGCTCTTGGCATCGCGCAGCAGCTCGGCCGTCTCGGCGGCGGCCACGGGCACCACTTCGCCCTGCGGTTCGGTGGCGTCTCCCTTCTTGGCGGGCGCGCCAGCACCGGAGCCAAAGCCCCCGGCAATCACGCTGATGAAGTTGCGGTTCATCGCGTTGCACATGATGTAGCTCAGGATCGCACCCGAGGAACCTACCAGCGCACCGGTCACGATGAGCAGGTCATTGCTGAGCATGAAGCCCGTGGCCGCCGCCGCCCAGCCCGAGTAGCTGTTGAGCATGGACACCACCACCGGCATGTCGGCCCCGCCAATGGCCATGACCATGTGGATGCCGAACAGCAGCGCAATCGCCGTCATCACCATCAGCGGCACCATACCTTGCTCGATGGTCTCCGCGCGCAGGAACTCACGGCCAAACCAGATCACTACCAGCAGCGCCACCAGGTTGAGCCAGTGGCGGCCGGGCAGCAGTAGTGGCTTGCCGCCGATCTTGCCGTTGAGCTTGCCAAAGGCAACCAGCGAGCCGCTGAAGGTGACCGCGCCGATCAGGATGCCGACGTAAATCTCCACCTCGTGGATGATCTTTTCCGCGCCCTGCAGCTGGATGGAGGTATCGACATAGCTGGCAAACCCCACCAGGCAGGCCGCCAGGCCCACCAGGCTGTGCATGAGCGCAACCAGCTCGGGCATCTGCGTCATCTTGACGACCTTGGCCGCATAGAGGCCAATGCCGCCGCCAATGACCAGTGCGCCCACAATCCAGGCAACGCCAGCAGGGCTCACGCGTGGGCCAAACACGGTGGCCAGCACAGCCAGCGCCATGCCGACCATGCCGAACAGATTGCCCCGGCGGGAGGTTTCAGGATTGGAAAGCCCACCCAGGCTCAGGATGAACAAAATGGCCGCGCCCAGGTAGGCGACGGTAGCGAGACTTTGGGACATGTTCTGTGCTCCTCGTTGTTCTTGTCGTTATCGGATTACTTGCGGAACATGGCCAGCATGCGGCGCGTGACTGCAAAGCCGCCGAACATGTTGATGGCCGTGAGCACCAGGGCCGCAAAGGCCAGCCACAGGATGAGCCCGTCAGGCCGTCCGTTTACCCCCGCATCGGGCGGCGCAATCTGCACCAGCGCGCCGATGGCGATGATGCTGGAGATGGCGTTGGTCACGCTCATCAGCGGCGTGTGCAGCGCGGGCGTGACGTTCCACACCACCATGTAGCCGATGAAGCAGGCCAGCACGAACACCGTGAAGTGCCCCAGGAAGGCCACGGGCGCATAGGCGCCGACGGCCCAGAACAGCACGGCCATCACGGCAAAAACGATGGTCAGCGTCTTGGCGGACATGGGCGCGCCCGTGCCGTGGCCATGGCTCGATTTCTTTTCAACCACCGGGGCCGCTGCCTTGGGCGCGGGCGCCGGTGTCTGCTTGAGGGGCGGGGCGGGCCAGGTGATGGCGCCGTCCTTGACCACGGTGAGGCCACGGATCGCGTCGTCTTCCATGTTGACCACGGCCACACCGTCCTTGGCCTTGCACAGCTCTTCGGTCAGGCGCAGCAGGTTGGTGGCGTACAGCGTGGACGACTGCTTGGCCAGGCGCGAGGCCAGGTCGGTGTAGCCGATGATGGTCACGCCATGGCGCACCACGGCCTCGCCGGGCACGGTCAGCTCGCAGTTGCCGCCCTGCTCGGCGGCCATGTCCACAATCACGCTGCCGGGCTTCATGCTCTGCACCATCTCAGCGGTGATGAGCTTGGGCGCGGGTTTGCCGGGGATCAGCGCGGTGGTGATGATGATGTCGGCGTCCTTGGCCTGCTCGGCGTACATCTTGCGCTGCGCGGCCTGGAAGCCTTCGCTCATGACCTTGGCATAGCCGCCGCCGCCCGAGCCTTCTTCCTCGTAGTCCACCTTGACGAACTCGCCGCCCAGCGACTTGACCTGATCGGCCACCTCGGCGCGCGTGTCGTTGGCGCGCACGATGGCGCCCAGGTTGGCAGCGGTGCCGATGGCGGCAAGACCCGCCACGCCAGCGCCTGCAATGAACACCTTGGCCGGTGGCACCTTGCCTGCGGCGGTGATCTGGCCGTTGAAGAACCGGCCGAAGGCATTGGCCGCCTCGATCACGGCGCGATAACCACTGACCCCAGCGGTGGAGGTGAGCGCGTCCATCTTCTGAGCGCGGCTCAAAGTGCGGGGCAGGCAGTCGATGGCCAGCACCGTGGCCTTCTTGGCGGCCAGCTGCTGCATCAGATCGGGGTTCTGGGCAGGCCAGATGAAGTCGATGAGGGTGGTGCCCTCGCGCATCAGCGCCACTTCCTCGCTGCTGGGCGGGCGCACCTTGAAAACGATGTCTGACGCAGCCCACAAAGCCGCCGCGTCGCCAGCGATTTGCGCGCCCGCAGCGCGGTAGGCGTCGTCGCTGAAATTGGCGGCATCTCCGGCCCCGGACTCCACGGTGACGGCAAAGCCCAGCTTGATCAGCTTCTCCACCACATCGGGCACGGTGGCCACGCGTTTTTCGCCAGGGAAGGTTTCACGCGGCACGCCAATGCGCTGCGGCTGTAACGTCGGACTTGTCTCCATGGGGATCTCCTCAAGTTTTGAAATCGTTATTCAGGACTACCAGCCTGGGAGGGAGCAGTCCGGCGCTAGCAAGGTGTGTCAAGCGCTTGATACTTGGCGATGCACCTTGCCGCAGCCGGCACGGTTCTCCTGGCACGAGCAGTCAGCCATCGTTCAGTTCATGGGCATTACCACTTGATCACGGGGACACCCATGTTCCCTCGATGCGGTGCGAGTTCCGGCGCTAAATAAACACCGCAGAGCTGCAGAACCATGGAAAACATGAAGCGGTATGACTTTGTACGAAATGGCGTCAATCATCCGATAACTGGCCAGACTGCAGCGCAGAGTTTCTTTCAAAGCATCCGTGATCATGGTTCGCACCGACACTCCATCCAAGTGGTGAAACATCCGCCGAACCCACTTTCAGACGGACTGTCGAAAAAGCTGACTATGAGCTTACATGAAGAAATACTTATCACCGTCGCGTTTTGCTGATGCGAGCGTCACCCTCCAGACAGACCGAGGGGGAACGGGCTTTCGCCGCAGCAGCTGCACGAAAAAAAGCGCCCCGCCACTTCAAGTGGCGGGGCGCTGAACGCAGAGCGTGGCGGTGGTCAGTTCACCACTTGGGCAAGCGCGCCGGATGCGTACTGTGCGGCAATGGTTTGCAGGCTCAGGCCCTTGATCTTGGAGCCCTGGCCTTCGCAGCCAAATTCCAGGTAGCGCTGCTTGCAAACCTGCTTGGCCGCTTCGCGGGCAGGCTTGAGCCATTCGCGGGCATCGAACTTGTCGGGGTTCTCGAACAGGAACTTGCGCACCGCGCCGGTCATCGCCAGGCGGATGTCGGTGTCGATGTTGATCTTGCGCACGCCGTGCTTGATGGCTTCCTGGATCTCGGCCACGGGCACGCCGTAGGTTTCCTTCATCTTGCCGCCGTACTGGTTGATGATGGCCAGCAGCTCTTGCGGCACGGACGACGAGCCGTGCATCACCAGGTGGGTGTTGGGGATGCGGGCGTGGATTTCCTTGACGCGGCTGATGGCCAGAATGTCACCTGTGGGCGGGCGGCTGAACTTGTAAGCGCCGTGGCTGGTGCCGATGGCAATCGCCAGCGCGTCCAACTGGGTGGCCTTCACAAACTGGGCCGCTTCCTCGGGATCGGTCAGCATTTGGCTGTGGTCCAACTTGCCTTCGGCACCAATGCCGTCTTCCTCACCGGCATCACCGGTTTCGAGGTTGCCCAGGCAGCCCAGCTCGCCTTCCACCGTCACGCCCACCTTGTGGGCCATTTCCACCACCTTACGGGTGACATCGACGTTGTAGTCAAAGGAAGAAGGTGTCTTGCCGTCTTCCATCAGCGAGCCGTCCATCATCACCGAACCAAAGCCCAGGTCGATGGCGCCCTGGCAGACCTTGGGCGAGGTGCCGTGGTCTTGGTGCATCACCAGCGGAATGTGGGGGAAGGCTTCGACCGCAGCCTGGATCAGGTGCTTGATGAAGGGCTCACCCGCGTACTTGCGGGCGCCAGCGCTGGCTTGCAGGATGACGGGTGCGCCCACTTCGTCTGCGGCGGCCATCACGGCTTGCACCTGCTCCAGGTTGTTCACGTTGAAAGCGGGGATGCCATAGCCGTTGATAGCGGCATGGTCGAGCAATTCGCGCATGGAGACGAGAGGCATGGTCGTTGGGTCCGTTGAGGGTGGTAGGAGCGCCGCGGCCACCGGGGCCAGGCAATTTTTCAAGCAGCGGTTGGTAACCGCTTGGTAACTCCGCGATTTTACCCGGCTGTGAGCAGGGACTCTCGTGCGAAATCCAGACGGTAGCAGGTGGTGAATGGCGCAGGTGCCGGGGCCTTGCCAAAACGGGCCCGGTGCACCTGCGCCACCCGCGCCACAATTTCATGGCCCAGATGCAGGCTGTCCACCGCGACCGGCGCTGCGGCCACCACATCGCCCGCAGCCACCACGCGCGCGCCGTCATCGCACACCTGCAGCCAGGCACCGTGCTCCCCACCGCCCTCGCCCATCTGCACGGCAATGCGGGTGCGCGCAGGGGTGTGCTTGAGGGCGTTTTCAATCAGGTTGCGCAGCAACAAATCCAGCAGCACCGGATGGCCTCGCACCAAGAGCGCGTCTGGCGCGCTGACCTCCAGCTCGTCGCCCCGCTGCCACGCGGCCTGGGCGTATTCGGCACACGCGTTGCGCGCCAGGGCGGCCAGGTCCACACTGGCCGTGGCGCCGTCCAGTTCGGCACGGCTGGCGCGCGCCAACGCCAGCATCTGGTTGAGCACATGCCCTGCACGCAGGGCGTCCTGGCGAATGCGGTCCAGCGCTTGCGCCTGCGCCTCGGGCGCCAGCTCGCCCCCCAGCGCACTGGCCTGCAGCGCAATGGACGACAGCGGAGTGCGCAGCTCGTGTGCCACTTCGTTGGCCAGTCGGCGTTCACGGGCCATGGCCGCCTGCTGGCGGTCCAGCAAGGTGTTGATGGAAGCCTCGACCGACTCGAACTCCTTCCAGGCGTTCTGAGAGGCCAGACGCTGGTCTGCCGTGGGGTCCAGCGCAGCCACATCGTCTGACAGGGCGTACAGCGGCTTGAGTCCCCGGCGCAAAGCCAACCCCAGGGCCAGCGCCACCACCGGCAGCAGCCACAGCCCTGGCTCGATCATATGCTCGGCAATGTCCTTGGCCAACTCGTCCCGCTCGCGCACGGCCACCAGCACCATGATTTTGCGACTGCGATCGGCATTCCACTGCGAAAAACTGCGCCAGGCCACCGGCGGGCTGCCCAGGTTCAGATCGGCAAACCCTTCTGTCTCGTCAAACTTTGGCACCGGCGCCGAACCGCTGGCCGCCACCACGCGGCCTTCTGCGCTCCACTGCACCACGCTCAAGGATTGCTGGTAGTCGTGTGCCTTCAAGCCGGGCAGTGGTGCCCGCTGGGTGGCATGCACCCCCTCGACAGACTCGAACGCCCGCAAATTCAGCAGCAGTGACGCGACGCTGGCCAAATGTCCGTCGGTCAGCTCATCGGCCTCGTGCACACCGGTCTGGTACCCCATGAACACGAAACTGCCCCACACCGCCACCAGCGCCCCCAGCGACCACAGCAACAGGTGCTGCGTCAGCGAAGCGCTGCGCGCTGACGGGGCGGCAGCCGGAGCGGTCACGCTGCCTCCTGGGGAATGAAATAGCCCACGCCGCGCATGGTGAGAATGCTGCCGCTGCCCAGCTTGCGCCGCAGGTGGTGGATGTGCACTTCCACGGCATTGCTCTCGATGGCGGCATCCCAGCTGTACAAACGCTCCTCAATCTGCTGGCGCGACAGCACATGCCCACGCGCCTCCAGCAACACCCGCAGCACAGAAAACTCGCGCGGCGACATGTCCACCAACTGCCCGTGCAGCCGAACGGTGCGGGCGGCGGGATCCAGCTCAATGCCGCCATGGCGGATGGTGGGGGCCGCACGGCCCGCCGCCCGGCGCAGTAGCGCTCGCAGCCGGGCATCCAGCTCGTCGATGTCAAAGGGCTTGGCCACGTAGTCGTCGGCGCCCATGTCCAGCCCCGCAATGCGTTGCTGCACCTGGTCGCGTGCGGTCACGATGAGCACCGGTGTCGCCGGGTTGGGCAAGGCTGCGCCCGAGGCGCCCACCGTGGCTGGCGCCGACCGCAAGCGCTGCAACAGAACGCTGCCGTCTGCGTCAGGCAAGCCCAGGTCCAGCAGCACGGCGTCAAACCGCTCGGTGCGCAAAGCGCTCCAAGCACTGGCCACATCGCCACACACATCCACGGCATAACCGCGTTGCTGCAGCGTGGTGCGCAGGCCTGCGGCGATGCCTGCATCGTCTTCAATCACCAGGATTCGCATGGCCGGATTGTCACCGCAAGCCGCGGCAAGTCCGCTTCGCGTCCATTAAGACCGGGTTAAGTGCCACCTTTTAACGTCGCAGGCATGCAGCAATCCTCTCTTTCGGGCGCACAACCGCAGTCCATTTCGCAACGCCACACCCTGGTGGTCACCTTGCTTCTGCTGGCAGCCGTGGTGGCCTGGGATGCAGGAGGGCAGGACCTGGCCTGGGCAAACGCCTTTGGAACCCCCTCGGGCTTCCCTTTGCGCGAGCACTGGTTTTTTGTGCAAGTGATGCACGAAGGCGCGCGCCGCATCGGGTGGCTGGTGGTGCTGGCATTGGCGCTGAGCGTGTGGTGGCCCCTGGGGATTCTTCGCCGCCTGGACGCCAGTGAGCGCCTGCAGATGGCCCTCAGCGCCTTGCTGGGCCTGGCTGTGGTGAGCGTCATCAAAAACCTGAGCAACACCAGCTGCCCCTGGGATCTGGCGGAGTTCGGCGGTGTCGCGCGCTACGCCTCGCACTGGGCGCTGGGCGTGATCGATGGCGGGGGCGGCCGCTGCTTCCCCGGCGGCCATGCCTCGGCAGGTTTTGCGTTTGTGGGGGGCTACTTTGCGCTGCGCCGCAAGCAACCCGTTGCGGCACGGTGGTGGCTAGCGGGCGCGGTGCTCATGGGCTTGGTGCTGGGTGGCTCGCAGCAGGTGCGCGGTGCGCATTTCATGAGCCACACCCTGTGGACCGGTTGGCTGTGCTGGACTACCGGCTGGCTGGTGGACTTGGCCGCCGTGGCCCTGCGCCCCCGCATTGCGGCCTTTTTGCACTCTACCCCCGCACCCGTGGCAGATTGACCGGGGCCGAAGCCCCGGTTTTTAACTGGCCACGCAGATCTTGAGCATGTTGGTGCCGCCCGGCGCCCCCATGGGCTCGCCGCAGGTGATGGCGTACACATCGCCCTTTTGCACGATGTTGCGGCTCTTCAAATGGCCTTCGGCCTGCTCCAGCGCCGTGTCACGGTCCGCGCTGGTGTCCATGAGCAGCGGGCGCACGTTGCGGTACATCGCCATCTTGCGCTGCGTCGCCACCTTGGGGGTGAGGGCGTAAATGGGGATGTGGATGCGGTGGCGGCTCATCCACAGGGCCGTGGCACCGCTGTCGGTCATCGCCACGATGGCCTTGGCGCCCAGGTGGTGGGCCGTGAACAGCGCGCCCATGGCAATCGACTGGTCGATACGGCGGAAGGTCTGGCCGGTGAAATCGGCATCAAGCTGGTGGTCTTCGGCGGCCTCAGCGGCGGCGCAAATCTTGGCCATCTCTTCCACGGTTTCGAGCGGATAGCGCCCGGCGGCTGTTTCGGCGCTCAGCATCACTGCGTCGGTGCCATCCAGCACGGCGTTGGCCACGTCGCTCACCTCGGCGCGGGTGGGCACGGGGTTGGTGATCATGCTCTCCATCATCTGCGTGGCAGTGATGACCACCTTGTCCATGTCGCGCGCCATGCGGATCATCTTCTTTTGCAGCGCAGGCACCGCCGCATTGCCCACTTCCACGGCCAGGTCGCCACGCGCCACCATGATGCCGTCGCTGGCGCGCAAGATGGCCTCCAGGTGCGGAATGGCCTCAGCGCGCTCGATCTTGGCGATCAGGCCCGGCTTGTGGCGGTATTCGGCAGCGGCCACGTTGCACAGCTGGCGAGCCATTTCCATATCGGTCGCGTTCTTGGGGAAGCTCACCGCCACGTAGTCGGCCTGAAAGCTCATGGCCGTGCGGATGTCTTCCATGTCCTTGGCCGTGAGGGCGGGAGCCGTGAGCCCACCACCCTGCTTGTTGATGCCCTTGTTGTTGGACAGTTCACCGCCGAGCTTGACGGTGGTGTGCACCTCTTCGCCGCGTACCGCATCCACCGTGAGCACGATCAGGCCGTCGTTGAGCAGCAGCAGGTCGCCCGCCTTCACGTCGCGGGGCAGCTCCTTGTAGTCCAGGCCCACGCCGTTGATGTCACCTGGCTCGGTGCGCGAAGCGTCCAGCACGAACTTGGCACCGGGTTCCAGAAACACCTTGCCGTCGGCAAACTTGCCCACACGGATCTTGGGGCCCTGCAGGTCGGCCATGATGGCCACTTCGCGCCCGGCACGCTGGGCGGCAGCGCGCACCGTGGCAGCGCGATCAATGTGGTCCTGCGCCTTGCCATGGCTGAAGTTCAGCCGCACCACGTTGACACCCGCTCGGATCATCGCCTCGAGCAGTTGCGGGTCGCTTGAAGCAGGACCCAGGGTGGCAACGATCTTGGTGGCGCGGCGAGTGGCCATGGCGAGTCTCTTTCGTGTAGATGTAATCGGGTTTCAATTTTCACACGAAACCGGTTACATGCCCGTTACCAGAAAACCCTGACACGCCCCCTCAGAGCAGCGGGGATGCCAGCAGATGCGCGAGGACATGGGCAATGACGGCTGCCTCCAGGCCGTGGCGCGCAAATAGCCCGCCCGCCACCAAGCCAAAGACCGTATTGCCCACCAGGACAAACGCTACCACCGGCATGGTCAACACCCCGGCCAGCGCCTGCGCAGCGGGCAAATGCCCCACAGCAAACAATACGGCGCTGAGCAGCACCGCAGTAGCCACCAACCCCTTGCGGGGCTGCCCCTGCCCGCGCTGCAGCAGGCGCCAGCCCAGCCACAGCAGCAGGCTCATCACGCCCCAGCGCATCAGCAGCTCTTCGGTGATGCCGCCATACAGCAGCTTGACCGCCAGCGGCATGGCATTGGCGGGGTCGGAGGGCTGGAGCGCTGCAGGCGCCAGCCGGGACAGGAGCCACAGCCATGCGGCACCCGCGACACCGCCCCAGAGTCCGGGCACGAGTTGGGCCCGCAGCGCAGGCCCTACTGGCAGACCTGCCAGCCAGGAAGACACAGCGGGCGCCCGCAACCCGACGCGGGGCGCCAGCCACACCCCCAGCGCCACGGCCAGCGCCAGAAGCACCGCCGTCTGCAAGCCACTGAGCAGGAGCACGGCCTCCAGCGGCAGGGGCAACAGGGCTTCGTTGACCTTCAGGGTGGGCAGCAGCGCCCAGACCACGGCCACCACACCGGGCATGCCCAGCAGCCACAAAGCACCGCCCAGCCGCCACTTGCCGGGCTGCGCCGGAGCATGTGCCGTATCAGCACCGGCGGGCTTGTCCACAGCCATGGTTTGGCCCTCGCTCAGCCGCGCATCAAGGCTTCGATGGCATCGGCTTCCACGGGCACATCGCGTGTGATCAGCTCACAACCGGCCTCGGTCACCACGGCATCGTCCTCGATGCGGATGCCAATGTTCCAGAACTGCTCCGGCACGCCCTCGGCGGGGCGCACGTACAGCCCAGGCTCGATGGTCAGCACCATGCCGGGGCGCAGCACGCGGCTGGGGCGGTTGGTGATGGTCTCGCCCGAGAGCGGGTCCTTGCGTTCGCTGGCCTGGCCCACCTCGCCGGGCTCCACGTAGCTGCCGCAGTCGTGCACATCCATGCCCAGCCAGTGGCCGGTGCGGTGCATGTAGAACTGGAAGTAGGCACGTTTTTCGATCACGTCCTGGGCGGTGCCCACCTTGTTCTTGTCCAGCAGCCCCAGGTCGAGCAGGCCCTGCGCCAGCACGGCCACCGTGGCGTCGTGCGGGTCGTTGAAGCGCGCACCGGCCTTGGTGGCTGCGACGGCGGCGTCCTGGCTGGCCAGCACCAGGTCATACAGCGCGCGCTGCGGGGCGGTGAACTTGCCATTGGCCGGGAAGGTGCGGGTGATGTCGCTGGCGTAGCCGTCCAGCTCGCAGCCTGCGTCAATCAGCACCAGCTCCCCATCGCGCACGGGCGCGGCATCGGCGCGGTAGTGCAGCACGCACGCATTGGCGCCAGCTGCGACGATGGAGCCATAGGCGGGGTATTGCGAGCCGCCTTCGCGGAACGCGTGCAGCAACTCGGCATCGAGGTGGTATTCGCGCACATCCTGCCCGGCACGCAGCATGCGGGCAGACCGCTGCATCGCGCGGATATGGGCCTGGGCGCTGATCTGGCTGGCGCGGCGCATGATGTCCAGCTCATGCGCGTCCTTGATGAGGCGCATCTCGTCGAGCAAGGTGCACACATCGCTTTGTTGCGCTGGGCACAGCGCTCCGTAACGCACGCGGGCGCGCACGGCGTTGAGCCAGCCCTCCACCCGCGCCGCCAGGCCCGTGTGCGTGGCGAAGGGGTACCAGACGCAGCTGCGGTTTTCCAGCAGGCGGGGCAGTTGGGCATCCAGCACCGCAGAGGACTGCGCAGCATTCACCCCCAGCGCTTCGGGCGCGGCGGCGGGGCCCAGGCGGTAGCCGTCCCAGATTTCGCGCTCCAGATCCTTGGGCTGGCAAAACAGCGTGCTGTGCCCCTCGGCCGTGAGCACCAGCACTGCACCAGGCTCGGCAAAGCCGGTCAGGTAGTAGAAGTAGCTGTCGTGCCGGTAGATGAAGTCCGTGTCGCGGTTGCGCGGGCGTTCAGGTGCGGTGGGGATGATGGCGATGCCGCCGGCGCCCAGCATCGAAGCGAGGCGGGCGCGGCGCTGGGCGTAGATGGATTGCGTTGCATTCATGTATACATTTTGAGCCCAACTGGCGCTGCCCCCGATATGTCACAGAGAATCTGCGCCCATAGGCTCGGATGTTCAAGCCCCCCGTGCTGGCGCACAGGCCCTCCGCCGCCTAGCGCCGCAACGCCTCTTTCCATCGATACGCATTCATGCTGAACTTTTTTCTGTCAACTTTCGTGCCCGCGCTCGGGGTGGTGCTCACGGCCGCCCTGCTGATCTACGGCGTTTACTACCGCTGGGTGGATGTGCCCCAGAAGTGGCTGCTGACCCGCGAGGCCCTGGTGGCGCTCATCGTGGTGGCAGGCCTGTGCGATGTGTGGCTGGGCGTGCGCGCCTACCTGTCCCACACGGAAAAGCAGACCTGGCAAGACAGCGCTGCCGTACGCGCCAGCCGCGAACGCTTCGTGCTGCCCCAGGATTTCCAATATGGCGAACTGCTCATCCCTGCAGGCAGCTTCATCAACCGCACAGACCCCTTTGACCGGGGCGAACCCCACCGCCCCCTGGCCCTGCATGGCCTGGACGCCGTTCGTTTTGCACAGCCGGTGGAGGTGGCTGGCGTGCTGGCGACCGCCTTGCAGGTGGTGCCCATGCGGGTGGAGCTGGCCGACAACCAGCGCATCGGGCCGGTGCACCGCTATGACACGGCCACGCAGACCTGGGTGCCCAACAAGGTCATGCCCACGCTGCAGTGCCGCAAGGGCCAGATCGCTCTGTTCCAGGTGCCGCACATCCCCTACGACCTGCAAGCCGAAGTGGGCAAGCCGCCGCCAGATGGCCCGGACGCCCGTTTTGCGCCCAGCCAGTGGCTGTTTCGCGGCTGCGAAAACGGCCCTGTGACCGTGCAAGCAGCCTACAACGCCGCCCAAGCCACTGCCACGCCATGACCCTACACGGTTGGCAACGCCGGGCGCCGGCAGCGTGCCCGTTCAGCGGTTGAGTTCGGCCAGGCGCTCGGGCGTGCCCACATCCGTCCATCGCCCGGTGTAAATGGAAGCCCCCACGCGCCCCTGGTCCATGGCGCGGCGCAGCAAGGGGGCCAGCGGGACGGCCATGCCTGCCGGGTTGCCCGGCGGGATATCGCACCAGGGGGCAGCCAACAACTCGGCGCGCAACAGCGCGATGGTGCTGTAGGTGTAGCGCGGCGCGGGGTCGTCGGCCGGCAGGTTCAGCGCCAGGCCGGTGGCAGAGAGCCCAAAGTCACCGCGCGGGTTGTGGGCGGGGTTGGGCACCAGCCACAGGTGGGCGAGGTGGCCGCTGGCCTCGAAGGCCTGCACGGCCTGCGCATCGAACACGAAATCGGGCGCAAACACATCGCCTGCGGCCAGCCAGAACACCGGCCCCAACTGCGGCAGCGCGCGGGCAATGCCGCCTGCGGTTTCCAGCGCCCCGCCAAAGTCCACGCCCTCGTGCGAGTATGAAATCGATAGCTGGTGGCGCTTATCTGGTGCGCCCTGCAGGCCAAAATGGCTTGAAAACCGCTCGCTGATCTGCTCCCCCAGCCAGGCTGTGTTGATCACCGCCCGGTCCACCCCCGCCTGCGCCAGCGCCTGCAAATGCCACTGCAGCAGCGGCAGGCCCTGCACCTCCAGCAGCGGCTTGGGGCAGGTGTCGGTCAGGGGGCGCATGCGCTCCCCACGGCCAGCGGCCAGCAGCATGGCGGGCACCTGGTGAACAGGGGCTGCGGTAAGGGTCGAACTCATGGAACAAGGCTTTCGGGCACCGGGCGCAGTTCGCCCCGTTGCAAAGCGTGGCGCTGCACGGTGGTGGCCTCCAGCAGCGCCAGCAGGGCATTCATCAGGGCATGGGCTTTGGCGCTGTGGTCGGCGCCAAAGTTGCACACATACACATCCAGCGTGACGGCGGCCTGCTCGGGCCAGGTGTGCACGCACAGGTGCGACTCGGCCAGCAGCACCGTGGCCGTCACGCCGCCGGGCCCGTGGGCCGTGGCAGGAAAGGTGTGAAAAACCTGCCCCACCGCCTGCAGGCCACTGGCGGCCACGGCATCCAGGCAGGCGCGGCCCAAGGCATCGGCATCGGTGAGCCAATGCGGCGCGCAGCGGCATCCGTGGAGGTCGGCAGTGAGGTGCAATCCATGCATGGGCATGCAATGTAGTGCATCACCCGCTGGGGCCTGCCATGCTGCCGCCGCGTGCCGGGCGAAGTGCCCACTGCGGCCCCGGTAAAATAAGCGGTTTCCCTGATCCCCACCCACCAGCACCCCCACAACCCATGGCCAACACCCAGCAATCCCAACAAATGGCCAATGCGATCCGCGCATTGGCCATGGACGCCGTTCAACAAGCCAACTCCGGCCACCCCGGCGCGCCCATGGGCATGGCCGACATGGCCGTGGGCCTGTGGGCTCGCCACCTCAAGCACAACCCCACCAACCCCCAGTGGTTTGACCGCGACCGTTTCGTGCTGAGCAACGGCCACGGCTCGATGCTGATCTACTCGCTGCTGCACCTCACGGGCTACGACCTGCCCATGAGCGAGCTGAAGAACTTCCGCCAGCTGCACAGCAAGACCGCAGGCCACCCCGAGGTGGGCGTGACCCCCGGCGTGGAAACCACCACCGGCCCGCTGGGCCAGGGCATCACCAACGCCGTGGGCTTTGCGCTGGCCGAAAAGCTGCTGGCTGCCGAGTTCAACCGCGACGGCCATGCCATCGTTGACCACAACACCTACGCCTTCCTGGGCGACGGCTGCCTGATGGAAGGCATCAGCCAGGAAGCGATTTCGCTGGCAGGCGCCTGGAAGCTGAACAAGCTGATCGCCCTGTACGACGACAACGGCATCTCCATCGACGGCCAGGTGGCCCCCTGGTTTGCCGACAACACCGCCCTGCGCTTTGTGTCTGCCGGCTGGAACGTGATTGGCCCCATTGACGGCCACGACGCCGACAAGGTGGCAGACGCCATTGCCGAAGCCAAGAAGCAGACCGAGCGCCCCTCGCTCATCATCTGCAAGACCCACATCGGCAAGGGCAGCCCCAACCGTGCCAACACCTCCAAGGCCCACGGCGAGCCCCTGGGTGCCGAAGAAATCAAGCTGACCCGCGAAACCCTGGGCTGGACCGCAGAGCCCTTCGTGATTCCTGAAGACGTGTACGCCGGCTGGGACGCCAAGGCCAGCGGCCAGAAGGCCGAAGCCGCCTGGAACGACCGCTTTGCTGCCTACAGCAAGGCTTTCCCCGAGTTGGCTGCCGAATTCACCCGCCGCATGAAGGGCGACCTGCCTGCCCAGTTTGCCCAAGTGGCCGTGGACACTGTGGTGGCCGCGCATACCAAGGGCGAGACCGTGGCCAGCCGCAAGGCCAGCCAACTGGCGCTGGAAGCCTTCACCGCCGCCCTGCCCGAGCTGCTGGGCGGCAGCGCCGACCTGACCGGCTCCAACCTCACCAACACCAAGAGCACGCCCAACCTGCGCTTTGACGCAGCGGGCGCCGTGGTCAAGAACGAAGCTGGTGTTGGCGGCCGCCACATCAACTACGGCGTGCGCGAGTTCGGCATGGCCGCCATCATGAACGGCGTGGCCCTGCACGGTGGCTTCATCCCCTACGGCGGCACGTTCCTGACCTTCAGCGACTACAGCCGCAACGCCATCCGCATGGCCGCGCTGATGAAGCAGCGCGTGATCCATGTGTTCACGCACGACTCCATCGGCCTGGGTGAAGACGGCCCCACGCACCAGTCCATCGAGCACGTGGCCAGCCTGCGCCTGATCCCCAACCTGGACGTGTGGCGCCCTGCCGACACGGTGGAAACCGCCGTGGCCTGGAGCGTGGCCCTTTCCAACCGCACCAAGCCCACCGCGCTGGCCCTGTCGCGCCAGAACCTGCAACACCTCTCGGCCGCAGCGCCCAAGCGCGTGCTGGGCGACATCAGCCGTGGCGCGTATGTGCTCTCCGAACCCGCTGACGTGGGCATCAAGAAGAAGCCCCAGGCCGTGATCATTGCCACCGGCTCTGAAGTGCAGCTGGCCCTGAAGGCGCAGCGCCTGCTGGCCGACAAGAAGATCGCCGTGCGCGTGGTCTCCATGCCCAGCACCACCACGTTTGACCGCGAAGACGCCAAGTACAAAAGCAGCGTGCTGCCCGCTGGCGTGCCCCGCGTGGCCGTGGAAATGGGCGTGACCGACGGCTGGTGGAAATACGGCTGCGCCGCCGTGGTGGGCATCGACACCTACGGTGAATCGGCCCCTGCGCCCGTGCTGTTCAAGCACTTCGGCTTCACCGAAGAAAACGTGGCCGACACGGTACGGGCGGTGCTCCAGCGCCAGCGGTGATCGCAGAACACTCAGAGCCTGCACATGAACAGCCGACTTCCATTTTTTGACGCGGACAGTGCCACGCGCTTGGAAAACGCACGCCATCCCTATCCTGTTGTATCGCTGTTCTCGGGTGCTATGGGCCTGGATTTGGGGCTGAATGAGGCAGGCTTACGCGTAGCCGTCTCGCAGGATATGGACAAGTGGTGCATCGAAACCATGCGGCGCAACTCCCATCTGGCCATTGATGGAGACATACGCGATCTGATTGAAAGCGATCCTAGCTGCGAGTTCTTTCTGCAGGCCAGTGGTGTCACACGCGAAGCACTGTTTGCCGTGGTGGGCGGCCCCCCTTGCCAACCCTTCTCCACGGCAGGCAAACGCAAGGGGGTGGAGGACGCACGCGGCCAGCTATACCAAGAGTTCATCAAGGTCGTTTCTGCCCTGCGCCCGCGATTCTTCATCATGGAGAACGTCAAAGGACTGGCGTCCATGCCCTGCGACCCCGCAGACAAGCAATCCAAGCCTGTGCTGGACACCATCTTGGAGTCCTTCAAAGCCATCGGGTACCACACCGTGCACGGCATTTTGGATGCCGTGCACTACGGCACCCCGCAGTTTCGGGAGCGGCTGGTGATTGTGGGCAGCCGCGACGGGGAGGATATTTTTTTACCGGCACCCACCCACTTTCAACGCCACCAGAACCCGGCCATGCGCTGGCAAACCCTAGGCAGCGCCATCCACGACTTGCAGGAGATTGGCCCATATGCGCAGTTCTCTCCAGCCGTGCAACGCTACTTGGCCATGCTGGGCGAGGGCTGCAACTGGAAGCATCTTCCCGCCCACGTGGTGCAGGAAGCCATGGGTGGCGCGTTTGAGTCCGGCGGTGGCAAGGTGGGGTTTTATCGGCGACTCAACCGCGCTGAACCGTCGCCCACCCTGGTGACCAGTCCCATCCAGAAAGCGACCATGCTGTGCCACCCCACGGAGTTGCGGCCGCTGTCCGTCCGCGAATACGCACGCATTCAGAAGTTTCCTGATCACTGGAAGTTTGAAGGCAAGACTGCTGATTGCTACCGCCAAATTGGGAATGCCGTCCCCACGCCCTTGGGCTGCGCCCTTGGACAAATGCTGGTGTCGGTGGCGCAAGGGAATGCCAAGGTCAATGCCAAACGCATGCGTGGAACATCGGTGCATAGAAAGCTGGATCAACCAGAGGAAGACTGGGGCGATGATTCCTGACGCACAACTCCATGCAGAAGTGGGCAGGCTGCTTGGTATTCTTTATGCCAAGCGTTTTGCAGCCCTAGACAAACTCAGCCTAGGCAGGCTGTTAAGCAAGAACCCATACCTCTACAGGGCGTTAGGCATTGCAGACTCTCTGGAGTTCATACAACAGCTCATGATCGCTTTTGTGTCCAGCTCGGATGAAACCATTTTTGGTAACGACTTCATCGAGCCGCTGGCCATTTTTGCAGCTACACATGGCACAGCGTCCGATGGCGAGTTGCGGAACGTGACCGTAGGCGCAGGTGCGGGACAGGACATCGCGATCGAGACGGCCAATAGTTATTTGGCCATTTCCGTCAAGTCCAGCAAAAACATCTTCAACTCCCAAAGCGCGAAGGGGCAAGGGAGCGAATTTCAAGCCCTGCAAGCCCGGCTTAAAAAGCTGAACAAAGGGTTCCGCCCCATCATCGGTTATGGCTATGGCCGCAAAACCGAGCGCAAGGCAACACCGGTAGAAAAATTAGCAGGCCAGGTGTTTTGGGAGCTGCTGTCTGGCGAGCGGGATTTTTACCTGCGCATCTCCCATGCAATGGAGCAGTTCGCAGGCCAGCACGGCCCCGCTTACCAACAAGCCTTCGCCACCAAGCACCAGCAACTCCTACGTGAATTCATGCTGGAATATGTGCAACCCAGCGGAGTGATTTCATGGGACAAGGTCGTCGAGTTCAATAGCGCCCAAGCGAAGCCCAGAAAAACGCCTTTGACCACCAGCGCACGCAAGAAAAAGAGCGCCCCACCTGCAAATGCCTGACCCGAATTTCCTTTGTTTTTTGTTTTAACTGAGAGACTACAAGCTATGACGATCAAGATTGGTATCAACGGTTTCGGCCGTATCGGCCGCAACGTGCTGCGCTCGGCCATCCAGAACTTCAGCGACATCGAAGTCGTTGGCATCAATGACCTGCTGGAGCCCGACTACCTGGCTTACATGCTGCAGTACGACTCGGTGCATGGCCGCTTCCAGGGCACCGTGGCCGTGGAAGGCAACACCCTCATCGTCAACGGCAAGAAGATCCGCCTGACACAAGAGCGCGACCCCGCCAACCTGAAGTGGAACGAAGTCGGCGCTGACGTGGTGATCGAATCCACCGGCCTGTTCCTGGACAAGGCCTCGGCCCAGAAGCACATCGACGCAGGCGCCAAGAAGGTCATCCTGTCGGCTCCTTCCAAGGACGACACACCCATGTTCGTGTTCGGCGTGAACCACGACACCTACGCTGGCCAAGCCATCGTCTCCAACGCCTCGTGCACCACCAACTGCCTGGCTCCCGTGGCCAAGGTGCTGAATGACAAGTGGGGCATCAAGCGCGGCCTGATGACCACCGTGCACGCTGCCACTGCCACGCAAAAGACCGTGGACGGCCCTTCCAACAAGGACTGGCGCGGCGGCCGCGGCATTCTGGAAAACATCATCCCTTCCAGCACTGGCGCTGCCAAGGCCGTGGGCGTGGTGATTCCTGCGCTGAACAAGAAGCTGACCGGCATGTCCTTCCGCGTGCCCACCTCCGACGTGTCGGTGGTGGACCTGACGGTGGAGCTGGACAAGGCTGCCACCTACGACGAGATCAAGGCCGAAATGAAGGCCCAGTCCGAAGGCGCCCTGAAGGGCGTGCTGGGCTACACCGAAGACAAGGTGGTGGCCACCGACTTCCGTGGCGACACCCGCACTTCGATCTTCGACGCTGACGCCGGCATCGCGCTGGACGGCACCTTCGTGAAGGTCGTGAGCTGGTACGACAACGAATGGGGCTACTCGAACAAGTGCCTGGAAATGGTGCGCGTGGTGACTGCCAAGTAAGGCACCCCCAAGCTGCCTGCGAAACGCGCCCCGAGGGGCGCGTTTCTCTTTGGTAGGTCACCTTGGCAGGAATGCATCACGCAGCCCGCCTACGCAGCATCGGTGCGCGCGCCTACAGCCGCAAGGTGTGTTCAACGGCAGCATAGGGTCAGTTCTGTTCTCTTGTCGCCCATGAACCTACAACGCCTTTATCGCCTGGCCCGCAAAGCCGTCATGGCCTGGATGGATGACTTTGCCCCGAGCATGGGCGCGGCGATTGCGTACTACACCGTGTTTTCCATCGCACCCCTGCTGGTGATCGTGATTGCCGTGGCAGGCGCGCTGTTTGGGCGCGAGGCGGTCCAGGGCGAAATCGTGGGGCAATTGCAAGGGCTCATCGGCCAGGACGCTGCCGTGGCCGTGCAAGCGCTGGTGCGGGCTGCCAGCGAGCCCACGCGCGGCCTGGTGGCGGGTCTGATCAGTGGCGTGGTGCTGCTGGTGGGGGCCACCACCGTGTTTGCCGAATTGCAAAGCGCGCTCGACCGCATCTGGCATGTGCCGCAGCGGGCCAAGCCTTCGGGGCTGTGGGCCGTGCTGCGCGCGCGGGTGCTGTCGTTCGGGCTGATTCTGGGGCTGGCCTTTCTGCTCATCGTGTCCCTGGTCATCAGCGCAGGGGTGGCGGCCCTGGGCGGCTGGGCTAGCGGCCTGTGGCCGGCCTGGGAGGTGACGCTGCAAGCCCTGAACACGCTGATTGCGGTGGGCGCCACCACCGTGCTGTTCGCGATGATTTTCAAGTTCATGCCCTCGGTGCCACTGCAGTGGCATGACGTGTGGGTGGGCGCTGCCGTGACGGCTGTCCTGTTCGAGCTGGGCAAATTCGCCATCGGCTACTACCTGGGCAAGAGCGGCGTGAACGAAACCTATGCAGCAGCCGGTTCGCTGGTGGTGGTACTGGCCTGGGTGTACTACGCCGCACAGATCTTTTTGCTGGGGGCCGAGTTCACCAAGGTGTATGCCGACGAGCGCGGCAGCGCAGTGGGCAAGCGTGCGGTGGCCGCCACGCAGACCGGCGCTTTGGTGGCGGCAGCAGGCTCAGACATCACCGCCGACATGCTGCCCGCCACACCTGCGGGCACTGCCTCGCCCGCAGCGCACAGCGACGTGCTGCAGGCGCAAGTGCAAATGTTGGAGCAGCGCACCGGCCAGCAGCGTGCGCAATTGTGGGCGCTGGCAGCGCTGGTACTGGCACAGCAGGTGCGCTGGCATTGGCATCGCCGCAAAACGCGCCGCACGCCACGCCCTTAGCAACATCAACCCATCAGGCCTGCAAAGGGGCCACGGGCAGGGGGTGGGGAGGCTCGGCAGGCATCTGGGCTACATGCACGGTGCGGGCGGGCAGGGCAAATTTCACGCCCATGGCGGCCAGCTCCCGCATCAAGCCTAGGTTCAGGGTCTGCTGCAGGTCCATATACAGATTGAAGCCCGGGTCCTTCACGATGTAGACCACCTCAAACTCCAGCGCGCTTTGCCCAAAGGCCTTGAAGTGCGCCCGGTCGAACTCCAGCTGCGGCTGGGCTTCTACCAGCCGCTGCACCACGCCTGGGATGGCCTCGACCTGTTCGATGGGGGTGTCGTACGGCACGCCAAAACCGAACACGATGCGGCGGCGCTGCATGGGGCGGTAGTTGCTGATGGTCTGCTTGAGCAGGTCGGTGTTGGACATCACCACTTCCTCGCCCTGCAGGCTGCGGATGCGGGTGGTCTTGAGGCCAATCATCTGCACCGTGCCCGCCACGTTGCCCACCACCACAAAGTCGCCCACCTGGAACGGCTTGTCCACCGCGATGGACAGCGATGCAAACAAATCCCCCAGGATGTTCTGCACCGCCAGGGCCACCGCAATGCCGCCCACCCCCAGGCTGGCAATGAAGGCCGTGATGTTCACCCCCAGGTTCGACAGGATGGCCAGCAGCACCACGCTCCACAGCAAGGTGCGCAGCCCCCACGACATGAGCGTGGCAGAGGCACTCACCTGCGTCATGCCCGAAGAAGCGTGCTGCGCAAGGTAGTGCCGCACCCCGATGCCGATGGCGCGCATGCCCCACAAGCCCATCTGCAGCGCCACGGCCACAAACCACAGCTGGCTCAGCCGGTTTTCCCAGCGCCCGGGCAGATCGAGAAAACTGGCGCCCACCAGCAGCGCCGCCACCAGCATCAGGAAGCGGCTGGTGCCTTCCAGCACATCCACCATCGCACGGGCCACCCCGCTGTGCGACTGGCTGGCCCACGCACGGGCACGGCCGGTCAACAGGCTCAGCGCCAGCAATATGCCCAGATAGGTGGCCACCCCCGCCAGCACGGCGATCAGCAAGCTCCACAGCGGCACGCCCGCAAAAGTGGTCTCCTGAACCCAGGAAAGAAAGGCGGATGGTGGCATGCAGGGTTCTCCTTGTGTGTAGCGTTGGCAAAGACCACGCCCAGGAACCACGGGGAGCACCAGGGCAGGCAGCCTTTCAGCATGCCCGCGCATCGCGCACAACACCATCCGCAGTGCTTGCAAATGTTTGTAGGACATATCCCACAACCCAAGGCACAGGCGGCGCTGGCCTCGGTCTTTTCACCCATGCGATGGGCGGGGCGAAGCCCGGCCAACCGCGAAGGGGCAACACCCAATGGATGCTGTCTCAGACGCCTGTGCGCTCCGCGTAGGCCTCGGTATCCACTTCGCTGGCGTTCTGCGGGTTGTAGCGGTTGCCCACCACAGTGCGCTCGTTGATCAGCGCTTCCAGCCGCTCGATGACGGAGCTGCCGAGCTGCACCTGCACAGCCCCCAGGTCGTCGTGCAGATGCTCCACACTGGTCGTGCCCGGGATGGGGATGATGTCCTGCCCCTTGTGCAGCAACCAGGCCAGCGCCAGTTGCGCGGGGGTGCAGCCCACTTCGGCCGCGATGACACGGTAGCCTGCCAGCAATTGCAGGTTGGCTGCATACGCCTCGGGCGCAAAGCGTGGCATGCCACGGCGGATGTCCTTGGCGTCCAGCGTGCCCACATCGGTGAGGTCGCCACACAGAAAGCCCCTGCCCACCGGGCTGAAGGCCACAAACGCCACGCCCAGTTCACGGCAGGCGTCGAGCACCGCAATCTCGGGGTTGCGCGTCCACAGCGAATACTCGGTTTGCAGGGCTGCAATGGGGTGCACGGCATGGGCGCGGCGCAGCGTGGCGGCCGACACTTCCGACAGGCCAATGCTGCGGATCTTGCCCGCGCGCACCAGGTCGGCCAGCGCGCCCACGCTGTCTTCAATCGGCACGCTCTTGTCCCAGCGGTGCAGGTAGTACAGGTCGATCACATCGGTTTGCAGGCGGCGCAGGCTGTCTTCGCAGGTCTGCCGCAGCGTGGCGGGGCGCCCGTCAATCTCGCGCACCAGCTTGCCGTCGCCATTCACATCCACGCCCTGCATGCCGCACTTGCTGGCCAGGGTGAAGCGGTGGCGGTGCGGCTTCATCACCCGGCCCACCAGGGTTTCGTTGGCGCCAAAGCCGTATAGCGCCGCCGTGTCGAACAAGGTCACGCCCGCATCCAGCGCGGCCAGCAGCACACGCTCGCCCTGCTCAGCGCTGACCGGGGCGCCATAGGCGTGCGAGAGGTTCATGCAGCCCAGGCCAATGGCGCTGACCTGGAAAGGGCCCAAAGCACGTTGTTGCATCACATCTCCGATATCTAATGAAAAACGCCCGCAGCGTTTGATCTACGGGCGGTAGCAGCTACTGAATCAATAGCAGCATCAAACCAGTTGCTGCTCCAGATCATGCAACACCTGGTAGCAAGGCAGCACCTGCGCCACGCTGGCGTTGGGCTCGCGGCCTTCGCGGATGGCGGCGAAGAACTCGCGGTCTTGCAGCTCAATGCCGTTCATGCTCACATCGACCTGGCTCACGTCGATCTTCTCTTCCTTGCCGTTCACCAGATCGTCGTAGCGGGCGATGTACGTGGCGGTGTCGCCGATGTAGCGGAAGAAGGTGCCCAGCGGGCCATCGTTGTTGAAGCTCAAGCTCAGCGTGCAGATGGCGCCGTTGGCCGCCTGGAGCTGGATGCTCATGTCCATGGCAATGCCCAGATCCTTGTGGATAGGGCCCTGGATGGCGTTGGCTTTGACGATGGGGCTGCCCGCCTGGTAGGCGAACAGGTCCACCGTGTGGGCGGCGTGGTGCCACAGCAGGTGGTCCGTCCAGCTGCGGGGCTGGCCCAGGGCGTTCATGTTGGTACGGCGGAAAAAGTAGGTCTGCACATCCATCTGCTGGATGTTGAACTCGCCCGCCTTGATTTTCTTGTGCACGTACTGGTGGCTGGGGTTGAAGCGGCGGGTGTGGCCGCACATGGCCACCAGGCCCGTCTGCTTTTGCAGGTTCACCACCGCCTGGCCTTCGCTCAGGATGTCGCACAGCGGGATTTCCACCTGCACATGCTTGCCCGCTTCCAGGCAGGCAATGGACTGGCTGGCGTGCATCTGCGTGGGCGTGCACAAGATCACGGCGTCCACTTCCTTGATGGCCAGGCTGTCTTCCAGCTTGGTGGTGACGTGGGGGATGCCGTACTTGTCGGCTACTTCCTGGGTCTTGGCCAGGTCGCGGCTGATGAGGGAGACGACTTCGACGCCGTCAATGTTCTTGATGCCGTCCAGGTGCTTGATGCCGAAGGCGCCCGCGCCGGCGAGTGCGACTTTGATGGTCATGGGGTGATGTCCTTTGGGATTCGGTTCAGTTCTCAAGAATCAGGTGGCCCACGGCGGTGTTGGACGCTGGCACATGGTAGAAGCGGTGCGCCACTTTGGGGGCGGGGCCACCGGCCACATCGGCCATGGCACCGCGGGCAATGAGCCACATCACCAGCTCGATGCCCTCGCTGCCCGCTTCGCGCACGTAGTCGATGTGCGGCACTTCCGAGCAAGCGGCAGGGTCGTTGATGAGCTGGTCAAGCCAGGCGTTGTCCCACTCGCGGTTGATGAGTCCGGCGCGGGCGCCTTGCAGCTGGTGGCTCATGCCCCCCGTGCCCCAGATGTGCACGTTCAGGTCCTCGTCGTAGCTCTCCACCGCGCGGCGGATGGCCTGCCCCAGCTGAAAGCAGCGGCGGCCGCTGGGCACGGGGTACTGCACCACGTTCACCGCAAACGGAATCACCGGGCAGGGCCAGGCACCGGTTTGCGGATGCTGCTCGCCGCACATCAGCGACAGCGGCACCGTCAGGCCGTGGTCCACATCCATCTTGTTGACGATGGTGAGGTCAAAGTCTTGTTGAATCACGCTTTGCGCGATGTGCGAGGCGAGTTCGGGGTGACCGATCACCTTGGGCACCGGGCGCGGGCCCCAGCCCTCGTCGGCGGGTTGGTACTCGGCGGCGGTGCCGATGGCGAAGGTGGGAATCAAATCCAGGCTGAACGCGGTGGCGTGGTCGTTGTAGACGAGGAAGATGACATCGGGCTTGTTGTCCTTCATCCATTGCCTGGAGAAGTCGTAGCCTGCGAACAGCGGCTTCCAATAGTCTTCCTGGGTCTTGCCCAGGTCCATGGCCGCGCCAATGGCGGGCACGTGCGATGTGTAAACAGATGCGGTGATGCGTGCCATGGTGTTCAGTCTTTCTGGGCCTGCCCGGCCTTGCCTTGCGGCTGGCGGTGCGCCTGGGCGTCGCCGTCTTCGCCGATGTAGCGGTTGCCGTTGGCACTGCGGCCACCGGAGATCATCATGGCGCGGTACTCCTCTTCGGTCATGCCGGTCATGGAGCCCGCCATTTGCTGGAAGCTCTTGCCATCGGTCGCACCGATCTTGGCCAGGAAGTAGATGTTGCCGCCCGTGCGCATGCACCAGTTCAGGTCGCGGGCCAGCACGGCCTGCTTCTGCTCTTCGGTCATCGCCCACTCGTCCAGATAGGCGCGCTCGTTGGCCTTGAAGCGCTCGCGATTCTCAGCCTTCATCAGGCTCATGCAGAACTGGTTGAGCCAGTAGCCTTTGCGGCTTTGCTCGGCATCAAAGATGATGGTGCCAGGCACGTCCTGGTAGGGTTTGTCGAGTGCCATCTCAGACCTCCTCAGGCCAGTAAAGCTTCATGGGGTTGGTCACGAGCAGCTTGTGCTGCAGCTCGGCCGTGGGGGCAATGTGGGGGATGAAGTCCACCAGCAGGCCGTCGTCAGGCATGTGGTCCTTGAGGTTGGGGTGCGGCCAGTCGGTGCCCCAAAGCACGCGGTCAGGAAACTCCTGCACCACCCGGCGCGCAAAAGGCACGACGTCCTGGTACGCGGCCTGTTCGCCGTTCAGGGCCTTGGGGCCGGTCACGGAGAGGCGCTCGGGGCAGCTCACCTTGCTCCACACGTTTTGGTGCTCGCGCATGAACTTGAGGAACAGCGCGAACTCCTCGCTGTCCACGCCCTTGCTCACATCCGGGCGACCCATGTGGTCCACCACCACGGTGGTGGGCAGGCGGGTGAAGAAGTCCCACAGCTCGGGCAGGTCCACCGCCTCAAAGTAGATGACTACATGCCAGCCCAGCTGGGCAATGCGGCCGGCAATCTCCATCAGCTCGTCCTTGGGCGTGAAGTCCACCAGGCGCTTGACGAAGTTGAAGCGCACACCGCGCACGCCTGCGGCGTGCAGCTGTTGCAGTTCCTCATCGGTGACGCTGCGCTTGACGGTGGCCACGCCACGCGCCTTGCCGCCACTGGCCAGGCAGGCATCCACCATGGCGCGGTTGTCTGCGCCGTGGCAGGTGGCCTGCACGATCACGTTGCGGGCAAAGCCCAGGTGGTCGCGCAGCGCAAACAGCTCGTGCTTGCTGGCATCGCAGGGCGTGTACTTGCGCTCGGGCGCGTACGGAAACTCCGCGCCGGGGCCAAACACATGGCAGTGGGCGTCCACCGCACCTGCGGGCAGCTGGAAGCGGGGCTTGGCAGGGCCGGTGTACCAGTCAAGCCAGCCGGGGGTTTTGGTGAAACTTTCAGCTTGGGGGGAGTCACCGGAAGTCGTTTTGGACATCGGGGAATTTTCTTTGTTGGAGGACATCGGAGAACGCGCAGCCCGGCCGGGGCCGCTCTGAAATCAATCGGGTTTGATGTTGGCCTCGCGCACCAGCTTTTCGTAGCGGCGGCGCTCGCTCTGGATGAGCTGGGCAAACTGCTCGGTGGGGCCGGGCAGCACCTCGCCACCCACCGCGGTCATGCGCTCGCGCACATCCTTGCCTTGCAACGCTTTCTGCACTTCAGCGTGCAGGCGGGTGACCACGGCCTTGGGCGTGGCGGCGGGGGCCACCAGGCCGTACCACACAGCCGCTTCAAAGCCGGGAAAGCCGGACTCGGCAATCGTGGGCACATCAGGGAAGATGGCGGTGCGGTTGGCGCTGAGCGCAGCCAGCACGCGCAGCTTGCCGCTTTTGACATGGGGCTGCACTTCCAGCGCGTTGACGGCCACCAGCGGCACCTGGCCCCCGATCACATCGGTGAGCGCCGCAGCACCGCCCCGGTAGGGAACGTGCTGCAGGTCAATGCCCGCCTCGCGCTCCAGAAACTCGATGGCCATGTGCGGCGTGGAGCCGTTGCCTGGCGAGGCATAGGCCAGCGCACCGGGCTTGGCCTTGGCCGCCTGCAGCAGCCCGGACAGCGAGGTGATGCCCGAGCCCGCCCCCGTGGCCAGCACCACCGGCACGCGCCCCACCAGCGAGATGGCGACCAGGTCTTTTTCGGCATCGAACGGCATGGGCTGGTACAGCGCCATGTTCGCCGCCAGGGCATTGGCCGCCATCATCAGGGTGTAGCCATCGGGCTCGGCCGCGATGACGGACTTGACGGCAATGTTGGTGCCTGCGCCCGGCTTGTTTTCAATGACCACGGGCTGCCCCATGCTTTGCGACAGGGCCTGGCCCACCGCGCGGGCCACGGCATCTACCGCGCCACCAGCGGCGTAGCCCACCACGATCTTGATGGGGCGCGAGGGGTAGGCCGCCGCTGCGGGCTGCGCCAGCACATGGGGCGCACCCACGGCCAGGGCTGCGGTGGCGGCAGCGGTCTTGATCCATTGGCGGCGCGATGCCGGGGCGGTGTTGGCTGTGTGGTCGGTCATGAGGGTTCCTGGCGGGTGGGCGGTGGCGGGGTCAGTCGAGCGAGACGTTGGCTTGGCGGATCACGTCGCCAAAGCGCTTGGCTTCGTCCTTGACGAACTGGTCGAACTGCGCACGCGTGGTGGGGAAGGATTCGTAGCCAAAGGTCTTGAACTTCTCCGTCACGTCGGGGCCGGTCAGGGCCTGCTCGATGTCGCGCTTGATCTTGTCGGTGACGGCCGCGGGCAGGCCGGGCGGCACGGCAATGGCGTTCCAGCCGGTCACGGCAAAGTCCTTGGGGCCGCCGGATTCGGCCACGGTGGGCACGTCGGGGAACTCAGGCGAGCGCTGGGGCGCGGCCAGGGCCAGCAGGCGCAGCTTGCCAGCGCGGTACAGCGGGCCTGCGGTGGCGGCGCTGCCCATCGCAAAGTTGATGTCGCCTGTGGAAACCGAGGTGTAGAGCTGTGTGGTTTCCTTGAAGATCACATGCTCCATCTGCGTGCCGGTCATGCTCTCGAACAGCTCGGAGCCCAGGTGCACCGGGTTGCCCACCGACCACGAGCCGTAGTTGAGTTTGCCGGGGCGCGCCTTGGCGTCGGCCACCACATCGGCCACGGTCTTGTAGGGGCTGTTGGTGCCCACGGTGAAGAAGAAGTAGGTGCGGAACAGCGGCAGCAGAGGGTCGAAATCCTTGGCTGTGTCGTAGGGCAGCTTCTTGAACAGGCTGGGGTAGGCGGCCAGGTGCACGTTGTCGAGCACGATGAGGTCATGCCCATCCTTGGCGCCGCGCTTGAAGGCATCGATCGCAATGAAGCCGTTGCCGCCGGGGCGGTTTTCCACCACCACCGACTGGCCCCAGGTTTTGGAGAGCTTGTCGGCCACCAGGCGCGCCACGCCATCGGGGCCGCCCCCCACCGGGAAGGGGGTGATGATGCGCACAGGCTTGGTGGGGAACTGCTGCGCGGCCGCCCACTGGGGCGCCAACCCCAGGGTGGCGGCCAGGCCCACAGCCAGGGCGGCGGTGCGGCGGTTCAGGGTTGCGAAAGTTGCCACGGGATGTCTCCTTGATGTAATTACTATTAATTTGATAGCTGCTTGCGCTTTACTCATAAGCGCTATAGGCCTTTTCTACTGAAAATTTCTCGCAGACAGCCGGGTCAGTCGATGTAGCGCAGGCCCTTCTTTTGCAGCGGCTCACGCATCTGGTACATGTCCAGCCCCAGCACGCCGCTGGCCAGCTTGGCGCGCTTTTCGCCTTCCAAACTCTCGCGCTTTTGCGCGGCTTCCAGCGTCTGCACCGTGCGGGCAGCGGGCACGCAGACCACGCCGTCATCGTCTGCCACGATCACATCCCCCGGCGTGACCAGCATGCCGGCGCACACCACGGGGATGTTCACCGAGCCCAGGGTTTCCTTGATGCAGCCCTTGCTGGATATGCACTTGCTCCACACAGGGAAGTTCATCTCCTGCAGCGTCTTCACATCGCGCACACCCGCGTCGATGATCAGCGCCCGCGCGCCGCGCGCCTGGAAGGACGTGGCCAGCAGGTCGCCAAAGTAGCCATCGGTGCACTCGGCTGTGACGGCGGCCACCACGATGTCGCCGGGCCGGATCTGCTCGGCCACCACGTGCAGCATCCAGTTGTCGCCCGGGTGCAGCAACACGGTGACGGCCGTGCCGCTGACCTGCACGCCGCTCTGGATGGGGCGCATGTAGGGCTTGAGCAAGCCCACGCGGCCCATGGCTTCGTGCACGGTGGCCGAACCCAGGGCGGCCAGGCCATCGGCGGCTACGCGGTCGGCGCGGGTGATGTTGCGGTAGACAACGCCTAGTTCAAACATGTCAGAGCCCCTTTGCCTTCAGGCGTGAATCGAGTCGGGAGAACACACGGCGCGTGTTGGCTTCGTAGATCTGGTGCTTGTCCTCGGCGCTCAGAATGGTGCTGGCCTCGATGTAGCGCCTGGTGTCGTCGTAGTAGTGGCCGGTGGTGGGGTCAATGCCGCGCACCGCGCCGATCATTTCGCTGGCAAACAGCACGTTCTTCACCGGGATCACGGTGTTGAGCAGGTCGATGCCCGGCTGGTGGTACACGCAGGTGTCAAAGAACACGTTGTTCAGCAAGTGCTCTTGCAGCAGGGGCTTCTTCATCTCCTGCGCCAGCCCGCGGAAGCGGCCCCAGTGGTAGGGCACTGCGCCGCCGCCGTGCGGAATCAGGAACTTGAGCGTGGGGAAGTCCTTGAACAGATCGCCCTGGATGAGCTGCATGAAGGCCGTGGTGTCGGCGTTCAGGTAGTGCGCGCCCGTGGTGTGAAAGCACGCGTTACAGCTGGTGCTCACGTGGATCATGGCGGGCAGGTCGTACTCCACCATTTTTTCGTAGATGGGGTACCAGTGCTTGTCGGTCAGCGGGGGGCTGGTCCAGTGGCCGCCCGAGGGGTCGGGGTTCAGATTGATGCCGACGGCGCCATATTCCTTCACGCACTTTTCCAGCTCGGGGATGCAGGTGGCGGGATCGACGCCGGGGCTTTGCGGCAGCATGGCCACGGCCACGAAGTGGTCGGGGAACAGCGTGGAGACGCGGTAGCACAGCTCGTTGCAGATGGCCGCCCAGGTGCTGGAGACATTGAAGTCACCGATGTGGTGGGCCATGAAGCTGGCGCGGGGGCTGAACAGCGTGATGTCGCTGCCGCGCTCTTTCATCAGCTTGAGCTGGTTGGTCTCGATGGACTCGCGCAGCTCGTCATCGCTGATCTTCAGGTCGGCCACTTTGGGCATGGCCGCTGGGTCTTTGATGCCGGCGATCTGCGCGTTGCGCCAGTTCTCCAGCGCCTTGGGGGCCGTGGTGTAGTGGCCGTGGCAATCGATGATGAGGCTCATGTGAGGGCTCCTTGGATGCTTGGGATCGGTGTGTCGGGCAAGCGCTTGGCTAGGCGGGCTCCATGCCCTGGCGGCGTTTGGCAGGCGCTGCCTGTGGAGACGCCATGAAGGCCAGCAGCGCCTGCGCGGCCGCGGGCTGGGCGGCGGCTGTGGCCACCGCGCCAGTGAAGGTGGTGGTGATCTGGATGGGCTCTGGCAGCGGCCCGGCCAGCGTGATGCCTGGCACGTGCAGCAATTCACTCAGCTGCTGAAAGCCCAGCTCCACCTCGCCGCGCGCCACCAGCGTGCCCACGGGTACGCCCGGTGGGGCCTGAACGATGCGGGGCGCAATCTCTTGCGCAATGCCCCAGCGCTCGAACAGCCGAGCCAGCGCCACACCACTGGGGCCGGTGGAATAGCTGAGGCTGCGGGCCGCCAGCACGGCGCGGCGCACGGCGTCTTCCGAGCCCAGGTCGGGCACGGGTGAACCTTCGCGCACTGCCACCGCCACGCCGGAACGCACCAGATCGACCTTGCTGTCGGCACGCACATGGCCCGAGGCCACGAGCCGGTCGATGGCGTCAGAGGCAAGGATGACCACGTCGAACGCCTCACCCGCCTGCACACGCCGGGCGGCATCCACCCCGCCCACGGATTCGATGTGCACCGGGTCGGCCGATTGCTGCGCATAGGCAGCCACCAGCTCTGCCAGCACCTGGCGGGTGGCCATGGACGAAATGCCTTGGAGGGGGGTAGCCATGTGGGTCCTGTGGATGCGGTGCGGCCGGGGTAGGCGCTGTGGCGCCTGCCTGACCCGTGAAAAAGCTTGATTGTGGTCATGGCGCGGCCCGTGCGACAGCGTGCCAAGCCACTACCAGATATACCATTCTGTGATGGCCAAATGGCAGGTATTCCAATAACCATAGCTGCCGACCCGCCGCAGCCTCCCTGGAGAGCCCATGGACTTGAAACAAATCGAATACTTCGTGCGCGTGGCAGAGCTCGGCAGCTTCACTCGGGCTGCCGTGGTGCTGAACATTGCCCAGCCCGCCCTGAGCCGCCAGGTGCGCCTGCTGGAGGTGGAGCTGCGCCAGAACCTGCTGGTGCGCAATGGGCGCGGCGCAGTGCCCACCGAGGCGGGCAAGGTGCTGCTGGAGCATGGGCGCGGCATCCTGCACCAGGTGGAGCGGGCGCGCGAAGAGCTGGGCCGGGTCCGCGGTGCGCTGGCCGGGCGCGTGGCCATTGGCCTGCCCACCAGCGTGGCGCGTGTGATGACGGTTCCGCTGACCCGCGCCTTCCGCCACGAGCTGCCCGAAGTGCGCCTGTCCATCAGCGAAGGTTTGTCGGGCGCCATTCTGGGCGGGCTGAACAGCGGCCACCTGGACCTGGTGGTGCTCTACAACGCCCAGCCCTCGCGCGAAACCGATGTGGCGCACCTGCTGGACGAAGACCTGGTGCTGGTGCGGGCCCGCCCGCCGGGCCTGCTGGAAGACCCGCCCCTCGGCCCCATCGCACTGAGCGAGGTGGCCCAACTGCCCCTGGTCATCCCCACCCGGCCCAACGCGATCCGCATGCATGTGGAATCAGAAATGGCCCAGATTGGCTGCACCCCGCAGGTGGCGCTGGAGATTGATGGCGTGTCTGCCATCCTCGACCTGGTGGCCGATGGCGCTGGCTGCGCCGTGCTGTCGCGCAACGCGCTGCTCAACTCGCCGCGCCCCTCGGCCTACACCGCGCAGGCCATTGGCACCCCGCCGCTGCGCATTGCGCTGTCGCTGGCCACCAGCTTGCAGCGGCCATCCACCCAGGTGCAAAAGGCCGCGCTCGATCTGGTGCGCAGAACCGCGGTGGCGGTGTTCCAGTCGCGCTGAGTGCAACCGTCAACGCGCGCCAAGGAGGCTAGTGCGAGGTGCCTTCGCTGCGCGTGATCTTGTTCCACACGTTGTACTTGCCCACGGGCTTGCTCATGGGCAGGCGCTTGACTTCCTTGAAGGTCTGCGCATCGAACACCACCACGGCGCCGTCCATCTCCCACACGCTGGCCAGGGCGTAGCGCCCGTCTTTGGTGAACTCGATGTGCGCCAGCGTCTTGCCCGGCTCGCGCACCTTGGCCACCACCTCCAGCGTGCGCTTGTCGATGATGGTGAGGGTGTCCTTGCCCGAGGGGCTCATCATCGAATCGGTCCAGGCAAACGGCGTGTTTTCGTGGCTGCGCATGAAGAAGCCGGGGCCAGGCGTGGCAATGGTGCGCACGGGCTTCCAGCTCTTCATGTCCACCACGTCAATGACGCCGCCCTGCAGGTTGGGGCTGGCCAGCACGGTGGTGCCGTTCCAGGCAAAGGTGATGCCCGAGCCCAGGTGCGGCATGCCGGCAATGGGAAGGTCAGCCACCTTGCGGCGGATGTTCAGGTTCACCACCTGGGCGGTGGCACCTTCGGCTTGTGCAGACTGGCGGGGCCGCGTGGCGCCCAGCACGTAGGTGTAGGTCTGGTCGAAGAAGAAGTCGTCCAGCGGCTCCTCCAGCGGGGTGCGGCGCACGCCCTGGAAGCCCGGCTTGGCAATCGACTCGCCCATGCGGTAGTCGTGCACATAGCCGTCATGGATGGGCTCGGCCGCCGGGTCGTACGAAATCTCCCACAGCTCGGGCACGTCCTTGAGGGCCACCACGAAGCTGCGGCGCGGCGTGGCGTCGTACACCGCCGACACGCGCGAGGCCTGCTTGCCGTCGAGCGAAGTGGCGGGGTAGTTGCGCACCAGGTTCAGGTCGGCATCGAACAGCACGGCGTTGCGCGGCAGGTAGTTGGCCGCCATCACCCAGCGGCCGTCGCCGCTCACGGCCACGTTGCGCATGTTCAGGCCCGCACGCACCTCGGCCACGACACGCAGGCGCCACAGGTCGTACTTGGTGATCCAGCCATCGCGCGAGCCAAAGAACACATAGCGCCCGTCGGGCGTGAACTTGGGGCCACCATGCAGGGCGTAGCGGCTGGCAAAGCGGGTGATGACTTCAAACTTGTCGCCATCGAGCAGCGACACATGGTGGTCGCCCCCCTCCACCACCAAAAACAGGTTCATGGGGTCGGCAGACCACACGGGCTTGGCGGGCTCATCGGCCGGTGCGGGGGTGGCCACGCGCGATGCGCGAATGTCCTCATCGCCCCAGGTGGGCGCGGGTTGCACCGGGCTGCGCACCCACTGCGCCAGGGCCTGGATTTCGGCGGCGCTCAGCGTGCCAGCAAAGCCGGGCATTTGCGTGGCGGTGCGGCCCTGGCCAATCACGCGCAGCACCTCGGCGGGGCGCACGCGCTCCAGGCTTTCGGGCAGCAGGGCCGGGCCCATGGCGCCGGTGCGCTGGGGCGCGTGGCACGCGGCGCAGTGCTGCTGGTACAGGGCAGGAGCATCAGGCACCGCAGCGGTGGAGGCGGCGGGCGCAGAAGTCTGCGCCAGCGCGGCCCCTGAAGCGGCCAGCAGGCCCGCAGCGCACAGGGCCAGCACGCGCACGGTGCGGGTCAGGCGGTTACTGCGCATGGCTCACCTCCATGAAGTGCACGGGGTGCGGGGCCGCAGGTTCGGCCACGGCCAGGTGCTCGGTGCCGGTTTCTTCGTCCGTCAGGTAGCAGCCGGGGTCAGAAGCCCAGGGGTTGCCGGTGAGCTGCTGGGCGCGCACGCGGGTGTTGCCCCCGCACAGGCTGAAGTAGCGGCATTGCGCGCAGCGGCCTTCCACCGGCCGGGGGTGGGCCTTGAGGCCTGCCATGAGCGGGTCGCTGGTGTCAGCCCAGATGGCCGAGAACGGCCGCTCGCGCACGCTGCCCAGGTCGTGGTGCCACCACATGGTGTCGGGGTGCACATGGCCCAGGTTGTCGATGTTGGCCACATTGACGCCGCTGGAGTTGCCGCCCCAAGCCTGCAGGCGCGCGCGCAGATCGGCGTGCCAGCGGGGCAGGCGCCGCTGCACCCACTGCAGCAGGTAGGCGCCGTCGGCATCGTTGTTGCCGGTCACGTAGTCTTCGTCCAGCCCGTCCAGTGCGGCTTGCCAGGCGCGTTCGAACAGCAGGTCCAGCGCCTCGCGGGTGGCGGTGAAATGCGCGTCCTTGCCCCGGTGGATGTTGCCGCGCCCGGCGTAGTTGAGGTGCGAGAAGTAGAACTTCTGCGCGCCCTCTTCGCGCATCAGCGCCAGCAGTGCGGGCAGGTCGTGCGCGTTCATGGACGTCATGGTGAAGCGCAGGCCCACCTTCACGCCCCGCGCGCCCAGGAAGCGCACGGCGGCCAGGCTGCGGTCAAACGCACCGTCCAGCCGGCGGAATTTGTCGTGCGTGGGCTTGAGGCCGTCCAGGCTGATGCCCACGTAGTCAAAACCGGCAGCGGCCACGCGGTCGGCCATGGGCTCGTCAATCAGCGTGCCGTTGGTGGACAGGCCGATGTAAAAGCCCATGCCCTGCGCGCGGGCGGCAATGTCGAACAGATCGGCGCGCATCAAGGGCTCGCCGCCCGAGAGGATGAGCACGGGCACGCCGAAAGCGCGCAGGTCGTCCATCACCGTGTAAACCTCTTGCGTGCCCAGCTCGCCCGCGTAGTCGTGGTCGGCCGACAGGGCGTAGCAATGTTTGCAGGTGAGGTTGCAGCGGCGGATCAGGTTCCAGATCACGACCGGGCCAGTGGCCTTGCGGTCGCGCACCACGGGGTATTGGCCCGTGGCTTCGGCTTTTGCCAGCTCGCGCATGTATTGGCTGATGCGAAACATGGTCAGTCTTCCTTCAGGCGCAGGCCTGTTTTTTTGAGCACCGCACTGGAATACAGAATGTCGTGCTGGCGGCAGTGCGGCCCCAGCAGTTGGGCAAGTTGGGCGGCCTGCTCGGCCACTTCATCACGGCTGCGCCCATGCAGCATGGCGAACAGGTTGTAGGGCCACACCGGCAGGCTGCGCGGGCGCAGGTAGCAGTGGCTCACCCCCGGCAGCTCGGCCACCTGGCGGGCCAGGGCGTCCACTTCGGCATCGTCCACGTCCCACACGCTCATGCCGTTGGCAGTAAAGCCCAGTTTGTAGTGGTGGGGCACGGCGCCAATGCGGCGCACCAGGCCGGTGTGCAGCAGTTCGGCCAGCCGCTGGCGCACGCGCTCGCCGCTCACGCCCAGGGTGGCGCCCACGGCGTCATACGGGCGGGGCACCAGGGGCAGGCCGGCCTGGGTGGCGGCGATCAGCGCGCGGTCAAACGCATCCAGCGCCATGGGGCACCTCCAGCGGTGGGGGCAGCGTTTCGCCGGGGGGCAGCAGCGGCAGGCGCAGCTCCACGCGGTATTCGCGCTCCTTGGGAAAAGCGTGCACCTTCAGGCCCGTGGTGTCTTCAATGCGCTGCAGCACCTGGGTGGCCTGCGCGGGCGATTCGGCGGCCACCACAAACCACATGTTCAGCGCGTGTTCACGCCGGTAGTTGTGGGCCACCTCGGGCAGGGCGTTGACCTGTGCAGTCACGGCGTCAAATTGCGCTTCGGGGGCTGACAGCGCGGCCAGCACAAATTGCCCGCCTGCGCGTTCAATCTGGAACAGCGGGCCAAAGCGGGTGAGGTAACCGTCATCCAGCAAACGCTGCAGCCGCTGCAGCACGTCCTGCTCGGTGGTGCCCAGCGCCTGGGCCACGGCGGCGTAGGGCTCGTCCACCAGCGGAAAGCCGCCGTGCAGGTAGGCCATGAGCCGCAGGTCTTCAAGGCAGGGCATGGGCCACTCCTTGCGCGATGGGGGCTGCGGCGGCAAACCGGCGCCCGCCCGTCTGCTTGAAACGGCGGCGCGAAAACAGCACGGCGTGGGGCTGGTGGGCCAGGCCGCTGCGCTCCAGGGCGCTGGCCACCACCTGCTCCACCGCCTGCCGGTGTGCGCCGTGCACCATGCAATACAGGTTGTAGCGCCAGCCGGGCGCGCGGGCGCGGCGGTAGGCCAGCGTCACGCCAGGCTGGGCGGCCAGGGCGCGGCCGGCGGCGTCTACTTCGTCGTCGGGCACATCCAGCACCGTCATGGCATTGGCGGCAAAGCCCAGCTCGTGGTGGCGCACCACCACGCCAAAGCGGCTGAGTACCCCGGTGTGCAACCACTGCTGCAAGGTGGCCTGCACCTGCGCGGTGGTGGTGCCCAGGGCCTGCGCCCACTGGGCATAGGGCTGGGCCACCAGGGGCAGGCCGGCTTCGGCCAAGGCCGCCAAGGGCCAGTCGGCATCGGCCAGCTGGGCGCGGGGCGCCACCTGCGGGGGCTGCAGGGCGCAGCTGCCCACCTGGGCGGCATGTTGCGGGCCGGTGGTCAGCTCGGACGAGAGGTCAAACGCCAGGTCGATCCGGTAGGGCTGCAGCATGGGCAGGCGCAGCGCCGTGAGGCCGGTGTCCGCCTCCAGGCTGGCGATGGTGCATTCCACCTGGGCGGCGCTGGGGCCGGTGACCACGAACCACAGGTTGTAGGCATTCTCCCGTTCGTAGTTGTGGTTAACGCCCGGGTGGGCCGACACCACGGCGGCCACGGCTTCGAGCCGCTCGGGCGGCACCGCCATGGCTGAGAGGATGGAAGCACCGCCGCTGCCCGGCGCAAACACCGCGCCAATGCGGCTGAGCGCGCCTTCTTGCGCCAGCTGGCGGTAGGCCTGCAGCACCTGCGCGGCAGATAAATCCAGCGCCGCGCCCACCACGGCAAAGGGCTCGTCGCACAGCGGAAAGCCGCGCTGCCACGCGTTGAGCAGCGACAGGCGCTGCGCGGGGCTGGGTTGGAAACCGGTGCTGCCCAGGGCAGGCGCAGCAGGGTCGGGCACGGCCTGCATGTCAGAACCCCATGCGCTGGGCACGCGAGGTAAAGAAGATGCCGCTGGGGGCGTCCACCGCCAGCGTGGCCAGGGTCTGGCGCGTGGCAGTGTCGATGACGCGCACCAGGTGGTCATCGCGGCAGCTGATCCACACCGTATCGCCACGGGGTGTGAATTCCATGTGCAGCACGGCCTTGCCGGGCCGCAGCGTGTCCACCACGCGCTGGCTGGGGGTGTCGATGACCTGCACCCGGTCGTAATCGGGCACGGCAAAGTTCACCCACACCTGGCGGCCATCGGGCCGGGCCATCACGAACACGGGCTGGCCCGCCACGGGGATGCGGCCCACCTCTTGCCAGGTGGTGGTGTCCACCACCAGCACCTCATGGCGGCCAATGGCGGGCAGGTAGGCGTGGCGCCCGGCCACGGCCCAGCCGCGCAGGTGCGGCATTTTGTACACCGGCAAAGGCTGCTGGCCTCGGCCATAGCCCGCCAGAATGCGCCGCACCTTGGGCTGGGGCTCCCACAGGTCCACCATGGCCAGGCCGTCTTCACCGAACAGGCCGGCGATGTAGTGGCGGCCATCGGGCGTGACCAGCGCGTCATAAGGCTGGCGGCCAATGCCTTCGAGGGTGTGCACGCGGGGGCGGGTGGGGTCGGAGCAATCGGCAATGCAGATCGCATCGGCATCGAACAGGCTGTAGGCAAAGCGGCGCTGAGGCAGGTCCACCAGGCCGACAACGCGCGAGCGCTGCCCGTTTCCATAAGTGGCGGGCAGGTCGGCCAGCAGCTCCAGGGTTTTTGCGTCAAACACCTTCACGCCGCCGGGCACGTAGTTCTGGGCGGCCACCAGCGTGCCGTCGGCACTCACGGCCCCGCCAATCGAGTTGCCGGCCTGCATCACGCGGTGCACGATGCGTTCGCGCAGCAAGTCCACCTGCGTGAGGCCGCCATCGCGGCCAAACACGTAGGCGTAGCGGCCATCGCGCGAGAACACTACCGAGGCGTGCGACAGATCGCCCAGCCCGGTGATTTCGCCCAGCAGCGAGCGGTCGCTGGTGTTGACCACCGTGATGGCGCCCCGGGCACGCTGGATGACCACGCCCAGGTCGCCGGTGCCACGCAGGGCGGCTGGTGATGCTTCCGCAGCGCGGCCATCGGCCAGGGCGGCGCAGCCACTGGCCCACAGGGGGGCCGAGGCCATCAGGGTCAGCAGCCCACGGCGTTGCAGGGGCTGGAAGGCGGGTGGGTTCATCGCGCAGGTCTCCGGGATTCTTCAGGAAAGCCCTCGGCCAGCTGCTGGGCCACCCAGTGGGCTTCTTCGAGGGTGAGCATGGCGCTCCAGCCCGGCATGGGGGTGCCGGGGCGACCGCCGTAGATGGTCGAGGCCATGGACAGCAGGGGTTTGCCCTCCAGCGCCTGGGGGGTGATGGCGGGGCCCAGCCCCCCCGTCAGCCGCATGCCGTGGCAAGAGCCGCAGTCTTGCCGCACCATGCGCACCAGGGCGCTTTGGCGCTCTGCACTGGGGGCGGGGACAGGGACGGGCGCTGGCGCAGGCTGCGCCAGGGCAGCGCCTGCGGCCGCCCAGCCCACCCACCCCAGCAGGCAGCAGCGCAGCAGCGCGGCGCGCCACGGGCCGGGCCGGAAAAAGCGGGGGATGTGTGTCATGTCGTCACCGTGGGAGCGTGGGGCGCGCAACACAGGTTGCGGCAACCGCCTTCAATGGACGCATCCTCTCGCGTGTTGGAAGCGCCGACCTTGAACTAAGTCAAGGTCGGGCCGGGCATTGCGTTTAAACATCGGGCCTGTTCCCACCACACAACGAGATCCACGATGAGCTTCCAGAACACCGCCCCGGGCGCTGCAGCGGCAGACCAGCCCGCAGGAGAAGGCCCCACTGCGCCCGTGGTTTCCCCCGTGGGTCATGTCACGCTGGTGGGCGCGGGCCCTGGCGACCCGGAGCTGCTCACCCGCAAGGCCTACCGGGCGCTGCAGACCGCCACGCTGGTGCTGTACGACCACCTGGTCGGCCCTGCCGTGCTGGACTGCATTGCGCCCGGCGCCGAGCGCATCTACGTGGGCAAGGAATCATCCCGTCACACCCTGCCGCAGGAGCAGATCATCGAGCTGATGGTGCGCCTGGCGCGCAGTGGCCGCAACGTGGTGCGCCTCAAGGGGGGCGACGGTTACATCTTTGGCCGAGGGGGCGAGGAAGTGCAGGCCCTGGCCGAGGCCGGCATTGGCTTTGACGTGGTGCCCGGCATCACCGCGGCGCAAGGCGCGGGCGCGTCGGTGGGCATTCCGCTCACGCACCGCGACCACGCCTGCACCCTGGTGTTTGCCACCGGCCACCTGCGCGAAGACCGCACCGTGGGGCTGGACTGGGAACTGCTGGCCCGCCCTCGCCAAACCGTGGTGATCTACATGGGCGTGGGCGCCCTGCCCGCCATCTGCAGCCAGCTCATCGCCCACGGCCTGCCTGCCGACACCCCCGCCGCCGTGGTGGAAAACGCCACCCTGCCCACCGAACGCTGCCTCACAGCCACCCTGGCCACCCTGCCCGCCCTGGCCGTGGCCGAGAAGGTGCAGCCGCCTGCCCTCATCATGGTGGGCCAGGTGGTGCAACTGCACCCGCTGCTGGCGCGACCAGGCACCGTGCTGCAAACAGCGCAAACGGCCCAAGAGGCCAAAGAGCTCGCCTCCGCCTGACTGAAACGCTACTATTTTGATAGCTGCCAGCGCTTACCCAATAAGCGCCAGGTGCCAATTTCAGGCTCTTCTAGCGAATAGTAGTGATGGAAATCGCCGCACGTCTGTAAACGACGATTTCGACGTACGACATTTATCGAGTGCATCACTAGTGTGGTGTCTCAAAAATAGATAGAACTATTTTGACCGGTGTTGGTCGAATCAGCTTCCTTATAGGAGACTACGCTGATGGCCCACCCTGGACGCCCCGCCACGAAGCTGCAGATCACCGATGCCGAGCGCGCAGAGCTGCATGCGCGACTGCGCGTACGCAAAGCGCCCGAGGACGAGAAGCTGCGCATGCGAATCGTGCTGGGCTGCGCAGATGGGGAGTCAGGCACCATGATTGCCCAACGCTTGGGCACGACGGTGCAAACTGTCTCCAAGTGGCGGCGGCGCTACCGGGCGTATCGTCTGGCGGGTTTGACCGATGCCCCGCGCGCTGGCCGCCCGCGCAGTGTGGGCGACGAGCAGGTTCAGCTCATTGTGGACAAGGTTCGCCAGAGCAAGCCTGACAACGCCACGCACTGGAGCGTGCGCCAGATGAGTCGGCACGCTGGCGTATCGCCCGCGACGGTGCAGCGCATCTGGCATGCCTTTGGGCTGAAGCCGCACCTGCAAGAAACCTTCAAGCTATCGACGGATCCCCATTTCGTGGACAAGGTACGGGATGTGGTGGGGCTGTATATGGCACCACCCGATCGCGCCTTGGTGCTGTGCGTGGACGAGAAGAGCCAGATCCAGGCTCTGGATCGCACCCAACCAGGGTTACCACTGACGTTTGGCAAACCCAGCACGCGCACGCACGATTACAAGCGCCATGGCACAACGTCGCTGTTTGCAGCGCTGGATGTGGCCACTGGCAAAGTCATAGGACAGCTCAAGCGCCGTCACCGCAGTGTGGAATTCCTGCAGTTCCTCAAAGCCATCGATGCAGCGGTGCCTGGCGAACAAGACATCCACCTGATCATGGACAACTACGGCACGCACAAGACGCAGGCAGTGCGGGCCTGGGTAACCATCCCCCGGCAAAGCCGGGGGCATTCGGGATGTGAGCCGCTCAAAGCGGCTGTAAGGGGTCGCTAACGCGGCCCCTCATTCTTGGGGCCACCTATCGGTGGCTACTCACCTCCATAGACCGAGTTGGTCCAACCTCTCGTCTTCCTTCTCCTGGTTTCGGATGTACTCCCGTATCACCGCTTCGTCGCGTCCCACCGTCGAGACGAAGTACCCTCGCGCCCAGAAGTGCTGACCCACGAAGTTGCGCTTTCGCTCTCCGTACACCCGCGCAAGGTGGATTGCGCTCTTGCCTTTGATAAAGCCCACCACCTGCGACACCGAGTACTTCGGTGGGATCGACAGCATCATGTGCACGTGATCGGGCATCAGATGCCCCTCTTCAACCCTGCATTCCTTTTGCGCGGCCAACTTTCTGAATACCTCACCCAGGTGTTCGCGTAGCTGCTTGTACAGCGTTCGCCTTCGACACTTGGGGATGAAGACCACGTGATATTTGCAATCCCAGGCCGTGTGACTCAAACTTTCATACTTGTCCATCGTGTTTCTTCCTTTCGTTTGCTTGGCGGCTCACGATTGAAAGTCTCTACGGTGGACAACCTCCTGAAAAGTCAAACTTCTACTGCCTCCCCGGCAGAGCCGGGGGGCCTCCTTTTGGTAGCTAGCAGCCCATCCTCGCTACCACGTTCACTTCACGCCCACCTCAGCGTCCTGGCTCAATCTGGTCGAGCGTTTCTTTAGCCAGATCAGCGAGCAGTGGATCAAGCGCAGCGCCCACACCAGCGTTGCTCAGCTGGAGCAATCCATACGGGAATACATTGATCGTCACAACGAGGATCCCAAGCCGTTCGTGTGGCATAAAAGTGCGGACACCATCTTGGCATCTGTGGCGCGGGCAGCGAGCTCTATTATTTGATGCTTACTTTTGAGACACCACACTAGCATTCGCTAGGACGTGTTGAGAATCAGCGAGAGTTGATAACCCCAACTGCGAGATAGATCATCGCTGCGAAGCTGCTATCGGTCTTGTCGCTGCGCATTGCGATACGTTTGAACTCCTTGAGCTTGCAAAAGAAGTTCTCGATCAAGTGGCGCCATTTGTAGACCTCCCGATCAATCTCCAGTGGCGCTCTCCTGCGGGGCATCTGTGAGATCACCACCTGCGCCCCGCGCTTACCCAACTCCTGGATCAGCCAATTCACATCGAAGGCCTTGTCGGCAAGCAAGGCATCAAAGCGCACATCGGCAATCAGCTCTCTGACCCCTTTGGTGTCGTGGCGCTGCCCTGGCATCAAGACGAACTTCACCAGATTGCCCAATGCATCCGTCAGCGCCAGTATCTTCGTGGTCATGCCGCCCCTCGAGTGGCCTATGGCCTGGCCCGAAGTCCCCCTTTTGCCCCCTGGCCGTGCCGATGCACTTTCACAATCGTGGCATCCACCATCGCATATTCCATGTCCGGCTGCTCGCTCACTGCATCGAACAGACGTTGGAACACATCGGCCTTAACCCAGTCTCTAAAGCGTTTGAACACCGTGTTCCACTTGCCGAACTCTGGCGGCAGGTCTCGCCAGGGGCTGCCTGTGCGGGCAATCCACAGCACTGCCTCAACGAAGCGGCGGTTGTCTGTGCCGCTGCGTCCAGGATCACTTGGCTTGCCAAGGCATTGAGGCTCCATCTTGGCCCATTGCTCGTCTGTCAGTACCCATCGAATGCTCATGCGCCTATTGCATCACAGCCCTCCGAGCCGTGGTGCTTGATTCTCAACAGCCCCTAGAAGAGCCCAATTTCATTCAAATACCCAAGGAGCCCCTTCAGAGGGCGGGTGAAGGCCTGCGGGAGCCGCGCAAAGCCGACACTTTCCTACACCGCTGCGGCAAGGGCGGTGCTACAACAGAGGCTGGCCTGTGCGCACCCACCGCCCGCGCACCCCACCCGCTGCCCATGCCCAACGCACCCCGCCTCAAGATCGGCCTGTCGGCCTGCTTTCAACACGCGGATCCCACCCGCCCACTGTTCACCAACAAAACACTGCAATACGTCGAGCAGTCCATCGCGCACTGGCTCATGTCCGCCGGGGCCATGGTGGTGATGGTGCCCTGCCCCACGGGCGAGACGGCGCGCGGCGACGTCACCCTGCAGCACTACGCCGAATGGCTGGATGGCGTGGTGATGCACGGTGGCGCCGATGTGTGGCCCGGCAACTATGGCGAAGAACCCCTGCGCGAGGAATGGATTGGCGACCGCGTGCGCGACATCTACGACCTGGCGCTGGTGAAGGCCTTTGCCGAGGTGGGCAAACCCATCTTTGGCGTGTGCCGGGGGCTGCAGCTCATCAACGTGGCCTTTGGCGGCGCGCTGTACCAGGACATCGAAACCCAGCACCCCGGCGCACTGCAGCACCGCAACGCCGTGGCCTACGACCAGCATTTCCACGACATCCAGATCGTGCCCGATTCGCGCCTGGCACAGCTCTACCCCAACCTGCCCCGCGCCCGCGTCAACAGCATCCACCACCAGGGCATCAAGCGCGTGGCGCCCGACTTCGTGGTCGAAGCCCTGAGCGAGCCTGACGGCGTGCCCGAAGCCATCCGCGTCAAACCCGCACCGGGCCGCGGCTACATCGCCGCCACGCAGTGGCACCCCGAGTTCCACAAGCTGGGCTCGGACACGCTGGACGACACCGCAATTCTGAACGACTTCCTGGCCGCCTGCGCCCACGCCAAGGATCACCCGGTGCGGCCGGGCAAGCCAGCGGGGCTGCGGGACCGGGCCACACGGTTGTTGCGGGGAGCATTGCGACGTGACCGGAAGGCGGCTGGGCAGTGAGAACCTGTTCAAAGACGGCCATGGCATTAGAAAGAGCCTGAGCGCATCCATTTGAAGCCTTTTTGGCCCCAGCGCTCATTGGGCAAGCGCAAGCAGCTATCAATTCAGGAGTAAAAAACTCCACTGGATTTTCCCCAGGCTGGCGTCAGGCATTGCATTCACTGTAAATTCATAAGGGGTATCTATTTAGCTCCAGCAGCCCCGTTGATACTGTGATTTCATCCAGCAATGGTATCCGATTGGCTCTCCCCGGTGTTCTTGCTCACGACATCCCCATACGTCACTGGCGGCGTAACCACCGCTTGCTGCAGCAAGCGGTAAAACAGCATCCCGCGTGAGTTGGATGTGCGCCGGTTGAAACGGAACACGAATTCATCGAGATAGGCGTCCAGGTGGTCTGGCTGTACAGAGCCATGATGTGTTCCCAGCACCCAGCGCTGTACCAGTGAGGCGACCCGGTGCACTCCCGCCATGGAGACATGGGCAGGTACGCCTGAGCCGAGCATGACGGTGCGCTGGTGGGTGTAACCCAGTTCTCCCAGAGCGCGGTATGCCGCCGAACCATCCGTGCGTACCTGGGCTCCAGGCTCGACCACCTCCTGCACAAAGGGGATTACGTGGGTGGCGGCGTCTCGGTCAATGCGGCGTAACCGGATGCGCCCAAACCCCTTGGGCTCCACGATCTCCACCGCCATGACCATCAACACTTTGGTGGTGCTGCTCTTGCGCCCTGCAGGGGTGGCGGGATTCTTGCGATCCGTGATGGACAGGTACGTTTCATCCACCTCCACAAGCCCCTTGAGCTTGTCCCGGCCCGGGCGGACCATGGCACGTCGAAACCGGTGCAGCATGGTCCAGGCGGTCTGGTAGCTCCCCAAACCCAATACGCGCTGCAGCCCCAGGGCGCTCACGCCTTGTTTCTGATTGGTCAGGTACCAAGCTGCAGCCAGCCAGACACGCAGCGGTGTGCGCGTCTTGTCAAAGATGGTTCCAGATGTCACTGTGCCTTGGTACTGGCATGAGCGGCACATCAGGCGGGTGCGGCTGGCGCGGTACACATCGCCAGCGTTGCCGCAACGCGGGCAGACGAAGCCTTGGGGCCACCGAAGCTTCTCCAGGAACGCCTGGCAAGCCTCTTCGGTGGCAAACCAGTCAAGAAATTCGTTCCAGGTGCGGGGGTAGCCCCGTCCAGGAGTTGGCGTTAGCATCTGGGTTTCCATCCAGCTATTCTGATGCCACTGGAGCTAAATAGATACCCCTTAAATTCATACAGTGAACCTGCAATCCAAACTCGCCATCCTGGCCGATGCGGCCAAGTACGACGCATCCTGCGCATCGAGCGGCGCTGCGCCGCGCAACTCGGTGGGCGGGCGCGGCTTGGGGTCCACCGAAGGCATGGGCATCTGCCACAGCTATGCGCCCGATGGCCGCTGCATTTCGCTGCTCAAGATTTTGCTCACCAACTTCTGCCAGTACGACTGCCTGTACTGCGTGAACCGCGTGACCAGCAACGTGCCCCGCGCGCGCTTCACGGTCGATGAGGTGGTGCAGCTCACGCTCGATTTCTACCGCCGCAACTGCATCGAAGGGCTGTTCCTCTCCAGCGGCATCATCCAGAGCCCCGACTACACCATGGAGCAAGTGGTGGAGGTGGCCCGCGTGCTGCGCGAGGAGCATGACTTTCGCGGCTACATCCACCTCAAGACCATCCCCGACGCGTCGCCCGAGCTGATGCAGCGCGCGGGCCGCTATGCGGACCGGCTGTCGATCAACATCGAGCTGCCCACCGCCGAAGGCCTGCAGGCGCTGGCGCCCGAGAAAAACAGCGCCGCCATCGACCGATCCATGGCCCGCATGGCGGTGCACATTGGCGAATCGCGCGCGGCGCGCAAGGAGCAAGCCGCGCAGGCCATCGTGTCGATGCCGCAATCGCGCACCACGCGCCGGGCCAGCGCGCCGCTGTTTGCGCCCGGCGGGCAAAGCACGCAGATGATCGTGGGGGCCGATGCGACGGACGACCGCACCATCCTCGCCACCAGCGCACGGCTGTACGGCACGCACCGGCTGCGGCGGGTGTACTACTCGGCCTTCAGCCCCATCCCCGACGCCGCGCGCGCCCTGCCGCTGGCCGCGCCGCCCACGGTGCGCGAGCACCGGCTGTACCAGGCCGACTGGCTGATGCGCTTTTACGGCTTCACCCACGATGAGATCGTTCCCCCCTCTCAGGTGGGCATGCTGGCGCTGGACATGGACCCCAAGCTGGCCTGGGCGCTGGCGCACCGCGAGCGTTTTCCGGTGAACCTGAACACCGCCCCGCGCGAGCTGCTGCTGCGCGTGCCAGGCTTTGGTGTGCAGACGGTAGACCGTCTGCTGGCCGCCCGCCGCGTGCGACGCCTGCGGCATGCCGACCTGGCGCGGCTGCATGTGCCGCTCAAAAAGGTGCTGCCGTTTGTGGAGGCGGCCGACTACCGCCCCGGCCGGGCTTTGGAGGCTGCTGATTTGGCTGCGCACCTGGCGCCGCCGCCGGTGCAACGCAGCCTGTTTTGAGCCGGAGCGGAACACATGCAGCGCAACACCATCACGCTGGAGCACCCCACCGACTGGCAAGGCTTTCGCACCGCCGCACGCGCCCTGGTGCAAGCCCACGTGCCCCCGCAAGCCGTGGACTGGCGCTGCCAGGCCGATGCCGCTGAAGATCTGTTTGCTCCAGAGGCCGCCAGGCACAACGCCCTGCCACCGCCAGCCCCCGATGCGCCCCCGCTGCGCGTCCCCCCCGACTTTGTGCGCCTGTGCGAGCAGCTCATCCTGCACCGCGACCCCGCCCGCTTTGCGCTGATGTACCGCCTGCTCTGGCGCATGGCGCAAGGCGGCGATATGGCAAGAGCAGCGCGGCACGACCCGCTGGACGCAGACCGCATGCAGGCCCACCACATGGTGCGCGCCGTGCGGCGCGACATGCACAAGATGCACGCCTTTGTGCGCTTTCGGCCCGTGGTGGAGCCGGATGGCAACACCCTGCACATGGCCTGGTTCGAGCCCGACCACTACATCTCCGAGGCCAACGCGGGCTTCTTCACCCGCCGCTTCACGCAGATGCGCTGGGCCATCCTCACGCCCGACGCCAGCGTGCGCTGGGACGGTCAGCAGCTGCACACTGGCCCCGGCGCGCAGCGCAGCGACGCGCCACCGCCCGACGCGGGCGAGGCGTTGTGGCTCACCTACTACCGCCACATCTTCAACCCCGCGCGGCTCAAGCTCACCATGATGAAAAAGGAGATGCCCACGCGCTACTGGCACAACCTGCCTGAGGCCGCGCTCATCACCGAACTGGCGCAGACCGCGCACGAGCGCAGCGCGAAGATGGTGGAGGCCGAAGCCTCCGTGCCGCGCAGGCGCATCGCGGGCAAGGAAACGCGGGCGTAAAAAAGCCACCCGGCTGATGCCCAACAAGGGCTACAGCGGGGTGGCGGTGGGCTGGATTCGCGTCAACGACTCAGCCAGCAAACCCTGGCATCAATGCTGGTGCCCGTGCGCGCCATGCACATGGCGGTGGGCAATTTCTTCAGCGGTGGCTGCCCGCACGGCCGTGACCTTGCAGCTGAACTTCAGCGCCTGGCCCGCCAGGGGGTGGTTGCCGTCCAGATGCACTTCAGGGCCCTTGATCTTGACCACGTTGAACACGGCGGGCTGACCGTCGTTGCCCACGCCTTGCAGCTGGCCGCCCACCTTCACGCCGGGCGGAAACTCGCTCTTGGGAATGGTGCGCACCAGGCTCTCGTCGCGCGCGCCAAAGGCGTCTTCCACCGCCAGGTCCAGCGTGGTGGCAAAGCCCACGGCCTGGCCTTCCAGCGCGGCTTCCACCTTGGGGAAGATGTTTTCGTAGCCACCGTGCAGGTAGGCCAGGTTGCCCGAATCCAGGGGCTTGCCCTGGGGCGTGGTCACCTTGTAGGTCAGGGTGACGGCGGAGTCTTTGGTGATGTTCATGCGCCCGATTTTCCTCCAAGGGATGTCCTGTATCACCTTCGCGAGTCGGTGATAGTGCGGATCGGGATGGGCCGCAAGGCGCTTTTTGCAGCCAATAGCCCGGCTATTGGCAAGAAAAGCAACACAGCGGACCGCCCGAGACCGCGCTATCGCGGATCGCAGGGAGTGATGCAGGCCATCCCAGGCGCCGCCACTGGGCTGGGCACCTCGTCCTGCGTCTGCCCCGGGTAACGCGCAAAGCGCCGCGCCTCAGGCCCGTGCACCGGGTCGCTCTCTGCCCAGGGCCAGCCGCCGAACTGGGTGCGGCGGTAGTCCTGCATGGCCTGCATGATTTCCTGCTGCGTGTTCATCACAAAGGGGCCGTACTGCGCCACGGGCTCGCCAATCGGGCGGCCTTGCAGCAGCAGGCATTCCACGGCCGTGGTGCCGGTGTTGACCAGTTCCCAGTGTTGCGAGGCAACCACTTCCAGCGCCGCGTGGTCGCGGATGGCCTGCGGGCCCACGGCCAGGCCGTCGCCCACAAAGTAGTACAGCATGCGGCGCGTGCCCTGGCCGGTGGCGGCGGGCAAAGTCCAGCGTGCGCCGGGCTCCAGGTGCAGCGTCCAGATGGCCACGTCGCTTTCCGGTTGGGATGCCCAGGACTCGGGCGGCGGGCTCAGCGGTGCGTTGGCACCGGGCAGCGCACCGGCCACCACGGTCACGGTGGTCAGGTGGCCGTTGGCGTCGCGGTGCTGCAGGCGGGGAATGCGCTCGTTCCAGAGCATGGTGAAGTGCGGCTCCACCATCTTGCTTTGGGCGGGCAGGTTCAGCCAGATCTGGAAGAGTTCGAGCGGGTTGGGCTCGGTGGCGTTGAGCAGCGGGAACATTTCCGAATGCTGGATGCCCTTGCCCGCCGTGACCCACTGCACATCGCCCCCGCCAAAGCGGGCGGCTGCGCCCAGCGAATCGGCATGGTCGATGAGCCCCTTGCGCACCAGCGTCACCGTTTCAAAGCCGCGGTGCGGGTGGCCCGGAAAGCCGGGCACGGTCTCGCCGTGGTACATGCTCCAGCCGTCCTTGCGGCTGAAGTCGCTGCCGATCTGGCGGCCTTCCAGCGGCACGGCGGGCGCAAAGGCGCCATCGCCTGCGGGGTAGGCGTCGTCGTGGTGGGCGCAGAAAAGGAAGGGGTCCATCGTGGGCCACAGCGGGCCCAGGGGCTGGGCTTGCAGCACGGGCAGCGGGGCGGTGGCAGCGGTGGTGGGCGATGTCATGCAGGGCTCCTGGTGGAATGCGCCACCCCCAACGGGCGGCCGATAGCGTGAATATGGGGCCAACCGGGCCAGCGCAACAGTGCGGCGGCTGGAACAGTGCGGTGCATGCAGTGTGACAGTGGCGCCGGGCAGCCGCACCGGGCGGTCAGCGCACGCCCTGCTGCGTGGCCAGCTCGGCCTCGGTGCCGGGTTTTATCCAGGCCACGCGGCTTTGCGCACCGGGCAACTCGATGGGAGGGATGTGGGCGGCTTCCGCGCCCATGGGCTTGGCCCAGCCGCTGGACAGGACAAAGCGGTGGGTGCGCCACGCGTCACCACGGCCCAGCAGGGCGGAGTGGACCAGCAAGGGCTCGATGACAAAGGCCACCGACGCCATCCACAGCACGGCCGCCAATGCCAGGGCGGTTTTGAACAAAGGCACGCTCGGCTGCTGCGTTGCGGAAAGGTTGGAGGCCGGGCTGGGCTCTGGGCGAGAGGCCTTTTGGCGCGCCCACGCCAGCCAGGCCGCCTGCCAGCAGCCAACGCACCCGGGGGCTGATCAGTGGAACATCGTGGGACTGAAGGTGGCGCCATTCCAACAGCTCCTCACCCGGCGGAACGGACGGCGGCGAGGCCGGATGAGACGGGGTAGGCGCGTGGGCAGAGGTCAACATGGGGTGGCAAGAGACAGGCGATGGCGGTGGCCCGCAAAGGGGCGCCCGAGAACGCCACCCGAGGCGTTTATGCCATCTTTTGGGCCTCTAACGCCCAACTGATATGCGCCAGTAGCTATTAAACATGTAGCAAATTGTTCACCCTTTGGGAAATGCCCCCTGAACGGCCTGCATCACACAAGGCCACCCATGCCCAAAGCCCGGCGTGGGCACCCGCCAGCGGCGGTGAGCGGTTAGCGCCTCTGCAGGCCGGCTGCAAGCATCTCCTCAGTGCTTGAGCGATTTGCCCAGCGATGCACCAGGGCTGTGCAAATAACGCACAGGCGGCGCACAATCCGAAGTGGTTACTTGCGCAGCCCAGGTGCGCCACCATGGCCCACCCTGAAGCACGGCATGCACGGGGCACAGCGCCCTTCCTTCCCGCAAACCGGACTTCCCGATGAACTTCCACCACCTCTCCCTCACCCGCAAGCTGACGATTGCCTTCTCGATTCTGGTGGCGATCATCATCGGGGTGTCCACCCTGTCGGTGGTCAGCCTGAGCGAATCCCAGCGCGATTTCGACAGCTTCGTCAGCGATGAATTCAGCCGCGGCGGGCTGGCCCGTGACTTGCACGCAGCCGCCAGCGCCCGGGCTATTGCCGCACGCAACCTCATCATCCTCAATGGCCCCGAGGACATCCAGGCCGAAACCACGGCGGTCAAAGCCGCCCACGACCGGGTGCAAGAGCGCCTGGGCATGCTCAAAAAAGCCGTTGCCAGCACGCCTGGGGTGTCTTCAGAAGAACGCGCGCTGCTCGACAAAATCGACCAGCTCGAAGCCAGGTACGGCCCGGTTGCGCTCGACATCGTGGCCAAGGCGCTGGCCGGGCAAAAGGATGAAGCCATTGCGCGCATGAACGCAGAGTGCCAGCCGCTGCTCAAGCAGCTCATCAGCACCACGACCGAGTATTCGCGCCTGATCGCCACATCGGGCGCGCAAAAGATTGAGAAATCGGCCGAGCGCTTCAGCGCCAAGCGCCTGATCCTGATCCTGTGCTCGCTGGGCGCAGTGGCGGCGGCCATCGTGCTGGCCACGCTCATCCACCGCAGCCTGATGCGTTCGCTGGGCGCCGACCCGATTGCCTTGCGCGCAGCCGCGCGGCGGGTGGCTTCTGGCAACCTGGGCCCGGTCCCCGGAGCCGCCACTGCACCGGCCAACAGCGTTCTGGCGTCGCTGGGCGACATGCAGACGGCACTGGCAGACATCGTGAGCCGCGTGCGCGCGTCGGCCACGTCGATCGAGGCGGGTTCGCTGGAAATCGCCTCGGGCAACACCGACCTGTCGCACCGCACCGAGCAGCAGGCCAGCAACCTGCAGCAAAGCGCCTCGTCCATGGAAGAGATGACCGCCACGGTCAAGCAAAACGCCGACACGGCGCAGCAGGCCAGCCAGCTCGCGGCCGAGGCACGCGCGGCAGCAGAGCATGGTGGCACGGTGGTCACCCAGGTGGTGACCACCATGAACGAGATCACCACCAGCTCGCGCAAGATCAGCGACATCATCAGCGTGATCGACGGCATTGCCTTCCAGACCAACATCCTGGCGCTGAACGCCGCCGTGGAAGCCGCCCGCGCGGGCGAACAAGGCCGCGGCTTTGCCGTGGTGGCGGGCGAGGTTCGCACGCTGGCGCAGCGCAGCGCCCAGGCAGCCAAGGAGATCAAGGGGCTGATCGAGGCCAGCGTGGAAACCGTGGAAACAGGCTCCAGCCTCGTGAACACCGCAGGCAGCGCGATGACCGAGATCGTCGATGAAGTCACGCGGGTGGCCGATTTGATCAGCCAGATCAGCGCCGCCACACGCGAACAAAGCAGCGGCATCAGCCACATTGGCAGCGCGGTGGCCCAGCTGGACCAGTCCACCCAACAAAATGCAGCACTGGTTGAACAAATGGCCGCTGCCGCCAGCAGCCTGAACCAGCAGGCCCACGGCCTGGTCGAGGCGGTGGCGGTGTTCCAGATGGACGAGCAGCACAGCCGGGCGATGCAGGCGACTGCGGCGCAGCACCGGCCAGCCCCCAAGCCGGTAGCAGCACCGGCACGGCCTGCAGCGGTGGCGCCACCGGTGCGCAAGGCCCTGGCCCGCACGGGTGCGGCCACCCCGCCCACCCCAGCAGCGCGCGCCATTGCGGCGCCCACCAGCACATCGGCCCCCAAGGCTATGGCTGCGCGCGCCCCGGCGGCAGCGCCTCAAAGCGATAGCGATTGGGAGTCGTTCTGACGAAGCGCGCCTGAGCCGGGGCGCAGCCTGCACGCGCCGCAGCGTGCGCCTTGCCCCGCCACGCTGGGCGGGGCTGGGCAAGGCCTCAAGCCCCGCGAATTCAGCGCCCGACGACCGACCAGCCCGCCTTCTGGTTGTTCTTGTCGTTTTCGTATTCCCACGCCGTGCCGCAGCGGTCGCACACGTAGCGGGTGAAGGTGACAGAGCCGCCCGGGCGGTCTTCCTTGCGGTTGCCGCGCTGCACCAGTTCGGGGTGGCCCGGTGCCTTGCGCCAGTTGCGCTGGATGCCCTGGCAGGGCTCGCACAGCGACATGGGTTGGAGTTCACGTTGGCGGGCCAGGTCTTTGGTCATGGGAAGTATCTTGAATAAATCGGTGTCTGGCGCTTACTGGGCAAGCGCAACCAGCTATCAAAATTGAAGCAATTGGCACCACAAAAGCACTGGCGCACAAGCGCGCGGCGGGGGGCGTGATTGTGCCTGAAGGCTGCCGAACCCTGCCCCGGGGTGGAGCCCGGCAGTTGCGACACCGTGACGCACGACATAAGCACCGCAGGCATGGGCTCAAGCGCGGGTGGTGCGCCCCAAAGCTTGCGCAAGCCGCTGGTGCGCTTCGCCCTGACAGTCCGGCGGCAGCTGGTGCTTGGCCTGCAGGTAGTGGTGGGTGAACACGTCCAGGTAGGTCTGCAGCACCTGCGCGGCCTGCGGCTCGCCGGCCAGGTCCAGGCACAGGCCGGCCACTTCGGCGGTGCAGAAATGGTCGTCACGGCGCGAGCGGCGCAGCTGGTAGCGCGAGATCTGCTCGGGCTGCAGGCTCAGCACCGGAAAGCGATCGAGGTACGGGCTTTTGCGGAACATCTTGCGCGCCTCGGGCCAGGTGGCGTCGAGCAGGATGAACAGCGGGCGCTTGGCAGGTGCCGGTTCGACCCCGGCTCGGGGCACCGCCACCGAAGGAGGCGCCACCTCGGTCACCACCCGCTCGGGCGCCACGAATTCGCCGGGGAACACGACGTAAGGCTGCCACTGCGGGTCGGCCAGCAGTTCGAGCAGAGCCGGATCCACTTCGGTACGGGCCCAGCCGAAGGCAAAGGTATCGGGCACCACGTCGGCAATCAGCCAGCCGGTGTTGCTGGGCTTGAGGGGTTCGATATCGGCCATCAGCAGGCACACGCCTGCGCGGGTGCGCACCACGGGGTGCAGGCTGCACACGCAGTGGCTGGGCACCAGGCGGCAGCCGGGGCAACGCTCGCCGCGCGGGCCGCCACGGGCCAGGAAGGGCTTGGCGCTGCGGGCCAGCCGCGCGGTGCGCAGGCGGGCTACGGCGTGGGGGGCCCGGGGTGCCTGGGGCGGGGCTGCGTTTTCAGCCACCCACATGCTCCAGCGCAAACATGGGCACTTCGGCCTGGCGGCTGAGCCAAACGCCGCCGCCCAGCTCCACAAAGCCTTCGCGCAGGCCGCGCCGGTACAGCTCGGCGCGGTGGCGGAAGACGCGGTTGTCCGTCAAATCCTCGTCGATGATGTCCTGCTCGTAGTCTTCGCGCGCAACGGCCTCCACATACAGCGCGCCTTTGGAGAGGCGGCCCAGGTTGTGCAGCGCGGCTTTCACATCGGCCGGATTCAGGTAGGGCAGCACGCCCTGGCAGATCACCCAGTCGAACGGCTCGCTGGCGGCGTAATCGACCACCGAACCCTGCTGCCAGCCAAAGCGCTCGCACAGGTAGGGGCTGAACTCCACGCCCTGGTAGCTGGCGCCAGGAAAGTGCCGCTCGACGATGCCCTTCCACAGGCCAATGCCGCAGCCCACGTCCAGCACGCGCCGCACCGGCACGCGCAGGTACTTGAGGTAGCTGCACACAAACATGCCCAGGCGCTCCATGTGCTCGGGGTCCACCACGCTGGTCTTTTTGTCAAAGTAAAAGCGCTGGTAGTAGGCCTCGTCGAACAGGGTGGCGCTGGCGGATTGCATGCAGGGGGTCTTCCTCAAAGAAGGGGTTTTGAATGAAAAGAGCTTCCAGCGCCCGTGGGTTGAGCGCTGGAAGCTCTTAAAAATATAGCAAACGAGGAGTTAACTCAGGCCGCAGGGCGGTGCAGCACGCACAGCTTGTTGCCATCGGGGTCGCGCAGGTAGGCCAGGTACAGCTTGCCGCCGGGGCCTTCGCGCCAGCCGGGAGGGTCTTCGCAGGTCACGCCGCCGTTGGCCACGCCCGCTGCGTGGCAGGCATCGGCCTGCTCGGGCGACTGGGCCAGAAAGCCGATGGTGCTGCCGTTGCCATGGGTGGCGGGCTCACCGTTGATGGGGGTGGTGATGCCGAAGGTGCCGGTGGGGCTGCGGTAGAAATAGCGGTTCTTGTTGGCAACGCCTGCAGGCACGCCCAGGGCGCCGAGCACAGCGTCGTAAAACTTCTTTGAAACATCCAGGTTGTTCACACCCAGAATCACATGGCTAAACATAGGGTTTGTCTCCGTTGGAACCCCGTGAGGGGCAGCTTGTGGACTGGGCGATGGTACCGGCTGCACAGAAAAGCTGACCAGGGCAGTCGGTGAACGTATGGTGGTAAGCCCTAGGTAATATGTATGCATAGCGAATCCGCAGCATGCCGGGTTCGCCGCCCGGTTTTCCCCTTCAGTGGCTGACGTTAAGGAATCTGAAATGAACAGAATTTTTCGCAAGACCGTGCTCTGGCCAATGCCGACAGCCTGGCGCGCCTGTTTGCCACGCCCCTGACCATCCTGGCGGGCGACCAGGACACCGAAACCAACGACCCGCACCTGCCTTCGGAGCCCGCCGCCCTGCGCCAGGGCCCCCACCGCTACGCACGCGCGCTGCACTACTTCGCCACGGCCCAGGCCGAGGCCGCGCGCCGGGGCCTGCCCTTCCGCTGGCAGCTGCACACGGTGGAAGGCATCGGGCACGACGGCGAAGCCATGTCGGCCGTGTGCGCGCACCTGTGGTTCCACCAGCGCATGCCCAGCGCTGCGCAACTGGCCGCACTGGCGGGCCGCCGTACCGCCTGACCCTGCGCACCACCGCCCTTTCATCCTCCTCGAGCCTGCACCCATGACCTCACCCACCACCCAATCCCTTGTGAACGGCATCACCGCCTGGATGCAATGCGAATCCCCCACGAGCAGCCCCGAAGGCGTGGCGCGCATGGTGGCCGAGATGCAGCGCTACGCGCTGGACGCAGGCCTGCAGGCCACCGTCACGCCGCTGGGCCCCCAGGTGGGGCCGCTGCTGCACATCAGCAACCGTGCGGCGGGCGACACCCGGCCCGGCCTGCTCATCCTGGGCCATTCCGACACCGTGCACCCCATCGGCACGCTGCAACAGAACCCCTGCCGCACCGAAGGCGACCGCCTGTACGGCCCCGGCGGCTATGACATGAAGGCGGGCATCTACCTGGCACTGACGGCGCTGCGCGACCTGGCCGCCGCAGGCGCCACCGCGCTGCCGGTGGACTTTCTGGTGGTGCCTGACGAAGAAACCGGCAGCCACGCATCGCGCCCGCACATCGAAGCCTTTGCCCGCAACGCGCGCTACGGCCTGGTGTGCGAGCCTGCCCGCGCCAACGGCGGCAAGTGCGTCACCGCGCGCAAGGGCACCGGCATGCTGCGCCTGGGGGTGAAGGGCCGCGCCGCCCACGCCGGTGTGCAGCATGACAAAGGCCGCAGCGCCATCCGCGAAATGGCCCACCAGATCCTGGCGCTGGAAGCCATGACCGACTACGCACGCGGCGTGACGGTGAGCGTGGGCACCATCGAAGGCGGCACCGCCACCAACACCGTGCCCGACCGCTGCCGCTGCGTGGTGGACTTTCGCCTGCCCGATTTGCGCGCCGCCGACGAGTTGGTGGACAAGATGCAGGCCCTGCGCCCTGTGGGCCCCGACATGGAGCTGGATATTGACGTAGAGGTGAACCGCCCGCCCATGGTCAAAGACCAGGCCGTGGAAGCCCTGCTGGCCCGCGCGCAAGCATCGGCCCGCCACGCTGGCTTTACCCTGGAAGACGCACCCATGACCGGCGGCGGCAGCGACGCCAACTTCACCTCGGCCATGGGCGTGCCCACGCTGGACGGCCTGGGCGCCGATGGCGACAGCGCGCACACGCTGCACGAACACATCCTGGTCTCCACGCTGGAGGCGCGCCTCAACTTCTGGCGCCATCTGCTCGCGCACCTGGCCTAAGCTCGCCGCCCCACCCCGGCCACTTTCCTGAAGCAACCATGCACGCACCCGTCCACTTCACCCCTGTGCCGCTCGACAAGGCCTACCGGCTGCTCAACCACGGGCCTACCGTGCTGGTGTCGGCCGCGCATGGCGGCCAGCCCAATGTGATGGCCGCCGCCTGGGCCTGCGCGCTGGACTTCAGCCCGCCCAAGGTGACGGTGGTGCTCGACAAAGCCACCCGCACGCGCGAGCTGGTCGAGGCCAGCGGCCACTTCGCCCTGCAACTGCCCACCGTGCCCCAGGCCGCACTCACCGAAGCCCTGGGCACTGAAAGCGCACACACCCACCCCGACAAGCTGCAGCGCCACCATGTGGAGTTGTTCGATGCGCCCGGCCTGAGCGACGTGCCCGCAGAACACCGCCCACCGCTGGTGCCCGGCTGCGCCGCCTGGCTGGTGTGCCGCGTCATCCCCGAGCCGCACAACCAGCAGACCTACGACCTTTTCATTGGCGAAGTGGTGGGCGCCTGGGCGGACGACCGCGTGTTCCGTGACGGGCACTGGGAATTCGACACCGCCCCCGACCACCTGCGCACCCTGCACTACGTGGCGGGCGGGCAGTTCTATGCCACGGGCCAGTCCATCAAGGTATAAAACTTAGAACCAGATTGGCATCTGGCGCTTATTGCAAAAGCGCCACCAGCTATCTTTTCAATAGCAAACCACCCCATCCATCCACCCACCGCTGCAGCCCGTGCTGCGCAGCCCCACCACTCCACACCACCTCATCCATGTCCAGCGGCATTCTGTACGGCCTGTCGGCCTATGTTCTGTGGGGGATGTTCCCCCTGTTCTTCAAGCAACTGCAGGCCGCCAGCGCGATAGAGGTGGTGCTGCACCGCATGGTGTGGTCGCTGGTGTTCGTGCTCATCGTGCTGGCCGTGCTGCGCCGCTGGCACTGGCTGGGCGACGTTCGCCGCAGCCCCGCCCTGCTGGGCAAATTTGCGGTGTCGGCCCTGCTGCTGGCGGGCAACTGGCTCAGCTACGTCTGGGCGGTGAACAACGGCCATGTGCTCGATGCCAGCCTGGGCTACTTCATCCTGCCCCTCATCAATGTGGCGCTGGGCTTCATCTTTTTGCACGAACGCCCACGCAAGGCGCAGTGGGTCGCCTTTGCCCTGGCCGCCACCGGTGTGCTGTGGATGGCAGTGCAATCGGGCCATGTGCCCTGGCTGGCGCTGCTGATTGCGATGACGTTTGGCTTTTATGGCCTGATGCGCAAGACGGCCACGCTGGGCGCGCTGGAAGGCATGTCGCTAGAAACCATGCTCCTCGCCCCGCTGGCTGTGGTGGCCCTGCTATGGCCCGGCCCCAGCGGCCCCGGCAGCCAGTGGCCCGCGCACGACGCGCACACCTGGCTGTTCTTCCTGCTCAGCGGCCCCGTCACTGCCATCCCGCTGCTGCTGTTCGCCGCAGGCGCCCGGCGCGTGCCGCTGTCCACCATGGGCTTTTTGCAATACATCACGCCCTCCATCCTGGCGCTGATGGGCGTGTTCCTCTACGGCGAAACCTTCGCCGGCCCCCGCGCCGTAGGCTTTGTGTTCATCTGGGTGGCGCTGCTGCTGTACACCGCCGAAGGTCTGTGGGCGGGGCGGCGGGCGGCTGCGGCCAGGGCAGCGGCGGCAGCGTAAACCCACGGGCAACGGTAACGCAGCGGCCTGCTGGCGCTGTCATGTGGCGGGCAGCGCCCAGCCTACGGAGGATTGATAGCCAAACAACCCTCTAGCGCTTATTCAGCAAGCGCCAGCAGCTATCAAAACAGAAGCAAGACCAGCCACCGGGCAGGCGCTCACCACCCATCACCTGCCCCCCTGCGGGCCAGCATCACTCCAGATCCGAAATCTGCGCCTGCTTCAGCTCCGCAAACTTGGCCGCCATCGTCGGGTTGCCACGGGTCAGCTTCTTGATCGTCAGGTCTTCAGCCTTGTCGTTGGCCAGGCGCAAATTGTTCGCTGACTTGTGCAGCGCTTCCTTGGTTTTCTCCAGGTCCTTGATGGCCTCGTCAATGCGTTTGACGGCCTCTTCAAACCCGTCTGACGCCAGGCGCCAGTTGCGGCCAAACGCGGTTTTGAACTCGTCCAGCTGCGTCTCAAACTTGGTGATGTCCAGGTTCTGCGCCTTCACCAGCGCCAGCTCTGACTTGTATTGCAGCGACTTCATCGCCGCGTTTCGCAGCAGCGTGATGATGGGGATGAAGAACTGCGGCCGCACCACATACATCTTGGGGTAGCGGTAGAACACATCCACGATGCCGGTGTTGTACAGCTCGCTCTCGGGCTCCAGCAGCGACACCAGCACCGCGTACTCGCAGCCCTTTTCATTGCGGTCCTTGTCCAGCTCTTTCAGGAAGTCTTCGTTGCGCTTCTTGGTGGCCGTCTCGTCGCTCTCGTTCTTCATCTCGAACATGATCGAGACAATCTCGTTGCCCGCCTCGTCCACGTCGCGAAAGATGAAGTCGCCCTTGCTGCCGCTGCGTGCGTCGTTGTCCTTCTCAAAGTACGCACGCGGAAACGCCGTGGCGCGGATGCGGTTGAACTCCGTCTCGCAGTGCTGCTCCAGCGTCTCGCCCACCATCTTGGTCGAGAGGCGCGCCTTCATGTCCCTGAGGCGCGCAATCTCGCCGTCGCGGTCGCGCAGTTGCAGGGCGTATTGCTCTTTGATGGCGTTTTCTTCCAGCTGCTTTTTCACCACCACCAGGTTCAGGTCGTTCTTCAGTTCATCGCGCTCGCGGGCCACCACCGTCACCGCCTCGGTCACCGCCAGCCTGCGCGCCACCTCAGCCGCCTCCAGTTGTGATTTGAGCTGCTGAATCTCCGCATCCTTCTTGGCAGCCACGCCCTGCAGCTCTTGCGCCTGCCGCGCTTGCGCCAACTGCTCCGCCGCCTGCTGCGCCTGCCGCGCACGCTCCAGCTCATTCGCCAACGCATCGCGCTGCTTCTCTACCGCGCTCAGCGCCTGCGCCACTGCCAGGTCACGCTCCACACCGCCCGCATCCAGCTGCGCCTTCAGGGCTTGAATCTCGGCATCTTTGGCCGCAGCCGCCTTCTGCAACTCATTGGCCACCTGGGCCTGCGCCAGCGCCACCGCATTGCGCTTGTCCTGTTCGGCCAGTTCCAGCCGCTCATGTAACTGCGCGGCGAAGTCTGCATCGCGCACCTGCTTGAGGATGTCGGCATAGCCGGATTCGTCCACCTTGAAGGCTTTGTGGCAGTGGGGGCAGATGATGTCGTGCATGGCGGGTACCGTGTGTCGTGTTTGGTTGGGTGGGGAGCATAGCGCTGAGCCGCCACCGACTAATCCTGGATCGACGGGTTACGAAAGCCGCTGGATGACACCTCGTATCCGCAACGCCCCACGCAACGTCGCGCGCGGCAACTGGTCGCAGAAAAACGTGCAGCATGCCGAACGGCTGATAGCGCAAGGGCGCATAAAACCCACAGGCCTGGTGCAGGTAGAAGCCGTACGCGGCGCAGCGGCTGCGCCACGGTGAAACCGGTCAGCCCTTGACCAGCCCGCAGTCCACGATGAGGTTTTGCCCCGTCACGGCCCGCGCCCAGGGGGAGAGGAAGAACAGCACGGCGTCGGCAAACTCTTGCGGGGTGGTGACGCGGCGCAGGGGGGTCATGCTGGCGATGAGGTCGAACACGGCTTCGGGGGTGGCGCTGCTGGCGTCGGTGGTGCGCAGCAGGCCGCCAGACACCATGTTCACCGTGATGCCGTGCTGGCCCAGGTCGTTGGCCGCTGTGCGGGTGAACGAGAGCAGCGCGGCCTTGGCGGCGGTGTAGTCGTGGTAGGGCACCACGGGGTTCTGGAACAGGTTGGTGCCCACGTTGACGATGCGGCCGAAGCCCTGTTCGCGCATGGCGGGCAGGGCGGCCTGGGTGGTGTTGAGTGCGCCTTTGACGGCGCCTTCGAGCTGCTGGGCAAAGCGCTGCCAGGTGATGTCGCCAATCTGCGGGCGGGCATCGCCATCAAACCGGAACTGGGCCAGGGCGTTGTTGACCACGGCGCTGATGGGCTGGCCGGTGCGTTCGCGCACCTGGGCAAACAGGCGTTGCACGGCGGCGGCATCGGTCACATCGGCCTGCAGGGCCAGGGCGCGGGGGCCCAGTTCTTCGGCCAGGGCCTGGGCAGCAGCGTCGCTGTGCAGGTAGTTGATGACGACCCCAGCGCCTTCGCGCGCCAGCGCGCGGGTGATGGACTGGCCCAGCCCCCGGGCGCCGCCGGTGACCAGAACCCATTGTTCAGACAGTTGCATGGTGATCCTTGGGGAAGGTGGTGTGCGAATGTGGCAAAGCTGCGGACGGGCGCCACTGTGCCATCAGGCCGGAGCCTTGGCGGCCTGTGTGGATTCTGCATAGCCCAGTTGCGCCACAAACGCGCTGGGCCGCTGGCGGTGGGCCAGCAGGGTGAGCTGCTGGCGCGCGCGGGTCATGCCGACGTAGAGGGTGTTCTTCTCTTGCGCAAAAGGTGCCTGCGGGTCGGGGAAGGCGCCTTGCTCCAGGTAGGGGATGAGCACATGCTCAAACTCCAGCCCCTTCACATGGCCGATGTGGGCCAGCACCAGGCTGGCGGTGCTGCGCAGTTCGCGCTGGCGCTGCTCGGCGGCGTTGAGGTGCAGGAAGTAGTCGCGCGCGCTGCCAAAGGCCTGGGCGGCGTGGCTCAGGCCTGCCAGGTTGGCCAGGGCGTCGGCCCGGCGCTGGCGCGAGACGAACACCTCGCGCACCACGGCGTCGATCTGCAGGGCCTCCAGCAGGCGGGCCAGGGTGCCCTGGCCGTGGGCTTCTTTGGCCACCTTCAGGGCGCGCTGCAAGCGCCGCTGCATGGCGGGCTCGACGTTGGGCAGGATCTGGTTGGTGAAGAAGCTCTCTAAAAACAGCGGGTTGTCGGTGACGCTGCGGATGGCGTCGGCCAGCAGGTCGTGCTGCGATTCGTGCTCGCGCCCCTTCACCACGATGCGTGCGCCGCAGAAGAAGACCAGGGCGCGCATGAGCTTTTCTCGCGTGCGCGGCTCGGTCACGCTGTCGAAGTTGTCGGTGGCCACGGCCAGCAGGCCGCGCACCAGCAGCACTTCGGGGCGCAGCAGGTAGCTTTCAAAACCGCTCACGGTGTAGGGCACGCCATCGGCCAGCAGGCGGTTTTCAATGGCGATGGACTGGCCGGGGTGGCGCAGCAACACGGCAAGGCCTGCCATCTTGCCGCGCGTGGCGGTGCGCCAGTGCTGCACCTGGTGGGCGATCAGGTCCACGCATTCGGCCTCGTCGTCGTAGCCAAGCAGTTGCACGGCGGTGTCGTGCGCGGCCAGCGAGCCATAGGGCTTGTCGGCAAGCCGCCCGGCCTTGGTGGCCAGCTTGCGGCCAAAACGGTGGCTGGGCGTGAGGGGCAGGCGCGCCACAGGGCGGCCCGTGTGCACAGTGATGGCGTCGCCCATGAACACGGCGTCGGCCCCGTGGGCGCCGTAGATGACCTGGTCACGGTCGCCCACGCCGCAGAACTGGCACTGGGTCGAATCCAGCAGCTCACGCAGCACGCGGAACGATGCTGCGTTCATGTCGTGCATCTCGTCCACCAGCACCATCTGCAGGTTGCGCGGCCAGGGGCGCAGGCTGGCGGCGGTGTCGCCCTCCAGCAGGCGGCGGGCCAGGTCGTAAGTGGCGTCGTAGGGGCCGCGAAACAGCGGCTCGTCGGCCAGCTCGCGGCGGCGGATGCGTTCGTACGCACGGAACACCTTGAGCTGGGTGTAGCCAATGCCCAGGTCGCCCGCATAGTCGGGCGAGGCCGGGCCGTCGTCGCGCTCCAGGTCGTCTTTCAACGTGCCTTTGAGCCACAGGGCCATGGCCAGAAAGTCTTCGACAAAGCCCGCATTGCCCGCGCTGGGCAGTTGCAGCTCTTCGGGCCAGCGCTCGGATTCGTTGGCCTCAATGCGCTGCACGGCCTCCCACACGTAGGGGCGCAGGGCTTCCTGGGTGTCGATCTGCTCTACGGGCGGGCCGTAGGGCTCTTGCAGCATGGCGGCGCAAAAGGCGTCAAAGCTGGCGATGCGAAAGCGCGCCACCACGGGTGCGGGCACGCCAATTTTGCGCAGGGCGGCCTGCAGGGCCTGGCAGGCGGTGTCGGTGTAAGTGAGGGCCAGGCAGCGCTCGGGCGGCATGCCGGTGGTCCACGCCTGGGCCATGCGCAGCGCCAGCGTGGTGGTTTTGGCGGCGCCCGCGTTGGCCTCGATGATGAGGGTGCGCTCGGCCGACATCTGCACGGCGACTTGCTCGTCGGTGGGGGTGATGTGCTTGGGTTGGTACGGGTGAACAGTCGCCAACGGGAATCCTCAGGAGTGCAGGGGCTGGAAAGCGCTGCGGGGTGCGGCGCTGGGGCCGCAGGGCCCGAGCCAGGTTGCGCGGGCTTAGAGCGGCTAACAAAACTCAGCGAAGCGGTTCTGGCTAGGCACTGTGTCGTAGGCAGTACGAGCAGTACGACAAGACACAGCAACGACGCCAGAAGAGTTTTGTTAGCCGCTCTTAGCGCCGCCGACCTACGCCCAGGTCAATCTCGCCATAGACGGTGACACCGCTGCTGCCACCGCCCACGTCCGTCACAGCGTTGCCTTGGGGGCCACTGTTGCCGCTGCTGCCGCTACTGCGCTTGTACAGGGGGCCAGAGGCATCGCCTCCAGCCGAGGGCGTGCCCGCGCAGCCTGCGAGCAAGGCCAGCGCTGCGCACAGCGCCCAGGCCCGTGCGCAGGCCAGCGGCGTCATGCGTCGCCGCCCAGGTGGTTGCCCAGAATGCCCGCCAGCTCGAACATGCCCGCGCTGTCTTTGCCAAACACGGCGCGCAGCTTGTCGTCGGCGACGATGGTGCGCTTGTCCTTGGGGTCTTGCAGGTTGTGGGCCTTGATGTATTCCCACATCTTCTTGACAGCCTCGGGGCGTGCCACCGGCTCGTTGCCAATCACGGCGGCCAGGGCGGCGCTGGGGGCCTTGCCTGCGGCGGCCTTGCGCGGCGGTTTGGCGGCGGTGGTTTTGGCTGCGGCCTTCTTTGCAGGGGCTTTTTTGGCTGCAGCGCTTGCCCTGCCTGCGGCAGCAGCTCCTGTTTTGGTAGCGGCGCCGGCGGCAGGTTTACGGGGTGGGAACTTGCTGGGCGCAAATTCAAAGTTGACCTTGCCAGCGTCCTTGTCCCACGCCAGGTGGGCCTTGAAGTTGCGGCGCGTGCGCATGCTCACAAACTTGTCGAGCAGGTCGGTCTTGCCGGTGTCGAGCAGCTTGGTCATCTGTTCGCGCTCCACGGGCTGCTGCAGGATGACCTTGCCGCTCTTGAAGGTGCAGCTCGGCGTGGGCTGCGCGGCAGTGGGCACGGCCTTGCTGCACACGTAGTTGCTGCCGTGCTCGTGCACTTCCGATCCGCAGATGGGGCAGGCACCCAGCGATGCGTCTTCAAACTCCACCAGCTCGCCCGATTCTTCGGCATTCTTGTCATCGCCAAAGTCGAATTCGAGCTTGTAGTTGTGTGCCTCGTCGTCGTACTTGAGGACGATCTCGGACGTGAACGGCCAGCCCGCCTTGGAGCGGAAGCCCTCCAGTGGGCCGATCTTTTTGTCGCGCAGCAGCTGCTCGGCCTCGGCCGTTTCAAACGTGCGGCCGGCGGGCGACTTGCCAAAGCTGAAGCCGCAGCCCTCGGCGCCTGCCTTGCCCACGCAGGCAAAGCGACGGTAGTTCTCTTTGACCACGCCACCGCAGTTGGGGCAGGGCGACTGCAGCGTGGCGTAGTCGCCAGGGATGGTGTCGCGGTCGTATTCCTTGGCCTTCTTCACCATGCGCTCGGTCATGGCGGCAATCTCGGCCATGAAGGCTTCGCGGCTGAGCTGGCCCTTTTCCATCTGCGAGAGCTTGTACTCCCACTCGCCCGTGAGTTCGGCACGGCAGAGTTCTTCCACCTCCAGACCGCGCAGCAGCGTCATGAGCTGGAACGCCTTGGCCGTGGGGATGATCTCGCGGCCTTCGCGCAGCATGTACTTTTCAGTCAGCAGCCCTTCGATGATTGCCGCACGCGTGGCAGGCGTGCCCAGGCCTTTTTCCTGCATGGCTTCGCGCAACTCGTCGTCGTCGATCTGCTTGCCCGCGCTTTCCATGGCGCCCAGCAGCGTGGCTTCCGAATACCGGGCGGGCGGCTTGGTCTTGAGGCCTTTGGGGTCGGCCGTCAGCGTGTTGACCATTTCGCCGGGTTTGACGGGTACGACGTTTTGGCCCTTGTCCCCGTCCTTGCCACCTTCCACCTCGTCGGCCGCTTCCTTGCCATAGATGGCCAGCCAGCCCGGCTTGACCAGCACCTTGCCTTCGGTCTTGAAGCTGTGGGGGGCCACGGTGCTGATGCGCGTGGTGACGGTGTATTCAGCGCTGGGGAAGAACACGGCCATGAAGCGGCGCACGACCAGGTCGTACAGCTTTTGCTCGGCCTCACTCAAGCCCGACGGCGCTTGCGTGGTGGGGATGATCGCAAAGTGGTCGCTCACCTTGCTGTTGTCGAAGATGCGCTTGGATGGGCGCACGTAGTTGTTGTTCAGCGCCGTAAGCGCGTGCGGGGCCAGGTGGCGCATACCGCTGTCGGCCAGCATTTCAAACGTTTGCTTGGCCACGGGCAAATAGTCTTCGGGCAGCGCGCGCGAATCGGTACGCGGGTAGGTCAGGGCCTTGTGGCGTTCGTACAGGCTTTGCGCCAGGGCCAGCGTGGTCTTGGCACTGAAGCCGAACTTGCCGTTGGCCTCGCGCTGCAGGCTGGTCAGGTCAAACAGCAGGGGCGATGCCTGGGTGGTGGGCTTGCTCTCTTCGGTGACGGTGGCCTGCTTGCCGCGCACGGCGTTGGCAATCGCCTGGGCTTCGGCGGCAGACCAGACGCGGTCGGCGCGGGCTTCCACATCCTCGCCCTTCTTCCACTTCGGGTCGAACCACTTGGCGGGGTATTCGCCGGCCTGGGCGCCGAAGGTGGCGTGGATTTCCCAGTAGTCGCGGCTGATGAACTTGCGGATCTTTTCTTCGCGCTCCACCACCAGCGACAGCGTGGGCGTCTGCACCCGGCCCACGGTGGTCAGGAAGAAGCCACCGTCGCGCGAGTTGAACGCCGTCATGGCGCGGGTGCCGTTGATGCCGACCAGCCAGTCGGCCTCAGAACGGCTGCGCGCGGCGCTGGCCAGGCCCGCCATCTGCTGATCAGAGCGCAGGCTCTCGAAGCCATCGCGGATGGCCTGGGGCGTCATGGACTGCAGCCACAGGCGCTTGACGGGTTTGCCCAGCGGTTTGCTGCCACCGGCGTACTGCTCGATCAGGCGAAAGATCAGCTCCCCCTCGCGGCCCGCGTCACAGGCGTTGATGAGTTCGGTCACGTCCTTGCGCTTGGCCTGCTTGACCACCGCGTTCAGGCGGCTCTTGGTCTTGTCCACGGGCTTCAAGTCAAAGTACGGCGGAATCACGGGCAGGTGCGCAAAGCTCCACTTGCCGCGCTTCACGTCGAACTGCTCGGGGGCCTGGATCTCCACCAGGTGGCCTACGGCGCTGGTGACCACATAGCGGTCGTTCTCGAAGTGGTCTTCGTGCTTTTCAAACTTGCCCGCCACGGGCGTCAGCGCGCGCACGATGTCCTGCGCCACTGAGGGTTTTTCTGCAATTACCAGGGTCTTGGTCATTTTCGGTTTCTCGCCAGTCGTTCTGGTTGCCCGCACTGCGGGCGCTTCTACAATTCGGTTCTCGCGCGCATGCACACGCACACACGCGCACGCACACACATGTGTGCACCATCAAGTTAACAGAGTTTTAGCCATGGCCCGCAATGCAACGCCTGCCGACCCCAACGCCCACACCGGCCGCCGCATCCAGACACGGCGCTCAGGCGTGCACGGCAGGGGAGTTTTTGCCCTGCAGGACATCGCCGCTGGCGAAGTGCTGGTGGAATACACCGGCGAGATCATCAGCTGGCAGGAGGCGCAAGACCGCCACCCCCATGACCCCAGCCAGCCCAACCACACGTTTTACTTCCATGTGGACGAAGACCGGGTGATCGACGCCAACTACGGCGGCAACTCGGCCCGCTGGATCAACCACAGCTGCGACCCCAACTGCTTTGCCGACGAGCGGGACGGCCGCATTTTCATCACCGCGCTGCGCAATATCAAGGCGGGCGAAGAGCTGAACTACGACTACGGCCTGATCATTGAAGAGCGCTACACCCCCAAGCTGAAGGCCGAATACCCCTGCTGGTGCGGCGCCGCCACCTGCCGCGGCACGCTGCTGGCCCCCAAGCGCGGCTGGCGCCCGCCCATGCCCGACCTGCCTGCGCCAGAGCCCCGTACGGCCAAAGCCAAGGCACCAAAGACCGGCAAGGCCACTGAAGCCACCAAGGGCCGCAAGGCATGACCGCCCCCATCCGCTGGCCTGCCGAGGCCGTCTGGGAGGCCGTGGCCCCGCTGCTGCCGGGCTTCACGGTGGAAGTGCTGCCCAGCATCGATTCGACCAACACCGAGCTGATGCGCCGCGCCCGTGCCGGGCAGACCGAGCCCACCCTGCTGGTGGCCGAGCAGCAAACCGCCGGGCGCGGCCGCCTGGGCCGCGTGTGGCAGAGCGATGTGGGGGCTTCCCTCATGCTGTCGCTGGGCCTGCCCATGGCGCCCAGGGATTGGTCCGGCCTGTCGCTGGCCGTGGGGGTGAGCGTGGCCGAGAGCCTGCAGCCCACCCTGCCCCCGCTGGAGCCGGGCCAGCCTCCGCGCATTGGCCTGAAATGGCCCAATGACCTGTGGCTGAGCGGCGACCGCAAGCTGGGCGGCATTCTGGTGGAGACGGCCAGCTTTGTGGCGCCCCAGGCCGCGCACCCCACTACAGCCCAAGGCACCGCCGCCCGCTACGTGGTGGTGGGCATTGGCATCAATGTGCTGCCCCGCAGCGGCGAGGGCATGAGCATGCCCCCCGGCTGCCTGCAGGACGTGGAGCCCGGCCTGGACGCCCCCACCGCCCTGCTGCGCATCGTGCCCCCGCTGGTGGCCATGTTGCAGGGCTTTGAGGCCTGCGGCTTTGCGCCCGTGCAGCCCCGCTTTGCCGCACGCGATGTGCTGCAGGGCCGCCCCGTGACGCTGAGCGACGGCCAGACCGGCACCGCCCACGGCGTGGGCGAAGACGGCGCGCTGCTGGTGCACACCGCCCAGGGCATGCAGGCAGTGACCAGCGCTGAAATCAGCGTGCGCCCCGCCGTGCTCTCTACCCTCTGACACCCCTTCTGAAAAAGCCCTGCCCATGCTGCGCCTTGCCGTCATCGCCCTGCTGCTGGCCAATGCCGGTTACTACGCCTACACCCAGGGCTGGCTGCGCAGCGCAGGCCTGGTCACCCCCGAGCAGGCCGAGCCGCAGCGCCTGCAGCAGCAGATTCGCCCCGAAACGCTGAAAGTGCTGCGCGCGCAGGGTGCCACCAATAACCCCACGCCGCCGCCCGCACCGGCTGCCGCCCCAGCGGCAGACACTACAGCAGCCGCCCCTGCCGACGCGGGCGAATGCCTGCAGGCGGGCATCTTTGACGAAAAGCAGGCCACCGCCCTGCGCACCGTCGCCGCCAGCCTGCCCCAGGGCAGCTGGACGCTGGAGCCCACGCCCATCACCGGGCGCTGGATGATCTACATGGGCCGCTTTGACGACCAGGAGACGCTGGACAAAAAGCGCGCCGAGCTGCGCGCCCGCAAAGTGGACTTTGACCGCGCAGGCGGCACGCTGGAACTGGGCCTGTCGCTGGGCCGCTTCTCGACGGAAGAGGCTGCGCAGCGGGGCCTGACTGCGCTGAACGCCCAGGGCGTGCGCACCGCCCGCGTGATTCTGGAGCGCCAGGCCGCCCCCGGCTTCGTGCTCAAGCTGCCCGCAGTGACCGACGCCCAGCGCCAGCCATGGCTGGCCACCCTGCGCCCCGCCATGGCAGGCAAGACGCTGGGCAGCTGCAGCTGAGACCCTGCCCCCGGTTTGCACAAGTTGACCATTGGCTCCGCAGGCCTATGGCCGCTTGCGGCACACTGCCCCACGCACACGGTGCCACGGCCTGAACCGGCCCTCAGCCCGTGCCGCGCAGCGGTGGGACAACCCGCCTGCCTTTTCAACGGTTTCACAGGGAGCAGCACCATGGGTTTATTCGATTCAGTCGTCGGCGCAGTCTTGAACAACGCTGGCCAAGCAGGGGGCAACGCCGCAGGCGGTGGCCTGGGCGGGCTGCTGGGCATGGCCGCCCAAAACCCGCAGCTGGTGCAGGCCGTGCTGTCGCTGCTCAGCAACGATGGCGCGCACGGTGGACTAGCGGGGCTGGTAGAGCGCTTTCAGCAAGCGGGTCTGGGCAACGTGCTGCAGTCGTGGATTGGCACGGGTGCCAACCTGCCGATCTCGGGCGAGCAACTGGCCAGCGTGCTGGGCCAGGGCACGCTGTCGCAATTGGGCAGGCAGGTGGGCGCCGCCCCGGCCGATGTGGCCCAGCAATTGAGCCAACTGCTGCCCAGCCTGGTGGACCGCCTCACGCCCCAAGGCCAGATGCCCCAGGGCGGCCTGGGCAACAGCAGCGACCTGATGGGCGTGCTGGGACAGTTTTTTCGCGCTTAGAGCGGCTAACAAAACTCTTCTGGCGTCGTTGCCGCGTCTTGTCGTACTACGCGTACTGCCTGCGACGCGGTGCCTAGCCAGAACCGCTACGCTGAGTTTTTTAGCCGCTCTAAAAGCGTGCAGCCCCGGGCTGGCCAAGCTCAGCCCAAGATTCATCAAGCCTGCAGATGCGGCGGGGCCGCCAGCTGCTCGGGGGTGGTGAAGTAAGCCGTGTGGCTGCCCAGGCCCGCGCGCGCCTGGGCCAGCACCTGCCGGGCCACGGTGCGCAGGTGCACCTCATCCGGCCCATCCATCAGGCGCAGGGCGCGGCCCCAGGTCCAGAAGGCGGCCAGCGGCGTATCGGGCGAGAGGCCCATGGCGCCAAAAATCTGCATGGCCCTGTCTACCACGCGCTGCTGCAGCCGCGCAGCCACCACTTTGATGGCAGCCACTTGCGCGCGCACCTGCCGGGGCTCGGCGGCGTCCCCCTGGTCCAGCAGCCAGGCGGCGTGCAGCACCAGCCAGCGCGCCTGGTCGATCTCGATGCGCGAGTCGGCCAGCCACTCCTGCACATTGCTTTGTTCAGACAGCGGCTTGCCAAAGGCATGGCGTTCCAGCGCGCGCTCAGCGGCCAGTTGCAGGGCCAGCTCGCACTGGCCAATGGTGCGCATGCAGTGGTGCACCCGCCCCGGCCCCAGGCGCGCCTGCGCCATGGCAAAGCCCTGCCCCCAATCGCCGAGCAACGCAGTGGCGGGCACGCGCACGTTGTGCAGGCGAATTTCGCAATGCCCTTCGGGCGCATGGTGGTGCAGCACATGGATGTTGCGCACCACCTCCACCCCTGGCGTGCCCACGGGCACCAGCACCATGCTGTGGCGGTGGTGGCTGTCGGGATCGGCACTGTCATCGGCGTCGGCATTGCGGCACAGCACGATGAGCAACTGGCACTGCGGGTGCGCCGCGCCGGTGATGAACCACTTGCGGCCGTTGAGCACCAGGGTGTCGCCCGCAGCGCCGCTGCGCTCTGCGCCCTCTCGCCGCACGGTGGTCTGCAGGTTGGTGGGGTCGGACGAGGCCACGTCCGGCTCGCTCATCGCAAAGGCCGACCGGCACTGGCCGTGCAGCAGTGGCTGCAGCCACTGGGCGCGCTGCGCGGGGCTGGCAAAGCGGTGCAGCAGCTCGATGTTGCCGGTGTCAGGGGCGCTGCAGTTGAACACCTCGGCCGCCCAGGGCAGGCGGCCCATGGCTTCGGCCAGCGGCGCGTAGTCCAGGTTGGACAGTCGCGTGCCGGGCTCGTCATCGCGCAGCGTGGGCAGAAACAGGTTCCACAGCCCTTCTTCGCGCGCCAGGGCCTTGAGGTCTTCCAGGAACGGCGGCGGGTAGTCGCCCGCCTGCACGGCAGCATGCCAGGCGGCGTTGTAGGGCAGCACGTAGCGGTCGATGAAGGCGTGGAGCCGGTCGCACATCTGCTGCGCCAGGGGAGAAGGGTTGAAGTCCATGCGGGCATTGTGAAAACCGCGCCCGCCCGTGTCAGAACGCAGGCGACACCCGGCTTGACGCAAGTCACCACGGGGCGCCACCGTGCATTGTCCGCACCCAAGATGCTAGCTTTTTTATAGCTTACAGCGCTTATTACACAAGCGCTGGATGGCATTTTCGTGCATAACCTTTGTCGAACAAGGTACGATCCACCCATGACCACCCAGTACGAAACCCTGCGCCACGAAGACACCTACCGAGAGGCTTTTGGCGTGGAGCCCCCCGCAGCACTGGGCGAGCGGCTGCTGTGGCCGCGCAAGCCTGGCTGCTTCATCGTGCACCAGGCGGTGGCCACGGCGCTGCTGTCGCCCGAGCCCTCTGCACCTGCATCGTCTGCACCGGCACCCGCCGCACCGCTGGCGGCAGAGCCCGCTGAAGGCAACGCGGCGGATGACACCGCCGCCCCACCGCCCGCCGACCGCACCCGCGTGCTGGTGCCTGCGCAGTGGGGGCTGGTGCCGCACTGGGTCAAGTCAGCGTCTGACGCCAAGCTGCGCGCACCCAAGCTGGTCACGGCCAAGTCGGATTTGGCGTCCACCGGCACGGCATTTCGTGAAGCGTGGCTGCAGGGCCAGCGCTGCATCGTGCCCATGCAGTCGTTTTACGCCGATGACTACCGCAGCGGCAAAGCCGTGCCCACGCGCATTGCCCGGGTGGACGGCAAGCCCATGGGCGTGGCGGGCCTGTGGGCGCGTTGGCGGGGTGCGGATGGCGAAGTCATCATCAGCTACGCCCTGCTGACGGTGAACGCCAACAACCACGCGCTGCTCAACCGCTACCAGCAGCCGGGCAGCGAAAAAAGCATGCCCGCCATCCTGAACGAAGGCGCCTACGACGCCTGGCTGACGGCCCGCCAGGAAAAGGCCAAAGAGTTTTTGCGCCAGTACGCGCCCCAGTACCTCACGGCCAACCCGGTCGAGAACAAGGCCGACAAGGCGCCGAAGAAGGACTGGCTGGGCTGAGAGCCTGTTCTAAGGACTTTCAACGCCCCACCCCACACGCGAAAAACACCCAGGGTTGCAATGCAGGCCCTGGGTGTTTTTCTTTGAACAAGGTGCCTTGCGGCAGCCTCAGCGCTGCACGGGCAGGCGGTCAACGCGCCTTGAGCAGCGCCTCCACCTGCAGCAGCACCAGCTCGTTGTCGTCGGCCTTGTTGGGGTCGCGGCTGGAGCTGAAGGGCAGGTTGTTGTCATTGCCGACCACGATGTGCTTGTCGTCCACCACGTCCACGTTTTCAATGGTGAAGAACGGGAAGGCGAGCACGCCATTGGTCAAAGGCTTCCTGGCCAGGCGCTGGGGGTCCTGGATGTTCATCAGGTCGATGTAGCCGATCTTGCGGATCTCGCCGCCCACGTTTGCATCGCTCATTTCGACCTTGTAGACGCGCTTGAACCTGGCGAGGTCGTGGAAGCAGTCCGCGCGCTTCTGGCCCTCTGGGCAGGCCTTGTCGGCCGTGCCTTCGCCGTTGTCGCGCTCGATGATGAGACCGGTGGTGCCGTCGATCATGTTGAAGTCGCCAATCGCGTGGTGGTTGGCTTCCAGCACGTACTTCCAGTGGCGGCCCGTCCATTGCTCGGTCTTCACGTCGAACTCGAGCACGCGCAGGACCTGCTTGCCACCCACGTTTTCGTAGGCCTTAGCCGCCTCGTTCCACAGTGCGCCTTCGAGCAGGGCGTAGAGCTTGCTGCCGTCCTTGCTGGCGGCCATGCCTTCAAAGCCCTTGGAGCGCTTCACGTCAAACGCCGTGGGCTTGGCATCGGGGGCGCCGGGCATGAGCACGCCGGGCGCGTCGGGCGAGCGCACGACCTTGCCGTCCACCTTGGTGTCGAACACGGCCAGCACCTTGCCGTTCAGATCGGCCTTGATGAGGTAGGGACCAAACTCTTCCGCAATCCACAGCACGCCACCGGCGAACTGGAAGCTCTCGGGGTCGAAGTCCGCGCCCGTCAGGTAGCGCTTGTCGGTGCCTTCTTGCGTGATGCGGAAGGGCACTTTCTTGTCGGGGTCGTGCAGGAAGACGGTCTTTTGGCGGCTGAACTGGCCGCTCTGGAAGTCCACGGTGTAGTGGCTCAGGTGCAGCATGAAGTCGGGCGAGTTGGCCTTGGAGCCAGCGCCGTTGTCCGTCAGCAGCCAGTAGCTGCCGTCGGCCATGCGCTTGATGCCGGAGTGGCCCTGCACCGGCTGGCCATCAAAAGGCAGGCTGATGCCCGTGGGGCGGCCGGCAGACAAACCCATCACCGAACCCAGCTTTTCCACGCGCTGGGCGGTGGTGAACTTGCCAGCGTGGCGCAGGTCGGCCGGGGCGTCTGCCGGTGCAGGAATCACGGTGAGCGCAGGCATCACGGCGTGGCCGGTGAGCGTGGCAGGAAAGGCTTGCTGCGCGTGGGCAGGGGCCAATGCGGCGCAGACCAGGGCAGCGCCAGCGGCAAGGTGGTTCAAAGAAAACATGGTGGGTTACCTGAGGAAAAAGGGCAACGATGCCCACCGGGAGTGACACGGGCGTGACGCCCCGGTGAACGGTGTGTGGCAGGGCCGGGGGCGCAGGCTGTGGGGCAGGCCCCCGCACTCCCCGGCCGCGCAGCCATCAGCCGCGAACGAGGGTGGGCAGCGCCCAGGCGCTGGCCGTGACCGCCAGGATGGATTGCACGGCAGCCGTGGTGGCTGGCAGGCTGCGGGGAGAGAGCATGGAGGAAGACATGAGAAAACCAACAACAGATAAAGCCGATGACAAATCAACGCGCTGGATCAACGTTTGAAATCAAAGCGCGCCCGCCGCAGACCGGGTGCCGGGCAGGGGCCTGCAACGCAAGCTGCGGCGGAGCTTCTCGCAGTGGCATGACGGTGGTGTGACACCCCCTGCGGGTGTGCAGCCCTGTCATCGACACGTCACACCGTCCCCGAAGAATCGCGCCGATTTCGTGGCTTTGGCTCTTTTGGACTTGATGAACACATCTCACCCCCTCTCATCGGCCCGCCGCCTGGCGGCATGGTCCGCCCTGGGCGCAGCCGCCCTGGTACTCACCGCCTGCGGCGGCAGCGACGGCGACGGTGCGCCCAGCTTCAAGGCGATCGAGCTGAACATCGCCCACATCAACGACCACCACTCGCAACTCGAACCCATTACGGCCCAGGAGCTGACGCTGGACGGCGTGGCCACGCAGGTGGAACTGGGCGGCTTCGCGCGCCAGACGGCCGTTTTCAAGGCCCTGGCCAACACCCCCAACCTGATCAAGCTGCACGCGGGCGATGCGATCACCGGCACGCAGTACTACACCTTCTTCAAGGGCAAGGCCGACGCGCAGATGATGAACACCATCTGCTTTGATGCAATGACGCTGGGCAACCACGAGTTCGACGACGGTGACGCCACGCTCAAGGGCTTTCTGGATGCGCTGGCCGACCCCGCCCTGGGTGGCGCCTGCAAAACCACCGCGCTGGCCTCCAACGTGGTGGCGCAAGCTGGCACCGCACTGGCCCCCGCCAATGGCACCGCGTACGTGAAGCCCTACCTGGTCAAGAAGGTGGACGGTGTGGACGTGGGCATCGTGGGCCTGTCGCCTGCGGCCAAGATCACCAATTCTTCGCGCCCCCTGGCCACCACCCAGTTCCTGGACGAAACCACGGCCGCGCAAAAATCCATCGACGAACTCAAGGCCAAGGGCATTCGCCACATCGTGCTGCTGTCGCACCTGGGCTACGACGCCGACAAGGCCATCGCCCCCAAGCTCAGCGATGTGGACGTGATCATTGGCGGCGACTCGCACTCGCTGCTGGGCGACTTCAAGTCCGTGGGTGTGGCCACCTCGTCGGGGGCCTACCCCACCGTGGTGCAGAACAAGGACGGCGGCACGGTCTGTATTGGCCAGGCCTGGGAATACGCCAAGGCCTATGGCCTGATGAACGTGAAGTTTGACGACCGCGGCAGCGTGAGCCAGTGCGGCGGCGCGGCCAAGCTGGTGATTGGCGACAACTTCAAGCGCAAGGACAGCGCAGGCGCCTGGCAAACCCTGGCCGATGCCGACCGCCAGGCCCTGGTGAACAAGCTGGCCACCAGCGCCCAGGTGCGCGTGACCACCCCTGACGCCACGACCGCGCAGACGCTGGCCAGCTACTCGGGCCAGGTGGCAGCGCAGCGCGCCATCACCATCGGTTCCACCTCGGACGCCCTGTGCCTGGTGCGCACGCCCGGCGAAACCACCAACCGCAGCACGGGCGTGGCTGGCTGCGAAACCGCCAACACCCTGGCCCGTGGCAGCGATGCCGCCCAGGCGGTGGCCGAAGCATTCCTGGCCGCAAGCAAGCGTGCCGACTTTGCCCTGCAAAACGCAGGCGGCGTGCGCATTGCCGTGCCTGCAGGCGCGATGAGCATGAACACGGCCTACACCATCCTGCCCTTCACCAACGTGCTGGTCGAGATGAACCTGACCGGTGCGCAACTGGTGGCAGCCCTGGAAGACGCCACGGCCAACCACCTGGACAACGCCCAGTCCAACGGCTCGCACCCCTACGCCGCTGGCGTGCGCTGGGACCTGGACATGAGCAAGGCCAAGGGCCAGCGCTTCACCAACGTGCAGGTGCGCAGCAAGACGACCGGCGCCTGGGCCCCGATGGATCTGACCAAGACCTATGTGCTGGTCACCAACGACTTCATCGCCGCAGGCCAGGACGGCTACACCACGCTGGGCGCCGTGTACAAGACCGGCGCTTACGTGAACACCTACCTGCTCTACACCCAGAGCTTTGTGGATTACGTGAAGGCCAAGGGCACGATTGCCCGCCCCGCAGCGGCCGACTACTCGCACCAGAAGGTGATCAGCAAGGCCGGCGTGGCACTGCCCTGACCTCCTGCCCTTGAGCGCAGCCCCACGGGCTGCCCCAAAAAAAGCCCCGGAGCGTGAGCGCCGGGGCTTTTGTGTTTTCAGGCCACCACGCCTTGCACGCGCCCTACGCCCGAAGGCCTGCGGCATGCCCCCGGGTGAAGGCTTCCTCAAACACCGAATAGCCCGACCAGTCGCTGTGCGCAAAGGCCAGCCGTGCGGTGGCAGGGATAGGAAGGGCGCGCTGACGCTCTCCATTCAATAGCATCTTGCGCTTACCTGGCGAGCCCTGCAGGCCAATTTGGCTTAAAAATGTTTGAACGCCCGGCACGGGGATGGACATGGCGTGCCCGTAGCGGGTGACCTGTACGCGCGTGGCGTGCTGCAGCACATCGGGGTGCGGGCCAGCCAGCGCGGCCAGGGCGGCGCGGCCCCAATGCTCGGCGCCCTGCATGGCCAGTTGCTGGCGCGCGTCGGCCACATCGCCCAGGGCCTGGTAGTAAGTGAGCACGGTGGGACCGGGGCGCGGGTCGAGCTTCTGGTGCGACGCATCCACATAGCCCAAGCCGCCGGGGTTGCTATCGCCGTAGATGACGTTGTCCCACGCGGGGGCGGCGCCGGGGCGGTCGGCCAGCGGAGCGTTCAGGTGGATGTTGGTCACGGCCCAGGGCGCCCATTGCAGGCGCTGGGCGGCTTGCGCCAAAAATGCAGGCGGGTTTTGCACCACGCGCGCCGCGACAAATACCGGCAGCGCAACGATGCAACGTGGCGCCTGCCAGCGCTCCACATTGCCGCTGTGGTGGTTGAATGCATCCACCTCCACACCCCGGCGGGTTTCGGCAATGCGCAGCACGCTGGTGCCAGTTTGCAACTGGCCCTGCGCCCTGAGCGGGGCGGCCAGTTGCTGGGTGAGCCAGCCATTGCCCTCGGGCCAGGTGAGCACGCCTTCGCGGTCTTCAGCCACGGCTTCGCCCGGTGCATGAAAGCCGTGGCGGCTGGCAAAGTAATGCAGCCCGGCCCAGGCCGACACGCGGGCCATGCCCGCGCCGTAGTCGTCGCGGCAGCAGTAGTCCAGGTACCAGCGCAGGTGCGCGTCGTCCAGCCCCTGGTGCTGCAGCCACGCTTCAAAAGTCATAGCATCCAGCGCTTGATGGGCGGGCGCCAGGCCGGTTTTTGCATCCAATGCAGCAAACTGCGGCATGGTGAAGCGGGCAGCGCGGCTGGCAGCGCCAACGGCCTGCGAGAAGCGGCGGTATTGCTCCAGCGTGGCTTCGCCCACGCCTTGCACGGGCAGCAGGCCTTCCTGCCACTCGCGCTCAAAGTACAGGCGCTCTTGTGGGCTGTGGCACAGGTGGCGCTCGTCGTACTGCCAGCGCCCGGCCACGCGCTGGCGCAGGCCCAGTTCTTCCAGCAGGTCTTGCACCTCGGGCGCGTGGTCGCCCGGCACGGGCAGGTAGTGCGCGCCCAGCGGGCAGGCCACGCCATTGACCGCACCGGCCCGGCTGTTGCCGCCGGGGGTGTCTTCCAGCTCCAGCAGGGCAAAGTCGTGCACCCCGGCCAGGCGCAGGCTGCGCGCCGCCGCCAGCCCGGCCACGCCGCCGCCCGCGATGATGACCTGAGCGCGCCGCACCAGCGTGGGCGCGGGCAGCGGCCCCTGGGCCAGCAGGTCGCGCAGCGCGTGGCCGCGCTCCAGATCGATGCCCGCAAAGGCGAATTCCAGCGCCGGTGGTGGTGGCTGGCAGCCAGCCAACAATGCGGCAGCAGCGCTGCCCAGAAAGTGGCGCCGCTGCATCGTCACTCGGCCCACCGCGCGCGAATCTCCAGCAACTGCGGCAGCAGCGGGGCGAACAGCGCCACCAGGGCGGGGTCGAAGTGTTTGCCCGCCTGGGCGGCAATGTGGTTCATCGCCTCTTGCACCGGCCAGGGCTCCTTGTAGGGGCGGCGGGTGGTGAGGGCGTCAAACACATCGGCAATCGCCACGATGCGCGCGGACAGCGGAATCGCCTCGCCTGCCAGGTAGCGCGGGTAGCCGCTGCCGTCCCACTTTTCGTGGTGGGCCAGGGCAATTTCGCGGGCCAGCTGCAGCACGCCGGAGGGGTACTCGCCAATGATCTCGGCACCGATTTCGGGGTGGCGGCGCATGGTGGCCCATTCGTCTGCATCGAGCGGGCCGGGCTTGCGCAGCACCGCGTCGGGGATGCCGATCTTGCCCACGTCGTGCATGGGCGCGGCGTTGAGCAGGTCTTCGGCCCAGGCTGGGCTGCAGCCTGCGGCCAGCGCCAGCAGCTGGGCAAAGTGGCTCATGCGGATGACGTGCAGGCCGGTTTCGTTGTCTTTGTACTCGGCCGCGCGGCCCAGGCGCTGCACGATCTGCAGGCGGGTTTCGCGCAGCTCCTCCATGCGCACCAGCGACAGGTGGGTGCGCACCCGCGCGCGCACCACGGGCGGGCTGACGGGCTTGGTGAGGTAGTCCACCCCGCCCACGTCAAACCCGGCGGTTTCGTCCTGGCTGTCGTTCAGGGCGGTGATGAAGATGACCGGAATGCCCGCCGTGGCCGGGTCGGCCTTGAGGGCACGGCAGACGGCGTAGCCGTCCATGCCCGGCATCATGATGTCCAGCAGGATCAGCTGGGGCAGCTGCTCACGCGCCACTTGCAGCGCACGCGCACCGTCGGTGGCAAACAGCAGGCGGTAGTCTGCCTGCAGCACATGGCGCAGCACCTGCAGGTTGGTGGGTTCGTCGTCCACCAGCAGCAGGCGGGGGCGCTGGTCTGGGGCCTGGGTCATGCGGGGTTCTCCGTGGGCTCGTCGATCCAGTGGGTGCGCAGCTGCTGCAGCTGCTGCAGGGCCTGGTCGAAGTCAAAGGTGTCAATCGCTTCCTGCAAAGGCTCCATGGCCGCGGCAGGCAGCAGCTGGGCCAGAAGGTCCAGCGGCGGCTGGGCCAGTTCGGCATTTTCCAGGGCCTGCTGCAGCGCCTGCGCGGCGCTGCGGGCCCGGGTGCGCTGGGCATCGCTCAGCGGCGCATGGAGGCTGCCTTCTGCTGCGGACCCTGCGGGCTGGCGAGCGTCTTGCGCCAAGGCATGGTGCACCGCCGCCAGCGAGGCGGGCAGCTGGTTCAGCAACAGCGGCAGCGCCGTGGCGTCCATTGAGGCAGCGGCTTCTTCAATGCGCTGGGTCAGGGTTTGCAGCGGCTTCAAGGCCAGGTTGCCCGCTGCGCCGCGCAGGCGGTGGGCCAGAGCGCGCACGCCCGCCAGGTCGCGCTGGGCGGCCAGGGTCTGCAGGGCGGCAGGCGTGCCTTCATGTTCTTGCAGCAGGCGCGCCAAGGCATCGCGCAGCAGCGGCATCTGGCCCCACAGTTGCAGGCCCCGTTCCCAGTCAATGGCCGGGGGCAGGCCCGCCCCTGCGGCCAGAACCCCCAGGCCCGAGGGGCGGGTGTGGGTGACCAGCGTGCCCCAGTCCATGGCGTCGCCGGTGGCGTGCAGGCTCAGCACCCGGGCGATTTCGCGGAACAGGCGTGCGGGCTCCAGCGGCTTGCTGGCAAAGCCGTCCATGCCGGCTGCTCGGGCGTTGCGCCGGTCTTGCTCCAGCACGCTGGCCGACAGGGCGATGATGGGCACGGCCTTGCGGCGCTGCGCCTGCTCGAAGGCACGGATGCGGCGCGTGGCCTCCAGCCCGTCCATGCCGGGCATCTGCAAATCCATCAGCACCACATCAAACCGGCCATTGCAGAACGCCTCGACGGCCTCTTGCCCATCGCGTGCAATGGTGGTCTGGTGCCGCCCCCGGTCGAGGTGGATTTGCAGCAGCTCGATGTTGGCGGGCACATCGTCCACCGCAAGGATGCGCAGCGGGGGCAGTGCCACCCCAGGCAGGGCCGTGGGCTGGGCGGGTGCGGGCTGCCCCTCGGGCAGCGGCAGGCGCACGGTGAAGGTGGTGCCCACGCCCACGGTGCTGCGCACGCTGATGGTGCCGCCCATCAGCTCGGCCAGCTGGCGGGTGATGGTGGTACCCAGGCCGGTGCCGCCAAAACGGCGCGTGGTGGACGCATCGGCCTGCGCGAAGGGGTCAAAAATACGGTCCAGGTGCTGGCTGGCAATGCCGATGCCGGTGTCTTCCACGTCGAGCAACAGCCATCCTGTGCCCGTACGTTCGTAGTCAATGCGCAGCTGCACCCGCCCGGCCTCGGTGAACTTGAGCGCATTGCCCAGCAGGTTCAGCAAGATCTGCTGCAGGCGCAGCGCATCGCCGTGCAGGTAGGCGGGCACCGCAGGCGCGACTTGCAGTTGCAGATCCAGCCCCTTCTTGGTCGCCTGGATGCGCAGCGAGGCCAGTATCTGCTCGCAGACTTCCTGCACCGAGAAGTCGGCCAGTTCCAGCTCCACAACCCCTTTTTCGAGCTTGGCGGTGTCCAGGATGTCGTTGAGCAGGCGCAGCATGGAGCGCGCCGCATGCTGCACGGTGCCCAGGTGGCGACGCTGCTGGGCGTCCAAGGGGGTGTCGAGCAGCGCCTCAGTGAAGCCGATGATGGCGTTCATGGGCGTGCGGATTTCGTGGCTCATGTTGGCCAGGAAGGTGCTGCGCGCGGCGGCGGCCTGCTCGGCGCGCTCCTTGGCGGTGCGCAGCTCTTGCTCCATGGCGCGGCGCTGGGATAGGTCGGTCTCAAACTTGACGACCTTGAAGGGCTGGCCCTTCGCGTCAAAAATGGGGTTGTAGGTGGCCTGGATCCAGATGCGCCGCCCGTCCTTGCCCAGGCGCAGGTATTCGCCGCCGTCCAGTTGGCCAGATCGCAGCTGTTCCCAGAACTGCACATACGCCTCGGTCTGCACGTAAGCGGGCTCGCAGAACATGCGGTGGTGCTGGCCCACGATCTCCTGGAGGTCATAGCCCATCAGATTGAGGAAATTGTCATTGGCATGGAGCACATGGCCCTGCATGTCGAACTCCACCACCGCCAGCGCGCGGTTGATGGCGCGCACGATGCTTTCGAACTCTGCGTTGCGTTCCTTGAAGGCGGTCATGTCCATGATGACGCCGTCAATCCACAGCAGCTGGCCGTCGTCGCCCACCACGGGGCGGCCGCTCTCCGACACCCAGCGCAGTCGCCCGTCGCGGTCCCGCAGGCCAAACTCCACGAGGTAAGGTCGGTGCTCCTGGATGGCCTTGGAGACTTCCGCCCACAGGCGGTCCACCTCTTCGGGCAGCGTGAGCTGGGTGAAGTTGACACGGCCTTCCAGAAAGTCCTGCGGCAACCAGCCCGTGAGTGCGGTCACCGCATCGCTGATGAACAGCATGGTCCAGTCGGCGTCGTAGCGGCAGCGGAAGGTGACGCCCGGTATGTTGGCCATGAGCGAGCGCAGGCGCTGCTCGCTGGCCTGCAGCTCCTGCTCCATGGCGCGGCGCTGGGTGAGGTCTTTGATGAAGCCCACAAACACCGGATCGCCGTCCAGCGGCACGCGGCCAATGGAAATGCGGATGGGCACCGTGCTGCCATCGGGCCGCAGGGCCAGCACCTCGCGGCCGTTGCCGCCGATCAGGCCACCACCCTGGCCCTGCAGGTAGCGCTGAATGTAGGTGTCGTGGCGGGAGCGGTCGGGCTCGGGCATCAGGATGGACACGTTCTGGCCCACCACGTCCTCGGGGCGCCAGCCCAGGATGCGTTCGGCCGCTGCGTTGAAGGACTGCACCCGCCCCTGCGCATCGATCATCACCATGCCGTCCACGGCCGTGTCGGCAATGGCGCGCAGGCGGGACTCGCTCTGTTGCATCTGCAGGAACATCTGCCGGTAGCGCAGGCCGACGTTGATGGCGATGACCAGCCCCCCGATGACCAGGGCCACAGCGGCCACCGCCAAGGCCAGGGACGTACCCTCTACGGTAGTCGCCAGCTCCAGTTCGCCAGGTGCGTCGATGAAACGCAATGCAGCCATCGCGACGTAATGCGGGGCCGCAATGGCCAGCCCCATGACCGCACCCGCCGCCAGATTCAGCCAGCGGGCCTGCCAGCGAACCACCCGCTCCAGTCCAAATCGCACCCACAGGGCCCCAATGGCGAGCAGCACAGCCACCAAGAGGGAGGCCGCAAAGCCCCAAGGATCAAAGCGCATGATCGGCGCCCACTCGGACGCCTCCATTCCAATGTAGTGCATGGCGCCAATGCCAGCGCCGACGAGCACCCCGCCCACAACCAGGGTGGTGCGGCTGATCTCGTGGCGCATCAGCAGCGCCAGCGCCACCCACGACGCAGCCACGCTGGCAAGGGTAGACAGCGCTGTCATCCAGGGATCAAAACGCCCGCGCCCCAGCACTGTGAACGCCAGAATGCCGATAAAGTGCATCGACCAGATGCCCCCGCCCAACGCCATCGCCCCGGACCCTCGCGCCATCTTGCGCATGAAACGGGTGTCTGCACTCCGGGCCAAGCCCGCCATCTCCAGCGCCAGCACAGACGCCAGCACCGCCATCGCTACAGACAGCGCCACCAGCCAAGGATCATGCTGGGCCCAGAGCAGCGGATAGGGCTGTGCGTTATTAACGAAAAAAAGATCCAGCATCAGGGGCGCCCACAGCTAAAAGGTCTTGACAGCTTTGTAGCCGATTGTGACGCCCGCTACACCGGGCAGAACCCCTGCAAATCGCTCGGCGAATGCTGGCGGGGCACGGACCACGGGCGGCTCAATGCGCCACCACCCTGCCCCATTCGCGCTCGTAGCTGTGTACCAGCGCCTGGTTGGACAACCGCTGCACCTCGGCGGGCACACGGGCCATGTCCAGCGGGAAATCAAACAGCAGTGGCAGCGTTTGCGGGCTCAGGAACTGCAGCCCCTCGGGCAGCGCATCGGGCATGCGCCAGGGGCGACGGCTGGCCAGCACAAAGCCCCATTCGCCAAAGCTGGGCACATGCGCGTGGTAGGGCCGCGCCGTCAGGCCCACCGATTCAATGGTGGTGACCACCGTCCAGAAGCTCTGGCGTGCCACCAGGGGCGAAGTGGTTTGCACCACCGCGTAGCCGCTGGCGGCCAGGCGCTTGTCCAGCAGCGCGTAAAAACTGTTGGTGTAGAGCTTGCCGATGGAGAAATTGGTGGGATCGGGGAAGTCCACCACGATCACATCGAAAGTGTCCTGCCCGTGCTGAAGCCACTGGAAGGCATCGGTGTTGACGATGTGCAGCTTGGGGCTTTGCAGCGCACCGCCGTTCAGGCTCGCCAGCATGGGGTTGGCCGTGAAGGCCTGGGTCATGGCCGGGTCCAGCTCCACCAGGGTGACCGATTCAACCGAGGGGTACTTGAGAATCTCGCGCACCGCCATGCCGTCGCCGCCGCCCAGCACGGCCACGCGCTTCGGCGCACCGTGCGCCGCCATGGCCGGGTGCACCAGGGCTTCGTGGTAGCGGTATTCGTCGCGCTCGGCAAACTGCAGGTTGCCATTGAGAAACAGCCGGTGCCCCGCCTTGCCCTGGGTGACCACGATGCGCTGGTAGGGCGATGCGGTGCTGAACACGATGCGGTCCTGGTAGAACTTGTCTTCAGCCAGGGTGGTGATGTGGTCTGCCCCCACAAAGCCCGCCAGCAGCGCGCCCAGCACCAGCACACAGGCCACGGCATGGGCACGCAGGCGGCGCAGCTCACCGCGAAACAGCCACACCGCCCACAGCGCTACGGCCGCGTTCATCAGGCCAAACAGCAGCCCCGTGCGAATCAGCCCCAGCTGCGGCACCAGCAGCAGCGGAAACGCCAGCGACACCGCCAACGCGCCCAGGTAGTCGAACGTGAGCACCTGCGAAACCAGGTCCTTGAGCACGGTGTTGCGCTTCAAGATGCGCATGACCAGCGGAATCTCCAGCCCCACCAGCGTGCCCACCATCAGCACCATGCCGTACAGCAAGAACCGGAACGCCCCCGGCACATAGGCATTGGCCAGAAACAATGTGGCAGGTAGCGCGCCACCGATCAGCGCCACCAGCAGCTCAATGCGCAAAAAGTGCGCGGGCAGTTGTCGCTCAAAGTACCGCGACAACCACGACCCCACGCCCATGGCAAACAGATACGTGCCGATGATGGTGGAGAACTGCAGCACCGAGTCGCCCAGCACATACGACGCCAGCGCCCCCGCCGCCAGCTCGTACAGCAGCCCGCAGGCCGCCACCACGAACACGCTGATGAGCAAGGCGATGTCGATGGGGCGCGGGCCTGCCGTAGATGGCAACGCGCTCGGCGGCTGCGTCATGCCAGCACCGCGTCCAATTGCTGCGCCAAGGTTTTGCCATCCTGCTGCTTGGTCAGCCAGCCGAACACTGCACGCCCACCACTGGTTTGCGCCCACAGCGCACCCACCTGGCTCTTTTCAATCTCATACGGGTCGTTCTGCAAATGCGCGCCTTTGTATTCAAGCAAGGCCACGCGGCCATCCACCAGCTCGGCCACGAAGTCGGCGTAAAAGCGCCCGCGCGAAGTAGGCAGGCCAAAGCCGCAGGGGGCCGTGTCCAGGTTGCGCACCCAATGTTTGACTTGCGGGTGCCTGTCCAGCAGCTGCGCGCAAACAAACTCTTCCCCGCCGTCCTTCAAATCAGCCAGCACCGGAAAGTAGTGCTTGCCAAACTGGTAGCGACCCGCGTAGCGCGACAGCACGGGCGCGGGGTAGCGCCCCGGTTCAAACACATGCGGGTGCGCCCAGTCGGGCTCCACCAGCCAGGCGCCCTGGCTGCCCGCCTGCAGCACCAGTTGCCGAAACTGCTGCTTGGCGGCGGCGTCGCGCAGGTCACCAAAGTGCGTAGTGATGCTTTGCGCCAGCTGAAAGCGCGCCTGCGCCAGCACCACCAGCGGCACACCGCAGCGGTGCAACTGGTCGTTCACCACCGCCGCCAGGTAGGCACGGCGCTGGCTCTGCGTCAGCTCGTGCAGTTGCTTGAAGAGCGACTGGTCCAGCCAGCGCACCAGGTCGTCGGCGCTGATGGAGCTGCTGCCGTAGTCCATGGCCATTTGGTCCACGTCGGTGCGGCGCAGTGTGACGCGGGCCTCGGCGCTCAGGCTGATCTCGAACACATCAGACTCTTGCGCCACATGAAAGCCCGGCAGCTGCACTGCCTGCGGCGTGAGCAAGTCCAGCTCCACCGCTTCGAGCACGGCCTCGCGCTCCAGCGGCCACAAAGGGGCCTGGGCATCTTCGCGGTAGGCCAGCGTGGGCAGCGGCGCAAACGGCACACCGCGCGCGGCGGGCGCCAGCTGCGCAGCCACCAGCGCGTTGTGCTGGGCCACCTGCTCGCGCAGTTGTTCCTGCTTTTTGGGGCCGCGCACCTGCGCCAGCATCAGCGCCTCAGTGTCTGCACCAATGTGCCCGGCCACCACCACCTGCTGCGCCCCGGCAATGGTCTTGACCTGCACGCCGGGCAGCGCCAGCAGCTCGGGTGTGGCCTGCAGTGCTTCAAAATTAGTAGCTATTAGCGCTTGATGTACAAGCGCTGGCGGCACATTTGACTCCAAATCATCACCGCCAAACAGCGGCAGCGTGGCGGGCTGGGCAATCATCGACGCCACATCCAGCGCCTCAAAGCCCATGTGGTGGATCAGCCGGTCGGCCAGCGCGTGGGCGGCGGCCGAAAACTCTGCCGCGCACACATGGGCATAGGCCCGGTTCAGTGCCTCGCGCCCGCGCCGCTGGGCATACGGCATGCGCAGCACACGGCCCAGCAGTTGCTCCACGGCCGTGGCGCTGGTCAGCTTTTGCAGGCTGCACAGCACGTAGGCAAAGGGGCAGTCCCAGCCCTCGCGCAGGGCCTGCACGGTGATGATGAAGCGCACCGGGCAATCGCGCGCCGCCAGGTCCAGGTCTTCCAGCCCGCGCGTGGTGCCGGTGGCCACTACCACCTGCGCCTCAGGCAGCTTCAGTTCATTGATGAGGTAGCTGCGCAGTTTCTCGGGCGGCATCTCGTCGCCCACGTTCTGCGCCTGAAACAGCACGATGGGCCGCACATAGCCGTGGCCCTCGGCCTCGTCCTTCAGTGCCTCGGCTTCCAGCTTGCGCTGCGTCTGCACCGCGCCAAACACGGCGGCGGGCCAGCCCTCGGGGTGCTCGGCCAGCACAATGGGCAACTTGATCATGTTCTCGGCCGCCAGCTCTTGCGCGCTCACGTGGTAGAGCACATTGGTGCGCGCCTCAATCGGCGTGGCCGTGAGCTCCAGAATGCACGAGGGGTTCAGCCGCTGCAGCGCCGTAAAGCTCTTGTCCGTCTTGGTGTTGTGCGCCTCGTCCACGATGACGATGGGCCGGTGCAGCGCCAGCCAGTTGGCCAGGCTCCAGCGCGGCTGGCCCACAAAGCCGGCCAGGATGCCGGTGGGGTCTTGCGCCACGTCCTCGGGCGTCACCACCGCGTCGGGCAGCGCGTGCAGGCAGGCCAGGTCGCGCCCGCCCTCAGCGCCCTTGCCCTGCGCCAGCGCGTATTTGAAGTGCGGCTCAAACGCCTCGGTAAAGCTGTACACATTGCGCTGCCCCGCGTCGTCGATGCGAAAGCTCTGGATGGTGGCCACCACAATCACCACGGCCTGCCGCCCCCACTGCGGCGCGGGCACCTGGGCCACATCGTCCAGCGAGCACACGCGCAAGCCCAGGCCATACACCGCCTCCAGTGCCTCGCGGTAGGGGTGGCCGCTGGTTTGCAGCGCCTTGAGGGTCTGGGTGCGGATGGTGTCGCTGGGCACCAGCCACACGGCCACGGGCGCATCGGTGCCGCGCCATTCGGTGGCCAGCAGCGGCACCGCGTGCGCGGCCAGCACCGTCTTGCCCCCGCCGGTGGGGATGCGCAGGCACACGCAGGGCACATCGGGGCCAAAGGCATCGGCGTTGTAGGCGCGGCCCGCGTGCTGGGCAAAGGCCGCTGCCGGGCCCTGGATGCGTGCGGCGCGGGCATAGGTGGCCAGGGCGTCCAGGGCCGATTGCTGGTAGGACTTGAGGGTGAGGGCGGTCATGACAATCGACGATTGGATAGAAATGCGCAAAAGAAAGCTCTATCTATCCAATGTAAGCTGTTGACATATATAGTGTTTTTTGAATGGATTGGCTTAGGGATTGGATAAACGCCGTGCTTGGATTGGCGACTATCCAATCGGCGCGAGCCAATGCCTCTCATCGCTTTAGCCGCCAAAGCGCCGCTTGCGTGGCGCCGCCAGCGTTTTCTATCAACTGCTCACGCACCATGTCTTGCAGAAGATTTTTGATGAACGTCTTCTGGCTGCTTAGCGCGATGGCGGCGGGTAATTTGGGCAACAACATGGCATTGATCTTGGCTCTGGGTTGTGGCCCCAACGCCAACAGTCCCAGTACCAAGCCCTTGTAGTGCTTGGAATCGAGTCCCTTGTGATTGAGGTACGCCACCTCCTGCTCAGTGGCCACAGCCATCTGCGCTGAAATGTGCAGCTTTGGGCTGCGGCCCTCAATCAACCCCGCGCGGCGCAACTCGGCCACTTGTGCGGCATCAAGCCTTAGCTTCTTTTGCAACCTGTCCAGCCAAAGCACGTGCTCGATCGGGAGATCGGTTCGCTCCATCAGCCAATGGCTGTAGTTCTCATCAATTTCCTGCCCATAAATATTAAAAACGGTGCGCAGGAGCGATGAACCCTCGTAATCGGGCAACGGCAAAAACCGCCGCCGCTGCGCCTGCACCATGTCATGGATGCCAAAGCCCACCTTGTCGATCATGCCCACCTCGGCCATGGCCTTGGCTAGCCGGTCATTGCGGTAGCGCCCTGGGGTGCGTGTTCCACTGGCGTAGTCCTCGGGCTGGCCATCAAAAAAACCACCCAGGTTAATCATCCGAACCAACCCGGCGGACTCTTCCACCACGATGCGCCCGCACTGCGCATAGTCCTGATGTGCCAGGCAGTTGTGCAGGCCCTCCAGCAGCACTTTGTTAGTGTCATAGCGAGGCAGGGTGACCGCCAGCAACTCATTGGCCGGAAATAGTTTGATGTTGGGGTTGCGTATCCGCAGCGCCACGTCGGTGGTGGTCAACAAAAACGGGGGATGAAAATGCTCGGCCACACGCTCCGCCGCTACCTTCCAGGTGATTTCTGCCGGATGGGGCGATAGAAATGCGCTGGCGCTCTCAGGATTGCCCAACAGCAACATGCAGGCGCGCGTGATGCGGCCATGGAGGGTCAGGCCAATCTTGTCGAGCAGCTTCTCTGCGCTCCAGTGCGGTATCTGGTCGGCCCAAGGTTCACGCTGGTGCCTTTCCGCATATTTCTCGCGTGCCTTGGCAATCGCGGCAACATCCAAATCCTCCAGCGTCGCCTGCGGCACCAGCACCGCACTCCAGTCCTCGCCCGCCAGAGGCTCCAGCAAGATCGCCCGGCGCCGGTCTTCGCGCAGGCCCGTCAGGCTATCGCCATCGCGCTGCCAGGCTTGGTCGTGCGCCAGCACCAGCTCGCGCGGGGCGTGGCGCGGCACGTGCACCAGCCACACCACCGCACCCGTGTCGCTGGCGCGCAGCTCCTGCACCCGCAGCCCCATTGACGGCAGGCCCGGCGTTTTGCCCAGCACGCGGTGCACCACGTTGTCCGCCGTGTAGTCCGCAAACTCCTGAATACCCGTCACCGCCAAAGTGCCGTCTTGCACCCCAATGACGATGCAGCCGCCGTCCATATTGGCCAGTGCCGAAACGTACGACACCAGATCCTCTCCCTTGCGGCCCGAAATATTCGACTTGAGGCTGCGCCACTCCTTCCACTCGTAGCGCTCGTTCTCTTTGGGAAACCCCGCACGCAGCCAGGCCTGCAGTTCACGGGCAGTCATGGTGTAGGGCTCGGTCATCACTCACCGCGCCTTCACGTCATACGGAATGTGCTTGAACACCACGTTGGCCTGCGCCAGCCGGGCGGCGCCCAGGCGGCAGGCCTCGCCGTAGACCACCAGCAGCGCGTCGGGGTGGGGCGTGGCGGCGTGCAGTTGCAGCAAGGACTGCAACACCGCGTGCGTGAGCACATTGCCGCCCGCCGGGCGCTTGTCGCCCAGGATGCCGTTGAACAGCAGGTAGTAGGCCGTGCGGCTGCGCAGGGTGGGGGCTGGGGGCTCGGTGGTGGGCGCGGTTCCTGCTTCTCCATCGCCGCCCGAAGTTTCAAGCGAAATTGGCCCCTGGCGCCCGTCCATCAAGCGTGAGTAGCTATCAAAAACAGAGTGTGTGCCCAGGTACGGCGTGCCGGGTGTGCCCCGCGCTGCGTCCCACGCGGTGGCCGTTTCCTGCTGCCAGATGTAGGCCGCCAGCGTGGCAAAGCGCACGCCGGGGTCAATGCTGCCGTCGGCCCCAAACACCGGCGCCCCCAGCCGCGCCAGGCGAAAGCCGCCGCCGTCAAACGGCTGGCCGTCCTTGCTCTGGCCCCAGCCCACCGCCGCGCTGATGCCACCCTGCTCGCCCGCCACCACCTTTTGCAGGCGCGGCAGGCAGTGGGTGAGGGCGTGATCGCCCATCTCGATGCCGATCCAGCGCCGACCCATCTTGTGCGCCACGGCGGCGGTGGTGCCGGAGCCTAGGAAGCTGTCGAGGACGAGGTCGCCGGGGTTGGTGGCGATGTGGAGGATGCGTTGGATCAGGCGTTCGGGCTTGGGGGTGCCGAAGACTGCAACGTCATGCAGCAACTCCATGATGCCTTTCTTCGCTTCATCATTCGTTCCTACCGCATCGGCTTTCCAAATGGTTTCAGGCGTGAGTCCGCCTTCTTCTCCTGCTTTTAAGAACTTCTTTATTCGCGGAACTCCATTGCCGTCTTTACCAAACCAAATGTTTCCCGCAGCAATTTCTTGCTGCATCTTTTCCTTGTTGTACCTCCAACATGTTCCTCGGGGTGGTTCATGCGCTTTGCTGTTCGGCGCAACCAGTGTGTAGAACTGCGAAGCAGTTGCATGCCCAGCTTGCGCATTTGCAGAAATTGACTGCCAAGGTCCGCGCGGGTCGTTATCAGGATTCTTGTAGCGACTCAGTACCTCATCACTTAGAGGCAGCGGGTTCCTAGTGGCCTCAAAGGCTGCTTTGCTTTTTCCGTAGACCAGAACGAAGTCGTGATTGAAAGAAAACACCCTCCTGTTTTCACGAGTAGTTCTCTTTTCCCACACCATGGTGGCCACAAAATTCCCCCGCCCAAACACCTCATCCATCAACACCTTGAGGTAGTGCGCCTCGTTGTCGTCAATGGTCACCCAGATCGACCCGTCCTCACTCAGCAAGTCCCGCAGCAGCTCCAGCCGGGGCAGCATCATGCTGAGCCACTGGCTGTGTTCCAGCTTGTCGTCGTAGTGCTCAAACGCGCTTTGGGTGTTGTAGGGCGGGTCGATAAAGATGCACTTGATGCGGCCCCGGTAGAAGGGCATGAGGGCCTTGAGGGCTTCGAGGTTGTCGCCGTGGATGAGCAGGTTGTCGGTGCTCTTGTCAGGGCTGCTGCTGCCGTGGTGCGACACGGTCTCCAGCAGGCGGTAGGGCACTTGGTCGGCAACAGAGAAAGCGGCTGCGCGGTGGAGCCAGTCAAGGGTGGGCATGCGGGGTGGGTCTCAGAGAGGCAGGCCCCGGGGGGCCAAGGGCTCGGATTTTTACACGCCAAGGCGGCACTGCTGGGCTGCCCGCCAAGCAGTGCCAGACGTAAACAGCGTCAATGAATGGCCGCCGCCACGATGATGCTGATGCCCAGGCACATCGCAGCCACGACCATGCCCAGGGCCTTGTTCTGCTTTTCCACAATCTCGCGCCACAGGTCGTAGGGCGTGATCTTGTCGATGATGATGAAGGCCGCCCAGAAGATGATGATGCCCATCAGGGCATAGAGCAATGTGCCGCCGATGGACAGGGGGTGAAGCCATTCGAATTTGGTCATGCGGTTCTCCGGTGAAATTCGGGTTGTTTCGATGTCATTGCGATGTCACTTGTGGCCGCCACCCGAGGAGTAGCCGCCGTACGAGCCACCCGAGCTGCGGTAGCTGGAACTGGACGAGCAGTTCTCCACCCGCGGGTCGCAACTGGAGCAGCGGCTGAGGATGATGAGCAGGAAGATGATGACCACTGCGATCAGGATGATGGTGCCGCAGCCCATGCCCGACTTGGCCACGAAGGGGCCGGGGTCGTCGCGCTGCAGCACGTCTTTCTTGTCATCGAGCTTGAAAGCCTTGGCCACCGTGTCGCTGCTGAGCTTGTCGCCCGACGACCAGGTGATTTCGTTGGCGCTTTGCTCCAGCGAGAGCACGCCCTTGCTGCTGCCAAAGTCGCGGTTGCTGGTCTTCTGCCCCCGGCTCACCTGCCAGTAGAACTCGCCCAGCACGTAGGTGGTTTCGGCCTCGTAGCTGTATTTGAGCTCGTACTTGGTGCCCATGTACGTGGCGGTGCGCCCGTTGGACGAGAGCTGGGGCGCGCCGGTGGTGGGGCGCACCATGCTCCAGCCTTCTTCGGAATCGACCAGGAAGGCAAAGCCACGCTTCTGGTTGTAGAGCAGGTACTCGCTCCAGCCAAAGTGCTCGTCGTCGCCAGGCTCCACGCCCATGCGGTGCTGGAAGCCCACCACCTGCCAGTGCACGCCCTGCAACTGGCCCTTGCTGCCCAGGGGGATGAGGGGCTGCACGGGCTCGTCTTGCACGGCGGCGCGCAACTCGCCGCCCACGCCGCTGTTCAGATCAATCAGGCTGTTGCACGAGCCGCAGGTGAGGCTTTTGGTGGTGGACAGCTGCACCTGCACCGGTGCGCCGCAATGCGGGCAGTTGAACTGCCGGCCTTTTTCTTCCTTGGCCGATTCGTCTTTGAGGCCCTGCAGCTTGAGGTCTTCCAGCAGCACCGAGCGCCCCCGCTCCACGCTGGGCGGGGTATGGCCGTAGTCGATGCTGAGCACCTCGCCATCGGCGCCGCGCAGCTCCACCATGTCAAACGGTTGGCCCAGCGGCGGCAGTTGGGGCAGTTCGCCCTGGGCCGACACCAGTTGCGCACTGCCGCTGTAGGCAACGCTGTAGCTCTTGCCGTTGATGGCGGTGGTGGCCCCCAGGCGAAAGCGGCTGGCTTCGGGCAGCTCGCGGCCGGGGTCGATCTTGCGGGTGAAGACGTAGGCGCCGTTGTCTTCCCCCAGGCTGGCGGTGCTGCCGTCTTCCAGAAAGGCCACCCACTCCGTCCACACGCCTGCGTCGCTTTTGAACTGCAGGCGGCCGATCAGGGTGAAGGGCTGCTCTTTGCCATCGAGGGTGATGCGCCCACTGGCAAAAAGCTGCAGCGGGCTGTGGTCGTCGAACAGCTCGGCCATCTTGCCCAGGCGCGTGAGCACGTCGCCGCTGCGCACCACCGTGCTTTGGCAGTAGCCGCACACGGCATGGGTGGACTGGGCGCTTTTGAATTCCACCGGCGCGCCACAGCCGGGGCAGGGTGCGCGGTAGGCGCGCTGGGTGGGGTCTGTGGCCATGGGAAGGCAGTGGGCAAGAAGGCTTCACTTGCGAACAAGGGCTGAAGGCAAAATATGCCTCCAGCCCTTATGCATCAAGCGCTAGTAGCTATTGATTCAATAGCAATCAAGATCCGGTCAGACCAGCTTCTTCAGCAGCTCTGCCTTCTTGGTGTCGAACTCTTCCTGGGTGAGGATGCCCTTGGCCTTGAGGTCGGCCAGCTTCTCCAGCGTTGCCATGACTTCGTCGGGCCGCACGCCCACCGGGGCCGCTGCAGCGGGGGCCGCCTGGGCAGCGCCGCCCTGCAGGCCTTGCTGCAGGTTTTGCGCCAGCACCTGGCCCAGGGCAACGCCCGCGCCCAAGCCCATGGCATCACCCGCCACGCCGCCGCCATTGCCCGCGCCTTCGGCGAACTTGGGAATGGCCTGCGCCGTCTGGTACTGCATGAACTTGCCCATGTCGTTGCCGACCATGCCCATGCCGATCTTCTGGTCGAGGATCTTTTGCAGCTCCTCGGGCAGCGAGACGTTTTGCACCGTCATGGCTTCGAGCAGCAGCCCGATCTTGGCAAAGGCCGGTTGCAGTTCTTGCGCCAGGGCGTTGGCAAAGGCGATCTGGTTGGCGGCCAGGTCCAGGAACGGCAGGCCGCTGCTGGCGATGGCGTTGCTGATGTTTTGCAGCACCAGGCCGCGCAGCTGCCCGTCCACCTCGGCCACGGTGTAGGACTCGCGGGTGCCGGAGATTTCGGTGTGGAACAGCTTGGGGTCGGCAATGCGGAAGGCGTAGTTGCCGAAGGCGCGCAGGCGCACCGCACCAAAGTCTTTGTCGCGGATGGTGATGGGCTGAGGGGTGCCCCACTTCTGGTCGATCTGCTGGCGCGTGCTAAAGAAGTACACGTCGCTCTTGAAGGGGGACTCGAAGAGCTTGTCCCAGTTCTTCAGATAGGTCAGTACCGGCAGCGTCTGCGTGGTGAGCTTGTAGGTGCCGGGGCCAAACACGTCGGCCACCTTGCCCTCATTCACGAACACGGCCATTTGCGACTCGCGCACCACCAGCGTGCCGCCGTTCTGGATTTCCATGCCCGCCATGGGGAAGCGCCAGGCCAGCGTGCCGTCGCTGTCTTCCGTCCACTGGATGACGTCAATGAACTGCTTCTTGATGAAGTCCATCAGGGCCATGTCTTCTCCCTTGCGTGATCGCTGTTGTAAGGCCGACCATCATAGCAACAGAGGTGTTGCCTCCCAAGGGGGAACAGGGGCACATGGCAGGCGCAGGCCCACGCGGCCAGACGCCCCATACATAGCTTCTATCTTCAGATTATAACTTTTTGATTGGCTATTACTATTGAGAATGCCTACCATTTGAACCCAAGCCGCTCACCCGGCACCACCACCGATTGAGGAGCCCGCCATGTCCCACATTCGCCGCATCGCCCATCAGAACAAAACCATGCTCTTGAAGACGGCCAGCTACTACGTCATCCACATCTGCGTGGCTGCCATGGTGGCTTACGCCGTGACGGGCAATTTGCTCGCGTCGCTCACCCTGAGCTTGCTGGAGCCCACGGTGCAGGCGGTGGCCTTCTTCTTCCATGAGAAGGCCTGGGCACGCAAACAGAACGCGCCGATGGCGCAAGCCGGCCCGGCGGTCGCCTGACCACAGCGGAGCACCACCATGACACACACCCACTGGGATGACTTTGCAGGCTGGCTCACGCAGCGGCTGGCCGAGCAGGCGCGCTGCGGCGCCTGACTGCGTCTGCGTTAACGCGCCGCCGCCAGCGCCTGCGCCACCCACCCATCAAAGGTCTTTTGGTGGGCTTTGATCCAGCCATTCACATGGCGCTCGATGTCTTGGGGCTTGTTTTCGCCATCGCGCATGCGCAGGTTCTGCGCATTGACATCCGACACCGGCAGTTGCATGACCTCAAAGAGCTTGGCGGCCGCAGGGTTCTTCTGCGCAAACGCCTTGTTGGCCACAATACGCTGGGTGTTGACCGTGAAGCCAAAGTCCTTGCCGTCTGGCAGTTTGGTGCTGAGCTTGGCCTGCTCGCCGGGCAGCGATGAGTGCGGCACCTGCAGCCAGACCACGTCCTTGCCAGGCTGCAGCACACCGCTGACCCAGTAGGGCGTCCAGGTGTAGTACAGGATGGGCTTGCCTTGCTTGTAGCGCGCGATCGTGTCGGCAATCAGCGCGGCGTAGCTGCCCTGGTTGTGTGTGACGGTGCCACGCAGCTTATAGGCCGTGAGTTGGTGCTCGATGACCAGCTCGCAGCCCCAGCCGGGGTTGCAACCGGTCAAGTCGGCCTTGCCGTCGCCATTGGTGTCAAACAGCTTGGCCAAGGCCGGGTCCGACAGTTGCGAGATGTGGGTGATCTTGTACTGGTCGGCCGTCTTCTTGTCGATCAGGTAGCCCTGCAAGGAATTGCGCACATAGGTGCCCTGCCGCCACAGCTTGTCGTCGCCGCCCGCGTTGCGATAGAAGTCAGCGTGCAGCGGGTCCCAATGGGTGGCCATGAAGGTGGCGTCGCCGTTGGCCAGCGCCAGATGGCCGGTGGCGTACTCGGTTTCCTGAGGCGCTTTGACGGTGTAGCCCAGCTTCTCCAACGCCTTGGAGACCAGAATGGTCTGAAACGCTTCTTCCGCAATCGAGCTTTGAATGGGCTGAACGGTGGTGCCCTTGCCGGGCAAGGTCGCATCGGCCTGTACGGCGCTGGCAGCCACGAACGACAACGCTCCGACCGCCAGCGCCTTGGCGATGTGCTGACGCGCCCGCAGAGAAACGCCTGAAATCAAGTTTGGGTTGTGCATGAATGTGCTCCTTCACAGTGGTTTGAATGCAATAGACCTGCGCGCCCGCCACCACAGCGGGTTCGCAACGATCAAAAGATGAGCGCGGGGAACGCGCAGATAGATGTGCAGGTGGACGCGCTCGCGTCAGGCCGTAGCGTGGGCAGCGGGCAGCGGGGCGCTGCCTGCGGTGTCTGCTGGCGCATGTGCCACGCGCTCGGCAGGCGCTGCGCGCAGGCTTGCCAACAGCCTGACCACCAGGCCCACCGGGCCGGCTTGCCACCAGTGGCGCGTGCCACGGCGTGCCTGGCCCATGGCCTGGGTAACGCGGTCGAGGGTGATGGCCAGCAACACAATGCCCAGGCCGCCCACCGTGGCCAGCCCCATGTCCAGGCGCCCGATGCCGCGCAGCACCATCTGACCCAAGCCACCCACGGCGATCATGGAAGCGATGACCACCATGGACAACGACAGCATCAGCGACTGGTTGATGCCCGCCATGATGGAAGGCATGGCCAGCGGCAGCTGCACCTTGACCAGCATTTGCCAGGGCGAAGCGCCATAGGCGCGGGCCGCTTCAATCAGGTCGGGGCGCACCTGGCGAATGCCCAGGTTGGTCAGCCGCACCAGCGGAGGCAGCGCGAACACGATGGTGACCACCACCCCCGGCACATTGCCGATGCCAAACAGCATCACGACAGGGACCAGATAGACAAAGGCGGGCGTGGTTTGCATGGCGTCCAGGAACGGGCGCATCCAGCGCTGCGCGCGGTCGCTGCGCGCCAGCAGGATGCCCAGCGGCAAACCGATGGCCAGACAAAACGCCAGCGAGGTCAGCACCAGAGAGAGCGTGACCATGGCCTCGGGCCAGATGCCCAGCATGGCCACCAGCAGCAAGGACACTGCGGCACCGATGGCCACACCACGGCCCGCGCACTGCCAGGCCAGCAGACTCAAAATGGCCACCATCCACAGCGGCGGCACGCTTTGCAGCAAGCCCTCCATCTGGGTGAGCACGCCATCGATGGGCCCTCGCACCGCTTGGAAGAAAGGACGGAAATTCGTCACCACCCAGTCCAGCCCCTGGTTGATCCAGGACTCCACCGGCAAGCTGCCGTCCCACAGCTGGTGCAGCGCAAACCCAGGGTCGGCGCCGTCCACGCCCGTGGTCGCGTCCAGGGGTGCGGTGGGGGCGGCCCCCATCCAGTCGCCCCCGGCATCCGGGGTGGCGACGGTGTCGCCCCAAGGGTTGTCAGGCGCGGCCGTGCTGGCGGTATCGGGGGTGGCCCACGGGTTGTCTGCCGCCTGGGCCGCCTGGCCGGGTTGCGGCAGCGCGGCCTCTGCGGTCATGGGCGTTTGAGAGGGGGGCGCGTCGTAAGGATTCTTTTCAACGGTCAGATCGGACATGGTTCAGGGTCTTTCAAATTCTGGAATGGCAGGGCGGCTTGGGGCAGATCAGTGCATCTGCGCTGATGCCAATGCAGGCTGCGAAGGCGGCACCGGCGGGGTGTCCCGGTCCAGAAACTTGAGCAAGGTGGTCTTGCTGATGGCGCCACCAAAGCGGCCGTCCGGCTGCACCACGGGCATCGCGAAGGGCGCACTGGCGACGCGGCCAAACAGCTCGCTGACGGGTTCGTCCGCCACGATGGGCTGCACCGCTGGCAGGTAGGCATGTGCCAGGCCCAATGGCCCCTGGTGCCCTGCCAATGCCGAGCGCAAGGACTCTGCCGACACCACCCCCAGGAACTGCTGCGCGGGGCTGACCACATACGCGTATTCGCGGTCTTGGTCCTGCAGCATCTTCAACGCCGCGCGCGAGCCCCGGTCAGCATGCTCGGCCACCACGGTGAGGGGCTTTCGGGCGATGTCGGAAGCCTTGAACACGGCAGCCGCGTCCACACCGCGGATGAAACTGCGCACATAGTCGTTGGCGGGGTTGCGCAGAATGTCGTCGGGCGTACCCACTTGCACCACCTGCCCGTCTTTCATGATGGCGATGCGGTCGCCGATGCGCATGGCCTCGTCCAGGTCGTGCGAGATGAAGACGATGGTGCGCCGCCGCACCTTTTGCAGGCGCAGCAGCTCCGACTGCATTTCGGTGCGGATGATGGGGTCCAGCGCCGAAAACGCTTCATCCATCAGCAGGATCGAGGGGTCCGATGCCAGCGCCCTGGCCAGCCCCACGCGCTGCTGCATCCCGCCGGAGAGTTCGTCCGGGTAGCTGTCGCCCCACCCGGCCAGGCCCACCTGCTCCAGCGCCTGGGCCGCTTGTGCCTGGCGCTGGGCGGGATCCACGCCCGCCAGCTCCAGGCCCAGGGCCGTGTTGTCCAGCACCGTCATGTGGGGCATCAGGGCAAACGACTGGAACACCATGCTGATGTCTTTGCGGCGCAGCGCTCGCAGTTGCGCGTCGGGCAGCTGAGCGATGTCCACCCCGTCCACCAGGATGCGGCCGGCGCTGGGCTCAATCAGCAAATTCAGCAGCCGCACCAGGGTGGATTTGCCAGAGCCCGACAGCCCCATGACCACAAAAATCTCGCCCGCCTCGATCGACAGGTGGGCGTCAAACACCCCGATGGACTGCCCCGTGCGGGCCAGGACCTCCTGCTTGCTCAGGCCTTGGCGAACCAGCGCCAGGGCCTCTTGTGGATCGTCTCCAAAGACCTTGAACACGTGGTCAATCACAATTTGTTTTGCCATGGACTTCCTCCTCCCGGTTGAACGACACAAGCCGCCCCGCACGAGCGCAAGGTCCGAGAAGGGCGACAAGCCCACGCTTTGGCGATGCAGCAGCCTGGCAGCGCCATGCGGCGCGCCCAACGGCACGAAAAACGTGGGATTTACAGAGACCGACCCGGATGGCACGCGGCAGACGTGCGCAAGGGTCGAGTAGCGGACGGGCCGCTGCGCGAGACCAGCTCGCTCGACATGGGTGGAGCGGACGCATGCCCGCTCCGGGTGCTGCCATTGCCAATGCGTTGGCAATACAGAGTCGCAAGCACGACTCCCGGCGGCACTTCACTCAAGGGTTGAACACCTGCGTGGCAGGTAGTGAAACACGGGGAAAGTCTACGAATTCTTACCATCAAAGTCAAAACGCAGGGTTTTGCAAAAATGGTATTCGCGCGCAATAAACGAAAAAGCCGCCCGAAGGCGGCTAGATGCACGCGGTAGCAAGCATCAATGACCGGCAAAGTCCACCAACGTAAACAGCGGCAAGCCAGACTCTTTCAGCCGGGCCGAGCCCCCCAGCTCGGGCAGATCGACAATCGCCGCGCCCTCGGTGACGGTGGCGCCCAGCTTTTCCAGCAGGCGGCGCCCGGCCATCATGGTGCCGCCGGTGGCGATCAGGTCGTCAATCAGCAGCACGCGGTCGCCGGGTTTCACGGCATCGGTGTGCAGCTCCACGGTGGCGCTGCCGTATTCCAGCTCGTAGGTCTCTTCCACGGTGGTGAAGGGCAGCTTGCCCTTTTTGCGGATGGGCACAAAGCCCACGTTCAGCTCATAGGCCACCACGGCGCCCAGAATGAAGCCACGCGCATCCAGCCCGGCCACCACGTCGGGGCGCAGGGCCTTGTCCATGTAGCGGTGCACAAAGGCGTCGATCAGCACGCGGAACACCTTGGGGTCCTGCAGCAGGGGCGTGATGTCTCGGAACTGCACACCGGGCGCGGGCCAGTCGGGCACGGTGCGGATGTGTTGACGAAGGTATTGGTTGACGCTGAACGACTGCATGGCATGAGGCCGCGCGCCTGAAGCAAGCGCATTGCGGCAAAAAAAACACCCCAAAGGGGCGAAGCCCCCACAGGGGGAAAAGCCCTGGGGGCGCGAAAACACGGGTTCCCAGGCGGCGCTGCCCCGCGCACACTGCACAGTAGAACAACGCCAAGCCCGATATTGTTCCAAATTGTGTGCGCCTTGGGCGACTTCTCTGCACAATGGCAAGCGAGCCACTCTGGTTCGCCCCCGCACGCACAGAACTGCAATGAAGCCAACGTACTTGTACCCCGGGCCCTGTCCCTGGCCCCCTTCGGTAACGGCTGCGGCATGCGACCGGGTACGGCTCTTGCAGTTGGGTCGGTAACCTTGTATCGCCATGCCTATCTGCGTCCTTCTCATTGACAACAACGCCTCCCATGCGCAGGTGGTGGTATCGGCCTTGGCCGACCCCTGGCTGGGCTGGCAGGTGGATGTGGCCACCAGCGTGGAGGCGGGGCTGCAGCGTGTGCGCCAGGGCGGCGTGGACATCGTGATCTGCCGTCACCAGCTTCAAGACGGCACCGCCTTTGATGTGCTGGAGGTGCTGCAGGGCATTCCCGCCCTGGTGCTGGTGCGGCCGGGGCTGGAAGGCCATGCGGCACATGCCATGCGCCATGGGTTTGCCGACTTTGCGGTGCAAGACCCCGATTCCAACTACCTGCTGGCGCTGCCTGCGCAGATTGAGGCCGTGCTGGAACGCAGTACCAGCGCCCGCGCGCGGCGGTCCGCCGAGGCCATGCTCACCCGCCAGCACCGCTTGCTACAGGCCATCTCGCGGGCGCAGGCGGTGTTCATTGCCAGTGCCAAGCCCGAAGCTGCTTTCGATGCCCTGCTCGACGAGCTGATGGAGCTGACCCGCAGCAGCTTTGGCATGGTGGGCCACGTACAGCACACGCCCGGTGGCTCGCCCACGCTGCACTTGCACGCCATGACGGACATCCGCCGGGATGAGGCCACGCGCATGCAGACCGTGCGCCGCCTTCAGGAGGCACGGGTTTTTGACAACACCACCCCACTGGTCGGGCAGGTGCTGAAACACGAACAGCCCTTGATTCTGAAAGACGCCGACGCCAGTTGCCAGCCGCTGCCCGCCGGACTGCCGCCGCTGGGGGCTTGCATGGCGCTGCCCATTCATGCCGCGCAGGAGCTGGTGGCGGTGGTGGTGCTGGCCAACAGCCACAGCGGCTACGGCAGTGCGGACATCCAGTTCCTGCAGCCGCTGCTCAGCACCGTGGGCCAGCTGGAAATGGCGCGCCGGGCGGAAGAAGACCGGCGCCAGGTGGACGCCCAGCTGGTGCGCACCAGCGCGCTGCTGGGTGAAAAAACCAACGCCCTGGAAGCCACGCTGGCCAGCGTCCCGCAGGGCATCGTGAAGGTGGATGCCGACGGCAAGATCCGCGTGTTCAACCAGCGCTACCTGGAACTGCTGGAGCTGCCCCGCGAGTTCATGGCCACCGAGCCCACGCATGAAGACATCGTGCGCTTTCAAACCGAGCGTGGCGACTTTGGCCAGGGCTTTGAGCTGATAGAAGCCGGCGCGCGGGCCTACGTGCAAGCCGACTACGCGGTGAAAGGGCGCGGCCAGACGGTGCCCGACACCTATGTGCGCCGCACGAGCAAGGGGCGGTCCCTGGAAGTGCGCACCCGCACCATGCCCGACGGCGGCCTGGTACGCACGTTCACCGACGTGACCGATTACGTGGGCACCCTGGAGGCCCTGCGCCAAAGTGAAGCGCGCTGGCGCAGCCTGACTCACCTGTCCTCCGACTGGTATTGGGAGCAGGACGAGCAACTGCGCTTTGTGCGGCTGGACGGGCGCTCCAGCAACCAGGTGGGCATCCAGGACGACTCCTTCTACGGCCGCACCCTCTGGGAGCTGGACAACACCTTTGTGGATGACAAGCTATGGCGGGAACACCGTGCCCAGCTGCAGGCCCACGAGGTGTTCCACAACTTTGAGATCCAGCGCCGCAAGCCCTCTGGCGAGTGGATGTGGGTGTCCGTCAGCGGAGAGCCCATCTTTGACAAGCAAGGCCAGTTTGCGGGCTACCGGGGCATCGGGCGCGACATCACGGCGCAAAAGCGGGCCGAAGCCGAGATCCAGCGCCTGGCGTTCTACGACGAGCTTACCGGGCTGCCCAACCGGCGCCTGCTGATGGATCGCCTGGAGCGCGCCGTCACCCAAAGTGCCCGCGAAGGCACTCACGGGGCCTTGCTGTTTCTGGACCTGGACAACTTCAAGGGCATCAACGACACCCTGGGTCACGAATGGGGTGACCGGCTGCTGACCCTGGTGGCCCAGCGCATCACCGCCAGTGTGCGGGCCAGCGACACGGTGGCCCGCCTGGGCGGCGACGAATTTGTGCTGGTTCTGCAAGGGCTGCAGCCGGGGCCCGCCGAAGCGGCGGGAGAAGCCGAACTGGTCGCGCAAAAAGTGCTGCAGGAGCTGAGCCGGCCCTACACGCTGGAGGACGCCGTGCTGTACAGCACGCCCAGCATCGGCATCACGCTGTTTCGCAACCAGGACCAGTCGGTGCATGAACTGCTCAAGCGCGCGGATTTGGCCATGTACCAGGCCAAAGCCCAGGGCCGCAACACCTTGTGCTTTTTTGACCCGGCCATGCAGGCGGCGGCATCGGCACGCTCGGCCATGGAAGGCGATATCCGTCTGGGCATTGAGCGCAACGAGTTTCTGTTGCACTACCAGCCCGTGGTGAACGCCGCCGGCCACCGCATGGGCGTGGAAGCCCTGGTGCGCTGGCACCACCCCCAGCGCGGCATGGTGTCGCCGGGCGAATTCATTCCGCTGGCCGAACAAACGGGCCTGATCCTGCCGCTGGGCCAGCAGGTGCTGCGCATGGCCTGCACCCAGCTGGCGCAGTGGAGCCAGCAGCCGGACACTTGCGACTGGACAGTGGCCGTGAACGTCAGCGCACAGGAGTTTCGCCACCCCGATTTCGTGAAGCGGGTGTTGGACGCGCTGCGGGAAAGCGGCGCCAACGCGCACCAGCTCAAGATCGAGCTGACGGAAAGCCTGCTGCTGCAGGACGTGGAAGACGGCATTGCCAAGATGCGCGCCCTGCGCGAGCAGGGCGTGGGCTTCTCGCTGGACGACTTTGGTACCGGCTACTCGTCGCTGAGCTACCTCAAGCGGCTGCCGCTCGATCAGCTCAAGATCGACCAGAGCTTTGTGCGCGACGTGCTCACCGACCCGAACGACGCCGCCATCGCCTGCACCATCGTCACCCTGGCCCAGAGCCTGGGGCTGGATGTGGTGGCCGAAGGGGTGGAAACCGAAGGCCAGCGCGAGTTCTTGCTGCGCAACGGCTGCCACCAGTTTCAGGGCTACCTGTTTGGCAGGCCGGTGCCAGCAGATCAGCTTTAGTCGCTATTAAAATCATAGCTGCTTGCGCTTACTGCATAAGCGCTACAGGCCAATTTCATCCAAATCTCCGCCCCCCCGCTGGCAGGCAGCGCCGGGGCGGGCGAGCCGTGCTAGCCGCGCAGCAGCTTGTCTTCGGCCAACGCCAAGGCAGTCGGGTGGCCCGACAGCACCAGGGTGTCGCCCTCTTGCAGCACGGCGTCGTCTGCTGCCGCAGCTTGGTGACCATTGGCGCGTCGCAGGTTGACCACGCGCACCCCCACCGCTGTCAAGGCCAGATCGCCCAGCGGGCTGCCCAATGCCCTGGCTCCCGGAGGCAGGCTCACGGTGCTCATGCGCTCCTGGTCGCGTTCGTTCGGGGTGTCGTCATCCGCCCCATGGAAGTACCCGCGCAGCATGTTGTAGCGGGCATCGCGCTGGTCCTGCACCACGCGCAGCACACGCCGCATGGGCACGCCCACCAGCGCCAGCGCGTGGCTGGCCAGCATCAGGGACCCTTCAATGGCCTCGGGCACCACTTCGGTGGCGCCAGCGTCCTGCAGCTTGTCGAGGTGGGCGTCGTCCTGCGTGCGCACCACCACGGGCACTTGCGGCGCGTGCGAACGGGTGTTGGCCAGCACCTTGAGGGCGGCGGGCACGTCGATGTAGGTCACCACCACGGCACTGGCGCGCACCAGGCCGGCCGCCATCAGGGCTTGCAGGCGGGTGGCATCGCCATACACCACCGAATCGCCTGCAGCTGCAGCCTGGCGCACCCGGTCGGGGTCCAGGTCTAGCGCCATGTAGGGAATGCCTTCGCGCTCCAGCATGCGCGCCAGGTTCTGGCCGCAGCGGCCGTAGCCGCAAATGATGACGTGCTTGCTGGTGTTGATGGTCTTGCGCGCAATAGTGGTCATCTGCAGCGACTGCTGCATCCAGTCGCTGGCCACCAGCTTCATCACGATGCGGTTGCTGTACATGATGAGGAAGGGCGTGGCCAGCATCGACAGCACCATGGCCGCGAGGATGGGGTTCATCAGCGCCGGCTGCACCAGCCCATGGTCCTGCGTGAGTGACAGCAGCACAAAGCCAAACTCGCCCGCCTGCGCCAGGAACAGACCCGAGCGCAGCGCCACGCCCGTGGTGGCCCCCATCAGCCGCGCCAGCACCAGAATGATGACCGCCTTGACCAGCAGCGGCACCGCCAGCAGCGCCAGCACCAGCGCCCAGCGGTCCACCAGAATGTGCCAGTCCAGCATCATGCCGATGGTGATGAAGAACAACCCCAGCAGCACATCGTGGAAGGGGCGAATGTCCGTGCCCACCTGGTGGCGGTATTCGGTTTCTGACACCAGCACGCCGGCAATGAACGCGCCCAGCGCCAAGCTCAGGCCCGCCAGTTCGGTCAGCCAGGCCAGGCCCAGGGTGATGAGCAGCAGGTTCAGCATGAACAGCTCTTCGCTCTTGCGGCGGGCCACCAGGGTCAGCCACCAGCGCATGAAGCGCTGCCCGCCCGTGAGCAACAGCCCCACCAGAACCACGGCCTTGATGAGCGCCCAGCCCAGTGCGGGCAGCAACTGCTCCGACGCAGAGCCCAGGGCAGGTATCAAGATCAGCAGCGGCACCACGGCCAAATCCTGGAACAGCAGGATGCCCATCACGCGGCGGCCGTGCTCGCTTTCCAGCTCAGCGCGCTCGGCCATCAGCTTGACCACGATGGCGGTGCTGCTCATGGCCAGCACGCCTGACAGGGCCAGCGCCGTCTGCCAGCCCATGTCCCAAATGCCGCCCACCCAGTGCGACAACGCCACGCCACCCACCGTCACCACGGCCATGGTCACCAGCACCTGCATCAGCCCCAGGCCAAACACCTGCTTGCGCATGGCCAGCAGCTTGGGCAGGCTGAATTCCAGCCCGATGGCAAACATCAAAAACACCACCCCAAATTCGCCCAGGTGGCGCACGCCCTCGGAGTTTTGCGCCAGCGCCAAGGCGTGGGGGCCGATCAGCACGCCCGCGGCCAGATAGCCCAGCATGGGTGGCAACTTGAGACTGCGACAGGTAACCACGCCCAGCACTGCGGCCAGCAAATAAAGCAAAGTCAAAGCAAGTGAGGACATACAGCGATGCTATCCGAGCGTTACAAGTTTGCGCGCCTGCCGCTGCGGCAAAGGGGCGCTGGGCAGCGCAGATCGCACCTACGCTGCCAGCAAGACGGCCGAAAGGCCCGGCAAGAGGCCGCCAGCGGCCCCGGTCGATAGAATCCTGCCATGACTGTCAGCCCCTCCACGCCCCTTCCTTTTGACACGGCGCAAGCCTTGCGCCTGGCGCGCGAGACCTTTGAAATCGAAGCCGCCGCGCTCACGGGCCTGGCGGCCCGCGTGGACGAGCGCTTTGCCCAGGCCGTGCAGATGGTGCTGGCCACCACCGGCCGCCTGGTGGTGATGGGCATGGGCAAGAGCGGCCATGTGGGCCGCAAGATCGCCGCCACCCTGGCGTCCACCGGCACCCCCGCATTCTTTGTGCACCCCGCAGAGGCCAGCCACGGCGATCTGGGCATGGTCACTGGCGCCGATGTGGTGCTGGCCATCTCCAACAGCGGCGAAAGCGGTGAACTCACCGCCATCCTGCCCGTGCTCAAGCGCCTGGGCGCCCCCCTGATTGCGCTGACCGGCGGTCTGCAGTCCACCCTGGCCAAGCATGCCGACCTGGTGCTGGACTGCAGCGTGGAGCGCGAAGCCTGCCCGCTGAACCTGGCCCCCACCGCCAGCACCACCGCCCAACTGGCCATGGGCGACGCACTGGCCGTGGCCCTGCTCGACGCGAGGGGCTTCCGCCCCGAAGACTTTGCCCGCTCGCACCCCGGCGGCTCGCTGGGCCGCAAACTGCTCACCCATGTGAGCGACGTGATGCGCAGTGGCGATCAGGTGCCCCGCGTGGGCCCCGAAGCCAGCTTCAGCGACCTGATGCGCGAAATGAGCGCCAAGGGCCTGGGCTGCTCCGCCATCGTGGACGCTGCGGGCCACATTCAAGGCATCTTCACCGACGGCGACCTGCGCCGGCGCATCGAAGCCGGTGCAGACCTGCGCACCGCCACGGCGGCCCAGGTCATGCACCCCTCACCCCGCCGCATCGCCCCCGACGCACTGGCCGTAGATGCCGCCGAACTGATGGAAGCCCACGGCATCACCAGCGTGCTGGTGGTGGATGCCGCAGGCGTGCTGACTGGCGTGGTCCACATTGGCGACCTGATGCGGGCAAAAGTCATATGACCCCCCTGAGTCTCTGCGCGCCTTCCCCCCAAGGGTGGACGCACCCGGTGGCCCGGCAAAGCCGGCTCCACGGGTGCGCTGGCCTGGCCCGTGCCTGTATCTCCATGGCTCCCTGACATGACCCAGCCTGTTCTGAATTTCGACCCCGAACTGCTCCTGCGTGCGCAGCCCGTGCGCGTGGCCTTTTTCGACGTGGACGGCGTGCTGACGGATGGCGGCCTGCTGTTCAGTGAAAGTGGCGAAACGCTCAAGCGCTTCCACACGCTGGACGGCCACGGCATCAAGCTGCTGCAAAAGGCTGGCATCACGCCCGCTGTGATCACCGGGCGTGACTCTGCTCCGCTGCGCGTGCGCCTGAAGGCGCTGGGCGTGGAACATGCCGTGTTCGGCACCGAAGACAAGCGCCCGGCCGCAGAGCAGGTGCTGGCCACGCTGGGCCTGAACTGGAGCCAGGCCGCCGCCATGGGCGACGACTGGCCCGACCTGCCGGTGATGCGCCGCAGCGCCCTGGCGTGCGCCCCGCACAACGCCCACATCGAAGTGCGCCACTGCGCGCACTACACCACCCAGGCGCGCGGCGGTGAAGGCGCAGCGCGCGAATTCTGCGATTTGCTGCTGGTGGCCACCGGGGCCTATGCAGGCCTGCTTTCAGGGTACGCCGCATGATGCGCTGGGCTCAACAAGGTTGGGAACGCCTGTCGCTGTACCTGCCTGTGCTGCTGATGGGCCTGCTCGCGCTGGGAACCTGGTGGCTGGTGCGCAACGCCCCCGCGCCACTGGCCGCGTCGCAGTCTGCGGCTGCACCCGACCAGCCCGACTATTCGATGAAAAACTTTGCGGTGAAGAGTTTTGACGCCACGGGCCGCCTGCAAAGCGAGGTGATGGGCGAAACCGCCCGCCATTACCCCGGCAACGACACGCTGGAGATTGACCAGGCCCGCATGCGCTCGGTGGCGCCCAACGGCCGCCTCACCGTCGCCCGCGCTGACCGCGCCTTGAGCAACGGCGATGGCTCCGAGGTTCAGCTTTTCGGCAACGCCGTGGTCACGCGCGAGCCCACACCAGCGGGTGGCAGTGCGTCTGCCCAGCCCCGGCTGGAGTTCCGGGGCGAATTCCTGCACGCCTTCACCCAGGAAGAAAAGGTGCGGTCCAACCGCCCCGTGCAACTCACGCGCGGCAACGACCGCTTCACCGCAGACACCATGGAATACGACAACCTCGACCAGGTGCTGCAACTCAATGGGCGTGTGCGCGGCGTGCTGATGCCCACACCCGCCAAATAACTGCTGCGCCCGCGCCCAGCCTTTGCCGCCATGACCCAGCCCCTCGTCTTCATCACTGGCGCTTCCAGCGGAATCGGGCAGGCATTGGCCCTGCGCTTTCACCAGGCAGGTTACCGGCTGGCACTGGCGGCCCGGCGCACCTCTGAAGTCAAATCATGGGCTGACGCCCACCAGATAAGCGCCAGCAGCTACGAAATTTATAGTGCAGACGTGGCTGTGGTAGACAGCATCGTGGCGGCAGGCGCCGAATGCATCGCGCGCCAGGGCCTGCCCGATGTGGTGATCGCCAACGCAGGCATCAGCGTGGGCATGGACACCGCCGTGCGGGAAGACCTGGACGTCATGGCCCGCACCTTCGCCACCAACAACCTGGGGCTGGCAGCCACCTTTCACCCCTTCGCTCAAGGCATGACCGAGCGCCACAGCGGCACCCTGGTGGGCATCGCCAGCGTGGCAGGCATTCGCGGGCTGCCCGGCCACGGCGCCTACTGCGCCAGCAAGGCTGCGGTGATCAGCTACTGTGAGAGCCTGCGCGGTGAAATGCGCCCATTCGGCGTGCGCGTGGTCACCCTCTCGCCGGGCTACATCGACACGCCGCTGACCCGGTCCAACCGTTACAGCATGCCCTTCCTGATGCAACCCGAGGACTTCGCCGAGCGCGCCTACCAAGCGATTGCCGCCGGTGTCAGCTACCGCGTCATCCCCTGGCAAATGGGAGTCGTCGCCAAATTGCTGCGTGCGCTGCCCAATGCCCTCTTCGACAAACTGCTGGCCGGCAGGCCACGCAAACGCCGACAGACCGAAGCTGGGCAGTGAACGACGCCTTCATTTGAGGGCTTGCCACCCCCTGCGGGCGAGGGCCCCCACAGGTTCAGACAACAAAAAAGCCCCCGAAGGGGCTTGTTGCTTTAGCGCAGAAGCGCCGGGCGAGGATCAGTAGCCACCGCCGTTGCCACCACCGTAACCGCCGCCGCCATTGCGACCGCCGTTGCGTGGGCCGGAGCCGTAGGGGCTGCGGAAGCCACCGTCACCACGGCCACCGCCGTAGCCGCCATCGCCGCGGCCGCCGCCACCGCCGTAACCCCCACCGCCGCCTTCGCGGCCACCACCGTAGCCGCCACCTTCACCACGGCCACCGCCGTAACCACCACCGCCGCCTTCACGGCCACCACCGTAGCCGCCGCCACCGCTGCGGCCACCGCCAAAACCACCACCGCCGCCGCCGAAGCCGCCAGTGCGTGGGGGACGGGGTTCCATGGGACGGGCTTCGTTCACGACGATGCTGCGGCCGCCCAGGGGCTGACCATTCATGCCGTTGATGGCAGCTTGCGCTTCGGCATCGCTGGCCATTTCCACAAAGCCGAAGCCTTTGGAACGGCCGGTGTCGCGCTCCATCATGACCTTGGCGCTGGTCACGGCACCGAACTGGCCAAAAGCCTGTTCCAGATCGTTGTCGCGCACCGAGTAAGGCAGGTTGCCGACGTACAGTTTGTTGCCCATCGAGGGACTCCTCAAAAACACATAAATAAAGCGATGGAGTCCCGAAAACGCAGCCAGCTAATCTCAATGACGCTCTCAGCGCGAAACTGACGGATCACCGCAAACCTTGGACGAGAAAAACCCGCGCTGGCATTATGCGCCACAAATTTAAAAAAAAAGCAAGGAACTTCCCCGGAAAAAGCAAGTGTGGCGGCAAAGTCTCAGACAACAAAAAAAGGAGCCCTGAGGCTCCTTTGATTGTGCGAAGGCAGACACTGTCTGCCTTGCATGCGAGTGCTTAGTAACCGCCGCGGCCGCCGCCGTAGCCGCCACCACCGCCGCCGTAGCCGCCGCCACCGCTGCGACCACCGCCGCCGTAGCCGCCACCACCGTTGCCGCCGCCGAAGCCACCGCTACGGGGAGGACGTGGTTCCATAGGACGGGCTTCGTTCACGACCAGATCACGGCCGCCGAAGTTTTGGCCATGCACGCCTTGGATGGCAGCTTGTGCTTCGGCATCGCTGCCCATTTCGACAAAACCGAAACCCTTGGAGCGGCCGGTATCACGCTCCATCATGACCTTGGCGCTGCCAACCGAGCCGAACTGGCTGAAAGTCTGCTCCAGGTCTTGGTCGCGGAAGGAATAGGGCAGGTTGCCCACGTAAAGTTTGTTGCCCATGAGGGACTCCTGAAAAAACATGAAAACGCGATGGAGCCCGACGCAATCAACAAACCTGTGACGACTTCAAAGACGCGAAACTGACCAATCACCGCTTACTTCGGTGCCTTCGCGCGTTGCAATGCTCGGCTTAAAGGCGAATCCATTATCAATCACTTTATGGTGATTGGTGGTTTTTTATTTCTCAACCGTGTTTTTTTAAGCTAGGGGTAAATAGGCATTGCGTGCGTTAAAATGCCGGGGTCTTTGGGGAGTAGCCCGCCGGTAGTGCAATGCGCCGGGGCATGCGTCAACACACTTGGGTTTCTTGAAAACCTATGGCGTATGCGGCTTGAATGCTGGGCGAGACCATTGACTGCATGCCGATCCAATGGCCGGAGTCGGGGTGCAGTCAATGCGCGTCTCAACCAATCCGGCCGGATTGAAAAACCCCACCATGGAAGCAATGCCAGTAAGTTAAGCAAAGGCCCTTCGGGGTCTTTGTTGTTTGTACAGTGCAGGCTTGATCAATTGAGCTTTGGCCATAGAGGTCAAGCGATAGCCAATGCTGCTGCAAGAGTACCTGAACGATACCCATGAGTTTGCGAGCCCCGAACAATGGGGTGTCGTTCAAAGCAACATACCCCAGCAGTGGATTGAACAGGCCTTGCAGATGACGGGTGTAGCCACGCTGCGCAAGCGGCGACTGCCCATGGAGCAGGCACTTTGGCTGGTATTGGGTGTGGCCTTGCTTAGAGACCGCTCCATCGTGAACGTGGCCGAGGTACTGGAGCTGGCACTGCCTGGGCAGCACAATGAACCCATCAGCTCCAGCGCGCTGAGCCAGGCGCGCCAACGGCTGGGCAGTGAGCCCCTGCAATGGCTGTTTCGCCACACTGCTGCCCATTGGGCGCACCAGCAGGCCGCTCGCCACCGCTGGCAAGGCTTGGCGCTGTACGCATTGGATGGCGTGGTCTGGCGTACCCCCGACACACAAGACAACCGCCAGCACTTTGGTTGCCAGCGCAACCACGCAGACCACCAAAGTCCCTTCCCCCTGGTGCGCATGGCCTGCTTGCTCGATGCCAGAGCTCGTTTATTGGTAGATGCCAGCCTGGATGCCTACGACACCAGTGAGTACGCATTGGCTGAACGCTTGTGGCCGAAGTTGCCGCCTGACTCGCTGGTGATTGTGGACAAAGGGTTTTACTCGGCAAGTCTGCTGTGGCCGCTGCAACACCGCCAGGGACGTCACTGGCTGATCCCTGCGCGTGCCGGACTCAGGGGCGAGGTGGTGCAAACGCATGGCCCTGGCGATGTGAGCTTGCGCATGAAGGTCTCGCCCCAAGCTCGCAAGAAAGACCCCGGCTTGCCGCTCACGTGGGAGGTGCGCGCCATCACCCGTGAACTCGATGGCAAACCCAGAACCTTGTTCACGTCCCTGATGGATCCGGCACGCTACAAGGCCGAGGAGGTGTTCGCGCTGTACCACGAACGCTGGGAGATTGAGCTGGCCTATGGAGAGATGAAGACGGACATGCTGGGCCAGGCGATGACGTTGCGCAGCCAGCAACCCGATGGGGTCAAGCAAGAGCTGTGGGCAACCTTGTTGATGTACAACCTGATCCGCTTGGAGATCACGCGCATCGCAGACGAGGCCAAAGTGCAGCCCTGTCGCATCAGCTTCATCACGGCGCTGCGCTACATCGTGGATGAGTGGCTGTGGAGTTCAGGATCACACACCCCTGGGGCCATCCCGGCCAAGCTTGCGGCCATGAGAAAGAACATCCGCCGCTTCGTGCTGCCGCCTCGCAGATCCCACAGGCGGTATCCGCGTGAGGTTCGTATGACCAAGACCCAGTATCCCGTCAAAAAAATGCCGCTCAGACTTAACTGAGCGGCATTGCACCATGGAAGCCTTTTTTGTTTCAACCGCCATCGTCGCCTTGGCCGAGATGGGCGATAAAACCCAGCTGCTCGCATTGGTATTGGCCGCCCGTTTCCGCAAACCCTGGCCGATTGTTCTGGGTATTTTGGTGGCCACGCTGGTCAACCATGGACTGGCTGGCGCGGTGGGAGCCTGGGTCACGACCTTCATCGGCCCGCAGATGTTGCGCTGGATTCTGGGCGCCTCGTTCATCGCCATGGCGGTGTGGATGCTGATCCCCGACAAGCTCGACGAAGGCGATGCCGATGGCAAGCCCCGCTGGGGCGTGTTCGGCACCACGCTGGTGGCGTTCTTCCTGGCAGAGATGGGAGACAAGACCCAGATTGCCACCGTCATGCTCGCCGCACAGTACAACGCCTACCTGTGGGTGGTGGCCGGCACCACGCTGGGCATGATGATTGCCAATGCACCGGTGGTGTGGTTGGGCGACAAGATCACACGCAAGGTGCCCATTCGCGCGGTGCATCTGATCTCGGCAGTGATCTTCCTGGTGCTGGGCCTGCTGGCCATTTTTGCGCCCGCAACTTGATCCAGTCGGGGTGATGGCAGGCACACAGGCCAGTCAAACCGGCGCGCTTTTGGTATATTTGCCGAACGCGCCGATTTGCCACAGCTTGCGGGCGCTTTATAAATCCTGCTAAAGACCCGTCCGACATACCTGCCCGGCCTCGTTTTTAGCGATGTCGGGTTTTTTTATGTCGTTCATTGCCACGCCCCAGTCCATGCACTTTCCGGAGGCCCTCACGCTGCAAAGCGGAGCGTCCATCCGTGACTACCACCTGGCCTTCGAGACCTACGGCACGCTCAATGCCGACAAGTCCAACGCCGTGCTGGTGTGCCATGCCCTCAATGCCTCGCACCACGTCGCGGGCGTGTACGAGGGCCAGCCCAAGAGCGAGGGCTGGTGGGACAACATGATTGGCCCCGGCAAACCGGTGGACACGAACCGCTTTTTCGTCATTGGCGTCAACAACCTCGGCTCGTGCTTCGGCTCCACGGGCCCCATGCACACGCACCCTGACACAGGCGAAATCTACGGCGCTGACTTTCCGGTGGTGACGGTGGAAGACTGGGTCAACGCCCAGGCCCGCCTGCTTGACCGCCTGGGCATACAGCAGCTCGCCGCCGTGCTGGGTGGCAGCCTCGGCGGCATGCAGGCACTTTCGTGGACGCTGCAGTACCCCGAGCGCATGCGCCACGCCGTGGTGGTGGCCAGTGCGCCCAACCTCACGGCCGAGAACATTGCCTTCAACGAGGTAGCCCGCCGCGCCATCGTCACGGACCCGGACTTCCACGGCGGCCATTTCTACCGCCACGGAGTGATCCCGAAGCGCGGCCTGCGCATTGCCCGCATGATTGGGCACATCACGTACCTGAGCGACGACGTGATGAACGAGAAGTTTGGCCGCCAGCTGCGCGAAGGTATGGACCTGAAATACAGCACGCAGGACATCGAGTTCCAGATCGAAAGCTACCTGCGCTACCAGGGCGACAAGTTCAGCGAGTACTTCGACGCCAACACCTACCTGCTGATCACCCGGGCGCTCGACTACTTTGACCCGGCCCGTGAGCACGCCAACAACCTCACCCTGGCGCTGGCGCGTGCACAGGCCAAATTCTTGCTGGTGAGCTTCTCCACCGACTGGCGCTTCTCGCCCCAGCGCAGCCGCGAGATCGTCAAGGCCCTGCTCGACAACCGCCGTCGCGTGAGCTATGCCGAGATCGACGCCCCCCACGGGCACGATGCCTTTTTGCTCGATGACGCCCGCTACATGAGCGTGATGCGCTCTTATTTCGATAGCATTGCAAAGGAGTTTGCATGAGCGAACAATCCACCATGGAAGCCTTGGCGCGCCTGGTGCCCCACGGCTCGCGCGTGCTGGACCTGGGCTGCGGCAACGGGGCCATGCTGTCGTACCTGCAGCGCGAGCGCGGCTGCACCGGCTACGGCGTGGAGATTGACGACGCCAACGTGCTGGCCTGCGTGCAGCGCGGGGTCGATGTGATCCAGCTCAACCTGGACGAAGGCTTGGCCATGTTTGGCGACAACAGCTTTGACGTGGTGCTGCAGATCGACACGCTGCAGCACCTGCGCAATGCCGAGGTCATGCTGCGCGAAACCGCCCGTGTGGGCCGCACCGGCGTGGTGGCCTTCCCCAACTTTGCGCACTGGCCCAACCGGCTGTCCATCCTGCAAGGGCGCATGCCCGTCACGCGCCGCCTGCCCTACCAGTGGTACGACACGCCCAACATCCGCGTGGGCACGTACAAGGATTTTGAAGTGCTGGCACACAAAAACCGCCTGCGCATCCTCGACTCCTTCGGGCTGCAGGACGGGCGCGAAGTGCGCTGGCTGCCCAATGCACGGGCAGGCACGGCCGTGTTCCGCTTTGAAAACACCTGACAGCGCAGCGCCAGGCGCTATCAAAACAGTAGCTCTTAGCGCAACTTCTTATTGCCCTGCACGCTGATTTCGTGCCAGCATGTCTACGCTGGAATGCGCCGGACAAGCCCGCACGCAGCGGGCTTGTTTGGGGCACCCACTCTCCAACGCACATTCATTGATCTGCCCCTTCCATGGCCCTGGCTTTCGCACACGTTCCCACGATGCTGGCGATGATCATCCTGTCGTCCCTGACGACGGCCGGTGGCATGGCCGTGGTGGGCGCGGAGCGGCGCCACGATGGGGTGCAGTGGTGGGCGCTGGGGCTGCTGTTCAATGCGGTGGCGCATTTGCTGTTTGCATTGCGCGGCACCATCCCTGACATCTTCTCCATCGTCCTGGGCAACACCTTGCTGATGGGGGTGTACCTGTCCCTGCTGGCGGCCGTGTTGCAGTTCCAGGGGCGCAGGCTGCCGCGCACCGCCGCAGTGGCGCTGCCGCTGTTAATGGCTGGCTGCATGGCCTTGCTGGCAGACAGTTACGCCGCGCGCGTGGTGGTGGCCGGGCTGCTGCTGAGCTCCATGAACCTGTGGCTGCTGAGCTGTCTGATCACCCGCTGGAAGACCACGGGCGGGCGCGGCGCATGGCTGGTGGTGGGGGCACTCAGTTTTCAGACACTGGTGTTTGCGCTGCGCATAGGCCTGGTAGGGATCAGTTCCTGGGTGGGCGCGGAGCTGATGCAGTCCAGCGCCGTACAAACCCTCACCTTCATGAGCACTTTTGCGGTGGTGCTGGTCGCTTCGATGGGGTTTGTCTTCATGGCCCGCGACCGGGCAGATGAAGACAACCGCCGCTTGGCCGCCGTGGATTCACTCACTGGCGTGGCCAACCGGCGCGCGGTGATCGCAGCGCTGGACCGCGATGTGGCCCGCTCCATCCGCACCCATGAACCCATGGCGTTGATGATGGTGGACATCGATCACTTCAAGAACGTGAACGACCGCTACGGCCACCCGGTGGGCGACAAGGTGCTCTGCAGCGTGGTGGAGGTGCTGCGCGAGCGGGTGCGGTCACAAGACCTGGTGGGCCGCTACGGCGGTGAGGAGTTCATGGTGCTGCTGCCCGACACCACGGCCAGGGGCGGCTACCTGCTGGCACAGCAATTGTGCGAAGCCGTGCAGGCAGTGCACCTGGAGCACGAAGGCCAACCCATTCCCGTGACAGTGAGCATTGGCGTATACGGCGGGCGACTGCAGCCCGGCGACCATTGGGACATGCTGATCTCTGCCGCCGACCGGGCTTTGTACGAAGCCAAGGACCGGGGGCGCAACCGCGTGGAAGTGGTGGAGGCGTTGCGCCGCCCCGCATCGCTGGTCACCGCCAACTCGGGCCCCGAAACCCAGCCAGCGCTTTTCTGAGAACTGGTTTGGAACGGGGTCTTATTGATCCGGCGGGGATTATTCATGAGGCCGCATAGGCGACATGCTTGTCACCAAAGTACTTCTTGACCCGCTCTGGTGTGTTCTCCAACATCGTCATGTGTTCAGTCGCCGCTGCGCGCAGCTTGGCCTTGGTTCGCACCGGAACCTTGCTGCCAATCGCATGCTTCAAATCTGCGTTCAGCCGCTCCTCTGGGTTGAGCTCAGGGCTGTAGCTGGGCAGGTAGAACAATTCAATGTCCTGTTTGTGCTGTGTCGCCCACTCCTTGACTGGCTTGCTGTGGTGCACCCTCAGGTTGTCCAGAATCAGGAATATCTTCTTGCCCTGCGACTCCTTGATCAAGGCCTGCATGAACTCGATCAGCCTGTCTGAATTGAACGCCTCGTCAATGATCATCCAGCGCGTTTTGCCCTGGTTGGTGACGGTGGCAATCATGGAGAGCTTTTGCCGCGTTCCGCCGACTGCGCGCGTCACTGGTGTTTGGCCCGCAGGTGCGTAACTTCTGCCACGCACATCCGTGTTGACCAGCGCTGTTTCGTCACCCCAATGAATTTCTGCGCCTTCACGCTTGGCTCTGGCCTCAATGGTGGGGTATTCATCTTCGAGCCAGGCCTGGACGGCCTCGGGCCGCTGCTCGTAGGCTTTCTTGATCGGCTTTTGCGGTGTAAAACCCCAGCGTGCCAGATAGTCGCCCACCGCCCGCACAGACAGCTTGATCCCCAGGTCGCGTTCAATGAGTTCGCGCACTGCGGGCCGACTCCAAAGCGCGAACTCCATCTTGATCTGCTCTGGGCGTTTGTCGATGATGGTCATTCGAATCACGCGCTCTTGCTTAGTGCTCAGGCTGCGTCCACTACCTGGTTTCTTTCCCCTGGCGTGGGGCTTGAGTGCGGCCGCACCGCCTTGCTCGAACAGGCGCAGTGCAGTGTTAACCCCAGACCAACTGAGCCCGGTTTGCTCAACGATCTGCATCACGCCAACACCTTTTCGATGCAAGCGAATGACCTGCTTGCGCCGTTCATGCAGCACTTCCCGCGACTGCTTGCGTGCATCTTCTTTTTCCATGAACGTTCGACTCACGCAATCTACAAAAGTTCATGAATAAATCATGCCGAGTTTATAGAACCCTCGGCGCCTTCACGCACCCAGCCGGTGTGCCCCAAGGCGCCGTCGGAATAGCGCCCGCGCCTTGGCGGCCTGGGCCGGCTTGTGTTGGAATGGCGTTTTTGCAATGCCCACCGACAGGAGCCCGCCATGAATGCCCGCGTACCCCCCATCGCCCTTGAACCCGCACTGGCACTTGATCGGGTAAGCCAGGCGTGGGACAGCGAGATCGTGCGCCAGCTCACCGACTACATCGCCATCCCCGCCAAGTCGCCCATGTTCGCGGCCGACTGGGCAGAGCAAGGCCTGCTGGACACCGTGGTGCGCAACGCCGCCGCCTGGGTCGAGTCACAAAAAGTGGCAGGTCTTACGCTGGAAGTCGTGCGCCTGCCGGGCCGCACGCCGGTGCTGTTCTTCGAGATCGAAGCCACCCAGGCCCACGCACCGCAAACGGTGCTGATGTATGGCCACCTGGACAAGCAACCTGAATTCAGCGGCTGGCGCAGCGACCTGGGCCCGTGGACGCCCAAGTACGAGGACGGCAAGCTCTACGGCCGGGGCGGCGCGGACGACGGCTACGCGGTGTACGCCAGCATCGCCGCCGTGCAGGAATTGAAGCGCCAGAATGTGCCCCACCCCCGCATCGTCGGCCTGATCGAGACCTGCGAAGAAAGCGGCTCGCGCGACCTGATGCCCTACATCGACGCCCTGCGCCCCCGCCTGGGCGACGTGGGCCTGGTGATCTGCCTGGACAGCGGTGCCGGCAACTACGACCAGCTGTGGCTCACCACCAGCCTGCGCGGCATGGCCAGCGGCACGCTCAAGGTCGAGATCCTGACCGAAGGCATCCACTCGGGCGACGCCTCGGGCCTGGTGCCCTCGTCCTTCCGCATCATGCGCCAGGTGCTAGACCGGCTGGAAGACAGCAAGACTGGCCGCCTGCTGCCCCAGAGCTTCCATTGCCAGGTGCCTGCCGACCGGCTGGCCCAGGCGCAAGCCACCGCCGCCATCCTGGGTGAAGAGGTGTACCGCCGCTTTCCGTGGGCGCACTACGACTGCGGTGGCTCCACCACCTTTGCGCTGCCCACCACCACCGACCCATTGCAGGCCCTGCTCAAGCGCACCTGGGAACCCACGCTGAGCGTGACCGGTGCCGAGGGCTTTCCCACGCTGCAAGACGCAGGCAACGTGCTGCGCCCCTACACCGCCTTCAAGCTCAGCCTGCGGCTGCCCCCGCTGGTGGATGCGGCCCAGGCCGTGCAAGAGCTCAAAGCCCTGCTCGAAGACAACGCGCCCTACCAGGCCAAGGTCACCTTCGAGGGCCTGAGCGGCGCCACGGGCTGGAACGCCCCGGCCACCACGCCCTGGTTTGAGCAAGCGCTCAACGAAGCCTCGCAGGCGCACTTTGGCGCGCCCTGCGGCTACATCGGCCAGGGCGGCACCATCCCGCTGATGAACATGCTCAGCGAAGGCTTCCCCACCGCGCAGATGATGGTGTGCGGCGTGCTGGGCCCCAAGAGCAACGCCCACGGCCCCAACGAGTTCCTGCACGTGCCCTACGCCAAGCGCCTCACCGCCTCGGTGGCGCATGTGATGGCCGCCATGGCCCAGGCACAGGCCGCACAGCAAGGCGCTGCGCCTGCCGCAGCCCCCTGATCGTCGTAACCCTATAGCTTCCAGCGCCGGTATGCCCCAACAGTTCGCATCCCCCACCCTCAGCCCCTTCACCGCTGCCGATGGGGAAAACCTGGCACTGCACGAATGGCCCGTGGCCGCCGACACCCCCCTGCGCGGCCTGGTGGTGCTGGTGCACGGGCTGGGCGAGCACGCGGGCCGCTACGGCGCGGTGGCCGAGCAGCTCAACACCTGGGGCTTTGCCGTGCGCGGCTACGACCACTACGGCCACGGCGAATCCGCCGGGCCGCGCGGTGGCCTCAGCAGCGACACGCGCCTGCTGGACGACCTGGCCGACATGATCGAATGCACCCGCGCCCGCCTGCCGCCCGGCCTGCCGCTGGTGCTGCTGGGCCACAGCATGGGCGGCCTGGTGGCTGCGCGGCTGGTGTCGCTGAACCTGTGCCCGGTGGATGCGCTGGTGATGTCATCGCCCGCGCTGGATGCGGGCCTGAGCCCGGTGCAAAAGCTGCTGGTGTCCACCCTGCCCAGCATTGCGCCCAACCTGCGCGTGGGCAACGGGCTCAATGCCAACTACCTCTCGCACGACGCGCAGGTGGTGGCCGACTACCAGGCCGACCCGCGCTGCCACGATCGCATCAGCGCCCGCCTGGCCCGCTTCATTGCCACCGCAGGCCCCGCCACCGTGGCCGCTGCGCCCACCTGGACTGTGCCCACCTTGCTGATGTGGGCGGGGGCCGACCGGCTGGTGAGCCCCGCAGGCAGCCAGGCCTTTGCGCAGGCAGCACCGCCGGCCGTGGTGCAGTCGCACTGCTTTGAAAACGCCTTCCACGAGCTGTTCAACGAAACGCCCGAGTACGCCACGCCGGTGTTCGACACGCTGCGCGACTGGCTGCTGGCGCGCTTTGCCGTGCGGTATTGACGAAGGCATTTGCAACCAAATCAGCCTCCCGCGCTTTACCAGCAAGCGCGGACAGCTATATTTTTCATAGCATCTTGCCATGAACAGCCCAGGTCAACGGGCACGGAACGCCCCTTGACCGCGCGGCGAAGGCGGGCCAGCCAGACCCGCCCAGGTCAAATCCCGATTAAATTTGTCTGACATTGTGCGCACCGGTTGATGAAGATCAGCGGCTGCGCGCGCAGGGCTCACTATGGTGGCGGCCAATGCCTTGGCACCATGCCGGTGCTGGCGATGAAACGCTTGCCATGGAACCCTTGACCCCTGCTGCAAACACCCCCACCGCAGCCCCTGCCCCTGAACTGGTCTGCCCCGCCGGCAGCCTGCCCGCCCTGAAGGCCGCCATCGACCACGGTGCCGACTGCGTGTACCTGGGCCTGCGCGATGCCACCAACGCCCGCAACTTTGCCGGGCTGAACTTTGACGAAGCCGCCATTGCCAGCGGCATTGCCTACGCCCACCAGCGCGGGCGCAAGGTGTTCATGGCGCTGAACACCTACCCGCAGGCCGCCAACCCCGGCCCCTGGCGCAGCGCGGTGGACAAGGCCGTGGACATGGGGCTGGACGCCGTCATCCTGGCCGACCCCGGCCTCATGCAATACGCCGCCCAACACCACCCGCAGCTGCGGCTGCACCTGTCGGTGCAAGGCTCGGCCACCAATTACGAGGCCATCAACTTCTACCGCGAGCAGTTTGGCGTGGTGCGCGCCGTGCTGCCCCGCGTGCTGTCGATGGAGCAGGTGCGCCAGGTGATCGAGCGCACGCCGGTCGAGATCGAAGTCTTCGGCTTTGGCAGCCTGTGCGTGATGGTGGAAGGCCGCTGCGCCCTGTCGTCGTACGTGACGGGCGAATCGCCCAACACCCATGGCGTGTGCTCACCCCCCAAAGCCGTGCGCTGGCAAGAAACGCCGCAGGGCCTGGAATCGCGCCTGAACGGTGTGCTGATTGACCGCTACGCCCCCGGCGAAAACGCGGGCTACCCCACTCTGTGCAAGGGCCGCTTTGATGTGGGCGACGAAGAAAACTACTACGCCATCGAAGAACCCACCAGCCTGAACACACTGGAGCTGCTGCCCCAGCTCGCCAAGATCGGCGTGCGCGCCATCAAGATCGAAGGCCGCCAGCGCAGCCCCGCCTATGTGGCCGACGTGACGCGCGTGTGGCGCGAGGCCATCGACCACTGCATGGCCCAGCCCCACCGCTACGCCCCCAAAACCCACTGGATGGCCCAGCTCGACCAGGTGGCCGAGGGCCAGCAGCACACCCTGGGCGCCTACCACCGCCCCTGGAAGTGAAATGGTTAGGCGACAACCCCCTGAGCCGCTGCGCGGCTTCCCCCTTCTCTCTACGCGCTTCGCGCTAGGGGAAGGGTGACGGCGCCAGCGCGGCGGGGCGGCCCTTGCGCGGCGCCCCCTGGCCTGGATCGCGCCAGACCGCAGGTCGGTGCGCCGCTTTGCATCTGAAACACCCCGATGAAACACCGGAGTCCCCCACCATGAAAATCACCCTGGGCCCCCTGCAGTACTACTGGCCGCGCAACAGCGTCTTTGCGTTTTATGAAGCCATGGCCGACACGGCCGTGGACGAGATCTACCTGGGCGAAACGGTCTGCTCACGCCGCCACGAGCTGCGCCTGTCTGACTGGCTGGGCCTGGCCCGGCACCTGCAGGGCAAGGGCAAGCAGGTCGTCATGTCCAGCCAGGTGCTGCTTGAATCGGGCTCGGACGTGGCCTGGCTGCACAAGCTGGCGGCCAACGGCGAATTCATCGTGGAAGCCAACGACATGGGCGCGGTGCACTGCCTGGCGGGCAAACAGCCCTTTGTGGCCGGGCCGCACCTGAACCTCTTCAACCCCCAGTCCGTGCAATGGATGGCCCAGCTCGGCGCCAGCCGCTGGGTGATGCCGCTGGAAATGCGCCACCAGGACCTGGCCGTGGTGCAGGCCGCGCGCCCCGCCGGCTTGCAGACCGAGGTTTTCGCCTACGGGCGGCTGCCGCTGGCGTACTCGGCCCGCTGCTTCACCGCGCGGCACTACAACCTGCCCAAGGACGACTGCCGCTTCAGCTGCATGGAACACCCCGACGGCCTGCCCATGCGCACGCGCGAGAAGGAAGGTTTTCTGGTGCTCAACGGCACGCAAACGCAGTCGGCACGCGTCTACAACCTGCTCGAAGAACTGCCCCAGATGCGGGCCATGGGCGTGGACCTGGTGCGCCTGAGCCCCCAGCCCCAGCACATGGCGCAAGTGATTGCCTTGTTTGACGAAGTGCGCCGCCAGCCAGCCAACGCCGTGCACGCCCAAAACCGCATCCTGCCGCTGATGCCCGACTGGCCGTGCAACGGCTTCTGGCACGGCCGCCCCGGCCTGGAGCAAGGCCGCAGCGACCTGCACACGGCACAGCAGCACACCGAACGCTCCGCCGCCTGACGGCGCAGCCGCCCCACCCCTTACGTCTGGATTGCCATGCACCCACCCGCCCATTCCCCCACCCCCCGCCACGCCACCCAGGGCAGCGCTGGCGCCGCCGCACCGCGCCAGTTGCCTGCACCCGTGGGCGCCTTGCTCTCGCGCCTGCCCGCCTACCCCGGCTCGGTGCTGCTGGTCACCGCGCTGAACCTGGCCCTGGCGCGCCACCTGCCCGCCGACGTGCTGGCCCTGCTGCTGCGCCGCAAGCTGCGCATTGAGGTGCGCGACGCCCGCGTGGCGTTCGACTTTGCCTGGAACGGCCAGCGCTTTGCGCCCTGCAGCCCGCCCGGCGTGGGCAGCGCATCCGGCTCGCTCACTCCCCAGGCGCCCGACCTCACCATCAGCGCCAGCGCCCACGACTTCATGCTGCTGGCCCAGCGCAAGCAAGACCCGGACACCCTGTTCTTCAGCCGCCGCCTGTCCATGCAGGGCGACACCGAACTGGGCCTGGTGGTGAAGAACGCCCTGGACGCACTGGAGCTGCCCGTGCTCGACCCCGCCCAATGGACGCCCCGCGCCGTGCTCGCCCGCCTGTTGCCCAAGCCTTGAGGAGCCCCGCCATGAACACCGAACCCGGCGACCTGCGCCCCCCCGCGGCGGCCACAGCGCCCACCCACTGCACCGCCCCCGCGCCCATCGTGTATTCGTGCTCCGGCTGCTCCAGCGCCGCGCAGCTGGCCAACCATGTCGCACTGCGGCTGGACCGCTGCGGCGCCGCCGAAATGTCGTGCATTGCGGGCGTGGGCGGTGATGTGCCCCACCTCATGAAGACTGCGCGCGCGGGCCGCCCCATCATTGCGCTGGATGGCTGCCCGCTGGTGTGCGTGAAAAGCACCCTGGCCCGCCACGGCATTGAGCCCGCGCGCCACTACCAGCTGCAGCAATACGGCGTGAAAAAACGCGCCCATGAAGACTTCGACCCCGCCCAGGCCGCTCTGGTGCTGGAACGCGTGCTGGACGACCTGCGCTACGAGCCCCTGACGGGCGCGTCCACCCCTTCACAACCCCGCCGCGAGACTGCCCATGGCTGATGCCGAGGCCGCCCCCAGCAGCGCCGTGGCCCGCACCTTGAACCGCATCGTCGTCGGCATCTCGGGCGCCAGCGGCGCCACCTACGGCTTGCGGCTGCTGCAGGCCCTGCACGGCCAGCCCGGCATCGAAGCGCATGCAGTGGTGTCAGACGCAGGCTGGCGCACGCTGCAACACGAATGCGGTGTGGACAGCCCCGCCGCGCTGCAGGCCCTGGCCCCCGGCCACCAGCTGCACGATGTACGCAACGTGGGCGCCACGCTGGCCAGCGGGTCCTTTCGCAGCCACGCCATGGTGGTCGCGCCCTGCTCCATGCGCACCCTGGCGGCCATTGCCCACGGGCTGAGCGACAACCTGCTCACCCGCGCGGCGGACGTCATGCTCAAAGAGCGCCGCAAGCTGGTGCTGATGGTGCGCGAAACCCCGCTGCACCTCGTGCACCTGCGCAACATGCTCACCGTGACGGAGATGGGCGCCATCTGCTGCCCGCCCCTGCCCGCCTTCTACCAGCACCCGCGCAGCGTGCAAGACGTGGTGGACGCCAGCGTGGCCCGCGTGCTCGACCTCATCGACGTGCCCCACACCCTGGCCACGCGCTGGGCCGGGCTGCCCGCCCCACTGGCCGCCGCCTCTTAACTATCAATTTCATAGCTGCTAGCGCTTATCCATCAAGCGCTAGAGGCCTTTTTTCTTCAAACCCATGTCGTACCAAGACCTGCGCGACTTCATGGCCCAGCTCGAAGCCACGGGCGAGCTGCACCGCGTGCACGAGCCCGTATCACCCCACCTGGAGATGACCGCGCTGAGCGACCGCGTGCTGCGCGCCAGCGGCCCGGCGCTGCTGTTCACCCAGCCCACCGGCCACCACATGCCCGTGCTGACCAACCTGTTTGGCACGCCCGCCCGCGTGGCCCGCGCCATGGGCGTGCCCGACCTGCACGGCGTGCGCGCCCTGGGCACCTTGCTCGCCACCCTCAAAGAGCCCGAGGCCCCCAAAGGCTTCAAAGACATGCTGGGCATGGGCCAGTTGCTCAAGACCCTGTGGAACATGGCGCCCCACACCGTGGGCCGCAACGCGCCTTGCCAGCAAGAGGTGTGGGAAGGGCCGGATGTTGACTTGGCCCGCCTGCCCGTGCAGCACTGCTGGCCCGGCGACGTGGCCCCGCTCATCACCTGGGGCCTCACCATCACGCGCGGGCCGCGCAAGGCCCGGCAGAACCTGGGCATCTACCGCCAGCAGGTGCTCTCGCGCAACCAGGTCATCGTGCGCTGGCTGGCCCACCGCGGCGGTGCGCTGGACTTTGCCGACCACTGCGCCCAGCACCCCGGCCAGCCCTACCCCGTGGCCGTGGCGCTGGGGGCCGACCCCGCCACGCTGCTGGGCGCCGTCACGCCCGTGCCTGACAGCTTGAGCGAATACCAGTTCGCCGGCCTGCTGCGCGGAGCCCGCACCGAAGTGACTGCTGCTTTGGGCGTGCCGCTGCAAGTGCCCGCCACCGCCGAGATCGTGCTCGAAGGCCACATCCAGCCCGACGCCCACCACGCCAGCGGCTGGCAGCACGCGCTCGAAGGGCCGTATGGCGACCACACCGGCTACTACAACGAATGCGCCGAATTCCCCGTGCTCACCGTGGACCGCATCACCATGCGCCGGGACCCGATCTACCACAGCACCTACACCGGCAAACCGCCCGACGAACCCGCGGTGCTGGGCCTGGCGATGAACGAGCTGTTCATCCCGCTCCTGCAAAAGCAGTTCCCCGAAATCGTGGACTTCTACCTGCCACCCGAAGGCTGCAGTTACCGCATGGCCGTGATGAGCATCCGCAAGGCCTACGCAGGCCACGCGCGGCGCGTGATGATGGGCGTGTGGAGCCACCTGCGCCAGTTCATGTACACCAAGTTCATCGTGGTGGTGGACGATGACGTGGACGTGCGCGACTGGAAGGAAGTGATCTGGGCCATCACCACCCGCATGGACCCGGCGCGCGACACCATGATGGTGGAACACACACCCATCGACTACCTGGACTTCGCCTCGCCCGTGAGCGGCCTGGGCAGCAAGATGGGGATGGACGCGACGAACAAATGGCCGGGGGAGACGCAGCGCGAATGGGGTCGGCCCATGCACATGACGCCGGAAGTGAGCGCGCGGGCTGAGGCGCTGATGCGGGGGCTGGAGCTGTAGGGGTGTGGCTTGGTTGAGAGACCGGTTTGGGCCGAATGCTGCGTCACGGTTAGCAGAGACCACGGCCCCTCGGATGGGCTGATTTGCGCGGGCAATAAAAATCAAAGGCAAGTTTGCTCAATACGATAGGATGGATCGAACCCTCGGCAAAAGGCCATTTCCTCATATCCTTTTGAACCCGCACGATCCCGATGGATCGCACACCACTGAGGTGTTTGCCTTCTCCATCCCCTTCACTCGACCTCCATGCCCGCTCTTGAAGTCCGCCCCCTGCAAACCGACGACCTGCCTGCCCTGATGGCCGTGCAACGCGGCGCCTATGGCGATGGGTTCATGGAAAGCACCGAGGTCTTTGCCCGCCGGCTGGCCAGCCCGGTGAACTGCTCGCTGGCCTTGCTGCTGGACGGTGCGCTGTGCGCCTACCTGGCCGCCTACCACTCGGTGCTGGGCAAGGTGACGCCGCTGCATGGCGACTTTGAGCCACCCGTGGGCACTGCGCCCGACACGCTGTACCTGCACGACATGGCCGTGCTGCCCCACTTGGCCGGACAGGGGCTGCCGCAGCGCCTGCTGCAGCCCTTGTGGGAGCAGGCCACGGCGCAGGGCCTGCGGCAAAGTGCGCTGGTGTCGGTGCAGGGATCGGAAGGTTACTGGCAGCGGCATGGCTATGTGGCGCAGCCACTGCACCAGCCTGAACAGCAGCAGCGCCTGGCCAGCTATGGCGAAGGGGCGGTGTACATGGCCCGCACACTGCAGGCCATTTGATGCGCGCGGCGGTGTCAGCCCCGTGACACGCCCTGTGGTCATAATGCCCGCCATGCCAAACCGCTGGAAACCCAACGTCACCGTGGCCGCCCTCATCGAACGGGAGGGGCGCTTTTTGCTGGTGGAAGAAGAGACCTCGGACGGTCTCAAGCTCAACAACCCCGCAGGCCACCTGGAGCCCGGCGAATCGCCCGAACAGGCCTGCGCCCGCGAAGTGCTGGAAGAAACCGCGCACGACTTTGTGCCCACGGCGCTGGTGGGGGTGTACCTCAACCGCTTCGTCAAGACGCGCACGGGCGACGACCTGACCTACCTGCGCTTTGCCTTTGCCGGCACGCTGGGCACGCACCACAGCTGGCGCACGCTGGACGCAGGCATCTTGCGCACCGTGTGGATGACGCCCGATGAAATCCGCGCCTGCCCTGAGCGCCACCGCAGCCCGCTGCTGCTGGCGTGCCTGGAGGACTACCTGGCGGGCCAGCGGCACCCGCTCACGCTGGTGCACACCGACCCTTCGGTGATGCAGGCACAGGCCAACCAGCGGCAAGTGGCCACCGGCCAGGCGCATGGGGCGGCGCACCAGCCATCCCCCGCGCCCGCCCACCTCCTCAATCAGCGGTAATCTTCCGCTCCTTGATGGTGGCGGCCCACTGGGCCGATTCCTTCTTCATGAACGCCGTCAGCTCGGCCCGCGTGGTGGGCTGGGGGCTGAGGCCGTGCTTGTTCAGCGCTTCTTTCACGCCGGGGTCGTTCAGCACCTTGACGATTTCCTGGTTCCAGCGCTCCAGCAGCGGCGCGGGGGTCTTGCCGGGGGCCACAAAGGCGTACCAGTTCAGCGCCTCAAAGCCAGGAAAGCCGGACTCTGCCACTGTGGGGATATTGGGCAGGTAAGCAGGGCGTGTAAGGCCGGTGGTGGCCAGCGGGATCAGCTTGCCCGCTTCGACATGCGGCATGGCCGTGGGGGGCGCGGCAAAGTACGAGGTCACGCGCTCGCCCAGCAAGTCCTGCAGCGCAGGCGCGCCGCCCTTGTAGGGGATGTGGGTCATGTCGATGCCCGCGCGCTGGTTGAACAACTCACCCGCCAGGTGCGATGCGGAGCCCGCGCCGGTGGAAGCAAACTCCACGCTGCCCGGCTTCTTCTTGGACAGTTGCACAAACTCGGCCAGCGTCTTCACGCCCGCGCCCTTGTGCACCACCAGCACGTTCGGAAAGTTCACGCCGCCCGACACCGGGGCGAGGTCCTTGAACGGGTCGTAGGGCAGCTTCATCAGGTGCGGCGCAATGGTGAGCGGCCCCACCGAGCCGAACAGCAGCACGGTGCCATCGGCCGCCGCATTGGCCACAAACTAGTGCGCGATGTTGCCGCCCGCGCCGCCCTTGTTGTCCACCACCACCGACTGGCCAATGTTCTCGCCCAGCTTTTTGGCAATCAGCCGCGCCGCTGCGTCGGCCGCGCCACCCGCAGCAAAACCCACCACCAGCGTCACTGGCTTGTTGGGCGGAAAGTCTTGCGCCGCAGCGCCGAAAGCCAGGGGCAAGGCTGCCAGCGCCAGGGCGCATTGCAGCAGGGTTTGCTTGTGGTTCATGGGGTCTCCTTCTCGTGGGTTGTGTGGGGGATGGGGTTGTGATCAGTCCGCGCCCAGGCCAATGGGATTGGGCTGGCGCTTTTCCACCGCGTGGCGCAGCAGCGAAGCGGTGCGGAAGATGCCGTGCGCAAACTTGCCGTAGGGCAGCGTGGCAAACAGCGCCATCACCGCGCCCAGGTGCAGGCACAGCAGCAGCGGCAGGCCAGCGGTGCCGCGCGCCGCCCACAGGGCCAGGCCGCTGGTGGCGGTAAGGAACAGCAGGGCGATGAAGGCGCGGTCCATGGGCTTTTGTGCGGCATCGCCATGCAGCGGGTGGCGGCGCAGATTCAGCCGCCACAGGCCAGCCGTGCCAATCGCCAGGCTCACGCCGCCAATGCCGCCCAGCAGTTTGGGCAGGCTGGGCAGGTCGTACGGGGCGGGCAGTCCCAGCAGGTAGTGGTACAGCGTGGCCACGCTGGTGGCGGCAAAACACAGCGTGAAGCCGTAGAACGTGAAGTGGTGCATGCGCCTGCGCGACAGGGTGTATGCGTCGTCTTCGTTGTGACAGCCGTCGCCGTGGCCGCCGTCCAGGTATTTGAGGCGCAGCACGGCGTCGGTGGCCTCGGCCGTGGCGGGCGCGCTCAGCGGTGCGCCGCTGGTGGCGGGCGTCACGTCGCGCCAGAAGCGGCGCACGCCCAGGCCCAGCGCCAGCACGGCAAACAGGAACACGGGCGCAAACAGGCCCACCAGCAGGTTGTGCGGAAAGATGCCGTAGAAGCCGCCCACGGGGGCCTGCCACAGTGCGGCAATGCCCTGGCCGTGCAGCGCCACGGCCAGCAGCAGGAACAGCGTGAGCCCTGCGACCAGCGCCAGCGCGAGGGTCAGGCCGTTGCGCTGGTAGAGCTGGCCCAGCGCGGGCGGCCAGGCGTAGTCGGCATAGGTTTGGCCGCGCACCTGGGCCATGGCCTGGGGCACGTTCACTGCAAACTCGTGCGGCGGCGCGTACTGGCAGGCGTGCAGGCAGGCGCCGCAGTTGTGGCACAGGTTGGCGATGAAATGGATGTCGGCCTTGCCGAACTCCAGCCGCCGCGTCATGGCGGGGAACACGGCGCAAAAGCCTTCGCAGTAGCGGCAAGCGTTACAGATCTGCAGCTGGCGGGCCACTTCGGCCTCGGGGGCGGAGAGCACGATTTCGCCATTCGCCAGCGCTTTGGCGTCGCGCGTCAGGGCTTCAAGCGCTTGCATGGTTTGCTCCTGTTTTGCCGCCGGGCCGCCCCAAGGCACAACGCTCCCCCTCGGGGGGCAGCGCAGTACACGAAGTGACAAGCGTGGGTGCTATATTTTTCATAGCTGCCTGCGCTTTTGCATGGGGCGCTGCAGGCGGTTTTGGTTCTAACAGGCCGTTGAAAAAGTGCTCTTCGAACGCATCAAGGTCGTGGATTTCGAAGAAGCAAGTCGCCCAGACGCGCCCACGAATCAAATTCGAGGGCCATTTCGGCCTGTTTGCAGGCCGTTTTGCCCGTTTCGGGCGCACGTATCCCATGGCTCACGCATGATGCGCGTCCCACCAGCCACCCAGACTGCCCATGCGCACCAGGTTGTAGGTGGCAAAGCACAGCAGCGCCTGGCCCGCGAGCTTGGCCTGACCGATCAGCTTGGTCTTGGCCAGACCACCCACGGTCTTGATCCAGCCAAAGGCCTCCTCGATGCGCTTGCGCACCTTCAGGCTGGTCTTGTAGCTCTCGTGCCGCGTGACTCTGGCGTCGACCGCCGAGTGCTTGTCCTTGGCCGCCACGTGTGGCGTGACCAAAAGCCGGCGGCAGCCCTTGATGAAGGCCTTGCTGTCGTAGCCCTTGTCGGCCCCGACCGTGGCCCGCTTGTTCCTGTTGCCCCGGCGCCCCAGCATGGCCAGCGCCGCTTCGCGCTCGGCGGTGCCACTGGCGTGGGTGATCTCAACATCCACGATCAGCCCGTTGCGGTTTTCCATGAGGATGTGCCCCATGTGGCACAGGCGGGACTTGTCACCCGCGCTCTTCTTGAACAACCGTGCATCAGCGTCCGTGGTGCTTTGGTGGGTGTCGTTGCAGCGCTCCTGTCCTTTGAAGTCCACCTCGGGATTGCGTCCGGGCGGCGTGTCGCTGTCATCGTCTTTGCGCTTGAAGCTCTTGTGCGAGGCCCAGGCTTCGATGAGCGTGCCGTCCACGCTGAAGTGCTCGTCGCTGGCAAGCCGCCCCCACTGGGCGCTGAGCTTGACGCGCTCGAAGAAGGCACGGGCGAGGTCTTCGTTGAACAAGCGTTCGCGGTTGGCGCTGAAGGTGGAGTGGTCCCAGACCTTGTCTTCGATGTTCAGGCCCACGAACCAGCGGTACAGCAGGTTGTAGTTGACCGCCTCGACCAGTTGGCGCTCGCTGCGGATGGAGAACAGGATCTGCAGCAGCAAGGCCTTGAGCAGCATCTCGGGCGGCACCGAGGGGCGCCCGCGGCGGGCATACACCGCTTCGAACTCGCTGTGCATCGTCGCCAGCAGCGCATCGACCACGGCGCGCAACTTGCGCAGCGGGTGTGCCGCTGGCACGCGCTCTTCAAGGCTGATGTAGCTGAACATCGCCCCCTGGAAGTCTTGGTTGCCTCTCATCTTTCTTGTCTGGGTCGTTCTTGGATGGCTTCAGATCGTAGCGGCCCACACGGGCGGCGGCGAAGGATTTTTCAACGGCCTGCTAAAGCGGCTTTGGCGGCATTGGTGCCCGCAATGCGGCCAAACGCGGTGCCAATGCTCATGCCCACGCCAGCGGTGTAGCCCTTGCCCAGCACGTTGCCGGCCATCATTTCGCCGGCCACGAACAGGTTGGGGCTGGGCTGGTTGTTGAAGCGCACGGCGGCCGTGTCGTCGGTATGCAGGCCGAGGTACGTGAAGGTGACGCCCGGCTTGAGCGCGTAGCCATAGAACGGGCCGGTGTCGATGGGCCGGGCCCAGTGCGTTTTGGCGGGCGTGACGCCTTCGGTGTGGCAGTCGTCCAGCGCGGTGTGGTCAAACTGGCCCACGCGGCAGGCGGTGTTGTAGGCATCGAGCGTGCGGGTGAAGGTGTCCACGGGCAAGCCCAGCTTTTGCGCCAGCTCGGGCAGCGTGTCGGCCTTGACGCCGGGGAACACGGGCGGCATGAAGCGGCCAATGGCCTTGCTGTCGATGATCGAGTAACCAATCTGCCCCGGTTGCTGCGCCACCAGGCGGCCCCAGATGGCATAGCGCTTGGGCCAGAAGTCCTCGCCCTCGTCATAGAAACGTTCGCCATTGCGGTTGACCACCACGCCCAGCGACACGCAGTCAATGCGCGTGCAGATGCCGCCGTCGTACAGCGGCGCGCGCGCGTCGATGGCCACCATGTGCGCCTGCGTGGGATCGCCGATGCGGTCGGCGCCGTGGTCATCCAGCAGGTGCTTGAGCAGTACGCCCTTGTTGTAGGCCGTGCCCCGGATCAGGAAGTTGTCGGCCGGCCACTCTCCCCGCTCGTTCTGGCCCCAGGCCTCGCGCAGCCATTCGCGGTTCGATTCAAACCCGCCGGCGGCCAGCACGCAGGCCTTGGCGGCAATGCGCTCGCCGCTCGCCAGGTGGGCGGCGACGAAGCGGCGGCCGTCCATCTCGATGCGCTCCACAGGCGCCTCGTAGCGGATCTGCACGCCCAGTTGCTCGGCGCTGCGGTAGTACGCATTGACCAGCGCCTTGCCGCCACCCATGAAGAACGCGTTGGTGCGTGCCACATGCAGCGTGCCTGCCAGCGCGGGCTGAAAGTGCACGCCGTGGCGGCGCATCCAGGGGCGGCAGGTGCTCGACTCGCGGATCACCAGGCGCGCCAGGTGTTCGTTGGTCAGCCCGCCCGTCACCTTGAGCAGGTCTTGCCAGAACTCTTCCTCGGAGTAGGCATCGACCAGCACGTCCTGCGGCGCATCGTGCATGCAGCGCAGGTTGCGCGTGTGGGCCGAGTTGCCGCCGCGCCAGGCGCGCGGGGCGGATTCGAGCAGCAGCACGCTGGCACCGGCTTCGCGGGCCATCAGCGCAGCGCACAGGGCGGCGTTGCCGCCACCGATCACCAGAACATCGGGTTGCATGGGCAGTTCTTTCCATTCATCGTGTGCCGAATGTAGAAAGAACCCCGCCGCTTGCGCAGGGGCTGCCAAGGCATGGCCCCATCACGAATCGTGATGGGTTGACCGTCTAAACGGCCGAAGTGAGCTTGGCGCCTACCCAGTGGCCTGACTGCACCAGCTCACGCACGCAGTCGCCCAGCACCACGCGCGCGGCCAGGGCGGCGGGCGAGAGTTCATCGTCCGACAAGCTGCACAGCGCCGCGGGCCGGAAGGCTGGGGCATCGGAGATTTCGGCCATCACAAAGCGCTCGCCTGCGTCTGCATAGCGGCCCACCGCCGCCCAGGGCTGGATGGTGCTGCCCAGGCCCATGTCCACCGCATCCATCAGCAGTGCCAGCGAATCGATTTCCATGGCCAGGCGCGGCGTCACGCGGGCCTGGGCGAAGGCGGTGTCGAGTCGGCTGCGCAAGCCGTGCGGGCCGGTGGGCAATATCAGGGGTTCATCGCCCAGCTGCGCCAGAGCCACCTTGCGCCGCAGCGCCGGTTTGCGCACGCCGCGCTGGGCCGAGCGGATGAGGAACAGCCGCTCTTCCAGCAGCGGCAGCACGCTCCAGCGGCGGGCAGGCTGGGTATCGAACAGCACCGCCAGATCGAGCTGGCGGGCGTTGAGCATGTTGGAGAGGTGGCCCGACAAGCTGCCCACCATGTGCAGCCGCACATCGGGGTAGCGCTCGTGCATGGCGCGCATCAGCGGCACGCCCAGCACCGAAGCCGTGGTGGGCGACAGGCCCACACTCACACTGCCCGTGAGCCGCGCCTGCGCCGCCGCCCGCGCGGCCTGGTCGGCATGGCGCAGGGCCAGTTGGGCCTCGCGAAAGAACGCCAGCCCGGCCTCAGTCGGCACAGCGCCCTTGGCCGTGCGCTGTAGCAGCCGGGTGCTCAGCTCGCTCTCCAGCCGGCTGATCTGCTGGCTCAGCGCCGACTGCACCATGTCCAGATCCACCGCCGCCCGGCCCATAGAGCCGAGTTCGACGATGCGGACGAAGTAGCGGAGTTGGCGCAGTTCCATGGGGCGTGATGGTCGCACAGTTGCGGGCCTTGCCACCGCACGCTGGCAGGCGGCCTGGGCAAGTCACCCGCAAGTCGCCCGCAAGTCACCTGTGCGGCAAACCCCAGCCCCTTCTGTCATGGGCATTCCATAGACTTGCCGCCTAGTGCGACATTGCCCCACGCCGCCCGGCTTGGCCCTAGTCCACTGAATCCTTGAAATCGGCGGTGCGCCAGGGCTGCGGCGGGATGCACGGCAAGGCGCATGCTGCAGCCAAGGCTGGCCGCCTTGGCAAAGCATGCAACGCAGCCGGGCGCCCGCTGCAACCCCGGCCCGCAGGGTGAGGGTCTGGCAAGGCCGCACTCGTCGTTGCCGTGCTCGCCGGGTGTCCAACCCGGCTGCGCCCGGCGCCTAGATTGCGGCCTTGCCAAACCCTCACGCACCGCCGATTTCAAGGATTCAGCGGACTAGGATGCACGGCATTGGCACCATCGCTTTCGGGCGGTGGAACGCTGCGCGTCCTGCATTCACCCACCCTCTGCCCATGGTTGCCACCGTCATTCTCGGCATGCTTTGCGTGCATCTGCTGTGCTTTAGCACCATGTTCCTGCTGATCAGCAAACGGCTGGACGGCAACCGCATGGGCATGGAGGTGTTTGCGCTGGGCAATCTGCTGCTGGGCGTGGCGTATGCCTTGCAGCTGGTGGGCGGCGTCGCCAACCACCGCGCTATCGGGTTCATCAACCACACCATGACGCTGGGCGCCCCCGTGGCCTACGCGCTGGGCGCGGCCCGCTTCTTCAACCGCCCCGTGCCCGTGCTGCGCCCCCTGCTGGCGGTGGCGGGGCTGTACACCGCTGCGCAATTACTGGTGCAGTTCACCCTGGGCACACAGGCCCGCCATGCCATGCTGGCTGGCGCCTGCGCGCTGCTTTTTCTGGCGATGGTGGTGGCGCTGCTTTATGGCATGCGCTCGTTCGCCAAAGACATGCGGGCCGAGATGACGGTGTTTGCCGTGCTGATCGCCGGTATCTGCGGGCTGAACGCGGCCAAGCTGGTGATGATCCTGCACTCCGGCTTGCCCGCCCTGGACATGAACAGCGGTTTCCAGACGGTGTTCTACGTCTACATGTCGTTCCTGGGCACGGTGCTGCCGCCCTGCATGGTGTGGCTGGTGCTGCGCCGCCTGACCGATGAACTGCGCGTGATGGCCACCCAGGACCCCCTCACCGGTCTGCTGAACCGGCGCGGGCTGATGGCGTGCCTGGAGATGCATTTCCGCTCGCGCACGGCGGGCAACGCGCACCTGCTGATCGTGGACATCGACCACTTCAAGCGCATCAACGACACCCACGGCCACCAGATGGGCGACCTGGTTCTGGGCCGCGTGGCCCAGGTGCTGCAGGCCACTGCGCGCAAGGGCGACCTCATCTGCCGCCTGGGGGGCGAGGAATTCCTGGTCGTGGCCCTGGACATCGAACCCGCCGGAGTCTTCCTGCTGGCCGAGCGCTTGCGCGAGGCGATCAGCCACAGCGAAGTGCCCAGCATCTCTGCCCAAGGCCCCATCCGGTGCACCGTCACCATCGGGGTATCGCAAGGCTTCTCGCACCCGCAGGCGCTGGATGCGGTGCTGCAGCAGGCCGACGCGGCGCTGTACCGGGGCAAGGCATCGGGCCGCGACCGGGTCGAGAGCGCCTTCGCCCCGCTCCCGCTGCCCGCCTGAAGCCCCACGCAGCGGCGGTGCCGCCATCAAAAATACAATCGGGGCAATGACTTCCCCTACCAAACAGCGCGTTGTCGTCGGCCTCTCCGGCGGCGTGGACTCGGCCGTGACCGCCTACCTGCTCAAAAAGCAGGGCCATGAGGTGGTCGGCATCTTCATGAAAAACTGGGAAGACGATGACGACAGCGAGTACTGTTCGTCCAACATCGACTTCGTGGACGCCGCCGCCGTGGCCGATGTGATTGGCATCGAGATTGAGCATGTGAACTTCGCGGCCGACTACAAGGACCGGGTGTTTGCCGAGTTTCTGCGCGAATACCAGGCCGGCCGCACGCCCAACCCCGATGTGCTGTGCAATGCCGAGATCAAGTTCAAGGCCTTTCTCGACCACGCCATGCGCCTGGGGGCCGAGAAGATCGCCACCGGCCACTACGCCCGCTTGCGCCACAACCCGACCACCGGCCTGCACGAACTGCTCAAGGGCCTGGACCCGAGCAAGGACCAGAGCTACTTTCTGCACCGCCTGAACCAGGCGCAGTTGTCCAAGACGATGTTCCCCGTGGGCGAGCTGCACAAGACCGAGGTGCGCCGCATTGCCGAAGAAATTGGCCTGCCCAATGCCAAGAAGAAGGACTCCACCGGCATCTGCTTCATTGGCGAGCGGCCGTTTCGCGAGTTTTTGAACCGCTACATCAGCCACGCGCCCGGCCCCATCCTGGACGACCGGGGGCGCAAGCTGGGCCAGCACGTGGGTCTGAGCTTCTATACCCTGGGCCAGCGCCAGGGCCTGGGCATCGGCGGCGTGAAGGAAAAAGGCACCGGGGCGAAAGCACCGTCTGGCCAGCCGGTGCGCGGCGGCGGCGACCATGAGCCCTGGTACGTGGCCCGCAAAGATCTGGAGAAAAACACGCTGCGTGTGGTGCAAGGGCATGACCACCCCTGGCTGCTGTCGCACCGCCTGGTGGCACAAGACGTGAGCTGGTGCGCAGGCCACGCGCCCACGCCCGGCAGCTATGCCGCCAAGACCCGCTACCGCCAGCAGGACGCCGCCTGCACGCTGGAAGCTGCGCCCGAGGGCTTTGCCCTCACCTTCCCCGAAGCGCAGTGGGCCGTAACGCCCGGCCAAAGCGCCGTGCTGTACGACGGCGACGTGTGCCTGGGCGGCGGCGTGATTGCGGCGGTAGACAGCACGCCCACCACCTGAGGCCTGGTGCGGCATTTGTGATGCCGTTCAATCTTTACTATCAAAAAGATAGCGGCTAGCGCTTGTCCAACAAATGCTGGAAGCCATTTTCTTCAAAATTGGTGGTTTGCCTTCGGGCGTGCGTGTAGCCCGGTCGCCCAAGAAAAAAGCCCCGTAGCGCCATAGCTGCGGGGCTTTTTTTCACGGTTCTCAACAAGTGCCGCGATGGATGGCCTCAGAACGGAATGTCGTCGTCCATGTCGTCAAAGCCCGACGCAGCGCGCGGAGGCTGTGCCACGGGCGCTGGCGCTGGGCGGGGTGCGGGCGCGGCCATGGGGCGTGGTGGGGGGGCTGCGCGGCGGGGGGCCTGCTGCTCGTAGCCGCCACCGCCCTGGTCGCCGTAGCCGCCGTCGTCATAGCCACCTGGCTGGCCGCCACCTTGGCCGCCCATGCCTTGGCGGCCACCGAGCATCTGCATCTGGTCGGCGCGAATTTCGGTGCTGTACTTTTCAACGCCGGACTGGTCCGTCCACTTGCGGGTGCGCAGGCTGCCTTCCACGTACACCTGCGAGCCCTTGCGCAGGTACTGGCCCACGATTTCGGCGAGGCGGCCGTTGAAGACCACGCGGTGCCATTCGGTGGCTTCGCGCATTTCGCCGGTTTGCTTGTCTTTCCACTTGTCGGTGGTGGCAATCGTCACGTTGGCCACTTGATCGCCGCTGGGAAACGTGCGCATTTCGGGGTCGCGGCCCAGGTTACCGACGATGATGACTTTGTTGATGGATGCCATAGCTGTACCTTGCAATGAAAAAGCGCCGGATTTGAAGAAATTTCCGTGCGCCAGATGGAAGAAAGCCGCCATTGTGCCGCAACCGGCCCGCGGGCGGCAGGCCCGACGCAGCCCCCAGGGGCTGTGTTGGTAACGCGCCCTCGGGCGGGTTTTCAGTGCCCGGCGCCAGCCTCGTTGCGCCCCACGGGGCGCAGCTTCCAGGACGCCGCCAGCCATAGGGCCATGAGCGCCGTGGTGGCGGCAAACAAGCCCACGGGGCCCGACCACTTCAGCAGCGCGCCCCCCAGTGCTCCGCCAGCAAACAGGCCCAGCGACTGCAGCGTGTTGTAGCTGCCCAGCGCCGCGCCGCGCACCTGGGGCGGTGCCATGCGCGACACCAGGCTGGGCTGGCTGGCCTCCAGCGCGTTAAATCCGCAAAAGAACACAAACAGCAGCGGCCCCAGCACCCACAACGATGGCACGGCACCGCTGGCAGACAAGGCGCCCAGCCCCACCTGCACCCCCAGCACCAGGCCGATGGCGCCCAGCAAGGCGGCACGCAGGTGGCCCCTGCGCTCCAGCGCAAACAGACCGCCCATGGCCACGAACGACAGCACCACAGCCGGCAGGTACACCTGCCAGTGCTGGTCCTTGCCCAGCCCGGCCTGCACCAGCATGGCTGGCACGGCCACCCACATCGACAGCTGCACCGTGTGCAGCACGAACACGCCCAGGTTCAGGCGCAACAAATCAGGGTGCGCCCACACATCGGCCAGGCGGCCACGGGGCGCGTTCTTCAGTTCCGCAGGTTCAGGCGGCACCCACCACAGCACCACGGCCACACCGGCCAGGGCCAGCGCACAGGTCAGGCCAAACAGGCCCGACAAGCCCAGCGCCGCCGTCAGCACCGGCGCGGCCACCAGGGCCACGGCAAACATCAGCCCAATGCTGCCGCCCACCAGCGCCATGGCCTTGGTGCGCACGGCATCGCGTGTCTGGTCGGCCAGCAGCGCCGTCACGGCGGCCGACACTGCGCCTGCACCCTGCAGCGCGCGGCCTACCAGCAGACCGGTGAGCGAATCCGCCAGCGCCGCCAGCAAGCTGCCTGCGGCAAACACCAGCAGGCCCAGCACAATCACGCGCTTGCGGCCAAAGCGGTCAGACGCCATGCCCAGCGGCAACTGCAGCACCGCCTGCGTGAGGCCATAAATGCCCATGGCCAGCCCTACCAGCGCAGGGTCATCCCCACCGGGGTATTTGCGGGCCTCCAGCGCAAAAACGGGCAGCACCAGAAACAAGCCCAGCATGCGCAAGGCAAAAATCAGCGCCAGGCTCACGCTGGAGCGGCGCTCCAGCGCGGTCATGCGCTCTGCGGGGGGTGCGGGGCGGGTTGCAGCCGCGTGGGGCAGGGAGGAAGAAGAATCCGGCACGGTGTGCACTGTGGCCTAGTGATGCAAAGCAGGATTTTCACCGATTGGCACTAGCAGCGCCGAAAGCCCGCCAGAGACACCGGCCGACCCGACCCGCCCCGCCCCCAAAAGGCCCTGGCAGACACCCCCGCAGGGAAAAAGCGGCTGGCCTATCATGGTGGGTTTTCTTGCCCTCCGCGACTTGCCGCCCGTGACCGACTCTTCTGCCCCCACATCGCCCGCTGACGGCACCTACCTCGCCCGCGCCCTGCGCGAGCAGCGCATCAGCATCCGTGGCGCGCGCACGCACAACCTCAAGAACATCGACCTGGACATTCCGCGCAACCAGCTGGTGGTGATCACGGGGCTGTCCGGCTCGGGCAAATCCAGCCTGGCGTTTGACACGCTGTATGCCGAGGGCCAGCGGCGGTATGTGGAGAGCCTGTCGGCCTATGCGCGGCAGTTTCTGGGGCGGCTGGACAAGCCCGATGTCGACCTGATCGAAGGCCTGTCGCCCGCCATCAGCATCGAGCAGAAGGCCACCAGCCACAACCCGCGCTCCACCGTGGGCACGGTGACCGAGATCCACGATTACCTGCGCCTGTTGTACGCCCGCGCGGGCACCCCGTTTTGCCCCGACCACGGCCTGCCGCTGGCTGCGCAGACCGTGAGCCAGATGGTGGACGCCGTGCTGGCGCTGCCCGAGGACACCAAGCTGATGATCCTCGCGCCCATGGCGCGCGAGAAAAAGGGCGAGTTCACCGAGCTGTTTGCGCAGATGCAGGCGCTGGGCTACATCCGCTTTCGGGTGGATGGGCAGATCTACGAGCACGAGAACCTGCCCCCGCTCAAGAAGACCGAAAAGCACGACATTGACGTGGTGATCGACCGCGTGAAGGTGCGTGCTGACCTGCAGCAGCGCCTGGCCGAGAGCATCGAGGCCGCGCTGCGCGTAGGTGGCCACGAAGGCAATGGCCGCGTGCTGGCGCTGGAAATGGACACGGGGCAGGAGCACCTGTTCAGCAGCAAGTTCGCCTGCCCGGTGTGCAGCTATTCGCTGGCCGAGCTGGAGCCCCGCCTGTTCTCTTTCAACTCGCCCATGGGTGCCTGCCCGGCGTGCGACGGCATAGGCCAGCGCGAGGTGTTCGACCCGGCACGCGTGGTGGCCTTCCCCACGCTCAGCCTGGCCAGCGGCGCGATCAAGGGTTGGGACCGGCGCAACGGCTACTACTTTGCGATGCTGGAGAGCCTGGCCAAGCACTACGCGTTTGACATCGAGGCCCCGTTTGAATCACTGCCTGCGCCGGTGCAGCACGCCATTCTGTACGGCTCGGGCGAGGAAGAGATTGCCTTCAGCTACATCCTCGACAGCGGTGCGCAAAAGGGCAAGACGGTGACCAAGAAGCACCCCTTCGAAGGCATCATCCCCAACATGGCCCGCCGCTACCGCGAGACGGATTCGGCAGTGGTGCGCGAGGACCTGGCGCGCTTTCGCAGCACCCAGCCCTGCCCTGAATGCCACGGCGTGCGCCTGCGCCGCGAGGCACGCCATGTGAAGGTGGGCGAAGGCGAGCAAGCCCGCGCCATCTACGAAGTGAGCCATGCCACGCTGAGCGATGCGCACGCCTGGTTCCAGGCCCTGCGCCTGACGGGGGCCAAGGCAGAGATTGCTGACAAGGTGGTGCGCGAGATCGCCACGCGCCTGCAGTTTTTGAACGACGTGGGCCTGAGCTACCTGAGCCTGGACCGCAGCGCCGAGACGCTGAGCGGCGGCGAGGCGCAGCGCATTCGCCTGGCATCGCAAATCGGCTCGGGCCTGACGGGCGTGATGTATGTGCTGGACGAGCCCAGCATCGGCCTGCACCAGCGCGACAACGACCGTCTGATTGCCACGCTGCAGCACCTGCGCGACATTGGCAACAGCGTGATTGTGGTGGAGCACGACGAAGACATGATGCGCGCCGCCGACCATGTGATCGACATGGGCCCCGGCGCGGGCGTGCACGGCGGGCGGGTGATGGCGCAGGGCACGTACGACGAAGTGCGTGCCAATGCGCAATCGCTCACGGGCCAATACCTTTCAGGCACGCGGACCATTGCCGTGCCCCAGCGCCGCACGCCCTGGCTGCCGGTGCTGGACCAGCCCGCGCCCGTGGTGGAGGCCAAGACCAAGTCGCGCTTTCCGCAAACCGAGGCGAGCAAGCGCCGCGCCGAGCGCATGGCAGAGCACCACGCACGCCAGGGCGCCGTGCAGGCGCTGCGCGTGGTGGGCGCCACGGGCAACAACCTCAAAGGCGTGACGGTGGACTTCCCCGTGGGCCTGCTCACCTGCGTGACGGGCGTGTCGGGCTCCGGCAAGAGCACGCTGGTGAATGACACGCTGTATGCCGCCGTGGCGCGCCAAGTGCACCGCGCGCACGAAGAACCGGCCGAGCACGAGGAGATCGTGGGCATCGAGTATTTCGACAAGGTCATCAACGTAGACCAGAGCCCCATCGGCCGCACGCCGCGCAGCAACCCTGCGACTTACACCGGCCTGTTCACGCCGATCCGCGAGCTGATGGCCGAGACCAACACCGCCAAGGAACGCGGCTACGGCCCGGGGCGCTTCAGCTTCAACGTGTCGCAATCCTCCGGCGGTGGCCGCTGCGAGGCCTGCCAGGGCGACGGGGTGGTGAAGGTGGAGATGCACTTTCTGCCCGACGTGTACGTGCCCTGCGACATTTGCCACGGCCAGCGCTACAACCGCGAAACGCTGGAAGTGCTGTGGAAGGGCAAGAACATTGCGCAGATTCTGGAGCTGACGGTGGAGGATGCTGCGGCGTACTTCAAGGACGTTCCAACAATAGCCCGCAAGCTGCAGACGCTGCTGGACGTGGGCCTGTCATACATTCGCCTGGGCCAGGCGGCGACTACGCTCTCGGGCGGCGAGGCGCAGCGCGTGAAGCTGGCGCAGGAGCTGTCCAAACGCGACACCGGCCGCACGCTCTACATCCTGGACGAGCCCACCACCGGCCTGCACTTTGCCGACATTGACCTGCTGCTGAAAGTGCTGCACCAGCTGCGCGATGCGGGCAACACCATCGTCATCATCGAGCACAACCTCGACGTGATCAAAACCGCCGACTGGCTCATCGACATGGGCCCCGAAGGCGGCGCGGGCGGCGGCACCGTGGTGGGCGTGGGCACGCCCGAGGAACTGGCGGCCAACCCGGCCAGCCACACGGGGCGGTATCTGGCACCATATCTGCGCAAAGAATCTGAATGAAAACGGGCTCTAGCGCTTATCCTGCAAGCGCTAGCAGCTATTGATTCAGTAGCAATCTACCTTCGCATCACTGCAGGTGGCGGGCCACCTCGGCGTCCAGCGATCCCATGAAGGCTTCCACAGCGCGGGTGTAGTCGCTGTCCAGGCCCAGCCGGGCATTGATCTCGCCGTGGCTCAGGGCCTGGGGCAGCACTTCGGCGCGGCCGCCCTGGCTGCGCACGTGGCGGGCCATGGCTTCGGCCTGGGCGCAGGGCTGGTCTGCGCGCTGGGTGGAGCACACCATCTGCAGCGGGGGCGCGCCCACCGTCCACTGGTGGAACGGGGACAGCGTGGCCCAATGGGCGGGGTCGCTGCCAAACGCATCGTCGTACACCCGCAGGTGCCGCGCGCGCATGGCGGCGGGCACGTTCATCACAGCACTGTCGAGCGCCAGGGCGCCCAGCCACGGCACCGCCCCTTCGCGCTGGGCCTGCGGCGCGCGGGCGTTGAGCAAGGCCACCAGATGGGCGCCTGCCTAGTGGCCCATGAGGATGAAGCGGCCGGAATCCCCGCCCCAGGTGCTGGCACGCTGCTGCGCCGCCACCTGGGCAGCCTGCACATCGCGCGCCTGCGCCGACACGGGGGCCGCAGGCAGCATGCGGTAATTGGCAGAGATGAGGATGAAGCCCTTGGGCACCCAGCGGTTCACCTTCTCCTGCACCACGCGGCCCATGGCTTTGTCGCCAATCCGCCAGCCACCGCCGTGCACCATGAAGATGACGGGTGCAGGCTGCGCGCTGACGCCTGCGGTAGTACCTGCAGGCACATACACATCCATGCGCTGGGCCGGGTCTGGGCCGTAGGGCACGTCGGCAATGCGCTGCACCCCGGCCGGTAGCGGCGCGGAACGCTGCTGGGCATGGGCAGGCCAAGCCGCGGCGACAACCCACAAGGTGGCGACCGCCACAACGGCTTGGCGAAGGGATGCCCGGCGCAGCGGAGAAGGACTGGCGGACACAAGCCCCCTGAAAACAGAAAGAAGCATAAATGGCCTGTAGCGCTTGATGGATAAGCGCAAGCAGCTATGCATTCAATAGCAAATCAATGCACCCGCGCAGCCAGCTTGCGGTACAGCGTCTGGCGGCTGATGCCCAGCTGGCGTGCCGCCTGCGAGACATTGCCGCGCGCGCTTTGCAGCGCCTGGTCGATGGCAGCGCTGGAGAGTTCCTGCAGGCTGAGCACCGCTGCCGCAGGCACCGGCCTGGCGGTGGTCAGCCCTGGCAGCCTTGCGGACAAGGGCGGGGCCGCCGTTTGCAGCGCCTGCACGATGTCATCGCCCAGGTGTTCCCAGCCCAGCGTGTCTTCGCCCTCGGCCAGCATGGCGCAGGCGGTGCGCAGCACGCTGGCGTATTGGCGCAGGTTGCCGGGCCAGGGGTGGGCGGCCAGGCGCTGCAGCAGGTCAGGCGCCACCTGCACGGGGTGGGGCAGACCTTGTTCGGTGGCCAGGTCGGCCAGCAGTTGCGCCGTCAGGGCGGCGAAGTCGGTGCGCTCGCGCAGGGCGGGCAGCTGCACCGTCAGGCCGTTGAGGCGGTAGTACAAGTCGTGCCGGAAGCGCCCCTGCTCGGCCGCCTGCAGCAGCTGGCAATGCGTGGCGCTGATGAGGCAAAAGTCCACCGGCACGGCGTGGCCTGCGCCCACGGGCGTCACGCTGCGGTCTTGCAGCACGCGCAGCAGGCGGGTTTGCAGGGGCAGCGGCATGTCGCCGATTTCATCGAGGAACAGCGTGCCGCCGTGGGCCTCGCGCAGGCGGCCCAGGCTGCCTTCCTTGCGGGCACCGGTGAAGGCGCCAGCCACATGGCCGAACAGCTCCGATTCGATGAGGTGCTCGGGGATGGCCGCGCAGTTGATGGCCACGAAGGGCCCGGCGCGGCGTGGGCCGCTGGCGTGCAGGGCGCGCGCAAACACTTCCTTGCCCACGCCCGATTCGCCCTGGATGAGCACCGCAATGGGCTTGCCCACCACGCGGCGCGCCTTGTCGGCGGCGGCACGCCAGCGGGCGTCGCCCGTGTCCAGCCGGGCCAGGGCGTCGTCGGCGGATTCGTTGGCGGCGGGGGCACCCGGCGTGCCGCGCACCCAGCGGGCGGCGGGCCAGGCGGCAGCGTCGAGCTGCACCTGCGCATACAGCAGCGCCCCACCGCGCAGGCGCAGCGCCTGGGGCTGCTGGGGGCGGCGGTGGTGGTGCGAGAGCAGGTCATCCAGCCGCACGTCCAGCACCTGTGCCAGCGGGGTGGCGCCCACGTCGCCCATGTGCAGGCCCAGCTGGGTGAGGGCCACGCGGTTGGCGCCCACGATCCAGCCATCGGCCGACACGGCCACGATGCCTTCGGCCACGCTGCCAATGCCCTCGGGCTCGCGGTGCAGGTGTAGGCGGATGTTGCGCTTGCAGGAGGCCACCAGCAGGCGGTTTTCGATCATGCGGGCCGCAGTGCTGACCAGGCCCAGGGTGTGGGCGTGGCCGTTGCGGTGGTCGCCCGAGATATCGAGGATGCCCAGCAGCTCGCCCGTGGCCGAGAGGATGGGCGAGGCCGCGCAGGTGAGAAAGCTGTTGCGCTCCAGAAAATGCTCGCCGCCATGCACTTCCACCGCCGTGCCTTCGGCCAGCGCCGTGCCAATGGCGTTGGTGCCCCGGTGGGATTCGTGCCACGAGGCGCCGCAGGTCAGCGCCACGCGCTCGGCCTTGTCCACAAAGCCGGGGCTGCCCAGCGTGTGCATGAGCATGCCGGCCCGGTCGGCCAGCACCACCACGCTGTGGCTGTGGCGCACCTGGTCGAACAGGTATTCCATGATGGGGCGCGAATGCGTGAGCAGGCTGTGGTTGCAGGCCATGGCCTCACGCAGCTCGCCGGGGCTGGGCAAATCGGCCGCTGCGCGCCCGGCAGGGGCCAGGCCTGCGGCCATGCTGCGCCCCCAGGAACGGGCCAGGCGCTCATCCACCAGGCCCGTGGGGCAATGGCCGTGTTCCAGCAGATGTCGCCGGGCCTGTTGCAAGGCCAGCAGGGGGGATGGGGTGGTGCGCACGCTGTCTCCTGAACGGGCGTCATGGCACCCGCTTCGAAGGGGCAGTATGGCCGGGTGCGAAAGGCGGGGCAATAGCGTTTGCACAGGGAAACTGTCCAACTGTTCCATTTCGTGACAGGTGTTCTGTGTTGGAACGTAACGCATGGCGCCAACGCGTCACAACTCCGAGCCCTCACACACCAAAACCCAAACAAATCAGCCACTTAGCGCGCAAGCAACCCTTGCCCAGCAGGCATGCAAGGGCTGGCATGGGTCTTGTATAGGTGCTGTCATCTGCCGCCGCAACACGCGCAGCAGATGTCCAAAACACTGACAGGAGACAACACATGACCGTTTACGCAGCCCCCGGCGCCGCTGGCGCCAAGATCGCCTACAAGCCCCAGTACAACAACTTCATCGGCGGCAAATTCGTGCCCCCCGTCAAGGGCCAGTACTTTGATGTCATCACGCCGGTGAGTGGCAAGGTCTACACCCAGGCCGCCCGCTCTACCGCTGAAGACATCGAACTGGCGTTGGACGCCGCCCACGCCGCCGCCGACGCCTGGGGCAAGACCGATGCCGCCACACGCAGCAACATCCTGCTGAAAATTGCCGACCGCATCGAGCAAAACCTGGAGCTGCTGGCCTACGCCGAGACGGTGGACAACGGCAAGGCCATCCGCGAGACGCTGAACGCCGACATTCCGCTCACCGTCGATCACTTCCGCTACTTTGCGGGCTGCGTGCGCGCGCAGGAAGGTGCCCTGTCGAACCTCGACGAGAACACGGTGGCGTACCACATCCAGGAACCGCTGGGCGTGGTGGGCCAGATCATTCCGTGGAACTTCCCCATCCTGATGGCCGCGTGGAAGCTGGCCCCTGCGCTGGGCGCGGGCAACTGTGTGGTGCTCAAGCCCGCAGAGAGCACCCCCATCTCCATCCTTATCCTGGCCGAGCTGATTGCCGACCTGCTGCCCCCCGGCGTGCTGAACATCGTCAACGGCTTTGGCCGCGAGGCAGGCATGCCGCTGGCCAACAGCAAGCGCATTGCCAAGATCGCGTTCACCGGCTCGACCAGCACCGGCCGCGTGATTGCGCAGGCTGCCGCCAACAACCTCATCCCCGCCACGCTGGAGCTGGGCGGCAAGAGCCCCAACATCTTCTTTGCCGACGTGATGGACAAGGACGATGCGTTTCTGGACAAGGCCGTTGAAGGCCTGGTGCTGTTTGCTTTCAACCAGGGCGAGGTCTGCACCTGCCCATCGCGTGCGCTGATCCAGGAAAGCATCTATGACAAGTTCATGGAACGTGTCTTGAAGCGCGTGGCCGCCATCAAGCACCAGAACCCGCTGGACACCGACAGCATGATGGGCGCGCAGGCCAGCAAAGAGCAGCTCACCAAAATCCTCTCGTACCTGGAGCTGGGCAAGCAGGAAGGCGCTGAAGTGCTGGCCGGTGGCGGCCAGGCCCATCTGGGCGGCGACCTGGAAGGCGGCTACTACGTGCAGCCTACGCTGTTCAAGGGCCACAACAAGATGCGCATCTTCCAGGAAGAAATCTTCGGCCCCGTGCTGGCCGTGACCACTTTCAAGGACGAGGCCGAGGCGCTGGCGATTGCCAACGACACCCTGTACGGCCTGGGCGCCGGTGTGTGGAGCCGCAACGGCAACGTGGCCTACCGCATGGGCCGCGCCATCAAGGCCGGGCGCGTGTGGACCAACTGCTACCACGCCTACCCCGCGCACGCCGCGTTTGGCGGCTACAAGGAATCGGGCATTGGCCGCGAAAACCACAAGATGATGCTGGACCACTACCAGCAAACAAAGAACCTGCTGGTGAGCTACAGCGAGAACAAGCTGGGCTTCTTTTAAGCCCATTTGACGGGGGTCAACGGATGGCCTGAGCCCCCCGCTTTGCCAAGCCGCAGCGGGCGTATGATTTTGGCAAAGCAACCCCCTGCCTTGGGCGCTGAGACCTGCTTCTCACGCCCCGGGCCGACCGCCCCGCCACTCGCATGGCGGACCCGGATCGACCCGCAGCACCCCAAGGCAAGGGCAGCCCCGCCCTGCTGCGACACACCGACCCAACCCTTTCCCCATACCTTACCAAGGAGGTTCACGATGACCAGTACGTTCTTCATGCCCAGTGTCAACATCATGGGCGCAGGCTGTCTGCAGGAAGCCATGGTGGCCCTGAAGGGTCACGGCTTTCGCAAGGCGCTGATCGTTACCGACGCCGTGCTCAGCAAGCTCGGCGTGGCGGCGCGCATCCAGACCCAGCTGGCCGGGCAGCAAATTGCCTCGGTGGTGTTTGATGGCACCCAGCCCAACCCCACGGTGGGCAATGTGCGCGCCGGGCTGGCGCAGCTGAAGGCCGAGCAGTGCGACTTCGTGATCTCTTTGGGCGGCGGCTCGGCCCACGACTGCGCCAAGGGCATTGCCCTGTGCGCCACCAACGGCGGCGAGATTGCCGACTACGAAGGCGTGGACCGCTCGGCCAAGCCGCAGCTGCCCCTGGTGGCCATCAACACCACGGCGGGGACGGCCAGCGAGATGACGCGCTTTTGCATCATCACCGACGAGACACGCCACATCAAGATGGCCATCGTGGACCGCAACGTCACGCCCATCCTGTCCGTCAACGACCCCGAGCTGATGCTGGCCAAGCCCAAGGGCCTGACCGCCGCCACCGGCATGGACGCGCTGACCCATGCGGTGGAGGCCTATGTGTCCACCGCCGCCACGCCCATCACCGACGCTTGCGCGCTGAAGGCGGTGGAGCTGATTGCCCGCCACCTGCGCACCGCCGTGAACCATGGCGACGACCTGAACGCCCGCGAGCAGATGGCGTATGCGCAGTTCCTGGCCGGCATGGCGTTCAACAACGCATCGCTGGGCTATGTGCATGCCATGGCGCACCAGCTGGGCGGCTTTTACGACCTGCCCCACGGCGTGTGCAATGCGCTGCTGCTGCCGCATGTGGAGGCGTTCAATGTGCCCACATCGGCCGCACGTCTGCGCGACGTGGCCCACGCCATGGGTGTGAACGTGGCGGGGCTGGACGCCGAAGCGGGCGCACAAGCCTGCCTCGCCGCCATCCGCCAGCTGGCGCTGGATGTGGGCATTCCCAAATGCCTGGCAGACCTGGGCGTGAAGGAAGCGGACATTCCGCTGCTGGCCACCAATGCATTGAAAGATGCCTGCGGCCTGACCAACCCGCGCACCGCCACGCAGGCGGACATTGAAGGCATCTTCCGTGGGGCCATGACGGCCTGACACCGTGGCCGTGGATTCCGCACACCCCAACGGCACCCCGCCACCCCCACGGGTGGTGGCCACGCCCGCCGCGCTGGAGCTGCTGGCCTTGCTGCAAGCCAAGCATGGGCAGGACCTGATGTTTCACCAAAGCGGGGGCTGCTGCGACAACAGCGCCGCCAACTGCTACCTGCCCGGCGAGATCACCATGGGTGCGGGCGATGTGTACCTGGGCGACATCGGCGGCTGCCGCTTCTACATGGGCAAGGCCCAGTACGAAACCTGGAAGCACACGCAGCTCATCATCGATGTGATCGACGGGCATGGTGGCGGCACCTTCTCGCTGGAGGGGCCGGAGGGCAAGGCCTTCCACACCCGTTCGCGGGTGTTCAGCCCCGAAGAACTGGCGGCCCTGGGCATCCAGCCGCCTGCGCCTTGATCTGTGGGGGTTGAGAAGAAATCGGCTTCCAGCGCTTATCCAGCAAGTGCAACCAGCTATTAATTCAATAGCAAAAAAGCCCCGCCGCGCTGGCAAGCCTGCCAGTGCGGCGGGCTGCCTCGCCCCTACAAACGGTCACATTCAGGCGGGCAACGGCGGCCACCCTGTCGCGGCTCTCATGAATAATGGGACGCATGAAGAACTTTTGCGGGCCAGCGTGGCCCCGCAGCAGCCCATGACCACCACCTCGACCATCTTGCGTTTTGTGGCAGAAGCCTCTGCCGACAGCCCCGGCGGCCGCGTGGCCGCAGGCACCGTCATGAAGTGGATTGACGAAGCCGCTGCCGTGGTGGCCCACCAGTGGGCCAAGAGCCCCTGCGTGGCGGCCAGCTTTGGCAAGATCCGCTTCGCGCACCCCGTGGTGGCTGGTGCCCTGGTGGAGGTGGAAGCCCGCCTGGCCTACACGGGCACCACCAGCATGAACATCTTCATTGAGGTGCGCAGCGGCCCGCAGATCAGCGAGGCCTACCAGGAGGTGACGCACTGCGTGGCGGTGTTCGTCTCGCCCGACGAACATGGCACCCCGCGCCCCGTGGACACCTGGACGCCCGAAACCCCCGGCGACATGGCGCTGGCGCAGCTGGTGCGCAACCAGATCGAGGCCGGGCGTCCCACGCACTGACGCTCACACTGACGCCCCCCGGGCCGTGGGCCAACGGCACCCCGGCCGGTTTACAGCAAGGTGCGCCGAGCGTAGCGCACCACCGTCACGCCGTTTTGCGCCTGCCGCGTGGACGGCATCACCAGCACGCAATCGTCGTACGGAGTGAGCACCGGCTCACCATCGTTGTCGCCAATGACCGTGCCTTGCTTCTCAATGCATTCCAGCCCGGTGAAAGGCTCCACAAACCGGAATGCCGCACTGCGGGCCACCACGGGCTGGGTCACTTCCAGCGCCCATTGACGGGGCGCATCGGGCAGGCGCCAGCCGGGCAGTTGCTGCGCCAGCGCTGCGGCAGAGATCACACCCGACTGTTCGATAAAGCGCACGCACTGGTCCTGGGCCACGTGCAGGCTGGCCGGGTCGCCATGGAAGCCGCACTCGATCAGCAGCGAACGGGTGTCGCCCGCCTGGTCATCAGGCAGACCGAAGCGGCCGTAGTCGCGCATGCGCACGCCATCTTTGTGCCCGGCGTCCACCACGATGTGCTCGGGCGCGCGCATGGCCCGCGCCAGCGCCAGGTTGCGCGGCTGCACACCCGTGAGCAGCAACGGCGCCGAGGGCTCGTGCATGGAGTGAATGTCGAGCAGCCAGTCGGCCCGCTGCACAAAAGGCCGCAGCGCGGCGGCGCGGCGGCGCTCGCTGCTGTCGCCAGCGTCCATGCGCTCGTCCAGCCATTGGCGGTTCAAGTCCTGGTCCACAAAACGCGAGGCGTCGTGGTGGGCCGCGTCAAAGCGGTCAAAGGCTGCCAGATTGCATAACGCCAGCGTGAGGCTGCCCTGCTCGGGCCGCACACCGGCCTCCAGCAGGCCCTTGAGCGCCCAGGCACCGCACAGCTCGTTGCCGTGCACCAGCGCGCTGACCATGACGTTGCGGCCGGGCTTGCCGCTGTCAAAGTGCCACACGCCCTCCACGCCGGTGTTGCCGGCACGCCAGGCGCTGATGTCCGGCACCGGCAAAGCGAAGTGCAGCGGGGCAGGTGCGTTGTTCGGGGTCATGTTCATTCTTCAATCTTGGCGAATTGCACGATCTTGCGGTACTTGTCGATCTCGCTGGCGATGTACTTGTCGGTGTCCACGGTGGGCGAAGCCACCACCGAGCCTGTGGCTTCGAGCTTCTTGCGGAATTCGGGTGACTGCAGCGCATCGGTCAACGCCTTGCGCAGCTTGTCGTGGACGGGCTTGGGCAGGTTGGCAGGGGCCATCAGGGCAAACCACACGCCAATGTCCACGTTCTTGAACTGGGGCGATTCAGCCAGGGCTGGAATGTCGGGCGTGATGGGTGAGCGCTTGGCCTCGGTGGTGCCCAGGGCGATCACCTTGCCGCTCTTGATGTGCGGCAGGCCGCTGGAGAGCACGAACACGCCAAACTCCAGGTTGTTGCCCACCAAGTCGTTGGTGAGCGGCGCCACGCCGCGGTAGGGAATGTGCGTCATGAACAGCTTGCCCTGGCTCTTGAGCATCTCGCCCGCCAAGTGCAGCGATGTGCCCACGCCCGAACTGCCGTAGCTGTACTTGCCGGGGTTCTTGCTGACGAGTTGGATGAAATCTGCCGCGTTCTTCACGCCCGAGGCGGGCGAGGCCACCAGCACCAGCGGCTGCGAGGCCACCAGGCCAATGGCGGTGAAGTCCTTGATGTCGTACTTGACCTTCTTGGTCACCAGCTTGTTGATGGCCAGCTCATTGCTCGCGCCCACCAGCAGCGTGTAGCCATCAGGCTGGGCGCTGGCCACCTTCTGCGCACCAATGGCACCGCCCGCGCCACCGATGTTCTCAATCACCACGGGCTGGCCCAGGCGGTTGGACAGCTCGGTGCCCACCATGCGGCCCATCAGGTCCGTGCTGCCGCCCGGCGGGTATCCCACCACGATGGTGATGGGCTTGCTGGGGTAAGCCGGGGCTTGCGCAAAGGCTGCAGGCGCCAGGGCCAGGCCAGCCAGTGCACCGACCGCCCAATGAAAAACGCTGCGGCGCAGGGCCGATGGAACAGGACGCATGGTGATCTCCTCGATGGGAATGGAACACCCATTGTGCGAAGCACGGCCGGGCACTGCGGTGCCAAAACGGCACCGAAACCAGCCTTTTCGGCCCGGCGACTGCGCTGCGTCAGGTGCCCTGCCCCCAGTGTCCCGAGTTGGAGATTCGTTACTAGCGGCGTGCGATGGTGGACCAGAGAGACTCGGCCAAGGCGCTGAAACGGCGCTTGGGGCGGAACATGCGCACATCAAACTTCACCTCCAGCCCCTTGCCACCGGCCGGGGCCAGCAGGCCCGATTTGACGTCGGCATGCACCACAGACCAGGGCAGCCATGAAACGCCCAGCCCTTTGCGCACGTACTCGTAGTTGGCATCGGGCGAATCGCATTCCACCAGCCGCTTGAGGTGGGCGGCCAGGGGGTGGTGGGCCAGCAGGTCTTCCACCAGGCGCCCGAGCGCAAGGGTGCGGTCGTAGGCGATGTAAGGCACGGGCGCGCAGCCCGCTTCGAGGAAGTACATCGGGGCACCGCTGGCATCGGTGCGTGAAACGGGCAGCAGCCGGTCCGTGGCCAGCGCAACGTGCTCGAACTGCCTGCCGTCCAGCGGCACCACCAGCGAGGGGTGGTGGTACAGGATGGAAAAGTCGGCCAGGCCGTGCTGCAGGTCATGCACCGCATCCGCCAGCGAACGGGTGGAGATGCGCAACTCACCATCCGCCAGATAGGGCCGCAGCCGCACCAGCCAGTCGGCCACGATGGTGCGCGCCAGGGTGCGGCCGGTGCACAGCGTCACGGTGCGGCCCTGGCGACCGGCAATGGCCATGAGTTCGTCGTGCGACTGCGCGAGGTGGCGCGTCATCTGCAGCGCGGTGTCCAGAAACGCCTGGCCCGCAGCCGTGAGCTTGACGGGGCCGGCCTCTCGCTCGATCAGCGGTGTGCCCGCCCAGGACTCCAGCGCGCGAATGCGGCGCCCAAAGGCCGGGTGGGTGACATGGCGCAGCTCGGCCGCACGGGTGAAGCTGCGCTCCTGCGCCAGCGCCACGAAGTCCTCCAGCCATTTCAGTTGCATGGGCGAGGCTTCCTGGGTGGAACGGGTGGGGCCGCAGGCGATGAGGACGGCTCGGGGCGCGCGCTCAGGCGCTGCGAGCGGCCTCCAGCACCGCGCGTGTGCGTAGCGCCTCGGCGCGGGCGGCCGCGCCAAAGTCGTCGCCCGAAGAGGCGTACAGCACGGCACGCGAAGAATTCACGATGATGGGGCCGTCGCTGCGCAGGCCTGCGCGCACGGTGGCCACGGCATCGCCGCCCTGCGCGCCCACGCCGGGGATCAGCAGGGGCAGCGTGGGCGCAATACTGCGCACGCGCTCAATCTCTTGCGGGTAAGTGGCACCCACCACCAGACCGAGCTGGCCGTTCAGGTTCCAGGGGCCCTGGGCCAGCTTGGCAATGTGCTCGTACATCAGGGGCTGGCCTTCGATGCTGGCCAGGCGCTGGTTTTGCAGGTCGTCACCACCGGGGTTGGAGGTGCGGCACAGCAAGAAAGCACCCTTGCTGGGGTAGGCGGCCAGGTAGGGCTCGATGGAGTCAAAACCCATGAAAGGCGAGAGCGTGACGGCGTCGGCGCCGTAGCGCTCGAATGCCTCTTTGGCGTACTGCTGCGCGGTAGAGCCGATGTCGCCGCGCTTGGCGTCCAGAATCACCGGCACCTGGGGCGCCGTGCGGCGCATGTGCTCCATCAGGCGTTCGAGCTGGTCTTCGGCCCGGTAGGCGGCAAAGTAGGCAATCTGCGGCTTGAACGAGCAGACCAGATCGGCCGTGGCATCGACGATGGCCGCGCAGAAATCGTAAATCTTGCTGGCGTCGCCCTTCAGGTGGGAGGGGAAACGGGAGGGCTCTGGGTCCAGGCCCACGCACAGCATGGATTGGTTTTGCGTGGTGGCCGTGCGCAGTGTGTCGATGAAGGTCATGGGAGTGATTTTAGGTGGGTGCCGCTGGGCGGGGTCCTTGGAACCTGTTCGTGCAGGTCTGCCCATGAAAAAGGCCACCCCGCAGGGTGGCCCTTAGAACCTGTTGACGACGCGCGGAATGTTTTAGTTTCCGGCTGCGCGCTTTTCCAGAATCTCGAAGGCGGGCAAGGTCTTGCCTTCCAGCACTTCCAGGAAAGCGCCACCGCCGGTGGAGATGTAGCCCACCTGCTTTTCGATGCCGTACTTGGCAATCGCAGCCAGCGTGTCGCCACCGCCCGCAATGCTGAAGGCAGGCGATTCGGCAATCGCCTGGGCGATCTGCTTGGTGCCGTTTTCAAAGGCCGCAAACTCGAACACGCCCACAGGGCCGTTCCAGACGATGGTGCCAGCGGACTTGAGCTGGGCTGCGAGGCGGGCCGCCGTCTCGGGGCCGATGTCCAGAATCATGTCGTCTTCGGCCACATCCGTGGCCGCCTTCACGGTGGCGGGGGCGTCAGGCGCAAAGGTCTTGGCCACGACCACGTCGGTAGGGATTGGCACTTCAGCACCACGGGCCTTCATCGCGGCCATCACGGCCTTGGCGGCGTCCAGCAGGTCGGGCTCCGCCAGGCTCTTGCCGATGGGCAGTCCTGCCGCCAGCATGAAGGTGTTGGCAATGCCGCCGCCCACGATGAGCTGGTCCACCTTGTCGGCCAGGCTTTGCAAGATGGTGAGCTTGGTGGACACCTTGGAGCCCGCCACGATGGCGGCCAGGGGGCGCTGGGGCTGGGCCAGGGCCTTGGTCAGGGCATCGATTTCAGCCGACAGCAGCGGGCCTGCGCAGGCGATGGGGGCGAACTGTGCGATGCCGTAGGTGGTGCCTTCGGCGCGGTGGGCCGTGCCAAACGCGTCGTTCACGAAGATGTCGCACAGCGCAGCCATCTTGCGGGCCAGCTCTTCCTTGTTCTTCTTCTCGCCCACGTTCAGGCGGCAGTTTTCCAGCAGCACGACCTGGCCGGGGGCCACTTGCACGCCGTCCACCCAGTTGGCGACCAGCGGCACATCACGGCCGAGCAGTTCGGCCATGCGCTTGGCCACGGGGGCCAGGGAGTCTTCGGGTTTGAATTCGCCCTCGGTCGGGCGGCCCAGGTGGCTGGTCACCATGACAGCGGCACCAGCGTCCAGCGCCATGCGGATGGCGGGGATGGAGGCGCGGATGCGGGTGTCTTCGGTGATATTGCCGGCGTCGTCTTGCGGCACATTCAGGTCGGCACGGATGAAGACGCGCTGGTTGCGGGCCTTGCCCTGGGCGCACAGATCGGAAAAGCGAAGGATGTTCATAGCAGAGGTGTAAAGGGAAAGGAGGGCTTTCGCGGCGGCCATTTTAGTAACCGCAGCAGAGGGGGCGTCCTGTCTGCGCCAGAGCACCCGTGGAACTGGCTTCGCCCGGCCACCGGGTGCGTCCCCCTCCCGCGAAGCGAGAGAGGGGGAAGGCGCCGAAGGCGACTCAGGGGGTGCAATCTCTACCAGCCCCAGCCAATGTGCAAAGGCAGGTACACCGCCATGCCCACCACGATGGTGCCCAGGATGCCGCGCCGCCAGAAGTAGTAGCCGGTGGCGCACACCACCGCAGGCAGCCGGGCATCCTGAAAGGTGTTGATGAGCTGGCCCTGCGACATGAGGATCTCTGGCGCAATCACGGCCGTGAGTGCGGCCAGGGGCGCGTATTTGAGGCCCCGCTTGAGCCAGCTGGGCATGGACATCTCGCGCTCGGGGATCATGAAGAATGACCGCGACACCACGGTAATGACGGCCAGCCCGAGGATGGCAATGGCGGGTTCAACCCAGGACCAGTTCATGGATGGCGCTCCTCTCGCACAGGCACTATGTCGCCGTCGCGCACATGCTGCTGTTCATCGGCTGGCAAATCTTCTTCAGCGGGCACCAGCAGCAACTCGGGCGGGTTGCGATGGTGCTCCACCGCCTCGATCAGCAAGCCCACGGCCACTGCAGCCGCAATGGCTACCAGGATGTTGAGCTTGAGCGGCAGCGCAAACGCGGCAATGGCGGCGGTAGCTGCCACGCCCGTGGCGATCCAGGTGGCGCGGTCAAACAGCAGCGACAGCAGCACGCCCAGCAGCGCCAGCACGCCTGCAAAACCCAGGCCCCACGACAGCGGCACCACGTTGGCCAGGGCGATGCCCACCAGCGAAGGCACCTGCCACGCCAGCCAGTTGGTGCAGGCCGCGCCCCAGAAGTAGGGCACCTGGCCCGGCTCGGGCTTTGGCTCGGGAAAGCGCTTCATGAAGGCGACAAAGATCACGTCGCCGCTGAAATAGCCCGTGGCCAGCCGCCAGCGCAGCGGCAGGTGCGCAAAGTAGCTGCGCCACATGCTGCTGAAGATGACGAAGCGCAAGTTGACGCACGCGGCGGTGAGCCACACCACCCACAGCGGCGCACCCACCATGAGCAGCGGCAGCACTGCCAGCTGGGCGCTGCCGGCGTACACCATCACCGACATGAACACCGCCATGGGCAGCGACATGCCGCTCTTGATCATGGCCACGCCCGTGACCAGCCCCCAGGCACCAATGCCCACCGAGGTGCCCGCCATGTCTTTGCCCGCCAGCCGAAACGACGGGTGACGGATCACGGCCTGCGCGGCTGCCCAGGGCGGCGGACTCACGCGGCCACCGTGCCGGCACCCAGCACCTGGCCCACAGGCAGCGGAAAGCCGCGCAGAAAGTCTGCCACCGGCAGGCGCTTGCCCCCGGCGCGCTGCAGGGTGGTCAGGCGCAGGGCGCCGCCCTCGCCACAAGCCACCGTCACGCCCTCTGGGCCTGATGCCAAAATCTGCCCGCAGCGCTCACTGGATAAGCGCGAGCAGCTATCAATTTCATAGCTCCACACCTTGATCGCCTCGCCTTGCAGCGCGGTGCTGGCGCCCGGAAAGGGATCGAAGGCGCGAATGCGCTGGCCAATCACATGCGCTGGCAAAGACCAGTCGATCTCGCTCTCGGTCTTCTCGATCTTGTGCGCGTAGGTCACGCCCTCGGCAGGCTGGGGCACGGGCTGCAGGCCACCACAGGCGGCCAGCTCCAGCGCTTCCACGATCATGCGGCCACCCAGGTCGGCTAGGCGGTCATGCAGCACCGCTGTGGTGTCGGTGGGGGCAATGGGGGTTTTTTCGACCAGCAGCATGTCGCCCGTATCCAGCCCTGCGTCCATCTGCATGATGGTGACGCCGGTTTCGGCATCGCCCGCCTCGATGGCGCGGTGGATGGGCGCAGCGCCACGCCAGCGGGGCAACAGGCTGGCGTGGATATTGAGGCAACCTTTGGCGGGCATATCCAGCACCCACTGGGGCAGGATGAGACCGTAGGCGGCCACCACCATCACATCGGCCTGGGCAGCCAGCAACGCATCGCGGGCGGCGGCAGCGTCTTCGGGGTATTTACCGTCCAGCCGCAGGCTGCGCGGCTGTGCCACAGCAATGCCATGGTCCAGCGCGCATTGCTTGACGGGGGAGGCCTGCAGCTTCATGCCACGGCCTGCAGGGCGGTCGGGCTGCGTCAGCACCAATGGCACGGTGAACCCCGCCGCCAGCAGGCGCGCCAGGGCCACGCGGGCAAATTCGGGGGTTCCGGCAAAAATCACTCTCATGGCAAATCTCTCGCAATACGGCTCAGCCGGGCAACGGCCCGCGCGGGCTGGTGGCACAAGGGGCGCCAAGAATGAGGCGCCGCGCCACCGTCATGGGCGGTCGTCAGGGGCGTTGGATACATCGTCCACAAACAGCACGCGCTGCACTGTGCCCGATGGATCGATGTGAAGGTAGGCAAAGCGCGGGTCGGACAGCTGAAGGAACCGGTACGTCCAGACTTCGCCCTCAAACCGGGCCACGCGCTCCACCCGCTGGGGCGCTCCCAACCAGTAGCGCACGTCCGATACCGTCCACTGCCCGACGGGAATCTGCTCCAGCCAGGCCTGCGTCAGCGCCGGCGCATTGCGCACCAGGCGCCCCGTGGCGTCGAAATCCAGGTTGTAGACCTGCACGCCTGCGGGCAGTTCAGAGTATTGCCACCGCTCGCCGCCTTCGGGGCGGGGATACATGGCGGTGGGTGGCCCCAGGCGCGCAGCCACGTCGGCCCGCGCGGAGCCCAGAGCCTCTTTGCCCGGCACTGCGCAGCCCACCATCACAGCGCACACCGCACCTGCACTGCACACCGCCAGCCAACGCAGCACCTGCGCCCAACGGGCGCGCGGAGCATGGTGGTGGGGTTGTGCAGCAGGTGCGGAGGTATTCACTCCCGATTACCTCGCTGCTGCTTGAGCATTTTGGTTTTGATGCGGTTGCGTTTGAGGGGCGACAGATATTCCACAAACACCTTGCCGAGCAGGTGGTCCATTTCGTGTTGAATACAAACCGCCAGCAAACCCTCGGCTTCCACAGTATGCGGCTGGCCCTTCTCGTTGAGCGCCTTCACATGAACGCGGGTGGAACGCTCCACGCCGTCGTAAATGCCGGGCACGGAAAGACAGCCCTCGTCGCCCACCTGCTTTTCGGGGCTGGCCCAAGTGATTTCCGGGTTGATGAGAACCAGAGGCTGGTCGCGCTCCTCAGATACGTCAATGACCACTACGCGTTCGTGCACGTCGATCTGCGTGGCCGCCAAGCCGATGCCGTGGGCGTCGTACATGGTGGCCAGCATGTCGGCCACCAGGGTCTGGATGCGTTCATCCACCGCTGCCACAGGCTTTGCCACCTTGTGCAGGCGCGGATCGGGGAAACAAAGAATAGGAAGAATTGCCATGAAACCAGGTAATAAGTGTCGCTATTTTCGCCACTTTCGAGCAAAGGCGCTGGCCCCCAAGCCAATATTCATTGCCCAATCAAGGGCTTGAGCAGAGAATCTGAGATGGTTTGTAATGTATTTGCCAGCAGTTTCGTGGAAAAAAGGCTGCTGGCATCAGTGAGGGGGCGTATACCAATGCATCAAAAAAGGAAAAACAGGATGGCTTTCACCAGCGCACAGAAAACAGCCTTGGGAGCGCTGGCAGTCATTGCCGCTTTTACCTGCACACCTACTTTCGCCCAGAAATACCCCATTACCGATGCCCAGCGCAGCACTGCCCATCAGGTGGCTGAAAAAGGTGTTCCCGTGTCTGAATTGGCGCCCAACGCGCCAGACACCTATGTGGTCAAACGTGGCGATACGCTGTGGGATATTTCTCGCATGTACCTCAAGAGCCCCTGGCGCTGGCCAGAGCTGTGGGGCATGAACCTCAAGGCGCTGCCCAATCCGCACCTGATCTTCCCGGGGCAAACGCTGTACCTTGACAAGAGCGATGGCTACGCGCGCCTGCGCACCCAGCCCACGGGCGGGTCCGACACAGTGCGCCTGTCACCCCGCACCCGCACAGACAGCCTTGCCAGCCTGGCGCTGCCCACGCTCAAGACCCACCTGATCGCACCGTTCCTGGTGGAGCCGCTGGTGGCTGATGCCGCCACCATCGAGCAAGCCCCGCGCCTCGTCGCCACCACCGACCAACGTGTGCTGATGGCCGCTGGCGACCGGGTGTACGCACGCGGCAACCCTGACGCACCGCTGAGCACCAAACCCGGCCAGCCCCGCAGCTTCCGCGTCTTCCGGGAAGCCATTCCGCTCAAGGACCCCGTTACCGGGGAGGTGCTGGGTTATGAAGCACGTTACCTGGGCAACGCCGAACTCGCGCGCAGCGAAACCACGGAAGAAATCAGCGACGGCAAGGGCAACCTCAAGCAAGAGCCCGTGCCCGCCACGGTGGACATCACATCCACCAAGGAAGAAATTCGCGCCGGTGACCGCATGCTGCCCGAGCCACCCCGCACCTTCAAAAACTACATTCCGCACGAGCCCCAGACCAGCGTGAATGCACGGGTGGTGTCGATCTACGGCTCCACCCCCGTCGCCGTGGCTGGGCAAAACCAGGTGGTCGCCATCAACATGGGAACCGCCCAGGGCATGGAGCCAGGCCATGTGCTGACGCTGCTCACCCAGGGCGACCGCGTGAGGGACACGACGGCAGAGGGCAAGCCCACCATCAAGCTGCCCAGTGAGCACAATGGCCTGGCCATGGTGTTCCTGACGTTCGAGCGCGTTTCCTACGCACTGCTGCTGGACGTGCGCACCGGTGTGCGCGTGGGTGACCGTCTGGCCAACCCCCATTAAACGTTGCGCCCACCAGCGTACCCCATCCAACGGGGCCTGTGGGCCCCGTTTTTACGTAGCCTCTCAATCTTCCTCTGAGCCCGCTCATGGACCGCGATGAACTAGGCGCATGGCTGCGGCTTGCCACCACACCGGGCATCGGCAACCAGACCGCGCGCAAATTGCTGGCCACCTTTGGGCTGCCCACGGCCCTCTTTGCACAAACCGAGGCAGCTCTGAGCCAGTGCGTCAGCGAGCGGCATGCACGCGCTCTGGTCACGGTGCCCCCATCGTGGTCTGAATTGCTGGAAAAGACTTGGCAATGGCTGCACGCCAGCGATTTGGCCGAAGGCACTGCGCGCGCCATCATCACCCTGGGGGATGTGCGCTATCCCAAGAAACTGCTCGACACCGAGGACCCGCCGCTCATGCTCTACGTGGTGGGCGCCCGCGCTGTGGTGCAAGGTCAGCCCTTCGCCGAAGGGCGCTGCCTGGCCGTGGTGGGTAGCCGAAACCCTACGGCGCAAGGCGCGGACAACGCCTACCAATTTGCGAAGGCATTGGGGGCCACAGGGCTCACGATCGTCTCGGGTCTCGCACTGGGCGTGGATGCGGCAGCCCATGAAGGCGCTCTGGCCCCTATCGCGCCAGATCGTTCCCTGAAAGAAGGCGACGCACCCACGACCATCGCCGTGGTGGGAACAGGGTTGGACCGCGTGTACCCCAGCCGCCATCTCGACTTGGCGCACCGCATTGCCCGGCACGGCTTGCTGGTGAGCGAGTACCCTCTGGGCACCCCCCCGCTGGCCCCCAACTTTCCCAAGCGCAACCGCATCATTTCAGGCCTGTCGCAGGGCACGCTGGTGGTGGAGGCAGCCCTGGCGTCTGGCTCACTGATCACCGCCAGGCTGGCGACGGAACAAGGACGCGAGGTGTTTGCGATTCCGGGTTCGATCCACGCCCCGCAATCCCGGGGTTGTCACGCCCTCATCAAGCAAGGGGCCAAGCTGGTGGAGTGTGCACAAGACGTGCTCGAAGAATGCCGTTGGGCGCTACCGGCCGCCAGCTCATTCACGGCTGACGACACAGCCGTCGGTACGGACGAACCTGCTGCGACTGCACCCCGGGAAAGTGCGCTGTTGCAAGCCATGGGCTACGACCCCGTCGGGCTGGATGCCTTGGTCAACCGCACGGGAATGGATGCCGCGAGCCTACAAGTGCAATTGCTGGAACTGGAGCTGGACGGTGTGGTCGCCCGTTTGCCCGGTGCACTGTTCCAGCGGGTGGGGCGGGGCTGAACGCGAGATAGGCCAGGCTGGCGGTGAGCCAAAACGCAGAGATCGCTGTCGGGCTCAGTCGAGCAAGCGTTCCGGGTTAGCGTCCAGCTTGGCCAAGGCGTCGCGGGTGGCGCGCATGGTGAGGCCTTCTTCATCCTGGGCCACCAGAAGCCCGCTTTGGAGGTACGCCGCCAGTCTGCGCAGCTGGATCAGGTAGCTGCTGCCATCCACGGCAGCAAACAAGTGCAATTGCTTGCGTTTGCTCTGCCACACATACTGAACCTGGGCAGAAGAGCCGTTGTGGTCCAGCGTGTACCAGGTGCCGGGTTTGAGCTCTTGGGCCCAGGCCACCATCGCATCGTCCACAGGTGCGTCGTTGTCAGCGATGACAAAGATCGACGAGGCATCGATGCCCAGCATCATCTCGATGCTTTCAGAATTCAACGGCATGTCACCCAAGGTGGCATCGTTGATGAAGTCTTCCAGGTTGGCCAGACGCTTGGACATCGCCTCGATGTGGGCTTGCGGAATGCTGGCCGTCTTGGAGAGAAAGGCTTCCGCCAGGGTATCCGTCAAGACCTTGACGGTGGCGTCCTGGTCCGCGCCCGTCACGCCGATCAAGGTCAGGCCCTGGCGCAAACGTTGCAGCAGCCCCGGCAATTGCTGGATCACCAGCGCACGATCGCTGCGATTGGGCTTGGCGCTGGCCGCCCACACCAGGTCGGCCGCGGTTTGCTTGAACATGACGGTGTCGGCGTGCTGCGCGCCGTCGCGCACGGCCGACAGTGCCAGCACCTCAGCCCAGGTCTTGAACAGGAACTCGCGGATCTCATCACGCACCGGCATATCGCGCAGCATGGTGCGCAACTCGATGGTGTACTGGATGGCCAGCGTCTCGCGCTGCTCTACCTGCTGGGCCACGCTGACCAAACGTGAAGTGGCCTGCTTTTCAGTGAGAAATTTGGAGAGGAATTTCTCAAACTCCTCGTGCACCAGCTGAAACACCCGCCGCCCCGTTTCCGGGTACTGCTCAATCACCTGCACCACACGGCGAATTTCCGCCTCCAGTGCGCTGCCGTTGATGGCGGTGGCATCAAAGCCCATCACACAAGCGCCCATGCGATCAATGAGCTGGCGTGCGGGGTGATCCAGGTTGCTGAAAAACTCCGGCTCGGCCAGCGCCACACGCAGCACGGGCACCTGAAGGCGGGCGAACCACACGCGCACGGCCGGCGGAATGCGGTCTTCCGCCAGAATGCTCTGAAACATCAGCGCCACCACCTCGATGATGGCTTTCTCACCAGGGGTAACGGCTTTTTTCTTCAGCTCGGCGGAACGCTCGCGCACCGCCCCGGCCACCTGCACTACCGCCGCAGGGCTGTAATCTTCCGCAATGGTGACCATGCCGCTGTAATGCGTTTCCGCCTGCACGCGCTGGGCCGACAGTGCATGCGCCAGCGCCGCCGAGGCAGGCGGTGCCTGGGTCATGTCAAAGCCCGTTACAGGCTGGGACAACAGGCGGCGCAGTTGCCCCATCACTCCCTGCGCCCGTTGCCGGGCACGGATCAAGGGAGTCATGCCGGTGACGGCGCCCAAACCACCACCCGCCATCGCGGGGTACGACCCAGGCACCTGTGGGATGGAGCCACCCATGGGTCCCATAGGGGGGCGCCGCAGGGGTTCACCACGGCCTGACGCAGGGCCAGCCACGCGATCGGATCGGTCCGCCCCCAAGGCCGCGGCGCCCGAAGCCCCTGCGGTGGTTCGGCGAACACGGTTGCGCATGTCCGTGGGCGCAGCCACGCCCTGTTCCACATAAAAGACGTTGACGGCCTGGTAGTGCTTTTGCACCTGGTTGGCCAACTCGCGCTGCAGCGGATCAATCACCCGCAGCAAATCGGTGCGAGGCAACCCTGCTTCCACCCACTGCTCCACCAGATTCAGGCAGATGGTCTCCGCCCGCAAGATGTCGGTGCTGTCCATGTCTTGCCCCTCCAGCACCTGGGTGCGCTGGCGCAAGGAGTCGAACTGCTGGCTGACCTGCTCGGCCACCGTGAGGGCCATGCGAGAGGCGACGATCTTGTTTTCCACCACATCGTCGCTGAGCAACTCGAAGGAGAGATTCACCGCGCGGCCACCCGGGCCAGCGCTGGAGGCGGGCAATACCGCATCACGCCACGCCTTGGCGGTGCCGTCAAGCCATGCGGCCTGGTGCTGTTGGTACAGCAGCCAGGCATCGCGGCGGGTTTGCATTTCTCGCTGGGTGCCCGTCTGCGCCATCAGCGCCGACAGGAACTCACCCACCGTTTTGTGCAGGTCAGGCAGGCTGGCGCACAAACCCTCGACGAAACGCTGCCGTGCCTGGCGCGCAAGGCGGCGTTGCGCTACGAGCGTTTCAGAGGATTGCATGCGTCGATATTACCGGCTCAAACGGCCGCCCCAGCGTTGGGATCGTTCGGATCACCACCTTCTTTGCGCGGTGCCGACACCAGGTCTTCCCGCTTGACGCCCAGCCACATGGCAATGGCGGCGGCCACGAACACCGAGGAATAGATACCGAACAAGATACCGATGGTCAGCGCCATGGCAAAGTAATGCAGGCTGGGGCCACCAAAGAACAGCATAGACAGCACCATCGCCTCGGTCGAGGCGTGGGTGATGATGGTGCGGCTCATGGTGCTGGTGATGGCGTGATCGATCACCTCTGAGGTGGTCATCTTGCGGTACTTGCGGAAGGCCTCACGGATCCGGTCAAAAATCACAACTGACTCGTTGACCGAGTAGCCCAGCACGGCCAGCACAGCCGCCAGCACCGACAGCGAGAACTCCCACTGGAAGAAGGCAAAGAAGCCGAGAATGATCACCACATCGTGCAGGTTGGCGATGATGGCCGCCACACCGAACTTCCATTCAAAGCGGAAGGCCAGGTAGATCACGATGCCCAGCACCACAAAGGCCAGCGCCATAAGGCCCCCGTGCACCAGCTCTTCCCCCACCTGAGGACCGACAAACTCAGTGCGGCGCAGAGTCACGTCCGCATCGTTCGCCTTGAGCGCCTGCAGCACCTGCTCGCTTTGCTGGGCGGATGTGACACCTTTTTGCACGGGCAAGCGAATCAGCACATCACGGGGCGTGCCAAAGCTCTGCACCTGCACATCGGTGTAGCCCAGGCCAGACACCGTCTCACGCACCTTGGCCAGCTCAGCGGGCTGGCTGTAGGCCACTTCCATCACCGTGCCACCGGTGAACTCCACCGACAGGTGCAACCCACGGGTGAGCAGGAAGAAGACTGCCAGTGCAAAGGTGATGAAGGAGATCGCGTTGAAGATCAACGCGTGCTTCATGAAGGGAATGTCTTTTTTGATTCGGAAGAATTCCATGTCTTCCTCCTTTATTGCGACTTGGCCACGGCAGTGGCGTCCGACTCAGGCTTCCAGACCTGGCCGATGGAAACGCTCTTGAGCTTTTTCTGGCGGCCGTACCACAGGTTCACCAGACCTCGCGAGAAGAACACGGCCGAGAACATGCTGGTCAAGATACCGATGCAGTGCACCACGGCAAAACCGCGCACGGGGCCCGAACCAAAAGCCAGCAGGGCCAGGCCCGCGATCAGCGTGGTCACGTTGGAGTCCAGAATCGTGGCCCAGGCACGGTCGTAGCCCGTGTGGATGGCCGCTTGCGGGGCCACGCCAGCGCGCAGCTCTTCGCGCACACGTTCATTGATCAGCACGTTCGAGTCGATGGCCACACCAATGGCCAGCGCCATGGCAGCAATACCGGGCAGCGTGAGCGTGGCCTGTAGCATGGACAAGATGGCCACCAGCAGCATCACGTTCACCGCCAGCGCGATGCTGGAGATCACGCCAAACAGCTGGTAGTACACGCACATGAACGCAGCGATGGCAGCCAAGCCCCACACCACGCTGTGGATACCACGCTCGATGTTGTCGGCACCGAGGCTGGGGCCGATGGTGTATTCCTCGATGATTTCCATGGGCGCGGCCAGCGAGCCGGCGCGCAGCAGCAGCGCGGTGTTGTTGGCCTCGGCCGTGGTCATGCGGCCCGAAATTTGTACGCGGCCACCACCGATTTCAGAGCGGATGACAGGGGCCGTCACCACTTCGCCTTTGCCCTTTTCAAACAGCACGATGGCCATGCGCTTGCCAATGTTTTCGCGGGTGATGTCGCGGAAGATGCGCGAGCCCTTGGCGTCCAGCGTCAGGTTCACGGTGGGCTCTTGCGTCTGGCTGTCAAAGCCGGGCTGGGCGTCGGTCAGGTTTTCGCCGGTCAGGATGACCTGCTTCTTCACGATCACCGACTGGCCGCTGCGCTCTGGGTAGCGCTCGGTGCCAAAGGGCACAGGGCCACGGCCTTGCTCGGCGGCGCGCGCCTCGGTGCTTTCGTCCACCATGCGCACTTCCAGCGTGGCCGTACGGCCCAGAATGTCCTTGGCCTGGGCGGTGTCTTGCACGCCGGCCAGTTGCACCACGATGCGATCCAGGCCCTGCTGCTGGATCACGGGCTCGGTCACACCCAGTTCGTTGATCCGGTTGTGCAGCGTGACGATGTTCTGCTTGACGGCTTGCTCTTGCACCTTGCGAGCGGCCTCGGGCTTGATGCTGGCGCGCAGGCGCAGGCCGTCGCCATCGGGCTGGCTCACCACCTGCAAGTCGGCAAACTGGTCGGCAATGATGTTGCGCACCGTGTTCTGGGTGGCTTCGTCGGCCACCTTGATGTCGATGGTCTGGCCGTCGCGCGAGATACCGCTGTGGCGCACATTTTTTTCGCGCAGCGCGGTGCGGATGTCACCGGAATAGGCCTCGGCCTTCTTGGTGAGGGCCGCCTGCATGTCCACCTGCAGCATGAAGTGAACGCCGCCCCGCAGGTCCAGCCCCAGGAACATGGGGCGGGCATGGATGGCACTGAGCCATGCGGGGGTGCGTGAAATCTGGTTGAGCGCGACGACGAAGCTCGGGTCGTTCGCATCGGGCACCAGGGCCTTCTGGATCACGTCCTTCGCCTTGAGCTGGTTTTCCAGCGTGTCGAAGCGTGCGCGCACCGAAGTGCCTTCCACCGCCACCCGCTCGGCCGTCAGGCTGGCGGCGGCCAGGGCCTGCTCCACCCGCTGCGCCACGGCGTCGTCAATCTTGACGCCACTCTTGACCGCAGAAACCTGCACCGCAGGCGTTTCACCAAAGAAATTGGGCAGGCTGTACAAGGCACCCACCAGCAGCACGATCACCAGGATCGCCCACTTCCAGACCGGATATCGGTTCATGATCGCGCTCTTACCTCACGGAAAGCTATCGGGGCGGGCGACGCAGTGGCCGCTACCCCTGACAAAGGCTGGCAGCTACCACCGCTGCCACACCCTGACTTCAGGTTCTTTACTTCACCGTGCCCTTGGGCAGCACTTGCACCACGGCGCTGCGCTGGATCTGCACTTCCACGTTGTTGGCGATCTCGATGTGCAGGAAACCTTCGGATAGGCGCGTGACCTTGCCGATGATGCCGCCAGCGGTGGCCACTTCGTCGCCCTTGGCCAGCGCGTCAATCATGGCGCGGTGTTCCTTTTGGCGCTTCATCTGGGGACGGATCATGACGAAGTACAGCACCACGAACATCAGCACCAGAGGCAGCATGCCCGTGAGCGTGGACATCATGTCGCCACCACCAGAGGCTGCAGCAGGTGCGGTTTGGGCAAAAGCAGAAGAAATAAACACGTCAAGGACTCCCAGCAGAGGATCAAAAATTCGAAATTCCACACAGCCAGCGGAGGGTGCCGAATGGGGAGTTCGTTGATGCAATAAAGAGGCCGAAATCGTCGCCAGGCAAGGCGCCAACCACAGCGATAGCCATCGCTATCGCGAGGATTGGCAACGCGGCCTGGCAGCGATGCTCGGCGTCTTTATGCAACGAATTCCCCATTCGGGACCCTGGGCGCCCGCCATGGGGTAACCGGACATTGTATGCGGCGCCTATGTCATCACCCAAGACCGGATGGGCCTGGGGGGGTTGGCTGACCACAGGGGGTTTTCATCTATCCATAAAAATAGCTTCTGGCGCTTATCCATCAAGCGCCAGAAGCTATTAATTTAATAGCAAACGATTTCACCGACACCGCCGTGCCACGGCGGTGCCAGTTCGCAAAGGCTCAGGCCGCCTGGCGCTGGGCAGGCGCACCAGGACTGCGCCACTGCGCCATCAGACCATTCCACTTGGCGCGCGCGGCCTTGAGGTGGCGCTCCTTGACATGGCCGTAGCCACGGATGTCTTCCGGAATGCGCGCAATCTCCACCGCCAGGGCCAGCTTGTCGGCGGTCAGGCCGGCCAGCAGCTCGTCGATGCAGGCGCGGTATTCCACGATCAGGGCGCGCTCGGTGCGGCGCTCTTCGGTCTTGCCAAAGACGTCGAAGGCCGTGCCACGCAGGCCTTTCATCTTGGCCAGCAGGCCGAAGGCGTTGCGCATCCAGGGGCCGTAGGGCTTCTTCACCAGTTCGCCCTTCTCGTTCTTGGCGGCCGACAGGGGCGGCGCCAGATGGTGCACCAGCTTGAAGTCGCCCTCAAACTGCGCGGCGATCTTGTCCATGAACGCCTTGTCGGTGTGCAGGCGGGCCACTTCGTACTCGTCCTTGTACGCCATGAGCTTGAACAGGTAGCGGGCCACGGCCTCGGTCAGGCGGGTGGTGGTGCCCAGTTGCGCCTCAGCGGCCTGCACCTTTTGCACAAAGGCCTGGTAGTCGGCGGCGTAGGCGGCGTTCTGGTAGCCGGTGAGGAAGTCCACGCGCTTGGCGATCATGTCGGCCAGGGCGGGCTTCTTCACGAACTGGATCACCTGTGCCGCCTGGAACAGTGCCTGCACGGCGGGCAGGTCGTGGGCGCAGCGGCGGCCCCATTCAAAGGCGGCCTTGTTGTTTTCCACCTGCACGCCATTGAGTTCCATGGCGCGCATCAGCGAGGCCAGGGTCAGCGGCACGCGGCCCTTTTGCCAGGCGTAGCCCAGCAGCAGCGGGTTGGTGTAGATGCTGTCGCCCAGCAGCTGCGTGGCCACCTGTTCGGCGTCAAAACTGCCCACGCTGCCGTCGCCCAGCGCGCTGGTGATGGCCGTGTCGCAATGCGCGTCGGGGAACTGCCAGTTGGGGTTGTTCACGAACGAAGCCGTGGGCGTGCGGTGCGTGTTCAGCGCCACAAAAGTGCGGCCCGGTTGCAGCACGGCCAGCGTGGCCTTGTTGGCGGCCACGATGGCGTCGCAGCCAATCACCAGATCGGCCTTGGCGGTATCGACCTTGGTGGTGTAGATGGCATCGGGCCGGTTGGCGATCTGGATGTGGCTCCAGGTGGCGCCGCCCTTCTGGGCCAGGCCTGCGGCGTCTTGCGTGATGACGCCCTTGCCCTCCAGGTGGGCCGCCATGCCCAGCAGCGAGCCAATAGTGATCACCCCCGTGCCGCCCACGCCCGCCACCACGATGCCCCAGGCCACATCGGCCACGGGCAGTACAGGCTCAGGAATGTTAGGCAGGGCCGAGAGGTCTCCCTTCTTGTCTTTCTTGGGCTTCTTGAGCTGGCCGCCTTCCACCGTGACGAAGCTGGGGCAGAAGCCCTTCACGCACGAGTAGTCCTTGTTGCAGGTACTCTGGTTGATGCGGCGCTTGCGGCCGAATTCGGTCTCCACCGGCTCCACCGACAGGCAGTTGGACTGCACCGAGCAGTCGCCGCAGCCCTCGCACACCAGCTCGTTGATGACCACGGTCTTGTCGGGCGTGGCCAGCTTGCCGCGCTTGCGGCGGCGGCGCTTTTCGGTGGCGCAGGTCTGGTCGTAGATGATGGCCGTGCAGCCCTTGATCTCGCGAAGCTCGCGCTGGATGCGGTCCAACTCGTCGCGGTGGTGCACCGTGACGCCCTGGGCCAAGGCCACGCCGTCGTACTTCTGCGGCTCGTCCGTCACGATGACCAGCTTGGCCACGCCCTCGGCCTTCAGGCTGTTCATGATCTGCAGAACCGAGTGGCCCTCGGGGCGCTCGCCCACTTGCTGCCCGCCGGTCATGGCCACGGCGTCGTTGTAGAGCACCTTGTAGGTGATGTTCACACCCGCCGCAATGCTCTGGCGGATGGCCAGCAGCCCGCTGTGGAAGTACGTGCCGTCGCCCAGGTTGGAGAAGATGTGCTCTTCGTGGGTGAACGGCTGCTGGCCCACCCAGGTCACGCCCTCGCCACCCATCTGCGTGAAGGTGCTGGTGCGGCGGTCGGGCATCCAGTTGACCATGTAGTGGCAGCCGATGCCGGCCACGGCGCGCGAGCCCTCGGGTACGCGGGTGCTGGTGTTGTGCGGGCAGCCGCTGCAGAACCAGGGCGTGCGGTCGCCGGAAGGGTCCACCTGGGTCTCGGCCAGTGCGCGTTCACGCGCTTCGATGATGGCCAGGCGGGCGTCCATGCGCTGCACCACCTGCTCGGGCACACCCAGCTTCTTCAGGCGCTTGGCAATCGCCTTGGCGATGAGGGCGGGGGTCAGATCAGCCTTGGGGCGCAGCAGCCAGTTCTGGCTGGGGTTGGGCATGCTCCATTCGCCGCCCGAGTTGTCGCCCGGCACTTCGTCGAACTTGCCCAGCACATTGGGGCGCACATCGGCGCGCCAGTTGTACAGCTCTTCCTTGAGCTGGTACTCGATGACCTGGCGCTTTTCCTCCACCACCAGAATCTCTTGCAGGCCCTGGGCAAAGTCGCGGGTGATGGTGGCTTCGAGCGGCCACACCACGTTGACCTTGTGCACGCGAATGCCCAGGCTGCGGCAGGTGTCGTCGTCCAGGCCCAGGTCCACCAGGGCCTGGCGCATGTCGTTGTAGGCCTTGCCGCTGGCGATGATGCCGAAGCGGTCTTGCTTGCCTTCGATGACGTTGTAGTTGAGCTTGTTGGCGCGGATGTACGCCAGGGCGGCATACCACTTGTAGTCCATCAGGCGCGCTTCCTGCTCCAGCGGCGCATCAGGCCAGCGGATGTGCAGGCCACCGGGCGGCATGGCGAAGTCTTCGGGCAGGATGATCTTCACGCGGTCCGGGTCCACGCTGATGCTGCTGGAGGACTCCACCACTTCCTGGATGGTCTTCATGCCCGACCACACGCCTGAGAAGCGGCTCATGGCAAAGGCGTGCAGGCCCATGTCCAGAATCTCCTGCACGCTGCTGGGGAAGAACACGGGCGTACCGCAGGCCTTGAAGATGTGGTCGCTCTGGTGCGCGGCCGTGCTGCTCTTGCTGATGTGGTCGTCGCCCGCAATCGCGATCACGCCGCCGTGCTTGGACGTGCCCGCCATGTTGGCGTGCTTGAACACGTCGGCGCAGCGGTCCACGCCCGGGCCCTTGCCGTACCAGATGCCGAACACGCCGTCGTATTTCTTCTTCTCGGGGTACAGGTCAAGCTGCTGCGTGCCCCACACGGCGGTGGCGCCCAGCTCTTCGTTCACGCCGGGCTGAAAGACGATGTGGTTTTCGGCCAGGTGCTTCTTGGCCGCCCACAGCGCCTGGTCGTAGGTGCCGAGCGGGCTGCCGCGGTATCCGCTGATGAAGCCCGCCGTGTTCAGCCCCGCCGCCGTATCGCGCTGGCGCTGCAGCATGGGCAGGCGCACCAGGGCCTGCACGCCGCTCATGAAGGCGCGGCCACTGTCTAAAGAGTATTTGTCGTCTAGCGTGACGGTCTCCAGCGCTTTGCGGATGGAGTCGGGCAGAGGGGCATTCATGGCGGGTTCCTGTGGGGTGGCTGCTCGCGCAACGCGCCTTGTGGGCGGCGGCGCAGCATTTTTCAATGGTGTGCAGCGCAGTGTAGGGATTGCGCCGGGATATGTGCTTTCGTTTTTATGCCGTGTTTACCCTTGATTCAGAAAGAATCTTTCTTAAAATTGGCAAAACATGAACACTCTTGACAAATACGACCTCGCCATCTTGCAAGAATTGCAGGCCGACGCCCGTTTGACCAACGCCGAGCTGGCCCAGCGCGTGGGCCTTTCGGCGGCGCCGTGCTGGCGGCGGGTGCGGGCGCTGGAAGAAGCAGGCTTCATCAAAGGCTACCGCGCCGAAATCGACCGCCACAAGATCGGCCTGGGCGTGCTGGCCTTCGTACGGCTGGATGCTGACCGCAGCACCGGCAACCTGACGCGGGCGATGGAGGAAGCCATCCGCCAGATCCCCGAAGTGGTGGCCTGCCACTACATCAGCGGCACCGGCACGTTTGAACTGCAAGTGGTGGCGCGCGACCTGGACAGCTTTTCGCAGTTTGCGCGCGATGTGCTGCTGAACCTGCCCAACGTGAAAGACATGCACACCAGCTTCTCGCTGGGCGAAGTCAAGGCCAGCGGGGCGTTGCCGCTGGCGCACCTCATGGCGCTGAAGTCGCGCTGAGTGGCTCGTTTGCTCTTATTTTGGTAGCTGTTTGCGCTTGTTGGGAGAGCGCCAGAGCCTCTTTTCCCTATCAGAGCCCATGAAACAAACCGGGTCGCGCGCTGCACTGCGGGCGGGACGAGGTCGGACATCGCACAATGGGGCCACATGCCACCCCAGCCACACCACGACACCCCCCACCACATCGTGCCCCCTGCGGCGACCCCGCCCAGCGCGGCCGCCCCCGCCGCCAGCGTGAACACCGCCGCCGAGCGCGCGGCCCTGGCCCAGGGCACCGAAGAAGCCGCCCAGCACAGCCTGGAGCAAAGCGCCTCGACCGGGGCCGTGCATTCCGACGCATCCCTCTCGCCCTTCGCGCCCCTGTCCGTGCCCGTGTTCCGCATGCTGTGGCTGACCTGGGTGGCGGCCAACACCTGCATGTGGATGAACGACGTGGCCGCGGCCTGGCTGATGACCACGCTCACCACCTCGCCCGTGCTGGTGGCGCTGGTGCAGTCGGCCTCCACCCTGCCCGTGTTCTTGCTGGGCCTGCCCAGCGGCGCGCTGGCCGACATCCTGGACCGGCGCCGCTACTTCATGGCCACGCAGTTCTGGGTGGCTGCGGTGGCCGTGGTGCTGGCCTTTGCCATCGTCTCAGGCGGCATGACGGCGCCGCTGCTGCTGGCCCTCACCTTCGCCAACGGCATTGGGCTGGCCATGCGCTGGCCCGTGTTTGCGGCCATCGTGCCCGAGCTGGTCAGCCGCCCGCAACTGCCTGCCGCCCTGGCCCTGAACGGCGTGGCCATGAATGCCTCGCGCATCGTGGGCCCGCTGCTGGCGGGCGCCATCATCGCCAGCGCGGGCAGCGCCTGGGTATTTGTGCTCAACGCCGTGCTGTCGGTGCTCTCGGGCCTGGTCATCATGCGCTGGAAGCGCGAGCACGTGCCCAGCCCGCTGGGGCGCGAACGCCTGCCCAGCGCCATGCGCGTGGGCGTGCAGTTTGTGCGCCAGTCGCCCCGCATGCGCGCGGTGCTGTGGCGCATCTCCGTCTTCTTCCTGCACGCCACGGCCCTCATGGCCCTGCTGCCGCTGGTGGCCAAGGGGCTGGAGGGCGGTGGCGCGGGCACCTTCACGCTGCTGCTGGCCAGCATGGGCGCGGGCGCCATCGTGGCCGCGCTGTTTTTGCCCCGCCTGCGCCAGGCCATGCCGCGCGATGCGCTGGTGCTGCGCGGCACGCTGGTGCAGGCCGCAGCCACCGGGGTGATGGCCTGGGCCCCCAACGTGTACGTGGCAGTGCCCGCCATGGTGCTGGCCGGTATGGCGTGGATCACCACCGCCAACACGCTCAGCGTGTCAGCCCAACTGGCCCTGCCCAACTGGGTGCGGGCGCGCGGCATGTCCATCTACCAGATGAGCATCATGGGTGCCACCGCCGCAGGCGCGGCGCTGTGGGGCCAGGTGGCCTCGCTCACCGAGGTGCACACCAGCTTGGGCCTGGCGGCCGTGAGTGGCGGCATCGTGATGGCCGTGGTGCAGCGCCTGGTGGCGGACCGCGCCATCGAGGAAGACCTGAGCCCCTCCCGCGCCTTCAAGGCCCCCACGGCCCCGACGCCGCCCGAGGCAGGGCGCGTGGTGGTCACCATCGAATACGTCATCCACCCCGCCCGCGCCAACGAGTTCCGCGCCGTGATGCAGGAAAGCCGCCGCAGCCGCCTGCGCCAGGGCGCACTGGACTGGCAACTGCTGCACGACATCAGCAACCCGACGCGCTATGTGGAGCGCATCGAAGACGAGTCGTGGACGGAACACCTGCGCCGCTTCGACCGCGTGACGGCATCGGACGTCGCGCTGCGCGAGCGCAAGCTGGCCTTCCACACCGGCGATGCGCCGCCAGTGGTGACGCGGTGGACGGTGGAGCGGTGAGGGGTTTGGGTGTTTTCGGCCTCTAGCGCTTATTGATAAAGCGCCAGCAGCTATCAATAGAATAGCAACGTTGCACACCGATCCGACAAAGCTGCAACGTTGCCCCGCCTGTTGAAAATCCCTGCCCATGATCCGAATCGCTCACACGCCCTGGCTGCTCGGCCTTCTCTGCACCGCCTCGTGGGCCCAAGCCGCTGCCCCGGACCCCGCACTGCTTGGCTGCTGGCGCGCCACCACCATCGTGCTGCACACGGCAGACGGTGCCAGGCTGGAAGACCGCTCGGGCCGCTGCACGCTGCGGTTCAAGGAAGAACAGCTCGAATCCACCTGCCGGACCACCCAGGGCTTGGCAACCACCATCTACCAGTACCAGATCGTGCGGCCCCAGGTGTACGCCACCACCCTGGCGGGCAGCACGGTCAGGACAGAAATGGCCCGCACGACGCGCGAGTACGCCTACCGCATCGAAGGGGAGCGGCTGCACACCGCCAGCGTTGCCTCTGCGACGGCGCCAGATGCCTCAGCGACTGGCCCGCGCACGGAAACCGAAGCGATCAGGATCGCCTGCCCCTGAGCAGGGGGCTGCTGGAGACCGGTGGCAAGGCGCGGCGGATGCGACAAATTCCGCTCTCTTTTTAATAGCTGCCAGCGCTTATCCAAAAAGCGCTAGAGGCCAAATTCCCTCAAACCCTCACCTCGGCCAGAGCACCCACAGCCGCAGGTTCTGCTTGAGCCGCCCGGCGATGTCTCCGGCCTCCTGGCCCCAGCCCGTGAAGTAGTCAGCCCGCACCGCGCCCAGGATGGCGCTGCCCGTGTCTTGCGCCAGCACCAGGCGGCTCAATTGCACCTGGGGGCCGCTGGAGGCCAGCCACACGGGCGTGCCGTAGGGAATGCTCTGGCGGTCCACCGCGATGGAGCGGCCGGGGGTGAGGGGCACGCCCTGCGCGCCCTTGGGGCCGAAGGCGGCGTCCATGCCAGCCAGGGGTTCTTCCTTGAAGAAGACATAGCGCGGGTTGGTCCACATCAGCTCGTTGGTGCGCTGGGGGTTGGCAGCCAGCCAGGCACGGATGCCGGGCCAGGTGGCGTCGCGGGTGTAGCCCTGGTCCAGCAGCCAGCGGCCAATGCTGCCGTAGGGCTGGTCGTTGGTGCCAGCGTAGGCTACGCGCACCAGGCTGGTGGAGCCGTCGGGCTCCATCACGCGCAGGCGGCCCGAGCCCTGGATGTGCAGCACCATCGATTCCACCGGGTCGCGCAGCCAGGCAATGGCGCGGCCTTGCAGCGCGGCCTGGGCTTCGGGCAGGGTTTCGATCTGCTGTCGGGTGTACCAGGGCTTGCGCGCTCCAAAACCTGCGGGCAGGCGGTAGATGGGCACGGTGAAGCCGTTGCCGGGCTGGCGGGCGGCGTCCATCAGGGGTTCGTAGTAGGCGGTGAGCAGGCCGTCGGGGTTGCCGTCGGTGGTTTCCACGCGGTAGGGCTGCAAGCGCGCCATCATCCAGGCGCGCTGCTCGTCGCCGCTGGCAATGCTGAGCTGCCGCACTTCGCTGCACAGCGCGGTGAACGGCGCCACGGGTCGCTCGCAGCTTTTGATCCAGGCGTTCCAGGCCTCGTGCAGGGCGTCTTCGGTAAAGCCGGGCAGCTCGGCCCAGCGCACGGGCGTCCAGCGGCTCTTGGGCTGCGACCGGGGCGGCGGCAGCGGACCTGTGTCGCCGGGCAGCGCCATGGGCGCCGTGGGGCGGGTGGCCGGCAAGTCCCCAGGGGCCGAAGGGGATGGCGCGGGCGGGGTGGAGCAGGCAACGAGCGTTCCTACAATCAGCGCCGTTACGACCAGGCGCAGGAGTGTCAATTTCATGGGGCTGATTTTGCTTGAAGCGCTGCTGGCGCTGGTAGTGCTGATTGCCATTGTGTGGTGGACGATGTTCTCGGGCCGCAAAGGCGGCGAGCTGGATCTGACCGCCCAGGACCCGAACCCCGAAGCCTCGGACGATCGCAAACCGCCAACGCCAGGCGGCTGAGGCGCGCCGCGCCGCCTGCGTGGACACGTGCGGCGTTGTCCTACACCGCGTGCCTGCCTGTGCTGATGGCGCCCGCGGCGACGGTGCGCGACCATTGCGACAGCGAGGCGTACCGCACACCCTGTGCCGATGCCACCTTGCACTGCCAATATTTCAAGGAGCACACACATGCGCAAACACATTCTTCTGGGCGTCAGCGCCGTTGTCATTCTGGCCACGGGCTGCGCAAGCATGGACGACACGCAGCGCCGCACGGCCACAGGCGCGGGGGTGGGCGCCCTGGCGGGGGCAGTGATCGGCTCGGCCACCGGCGGCAACGCGGGCACGGGTGCCGTGCTGGGCGCAGGCGTGGGTGCCCTGGGTACCTACATCTGGTCGCAAAACATGGAGCGGCAAAAGCGCGAGATGGAACAGGCCACGCGCGGCACAGGCATTGCCGTGTCGCAAACGGCGGACAACCAGCTGATGCTGAACATCCCCAGCGACATCTCGTTTGCCGTGGGCCGCTCTGACATCCAGCCCAACTTTGCGCCAGTGCTGGACCAGTTTGCGATGGGCCTGCGCAACAACCCGTATTCGGACGTGCGCATCGTGGGCCACACCGACAGCACGGGCAGCGAAGCAGTGAACAACCCCTTGTCGGTAGACCGCGCCGCCAGCACCCGCAACTACCTGGTGAACCGCGGGGTGGACGGCCGCCGCATTGCCATTGACGGCATGGGCGAGCGCTACCCGATTGCCAGCAACGACACCGCCGAAGGGCGCGCACGCAACCGACGCGTAGAAATTTTTGTGGGTGAGCGCGCCCGCTGAGGCAATGCTGCGCTCAGGCGCAGTTCAGCGCTGTTTTGAACCAGCGCTCAATCCAGCGCTCAATCCAGCGCTCAGTGGCCGGTGCGCAGCAGGTTGGCCAGCTCGACAGCCGACTTGACGTGCATCTTGTCGAACACGCGTGAGCGGTGCACCTCCACCGTGCGCACGCTGATGTCGAGCTGATCGGCAATCAGCTTGTTGGGCAAGCCGGCCACCACCAGGTCCATCACATCGCGTTCGCGGTCGGTCAGCTCGCGCAGCCGCTCTTGCAGGCTGCTGCGCTCGCGCAGTTCGGCCAGCCGCTCGCCCGACTGGGCCAGGGCCTGCTCGATGCGGTCCACCAAGGCATTGTCGGAAAACGGCTTTTCGCAAAAGTCGAAGGCGCCGCGTTTGACGGCATCGACCGCCGTGGGCACATCGGCATGGCCGGTGAGGAAGATGACGGGCATGGTGTGCAAGCTGCCCCGCGCCACCAGCAAATCAAACAAGGCCAGCCCGCTCATGCCGGGCATGCGTACATCCAGCAGCAGGCAGCAGGGCTGGCGCTGGGGCGGCCGGGTCTGCAGCATGGCTTCAAAGGCCTCGGCACTGTCAAACGATTCGCTGGGCAGGCGGCGCGAACGCAGCAGCCAGGCCAGCGCTTCGCGCACGCCGGCGTCGTCGTCAACGATGTACACAGTCGCGTTGGATACGGGTTCCATGGCAAATATCAGTTGGGAGGGTGTTGCGTTCGTTACGCCCACTCGAACGCCAGCGCAGCCCGCGCCGGGAATGTCATATTTTCACCGGCAGGGTGAAAGTGAATACCGTACCACGCGGCTCGTTCGGCGCGAACCCAAAGTACCCGCCGTGCTGCTCCACCACCGTGCGGCACATGCTCAGCCCGAGACCCATGCCCTCGGTGCGTGTGGTGAAGAACGGGGTGAACAGCTTCTTGGCCACCTCTTCCGGGATGCCGCTGCCGCCATCCGCCACCGACAACTCCAGCCACCCGCTGTGCCCTTTGGAAGCCGCACGCCGCACGCGGATGTCCAGCACGCGGGGGGCGATGGTGGGGTCGTCCATGGCCTGCATGGCGTTGCGCGCCAGGTTGAGCAGCACCTGCTCCACCATCGTGCGGTCGCACAGCGCAGGGGGCAGGTCGGGCTCGACCGAGGTACGCACGCTCACGCCCAGCTTGCGGGCCTGCAGGTTCACCAGCGGCCAGATGGCCTCGATGAGCTGCTGGGCGGGCACGGCTTCGCGGGCCTGGTCACGGCGGCGCACAAAGTCATGCACGCTCTTGATGACGCGGCCCGCCCGCTCGGCCTGGCGCGCAATCTGGCGCATGGCCATGCGCACGTCTTCCAGGTCCTGGCTTGAGGGCACCGGCTGGTCGCCGGACACCGACTCCAGCAGGTTCAGCGAACCCGTGGCATAGCTGGAGATGGCCGCCAGCGGCTGGTTCAGCTCGTGGCTGAGCAGCGAGGCCATCTCGCCCACCGTGGCCAGGCGGGCGGTGGCCTGCAGGCGCTCCTGCGAAGCGCGCGAAAGCTCTTCCACCCGGCGCTGTTCGCTGATGTCCAGAAACGCGCTCATCCAGCCGGTGTGCAGGCCCTGGGCGTTGATGAGTGGGGCCTCGATGATCAGCACCGGAAAGCGCGTTCCATCCTTGCGCATGAATTCGGACTCAAACCCCTCCCGTGGCGGCACGCTGCCTGCAAAGCGGTGGGCCTGGCGCTGGCGGTATTCCTCGACCCGCTCCGGGGGCCAGTACGGGGCCGAGGCGGGGGCGGTGGTGCTGTAACCCAGCAACTCTTGCGCCGTGAAGCCCACCATCTCGCAGAACGCGGGGTTGACGTAGGTGATGCGGCCTTGCAGGTCACGCGCGCGCAGGCCGGTGACCAGCGAGTCTTCCATGGCCTTGCGAAACGCCAGCGCATCGCCCAGGTCGCGCTCGGCGCGCAGTCGGCGACGGTTGTCGCGCACCAGCACGCCCACCACCGTGACCAGCGCGATCGACATGGCCGTGACCAGGGCCGTGAGCACGTTCGGGAACACGCTGGGCGCGGTGTGCCAGGTGTCCAGGCGCAACACCAGCGTGGTGCCCGGCAGGTCCAGCAGCTGCTGCGCGGTGAACATGCGCGTGCCCCGGCGCGAGGCGCCCAGCACGGCCAGGCGGGTGCCGTCTGGTTCGGTGAACGAGGCTTCCTGGCTGCGCGTGAGGCTGGCACCCACCATGTCGGCCAGTACCGATTGCAGCGAATAGGTGGCGATCAAAAAGCCCGATGCACGCCCGTTGACGCTCAGGGGCAAGCACAGCTCCATCAACTCGGAGCCGAGCCCGTCTGCGTGAGGCTGGTAGTAACTGCCGGAATATGCAGGGGCGCTGAGGCGCCGCGCGGTGCTGCACGCCTGGTTGGCTTCCGAATGGCTGTTCTCGCGCATGCCCCGGTCCCACATCAGGGCGCGGTAGGGTGTTTGCACATGGGTGCGCAGGCGCATGGCGTTGTCGCGCCATTCAAGGCGCACCAGTTCGCGCTGCAAGCGCAGCAGCTCGGCCGCCTCCACCTCCCACGCCAGCAGGCCGGGGTCAGACGCGTGCAGGGCCTGCAGGCTCTGCAGGTTGCGGTTCAGCGCCACGCGCACATCAGAGACAGCATCGGCCGCATCACGCTCCAGCCGCGTTTGCACCTGGCTGGCTTCGTACCGCCCCGCGAGCCACACCATGGTGACCAGCATGGACACCACCAGGGCGATCAGGGCGGTCCACAGCGACCAGCGCCGCCACGCGCTGCGCAAGCGGCGCCAGATGGCGCGCGAAATGGTGCTCATAAAACGCGGTGGGTGAGGGCCGGCAACTGCTGGCGCACGCTGCGCAGCCGCTCGGGATCCAGGTCGGCCAGCACCACGCCGGGGCCCTGGGCCTGCTGCGCCAGCACCTGGCCCCAGGGGTCGGCCACCAGGCTCTGGCCCCACGTGTGGCGGCCGTTTTCATGCACACCGCCCTGGGCGGGTGCCACCACGTAAGCCAGGTTCTCGATGGCGCGGGCGCGCAGCAGCACTTCCCAGTGCGCCTGGCCGGTGACATGGGTGAAGGCGCTGGGCACCAGCAACACATCCGCACCCGCGCGGGCATGGGCGCGGAACAGCTCGGGAAAACGAAGGTCGTAGCACACCGACAAGCCCACGCGCCAGCGGTGGCCGTCGCGCGCGGGCAGGTCGAACTGCACCGGAGCGTTGTCGCCCGCTTCGATCACGCGGCCTTCATGGAACTGCTCGCGTCCGTTGTCAAACCAGAAGAGGTGGATCTTGTCGTAGCGGGCCACGCAGCGGCCATCTGGCGCAAACACCAGCGTGGTGTTGCGCACGCGCTGGGGGTCGGTGGTGCGCAGGGGCAGGGTGCCGCCCACAATCCACAGCCCTAGTTCGCGCGCGGTGCGGGCCAGGAAGCTCTGGATGGGGCCCTCGCCAAAGCTCTCCTGGTAGGCGAGCTTGTCGGTATCGCGCAGGCCCATAGCGCAGAAGTACTCGGGCAGCACAGCCAGTTCGGCACCAGCCTGCGCCGCTTGTTCCAGCAGGCCGCGAGCGGTGGCCAGGTTGTCTTCGGGCCGGGGGCCAGACACCATCTGGATCGCAGCGACTTTCATCATGAGGGGTCTCCGGTGCTAGGGAGCTCAGGCGTGGCATTTTGCGGCCCTGGCGCCGCAGGGCTGGCACCTTGCGCGGGTGCCGTGGCCTCGCGGCCGCGGCGGGGCACGCGCACCACGCGGGGGTCGGCCCAGCCCCCGTCAATGTGGAACTCCTGCGTGGCAGCCTCGATCAGCGGGCCGCGCAGGAACACCTGCGCCAGGAAACTGCCCAGCCCCACCACCGGGTTGATGGCTGTGGCCACCAGCGATGCCGTCATGGCGTTGATCTCGGGCACCACCACCACACGCAGGTCCTGGGTTTCTTTCTCGATGTCGGCCCTGCCTTCCATCAGTACGGCAGCATTCACGCCCTTCATCTGCAGGTTGTTGGTGGAGGCCACGCCCTGGTCGATCAGCATGTCGCCGCGCACGAAGTCAAACGCGAAGCCTTCGCTGAACACATCCCGGAAATCGAGCGAGAGGCGGCGCGGCAGGGACTGCAGGCTGAGCACACTGAGCAGCTTGGCCAGGCCCGGGTCAGCCTTCAGAAACTGCCCCGATTCGATGTTGATGCTGATCTGCCCGGCCATGGTGCGAAAGTCGGGGCTGAACGGCGCGCCGATCCAGCCCACCTGCCCCTCCATGCGCCCTTTGCCCCGGCGCACCACATTGACCATGCCAAACCGCGCCAGCAGGTCGCCCGAGTCGCGGATGTCGAGCTTGAAGTTGAGCGCCGTGCGCCGCTCGGGGCTGCGCGGCTCGGCCACACCCCGGGCACGGCTCAGCAAGGCCCAGTTGCCCGTGGCGGTCAGGCTGGCCTCGGGCGTGGTGATGTTGAACTTGTTCAGGCGCCACTCGCGCTGGGCAGCGTCGCCCGCACGGTTTTGTGCCTCGATCTCGATGCGACCGAGCTTGCGGCCGCGCAGTTCGAAGTCGTCCACCACCACGTCCACCGCGGGCAACGAGCCCGGTTGCTCGGCCAGCAGGTTCTCCACCTGCGTGGCTTCGCTCTGCGGCATGCTCAGGCGCGACAGGCGCGCAAACAGGCGGCCATTGCCCATGTCGCCCGATGTGGGCTGGCGAAACTCCACGTAGCCGTTGAGTTCAGAGGCGTCCAGGTTGGCACGCCACAGGTTGCCTTCGCGCAGCCCACCGGCCACCAGGTTGTGCAGGGTGCGGCCTTGGGCCGACAGCTCGGTGGCGCGCAGGGCCACCACGTTGGGCAGGTAGTCCATGGCCGGGGACGGAGCCGGGCCGGGGCCCATCACGGCGGTGGCGCCGGGGCGTGCACCGCCAGCAGCCCCACCTGCAGCACTGCCGGGTGCGCGGGTGGACTGGCTCAACAGACGCTCCCACGCATCCACATCCACCCGGCCCAGCCGGATGTTGGCGGCCACGCCCTCGGCCACCACCGGCGCAGATTCACCGGCCGGCAGGCCCACGCCCATCGAGCCGCGCAGCACCCGGGGCTGGGCGCCTGCCAAATCGCGCAGGTAGGTGGCCGACCCGATGCTGCCCAGGTCCAGCGTGACCTGATCGCGCAGCGGCGGCGGCGTGGCCCCGGCGGCAACGGGCACCAGGGATTCGCGCGCCACCATTTGTTCATAGCGCAGGGGTTGCTGGGCGTCGGCCGTCTTGCCCAGGGGCGCGGGCAGGTCCAGCGCCATGCCCTGCAGGGTGGTGTTGACCTGCAGCTCGGGCACCCCCCGGCGGAACGACAGCGCCAGGCTGTAGGGCGCGCTGCCGGTGGCGTTTTGCGCCAGTTGCGACACAAACCCCAGTGAAGGGGTTTGCTGCAGCCCCTGGGCTGTGGCCACACCCTGCGCGCGCAGCTGGATGGCGGCCTCCGACGGCGGCGCCCCGGCGGGCAGGGCGCGCATGCCGCCTTCCAGCCGCACATCGCCGCCCAGCGCGCGGGCTTGCACACCGCTCAGGGTAAAGCCGGTGTCAGAAAACTGCACCACGCCGCGCGCACGGCTCAGGGCGGGCGTGTCAGGGGTGATGCGCACCTCGTTGCCCGCCAGCGTTACGCTGCCCTGCACCTTGGATTTGTCAATTTCGCTGATCGGCAGGCTCAGCCGCAATTGCAGATCGGCATTGCCCGTGCCGCTGGCCTGGGCCAGGGCGTTGCCCGTCATGCGCGCCAGGGGCGAGGTGGCCATGAGGCCCAGCATTTCAGACAGCGGCCCCCGCGCCTCGGCGTTCACCCCCACCACGGTGCGATCCAGGTTGGGAATCTGCGCCTCCACCTTGGTCAGGCGCGTTTGCGGCAGCCCCATGAAGGTGCCTGTCGCCCCCTTCACCTGCATGGACGAGCGCTCAAAGATCAGCTCGCCCGCCAGCTGCGTGAGCGCCGGCCAGCGCAGCGCTTCGTTCGGCTGCAGGCTGGGCGGCACGTAGGCATAGGTCACGTCCTTCACCTTCGCGGCGATGCGGAAGTCGCCCCGCTTGGGGTCGTTGAAGGGCATGTCGTGCAGGTCGCCCCGGACCTTGAAATCCACATGGCTGGCCACCCCCGCCACCACCGCCTGCTCGACATAGCGGCGCGACTCGGCCGGAATGCTCAGCGGCAGGTAGCGGTGCACGCGCGTGCCATCGGCCCGGGTGAGCGCGCCCGACAAATCCAGCACCCCCGGAAAGCGCGAGCCGTGCGCCACGCGGGCAGGGTCGCTGGTGTGCCACGACACGCGGGCCTGGCCCTGGGCATCGGCATTGGCAAAGTGGATATCGCTGGCCTGCACCGCAATGCGCTCGCCCTCCAGCTGCCAGCGCACATTGGCGCCGAATTCGTCCAGCGGCAGCACGGGGTCTTCAAACACGCCGGGCAGCACCAGGGCACCGGCCTCGATGGCCAGCGTGGCCTTGCCGCCGGCCTGGTTCAGGTCAAATTCCGCGTTGGCGTTGCGCAAGCCCAGCGTACGGTTCGCCTCTTTCGGGGCGGCCCCGGCCAGCGTGAGGCCCTGCACCTGCCCCCGCACCTGGTATTGCTGCAGGGCGTCGAGCGGCCCTTTCCAGGTGGCCTGGATTTCCTGCACCATGCCCTGGGGGGCATAGGTGGCAATGGCATCGTGGGCGGCGGAAGACAGGGGCAGGCGGCTGGCAATCTGGGCCAGCGCGGCCAGGTCCAGCTTGTCGGCGCGGAACTCGCCTTGCGCAGGCGCCTTGCCCGAAGCCTCGGTGTATTGCAGCTTGAGGTTGCCACCCGGCCAGTGCAAGCCATCGTCAGCCACAAATTGCAGCCCCTGGGTAGAAAATTCAAAGCCCCCCTGCAGGCGGCGCCCCCCCAGGCGGCCTTCGATGGAGGGCAACTGCAGCGCCTGCAACCCCGCGCCCAGGGTGGCGTGCACGTCGGCCAGCGCCAGGTCGGCCGTGCCGCCCACGATCTGGCCGCGCTGCACATCGGCCCAGGCCCGCAGGGCACCGCGGCCGCGCGCCACGTCAATGCCCACATCGGCATGGTGGCGCAGGCGCGAGACATCCACCCGCGAGAAATGGGCAAACAACTGCCCGTTCCAGTGCTGCCAATTGCTGTCACGCACCCGCAGCAGCGGCGCGCGGAACATGCCCACCAGCGTGAAGCGGTCGCCCCAGGCCTCGGGGGGCGTGGCGTCCACGCGCAGGCTGTGGCGCCAGTTGCCGTTGCGCAGCACCACATCCACCTTCTGCAGCGACAGCTCGGGCGCGCCGCGCATCTCGTCGTTCCAGCGCACGGTGCCCTCGCGGATCACCACCTCGCCTTGTGAAAACAGCCAGTCGGTGGCTGCGCTGCTGTCGCCCGAGCCTTGCGAGATGGGCAGGCCGGCCACAAAAATCCGGCCATCAGCGGCGCGGCGAATGTCCAGATCGGGCGAGGCGATATACAGCTGCTCAAAACCCCAGTGCAGCAGCGAGCGCGGCGACAACGACACCACCACGCGGGGCAGGCGCAGCGCGGCCCGGTTTTCGCCGTCCAGCAGCGCCACATCCAGCAGTTCGATGGAGGGGATCAACCCCTCGGAACGGGCCGAGATTTCGCCGATGCGAACGGCCACCCCTAATGCCCGCGTGGCTTGCGCCTCGATCTGAGGGCGAAACTCGCCGATTCGCGGCACAATCCAGCCATGAAGGGCACCCCAGGCGATGGCCAGCAACAACCACAGGGCCAGCATCAATCCCAAAGACCAACGCGCAAACCCAGCCACGATTTTGAGCAAGCGGGTGGGGCGAGGGGTCGATTCGGTCATGTTGCGCGTGAAGGTGGCCGGAATTATGACCCGCCCCCAGGGGCTCGGTTCCGCAAGGTTTTTGCCAGCGTGTTAGCCCCTGTTACGCCCGTACTGCCACCCCTGACCGGCACTTTGCGCCCGGCCTGCAGGCCTTGTTGCGCCTGACGTGTTCCACCCACAGCCTTCCGCCTTCTTCGATCGCCGCGCCTGCCATGCAGAACATTGCCTCCGCCCTTCCCCCCTGCGCCACCATTGCTCCCAGTGACGGGCAGGCCGAGCATTCGCGCTTTTTCCAGCGGCTGCACCGCCGCTATGGGCAGGACCTGGCCCTGCTACCGCCGGGCGCTCCCACCCGGGCCACGATGGAAGAGGCCATGGCCGCCCTGCGCGCGCGGGGTGTGGACATGGCCAGCGCCCTGCGCACGGTGCGGCAACTGGTCATGGAGCGGCTCATCCGCCTGGACTGCGAAGCGCGTGCGCCCCTGGGCGACATCACCCGCGCTGTGACCGAGCTGGCCGAACTGGCCCTGGACCACGCCTGCCGCCACGCCCGCGAAGAGCTGGACAGCCGTCACGGCGCACCCCTGGGCCCGCAGGGCCAGCCGGTGCAGTTGTGGATCATCGGCATGGGCAAGCTGGGCGCGCGCGAGCTGAACGTGTCGAGCGACATCGACCTGATCTATGTGTATGAACACGACGGCGACACCGCAGGCATCGAGGGCGGCCGGGGCCGCATCTCCAACCACGAATACTTCGCCCGCGCCGTCAAGGCCATCTACAGCCTGGTGGGCGACACCACCGAGCACGGCTTCGTCTTCCGGGTGGACCTGGCCCTGCGGCCCAACGGCAACTCTGGCCCTGCCGCCATCTCGCTGTCGGCACTAGAAGAGTATTTGCAGGTGCAGGGCCGCGAGTGGGAGCGCTTTGCGTGGCTCAAGAGCCGCGTCGTGGCCCCCACCAGCTGCATTGGCAGCCCCGAGGTACAGGCCCTGCGCGGCGTGGTGCTGCCGTTTGTCTTCCGCCGCTACCTGGACTACAGCGTGTTCGATGCGCTGCGCTCGCTGCACCGCCAGATCCGCGACCACGCCGCCAAGCGCAGCGCGGGCCACCCCGAGCGCGCCAACGATGTGAAGCTCTCGCGCGGTGGCATCCGCGAGATTGAATTCACCGTACAGCTCTTGCAGGTGGTGCGCGGGGGCCAGTTCCCCGAACTGCGCCGCCGCCCCACGCTGGAGGCCCTGCAGCGCCTGGCCCAAGCCGGGCTGATGCCGCAGGAAACGGCCGACGCCATGGCCAGCGCCTACGTTTTCTTGCGCCAGGTGGAGCACCGCATCCAGTACCTGGACGACCAGCAGACCCATGTGCTGCCCACGCGCGACGACGACCTGGCCTGGATTGCCAGCACCATGGGCTACCCTGACTGCTGCGCCTTTTTGCACGAGCTGGACGCCCACCGCGAGCTGGTGGCGCAAGAATTCGACACCCTGCTGGGCGGCAACGAGAAAAAGCAGTGCAGCGGCGGCGGCTGCGGCGGCCCCAAGGCATCGGCTCCGCCACCGCCCGAGCTGGAAAGCCTGCTGGAACAACTGCCCGAAGACTTTCGCGAACGCGTGGCCGAGTGGCGCAACAACCCGCGCGTGGCCAACCTGCGCGACGAGGCCCGCGCGCGGCTGTTCCGCATCGTGCAGCGCACCGCCCAGTGGCTGGGCGAAGGCCGCTGCAGCCTAGAAGCTGCCGGGCGCCTGACCAACTGGCTCGAACCCCTGATGCGCCGCGAAAGCTACCTGGCCCTGCTGCTGGAGCGCCCGCCCGTGCACCAGCAACTGCTGGCCCTGCTGGGCGCCGCCAAATGGCCCGCCCGCTACCTGCTGCAGCACCCCGGCGTGATCGACGAGCTGGTGGGCGACACGCTGATGGCCGAGCGCTTTGTGGTGGCCGACTTTGAACGCGAACTGGCGCAGCGGCTCAAGTCGCTGCAGTCCACCGGTGAAGACGACGACGAGACCCTGCTGAACCTGCTGCGCCGTGCCCAGCATGCCGAAACCTTCCGCACCCTGGCGCGCGACGTGGGCGGGCGCATCACCGTCGAGCAAGTGGCCGACGACCTGAGCGCCCTGGCCGACAGCGTGCTGCGCATCACCACCCAGTGGTGCTGGAACCGCCTGAAAACCCGCCACCGCGAGGTGCCGCAGTTCGGCATCATTGGCTACGGCAAGCTGGGCGGCAAAGAGCTGGGCTACGGCAGCGACCTGGACATCGTCTTTGTGTTCGACGACGACGACGAGCGCGCCCCCGAGGTGTATGCCGCCTTTGTGCGCAAGCTCATCAACTGGCTCACCGTCAAAACCGGCGAGGGCGACCTGTACGAGATCGACACCGCGCTGCGCCCCAACGGCAATTCGGGTCTGCTGGTGACCAGCTTTGAGGCCTATGCCAACTACCAGCAGCAGCGCGGCAGCAACACCGCCTGGACCTGGGAACACCAGGCCATGACCCGCGCCCGCTTCGTGCTGGGCAGCCCCGAGCTGCAGGCCCGCTTTGATGCCGTGCGCGAAGCCGTCATCACCTCGGCCCGCGACGCCAGCGCGCTCAAGGAAGAGATCGTCACCATGCGCGAGCGCGTGCGCTCCGCCCACCCGGTGCCCAGCGGCATGTTTGAGGTCAAGCACAGCCCGGGCGGCATGGTCGATGCCGAATTTGCCGTGCAGTACCTGGTGCTGTCGCAATCTGGCGCCCACCCCGAGCTGCGCGGCAACCTGGGCAACATTGCCCTGCTGGAACGGGCCGAGCAAGTCGGCCTGCTGCCCGCAGGCGTGGGCCACGCCGCCGCCAACGCCTACCGCGAACTGCGCCGCGTGCAACACCGCGCACGGCTGGACGAAGCCCCCACCCAGGTCGAGCCCCCTGCCCTGCAAGCCGAGCGCGATGCCGTGCTGGCGCTGTGGCAGGCAGTGTTCGGGGCCGGGCACTGAGGCTGCTACACCTCAAGCCAAAATGGCTGCTGGCGCTTAATGGATAAGCGCCAGCAGCTACTTTTTTGATAGCACAAACTCTGCGGCATCCGGTCACAGCCGCAAGGCTGGCGGCAAGCCAGGCTGCCCCCGGCGCGGCCTGTGCGATGCCCCCAGCCCTACCCAGCCACGCGGCGGCGTCCTGCAAGCGCAGGGCTATCGGGCGTGCCCAATGCGCTGCAACACCACCGCAGCGTTCTGACACAAAAATTTAATTAATCAATTGATTAACTCGTGGTGTAATCCCGCACCATGGTTCCAGCCCCCCACCCTTCCCCTGCCACGCCCGATGCGGCCGACTCGCGCGCACGGCTGCTCAGCGCCGCGCTGCGGCTGTTTGCCGAAAACGGGTTCGCCAAGACCTCCATCCGCCAGATCGCCGAAGCGGCGGGGGCCAACACCGCCCTCATCAGCTACTACTTTGGCGACAAGAAAGGCCTGTACAACGCGGCCTATGCCGAGCCCCTGGGCGGGCCGCTGCAGGCCGATGCCGGGCCCGACGGCCATTCGCTGGACATTTTTCTGGAGCAGTTCCTCACCGGCTTCATGCGCCCGCTGGACATGGGCGACCAGGTGGAGCTGTGCATGCGCCTGCACTTTCGCGAGATGCTGGACCCCACCGGCCTGTGGCAGCAGGAGCTGGACAGCGAAATCAAGCCCCTGCACAGCACCCTCATCCGGCTGCTGTGCCAGGCCGTGGGCGCGCCCGCGCCCGACGACGACATCCACCGCCTGGCGCTGGCCATCTCGGCCCTGCCGCTGCAGTACTACGCCCACCGCGACCTGATCCAGCAGATGGCACCGCAACTGCTGAACGACCCCGAATGCCTGCAAGCCACCACCCGCAGGCTGATCGACTTTGCCCACCACCTGATTGCTGGCGAAACCCGCCGCCGCCAGGCCCCAGCCGGAGATGCCCCGTGACCGCACCCACCTCCCTCGCGCCCCGCAAGCGCCCTACCCCACTGCGCCGCCTGGGGTGGTTGCTGCCCCTGGCCGCCGCCCTGACGGCCTGCACCACCCTGCGCCCGCCCGCGCAGGTGGCACCCGCCACCCCCACCAGCTGGCAGGCCCCGCTGCCGCACGACGGGCAGTTGCAGCAGCTCACCAACTGGTGGGCGCGCACCAACGACCCGGTGCTGGTAGCGCTGATCGAATCCGCCCAGCGCATCAGCCCGAGCCTCGCCCAGGCGCGCAGCCGGGTGGAGCAGGCCCGCGCCACGCAGACCACCGCCCGTGCTGCCCTGCTGCCCACGCTGGATGCGCAGGCCAGCGCCAGCCGAGGCGTAACGCCCCCTGTGACCACGCCCGCCACCACCGCCCAGGCCGGGCTGCAGGCGGGGTGGGAGATCGACCTGTTCGGTGCCAACCAGGCCACGCGCGATGCCGCCACCGAACGCCTGGCCGGTGCCCAGGCCCTGTGGCACGAGGCCCGTGTGAGCGTGGCCGCCGAGGTGGCGCTGCAGGTCAGCAGCCTGCGCACCTGCCTGCAGCAGCTGGATGTGGCCGAGCGCGATGCCCAGTCACGCGCGGCCACCGCGCGCCTCACACAAGACAGCCAGCGCGCAGGCTTCACCGCGCCCGCCACTGCGGCCCTGGCCAGCGCCAGCGCGGCCGAGGCCACGGCCCGCGCGGCCCAGCAGCGCATGCAGTGCGATGTGGAACTTCAAGACCCTGGTGGCGCTGACCGGCGAGCCCGAGCCCGCCCTGCGCAATCAGATCACCACCGCCCCCGTGCCTGGCTTTGACGAAGCCCGCTTCACCATCGCCACACTGCCCGTGCAGGTGGTGTCGCAGCGGCCCGATGTGTACAACGCCGAGCGCGAAGTGGCCGCCGCCAGTGCCGAGGTGGGCAACGCCCAGGCGCAGCGCTGGCCACGCCTGTCGCTCACCGGCACCGTGGGCACGGCCTGGAGCCGTGCTGCGGGCACCACCACCGACCTGAGCACCTGGTCCTTCGGCCCGCTGGCACTGAGCCTGCCGCTGCTGGACGGTGGCCGCCGCACGGCCCAGGTGGATGCCGCCCGCGCCCGTTACGACGAGGCCGTGGCCGTGTACCAGGGCCACGTGCGCCAGGCGGTGAGTGAGGTAGAGCAAGCGCTGGTGCGCCTGCAAAGCACCGCCGAGCGCGCCGACAGCGCCCGCGCTGCCGTGCAGGGCTACCGCACCTCGTTTGACGCCACCGAGGCCCGCTGGCGCGGGGGCCTGGCCAGCCTGCTGGAGCTGGAAGACGCCCGCCGCACGCTGCTGGCCGCGCAAACCACGCTGGTGGCCCTGCAGCACGAGCGCCAATCGGCCTGGGTGGCGCTGTACCGCGCAGCCGGGGGTGGCTTTGATGCAGCCAACCCCACAGCCCCAAACACGCCAGCCGCCCCGGCGCTCTGAGCGCCCCAAACCCGAGCCCCCTTTTTGAAGAAACGGACGATGCACATGCCCGCATTCAAACTCTCTCCCGTCGCCCTGGCCCTGGTCGCCCTGTGCGTGCTGACCGGTGGCGCCGCGCTGCTGCACACCGATGCCTCGCGCGCGGCCGACCAGCCTGCCGCCGCGCAACCCCGCCCGGCCCTCACGGTGACCACGGCGCAGCCCCAGCGCACCAGCGTGCCCCAGCGCCTGTCGGCCAACGGCAACGTGGCCGCCTGGCAAGAGGCCAGCGTGGGCGCTGAAAGCAACGGCCTGCGCCTGACGGCCGTGAACGTGAACGTGGGCGATGTGGTCAAGGCGGGCCAAGTGCTGGCCACCTTTGCCGCCGACACCGTGCAGGCCGACGTGGCCCAGGCCCGCGCCAGCGTGATGGAAGCCGAGGCCAACGCCGCCGAGGCCGCCGCCAACGCCGAGCGTGCGCGGGGCCTGCAAGCCTCGGGTGCCTTGAGCCAGCAACAGATCCAGCAATACACCACCGCCGAGCAGACCGCCAAGGCGCGCGTGGAGGCCGCCCGCGCGCAGCTCAACGCGCAGCAGCTGCGGCTGAAGTTCACCCAGGTGCTGGCGCCCGACAGCGGCGTGATCTCGGCCCGCACCGCCACGGTGGGTGCGGTGGTGGGCTCGGGCACCGAGCTGTTCCGCATGGTGCGCAAAGGCCGGCTGGAGTGGCGCGCCGAAGTCACCCAGGCCGAGCTGGCGCGCATCCGCACAGGGGCCAAGGTGCAGGTCACCGCGGCCAGCGGCGCGGCGGTGGAAGGCACCGTGCGCATGGTGGGCCCCACGGTAGACACGCAAACGCGCAACGCCCTGGTCTATGTGGACCTGCCCGCCCACGCCGATATCCGCGCCGGGATGTTTGCGCGCGGCGACTTTGCGCTGGGCGAGGGCCAGGCGCTGACCGTGCCGCAAGAGGCGGTGGTGGTGCGCGACGGCTTCTTCTACGTGTTTGTGCTGGACGGCCAGCAGCGCGTGCAGCAGCGCAAGGTGCAGCCGGGCCGCCGCGTGGCCGACCGGGTGGAGATCACCGCCGGGCTCGACGCCAATGCCACCGTGGCCGTGCGCGGCGCGGGCTTTTTGAACGAAGGCGATCTGGTGCGCGTGGCCAACGACACTGCGGATTCCAAGCCAAAACAGGCTCCAGCGCCCGCCCCACAAGCGCCAGCAGCTAGCAAATAAGGAGCATTTGCATGAATGTCTCTACCTGGTCGATCAAGAATCCGATCCCGGCGCTGATGCTGTTTGTGCTGCTGACCTTCGGCGGCCTGATCGCATTCAACGCCATGAAGGTGCAGAACTTTCCGGACATGGACCTGCCCACCATCTCGGTGACGGTGAGCCTGCCCGGCGCCTCGCCCACCCAGCTCGAAAACGATGTGGCCCGCAAGGTCGAAAACAGCATCGCCACGCTGCAGGGCCTCAAGCACATCTACACCAAGGTGCAAGACGGCGGGGCCACCATCACGGCCGAGTTCCGCCTGGAAAAGCCCACGCAAGAGGCGCTGGACGACGTGCGCTCGGCCGTGGCGCGCGTGCGCGCCGACCTGCCGGGCGATGTGCGCGACCCCATCATCACCAAGATGGACCTGGCCGCGCAGCCGGTGCTGGCCTTCACCGTGGCCTCGCCGCGCATGGACGACGAGGCGCTGTCGTGGTTTGTGGACAACGACGTGGCCAAGAAGCTGCTCACCGTGCCCGGCGTGGGCGCCGTGAACCGCGTGGGCGGGGTGGATCGGCAGGTGCATGTGGCGCTCGATCCGATCAAGCTGCAGGCGCTGGGCGCCACGGCGGCCGATGTATCGCGCCAGCTGCGCCTGGTGCAAACCGAAAGCGCCGGCGGCCGCACCGACCTGGGCGGCAGCGAGCAACCCGTGCGCACGCTGGCCACGGTGCAGACCGCCCAAGAGCTGGCGGGCCTGACCCTGGCCCTTTCTGATGGCCGCCATCTGCGGCTGGACCAGGTGGCCACCGTGACCGACACCATTGCCGAGCCACGCGCCCTGGCGCTGCTCAACGGCAAGCCCGTGGTGGGCTTTGAAGTGGCCCGCAGCAAGGGCGCCAGCGAAGTGGAAGTGGGCGCCGCCGTGAAAGTGGCTCTGGCCGAACTGCGCGAGGCCCACCCCGGGCTGGAGGTGACCGAGGCCTTCAACTTTGTTCAGCCTGTGCAGGAGGAGTACGACGGGTCGATGCACCTGCTGTACGAAGGCGCACTGCTGGCCGTGGTGGTGGTGTGGCTGTTCCTGCGCGACTGGCGGGCCACGTTTGTGTCGGCGGTGGCGCTGCCGCTGTCGGTCATTCCGGCCTTCATCGGCATGCAGTGGCTGGGCTTTTCCATCAACGTGATCACGCTGCTGGCGCTGTCGCTGGTGGTGGGCATTCTGGTGGACGACGCCATCGTCGAGGTCGAGAACATCGTGCGCCACCTGCGCATGGGCAAAACGCCTTACCAGGCCGCGATGGAGGCGGCGGACGAAATCGGCCTGGCCGTGGTGGCCACCACCTTCACGCTGATTGCGGTGTTTTTGCCCACCGCATTCATGAGCGGCATTGCGGGCAAGTTCTTCAAGCAGTTTGGCTGGACCGCATCGCTGGCCGTGTTTGCCAGCCTGGTGGTGGCGCGGGTGCTCACGCCCATGATGGCGGCGTACATCCTCAAGCCCATCGTCGGCACCCATGACGACCCGCGCTGGATGGGCACCTACCTGCGCTGGGCCGCGTGGTGCATCCAGCACCGCTGGATCACCTTCGCCGCCACCATTGCGTTCTTTGTGGGTTCGCTGGCACTCATCCCGCTGCTGCCCACAGGCTTCATTCCGCCGGACGACAACTCGCAAACCCAGGTGTACCTGGAGCTGCCCCCTGGCGCCACGCTGGCCCAGACCCGGGGCGTGGCCGAGGACGCCCGCCAGCGCGTGGCCGCAGTGGCGCATGTGAAGAGCGTGTACACCACCATCGGCGGCGGCTCGGCGGGGTCGGACCCGTTCGCGGGCGGCAGCAATGCCGAAACGCGCAAGGCCACGCTGACCATCACGCTGGATGCGCGCGGCGAGCGCCCGCGCAAGCAAGGCATTGAGGCCGACATCCGCACCGCGCTGGAGACCCTGCCCGGCGTGCGCACCAAGGTGGGCCTGGGCGGCTCGGGCGAGAAGTACGTGCTGGTGCTCACCGGCGACGACCCGCAGGCGCTGCAGACCGCCGCGCTGGCGGTAGAGAAAGACCTGCGCACCATCCCTGGCCTGGGCAGCATTTCGTCCACCGCCAGCCTGGTGCGCTCGGAAATCGCCGTGCGCCCCGACTTTGCCCGCGCCGCCGACCTGGGCGTGACCAGCAGCGCCATTGCCGAGACCCTGCGCATTGCCACCGTGGGCGACTACGACACGGCCCTGCCCAAGCTCAACCTGGCCTCGCGCCAGGTGCCCATCGTCGTCAAGCTGCAAGACGATGCGCGCAAGGACCTCTCGGTGCTCGAGCGCCTGCCCGTGCCCGGCGCCAAGGGCCCGGTGCTGCTGGGGCAGGTGGCCACGCTGGAGTTCAGCGGCGGCCCCGCCGTGGTGGACCGCTACGACCGCGCCCGCAACGTGAACTTCGAGATCGAGCTGTCGGGCCAGCCGCTGGGCGACGTGACGCAGGCCGTGGCCGCGCTGCCCTCCATCACCCACCTGCCGCCCGGCGTGCGCCAGATCACCATTGGCGATGCCGAAATGATGGGCGAGCTGTTCACCAGCTTTGGCCTGGCCATGCTCACCGGCGTGCTGTGCATCTACATCGTGCTGGTGCTGCTGTTCAAGGACTTTTTGCACCCGGCCACCATCCTGGTGGCGCTGCCGCTGTCTTTGGGCGGAGCGTTTGTGGGGCTGCTCATGGCGCAAAAGAGCTTCTCGATGCCCTCGCTCATCGGGCTCATCATGCTGATGGGCATTGCCACCAAGAACTCCATCCTGCTGGTGGAATACGCCATCCTGGCGCGGCGCGAGCAGGGCATGACGCGTTTTGAGGCGCTGATGGACGCCTGCCACAAGCGCGCGCGCCCCATCATCATGACCACGCTGGCCATGGGCGCGGGCATGATGCCCATTGCCCTGGGGCTGGGCGCGGCGGACGGAAGCTTTCGCTCGCCCATGGCGGTGGCGGTGATTGGCGGGCTGATCACCTCCACCTTCCTGAGCCTGCTGGTCATTCCCGCCGTGTTCACCGGGGTGGACGACCTGGGGCTGAAGTTCGGAAAGCTCTGGCGGCGCGTGACGGGAGGGTCGGCCAACACCCCTGAAGCCCGTTGAAGGCCCGAACTACGGGGCAAGCCCGGGGGTTTGCAAGCTTTTGACAGTTGCAGTTCTCGGGATAATGGCTTCCGCCTATGAACCTCGTCCCCATCAATTCCGAGTCGGTGCCCCTCGGCCAACCCCTGCCTTTTGCGCTGCGTTCAGCCAATGGCGCGTTGCTGGCCCAAAAAGGCTTTGTGGTGAGTGACGCGAAAGCGCTGAGCGACATCACGGGCATGGGCATTCAACTGTGCGTGGACGTGGACGAATCCGGCGACAGCTACCGCGCCTACGTGGGCCGCTTGCAGCAGATGCTGATGGCAGAAACCTCGCTGGGCGAGCTGGCCTCTGTGAAGATGAGCGCCCCCGCCCCGGCGCCTGCCCCTGCCCGCAACCGCGAAGAGCGCGGGCCCCTGGACTGGTCCGAGCTGCAACTGCGCGTGATGCAGGTGCTGCGGGCGCCCAAGGCGGTGGATTTTCGGGAGCGCCTGCAGGCCCTGCACGAAGACCTGGCCCGCCGCTGCGAGCAGGCGCCAGACGCCACCTTGCTGGCACTGATCTTCCTGTCGGCCCAGGAAACCCGCCTGTACAGCGGCACCCACGCCATGCTGGTCAGCTGCGTCTGCATGGTGGTGGCCCGCGAAATGCTGCGGTGGTCGCCCGCCCAGGTGCGCCGCCTGGGCGCTGCGGGCCTGACCATGAACATTGCCATGACCGAGCTGCAAGACCAGCTCGCACAGCAAACCCAGCCCCTGACCGCCCGCCAGATTGCCGCCGTGGAAGACCACGCCGCCCGCTCGGCCGCGATGCTGGCCGAGCTGGGGGTGACCGACGCGGTGTGGCTGGAGGCCGTGCGCCACCACCACCACCGCAAGCCCGGCCCCTTCGCCGAAAAGACCGAAGGCGAGCAAATGGCACGCCTGATCCAGCGCGCTGACGTGTTTGGCGCGCGCATCTCACCCCGCGCCTCGCGCTGGCCCATGCCCGTGACTGCAGCCATGAAGGCCAGCTATTACGACGAGGAAAACAAGGTGGACGAAGCTGGCGCCGCCCTCGTCAAAGGCCTGGGCGTGTACCCGCCCGGCGCCTTTGTGCGCCTGGCCAGCGAGGAAGTGGGTGTGGTGCTGCGCCGCGGCATCAGCGCCACCACCCCGCGCGTGGCCGTGGTCACCAACCGCCTGGGCATGCCCACGGGCGAGTTCATCCCCCGCGACACATCCCAGCCGCAATGGAAGATCACCGGCGTGGTCGCCCACAAGGACGTGCGCGTCAAGATCGCGCTGGACCGGCTGCTCCCGCTGGTCTGACCCCCTGCGGCGGCCGCAAGCCCCCGCACCCCTCTCGCAACCCCCTACCCGGCGCCTGGCTTTGGCTGGAGGGCGTTCGCGTCGCCAGCAGCCACTGGGCCGAGGCACCCCTGCGCCTGCGCAGCCCAATAGCTATCAAAAACATAGCTGCTTGCGCTTATCTGGCGGACTCTACACCCATTTTTTGCTTGAAAACCGATGATCCCTGGCCCGCCAAGTGGTCGGACGCGCGTGCTGAATCCAACCACGCAGGTCAACCGTATACCAATCAGTACAAATAAAAACCCACATGGACAAAAGATGATTCAGCGGTTAAATTGCTTACCCATCACTTCAGAGAAAACCATGCGCGCCACACTGACCCTTCGTTACATCGTCGCCCCGCTGGCCATGGTGGGTCTATGGGGGCTTGCCAACCCGGCCGCCCACGCGGCCGATGCGCCTGCTGCCGCCAGCGCTGCCGCCTGCCCGGCCACGCTGCAGCACACCTATTTGCGCCTGCAGGACGAAAAGCCCCAGTCGCTGTGCCAATACGCGGGCAAGGTGGTGCTGGTGGTGAACACGGCCAGTTACTGCGGCTTCACCGGCCAGTAGGGGTCGCCTCAGAAAACGGAAAATAAAGCACGCTAAGCCCTTACTTACCCAGATGTTTGACTTTTCGTGGCACTTTCACCATGGCAATTGCAATTGCCCAACCCTTGCAAAATGCCGCACGCCTCTACAGATCGAGAGCCAGAACACTTCTCGCGCAAATCAACCAAGTGCCGCTTTAACTGCAACAGCGCGGACACACGCATTTCCACCTGTTGAATATGGGCCTCCAGCAGCGTGTTGACCTCCCCACAGTCCTGCATCGGGTTGACCTTGCCCCTGTTTCGTGTAGCTCTTAACCCACGGTTCACGCGGCCTTTTTATGCTGTGCCTCGTACCAGCGCTGCTCGTACTGCATCGGGCTGCGCTAGGACGTGTTGAGAATCAGCGAGAGTTGATAACCCCAGCTGCGAGATAGATCATCGCTGCGAAGCTGCTATCCGTCTTGTCGCTGCGCATTGCGATACGTTTGAACTCCTTGAGCTTGCAAAAGAAGTTCTCGATCAAGTGGCGCCATTTGTAGACCTCCAGGTCAATCTCCAGTGGCGCTCTCCTGCGGGGCATCTGTGAGATCACCACCTGCGCCCCGCGCTTACCCAACTCCTGGATCAGCCAATTCACATCGAAGGCCTTGTCGGCAAGCAAGGCATCAAAGCGCACATCGGCAATCAGCTCTCTGACCCCTTTGGTGTCGTGGCGCTGCCCTGGCATCAAGACGAACTTCACCAGATTGCCCAATGCATCTGTCAGCGCCAGTATCTTCGTGGTCATGCCGCCCCTCGAGTGGCCTATGGCCTGGCCCGAAGTCCCCCTTTTGCCCCCTGGCCGTGCCGATGCACTTTCACAATCGTGGCATCCACCATCGCATATTCCATGTCCGGCTGCTCGCTCACTGCATCGAACAGACGTTGGAACACATCGGCCTTAACCCAGTCTCTAAAGCGTTTGAACACCGTGTTCCACTTGCCGAACTCTGGCGGCAGGTCTCGCCAGGGGCTGCCTGTGCGGGCAATCCACAGCACTGCCTCAACGAAGCGGCGGTTGTCTGTGCCGCTGCGCCCCGGATCACTTGGCTTGCCAAGGCATTGAGGCTCCATCTTGGCCCATTGCTCGTCTGTCAGTACCCATCGAATGCTCATGCGCCTATTGCATCACATCCATTCACGCATCTCAGAATGATTCTCAACAGACCCTAGAGTGCGCGGTCGAAATTGGCGGCCCCAATGTCATCAAGGCCTCGCCTGTCTCCAACGGATAGCGATCGGTGTCTGACTGACCGTCAGAGCCGTGGCCTGTTCGGGGTAATTGCGAGAGCCTGAGATTCCTCAAGTGGCCTTTGGCGTTGGAGCCGAACGCGCCGCGCAGGCTCGTTCCGACCCTTGACGCCCCTCTTGTTATGAACGCTCGTCGCCTGTCTACGCCGATGCGGCGGCGGGTCAGTTACGGACGACGGGATAAGCCGCCTGGCCGTGCGACGCAAACATTGGGAAAAAAGAAGGCCACGGAGCTGGAGTGTGCTCCGTGGCCAAGAGACCGGTGGAGAAACTCGCAATTTCGGCCGGTCGGGATAACTCTCTTATTGGATCGCAGCTCGACTCGCGATCCCTGGTGGTGGGATGCCGCCAGCCTTAGAACGTGTGGCGGATGCCCAAGTCCAGGCCGGTCGACGACGAGTTCGGAGCCGTGGCCGCCCCGTTGAGCGCCACCGCAGCGCCGCCGCTGTTCTTCAGTCGAGCAAAGGTCCCGTACAACGCGGTGCGCTTGCTCAACTGATGGATGTAGCCCAGGGCGATCTTCTTGCCTTCCGGGTTGGCCACCGCGGAGCTGAGACCATACTGCGAATAGCTGACAAGAACTTGACCGGCGCCCACCGGCACCCAGCCTCCGAGCAGCCAGCCCTTGCCGGTCACAGCGCCGTTCTTGTCGCGGCTGTACTGGACGCCCACCTTGGCGACGCCGAAGTCATAGGTGCCGACCGCATTGCTCTGGCGGACGTCGCCGGCCGCGTAGTTGGTGCGGCCGGTGGCTACGGAAGCGTAGAACGGGCCTTTGGCGTAGCCGACGCGCACGCCGCCGCCGCTGCCGTCGTCCTCCGTCGCGGCGCCGTTCTTCAGGTTCTCGCCCATGTAGTACTGGACGTGGCCAAAGAAGCCGCCCAGGCTGGCCGGCGTGAAATAGCTGATCGTGTTGGAAGCGTACACCCCAATGTTAGCCGCTGGGTAACCGGTCCGGCCAGAGAAGGTATACGTTGCAGGCATTGGGTTGCCGACACCGACATTGCCGAACGGGTCGGCGTAGTAAAGGTTCCAATACTGAGGCATGAAGTCGCGGCCCGCGCGCAGTTCGCCCCAGGTACTGGCCAGGCTGACAGTCGCACGACGGTTGAAGACAACGCCTTGGCTGCCGCCGATGCTAGCGATCGGGCCGCCCGACGCCTGGTTGTTGACGTTCGTCGGGGCGCCGGTGCCGTCGTCGGTGTTCAGCCCGGCCTCAAGCCAGAACGATGCCGACATGCCGCCGCCGAGATCTTCGGTACCGCGAAAACCCAGGCGAGGCGTGCTTGCGCCACCACCGGCCAACTGATTCTTGTCGGCAATCGAGCCGCGGCCGATTGCCACCCTGGTGTCTATGACACCGAACAGGGTGACGGACGACTGGGCAGACGCGGCGCTGGCGACGGCAAGCAGCGCGAGGCCCAAAGAGGATTTTTTCATGCAGGTTTCTCCGTACTCGTAAGTAGTTCAATGGCGCTGGAAGTTCAGCGTCTTCATGATAGGCATCTAGCCCGGGCTAGGCCCATCAGGGTAAATGAGCATTGTTGTTTTTCAAGCCCCGTTGCAATTGTGCGAATCGATGCGTTTTTCTTCTTTGCAAGGGGCGGCAAAACTACTCGTCCGGCGGTGACATGGAGCCCGGCACTCATTGAACAGGGGAGGGACGCGCTGGCCCCTCTGGAACCAACGCCTGGTGGGTCCGTCTTGATGCTGAAGATTCAGAGTTCGCGGGCATTCCGAATGTCAACCCCCTTCCGATTGATATGCGCGACTGTCCCTGGAAAGTCGACCGGAGCCTCCGCCAGTTTCGTTGCCAAATACCCACGCTTAGGCTCGCAGCCTCATTCCTGGACATGACGCATTTGTAATTTCCCGGTCAGCACGCTGTTGGGCCTCGGCTTCTAGGGGTCGCCTCAGAAAACGGAAAATAAAGCACGCTAAGCCCTTACTTACCCAGATGTTTGACTTTTCGTGGCACTTTCACCATGGCAATTGCAATTGCCCAACCCTTGCAAAATGCCGCACGCCTCTACAGATCGAGAGCCAGAACACTTCTCGCGCAAATCAACCAAGTGCCGTTTTAACTGCAACAGCGCGGACACACGCATTTCCACCTGTTGAATATGGGCCTCCAGCAGCGTGTTGACCTCCCCACAGTCCTGCATCGGGTTGTCTCGCAGACCCAGCAATGCGCGAATCTCGCTCAACGTCATGTCGAGCGAACGGCAATGACGGATGAATTGCAAGCGCTCAATGTGCACATCGCTGTACAACCGAAAGTTGCCACCACTTCGCGCTGGCTTCGGCAGTAGCCCTTCCTTCTCGTAGTAGCGGATGGTCACAACCTCGCACCCAGAGCGCTTGGCGAGGTCGCCAATTCTGATTTCCATGCCTCAATCTCCATTTTTCACTTGACTCTATAGCAACTATAGAGTTTTTAATGGAGGCTGAATAGACGATTTGAAGGAGTTATCCATGAGCGAATGCGCTTCAAAGGGGTGTGGCTGCTCGACTGGGCCAATCATCCAACCCACGGCACAAGCCCCGCTGGCAACCGGATCGGCTCAAGCGGTGTACCGCATCGAGAACATGGATTGCCCCACGGAAGAGGCGCTGATCCGAGGCAAGCTGGCTGGGCTGGCGGGTGTGGTTGGTCTTGAGTTCAACCTGATGCAGCGTACCTTGGCCGTGCGGCACGAATTGCCTTCGCTGTCTCCCGTTGAGCAGGCACTGAAGGCCATCGGCATGCAAGCTGTGCGCATGGATGAGGCGTCGGCCGGGCAGACGACCAAGCTGTCCATTGCCAAGATGGATTGCCCGACCGAAGAGGCGTTGATCCGCAACAAGCTGGGTACCATGCCCGGCGTTGCCGATCTCGATTTCAACCTGATGCAGCGCACGCTGTCGGTACGCCACGCGAACCGGGTTCTGCCAGACGTGCTCGTGGCACTGCAAGAACTTGGGTTCGAGGCCAGTGTGATGGACACCGCAGAGGTCGTATCGCCAGCCGCTTCCCCTGTGACCGCGCCAACCAACTGGTGGCCGCTGGGCATCTCCTTGGTCACTGCATCGGCGGCCGAGGCGGTCTACTGGCTCCACAACGGCAATCACTGGTCGGTTGTCGTTCTGGCGCTTGTCGCGGTCTTCACGGGTGGCCTCTCCACCTACAAGAAGGGGTGGATCGCGCTCAAGAACCGTAACCTCAACATGAACGCCCTGATGTCGATTGCCGTCACGGGTGCCATGTTGATTGGCCACTGGCCCGAAGCGGCGATGGTGATGGTACTGTTCGCGCTGGCCGAGGTGATCGAGGCCAAGTCATTGGATCGCGCCCGTAACGCCATCCGTGGACTGCTCGACCTGACCCCGGAGCAGGCCACGGTGCAGCAGCCTGACGGCACTTGGCGAGAGGTAAGTGCCAAGCAAATCGCCATTGGCAGCCGAGTCCGGGTCAAACCGGGTGAGCGCATCGCGCTCGATGGCGAGGTGCTAGACGGACGCTCCACGGTCAACCAAGCCCCGATCACGGGCGAAAGCCTCCCGGTCGAGAAGTCCCCCGGCGATCCGGTGTTTGCGGGCACGATCAACGAATCTGGTTCCTTCGAGTACCGCGTCACCGCCTTGGCCAACAACTCCACTTTGGCCCGCATCATTCACGCGGTAGAGGCTGCGCAAGGTAGCCGTGCACCGACCCAGCGTTTTGTCGATCAGTTCGCCCGTTGGTACACGCCCATTGTTTTCGGTGTTGCCATCGCCGTCGCGTTGTTGCCACCGCTGTTCATGGGTGCGGCATGGCTCGACTGGATTTACCGTGCATTGGTTCTGCTGGTGGTCGCCTGCCCGTGCGCACTGGTGATCTCTACGCCGGTCAGCATCGTCAGCGGCCTGGCCGCTGCCGCCCGCCACGGCATTCTCATCAAGGGCGGCGTCTATCTGGAAGAAGGCCGCAAGCTGCGCTGGCTGGCTCTGGACAAGACCGGCACGATCACGCACGGCAAGCCCGCACAGACCGATTTTGTCACATGGGGCAATGCACTCGCCTCGGACAGCCGCAGCATCGCTGCCAGTCTGGCGGCCCGCTCGGACCATCCTGTATCCAAGGCGGTGGCACAGGCCGCGCAGACGGACGGGGTTGCCTTGCTCGACGTGGCCGAATTCAACGCGCTGCCCGGTCGGGGTGTGCAAGGCCAAATCGACGGGGAGACCTACCATCTGGGCAACCACCGGATGCTCGAAGAGCTGGGGCAGTGCACACCAGAGCTGGAGCAGCGCATCGCTGCGCTGGAAACCGCTGGCAAGACCGTCGTGATGTTGGTAGGCGCAAAAGGGGTACATGCCTTATTCGCCGTAGCGGACACCATCAAGGACAGCAGCAGGACCGCCATCGCCGAGCTGCACGCACTGGGCATCAACACCATGATGCTGACCGGCGACAACCCCCATACGGCACAGGCCATTGCCGCACAAGCCGGAATCGACCGTGCGCAAGGCAACCTACTCCCAGATGACAAATTGCGCGAAGTGGAGCAACTGGCCCGAAGCGGCAAGGTTGGCATGGTCGGTGATGGCATCAACGATGCACCGGCCTTGGCGCGTGCGGATATCGGCTTTGCCATGGGAGCCGCTGGCACCGACACCGCCATCGAAACGGCTGATGTGGCGCTGATGGACGATGACCTGCGCAAAATTCCGACCTTCGTGCGCCTGTCGCGTGCGACGGCGCAGGTGCTGATGCAAAACATTGTGCTGGCCCTTGGCATCAAGGCAGTCTTTCTGGTGCTCACCTTCACGGGTCACGCGACCATGTGGATGGCGGTGTTTGCTGATATGGGGGCCAGCTTGCTCGTCGTTGGCAATGGCTTGAGGCTGTTGCGCCGATGAGCTGGAAATTCTTTCTCTATGACTGGGGTGGTCTGAACATCGCGATGTTTCAAGCCATCAACACGGGTACGCCTGCCGCGCTGGGGCCGCTGGCGTGGTTCTTCAGCCTCGTGGGAAGTTACTGGACAGCGCCGCTGATGCTGCTGGGTCTGTGGTGGTGGTCGAAGTCGGCCACCAACCCGACGCATGGCAGGGCCGTTCGGCATCGCCTTATTGGTTTTAGCGCGGCCTTCTTGCTGGCGTTACTGGCCGCCACCATCTTGAAGCTATGGCTCGACTTTCCACGCCCGCCTGCCGTCCTTGGCGACATGGTGCGCGTCATCGGGGACATCGAGCTTCACTACAGCCTGCCCAGCGGGCATGCCACCTATGCCGCGCTGGTGGTCGGCGCGCTCTGGCCTTTGATAGGCCGTCGTGGCCGCATCGGCTTGGTGTTGTACGCCGCATTGGTCGGTTGGTCACGCATCGCAGCCGGAATGCACTTTCCTGCCGATGTGCTGGCGGGGTGGGTACTTGGATTGAGTTGCACGGCGCTCGCCGGGTGGCTGATGCCGCTGGCCGTCCCTGTGTGGCAATCGGCTCGCCGCACATCGACTTGGGTCTGGTTCGCAGTGGCCGCCAGTGCTGTCATGACCGATCAGCTCGCAAAGTTCGCCATCACCCGCACGTTTGCCTACGGTGAACAGGTCGAAGTCACGCCCTTCTTCAACTTCGTCCATGTCCTGAATCCCGGCGCGGCATTCAGCTTTCTGGCGAACGCTGGCGGCTGGCAACGTTACTTTTTCATCACGCTGGGCCTGGTCGTTTCTGCTTGGCTGGGACGCATGCTGTGCCAGCAATTGCCCCGTCTCGAAGCGATGGGATACAGCCTGATCCTTGGTGGTGCGCTCGGCAATGTCGTGGATCGTGTGCTGCGTGGATCGGTTGTCGATTTCCTCGACTTCCATTGGCAGCTTGTGCACTGGCCCGCCTTCAACCTCGCTGATGTGGCGATAACTATCGGAGCGCTCTGCCTGTTCTTGACGGTTGTACCGAAAAGCAGTAGAGGCACAGAGGCCGAGGTGTCCGGTTAAGCTATACCCTAACTTGATGTCAGGCAGGGCCGCGCCGCTTCGTCAGAATAGAGTCTGCTTTCCAATTTTTTGACACATACCCGCGAAGGTTATAGATTTCAGCCTGACAGAAACGGGGTTTGAGGCGCAACGGAACAGAAAGTGCACTTAACAGGCCGTTGAAAAATCCTTCGCCGCCGCCCGTGTGGGCCGCTACGATCTGAAGCCATCCAAGAACGACCCAGACAAGAAAGATGAGAGGCAACCAAGACTTCCAGGGGGCGATGTTCAGCTACATCAGCCTTGAAGATCGCGTGCCAGCGGCACACCCGCTGCGCAAGTTGCGCGCCGTGGTCGATGCGCTGCTGGCGACGATGCACAGCGAGTTCGAAGCGGTGTATGCCCGCCGCGGGCGCCCCTCGGTGCCGCCCGAGATGCTGCTCAAGGCCTTGCTGCTGCAGATCCTGTTCTCCATCCGCAGCGAGCGCCAACTGGTCGAGGCGGTCAACTACAACCTGCTGTACCGCTGGTTCGTGGGCCTGAACATCGAAGACAAGGTCTGGGACCACTCCACCTTCAGCGCCAACCGCGAACGCTTGTTCAACGAAGACCTCGCCCGTGCCTTCTTCGAGCGCGTCAAGCTCAGCGCCCAGTGGGGGCGGCTTGCCAGCGACGAGCACTTCAGCGTGGACGGCACGCTCATCGAAGCCTGGGCCTCGCACAAGAGCTTCAAGCGCAAAGACGATGACAGCGACACGCCGCCCGGACGCAATCCCGAGGTGGACTTCAAAGGACAGGAGCGCTGCAACGACACCCACCAAAGCACCACGGACGCTGATGCACGGTTGTTCAAGAAGAGCGCGGGTGACAAGTCCCGCCTGTGCCACATGGGGCACATCCTCATGGAAAACCGCAACGGGCTGATCGTGGATGTTGAGATCACCCACGCCAGTGGCACCGCCGAGCGCGAAGCGGCGCTGGCCATGCTGGGGCGCCGGGGCAACAGGAACAAGCGGGCCACGGTCGGGGCCGACAAGGGCTACGACAGCAAGGCCTTCATCAAGGGCTGCCGCCGGCTTTTGGTCACGCCACACGTGGCGGCCAAGGACAAGCACTCGGCGGTCGACGCCAGAGTCACGCGGCACGAGAGCTACAAGACCAGCCTGAAGGTGCGCAAGCGCATCGAGGAGGCCTTTGGCTGGATCAAGACCGTGGGTGGTCTGGCCAAGACCAAGCTGATCGGTCAGGCCAAGCTCGCGGGCCAGGCGCTGCTGTGCTTTGCCACCTACAACCTGGTGCGCATGGGCAGTCTGGGTGGCTGGTGGGACGCGCATCATGCGTGAGCCATGGGATACGTGCGCCCGAAACGGGCAAAACGGCCTGCAAACAGGCCGAAATGGCCCTCGAATTTGATTCGTGGGCGCGTCTGGGCGACTTGCTTCTTCGAAATCCACGACCTTGATGCGTTCGAAGAGCACTTTTTCAACGGCCTGTTAAGCCGCCTTCAACCAAGGAGACATCGTGCAGGGGCACCGCATCGGCTACGTCCGGGTCAGCAGCTTCGACCAGAACCCGGAACGCCAACTGGAACAGACCCAGGTGAGCAAGGTGTTCACCGACAAGGCATCCGGCAAGGACACCCAGCGCCCCCAGCTCGAAGCGCTGCTGAGCTTCGTCCGCGAGGGCGACACGGTGGTGGTGCACAGCATGGATCGCCTGGCCCGCAACCTCGACGACCTGCGCCGCCTGGTGCAGAAGCTGACCCAGCGCGGCGTCCGAATCGAGTTCTTGAAGGAGGGGCTGGTATTCACCGGCGAGGACTCGCCGATGGCCAACCTGATGCTGTCGGTAATGGGGGCCTTCGCTGAGTTCGAGCGCGCTCTGATCCGTGAGCGGCAGCGCGAGGGTATCGCCCTGGCCAAGCAGCGCGGCGCGTACCGGGGCCGCAAGAAGGCCCTGTCCGACGAGCAGACTGTTACCCTGCGGCAGCGGGCGGCGGCAGGTGAGCCCAAGGCGCAGCTCGCCCGCGAGTTCAACATCAGCCGCGAAACTCTCTACCAGTACCTCCGCACGGACGACTGACACATGCCGCGTCGCTTGATCCTCTCGGCCACGGAGCGGGACACCCTGCTCGCGCTGCCGGAAAGCAAGGATGACCTGATCCGCTACTACACCTTCAACGATTCCGACCTGTCACTGATCCGCCAGCGGCGCGGCGACGCCAACCGTCTGGGCTTTGCGGTGCAACTCTGCCTGCTGCGCTACCCCGGCTATGCGTTGGGCACTGACAGCGAGCTGCCCGAACCGGTCATCCTGTGGGTGGCCAAGCAAGTCCAGACCGATCCGGCGAGTTGGACGAAGTACGGCGAGCGCGATGTGACCCGTCGCGAGCACGCTCAGGAACTGCGCACCTACCTTCAACTGGCCCCGTTCGGCCTGTCCGACTTCCGCGCCCTGGTGCGCGAGCTGACCGAACTGGCCCAGCAGACCGACAAGGGCTTGCTGCTGGCCGGCCAGGCGCTGGAGAGCCTGCGGCAGAAGCGACGCATCCTGCCGGCGTTGAGCGTGATCGACCGGGCTTGCTCGGAAGCCATTGCGCGAGCCAATCGGCGGGTCTACCGCGCCCTGGTCGAACCACTCACGGACTCGCATCGGGCCAAGCTGGACGAGCTGTTGAAGCTCAAGGCCGGCAGCAGCATCACCTGGTTGACCTGGCTGCGCCAGGCACCGCTGAAACCCAACTCTCGGCACATGCTGGAACACATCGAGCGGCTGAAGACATTTCAGCTGGTGGACTTGCCCGAAGGCCTTGGCCGGCACATCCACCAGAACCGCCTGCTCAAGCTGGCCCGCGAGGGTGGGCAGATGACGCCCAAAGACCTTGGCAAGTTCGAGCCGCAGCGACGTTATGCGACCCTGGCCGCCGTGGTACTGGAGAGCACTGCAACCGTGATTGATGAGCTGGTGGATCTGCACGACCGCATCCTGGTCAAGCTGTTCAGCGGCGCGAAACACAAGCATCAGCAGCAGTTCCAGAAGCAGGGCAAGGCGATCAATGACAAAGTGCGCCTGTACTCCAAGATCGGCCAGGCGCTGCTGGAGGCAAAGGAAAGCGGCAGCGATCCCTACGCCGCCATCGAGGCGGTGATTCCCTGGGACGAGTTCACCGAGAGCGTCAGTGAGGCCGAGCTGCTGGCCCGGCCGGAGGGCTTCGACCACCTGCACCTGGTCGGCGAGAACTTCGCCACCCTGCGCCGCTACACGCCGGCCCTGCTGGAGGTACTGGAGCTGCGCGCCGCCCCGGCCGCACAAGGCGTGCTGGCAGCCGTGCAGACCCTGCGCGAGATGAACGCCGACAACCTGCGCAAGGTGCCGGCCGATGCCCCCACCGCCTTCATCAAGCCGCGCTGGAAGCCGCTGGTGATCACCCCGGAAGGCCTCGACCGGCGCTTCTACGAAATCTGCGCGCTGTCCGAGCTGAAGAACGCCCTGCGCTCCGGCGACATCTGGGTCAAGGGCTCGCGGCAGTTCCGCGACTTCGACGACTACCTGTTGCCGGCCGAGAAGTTCGCCGCGCTCAAGCGGGAACAGGCCCTGCCGCTGGCGATCAACCCGAACAGCGACCAGTACCTGGAAGAGCGCTTGCAGCTGCTGGACGAGCAGTTGGCCACTGTCGCCCGCCTGGCCAAGGACAACGAGCTGCCCGATGCCATCCTCACCGAGTCCGGCCTGAAAATCACCCCGCTGGATGCGGCGGTGCCGGATCGGGCGCAGGCGCTGATCGACCAGACCAGTCAGTTACTGCCGCGCATCAAGATCACCGAACTGCTGATGGACGTGGACGATTGGACGGGCTTCAGCCGCCACTTCACCCGCTTGAAGGACGGGGCCGAGGCCAAAGACCGGACGTTGCTGCTGTCCGCGATCCTCGGTGATGCAATCAACCTCGGACTGACCAAGATGGCCGAGTCGAGCCCCGGCCTGACCTACGCCAAGCTGTCCTGGCTACAAGCCTGGCATATCCGCGATGAAACCTATTCGGCGGCCTTGGCCGAGCTGGTCAATCACCAGTACCGCCATGCCTTCGCTGCCCATTGGGGCGACGGCACCACCTCATCCTCCGATGGCCAGCGCTTCCGCGCTGGCGGCCGGGGAGAGAGCACCGGGCACGTCAACCCGAAGTACGGCAGCGAGCCAGGACGGCTGTTCTACACCCACATCTCCGACCAATACGCGCCGTTCAGCACACGCGTGGTGAATGTCGGCGTCCGAGATTCCACCTATGTGCTCGACGGCCTGCTGTATCACGAGTCCGACCTGCGGATCGAGGAGCACTACACCGACACGGCCGGTTTCACCGATCACGTCTTCGCCCTGATGCACCTGCTGGGCTTCCGCTTCGCGCCACGCATCCGCGACCTCGGCGAAACCAAACTGTACGTGCCGCAGGGCGTGCAGGCCTACCCGACGCTGCGCCCGCTGATCGGTGGCACCCTGAACATCAAGCACGTGCGCGCTCATTGGGACGACATCCTGCGCCTGGCCAGCTCGATCAAACTGGGCACCGTTACCGCCTCGCTGATGCTGCGCAAGCTCGGCAGCTATCCGCGTCAGAACGGCCTGGCTGTCGCCCTGCGCGAACTGGGCCGGATCGAACGCACGCTGTTCATCCTGGACTGGCTGCAAAGTGTTGAACTGCGCCGCCGCGTGCATGCCGGCCTGAACAAAGGTGAGGCGCGCAACTCGCTGGCCAGGGCGGTGTTCTTCAACCGCCTTGGGGAAATCAGGGATCGGAGCTTCGAGCAGCAGCGCTACCGGGCCAGCGGCCTCAACCTGGTGACGGCGGCTATCGTGCTGTGGAACACGGTGTACCTGGAGCGCGCCATCCAGGGGTTGGTCGAGGCCGGCAAGCCGGTGGACGGCGAGCTGCTGCAATTCCTGTCGCCGCTGGGCTGGGAGCACATCAACCTAACCGGCGATTACGTCTGGCGGCAGAGCCGCAGACTGGAAGACGGGAAGTTTCGGCCCCTACGGATGCCCGGAAAACCTTAGCGTACGATTTTTTCCGGGCTCTTCTAGGGTCTGTTGAGAATCATTCTGAGATGCGTGAATGGATGTGATGCAATAGGCGCATGAGCATTCGATGGGTACTGACAGACGCACAATGGGCCAAGATGGAGCCGCACTGCCTTGGCAAGCCAAGTGATCCGGGGCGCAGCGGCACAGACAACCGCCGCTTCGTTGAGGCAGTGCTGTGGATTGCCCGCACAGGCAGCCCCTGGCGAGACCTGCCGCCAGAGTTCGGCAAGTGGAACACGGTGTTCAAACGCTTTAGAGACTGGGTTAAGGCCGATGTGTTCCAACGTCTGTTCGATGCAGTGAGCGAGCAGCCGGACATGGAATATGCGATGGTGGATGCCACGATTGTGAAAGTGCATCGGCACGGCCAGGGGGCAAAAGGGGGACTTCGGGCCAGGCCATAGGCCACTCGAGGGGCGGCATGACCACGAAGATACTGGCGCTGACGGATGCATTGGGCAATCTGGTGAAGTTCGTCTTGATGCCAGGGCAGCGCCACGACACCAAAGGGGTCAGAGAGCTGATTGCCGATGTGCGCTTTGATGCCTTGCTTGCCGACAAGGCCTTCGATGTGAATTGGCTGATCCAGGAGTTGGGTAAGCGCGGGGCGCAGGTGGTGATCTCACAGATGCCCCGCAGGAGAGCGCCACTGGAGATTGACCTGGAGGTCTACAAATGGCGCCACTTGATCGAGAACTTCTTTTGCAAGCTCAAGGAGTTCAAACGTATCGCAATGCGCAGCGACAAGACGGATAGCAGCTTCGCAGCGATGATCTATCTCGCAGCTGGGGTTATCAACTCTCGGTAATTCTCAACAGACCCTAGCGAATGCTAGTGATGGGCGTTGTTGCACAAATGCCGGTCGCAGCTGATGTAGGCTCGGGAGATGAGAGAGACGAGCTGGGGTCGGGTTAAGTACCGCACAACGAACTGGAAGGCTTACAACGCAGCGTTGAAGGCGCGAGGTGAGTTGACCATTTGGCTCGATAGGGATATGCAGTGGCTAGCTCAGCCCACGGGCAAGCGTGGTCGTTGCCAAAAATTCTCAGATGCGGCCATTCAGTTTTGCCTGACCATCAAGTGCTTGTTTGGCCAGCCCTTGCGCCAGACACTGGGCCTGGTTGAGTCGCTATTGGGTATGGCAGGCCTGGATTGGCCAGTGCCCGACTACAGCACGGTCTGTCGCAGGCAAAAGAGCTTGGATGTGCAGGTGCGCTACCGTGCAAGTGACAAAGGCTTGCACATGCTGGCCGACTCCACGGGCATCAAGTTCTTGGGCGAAGGTGAGTGGAAAACCAAAAAGCACGGCGCACAGCGGCGCCGCCAGTGGCGCAAGGTGCATCTGGGTATTGATGCCCAGACACTGCAGATTCGGGCCATCGCAGTAACAACCAATGAAGTGGGCGACTCGCCCATGGCAGCAGACCTGCTAGGTCAAATTCCAAGCAATGAAGAGATAGCTAGCTTTACCGGTGATGGGGCGTACGACACGCAGGATGTACATAAGGCGTGCTACCTGCGGGGAGCCATTCCAATCATCCCGCCGCGCAAAGGAGCGAAGCTGCGCAAAGGGCTGGCATTTGCTCACCGCAATGAAGCGGTCAAGGCGTGTAGGCAGTTGGGGCGGGCTATCTGGAAACGCTGGAGCGGCTACCACCGAAGGTCACTGGTGGAGACCAAGATGAATTGCTTCAAGCGCCTGGGCGAGAAGGTCATGGCCAGGACGTTTGAGCGCCAGGTGACCGAGCTGCACATCCGAGCTTCAATCCTCAATCAATTTACCGATCTGGGCACACCCCAGACGGTCGCTGCTGCGTAAATCTTTTTGGGATTGGGGATGCCTTGGCCTATGGCCGATTTATGCAACAAAGCCCTAGTGTGGTGTCTCAAAAATAGATAGAACTATTTTGACCGGTGTTGGTCGAATCAGCTTCCTTATAGGAGACTACGCTGATGGCCCACCCTGGACGCCCCGCCACGAAGCTGCAGATCACCGATGCCGAGCGCGCAGAGCTGCATGCGCGACTGCGCGTACGCATAGCGCCCGAGGACGAGAAGCTGCGCATGCGAATCGTGCTGGGCTGCGCAGATGGGGAGTCGGGCACCATGATTGCCCAACGCTTGGGCACGACGGTGCAAACTGTCTCCAAGTGGCGGCGGCGCTACCGGGCGTATCGTCTGGCGGGTTTGACCGATGCCCCGCGCGCTGGCCGCCCGCGCAGTGTGGGCGACGAGCAGGTTCAGCTCATTGTGGACAAGGTTCGCCAGAGCAAGCCTGACAACGCCACGCACTGGAGCGTGCGCCAGATGAGTCGGCACGCTGGCGTATCGCCCGCGACGGTGCAGCGCATCTGGCATGCCTTTGGGCTGAAGCCGCACCTGCAAGAAACCTTCAAGCTATCGACGGATCCCCATTTCGTGGACAAGGTACGGGATGTGGTGGGGCTGTATATGGCACCACCCGATCGCGCCTTGGTGCTGTGCGTGGACGAGAAGAGCCAGATCCAGGCTCTGGATCGCACCCAACCAGGGTTACCACTGACGTTTGGCAAACCCAGCACGCGCACGCACGATTACAAGCGCCATGGCACAACGTCGCTGTTTGCAGCGCTGGATGTGGCCACTGGCAAAGTCATAGGACAGCTCAAGCGCCGTCACCGCAGTGTGGAATTCCTGCAGTTCCTCAAAGCCATCGATGCAGCGGTGCCTGGCGAACAAGACATCCACCTGATCATGGACAACTACGGCACGCACAAGACGCAGGCAGTGCGGGCCTGGCTAGCAGCCCATCCTCGCTACCACGTTCACTTCACGCCCACCTCAGCGTCCTGGCTCAATCTGGTCGAGCGTTTCTTTAGCCAGATCAGCGAGCAGTGGATCAAGCGCAGCGCCCACACCAGCGTTGCTCAGCTGGAGCAATCCATACGGGAATACATTGATCGTCACAACGAGGATCCCAAGCCGTTCGTGTGGCATAAAAGTGCGGACACCATCTTGGCATCTGTGGCGCGGGCAGCGAGTACCATTATTTGATGCTTACTTTTGAGACACCACAGTAACCATCCCCCGGCAAAGCCGGGGGCATTCGGGATGTGAGCCGCTCAAAGCGGCTGTAAGGGGTCGCTAACGCGGCCCCTCATTCTTGGGGCCACCTATCGGTGGCTACTCACCTCCATAGACCGAGTTGGTCCAACCTCTCGTCTTCCTTCTCCTGGTTTCGGATGTACTCCCGTATCACCGCTTCGTCGCGTCCCACCGTCGAGACGAAGTACCCTCGCGCCCAGAAGTGCTGACCCACGAAGTTGCGCTTTCGCTCTCCGTACACCCGCGCAAGGTGGATTGCGCTCTTGCCTTTGATAAAGCCCACCACCTGCGACACCGAGTACTTCGGTGGGATCGACAGCATCATGTGCACGTGATCGGGCATCAGATGCCCCTCTTCAACCCTGCATTCCTTTTGCGCGGCCAACTTTCTGAATACCTCACCCAGGTGTTCGCGTAGCTGCTTGTACAGCGTTCGCCTTCGACACTTGGGGATGAAGACCACGTGATATTTGCAATCCCAGGCCGTGTGACTCAAACTTTCATACTTGTCCATCGTGTTTCTTCCTTTCGTTTGCTTGGCGGCTCACGATTGAAAGTCTCTACGGTGGACAACCTCCTGAAAAGTCAAACTTCTACTGCCTCCCCGGCAGAGCCGGGGGGCCTCCTTTTGGTAGCTAGTGATGCACTCGATAAATGTCGTACGTCGAAATCGTCGTTTACAGACGTGCGGCGATTTCCATCACTACTATTCGGGTAACCATCCCCCGGCAAAGCCGGGGGCATTCGGGATGTGAGCCGCTCAAAGCGGCTGTAAGGGGTCGCTAACGCGGCCCCTCATTCTTGGGGCCACCTATCGGTGGCTACTCACCTCCATAGACCGAGTTGGTCCAACCTCTCGTCTTCCTTCTCCTGGTTTCGGATGTACTCCCGTATCACCGCTTCGTCGCGTCCCACCGTCGAGACGAAGTACCCTCGCGCCCAGAAGTGCTGACCCACGAAGTTGCGCTTTCGCTCTCCGTACACCCGCGCAAGGTGGATTGCGCTCTTGCCTTTGATAAAGCCCACCACCTGCGACACCGAGTACTTCGGTGGGATCGACAGCATCATGTGCACGTGATCGGGCATCAGATGCCCCTCTTCAACCCTGCATTCCTTTTGCGCGGCCAACTTTCTGAATACCTCACCCAGGTGTTCGCGTAGCTGCTTGTACAGCGTTCGCCTTCGACACTTGGGGATGAAGACCACGTGATATTTGCAATCCCAGGCCGTGTGACTCAAACTTTCATACTTGTCCATCGTGTTTCTTCCTTTCGTTTGCTTGGCGGCTCACGATTGAAAGTCTCTACGGTGGACAACCTCCTGAAAAGTCAAACTTCTACTGCCTCCCCGGCAGAGCCGGGGGGCCTCCTTTTGGTAGCTAGAAGAGCCTTTTTCCGAATTCTGCGGGCTCCCCCAGTACAAGGGGCTGGAAGAGCTGTACAGCCGCTACAAGGACAAGGGGCTGGTGGTGCTGGGCTTCCCGTCCAACGATTTCGCACAGGAAAAGAGCAGCAACAAGGAGATTGCCGACTTTTGCGAAAACACCTTCGGGGTGAAGTTCCCCATGTTTGCCAAGACCGCCGTGCGCGGGGCCGATGCGTCGCCCCTGTACAAGCAACTGGCCCAGCTCTCGGGCACGGCGCCCAAGTGGAACTTCCACAAATACCTGCTGGGCCGCGATGGCCGGCTGGTGGACAACTATTCCAGCATGACCGCCCCCGACAGCAAGAGCCTGGTGCGGGCCATTGAGCAGCAGCTCGCGATGGCTACGCCCCGCTGAGCGGCAACCCTTCTTTACTTTTCTTTAAAAAAATGCGCGATCAGCTCTGGAACTTCTGCAAAGGGGCCCCACTCTATCCCCTGCAAGAGCGCGGTACGTGCTCTCCCGGTTTAACGTTGCGAAGCCTTTCGGTGCCTCGGGTTCCGACTGCCCTCCTGGAGCGCTTCTCCTCCCTCCCTCTCTTATTCGTTTCGGGATGCTTCGCAACCTTTTTATTCGCTGAGTCGGCCAGAGGGGGCCGGCCATGAAAGTCGCCATCATCGGCTCCGGCATCTCCGGGCTTTCGGTGGCGCACCAGTTGCGCAGCCAGGCGCAAGTCACCCTGTTTGAATCCGGCAGCTACTTTGGCGGCCACACCCACACGGTGGACGTAACCCTGCCCAATGCGGCGGGCAAGGCCGTCACCCACGGGGTGGACACGGGCTTTCTGGTCTTCAACGAGCGCACCTACCCCCACCTGATCGCACTGCTGGCCGAGCTGGGCGTGGCCACGGCCAAGTCGGACATGTCGTTCTCGGTGCAAGTGCCCGGTGCACGGGGCGGCAAGGCACTGGAGTGGAGCGGCACCAACCTCTCGACCGTGTTCGCCCAGCGCAGCAACCTGGTCAACCCCCGCTTCTGGGGCATGTTGACTGACCTGCTGCGCTTCAACCAGCTGTGCACCCGCATCGCCCAGGCCAATGCCGAGCAGGCGCTGATGCAGCCGCTGGGCGACTTTCTGAAGGAACACCGCTTTGGCGACGCCTTCCGCGACTGGTACTTCCTGCCCATGCTGGGCTGCATCTGGAGCTGCCCCACGGACCAGATGCTGAAGTTTCCGGTGGCGACGATGATCCGCTTCTGCCACAACCACGGCCTGATCCAAGTGGCCAACCGCCCGCAGTGGTGGACGGTGAGCGGCGGCGCTCGCAACTACGTCGAAAAAATCCTGGCCGGCGTGCCCGACAAGCGCCTGAACACCCCCGTGCGCCGCATCGAGCGCGACGCCGCCGGCGTGCGCGTGTCCACCGACCAGGGCACCGAGCATTTCGACCATGTGGTGCTGGCCACGCACTCTGACCAATCCCTGGCGCTGCTGGCGCAGCCCACGGCGCAGGAACGTGAGGTGCTGGGCGCCATCCGCTACCAGCCCAACCGCGCCGTGCTGCACACCGACACCACGGTGCTGCCCCAGCGCCGCGCTGCCTGGGCCGCCTGGAACTATGAGCGCGCCCAGCAAACCGACCGCGAGAGCGCACGAGAAAGCACCAGTGTGTGCCTGCACTACCTGCTCAACCAACTGCAGCCCTTGCCGTTTGCCCAGCCGGTGGTGGTGTCGCTCAACCCGGTGCGCAACATCAACCCGCGCCAGATCATTGGCGAGTACGAATACGCCCACCCTGTGTTTGACCTGGGCGCCATTGCCGCGCAGCAGCAGGTGCCCGCGCTGCAAGGCCAGCACAACACCTGGTTCTGCGGCGCGTGGACGGGTTACGGCTTCCACGAAGACGGGCTCAAGTCCGGCCTGGCCGTCGCGCGCCAACTGGCGCCGCTGCTGCAAGCCCCCCAAAGGCTGGCCGCATGACCGACCTGCGCCCCACGCCCGCCGCGCAGCCCCTGCTGGGTTTTGGCCAGGTGCGCCACACCCGGCTGCGGCCGCGCCGGCATGCGTTTGCCTACGGCACGTTCTTTCTGATGCTGCCCATGCGCACCCTGGCGCAGGGTGGGCGGGAGTGCGCGCTGGCAGTGAACCGCCGCGGGGCCATCAGCTTCCACGACGTGGACCATGGCGATGGCCGCAGCGCCGAGCAAGGCGGTGCGCTGGCATGGCTCAATGACCTGCTGCGCGCCGAAGGCATTGACGACGCCACGGGCGAGGTGTGGCTGCACACCTACCCGCGCGTGCTGGGCTACACCTTCAAGCCGGTGAGCTTCTGGTACTGCCACCGCGCCGATGGCAGCCTGCGCGCCATCCTGGTCGAGGTGAACAACACCTTTGGCGAGCGCCACTGCTATTTGCTCGACGCCCCGCAGTACGGCGTGGAGCAGCAGGCGCGCAAGGTGTTCCATGTGTCGCCGTTTTGCGAAGTGGCGGGCGGCTACCGCTTTCGCTTCATGCGCACATCCCCCGGCCCGCAGGATGCGGGCCGCACCGTGGTGCGCATTGATTACGACGACGCCAGCGGCCCCCTGATTCAGACCAGCGTGAGCGGCACCCTGCAACCCGCCACGGCCCGCACGCTGCGCCAGGCGCTGTGGGGCTACCCGGCCATGACGCTGGCCATCATCGCCCGCATCCACTGGCACGCGCTGCAGCTGTGGCTCAAGCGCGTGCGCTTTCATCGCAAGCCCGAGGCCCCGGCCTCGATCGTGACCCGTTGACATGCACGACCCGTATTCCGCACCCACCTGCGAGACCACTGCCATGAACTCCACCACCGCACCCCGTTCTGCCCTGGCCTTGCCCGCTGGCACGCCCGCTGCCGCGCGCACCGCACTGCAACTGCTGCAGCGCCTGCAGCATGGCCACCTCACGGTGCAGCTGCCCGACGGCACGCAGCGGCACTTCGGCCCCGGTGGCGGCCCCTCGGCGGCCATTGCCTTCAAGAACTGGAACGTGTGCAGCGCCGCCCTCAAGTCGGGCGACATCGGCTTTGCCGAGAGCTACATCGCGGGCGACTGGACCACGCCGCACCTGACCGACCTGCTCAAGCTGCTCATCGCCAACCGCCAGCAGGTGGAAGGCGTGATTTACGGCACCTGGGCCGGGCGGCTGCTGTACCGCATCAAGCACCTGCTCAACCGCAACACCAAGGTCAACAGCCAGAAGAACATCCACGCGCATTACGACCTGGGCAATGCCTTTTACGAGCTGTGGCTGGACGACACGATGAACTACTCGTCCGCCTGGTTTGAGGGCGATGCGGGGGGCGACATGCGCACCGCACAGCTCGCCAAGGTGCGCCGCGCGCTGCGCATGGCCGGTGTGCAGCCGGGCGACCGGGTGCTGGAGATTGGCTGCGGCTGCGGCGCGCTGGCCGAAATGGCCACCACCGAATTTGGCGCCACGCTCACCGGCGTGACGCTGTCCACCGAACAGCTCGCGTTTGCCCGCAAGCGCATGGCGCAGCACGGCGTGGCGGGCCAGGCCGACCTGCGGCTGCAGGACTACCGCGACATCAGCGACGGTCCGTACGACGCCATCTGCTCCATTGAAATGGTGGAGGCCGTGGGGCGCGAATACTGGCCCACGTACTTTGCCTCCATCAAGCGCCTGCTCAAGCCCGGTGGCAAGGCGTGCATCCAGAGCATCGTGATCGACGACGGGCTGTTCAAGCGCTACATCAGCTCCACCGATTTCATCCAGCAGTACATCTTCCCCGGCGGCTGCCTGCCCTGCCCGCGCGAATTCCGCCGCGAGGCCGAGGCCGCGGGCCTGCGCGTGGTGGACGAGTTCGCCTTTGGGCAGGACTACGCCGAAACCCTCAAGCGCTGGCGCGAGCGCTTCCTGGCGCAGCGCGCAGAGATCCTGAAGCTGGGCTTTGACGAGCGCTTCATGCACATCTGGGAGTTCTACCTTGCCTACTGCGAAGCCGCGTTCGCCATGCAGAACATCGACCTCGTGCAGTACACGCTGGTGAACGACAGCGCCGCTGCCTGACCACCTCCTTCCACCGCCGGGCCATTTACTATGAAAAAGATAGCTGCCTGCGCTTTATTGGCGTGCGTTACAGCCACTTTTTTATCAAACCCCGCACAGGGCAGCGAAACCACGCCTCTGCCCGGCACAGTGCTGGCCGGCCAGGGCACGATGCGCTTTTTTGGGCTGGAGGTGTACCAGGCACGCCTGTGGGTGAGCCCCGGCTTTGCCCCTGAGCGCTACGGCGACCAGCCCCTGGCGCTGGCGCTGACCTACCAGCGCAACTTCACCGCGCAGGCCATTGCCAAACGCTCCATCGAAGAAATGCGGCGCGTGGCCCCGTTCAGCAACGAGCAGGCCCAACGCTGGCAAGCCGCGCTGCAAGCCGCCTTGCCCGATGTGAAGCCGGGCGACACCCTCACCGGCATCTACCGCCCGGGTGGCGGTGCCGTCTTCCGCATGGGCGACAAGGTGGTGGGCGAGGTGGCCGACCCTGAATTTGCGCGCCTGTTCTTTGGCATCTGGCTCTCGCCCAACACGTCAGAGCCCTCTCTGCGCCAGGCGCTGCTGGCCAGCCGCAGCACGGCAGGATCGCCATGACCCCACCTGGCACCCCCGGCACGCTGCCCGCACGCCAAGGCCTGGCCTATGGCCTGCTGGGCCTGCCCCTGGCCTTTGTGGCGCTGCCGCTGTACGTGCTGCTGCCCAACCACTACGCGCGCGCCTACGGCATGCCGCTGGCCACACTGGGTGCCGTGCTGCTGGCGGCCCGCCTGTTCGACGCCGCCACCGACCCGCTGCTGGGCCGGCTGAGCGACCGGCTGTTTGGCCGCTCCACCCGCACCGTGCTGGGCGCGGGGGCCGGGTCGGCCGTGGTGCTGGCGCTGGGCATGTGGGCGCTGTTCTTCCCGCCCGTGCAGGGCGAGCAGGCCCTGGCCTGGTGGGCGCTGCTGTGCCTGCTGGCCACCTACCTGGCCTACAGCCAGCTCAGCATTGCCCACCAGTCGTTGGGCGCCCGCCTGGGTGGCGACGAAGCCCTGCGCAGCCGCATCTTGGCCTGGCGCGAAGGCGCGGCCCTGGTGGGTGTGGTGCTGGCATCGCTGCTGCCCACCTTGCTGGGCCTGCCCGCCATGCTGGGCTGGTGGGCCTGGGCCTGCGCGCCCCGGCCTGCGGCGCAGGGTGCCGGCACGCAGGGCGTGTACCACCCCGCCCAGCACGCCAGCCTGTGGCGGCCCTGGGGGCGCCCGGCCTTCCGCCGGCTGCTGGCGGTGTTCATGCTCAACGGCATTGCCAGCGCCATACCGGCCACGCTGGTGCTGTTCTTCGTGCAAGACCGATTGCAGGCGCCATCCACGCAGGAACCGCTGTTCCTGGGCGCCTACTTCGTCTGCGCAGCGCTGTCGATACCGCTGTGGCTGCGCGCCGTGGGCCGCTTTGGTCTGGCCCGCACCTGGCTCATGGGCATGCTGCTGGCCGTGGCCGTGTTTGCCTGGACGGCGCTGCTCGGCAGCGGCGATGCGCTGGCCTTTGCCGTGGTGTGCGCCCTCTCGGGCGGGGCGCTGGGCACCGACCTGGCCCTGCCCAGTGCCCTGCTGGCGGGCGTGATTGCCTACGAAGGCGACAGCGGCCAGCACGAAGGCGCGTACTTTGGCTGGTGGAACTTTGCTACCAAGCTCAACCTGGCCCTGGCCGCCGGGCTGGCGCTGCCGCTGCTGGCCCTGCTGGGCTACACCCCCGGCACCCGCAGCGAAGCCGGCCTGCAAACCCTGAGCCTGGCGTATGCCGTGCTGCCCTGCCTGCTCAAGCTGGCGGCGGCTGCCGCGCTGTACCTGCTGGTGGTGCGGCGCACGCCTGGCAGTGCCGCATTCCAGGCCCCGTGATTTTCATCAATGCAACCCTGCACCTCACCCACCACCAAGGCCTTCCCATGATCCAACGCCGAACCCTTCTGGGCGCCACCGCCGTGGCGCCGCTTGCGGCCCTGACCGGGTGCGCCAGCCAGAACCTGGCCGGATACGCCAGCGAAAAGCCCGTGCTGGACCTGGCCCAGTACTTCAATGGCACGGTGGATGCCCACGGCATCTTCCAGGGGCGCAGCGGCCAGATCGCCCGCCGCTTCACGGTGGTGATGGAGTGCAGCTGGAAGGGCAACGAGGGCGTGCTGGACGAAGCCTTCACCTATTCCGACGGCACCACGCAGCTGCGCATCTGGCGGCTGACCAAGCATGCCGATGGCCACTACACCGGCACGGCCGACGACGTGGTGGGCACAGCCAGGGGCCAGACGCAGGGCAATGCCTTTCGCTGGGGCTACACGCTGGCCTTGCCGGTGGATGGCAAGGTCTACCACGTGGACTTTGACGACTGGATGTACCTGATCGACGAGCGCGTGATGCTCAACCGCGCCACGATGAGCAAGTTTGGCGTGCGGCTGGGTGAGATCACCCTGTCGTTCACCAAGCGCACCTGAGCCACGCCATGAGTCTCAATTCCCGCATCCATTACTGGCAGGGCCGACGCGTGTGGCTGGTGGGCGCCTCCAGCGGCATTGGCCGCGCCACGGCGGCGCTGCTGCATGCGCGGGGGGCGCAGGTCATTGTGTCGGCCCGCAACGCGCAAGCCCTGCAAGCGTTTGTAGATGAGCACCCCGGCAGCGTGGCCGTGCCGCTGGACACGGCCCACACCGCCCAGGTCAAGGCCGCCGCGCAGCAGGTGCTGGCGGGCGGCCCGCTGGACCTGGTGTGCTACTGCGCCGGCCACTACCGCGACATGCGCGCCACCGACTTCGACCTGACCGAAGCCCTGCGCCACGAAGACGTGAACTACACCGGCACCTTGCGCGTGCTGGCCGGCGTGCTGCCCGCCATGGTGGCATCGGCCAAGATGGGGCGGCCGGGGCACGTGAGCCTGGTCAGCAGCGTGGCGGGCTTTCGCGGCCTGCCCAAGAGCCTGGCCTACGGCCCCACCAAGGCAGCCCTCATCAACCTGGCCGAAGCGCTGTACCTGGATCTGCACGCACTGGGCATGGGCGTGAGCGTGGTCAACCCGGGCTTTGTGGCTACGCCGCTGACGGCGCGCAACGACTTCACCATGCCCGCGCTCATCACGCCCGAGGCAGCGGCAGCAGCCATCGTGCGCGGCTGGGAAGACGGCGAGTTCGATATCCACTTCCCCAAACGCTTCACCCGCTGGATGAAATGGCTGCGGTTGTTGCCCTACCGGTGGTACTTTCCGGCGGTGCGCCGCTTTACCGGCCTGTGAAACCCTCGCCATGGAACAACCCCTGAGCCCCCCCGCGGCCTTGACGGAAGAAGCCGTCAGCCGCGTCATCGTCTTTTTTGAAACGCTGTCGCCCGCAGGCGTGGCGCAACTGGGCGAGCTTTACGCGGCAGATGCACGCTTCAAAGACCCGTTCAACGAGGTGCAGGGCGTGCCCGCCATCCAGGGCATCTTTTCCCACATGTTCGAGGCGCTGGAACAGCCGCGCTTCGTGGTCACCGGCCGCGTGGTGCAAGGCCAGCAGTGCTTTCTGACCTGGGATTTCCTGTTCGCCTTCCAGAACTTTCACAAGGGCGTGACGCAGACGGTGCGCGGCGCATCGCACCTGGTGCTCAATGAGCAAGGTCTGGTCACGCTGCACCGCGACTACTGGGACGCCGCTGAGGAGCTGTACGAAAAGCTGCCCGTGGTGGGCGCTCTGGTGCGCTGGCTCAAGCGCCGCGCGAACAGCTAGGGATGTCCTTACATGGACGTCTCCAGAAGAGCAAGATTCGGCGGCGTGAAGGTCTGAAGGGTTTGCAGTCTTACATACGGCCTGTCGGTGCAGGGTGTTCGTCCTGCTGGCCCTGATGGCATTCGCGGGTGAGGCTCCTGTCTGCACATCGGGCTTGATGCCCTGTATCCCTATCGGATTGCCCCCACCCCGGTTTGACCTGTTGACCCATCACACAAGCTTCTTGCATGCTCTCCTTCAAAACGGTTTCCTAGCGTTTGGTGTTCTCAGTTCATTGTGGTGGTCTCAGGCTGCGGCGAGGTCGACCGGATTCCATCTCACCTGGTCAAAGGCCTTGCCTTTGACCAGGACTGCCCAGACTGTTCGGGCCAGCTTGTTGGCCAGCGCCGCGACCACCACGCTGTATGGGCGGCGCAGTAACAGTCTCTCGATCCAGCCGCTTCGCTGACTCCTGGCAATCACGGCGCGAGCGCCGTGCATCAGCATGGTCCTCACATAAGGGTCTCCGCGTTTGGATATCCCCAACTGCCGGGTCTTCCCTCCGGTGCCAGTCTGTCGGGGCGTCAGTCCCAGCCAGGCGGCGAATTGCCTGCCGGACTCGAAGCTGGACAGGTCGGTTGCAGTAGATACCAAGGCTGTCGCCGTCAACGGACCGATGCCCGGTATGGCTTGCAGTGCCAGCATGTGCTGGTTTTGCTTGACCATCGAGGCCAGCCGTTTGTCCAGCTGATCGATATCGCACTGCAGGCTGTCGATACGACGCAGTTGATCCTGAATGCTGACGACCACCACTTCTGGCAGCCGCTGTTCCTGGGCTTTGGCCAGTGCGTCCTGAACGAGCTTGAGCAATGCCCGGTGCCCCTCAGGCAGCACGATTCCGAACTCGTAGAGCAACCCGCGCAGCGCGTTGGTTTGCATGATGCGCACCTTCATGAGCTGAGCGCGCATACGGTGCAGTGTCAGGCAAGCTTGCTGCTGCTCGTTCTTGACAGGCACGGCCTTGATGTGAGGTTGCTGGGCCGCTACCCAGATGGCCTGGGCATCACGGGCGTCAGTCTTGTCGCGCAGCACAAAGGCGCGAACATGCTTGGCGGGCAGCAGCTTGACCTCATGTCCCAGCGTCTGCAGCGTTCTGGCCCAGTGGTGCGCACCGCCACAAGCCTCCATCGCGACGAGGGACTTCTGACGATTGGCAAAGAATGCGGTTACTCGATCACGCCTGAGCTTGTGCCGGGTGACCTCGCCTGTCTGGGCATCCACGACGTGCAGCTGGAACACGTGCTTGGCAATATCCATTCCGATGACTGGCAGCGTTGCAGTAAATTGCATGGTGGGGCCTCCGGTTCAAAGGTGGTTGCGACGAACTTCCACTTTGGCACTTTGATGCCGTTACCGCCAGGCCCCACCTTGTATCGGGTAACAGGCCGACGGCGCCAACGGCGGTGTAGGTGGAGACGTCCATGCCATCTGCATAACTCCCTGCGGTCTGTGATAGCGCGGCCTCGGGCAGTCCGCTGCGTTGCTTTTCTTGCCAATAGCACGGCTATTGGCTGCCAAAAGCCGCCTTGCGGCCTATCCCGATCCGCACTACCACCGACTCGCGAGGGTTATGCAGGACATCCCTGGCAGGCTTCGGCGCCCGCCGCGTTCATGCTGACTTGGCCAGCTTGCGCACCAGGTAGTGCAGCGCCATTTCATAGCCCTGGATGCCCAGGCCTGCGATCACGCCATCGGCAATGCCCGAGATGTAGGAGTGGTGGCGAAACTCTTCGCGCTTGTGCACGTTGCTGATGTGCACTTCCACCACCGGCAGGGCCACGCCCGCCAGCGCATCGCGCAGCGCCACGCTGGTGTGGGTGAGGCCCCCGGGGTTGATGACGATGCCGCGCGTGCCATCCAGGCGCGCTGCGTGGATGCGGTCAATCAGGTGGCCTTCGTGGTTGCTCTGAAAGCAGGCAGCCGTGGTGCCCAGCCGCACCGCCTCGGCGGCAAAGTGGCGCTCCACATCGGCCAGGGTGTCGGCGCCATAGATGTGGGGTTCGCGCGTGCCCAGCAGGTTCAGGTTGGGGCCGTTCAGAAGAAGAATGCTCATGGCGGTGGAATCAGCGTAACGAGGGAAATACGGCATTGTCTGCCCAATGGCCGCCACCGGCCCGGCAGCGATGCCAGCCCCCGCACCCGAGGGCTTGCCTCCGGTGCGTGTGCAAGTCCGGCGCTTATTTGGCAGCGCGCAGCTTGGCCAGGGTGTCGTACACCTCTTTCACCGTGTCGGCGCCCACCTTTTCGCTGTGCTTTTCAATCACAGGCTTCATCTTGGCGCGCAGCTTGTCCAGCTCAGCGGCCGGGAACTCGGTCACCTGCATGCCTGACTTCTTGAGCTGGTCGAGCGCCACGTCCGACTGCACGCGCGAGACGCCGCGCTGGAACGTGGTGGCTTCGGCCATGGCGTCGTTGATCCACTTTTGCTCGGCGGGCGAGAGGCCGTCCCAGAACTTCTTGCTGACGATGACGGCCTGCGGGTTGTACATGTGGCGCGTGATGGCCAGGTGCTTTTGCACTTCGTTGAATTTGGACGAGAGGATGGTGGTGACCGGGTTCTCCTGCCCGTCCACGGCCTTTTGCTCCAGCGCGGTGTACAGCTCGGGGAAGGGCATGGGCACGGCGTTGGCGCCCAGGGCGTTGAACATGTCGATATAGATGGGCGACTGGATCACGCGGATCTTCAGGCCCGCCAGGTCTTCGGCCTTGGTGATGGGCTTTTTGCTGTTGGTGACGTTGCGAAAGCCCAGCTCCCAGTAGGCCAGGCCCACCAGGTTCTTGGCCTTGAGCTTGTCGAGCAGCTTCTTGCCAAAGGGGCCGTCGGTCACGGCATCGGCCTCTTGCGGCGAGGCAAACAGGAAGGGGAAGTCGTAAATGCCGAATTCCTTGGTCTGCGCCGACAGGATGCCCGCGTTGAGCACCGTCATCTCCACCGTGCCACCCTGCAGGGCCGACACGGTCTGCAGGTCACCACCCAGCGTGCCGCCGGGGAACAGCTTGACCTGGATCTTGCCGCCGCTCTTGGCCGCCACCAGGTCGGCAAACTTTTGCGCGCCCTGGGCCTGGGGATGGTCCTTCTGGTTCTGGAAGGCGAACTTGATGGTGCGGTCTTGGGCGTGCGCGCCCGACACCAGCGAGGCAGCCACCAGCGCCGTGGCCAGCAGGGTTTTCAAGAGGGTCATGGAAGGCTCCTTGGTAGGGATGGATGATGCAAGGCCGAAACAGGAAAAGAGGGTGGGGGGTGGCGAGGGCGTTCAGCCGCCCAGCCAGCGCAGCGGCACCATCACGATGGATGGGAAGGCCACCAGCAGGAACATCACGACGAACTGCGCCAGCATGAAGGGCATGACACCGCGCGTCACATCCGACATGGAAATGCGTCCCACCCCTGCCACGACGTTGAGCACGGTGCCCACGGGCGGGGTGATGAGGCCGATGGCGTTGTTGATGATGAACAGCACGCCAAAGTAGACGGGGTCGATGCCAGCGGCCTTTACCACGGGCATGAGCACGGGCGTCAGGATGAGGATGGTGGGCGTCATGTCCATGGCCGTGCCCACAATCATCACCAGCAGCATGATGGCGATCAGCAGCAGCGTCTGGTTGTCCATGAAGGGCTCCAGCATGCCGATGATCTTGCTGGGCAGGTCGGCCACGGTGATGAGCCAGGCCGACACCATGGCCGCCGCCACGAGGAACATCACCACTGCGCTGGTGCGGGCCGCTGCCTGGAAGATGTCGGCCAGCTGGCGAAAGCTCAGCTCGCGATACACCACCATGGCGACGAACAGGGCGTACACGGCGGCCACCACGGCCGCTTCGGTCGGCGTGAACACGCCCATGCGCAAGCCCACCAGAATGATGACGGGCAAGCCCAGGGCCCACACCGATTCGCGCAGGGCCTTGAGCACTTCCGCGCGGCTGGCGCGGGCGGGTGGGGCCACTTTTTCACTGCGCACCAGCCACCACCAGGTGATGGCCAGCGCGATGCCCAGCAGCACCCCGGGCACGATGCCCGCGAGGAACAGCTTGCTGATGGACACATTGGCCGCCACACCAAAAATCACGAAACCGATGGACGGTGGAATGACCGGGGCAATGATGCCCGCCGAAGCGATCAGGCCCGCAGAGCGCGCCTTGTCATGCCCGGCCGCCACCATCATGGGCAGCAGCAGCGATGCCAGGGCCGCTGCATCGGCCACCGCAGAGCCCGATACCGCCGCCAGAATCACCGCCGCCATGATGGCCACGTAGCCCAGGCCACCGGGCACATGGCCCACCACAGCCAGTGCCAGCTTGACGATGCGTTTGGACAGGCCGCCCACGTTCATGATTTCGCCCGCCAGCATGAAGAACGGCACGGCCAGCAGCGGGAAGGAGTCTGCGCCGTTGATGACGTTCTGCGCCAGGATCTGCGCGTCGAACAGGTCCAGGTGCCACATCAGCGCAATGCCGCTGAGGAGCAGCGAGTAGGCGATGGGAATGCCAATCGCCATGGCGATCAGCAGGGAGCCGAGGAAGATGGCGACGGTCATGGGCGGCGGTGCTCAGGAAAGAGGGGGCGGTGGGCGTGGGCCATCAAGGCTTGCGCGCAGGGGGCGAATCGTCTTTGGCCACGATGGGGCCATGCGAAAAATGGGGCGCCACATCGCCCAGGTTGCGCTGCTCCAGCGCGGCCACTTCTTCGCTTTCCTGCACCATCACCAGTTCCTGGTCGCTCGGGTGGGTGAGCAGCGTGCGCAGCAGGTCGCGCAGCAAGATGGCCATGGAGGAAATGCCCAGCATCACGCCGCTGGCGTAGAAGATGCCCACCGACGCGCCGGTGACGGGCGCCTCGGTGTCCCAGTTGATCTCTGCCTGCACCCAGCTGCCTTTGAGCAGCAGCCACGACACATACAGCATGGCCACCTGGGCCAGCACCAGACAGATTTTTTTGCCCAGGCGGGGCAGGCGCGACACCAGCGCATCAGTGCCCAGGTGCCCGTGCTCGCGCAGGGCCACCACAGCGCCCATGAACGTCAGCCACACAAACAGCCAGCGCGAGACTTCTTCGGACATGGTCAGGCCCGAGTTGAAGGCGTAGCGCAGCACCACGTTGCCGAAGACCAGCACCACCATGAGGGCGAGGAACAAGCCCCCCAGCATGTCCAGCGCTCGTGTGTAGCCCCGCAAAACGCGGTCCACCAAATCGAACATGGTTGTCTCCAGTCAAAACGTTATCGGCTGCTGGAATTATTTTGTACGAACTGGTTAGTTTTAATGATTCGGGCAAACCCTTGGTGAATGGCAGGCCCAGAATTCACGCGCACATCTGCCCTCAAGCCCGCCAGCGGCCATCCAGGGCCAGCAGGGCCACAGCAGCAGAGGCATCAAAGAAGCGGTCAGGCACGCACGAAGCGCACCACCATGTCGATGATGGAATCGCGCCGCTGGGCCAGGGCCTCGGGTTCGTCGAGCGAGCGCTTGAAGATCGCGCTGAAGGTGTGGCGGTTGGCCACATTGAAGAAGCACAGAGCCGAGATGGACATGTGCAGGTCGATCGGGTCCATGTGCGGGCGAAACACCCCGCTGGCCACGCCGCGTTCGTACACCGCCTGCACGGCATTGATGGCGGGCACGTTCAGCTCCTGGATGGTGGCGGAGCGGCGGATGAACTCGCCCCGGTGCATGTTCTCGTTCATCACCAAGCGGATGAAATCGGGGTTGACCAGCTGGTAGTCGAAGGTGAAGCCCACCAGGGTGCGCAGCGCGGCCTCGGGCTCCATGTCTTCCAGGCGCAGGCTCGTCTCGATCTGGCGAATGCGCCGGTAAGCCTCTTCGAGCACCGCCAGGTACAAGCCCTCTTTGCTACCAAAATAGTAGTAAATCATGCGCTTGCTGGTGTGGGTCAGCGCGGCGATCTCGTCGATACGCGCGCCCGCCAGCCCCTTGTCGGCAAACTCGGCCGTGGCCACTTCCAGGATGTTGGCCATGGTGCGGTCCGGGTCGTTCACCCGGCCACGTTCCGGCGCCGCTGCGGAAGCTTTGCGTGCGGTACGGCGGGGGGCAGGCTCGCCCACCAAAGGAGTTCTAACCAGTTCGTTCATAGCCAGCCAAGCATAAGCGAACCACAGCCCGCTTTGCCCCCCAAGATACCCGCGCCGCCCGCAGCGGGGAGCCCGGGCCAGCTTGCGCCGGGGTGGTGGGCAAGGCCCTGGGGCCCAGGGCGTCAGGCGCCCGGCTTGGTGTCCGCAAAGCTCGCGCGCTGCATCAGCTTGTCCATCAGCTTGCCCAGGTTCGGGTATTCGGTGCGCCAGGCCAGTTCGGGGTAGCGGAACTCCAGCCAACCCAGGGCGCAGCCTACGGCAATGTCCGACAGGCTCAGGTGGATGCCGCTGCAATAAGGCTTGTCGCCCAGCCCCTGGCTCATGGCCTTGAGGGCCGCGTTCACCTTGCCCATTTGCCGGTCGATCCAGGCCTGGCAGCGCTGTTCATCAGAGCGGTGCGCCCAGGTGGCTTCCATGCGGGCGAGAATGCCGGCGTCCATGGCGCCATCGGCCAGGGCTTCCCAGGTCTTCACCTCGGCGCGTTCGCGGCCCGAGGAAGGAATCAGCTTGCCCACGGGCGAGAGGGTGTCGAGGTATTCCACGATCACGCGCGAATCAAACACGGCCTCGGCGCCTTCCATCAGCAGGCAGGGCACCTTGCCCAGCGGGTTGGAGGCGGTCACCGTGGTGTCATCCCCCCAGACGTTGTCCTGCACGAACTGGTAGTCGAGCTTTTTCTCGGCCAGCACAATGCGCACTTTGCGCACGTACGGGCTGGTGGTGGATCCGATCAGTTTCATGGGTCAGCAGGAAGTGAATGCCCGCACGCAAACAGCGCACACAGGCTGGGGACGCGATTCTATCGGCACCCGATCACTCCTACCTGACGAGTACTGGCGCAGCTACAACAGTACGTGCCCGCCCACTGCCCGCCTACAATTGCGCGCCATGAGCCTGTCCACCATCACCGCCCTCTCGCCGCTTGACGGCCGTTACGCCCCCAAACTTGCCGCGCTGCGCCCCATCATGAGCGAGCACGGCTACATGCACCGCCGCGTGCAGGTCGAGGTGGCGTGGTTCATTGCCCTGTCCGATGCAGGTTTTGCAGAATTCAAGCCCCTCACTACCGGAGCACGCGCTTACTTGCTCAGCTTGGTGAAAAACTTCTCCGAGGCCGATTCCGCCGCCATCAAGGAAATCGAGAAGACCACCAACCACGACGTGAAGGCCGTGGAATACTGGATCAAGAGCAAGTTCGAAGCCCGCCCCGAGCTGGAAAAGGCCGCCGAATTTGTGCACTTTGCCTGCACCAGCGAAGACATCAACAACACCAGCCACGCGCTGCAACTGCGCTCGGGCCGCGACCAGGTCATCCTGCCGGGCCTGGACCGCATCATGCTCAAGCTGCGCGAGATGGCCCACGCGTTTGCCGACGTGCCCATGCTCAGCCGCACCCACGGCCAGACCGCCAGCCCCACCACCGTGGGCAAGGAAATGGCCAACGTGGTGATGCGCCTGCAAACGGCCTGCGAGAAGATCGCCGCCGTCAAGATCATGGGCAAGATGAACGGCGCCGTGGGCAACTACAACGCCCACCTGTCTGCCTGGCCTGACTTTGACTGGGAAGCTTTCAGCAAGAAGGTCATCGAAACGCCCGAGCCCCTGGGCCTGGGCCTGACCTTCCAGCCGTACTCGATCCAGATCGAGCCGCACGACTACATGGCCGAGCTGTTCGACGCCGTGGCCCGCGCCAACACCATCCTGATCGACCTCTCGCGCGACATCTGGGGCTATGTGAGCCTGGGCTACTTCAAGCAGCGCCTCAAAGCGGGCGAAATTGGCTCGTCCACCATGCCGCACAAGGTCAACCCCATCGACTTCGAAAACGCCGAAGGCAACCTGGGCCTGGCCAACGCGCTGCTCAAGCACCTGGCCGAGAAGCTGCCCATCAGCCGCTGGCAGCGCGACCTGACCGACAGCACCGTGCTGCGCAACATCGGCGTGGCCCTGGGCTACGCCGCGCTGGCCTACACCTCGCTGCTCACCGGCCTGAACAAGCTCGAAATCAACGAAGAAGCCCTGGCCGCCGACCTGGACGCTTCGTGGGAAGTGCTGGCCGAGCCCATCCAGACGGTGATGCGCCGTTTTGGCGTGCAAGGCGCGTACGAAAAGCTCAAGGAAGTGACCCGCGGCAAGACCGTGACGGCCGAGGCGCTGCACGCGCTGATCCAGTCGCTGGACATCCCACAAGCCGAAAAAGACCGCCTGTTGGCCATGACGCCCGGCAGCTACACCGGCAAGGCCGCCGAGCTGGCCCGAAGGGTGTAACCCCCCTGAGGCGCTGCGCGCCTTCCCCCCAGGGGGACGCAACCCGTGGCCCGGCAAAGCCGGTTCCACGGTTGCACTGACCAGGGCACCGCCCGTGGCGAACACTGGCGGGCTTTCGATATTTTTTGCCTCTAGCGCCGTCCTGATAAGCGCTGGCAGCTATCAAATTAATAGTGAGGCTGCATGGCCATCAAATCCACCATCTTCAAGGCGAACCTGCAAATCGCCGACATCGACCACGGCTACTACGCCGACCATGCCCTCACCCTGGCACGCCACCCCAGCGAGACGGATGAGCGCATGATGGTGCGGCTGGCCGCGCTGGCCCTGCAGGCCCACCAGCTGCAAACCTTGTGCAACGGCGACGCCACCTTGGCTTTTGGTGCCGGTTTGTCCGACCCCGATGACCCGGACGCTTCGCTCACCGACTTCACCGGCCGCAAGCGCGTGTGGATCGAAGTGGGCCAGCCCGAAGACAAGCCGCTGACCAAGGCCTGCAGCAAGGCCGACTCGGTGCTGGTGTACTGCTTCAACCACGCGTCCGAAGTGTGGTGGAAGGGCATTGAATCCAAACTGACGCGCCTGGAAAAGCTCCAGGTCTGGCGCATTCCCACCGAAGCCTCGCAGGCCATGGCGGCCATGGCCGAGCGCAGCATGCAGCTGCAGGCCACTGTGCAGGAAGGCGCGCTGACGCTGAGCAGCAACCTGGGCAGCGTGCACCTGGAACCCGTGCGCTGGAAGTGATAGATATCAACCAAAAAGCCTTCTAGCGTCCTACAGATAAGCGCCAGCAGCTATTGAATCAATAGCAATTGCTCAGTCGCGCGGCATCAGCGCGCCACATTGCCAGCACTGCTCAAACCCGCCCTCGACGATCTCCCCGCACCGGCATGCCCAGCGGCGCTGCGGCAAATCCTGCAGCGCCTGCAGCAGCGCGCGTGCACGGGGGGCGTGTTCGTCGTAATCCAGCCAGATTTCGGGCAGGCACTCGTCCGGCGGCAGGTGCCCGGCCGCAGCCCCCAGGTATTGCCGCTGCACCGAGGCGGTCATGCCCGCTTCGCACAGCAAGTCGGCCCACAGCGTGGCGATGGCGATATTGGGGGCTTGGGTCAGGCGCAGCATGGGGGCCACCATAGCGGTTTGATCGCCGCGCGTACAGCCCCCGGGGGAACGCTGCGGACTACACCGCAGGCGGTTTGGACGCGCCTTCAGCCGCCCGCTCGGCATAGCGGGTGAACCGCCACGCCGTGTGCTCCAGCGTGATGCGCCGCCACACCTGGCGCTTGGCGGCCGGGCCCATGGCAGGCCAGTGCTGCACTTCATCGAACGTGCGGCCACAGCCCTTGCACAGATCGTCGCCCTGGCTGGTGGAGCAGATGGCAATGCAGGGCGTGTCGGGCGTGGTGTCGTACCAGCCCAGCCAGGCATCCAGGGCCGCCAGCGGCAGGTCGGCTTCTTCCACCGTATCTTCGTGGCGGTACACCATCAGCGCATACACCTCGGCCAGCGCCTGCACCTGCGGCGCCAAGGCCATGCCCGCATTGGAGGGCAAGCGCTGGCGCCAGTGGTTGATGGCGGCTTCGATGTCGGTGATGTGGATGGCAGTCATGAAGATGGGGGCGCAGCGCAAGAGCCCCTGGGCAGGCAGACGCTGGCGGGGGCTGGATGATAGCGACCCCAGGTGGCCAAACAGCAGCGCAGGGGTATCTGCCAACCTGCTGGTAAACCCTGATCCCCCTTCAGGACATACGCAATACCCACAACCCCCGCGCCCTTGCACCGGCCGCCCGACGGTGTTCCAATCACCCCCTTCGAAGGGGAGTAGTTCCCGCCCAGGCCATGCACGCGCCACCCAGCACGCGCAGCAGCATCCGGGCAGCGTACCGTCGTCAGTACGAAGCGTCTCGCTTCCGGCGGTCCGGGTCAGTGCAGCCACCGTGGCCACACCGACTGAGCAAGACCTTTGATGGCCCCGCAGCGGGGTGATCAAGGCCGTCCCTCGCTCCTGCGCACCAGCGCGCGGGCAGGTTCCAGGTCCTCCGCCGCAGGCCTGACTCGCCAGGACAGACCCTTTGCCATCACAGCAGCGGGAAACTCCTTTTGCCTTAGGACACCGAGGACTTCATGGACTTTTTGACTTCACCCGAATTCTGGCTAGCACTGGGCCAGATCATCATCATCGACATCTTGCTGGGCGGAGACAACGCCGTCGTGATCGCGCTGGCCTGCCGCAAGCTGCCCCCTGCGCAACGCGCCAAGGGCATCATCTGGGGCACCGCCGGTGCCATCGTCTTGCGGGTGGTGCTGATCGCCTTCGCCATGACCCTGCTGTCGCTGCCGTTCCTCAAGTTCGTCGGCGCACTGCTGCTGGTGTGGATCGGCGTGAAACTGCTGGCCCCTGACGAAGATGGCCACGGCGACGTGCAAGGCAGCGACAAGCTGCTGGCCGCCATCAAGACCATCATCGTGGCCGACCTGGTGATGAGCGTGGACAACGTGATCGCCATCGCCGGTGCCGCACAGAACGCAGGCGAACACTCGTTCCTGCTGGTCGTGCTGGGCCTGCTGATCTCGATCCCGATCATCGTCTGGGGTAGCCAGCTCGTCATCAAGCTGATGGAGCGCTTCCCGTTCATCATCACCTTCGGCGGCATGCTGCTGGGCTGGATTGCTGGCGGCATGCTGGTCACCGACCCTGCATTCGTGAACCCCGCCGTGATGGACTGGATGCCCAAGTGGGGCAGCGTGGATGAAAAGGGCCTGGCGGTCATCTCCGACACCCTGTACTGGGCATCGCACATCGTGGGCGCCTTGCTGGTGCTGGCAGTGGGCAAGTTCATCGTGTCCCGCCGCGCTGGCGACGGTGGCGAAGGTGGCGCAGCCCACGGCTGACCCCGCGCCTGCACAGCGGCTCCCGCCGTTCGCAGCCTGCATGCAGGCTGCGGCCCCCAGGGGCGTTGACCTCCGCCCGCCGCACGGGCAGGGCAACGCCCTTTTTGCTTTCTGTTTCACCCCGTTCACCCACCCACAGGGCCTGCGACATGGACAAAATCATTGTGTACGTGGACGACGCTGACCATGCGCAGCAGCTGCTTGCGCCCCTGGTAGCGAACGAGCCTGCCCACCAGCGCCACTGGGTGCTGGTGGCCTGTGCGCCGCGCATGACGCACCGCGTCAGCAAATGGGTGAGCCACAGCGCCCGCGAAAGCTGGCGCAACAAATGGGCTGACAAGCTATTCGCACAGATCATCCCCGGCGCTGGGCTGCAGCCTTCGCAGGTGACGACCGTGCTGGCCAAAATCCCCTTGGCAGAGCTGACCGAGCAACTGCAATCGCAAACCCAACAGGCCTGCGGCCGCCCTGCCCAGGTGCTGGATGCGCGCAAGCCCCGCATGGGCACCGAGGCGCAAATCGGCGTCAACTCCTCCGCTGAGCGCCCATCACCACCATCCTCCTGGCCCGGCGTGCTGGGCAGCGTGCTCACCGGCTGCAGCACTTTGTGGGCCTTGGCGCTGGACTGAGCGCCCGCCCGCTGCAACGGGTGCTCTGCCTCAAGGCCGGTGCTATTCTCTGGCCATGAAACTCCTCCTGAAATGGCTGCTCAGCGCCGCGGCGCTGCTGTTCGTGGCCTACGTGTACGGCGGCGTGCAAGTGCAGAGCTTTGGCTCGGCGCTGATTGCCGCGTTTGTCATTGGCCTTTTCAACGCCGTGCTGCGCCCGGTGCTGGTGATCCTGACCCTGCCCGTCACCGTGGTCACCGTGGGCCTGTTCCTGTTCGTCATCAACGCGCTCATGTTCTGGGCAGCGGCGGGCGTGCTGGACGGCTTTCACGTCAACGGGTTCATGGCGGCCTTGCTCGGCTCGCTCATCTACTCGGCCCTGGGCCTGGTGATCGAGTCAGCGCTCGGCGGCCTGTTCACGAAGCAGTGATTGCACGGCGCGCAGCCGGGTGTCGATGATCGACGCCTCGAAGTGGTCATCGGCCGAGGTGCTGCGCCGCGCCAGATCCTGCCCGGCCTTGAAGCGGTCCACCGCCGCAGCGTAGTCGTAGCGCGCAGCATGCACTTCCGCCTCTGCCCGCACTGCACGCAGTGGCTGGCCCTGCGCATTCCAGACAGCTGCCATGGCCTGCCACGCCGAAGCATCGCGCGGGTGGGTCGCCAGCCAGGTCTGCAGCGGCCCCGTCACCTCTTTCGACTGGCCGGTGCGCAGCAAAATTTGCGTGCGCAGCAGCATCTCGGGCCGGCGTGCATCCCCCGGCGGCATGGCCGCCAGCGCAGCGGGGGCATCGTCTGCTGCCAGTTCCAGCTCCGCCCTCAGCAGTTTTGCCAGCCGGGTGGCCGCAGCATCGTTCTTGACCAGTTGCTGCAACTGCCCCGCCCAGCGCCGCGCCCCTGCGGCATCGCGCAGCTGGCTGGAGCCCAGCGCCGCCGCATACAGCACGCCCGCCTGCCGCGCTGGCGGCAGCGCCGCAAAGCCGGAGCCTTGCGGCTCCGCCACCCACTGGCGCAGCACATCCACACCGGGTCTGGACAGCACCCGAGCGCGCGCGGTGACCATGGCATGCTCGGCCTGTAAAACAGAGGGGCTGCTCGCCGTCAACCCGCCCGAGGGCAGGCGCGACTGCATGTCGGCTATGCGCTGCGTGGTCAACGGGTGGCTGCGCAGATACGGCCAGCTGCCGTTGTCGTTGATGCGGTTGGCCTGCTGCAGCTTGTCGAACATGCCCACAAAGCCCTCGGGCGCGAAGCCCGCTGGCTCCATCAGCCCCATGCCCACACGGTCGGCCTCGCGCTCCATGTCGCGCGAAAAATTGAGCTGGTTTTGCATGGCCAACGCCTGGCCGCCCACCACCAGCGCCTGCGTGGCGCCCGGGTTCTTGCTGGCCGCCAAAGCGCCCAGCACCATCGCGCCCAGCAGCAGCGGCGTCTGCCGGCTTTGCTGCGTGAGCAAACGCGAAATGTGCCGTTGCGTCACGTGGCTCAACTCGTGCGCCATCACCGAGGCCAGCTCGTCGCGCGTGCCCACCACCCCGATCAAGCCCAGTTGCAGCCCCAGGTAGCCACCCGGCAGGGCAAAGGCATTCACGGTGCGGTCACGCCCCAGCAGCACCTCCCACGCAAAGCGCTCGTCCAGCTCGGGCGACAACTCGCCCCGCGCCCGCGCCGCCGCCATCAACGGCTGCCAGATGCCCTGCACATATTCGCCAATCACCGGGTCATCGATGTAGTCCGGGTCGCGGTACAGCTCGCGAATGATGCGATCACCCAGCCGCCGCTCCTCGCTGCTGGTCAGGTCACTGCCATCCCCCAGGGTCGGAAGCCCCCCCTGTGCGTGAGCAGGCAAGGGGCTTGCCACGCCAATCGCTATCAAAAGAGAAGCTGCCAGCGCTTGACTGGCGTGCGCTAGATGCCTTTTTTTACCCAATATCAACACTCATGGTCTCCCTGGCGCCATTGGTGGCGACAGCGCCAACTGCGGCGCACTGCACCGTATGATGCCCCCGACCCGCGAATTGTTTCGCACGTGGTTGCTACCAAGTGCACCGAGAGCCCTCGACCATGACATCCAAAACCCCAGAAGCCACCGCCACCAGCCCCCTCACACACTTCGACGCCCAAGGCCAGGCCCACATGGTGGACGTCGGCGCCAAAGCCGCCACGCACCGCATCGCCGTGGCCACCGGCCGCATCGAAATGCAGCCCGAAACCCTCGCGCTGATCGAATCGGGCACCGCCAAGAAAGGCGATGTGCTGGGCATCGCCCGCATCGCCGGCATCATGGCCGCCAAGAAAACCAGCGATTTGATCCCACTGTGTCACCCCCTGGCCCTGACGCGGGTTGCTATCGAATTTGAAGCTGCCAGCGCACGTACGGAGGGCGCTTGCGGCATATTTTGCTCAGCCACCGTGGAAACGGTGGGGCAAACCGGGGTGGAGATGGAAGCACTGACCGCAGTGCAGATCGCCCTGCTGACGATTTATGACATGTGCAAGGCGGTGGACCGGGGGATGGTGATAAGCGATATCCACGTTACTGAAAAGCATGGAGGCAAATCAGGAAGTTTTTGGCAGGAACGAAGAAGTTGATGTGAACAAGGTTGGGGGGGTAATTATGGTAATTCTGGGCGGATTCAAAACTGAAGTGCAACACCCTGGGTTTCAATGAATGAGGGTGGAGTGCTGCGGGCTGTTCAGGATTAGTTCCCGATAGACCGCCAGCGGTGATCGTACCCCGAGGCCCTTTCGGGGGCGGTTGTTGATCTCGTCGGCAATCGCATCAAGCTGCTTCTGGGTGTAGACGGACAGGTCGGTGCCCTTGGCAAGGTACTGTCGCACCAGCCCGTTGATGTTCTCGTTGGAGCCGCGCTGCCAGGGGCTGTGCGGATCACAGAAGTACACCTTCATGCCTGTGTTCTGAGTGAGTCTGGCGTGCTCGGCCATCTCGCGGCCTCGGTCGTAGGTCAGGCTCTGGCGCATCGGGCTGGCAATTGCATTGAGCTTGTCGCTGAATGCCTTGAGCACATGTGCGGCCGTAGCCGGGTTGGGGTGTGGCAGCTTGACCAGCACCACTAACAGGCTGCTGAAATACCCCACACCGTCGTTTCCCGGTTGACGTCTTGCCAGGACAATCAAGGCACACCACCGACCAGACAGACGAGCCATCCATGCGCGGAGCCGACACCTTCACCGAGAGCCTGTTCACCATGCGCCACCTCGATGACTTCGTGCCCGCAGATCACCCCTTGCGAGTGATCCGCGTGATGGTCAACAAGGCCCTGGCGAACATGGACGACCTGTTTGCCCAGATGTATGCGGCAGACATCAAAGGCGGGCGCCCCAGCATAGCCCCCGAGAAACTGCTGCGCGCCATGCTCATTCAGGTGCTCTACAGCGTACGCTCAGAACGCCAGCTCATGGAGCAAACCCAGTACAACCTGCTGTTTCGCTGGTTCATCGGGCTGGCCATGGACGATGTGGTCTGGGTGCCCACCGTCTTCAGCAAGAACCGCGAACGCCTGATCGAGCACGATGCGGTCATCGAGTTCTTCAACCAGATCGTGCAGCAAGCCCAGGAACAGGAGCTGCTCTCGGGCGAACACTTCAGCGTGGACGGCACCCTGATCCAGGCCTGGGCGGGCCACAAGAGTTTTGTGCGGAAAGACCGCCAGGGCGACGACGATACCGACGCGGGGAACTTCAAAGACCAAAAGCGCAGCAACGACACCCACGAGTCCACAACGGACGCGGATGCAAGGCTGTACCGCAAGGGCAAGACGGCCAGTGAGTTGCGCTTCATGGGCCACACACTCACCGACAACCGCCACGGGCTGGTGGTCAGCGCCGTGGTCACACAGGCCGACGGATATGCAGAGCGCGAAGCGGCCAAGGCCATGATCAACGATGCGCGACAGGCACTGCCCGGCGATGACCCCATCACGATCACGCTGGGCGCAGACAAGGGTTACGACGCCAGGGAGTTCATCGACGCGCTGCAAGAGATGAACGTGCTGCCCCATGTGGCGCAGAACAAATCAGGGCGCCGATCTGCGGTATCTGACAGGATCGCGGGCAGCGGAGGCTACGCCATCTCGCAGCAAAAGAGAAAGCTGATCGAACAGGGCTTTGGCTGGGCCAAGACGGTGGGTCACATGCGCAAGGTGCTGGTGCGCGGAATCAAGAAAGTTGACCAGATGTTTGTTCTGACGATGGCGGGCTACAACCTCACGCGCATGCGCAGCTTGGGGCAAATCCGTCTGCGAGGGCTGGCGTGAGGACAAAAGGGCGAGAAAACGGGCCGGGGGAGGCGGAAAACGCGCGTATTCCAAGTTGAGTTTCAAAACGCGGAAAGCTGACGCGAGAAATGCGCGAGGTGCTGGGAAGGTGCCCGTGGGTGGGGGAGTATTTCAGCAGCCTGCTAGGCCAATACTTACAACGTTAGCATCTAGTGAATCATTCAACAGAACTAACATCTGTCTCGGATTTTTTGCTAGTCACAAAAATTAAAAACCGTCCACTGGGGCATATCCGATGATATTGGCCTGTGCATCTAGCAATGCTACCCACTGGTCTAAAGACTTTTTGCTAACCAATGGGAGATAGTGAATTTGATTGATGGGAAGGCCTGTTTTTTTTACTGCAGCATCAATCGCGGACTGCGCCTCCGGCACTTGCACGGTTCGTAAGACTGACAATGCTTTCATGCGTTGCCGGACTGCTGGCCGACTCTCATCATAGCTTTGCCACCAATCTGGGCGAGCACTGGGTTCCAAGCCACGCAACGACAATTCAATACTCTTCAGGGTTTCCTGGCCGTCCCTGGCTCTGCGTGCACCCAACAAAACAGGGCCACTCCATGAAAGCGACTGCCATGGAGGCAATGCTTGGGGAAGATTAGCAGTATCGACCTGTGCTGCGGTCACTGCGACAAAACGATCAGATTCGAAAACCAATACTACTGGCCGTGCCTGGCCGATGCTGTAAATACCGTAAATCAGCGCTGCCAATTGAATGATAACAACTAACGCGAGATCCATGATCAACTCACGCCGCGGTTTCGCGGGATTATATAATAATCCCGTCAAAAAAGGGCCACACACCACATCCACACCAATCAAAATCCAGAATAAATCTATTCCACCAGCCAAATAGCGCAACGGGTGAGGAAACCATATTCCCAGCACTAAAAAAGCCATGAGCGCAGCGACGGCCAAGCTCAAAATTAAATGAATGCTAAAGGCGTGGAATGCAGCGCGAATTCTAGGTCGACTGATCATTGTTAAAAACGCCAAACAAATACGCAATCTGTCGAAAACCACGAATACTCAACAAAAAACTTTGCGCGCCCCACTAACGGCACTCACCCGGTGCATATTTGCTAGGCATGGTTCCTGCCAGACCAAAACCCAGTGCCCCTAAAGCCTTGCAACGCCATTTAATTGCTGATACCGGCGTTGGAATAGGGGTACCGGCCACTGACGTTGCCAATGCCGCGCCCCCGGTACCAAACACATCGGTACCACCGGTATACGGCGAAACCACCAAGGTGCCATTGCCGGCGGATGCTGATGTGGTAGCCACAATCACCCCAGTTGTACCGGAAATTTGGACATCGACCACATTTCGGCTATTCACTGTAAGGATACCGTCGGCAACGCCAACAGCGGGACTTGTTCCGTAGGCTTCAGCATATCCCATGGCAGCGTGGTTGGCATTGTTGTGAACAGCCATTTTTGCCTCGGCAATAAACCCCATGGCTTCTGAGACGCGCGCGCGAACGGTGTAATCTTGGTAGGCGGGCAAAGCCACTGCGGCCAGAATACCAATGATCGCAACTACGATCATCAACTCGATCAGGGTAAAACCTGTTTGGAAAGCACGCACAGCGAACTCCTGCCAAGATTGATGCGAACTGAGTGCCTACCCGTTTCACCGCCCCAATGAAAAGAGGATTCCAGCTTGTGGAATCCTCTTGATCTCTGCTAAGTGTGAAGTGCCAATTGAATGGCAACAACATGCCGACAGATTAACGGCACTCGCCCGGTGCGTACTTGTTCAGCAGCGTGCCTGCGGTACCAAAACCCACTGCACCAGCCGCCTTGCAACGCCACTTGATTTGTGATGCCGGTGTGGGGAGTGGCGTGCCAGCCACAGCCGTTACCAGAGCAGTACCGCCAGTACCCACCACATCGGTACCGCCGGTGTAGGGCGACACGATCAACGTACCATTACCAGCGGCTGCCGTGGTGGTGGCGGTAATCACGCCAGTGGTACCACTCAACACCACATTCGTCACGTTCTTGCTATTCACAGTCGTGGTGCCATTGTTGACACCAGTGGCAGGGGTTGTGCCATAACCTTCAGCGTAGCCAACCGCACCACTGGTGGCGTTGGTATTAGCAGCCAGCTTGGCATCGGCAATGAAACCCATAGCTTCAGCGACACGTGCACGCACGGTGTAGTCTTGATACGCAGGCAGTGCCACAGCAGCCAAGATACCGATGATCGCGACAACGATCATCAGTTCGATCAGGGTAAAACCTTTTTGCAGGGAACGCTTCATACATCTCTCCTCGGGTTAAGTTGCAATTCATACCTGTGGATCGCCCCACAGGCTGGTTCACATAAAGCAGATAGCGTGCCAGCTTCACCCTACGCATCAGTAGTCATGAGGGTCGCGGGGATACGGCTTGCGTACGGAGCTAACAGGGGTGCTTGCGGGCGATTCACCTCAAATTCAGACTCGCACTGACATTTTTGTTCGACCAGGAATGTCAGCCAACGCATGTTAGTTACACATCAAACACCTGCCCCACCTGCAACCAGCCAATCGCCACATCCCCGGCAAGTTCCAACTGGTTGATCTCTTGGAGGATGAGCTCGGTTTCGGATGGCTTGGTGTGGGTGATGTAGATCGGATAGCTGGCCGTGGGTGCTCTCAAGGCCAGTTCGGCAGCAAGCGTGGTGGGCGACAGGTGCTGGCTGCGGCGCGCGAGGTCGCTTTCGCGGTTGCTGAAGGCGGTTTCGATGACCAGCGCAGCCACAGGAAGTTGGGGCGGGGCTTCGGCAAGCTGTTCCAACGCGCTCCACAAGGCCGGGTTGCGCTCGGTATCGCCGCTGAAGGCCCACCAGCCGTGCTGGCCTCGTAACGCATAGCCCACAGCCGGCACGCTGTGCACGGCTGGCAGCACCCGCACCACCAGCCCTCCAGCAGTGACGGTTTCGCCAGCGGCCAGAGGTACGTACCGCAAAAACGGCGATTGGGCAGAGGGGACGCAACTGAAATCAGGCCAAACGATGTTATTGAAGACATGCGCCTGCAGCGCGGCAATGGTGGCTGCCATTGCATGCACCTGCACAGACTGGCTGCGCAGCGATGAGACGGCATCGAGCATCAGCGGCAATGCGGCGATGTGATCGAGGTGGGAGTGCGTGAGGAAGACGTGGTCAATCTGGCGCATTTCTTCCAGCGTCAAATCCCCCACGCCAGTGCCTGCATCGATCAGGATGTTGTGATTGACCAGAAAAGACGTGGTTCGGCAATCGCGGGCGATGGCGCCTGAGCAGCCGAGAACGCGGACTTTCACTGAAGTGTTCCTATCATGGGCATGCTGAGAACTTTCCCATCCATCATTTGGTATCGAAATGGGTGGCACCGTCCCAATCCGAAGGAGGAGGGCTGGACATCATCTCTTCCAGGCGGGACGCGTACAGTGCATAGAGCACGGATTGGGGCGCTTGGTGCCGTAAAGCGGCCAAGCTTTGGCCGCATTGTGCCCAGTCTTGAGCCCGGTAGTGTGCAAGCACTTGCTGCCAGCAGGCCAATTCATCAGCATTCAGCGCAGACGCTTGGCTCTGGTCGGCCAAGGGGGTGTAGATGTTCACAGCCTGGGCTTTGCCTTTGACGCACACACGGTCCAGTTCTTGCCATACGAAGCCTGGAGCCATGCTTCGGGTAGATTCACTGGCGATGATGGCCACGCCGTAGGTCTTGCACAGCCCTTCGAGGCGCGAACCCAGGTTGACCGCATCGCCGATGACGGTGTAGCTCAACCGAATGTTGGAGCCCATGTCACCAACGCACATGAGCCCGGTGTTCAGACCAATGCCAACGCCAATTTCCGGTAAGCCTTGCGCGCGATGCTCCTGGTTGAGTTGCTCGACTGCCCGGGCCATGCCCAAAGCCGCACGCACAGCGCACGCAGCGTGGTCTTGTGCAGGCACAGGAGCGCCCCAGAAGGCCATCACGCAGTCGCCCATGTATTTGTCGACGGTGCCCCGCTCACCCTGGATGACTTCCGTCAGCCGCGTGAACACCCGGTTCAAAAGCGCTTGCAGTTGCAGCGGGGGCATGCATTCAGACAGGGCCGTGAAGCCTCGCATGTCGCAGAACATCACCGTGAGTTCCCGATTGTCTGCCTGCATGCTGTAGTGCTCGGGGTGCTTGAGCATCTCATCCACCAGTGGGGGCGGAACGTAAGAACGAAAACGCGAAGCCAGAGCGCGTTTGGCCCGGCTTTCAAACAAGTAGCCGTGGGCGATGTTGACCGCTGTGGCTGTGAATACCAGCGCAAGGGCGGTTGCCAGCGGCATTGCCAGCCCGTGCGTCCGATACAACCAGAAATTGAGCAGGGTCAGAGCGAGGAACACCACTGCGCTCAGCAACAACGCGGGGCCAGCCGGCAGCACTGACAGACCAAACGCAAGAACCAGCCCCACCATCAAAAGCTGAAGAACATCGAAACCGCGTGCGTAATCCGGGATGGCGATGGCGCTGCCGTCCATCAGTGCCGTCAGCATACTGGCATGGGCTTCTACGCCGGGATACACCGGGCCTACCGGGGTCGTACGCACATCTTGCAGCCCCGGGGCCGAGGTGCCGATCAAGACGGCTTTGTACGCCAGGGTACCTTCCGCTATTTTTCCTTCCAACAAGTCGCTGGCAGAAATGTAGGCATAGGAACCGCCCTCAGGGCCGCCGGGGCCTCGGAAAGGGATGAGCATGGCCAGCCGCTCATCCACGGGCAAAGCCATGCGGCGCGCGCCGTCTACCAAGACCACGCTTTCCAGCGTGTCATGGGTGCCGAGAGAAGCCGTCGCCGGAAAGCCGGGCTCCACAGTGGGCCCGCCCATCATGGCGCGAAACATGGCCAGAGCCAGCGACTCGTAATACTGGCCCTGGTATTCAGCCAGTAGCGGCAAGCTGCGAACGACCCCATCGCTGTCGCTGATGGTGTTGAAGAACCCTGCCTGGGCGGCAGCCTGATTCAATTCGCTGAGATTGGCTCCGTAACCATTCCAGGTGGTGGCTGCCAGCGGCCTGCCGCGCAGCTGGGCGCCAGTCACCACCGGCAGAGGGAGCGCACCTTGGGTGTGCCCCTGCCGATCACTGGTGAAGTAGTAGCCCAGCACCGCTGCATGTCCATGAAGGCTGCGAGCAAACAAAGCATCGTGGTCAAGGGAAGGGGCCAAGCGAGACACCTGCTCGGCAAAGCCTGGGGTTCTGGCCAAGGCCCCTCGCTCCAAGGCGCGCAGGGATGCCAGCCCGGAGCTGTTGTCGCGCTCAGCAAACACCACATCAAAGCCCACCACGGACACACGCTGGCGTGCGAACAATTCTTGGGTCAGATCTGCGAGTTTGTCTCGGCCCCAGGGCCAGCGCCCGATGCGATCGATGCTCTTTTCATCGATGTCCACAATGACGATGCGCTCGTCAAGGGTTCGCGACATCCCCAGGCGCAGGCGGGCGTCGTAGATGAACTGGTCCAGCCGCTCCAGCAGCGGCAGGGGCATGGCGGCCGAAACATGCAAAAGCGCCAGTGCCAGCGGGATCAACGTGAGCAGCACGCGGCGCCAGCGGCGAAACAACAAGGAGCTGCGCATGGGCTCAACTGACCAAGCCCGGGCAAGGTGCCAGAGGCCAGGCCGTCACATCGGTCAGGCTTGCTCGAACTGCATTTCGGTGCCCGCGAGTTCCAGTTTGTCACCGCTTTTGAGCGGGACAGGGCTGGAGCCAATCGCCACACCATTGAGCAGAGGCATGTCCGGGCCTTCCACATGGGCCAGCACAAAGCCCTGAATGCGCTTGGTGATGGACGCAACAGCAACACCGGGTTTGCCGATGGTGGTAACCACCTTGTGCAAGGCGACTTCACGGCCAGCCGCTGCGCCCGACAGCACCCGGATGACGGCATTCATAGGGGCAGGAGGCGCAACCACACCACCGGGCCTTGCCGCCGCATTCAGCGCCGGAGCCATCCCCGGCTTGAACACCATGGTCTTCTCGAAGTTCTGGGCGTCTGCATCTTGCAAGAAGCGAATCTTGTATTTGCCCACCTCGATGGTGTCGCCGTTGCGCAACTCTTGGCGCTTGACCGCCTTGGCATTGACGTAGGTGCCGTTCGTGCTCCCCAGGTCTTCAATCTCGACACCATCAGGCATCATGTGGATAGCCGCGTGTTCACCGCTCACCGCCAGGTTGTCGATCACGATGTCGTTGTACGGGCGGCGGCCCAGCGTAGTGCGCTCTTTGGTGAGTTGCACTTCTTTGATGACGACGCCGTCGATCGAAACGATCATTCTGGGCATGATGATCTACTCCTGATTTGATGATTTGTTATGTTGCTGTCCGTCAGGCAGAGCCCAAAAGACGGGACATGAGGCTGCGTTTTTTCCCTCCGGCAGCCGCCTGCACCAGCAATACGCTGACGTTATCACGACCGCCGTGGGCATTGGCCGTGTCAATGAGCCGCCCTGCTTTTTCTTCCAGAGAGCCAGGCGCGCACAGCAAATCTGCCAGCTCTTCGTCATTGACCATGTCGGTCAAACCGTCAGAGCACATCACAAACAGGTCGCTGGGCGCCACTTCAAATTCGTTCACTTCCATTTGCACATGCGGCTCTACGCCCAACGCGCGGGTAACCAAATTGCGGTTGGACGACGCGGCTGCCTGCTCCCGGGTCAATATGCCTGCATCGACCTGTTCCTGCAACCAGGAATGGTCTCGCGTGATTTGCTGCAAAACCCCTGCGCGCAAGCGGTAGCAGCGTGAATCCCCGATATGGCCGAGGATGAGGCGATCGCACTGAAAAACGCCCACCACCAACGTGGTGCCCATGCCGGAGTACTGCGGGTTGGACAGCGAAGCGCCCAAAATGGCATGGTTGGCGTTTTCCACACACAACTCCAGCGCCCGCCGCACATCCGTGGCAGGGGGCGTAGTCCCGGCCTGTGCCAGCCAGCGACTCATTTCCGTGCAAATGTAGGTAATGGCCATTCCGCTGGCAATTTCGCCCGCGTTGTAGCCGCCCATGCCGTCAGCCAAGACGGCCACCTGGGCTTCCCGATCGACAGCCACTGCGTCTTCATTGTTGGCGCGCACGCGCCCCCGGTCGGTTTGGGCGAAAAATTCGTATGTCATGGATTGGGAAGCGCGTCATCCCACAGGGGCAGCCACAGGCCTGGATGCTGGGCTTTGTTGCTGTGGGTGCTCCAGCACCGTGGTTTTTGTCAGCAACATGTTTTGCTCTGCAGGGGGGCGGTCTGGATCATAGACGACTGCCGCAGTTACTTCGCCAATACTTTGTTGCAGAGCGTTGTCCATGGCGTGCGTAAGCGCTTGCGCCAGCTGCGCACCTGTCTGGTAACGGTCCTCGGGCCGCTTGTTCAACGCCTTGGCCACCAGTGCTGCTACGGCCTCGGGCAAGTCGGGGCGCAGCGTGCGAACATCTGGCGCTGGCACATGGACGATCTTGTGCATGAGCTCTGGCATCGACTCGGCTCGCAGCGGCAATGCGCCCGTGAGCAGCTGGAACAAGGTCACACCCAACGCGTACAGATCTGTTCGCCCATCCACCTTGGCCCCACACAGCTGTTCAGGCGACATGAAGCTGGGCGTGCCCAGCACGATGCCCGTGCGCGTCTTGCTCGCATCGGTAATACGGGCTACTCCAAAATCCATCACCTTCACCGTGTCGGTGGCAGGGTCCCACATGATGTTCGCGGGTTTGACATCGCGATGCACGACATGGTGTGCATGGGCATAGTCCAAGGCACTTGCTACCCGAGCGCCAATGGCCAACACCTGCGCCACCGGCAATAGGTGGGGGGTTTGAGTGAAAGCGGTCAGGTCCGTGCCGGCCACGAACTCCATCGCGATGTAGGCGAGCCCCTGCGCTTCCCCAGAGCCATCAATGGTCACGATGTTCGGGTGCTCCAACCGCCCTGCGGCTTCCGCCTCTTTGAAAAAACGTTCGCGTGCATCCACCAGCGCAGCCCCCTCAAACTCCTGGTGCAGGGCCAAGGTTTTGATCGCCACCATTCGGCCTGAGCGCAAGTCTCGCCCCTGGTAGACGACCCCCATCGCGCCCTTGCCCAACTCGTGCTTGAGCTCATAGTGCGCAAATGCACCGGAGGCCTTTTGGCGCGGCAGCGTTTCTTGCACGGCGGCAGGCAGCGACGAAGCACCTTCGCCAAAGCTACTGCCAGCGCCATGGCCTGGCGAAATGCCTGCCTGGGCCAGCAAGTGGGTCTTGGCATGGCGGTAGCGTGCGCGCGCATCTTTGTATTCGGCATCGCGATGCACCAGATGCTTGAACACCTTCTTGGCCAGAGCAAAGTCTTTTTTGCGCTCAAAGTCCTTGCCCAGGTGGTAGAGGTTTTCCTTTAATGCGTCGCTGGTCGGCAATAACTTGAAGCGCTCAAAGGCCTGCAGCAACTCACCACGACCATGCAGGGCCAGCGCCATCATGCGCTCGGCATCGGCTGAGCCTTGCGGCACTTCACCCGGCGTTCGTTTTGGTAATGCAGCCCAAATACTGCACAGCAACTGCCCCCACAGCACCACTGCGGCGGCGGCCACAAGAGGCACCATATGCAAGGCGCGTTGCAACCACCACCATTGCATGGCCAGCAGCAACGTGGCCAGCCCCAGTGCAACGCCCCAAGCCGCTCTTGTGCGCAAACCGGGCAGCGCCACAACCACCAAAGCCATGGCGACCACCGCACCCCATGCCAGGGTGTGGGCCCAGTTCGGAGCCGTCACGGAGCGGGCCACACGCAATCCGACCAAGGTCTGGGCCACCACATCGGATGTGTGCAAAGACGAGCCACCCGGTACGGTCCACACAGCAGCTTGCGGCCCTGCCGTCATTCCTACCACCACGGTCTTGTCGCGCAGGGCTGCGGGTGGCACTTTGTTAGCCACCACATCGGCTGCCGCCAACCGAGGCAGGGCTGCGCCGAATACAGGGCGCATCACCGCACCCGCATCCACCCCCACCGCCAAGCTGCCCAGCAGCAGACCAGGGCTGGAACTGCCGCCTCTCCAAGAAATATCTTCGGCGCTGAGATGCAACACACGCTGGGCGGCCAGCAGCGCAAGCGCAGGCACTCCCACGTTATCGTGGCTTAGTACCAGAGGCACCTGCCGGAGAATGCCATCGCTGTCAGCCCTCCATTGCAAATGCCCCACCCCTGCAGCAGCCTCCGCAAAAGGCCCCATCTGCACAGGCACCATGGCTGGCCCACGACCGCCAAGGGCTGCCAATGTACTGCGATAAAAAGCCGGTGGCAGTGAAGCGGCTGGCCCTTTGTCCGCAAATACCGCTGGCCAGATCACATTTTGGGCCTGGGCAATGCTGCTCACCAGCGCTTGTGCATCGGTCGGCGTGGCAGGCGGGTCCAATGGCACGGCATACACCACGGTGCTGGCGCCAACCTGGGCCAAGCGGTCAATCAATGCGGCATGGTTGTCATAGGTCCAGTTACCACCAGCGGCTGCCAAGCTACGGGCATCAATGTCCACCAGCACCGCCTCGCTCATCGCGCCGGGCGAAGCGTGGGCCACAGCAGTGTCGTACAAGATCTGCTGGGCCTGAGGCAACACTCCCGCAAGCCACAAGCCTCCCGTCAAAGCCAGGGCCGTGGCGGCGCTGATCCATCCTGTCCACCGCCTTGGTTCTGCCCTGCGCTCCGGTAATTTTCTGGCCACTGCAATCTACGTTCAACTCTGTGAGTGGATGTAAAAAGCAAAAATTAAGCCCGTTCGCCGCACGGCGGATAGATGCTCCCCCACCAGCTTTGCCAGGGCGCCCGACACTCTGGCGGTGCCGCTCTTTGTCGCCTGCCACACTCGTAGCGACAAATTTGTCACACCAATCTCTCCATCAAGCTTGTCCGAGCATTCCGGTCTGCCTGAACAGCAAAAAAAAGCACCCGCGACCAAACGGTGGCGGGTGCAGTCAACGGTACGGGGCAGGCCAACCCATGGGCTGGCCTGGAACCGCTGGATTACTTCAGTTGGGCCTTGAGCAGCTTGCCCAGTTCCGACGGGTTGCGGGTGATGACGAAACCCGACTCTTCCATGATGGCGAGCTTGGCGTCAGCCGTGTCAGCGCCGCCAGAGATCAGCGCGCCAGCGTGGCCCATGCGCTTGCCGGGAGGGGCCGTCACGCCAGCGATGAAGCCCACCACGGGCTTCTTCATGTTGGCCTTGCACCACTGGGCGGCTTCGGCTTCGTCAGGGCCGCCGATTTCGCCGATCATGATCACGGCATCGGTGTCTGGATCGTCGTTGAAAGCCTTCATCACGTCGATGTGCTTCAGGCCGTTGATGGGGTCGCCACCAATGCCCACGGCGGTCGACTGGCCCAGGCCCACTTCGGTCAGCATGGCCACGGCTTCGTACGTCAGCGTGCCCGAACGGGACACCACGCCGATACGGCCCTTGCGGTGGATGTGACCGGGCATGATGCCGATCTTGATTTCGTCGGGCGTGATGATGCCGGGGCAGTTGGGGCCCAGCAGCAGGGTCTTCTTGCCGCCAGCAGCTTCCTTGGCCTTCATCTTGTTGCGCACCATCAGCATGTCCTTGACAGGAATGCCTTCGGTAATGCAGATGGCCATGTCCAGGTCGGCTTCCACCGCTTCCCAGATGGCATCCGCAGCGCCTGCTGGAGGCACGTAGATCACCGACACGGTGGCGCCGGTTTGCTGGGCGGCTTCCTTGACGGAGGCGTAGATCGGGATGTTGAAGATCGACTCGCCAGCCTTCTTGGGGTTCACGCCCGCGACAAAGCAGTTCTTGCCGTTTGCGTATTCCTGGCACTTTTCGGTGTGGAACTGGCCAGTCTTGCCCGTGATACCCTGGGTGATGACCTTGGTGTCTTTGTTGATGTAGATCGACATGTATGTTCTCCGGGCTTACTTGACGGCAGCAACGATCTTGGTCGCGGCTTCGGCCATGGTGTCTGCAGCGATGATGGGCAGGCCGGACTCGGCCAGCATCTTCTTGCCCAGCTCTTCATTCGTGCCCTTCATGCGCACGACCAGCGGCACGTTCAGGTTCACGGCCTTGCAAGCGGTGATCACGCCGGTGGCGATGGTGTCGCACTTCATGATGCCGCCGAAGATGTTGACCAGAATGCCCTTGACCTTGGGGTTCTTCAGCATGATCTTGAAGGCTTCGGTGACCTTCTCGGGGGTAGCACCGCCGCCCACATCCAGGAAGTTGGCGGGCTCGCCGCCGAACAGCTTGATGGTGTCCATGGTGGCCATGGCCAGGCCAGCGCCGTTCACCAGGCAGCCGATGTTGCCGTCCAGGCTGATGTAGGCCAGGTCGAACTTGGACGCTTCCACTTCGGCGGGATCTTCTTCGTCCAGATCGCGGTAGGCCACGATTTCGGGGTGGCGGAACAGGGCGTTGGCGTCAAAGTTGAACTTCGCGTCCAGGGCCATCAGGTTGCCCTTGGAGTCGCAGTTCAGCGGGTTGATTTCCACCAGCGACGCATCGGTGTCCATGTAGCACTTGTAGATCTTGGCGAAGATGTCTACGGCTTGGTCGATGGAAGCGCCAGTCAGGCCGATGGCGGCTGCCACCTTCTTGCTCTGCTCGGCAGTGATGCCGACCAGCGGGTCGATCATCTCGGTGACGATCTTCTCGGGAGTGGAGTGAGCCACTTCTTCGATGTCCATGCCGCCTTCGCTCGAAGCGATCAGGGCCACCTTCTGCGTGGCGCGGTCGGTCACCAGGGACACGTACAGTTCGTTCTTGATGTCGGCGCCGTCTTCGATGTACAGGCGGCGAACCTTCTGGCCTTCGGGGCCCGTCTGGTGCGTGACCAGCTGCATGCCCAGGATTTGTTCAGCCAGCTTCTTGACGTCGTCGATGGTCTTGGCAACCTTCACGCCGCCGCCCTTGCCACGGCCACCTGCGTGGATCTGGGCCTTGACCACCCACACGGGGCCGCCGAGCTTTTGTGCAGCTTCCACGGCTTCTTGCACCGTGAAAGCGGGAATGCCGCGCGGAACGGGCACACCAAATTGACGCAAGATTTCCTTGCCTTGGTATTCGTGAATCTTCATGAGGTCTCTCTCAGGGAAGGATGGTAGTTACCCGTTTGCCATGAACAGATTGTCTGGCCGCGGGCTTGGGACATGGCAACCCGCGACTGTATCATGCTGCAACGCACCATCCTTGTGGGAAACTTACGGCCCCCACGCACCCGGGCAAGTCATACAGGGCAAGCGCCTGTCGCAGCCCCCTCTCTTTTTCGCAGGAGCACACCCCCATGTCCAAAGTCTTTATCGATGGCGAAGCCGGCACCACGGGCCTGCAGATCCGTGAACGCCTGCAAGCCATGCCGCAAATCGAGCTGGTGAGCATTGCCCCCGAACTGCGCAAAGACCCCGCCGCCAAGCGCGACCTGATTGCGGGCGTGGACCTGGTGGTGCTGTGCCTGCACGACGACGCAGCCCGCGAGACCGTGGCCATGGTCGATGAGATTGAGCGCAGCACGGGCCGCACGGTGAAAGTGATTGATGCCAGCACCGCGCACCGCACGGCCGATGGCTGGGTGTACGGCTTTCCAGAACTGGCCGCCGCGCAAGCCCAGGCCGTGCGCGGAGCCTCGCGCGTTTCCAACCCTGGCTGCTATGCCACGGGCGCCATCGCACTGCTGCGCCCCTTGGTGGATGCGGGCCTGATTCCTGCCGACTACCCCTTGAGCCTGCCCTCGGTGTCGGGCTACTCGGGTGGCGGCCGCACCATGATCGAAGCGTACGAGGCAGGCACGGCCGCTCCGTACGAAGCCTACGCCCTGGGCCTGACGCACAAGCACATTCCCGAGATCCTGCGCTACACCGGCCTCACACGCCGCCCTGTGTTCATCCCGGCGGTGGGCAATTTCCGCCAGGGCATGCTGGTGCAACTGCCACTGCATTTGGACTTGCTGCCCGGCGCGCCCAAGGCCAGCGACCTGCACGACGCGCTCGCCAGCCACTACCGCCGCACCAACACACCCGAGCAGTGGGTGAGCGTGCTGCCCCCCACCGATGATTTGAAGCTGGCCGCCGATACGCTGGCCGACACCAACAAGCTGGAGTTGCGCGTGTTCGCCAACGAGCAGTACCGCCAGGCCGTGGCCGTGGCGCGCCTGGACAACCTGGGCAAAGGCGCCAGCGGCGCTGCCGTGCAAAACCTGCAATTGATGCTGGGCGTTTAAAACGCCCCTTGGCGCCAGGCGTGGATGCATTGCGCATCCGCGCGGTCAATCCTCGTCGCCATCCTCAGCGCCCTGCACCGCGCGGCGCACCACGTCGCCAGAAAACCCCCGGGCCAGCAAAAACCGCATGTGTTTGGCGCGGGTTTGCGAGTCTGCGGCAGGCTCGCCAAACTTGCGGCGCCACACCTCGCGGGCACGTTCCAGCTCAGTATCTTGCAGCCGGGCCACGGCTTGCTGCACCGCCTCTGCACCCAAGCCCTTGGCCTGCAGCTCTTGCCGGATGCGCGCCGAGCCCAAGCGGCTGGCGCGCCGGTTCAACACCGATTCGACCACCCGCTCCTCGCTGATGAAGCCCTTGGCCTGCAGGCCATCGAGCACCGCATTCAAATCCTCGCCCTCCTGCACATGGGGGCCGAGCTTGCGCTGCAACTCGGCCCGCGAATGCTCCCGCTGGCTCAGCAAGCGCAGCGCGCGACCCGTGAGCGATAGCGTGGTGAAACCCATGGCAGATGAAATGCTTCTGTTTTGATAGCTACCAGCGCTTGATCAGCAAGCGCTGGCAGGCTATTTGAATCAAAAACTCAGGCGCAACCGCTCACTCGCCGGCAGCAGCAGGGGCCTGCAACGCGCCGGGCAACAGGGCAATGCCCAAGCCTTCGCGCACCTTGTTTTAGTGAAACTGCGGTCCACTCGGCTTACGCCTCGTCCGCAGCACTGGCTGCCGCCAATGCCGCAGGCAACAGGGCGATGCCCAGTTGCTCACGGACCTTGTTTTCAATCTCATGCGCCAGGTCGGGGTTCTCGCGCAGAAACTCGCGGGCGTTGTCGCGGCCCTGGCCGATCTTCTCGCCGTTGTAGGCATACCAGGCACCGCTCTTTTCGATGATCTTGGCGCTCACGCCCATGTCGATGATCTCGCCCTCGCGGCTGATGCCCTCGCCAAACAGGATGTCGAACTCCGCCGTCTTGAAGGGGGGGCTGACCTTGTTCTTGACCACCTTCACCTTGGTTTCGTTGCCGATGGCTTCGTCGCCCTTCTTGATGGTGCCGGTGCGGCGAATGTCCAGACGCACCGAGGCGTAGAACTTCAGCGCGTTACCGCCCGTGGTGGTTTCGGGGCTGCCGAACATCACGCCGATCTTCATGCGGATCTGGTTGATGAAGATGACCGTGCAGTTAGTCTTCTTGATCGTGGCAGTGAGCTTGCGCAGCGCCTGGCTCATCAGGCGGGCCTGCAGGCCGGGCAGGGCATCGCCCATTTCGCCTTCGATTTCGGCCTTGGGGGTGAGCGCAGCCACCGAGTCCACCACGATCAAATCGACAGCGCCCGAGCGCACCAGGCTGTCCACAATCTCCAGCGCCTGCTCGCCAGTGTCGGGCTGGCTGATCAGCAGGTCAGACAGTTGCACGCCCAGCTTCTGGGCGTATTGCACATCCAGCGCGTGCTCGGCATCGACAAACGCGCAGGTGCCGCCCTGCTTTTGCATCTCGGCAATCACCTGCAGCGTCAGGGTGGTCTTGCCCGACGACTCAGGGCCATAGATTTCGATCACACGGCCACGGGGCAGGCCACCCACGCCCAGCGCAATGTCCAGGCCCAGCGAGCCAGTGGAAACCACCTGAATGTCCTCAATGGCCTCGCCTTCACCCAGGCGCATGATGGTGCCCTTGCCAAACTGCTTCTCAATCTGCGCCAGCGCTGCGGCCAAGGCCTTGGCCTTTTCGGTGTTCACGGGCAGGGCGGGGTTGGTACCTTTGACGTCCATGGAAGGGCTCCTGAATAAAACGAAGTGATCGGTGGGCCAGTGATCAAAATACTGTTATTAACAACAGCACTGGCTGCTTGACCAGTAATGTAGATGCGCAAAATGACCAAGTAAACAATTTTTTAGTCAGTTTGCCTTACCATCTGCCAACCCCCTCCAGATACCAATGCCAGTAAGTTAAGCAAAGGCCCTTCGGGGTCTTTGTTGTTTGTACAGTGCAGGCTTGATCAATTGAGCTTTGGCCATAGAGGTCAAGCGATAGCCAATGCTGCTGCAAGAGTACCTGAACGATACCCATGAGTTTGCGAGCCCCGAACAATGGGGTGTCGTTCAAAGCAACATACCCCAGCAGTGGATTGAACAGGCCTTGCAGATGACGGGTGTAGCCACGCTGCGCAAGCGGCGACTGCCCATGGAGCAGGCACTTTGGCTGGTATTGGGTGTGGCCTTGCTTAGAGACCGCTCCATCGTGAACGTGGCCGAGGTACTGGAGCTGGCACTGCCTGGGCAGCACAATGAACCCATCAGCTCCAGCGCGCTGAGCCAGGCGCGCCAACGGCTGGGCAGTGAGCCCCTGCAATGGCTGTTTCGCCACACTGCTGCCCATTGGGCGCACCAGCAGGCCGCTCGCCACCGCTGGCAAGGCTTGGCGCTGTACGCATTGGATGGCGTGGTCTGGCGTACCCCCGACACACAAGACAACCGCCAGCACTTTGGTTGCCAGCGCAACCACGCAGACCACCAAAGTCCCTTCCCCCTGGTGCGCATGGCCTGCTTGCTCGATGCCAGAGCTCGTTTATTGGTAGATGCCAGCCTGGATGCCTACGACACCAGTGAGTACGCATTGGCTGAACGCTTGTGGCCGAAGTTGCCGCCTGACTCGCTGGTGATTGTGGACAAAGGGTTTTACTCGGCAAGTCTGCTGTGGCCGCTGCAACACCGCCAGGGACGTCACTGGCTGATCCCTGCGCGTGCCGGACTCAGGGGCGAGGTGGTGCAAACGCATGGCCCTGGCGATGTGAGCTTGCGCATGAAGGTCTCGCCCCAAGCTCGCAAGAAAGACCCCGGCTTGCCGCTCACGTGGGAGGTGCGCGCCATCACCCGTGAACTCGATGGCAAACCCAGAACCTTGTTCACGTCCCTGATGGATCCGGCACGCTACAAGGCCGAGGAGGTGTTCGCGCTGTACCACGAACGCTGGGAGATTGAGCTGGCCTATGGAGAGATGAAGACGGACATGCTGGGCCAGGCGATGACGTTGCGCAGCCAGCAACCCGATGGGGTCAAGCAAGAGCTGTGGGCAACCTTGTTGATGTACAACCTGATCCGCTTGGAGATCACGCGCATCGCAGACGAGGCCAAAGTGCAGCCCTGTCGCATCAGCTTCATCACGGCGCTGCGCTACATCGTGGATGAGTGGCTGTGGAGTTCAGGATCACACACCCCTGGGGCCATCCCGGCCAAGCTTGCGGCCATGAGAAAGAACATCCGCCGCTTCGTGCTGCCGCCTCGCAGATCCCACAGGCGGTATCCGCGTGAGGTTCGTATGACCAAGACCCAGTATCCCGTCAAAAAAATGCCGCTCAGACTTAACTGAGCGGCATTGCCTCCAGATACCGACTTGCAGTCCACCATGCACCCCACGCCCCCCGGCACCACCCCGCCTGACGATGCCTGGCGCCAGACCCACCTGGGCCGGCTGCTGGGCCACGCCATGCGGCGCTTTGATGCGCGGGTGCTGCAGCTCATGGCGCGCAATGTGGAAGTGCCCCTGGCCCTGTCCAACCTGGCCGCACGCGACCAGGTGGGCGCCGCGCACATCCACCTCACGCGGCACTTGTCCCTGGGGGGCGACCGGCTGACCGACCTGGCCCAGCGCGCTGGCATGACCAAGCAATCCATGGCGCAGCTGGTAGACCAATGCGAGGCCTGGGGCCTGGTCACCCGCGGGCCCGACCTGCACGATGCCCGGGCACGCCGCGTGCTGTTCACCCCCACCGGGCTGGCGTGGCTGCAAGGGTTTCGGGATGCGGTAACGCAGGCCGAAGCCGAGTTCCGCGCCGAAGTGGGCAACGACGTTGCCACCGTGGTGGCGATTGGACTGGAGGCCTATGCGGGGGGCGGCGACTGACCCATGCCCCCAACTAACCCCATCACCCCCCTGGCCACAAACCGGCATACTGGGCAACACAGTTCATGCCCCAATGCCGGTCCGGGCGGCCCGGCCAGCCACCCCCACCCACACAGCCTTGCCTATGCATGCAGCCTTCCCATTGATTCACCCACCCCTCCAGCAAGCCCAGCCCGGTGCCACCGGCACGCCTGGGCAGCCCGCCATGGTCAGCACCGTACCCGGCACCACGCCCCTGGTGTTTGACTCGCCCCACAGCGGCACCCATTACCCGGCCGACTTCCGCTCCGCCTGCAGCCTGCCCACCCTGCGCCGCGCCGAAGACACGCACGTCGAAAAAATCTACGCCTTCGCCCCCGCCTTGGGCGTGGCCTGGGTCGAAGCCCACTTCCCCCGCATCTACCTCGATGCCAACCGCGACACCCTGGAGCTGGACACCACCCTGCTCGACGCCCCCTGGCCCGACGCAGTCGCGACCGACCCCGCCGTGCTGAACAAAGTGCGCCTGGGCAAGGGCCTGATCTGGAAGTTCACCGACGAAGGCGAAGCCATCTACAACCGCTTGCTCAGCGTGGACGAGGTGCGCGCCCGCATCGACCGCTGCTGGCGCCCCTACCACGCCGCCGTGGCCCAGGCCATTGACGCCGCCCACGCCCGCCACGGCTACAGCATCCACATCAACTGCCACTCCATGCCGGCCATCTCGGCCAGCCACGCCACCGACTTTCCGGGCCTGGTGCACGCCGACTTTGTGGTGGGCGACCGCGACGGCACCACTGCTAGCCCCGCCCTGTCAGCCCTGGTGTGCGAACACCTGCGCGCATGCGGCTACAGCGTGGAATACAACCACCCCTACAAAGGCGTGGAACTGGTGCGCCGCTACAGCAACCCCGCCCAGCATCGGCACAGCATCCAGCTGGAGATCAATCGCAAGCTGTACATGGACGAAAGCACGCTGGCGATGCACCCGGAGGGCATGGCGCGGCTGCAGGGGGATTTGAAGGCTTTGACGGAGAAGTTGTTGGGGACGGATCCGCGCGGGGGTTAAGGCGGCTCAAATGCCCAGTTGGAGCACGTCAAAGGACGAAAAAAGAATTCATTTAACCGTCGCCTTGTGCTTCTTGTGATCGCCACGAACCATCTTTCCCTCTTGCATGAGAAGACCAAGTAGGCTCCATGACAGGTAGTCTTTGGAGCCACCCAAGTAGTTGCTCTGCAATCCCAAGGTTTTCGCCGTGTCGGAATTCGTGATGCCATCGGGGTTGGCTTGAGCGAGCTCTAAAACAGCAGACTTGAGTAGTTCGAGTGCGACTTGCGCCTTTTCGACGGACCCAGATGGCACGACAGCCGCGAGAACATCTCAATCATGCAAGATATTCAAGACATTGAAGTCTTGCCAGAAAACTCTTGATTTGCGAAGCACAACCGAATGGTTGTAGCGAACTAACCGGCCCCCAATCGCTCCACGTTCGCCGCCCTAAAATCCACAAAACTATGCAGCCTGCGAAGTCTGAGCAGCGCTGTCCACGCCCCAGGAGACACCCCATGCGCATCCTTATCGCCGAAGACGACCAAGTGCTGGCCGATGGCCTGCTGCGCACGCTGCGGGCTTCGGGGGCGGTGGTGGACCATGTGGCCAGTGGCAGTGAGGCCGATGCGGCGCTGCTGACCAACAACGAGTTTGACCTGCTGATTCTGGACCTGGGCCTGCCCAAGATGCATGGGCTGGAAGTGCTCAAGAAGCTGCGTGGCCGGGGCTCGGCGTTGCCGGTGCTGATCCTCACGGCGGCCGACAGCGTGGAAGAGCGGGTGAAGGGGCTGGACTATGGCGCGGATGACTACATGGCCAAGCCGTTCAGCCTGCAGGAGCTGGAAGCGCGGGTGCGTGCCCTCACGCGCCGGGGCATGGGCGGGGCGAGCAGCGCCATCAAGCACGGGCCGCTGGTGTACGACCAGGCCGGTCGCGTAGCCACCATTGACGGCAAGATGGTGGAGCTGTCGGCCCGCGAGCTGGGCCTGCTGGAGGTGCTGCTGCAGCGCGCCGGCCGCCTGGTGAGCAAGGAGCAGCTGGTGGAGCGCCTGTGCGAGTGGGGCGAAGAGGTGAGCAACAACGCCATTGAGGTGTACATCCACCGCCTGCGCAAGAAGATCGAGAAGGGCCCGATTCGCATTGCCACGGTGCGCGGGCTGGGCTACTGCCTGGAAAAGATCCCTGGATAGGAGGCCCCCCTGAGTCGCTTTGCGCCTTCCCCCCAAGGGGACGCACCCGGTGGCCTGGCAAAGCCAGCTCCACGGGTGCGCTGGCCTGGGCCGCGCCAGTGTCAGCGGCAACGGCGGTACGTAGCCCAGAAGCCCATTGCATCAAAAATGATAGCTGCCAGCGCTTTGCAGACAAGCGCCAAAGGCTAAAAGGCTTTAAATCTTGAAAATCTTCCAGCGCGAGCAGCGCTCCCTCTTCGGCGAAATCCTGGACTGGATGCTGACGCCGCTGCTGCTGCTGTGGCCGGTGAGCCTGGCGCTGACGTGGCTGGTGGCGCAGGGCCTGGCCAACAAGCCGTTTGACCGCGCGCTGGAATACAACGCACACGCCCTGGCCCAACTGGTGGGCGTGCCCGCGGATGGCGGCAAGGGCGGGGTGCAGTTCAACCTGCCGCAGCCGGCCAGCGAGATCTTGCGCGCAGATGATTCCGACATCGTTTACTACCAGGTGATGGGGCCGGGGGGTGAATTCCTCTCGGGCGAGCGCGAGTTGCCCGAGCCCCCCGCCGAAGAAACCCCCTTGCCCGGCGAAGTGCGCCTGCGCGATGCGGAGCTGCGCGGGGTGGACATTCGCGTGGCCTACATCTGGGTGCGGCTGCCGCTGCAGGGCGGGCCGCTGGCGCTGGTGCAGGTGGCCGAGACGCGCGAAAAGCGCAGCGTGCTGGCCACCGAAATCATCAAGGGCGTGATGCTGCCGCAGTTCGTCATCTTGCCGCTGGCGGTGCTGCTGGTGTGGCTGGCGCTGGCACGGGGCATTCAGCCGCTGAACCAGCTGGAGCAGCGCATTCGCGCGCGCAGCCCGGACGACCTCTCGCCCCTGGACGACCGCACCGTGCCGCTGGAGGTGGCGCCGCTGGTGTCGTCGGTGAATGACCTGCTCACGCGGCTGAACGAGTCGCTGGCCACGCAAAAACGCTTTCTGGCCGACGCGGCCCACCAGCTGAAAACGCCGCTGGCGGGGCTGCGCATGCAGGCCGACCTGGCACAGCGCGAGGGCACGAGCACGGAAGAACTCAAGCGCTCGCTGCAGCACATCGGGCGCTCCAGCATCCGCGCCACGCACACCGTGAACCAGTTGCTGGCGCTGGCGCGGGCCGAGGGCAGCGGCGCAGGCATTGCCCGCCAGCCGTGTGATCTGGCCGAACTGACGATCGAGGTGGTGCGCGATTCCGTGCCCCGCGCGATGGACAAGCACATCGACCTGGGCTACGACGGTGCCGAGCCCGGCTCGCCCGGTGTGCAGCTCAGCGGCAACCCCACGCTGCTCAAGGAGCTGGTGCGCAACCTGGTGGACAACGCGATCAACTACACGCCGTCCACCGCTGAAAAGCCGGGCGTGGTCACCGCCCGCGTGCTGGCTGACACCTTTGGCCAGGTGCTGATGCTGCAGGTGGAAGACTCAGGCCCCGGCGTGCCCGAGGCCGAGCGCGAGCTGGTCTTCCAGCCCTTTTACCGGGCGCTGGGCAGCGAGGCCGATGGCTCGGGCCTGGGCCTGCCCATCGTGATGGAGATTGCGGCCAAGCACCATGCCGAGGTGCTGCTGGAAGACGCCCACCCCGGCCAGAACCCGCCGGGGGCGCGCTTCAGTGTGCGGTTTCCGGCAGACGCGGAAGAGGCAGGCTGACCCACCCGCCTACGCCGCGCTGCGGATGCCCATGATGGCCATGAACAGGTAGCCGTTGTCGGTGGGCGCGCGGTACACGCCCTGGGCCTCCAGCACGTAGGCGGCCACGCCCGCCAGCTCCCAGGCATCGACCACGTCGGCCTTCCACTGCGGCACCACCAGCGGGGCAAAGTGGTGTTCCCGCCCGTATTCGCGCACGGCGCTGATGCGCCCCACCACGTTGGGGTGCAGGTGGAAGTTGGCCCACGACCAGCGCCAGGTGCCGCTGGTGTTCGAGATGGAGCCGATGAACTCCACATCGGCCACCACCGCAGGCACGCCCGCGTTGGAGAAGGTGAGCGTGGCGCTTTCCTGGTCGTAATCCCAGCGCTCGTGGGTGGCCAGCTTGTGTGTGGCGGTGAGCAGCGCCTGGCGTTCGGAGAGCCGTTCATGGCAGGCGGTGACGGCATCCACCCACAGGGCCTGGGTTTCGGAGGACATGGCCTTCACGCTGGCGGCGCGGGCATCTTCGTAGCAGTGGTGGCACACGGCGCGGATGTCGAGCCCGCCTTCATTGCGCTCGTTCCATTCACCCTCTTGCTGGAACAGCCGCTCGCACGCGGCGCACCAGGCATCGGGGTGGGGCTGGTCGGCCGAAGGTGGGTCGCAGTACCAGGTCTGCACCGGCTGCTCCAGCAGGTGGTCGCACAGGTAGGTGGCCTCGGCGGGGCCGTGGGTGTCGCACTGGAATTCAGACGGAGAGGTGCTTTCGGTCATGGGGGCGAAGGTGAAAACGGCCAGGGGATGGGTGCAGCGCTGCGAGGCGGCATTGTGGCCCAGCGCAATGGGGCCCACGCTACCGCATGCCGATGACAGGCATCAGCGCAGGCAAGGTGCAGGCACCACGCGGTTGCGCCCCCCGGCCTTGGCGGCGTAGAGCGCCCGGTCGGCCCGCTCCAGGGTGCCCGCCAAGGGATCGGCAGGGGTATGCCGCGCCAGGCCAATGGACACCGTCACGGTAATGGGCTGGCCGCCCTGCGCCACGGGCACCTGCATGGCCTGCACGGCCTGGCGCAGGCGCTCCATCAGGGCCACGGCGTCTGCGGCGGGGGTGTCGCACAGCAGCAGCACAAACTCTTCGCCCCCCCAGCGGGCCAGCACATCGGTGTCGCGCACATTGCGGCGCACGGTATCGGCAAAGCTCTGCAGCACCAGGTCGCCAGCGGCGTGCCCGTGGGTGTCGTTGACGACCTTGAAGTGGTCAATGTCCAGCTGGGCAATCAGCAGCGGCGAGCCGCTGCGCAGGCTGCGGCGCTGCTCCAGCTGCATGCGATCGAGCATGGCGCGGCGGTTGAGCAGGCCGGTCAGGTCATCGTGCGTGGCCAGCTGGCGGATTTGCTCCAGCGCCTGCGCCAGTTCGGCCTTCTGGCGGCGCAGGTGCTCGCGGGTGGATTGCACGCGGGTGGTGAGGAAGGTGCTGCTGAGCAGCACCACGACCACCATGCCCACGTAAGCCGCAGCAACCACAGTGGGGTAATCAGGCTCGTCGCGCGCGGCCACCACGCCCGATGCCACACCAAACGCCACCAGGCTGTACACCAGCACGCCCAGCATCTGCCGGGTGGTGAGCCCGAAGATGCCAAACATGAGGATGATGGCCAGGATGGGGAGCGTGACGCCCCGCGCAGGCCCGGCGATCACAAACGCTGCCGCACAGCAGGTGATGGCGTAGAGGATCTGCGCCAGCGTAAGGGCCGGGTCTTTGAAGCGGCGCGACCAGCCGCTGCGAATGGCTGCGTACACCGCAATCAGCCCCAGCACCGAGCAGGCCGTCCACACGCGCACCTCGGCGGTAGATGCCAGGCCGGCAGCGGCCACGGCGCTCATCACCACCAGGCAGCACACCATCAGCAACGCCGCCAGCCCCGCCATGGCCAGGCGGATGCGCTGGCGCTTGTCGGTGGTCAGCACCCAGTCGGTCCAACGCCGCCAGTACGCGCTCAGATGCAAGTGGTCTCCCCCCGCTGTTGTGGTGCATGGCCTCACACCGTGGCGCAGGGCCCGGCGCATGTGAGGATGCGCTCGCTATCGCTGTTCTGGGCAAATTCTACGGCGCACAGGCACATCAGCAAGCACTGAATGCGCTGCCCGGCCAGGCGAGGTCTTCCACGCCACTCCAATCCCTGCGCCCCAGCGGGCTGCGGGTCGCCAGCAGGCCCCCAGCGTTCAGACCAGCGTGAGCGCAGCCAGGGCCGCCAGCGGTGCGGTTTCGGCCCGCAGAACGCGGGGGCCCAGCGTGGTGGGCGCAAAGCCGTGCTGCACGGCCAGGGCTTCTTCAGCGGCACTCAGGCCGCCTTCAGGGCCCGAGAGGAACCACACCGGGCCCGCCCCGGCCGCGGCCTGCAGCAGGGGGCGCGTGCCTTCGCGCAGCGACAGCAGCAGGCGCAGGGGGGCTGCAGGGTCTGCAGGCGGCTGCGGGTGGGCGCGCACCCAGCCCGCCAAATCCACCGCATCGTGCACCACGGGCACGCGGTTGCGCCCGCATTGTTCGCACGCGGCCACGGCCACGGCCTGCCAGTGGGCGAGCTTCTTGTCGGCCCGTTCACCTTTGAGCTTGAGCACGCTGCGCTCGGCCACCAGCGGGGTGATGCTGGCCACGCCCAGTTCGGTGGCTTTTTCGACCAGCCAGTCCATGCGCTCGTTGGCCGTGATGCCCGCCACCAGGTGGATGGCGCGGGGTGCTTCGCGCTCAACGGCGTGGTGGGTGCCCACCTGCACGCGCACGTCGCTACGGCCCATGCGCAGCACGGTGGCCTCGAATTCACCGCCCGGGCCGTCGGCCCCGCCGTTAAAGAGGGTGATGCCATCGCCCGGCTGCAGACGCAGCACCTGCACATGGCGCGCTGCGCCAGGGGGCAGGTCGATTTCGGCACCGGGGGCCAGGTCAGCGGGGCAGTGGAAGCGGGGCATCTACTATTACTTTCATAGCTGCCACCGCTTACTCAATAAGCGCTGGAGCCCAATTTGACTCAAAACCAGAAGGACAGCCTCACATACGGCCGTACGCGAAACCGGTGACAGGTGTGGTGCCCTCGATCTCATCCACCAGCTGCAGCAACGGGCCCAGCTGGCGGTAGCGGTTGGCGGTAGAGCGGATGTAGTGCAAAAAGCGCGGGGCGTCGGCCAGGTACTTGGGCTTGTCGTCGCGCAAGGTGAGGCGGGCGAAGATGCCGGCCACCTTCAAGTGGCGCTGCAGGCCCATCCATTCGACCGCGCGGTAGAACTCGCCAAAGTCCGCACCCCAGCCGCTGGCGCTGTTGGCACCCAGCAGCCCGGCCTTGCGGGCTTTTTCCCAGTAACGCACGGTAACGTCGATGACGAATTCCTCTTCCCAGCTGATGAAGGCGTCGCGCAGCAGGCTGGCGATGTCATAGGTGATGGGGCCGTAGACGGCGTCCTGAAAGTCCAGCACCGCCAAGGGGCCGCCCTCTTGCAACGGCACCATCAAGTTTCTGGTCATGAAATCGCGGTGCACAAAGACGCTGGGCGCGGCCAGGTTGTGCGCCACGATGAGGTTGAAGGCGTTGTCCAGCGTGGCCTGCTGCTTGTCGGTCAGCGTCACGCCGCGGTGGCGGGCCAGGTACCAGTCTGGGAACAGCGATAGCTCGCGGCGCAGCAAGGGCTCGTCGTACGCAGGCAGCACGCCGGGGCGCGAGGCCTTTTGCCAGTCCAGCAGCACATCGGTGGCTTGCAGATACCACTGGAGTGCGGCCTGGGGGTTCTCGGGCTGCAGCAGCTCGATCAGGGTCTGCTTGCCCAGGTCCGTCAGCAGCATGAAGCCCCCGGCTTCGTCCCAGGCCAGGATCTGCGGCACGTTCAGCCCGGCCTCGGCCATCAGGGCCTGCACCTGCACGAAGGGGCGGCAGTTTTCCTTGTCGGGCGGGGCGTCCATGACGATGCAGCTGGCGCCCTGGGCCGTGTCGATGCGCAGGTAGCGGCGAAAGCTCGCGTCGGCCGAGGCGGGGCGCAGCGTGGCTGGCAGCAGCTGGTGGCTGGCCAACAGCGGGGCCAGCCAGGCCTCAAAAGCCGCACGGCGGGCAGGGTCGGCCCAGACCACCGGGGCAGGCGCAGCAGCGCTGCCAGCGGCAGAAGAATCAGGGCGGGAAGGAGAAAGGGGGGAAGAGGGGTGGCTCATGGATAATCGGATTTTAAAACCCGCCCCGCGGCCACTGCGGCCGGCGCGGGTGATTCCATCTGCCCTCGCCCCCAACGCCCACGTGCCACGCAGCCAGCCCATCACCGCGCAGACCTCCCCCCCCCGGACCCGGCCCGCTGCGGCAGCCGCTTTGCGGTTGCGCCCGCCCGTTCCCCGGGCCCTGGCGTATTGCATTGCGCTGGCCTGGTGCGGGCTGCCGCTGGCCGCGCAGGCGCAGGCCGCTGCCCCCAGCGCCTGGGACGAGCCACTGACGCTGCGCAAGTCGCCCGCGCTGCAGGAAACCATTCCCGAATCAGTGCGCACGCAACTGCCGGTGTTCGTCACCGGTGACCGCATCAGCGGCCAGACGGATCTGAACGCCACCATCGAAGGCAACGCCGAACTGCGCCGGGGCGATACCGTCATCCGCGCCGACCGGCTCGACTACAACGTGCCTGAAGACTTGGCCAAGGCGCGCGGCAACGTGCGCATCAACCGCGCAGGCAACAGCTACGAAGGCTCGGCCCTGGATTTGCGGGTGGATGCGTTTGAAGGCTTCTTCACCGACGCCCGCTACCGCCTGCTGGCCACCCAGGCCCACGGCGAGGCGAACCGAGTCGATTTCATTGACCGCGACCGCGCGCTGGTGCACAGCGCCACCTACACCACCTGCCAGCGCGATAACGAAGCCAGCTGGAGCCCCGCCTGGGTGCTGCGCGCTGACAAGATCCGCATCGACAACGAGGAAGAGGTGGGCACGGCCGAGGGCGCGGTGCTGGAGTTCCAGGGCGTGCCGGTGCTGCCCATTCCGTACATCACCTTCCCGCTGTCGGACAAGCGCAAGTCCGGCCTGCTGCCGCCCACCATCGGGCTGGACAGCCGCGACGGGCTGGACTACACGCAGCCCTATTACTGGAACATTGCCCCCAACCGCGACGCCACGCTGCGCGCGGCGCTCATGTCCAAGCGCGGCGCCAACCTGGGCGGCGAGTTCCGCTACCTGGAGCCCACGTACCAGGGCGAGATCAACGCCGACGTGATGCCCAGCGACCGCCTGCGCGACCGCGAACGCTGGGGCATCACCGCCAAGCACCAGGGCGTGATTGATTCGAGCATTGGCGGGCTGGGTTTGAACCTGAACCTCAACCGGGTGAGCGACGACAACTACTGGCGCGACTTTGGCCGCGCCTCAGAGCCGCTGCGCCAGCGCCTGCTGCCCAACGACGCCATGCTGAGCTGGGGCTCGGGCGATTTCTCGGCCCAGGTGCGCACCCTGAAGTGGCAAACCCTGCAGGATGTCACCTCGCCCATCGTCCCGCCGTATGACCGCATGCCGCAGCTGAGCTGGCGCTACACGCCATCCGCCCTGCCCGGCGGGCTGGACGCCAGTGTGGAGCTGGACACCACGCGCTTTGAAGCGGCACGCGCGCTGACCGGCCAGCCCAATGCCGACCGCTCGTACGCACTGGCCCAGATCAGCCGCCCCTTCTTGTCGCCCGGCGGCTTCGTCACGCCCAAGCTGCAGCTGCACACCACGCAATACCAGTTCGACAGCGCCCTGTCCAACGGCTCGCGCTCGGCCAGCCGCACCCTGCCTACGTTCAGTGTGGACAGCGGGCTGGTGTTTGAGCGCGACGCGAATTTCTTCGGCCGCTCGTTCCTGCAAACGCTGGAGCCCCGGGCCTTCTACACCTACACGCCCTTCAGCGACCAGAGCCGCCTGCCGGTGTATGACACCGCCGCCAACGACTTCAACTTCGCCACCGTCTACACCGAGAACGCCTATGGCGGCAATGACCGCATCGCCGACAACAACCTGCTGACGCTGGGCGTGACCACCCGCCTGCTCGACCCGGACACCGGGGCCGAGAACGTGCGCTTTGGCGTCGCCCAGCGCCTGCGCTTTTCCGACCAGGACGTGACCCTGCCGGGCATGGCACCGGTGAGCGAGCGCCTGTCGGACGTGCTGGTGGGCGCGGGCATCAACTGGACGCAGAAGTGGGCGTTTGACTCGCTGGTGCAGTACAACCCCAAGACGCAGCGCTCCATCCGCTCCACCCTCAGCGCCCGCTACAGCCCCGGCAATTACCGCACCGTCAGCGCCGCCTACCGCTTCCAGCGCGGCACCAGCGAGCAGATCGATATCGGCTGGCAATGGCCGCTCAACGACCTGTGGGGCGACAAGGGCCAGGACCTGGGTGCCGGGCGCGGGCAAGGTGGCGGCCGCTGGTACAGCGTGGCGCGCCTGAACTACAGCATGCAGGACCGCAAGCTGGTGGACACCGTGGTGGGCCTGGAATACGACAGCTGCTGCTGGATTGGCCGCGTGGTGCTCGAACGCCTGCAAAACAGCACCTCCACCTCCAACACCCGGCTGCTCTTCCAGATCGAATTCGTGGGCTTCTCTCGCCTGAGCCTGGGCTCCAGCACGCTGGAAACCTTCAAGCAACACGTGCCGCGCTACCAGTACCTGCGAGACCAGGTCAGTGCGCCCAGCCGTTTCAGCAACTACGACTAAACCAACACAGCCATGAACCACCGCGTGATGACCTTGGCCCTGGCGGCCAGCCTGGCCTGCCTCGCATCCCAAAGCGCCTTGGCGCAGGGGCTGCGCCCCTCCAGTGGAGCCAGCAAGGGCCTGGCACAAACCCCGGGTGCCGCCGCGCCAGCCGGCACGGCGCCCCTGGCACTGCCCACCCCTTCTGCGGCAGACACCGGCCCCCGCTCGGCCGACTTCATCGTGGCCATCGTCAACTCCGAGCCCGTCACCAACTACGAAGTGCGTTCGCGCGTGGCCCGCATCGAGCAGCAACTGGCACAGCAGGGCGGCAACGCCCCCCGCCCCTCACGTGAGCTGATCGCCCGCGAGGTGCTGGAACGCATCATTCAGGAAAAGGTCCAGCTGCAACTGGCCCGCGAAATGAACCTCAAGGTGGACGACTACGCCGTCAACCAGGCCGAGGCGGCCGTGGCCCAGCAAAACGGCCTGACGGTGAGCGAGCTGCAACGCCGCCTGGTCAGTGAAGGCCTGAACCGCGACCGTTTCCGTGAAGAGCTGCGCAACCAGCTGCTGCTTCAGCGCGTGCGCGAGCGCGAGGTGGACGCCAAGGTTCGCGTGAGCGACCGCGACATTGACCAGTTCATCCGCGAGCAGCAGGGCAGCGAAGTCAGCGCGGCAGAAATCAACCTGGCCCATGTGCTGGTGCGCGTGCCCGAAGACGCCAGCCCCGACGTGGTGGCCGAGCGGCAGGCCCGCGCCCAGCAGGCGGCCGACAAGGTGCGCGCAGGCGAAGACTTTGCCAAGGTGGCCCGGGAATATTCCGACGCCCCCGAAGGCCGACGCGATGGCGGCCTGCTGGGCCTGCGGCCGACCGACCGCTACCCCGAGCTGTTCGTCACCTCCACCCAGAACCTGCCCGTGGGCGGCGTGGTGGGCCCCGTGCGCTCGCCCGCCGGGTTTCACATCCTCAAGGTGGTGGAACGCTCCGCTGCGGGCTCCGGGCCTACGGTCGTGCAGACCAACGCCCGCCACATCCTGCTGCGCACCGGTCCCCAGCTCTCTGAAGCAGCGGCTGCAGAGCGCCTGAACGAATACCGCCGCCGCATCCAGGCCGGTCAGGCCGACTTTGCGACGCTGGCACGCGAACATTCGCAAGACGGCAGCGCCAAGCAGGGCGGTGACCTGGGCTGGGCCAACCCCGGCCGCTACGTGCCTGAGTTTGAACAGGCCCTGAGCACCCTGCGACCCGGCGAAATCAGCGAGCCCCTGGTGTCGCGCTTTGGCGTGCACCTGATCCAGCTGGTGGACCGCCGCGAGGCCAAGCTGAACCAGCGCGAGCAGCGCGACATGCTGCGCGACGCCGTGCGCGAGAAGAAGCTGGAAGAAGCCTACGCCACCTGGGCGCAGGAACTGCGTGGCCGCGCCTACGTGGAATACCGCGAGCCCCCCCAATGAACGTGACCCCCACTGTCGCCCACTGCGTGTGGCTCCATGCCCCCACACGCAGGCGTTCCCTGCGCTTTGCGAGTGCCTGGGGCTGCTTTTTGCCTTGGGACAGCCCGGCGACAAAACCATGAAACACATCCCACGCAAGCGCTTCGGGCAGCACTTCCTGTCCGACCAGGGCATCATCGACGGCATCGTTCAGGAGATTGCCCCCCAGCCGGGCGACCCCATGGTCGAGATCGGCCCCGGTCTCGCCGCCCTCACGCAGCCCCTGGTGGAACGCCTTGGCCGCCTCACCGTGATCGAGCTGGATCGGGATCTGGCTGCGCGGCTGCGTTCGCACGGGCAGTTGGATGTGATCGAGTCGGATGTACTCAAGGTCGATTTCACCGCGCTCGCCCAAACCTTTCGCGAGCGCCTGAACCAACCGACCCTGCGCCTGCGCGTGGTGGGCAATCTGCCGTACAACATCTCCACACCCATCCTGTTCCACTTGCTGGAGCATGTGGACGCCATCCAGGACCAGCACTTCATGCTGCAAAAGGAAGTGATCGACCGCATGGTGGCCAGCCCCGCCACGGGCGACTACGGCCGGCTGTCGGTGATGCTGCAGTGGCGCTACGCCATGGAAAACGTGCTGTTCGTGCCGCCCGAGAGCTTCGACCCGCCCCCGCGCGTGGACAGCGCCGTGGTGCGCATGGTGCCGCGCGAGGCACCCGCGCCGGTGAACGTCGCGCTGCTGGAAGAACTGGTGCAAGTCGCCTTCAGCCAGCGCCGCAAGCTGCTGCGCCACACCCTGGGCCGCTGGCTGGAAGCCCGCCAGTTCCCCGGCACCTTCGACACCCAACGCCGCGCCGAAGAAGTGCCGGTGGACGAATACGTCGCACTGGCACAGCAGGCGTGAATTTGCTCTTAAATTGATAGCTGCTAGCGCTTGCGGGACAAGCGGTAGCGGCCAATTTGATCAGTATTGGGAAAGTCTAGGGGCTCAGGCTGGTCGCGCAGCAGATGAGCCCACCAACATCGCACCGGTCTTGATGCGATGCCAAATCCGTCAGTCAAGCATCAATGGGTGTGAACGAACCAGGCTGGGAGCAGATCCCGGGCTTCAGTCGCTCGCGCCAATGTCGTCACTCACCTTCGCAACTGGCGCGGCCAAGGCGAGAGACACCGCGCAAGGGCCGCCCCGCCGCGCTGGTGTCGTCCCCCTTCCCAGAGCGCGAAGCGCGCAGAGAGAAGGGGGAAGGCGCAAAGCGCCTCAGGGGGATGAACCGAGCTATGCCGCGCTGAGCCAATACCCCGCATTGAACGGACTGCTCATGCGCAATGCCAGGGGCGACACATCGACCAGTTTGTCGGTAGGCATCTTCTCTTCGGGCTCTGCTGCAATTTCAATCCGTTGGACCTTGGGTGCTTCACTAGCCTCGTTCGCCCGTTCTGCCTGGCTGTTGGATGCAGAACGGGCTACAGAAAAGAATAGAAACACCGGAAGGGAATTTTCCGGTCACTCCAGTAGTCCGCCGCGTCGCGGAAGATGTCCAGCAGCTGCTCGCGCGCTTCCTTGTCGAACTTGGCGGTCGTAGGAATCTGTTCCAGCACCACGATGAAACCAGGCTGTGGGCCCGATTTGTGCAAGGGGTCTGTCATGCAGTCATACAACGCATCAAAGTTCTTGCCAAAGTGCGCTGGAAAGGTGAACTGCGTGGCAATCAGGTCCAGCACATCCTGCTTGGTCTGTGCATGGGCCAAATTGGCATACAGAAAATGGTGACCGATGGAAGTGGCGGCATCCTGCAGGTCTTGCACGCGAAAGGCGCGAATGGACTGCACGATGTTGGGTCGCACGCCACGCAGGGGCGTTTCCAGGTCTTTACGAAGTGGCGTTTGCATCTCCGCTACTCTTTCTTAATAAAGTCCACAAACTTCTGACATACCGCAAGGCCGTGCAGGCACCTGGCGGTCGGGGGAAATCAAAGGTCACGCCGCGCACCGCCAAAAACTGGCTGGCACACACCGCTGCGGGGGAAAGTCAATTGACGATCACGCGGAAACTGGCATAGTGGTCGCTGGTGTAGTAGCAGGCGTCCGGCATCCGGGGCTGCTGGCCTCCACACACTATGCGGCGTGCACCCCGGTTACGCGCACCTGGCGTTTTGACGGTGTACTCGCGGTAATAACCGCGCTTTTGTGCCGGCAAGATGCGTTCGCGGTTACCAAACACTGTGCCGTCTTTCTCGTAGGGAAAGGGCCCACCCTCGTGGATGAGGGCATAGGTGGCCCGCCCTTGTGCAGGCAAATCGGCCAACGCAATGGAGGAGAGCGAACCAGCATCCGACGGATTTTGGCGGGCCTGACCCGCCACCGGAGCCAACACAAACGCAGCACCAAGAACCCACAAAACTCCAGCCTTGCGAACCCGTGCGGCAATAGCCTTCAGCATCAACGACACCTTTCAGAAACCACGGGTAAACCCCGAAATTTCGAGGTCGTAGTGTGACGCAATACCCCCCAAAAAGCAAGCGCCTGCCCAAATATTGGGCAGGCGCTGCAGGGGGCAAGACCAAACAAAGTTGGTCTTTACTATCTTTTAATGCGTTATCGCGACGCGTTGGCGTCCGCAACGGTCAAAGCCGTCATATTCACGATCCGGCGCACCGTGGTGCTGGCGGTGAGAATGTGCACGGGCTGTGCGGCACCCAGCAGCACGGGGCCAATGGCGATGTTGCCGCCCGCCGCGGTCTTGAGCAGGTTGTAGGAGATGTTGGCCGCGTCGATGTTGGGCAGCACCAGCAGGTTGGCATCGCCAATCAGGTCGCTGTTGGGCATGAGCGCCGCGCGGGCCTTGCTGTCCAGCGCCACGTCGCCGTGCATCTCGCCGTCCACTTCCAGCCAGGGGGCCTGTACGCGCAGCAGTTCCAGCGTCTGGCGCATCTTGACGGCGCTGGGCTGGTTGCTGGAGCCGAAGTTGGAGTGCGACAACAGCGCCGCCTTGGGCTTGATACCGAAGCGCATCATTTCCTCGGCCGCCATCACGGTGATTTCAGCCAGCTGCTCGGCGGTGGGGTCGTAGTTGACGTGCGTATCGACCAGGAAGACCTGGCGGTCAGGCAGCATCAGGCCGTTCATGCAGGCGTAGGTGGTCACGCCTGCGCGCTTGCCGATCACCTGGTCGATGTAGTTCAGGTGCAGGCTGGTGTGGCCCCAGGTACCGGCGATGAGGCCATCGACCTCGCCCTTGTGCAGCAGCATGGCACCGATCAGTGACAGGCGGCGGCGCATTTCGATCTTGGCAATCGGCACCGTGACGCCCTTGCGTTCGGTCATGCGGTGGTAGGTTTGCCAGAAATCGCGGTAACGGTGGTCGTTCTCGACGTTGACCACGTCGTAGTCGCGCCCTTCCTGCAGGCGCAGGCCAAATTTTTCGACGCGCTCGGCGATCACCTTGGGGCGGCCGATCAGCGTGGGGCGGGCGATTTTTTCGTCCACCACGATTTGCGCGGCGCGCAGCACGCGCTCTTCCTCGCCCTCGGCATAGGCCACACGCTTTTTGGCGGCGCTCTTGGCAGCGGTGAAGATGGGCTTCATCGTGGTGCCGGAGGCGTACACGAAGGTTTGCAGATGCTCGCGGTAAGCGTCCATGTCGGCGATGGGGCGCAGCGCCACACCACTGTCCGCTGCCGCCTGGGCCACGGCCGGGGCAATCATCATCATCAGGCGCGGGTCAAACGGCTTGGGGATGAGGTATTCTGGGCCAAACGCCAGGGGCTCGCCCACGTAGGCGGCTGCCACCACTTCGCTTTGCTCGGCCTGGGCCAGCTCGGCGATGGCGTGCACGGCAGCAATTTCCATCTCCAGCGTGATGGTGGTGGCGCCGCTGTCGAGTGCGCCACGGAAGATGTACGGGAAGCACAGGACGTTGTTGACCTGGTTGGGGTAGTCCGTGCGGCCCGTGGCGATGATGGCGTCGTCGCGCACGGCCTTCACGTCTTCGGGCTGGATTTCGGGGTTGGGGTTGGCCAGCGCGAAGATCAGGGGGCGCGTGGCCATTTTCTTGACCATGTCCTGCTTGAGCACGCCACCCGCAGACAGGCCGAGGAACACGTCGGCACCGTCGATCACTTCACTCAGGGTGCGCAGGTCGGTCTTTTGCGCAAACTGGCGCTTGTCCTCGTCCATCAGCTCGGTGCGGCCTTCGTACACCACACCCGCCAGGTCGGTGACCCAGATGTTTTCACGCGGAATGCCCAGCTTGACCAGCAAGCCCAGGCAGGCCAGGGCGGCAGCGCCGGCGCCCGAAGTGACCAGCTTCACCTTCTTGGGATCTTTGCCCGCGACCTTCAAGCCGTTGAGGATGGCCGCGCCCACCACGATGGCGGTGCCGTGCTGGTCGTCGTGGAAGACCGGAATCTTCATGCGCTCACGCAACTTGCGCTCGATGTAGAAGCAGTCGGGCGCCTTGATGTCTTCGAGGTTGATGCCGCCGAACGTGGGCTCCAGGCTGGCGATGATTTCGACCAGCTTTTCGGGGTCCTTCTCGTTGATTTCGATGTCGAACACATCGATACCCGAGAACTTCTTGAACAGAACGCCCTTGCCCTCCATCACTGGCTTGCCGGCCAGCGGGCCAATGTCGCCCAGCCCCAGCACGGCAGTGCCGTTGGTGACCACGCCCACCAGGTTGCCGCGGCTGGTGTACTTGAAGGCGGCGTTGGGGTCCTTGACAATTTCTTCACACGGCGCCGCGACACCCGGCGAGTAGGCCAGTGCCAGATCGTGCTGGTTAACCATCTGCTTGGTGGCAGCGATGGCGATCTTGCCGGGCTTGGGGAACTCGTGGTATTCGAGTGCCGCGCGGCGCAGCTGGGCACGTTTGTCTGGGTTGTTGTTCTGGGCCGTGGTGTTCTCGGGCATGCAGTGTCTCCAGCTTGGGGATAAGGCGCAGCAACCACCGGACACATGCCCGGCGAAGGCTGTCAGCTCTGTAAGGGTCTGCGATTGTAGGCGTCGTTACGTGAAAACCCTAGTAAGCGTATCTGCTTACGGGGTTAGCGCCAGCTCAAAGGGCAGGGCACGCATTGTGCTCCTGTGCAGGCGGGTTTTCGGGTGGGGCCGATGCATAAAAGCTATGGACTGCCGCCGCCAGCGCATAGGGCCCCAGCGCCCCCACCAATCAGCCATGAAAAAACGGCCCGCGAAGGGCCGTTCGTGCTGGCGACCAGCGTGCTCAGCGGCTGCTGGGGAAGCTGAACACCGCACCTTCGCGCACACCGGCGCTGGGCCAGCGCTGGGTGATCGTCTTGCGCTTGGTGTAGAAGCGCACGGCGTCCGGCCCGTAGGCGTGTAGGTCGCCGAACAGGCTGCGCTTCCAGCCGCCGAACGAGTGGTAGGCCACGGGCACCGGCAGGGGCACGTTCACGCCCACCATGCCGACCTGGATGTGGTCGGTGAAGTAACGGGCGGCCTCGCCGTCGCGGGTGAAGATGCAGGTGCCGTTGCCGTATTCGTGGTCGTTGATGAGCTGCATGGCTTCTTGCAGCGTCTTCACGCGCACCACGCCCAGCACGGGGCCGAAGATCTCTTCCTGGTAGATCTTCATGCCGGGCTTGACGTTGTCGAACAGGCAGGCGCCCAGGAAGTAGCCTTCCTCGTGCCCGGCCACCTTCACGCCGCGGCCGTCCACCACCAGCGTGGCGCCTTCGGCCACGCCGCTGTCCACATAGGCCTTCACCTTCTCGAAATGCTGCTTCGTCACCAGCGGGCCCATGTCATTGCTGTTGTCGGTGCCGGGGCCGACCTTCATCTTGGCGATCTCGGTCTTGAGGCCCGCAATCACAGCGTCGCCCACTTCGTCGCCCACCGCCACCAGTAGCGGGATGGCCATGCAGCGCTCGCCGCACGATCCATACGCCGCGCCCATCAGCGCGCTCACGGCGTTGTCCACATCCGCGTCGGGCATCAGCACGGCGTGGTTCTTGGCGCCGCCCAGGGCTTGCACGCGCTTGCCGTGCTTGCAGCCTTCGCTGTAGATGTATTCAGCAATCGGCGTAGAGCCCACAAAGCTCACGGCCTTCACGCGCGGGTCTTGCAGCAGCGTGTCCACGGCCAGCTTGTCGCCGTTGACCACGTTGAGCACGCCGGGGGGCAGGCCAGCTTCCAGCGCGAGCTGGGCGATGAACAGCGTGGAGGAGGGGTCGCGCTCGGACGGTTTGAGCACAAAGGTGTTGCCACAGGCCACAGCCATGGGCCACATCCACAGCGGCACCATGGCCGGGAAGTTGAAGGGGGTGATGCCTGCGGTGACGCCCAGTGCCTGGAATTCGCTCCAGCTATCGATGCTGGGGCCCACGTTGCGGCTGTGCTCGCCTTTGAGCAGCTCGGGCGCGTAGCTCGCGTACTCCACGTTCTCAATACCGCGCTGCAGCTCGCCGTGCGCATCGGCCAGCACCTTGCCGTGCTCGGCGGTGATCAAGGCGGCGATCTTGTCGGCGTTCTCTTCGAGCAGAACCTTGAGCTTGCTCATCACCCGGGCGCGCTTCAAAGGCGGCGTGTTGCGCCAGGCGGGGAAGGCGGCCTCGGCGGAGGCAATGGCGGCTTCCACTGTGGCCTTGCTCGCCAGCGCTACGCTGGTGGTCGATTGGCCGGTGGCGGGGTTGAACACGGGCTGCGTGCGCTCGGTGTCGGCAACGAGCTTGCCGTCGATCAGGTGGCCGATGGTGGTGGTGACGTTCTTGTCGTGGTTCATGGTGATTTCAAGTGAAAAATGCCGCCAGCGCTTATCTAGCAAGCGCCAGCAGCTATCAAATCAGGAGTTCAGGCGGTTTCTTGCAGGGCATCGCCCAGGGCGCTGACCAGGCGGTCGATCTCGGCGGAGGTAGAGATGAACGGGGGGGCGAGCTGGATGGTGTCGCCACCGTAGCGCACGTAAAAGCCCTTTTCCCAGCACTTCATCGCAATCTCGTAAGGGCGCTTGGCAGGTTCGCCGGGCACGGCGGCAATGGTGAAGCCAGCAGCCAGGCCAAAGTTGCGGATGTCGGCCACATGCTTGGCGCCCTTCAAGCTGTGCACGGCGTTCTCGAAGTACGGAGCCAGCGCCTTCACGCGGCCAATCATGTCTTCCTTTTGCAGGATGTCGAGTGCCGCAATGCCCGCTGCGCACGCCACAGGGTGGGCCGAGTAGGTATAGCCGTGAGGGAATTCGAGCATGTACTCCGGGCCGCCTGCGGCCATGAAGGTGTCGTAGATCTCCTTGCTGGCAATCACGCCGCCCAGGGGCTGTGCGCCGTTGGTGACCTGCTTGGCAAAGTTCAGGATGTCGGGCGTCACGCCAAAAGCCTCAGCCCCCGTGAACGCACCAGAGCGGCCAAAACCACTGATCACCTCATCAAAAATCAGCAAGATGTTGTTTTGCGTGCAGATTTCGCGCAGGCGCTGCAGGTAGCCCACGGGCGGGATCACCACGCCGGCGGAGCCCGAGAAGGGCTCGACGATCACGGCAGCGATGTTGCTGGCGTCGTGCAGCCCGATCACTTCCAGCAAGCGGTCGGCCAGCTCCTTGCCCGTGGGCGGCATGCCCTTGTGGAACGAACCTGCGGGCGGCTGGGTGTGGGGCAGGTGGTCGGCCTCCACGCCTTGGCCAAACAGCTTGCGGTTGGCCACGATGCCGCCTACCGAGATGCCGCCAAAGTTCACGCCGTGATAGCCCTTTTCGCGGCCGATCAGGCGCGTCTTGGTGCCCTGGCCCTTGGCGCGCCAGTAGGCGCGGGCCATTTTGAGGGACGTGTCGGCCGACTCGGAGCCTGAGCCGGTGAAGAACACATAGTCCAGCCCTGCGGGTGTCAGTTCCTTCACGCGGTTGGCCAGCTCGAACGACAGCGGGTGGCCAAACTGGAAGGCGGGGGCGTAATCGAGCTTCATCGCCTGCTTGCCGATGGCCTCGGCGATCTCGCGGCGGCCATGGCCCAGGCCCGCGCACCACAGGCCCGAGAGACCGTCGAAAATTTTGCGGCCTTCGGAGTCGGTGTAGTAGGCACCGCTGCCCTCCACGATCATGCGCGGGTTGGCCTTGAACTGGCGGTTGCCGGTGTAGGGCATCCAGTGGGCGTCTAGCCAGGCGGCGTCGGTGCGCACGGGGGCTGTGGGGGTAGGGTCGGTGACGGCGAAGCTCATGGCTCTCTCCTGGCAATATCCTGGCAATAGAAACGGTCGGACACGGTGGTCACGAAGCGCCATTGTTGGGGGCGGTGTTAATCTCTCAAATGAAGCAATATCCATGTTTACTTGAGGATTTATGCAAGTAAAAGCCCCCGCCGCACTGCCCATGGCAGCCCCCGCCAAGCACCGCGCCGTGCTGGGTCAGCTCAGCGACATGGACCTGCGCCTGCTGCAGGTCTTCAAAAGCGTGGCCGAGTGCGGCGGCATGGCTGCGGCCGAGCTGGAATTGAACATTGGCACCAGCACCGTAAGCCGCCACATGAAAGACCTGGAAACGCGGCTGGGCCTGACGCTGTGCCGGCGCGGGCGCGCGGGGTTTGCCCTGACGGCCGAGGGCCAGCGGGTGTATGACGAGACCCTGCGCCTGCTCAGCGCGGTGGATGCGTTTCGCAGCAGCATCGACGACATCCATTCGCGCATGGGGGGGCAACTGGCGGTGGCAGTGTTTGACAAAACCGCCAGCAACCCGGCCGCGCGCATCAGTGAAGCGATTGCGGCCTTTGCCGAGCAGGCACCGGGGGTCAACCTGCAATTGCATGTGGGCTCCATCAACACGATTGAGCGGGGCGTGATGGACGGCAGCTACCACGTGGGCATCATCCCGGCCCACCGCAGCTCCCAAAGCCTGATCTACACCGACCTGTTCACCGAAACCATGCTGCTGTATTGCGGTGCGGGCCACCCCCTGTATGGCGCGCAACATCCGGCCCTGGATTGGGACAGCCTGCGCAGCTATCCGTTTGCCGGGCTGGGCTACCACTCGCCCAACATGGAGCTGAGCCACCGCGCAGAACTGACCCGCACCGCCACCGGGTTTGACCAGGAGTCGATTGCCACGCTGATCCTGTCGGGCCGTTTTCTCGGCTTTCTGCCAGACCATTACGCAGAAGCTTTTGAGCGCACCGGCCGCATGCAGGCCGTGCAGCCCGACCAGTTCCATTACGAGTGCAAGTTCGTGAGCATGGTGCGGCGCTCTCCCACCCCCTCGCGGGCCACGCAAGCATTTCAGGACTGCCTGGCCCGTGCCCATGCCGCTCAGCGCTAGTGCAGCAGCCGCTTGCCAGCGCCCGTGAGGGGGCAGACAATCCGGGTTCAATCCACCCTTTGCGAGTCACACCGTGGCAAGTCTTTCATCGATTGGCAATTCCGGCCTGCAGGCAGCGCAGTTGCGGCTGGATGCGTCGGCACACAACGTCGCTAACCTGAACACGCCCGGCTTTCGCCGCCAGGTGGTTGAGCAGACCGAAAGCCCTGGCGGCGCTGGCGTGCAAGCCAGCGTGCAGCGGTCGCCGCAGGAAGGCTCGGCCCTTGAACAGGACGCGGTTGAGCAGATGGCCGCTACTTATGCCTTCAAGGCCAATGTGCAAGTGCTCAAGACCAATGACCGGATGATGGGCGCGTTGCTCGACACCAAGGCTTGAGCACCTCGCCACATCACTGAAGCACGACTAATAAAAAAGGGAGCCCACGGGCCAATGCCAGTAAGTTAAGCAAAGGCCCTTCGGGGTCTTTGTTGTTTGTACAGTGCAGGCTTGATCAATTGAGCTTTGGCCATAGAGGTCAAGCGATAGCCAATGCTGCTGCAAGAGTACCTGAACGATACCCATGAGTTTGCGAGCCCCGAACAATGGGGTGTCGTTCAAAGCAACATACCCCAGCAGTGGATTGAACAGGCCTTGCAGATGACGGGTGTAGCCACGCTGCGCAAGCGGCGACTGCCCATGGAGCAGGCACTTTGGCTGGTATTGGGTGTGGCCTTGCTTAGAGACCGCTCCATCGTGAACGTGGCCGAGGTACTGGAGCTGGCACTGCCTGGGCAGCACAATGAACCCATCAGCTCCAGCGCGCTGAGCCAGGCGCGCCAACGGCTGGGCAGTGAGCCCCTGCAATGGCTGTTTCGCCACACTGCTGCCCATTGGGCGCACCAGCAGGCCGCTCGCCACCGCTGGCAAGGCTTGGCGCTGTACGCATTGGATGGCGTGGTCTGGCGTACCCCCGACACACAAGACAACCGCCAGCACTTTGGTTGCCAGCGCAACCACGCAGACCACCAAAGTCCCTTCCCCCTGGTGCGCATGGCCTGCTTGCTCGATGCCAGAGCTCGTTTATTGGTAGATGCCAGCCTGGATGCCTACGACACCAGTGAGTACGCATTGGCTGAACGCTTGTGGCCGAAGTTGCCGCCTGACTCGCTGGTGATTGTGGACAAAGGGTTTTACTCGGCAAGTCTGCTGTGGCCGCTGCAACACCGCCAGGGACGTCACTGGCTGATCCCTGCGCGTGCCGGACTCAGGGGCGAGGTGGTGCAAACGCATGGCCCTGGCGATGTGAGCTTGCGCATGAAGGTCTCGCCCCAAGCTCGCAAGAAAGACCCCGGCTTGCCGCTCACGTGGGAGGTGCGCGCCATCACCCGTGAACTCGATGGCAAACCCAGAACCTTGTTCACGTCCCTGATGGATCCGGCACGCTACAAGGCCGAGGAGGTGTTCGCGCTGTACCACGAACGCTGGGAGATTGAGCTGGCCTATGGAGAGATGAAGACGGACATGCTGGGCCAGGCGATGACGTTGCGCAGCCAGCAACCCGATGGGGTCAAGCAAGAGCTGTGGGCAACCTTGTTGATGTACAACCTGATCCGCTTGGAGATCACGCGCATCGCAGACGAGGCCAAAGTGCAGCCCTGTCGCATCAGCTTCATCACGGCGCTGCGCTACATCGTGGATGAGTGGCTGTGGAGTTCAGGATCACACACCCCTGGGGCCATCCCGGCCAAGCTTGCGGCCATGAGAAAGAACATCCGCCGCTTCGTGCTGCCGCCTCGCAGATCCCACAGGCGGTATCCGCGTGAGGTTCGTATGACCAAGACCCAGTATCCCGTCAAAAAAATGCCGCTCAGACTTAACTGAGCGGCATTGCCCTGCCGGCCCGCTTTTTGCCCATGATCGACATCACCGTAGAGAATTTTGAAACCGAGGTGGTTGCCGCCTCGATGACCGTGCCCGTGCTGGTGGACTTCTGGGCGCCTTGGTGCGGCCCCTGCAAGTCGCTGGGCCCGGTGCTGGAAAAGCTCGAAGTGGAATACGCCGGCCGCTTCAAGCTGGCCAAGATCGACTCGGACCAGCAGCAGCAACTGGCGGGCATGTTCGGCATCCGCAGCATTCCCACCTGCGTGCTGCTCAAGAACGGCCAGCCCGTGGACGGATTCATGGGCGCACAACCCGAGGGCCAGGTGCGGGCCTTCCTCGACAAGCATGTGCCCAGCGAGGGTGCGCTGGAGGCCGAGGCCGATGTGGACGAGGCCCACGAACTGCTGGAGTCTGGCGACACCCAGGCGGCGCTTTCCAAGATGGCTGATGCCCTGGCCGCAGACCCCACCAACGACGACGCCCGCTTTGACTACGTGCGCCTGCTGATTGCCACCGGCGGCTACGAAGAGGCCGACGCCCTGCTGCAGGAACCCCTCAAGCGCATTCCCCAGCCGCTGCGCTTCGATGCGCTGTGGCGCTGGCTCGATGCCCTGCAGTTCGTGCAGAACGATGACCGGGGCAACTGGCCGCTGGAGCAATTTGACGCCCTGATTGCCCAGAACAAGCGCGACTTCGACACCCGCTTTGCCAAGGCCCGCGTGCTCATGGCCGAGGGCGAATGGGCGGCGGCCATGGAAGAGCTGCTGGAAATCATCATGCGCGACAAGACCTGGAACGCCGAGGCGCCGCGCAAGACCTATGTGGCCATTCTGGAGCTGCTCACTCCGCCCCAGCCCAAGCCTGACCCCACCGCGGCTGGCAAAACGGCTGCAGGCATTGAACTGGTGGGCAAAACCACCGTGGAGCAGGACGAAACCACGGCCATGCTCAACGCCTACCGTCGCAAGCTCAGCATGGCGCTGAACTGAGCCCCTGCGGTCTGGCCCGCGCGCTCACAAAAAAAGGAGGCATCGCCTCCTTTTTTTGTTGCCGGGTTTCAGCGCGCTGGTGCTATGAAATCAGAAGCGGCTGGCGCTTGTTGGTAGCTATATTCCAATAGAAATCGGCCACGAAGTCACGCCAGTAAAGCGCAAGATGCTATCAATTAATGAGTGTCAGGCGGTGAGGCGCTCCAGCGCCTCGCGGTACTTGGCCGCCGTTTTTGCGATCACTTCCTGGGGCAGGCGTGGCGCGGGGGCGGTCTTGTCCCAGGGCTTGCCGTTCACTTTGGCCTGCTCCAGCCAGTCGCGCACGAACTGCTTGTCGTAGCTGGGGGGGTTGGCACCAGCGGCCAGGGCGGCTTCGTAGCCTTCCACGGGCCAGTAGCGGGAGCTGTCGGGCGTGAGCACCTCGTCCATCAGCACCAGCGTGCCATCGGGGGCCAGGCCAAACTCGAACTTGGTGTCGGCAATGATCATGCCCTTGGTCAGCGCAATCTCGGCCGCTGCCTTGTAGATGGCGATGCTCAGGTCGCGGATGCGGGTGGCCAGGTCCAGGCCAATCATCTCCACGGTGCGCTCGAAGGTGATGTTCTCGTCGTGCTCACCCACGGCTGCCTTGGCAGCGGGCGTGTAGATGGGCTCGGGTAGCTTGGCCGCGTTGGTCAGGCCTTCGGGCAGCGGCACGCCGCAGACCGAGCGGCTTTCCTGGTATTCCTTCCAGCCGCTGCCAGCCAGGTAGCCGCGCACCACGGCCTCCACCGGGATGGGCTTCAAGCGCTGCACCAGCATCGAGCGGCCGCGCACCTGGGCCACTTCCTCGGGCTTGACCACGCTTTCCGGGGCATCGCCTGTCAGGTGGTTGGGGCAGATGTGGCCGAGCTTGTCGAACCAGAACAGGGCCATCTGCGTGAGCAGCTCGCCCTTGCCGGGGATGGGCTCGCCCATGATCACGTCAAAGGCCGAGAGGCGGTCGCTGGCGACCATGAGGATGCGGTCGTCGCCCACGGCGTAGTTGTCACGCACCTTGCCGCGAGCCAGCAGGGGCAGCGATGTGAGGGCAGAGGTGTGCAGGGCGGGGTTGCTGGGCTGGGTCATGGTTTCGATGGTGGCAATCAACGCGCCAGGAACGTGGCGTACGAAGGCAAGGCAAGCTTGCGGGCGCCCAGAGGGCTGGCATCACAAGCGGCCAGATTTTACGCGGCTTGCCTGCTCTAGCGGCTGCAGTGGCGCGCGGTCTGTGCGGGGTGGGGTGTCGGGGGGAGATGGTGCGTGACGACGCGAGTGGTCGGTGGGCGGTGCAGTTTTGATCCGACTTCAGCATTGTGCGGGGTTTTTTGGCGTTTGGCACCTTGGGCCTGATAACCCGGCACAGCACAGCGGAATGGGATTGCATTTCAGACGGTGCAGAGGCATAGTGAACTCACGCCAACGGATGCATCCAGTTCGCCGGGCCGCCACTCTGATCCAGTGCGGCATATGTTTCACCGAGAGCACAGGAGACCTATTTATGAATCTGACGATCAGCGGGCACCACCTCGAAGTTACCCCTGCCTTGCGCAATTACGTCACCACCAAGCTCGATCGGATCACTCGCCACTTTGACCAGGTGGTGGACGTCAAGGTACTGCTGACAGTAGAGAAACAGAAGGAGAAGGAAAAGCGCCAACGTGCTGAATGCAACATCCATGTCAAAGGCAACGATTTGTTTGCAGAAAGCGCCCATTCAGACCTGTACGCTGCTGTGGATGAACTCGTAGACAAGCTGGACCGCCAAGTGGTGCGCCACAAGGATCGCCTGCAAGACCACCACCACGAAGCTGTAAAGCGTGAGTTGCAAGTCTGACGCCACTGCCTGATTGGCATTCGCACAGCAACCGCCCCCTGGGGCCAATGCCGCTCAGTTAAGTCTGAGCGGCATTTTTTTGACGGGATACTGGGTCTTGGTCATACGAACCTCACGCGGATACCGCCTGTGGGATCTGCGAGGCGGCAGCACGAAGCGGCGGATGTTCTTTCTCATGGCCGCAAGCTTGGCCGGGATGGCCCCAGGGGTGTGTGATCCTGAACTCCACAGCCACTCATCCACGATGTAGCGCAGCGCCGTGATGAAGCTGATGCGACAGGGCTGCACTTTGGCCTCGTCTGCGATGCGCGTGATCTCCAAGCGGATCAGGTTGTACATCAACAAGGTTGCCCACAGCTCTTGCTTGACCCCATCGGGTTGCTGGCTGCGCAACGTCATCGCCTGGCCCAGCATGTCCGTCTTCATCTCTCCATAGGCCAGCTCAATCTCCCAGCGTTCGTGGTACAGCGCGAACACCTCCTCGGCCTTGTAGCGTGCCGGATCCATCAGGGACGTGAACAAGGTTCTGGGTTTGCCATCGAGTTCACGGGTGATGGCGCGCACCTCCCACGTGAGCGGCAAGCCGGGGTCTTTCTTGCGAGCTTGGGGCGAGACCTTCATGCGCAAGCTCACATCGCCAGGGCCATGCGTTTGCACCACCTCGCCCCTGAGTCCGGCACGCGCAGGGATCAGCCAGTGACGTCCCTGGCGGTGTTGCAGCGGCCACAGCAGACTTGCCGAGTAAAACCCTTTGTCCACAATCACCAGCGAGTCAGGCGGCAACTTCGGCCACAAGCGTTCAGCCAATGCGTACTCACTGGTGTCGTAGGCATCCAGGCTGGCATCTACCAATAAACGAGCTCTGGCATCGAGCAAGCAGGCCATGCGCACCAGGGGGAAGGGACTTTGGTGGTCTGCGTGGTTGCGCTGGCAACCAAAGTGCTGGCGGTTGTCTTGTGTGTCGGGGGTACGCCAGACCACGCCATCCAATGCGTACAGCGCCAAGCCTTGCCAGCGGTGGCGAGCGGCCTGCTGGTGCGCCCAATGGGCAGCAGTGTGGCGAAACAGCCATTGCAGGGGCTCACTGCCCAGCCGTTGGCGCGCCTGGCTCAGCGCGCTGGAGCTGATGGGTTCATTGTGCTGCCCAGGCAGTGCCAGCTCCAGTACCTCGGCCACGTTCACGATGGAGCGGTCTCTAAGCAAGGCCACACCCAATACCAGCCAAAGTGCCTGCTCCATGGGCAGTCGCCGCTTGCGCAGCGTGGCTACACCCGTCATCTGCAAGGCCTGTTCAATCCACTGCTGGGGTATGTTGCTTTGAACGACACCCCATTGTTCGGGGCTCGCAAACTCATGGGTATCGTTCAGGTACTCTTGCAGCAGCATTGGCTATCGCTTGACCTCTATGGCCAAAGCTCAATTGATCAAGCCTGCACTGTACAAACAACAAAGACCCCGAAGGGCCTTTGCTTAACTTACTGGCATTGAGCCCACGGGCTCCCTTTTTTACCAGCACAGCGGGCAAGGAACGCAGTCGTTCAGTTCAACTCACCGTACTGGGTGGTGCTCAGCGCGGTACTCTGCCCATCCGATCCCGGCATTTCCGTGTCTGCAAAATCAGTGGAATGGGACGGAGGCAGCAAGGGGCCTGAGCGCACGGCCACACCGGGGCGCGCAGCGGCCGCAGGCGCTACCGGCGCACGGCCCGCAGCGTCGGCCAGTGCTCGCTTGAAGGCGGCCACCTCGTCAGCCTCGATCGGCTCAAACTGCGCTGGCCCACTGGCGGGCGCCAAAGGAGCGGGACCGGTGTTGGACGCGGGCAGCAGCGGGGCGGGCGCAGTGGTACCCGAGGGCGTACGGCCAAGCGCCGTGGGCGTGGTGGGGAAACGGGCAGCGGGCTCGGCAGGGAACAGCAGCGACGATGCTGGCGCGGCCACCGGTGCGGGTGCTGCTGGGACGGGCGCTGGCACCGGATTGCGCGCGACGACTTGTGGCGCGGCAGCAGACGGCACCGGCGTGGGGGTGATGCCCTTTTGCGGCAGGCCCACGGCCACATGGTCATTGATGCGCCAATAGACCGCAGTGACCAGAATGTCATAACGGGTCTTGGCTGTCTGGGCAATCAGCGCCTCGATCTCGCTCAAACGGGCGGTCTCACCGCCGTACTCGCGGGCCAAATCCATCATCACCAGAAACTGGCGACCCCGCTGATCCAGCGACAAGACCTTGAACTTATAGCTGGCCGACAGCACGCCCGCACGCACCATGGCATCGCGCACCACGGTGTAGAGCAATTCACGGCGCTCCATGCGCTCGTTCTTGCGGTTGGCCGCGTGTTCTGGTGGGACGGGCTGAAGCAGAGGCTGCCCTGGCCGCCCCGGAGCCAGAGGTACGGTGGCATCGGCATTCAACAAACCGGATGGTTCAGCCCCCGCACTGCGAGGTTTGGCCTTGGGTGGTGCAGGTTTGCGACTGAACCAACTGAACAGAGACATGGCTTGCTTTCTTCGAAGGGGCGCTCGTGATCAATCCGGTGCGAGTGTAATTGGGGGTACAAACAGCTTGGTTACTTTGCCTCGGCAGCAACGCCATCAGCGTCGGTAATGTCAGGTGGCGGCAACGCGGCGCTTGCGGTTGCCCAGGCGTTTGGCCAAAACAGACCCCACCGCCATCGTCAACGCCAAAGCAACGGCTGGCTGGCGATTGGCCAGCTCGGTGAAGCGCAAGGCGTGCAGTGCCCACAGCTTGCTCGGCGCGCTGGTCTGCACGGTGGCAGAGCGTGGGCGGTGCGAGAAGAATGCACCTTCGCCCACCACCGAGCCAGGGCCCACCACGGCCAGGCGCAAACGTTCTTTTTCGTCCTGGTAGTGCACGCTCAGGGTGCCGCTTTCCACCAGATACAGGGTGCGGTCTTGCGCTCCCTGGCTGAACACGGTGTGGCTCGCCGGGAACACCGTGGGCTGCAGGTAAGGTGCAACCACCTCCCACTGCGCAGGCGACAAAGGGTTGGTCATGGCATCGTCTGCGCTGGCTTGGGCGATGGCATCAATCAGGCCGCGCAGATCAACGCGAGGGGATGTAGACATTAGGGCATTCATAGTGGGTCTGAAAGTACCTGCGTTACAGAGTAGACACAAGCACCGCTTACGTCCCTTTACAAAGAAGCTGCCCGGTGGAGAGCGCTACTTGCCAATGCAAAAGCTGGAGAAGATCACGCCCAGCAGATCGTCGGAGGAGAACTCTCCGGTGATCGCCCCCAAGGCGTTCTGGGCCAGCCGCAACTCTTCTGCCAGCAAATCCAGGGCAGGCGAGGAAATGAGCAACTGGGCTGACGCTTGCGCCAGATGGGCGTCCACCTGCGCCAGCGCCTGCACGTGGCGCGCGCGCGCGATGTAGACCCCCTCAGGCGCCGACTGCCAGCCAGCGACTTCTAGCAGTATGCGCCGCAGGGCTTCCAGGCCATCGCCCGTGCGCGCAGAAATTCGAACCGAACGTCGATTCACAGCCCCAGAGCCAGCCGCATCCGCCACGGCGGTACTGGTGCAATCGGTCTTGTTCCACACATCGATCACCGGGACGGAAGCCGGAATCTTTTGCTGCATGGAAGCCGCCACGGCCGCATCTGCAGCCAAATAGTCAGGCTGGTCCATGCGCGACAAGTCATGCAAGAAGAGAACGGCGTCCGCCCCCTCAATCTCTGACCATGCACGGGCGATGCCGATGCGCTCCACCTCGTCATCGCTGTCGCGCAGGCCTGCGGTGTCAATCACATGCAGCGGAACGCCTTCGATCTGGATGGTCTGCTGCACCTTGTCGCGGGTCGTGCCCGCGATGGGGGTGACGATGGCGAGCTCAGCCCCCGCCAGCGCGTTCAGCAGCGAACTCTTGCCCGCGTTTGGCTGGCCGGCAATGACCACCTTGATTCCTTCGCGCAGCAAAGCGCCCTGCTGCGCACGCTGGCGCACTTGAGCCAATGTGGCCTGCAGGCGCTCTAGCTGGCCTCGGGCGTCGGCTTTCTCCAGGAAGTCAATGTCTTCTTCCGGGAAGTCCAGCGTGGCCTCCACCAGCATGCGCAGGTGGATCAGTGCATCGCGCAATGCGTGAATCTCGTGCGAAAACGCGCCGGTCAAAGACCGGCTGGCGCTGCGCGCTGCAGCCTCGGTGCTGGCGTCAATCAAGTCGGCAATTGCCTCGGCCTGGGCCAGGTCGATCTTGTCGTTCAAAAATGCCCGCTCGGTGAACTCGCCTGGCTGCGCCACGCGCAGCCCCGGCAGCACCGGGCTTGCGCTCGCGGTGCCTTGCGCTGCTTCCAGGCAGCGCGCCAGCAGCAACTGAAGCACCACCGGCCCGCCATGGGCCTGCAACTCCAGCACGTCCTCACCGGTGTAGGAGTGGGGTGCCGGGAAGTACAGGGCCAGCCCCTGGTCTATGGCTTGGCCCTGCGCATCACGAAACGGCAGGTAGGTGGCCTCGCGCGGGCGTAATGCTCGCCCGCACAACGCCTTCACCAGAGGCGCCAAGCCTTTGCCAGAGACGCGGACAATGCCCACAGCCCCCCGGCCGGGAGCGGTGGCAATGGCGACGATGGGATCAACGTGACGGGCAAGCATGGCAGGCACTTTACACAAGACAGGCCCTTGCCATCGCGGTACGGCAGGCCCTTCGGGAATGAAAAAGGCCGCTTGCGCGGCCTTGGAGGTTCTGAGAACGCATTCTCGCGATCAACAAAGGATCACTTGAACTTGGGCAGGTTGAACTGCGGTGGCACGCCCATGCGGGTGTTGATGATCCACTGCTGGGCAATCGACAGGATGTTGTTCGTCAGCCAGTACAGCACCAGGCCGGCGGGGAAGAAGAAGAACATCACGCTGAAGATCAGTGGCATGAACCACATCATCTTGGCCTGCATCGGGTCTGGCGGCGCAGGGTTCAGGGCGGTCTGCAGCAGCGACGACAGCGTCATCAGCAGCGGCAGGATGAAAAATGGATCGGGAGCCGACAGGTCGTGGATCCAGCCAATCCAGGGCGCATTGCGCATTTCCACGCTGGACAGCAGCACCCAGTACAAGGCGATGAACACCGGGATCTGGATCATGATGGGGAAACAGCCACCCATGGGGTTGACCTTCTCCTCACGGTAGATGCGCATCATCTCTTGCTGCATCTGCTGCGGCTTGTCCTTCAGGCGCTCTCGCAACTCCATGATCTTGGGATTGATGGCCTTCATCTTGGCCATGCTGGCGTAAGCCTTGGCATTGAGCCAATAGAAGGCTATCTTGAGCAACAGCACCAGGGCCACGATGGACCAGCCCCAGTTGCCCAGCAGCTTGTGCAGCTGGTCGAGCAGCCAGTACAGCGGCTTGGACAGAATGGCCAGCCAGCCATAGTCCTTGACCAGATCCAGGCCTGTGGAGAGCTTCTCCAGCATGGTTTCGACCTGGGGGCCTGCAAACAGGCGGGCATCCACCGCCTTGGTCGTGCCGGGGTCGATGTTGCCCAGTGGCGTGATCATGCCGACCGAGTACAGGTTATCGCTCACCTTGCGGGTGAACAGCTCACGTTGCACGCCATCAGCCAGCAGCCAGGCGCTGGCGAAGTAATGCTGCACCATGGCTACATAACCGTTGGGGGACTCCTTGGGAATGTCCACCTTGCCGTTTTCGATGTCCTTGAACTCGATCTTCTGGTACTTCTTGGCATCGGTGTACACCGCAGGGCCTGTGAAGGTGGAGTAGAACGAAGACTCTCCTGGCGGCTTGTTGCCATCGCGCACCAGTTGCAGATACAGCTGTGGCGAAACTGCGGAGCTGCCCACGTTCACCACTTCATGCTTGACGGCGATGTCGTAAGCGCCACGCTTGAGCGTCCAGGTCTTGACCAGCTTGACGCCGCCTTGCTCAGGCGATTCAAAGCGAATGGTCAGCTCGTTTTCACCGTCCTTGAGAGCACGGGGGCCAGGCACGGCAGTCATCACCGTTTTGTGGGTGGGGAAGCTGCCACCGATCAGGCCCGTTTGTGCGACGTAGACGCGCTGTGTGCTCTCGTCAAACAGCACAAAGTTCTTCGCCTTGTCGGTCATGTCCGCGTGCTTCAACAACTCAGCGTGCGTGAGCGAGCCGCCTTCGCCGTCAAACGTCAAGCGGTAGACGTCGGTGGTGACTTCGATTTTTTCACGCGCTGCAGGAGCTGCTGGCGCAGGCGTTCCGGGAACGGCCGAGGCGCCGATGGACGCGACTGCAGGCGCGGTGGAAGCTGGCACGCTGGCTGCACCGGCCAGCGGCGCCGAGGCTCCGGCTGCCGGGGCTGCGGCTCCCACCGCGGCAGGCGACGGGAAGAATGTGGCCTTGTTGCCGTTGTGCAATTGCCATTTGTCCCACAGCAAAACCATGGAAAAGCCAAAAATCACCCACAAGATGGTGCGGCGAATGTCGTTCATGAAGACTTCTTTGGTGAAGATGGTTGGGTGTTGGAAGGGTTCAGCCGCGAAAACAATCGCATGCCACGCGGTAATTCCGCAGGCACGGGATCGCAGCCGCCGTCACACCAAGGGTGGCAGCGTACCAGCCTGCGCAGCGTGAGGTAACTGCCAGCAGCAGCGCCATGCTGCTGCAAGGCTTGCAAAGAATACGCTGAGCAGGTGGGCTCAAACCGGCAGGCAGATCCCAGCCAGGGACTGAGTATCAGCCGATAGCCTTTGACCACACCGATCAGCAGGGCTCGCATCATGGCGCAGTCTCTGCCGTGGTGTCCCGCTGTGCACTGCTGCCAGCAACCGGCGGACGCTTGGCTGCCTGACCAAACAATTGCAAAAGTTCAGCGCGCACAGCCTGCTTGAGCTGGTCCGAGCTGGCGCTGGCGAATTGCTTGCGGTCAAACGCCGTGCGCAGGCGCACCACATGGGCGGCCTGCGGCAAACGGGCTTCGAACAAAGCACCCACCGCGTAAATCTGCCGCTTGATGGTGTTGCGCGTGACGGCACGGCGGGCCCAACGCTTGGGCACCATAGCGCCCAGCCAAACGCCAGAAACGCCAAACAGGGCCTGCGGTCCTTGCTCTAAAAGCAAAGAACCGGGCCCTGAAGGTGGCGCGGAAACCACTGGCACGTCGCTGGCAGTGAGTGCCAGGCGGTGCAACGCAAAATGCGCTGTACGGGAGACAGTGCCCCCCGCCATGGCTGCCTGGAACTGCGGACGGGTTTTCAGCCGTTGCATGCGAGCACCCCGTTCAGGACCTGACGGTACAAACCGGGGAGCAGGCCGGTGGGTGGTTTGGCCTTAGACAGCCAGGCGCTTACGGCCCTTGGCGCGGCGTGCGTTGATCACAGCGCGGCCACCGCGGGTCTTCATGCGAACGAGGAAGCCGTGGGTGCGGGCGCGACGGGTCTTGGAAGGCTGGTAAGTACGTTTCATGTTGCTATTCCTTGAGGTTCAGTTCCGGACTGCTGCTCTTGAACCCCCTCAAACCCGTGCCCGGCAGCTGCGATTGCAGTGCGGTGTGCACAGACCTCTGGGGCAGAAATAACGGCGCGCCGGGTCAAATCACCCTGAACACATTCAGGGAAACCCAAAATTATCGCAGCCTCTTTGGGTTCTGGCAATGCCCCTGGCAATTTTCCTTCCCTCCAGCCATAGGGGGTCAGTGGAATTTCCATTCGATTCCCGCACTTGCTGGCCGTCGCATGAAGGCCCTTCGCGGACTCAACATGGCCCACAAAGCCCCGTAGCGCAGCCCCCAAGTCACCGCCCGGCAAATTGTGGATAACTCCTTGACAAGCTACAATCGCACCCCTCTTCCCGTTCCTCCTATCCACAATAAAAACACTTCTTGCAATGACCGAGGAACCTCACCGCAATCCCAACGCACCCTCAGGCTCAGATGCCGGACAAGGCCTGTGGCAGGCGTGCGTGGAACAGCTGGCCCAAGACCTTCCTGAGCAGCAATTCAACACCTGGATCAAGCCGCTGGTGGCCCAGGTGGCGGAAGATTTTTCCAAGGTCACCTTGCTGGTGGCCAACCGTTTCAAACTCGACTGGATCCGTGCCCAGTACGCAGGCCGCATCGCCGCATTGCTCGAAGGCTTGTATGGCCAGCCAGTCACGCTGGAGCTGGCCATTGCCCAGCGCGAAGCCGTCACCCGCACCTACGTGCGCCCGGCATCGCAGCCCCAAGACCAGCGCGCAGCACCATCCTCCAGCCAAGCCTCTGACACCACCCACGGACAAGGCGGGCAAAGCACGCCCGGGGCCAACAATGGAGGCGGCGATGACAGCAGCGCAGGCGCTTTCCGCAACCGGCTGAACCCCGCACTCACGTTTGAAACCCTGGTGGAAGGCACGGCCAACCGCATGGCGCGCTCTGCAGCAATGCACGTCGCAGGCATGCCTGGGCACCTGTACAACCCCCTGTTCATCTACGGCGGTGTGGGCCTGGGCAAGACCCACTTGGTGCACGCTGTGGGCAACCGCCTGCTGCAAGACAAGCCCGACGCCAAGATCCTCTACATCCACGCCGAACAGTTCGTGTCCGACGTGGTCAAGGCCTACCAGCGCCGCACCTTTGACGAGTTCAAAGAGCGTTACCACTCGCTCGATCTGCTGCTGATCGACGACGTGCAGTTCTTTGCCAACAAGGATCGCACGCAGGAAGAGTTCTTCAACGCCTTTGAAGCCCTGCTGGCCAAAAAGAGCCACATCGTGATGACTTCGGATACGTATCCGAAGGGCTTGGCCAACATTCACGAGCGGCTGGTGTCGCGCTTTGATTCGGGCCTGACGGTGGCGATTGAGCCGCCCGAGCTGGAAATGCGCGTGGCCATCCTGATCAACAAGGCGCGCGTTGAAGGCACGGAGATGCCCGAGGAAGTCGCCTTCTTCGTGGCCAAGAACGTGCGCTCCAACGTGCGCGAACTGGAAGGTGCGCTGCGCAAAATCCTGGCGTATTCGCGCTTCAACCAGAAGGAAATTTCGATCCAGCTGGCGCGCGAAGCGCTCAGAGATCTGCTGTCCATTCAGAACCGGCAAATTTCTGTGGAAAACATTCAAAAAACGGTGGCCGACTACTACAAGATCAAGGTCGCCGACATGTACAGCAAGAAGCGCCCGGCCAGCATTGCGCGGCCACGCCAGATTGCGATGTACCTGGCCAAGGAGCTGACGCAAAAAAGCCTTCCAGAAATTGGAGAATTGTTCGGCGGGCGCGACCACACCACCGTGTTGCATGCGGTTCGCAAGATTTCTGCGGAGCGCCAGCAGCTGACAGAGCTGAACCAGCAGCTGCATGTGCTGGAGCAGACGCTCAAAGGCTGACGCCTCCGTGCAAACCACGCCCACTACAAACACTTTGCTGCCCCTGTTCAAGGGCAAAATGGCGTGCTGTGCAGCACGGGGAGGCGCGACCGGCGCCGCTGCTGTCCAAGCACCGTCCTAAAAACCACAAGAGGTTGATGACATGATCGTCCTGAAGGCAACACAAGATAAGGTTCTCGCGGTACTCCAGTCCGTGGCGGGCATCGTGGAGCGTCGGCACACGCTGCCCATCCTGGCCAACGTGCTGATCCGCAAAACCGGCAATGCGCTGCAGCTGACCACCAGCGACCTCGAAATCCAGATCCGCACCACGGCCGAACTGGGTGGCGACACGGGCGACTTCACCACCACCGTGGGCGCACGCAAGCTCATCGACATCTTGAAGACCATGCCCGGTGACCAGACCGTCAGCCTGGAGTCGCAGCAGTCCAAACTGATCCTGAAGGGCGGCAAGAGCCGCTTCACCTTGCAAAGCCTGCCCGCCGAAGACTTCCCGCTGGTGCAGGAATCTGCCGCCTTCGGCCCCGTGTTTGCCGTGCCACAAAAGACGCTGAAGGACCTGCTGGGCCAGGTGTCGTTTGCCATGGCGGTGCAGGACATTCGCTACTACCTCAACGGCATTCTGTTTGTGGCCGAGGGCAAGACCCTGAGCCTGGTCGCCACCGACGGCCACCGCCTGGCCTTTGCCAGCGCCACGCTGGATGTGGAAGTGCCCAAGCAGGAAGTCATCCTGCCGCGCAAAACCGTGATCGAATTGCAGCGCCTGCTGAGTGATGCGGGTGGCGAGAATCAGCCGCACATCGAGATGCAGTTTGCCAACAACCAGGCCAAGTTCACCTTTGGCGGCATGGAGTTCGTGACCAAGCTGGTCGAAGGCAAGTTCCCCGACTACAACCGCGTCATCCCCAAGAACCACCAAAACAGCGTGACCCTGGGCCGCGCGCCGCTGCTGGCCAGCCTGCAGCGCACCGCCATCATGACCAGCGACAAGTTCAAGGGCGTGCGCTTGAACATCGAGCCCGGCACCCTGCGCGTGGCGTCCAACAACGCCGAGCAGGAAGAAGCGGTGGACGAGCTCGACATCGACTACGGCGGCGACACCATCGAGATCGGTTTCAACGTGACCTATCTCATCGACGCCCTGGCCAACATGGGCCAGGACATGGTCAAGATCGACCTGCAAGACGGCAACAGCTCGGCGCTGATGACCATCCCCGACAACGACACCTTCAAATACGTGGTGATGCCCATGCGCATTTGACCGGCGCGCCATGCGTGATGCGGCACCTTCGGGTGCCGTATCCCCTTTTGCAAGCCACCGAAATTGCTATTTAATTTGTAGCTGCTAGCGCTTATCCCACCTGCCCTAGAAGCTGATTTGACTCTTATTGACCAATTGCGAGACCCCCAAAGTCTCCACGGATTCCAAGGCCCACCATGACCGTTGACAACATTCCTTCCGAGCCCGAAGCCACCGGCGTCTCCGGCCATGTTGAGCCCACACTCACCAAGATCGACACCAACCAGGCAGGGGCCAGCGAGAGCTATGGCGAAGGCGCCATCACCATCCTTGAGGGCCTGGAGGCCGTGCGCAAGCGCCCCGGCATGTACATCGGCGACACGAGCGACGGCACCGGCCTGCACCACCTGGTGTTCGAGGTGGTCGACAACTCCATCGACGAAGCCCTGGCCGGCCACTGCGACGACATCGTCGTCACCATCCACACCGACAACTCCATTAGCGTGACCGACAACGGCCGTGGCATCCCCACCGGCGTGAAGATGGACGACAAGCACGAGCCCAAACGCTCGGCGGCAGAAATCGCCCTGACCGAACTGCACGCGGGCGGCAAGTTCAACCAGAACAGCTACAAGGTGTCGGGCGGCTTGCACGGCGTGGGCGTGAGCTGCGTGAACGCCCTTTCCAAATGGCTGCGCCTGACGGTGCGCCGTGAAGGCAAGGTGCACCAGCTCGAATTTGCGCGCGGCGTTGTGCAAAACCGCCTGCTCGACACCGTGGACGGCTTTGAAGTCAGCCCCATGAAGGTGACTGGCGAGACCGACAAGCGCGGCACCGAAGTGCACTTCCTGCCCGACACGGAAATCTTCAAAGAGAACAACGACTTCCACTACGAGATCCTGGCCAAGCGCCTGCGCGAACTCTCGTTTTTGAACAACGGCGTGCGCATTCGCCTCAAGGACGAGCGCAGCGGCAAGGAAGACGACTTCTCGGGCGCCGGTGGCGTGCGCGGCTTTGTCGAATTCATCAACAAGGGCAAGACCGTTCTGCACCCCACCTCGTTCTACGCCGCAGGCGAACGCCCGGCCGAGAGCTACGGCGGCATCCCCGGCACGCACATCGGCGTGGAAGTGGCCATGCAGTGGAACAGCGCCTACACCGAGCAGGTGCTGTGCTTCACCAACAACATCCCCCAGCGTGACGGCGGCACCCACCTGACAGGCCTGCGCGCCGCGATGACCCGCGTCATCAACAAGTACATCGAAGAAAACGAGCTGGCCAAGAAGGCCAAGGTCGAAGTCACCGGCGACGACATGCGCGAAGGCCTGTGCTGCGTGCTCAGCGTGAAGGTGCCCGAACCCAAGTTCAGCAGCCAGACCAAAGACAAGCTGGTGTCGAGCGAAGTGCGCGCGCCGGTCGAAGACATCGTGGGCAAGCTGCTCACCGACTACCTGCAGGAAAAGCCCAACGACGCCAAGATCATCTGCGGCAAGATCGTCGAAGCCGCCAAGGCCCGCGAAGCCGCCCGCAAGGCCCGCGAAATGACCCGCCGCAAGGGCGTGCTCGACGGCATGGGCCTGCCCGGCAAACTGGCCGACTGCCAGGAAAAAGACCCGGCGATGTGCGAGATCTACATCGTCGAGGGTGACTCCGCCGGTGGCTCTGCCAAGCAGGGCCGCGACCGCAAATTCCAGGCCATCCTGCCCCTGCGCGGCAAGATCCTGAACGTGGAAAAAGCCCGCTACGAAAAGCTGCTCACCAGCAACGAAATCCTGACTCTGATCACGGCTCTCGGCACCGGCATCGGCAAGGCCGGTGGCACGACGGGCGGCGACGACTTTGATGTGGCCAAGCTGCGCTACCACCGCATCATCATCATGACCGACGCCGACGTGGACGGCGCCCACATCCGCACCCTGCTGCTCACCTTCTTCTACCGCCAGATGCCCGAACTGGTCGAGCGCGGCCACATCTACATTGCCCAGCCACCGCTGTACAAGGTCAAGGCAGGCAAGGAAGAGCTGTACCTCAAGGACGGCCCTGCGCTCGACAGCTTCCTGCTGCGCATTGCGCTGAACCACGCCAGCGTGACCACCGGCGGCGCCAACCCACAAACGCTGACCGGCGAGACCCTGGCCGAGCTGGCGCGCAAACACCAGATCGCTGAAAGTGTCATCGCCCGCCTGGGCAACTTCATGGACGCCGAAGCCCTGCGTGCGATTGCCGACGGCGTGAGCCTCAAGCTCGACACCGTGCAAGACGCCGAAGCCAGCGCCGTGGCCCTGCAAGCCAAGCTGCGCGAGTTGAACACCACCGGCGCGCCCGCCGAAGTGGCCGGTGAATTCGACGCCCGCACCGACAAGCCCCTGCTGCGCATCAGCCGCCGCCACCACGGCAACATCAAGAGCAGCGTCATCACGCAAGACTTCGTGCACGGCGCCGACTACGCCGCCCTGGCCGAAGCCGCCGAAACCTTCCGCGGCCTGCTGGCCGAAGGCGCCAAGGTAATGCGTGGCGAAGGCGACAAGCAGAAGGAAGAAAAGGTCAGCGACTTCCGCCAGGCCATGAAGTGGCTGATCAGCGAAGCAGAACGCACCACCAGCCGCCAGCGCTACAAGGGCCTGGGCGAAATGAACCCCGAGCAGTTGTGGGAAACGACAATGGACCCCAACGTGCGCCGCCTGCTGCGCGTGCAGATCGACGATGCGATCGAGGCCGACCGCGTGTTCACGATGCTGATGGGCGATGAGGTGGAACCGCGCCGGGACTTCATTGAAACCAACGCCTTGCGCGCTGGAAACATCGACGTTTGACGAAAACGATTCACCATGAAAATCGAAAACGCCATTTTCGATTTTCATGGTTCGCGTGGCTTTTACACCGTTGGCTTCTCCGTTAGTCGGGCAGTCCAGTGCCCTCCTGTCTCTTGTTGGACCTTCAACAAGTCGTAGGTCTTGAGCATGTCGAGCAGTCCTGAGTGACCATAGCTCTTGGGAGAAAACGACGGATCCGCGCGCTTGAGGTAGGAACCCAACCCTCCTACGCTCACGTTGCCTTCGGGGGTGTCTGCTGCCAAGAGCGTGACTGCTTCCACAATGAACTTGGGGCGCAGCTTGGGGGCTGGCTTGACTAGCTCAGCCTTGCTGGGTTGCTTGAGCGCGACAGACTCTGCTGCCGTAAGCTCGGATTCCGGCGCAGGTTTCACCCATTCAAAGAACTGGTCGCTCGCGTTGCGCAGCGCATCGGGCGACTTGGCCTCACCCACGATATGCACCGTCGCGCCCCGTTCTCGCAACTTGCGGCACAGATAGGCAAAATCAGAGTCGCTGGTGACGATGCAGAACGTCGTCGCGCGGCCGTCGAACAGCGCTTCCATGGCATCCAGCGCCAAAGCAAGGTCGGACGTGTTTTTTCCCGCCGCGTACTGGTACTGCAGGCATGGAGTGAACGCCAGGCGCACCAGCGCTTCCTGCCACTTGTTGGCCAACGTACTATGGTTGCCATAGCCCCTGCGCAGAACTACACGACCAAACTGCGCCACAACGCGCAGCGCGTACTCCAAAATCTCAGGGCTGGTGTTGTCGCAGTCCACCAGCACTGCGACACGCGACTCCGCATCGCCCATGTGATTTGCCATCGTGTGTGTCCTCCCGTGTGAAAAGTGTTGAATACTTGGCGCAAACCATTGGAACATCTCCGGCTTCGCATATGCCAACCCTCAACCAGCAGCGCACCCACCAATACATCGCCGCCCGCCAGCAGCACCCGGCGTGGCTGCTGCTGGCCTCGCGGCGGGCGCCGCTGGTGCTCAGTTGCCTGGACGCGCTGTTTGAGCACCAGCGCGATGGCGTACCGTTCGATGCTGCCGTGCAGGCATTGGCGGAGATGTTGGCGATGCATGCCAATGAGGTGGACTTTGAAATCGACAGCGACGACACCCTGAGCCAGGCCCGGCGCGAGGTGCGCGAGTGGATACGGCGCGGGCTGGTGGTAGAGCGTGAGGGGCGGGTGTTTGAGACCGATGCGCTGAAAACCGCTCTGCGCTTCATTGCGCAGCTCGATGGGCGGATGATGACCTCCACCGCATCGCGCCTGGCCGTGGTGCAGCGCGAAATCGACAACCTGGCCGCCGCGCTCAACCCCGACCCGCAAAGCCGCACCGAGCATCTGCAGCGCCGCATGGCCGATTTGCAGCAGCAGCTCGATGATGTGCAGGCGGGGCGCATCGCAGAGCTGACACCCGAGCAGGCCGTGGAAGGCATTCGCGAGGTGTATGCACTCTCCGTCAGCCTTCGCGCCGACTTTCGCCGGGTGGAGGATTCATGGCGCGAGGCCGACCGTGCGCTGCGCGAGGCCATCATCAGCGCCCGCCACCACCGGGGCGCGGTGATGGACCAGCTGCTCGACGGCCACGCCAACTTGCTCAACACGCAAGAGGGCCGCGTGTTCGACAGCTTTCACCAGCAACTGTCCCAGCAAACCGAGCTGACCGAGATGCGCCAACGCATTCGCCAAATTTTGGCGCACCCGGCTGCGGGCAAGGCGCTCGATGGCCTGCAGCACAGTACGCTGCGCCTGCTGGTGCAGCAGCTCATCAAAGAAGCCAAGGTGGTGCAGGCCGTGCGGGCGCGCAGCGAGCGCGAAGTCAGCCAGTTCATGAAAACCGGCCAGGCGGCCGAGAACCAGCGCGTGGGCCAGTTGCTCAACGACGTGCTGGAGCAGGCCCTGCGCATCGACTGGCAGCGCCAGGCCGTGCGCCGCCAAAGCGCGCCGCTGCCGCCGCTGGGCGTGGCAATGGGCAGCGTGCCGCTGGTGGAACGGCTGCGTATCAAATCACTCGACGGCGGCGAGCAGGCAGAACTGCTGCTGACCACGGCCTACGCCGACCTGGGCCAGATGGACAACGAGTTTTGGCAGGCCTTTGAAGGACTGGACCGCGACGCGCTGGTGCAACGCACCTTGCAAACGCTGGCAGACCGTGGCCAGCCCATGTCGCTGGCGGAGCTGGCCGCCGCACTGCCACCGGGCGAGCACGACCTGGAGACCTTTGCGCTGTGGCTGGCCATGGCACGGGAGGCCGGGGTGGAGCTGCAACCGGGCGAGGAGCACATCGACACAGAAGACGGCAGCCAGCACTGGCGCTTTACCGTGCCGCGCGTGGCGCTGGATGGCGCGCAACTGGCGCAAAGAGAGTGGGAGCTGTGATGCAGCAGGAGCCGGATATTTTTGACCGCATGGCCGCACAGGGTGCGGGTGCGCAAGCAGAACAATCGCTATCAAAAGAAGAGCTGCCTGCGCTTGTTGAAAGCCGCATTGCAGCACATAGCATTTCAAGAACACCGCCCAACGCGCGCCAGGCGCTACAGTTTTTGCTAGCGCACGGCTGGCTCGAATCTGCGACCAAGCCGAAGCTGTTTAACCTGATTGCGGCGCAAACCACACTGCTCGATGCGCTGCTGGAGCCGCTGGACCTGCGCGTAGTGGTGGACGATGTGCGCGGCCTGGCCTTTCTGGCCGTGGTGCCCGACTACGCGGGCGACGACACCGACGAGAGCGAGCAGGACGACTGGACGCACCCGCTGATGAAGCGCCAGCGGCTGACGCTGGAGCAATCGCTGCTGCTGGCCCTGTTGCGGCGCGAGTTTTTGCAGCGCGAGCAAGAAAGCGGCACCGGCGCGGTGGTGCGCGTCACGGTGGATAGCCTGCTGCCGCAGCTCGAAACCTACCTGGGTAGCACGGGCAGCGACATGCAAGAGCGCAAGCGCCTGACCCAGCTGCTGGAGAACCTGCGCACACACGGCATGGTGAGCGAGGTGGATGCGCAAGACTGCATCACCATCCGCCCGATGATCGTGCACCTGCTCAACCCCGAGAACCTGCAAACGCTGCTGCTGCGCCTGCGTGCGCTGGCCGAACAGGGCGGTGCCCAGGGCAGCGCAGGCAACGCAGAAGGCACACCATGAGCGCCAACGCCTCCTTCATACTGCAAGAGCTGCACCTGTACCACTGGGGCGCGTTTGCAGGCCGCCACCAGGTGGCCATTGACCCCGGCAACAGCGCCATCATCGGCCCCACGGGCAGCGGCAAGACCACGCTGGTCGATGCGCTGATGACGCTGCTGTGCGCCAGCCCGCGCTACAACCTGGCTTCGACCGGCGGGCACGAGAGCGACCGCGATCTGGTGAGCTATGTGCGCGGTGCCAGCGGCCAGGGCAACGACAGCGGCGACCACATTGCACGCGCCGGGCGCTGCACCACAGGCGTGGCCGCCAGGCTGGTGCGCCAGGGTGCGGCGGGCCAAGAGACGGTGTGGCTGGGCGCGCTGCTGTGGTTTGACGGCAGCAGCCAGTCGGCCAGCGACATGCAAAAGCGCTGGTTCTTTGCGCAAGGCGCGCAGCACAGCCTGGACCTGTGGCTGGAAGAGCAGCACAGCGGCGGTGCCAAGGCCCTGACGCGGCTGGCCAAAGACAGCGACGGCCTGCAGATGTTCAGCAGCAAGGCACCCTACCTGGCCAAGCTGCACAGCTTTTTTGAAGTGGGCCCCAACGCCTTCACGCTGCTCAACCGGGCGGCGGGCCTCAAGCAGCTCAACAGCATCGACGAAATTTTTCGCGAGCTGGTGCTGGACGACCACTCGGCCTTTGACGATGCGCAGAAGGTGGTCGATGGCTTTGCCGAGCTGGCCTCCATCCACGCCGACCTGGAACTGGCCAATGCGCAGTATGTGTCGCTGCTGCCGCTGCGCGATCTGGCCACGCGCGAGCAGCAGCAGGCCCAGCACCTGGCGCACCTGCAGGCGCTGCAGCAGCAGCTACCGCACTGGTTTGCAGCGCAGGGCGTGCAATGGTGGGGCCAGCGCGTGGCACAGTTGCAGGCACAGATGGCGCAGCGCGATGCACTGTTGCAAGCCGCGCAGCAGCATGTGGATACCGCACGCAAGCACGAGCAGGACTTGCATGGCCTCTACCTGCAAGCCGGTGGCGCCAACATCGATGTGCTGCGCGAGAACATGGACCACGCCCGCCAAGCGCTGGCCCGCATCGAAGGCCATCTGGCCCAGTACCAAGCGCTGGTGCGCAACCTCGGGCTGGGTGACAACGCCAGTGCCAACGACCTCGCCCACCACCAGGCCCAAGCCCAGGCGGCGATGGCGCACATCGACGCACGCCAGGCCGAGCTGCAGGCCAGCGCCGAACACGCCATCGCCCAGGCCCACAACGCCCACACCCGCCTGCGCGAGACCCAGGCCGAATACGAGGCCGTGCGCCAGCGCCCTGGCTCCAACTTGCCGATGGAGTTCCAGCGCTTTCGCGCCGAGCTGGCCGAGCACCTGGGCTTGCCCGAAACCGACCTGCCCTTTGCTGCCGAGCTGGTGGAAGTGCGCCAGGCCGAACAAGCGTGGCGCGGCGCCATCGAGCGCGCACTGGGCAGCCACCGCCTGCGCATTTTGGTGCCGCAGGCGGCAATGCACACCGCGCTGCAATGGGTGAACCAGCGGCACAACCGCTTGCATGTGCGCCTGCTGGAAGTGCGCGATGCCACGCCCGCAGCGTTCATGCCCGACGGCTTTGCGCGCAAGCTCAACCTCAAGCCCGCTACCCCCGCCGCGCACCTGAACACGCTGCGCCACCTGCTGCACGGCCTGGACCGCCACTGCGTGCCCGATGTGCAAACGCTGGAGCGCACACCCCACGCCATGACGGCGCAGGGCCTGATGTCCAGCCAATCGGGCCACTTCGACAAGCAGGACCAAAAGCGGCTGGACCAGGACTGGATGACGGGGTTTGACAACCGCGACCGGCTCGCGCATTTGCTACAACAAAGAGAGCAGCTTGCGCTGGAATATCAAGCGCTAGAGGCCCAAAAGACCCAAACCCTGAACGCCCAGCGCCAGGCGCACGAACAACGCCAACTGTGGGCCGCCCTGCAAGCGCTGCAGCACGACGACCTGGACACGGCGGCGGCCGAGGCACAGTGGCAGCACAAAGCGCAGCAACTGCAGGCGCTGCTGCACCCCGGCTCAGACACCGCGCAGGCCAAACACCGCTGGGACGCAGCGCAAGCGCACACCCGCGCGGCAGAGGAGCAACTGCGCGAACTGCAAACAGCCCAAACGCAAGACGACACCTTGCGGGCCGCCGCGCAAAAGAAGCACAGCGCCTACCAGGCACGCAGCGCTGGCGGGGCCGTGGTGGCGGCGGACTTGGCCGCAGACTTTGCGGCGAATCTGGCCCGCGCCGGGCACCGCCTGCCCGCGCTGGATGGCGACAACCTCGAAACCCAGGAGCGCGACGCCAGCGCCACCGTGCAAGCCAAAGCCGCCGAGGCCAGCAAAAAGCTGAACACCCTGCACACCGACATCGTGCGCCAAATGGGCAAAGCCAAGCACGAAGACCGGGGCGCACTGGCCGACCATGGGCCAGAGGTGGAGGCGCTGCCCCACTACCTGCAGCGCCTGCAAGCGCTGGAAGAAGAAGCCCTGCCGCACAAGCGCCAGCGGTTTCAGGAATACCTCAACAACACCTCGCAGCAGGGCGTGGACACCCTGCTCAACGGCATCGCCGCGCAGGTGACCGACATTGAAGAGCGCATTGCCCAGCTCAACGAAACGCTGCAGCGCGTGGACTTTCAGCCCGGCCGGTATTTGCAGCTAGAGCCCCGCGCCGTCGTCCACCAAAGCCTGCAAGAGCTCAACCGTGCCCAGGCCCAGCTGCGCACCGAAAGCCTGCGCGACGATGGCGGCCAAAGCCACTACCGGGCGCTGCGCGCCATCGTGGAGATGCTGCAAACCCACGCCAGCAACCGCCGCAGCAAGGCCGCGCAAGCGCTGCTGGACGCCCGCTACCGCCTGCAATTTGCCGTGCTGGTGCTCGACCGGGCCAGCGGCCAGATGCTGGAGCGGCGCACCGGATCGCAAGGCGGCAGCGGGGGCGAGAAAGAAATCATCGCCAGCTACGTGCTCACCGCCTCGCTGAGCTACGCGCTGTGCCCCAGCGGCGCCAGCCGCCCGGTGTTTGGCACCATCGTGCTGGACGAAGCGTTTTCCAAAAGCTCGCAGGCCGTGGCAGCGCGCATCATCCAGGCGCTGCGCGAGTTTGGCCTGCACGCGCTGTTCGTCACCCCCAACAAAGAAGTGCGCCTGCTGCGCAACCACACGCGCAGCGCCGTGGTGGTGCACCGGCGCGGCGCACAGGCCACGCTGGCATCGCTGCGCTGGGAGGAGATTGACGCCTTTCGCCGCAGCGCGCAAAGCACTTCCTCTGGCAATGCGGCATGAAGTCGCCACAAGTCCTGGCCGCCAAACTGGCCCAGCAATGGCACAGCGCCGACTGGCGTGAGCGCCAGCTATTGGGCGGTGGCACGGCATGGCCGCTGACCCTGCCCATCGGCCAGCCCGACACGGCCGTTTTTTTGAACGACGCCGCCGCGCTGCGCAGCCATTTGCAGCAGTGGCGGGCGGTAGAGCAGGACGGCCTGGGCCATGTGCAATGGCAAGAGCGGCGCTACCGGGGCAGCAGCGACGCCATTGCCGTGCCCACCCACTGGCAACTGGCCAAACCCTCGCAGTGCATCGCCGCCATCCGCCACTTCAAGGTGCTGGGGCATGCGCAAGTCCACAGCGACTACGCCCGGCTCAGCACCCTCATCGCCGGGGTAGAGCGCCCCGGCTTTCAGCGCCTGCTGGTGCGCCGCCTGGTGCAGTGGCGCGATGTGCCCGTCGATGCGGTCATGGCCGCAGCGCACATGGCCCTGCAACTGGAGCCCGGCTGCGCCCAAGGCAAACCCCTGCGCGCACTGGCGGTGCAGGGCAATGACACCAAGTTTTTTGAACGCCACGCCAGCCTGCTCACCGCCCTGCTGGACGAGCGCTTTGACGGCGAAGCCAGCCGCCAGGGGCTGGTGGGCTTTTTGGGCGCGCTGCCCGAAGACGACCACTGGCTGCTCATCGCCCCGCTGGCCCCCGGCCTGCTGCCCTTTGCGCAAATGCGCGTGCGCGCCAGCGAGCTGCTCACCACGCCACTGCCCGGCAGCCGCATCCTGCTGGTAGAAAACGAACGCTGCCTGCACCAACTGCCCGCGCCAGTGCAGGACACGATCGCCGTGTTGGGCGCGGGCCTGAACCTGGGCTGGCTGGCCGCACCCTGGCTGCAAGAGCGCAGCGTGGCTTATTGGGGCGACTTGGACACCTGGGGTTTGCGCATGCTGGCCACGGCCCGCCACCACCTGCCACACCTGCACGCGCTGCTGATGGATCGCGCCACCTTTAGCGCCCACCAACACCTGGCAGTGGCCGAACCGGTGCACGCCCCCGAGCCCATTTCAGGCGCACAGACGCCCGAAGAAGCCGCACTGCAAGCGCACCTGCGCGCGCAAGCCAGAGGACGGCTGGAGCAGGAGTTCTTGCCCACAGACACCGTACACCGCGCTGTGCGAACCTGGGTGAATGACAATGATGGGCAGGCCTGAGGACCTGTTCAAGTGCTGCGCAAGGCTTCGACAAGCTCAGCCCGAACGGATATTTGAGTTCCAAGAGACCCAACAGATAGCCCCATCACCCCTATGCGCTCCCCCATCGCCATCGTTGACGTTGACCGCCTGGACACCTGGTCCCGCTACCGCGCGGGGCTGTGCGAGACCTGCGCGGCCAACTGCTGCACGATGCCGCTGGAGGTGCAGCTGTCAGACCTGGTACGGCTGGGGCTGGTGGATGCGTTTGAGGCCGAGCACGAGGAGCCCCGACACATTGCCAAGCGGCTGCAAAAGGCGCGGCTGATTGACCACTTCAACCACAAGAACGTGATCTTCACCATGGCGCGGCGGGGCAGTGGGGATTGCAACTTTCTCGACCCCAAAACGCGGCTGTGCACGGTGTATGACCAGCGGCCGGAGACTTGCCGCCTGCATCCGCAGAAGAAGAGCCCCAAGCCGGGTTACTGCGCGTATGGGCGGCGCGGGGGCTGAGGTAATCCTCGGCACACCGCCACGGCCATGAAGGCAGTCGCCCTGCCGGTGATTGACCCGGCCCGGTGCACGGGCTGCGGCTGGTGCGTGGCGGTGTGCCCGCCGCATGTGCTGTCGCTGCAGGTGCTGGGGGACAGCCGCTGGGGGCCAAAGCGGTCGGTGCTGGACGATGCGCAGGGCTGCACGGGCTGTGCGCTGTGTGCGGTGCGCTGCCCTTTTGATGCGATTGCGATGCGGCGTTGTCCCACAGCCAAGCCAGCGCAGCCGTGATGAGATGGGGCCTTTGGGAGCCCCAGGGCTCGAGCACACCAAGGAGTTCACCATGTCTGAGAAGAAAGCCAGCGTTCACTGGGAAGGGGCCGGCAAGGCAGGCCAGGGCCAGATCAGCACCGAGACGGGCGCGCTGGACCGCTACCCCTACGGCTTTGCCAGCCGGTTTGGCGACGACCGCAAGGGCACCAACCCCGAAGAGATTCTGGGCGCGGCCCATGCGGCCTGTTTCACGATGGCGTTTTCATTCGCGGCCGAGAAGGCGGGCGTGGCCACCGAATCTGTGGACACCACCGCCAGCGTGCGCTTGAGCAAGGACGGCGACGGGTTTGTGATTGACCGCATTGCGCTCACGCTGAAGGCCAAGGTGCCGGGCCTGGACGACGCGGCCTTTCAAAAACTGGCGGCCGATACCAAGGCCCATTGCCCTTTGTCGAAAGCGCTGGCCGCGGTGCCAGAGATCACGCTGGAAGCACAACGGGTGCCCTGAACGGGCCCGGGCCACAGCGGCTTCAAGCAAAAACAGGCACTGGGGCCCGTACAGCAAGCGCCGCTAGTGTGGTGTCTCAAAAGTAAGCATCAAATAATAGAGCTAGCTGCCCGCGCCACAGATGCCAAGATGGTGTCCGCACTTTTATGCCACACGAACGGCTTGGGATCCTCGTTGTGACGATCAATGTATTCCCGTATGGATTGCTCCAGCTGAGCAACGCTGGTGTGGGCGCTGCGCTTGATCCACTGCTCGCTGATCTGGCTAAAGAAACGCTCGACCAGATTGAGCCAGGACGCTGAGGTGGGCGTGAAGTGAACGTGGTAGCGAGGATGGGCTGCTAGCCAGGCCCGCACTGCCTGCGTCTTGTGCGTGCCGTAGTTGTCCATGATCAGGTGGATGTCTTGTTCGCCAGGCACCGCTGCATCGATGGCTTTGAGGAACTGCAGGAATTCCACACTGCGGTGACGGCGCTTGAGCTGTCCTATGACTTTGCCAGTGGCCACATCCAGCGCTGCAAACAGCGACGTTGTGCCATGGCGCTTGTAATCGTGCGTGCGCATGCTGGGTTTGCCAAACGTCAGTGGTAACCCTGGTTGGGTGCGATCCAGAGCCTGGATCTGGCTCTTCTCGTCCACGCACAGCACCAAGGCGCGATCGGGTGGTGCCATATACAGCCCCACCACATCCCGTACCTTGTCCACGAAATGGGGATCCGTCGATAGCTTGAAGGTTTCTTGCAGGTGCGGCTTCAGCCCAAAGGCATGCCAGATGCGCTGCACCGTCGCGGGCGATACGCCAGCGTGCCGACTCATCTGGCGCACGCTCCAGTGCGTGGCGTTGTCAGGCTTGCTCTGGCGAACCTTGTCCACAATGAGCTGAACCTGCTCGTCGCCCACACTGCGCGGGCGGCCAGCGCGCGGGGCATCGGTCAAACCCGCCAGACGATACGCCCGGTAGCGCCGCCGCCACTTGGAGACAGTTTGCACCGTCGTGCCCAAGCGTTGGGCAATCATGGTGCCCGACTCCCCATCTGCGCAGCCCAGCACGATTCGCATGCGCAGCTTCTCGTCCTCGGGCGCTTTGCGTACGCGCAGTCGCGCATGCAGCTCTGCGCGCTCGGCATCGGTGATCTGCAGCTTCGTGGCGGGGCGTCCAGGGTGGGCCATCAGCGTAGTCTCCTATAAGGAAGCTGATTCGACCAACACCGGTCAAAATAGTTCTATCTATTTTTGAGACACCACACTAGCTCTTAAAACAATAGCGACGATTGCCTGCAAGCGCCCTCGCGCCGTGCGCAGGTGACGGGGCTGGGGCGGTGCGCTACACTGACCGCCTCATGTCGTTCACTCCATCTACCGTCATCGCACCTGCCGCAGCCTTTGCGTGCATGGGCATGATGCTGCCTGCGTTCACGCGGGCGATGGGTGCACGAATGATGATCACCATTACCACCGCGGCCACCTGAGCGCAGCGCAGGTGGCCGTTTCGGCAGCCACCTGGTGATCGCTCTCTCTTCCCCCACAAGACGAATGCACGAAACCCAGCTCTGGCAGCTGGGTTTTTTTATGCCTTGCGCAAAACAGGGCTGAGGCAGGCGGTTTGCCCCAGGGCAATCCGGCTGTTGCACCCGATTTGCGCAAGTCGTGTTTGTTCGTTCGTTTGATGTTTGGAGAAGCCGATGTACCGCGATCCTGTCGAGAGTCTTGAGCCCCAGTCCAGCCACGCCGCCGCGTTGGCACCCCGCCCGCTGCGCGTGGGCATGATTGGCATTGGCACCGTGGGCTCGGGCACGTTCCGCGTGCTGGCACGCAACCAGGCGGAGATTGCGGGGCGCGCGGGGCGGGGTATCAAGCTGGTGATGGTGTGCGCCCGCAGCCTGGCCCGTGCGATGCGCGTGGTGGGCAGAGATGCCGCGCTGACCAACGACCCGATGCTGGTGGCCACGCACCCCGATGTGGATGTGGTGGTGGAAGTGGCGGGCGGCACCAGCCCCGCACGCGAATGGGTGCTGGCCGCCATCCGCGCGGGCAAGCACGTGGTCACGGCCAACAAGGCACTGCTGGCCACGCACGGCAATGAAATCTTTGCCGCTGCGCGACAGCACGGTGTGGCGGTGGCGTATGAGGGCGCGGTGGCCGTGAGCATTCCCATCATCAAGGCGCTGCGCGAGGGCCTCACGGCCAACCGCATCGAGTGGGTGGCGGGCATCATCAACGGCACCACGAATTTCATCCTGAGCAAGATGCGCGAAGAGGGGCTGGGCTTTGCCGAAGCATTGGCGCAAGCGCAGGCGCTGGGCTATGCCGAAGCAGATCCGACCTTCGACATCGAAGGCATCGACGCGGCGCACAAGATCACGCTGCTGGCAGCCAATGCGTTTGGCATGCCGGTGCGTTTTGCCGATGCGCAGGTGGAGGGCATCACCCGCCTGCAGGGGCTGGACGTGGCCTGTGCTGAGCAACTGGGCTTTCGCATCAAGCTGCTGGGCGTGGCGCGCCGGCGCAAGGAGGGCGATGCCGATGGCGTGGAACTGCGCGTGCAGCCCGCGCTGGTGCCCGCCACGCATTTGCTGGCGCAGGTGAATGGCTCGATGAACGCGGTGATGGTGAAGGGCGATGCCGCTGGCGTGACGATGTTCTACGGCGCGGGCGCAGGGTCAGAGCAAACCGCATCGGCCGTGATTGCCGACCTGGTGGACGTGGCCCGGCTGCAGGGCACCACGCCCGCACAGCGCGTGCCGCACCAGGGCTTTCACGCCCACGCGGTGAATGAGCAACTGGCCGTGCTGCCACGCGCAGCCGTGCACACCCGCCACTACCTGCGCGTGCCCGTGCACACTGCGCAGCACATGGAAGAGGTGAGTGCATGGCTGGCAGCGCAGCAGGTGCCAGTGCAGCGCGTGGAACTGGCTCGCGACCAGGCGCTGCCCGCTGGCAGCGGCCCCGAGGCACAAGCGCAGGTGCTGATGCTGACCGACGCCGTGGCCCAGGCCACGGTGGACAGCGCCGTGCACGCGCTGGCCGACCACCCGGCGGTGGCCGCGCCGGTGGTGACGCTGCGGGTGGAATGGCTAGAGGGGTGAGGGCGTGGCGGCGGGGTGCCGCCGCCCTGCACCACCTTGAAGCCAAAACAGGCTCCAGCGCTTTACTATCAAGCGCTATCAGCTATTGATTCAATAGCAACTTCACCACACATCTCAGCCCATCGACAGCCCCAGCACTAGGGCAGCCATGTCTTCGGCGGCGGGGGTGCCTTCGGCCTGCAGGCCCTGCACCACGCCCGCGCGGTCTTCGTCGGTGCGGTTCTGGCTGACCTTCCATACGCCTTCCCAGCGCTGCACCTCCAGCGCCACGCCCACGATGGCGCGCTGCATTTTTTCCAGGTAATCGGGCGGGGCATCGTCCACCCGCCAGGGATGCGGGCGGTGGGCTTCTTGCGCATCGCTCAGGCGGTGCAGCATGTCACGCAAGGGGCCTTCGCCGTCCAGCACGCGCAGGGTGCCGTGGGCGTGCACGGCGGCGTAGTTCCAGGTGGGCACCTGTTTGCCGTCCACCGCCTTGGACGGGTACCACGATGGCGAGATGTACGCCTGCGGCCCATGGAAGACGGCCACGGCCTGCTGCGGCAGCAGGGGCCACACGCCATTGGCCCGCGCCACATGGCCCAGCAGCGTGCCGTGCGGGCCCTGGTGCGGGTCGAGGAACAGGGGGATGTGGTTGGCGTGCAGCGCCCCCTCGTGCGCAATGACCAGCGTGGCCAGCGGCTGCGTGCGCACCAGCGCCTGCAGGGTGGCAGGGTCCGTCACCTGAAACTGGCGGTTGGCGTTGGCCATGTCAGGCGCCTTCCGTTTGCAAGACGGGCACGCAGTCGATCTGCGTCTTGACCGAGTTCGCCAGAAAGCACGCCGCGTGCGCCTGGTGGTGCAGGTCGGCCAGCACCGCCGCGGTGGGCGCGTGGGCTGCATCAAACACCGTGACGGGGTGCAGTTGCACGTGGCTTACCACCAGGCGGCCTTCGGCATCCTTGGCCATGGTGCCCGTGGCCGCGTCGGTGTAGCGGTTCACGCGCCAGCCCGCGCGGCTGGCAATGTCCAAAAACCACAGCATGTGGCAACTGGCCAGGGCGGCGATGTAGGCCTCTTCAGGGTCCACCGCCGCGGCATCCGAGTAGGGCAGGGGCACCAAATGGGGCGACGAGGACGCCGCCACGGTGGCACCGCCATCAAACCGCCACTGGTGGCTGCGGTGGTAGCGCTGGTCCAGAAAGTCATCGGTGCCACGGGTCCAGACGACGGTGGCGGAGTGCGGTGCGGCCATGGGTGAAGTTCCAACGGGGGTTTTTACAATGGTTCTTCAGTTTAGGAGCCATAGCGCATCCATAGGGAGCCAATTGATGCCCATTGCCAGAGCCAATTCCACACCCAGCGCCGCGCCTTCATCGGCCACCTTGCGCCAGCAGGTGTATGCGCAATTGCGCAGCGCCATCGAGCAGGGCCGCTGGCCTGCGGGCACGCGGTTGCCGCCTTCTCGCACCCATGCGGGGCTGCTGGGCGTATCGCGCAACACGGTGCTGTGGGCCGTGCAGCGCCTGCTGGCCGAGGGCTATGTCGAGGCCCGCGTGGGCGATGGCACCTATGTGGCGCAGGCCCTGGCCCAGCGCCCGCGTGCCAGCGCCCCCGCGCTGGCAATGCCGCCCCGGGGCCTGTCGCAGCGCGGGCAGCTGGTGGCCGACACGGCCGCACGCTGGCGCCCGCCGCTGGTGCCGGCGCGGGCCTTTCGCATTGGCGCGCCCGAGGTGGCCAGTTTTCCGTTTGCCGTGTGGGACCGCCTGGCGCGCCAGGCCAGCCAGGCCCAGCGCACCGCCCGCGCCCACTACCTGGACCCGGCGGGCGACCCTGACCTGCGCCAGGCCGTGGCGCAGTGGCTGTGGGCGTCGCGCGGCATTCGGTGCGATGCGGCGCAGGTGGTGGTGTGCTCGGGCTCGCAGCAGGGCATTGACCTGATTGCGCGCCTGCTGCTGGATGTGGGCGACGAGGTGCTGGTGGAAGACCCTGGCTACCCCGGCATCCGCGCCAGCCTGCTGGGGCACGGCGCACTGGCAAGGCCTGTGCCGCTGGACGCCAGCGGCCTGTGCATTGCGCAGGGCGCGGCGCAGTGGCCTGCCGCGCGCATGGCCGTGGTGACGCCCACGCACCAGTTCCCCACCGGCGTGCGCATGGATTTGCCACGCCGCCAGGCCCTGCTGCAATGGGCGCGCGCGCACGATGCCTGGGTGGTGGAAGACGACTACGACGGCGAATTTCAATACGGCAGTGCCGCCCAGCGCGTGCCTGCGCTGTGCAGCCTACCGGGGTCGGAGCGCGTGCTGTACGTGGGCACCTTCAGCAAAACGCTGCACCCCGGCCTGCGCCTGGGCTTTGTGGTGGTGCCGCCTGCGCTGGTCGAAGCCTTTGCCATGGCCCGCGCCATCACCGACCGGCATGCGCCCGGCGACACGCAGGCGGTGCTGGCCCGCTTCATTGCAGAAGGCCACCTGCTGCGCCACTTGCGCCGCATGCGCGAGCTGTACCTGCACCGCCAGCAATGGCTGATCGACACCCTGGCCGATGCAAGCGACGGCGCACTGCAATTGCAGCCCAGCGACCGGGGCATGCACCTGCTGCACGAAGTGCCGGTAGGCATTGACGACGAGCCCCTGGCCCGCAGCGCGCAAGCGGCGGGCGTGATGCTGGCCCCGCTGTCGCGCTATGCCGTGCAATCAGACCGCCGTGGCTGGCTGTTTGGCTACGCGGGTTATGGCGATGAAGACATTCGCGCTGCAGCGCGGGTGGTGGGGGCGCTGGCGCAGCGCGCTAGCAAGGCCTGAAGACTCACCGATCACGCAACGCCCAGGGCCTGCTCCACCAGCGCCAGCCCTTGCGCCGCGCCCAGGCGCAGCCCCACGTCGCTGCGCGTAGGCACCTCGCATTCACGGGGGTTGATGCGAATGAGGCGGCCACCGTGCGCGTGAAGAATGCGGTGGCTGAAGTGGCGCACGGACGGAATGGCCGTGCCCGCCCCCAGCTCGATCACCACCGGGCGGCGCACGCCCTGCAGCCAGCGCTGCTGGTGTGCGTGCTGGGCGGCGGTGCGCGCCTCCAGCCAGTCCCAGTCGTTGAACATGAGGATGTTGGGCCGCGCCAGGCCACCGCAGTGGGGACAGCGCGGGGGTGCATTGCGCAGGCGGCAGGTGCTTTCATCTACATCAGGCACAAAGTCGTCGGCAGGCCAGATGGCGTCGCTGCAGCCTTCCAGGCACTGCAGATGGTGGATGGAGCCGTGGCATTCATGCACCGCGTCGGCAAAGTAGCCTGCCATCTGGAACTGACCGTCCACATTGCTGGTGAACACGCTCAGGCCCTGGTGCATGCGCGCGCCCCAGCGCTGCAGTTGCCCAAAGCCCGCGTGGGGCACCGTGCGGCGGTACAGCGCCAGCCGGTGGCCGTAGAAGCCCCAGGCCAGCTCGGGCGCCTCACGAAACGCTGCGGGCGAAGCGATGGAGGCAAAGTCCAGCCGCGCCTGCGCCAGCGCAGGGTAGGCACGCCAGAACCCTTCATTGCCCCGGAAGTCGGGCAGGCCGGAATCCACCCCCATGCCGGCACCAGCGGCCACGATGAGGGCGTCGGCCTGCTCCAGCAAAGCGGCCGCGTGCTCGGCAGCAGCGCGTGTGGCGGGGTCGGTGGGGTGGGTGTGCATGGGGGTCTCCTGGGGCGCCAAGGATAAAGCCGGGCACCGCACGGGCGCGGTGTTTTGCACTACGCTGTGGACCACGGCCCCGCTTGCGCCAGGCTTTTTGTTCAAACACCCCCTGATGCCCATGCCCCTGGAACCTTACCTTGACGCCGCGCCCCAACTGGGCAGCCATGTTTTCGTGCATGCCAGCGCACAAGTGATTGGCGATGTGCAACTGGGCGATGACAGCTCGGTGTGGTGCAACGCCGTGCTGCGCGGCGATGTGAACCGCATCACCGTGGGCCGCTGCAGCAATGTGCAGGACCTGACCATGGGCCATGTCTCGCACCGCAACGCGAGCAAGCCCGAAGGCTCGCCGCTGGTGATTGGCGACTACGTGACCGTGGGCCACTCGGTCATCCTGCACGGCTGCCGCATTGGCAACGAATGCCTCATCGGCATGGGCTCCATCGTGATGGACGACGCGGTGATCGAAGACCGCGTGATGCTGGGCGCAGGCAGCCTGGTCTCGCCCGGCAAGGTGCTGGAAAGCGGCTACCTCTACATCGGCCGCCCTGCGGTGCGCCAGCGCGCGCTCACCGATGCAGAGATTGCGTACCTGAAGTATTCGGCCGAGCACTATGTGCGGGTGAAGAACAACTATCTGGCGGGCAGCCCCGCCGCACCGTTGCCAGAGGCCGCGGCCAGCAACGGGCAAGGTACACCCGGATAATCCAGGGCCTGCACCGACCTTTTCACGGCGGCATCGCTTGCTTTCCGTATCCACCATGTCCGCCGTCACGCCAACGCCACCCGCCCTACGCGTCCTGTCCGTCATCCCCCCGATGACGCAGCTGAACACGCCCTACCCCTCCACCGCCTACCTCACAGGGTTCTTGCGTTCGCGCGGGGTGGATGCGGTGCAGGAAGACCTGGCGCTGGCCCTGGTGCTGCGCCTGCTCTCGCCTGAGGGGCTGCGCGCCATTGCCGCCAAGGTGGATGCGCTGCCGCCCAAAAAGCGCAGCGCTGCTGTGCAGAGCTTTGCCGAGCAGCAAGACCGCTACCTCGCCACTATCGGCCCCGCTATTGCCTTTTTGCAAGGGCGCGACAGCACGCTCGCCCACCGCATCGTGGGCCGCCACTACCTGCCCGAGGGGCCCCGCTTTGCATCGCTGGATGTGTACGTGGACGATGAAGGCGGCGACCCGCTGGGCTGGGCCTTTGGCGCCCTGGGCCTGACGGACAAGGCCAAGCACCTGGCCACGCTGTATTTGAACGACCTGGCCGATGTGCTGCGCGATGCGGTAGACGAGCGCTTTGAGTTTGTGCGCTATGCCGAATCGCTGGCGGGCAGCCAGCCCACGTTTGACCCGCTGGCAAACGCACTGGCTACACCGCCCACGCTGGTGGATGAGCTGCTGGAGCAGCTCACGCACGAGGCCATCACCAGGCATCGGCCCGATGTGGTGCTGCTCTCGGTGCCCTTCCCCGGCTCGGTGTATGCGGCCTTTCGCATTGCGCAGGCCATCAAGGCGCGGCACCCGCACATCACCACCGTGCTGGGTGGCGGCTTTGTGAACACCGAGCTGCGCGAGCTGGCCGACCCGCGCGTGTTCGACCACTTTGATTACGTGACGCTCGACTCTGGCGAGCGCCCGCTGCTGGCGCTGCTGGAGCACCTGCGCGGCGAGCGCGGCCGCCAGCGGCTGGTGCGCACCTTTGTGCGCGGTGACGATGGCGCGGTGCAGTACATCAACATGATGGAAGCCGACATTGCCTTTGCCGAGGTGGGCACCCCCACCTGGGACGGCCTGCCGCTGGACCGCTACCTGTCGCTCTTGGACATGCTCAACCCCATGCACCGGCTGTGGAGCGACGGGCGCTGGAACAAGCTCACGGTGGCGCACGGCTGCTACTGGAAGAAATGCAGCTTTTGCGACGTAAGCCTGGACTACATCAGCCGCTACGAAGGCGCGAGCGCGGGCGTGCTGGCCGACCGCATCGAGCAGATCGTGCGCGAGACGGGGCAGACCGGCTTTCACTTTGTGGACGAAGCCGCACCCCCCAAGGCGCTCAAGGCGCTGGCCACCGAACTGATTGCGCGCGGCACCGGCATCAGCTGGTGGGGCAATGTGCGGTTTGAGAAAACCTTCACCCCCGAACTGGCCGAGCTGCTGGCCGACAGTGGCTGCATCGCCATCTCCGGCGGGCTGGAAGTGGCATCAGACCGGCTGCTGAGCCTCATGAAAAAAGGCGTGTCGGTAGACCAGGTGGCGCGCGTGACCAAGGCCTTCAGCGACGCAGGCATCCTGGTGCATGCATACCTGATGTACGGTTTTCCGACGCAGACGGTGCAGGACACGGTGGACGCGCTCGAATACGTGCGCCAGTTGTTTGCCAACGGCTGCATCCAGAGCGGGTTCTTTCACCGCTTTGCCTGCACCGTGCATTCACCGGTGGGGAAGAACCCCGAGGAATACGGCGTGACGCTGGCCCCGCTGCCCCCGGGCGACTTTGCCAAGAACGACGTGGCCTTCATCGACCCCACGGGCGTGGACCACGACGCGCTGGGCGCGGGGCTCAAGAAAGCCATCTACAACTACATGCACGGCATCGGCCTGGAAGAGGACGTGCGCATGTGGTTCCCGTTCAAGGTACCCAAGACCACGGTGCGGCGCGACCGCATTGAGCGCGCGCTGCGCGAGCGCGGCTGACCGCACCCGGCAGTTTTGAGCCTTTTTGGCCTATAGCGCCCGTCCAACAAGCGCCAGTAGCTATTAAAACAATAGCATCTAAGATCATCTGGCCTTGAGGCTGAGGCCTGCGCCGTGCAGGCCCTGATCCACCCCGTCACTTCTTTTGCTGCTGGTAGGCGCGGTGCATGGGCGGGCCTTTGTCGGTGTCGGTCAGGCCCCGGGTCACATCCTCGTAGGCCTGGCGCACTTCGCGCGACGGAATACCGCCCGTCATGTCCGTCGCTTCATCGCGTTCGTGCGGCAAGCGGGCTTCGGGCTCTTGCAAGGCTTCCGGGTGGCTCTTGGGCGTTTGCGCCTGCGCTTCGGGGCGCTGGGTGGTGTCCACCCGCCGCTCGGAGCGCACCGGCACGGGCGAGGCAGGCTCCTTGCGCTCGTCGGGCAGGGCATCTGGCGCGGGGCCGGGGAGGTTGGCGGGCGAAGGGGTGGGGTGTGGAGGGTTTTTCATGGCCTCCACGCTAAAAGCCGATTGACTTCAGCCCTGTAGGTGGGGGCGCATTCCGTGCGCAGGAAAATCACTTCGGAGAATCTAAAAATACGGGGATGCGCATATATCCTCGTCGAATCCAACGATTTTCAGTGATTATTTTATGGGAGCCACATTTCGCCCCCTCAGAAAAATATACTACCTCGCCGGAGCATTATTTTCCGAATACCGGATCAAGCAATTGCATTGAAAAGCGACACACGGCCTCTGCCCTGGCGCTTGGCTTCGTAGCAGGCGGCATCCGCGTCGTTCAACAACACATTTGCCCCATCGGCCCGGTCGCTGAAGCTGCGTGCGCCCACGCTCGCTCCCACCTCAAACACCTGGCCATCGATCACCACGGGGGTGGAGCGCACCACTTGGACCATCTTTTCAGCCACCGCCAGGGCCTGCTGGGGGGTGCAGCATGTGAGCAGCAGAACGAACTCGTCGCCTCCGATGCGCGCCAGGGCATCGCCGCTGCGCACACAGCCCTGCAACGCCGCAGCCATCTGGCACAAGACGACATCGCCCTGGGCATGGCCGGCCGTGTCATTGACCTGTTTGAAGCCATCCAGGTCGATGAACAGCAAGGCGTGCTTGCCCGGCGTGTCGGTGACCTGCTGCAGCAAAGGCAACAGCCCGCGGCGGTTCAACAGGCCGGTGAGGGAGTCGCAGTGGCTCTCCAGCAAGAGCTTTTTGTTGAGCTGCACCATCTCGGAAATCGCCCGCTTTTCCTGCGTGACGTCCGCATGCGAGGTGCACGACTGCTTGCCCGGGCCCGCGCTCAAGGTAGCGCGCACCCACCGTTGGCCGGCCAAGGGCATTTCGAACGGAATGCCCAAAAAGTGGATGCCGTCCTGCAAGGCAGCTTGCATGTCGAACAGATGTTGCTGGCTGACCTCCTCGCCCGCACGCGCCCACTGGAGCCGAACAATCTCTTCCAGCGTCTTGCCCCAGGCGTCTTCCTGCGTGCGCAAACCGTAGATCGCCAGAAAACGATCATTGGCAAAAATGATACGACCTTGCTCGTCGTGGACGGCGATGCCATCGCTGAGCTGGTCAAACATCCGCAGCGCCTGCTGGCCCGTCGGGCCTACCCCCTGCGGTAGGGCTGAGTCCTGCTGGCCCGCCAGGTTCAGCAAAACGGACTCCATCGCCGAGAGGTCTTGCCACACGCGCACCCTGGCGCCATTGGGCTGGCCCACGCAGGCCACGCGCAGCTGGCGGCCCCGGTGTGTGAACATGTAAGCACCTACTTGTGATCTATGCCTTTTGATGCGGTCCTGAACATAGCGTTCTATCGAGGCCTGAGGTTCTGCTGGCAGGCGCACACGGTAAAAACGCCGCAGGTTCTCTTGGTAGGGCTCCCCGGAATGGATGTGGTCTGCGTGTTCTGGAAAGAAGCGCAGGAAATGCTCGTTCCACAGCACCGTCCGGTCCTGCTCGTCAAAATCGCACATACCTATCGTCAGGGAATCCAGCAGTGAAGCGGTGAACGTGTAGTTCGACATGGGGCCCGGGATAGTCGCATGTAACACTGTTTATAGCCTACAAATGGCACAAACGATAAGTTCACGATCAATACAGTGCAATTTGATCATTTTTTCCGAGTGGTCAGAAAGACACCGGAATGCTTCTCTGATATTGTCGTTCAAGGTTTATTTCACTAAGGTGTTTTTATGGACTTCCGATTTTCTGAGGTGGGCTGCAATATCTGTTTGCATCCATTTTTTACGGATAGCTTCACAAAAATCATGCGCAGGATCTGAATTTTCTCTGGATATTTCATGATTTTCATTAACACTCATCTGGCGCAAATTATAAAATTCAGAAAAATTTTCATATTTTCCATGGAATGAAAATAAAAATTTGAAATGAGATTTTTCAAAAAATCTCGGATTGCCTTCAGAAAAATCCAGAAACCTCGTTTTAATAATTTTCATTAATCAAAACAGGGGTCCAAAAGTAGGGGAAAGGGGCCAAAAGAGGGGGGTCGCCGGCAGGAAGGGGCTGATCGCCCAGGCTCTTGGGAAAAGTTCGCACCCCAGCAAACCGAAAAAGGAGGGCGGCTGTTCGCGCAGCAACACGAAAAAACGCGAAATCGCCGCGAAACAGGGGGCTTGCCCGGCACAGGCAACCCCGTCCGCCAAAAAACCTGGGCATGCATAAGGGGTATCTATTTAGCTCCAGCAGCCCCGTTGATACTGTGATTTCATCCAGCAATGGTATCCGATTGGCTCTCCCCGGTGTTCTTGCTCACGACATCCCCATACGTCACTGGCGGCGTAACCACCGCTTGCTGCAGCAAGCGGTAAAACAGCATCCCGCGTGAGTTGGATGTGCGCCGGTTGAAACGGAACACGAATTCATCGAGATAGGCGTCCAGGTGGTCTGGCTGTACAGAGCCATGATGTGTTCCCAGCACCCAGCGCTGTACCAGTGAGGCGACCCGGTGCACTCCCGCCATGGAGACATGGGCAGGTACGCCTGAGCCGAGCATGACGGTGCGCTGGTGGGTGTAACCCAGTTCTCCCAGAGCGCGGTATGCCGCCGAACCATCCGTGCGTACCTGGGCTCCAGGCTCGACCACCTCCTGCACAAAGGGGATTACGTGGGTGGCGGCGTCTCGGTCAATGCGGCGTAACCGGATGCGCCCAAACCCCTTGGGCTCCACGATCTCCACCGCCATGACCATCAACACTTTGGTGGTACTGCTCTTGCGCCCTGCAGGGGTGGCGGGATTCTTGCGATCCGTGATGGACAGGTACGTTTCATCCACCTCCACAAGCCCCTTGAGCTTGTCCCGACCCGGGCGGACCATGGCACGTCGAAACCGGTGCAGCATGGTCCAGGCGGTCTGGTAGCTCCCCAAACCCAATACGCGCTGCAGCCCCAGGGCGCTCACGCCTTGTTTCTGATTGGTCAGGTACCAAGCTGCAGCCAGCCAGACACGCAGCGGTGTGCGCGTCTTGTCAAAGATGGTTCCAGATGTCACTGTGCCTTGGTACTGGCATGAGCGGCACATCAGGCGGGTGCGGCTGGCGCGGTACACATCGCCAGCGTTGCCGCAACGCGGGCAGACGAAGCCTTGGGGCCACCGAAGCTTCTCCAGGAACGCCTGGCAAGCCTCTTCGGTGGCAAACCAGTCAAGAAATTCGTTCCAGGTGCGGGGGTAGTCCCGTCCAGGAGTTGGCGTTAGCATCTGGGTTTCCATCCAGCTATTCTGATGCCACTGGAGCTAAATAGATACCCCTTGCATGCATACAGTAAAAATTCCCCGGCCGTGCCACACTCTCACCCCTCAAAGCAGGTGGTTATGTCTTCTACAGAATGGGCCCAGGCGGCCCTGCAGTCGTTTGATGCGGTGGTCAGCGCCACCGAAGGTTTCCGCAGCCGCGCCGGGCAGAGGCTGATGGCCGAGCAGGTGGCGCGCACCTTCAGCAGCGCCACGCTGGGCAAGGTGGACGAAGAAAGTGGCGAGCCCGCGCCCACGCGCTCCATCGCCGTCATCCAGGCGGGCACGGGCGTGGGCAAGTCGCTGGCGTATTGCGCACCCGCCATTGCACTGGCGCTGGCGCGGGGCACGCGGGTGTTGATCTCTACCGCCACGGTGGCGCTGCAGGAGCAACTGGTCAACAAGGACCTGCCTGCATTGGCCGCGCTGATGCCGCAGCCCTTCAAGTTTGCGCTGGCCAAAGGGCGCGGGCGCTATGTGTGCAAGCTCAAGCTGGACCGCCTCGCAGGCCATGGCGAGGCGGAGGAGGAGGGCGAAGACGACCTGTTTGCCGAGGAAGAAGCCGCGGCCCGCGCCAAGCGCCCCCGGCATGAAACCGAGGCGCGCATCCAGTTCTATTCGACGATGGCACAGACGCTGGCCAAAGGCGCGTGGGATGGCGACCGCGACAGCCTGGACACGCCGCCCGAGCCCGAGGTGTGGAGCCCCGTGGCGGCCGAGGGCGCGTCGTGCACCGGCAAGCATTGCCCGGCCTTCAGCCAGTGCACCTACTACGACAAACGCAAGGAGCTGGTGGGTGCGCAAGTGATCGTGGCCAACCATGATTTGCTGCTGTCGTCGCTGGGCGCGCGCGTGCTGCCCGAGTTGGACAACTGCCTCCTGGTGCTGGACGAGGCGCACCACCTCCCATCGACCGCTTTGGATCAATTCGCGTGCAGCATGGACCTGTCGCGCATCACCTGGGTCGAGCGCCTTGCCAGCCGGGGCCTGCGCATTGGGGCACTGCTGGAGGTGGAGGAGATTGCCGACATCCCCAAGCACTCGGCCCAGCTGCGGCAGACGCTGCAGGACCTGGCGCGCATCGTGATGGATGTGTACGGCGAGCAGCTCAAGGGATTCTCTGGGCGAATCGAGCGGCAAGTGGGCGCTGCGGATCGGGATGGGCTGCAAGGCGCAAAGCACAGCCATAGCGGGCGCTATGGCGAGCATTTGCAACGCGGCAGACCGCCCGAGCCCGCAGATGCCCACGGCGCGAGGATTCGTGCAGAGAATCCCCTGCGCCAGCCCAGCGCCTGGGGACCGGCGCGCGTGCGTGTGCCACGCGGCGAATTGCCCGAGCAACTCATCGCACCGCTGGGCCTGCTGGCCGCGAGTGCCGAGGGATTCCTCGACGCGCTGCGCGCCATCAGCAAAGCCCTGCGCGCCGAGATGCGCGACAAGCCCGACGAGGCCAAGCGGCTGTCCACGCTGTATGCGCAAATCGGCATGCTGGCCCCGCGCCTCGAAGAGCTGCACGCCACGGCCCAGTTGCTGCTGCAGGACGCGCCCGAGGGCGCTGATCACACGTTTGTTCCCGCCGCCAAATGGTTCACGCTGGAAGTGGATGGCGACTTCATCGTGGTCAAGGCGCACGCCAGCCCCATCCTGCCCGGCACCACGCTGCGCAGCCACCTGTGGAGCGCGGTGCGCGGTGCGGTGCTGACATCGGCCACGCTCACCAGCTGTGGGCACTTTGATTTCTTCTTGCGCGAGGCGGGCCTGCATGGCGACGAGGCCACCACTACGCTCGAAGTGCCCAGCCCCTTCAACTACGCCGCACAGGGCACGCTGATTGCCGCCGAGACGCGCGCCGACCCCAAGAACGCAGCCCAGTTCACGACCGAGATGGTCGAAGCGCTGCTGCACGACATTGCCTGCGTGGAATACGGCGCGCTGGTGCTGTTCACCTCGCGCGAGCAGATGCGCCAGGCCGTGGACGCGCTGCCCACCGCCATGCGCAGCGTGGTGCTGGTGCAGAACGCGCTGCCGCGCACGCAGCTGCTGCGCCGCCACCGCGAGCGGGTGGACAACGGCGAGCCCTCGGTCATCTTTGGCATGCAGTCGTTTGGCGAGGGGCTGGATTTGCCGGGGCGGCTGTGCGAATCGGTGTTCATCACCAAGCTGCCCTTTGCCCCGCCCGACGACCCGGTGGGCGAGGCCCGCGCCGAATGGCTGCGCGCCGTGGGGCGCGACCCCTTCAGCGAACTCGTGGTGCCCGCCACCGCCATCCGCCTGGCGCAATGGGTGGGCCGCGCGATTCGCACCGAAGAAGACATGGCGCATGTGTACTGCTACGACAAGCGCCTGACGCGCACCAGCTACGGCCAGCGCCTGCTCAAAGGGCTGCCGCCGTTTGCGCTGGAGCAACGCGCGCCGCTGTGAGCGCTGTAAAGTCGCCACCCCGTTTCACCACTACAACCAGAAAGAACCCCATGCCCCATACCGTGCCTGCCTGCCCCCAATGCGGCCTGGAAAACACCTACCCCGATGGCAGCAACTACGTGTGCCCCGACTGCGCCTTTGAATGGCCCCAGGTGGCCGAGACGGCAGACACCGACGCCGACGCAGGCGACGGCATCGTGCGCGATGCCGTACGTGATGCGAATGGCAACCCGCTGGCCGATGGCGACGCGGTGATCCTGGTGAAAGACCTCAAGGTCAAGGGCTCGTCGTCCACGCTCAAGAAGGGCACCAAGATCAAGAGCATCCGCCTGGTCGATGGCGCCGACGGCCACAACGTGGACTGCAAGACGGACCTGGGCAGCATGCTGCTGAAGTCTGATTTTTTGAAGAAGGCCTGACGGCGCAGGCCACTGCCACGGGGTGTGCGCAGGTGTCATACAACGCCCCACAGGCAGGCGCGCGGGCTGCCGACGCCGCCGCGCCGCGCTGCCTCCTACAGTGCATTGGAGTGCCTGGCCATCGCCACGCACCATCCCTTTGACACCGCTGGAGGCACCTGCCCATGACACACGATTCCCCCGCCCACGAAACGCTCTGGAAGCTCATCAAAGACATTCGTTTCGCCATGCTCACCCACCGCACGTCATCGGGCATGCTGCACGCGCACCCGCTGACCACGCAGAACCGCAAGGTGGATGAGAAGGGCGAGCTGTATTTCTTCATCCCCCAATCTGGCGAGCTGTACGAGCGCCTGCTCACCGACGGGGAGGTCAATGTCTCGTATGCCGACCCCAGCGCAGACAGCTATGTTTCGCTGTCAGGCCAGGCACGTTTTTCAGACGACATGGCGCTGAAAGAAGCGCTGTGGTCGCCCGCTGCGCAGGCCTGGTTCCCAGGCGGCGTGTCGGACCCGGACCTGGCCCTGCTGGTGGTGCGCGTGCGCCACGCCGAGTACTGGGATGTGGACGAAGCCAAGATCACCCAGCTGTTCAAGATGGCCAAGGCCGTGGTCAGCGGCGAGCCACCGCGCAGCCTGGGTGAGCACAAGGAACTGGCGATGCCCTGAGGCGACGAGCCCACAGGGGGCGGACAGCGCCCCTGCGCACCCCACCCGCCGGGCGGAAGGTCGGCCGTTGTACCCTTGGGGCCAGCCCCTTGCGTTTGCCTGCCTTCCCCCATGCCCCCCATTGCTGTCATCGACTTTGAAACCACCGGCATGTCGCCCAGCCAGGGTGCGCGGGCGACCGAGGTGGCCATCGTGCTGCTGGAGGGCGGCCAGGTGGTGGACCGTTTTCAAAGCCTGATGAAAACCGGGGCGTGGATTCCGCCCTTCATCACCGAGCTGACGGGCATCAGCAACGCCATGCTTCAGGATGCGCCCAGTGCTGACGCCGTGATGCGCGATGCGGCGCGCTTTGTGGGCAAGGCGCCCATGGTGGCGCACAACGCATCGTTTGACAGCAAGTTCTGGCAGGCCGAGCTGCAACTCGCCGATGTGCCGGCGCCGCAGCCTTTTGCCTGCACGGTGCTGCTGTCGCGTCGCCTGTACCCCGATGCTCCCACGCACAAGCTGGGGCCGCTGGTGCAGCACCTGGGCCTGCCGCGGGCCGAGCGCGCCCACCGGGCGCTGGCCGATGCCGAGATGGCTGCCGCGCTGCTGGCCCGCATGCAGCACGACCTGACCACCCAGTGGCAGCTGCCCAGCGCCGACTTTGCGCAGCTGCAAGCCGTGCAGCGCTGCACGCGCAAAACCCTGGCGCAATGGCTGGCCCGGCAGGCCCACAACGCCCACGCCGCCAGCGCGGCGAAGGCAAGCCCCCGTGCAACGGCAGCCATACCGCAAATGTCGCTGCTATTTGATTGATAGCTGCTGGCGCTTACCCCATAAGCGCTGGAGGCCTTTTTCATTGGAATCACTGGGGCTGAAGCGTGGGGTGCACTGGGGGTGAGGTTCCCAGGTGTCGGGTTCTTGCCTACGGGTGCAAATGGTTACCACGGCGGCGGCGGGCGCTGGCTACGATGCCGCCCGGAGGACCCCAACCCGATGACCCAGACCGCCCCGGCAACGCCCTGCCTGGCCAAGGTCCCGCTGGACGCGGACTGCCAGGCGTACGCGCTGCTCATCGTGCATGCCGACCGCGCCATCGCGCCCCAGCCTGCGCTGCGCCAGGTGGTGGAGTTTGAAAGCACGCCGCACGGCGGCTTCATCAGCGCGGCGCAGGCGCACGATGGGGGTTGGGGCTACATCAACGAACAGGGCCAGTGGCGGGTGGCGCCCACGCTGGACAACGCGCGTGGCTTCACCGAAGACGGCGTGGCCCGCTTTTGCAGGGCCGGCCGCTGGGGCTACCTCAACCTGCTGGGGCAGGAGGTGATCGCGCCACAGTTTGACGACGCACGCCCCCTACGCAACGGCCTGGCAGCCGTCAAGATTGGGCCGCATGCCTGGCGCATCATCGACCTGCAAGGCCAGTTCACCTGCAACGCCACGTTTGCCGACCTGGGCAACTTTGGCGCGGTGGGGCTGGCCCCGGCCCAGCCCTGGGACCCCGACCGCGACCTGCCGCTGTGGGGCTATGTGGACCACCGGGGCCAGTGGGTGGTGGCGCCGCGCTTTGCGCAGGCGCACAGCTTCGACGAACAGGCCGTGGCAGCGGTGTCGGCCAACGGCAAGACCTGGGGCCTCATCAACGCGCAGGGGCAATGGGTGCTGCAGCCCTGCCACGCACGCATGGATGCCTTCAACAGCGAAGCGCTGGCCTACTACGCCGACGCCGCCACGGGTGAAGGCCCCTGCGGCTACCTGAACACGCGGGGCAAGGTGGCGGTGCGGGGCGGGCAGGGCCTGTCGCACCAGATGGCGTGCGGGCTGGTGGCAGACCGTACCCACGAAACACGTTTTTTTGACCTGCACGGCACCCCGCTGCCAGGCCCGGCGCTGAGCTACGCCACCGACTTTCAGCCCGAGCTGGAATGCGCTGTGGCAAGGCTTGCCAGTACAACATCACCCGATGCCAACCCCTGGGGCTTGCTGCACACCGACGGCCGGTTGGTGCCCGCACCGCAAGGCCTGCGGGAGCCTCTCACGGAGAGCGATGGCTCCATCCCGCCCACCCAGCCCGACACCGCGCTGGTGCCCTTTCTGGCCAGCGATGGGCAGGTGGTGTGGATCGACAGGGAAGGGCAGGTGGTTTGGCGCGCCCGTTACGTGGGCGGACAAGTCCTTTTTTGCAACGCGCAAGATCAGATTCTGTGGCGCAGCGCGGTCGCTGCCAGCCACCGCGCGCTACGCGCGTTCTTCCGGCCCCACGCGGCAGACTGGCTGGAACACCTGGAAGGCCTGGACCACATCGTCCCCGCAGCCACGGCCCTGGCACACGAAGCCGAAAGCCGCCTGCACGCATGGGCCCAGGCGCAGGAGCCACACGCAGCACAGCCCCTGGCCCAGCAACGCGTGGTGCACACCCACCTGGGCCCGGCGCAGCGCAGGGCCTACCCGTTCATGGAAGCAAGCTTGCACGAAGCACTGGCCCACGCCCGGCAGGCATTGGTGCAGCACCTGCAAGCGCAGTGGGGCGTGGCCGACCCCGACCCCGAACACGCAGCGCCCGCGCAGAGCCTGGGCACGCCCCTGGCCGCATGGCGGCGGCCTTTGCAAACCCCCTTGGCCCCCAGCCCCATGAGCGGCGAGTGGGCGAACCTGCCGGAAGCGAATGCGCTGTGGATCAGCCTCTACCCGCAGACCGGTGCCGACGAAAACGGCGCCTGGTGGTCGCTGTGGTTGATGGCCGCCCCCAGCGTGGACGCCCTGCTGGCCGCACAGCACGCGCGCGATGCGGTGCTGGCGCACACCGCCGCCCCCTTGCTGAACACCGCCGAGGAGGCAGAAAACACCGAGGCGCCCACCACCCGCGCAGCGTGGCTGGCCGCTGTGCTGAACCAGCCGCAAGCCCTGGGCCAGGTGCCCGCCGTGTGGCTGGACGACGCCATGGTCAATGCTGCCCTGCAAGCCCACCCCGCCGCACTGGCCCAGGTGCCTGCTGCCTTGCAAACCCCTGCGCGGCTGGAGGCCCTGCTGCGCCGGGGTGTGGACGTGGCGGTGCAGATCCCGCCCCACTGCATGACCCGCGACGCCCTGCTGCTGGCCCGCGAGCTGTACGCGGGCGACCCCACCTGGGACGCGCGGGACGAGCGCTGCAGCCAGCCCCCGGCACAGCCAACGGCGCCCGTGTGGGGCTGCCTGCTCACGCCAGAACAGGCCCTGCAAGCGGTGTGGGCCGGTGTGCCTTTGCGCGATGTGCCCCACTGGCTGCGCACCAATGCCCTGGAGCAGGCGGCGCTGGACGCTGATATCGCCAACCTGGCGCACCTGGCCCCGGGCCAGATCACGCCCGCGCTGGCCCAGCGCGCCGTGCTGCACGCCAACGGCCGCCTCATCCGGCATATGCCCGCAGAGCTGCTCACGCCAGCGTTGTGCCTGGCCTCGGCCCAGGCCAACGGGCGGACGCTGCAAGACATCCCACCGCCACTGCGCAGCCTGGAAGTGTGCGTGGCCGCGCTGGAAGACCAGCCCGACCTGTTCCCCCAGGTGCCTACCGAACTGGCCGTGGCAGTGACCACCGCGCTGATCGACAACGACCTGGGCCGCGCCCGCGAACAGGGCGCACCGCGCGAGGGCAGCGCCTGGCATGTGGCGCGGGCCTGGGCGCAGCTGGCCGTGAACCAACCCCAGGCGGCTGTGGACGACGCCCTGCGCGGCCTGCCCCATGTGCCAGCGCCCCAGCACGCCCACTACGTGCTGGCCCGCGCCTACCAGGCGCTGGGCCACACCGCGCAGGCGGCGCTGGCCGCGTGCAGCGTGCTGTCGCTGCAGTCGCCCTACCAGCCGGCATGGGCCCCCACAGAAGACACGGGCTGGCTCACCGCCCTGGCGCGCTGGCACCTGGGCCATGCCGACGAAGCCAGCCTCATCCGCCAGCTGGCGCTGCACCCGCAAACCCTGGCCGATATGCCGCGTGCGCGCATCACCCCCGCCATGGTGGACGCAGCCCTGGCAGCCGACCCCGCCACGGTGCGCTGGGTGCCCAAGCGGCTGATGACGCCCACCCACTACGCCGTGGCGCTGCGTGTGGGCGTGAAGCGGCGTGAGGACATTCCACCCGCCATGGTCATGGCCGTGGACCAGGCTACCCAGGCACAGCCCGCTGCCAGCGCACCGGCCATGCCTGCACCACGCCCGTTGCAAGCAGAGCGCCGTGCGCAGCCCCCTGCAGAGGCCCCGCGCCACCCATACCCAGGTACCCCGCGCGTGGCCACGCCATGGGCCTGGTGGCTGCTGGGCACCGTGCTGCGCAGCGCCGTGGGCCACCCCGCCAGCGCGCGGGGCCTGGTGCACTGGCTGGAACAACGGCCGCTGGCCGCGTCTGCGCTGCATGCCCTGCTGAGCCTGCTGGCCGTGGCGCTGCATACCACCGTGTCGGTGGCCGTGTGGCTGGCCGAAGGGCCCGAAGCCGGGCTGGGCACCTTTGTGCTGGTGGGCTTTGCCGACGCCTACTGGGCCTGGCAATTCGCCTGGGAGGCCAGCCGCCCCAGCCTGACCCTGGCCGCCAGCGCCGTGGTGCTGTACCTGGTGGTGTGGTGCCCGCTGTACCGCAAGGCCGGGCGCGCGCTCGGCCACCCCCGGCAAACCAGCAGCTGACTGCGCCCCGCTTTGCGGCGGCCGGTGGCACAAATCAGTATCATTTTGATAGCTGCTGGCGCTTTATCCACGGGCGCTAAACCCACTTTTGGCTTAAAAACACATTCCTCTCAGCCATCCATACGGTGTGGCTGCTCAGGCCTGCATTCGCGGCAAACCTCCCACATTCCGTTACAACACGGGTATGCAGCAAGGCACGCACAGGTCATTTGCTACAATATTGACAATTCTGATAAAAATGTTTTTCTAGTAACCATCCCCCGGCAAAGCCGGGGGCATTCGGGATGTGAGCCGCTCAAAGCGGCTGTAAGGGGTCGCTAACGCGGCCCCTCATTCTTGGGGCCACCTATCGGTGGCTACTCACCTCCATAGACCGAGTTGGTCCAACCTCTCGTCTTCCTTCTCCTGGTTTCGGATGTACTCCCGTATCACCGCTTCGTCGCGTCCCACCGTCGAGACGAAGTACCCTCGCGCCCAGAAGTGCTGACCCACGAAGTTGCGCTTTCGCTCTCCGTACACCCGCGCAAGGTGGATTGCGCTCTTGCCTTTGATAAAGCCCACCACCTGCGACACCGAGTACTTCGGTGGGATCGACAGCATCATGTGCACGTGATCGGGCATCAGATGCCCCTCTTCAACCCTGCATTCCTTTTGCGCGGCCAACTTTCTGAATACCTCACCCAGGTGTTCGCGTAGCTGCTTGTACAGCGTTCGCCTTCGACACTTGGGGATGAAGACCACGTGATATTTGCAATCCCAGGCCGTGTGACTCAAACTTTCATACTTGTCCATCGTGTTTCTTCCTTTCGTTTGCTTGGCGGCTCACGATTGAAAGTCTCTACGGTGGACAACCTCCTGAAAAGTCAAACTTCTACTGCCTCCCCGGCAGAGCCGGGGGGCCTCCTTTTGGTAGCTAGCCAGCCGCCCTGTTTAACCCTGTTTGACAGACCACCGGCCAGCCACTGACTGTGCAACGCCCATGAAACGAGGCTCACCCCCTCGCCAGCGCACGCTGCGGCCCCTGGTCATTTCCTGGCTGCTCGCGGGCATCACCAGCGCCTATGCGCAGGCAGACATGGTCGATCTGCCACTGGAACAGTTGATGCAGATGCAGGTGACCACCGCCAGCCGCTACGCGCAAACCGCGCTGGAAGCTCCGGCGGCCGTCAGCGTGGTCACTGCCGAGGACATCCGCCTTTTTGGCTACCGCTCGCTGGCAGAGGTGCTGGCCAGCATGCGCGGGCTGTATGTGTCTTACGACCGCGCCTACCACTACCTCGGCACCCGGGGCTTTGCCACGCCGGGCGACTACAACACGCGCGTGCTGTTGCTGGTCAACGGAGTGCGGCTCAATGACAACCTCTACGACCAGGCCAGCATTGGCACCGACTTCCCGATTGATCTGGACCTGATCGAGCGGGTGGAGTTTGTCTCCGGCCCGGGCTCGGCCGTGTACGGGGCCAACGCCTTCTTTGGCGTGGTCAACGTCATCACGCGCGACGGGCGCCAATTGCCCGGGCCCCAGGTGGCTGTGGAAGCGGGCAGCCAGGGCAGTGCCAAGGCGCGCCTGTCGGTGGGCACCGTGGATGCCTACGGCGGCGACTGGCTGGTGGCAGCCACCCGGGCCACGCGCCGGGGGGCAGACCTTTACTTCCCAAGCTACGACGCCCCCAACAGCAACCACGGCGTGGCCCAGGGGCTGGACTTTGACCGCAGCACCCAGCTGTTTGCCCGCATGCGCCGTGATGGCCTGGCGCTGACCCTGGCGCATGCCGAGCGCCACAAGGGCGTGCCCACGGCGGCGTTCTCGCAGGTGTTCAACGACCCGCGCTCCCAGTTCACCGACCAGAGCACCCGCCTGGCGGCCGAGTACACCGCGCAAGTCTCGCCCACGCTGGCCTTCACCGGCCGTGCCCACGCAGCGCGCTACCAGTACGTGGGCGACTATGTGTACGACTACCCACCGCTCACCGTCAACCGCGACGTGGGTACCGGGCAATGGTGGGGCGGCGAATTGCAGTGGGTGAGCACAGCCCTGGCACGCCACAAGCTGGTGTGGGGCCTGGACTACCGGCGCGACACGCGCATCACCCAGACCAACGCCGACCTGGACCCACCCGCCGAGTACCTGAACGCCCGGCGCACAGGCGACGTGGCAGGCGTGTATGTGCAGGACGAGTTCGCCCTGCAACCCAACCTGACGCTGCACACCGGCCTGCGCTGGGGCAAGCAGACGGGCAGCTCCGGCACGCTGAACCCGCGGCTGGGGCTGGTGTACTGGTGGAACCCGGCCACCGCCATCAAGCTGCTGCACGGCACCGCATACCGACCACCCAACGCATACGAGCACGACTACCGCGTGGACCTGCCCGGCGGCATTGTGGACAGGCACCATGTCCGCTCGGAGCGTGTGCGCACCACCGAACTGGCGCTGGAGCACGCCCCCTCCGGCGGCACACGCTACCTGCTGACGGCCTTCCGCTCTGAAGTGAAAGACCTCATTTCGATGAGCGCTGCAGCCAGCATCGACCGCTTCCTGCTGGACAACACGCGCTCGGTCAAGGTGCACGGCGTGGAGGCCGAGCTGGAGCAGCGCTGGCAAGCCGGGCAGCGCCTGCGCCTGGTGTATGGCTGGCAAAAAGCGCGCGACTCGTCCGTGGATGGCACGCTGAGCAACTCGCCGCGCCATTTGCTCAAAGTGCAGTGGTCTGACACGGTGAGCGCAGCCCCCGCCAGCGCCTGGGGCCGGGGCCGTTATGCCATCGAAGCCATTGGCGTGGGGCCACGCAGCACCTCCCGCGGAACCAACCTGCCGGGGCACCTCCTCACCAATGTGAACTATTCCATGCGCATCTCGCAGGTGGATGTGTCGCTGGGCATCTACAACCTGTTCAACCAGCGGCATTACAGCGCCACATCGCTGGAAATACGGGACGACGCCCTGCGGCAGGACGGGCGCACCTTCCGCGTGAAGCTCACTTACGCGTTCTGAGCCATGCACAGCTTCTTGCGCTCCTGCGGCAAGCCACTGTGGTGGCTGGCCCTGCTGTGCGGCGCCTGGACTGCGGCGCACAGCGCAGAGCCTGTGGCAGAGCAGGACCTGAAGGCCGCCTACATCTTCAACTTCATCCAGTTCATCGAATGGCCCGAAAGGCAGGGAAGCGGCAACGAATTCACCGTCTGTGTATCGCCCTTCAGCCCGTTGAAGCGCTCGCTCACGGCGCTGGAAAACAAGCAGACCACCCGGGGCCAGACCATCAAGATCCGGCACCTGGAAGTCGCCACCCTGCGGGAGTGCGAAGCCCTGATCGTGCACAACCCTGATGCCGAACATGTCTTGCGCGCTCTGCGGGCCGCGCCGCAGGGCCACGGCGTATTGACGATTGCCGACGACATGACTTTCGTGGACCCCGACATCGTGATCGCGCTGGCGCAATCCGATGGGCGCGTGGTGTTCCACATCCACGCCGAAGCGGCCACCAAGGCCGGCCTCACCATCAGTTCCCGGCTGCTGCGCCTGGCCAAAGGCACCCGATGAAAAGCAAGGCATCCCCCACATCCACCGTGGCCCTGCAGTTGCAGCCGCTGCTGCTGTCGTCCAAGCTGGTCGTCACGGGCATCTGGACGGCTGGGCTGGCACTGCTCACGGTGGTGCTGGCGCTCACGGCGGTGGATTACTGGAGCGCACGCGCCTCCATGCTGCAAGACAGCGCCGTGGAGGCCGCCATCGTGGCCGACAACGTCTCGGCCGCCGTGGTGTTCCGCGACACCGAAACCGCCACCGAGATGCTGTCGGCCCTGCGCTCATCGTCCATGGTGCTCAGTGCCGGTGTGTATGACCGCGACGGCGTGCTGTTTGCGCACTACGCCCGCTCGCGCGACCCCCAATTCCCCACCACCTTGCGCGCCACGGGCATGGACCGCATTGCCGAGCGCGCCGGGTGGACCATGCTGGAGATCACGCACCCCATCCACGGCGCGGATGCCGAAGTGGGCACCCTGTACGTGCGCAAGTCGATGGAGGCTGTGTACAAGCGCCTGGGCTTTCGCTTTCTGAGCGCTTCGCTCATCGCCGCCTGTGTGATGGCATTGGCCACGGCCATTGTGCTGCGCAGCCGCGCAGTGGTGCGCGAGGCCGAAAACCGCCTGCAAGTGCTGGCGCACACCGATGCCGTCACCGATGTGAGCAACCGCCACGCCTTCAACGAACGCCTGGCGGCCGAGCTGGAACTGGCACGCAGCACAGGCCAGCAGGTGGCCCTGATTTACATCGACCTGGACAACTTCAAGACGCTCAACGACACCTTCGGCCACGCAGCGGGCGACGGGCTGCTGCGCCAGGTGGCCAGCCGCCTGCAGTCGGTGATGCGCCGCAGCGACAGCATCTCGCGCATGGGTGGCGATGAATTCGCCGTGATCCTGCGCCAGAACATGGATGACGAGGCCCTGAGTCAGTACGGCGAGCGGATCATCAGCGTCTTTGAGCTCCCCTATACCGAAGCCGGTCAGCAGGTGAACGTGACGTGCAGCGCCGGCATTGCGTCCTTTCCCGACGACGCTCCGGACATGGATGCCCTGGTCAGCAACGCAGACACGGCGATGTACCGCGCCAAGGAGCTGGGCAAGAACCGCTGCGTGCGCTTTGACGCGTCGATGAACCAGGCCATGGTGCGCCGCCAGGCGATCGAGCAAGCGCTGCGCGCCGAGCTGGAAGGCGGCCACGGCCTGGCGCTGCATTACCAGCCGCTGTTTAGCGCGCGCGACAACGCGCTGGTGGGCGCTGAAGCGCTGCTGCGGTGGACGCACGCCGACCTGGGCAACGTGCCCCCGCTGGAGGCGATTTCA
>NZ_VFPV01000001.1:870000-1718268 GCF_006716905.1 Acidovorax temperans | reverse complement strand
TAAACGGCCAGCATTGCCGTGCAGAACCAGCGGCTGGAAGCCCTGTACGCCGTGAGCGGCCTGGCGTCGGATGCGGCCAGCCTGACGGAGCTTGCCAATGCGTTTGTGCGCCATGCCCGAAAAGTGGCCGGGGCCGATGCGGTGGCCATGCGCTGGTCAGACGAAGCCAACGAACGCTATGTGTTGCTGGCCAATGACGGCCTGCCCCGGGCCATGGCGGAAGAAGAGCATTGCCTGCACACGGGCTCTTGCCATTGCGGACAGCCCCAGGAAAAGGCGCGCACCCGCGTCATCCCCATCACCCCCACATCCATGGTGGCGCTGCCCCATTGCCGCGAAGCCGGGTTTGAGACCATGGTGACCATTCCCGTGCAAATGCAGCAGCGCGTGCTGGGCGAGGTGGATCTGTTCTTCCGCTTCCCGGTGGTGTTGAACGATGATCTGCGGGAGTTGCTCGAAGCCATGACGCGCCACCTGGCCAGCGCCATGGAGGGCTTGCGTGCCACGGCGCTGGAGCGGGAAGCCGCCGTGGCGCAAGAGCGCAGCATGATCGCGCGTGAGCTGCACGACTCCATCGCCCAGTCGCTCGCCTTCCTCAAGATCCAGACCCAGCTGCTGCGCGATGCCGTGGCCAAGGGCGACACCGCCAAGCGTGACCGCAGCATCGACGAACTGGATGTAGGCGTGCGCGAGTGCTACAGCGATGTGCGCGAGTTGCTGGTGCACTTTCGCACCCGCACCAGCGAGGAGGACATCGAGGCTGCGCTGCGCGCCACGCTGTCGAAGTTTGAGCACCAGACCGGCATGGCCACGTCGCTGTCCATGGCCGGCCACGGCGTGCCCCTGCCGTCCGATGTGCAGATCCAGGTGCTGCACATGGTGCAGGAAGCCTTGTCGAATGTCCGCAAGCACGCCAAGGCGACGCGGGTGGAGCTGCGGGTGGAACGCCATCCGCGCTGGCGCTTTGAAGTCCAGGATGATGGCATGGGCTTTGAGGTAGAGCAGGTTCCGCCCGATTCCTTGCACGTAGGCCTGGGTATCATGCGCGAGCGCGCCCAGCGCATTGGCGCGGTGGTGCAGGTGCAGTCGCACCGCGGGCAGGGCACACGCGTGTGCATCGAGCTGCCCAGCAGCCCCAGGCCACCCGCACCAGCCAATGCTGCCGCAAGCCCGGCCCAGGCCGCGCCTGTGGCTGCCGCGCCCATCGCCCCCCATTCGCCCGCCCCCCTTCAGGAGCTATTGACGTGACCCAGCCCGCTGCCGCCGCCCCCGTGACCTTGCTGGTGGTGGACGATCACACCTTGTTCCGGCGTGGCCTGATCGCCCTGCTGGGGCAGGATGCCGGCCTGCAGGTGGTGGGTGAGGCAGGCGACGCCGCCGAGGCCTTGAGGCTGGTGCCCACCTTGCAACCCGATGTGATCTTGCTGGACAACCATCTGCCCGGCGTGATGGGGGTGGACGCCATTCGCGGCTTGCGTGAAGTGTCTCCACGCTCGCGCGTGCTGATGCTCACGGTGAGCGAAGACTCGCAAGACCTTGCTGCGGCGTTGCGCAACGGCGCCCAGGGGTATCTGCTCAAAACCATTGACGGCGATTTGCTGGCGCAGGCCATTCGCCGTGCCGCGCAGGGGGAGCCTGTGGTCAGCCAGGAACTCATGGGCAAGCTGGTGGCGGCCTTCCAGTCGCAAGGGGCGCCTTCGGCGGCCAGCGCCGCGCCTGTGCCGGAGGTGGCCGAAGCTTCTGGCAGCGCCGCGTCTGACAGTGGCACCCCTCTGTCCCCGCGCGAAGAAGAAGTGCTGCGCGAGATTGCGCGCGGTATGAGCAACAAGGAAATCGCACGGGTGCTGGACATCGCCGAGACCACGGTGAAGATCCATGTCCAGCACATCCTGCGCAAGCTCGGCCTGACCTCGCGCGTGCAGGCGGCGGTGTACGCATCTGACCGCCAGCGCGCGGAATAGCCACCACGCCCCACCCTCTCATTCCTTGGCGATGAGCCCCTGCGGGGGCTCTTTTCATTTCTGCTATCAAAAAAAGAGCTGGTGGCGCTTATCCATAGGCACTTTCAGACCATTTTTGCTTGAAATGCTGATATGCCACATCTTCGTCACGGTGGCGCTCTACAACCAGCGGTGCGGTCAGCCCCTTCGGCGGCGGGCGGGGTAGTAGTTCTTTCGAACGATGCGCTTGCACCCTGACTACTACCTCTGCCGCGCTGCACATGGTCTAGCGAAGGATGGGCAAAACCCTCGGTAACGCGGACGATACCTCCCATACGAAAGAGAGGAACAGCGCAATGGTTAACGAAACCCTGCCCCAGGGCGCAAGCCCCCAGCGCACGCGACAGGCTTGGTCGGTGCTCATCGTGAGCACCTTCGCCTTCACCGTCTGCTTCATGGTCTGGATGATGTTCGGTGTGATCGGCATCCCCATCAAGAAGATGCTGAACCTGAATTCCACGCAATTCGGTCTGCTCATGTCCATGCCCGTGCTCACCGGCTCGCTGGTGCGCGTGCCGTTGGGCATCTGGACGGACAAGTACGGCGGCCGCATCGTGATGGCCGCTGTGATGGCCGCCACCGTGCCCGCCATCTGGATGATGGGCTACGCCACCGAATACTGGCACTTCCTGACCATCGGCCTGTTCGTGGGTCTGGCGGGCGGCTCCTTCTCGGTGGGCACCCCTTACGTTGCCCGCTGGTTCCCCAAGAATCGCCAGGGCACGGCTATGGGTATTTATGGCGCAGGCAATTCGGGCGCGGCCGTCAACAAGTTTGTTGCGCCGGTCATTCTGGTGGCCTTCGGCTGGACCATGGTGCCCCAGGTGTACGCCGCCATCATGCTGGGCACGCTGGTGCTGTTCTGGCTGTTCAGCTACAGCGACCCTGCCCATCTGGTGCCCAGCAACGTCAAGTTCACCGACCAGCTCAAGGCGCTGAAGGACCCCAAGGTGCTCAAGTACTGCCAGTACTACAGCATCGTGTTCGGTGGCTATGTGGCCCTGTCGCTGTGGATGGTGCAGTACTACGTGGGAGAGTTTGGTCTGGATATCCGCGTGGCCGCCTTGCTGGCTGCCTGCTTCTCGTTGCCCGGCGGCGTGCTGCGCGCCATTGGCGGCATGCTGAGTGACAAGTACGGCGCCCACAGCGTGACTTGGTGGGTGATGTGGGTGAGTTGGATCTGCCTGTTCCTGCTGAGCTACCCACAGACCGATTTCACCATCGCCACCGTCAACGGCCCCAAGACCTTCCACATCGGCCTGAACGTGTACGTGTTCACCGGCATCATGTTCCTGCTGGGCATTTGCTGGGCGTTTGGCAAGGCCAGCGTGTTCAAGTACATCAGCGACGACTACCCCCAAAACATCGGAACCATCAGCGGCATCGTCGGCCTGGCCGGTGGCATGGGCGGGTTCGTGCTGCCCATCATGTTCGGTGCGCTGATGGACCTCACCGGCATCCGCTCCAGCGCTTTCATGCTGATGTACGGCGTGGTGTGGGTCTCGCTCATCTGGATGTACTTCACCGAAGTGCGTAACACCCGCGTGATGGGTGCGCAAGGTGCCGCGCAAGCCGGCAACCGCTGATTTTTTCGAAGGAAACCTCATCATGTCTGCCACCACCACCAGCGGGCGCCAAGGGCGTCTGCTCACCATCTGGGCACCGGAGGACAAGTCCTTCTGGGAGCGCGAGGGCGAAGCCATTGCCAAGCTCAACCTCTGGATCTCGGTGCCTGCGCTGTTTCTGGCCTTTGCCATCTGGCAGGTCTGGAGCGTCGTCGCCGTGAGCCTGCCGGGCCTCGGTTTCAAGTATTCGACCAACCAGCTGTTCTGGCTGGCGGCCGCGCCCGCGCTCTCTGGCGCTACCCTGCGCATCTTCTACTCGTTCATGGTGCCCCTGGTTGGTGGCCGCCGCTGGACGGCGATCTCCACCGCCTCGCTGCTGATTCCTGCCCTGGGCATCGGCTTTGCAGTGCAGGACAACACCACGGCCTACCCCACCATGCTCATCCTGGCGCTGCTGTGCGGCCTGGGCGGCGGCAACTTCAGCTCCAGCATGGCCAACATCAGCTTCTTCTTTCCGAAGGAGCGCAAGGGGTCGGCGCTGGGTGTGAATGCGGGCCTCGGTAACCTGGGCGTGTCGGTGGTGCAGTTCCTGAGCCCTCTGGTCGTCACGGCCGGCATCTTTGGAGTTTTGGGGGGTGAACCCCAGACCATCGTCAAGAACGGCCAAACCATGCAGGTGTGGACGCAGAACGCCGCCTTCATCTGGGTGCCATGGATTGCCCTCACGGCCCTGGCCGCCTGGTTTGGCATGAATGACATTGCCGACGCCAAGGCTTCGTTCGCTGCGCAGGCCGCCATCTTCAAGCGCAAGCACAACTGGCTGATGTGCGTGCTGTACCTGGGCACCTTCGGCTCGTTCATCGGCTATGCCGCAGGTTTTCCGCTGCTCATCAAGAGCCAGTTCCCCAACATCAACCCCCTGGCCTATGCCTGGCTGGGCCCGCTGGTGGGTGCGGTGATCCGCCCCTTTGGTGGCTGGCTGGCCGACAAGCTCGGCGGCGCGCGCGTCACGCTGTGGAACTTCATCGTCATGGCCATTGCCGTGGTGGGCGTCACGGTGTTCCTGCCATCGGGCAGCAACGAAGGCCAGTTTGGCGGCTTCTTCGTGTGCTTCCTGGTGCTGTTCCTCACCACCGGCATCGGAAATGGTTCGACCTTCCGCATGATCCCCGTCATCTTCCTGACCGAAGCCATGCGCGGTGTGGACAAGAACAACGCCGCTGCCGTGGCCCAGGCCAACAAGGAAGGCAACACCCTGGGCGCTGCCACGCTGGGCTTCACGGCTGCGATGGCTGCGTACGGCGGGTTCTTCATTCCCAAGAGCTACGGCAGCTCCATCGCGCTCACCGGCAGCCCCCATGCCGCGCTGTGGACCTTCTTCGCGTTCTATCTCGTGTGCATCGTGATTACCTGGTGGTACTACGGCCGCAAGAACGCCGAGATGCCTTGCTGAGCCGACCCACAGAACCGCACAGAACAGACAAGACAAGGAGCCCCCGATGAGCCATTTTCTCGATCGCCTCACGTACTTCTCGCAACCCCGCGAGACATTTGCACAAGGCCACGGCGAAACCAACGGTGAAGACCGCACCTGGGAAGACGCCTACCGCGACCGCTGGGCGCACGACAAGATCGTGCGCTCCACCCACGGTGTGAACTGCACGGGCTCTTGCTCGTGGAAGATCTACGTCAAGGGCGGCATCGTCACCTGGGAAACCCAGCAGACCGACTACCCACGCACCCGCCCCGACCTGCCCAACCACGAACCCCGTGGCTGCGCACGCGGCGCCAGCTACAGCTGGTACCTGTACAGCGCCAACCGCGTGAAGTACCCCATGGTGCGTGGCCGCCTGCTCAAGCACTGGCGCGCTGCCATTGCCCTGGCCAAGAGCCCGGTGGACGCCTGGGCCAGCATCGTCGAGAACAGCACTTCGCGCAGTGACTGGCAAAAGCAGCGCGGCCTGGGCGGCTTCGTGCGCAGCACCTGGGACGAAGTCAACCAGATGATCGCTGCAGCCAATGTGTACACGATCAAGAAGCATGGCCCCGACCGCATCATCGGCTTCTCGCCCATCCCTGCGATGTCGATGATTTCGTACGCAGCCGGTTCGCGCTACCTGAGCCTGATTGGCGGCGTGTGCATGAGCTTCTACGACTGGTATTGCGACCTGCCCCCCAGCAGCCCACAGACCTGGGGCGAGCAGACCGACGTGCCCGAGTCGGCCGACTGGTACAACAGCTCGTACATCATTGCCTGGGGCTCCAATGTGCCGCAAACGCGCACGCCCGACGCGCACTTCTTGACCGAGGTGCGCTACAAGGGCACCAAGGTCGTGTCCATCACGCCCGACTATTCCGAAGTGGCCAAGCTGGGTGACTTGTGGATGCACCCCAAGCAGGGCACCGATGCGGCCGTGGCCATGGCCATGGGCCATGTGATCCTGAAAGAGTTCTACTTCAAGGACGGTGGCAAGGGGCGGAGCAGCTACTTTGACGACTACGCCCGCCGCTACACCGACCTGCCACTGTTGGTGGTGCTCAAGGAAAAGACGCTGCCCGACGGTCGCAAGGCCATGGTGCCTGACCGCTACGTGCGCGCCAGCGACTTCCCCAACAAGCTCGACCAGTCGAACAACCCCGACTGGAAGACCGTGGGCTATGACGAGCTGGGCCAGGTCACGCTGCCCAACGGCTCCATCGGCTTCCGTTGGGGTACGGACGGCCGCCCCGACCAGGGCCTGTGGAACCTGGAGAACAAGGATGCCCGCACGGGCAACACCGTCAAGCTCAAGCTGTCGGTGATCGAAGACGGCGAGCAGCCCCACGACGTGGCTGACGTGGCCTTCCCTTACTTTGGCGGCGTGCATGCCCCCAACTTCACCGCCAACGACCAGGGCGGTGACGTGATGGTGCGCCGCGTGCCCGTGAGCCATCTGGAGCTGGATGGCCATGAAGTCCAGGGCCGTGTGATGGTGGCTACCGTGTTCGACCTGCTGGCAGCCAACTACGGCATCGACCGTGGCCTGCCCGGTGAAGAGCCCGGCGGTAGCTACGACGCAGACCGCCCCTTCACCCCTGCATGGCAAGAAAAGATCACCGGTGTGCCGCGCGAGCAGATCATCACCGTGGCCCGCCAGTTTGCCGACAATGCCCACAAGACGCATGGCAAGTCCATGGTCATCATCGGCGCGGCCATGAACCACTGGTACCACAGTGACATGAACTACCGCGGCATCATCAACATGCTGATGCTGTGCGGCTGTATTGGCCAGAGCGGTGGTGGCTGGGCGCACTATGTGGGCCAGGAAAAGCTGCGCCCCCAAACCGGCTGGACTGCCCTGGCGTTTGCGCTGGACTGGATCCGCCCACCCCGCCAGATGAACAGCACCAGCTTCTTCTACGCGCACACCGACCAGTGGCGCTACGAAAAGCTGGGCATGGAAGAAATCCTCTCGCCGCTGGCCGACGCCCGCGCCTACCACGGTGCGCAGATCGACTACAACGTGCGCGCCGAGCGCATGGGCTGGCTGCCTTCCGCTCCCCAGCTCAAGACCAACCCCATGCAGGTGGCCAAGGACGCTGCTGCGGCGGGCATGGACGCGAAGGACTACGTCGTCAAGTCGCTCAAGGATGGCAGCCTGACCATGAGCTGCGAGGACCCAGACCACCCAGACAACTGGCCGCGCAACATGTTCGTGTGGCGCTCCAACATCCTGGGCTCGTCGGGCAAGGGGCATGAGTACTTCCTCAAGCACCTGCTGGGCACCACGCACGGCGTGCAGGGCAAAGATTTGGGCAAAGACGAAGCCAAGCCCGAAGAAGTGCAGTGGCACGCCAATGCGCCTGAAGGCAAGCTGGACCTGCTGGTCACGCTGGACTTCCGTATGAGCACGACCTGTTTGTATTCCGACATCGTGCTGCCCACGGCCACCTGGTACGAGAAGAACGACCTCAACACCAGCGACATGCACCCCTTCATCCACCCGCTGTCCACCGCGGTGGATCCAGCCTGGCAGGCCAAGAGCGACTGGGAGATCTACAAGGGTTTCGCCAAGGCCGTGAGCGAGGTCAGCGTGGGCCACCTGGGCGTGGAAAAAGACGTGGTGCTCACCCCCATCATGCACGACACGGCTGGCGAAATGGCCCAGCCCTACGGCGTGAGCGACTGGAAGAAGGGCGAGTGCGAACTCATCCCCGGCAAGACTGCGCCGCAGATCACGGTGGTCGAGCGCGACTACCCGAACCTGTACAAGCGCTTCACGGCCCTGGGCCCATTGATGGACAAGGTGGGCAACGGCGGCAAGGGCATTGGCTGGAACACGCAGACTGAAGTCGGCCAGCTGGGCGACCTCAACGGCCGCGTGAAGGAAGAGGGCGTGACCAAGGGCATGCCCCGCATCGTGACCGACATCGACGCCACCGAAGTGGTGATGATGCTGGCGCCTGAAACCAACGGCCACGTGGCCTGCAAGGCCTGGGAGGCCCTGGGCAAGCAGACGGGCCGTGACCACGTGCACCTGGCACTGCACCGCGAGGACGAGAAGATCCGCTTCCGCGACATCCAGGCGCAGCCGCGCAAGATCATCAGCTCGCCCACCTGGTCGGGGCTGGAGAGCGAAAAGGTCAGCTACAACGCCGGCTACACCAACGTGCACGAGTACATCCCATGGCGCACCCTCACCGGTCGTCAGCAGTTCTACCAGGACCACCCCTGGATGCGCGACTTCGGCGAAGGCTTTGTCAGCTATCGCCCACCCGTGCACCTCAAGACGCTGGAAGAAGTCGAAGGCAAGAAGCCCAATGGCAACCGCGAGATTGCGCTGAACTTCATCACGCCGCACCAGAAGTGGGGCATCCACAGCACGTACAGCGACAACCTGATGATGCTGACGCTGAACCGCGGTGGCTCGGTGGTGTGGCTGAGCGAAGACGACGCCAAGAGCGCTGGCATCGTGGACAACGACTGGGTGGAGCTGTTCAACGCCAACGGCGCCATTGCGGCCCGTGCGGTGGTGAGCCAGCGTGTGAACCCCGGCATGGTGATGATGTACCACTCGCAAGAGAAGATCATCAACACCCCCGGCTCCGAGATCACCGGCACCCGTGGCGGCATCCACAACTCGGTCACGCGCATCGTGCTCAAGCCCACCCACATGATTGGTGGCTACGCACAGTACAGCTACGGCTTCAACTACTACGGAACCATTGGCACCAACCGCGACGAGTTTGTGCTGGTGCGCAAGATGGACCGCGTGGACTGGCTGGACGACGAAGTGTCTGACACCGGCGCACACGCCTGAGCCCGCAAGGAGAAAACACGATGAAAATTCGCGCACAAATCGGCATGGTGCTGAATCTGGACAAGTGCATTGGCTGCCACACCTGTTCCGTCACCTGCAAAAACGTCTGGACCAGCCGCCCCGGCATGGAATACGCCTGGTTCAACAACGTGGAAAGCAAGCCCGGCATTGGTTACCCCAAGGAATGGGAAAACCAGGACCGCTGGAACGGCGGCTGGGTGCGTAACCCTGACGGCTCCATCGCCCCCCGCCAGGGCGGCAAGTGGAAGCTGCTCATGCGCATCTTTGCCAACCCCAACCTGCCGCAGATCGACGACTACTACGAGCCCTTCACGTTCGACTACGACCACCTGCAGTCGGCGCCTGAAAGCAAGGCCGCGCCCACCGCGCGCCCACGCAGCCTCATCACCGGCAAGCGCATGGAGAAGATCGAGTGGGGCCCGAACTGGGAAGAAATCCTGGGCGGCGAGTTCAGCAAGCGCAGCAAGGACAAGAACTTCGACGATGTCCAGAAGGACATCTACGGCCAGTTCGAAAACACCTTCATGATGTACCTGCCGCGCCTGTGCGAGCACTGCCTGAACCCTGCCTGCGTGGCGTCGTGCCCCAGCGGCTCGATCTACAAGCGCGAGGAAGACGGCATCGTGCTGATCGACCAGGACAAGTGCCGCGGCTGGCGCATGTGCGTGAGCGGCTGCCCCTACAAGAAGATCTACTACAACTGGCAATCGGGCAAGGCCGAGAAGTGCATCTTCTGCTACCCCCGCATTGAGGCGGGCCAGCCCACCGTGTGCTCGGAAACCTGCGTGGGCCGCATCCGCTACCTGGGCGTGCTGCTGTACGACGCAGACCGTATTCAGGAAGCTGCCAGCGTGGAACGCGACCGCGATCTGTACCAGGCCCAGCTCGACATCTTCCTGGACCCTAATGATCCAGACGTCATCAAGCAGGCCCGCATTGACGGCATTCCCGACAGCTGGATGGAAGCCGCCCGCAACAGCCCGGTCTACAAGATGGCTGTGCAGTGGAAGGTGGCCCTGCCACTGCACCCCGAGTACCGCACGCTGCCCATGGTCTGGTACGTGCCACCCCTGTCGCCCATCACGGCCGCAGCCAACGCGGGCCATGTGGGTGTGAATGGCGACATTCCAGACGTCTCGCAGCTGCGCATTCCGGTGCAGTACCTGGCCAACCTGCTCACCGCTGGCGACACCGGCCCCGTGGTACGAGCCCTGGAACGCATGCTGGCCATGCGCACCTACCAGCGCGACAAGCACGTCGAGCAACGCCAGAACCTGGCCGTACTGCAGCAGGCGGGCTTGTCGATGGCCGAGGTGGAGGAGATGTACCACGTGATGGCGATTGCCAATTACGAAGACCGCTTCGTGATTCCGACTGCCCACCGCGAGTACGCCGAAAACGCATTCGACATCCGTGGCGGCTGCGGCTTCTCGTTTGGCAACGGCTGCTCCGATGGTGCGACCGAAGTCAGCATGTTTGGCGGCAAGAAGCCACGCACTATCCCGATCAAGGCCACGGTATGAAACACCCCCTGAGTCGCTTCGCGCCTTCCCCCTCAAGGGGGACGACGGCCTTTGCTGCGGGGCGGCCCTTGCTGGCCGTCCTCGCGATACCGCTGAGCCGGTTTTGCAGGTCGCGGACATTGTCCAGCGCCGTAGAGCACTGAAAGGAACCACCATGTTCAAGAAGAACCCGACCTCTTTGCGACTGACGCTGCGCGCACTGGGCTACCTGCTGAGCTACCCCGATGCACAGCTGCGCAGCGTGATGCCTCAGCTCGTCGATGCCCTGCGCTCCGAAGGCGCCTTGACCAGTGAGCGCATGTCTGAAATCGAAGCCGTGTGCCAGCACCTGGCGGCGCTCGACCCCCTGGAAGTCGAAGCCCGCTATGTGGACAACTTCGACCGGGGTCGCCAGACCTCGCTGCACCTGTTTGAGCATGTGCATGGCGACTCGCGCGACCGTGGCCCGGCGCTCATCGATCTGATGCAGACCTACGAAAAGGCGGGCCTGCAGTTCAACGCCGACGAGCTGCCCGATCACCTGCCCGTGGTGCTCGAGTTTGCCTCTACCCAGCCGCCCGAAGTGGCCAAGGAATTCCTGGGCGAAATGGCCCACATCCTCAATGCGCTGTTCAGTGCGCTGGTGGCTCGCAACAGCCCGTACGCCAGCGTGATTGCCGCCGTGCTCGAAGTCTCGGGCCAGCGCGTGCAATCGGTGGCGCTGACCCCCGAGCCCGACATGGACGAGGTCTGGGCCGAGCCCGAAGCGTTTGGGGGTTGCAGCACCCAGGGTCAGTCCAAGCCTGACCAGCCGCAACCCATGCATTTTGTTCGTACCCCCCGCGCCGAGCGGGCACCAGAAGGAGTCTCCGTATGACCGCCTGGCTTGATACCCTGTTGTTTGGCATCTATCCCTATATTTGCCTGGCCGTGTTCTTCATTGGCAGCTGGGCGCGGTTTGACCGCGACCAATACACCTGGAAGAGCGACTCCTCGCAGCTGCTGCGCACCGGCAGCCTGCGTTGGGGCAGCAACCTGTTCCACATCGGCGTGCTGTTCCTGTTCTTCGGGCACACCTTCGGCATGTTGACGCCCCACGTGGTGTACGAGCATTTCATCAGCGCTGGCAACAAGCAGCTGATGGCCATGGTCTCCGGCGGTATCGCTGGCGTGCTCGCCTTTGTGGGCGTGACCATCCTGCTGCACCGCCGCCTTTCAGACCCACGCATTCGCGCCACCTCCAAGACCAGTGACATCGTTCTGCTGTTCCTGCTGTGGCTGCAACTGGCGCTGGGCCTGGCCACCATTCCGCTGTCTGCGCAGCACCTGGATGGTTCCATGATGATGAAGCTGGCCGAGTGGAGCCAGCGCATCGTGACCTTCCGCAGCGGTGGCGTGGAGCTGCTGGCTGATGCGGGCTGGATCTTCAAGACCCACATGTTCCTGGGCATGAGCATCTTCCTGATCTTCCCGTTCACCCGTCTGGTGCACGTGTGGAGCGGCTTTGGCACGCTGGCCTATGTGCTGCGCCCCTACCAGGTGGTGCGTGCACGCCGCATGAACCTGCCCGCAGGCCATATGCAGTCGCAAGACCGCCGCGCCTGAAACCCACGATACCCAAGGAGCACACACCATGAGCGGATGTGGAACCGGGAGCTGCGGCTGCAGCTCCACAGAAAGCAGCCAGGCGAGCGCGCCCGCCAGCACGCTGACACCAACGCAGGCTGCGGCCTATGAGGCTCTGGCGGCATCCATGGTCGATGCCCCTGTGCAGTCGGCGCCTTCATCCGCGCCCAGTGCCGGGGCTGCCCCTGTGGCTCGCGTCAACGGCGTGCCGTTGAACACGCCCAGCGAATGGCTGGACGAGGAAACGCTGCGCCAGCGCGCCTGCACTGAATTGCTGCGCCAGGCGGCGCAGCAGGCAGGCTTGCTGTCTGCCCACGATGCTCCGGGCGTCGAAGGTGCCACCAGTGCGGAAGCATCGAATGCCATTGAGCAATTGCTCGACCGCGAGCTGAACATCCCCGAACCCTCGCTAGAGGCTTGCCGCCGGTACCACGAGGCCCATCCCGCCGCCCACGCGCAAGGCGAACGCGCCCATCTGCGCCACGTGCTCTTTGCCGTCACGCCAGGCGTGGACGTGAAGCAGCTGCGTCTGCGGGCCGAAGCCCTGTTGATCGAGCTGCGCTGTGCTGATGATGGTGGCGCCAAGTTCGCGCAAGCGGCTGCTCAGTGGTCCAACTGCCCCAGTGGCCAGCAAGGCGGTGACCTGGGCTGGCTCACGCGGGCCGACTGTGCCCCCGAATTTGCCCGCGAAGTCTTTGGCGGAGCCGAAGTGGGCGTGCTGGCACGCCTGGTGCACAGCCGCTTTGGCCTGCATGTGGTGGAAGTGGTAGCCCGCGATCCAGGCCAGCAGCCTTCCTTTGAGGAAGTGCGCCAGGCCATTGCCCTGACCTTGCGCCAGCAAGCCTGGGTGAACGCTTTGCGCCAGTACCTGCAGTTGCTGGCTGGTGCAGCCACGGTGGAAGGGGTGATGCTGGACGCGGCCGACACGCCGCTGGTGCAGTAAGCCCTGGCACCTTTGCGGATGACACCATGCCTGATGAACTGCTAGACCGCCTGCGTCGTTTTCACAACGATGCTTTTCCGCAGTACCGCGAGCAGTTCCAGAACCTGGTGGATGAGGGCCAACACCCCACCACCTTGTTCATCGGCTGTTCGGACTCGCGCCTAGTGCCCTATCTGCTGACGGGTGCCGGGCCGGGGGAGCTGTTTCTTGTGCGTAACGTCGGTGCCTTTGTGCCACCGTACGACGGCTCGCATGGCCACCACGGCACTACAGCCGCCATCGAATTTGCCGTGCTCAACCTGCAGGTGCGCCGCATCATCGTGTGCGGCCACAGTCACTGTGGGGCTATCAAGGCGATGTATGGTGAGGTGTCGCCCGAGGCCCCCAACCTCAACCGTTGGCTGGATCTGGGGCGCGAGGCCTTGCTGCCGGTGCAGCCAGGCCCCGAGGCCCTGCGCCGCACAGAACAGCGGGCCGTGGTGCTCCAGCTGGAACGGCTGATGGAGTACCCCATGGTTCGCAGTCGCGTGCAGTCGGGGCAGATCAGCCTGCACGGCTGGCATTTCGTGATTGAAGATGGGGAAGTCCACGTTTTTGATGTGCAGACGGGCGGTTTTGTGCCCGCATCGCGTGCCGACAACAGCGGCACCGGGCCCTACCACCCCTATGTGGAGCATGACGGCCAGGTGCTGCTGGACTAGCCTTTGCCGCCCTGGCGTGTTGCCAGGGTGGTGGGGCGTTGCTTTTACCCCTTCTTGATGGAGCGCAAGGCCGCCGCCAAGGGAACCTTGAATCATTCCGAGCCATGAAGCGCGAAACTCCCCCCTCCCTTACCCCCTCCATCTCCCCCCTGCAGCCCATCAGCCTGGATGTGCTGCGCGAGAAATACCTCAAACCCGGCGAGAGCAGCGTCGAAGACCTGTACAGCCGCGTGGCCCGTGCCCTGGCCTCTGTCGAGGCCCCGGCCCTGCGTGAAAAATACGAAGCCCTGTTCCTGGCCAACCTGCATGCGGGTGCCATCGGCGCCGGTCGCATCATGAGTGCAGCGGGCACAGACATCCAGGCCACGCTCATCAACTGCTTTGTGCAGCCCGTGGGTGACTGCATTCAGGGCGTGGACGAAGAAGGCTACCCCGGCATTTACGAAGCCCTGCGCGAAGCGGCCGAAACCATGCGGCGCGGTGGCGGCGTGGGCTATGACTTCTCGCGCATCCGCCCACGCGGCGCTGAAGTCAAAGGCACCCACTCCATGGCGTCGGGGCCCTGCAGCTACATCAATGTGTTCGACCAGTCCTGCTCCACGGTCGAAAGCGCGGGCTCGCGCCGTGGCGCGCAGATGGGCGTGCTGCGCATCGACCACCCCGATGTGAAGGAGTTCATCACCGCCAAGCGCACGCCTGGCCGCTGGAACAACTTCAACGTGTCGGTGGGCGTGTCCGATGCGTTCATCGAAGCCGTTCAGGCCGATGCCCCGTGGGAGCTGGTTCACCGCGCGCGGCCGGGCGCGGCCCTGCAGGCGCAAGGCGCCCACCAGCGCGCTGATGGGCTGTGGGTGTACGCGACCGTGCCTGCGCGCGAGTTGTGGGACACGATCATGAAGTCGGCCTACGACTTTGCGGAGCCCGGCATTTTGTTCCTGGGCCGCATCAACGAGGACAACAACCTCCACTACTGCGAAGACATCGCCGCCACCAACCCCTGTGGCGAACAGCCTCTGCCATCGTACGGCTGCTGCGACCTGGGGCCCATCATCCTGACGCGCTTTGTGCGCAATCCTTTCGGGCGGGGTGGTGCCGCAGCGTTTGACTTTGAAGCGTTTGAGCAGGCCGTGGCCTTGCAAGTGCGTGCGCTGGATAACGTGCTGGACGTCACCTTCTGGCCCCTGCCGCAGCAGCGCGACGAGGCCATGGCCAAGCGCCGCATTGGTGTGGGCTTTACCGGTATGGGCAACACGCTGGCCATGCTGCAACTGCGCTACAACGCACCCGAAGGCCGCGCCATGGCCGCCCGCATCGCCGAGCGCATGCGCGACGCGGCATACGAGGCGTCGGTGGCACTGGCCCAGGAAAAGGGTGCCTTCCCCAAATTCAATGCAGATGGCTACCTGGCCCCTGGCACCTTTGCCAGCCGCTTGCCCGCTGCGTTGCAAAAGAGCATCCGCAAGCATGGCATTCGCAACAGCCACCTGCTGTCCATCGCGCCCACCGGCACGGTGAGCCTGGCCTTTGCTGACAATGCCTCCAACGGCATCGAGCCACCGTTTTCGTGGATGTACAAGCGCAAGAAGCGCGAGGCCGACGGCAGCACCAGCGAATACGCGGTCGAAGACCATGCTTGGCGGGTGTACCGGGATGGAGGCGGTGATGTGAACGCGCTGCCCGACTACTTTGTGTCGGCCCTGGCCATGTCGGCCCAGGACCACATCGCCATGATGGAAGCCGTGCAGCCCTTCGTGGACACGGCCATTTCCAAGACGGTGAACATCCCGGCCGACTATCCGTACGAAGACTTCAAGGACCTGTACCTGCAGGCCTGGCGCGCACGGCTCAAAGGCCTGGCCACCTACCGGCCCAACGCCATCCTGGGCTCTGTGCTGGAAGTGAGCACGCCCGCCCCGGCACCTGCCACTGCGGCAGCGGCACCTGCGCCCGCAACGCCCGTGGTGGACCCCATGCGCACCGTGATTGAAAGCCGCCCCAAGGGCGGGCTCTCGGCCGTGGCCGAGAAGGTCGAATACTGGACGCAGGAAGGCCACAAGACGCTGTACATCATCGTCTCGTTCCTGCCCGTGCCCACAGGCGTGGGCAACCACACGGTGGACCGCGCCATCGAATTCTTCATGCCCGTGGGGCAGAGTGGCGAGTCGCAGCAGTGGATCACCTCCAGCATGCGGCTGCTGTCGCTCGCAGCGCGCGGCGGCTTTCTGGAGCGCGCTCTTTCGGACATGCGCAAGGTGGCGTGGGACCGCGGCCCTGTGCGCCTGGGCACGCACCAGCGCGCCGATGGCGCCATGGTGCCCATGTGGCACGACTCGGAAGTGGCTGCCATCGCCTTTGCCGTGCAAAACATTCTGGCCCGCCGCGTGGCCGAGCCGCAGCAGCAGTCGCTGCCGCTGGACGAGCCTGAAGCGCCCGCTGGCATGCCGCCCGCGATGGCAGGCAAGAAGTGCAGTGAATGCGGCGCGCACGCCGTGATCCGCAAGGACGGCTGCGACTACTGCACGCAATGCGGCCACCTGGGTAGCTGCGGATGAATGCCCCTCGCCCCACCATCCCGCTGAAGGTCGCGTCAGGCAAGCCCTCCAAAGAAGCGCTGGCGCAGCTGGACAAGCACTGGCGCGTGCAGTACCTCATGCTGGCCCCCCACCGGCTGAGCTTCTTCCTGGCCATGGTGGTGCTGGTGGCGTCTGCGCTGTGGTGGGGCGCTGTGCAGGTGGACCGCGCCACAGGCTGGCTGGGCCTGCCCTATGCCTCGGGCTACGCTGTCTCTCCCACCCTGGTGCATTCGGCGGTGATGGTGCTCGGCTTCATTCCGCTGTATTTCGCCGGCTTCCTGTTCACTGCTGGCCCCAAGTGGCTGGGGGTAGATCCACTGCCCGTTTCTGCCGTGCGGCCCCCGCTGTTTCTGCAAGCCCTTGGGTGGCTGCTGTGGCTCGCCGGTGCGCATTTGCATGCCGCTTTGGCACTGGTTGGCCTGGGCCTGGCGTGCGCCGGGCTCGCGTGGATGACGGTGCAGTTCTGGGGCCGAGTGCGGCTGAGCCAGGCGGAAGACCAGCTCCATGCCCGCGTGATCGGCTTTGCCTGCGTGCTGGGCACCTTGAGCGCGGCGGGCGTTTGGGTGGCCATGCTGCTGCAGGCCCATGCACTGGCCCGGGTGTGGGTGTTTTGCGCCCTGTGGGGCTTTGTGGTGGTGGTCTACGTCACGGTGGCGCACCGCATGATTCCTTTCTTCACCTCCAGCGCCATGCCGCTGGTGCAGGCCTGGCGCCCGTTCTGGGTGCTCTGGCTCATGCTGGCCGCAGCGACCATGCAGGTGCTGGCTGCGTGGCTGGAGTGGGGCGGCATTGCCGCCAGCCCGGCCGGGCCCGCATGGGCGGTGGTGCACGGCACGCTGCAGGTGCTGGTGGGCGGTGTTCTGGTGTGGCTGGCGTGGGTGTGGGGTCTGGTGCAAAGCCTCAAGAACAAGCTGTTGGCCATGCTGCACATTGGATTTTTGTGGCTGGGAATCGCCTTCTTGCTGGGTGGCCTCGCGCAGTGGCTGGCGGTGGGGCTGGGCCTTGGCAGCCTGGGCCTGGGCGCGCTCCATGCGTTGTCGATGGGCTGCTTGGCGTCGCTGATGCTGGCCATGGTCACGCGGGTGTCGTGTGGCCACGGCGGGCGGGCTCTGGTGGCCGACCGCATCGTGTGGTCGCTGTTCTGCCTGCTGCAGCTGGCCACCTTGCTGCGCATTGCAGCCACCTTGCCAGTGTGGCCGGCTGGAGCGTTGCCTTGGTTGCTGCTGGCCAGCGCCAGCGTGTGGCTCATCACCATGGGGGTGTGGGGCGGGCGGCTGGCTCGCTGGTATGGCCGCTTGCGCCCCGATGGGCGCCCCGGCTGAACCCTGGACGAAAGGACTTCCTCATGTCTGTCATCCCTTGGCCCTTGGATCCCGTGCGCGGCGGTGGCCGCCGCAGCACCGGGGCACTCAAACATGCCATGATCGAACACATGCCCAGTGCCGATGACACCGCCGGTCTTGCAGCGGCGTTGATCCAGTCCCGCCAGACCATCTTGCCCAAGCGCCTGGGGGCGCCGGGCCCCAATGTGGCCGAGCTGGCCGCCATCCTGCAGGCGGCCGCCCATGCGCCCGACCACGGCCAGCTCACGCCCTGGCGCTTTGTGCTGGTGCCCGACACCTCGCGCACGCTGCTGGCCGATGTGTTTGCCGAGGCCCTGCTGGAGCGCGACCCCGGCGCCGCCCCTGAACAGGTGGAGCAGGCGCGCGAAAAGGCCTACCGTTCCCCCGTGTTGCTGCTGGCCATCGTGGATGGCGAGCGGGGCGATGCCGACATTGAGCTGGCCGAGCGCATGGTGTCGGCCGGCTGCGCCATTCAAAACATGCTGCTCATGGCCACCGCCCAGGGGTACGGCTCGGCGCTGACCAGCGGCAAGGCCCTGAAGGCTTCGAGCCTGCGGGCGCTGTTCCGGCTGGCGCCAGGCGAGCAGGCGCTGTGCTTTGTGAGCATTGGCACCGTGGTGTCCCGCAAGGGCGCGCGGCTGCGGCCCACAGCCAGCAGTTACGTGAGCACACTGGACGAACACCGGGGCATACTGCCCGGCTTCTAAGAACCTTATATGGACGCCCCGAATAAGCCAAGCCCTCACTCACTGCTGCCAAGAAGGTAAAGATTGCACCCGTATATCCGGACTTGTTGTGGCGCGAGCCACGGTCCCTGATGGGAATCGCTGGTGGAGGTCCTATCGGTTCAACGCACTCCAAGTGCCACGTTCTTATCGGATTTCATCCACCACGGTCTGACCTGTCTTGCCATCACTTCATGATTGCTTGAGCAATCGGTTGGTTTTCTCCCGCTCCTCGTTCTTGTCGTGCCGGCGCTAGTTGCTCAGACCGACTCTCGTACGTAGCCCGGCTCGTAGCTCCTGTCATGCGCGAGCAACGCCCACACGATGCGGGCATTCTTGTTGGCCAGCGCCACCGCCGCTACGTTCTTGTTGCGCCGCTGCAGCACACCATTGAGCCAGCCACACTGCGCGCTGCCCTGGCCTTGGTGCTGGTCTTTTTTCTGGGCGTGATAGATCACCGAGCGCGCTCCGTGAATCAGCAAGGTGCGCAAATACGTGTCGCCCCGTTTGCTGATACCCAGCAGGTTTTGTTTGCCCCCGCTGGAGTGTTGGCGTGGCACCAGCCCTAGCCAGGCTGCCACCTGCCTGCCATCCTTGAAGTTCTTTGCATCCCCCAGAGATGCCACCAATGCGCAGGCCGTGATGGGGCCAATGCCGGGGATCTGCCCGAGTTTGCGACTCAAGTCGCTTTGGCGGTGCCAGGCCACGATTTGTGCCTCCAGCTCCTGCACCTGGCAGTCAAGCTCCTTGAGGTGCTCGAGCAGACGTTGTATCAACAGTCTAAACACGCCGGGCAACTCGTTGGCTGCATCCTCAATGAGCATTGGCACCCGTTGGGTAATGTGGCCTATGCCTTGGGGAACGATCACCCCAAACTCGGCCAGCAGGCCCCGGATCTGGTTGGCCTGTGCAGTGCGGGCCTTGACAAAGCCCTGGCGCACCCGGTGCAGGGCCAGCACGCCTTGCTGCTCCACGTTCTTGATCGGTACGAAGCGCATGCTCGGGCGGGTGACGGCTTCGCAGATGGCAGCCGCATCGGCTGCATCGTTCTTGTTGGTCTTGACGTAGGGCTTGACGAACTGGGGTGCCATCAGGCGCACGGTGTGGCCCATGCCCTGAAGCTTGCGCGCCCAGTGGTGGGCGCTGCCGCAGGCTTCCATGCCAATCAGGCAGGGCGGCAGGTTCACGAAGAAGGCAGCCATCTGTTCGCGCTTGAGCGGCTTGTTGAACACGGCTTTGCCGTGCTCATCCACGCCGTGGACCTGGAACACATTCTTGGCCAAATCGATGCCAATGGTTGTAATCTTCATGGTGGACGCTCCTGCTCGTTGAGGTGGAAAAACTGACATCTCCACTGTGGCACTTTCGATGCCGTTTAGGGTGGGGGCGTCCATCCCATTGGTTCAAAGTCTTTTTGGAGATTCCATTGGAGTGCAATCGGGATGAGTGGATACAACGGATGCGCCGCATGGGCTCATGCCCATGCAGGCAGCCGGAGCGTTCAATCGCCCGATTTCACTCCAACCCTGCGGGCAAGTGGCTTGCCGGGCGGTCTGCGTTGTTGCACCGCTTGCCAATAGCACGGGCCACCTTGGATGAATGTGGGCCGCGCGCTGCGCCTAGCAGCCCATCCCCGCAAGACACTTGTGTAACTCCAAAAAGACTTTGAACAGGTTCTAACCCATTGATTGATCGCACTTCAAAAGACTACCCATGGACATCTCCAGCTTTGACGATTTGCTGCACGCCGCGCGGCTGCAACCCGAGCCCCAGCGCCTGCTGTTTGTGTTTGTCGGAGTGGAGCTGCCCGATGACGCCACCCCTGCCCAGCGCGCGCGCTTCGAGCAAGGGCAGGGCGGTGCGCTGGTGCCCCTGATGTGTGTGGACAAGACCCCACAGGAGCTGCCATCGTTTGCCGCCCTGGTGGCCGAAGCGCAGCAGTTCACCGCCCCTGGGCATGACTGGGTGATGGTGTTCGCTGCCGCCATGTCGGGCACGCTCAACCAGGCCCCCACCAGTGCGGACGCCGAAGCCCCGCTGCAACGCATGGTCGATGCGATCAAGCGCGGCGCCATCGAGGCCTTCATTCCGTTTGACCGCCAAGGGCACCCCGTGCGCCTGGGCTGAGTCAGGTCGCGGCATTCATCAGACGACCTGCCACTCCACCTGTTCACCCACATGACCACGTCCGCCGGCTTGCCCGGATTCAACACCCCCGCCGTAGGGTTCGAGCAGCCCTTCGCGATGCTGGAGGCTTGCCACGAGCGCGTTGAGCGCACCCTGACCCTGCTGTCGCGGCTGCGCTCTTACCTGCGTGAGCAGGCGGTGGACGATGCCGCCCGCCAGGCGGCCCGCGACGTGCTGCGTTACTTCGACATCGCTGCGCCCTTGCACCATGAAGACGAAGAACTGCACGTCTTTCCGCTGCTGCTGGAGCGGGGCGCACCGTCGGTCGTGGCGCTGGTGCGGCAGCTGCAACAAGACCATGTGCACATGGCGGCCGATTGGGCCGCCGCCCGGTGCGCTCTGGCGGCTCTCGCCGACGGCAGCGCTGCGGGCCTGAGTGCTGAGGACGAAGCGCTGCTCGAGCAGTTTGCCCAGCGCTACGGCCAGCACATCCAGACAGAAGAAGGCACCGCCTACCCCAGCGCACAGGCCCTTCTGGGCGAGGGCGACCTGCGCACCATGGGGCTGGAGATGGCGGGCCGCCGCCGCGCTTCGTAAATAATTGCTACTGAATTGATAGCTGGTAGCGCTTTCTTTATAAGCGCTGGAGGCACTTTTGGCTTCAAACAGGCCGTCCACACTCCTTCTTAGGGTGGACGGCTTCGGTTGGCAAGACTGCCTCGCCACCGGCCCCGGCAGCGCGATACTCGGCAGCTTGCTCTTTTCTGCGCTCTTCTTGTCCCCGATGTCTGCGAAATTTCTGCTCCGCGTTGCGGGCACCCTGCTGCTGGCCTGGGCCGCTGCGGCTGCCTGTGTGGCGCTGCACACCCCACTGCCCTGGATGCTGGGTCCCCTGGTTGCCACGTCCGTGCTGTCCATGGCCGGTGCGCCCACCGAAAGCTGGGGGCCGCTGCGCAATGGCGGGCAGTGGGCGATTGGCGCCGCGCTGGGCCTGTACTTCACGCCCGAGGTGTCGGCGCTCGTGGGCAGCCTGTGGTGGGCCATCGTGCTGGGCATTGGGTGGGCGCTGCTGCTGGGCTGGGGCTTTGGCGCGTGGCTCTACCGCCTGCATGCGCCGCGCATGCACGGGGTGCCCGCTTCGATGCTGCGGTCCACCAGCTACTTCGCGGGGGCGATTGGGGCCGCGTCTGAGATGACCCTGCTTTCTGAGCGAGAGAACGCCCGCACCGATCTGGTAGCCGCCAGCCACAGCCTGCGCCTGCTCATCGTCACCATCACCATTCCATTTGCCCTGCAGTGGAGCGGCCTGCAGGGGCTGGACATTTTGATCCCCACCGTCCGCGACGTGAGCTGGCCAGGCCTGGCGCTGCTGGCCTTGCTGACCGGGGCGGGTGCTTTGGTGATGGACCGCCTGGGCCGCGCCAACCCGTGGTTCATGGGGGCGATGCTGGTGTCCATGGCGGTCACCATGGCGGGGTTGCATCTGTCGGCAGTGCCCCAAGCGGTGGTCAATGCCGCGCAGCTCGTGATCGGCGTGAGTCTGGGCGTGCGCTTTCGCGCGGAATTTCTGCACACGGCGCCGCGCTGGCTGGCGTCAGTGGCCGTAGGCACGTTCGGCTTGATGGGGATTTGCGCAGCGTTTGCCGCCGTACTGGCGTGGGCCACGGGGCTGCCGTGGGTCACGCTGCTGCTGGGCACCTCCCCCGGCGGCATCACCGAGATGGCCATCACGGCCAAGGTGCTTCAGCTCGGCGTGCCCGTGGTCACCGCGTTTCAGGTGTGCCGGCTGATTGCCGTGCTGATGCTGGTGGGGCGGATGTTCCGCAGGATCTACCCGCCAACCGAGGGTGGTTCTGCAATCTGAAAAAAGAACCGCCCTCTTTGACACTGGCGCGCGGTCGTCGCGCAGGACGACAAGCAAGGGCCGCCCCGCAGCAAGGTCGTCGTCCCCCTTGGGGGAAGGCGCGCAGCGCCTCAGGGGGGATTCAATGAACCACCACCGGGTTTTGTGCCAGGCCAGCGTACCGGTCCAGCGCGTCTTCCACTTCTTCCTGCGTGGGCGTGTCGCGCTGCCAGGCCAGGATTTGCTGCTGGAACATCTCGGCCCAGGAGCCATCCAGGTACACCTCTTTGCCCGAGCGCTTGTCCACGATTTCAAAGCCGTGGCGCGCCAGTTGGGGGCGGGGTGGCGCTGTGTCGTTGAGCGCCTGGGTTGATGTCTCCACGGCGTCGGGCAGCATGTGGAGCACCACAAAGGATTCAGAGTCGTAGAGCATTTGCATGGTGTTACCCCAGTCGATACCCAGATCAGATTGCAGCGGTTGCGCAGAGTTCAAGGGGGATGCCCCTGAACCTTCTTCCTGGGTCGCAATCAGTATTTCACGAATTCCGCAGGTGCGCGGCCTGGCAGGGCTTTTTTGCAGGGGTGGCGCGCGGGCGCAACAGGCCTTTGAGCAGATTCTCGCAACAGGCTCTCAGGGCGGGCCGCTGCTGCGCAGGCGCAGGTCGGCAAAGTCGCCATTGGCCTGGGTGATCTTGATGCGCACGGGCAGGTAGCCCATGTCCGGGGCCAGCCACAGCTCGGCCTTCTGGTCGTAGTCGCGCCGGGGCAGGCGCTGCAGCTTGAGGGTGGGCAGCGTGCCTGCGGGCAGGTTCAGGGTTTCGGTGGCTTCCACGGTGAAGGTCCAGCGGTCGGCGCCGGTGGCGCTCACGGTGGTCAGCGTCAACTGGGTGCCGGGCACAAAGCGGTCGGGCGTGGCGGCCAGAAGGCCGGCCAGCTGGATGAAAACGCTCAGGCGGTCTTGTGCGCCAGGGCCAATGGCTGCTTCGGGCGTGTTGGCGCTGAAGGTGACGCGGCCGCGCTGGTAGTCGAAATGGGCGGCGCGCTCGCTCCGGTTGCGGTCGCCAAAGCGCTCGGGCTGCAGGCCCTGCGCCGTCACCAGGCCGGTGCTGCGCTGGGTGCGTGAGCCCACCAAGAATGCGCTCACTTCCTGCCGCGCCTCGTAGCGGGCGCCATCGTGCTGCCACACCAGCTCTGCCCGGGCCTGGTAGTCAAACTTTTTGGCTTGCCCCGCCACGTCAAACGCCAGCTTGATGGGCGCAGGCAGGCGCACGGGGGGCGCGGAAGTGCTGGTGCCTTGCCCAGGGGGGCCGCCCGGTGGGGTGATGTCTACGCCCGAGCCATCGGCCACGGGCGAGGGGGGCGGGGCGCTGGCCGCCGCCGCTGGTGCCGCAGCCACCGCTGCGGAAGCCTCTGGCGCAGGCGCTTCGGCAGCGGAAGCGGTGGCGCTGTCCGTCCCCTGTTCTGTGTTGCCCGTCGGCTCGACCACCGCTGGTTCTGCGATGGCCACTTCGGCGGGCTCACTCGGTGCGGGCGCTGGCTCTGTGACTGCAGGGCGCGCGGGCGCTGCCTTGCGCGGTTTGGCGGGCTTGGGCGGTTTGGCGGGCTGGGGCGGTTTGGCGGGCTGGGGCGGCGCAGCCGCAGGTGGCGCGGCGGCAGGGCTGGGTGATGGCGCGGGGGCTGCCGCTACCGCAGGCGGCTGCACGGCCACGCTGCGGGTGGTGAACACCTTGCCTGCTGGCGCAGCCGAGCCGTCCCACGCCAGGGGCACGCCTTGCAGCACCAGCCAGTGAACGGCCAGCACCAAGGCGGTCAGGATCCACAGGGTGCGCCGTGGCATCAGCGGGCCCTGGCAGTGCAACAGGCCTGGTGGCAGGCGCAGCGGCTCATGCGCTGCCTGCGCCCAGATCGGTGGAAAGCTGGGCGGCGGCAGCGCGCAGCGGCACCTCGATGGCGCCACCCCATTCCGGGTCGAACGTGGCCACCGAGCCCAGTGTGGTGATGCCCAGCGCCAGATGGCCGCCCGCATCAAACACCGGGGCGCAGAAGGCGACGATGCCTGGCAGCAGCGTGTCCACCACCCGGGCCATGCCGCGCTCGCGCACATCGGCCAGCACATCCTGCGCCTGCTCCAGCGTGGCGGGCAGGTCGGTGCGCCGCAGCTTGGCGGCCTGGGCCAGCTCTTGCTGCAGCAGGGGCGCCACGGCTTCGGGCGGCATGTAGGCAGCAAAGCAGCGCCCGGTGGCGGAAGACAGCAGCGGCATCACGTCGCCCAGGCGCAGGTTGGCCGTGACGGCCTGGGGCGATTCCTCCCAGTGCACGATGGTGGGGCCATGGTTGCCCCACACCGCCAGCGCCAGGGTGTGGCCGATCTGCTCCATCCAGCCGGGCACGCGCTCGCGCGCCAGGCGCATGGCATCGAGCCGCGCCAGTGATGCCAGCCCCAGCTTGAGCGCGGCGGGGCCCAGGTCGTAGCGCGCGGTGCGCGCGTCTTGCGTGACCAGCCCCAGGCGCTGAAAGCTCACCAGGTAGCGGTGGGCTTTGGCAGCGCTCATGCCGGCGGCAGCGGCCACATCTTTGAGCATGAGCGGCCCGCGCGCGCGCGTCAGACCTTCCAGCAATGCAAACCCGACTTCCACCGACTGGATGCCTGCGCGTTCTTTGTCCATGTGCACTAGAATTTGCGAGTTTTGTTTAGTTAAATCAATTTACCAAATCGTAATTTGGCCAGGGCTTCCAGCCATTCGGTTTGGTGCCTTGCCACTCTGAGAGACAAAGGTCCCCGCCACCATGAAACTCGCTACGTACAAAGACGGCTCGCGCGACGGCCAGCTGGTTGTGGTCTCCCGTGATCTGGGAACAGCCCATTATGCGACCGGCATTGCCAGCAAGCTGCAGCAGGTGCTGGACGACTGGAGTTTCCTCTCGCCCCAGTTGCAAGACCTGTACGACCAGCTCAACAGCGGTCGTGCGCGCCACCCCTTCCCGTTCGATCCGGCCCAGTGCATGGCCCCGCTGCCCCGCGCTTACCAGTGGGCCGATGGCTCGGCGTACATCAACCACGTCGAACTGGTGCGAAAAGCGCGCAACTCCGAAGTGCCCGAGAGTTTTTACACCGACCCGCTCATGTACCAGGGTGGCAGCGACGACTTCATCGGCCCTTGCGACCCCGTGGTGGTGCCCAGCGAGTCCATGGGCATCGACTTTGAGGCCGAGATCGCCGTCATCACCGGCGACGTAAAGATGGGCGCCACGCCTGAGCAGGCGCTCGAAGGCATCCGCCTGGTGATGATTGCCAACGACGTGAGCCTGCGCAACCTGATTCCGGCCGAGCTGGCCAAGGGCTTTGGCTTCTTCCAGAGCAAGCCCGCCACCGCGTTCAGCCCCGTGGCCGTGACACTGGACGAGCTGGGCGACGCCTGGGACAAGGGCCGCGTCAACCTCACCGTGCAGTCCACCTGGAACGGCCGCAAGGTTGGCATGTGCGACGCCGGGCCCGAGATGACCTTCCACTTCGGCCAGCTCATTGCCCACATTGCCAAGACGCGCAACGTGCGCGCTGGCTCCATCGTGGGCAGCGGCACCGTCAGCAACAAGGGCGTGGAGCAGAACGGCCGCATGGAATGGCCCAAGGGCTACAGCTGCATTGCCGAAAAGCGCTGCATCGAAACCATCCAGGACGGCAAGCCCACCACCGAGTTCATGAAGTTTGGCGACACCATCCGCATCGAGGTCAAGGGCAAGGATGGCGCCAGCATCTTCGGCGCCATCGACCAGGAAATTGCCGCACCCGGCGCTGCAACCTAAGGTTTGAAGCCAAAAGTGCCTGATTAGCTACTTACCTCAGAAACGCGCAGCAGACTCCAAGGCAGCGGCCCAGTAGTCACCAATGCCTTCAACAGCACCTAGCTGGCGTTGGTTCTGCTCAGTCTGAGATATGTCGCTAATCAGGAAAAAGAGCTTCCAGCGCTTGTCTGTCAAGCGCTGGAAGCTCTTTTTTTAGGAGCAATGACTGGTGGGCACCTTCCTCAGTTCCAACCCTCCAGCACCAGCTTGCCCCGCGCCTTTCCGCTCTCGATGAGTGCATGTGCGCGCTTCAGATTCTCCGCATTGATGGTGCCAAACCGCTGGTCCAGCGTGGTGCGGATCAGTCCGGCGTCCACCAGCTGCGCTACTTCGGTCAGCAGGCGGTGCTGGCCGATCATGTCGTCGGTGCCGAACAGCGCACGGGTGAACATCAGCTCCCAGTGCAGCGACACCGACTTGCGCTTGAGCTTCGTCACGTCGAGCGACACCGGGTCGTCGATCAGCGCGAACTGGCCCTGCGGCGCGATGGCCTCGACGATCTGGTCAAAGTGCGCGTCGCTCTGCGTGAGACTCACGATGATGTCTACCGCAGGGTGGCCGATGCGCGCCAGCTCTTCAGTGAGCGGTTTGCTGTGGTCAATGACGTGGTGCGCGCCCAGGTCGCGCACCCATTGCTGCGTTTCGGGGCGCGATGCGGTGCCGATGATCGTGAGGCTGGTCAGCCGCGCCGCCAGCTGCGTGAGGATGGAGCCCACACCGCCGCTCGCGCCAATGATGAGCAGAGTCTTTTGGGTGGGCTGCTTGCCGGGTGCCACACGCAGGCGATCAAACAGCAGCTCCCACGCGGTGATGGTGGTCAGCGGCAGCGCGGCGGCCTCGGCAAAGTCCAGCGACTTTGGCGCGTGGCCCACGATGCGTTCATCCACCAGGTGCAGCTCGCTGTTGGTGCCCTGGCGGGCGATGGAGCCTGCGTACCAGACCCGGTCGCCGGGCTGGAACAGCGTCACATCCGGCCCCACGGCGCGCACGATGCCGCTCGCGTCCCAGCCCAGCACCTTGTAGTCGGGCCCGTCGCCGCTGGGCGAGCTGCTTTTGCGCACTTTCGTGTCCACGGGGTTCACCGAGACGGCATGCACTTCAACGAGCAGATCGCGGCCGGTGGCCACCGGGTCAGGCAGGGTGATGTCGAGCAGAGACTCGGGGTGGTCGACGGGGTGGGCGGTTTGGTAGCCAACGGCTTTCATGGGGAGGTCCTGGAGGTAAACAAAGGGTGCTCCAATGATGGGTCTTGCAAAATTACTTTTAAATAGGCCGATGATTGAATCCATCTTCAATCATTGTTTGTAAATAAACCCCTGCGCACTCAAGGCATGCCATGAAAAGCCTGCAAGACCTCGACATCTTTGTGCGGACCGTGGACAGCGGCAGCCTCTCGGCCACGGCCCGTGCGCTGGACCTCACACCCGCCGCTGCGAGCGCCGCGCTCAAGCGGCTGGAGGCCGAGCTGGGCGTGGCGCTGTTCGTGCGCTCCACGCGCAGCCTGCGGCTCACGCAGGAGGGCGCACTGTTCCTGGAGCACTGCCACCCCGCGCTGGTGGCGCTGCAGCAGGTGCAAGGCCAGCTGGCAGGCGGGCGCGCCGGTGGCTTGCGCGGCACGCTACAGCTGGCCGCGCCGTCGGACCTGGGGCGCAATGTGCTGCTGCCCTGGCTCGATGCCTTCCAGGCCGAGCACCCGGGTATCGACATCCGCCTGCAGCTGGCCGACCGCGTGGCCAACGTGTACAGCGAGCCGGTGGACGCTGCCTTCCGCTACGGCAAGCCGCAGGATTCGAGCCTGGTCGCACTGCCGCTGGCCGCTGACCACCGGCGTGTGCTCTGCGCGGCGCCCGCCTACCTGGCAGCGCACGGCACGCCCGACACGCCCCACGCACTGGCCGAGCACCAGGGCCTGTGCTTCATGCTGGGCGAGGACGTGCACGACCGCTGGCGCTTCTGGGATGCCGCAGGCCAGGAGGTGGTGGTGCGCGTGCGCAGCCGCAACGTGGCCAACGATGGCGATGTGGTGCGCCGCTGGGCGGTGCTGGGCCGGGGCATTGCGTACAAGTCGTACTTCGACGCGGCCGATGATCTGGCCGCCGGGCGGCTGGTGCCGCTGTGCCCTGGCTGGACCACCGAGGCCGTACCGCTCTTTCTGGTGGCGCCCAGCCGCCGCCAGTTCACGCCGCTGGTGCGGGCGCTGCGCGACTTCGTGGCCGGGCGCCTGCAGGCGCTCATGGAGCGGGCGCCACGCTGAGCGCTAGCAGCAACCGCATGCGCAGCGCCGACCTGCCGCACGAGGCTCTGCCAGCAGCAGGGGTAATGCACACGCGACCGGCGCCGCGCACCCCTGCGCCGCACAATCGCGCCCTTGCTGCCGCCACCGAGCGCGGCGCTTCTTGCGCAGCCCAGTGCCCGGTGCTGGGGCAACGCCTTCGACGGAGAAAGACAATCATGCTGAATTTCGACTTCCACAACCCCACCCACATCGTCTTCGGCCAGGGGCGCATTGCCGACCTGGCCAAGCTGGTGCCCGCTGCCGCCAAGGTGCTGATCCTGGTGGGCGGCGCCAGCGCCGAAAAGACTGGCACGCTGGCCGAGGTGCGCGCCGCGCTGGGCGAGCGCGAGCACGCCACCTTCACCGGCATTGAGCCCAACCCCAGCTACGAAACCTCCATGCAGGCCGTGGCGCAGATCCGCGAAGGCGGGTTTGACTTTCTGCTGGCCGTGGGCGGCGGCTCGGTCATCGACGCCACCAAGTTCATCGCCGCCGCCGTGCTGTTTGAAGGCGGCGACCCCTGGGCCATTCTGGAAAAGTTTGGCCGCAACGTGCAGCGCGCCATGCCGTTTGGCGCCGTGCTCACGCTGCCCGCCACGGGTTCGGAGATGAACAACGGCAGCGTCATTACCCACCGCGCCAAGGGCGCCAAGCTGCCCTTCAGCAGCGAGCACACCTACCCCGTCTTCTCGGTGCTCGACCCCACCAAAACCTACACCCTGCCGCCCCAGCAGCTGGCCAACGGTGTGGTCGATGCCTTTGTGCACACGGTGGAGCAGTACCTGACTTACCCCGTCAACGCCCTGGTGCAAGACCGCTTTGCCGAAGGCATCCTGCACACGCTGATCGAGGTGGGCCCGCGCCTGCTCACCGCCACCGAGCCTGTGTACGACGACCGCGCCAACCTGATGTGGGCCGCCACCATGGCGCTCAATGGCTTGATTGGCGCTGGCGTGCCGCAAGACTGGGCCACGCACATGATTGGCCACGAGCTGACAGCGCTGCACGGCATTGACCACGCCCGCACCCTGGCCATCGTGCTGCCCGCGCTGCTCAACGAGCGCCGTGGCCCGAAGCGCGCCAAGCTGTTGCAGTACGCCGAGCGCGTGTGGGGCATCACCACCGGCAGTGAAGACGAACGCATCACCGCCGCCATCGAACGCACCCGTGATTTCTTTGAGAGCATGGGCATCCGCACCCGCCTGTCGGGCTACGGCCTGGGCGCAGAGGTGATTGAGAAAGTGATTGCCCAGCTCGAAGCCCACGGCATGGTCAAGCTGGGTGAGCAGCGTGAGATCACGCCTGCGGTCAGCCGCCGGATTCTGGAGGCGGCGCTGTAAGCCAGCGCCGCGATTTGGCGCGCCGCAGTACCCAGCAGCCTTGGTTGGGGGTACTGTGGCGTTTTGGTTTTTTACAACCAGTTTTTAGATTCCCCTGAACAAAGAAAGCGACCCCCATGGCACACATCCTCATGGTTCTGACGTCCCACGACCAACTGGGCAACACCGGCAAAAAGACCGGCTTCTGGCTGGAAGAGTTTGCCGCGCCGTACTACGTGTTCAAAGATGCTGGCGCGCAGATCACGCTCGCATCGCCCCACGGCGGCCAGCCACCGCTGGACCCCAAAAGCGATGACGAGAGCGCCCAGACGGACGCGACGCGCCGCTTCAAGGCCGATGCCGAAGCGCAAAAGCAGCTGGCCAGCACGGTGCCGCTGTCGAGCGTGAAGGCCGAGGCATTTGACGCCGTGTTCTACCCCGGCGGCCACGGCCCGCTGTGGGACCTGGCTGAAGACGCGCAGTCCATCGCACTCATCGAGCAGACCTTTGCCGCTGGCAAACCGCTGGCGCTGGTGTGCCACGCGCCGGGCGTGCTGCGCCACACCAAGGCACCCGATGGGACCCCGCTGGTGAAGGGCAAAAAGGTGACGGGCTTTACCAACACCGAAGAAGACGCAGTGCAGTTGACCGACGTGGTGCCTTTCCTGGTGGAAGACATGCTCAAGGCCAACGGCGGCGTGTACTCCAAAGGCCCTGACTGGGCACCCTATGTGTTGACCGATGGCACGCTGATCACAGGGCAGAACCCCGCCTCGTCGGAGCCGGGCGCCCATGCGGTGCTGCAGTTGCTGGGGTAACGCCACCGTGCAGGGCGCTTGACTGCCAGCGGCGTAAGCGCTGGGTTTTTAGCAAAAATGGGCGCCAGCGCTTTATCTAAAAGCGCTGGCAGCTATTAAATTAATAGCGTTTCGCAGGCCTGCGTTCTGTTCAGGCCGCGGCGTTTGCGCTGGCCTCTACCTCCACCAGGCAGTCATAAAACGTGGGCGCACGGCCCAGGTCCGTGAGGGCCTGGCTGGTCACCTCGTTCACGTTGGTGCCGTTCAGCCCCAGCTTGCGCCACCAGATGCCCAGGCCGTTGACCACGCCGGGGCGGGCGCGGGTGCAGACTTCTGCATGGCACTCGTAGCTGCCCCGGTCGTTGAACACGCGCACGGTGCTGCCGTCGGCAATGCCGCGTGCGGCAGCGTCGTCGGGGTGCATCTCCAGCAACGGACGGCCTTCGATGGTGCGCAGGCTCTTGACGTTGACGAAGGTGGAGTTGAGGAAGTTGCGCGCGGGCGGCGAGATCATGGCCAACGGGTAGCGGGCGTCGGTGCCCTGCAACTCGTGGTTGGGAACGTGGTCGGGCAGGCCGTCCAGGCCTTGCGCGGCCAGGCGGGCGCTGAAGAATTCGCAGCGGCCCGAAGGCGTGGGGAAGTGGCCTTCGGCAAACGGCGCATCGGGCCCGGCCAGCGTGGCAAAGCCCTGGCTTTCGAGCAGCGCATAGTCCACTGCGTTGCCAAAGGCTTGGCGGCACAGGGTTTCGTCGCTGTCGGCAAGGCAGGGGTCGGTCAGGCCCATGCGGGCAGCCAGGTCGCGGAAGATCTGGGCGTTGCTGCGTGCCTGGCCGACGGGGGCGATGGCCGGGCGGTTGAGCATCACATCGGTATGGCCATAGGCCAGGTGCACGTCCCAGTGCTCCAGCTGCGTGGTGGCGGGCAGGATGTAGTCGGCGTAGTCAGCCGTGTCGGTGTGAAAGTGCTCCAGCACCACGGTGAACAGGTCATCTCGCGCAAAGCCTTGCACCACCTTGCCCGAATCGGGCGCCACGGCCACGGGGTTGCTGTTGTAGACCACCACAGCCTCCACCTTCGGGCCAAATGTGGGCGAGGCCTCGCGCAGCAGGTCGTCGCCAATGGTGGACATGTTGATGGTGCGCGGAGTGCGCCCGGCCAGCAGGTCTGGGCGGTGCAGCGCGGCGCGATCCACCGGAAACTGGCCCGAGCTGGACAGCAGCAGCCCGCCCGCACGGTGCCGCCACGCGCCGGTGAGCGCGGGCAGGCAGGCCACGGCGCGCACTGCGTTGCCACCGCCGCGCACGCGCTGCATGCCGTAGTTCAGGCGGATAGCGGCGGGCTTTGTGGTGCCCCAGTCGCGGGCCAGTTGGCGGATTTGTTCGGCCGGAATGCCGCACACCTCGGCGGCGCGCTCGGGCGGCCATTGCAGGGCGCGCTCGCGCAGTGGCTCCCAGCCCAGCGTGTGCTGGGCGATGTAGTCGTGGTCGAGCCAGTCGTTTTGGATCAGCTCGTGCATCAGCGCCAGCGCCAGGGCGGCGTCGGTGCCGGGGCGCAGGGCGATGTGTTCATGGCACTTGTCGGCGGTTTCGCTCTTGCGGGGGTCGATGCACACCAGCTTGGCACCATTGCGCTTGGCCTGCTGGGCGTAGCGCCAGAAGTGCAGGTTGCTGCCAATCGAATTGCTGCCCCAGATGAGGATGAGCTGGGATTCGGCAAAGAACTCCACCTTCATGCCCACCTTGCCACCCAGCGTCTGCACCAGCGCTTCGCCGCCGGCGGACGCGCAGATGGTGCGGTCCAGCAGCGAGGCGCCCAGGTGGTGGAAGAAGCGGCGGTCCATGCTCTCGCCCTGCACCAGGCCCATGGTGCCTGCATAGCTGTAGGGCAGGATGGCCTCGGGGGCGCGGGCGGCAATGGCTTGCAGGCGCTGGGCAATGTCGCTTAGCGCTTCGTCCCAGGTCACGGGCGTGAACTGGCCGCTGCCTTTGGCGCCGCTGCGCTTGAGCGGCGTGAGGATGCGCTCGGGGTGGTAAGTGCGCTCGGTGTACTTGCTCACTTTCGCGCACAGCACGCCATCGGTGTGGGGGTGGTCCGGGTTGCCTTGCACCCGGGTGGCCACGCCGTTTTCCACGGTGGTGAGCAATCCGCAGGTGTCCGGACAGTCGTGCGGGCAGGCGCCGCGAACGCTTAGAACCTGTTCCGGTGTAGGGTTTACGCTAATAGATGCAGACATTTATTCGTGATAGACCGAAAATCGAGTGTATTAATGTGTATGTAACCTGCTTAGGGTTGCGTGCTTTGTGACTTAACGTTGCATCCAAAGCCGGTGTGGCGGTTATACGTTGCCCCTGACACAAAACCAACCCTCAGCACCCACCATGCAACCTTCCGTTTTGAACCGCAGGCAGTTTTCCCTAGGCATTGGCGCTACCGCGCTGGCTGGTTTTGGTGTGGCACGGGCCCAAAGCGAAGGTCGTATCGTGCTGGGGCAGTCTGCTGCATTTTCAGGCCCGGCCGCGCAATTGGGTATCCAGTTCAACCAGGGGGCCAAGCTGTTTTTTGACCAGCTCAACGCCGCCGGTGGCGTGGGCAAGCGCATGGTGGAAATCCGCACGCTGGACGACGGCTACGAGCCCGACCGCTGCGCAGAAAACACCCGCAAGCTCATCGCTGACGACGTGTTTGCACTGTTTGGCTATGTGGGCACACCCACCAGCCTGGCGGCTGTGCCCCTGTTCAACCAGGCCAAGGTGCCGTTTTTCGCCCCGTTCACGGGGGCCGAGTCGCTGCGCCAGCCGTTCAATCGCCTCATCTTCCATGTGCGGGCTTCGTACTACGACGAAACCGCGCTCATCGTGCGCCAACTGGTCAACCTGGGCATCAAGAAGATCGCCGTGTTCCACCAGAACGATGCCTATGGCAAGGCTGGGCTTGACGGCGTGAACAAGGCGCTGGCCGAGCACAAGCTGCCCCTGGCAGGCGCAGCCACGGTGGAGCGCAATTCGGTGGACGTGGCTGCCGCCGTGGAAAAGCTGGTGGCCGCCAAGCCCGATGCGGTGGTGCAGATTGCCGCCTACGGCGCCAGCGCCGCCTTTGTGCGTGCCGCCCGCAAGGCAGGTTTCGGCGGCACGTTCTACAACGTATCGTTCGTGGGCACGCAGGCGCTGGCCGACGAGCTGGGCAAGGATGGCGCCGGTGTGGTGGTGTCGCAGGTGGTTCCGTCGCCCTACCAGCCCTCGCGCCAGATCACCCGCGAGTTTCTGGATGCCATCAAAAAGGCGGGCGACAAGGTGCAGCCCAACTACTCCAGCATGGAAGGCTTTCTGGCCGCCCGCATCTTCACCGAAGGCCTGCGCCAGGCCGCAGCCACCGGCAAGATCAGCCGCGACAGCTTCATCTCTGGCATGGAAGGCCTGGGCACCCAGGTGATTTCGGGCTTCCCGGTGTCGTTTGGCGCGAATGACCACACGGCATCCACCTTTGTGGAAATGTCGATGCTCACCGGCGATGGCCGGGTGAGAACCTGACACGTTGCGCAAGCCCTGCAACCACCATCCAAGCCCGGCGCGAAAGTGCCGGGCTTTTTTTATGTCTGATTTTTTGCCCGATGGTGGGGCAGGTGCGGCCTCAGTCCATGGACTGGGTATTCGCCAGCCCCTGCATGAACGCCTCGCAGCGCCCCAGCTGCTCCAGGCTCACGAACTCGTCGGGCTGGTGGGCTTGCTGGATGCTGCCGGGGCCGCACACCACGGTGGGGATGCCGGCGTTCTTGAACAGCCCGGCTTCGGTACCGAAGGCCACCAGCGTGGTGCCGGCTTCGCCGCTCAGCCGCTGGGCCAGACGGGTGACGGCGTCGTCCTTGCTGCCCAGAAAGCTCGGGATCTCGCAGATGGTCTCAAAGCCAAAACCTGCGTCTGGCGCCACCTTCTTCATCGCGGGCTCCAGCGACTTGGCATAGGCCAGCACCTCGGCTTGCATCTGCGCCGCGTTGGCCGTGGGCAGGTCGCGGAATTCGTAGCGGAATTCGGCGTCGCGCGGCACCACGTTGTCGGCAATGCCACCGTGGAACTGGCCGACGCTGGCGGTGGAAAAGGGCACGTCAAAGCCCTCAAAGCGGGGCTCGTGCTGCTCAAAGCCCTCGGCCATGTCGCGCACTCGACCCACCACGCGGGCGGCCATTTCAATCGCGTTGACGGAGTGCGGGGTCAACGAAGAGTGCGCTTCTTTCCCGCGCACGCAGCACTTGTAGCGGTACACCCCCTTGTGGGCAATGGCGGGCACCATGAGCGTGGGCTCACCCACAATGCAGGCCAGGGGCTTGACGCCGGCGTCGCGCAGGTCGGCAATCAGCTCTTTCACACCAAAGCAGCCCACTTCCTCGTCGTAGCTGAAGGCGAAGTGCACCGCGAACGGGGCCTGGCTGTTCAGGAAGGCTTCTGCGTGGGCCAGGGCCAGGCCGATGAAGGCCTTCATGTCGGCACTGCCGCGGCCGTAGAGCTTGCCGTCCTGCACCAAGGCGCTCAGCGGGTCCATGCTCCAGTCCTGCCCCGTCCAGGGCACGGTGTCGGTGTGACCCGAAAGAATGATGCCGCTGGGCTTGCCCTCGCCCAGCGTGGCGAACAGGTTGGCCTTGGTCTTGTCGGCGTTGAATGTCAGGCGGCTTTTCACGCCCAGTTGGGTCAGCGTGTCGCGCACAAAGTGGATCAGCTCCAGATTGGAGTTCTGGCTGACGGTGTTCATGCGCACCAGGGTTTGTGCAAGTTCGAGGGCGTGGGGTGAGAGCATGGCGTGCCTTGGCTGGGGGCAAAAGAACCGATAAAAACCCGCACTGGCCCCCGTGTTGCTCACGGGCTAGACTGCAGGATCGTAAGGACACATATCATGAACGTTATCGACTCCATCGTCACCCAGGCCGCGGGTATCGCAGCGGTGCGCCGGGACATTCACGCCCACCCCGAGCTGTGCTTTGAAGAAGTGCGCACCGCCGATGTGGTGGCGGGCAAGCTCACCGAATGGGGCATTCCCATCCACCGCGGGCTGGGCAAGACGGGTGTGGTGGGCATCGTGCATGGCCGCGACGGCGGTGCCTGCGGGCGTGCCATTGGCCTGCGCGCCGACATGGACGCCCTGCCCATGCAGGAGTTCAACACCTTTGAGCACGCCAGCAAACACCACGGCAAGATGCACGCCTGCGGCCATGATGGCCACACGGCCATGCTGCTGGCAGCGGCGCAGCACTTTGCCAAGCACCGCAACTTTGACGGCACGGTGTACCTCATCTTCCAGCCTGCGGAAGAGGGCGGCGGCGGTGCCCGCGTGATGATTGAAGACGGGCTGTTTGAAAAATTCCCCATGCAGGCCGTGTACGGCATGCACAACTGGCCGGGCATGCCTGCAGGCACCATGGCCGCCAGTGCGGGGCCGGTGATGGCATCGACCAGCGAATTCAAGATCACCGTGCGAGGCAAGGGCGGCCACGCTGCCATGCCCCACATGGGGGTGGACCCGGTGCCGATTGCCTGCCAGATGGTGCAGGCCTTCCAGACCATCATCAGCCGCAACAAGAAGCCGGTGGATGCGGGCGTGATCTCGGTCACCATGATCCACACCGGCGAGGCCACCAACGTGGTGCCCGACAGCTGCGAGTTGCAGGGCACCGTGCGCACCTTCTCTTTCGAGGTGCTCGACCTGATTGAAAAACGCATGCGCCAGGTGGCCGAGCACACCTGCGCCGCGCACGACGCGGTGTGCGACTTTGAATTTGTGCGCAACTACCCGCCCACCATCAACACCCCGGCCGAAGCGCAGTTTGCCCGCAAGGTCATGGCCAGCATCGTGGGCGAAGACCGGGCGCTGGACCAGGAGCCCAGCATGGGCGCGGAAGACTTTGCCTACATGCTGCAGGCCAAACCGGGCGCCTACCTGTTCATTGCCAACGGCGATGGCAGCCACCGCGAAATGGGCCACGGTGGCGGGCCTTGCACGCTGCACAACCCCAGCTACGACTTCAATGACGACCTGATCCCGCTGGGCGGCACGTTCTGGGTGCGGCTGGCCGAAGAATGGCTGGCGGCCCAGGCCAAGGCTGCCTGAGAGACCACCCCACCTGCCCTGCCGTTGACTGAAAGAACCGCTCCATGATTGGTATCCCCGAAGCCTTTTCGCCCACCTACGCGGTAGCCCGCCGGAAGTTTCTGGAGGCCGTCGCCGCAGGCGGGCTGGAGGTGGAGTCCCACACCCACCCGCTGGCCGGGCGTGACGGCGAGGTGCTGGCCATGGACGTGGCTTTGGACGGCCCCCGTGGCGCAGACAAGCTGTTGATGGTGAGCAGCGCCTGCCACGGGGTGGAGGGCTATTGCGGCAGCGGCGTGCAGGTGTTTGCGCTGCACGACGCCGAGTGGCGCGCCAAGGCGCGCGATGCTGGTGTGGCGGTGCTCTACATCCATGCGCTCAACCCGTACGGCTTCTCGCACATTCGGCGCGCCACGCATGAAAACGTCGATCTCAACCGCAACTTCCACTCCTTCACCGGGCCCTTGCCAGACAACGCTGCCTACCGCGAGGTAGCGCCCCTGCTGCTGCCCGACGTGTGGCCGCCCAACGCCGCCAACGTGCAGGCGGTGCAAGCCTTCATGGCCGAGCGCGGTGAGTCTGCCTGGCAAGCCGCCATCACCCGCGGGCAGCACGAGTTTGCGCAGGGCTTGTTCTATGGCGGCACCGCACCCACCTGGAGCAACCACACCCTGCGCCAGGTGCTGCGCGAGCACGGCACCCGTGCGCAGCGCCTGGCCTGGATTGATCTGCACACGGGCCTGGGCCCGAGCGGCCTGGGCGAGCGCATCTACGCGGGCAAGGACGATGCCGCCGCCGTGCAGCGCGCGCGCCAGTGGTGGGGTGGCGGCGGTGCCACGCCCGTGACCTCCATCTACGACGGCTCATCCACCTCGGCCTTCCTCACGGGGCTGATGTGGACTGCCATTTATGACGAGTGCCCGCAGGCCGAATACACCGGCATTGCCATGGAATACGGTACCGTGCCGGTCACCGAAGTCATCCAGGCGCTGCGCGCCGAGCACTGGCTCAATATCCACCCCGAAGCCCCGGCCGAGCTGGCCGCACAGATCAAGGCCCAGATGCTGGCCGCCTTCTACACCGACACCGATGCATGGAAGGGCCAGATCATCAGCCAGGCGCGGCAGTCGCTGTTCCAGGCGGTGGATGGTTTGACGGGTTGTTGATAAAAAAGCCCTGCAGCGCTTATCTGGTAAGCGCGATACGCTATCAAAATATGAGCATTTTGGTGAAGGCCCATGCGTTACTGGCGCTGCCGGGGAGTGTCGTGTGGACGTCGCTCGCCGGCCGCAGCACTGGGCAGTGGCGGGCAGAGGCTCTAAGATGGCGCGGCTCATTTTTTGCGCTTTTTTGCATCCTTTCCCCATCCGATACGGAGACAACCGCATGTCCGACCTGAACGCCGCTTTTGAAGCCGCCGTCGCCAATTCCAAGAACCTGTCCGAGCGCCCCGACAACGCGACCCTGCTCAAGATCTACGCCCTCTACAAGCAAGCCACCGTGGGCGACAACACCGAGAAAAAACCCAGCTTCTCCGACATGGTGGGCCGTGCCAAGTGGGACGCCTGGGAAAAGCTCAAGGGCACCGCAGCCGATGCCGCCAAGCAGCAGTACATCGACTTGATTACCGAGCTGAGCTGAACATCGTTTGCAAGACGCCACCTCGGTGGTGCCTTCCCCTCAAGCGGCCTGCGGGCCGCTTTGTTTTTGGGGGCACTTCACCGGCTGGGCGGGCGCGGCGGTGCGCCATCCAGCGCCCACCATTCGGGCAGCAGGGCTCGCACTGCGGCGCGCCGGTAGCGGTCGTCGATCAGGAACACCACGCCTTGGTCCTGCTCGGTGCGGATCACCCGGCCCGCCGCCTGCACCACCTTGCGCAGGCCCGGGAAGAGGTAGGTGTAGTCATACCCCTTGCCCGCGCCAAAGTGCCGGTCCATCGCGCGGCGCATTTCTTCGTTCACCGGGTTGACCTGCGGCAGCCCCAGCGTGGCGATGAAGGCCCCAATGAGCCGGTGGCCGGGCAAGTCCACCCCTTCTGAAAACGCCCCGCCCAGCACGGCAAAGCCAATGCCCTGGCCGCCCTCCTGAAAGCGGTCGAGAAACGCCTGGCGGGCCGCGTCGTCCATGCCTGCCGTTTGCTGCCACTGGGGCACCTCGGGGTGGGCCTGCTGCAGCTGCGCCGCAATGCGCTGCAGGTACTCAAAGCTGCTGGCAAAGCAAAGATAGTTGCCCGGCAGGCGCGCAAACTGCTCGGCCATCAGGTGGGCGATGGGGCCCAGCGACTGCGCGCGGTCGGTAAAGCGGGTGGACAAGTGCCCCACCGTGTGCACCGCCAGCTGCCCGCTGTGAAAGGGCGATTCCACATCCACCCAGCCCGTTTCGGGCGGCAGACCCAGCAGGTCGCGGTAAAACGCTGGCGGTGTGAGCGTGCCGGAGAACAGCACGCTGCTGTGCGCCGCCGCGTGGCGCGCCGCCAGGTGCGGGGCGGGCACCACGTTGCGAATGCACAGCGTGCTGGATCGACCCCGGCGCCCGTAGCGCGGCGGGTCCAGCGTCACGTCCAGCAGCGCGTGGCTGCCGAACTGCTCTACCATGGCAGCAAAGTGCAGCGCGTCCAGGTACAGCGCCAGCACCGGGTCGCCGGGCAGCAGGGGCGCATCGGTCTGCGCCTCGGCCACCGCGCCAATGGCGCGCTGGAGCGCCTGCACAAAGGCCTCGGGCAAGGCAGGGTGCGCGCAGTACGCATCGACCTGATCGCGGTGGATGGCGTTCCACTGCCGCTGCAGCGCGTCCAGCGCCTTGCGCACGGCTCCGGTGGCGGTAGCTCGGGCATCAGTCAGCGTGCCTTGGTGCAGCTCGGCGGTGTACATGCGGCGGGCGCGGTCGGGCAGGTTGTGGGCCTCGTCCACCAGCACGCCCACCTTCCAGCCGTGCGCCACCGTCAGGGCATACAGCATGGCGGCGCTGTCGTAGAAGTAGTGGTAGTCGGCCACCGCCACATCGCACCAGTGCGCCATTTCTTGCGCCAGGTAATAGGGGCAGATGCCATGCGCCAGCGCCGTGGTGCGCACGGCGGGGCCATCCCACAGGCTGGTGTGCTGGGCCAAGGCATGGCGCGCAGCAGGCAGCCGGTCGTAAAAGCCCTGTGCCAGCGGGCAGGATTCGCCGTGGCAGGCCTTGTCGGGGTGCTCGCAGACCTTGTCGCGGGCCAGCACGTCCAACACGCGCAGGGGCGGGATGGGGGAGGATGTGCGCAGTTGCTCGTGCACACGGGCCAATGCATCGAGGGCCAGCGCATGGCCGGTGCCCTTCGCGGTCAGGAAGAACAGTTTGTCCAGCCCCTTGCGTGCGCTGGCCTGCAGCAGCGGAAACAGCGTTCCCAGCGTCTTGCCAATGCCCGTGGGGGCCTGCGCTAGCAGGCAGCGACCGCCGCCATCACCGCTATCGTTGCCATCCTTGTCGTCCCGGTGGCCAGGCCCCACATTGCGGTACACCGCCACGGCCAGCTCGCGCTGCCCCGCGCGAAAGCTGCCGTGCGGAAAGGTCAGCGCCGCCAGCGCTGCATCGCGGGCTTGGCGGTGCTGCTGCTCGCTGTGGGCCCAGGCCAGGTAGCGCGCGCACAGCGCCTCAAAGTGCGCTTGCAGGTCGGCGGCAGTGTGGGTTTCGACCAGCTCGGTCTCTTGCCCCGTGCCGGTTTGCACATAGACCAGAGCCACCTGCAGGCGCTCCAGTCCCCGGGTCTGGCACAGCAGGTGGCCGTACACGCGGGCCTGGGCCCAGTGCAGGGCGCGCTGGTGGGGGCGTACGCCGTCGAGCTGGCCCCGGTAGGCCTTGATCTCTTCGAGCTGCTGGCGATTGGCGTCAAACCCGTCGGCCCGCCCGCGCACCGTGAGCTGCTGGAACAGCCCGCTCAGAGGCACCTCGGCCTCATAGCCATCGCCCCGGCGGCCCTGCACCAGGCGGTGGCTTTCCATGCCCTCCAGCGCGCTGGGCGCGGGAGTGAAGCGCAGGTCCAGATCACCCGTGCGGGCCGTGAAGGCGCACAGGGCACGCACCGACACTGTCAGCGGGGCCGCGGTTGGAAGGGGTGTGGTCATGTGCCCGTCGCGCCCATGAGGGGCTCCATGCCAGGCGCATCCAGCCAGCGCACATGGCACACGCTGGCGGGCAGGCCGTGGGTGTGGCAATACTGCAGCCAGCGGATCTGGTTGTCTTGCAGCTTGTCGCCCGGGCCTTTGACTTCGACCAGTTCGTAGCGCTGCTCGGCGGGGCGTGTGGGCCAGAACCGCACCAAATCTGGCAGGCCGCTGCGGTGGGCCACCGGGGCTTGCAGCAGGCGCTCAAAAAAAAGGCGCAGGTGCGCGGCGGGAATACAGTGCAGGGCCAGTTCGAGCAGCGGTTCGCTTAGCACCCCCCAGAACACATGGGGAGACTGCCGTCCTTGCTTGGTGGCAAACCGCTCCCGGATGAGAGCGCGGTAGCGTCCATCCTCCAGCGCGAGCAGGCATTCCGCAAAGAGGGCTGCGCGGCGCTCCACAAAGTCGGGCGCATTCAAGTCGGCGGGCGCACCCTGGAAGGGGTGGAAGAACGCCCCCGGAAGTGGCGCGAACACGGCGGGCCAGCACAGCAGCCCGAACAGGCTGTTGATGAGCGCGTTCTCGGTGTAGAACACGGGCGCTTCGTCGGTGTGCCAGTGTTGGCGCAGCGCCCATTCCACCGAAGTTGCGGGGTCTGGGCGGGGCAGGGTGAGCGTCTGGGGGGCCTGCTGTGCAACCGCTTGGCGGGCAGGCTTTTTGGGGCGCGCCACGGCGCCCGCCTGTACCCCGGCAGCGCTGTGCAGGCGCGGCAGCATGCGCGCCAGGCGCTGGCTTTCCTCATCGCTTTCGGGGGCAGCCTGGGCCTGCAGGGCCAGGGCCAAAGCATCTGCATGGCGGGCCATGTGCTCGTGCACGCGGATGCGGCGGTGCCGCGCGCCGGGGTGCTGGCTGTGGGCATAGGCCTGCTCGGCCAGTGGCCAGTCGGCCGCCTTTTCGCAGGCCTGGCCCAGGCGCATCAGCAGTTTGGCGCGGCGCCGTTCCAGCCAGGGGTTGGGGCTGGTGGCTTGCACTGCGGCGGCCAGAAGAGGCGCGCGTTCTGCGCCATCGTCCAGCGCCTGGCGCAGGGCGTGCAGCGCAAGGTAGTGATCCACATCGGCGCGGCATTGAAACGCCCGCGATTGCGCATCAAACGGCACCACCTCGTACTGGAACAGCCCCAGGTCGGCCAGCACGAATTCCGACCAGCTTTGGTGCAGGTTGCCAAAGAACATGAGCCGCAGCCGGGTGCACAGCGCCGTCACCTCTTGTGCCACGCGCCACACGGACTCGGTGCTTGCCGGGTGCCATTGTCGATACGGCTGGGCGGCGGCGTGGTGCGGCTGCAGGGTTTGCAGCAGCGCAGCCTTGGTCTGCGATTTGGGCAGGGCTGGGTGCGGGCCGGGGGTGGCAAACAGGGCCGCTACCTCGCGGTGGGTGTGCAGTGCAAACAGCTCGGCCAGCGCCATGGGGGCTGCGGCATCCAGCCAGCCCAGGGCCAGCAGCGGCGCGGCGGCGGTGTGGATGTCGCCAATCTCCTCATACGCCAGCTTGCCCGCACGAAACCACGGGCCGCGTCGCATCACCAGCCGCACCAGCAGCGCTTGGGCGGGTTCGGGCAGTTGCGCAAAGCGGGAGATGAAGTCCTGCTCCGGCGCGCCCAGCACGTCGGCATAGCGTGTGCGCAGCCAGTCGAGCGCACGCACAAAGTTGTGCAGGTAGTACAGGCGGTGCGGGGGCAGGGCGGGTGTGCCCAAAAGGCGGTCTCCGTCAGGGCTTGGCTGGGTCAGGCGGCGGGCTGCCAGCCCTTGGGCAGCCCGGCTAAGGGAGTCATGCCGTACAGGGGCTCGTCAGGCAGGCCCGCTTGCAGCGCTTCACGCGCAGACATCAGCAGGTTGTAGTCCACGCCGGTGGCGATGCCCATCGCTTCGAACATGAAGACCAGGTCTTCGGTGACGACGTTGCCCGAGGCTCCGGGCGCGTAGGGGCAGCCGCCCAGCCCGCCCTGCGATGCGTCGAACGTGCGCACACCCACGTCGTAGGCGGCCAGGCAGTTGGCCAGGCCCAGGCCGCGCGTGTTGTGCATGTGGGCTGCGCCTGCTTTGGTGCCCAGCTCGGCGCGCAGGCGGGTGAACAGGCGGCGCACCTGGGCCGGGTTGGCCATGCCGGTGGTGTCCGACAGGCCCACCTCGTCCACACCCGCTTCGGCGCATTGCACGGCCAGGCGGATCACCTCGTCCTCGGGTACCGCACCTTGCAGCGTGCAGCCAAAGGCGGTCGATAGGCCCACTTCAATCAGCGCATGCGGTGCGGTGGCAGCGCGCAGTTGCACCACGGCCTGCAGCTCTTGCACCATGGCGGCGGGTGTTTTGCGCACATTCGCCAGCGAATGTGCTTCGCTGGCCGATACGGGCAGCGTCACTTTCCGCACCCCGGCCTGCAGGGCGGCCTCGGCCCCACGCAGGTTGGGGGCCAGCGCCATCACGGTGATGTGCGGGTGCCGGGCCACGGCGTGGCGCACCACCTCGGCCACATCGGCCATTTGCGGCAGCAGTTTGGCGGGCACGAAAGAGCCGACCTCGATCTCGCGCAAGCCAGCGGCCACCAGCGCATCCACCCAGCGCAGCTTGTGCACGGTGGGCATGGTGGTGGCGATGGACTGCAGCCCGTCACGCGGGCCGACTTCGCTGATGAGAATGCTGGGGGCCATGGCAGGCACGTCAGGCCACCGAAGTGGTGCTGGGCGTGCCCAGCAGCTCGTCGAGCTGACCGCTGATTTCTGTTTCGATGCGATCCTTGAAGGCACTGAACAGGAAGCCGAGCTTGGCCGTCATGTCGAATTGCTGTGCGTCCACCAGCAGGGTGCCGGTGACGCCTGCGCGGGTAAAGCTCAGGGTGTCCTGCGTGTCGCCTTCTTCGTAGGTGCATTCCATGTCGAATTTTTCCTCGGCCTTGCGGGCCCAGGCACGCGCCACTTCGCGGGCGCGGGGCAGGCCCAGGTGGTGGTCGCGTTGGATGTGAAGGTCAGACACCGGGTTTCTCCTTGGATGGGGTCAGAGGCTGAGCGTTCGTGGCCAGTGCCCGCAGCGCGGCGTGGCGCTCGGGCTGGGGCAGTTGGGTGAGTTGTCGCACGGCATCATAAAACCGGGGCCAGTCGCGGCCCTCGCGTTCGAACAGTGCTTCAAACGCGGGCACCAGTTCGTCGTATGCCGCCTGGGCGGCAAAACTTGCGTTGTTGGCCATGGCCACCCAGCGGTCGTAGCCCGCCAGCTGGGTGTGGGGCGTATTGCCGGGCATGGCCGCCAGCCACTGCGTGCGAAGCTGGTCATAGCTGGCCCGAAAACGCTGCATTGCTTCTGATTTGATAGCTGCTAGCGCTTGTGTATCAAGCGCTGCGGCCTGATTTTGTTCATAAATGGCTTGCAACTCGGCGCGGGTGGCGCGGGTCAGGGCGCGCCACTGGGCGCGGCGCTGCTCGCTGGCGGCCAGGGCGGCGCGGGCCTCAGGGGTGCTGTGCTCGGCCATCCAGCGGGCGCTGCCCAGGCGCTCTACCGCCGTGGCAAACGATTCGTTGAACACCGTATCGCCCTGGGCGTACACCACCTGGTGCGCCAGTTCGTGGAACAGCAGGCGCACAAAGTCGCCCTCGGGCCAGCCCACGAAGGTGCTCAGCAGCGGGTCGCCCCCGGCCCAGTTCATGTAGCCCAGCGTGGAGTAGGCGGGCACGCCGTACACGTCCACCTCCAGCCCCTGGGCGGACAGTTGGTCCGCTTCGGCCTGCGCGTCGGCCTGGTCAAAGTAGCCCCGGTAGCCAATGCAGCCCGTCACCGGAAAGCACCAGGTGTGCAGCGTGAGCGCATCCGGCGGCGCGGCCACTACGTTCCACACGGCGGCGGGGCGCTTCAGATCGGCATAGCGGCGGTAGCTGGCGTTGTCGGGCCGGTGCAGTTCGGCCACCGCAAAGGCGCGGGCGCGCTGGGCCAGCTGCAGGCGCGTGCGCAGGGCGGGTGGGGTGTCGGGTTGGGCAATCCACTCGTCCAGCGGCCGGGCGGCCTGCATGAGCTGTGCGTGGCCGTGGATGGACTGCCAGTAATACCCCACCGTGCTGCGCATGGAGGTGCAGCCACCCAACAGCGCGAGGCTGCCCAGCCACGCGATCAGCAAAGCCCACCGTGCCGGTGGGCGCAGTGCGGTGATGGGGGTGGAGGCGTGCGGGCGCATGGGGTGGGAAAACAGGGGGATTCGCATCGTAGCCGTGTCAGCAGCCTGGCGTGGCCCCTTCCTAGAATGGCCGCATGAACGAAGCCCTTTCACCCGACAGCGCGGCCCCCTTGCCCGAGGGCCTTTTTGCGGATGACGAAGCCTGCCCGCGCTGCGCCTGGTGCAAGGCCAGCCCGCTGTACCGCCACTACCACGACCACGAGTGGGGCTTCCCGGTTGCGGATGACCGGCGTCTGTTTGAAAAGATCTGCCTGGAGGGCTTTCAGTCGGGCCTGAGCTGGCTGACCATTCTGAACAAGCGCGAGGGCTTTCGCTCCGCGTTTGCCCAGTTCGACGCCGAGCAGGTGGCCGCCTTCGACCAGGCCGATGTGGAGCGGCTGGTGCAGGACGCCGCCATCGTGCGCCACCGGGGCAAGATCGAGTCCACCATCCACAACGCCCGCCGCGTGCTGGAGCTGCGCCGCGAGTTTGGCTCGCTGGCCCGCTACGTGTGGCAGTACGAGCCCGGCGCGGCGGACCGGCCCGCCGTGCTGACGCTTGAAGCCGCGCGCACGCTCACGTCCACCGCTGCTTCAGTGGCCTTGTCCAAAGACCTGAAAAAGCGCGGCTGGAGCTTTGTGGGCCCCACCACGGTGTATGCCTTCATGCAGGCCATGGGCCTGGTCAACGACCATCTGGAAGGCTGCCACGCCCGTGCCAAAGCGTTGCAGGCGCGCGCCGCCTTTGTCGTGCCGCGCGGTTGATCAGGCCCGCTGGCCCTGTGCGTTGACCACCACCTCACCATCTTCTTTGGTGAACGCGCCCTGTTGCGGGGTGGGCAGGATGTCCAGCACCAGCTCAGAAGGGCGGCACAGCCGCGTGCCCAGCGGGGTGACGACGATGGGCCGGTTGATGAGGATGGGGTGCGCCAGCATGGCGTCGATCAGCTGCGCATCGGTCACGCCCGGCGCGTCCAGCCGCAGTTCGGTGAACAGGGCTTCCTTGGTGCGCACGGCGTTGATGACGGGTTGGCCCGTGGCAGCGATCAGCGCCTGCAGCGTGGCGCGATCAGGGGGAGTCTTGAGGTATTCGATGACCAGGGGCTCCGCGCCGCTGTTGCGGATCATGGCCAGGGTGTTGCGCGAGGTGCCGCACTTGGGGTTGTGATAAATCGTGATGTCAGACATGGTGTTGGAGCTGGTTCTGAGGGGCAGGCCGGGGCAGAAGTGTGCCACTGGTGCCTGCTGCCAGATGGCCAACCATTGCTGATTGCCCTGCGGCATTCAGCGCAGCGGCGTCGCGCGCCGTCAGAGGCCCGGGCCCTGGGCCAAGCGCGTGCTCACGAACCCAGCTCCAGGTGGTCGAGCAGCACGAAGTCTGCGCCAGGCGTGGGTTCGGCGAACAAGGCCAGCTGGTTGAACTGGAGTGTGGGCAGGTCCGAGAAGAACTGCTGCGCTGCGTCCAGCACCAGGGCCTGTGTGTTGTCATCGACCAGCGACAACGGCCCCGTGAGCGGCATGTGAAAGCGGAACTCCTCTGCTGCGCGGCGCTGGGCCAGCTCATCGCCAGACGGTGGCGCCGCGAGCGGCTGCAGTTGCGTGACGCAAGCGGCCGCTGCCGCGTTGAGGGCTGCGTTGGCTGGGTGCGATGGCATGGGCACCAGCGCCAGGAAGTCGTCGATGCGCTGCACCTGCATGGGGGGCATGGTGAAAGGCGTCAGGCTGCGCGCTACCTGCTGCACGGCGTGGTGCAGCGTGAGCCAGTCGGTGCCCGGTGCAAGGGCGAAGGGTGCCTTCAGCGTGGCATGCCAGCCATGGCGTCGCGGCGCTGCCGTCAGGCGCTGCAGGTCGGCAGGGGCCACGCCGTGGATGTTCAGTTGCGGCAGGGGCCGCAGTTGTGCCGCACAGCGCCCGAGCCAATGGCTGCCGGCCAGCCAGCCCAGGGTGCCGGGGCTGGGGGCGAAGTACACCGCGTAACGGTGGGCGGTGGTGGCTGCCTGCGGGGTGGTGGATTCAGTGTTCATGGGTGTCCGTGGTGGGTGCCGTGCAACAGCCCGCCTTACAGGTTCAGAAGCGATGCGGCTTCGCACGGGGCTGCGCGCCCTCACGCGCTTCAGTCGGCCTTGGCCGCATTCACCCAGGACAGGTCGAGCGGCCGGTCTTCAAATTCGGTGTTGAGCACCACGGTGCTGGTGGTTCGGGCCACACCGGCAATGGCCTTGATTTCGTAGATCACGTCTTCCAGCGCCCGCGCGTGCGTGGTGCGGATCTTGGCCAGGAAGTCGTATTCCCCCGCCACGCTGTGCAGCTCTTCCACCTGCGGCATGGCCCGCAGCCGGGGCGCCACGTCACGGCAGTGGATGCCGCCGTCGTTGCGGATGGCCACGAACGCCGTGAAGTTCAAACCCACGCGCTCCGGGTCCACGCTGATCGAGAAACGGCGGATCACGCCCTTGTCCAGCATCTTCTTCACGCGCTCGTGCACCGCGGCGGTGGACAGGCCCACCTCGGCACCGACATCGGCGTATGAACGTCGGCCATCAGCCCCCAGGGCCGAAATAATTCTGGCATCGATGTCGTCTGTCTGAATATTTGCTTGCATTGGGGCCTGTTTCTGGTAAAAATTCCGAAAACCTCAAGGTTTCCATAAATTATTCGGTAAGGTGAAGAATATGCCGGCAAATTTCAATGTGCAAGCGCGTTCCCGTGGTTCCTGGGCGGTTGCCACGGCTCTGTTGCTGGTTTATGTGGTGTGGGGCACCACGTATTTCGCCACCAGCATCGCCCTGCAGACCATGCCCCCGTTGCTGATGAACGCGGTGCGCTTTCTGTGCGCGGGCGTGGTCATGTTGCTCATTGCGTTGTGGCAGGGCCATGCCTTGCCCACGGCGCTGCAGTGGCGCAACTCGGCGCTGGTGGGCGGGCTGATGGTGTTCTTGGCGATGAACTTCATCGGCTTTGCGCAGAAGCTGGGCATTGGCTCGGGCTTGATGGCCACGGTGGTCACCACCATGCCCATGTGGCTGGCGCTGTGGACGCGCTGGGGTGGCGAGCGTGTGCCCCTGACGAGCTGGATCGGCCTGGGCCTGGGCGTGGTGGGCGCGCTGCTGCTGGCGAGGGAGGGCGACTTCTCTGCCACCTGGGTGGGCGCATCGCTGGCTTTTGCTGCACCCCTGTGCTGGAGCCTGGGCTCCTACGCCTCACGCAAGCTCTCGCTGCCTGCACCGGCCATGGCGGCGGCAGCCCAGTGGTTTGTGGGGGGCGCGATGGGGCTGGTGGTGGCGCTGTGCGTGGAGCCCGTGCCCGCGCTGTCGCAGATCAGCGGCAAGTCGTGGGCTGCCTGGCTCTACCTGCTGGTGTTTGGCACCATGGTGGCCCTCAATGCCTACCTGTGGCTGCTGCAAAACACCACGGCCGCACTGGCGGGCAGCTATTCGTTTGTGAACCCGGCCGTAGCCCTGTTGGTGGGCGTGGCGCTGGGGGGCGAGCTGCTCACCGGCTGGGTGTTTGCGGCCTTGCCGCTGATTGCTGGCGCGCTGGGCTGCATTCTCTACGGGCCCATGGTGCTGGGCTGGTGGCAGCGCCGCGTGCTGCCCCGCTTGCGGGCTGCCTGTGCGCCCGCCGGTTGCCAGGAGCAGGGTTGATGCTATTGAAAATATAGCTGATGGCGCTTGATGGATAAGCCTTGGAGGCACTTTTTACTCAAAATTGAATCAGAGTGCATTTGCCTGGCTCCTAGGGCGTTGATCGGTATGCGCTGACACGCTTCCGCGCAGTTGCGGTTAGGCTAATGCTTTGGTTACCTCACCGAGCAACCTGCCATTCGGAGTTATGCGCCATGTTGTACAAATTCAAATCCCGCGCTGCGGCGGACCTCATCCTGCTGGAGCCGCACGGCCGGCAAATTTTGGAAATCATCGGCAAAACGCCGGGGCCCACAGGCATCGTGACAGCGGCGCAAATCCCCGCCGCCCTGGCCGCGCTGGAGGCCGCCGTGGCCCGTGATGAAGCCCGCCTGCGCGCTGCCCAGGCAGTCGCTCAGCAAGAGCCGGGTTCTGCTGATGCGAACCCGGCTGAAGACGAGCCCAACGACACCATCCACCTGCGCCAGCGCGCCACGCCTTTCATCGACCTGCTGCGCCGCAGCCAGCAAGAGGGCTGCGACGTGGTGTGGGGTGTGTAGCGGCTGACACGGTCTGACGCAGAGGGCTGCGTCAGCGCCCAATATCAATCGACCTTCGCGCCGGAGGCTTTCACCACCCCGGCCCATTTTTGGTGTTCGTTGTCGATGTGCCGCGCAAACTCGGCCGGTGTGTTGCCGCCAGGAACGGCGCCCTGGGCCATCAGCCGCTCTTTCACCGCCGGGCTGGCCAGTGCCTTGGCCGTTTCTTGCTGAATGCGGTTGACGATGTCTGCGGGCGTCCCGGCCGGGGCCAGCAGGCCAAACCAGGAACTCGCTTCATAGCCCTTGAGCGCCGCGCCACCGGCCTGTTCCACCGTGGGCACATCGGGCAGGGCGGTAGAGCGCTGGCTGCTGGTCACCGCCAGTGCCACCAGTTTGCCTGCCTTGATCTGCGCCATGGACGAGGGCAGGTTGTCAAACATCACATCGGCATTGCCCGCCACCATGTCCATCAGCGCCGGGCCCGAGCCACGGTAGGGCAGGTGCAGCATGTAGGTGCCAGTCATGCTCTTGAACAGCTCGCCCGCCAGGTGGATGGAGGTGCCGTTGCCGCTGGAGGCCATGTTCAGCTTGCCAGGGTTGGCCTTGGCCGCCTTGATGAACTCCTGCACATTGGTCACACCCAGGGCCTTGGCCTTGTCGGGGTTCATCACCATCACATTGGGCACAGCGGCCACCAGGGTGATGGGGGCGAAATCCTTGATCGGGTCGTAGGGCAGCCTGGCATACAGCGCGCGGTTGATGCCGTGCGTGCCCACGGTGCCCATGAGCAGCGTGTAGCCATCGGCGGGCGACTTGGCCACCACTTCGGCCCCCACGTTGCCGCCCGCGCCCGCGCGGTTGTCCACGATGAACTGCTGGCCGAACGCGCGGCTCAGCTCGGGCGCCATGGCGCGCGCCAGGATGTCAGTGGTGCCGCCGGGTGCAAACGGCACCACGATGCGCACCGGCTTGGTGGGCCAGCCCGCAGTGCTGGGCGCGGCTTGCGCGTGCGCGTTGCCCGGTGCCAGCAGGGCGGCAGCCGCAGCCAGCGCCATGGCGCCCATGGCCGTGACGGTGAGGCCCAGCGCCAGGGCCTTGCGGCGGCTGCGGGCCCGGCTGCGGGCCTGGATTTGTGCTCGGGAGCTGGCGGGGGTGCGGAAGTGGTGCTGCGATGTCATGGGGCCATTCCTTCTCGAATCGGGGGCGTTGCTTGTGCGATACCTTGTGCCCTCAGTTCTACGCGCGGGGGTGCTGCAAGGGCAGATGGATTACCCGAACACGCGGCCGCCAACCCATGAAAAAAGCCACCGGGCCGGGAGGCGCGGTGGCTGGTGTGGCTCGGGCAACTCCTGCCCATCGCAGAGCTTAGTCGGCGTAGGTGCCGGCGGCCTTGATCACCGCGCCCCACTTGTCGATTTCAGACTGCACAAACTTCTTGTGCTCGGCAGGCTCGATGCGCTTGTCGGTGGCGACCACGGCACCCAGGCCTTCTTGCTTCTTGATGAATTCAGGGTCTTTCAGCGCGGCCTTGATGGCCTGGTTCAGCTTCTTGAGCACGTCAGCCGGTGTGCCCTTGGGGGCGTACACGCCGTGCCAGATGGTCACGTTGAAGTCCTTCAAGCCCGACTCGGCCAGTGTGGGCAGGTCTTTGAGCGCAGGCGTGGTGAGGCGCTTGGTGGTGGTCACGGCGTAGGCCTTGACCTTCTTGCCTTCGATCTGGCTGGTGGTGTTGGTGGTCTGGTCACACAGCAGGTCGATCTGGCCGCCGATCAGGTCGGTGATGGCAGGGGCCGTGCCCTTGTAAGGCACAGGCGTCATGTCGATCTGCAGAGCGCTTTGGAACATCAGGCCGCACAGGTGCGAGGCAGAGCCCAGGCCGGCATTGCCCAGGTTGATCTTGCCCTTGTTCTGGTTGATCCAGGTGGACAGTTCCTTGTAGTTGTTGGCCGCCATGCTGGGCTTGGCGATCAGCGTCATGGGCACATCGTTGATGATGCCCAGGTATTCAAAGTCGTTCACCACGTTGAAGGCCAGCTTGCGGTACATCGTGGGCATGGTGGACATGCTGATGTGGTTGAGCAGCAAGGTATAGCCATCGGGCGTGGCGCGTGCAGCCTTGGCGGTGCCGATGGTGCTGCCTGCACCTGCCGCGTTGTCCACCACCACGCTCACGCCGCCCAGGGGCTTGCGCAGTGCTTCGGCCAGGTCACGGGCCACGCGGTCTGTGGGGCCGCCCGCTGCATAGGGCACGACCAAGGTCACCGTCTTGTCTTTGGACGGGAACTCTTGCGCTTGCGCACCGAAGGCTGTGATAACGGCAGTGGCGGCCAGCGAGAGTTTCAGCAATGTTTTCATGGATGCTCCTTTGATTAACGGCGCGATGATAACGAGGGCGTTTTTTTGGGGTAATGCGGGTTGTACGTAGCCGCCACGCTGTAATGTCTTTAACGAAAAATAGCTGCAGCGCTTTTGTGTCAAGCGCTGCAGCTATGTATTTGATAGCGTTTGCGCGGGTTATCCCTGACGCAGGCGGGCGTTTGCAGCCCGCCGGTTGGCGCTTCAGGTGCCCGGTATTTGTGGCAAATCAACAGCGCAGGCGGGGCCTGCGCTGTCACACCACGCGCAGTCAGCGGTAGCTGCGAGCGTCTTCAATCACCTTGCCATCGTTGGGCAGGGTGCCGGGCGGCACCATTTCCACATCGCCGCGCAGCTTGGTCACTTCGCGGATGGCGTCGCCCAACTGGTGGGCCAGGCCCTCGGCCGTTTCGGTGGTTTCCACCCGCAGCACCATCTGGTCGTTGGCCATTTCGCCGCTGACCACCAGCCGCGCGCGCTGCACCTGCGGGAAACGCTTGGCGATGGCGGCCACCTGACCGGGGTGCACGAACATGCCGCGCACCTTGGTGGTCTGGTCGGCACGGCCCATCCAGCCCTTGATGCGGGTGTTGGTGCGGCCCGTGGGGCAGGTGCCCGGCAGCACGGCAGACAGGTCGCCAGTGCCAAAGCGGACGAGCGGGTAGTCGGGGTTGAGCGTGGTGATGACCAGCTCGCCCACCTCGCCCTCGGGCACCGGGTCGCCCGTGCCGGGTCGGACGATTTCGACGATCACGCCTTCATCCAGCACCAGGCCTTCGCGGGCCGAGGTTTCATAGGCAATCAGGCCCAGGTCGGCCGTGGCATAGCACTGGTAACCCGCAATGCCCTGCTGCGCAAACCAGTCGCGCAGGCTGGGCGGAAACGCCTCGCCAGAGACCAGAGCCTTGGTCACCGTGGGCAGGGCCACGCCCATCTCGGCGGCCTTCTCGATGATGATTTTGAGGAAGCTGGGCGTGCCGATGTAGCCCGCAGGCCGCAGCTCGGCCATGGCATGCACTTGCTGTTCCGTCTGGCCCGTGCCGCCGGGGAAGACGGTGCAGCCCAGCGCGTGGGCGCCGGTTTCCATCATCGAGCCCGCAGGCACAAAGTGGTAGCTGAAGCTGTTGTGGATCAGCTCGCCGCGCCGAAAGCCCGCCGCATAAATGGCCCGCGCCATGCGCCAGTAATCGGGCCGCGTGCCCTCGGGTTCGTAGATGGTGCCGGGGCTGGCAAACACCCGCGTCATGCCCGGCCCAAAGCCCAGCGCGCTGAAGCCGCCAAACACATTGGTGGCTCGGCCCGCCTGCTGGCGCTCCAGCAGCTCGTGCTTGCGTGTCACGGGCAACTTGGCCAATGCCTCGCGGCTGGTGACCGCACCAGCATCCACCCCCGCCAGAATGCTGGCGAACGCGGGCGATGCCTTTTGGGCATGGGCGATCTGCTGCGGCAGCGCCGCCATCAAGGCCGCTTCGCGCTCAGCGGGGCTGCGCGTTTCCAGGGCGTCATAGAAGGTGCTCATGCCTGTGTTTCCTTGTGAGGTGGTGGTTTTGAATGAAATCGGCCTCTGGCGCTTATCCATCAAGCGCAAGCAGCTATCAAATTAAGAGTAATTTCGTCCAGCGTCTGAAAAGGATGACTGCCCGGGGCGCCCGCGCTGCCGAAGGCCAGCGCACCCGTGGAACTGGCTTTGCCAGGCCACCGGGTGCGTCCCCCTGAGGGGGAAGGCGCGCAGCGCCACAGGGGGCACCCTAAGCAAGCCAGCGCTTGCGCCGCTTGTAACTCTTGACATCCTTGAAGCTCTTGCGCTCGCCGCCGCCCATGCCCAGGTAGAACTCCTTCACGTCCTCGTTGCTGGCCAGGTCGCTCGCGGCGCCGTCCATCACCACGCGGCCACTTTCCATGATGTAGCCGTAGTCCGCGTACTTCAGCGCCATGTTGGTGTTCTGCTCCGCCAGCAAGAAGGTGACCTTCTCCTTGGTGTTCAGGTCTTTGACGATGTTGAACACCTCTTCCACGATCTGCGGCGCCAGGCCCATCGAGGGCTCGTCGAGCAGCACCATGCTGGGGTTGGCCATCAGCGCGCGGCCAATGGCGCACATCTGCTGCTCGCCGCCCGAGGTGTAGGCCGCCTGCGAGGTGCGGCGCGTTTTCAGGCGCGGGAAGTAGTTGTAGACCTTCTCCAGGTTGGCCTCGATTTCGCCCTTGCTGGTGCGGGTGTAAGAGCCCGTCATCAGGTTCTCTTCGATCGTCAGGTGGGCAAAGCAGTGACGGCCTTCCATCACCTGCACCACGCCGCGCTTGACCAGATCGGCGGGCGACAGGTTTTCAATGCGTTCGCCGCGCAGCTCGATGCTGCCCTTGGTCACCTCGCCGCGCTCACCCTTGAGCAGGTTGGAGATGGCCCGCAGCGTGGTCGTCTTGCCCGCACCGTTGCCACCCAGAATGGCCACGATGCTGCCTTCGGCCACCTGCAACGAGACGCCCTTGAGCACCAGGATCACGTGGTTGTAGATGACCTCGATGCCGTTGACGTTGAGAACAATGTTTTTAGAGTCCATGGTGTTGCCTTCGCTGTGCCAATCCAAAGAGCTGCAAGCAATTCTTTGGATTGGCGGCTGTTCTGCGTGGGAGCAGCCGCTTTGTTACCAGCCATTGATACGGTCGCGGCCCAGAGGCCAGGAACGCCGCGCAAGGGCCTACGCCGGCCGCGCCGCCCCGCCGCGCTGGCGTTGTCCCCCTTCCCGCAGCGCGAAGCGCTAAGAGAGAAGGGGGAAGGCGCGCCAGCGCCTCAGGGGGATGACCTCAAGAGTTGCAATCAGCAGGATCGCGTCGTGTCATCTTCTTGTCGGCCAGGTACTTGTCCGCGCCTGCCTTGATCATGGGCTTCAGGATCTGCTCGTCGGCCTGGTACCAGTCAGACGAGAAGTTCCACTTTTTGCCGTCCCAGGTGTGCACGCGCGACCAGGTGGAGCCCATGTGGTCGGCGCAGCTGGTGGACAGCGGGCGCATCACATCGTTGAAGCCCAGTGCGTCCAGCTTCTTCTGGTCCAGGGCCAGGTTTTCCATGCCCCAGCGTACTTGTTCGCCCGTCATGACCTTGCCCTTGCCAAAACGCTCTTGCGCGCGGCGCACGGCTTCCACGGCCAGCATCTGGATGATCACGCCGCGGGTGTACAGCACCGAGCCCACTTCGTCCTTCGGCCCTGTGCCCTGGCCCTTGTCGTGCACGTGCTTCATGATGTCCTGGATCACCTTGGACTGGGTGCCGTAGCCGTTCAGAGCCAGCGCGTTGTAGCCCTTGGCGCCTTCGCCCACGTCACGCACATCGGGCTCGGCACCGGCCCACCACACGCCATACATCTTGTCGCGGGGGTAGCCAGTGGCCTGGGCTTCCTTCAGGGCGGTGGAGTTCATCACGCCCCAGCCCCACAGCAGCACGTAGTCGGGGCGGCTTTGGCGCACCTGCAGCCAGGTGGCTTTTTGTTCCACGCCGGGCGCGGTCACTGGCAGCATCTGCAGCTCAAAGCCATGCATCTTGGCGCGCTCCTGCAGCACCGGGATGGGCTCTTTGCCAAACGGGCTGTCGTGGTAGACCAGCGCGATCTTCTTGCCCTTGAGTTTGTCCAGCCCGCCGTTGGCCTTGCCCAGATGCTGGATCAGGATGTCAGCGCCCGTCCAGTAGCTGCCCATGAAGGGGAAGTTCCACTTGAAGGCCTGGCCGTCCTGCGCCACCGACAGGCCATAGCCCAGCGTCATCAGCGGGATCTTGTCCACGGGGGCCTTCTCGGTCAGCGCGAAGGTGATGCCGGTGGCCTGGGGGTCAAACAGCGTCACGCCGGGGCGGCTCTTGAGGCGTTCGTAGCATTCCACGCCGCGGTCGGTGGCGTAGCCGGTTTCGCACTCTTCAAACGTCAGCTTCACGCCGTTGATGCCGCCATCGCGGGCGTTGATCATCTTCAGATAGTCCTGCTTGCCATTGGCCCATGGCACACCGTTCGGCGCGTAGGGCCCCGTGCGGTAGGACAGCAGCGGGAAGAACTGTTCCTTGGCCTGGGCCATGGCGCTGGTGGCCAGCGACGACGCACCGGCGGCAACCACTGCGGCGGCGATCACGATTTTGGAAAGCTTCATGGATGTCTCCTTTGGATGAATAGGGTGAAGCAAGCACGGGAACAAACTTGGCTACGTTTCAGGGCGCCACCGTAAAAACTGGCGCTACCCAGGCCGGGGCAGCCGAGCAAGGGCCGCCCCGCAGCGAGGGCTGCGTCCTCCCTCCCGCGCGCAGCGCGAGAGAGGGGGAAGGCGCGAAGCGACTCAGGGGGTGTTTCATGTCAGTGCGGGAAGGGCCACAGGCGCAGCTTCTGCTTGGCGGTGGACCACAGCTTGGCCAGGCCGTGGGGCTCCACGATCAGGAACCAGACGATCAAGGCGCCGAAGATCATCAGCTCGGCATGGGACACGCCCGCTGTCGAAATCTCGATACCGAACAGGCCCAGGAAGGCAGGCAGAAACTGGTTGAGCACGATGGGCAGCACCACGATGAAGGCCGCGCCAAAGAACGCACCCATGATGGAGCCCAGCCCGCCGATGATCACCATGAACAGCAGGCGGAACGACACTTCCACCGAGAACGCGGCAGGCTCCCACGCACCCAGGTGCACAAAGGCCCACAGTGCGCCCGCCATGCCCACGATGAAGGAGCTGACGGCGAAGGCGCTGAGCTTGGCGTACATGGGGCGGATGCCAATCACGGCGGCGGCCACGTCCATGTCGCGAATGGCCATCCACTCGCGGCCAATGGCACCGCGCACCAGGTTCTTGGCCAGCAGGGCCACCACCACCAGAATAGCCAGGCAGAACACGTACTTGCTGGTGGCGCTGTCAATCGGCATGCCCAGCACTTGCAGGTTGGTCACCGACACCGAGCCCGAGTCGGAGTTGTTGGTGAACCACTTGATGCGCAGGAACATCCAGTCGCTGAAGAACTGCGCCGCCAGCGTGGCCACGGCCAGGTACAGGCCCTTCACACGCAGGCTGGGCAGCCCGAACAGAATGCCGAAGAACGTGGCGCACAGCCCGCCAAGGATCAGTGCAGGAATCAGCGGCATGCCGGGGAAGCGCACGAAGAAGTTGTAGGCCCCGTAGGCCCCCACGGCCATGAAGGCGCCTGAGCCCAGCGAGATCTGCCCGCAGTAGCCCACCAGGATGTTCACCCCCAGGGCGGCCAGCGCCATGATGACGAAGGGAATCAGGATGGCGCGGAAGATGTAGTCGCTGGCAAACGCAGGCACCACCAGGAAGGCCACCGCGAGGATGAGCCCGATGGCAATGCGGTCCTGCGCGATGGGGAAGATCTGCTGGTCAGCGCGGTAGCTGGTCTTGAACTGGCCGTTTTCGCGGTAGAGCATGGTGTGTCTCCTGTTGTTCTTGTGGTGGGTTAGGCGCGATCAATGATCTTTTGCACGGGGGCGCACCTGCGGTGCCACGCGGAGCCTGCGGCCCCGCTGACAACGCGCGGTGCGCGTTGTGCCTCCTTCGAAAAATTATTGGTCTCGTATTTCATACGCGATCAATAATTTTTTCTCCGAACAAGCCCTGAGGCCTGAAGAGAAGGAACACCAGCGCCAGCACATACGCAAACCAGATCTCGATGCCCCCGCCCACGAACGGGCCCAGGTACACCTCGGAGAGCTTCTCGCCCACACCGATGATCAGACCGCCGATGATGGCGCCGGGCACCGAAGTCAGGCCGCCCAGAATCACCACGGGCAGAGCGCGCAGGGCCACGGTGGTCAGCGAGAACTGCACTCCGAGCTTGCTGCCCCAGATCATCCCGGCCACCAGGGCCACCACACCGGCCACGCACCACACGATCACCCAGATGCGGTTGAGCGGAATGCCGATGGATTGCGCAGCCTGGTGGTCGTCCGCCACGGCGCGCAGCGCACGGCCGGTGGAAGTCTTCTGGAAGAACACCGACAGCAAGGCCACCAGACCCGCAGCAATGGCGGCGGCAATCACGTCTTCCTTGTTGATCAGGATGCCGCCCTGGAACACGGTGTCAAAGGCGAAGATCGGCTCCTTGGGCATGCCCACGTCGATCTTGTAGATGTCGCTGCCAAACAGCGTTTGGCCCAGGCCTTCGAGAAAGTAGGTAATGCCCAGTGTGGCCATCAGCAGCGTGGCGCCTTCCTGGTTGACCAGGTGGCGCAGCACCAGCTTTTCAATCAGCCAGGCCACCACGAACATGATGGCGCCTGCAATCACGAAGGCGGCCAGGTTGGCTACGATGGGGTTGTCGATGCCCGTCCACTTCGGAATCCACTCGGCAAAGCGGGCCATGGCCAGCGCTGCGAACAGCACCATGGCGCCCTGCGCAAAGTTGAACACGCCCGAGGCCTTGTAGATCAGCACAAAGCCCAACGCGACCAGCGAATACAGCATGCCGGCCATCAGGCCGCCGATGAGGGTTTCAAGAAAGAATGCCATGTTGTTGTTCTCAGAGTCTGTTCAAAGTCTTTTCATGGAGTACGTTGCCCCGCAAAGGCAGTGGGTGCAAGGCGTCCACCGCAAGCCGCACTGGTGTGCGGCGAGGATGGGCAACGCCGCAGACGCTGCCTTTGCGGGACAACCCGAAGGGCATGGCAACAAACGGCCACGCTCGTTGTTGCCCGACTTGCCCAGGCCGCCAGCATGTGCCGCGGCGGGCGCCTAGATCGTGTCCGTTTGTTGTCATGCGTACCCCGTGAAAAGGCTTCGAACAGACTCTTAGTGCGATGTGCCCAGATAGGCACTGATCACGTCTTCGTTGTTGCGCACTTCGTCAGGGCTGCCGTCACCGATCTTCTTGCCGTAGTCCAGCACCACCACGCGGTCGCTGATGTCCATCACCACACCCATGTCGTGCTCGATCAGCACGATGGTGGTGCCGAACTCGTCGTTCACGTCCAGGATGAAGCGGCACATGTCCTGCTTCTCTTCCACGTTCATGCCGGCCATGGGCTCGTCGAGCAACAGCACCTGCGGCTCCATCGCGAGAGCCCGGCCCAGGTCCACGCGCTTTTGGAGGCCGTAGGGCAGCTGGCCCACGGGGGTCTTGCGGAAGGCCTGGATTTCAAGGAAGTCGATGATGTGCTCGACGTATTCGCGGTGGCGGATTTCCTCGCGTTCGGCAGGCCCGATGCGCAGCGCCTGCAGCAGCAGGTTGCTTTTGATCTTGAGGTTGCGGCCGGTCATGATGTTGTCGATCACGCTCATGCCCTTGAACAGCGCCAGGTTCTGGAAGGTGCGCCCGATGCCCATCTCGGCCACCTGGCGGCTGTTCATGTGATCAAACGTCTTGCCCCGGAAGGTGATGGAGCCTTCGGACGGCGTGTACACCCCGTTGATGCAGTTGAGCATGGAGCTCTTGCCGGCGCCGTTGGGGCCGATGATGGAGCGGATCTCGTGCTCTTTGACGTTGAAGGAGATGTCGGTCAGCGCCTTTACGCCGCCGAACCGGAGGCTGATGTTCTTGACGTCGAGGATGACGTCGCCGATCTTTTTGGTGCTCATGGGTTGCTTCCTGGCGCGTTCAGGCGGCGCTCTTGACGGGCGGGAAAGTCTTGGTGTCCATCAGCTTGAGCGTGGCGCTCACGCTGCCGGTGCGGCCGTCTTCAAACTTCACCTGGGTCTCGATGTACTGCTCGGTGCGGCCTGCGTACAGGGCGTCTACCAGTGCAGCGTATTTCTCGGCAATGAAGCCACGGCGGACCTTGTTGGTGCGCGTGAGTTCGCCGTCGTCGGCGTCCAGTTCCTTGTGCAGCACCAGGAAACGGCTCACCTGGCTGCCAGCCAGCAGGGCGTCGTTGGCCAGGTCGGCATTCACCTTTTCAATGCAGTCGCGGATCAATTCGTACACCTCGGGCTTCTGGGCCAGGTCGGTGTAGCCGGCGTAGGGCAGGTTACGGCGCTCGGCCCAGTTGCCCACGGCATCGAAGTCGATGTTGACCATGACGCAGACCTTCTCGCGCTTGTCGCCCAGGGCCACCACTTCCTTGATGTGCGGGAAGAACTTGAGCTTGTTCTCCACGTACTTGGGCGCGAACATGGCGCCATCATTGGCGCCGCCCTGGATGCGGCCCACGTCCTTGACGCGGTCGATGATCTTGAGGTGGCCGTGTGCGTCCAGAAAACCGGCATCGCTGGTGTGGTACCAGCCGTCGGCCGTGAGCACTTCGGCCGTGGCGGCCGGGTTCTTGTAGTACTCCTTGAGCAGCCCGGCGGACTTCACCATGATTTCGCCGTTGTCGGCCACCTTGATCTGCACGCCACGGATGGGCACGCCCACGGTGTCGGCGCGGGCCTGGTTGTCTGGCTGCAGGCACACGAACACGGCGGTTTCGGTGGAGCCGTACAGCTGCTTCAGGTTGATGCCGATGGAGCGGTAGAAGGTGAACAGGTCGGGGCCAATGGCCTCGCCCGCTGTGTAGGCCACCCGCACGCGGGAGAAGCCCAGGTTGTTGCGCAGCGGGCCGTACACCAGCAGGTTGCCCAGGGCGTACTTGATTTTGTCGATGGTGCCCACGGCTTCGCCGTCCATCAGGGCGGGGCCCACGCGTTTGGCCACACCCATGCAGGCCTCGAACATCTTGCGCTTCAAGGTGCCTGCGTCTTCCATGCGAATCATCACGCTGGTCAGCAGACCTTCAAAAATGCGCGGCGGCGCAAAGTAGTAGGTGGGGCCCACTTCCTTGAGGTCGATGGTCACGGTGCTGGCCGACTCGGGGCAGTTGACCACGTAGCCGCAGGCCAGCCACTGGGCGTAGCTGAAGATGTTCTGGCCAATCCAGGCGGGGGGCAGGTAGGCCAGCACTTCTTCGCTGCTGGTGAGCTTGTCGAACTCGGCGCCCGCTGTGGCGCGGTCGAGCAGCGTGCTGTGGGTGTGCACCACGCCCTTGGGGTTGCCCGTGGTGCCGGATGTGAAGAACATGGCCGCCACATCGTCTGGCTGGGCCTTGGCCACCTCGGCCTTGAACCAGCCGGGGTTCTTGGCCACAAAGGCGCTGCCGGTTTCTATCAGCGAGTCCAGCGCGTCCAGGCCTTCTTCGTTGTAGTTGCGCAGGCCACGGGGGTCGTCATAGATGATGTGTGCAATCTGCGGGCACTGCTCGCGGATTTCGAGCAGCTTGTCCACCTGCTCCTGGTCTTCCACCAGGCAAAAGCGCACTTCGGCATTGTTCAGCGGGAAGATGCATTCGGCGGCTACGGCGTCCTGGTACAGCGGCACCGGAATCGCACCCAGCGACTGGGCTGCCAGCATGGTGGCGTACAGGCGGGGGCGGTTGGCGCCGATCACCACCATGTGTTCGTGGCGCTGCAAGCCGGCCTGGTGCAGCCCGGCTGCCACCTTTTCCACCAGCTGGGCCAGGTCTGCCCAGGTGTGGGTTTGCCAGATGCCATATTCTTTTTCGCGCAGCGCCGGGCTCTGGGGCCTCTGGGTGGCGTGCTGCAACAGCAGCTGGGGAAACGTCGTCTTCATTCCGTGTCCTCTTTGATCGGTATCTGTCCCGGGTGCAACAGACCTTCTCAGCTGCCAGGTGCCGCCGCGAGGTGTTGCTCTGGCATAAATACTAGGACTGGCTTTGACGTTATTTTGTCTTTTGGACGACAATCTACGGGAAACTCCTCATCGGGTTAAACCCTCCCTGTCCCGTGACGTTGCCGGTTTTTGCCGGCTTTTGGGTGACGCTTGCCGGCATGAATCACGATTTGTCTTTGCACCAGCGCCGCCGCGCGCCCACTTCAGAGGAGTTGAAGGGCATTCCGTGGCTGGCACAGCTTCAGCCAGCCGCGCGAACGCGCGCTGTGGCTTCCCTGTTGGTGGGTGATGCCCTGCCCGGCGACTTCGTGTGCCGCGTCGGCAGGCCCGTGACGTACTGGTTCGGCGTGGTGGAGGGGCTGCTCAAGATGAGCAGCGACAACGCCCAGGGCCAGACCATGACGTTCACGGGCGTGCCCCCTGGCGGCTGGTTTGGCGAAGGCACTGCCATGAAGCGCGAGCCTTATCGTTACAACATCCAGGCGCTGCGCAAGAGCGTGGTGGCCGGCCTGCCCATTGACACGTTTCACTGGCTGCTCGACCACTCCATTGCGTTCAACCGGTTCGTGATGCACCAGCTCAACGAGCGGCTGGGTCAGTTCATTGCCGCGCGCGAGATTGATCGCCTCAACAACCCCGACGTGCGCGTGGCCCGCAGTCTGGCGTCACTGTTCAACCCGGTGCTCTACCCCGGCGTGGGCGAGGTGCTGCGCATCACCCAGCAGGAGCTGGCTTACCTGGTGGGGCTGTCGCGCCAGCGGGTCAATGAAGCGCTGATGGCGTTGCAGGCGCAAGGCGCCATTCGTGTGGAGTACGGCGGCGTGCGTGTGCTGGACCTGGCAGCGTTGCAGTCCAGCGTGTTTGTCCGCAGGGCCTCTGCCACTGAGGGCTGAGCGCCGATTGCTCGGATTCCGTAGGCTAGCTGCGGGGCAGGGCGATGCGCTGATTCGCTAGCGCCTGGTCTGCAAGGGCCGCTGGGGTAGGTGCCTCCCATACCCGGGCCTGGGCGTGTTCGCGGGTGAGGCGGAAGGTGTGCACCATCTGCGTCAGGCGCCCCGCCTGGTCCTTGAGGCTTTCGGCGGCGGCAGCGCCTTGCTCCACCAGTGCAGCGTTCTGCTGCGTCATTTCTTCCAGCGATCCCACGGAGTGGCTCACTTCGGTGATGCGCTGGCTTTGCTCCTGCGTGGCGGCGGTGATCTCGGCCATGATGCTGGAGACCTGCCGCACCGATTGCACCAGCTGCGCGATGCTGTCGCCCGCGTGGTTGACGAGCGTGGCGCCCGCCTGAACCTGCTGGGTGCTGTCGTTGATGAGCGCCTTGATCTCGCGCGCCGCGTTGGCCGCGCGACCTGCCAGGCCGCGCACCTCGCTGGCCACCACGGCAAAGCCCCGGCCTTGCTCGCCCGCGCGGGCAGCTTCCACCGCGGCGTTCAGCGCCAGGATGTTGGTCTGGAAGGCAATGCTGTCGATCACGCTGGTGATGTCGGAAATCTTGCGCGAGCTGGCGCTGATGGCGTCCATGGTCTGCACCACCTGGGTCACCACTTCGCCTCCTTCTGCCGCCGCGGTGGATGCTTTGGCCGCCAGGCCGTTGGCCTGATGGGCGGCCTGCGCACTTTGCGCCACGGTGCCCGTCAGATCGCCCAGCGCCTGGGAGGCGCCTTGCAGGTTGTGAGACGTCTGCTCGGTGCGGATGCTCAGGTTCTGGTTGCCTGAAGCCACTTCAGAGCTGGCCACCAAAATGGAGTCTGCGGCCTGCCCGATCTCGGCCACCAGACTGCGCAGCCGGTCTTGCATGGCGGCAATCGCTTCCAGCAGCCGGCCGGTTTCGTCGTGGATGCGCACTTCCACTTGCGACGTCAGATCGCCCCGTGCAATGCGCTCCGCCACCACCACGGCACGGGCGATCGGTTGGGTGATGCTGGCGGTGATGCGCCAGGCAATCAGCAGACCGAGTGCCATGGCTGCCACCACCAGCACGCCGCCGATCCAGCGCGCACGGCTCTGGATCGCTTCGGCCGAAGCGGCGGCTTCGTCATTGAGCCTGTTTTGCAGCGCAATCAACTCGCCCAGCTGTTGCCGCCAGATGGATTCAGCCGGTGCGGCGCGGGTCATCAGGTTCAGGCTGGCGGTGACGGTGTCGCCATCGTCCGCTGCTTGCATCGCGCTCTTAATCTCTGGCCTGGCCTTTTGGGCTGCCGCCTGCACCTGCTGCAGCAACGCAGTCTCGGCGGCGCTGGCGCTGGCCGGGGTAATGAGTTGTGCGAGCTGCGCTTCCTGCTTGGCGTATTCCTGCAAGGTCTTTCGCACGGCCTGGATTTGCTCCTGCGCCTGCTTGGGGTCGATTTCGTTGAGCATGGCGCTGGAGCGGCTTAACAAGGTCATCGCCTGCGTTTTCTGCTGTTGGTTTTGGTGCTATGAAAATTGACAGCATAGTTTCCTTGCGCAGTGTGCGCGGACTCAGTGCAACAATGTCCGCTTGTGTTCGGTTCTGTTACATCTTTGGGAGCTGCTCCATGCCTTCGCTGTCTCTGCTTTCGCGCTTGCGTTTCCGTTGGCAAAGCCCCTTTGGCCTTGCCGCAGCGTTGGCTGTCGGCAGCTTGGTGGCGGGTTGTGCAGCCCCGGTTCAAGAACCACTGGAGCTGCGCGAACAAGTCGTTGCGGTGACTGCTGCACATGAGCTGCTGACGTTCAACGCTGCCAGGCCCGACCACATCCTGGAGCGCAGGCCGCTGCAAGGCTTGCCGGCGGGTGATAAGCTGGTGGGCATCGACTTTCGCGTGGCGCGGGGTGTGCTGTATGCGCTTGCACAATCAGGGCGCCTTTACACGCTGGAGTTGGGCACAGGCCAGCTCACCCCCGTGGGCGCTGGTACACCGCCCGTGGCGTTGAAAGGCTCGGCGTTTGGCGTGGACTTCAATCCTGCGGCTGACCGGGTGCGGGTGGTGTCGAACCTGGGGCAGAACCTGCGCCTGCACCCTGACACGGGCGCCCAAGTGGATGGCGACAACTTGCGCCCAGGGCTGCAGTCAGACCCCTACCTTCGCTATGCGTGGAGTGATGTGAACCACGCGCGTGCGCCCGAGGTGGTCGCTGCCGCGTACACCTACAACCCCAACGACGGCAAGCTCACCACCAACTACGCCATTGACCGGGCCTTGGGGGTGTTGGTCATGCAGGGATCGCGCGAGGGTGAAACCCCCGTGGTCTCGCCCAACACAGGGCAACTGCGCACCGTGGGCTCCTTGGGCCTGGGGCCGTTGACGGACGCCTCGATGGACATTTCCGACGTGAACAACACCGCCTTGGCGGCCGTGCGAACGGCGGGCAACCCCAAGACGCAGCTGCACCTGATCGACCTGAACACCGGCAAGGCCACGCTGCTGGGGGTGGTGGCTGACGGCAGCCCCCTGGTGGGCATGGCGATTGAGCCATGACGCAGTCTGGTGCTTGCTGGCGGTGGGCCGCGCGCGCCGTGGTCTGCTGGGCTGCCTTCAGCAGTGCAGGCGCATGGGCTGCCAGCGTGCAGGTGGAAGTGGTGGATGAAGCGGGCCGCCCGGTGAATGGTGTCGTGGCGTTTCTGGAGTCTGCGGCCGCCAGTGCCTAGACCAAGCCCCTGGCGGGGGCCGAGATGGCGCAGCAAGGCAAGCAGTTTCTGCCGGGGGTACTGGTGGTGCCGGTGGGCACTTCCGTGCATTTCCCGAACCGCGACAGCGTGCGCCACCATGTGTACTCGTTTTCTCCTGCCAAGAAATTCGAGCTCAAGCTCTATACCGGCACGCCCGCCAATCCCGTGGTGTTTGAACGGGCGGGCGTGGTCACCCTGGGTTGCAACATCCACGACCGCATGGTGGGCTGGATTGTGGTGGTGGACACGCCGTATTACGCGCAGGCTGCCGAGAGCGCCGCACAGGTGCAGATCAACGGCGTGCCGGCCGGCAACTACAAGCTGCGCGTCTGGCACCCCCGCATGGCTCCGGGCGCTGCCGCCCATGAGCAACCAGTGGCACTGCCTTGCCACCGGCAATGTGCGCGCTGCGGCCAGGCTGGTGGGGTTGGCGCCTTGATGTGGAGGATCCTCGGCCGTAGCTTGATCCTGCGCCTGGTGGGGGTGTCCCTGTTGCTGCTGCTGATCGTGCAGCTGGCCGGGTTTGCCGTGGTGCGCGCCGGCATCGAGCGCAACGCCCGCAGCCAGATTGCGCGCCAGCTTGATGTGGACGAAAACGTGTGGCTGCGCCTGCTGGAGCAAAACGCCGCGCGTCTGCGCCAGGGCTCGGCCCTGCTGGCGGCGGATTACGGGTTTCGGTCTGCGGGTCATTCTGGCGACGAGGAAACCATCCATTCGGTGCTGGAAAACCATGGAGAGCGCATCGGCGCCGCAGCCACGGCGCTGCTGGATACCAACATGGCCTACCGCGCACTGACGGCCCCGTCGTCCGCCCAGGCCTTCATTCCCACTCTGGGGCAAGTGGCGCCGCAACTGGCGCGCAGCCCCCAGGGCAGCCAGATTGCCGTGGTGGATGGCGTGCCCTACCAGTTTGTGATGGTGCCCATGCGCGCGCCTGTGCTCATGGGCTGGGTGTTGATGGGCTTTCCGCTCGACCAGGCGCTGGCCGATGAAATGCGCCGGTTGTTGTCGGTACAGGTGGCGCTGGTGGTGCAAGAGGCCGATGGGCGAGTGACCGTGCCCGTGAGCACGCTGCCAGCCGCTCAGCGCGACCAGATCGTTGCGCAAGGCGGTCAGGTGGATGAGATCGATTCGCCCGACGGGGTGCTGCTGTCACGCTCCAGCCCCCTGCCCAGTGTCAATGGCCAGGTGCAAGCATTGCTGCTGCGGTCGGTGGACGCGGTGGTGGCTCCCTATCGCCAGTTGCAGCTGCTGCTTGCATTCATTACCGCTGGCGGCGTATTGCTCTTTGCGCTGGGCAGTGGCCTGATGGCCCAGCGCGTGATCACCCCGTTGCAATCCCTCATGCGCGCCACCCAGCGCCTGTCGCGGGGTGAGTACGACACCCCCATGGAGCACACCCGTAGGCAGGACGAAATTGGCCGGCTGGCGCGTTCGTTCGACCGCATGCGCGTGGACATCGGCGCACAGCAAAAGGAAATCATGCGGCTGGCCTATTGGGACCGGCTGACAGGACTGCCCAACCGCGAGCGCTTTCGCGAAACCCTGGTGCGGGCCCTGGAGCCTGGCGCAGGCCAAGCTCCGCCGGTGAGCGTGCTGACGCTGGATCTGGACCGCTTCAAGCATGTCAACGACGTGATGGGTTACGCCTTTGGCGACCGTTTGCTGCAAGCCGTGGCGCAGCGGCTGGCTGACCTGGTGACGTCACCTGACGACATGGTCGCGCGCCTGGGAGGCAATCAATTTGCCGCGCTGCTGCGGGGAGCCGACGCACCCGGGGCGCATGCGGTGGCCCAGCAGATCCTGACCTCGTTTGAGCAGCCCCTGGCCTTGCAGGACCAGACCGTGGATCTGAGCGCCGGCATCGGCATCGCTTGCTGGCCCGGCGATGCACAAGACGCCGACATGCTGCTCAGCCACGCCGAAATCGCCATGTACGCCGCCAAGCGCAAGCTCAGCGGCGCGTTGCGCTACGACGCCTCGATTGATTCGGTCAGCGCCCAGAATCTGTCGCTGCTCACGGAGCTGCGCCGCGCCGTGGAACGCAACGAACTGCAGCTATACCTGCAGCCCAAGGTGCCCCTGCATGGCCAAAGCGGCTGTGCTGCAGAAGCCCTGGTGCGCTGGCAACATCCGCAGCGCGGCATGGTGCCGCCGATGGAGTTCATCCCCTTTGCCGAGCAAACCGCGTTTGTGCGCCAGCTCACCCTGTGGATGTTTGAGGAAGTGGCGAAATTCCTTGCCCAGCCCGCTCAGCAGAACCGGGGTTTGCGGGTGTCTGTCAACCTGTCCACGCGCGACCTGCTGGACCCGGACCTCAGCCACAAGTTGGCTGCTCTTCTGGATCGCCACGGGGTGAAGGCGTCATTGTTTTGCCTGGAGATCACCGAAAGCGCCATCATGGACGACCCCCTCCGCGCCGAAGCCATGCTCAACCGGTTGTCCGAGCAGGGCTTCAAGCTCTCCATCGACGACTTCGGCACGGGCTATTCGTCGCTGGCGTACCTCAAGCGGCTGCCGGTGGACGAGCTCAAGATCGACAAGTCGTTTGTGATGGGCATGGAGCAGGGGGAGGACGACGCGATGATCGTGCGCTCCACCATTGATCTGGCCCACAACCTGGGCCTGACCGTGGTGGCCGAAGGCGTGGAGACCGGCGGTATTCTGGAGCGCCTGCGCGCGCTGGCCTGTGACGAAGCCCAGGGCTACCACATCAGCCGGCCCATGCCTGCGCAAGAATTTCTGGCGTGGCAGCAAAGGCAGGGGTAATCTTCGCAACGCCAGATGAGCAGGCGCCGCCCGGCGGCGACAATACGCCCAATGTCTTCATCCAGTTCCCGTCCACCCCAAAGCCCCGCTGGTGCCACTGCGCCAGCCGAAGGCGCTTCCGCGCGGCCCGTGCTGCGCCGCCCCAACCTGTCGGCCAAGCCAGCACCTGCCGCAACGGCCCCGTCCAGGGCCTCCGCACGGCCTGCCGCAGCAGGCGCGCGACCTGCTGCAGCGCGATCCGAGCGCGCCATCGGCCCCACGTCAACTCGTACCTGGTCTGCCGATGCAGGCGGGCGGCCTGCGCCAGCGCAGCCGCAGCGCCCTCCGGCAGCGCGCTCCGCTGCTCCTCGGCCCGCCGCTGCCCCGGGGGCAAGGCCTGCGTCGGCAGGTGGCGATACCTCGCGCTTGAACAAGCGCATGGCCGAGCTGGGTTTGTGCTCGCGCCGCGAGGCCGATGACTGGATTGCCCAAGGCTGGGTCAAGGTCAATGGCGAGGTGGCGCCCATGGGGCTGCAGGTCACCGCTGCAGACCGCATTGAGGTGGACAAGATTGCCCAGGGTTTCCAGGAGCAGCGCGTCACCATTTTGCTGAACAAGCCGATCGGCTATGTCAGCGGGCAGGCCGAGGATGGCCACACGCCCGCCGTGGCCCTGATCAATCCCCGCACCCACTGGCGCGAGGACCCCAGCCGCAACCGCTTCTCTCCGCCGCAGTTGCGGGGCCTGGCGCCTTGTGGACGGCTCGATATCGACTCGGTGGGCTTGTTGGTGCTGACCCAGGACGGGCGTGTGGCGCGGCAGATCATTGGCGAAGACTCTGAGGTGGACAAGGAATACCTGGTGCGCGTGGTCTACCAGGCACCGGGCCAGGCGGTGCCACGCCACCCTGGCGAGCGCTCCGTGCCGCTGCAGGAAATCGACGAGCGTGACCCTGTCAGCACCAACGTGCAGGCGGTGTTCCCCAAAGAGTTGCTGGAACGCCTGCGCCATGGCCTGAGCCTGGACGGTGAGCCGCTCAAGCCCGCCAAGGTGGAGTGGCAAAACCCCGAGCAGCTGCGCTTTGTCTTGACCGAAGGCAAGAAGCGCCAGATTCGCCGGATGTGCGAGCTGGTGGGGCTCAAGGTGGTGGGGCTCAAGCGCATCCGCATTGGGAGGGTGACGCTGGGCAACCTGCCCGTAGGCCAGTGGCGCTACCTGGGACCGCACGAGCGGTTTTGAGATTTTTTTGTGGCCGCACAGGGTGCGGCACCGGGGGCGTTGCTAGCATGACCGCATCCGTCTGTTCTAAGAGGAGATGTCTGTGAGTGAAGAGAAATACCGGTTGGTCACCCGCAGTGACTTCGATGGCCTGGTGTGCGCCGTTTTGCTCAATGAACTGAACCTGATTGACGAGATCACGTTCGTCCACCCCAAGGACATGCAGGATGGCAAGGTTGCCATCACGTCGCGCGACATCACCACCAACCTGCCCTACGTGCCGGGTGCGCACCTGGTGTTCGACCACCACGAGTCGGAAACCGTGCGCAATGCAGGCCGCCGTGACACCAACCACATCATTGAGGCCCATGCCCCATCCGCGGCGCGCGTGGTCTATAACCATTACGGCGGCAAGGCCGCGTTCCCCCGCATCACCGATGAGATGATGGCGGCGGTGGACCAGGCCGACTCGGCCCAGTATTCGCGCGAAGACATCCTCGACCCGCAGGGTTGGGTGCTGCTGAACTACCTGATGGACTCACGCACCGGCCTGGGCCGTTTCCGCGATTTCCGCATCAGCAACTACGCGCTGATGATGGATTTGATCAAGTACTGCCGCGACCACACCATCGAGGAGATTCTGGAGTTGCCCGACGTGCAGGAGCGCGTGGCCCTGTACCGCGAGCATGCCGTCAAGGCCAGGGAGCAACTGGAGCGCTGCGCCATTGAGCTGGGCAACCTGGTGGTGCTGGACCTGCGCCAGGAAGAAACCATCTGGGCCACCAACCGGTTCACGATTTACGCGCTGTTCCCGCAGGCCAACATCTCTATCCACGTGATGTGGGGCCTGCAAAAGCAGAACACCGTGTTTGCCACGGGCAAGTCCATCCTCAACCGCAGCAGCAAGACCCATGTGGGCAACCTGATGCTGGAGTTTGGCGGTGGCGGCCACGCCGCTGCGGGCACCTGCCAGGTGGCCAACGAGAAGGCAGACGCGGTCCTCAAGATGCTGGTAGAACGCATCAACACCGACGGTTGAAGCTTGCTGCTTGCATATTGATCCGGCAGGCTTTATTCGTAAACCTTGCTCGGGCTGAGGTGTCGAAGCCCCTCGACGGGCTCAAGTTGAACGGCATCTGGACTCTGCAATAAACCGTGCCGGATCAATAAGAGCGGCTAACAAAACTCAGCGAAGCGGTTCTGGCTAGGCGCTGTGTCGTCGGCAGTACGAGCAGTACGACAAGACACAGCAACGACGCCAGAAGAGTTTTGTTAGCCGCTCTAAGTGGGGGGCTCGCCCCCTCTTGAAACCTTCACCCCTGCCCATAAATCACGCCTGCCGGGCTGGCACGCGTGATTTTTTTGTGCCCCCCGTTGTGCGATTCCATTCAAAAATTTACCGAGAGAGAACCCTCCCATGAGCAAGCAAACCCTGTCGTTCCAGGCCGAAGTGGCCCAGCTGCTGCACCTGGTCACCCACTCGCTGTATTCCAACCAGGAAATCTTCCTGCGCGAGCTGATCTCCAACGCCTCGGACGCCTGCGACAAACTGCGATTTGAGGGCCTGAACAACGCCGCGCTGTTTGAAGACGCCCCCAACCTCGAAGTGCGTGTGACCTTCGACAAGGCCGCCAAGACGCTGACCATCACCGACAACGGCATCGGCATGAGCCAGCAAGAGGCCATCGACCACCTGGGCACCATCGCCAAGAGCGGCACCAAGGACTTCATGGGCCGTCTCTCAGGCGACCAGAAGGCGGACGCCCAACTCATCGGCCAGTTCGGCGTGGGCTTTTACTCGGGCTTTATCGTGGCTGACAAGATCACTGTGGAATCGCGCCGTGCGGGCCTCAAGCCCGAAGAAGGTGTGCGCTGGATCAGCAGCGGCACGGGCGACTTTGAGGTCGAAACCATCACCCGCGCCCAGCGCGGCACCAGCATCATCCTGCACCTGCGCGAGGATGCCGAGGAATACCTCAACGCCTGGAAGCTCAAGCAGGTCATCGCCAAATACTCCGACCACATCAGCCTGCCCATCCTGATGGAAAAGGAAGAGTGGAAAGACGGCGAGCTGATCAACCCCAACGATGAAAACGGCGGCCGCCAGCCCGGTGGCATGGTCAAGACGGGAGAGTGGGAAACCATCAACAAGGCCAGCGCCCTGTGGACCCGCCCCAAGAAGGACATCACCGACGAGCAGTACGCCGAGTTCTACAAGACCATCAGCCACGACCACGAAGCCCCACTGACCTGGGCGCACAACCGCGTGGAAGGCAACACCGAATACACGCAGCTGCTGTACATCCCCGCCAAGGCGCCGTTCGATTTGTGGAACCGCGACAAGAAGGCTGGCGTGAAGCTGTATGTGAAGCGCGTGTTCATCATGGACGACGCCGAAGCGCTGTTGCCCACCTACCTGCGCTTTGTGAAGGGCGTGATCGACTCGACCGACCTGCCGCTGAACGTGAGCCGCGAGCTGCTGCAGGAAAGCCGCGACGTGCGCTCCATCCGCGAGGGCTCGACCAAGCGTGTGCTGAGCATGCTGGAAGACCTGGCCAAGCACGACAAGCACACCACGGGTGAAGGCGCCGATGGCGTGACCGACGTGGTGAGCGAGGAAGACAAGGCCAAGGAAGGCAAGTACACCAAGTTCTATGCCGAATTTGGCGCGGTGCTGAAGGAAGGCCTGGGCGAAGACTTTGCCAACCGCGAGCGCCTGGCCAAGCTGCTGCGTTTTGCCTCCACGCAGAGCGATGCCGTGACAGTCTCCTTTGCCGACTACAAGGCTCGCATGAAGGAAGGCCAGGAGGCGATTTACTACATCACCGCCGACACGCTGGCCGCTGCCAAGAACAGCCCGCAGCTCGAAGTCTTCAAGAAGAAGGGCATCGAAGTGCTGCTCATGACCGACCGCGTGGACGAGTGGGCGCTGAACTACCTGCACGAGTTCGACGGCACCCCGCTGCAAAGCGTGGCCAAGGGCGCGGTGGACCTGGGCAAGCTGCAAGACGAGGCCGAGAAGAAGGCTGCAGAAGAAGCCGCCGAAGCCTTCAAGCCCGTGCTGGCCAAGCTGAAGGAAGCGCTCAAGGACAAGGCCGAAGACGTGCGCGTGACGACCCGCCTGGTCGATTCGCCTGCCTGTCTGGTGGTGCAGGACGACGGCATGAGCACGCAACTGGCCCGCATGCTCAAACAAGCTGGACAACAGGCGCCCGAGACCAAGCCCGTGCTGGAGGTGAACGCTGAGCACGCGCTGGTCAAGAAGCTGGACGGCAGCGTGCACTTCCACGACCTGGCCCACATCCTGTTCGACCAGGCCCTGCTGGCCGAAGGCGGCCTGCCGGAAGACCCGGCAGCCTACGTCAAGCGGGTGAACGCCTTGCTGGCCTGACAAGGGCCAAAATGGCTGCTAGCGCTTACGGATAAAGCGCTGGCAGCTATTGAATTGATAGTGCTTGTGGCCCCGGCGGCATGTGATGCCCCGGGGCTTTTTCGTGCTTGTGTAGCGGTGCCTCTGTCGGGCTTGTCGTGCTGGGCTACCCGCCCTGGTGGGAGGCCGGGTTTTCCAAAGCCTGTGCGTGGGCGCGCAATTGCTCCAGCCCTTGCTGGGCCAGTTGCTGCAACTCGGCAATGCAACGGTCGGTGGCTGCCGCATCCTGGGTCTTGGCGGCGGCTTCCAGCGGGCGGGTCAGCTCGCCCAGGGTGGACAAGCCGAAGCTGCCTGCCGTGCCACCCAGGTCATGCGCTTGGCGGCGCAGGGCTTCCCATTGGCGGGCCTGGGCGGCTTCGGTGATGCGTGCGACGCGCCGTTCGCAGTCCTGAACAAATTGTGCAATCAGCGGCAGCAGCCGTGCCGTGGTGATGGACTCCTGCAAATCCTGCAGCAGCGCCACGTCGAATACTGGTGCCCGCGCTGCAGCGGCTTCTGCGCTGGTCGGGCTGGTCGGGCTGGGTTCCGGGGCTGGTGGGGGCGGTACGGTGCCCGCAGCGTGATGGACCGGTAATGCGCTCGCCGAACGTGCCAGCCAGCGCGACAGCGTCTGCCACAGCGGCGCCTCCAGCAGCGGCTTGGCAATGTGGTCGTTCATGCCACAAACGCGGGTTCGCTCCATGTCGGCCGGGGCGGCGTTGGCCGTCATGGCGATGATGGGCAGCGCTTCAAAACGGGGCAGGGCGCGCAGGGCACGCGTGGCGCTCAGGCCATCCATGACGGGCATCTGCATGTCCATCAGCACAGCGGCGTAGGTGTGGTCGGCTGCGCGGGTCAGCTGGTCCACGGCTTCGGCACCGTTGCGTGCCCGGTCCACCTGGAGGCCACCGGCTTCCAGCAGCCCCTGGGCGACCTGCAGGTTCACCTCGTTGTCGTCCACCACCAGCACACGCAGCCCTGCGGTCTGGCCCACGCCCAAGGCTGGGGGGCTCAGGGGTTGTTCCAGTCCCTCGTGCGCCCAGTCTTTGGCGGGGGCGCGTTGCAGGCGCGCCGTGAACCAGAAGGTGCTGCCACGGCCCGGTTCGCTGTGCACGCCCGTCTCTCCGCCCATGGCCTGCGCCAGCTGGCGGGCAATCACCAGCCCCAGGCCGGTGCCGCCAAAGCGGCGGGTGATGGAGCTGTCAGCCTGGCGGAAGGGTTCGAACAAGCCTTCCATCTGCTGCGCCGTCATGCCAATGCCGGTGTCTTGCACTTCGCTGCGCAGCAGCAGGTGGTACCCGTCTTGCTCGACCACGCGCAGGCGCACCACCACCTCGCCCTGGTGGGTGAACTTGATGGCGTTGTGCACGTAGTTGATGAGAATCTGCGAGAGCCGTTGGGCATCGCCCACGCAATGCTCGGGCACGTTATCGTCGACCTCCATGCGCAGCTGCAGCGAGTTGGCCAGCGCCTGGGGGCTGAGCAGATCGGCCAGGGTGCCCATGATCGACGACAGCGAAAACGGCTTGTGCTCCAGCTGCAGGTGGCCGCCGTCGATCTTCGAAAAATCCAGGACGTCGGTGAGGATGCCCAGCAGGTGGCGGCTGGCCCGTCGGATCTGCTCCACGCGCTCGCGCTGCTGCGCGGGCAGCTCGTCCTTCAACGTCAGCTGTGCCATGCCCAGAACGGCGTTGAGCGGCGTGCGGATTTCATGGCTCATCACGGCGATGAAACGGGCGCGTTCCTGCGCAGCCCGTTCTGCCGCCTCTTTGGCAGTGGCCATGGCGTGTGTCTGGCTCTTTTGCTCGGTCACGTCCATCCACACGCCGTGAAACAGCACGCTGCCATCCGCCAGCCGCCGCGCGGTGGCAGAGGTTTGCAGCCAGCGCGATGCGCCCTCGTGCTGCACCTCGGTGTCAAAGTCCAGCGGCTCAGGGTTGCGCAGCCGTTCCATGAACGCGGTCTGGATGCGCTGGCGCACTGGCCGAGGCACGGCATAGGCCTCGCCCACCGGCCCGCCGCTGCGCAGCAGCGCCAGCACCCGCAGCCCAGGCATCGCACCGGCCTTGTCGCTCACGAACAGAAACCGGCATTTGCCGTTGGCCTGCAGATGGAGTTGAAACACCACGCCAGGAATTGCGCTGGTCAGGTCCATCAATTGTTCCGAAAGCCTGCGCGCCTCTTCGCTGCGCTGCACTTGCGCCGTGAGCTGGTCCGCGCCCTCCATCGTGTTCTTGAAGACCTGCAACGCACGGGCCATGGTGCCCACCTCGTCGCGCCGGTCTGTGGCCGGAATCACATCGTCGTATTGGTGCTCTGTGAGCCGCTGCATGATGCGCGCCAGCTGGCTCACAGGGCGTGAAATCTGCGTCAGCGCCACATAGGCCGACAGCACCAGAACCCCCGCCAGCGCCGCCGCCACAGCTGCTGCAATGCGCCACAGGGTTTTTTCCGTCGCCAGATTTTGCTCGTTCATGAACGCTGAAAATTCGCCGTGTGAGCGGTTGCGAAAGGCATCCAGGTCTTGCTTCAGCTCCAGCAGGGCAGGCTCAAACGCGTGGTACAGCGCGGCGGTGGCCCCTGACTTGTCTCCTTTGGTGGCTGCGCCCAGCACCTGATCGCCTGCATCAAACACCTTCTGCGAGCGCGCGCACACCCATCAATTCGCGGCCCTGATGCGGGATGTCCTTGGCAATGTCGTTGAGCTCCGTCTCGAACTCGCGCTGCAGGGTGCGCAGCCGCTGCGAGGCTTCGGCCGCCAAGGGGGCGGCGGCGCCCTGGGACGCGCTGTGCGCGGCATGCACTATCCGCTGGGATTCGCCCAGCAGCACGCCCGTGCGGCCAAAGCTCTGCGCCAACTCGGACTCCAAGGAGATCAGCGTGCGGTACTGCTCGTCCATCTGGCGCATGTGCACCATGGCGTAGCCGATGATGGCCATCGACACCACGCCCATCAGCCCCAACAGCAAGGTGATCTTGCCCGCCAGGGAGAGGTTGGAGAAGAGCGATTCGCGGGGCATGGGTGAAAGCGGTTCGAAGCGGAGTCTGGCCAGACAGTTGCGTGTGCAGTCTCCAGTCCAAGGCACGCACAGCATGGCTGTGTGCGTTCACGCGAACTGGCCAAAGGTGGCTGCCTTCGTTCACACTCGTGCAGCTTACGATACCCGCAGCGGCGGTGAGCCCTGCCACATGGCAAGCTCACTTACGAGGTCACAGTTTCGGTTTTCTGTGATGTACGGCTACCAGGTGGGCTCTTTGGTGGTGCCCACGCTGGCGCCCATTCTGGTGTGGCTGTGGCTGGACCGTCAGTTCGTGGCCAAGGTGGTGGTGCCTGCCTGGAAGCCCTCGGCGCCGGCCTCGCCATCGGCTGCCGATCCGTCCTGACCTGCGGGCGGTGTCGCGTTGGCGTCCACGGCGTCCAGGCGGTAGCCCATGCCGTAGATGGCGCCCACCACGTAACCGTTGGCGGGGGTGAGTTCCAGCTTGGTGCGCAGGCGTGACATATGGGTGTCCAGCGAGCGTGAGGGCACTTCGCTGGTTTCGCCCCACACCACTTCACGCAGGTGGGCGCGCGAGAGCAGGCGACCTGCGTTGCGGAACATGAACAGGGCCAGTTCGTATTCGCGGTTCTTGAGCTCCACGGGCTGGTCGCGCAGCCACAGCGAACGCTTTTCGGGGTCGAACCGGTAGGGACCAAACACCAGGTTGTCGCTCATGGCCTGGGGGTACGCGCGGCGCAGCAACGCGGTGGTGCGGGCCACCAGTTCACCCATGCGCAGGGGCTTGGTCATGAAATCATCGGCGCCGCAGGACAGGGCTTCGATCACGTCCTGCTCTTCGCGGCGGCGGGTGACGAACAGGATGGGCAGGTGCCGCCCTGTCGTCTGGCGCACGGCGGAGACCACCTCGGGGCCTTCCATGTCGGGCAGGTGCCAGTCCACGATGAGCAAATCGAAGGTCTCGTGCCGGATGTCCTGCAGCAGCTGGGTGCCGGTCAGGTAGGTGTGGCAGACGTGGCCATGTTGCTCGGTGGTGGCTTTGATCAGCTCCAGCAGGATCGGATCGTCGTCGAGGGCGGCTATTCGCATGGGGTGGTCACAGCGCTGGGGCGCACTTTGGAGGGGTCAAAGAAAACCTTCTGATGTTGCCTCAGAACCGACGCCTGGTCGAATTTCTGACAATCGTTTGCACTCGTTGAAACAGGAAGCCAACAATTGCACCACCGAAGTATCAGTTGTGCGCTATTGTAAGTGTTTTGTTAAAAGTTAACAATCATATTTGCCATATATGGCAAATATTTTGAGGCCACATCCGCAGCTCCATCCCCCTCTTTCGGGTGTATTCAGGCGTAAAGCGGCTCTTCGCCCATGGCTTCGATTTGCTCGTGCAGCATGTCCACCTGGCCGCGCCAGTAGTCGCTGCTGCCAAACCAGGGGAAATTGATCGGGAAGATCGGGTCGCTCCAGCGCTGCGCGAGCCATGCGCTGTAGTGGATGAGGCGCAGCGTGCGCAGGGGCTCGATGAGCGCCAGCTCGCGGCGGTCAAAGCTGCGAAATTGCTCGTAGCCCTCCAGCAGCGCGCTGAGCTGCTGGGTGCGCTGGCTGCGGTCGCCCGACAGCAGCATCCACAGGTCTTGCACGGCGGGGCCCATGCGGGCGTCGTCCAGGTCCACAAAATGGGGTCCGCCGCCGGGCTGGTCGGTAGGCGTCCAGAGGATGTTGCCGGGGTGGCAGTCGCCGTGCAGGCGGATCTGGCGCGCCTGGTTTAAGCTAAATTGGCCTCCATCGCCCGTGGATAAAGCGCTACCAGCTATCAATTTAAGAGCGTTCTCGCAGGCGCCTTGCCAGGCCGATTGCATGTCCAGCGGAATGATCTCGTGGGCCAGCAGCCAGTCGCGCGAGTCAGTACCGAAGGTCTGCACGTTGAGCGACGGGCGGTGCGCAAACGGCTGAGCAGCCCCCACGGTGTGGATGCGTGCCAGAAAGCGGCCAATCCACTCCAGCACCTCAAAGTCGTCCAGCTCCGGCCCGCGCCCGCCGCGCCAGGGGCTGACCGAGAAGGCAAAACCGCCATGCGTGTGCAGCGTGGTGCCGCCCAGCACCAGGGGGCCTACGGCGGGCACCTCGGCGGCGGTCAGTTCGGCGGCAAAGGCGTGTTCTTCCAGAATCTGGGCCTGGCTCCAGCGCTCTGGGCGGTAAAACTTGGCCACCACGCGCTGGCCGTCTTCCAGCGTGACCTGGTACACCCGGTTTTCGTACGACGACAGCGCCATCAGTCGCCCGTCACCGTACAGCCCCACGCTGGCCAGCGCGTCCAGCACCACATCGGGCGTCAGGGCGGCAAAAGGGTGCTGGGCGTTGGCGGTGGTGTTCGTCGCAGTGTCGTTGTGGGCGTGCATGCAGAGATTGTCGTCGCTGCCTGCCTGGAGCAGGCGCTCAATCGGGTGATTACGCCAGCAGACTGGCCATATGCCCAATGCGTGGGCTGCCCTGGCCGCCCAGCACTTGCAGGTACACCGCCTGCGTCGCGGCACTGCCTTGGTGGTGCTGCACCACCAGCCAGGGCTGTGGCGGTGCCTGTACTGCGGTGCTGAACTGTTGCCAGGCCTGCACCAGCCGGTCGTTCAGGCCCTGGGCGCCCCAGTCAGCGTTGCGTTTTTGGACCTGTGCCGGGGCAAAGAACATGGTGGGGCGGGGGCCGGGCAGGTTGCCTGCGCCGCCCAGGTCTTGCACATGGCTGGCACCCACCGCGCAGCTGTAGGCCAGCCCTGTCAAATGCCGGTGGATGCGCTCGCGCAGCGCCACGCTGCCGGCAAAGTCCACGTACACGCTGGCCGGTTGAGCGGGCAGCTGCTCCAGTTCTTCGTAGGCCAGCACCCGGTGGTAGCAACCCAGGCTTTCGCAAAACGCGCGGTTGGTGGCCGAGGTGAGCCCCACCACCTGGATGCCTGGGCGCTTGGCCAGCTCAAATGCCGTGCCGTAGGCCGTCTTGCTGGATGCGCTGGACAGCAGCACGGTGCTGGCGCCAAAGAACTGCTGGTCGGCCAGAAAGTCATCAATGAGCCACGAAGTGATGAACAGCGGCCGCAGCAGGGCCTGGATGTCTTCATTGAAGGGCTGGTAGAACGGGTCGGTGTTCGTGCGCAGGTAGTGGTTGTAGACCGCATGCAGCCCCGCGCGGTGCGGTGCGCCATCGCTGAAACCAGTGGTGCTCACGCGGTGTGGGGCCAGCACGGCATGGGTGGCCATGGGCCAGTAGCCATACAGGTGTTCGCCCACCGGTATGTCCGGGTGCCGCGACTCTTGCACTGTGCCAAAGCCCCACACCGGAATGATCCCCCAGCCCGCTTCGCCTGAGGGGAAGAACTGCCAGTACTGCAGCATCTCGCCCATGGCCGCGTAGGTGATGTTGTTGCTGGTGAGGGCGAACCGGTCCACCTGGACGCGGATCTCGCCGTCTTGTAGCGCTGAATCAGTCGTGGTGCGCACAGCGGTGTCGGCCAGCTGGTTCTGGCGCACGAGAAGGGTGGTGGTGCTCATGCCCGCACGCTAAGGCAAAGGCGGCACCGGCTCAAGTGCCGGGCGCCGCGTTGGCGACAGGCCGCAGCGCGGCCAGCCCCGTTCTCGGAACCGGTGCTCAGCTGGCACCCGCCAGGCGCGCAAACGGCAGCGACTGCTTGACCAGGATGACGGTGCAGGGCGCGTCACGTGCCACGCGCATGGGCACGGTGGCAATGAAGCGCTGGGTCTGCAGCCCGTGGGTGGCCGCGCCCAGGATCATCATGTTGACGTGGTTGCCCTCTGCGTAGCGCACCAGGGCGTGGGCCACGTCGCTGGATTCGAGCACGTGGTAGCTCACCGGGTGCTCGGTCAGGTCCAGCGGCTGGGCCCACTGGCGCAGGCGGGCGTGGTGCTGGCGGTGCAGGGCGGTTTCGCTGCGGGCGCTGTCGCTGGTGCTGCTGGCCGACGGCGACAGCACCGTGACGCAGGCCAGCCGCGCCCCCGGCCGGATGCCCAGCGAGCGCGCCACCGCTTCGCGCAGCGAGTACAGCGTGGCGTCCGTCACATCGCTGTGCGGCACAGCCACCATGACGATGGGGGTCTCTTCAATCTGCCGTGAGGGCAGCGGGCTGGGCTGGTAATGCATGCCCGCCGCCCGCAGCCAGCGCTTGAAGTGAGTGCGAAACGGCGTGCCCTGGGTGCGGTGCCCTCGCTCGGTGATGCGCACCTGGGTGGGGTTGGCCAGGTCCAGGGCCAGGTGGGCGGCCGAGGGGTAGCGGCGCGCGGCTTCGGGCTCCAGGCAGCGCAGGATGATTTCCTGCAGCCACGGGGCCAGGTCGGGCCGGTGCTTGCGCGGCGGGGCCGGCGCCATCCACAGGCGCTGGCGCAGACCGCCCGTGGTGGTGGGGGCGCCAAACGGCAGCTCGCCCGTGGCCAGCTCGTACAGCATCACGCCAATGGCGAAGATGTCGCTGCGCGGGTCGCCGCGCACGCCCACCACTTGCTCGGGCGCCATCCACGCGGGCGAGCCCACGGCCTTGCGCTGCTCTTCGGCCAGCAGGTCGGGGAAGTGCGCGTGCCACGACAGGCCAAAGTCCAGCAGCACGGCATGGTTCTCGTGCGTGAAGAGTACGTTGCCGGGCTTGAGGTCGAGGTGGCAGGCGTTTTGCTGGTGCAGGCTGTGCACCGCGTGGGCCAGGGCAGTGCCTAGGCGGGCGATGAGTTCTTCGTCAGGCCGCTCGCTTGCGTCCAGCCAGTGCTGCAGGGTGTGGCCCTGCAGGTATTCCATGGTGATGTAGGGCAGCCGGTGCAGGTCGCCAGCGGCCACAAAGCGCGGCACGTGTGGCCCGGTGAGTGCGGGCAGTATTTGCAGCTCCACCTCAAAGCCCACGATGTTCTCGGCCCCGTCGCCCGCGGTCATGCGCGGGATCTTCATGGCCATGGGAAAACCGGGGTCGGGTGCGCCGCTGGCGTATTCCACCCGGTAGATATGGGCCATGCCCCCTGCGTGGATGCAGTCGCGCACCACAAAGCCGTCCACCACGGCGCCGGGCTCCAGCAGTTTCATCGGCCTACCTCCAGGCGGTGGGCAAAGCTTGCGGGCAAGGCGCCGCCCGTGGCGAGGATGGCGGCGGCTGCATCGGCCACGGCATAGGGCACCCGCTCAAAGCGCAGGTGCCAGTGGTCGGTGTCCAGCAGCGCGTACATGGCGCGCGGGTCGCCGTCGCGCGGCTGGCCCACCGAGCCCACCGTGCCCACCCACTGCCGGTGGGGCGGCACCGGCACCGGCACCGGCACCCCGGCCGTGGGGGTGAAGCGCATCAGCCCCCGCCCGGTGCCCCGGTAGTACAGCGTTTGCTGGTGCACATGGCCGCAAAAGACATGCTTCACGCCCGGGTGCTTCGTGGCGGCTTCCAGGCATTCGGCGGCCACGATTTCGTTGTCTACATAGCGCCAGTTTTCGGGCGCTTCGGCGCTGGCGTGCACCAGCAGCACCCCGCCCACCTGGGCGGTGAGGGGCAAATGGGCCAAAAAGCTGCGCTGCTCGGGGCTGAGTTGTTCGTGCGTCCACAGCGCGCCCTGTGCGGCCATGCTGTGGGCGCCCTTGTCGGTTCCTGCGGGGGGCTGCACGGCAAAGGCGTCGTGGTTGCCGCCAATCACCGTGTAACCGGCAGCGACCAAGTCCATGGCCTGCTGCACCACGTAGGCCGGGTCGGCGCCATAGCCCACCAGGTCGCCCAGCAGGGCAAAGTGATCGGCGCCATGCGCGCGGGCGTGCTGCAGGCAGGCGTCCAGCGCCTGGCGGTTGGAGTGGATGTCTGACAAAAGGGCCAGTTTCATGGTGTTCTCCCCATGGCTGCATCATGCCCCAGGGCGAAGGGGCGCCGTCTACGGTTTTCTCCGGGGCACCCCAAAAAGCACACCGCCGGTGCTCCCTGGGCGGGGGCACCGGCGGTGTGGGGTGGGCAGGGCCCGGGGCGTTACACCAGCGTGATGGTCACGTCGATGTTGCCGCGGGTGGCGTTGGAGTAGGGGCAGACCTGGTGGGCTGCGTCTACCAGGGCCTGGGCGGCGGCGCGGTCCATGCCGGGCAGGCTCACGGCCAGGCGGGCGGCGATGCCGTAGCCCTGGCCGACCTTGCCCAGGTCCACGCTGGCGTCGATCGAGAGGTCAGCAGGCAGGCTGATCTTTTGCATGCCGGCCACGGCCTTCATGGCGCCGATGAAGCAGGCGGAGTAGCCCGCAGCAAACAGTTGCTCGGGGTTGGTGCCGGTGCCTGCGGTGCCGGGGGGCGAGAGCTTCACGTCCAGACGGCCGTCATCGGTGCGCGATGCGCCGTCGCGGCCGCCAGTGGTGTGGGCGTTGGCGGTGTAGAGAACTTGGTCGAGCTTGGCCATGGTGTCTTCCTTTGAGGTGATGCCCGCAGCGCGGGACGGTGGTGAGAATCAGTGATGCAGGAGCAACGTAGGCAGGCGGCTCAGCGCTGGCTGAGCCGCTCGCGCAGGGTTTTGAGCTGGCTGGTCAGCGCCACCAGCTCGGGCAGGGTGCACTGGCTGCTTTCCAGCACGCAGTGCGGAATGCGCTCGGCCTGGTCGCGCAGGCCCAGCCCTTGGGGCGTGAGGGCGATGCGCACCCGGCGCTCGTCCTGCGCATCGCGGGTGCGGCGGATGTGGCCGCTGGCTTCCAGCCGCTTGAGCAGCGGGGTGAGCGTGCCCGAGTCCAGATACAGGCGCTCGCCCAGTTCCGAGACGGTGATGCCGTCCTGCTCCCACAGCACCAGCATGACCAGGTACTGCGGGTAGGTCAGCCCGATGTCGTCCAGCAGGGGCTTGTACAGCTTGGTCATGGCCAGCGATGCGGAATACAGCGCAAAGCAGACCTGGTTGTCCAGCCGCAAGGCGGCGGGGCTGGGGCTGTTTTCGGAGGTGGGCGTGCGGGGCATGGGTTGAATTATTGTGTTCAATCAAATTGCGTGCAATTTAATTGGTGAATGCCTGCGCTGCGGGCATGGGATTGCCGCCGCTTCCGAAGGGAGTTCTAAATGCTATGAAAAACGTAGCTGGTAGCGCTTGCTGTGAAAGCGCTAGAGGCTGTTTTCGTCTAAATATTCCAAGGGCTGCATCGGTGCCGCGCCCAAAAAAATGGCGACCCGCAGGCCGCCAAGGGGCGCAACACGGGTGGCGCTGCGCGTGGAGAAAGGGGCGCGAGGGCGCCGCTCAGTACGTGTAAACGCCCTGGCCCGTCTTGCGGCCCAGGCGGCCGGCGGCCACCATTTCCTTGAGCAGCGGGCAGGGGCGGTACTTGCTGTCGCCAAACTCGGTCAGGTACACATCCATCACGGCCAGGCACACGTCCAGGCCAATCATGTCGGCCAGCGCCAGCGGGCCAATCGGCTGGTTGCAGCCCAGCTTCATGCCGGCGTCGATGTCCTCGGGCGTGGCCAGGCCCTCGGCCAGCACGAAGAAGGCTTCGTTGATCATGGGCACCAGAATGCGGTTGACCACAAAGCCCGGCGCGTTCTTCACGGTGATGGGGCTCTTGCCCAGGGCTTCGGCCAGGGCCTTCACGGCGTCGTGGGTCGCGTCGCTGGTCTGCAGGCCGCGAATGATTTCCACCAGCGCCATCATGGGCACGGGGTTGAAGAAGTGCATGCCGATGAAGCGGTCGGCGCGGCTGGTGGCGGCGGCCAGCTTGGTGATGGAGATGGACGAGGTGTTCGAAGCCACGATCACCTCAGGCGCCACGATGGCATCCACCTGCTTCAAGATCTTGAGCTTGAGCTCGTAGTTCTCGGTGGCAGCCTCAATGACCAGTTGCGCGGCCTTCAGGTCGTCGTAGCTGGTCGATGTCTTGATGCGCGCCAGGGCCGCAGCCTTGTCGGCTTCGCTGATCTTTTCCTTCTTGATCAGGCGGTCCAGGCTGCCCGCCACCGTGGCCAGGCCCTTTTGTACGGCCGCGTCCGAAATATCCACCATCACCACGTTGATGCCCGACACCGCACAGGCCTGTGCAATGCCATTGCCCATGGTGCCCGCGCCGATGATGCCAACCGTTTGAATCGTCATAAAAAGAGCTTTCTTCCAAGTGAAACAGACGCCTGCATGGTAAGGGACGCGGCGGTGCGGGCCGTTGGAACCCCGGGAAAGTTCCTGAGTAAAAAGCACGGCCGTTCGGTTATCTTGCAGGTGGCCACTGTGCTTGGCCGGTGGAAGACACAAACATGTTCGACTACATCGTGGTGGGCGGGGGCTCGGCCGGGGCCGTGCTGGCAGGGCGTTTGACGGAGGACCCCGCCGTGCGGGTGTCCCTGCTGGAAGCCGGACCGGCCGACCGCAGCGTGCTGATCCACTGCCCCGCAGGGCTGGCCGCCATGGCGCGGCTGGAGCTCAACAGCTGGCGCCAGAGCACGGTACCGCAACCGGGGCTCAACGGCCGGCGCGGCTACCAGCCCCGGGGCAAAGTGCTGGGCGGCAGCAGCTCGGTCAACGCCATGATTTACGTGCGTGGCCAACCGGCCGACTACGACCACTGGGCCGCCCAGGGCAACCCCGGCTGGGGCTGGGCCGATGTGCTGCCCTACTTTGTGCGTGCCGAACACAACGAAAGCATCCGCGGCCCCCTGCACGGGCAGGGCGGGCCCTTCAACGTGGCCGACCTGCGCTCGCCGCGCCGCGTGAGCCAGAGCTTTGTGCACGCCGGGGTGCAGGCGGGCTACCCGCACAACCTGGACTTCAACGGGCCAGACCAGGAAGGCGTGGGCCTGTACCAGGTCACCCACAAGAATGGGGAACGCCACAGCACCGCCAAGGGCTACCTCACGCCGCACCTGGGCCGGCCTAACCTGCAGGTCATCACCGGCGCGCAGGCCACGCGGGTGCTGATGGAGGGCCGCCGTGCGGTGGGCGTGCAATACCGCCAGGGTGGGCAGCTGAAGGAAGTGCGGGCCGCGCGCGAAGTGCTGCTCAGCGCCGGGGCGCTACTGTCGCCCCAGCTGCTGATGCTCTCAGGCATTGGCCCCGGCGCGCAGTTGCAGCGGCACGGCATTGCGGTGGTGCACGATTTGCCTGGCGTGGGCGAGCACCTGCACGACCACCCCGACGTGGTGCTGCTGTATGACGCGCCACACCTCAAGGACCTGTTCGGCGTGTCGGCCGAGGCGGCGGTGCGCATTGCGCGCGGTGTGATGGACTGGCGCCGCGCCCGCACCGGCATGCTCACCACCAACTACGCAGAGGCGGGTGGTTTCATCCGCAGCAGCGCGGCCGAGTCTGCGCCGGATTTGCAACTGCACTTCGTCATCGGCAAGCTGGTGGACCATGGCCGCAAAACCGCGTTGGGCCACGGCTATTCATCGCATGTGTGCCTGCTGCAGCCGCGCAGCCGGGGGCGGGTGGCCCTGGCCAGTGCGGACCCGATGGCCCTGCCGCTGGTAGACCCGAACTTCCTGGCCGATGAGGACGACCTGCAGCGCATGGTGCGCGGGGTGCGCCGCATGCGCGACATCCTGTCGCAACCGGCCCTGGCTGACCTGGGCGGCAAGGAGCTGCCCGTGTCTGCAAGTGCGCAGACGGATGCCGAGATCGCCCAGTTCATCCGCAACCATGCCGACTCCATCTACCACCCCGTGGGCAGCTGCCGCATGGGCCCCGGGCCCATGGACGTGGTGGATGCGCAGCTGCGCGTGCATGGTGTGCAGGGGCTGCGGGTGGTGGACGCCTCCGTCATGCCCCGCATCACCAGCGGCAACACCAACGCCCCCACGGTGATGGTGGCCGAGAAAGCAGTGGATTTGCTGCGCGCCAGCGCCGCCTGAGGTTCTTGGGCTGCTTCAGCCGCGAAAGCGCCGCCGCGTCAGCGCCAGCGCCAGCCAGAAGGCCACCACGGTGGTGGCCACCAGCACCAGGCCGTGGCGCAGCGGCTGCTGGGGCCACTGGTCCATGAACAGGGGGCGCACCAGCTCCACCGCATTGGTCAGCGGCAGCCAGTCTGAAATGGCGCGCACCAGCGGTGGCAATTGCTCGCGTGGGAAAAACACGCCCGACAAGAACATCATGGGCGTGAGCACCAGCGTGAAGTAGTACGTGAAAAAGTCGTACCCCTTGGCCAGTGCATTGAAGATGAGGGCAATGCTGGAAAACATGATGCCCACGCCCAGCAGCACCGGCCAAGCTACCAGCAACTTGGGGCTGTGGCTGATGCCCAGGGCCAGCATCACCCCCAGAATGGCCGTGACGGTGAACAGCGCCTTGAACGCGGCCCACAGCATCTCGGCCAGCACCACATCGTCGAGCGTGACGGGCGCGTTCATGATGCCGTCCCAGGTCTTTTGCACATGCATGCGCGAGAAGGCGGAGTACAGCGCCTCAAAGCTGGCCGCGTTCATCGCGCTCATGCAGATCGAGCCGCTGGCCAAAAACAGGATGTAGGGCACCTTGGCATCCCCGCCCGCGCCGCCCACGCTCACCTGCCCCACCAGCGCGCCCATGCCGTAGCCAAAGGCCACCAGCCACATCAGCGGCTCGGCAATGTTGCCCACCAGGCTGGGAATGGCCAGCTTGCGCCACACCAGCAGGTTGCGCAAAAACACCTGCCACCAGCGGGCCGACAACGCAGGCGGGCGCCAGACCGAAGCCGGTGCGGGCGGGCGGGGGCGCAAGGCGCTGGGCGTGGTACTCATGGGGCTATTGTGCGGGGTGTGGCAAAGACTGTGGATGCGCTGCTGCGAGAGGCGCAGCAGGTTCTCAGGCTTTGCGCAGCAGGCAAAATCCTGGCCGACCCCGTTCAGCGACGCCCTGATCGCTTTTTCACATCCACCGTTTGAAGGCCCTGCCCATGACCACCCTCGGAACCCCCCTGTCTCCCCACGCCACCAAAGTCATGCTGCTCGGCTCGGGGGAGCTGGGCAAGGAGGTGCTGATCGCGCTGCAGCGCCTGGGCGTGGAAACCATTGCGGTAGACCGCTACGACAACGCCCCCGGCCAGCAAGTGGCCCACCACGCACGCACCATCACCATGAGCGACCCGGCCCAGCTCAAGGCGCTGATCGAAGCCGAGCGCCCGCACATGGTGGTGCCCGAGATCGAAGCCATTGCCACCCCCATGCTGGAAGAGCTGGAGGCTGCTGGTGTGGTGCGCGTCATCCCCACGGCCCGCGCCGCGCGCCTCACCATGGACCGCGAGGGCATCCGCGTGCTGGCCGCCGAAACGCTGGGCCTGCCCACCAGCCCCTACAAGTTCTGTAATTCGCTGGAGGAGTTGCAGGCTGCGATTGATTCAGGCATTGGCTACCCCTGCATCGTCAAGCCCGTGATGAGCAGCTCGGGCAAGGGCCAGAGCAAAATCGACGGCCCCGAGGACGTGAAAAAAGCCTGGGACTACGCCATGGCCGGTGGCCGCGTGAGCCACGGCCGCGTCATCGTCGAAGGCTTCATCGACTTTGACTACGAGATCACCCAGCTCACCGTGCGGTCGGTGGGCGCCGACGGCCAGATCACCACCAGCTTCTGCGACCCCATCGGCCATGTGCAGGTGAGCGGCGACTATGTGGAAAGCTGGCAGCCCCACCCCATGCACCCCGCTGCGCTGGAGAAATCACGCCAGATCGCCAAGGCCGTCACCGACAACCTCGGTGGCCAGGGTCTGTTTGGTGTCGAGCTGTTCGTCAAGGGCGATCAGGTCTGGTTCAGCGAAGTCAGCCCCCGCCCGCACGACACCGGCCTGGTCACGCTGTGCACCCAGCACCAGAGCGAGTTCGAGCTGCACGCCCGCGCCATCCTGGGCCTGCCCGTGGACACCAGCCTGCGCAACCCCGGCGCCAGCGCGGTGATCTATGGCGGCATGGAAGCCCAGGGCATTGTGTTTGACGGCGTGGACGAAGCCCTGCGCGTGCCCGGCACCGACCTGCGCCTGTTCGGCAAACCCGAGAGCTTTGCCAAGCGCCGCATGGGCGTGGCCCTGGCGCGTGCGGCCGATGTGGAGACGGCGCGCAGCAACGCCAAGCTGGCGGCTGGCAAGGTCAAGCCGCGCAAGGCTTGATGCTGGTTTTTAAGTGAAATGGGCCGCCAGCGCTTATTCAGTAAGCGCTGGCAGCTATCATTTTTGATGGCTTGGGTGGATGCGCGGACACCTGACGCCACGCTGGCGCCTCACTCCCGAATCTGCCGTCCCGTCAGCTTCAGGAACAAGTCTTCCAGGTTGGCAGGGCGGTGCAGCGTCCGCAGGTGGCCATGCTGGCCCAGCGCCTGCAACAGGGGCTGGGCGTTCTGCGTGTAGAAGAACACCGTCTCGCCGCTGATCTCCACGCGCGCGGCCAGGGCCCGCAGGTGGGTGTCCTCGGCCAGCGCCACGGCGCCCACGCCGAAGACTTCGACCACATCGCTTTCCAGGTGCTGGGCGATCAGCTCGCGCGGCTTGCCTTCGGCGATTTTCTTGCCGTGGTCCAGCACCAGCAGGCGCGAGCACAGGCGCTCGGCCTCGTCCATGAAGTGGGTGGTCAGCAAGATGGAAGTGCCTTGCTGCAGCAGCAGTTGCAGCCGCTCCCACATCAGGTGGCGGGCCTGCGGGTCCAGGCCGGTGGTGGGCTCGTCCAGCAGCAGCAGGCGCGGGCGGTTGACGAGGGCGCGGGCCAGCGACAGGCGCCGCTTCATCCCGCCCGACAGTTCACCGGGCTTGGCATGGGCCTTGTGCGTAAGTGCGGCAAATTCCAGCAACTGAGGCGCCCGTTCGTCCATGACGCGTGGCGCCAGTCCGAAATAGCGACCGAACACGCGCAGGTTTTCCAGGCAGGTGAAGTCGGGGTCGAGCGAGTCGAACTGCGTCACCACGCCGATCTCGGCCTTGATGGCCAGGGCGTCGCGCGGCATCTGCAGCAGAGGGCCGCCGCCAGCGGGCTGGTAATGGATGCTGCCGCCGTCGGGTGCCGTGAGGCCCAGGCACATGCGGATGGTGGTTGTCTTGCCCGCGCCGTTGGGGCCGATGACGCCCAGGCATTCTCCGGGTGCCATGGAGAACGACACGTCGTTGACCACGGCGGCCTCGCCATAGCGCTTGCTCAGGTGACGGACCTCGAACAGGGAAGCGACCAGGGAAGGATGTGTGGTGGGGGTGTCCATGAAGCAATTGTGGATGAAATTGGCAATTGGAGCCCTGGATGAAAGCGCCAAAAGCTATAAATTCAATAGCATTCGGATGGGAGGGCGGGGTGCATTGACGGGCATCAAAGTCTATTAAATTGCCTTACTAATTAATTGAATGGATGCTTCTGTCAATCCTGGCATACTATGAGTTGGTAACAAAAGTGCGAAAGGGCACGCATGGATAAGCAAGCTTCCCCGGGTTCACCGTACGAGCGGCAGCGCCAGACCGCCAAGGCGCTGGACGAAACCGTTCAGGCCCAGATGGCACGCGTCAACATGGGGCTCTCGCCCGTGTCCACGGCGCTGGCAGCGGCCGACTGGGCCATGCACCTGGCGCTCTCGCCCGGGCGGCAGATGGTGCTGGGGCAGCGTGCCCTGGCGTTGGCGCAGCAGGCCTGGCTGGCGTCGGCGCGACCGGCGACCGATGATGAAGGTGCCACCCCGTCCGAGAAAGATGCACGCTTTCGCGACGAAAGCTGGCAGCACTGGCCCTTCAATGCCCTGAAGGAGGGCTTCAAGGCCAGCGATGCCTGGTGGCGTGAGGCGGCCCAGGTCGATGGCATGACGCGCCACCATCAGCATGTGGTGGACTTCTTCACCCGGCAGGCGCTCGATGCGCTGTCGCCCTCGAACTGGCCGTTCACGAATGCCGAGGCGCAGCAACGGGCGCGCGAGACCGGCGGGCAGAGCCTGCTGAGCGGGTTCCAGCACTTCACCGAAGATCTGAAAAAGCACCACGGCGCCCGGTCCGATGCCGACCCGCAAACGCTGGAGCCTCTCACCTTCGAGGTGGGCAAGGACGTGGCCGTCACGCCGGGCAAGGTGGTGTTCCGCAACCACCTGATCGAGCTGATCCAGTACGCGCCCACCACCGACAAGGTTTACCCGGAGCCGTTGCTCATCGTGCCCTCGTGCATCATGAAGTACTACATCCTGGACCTGTCGCCCGCCAATTCCATGGTGCGCTATCTGGTGGGCCAGGGCTATACGGTGTTCATCGTTTCCTGGCGCAACCCCGACGCATCCGACCGAGACCTGGGCATGCAGGACTACCTGCGCCTGGGCGTGATGGAGGCCATGGCGGCCGTTAAAGAGCGCACGCAAGCGCCGCGCATCCACGCGCTGGGCTACTGCCTGGGTGGCACCTTCCTGGCCATGGTGGCGGCTGCCCTGGGGCACGAAAGCCGCGCAGATCAGGGCAAGGGCCCGGCGCGAGAGCATGTTGCCTTTCCGCCCCACATGCCCGAGCTGGCCTCGGTCACGCTGCTGGCGGCGCAAACCGATTTCAGCGAGCCCGGTGAGATGGGCGTCTTCATCGACGACGACCAGATCCAGGCGCTGCGCCAGGACATGGAGCGCAAGGGTTATTTCTCGGGCAAGGCCATGGCCGGCTCGTTCCAGTTTCTCAATGCGCGCGATCTGGTGTGGTCACGCAGCACGCGCCGCTACCTGCTGGGCCAGGACGAGGTGGACTTTGACCTCATGAGCTGGAATGCCGACGTCACGCGCCTGCCTGCGCGCATGCACTCCGAATACCTGTCGTCGCTGTTCCTCAACAACGCCCTGGCCACGGGGCAGTACCGCGTGGGCGGCGTGGGCGTGGCGCTGATGGACATCCATGCGCCGATGCTGGTGGTGGGCACCACGCGTGACCATGTCTCGCCCTGGCGCTCGGTTTACAAAATCCACCTGCAGACCGACACGCATGTCACCTTCATTCTGGCGGCGGGCGGACACAACGCCGGCATCGTCTCAGAGCCTGGCCGCCCGCGCCGCAGCTACCAGATCGCCGCCACCGAAGACGGCAATGGCTGGACGGGCCCCGACGAATGGGAAGCCAGCGCCCCGGTGCGTGAAGGCTCCTGGTGGGAAGCCATGGACGCCTGGCTCAAGGAGCGTTCGGGCAAGCCCGTGGCGCCGCCTGCCATGGACCCGGCGCATGTGTTGTGCGATGCCCCTGGTGAATACGTCATGGTGCGCTATGCCGACTGACGGCCCGGAAGTCGATGGTCCGGTGGCCGACCAGCTGCGCCGCATGATCGCCTTGGTGCGCGAGCTGAGCGCACGCATCGCCCGTCTGGCCACCAGCCTGGGCGTGGACCTGGAAAACGAGGCCGAGCTGGAGCGGGTGTTGCACATCGATGCCGGGCGCGTACCGCAGCCCGACCGCCGGGTCACGCCCGACCGGCGCACCGCAACCCGAAACGGCATGAGCCCGGACCGTCGCAAGGCCCACCTGCGTGAAGAGTTGCGTGGCCTGCTGGTGCTGCGCTACGGCGTGGCCCGCAGCTATGTGGACCGCGTGGGTGTGGATGCCACGCGCCACATCCTGGTGTCTGCGCAAGAGCAGCTCGTGCGCGAAGGCTTCAAGCCTGGCGCGGACGGCGCCAACCTCAAGCGCCTGTTCGATCAGAACTGATCCCCGCGCATGGGCCCGGTGTGTCTGCGGCCCCGCGCTTTTTCTTGTTTTCCGGAATTTCCAACGCATGACGAAAAAACCCAACGCATTCAACCTGGCGGGCAAAAAGGGCCTGATCCTGGGACTGGCCAACGAAAACAGCATTGCCTGGGGCTGCACCGAGCTGGCCCATCAGATGGGCGCCGAGCTGGTGGTGTCCTGCCTCAACGAAAAGGCGCGCCGCTTCGTCGAGCCGCTGACCGGGCCGCTGGGCGTGGACCTGGTGGGCTGCAACGTCGAGCAGGACGGCGAGCTCGAAGCGCTGGTGGCGCATGCGGTGCAGCGCCTGGGACGGCTGGATTTCGTGATCCATTCGATCGCATGGGCGCCGCTGGAAGACCTGCACGGCCAGGTGATCGACAGTTCGCGCAAGGGCTTCTCGCGCGCCATGGAGGTGTCATGCCACTCCTTTGCCGAACTGGCCAAGCTGTGCGTGCCGCACATGTCGGCGGGCGGCAGCCTGCTGAGCATGACCTACCTGGGCGCCGAAGAAGCCGTGCCGCACTATGGCTTGATGGGGCCGGTGAAGGCTGCGCTCGAATCCATGGTGCGCTACATGGCGCTGGAACTGGGGCCCCAGGGCATCCGCGTACACGCTGTCTCGCCCGGCCCCATACTGACACGGGCGGCCTCGGGCATTGCCAGTTTCGACGAACTGATGGCCAATGCCATGCTCAAGGCGCCGCTCAAGCGCCTGGTCACGCTGGAGGAAATCGCCCAGCTCAGCGCCTTCCTGTGCTGCGATGCGTCTTCCGGCATGACCGGCCAGACTATTTATGTGGATGGCGGCTGTCACGCAGTGGCCTAGGATGCAGTACACCCCCCTGCGTCGCTTCGCGCCTTCCCCCCGCTCTCGCCTCGCTGTGCGAGGCGGGCAGGGGGACGCCACCAGCGCCCTCACAGCGGAATACTGGCGGCCCTTGCGCGGTGGCTGCTGGCCTGGGTCGCCCCCGTTTTCAACGCCGGGTCATCTGGTTGAATTCTCATCTGCATGCATCCGCTCTGTTTTTTTAAGGATTTCCGCAACATGAACATGGCACCGAACACCGAATGGCTGGAAAACGTCACCTACGACGAACTCTCCGTGGGCCAGAGCGCGCGCCTGCTGCGCACCCTGACGCAGGCCGATATCCAGGCTTTCGCTGCTGTCTCGGGGGACACCAACCCGGCCCACCTGAACCACGAATACGCCAACGACACGCTGTTCCACGGCGTCATTGCCCATGGCATGTGGGGTGGCGCGCTGATTTCGGCGCTGCTGGGCACCCAGTTCCCCGGCCCGGGAACCATCTACCTGGAGCAGGTGCTGCACTTCACCAAGCCGGTGCGCATTGGCGACACGCTTACCGTGACGGTGACCGTGACGAGCAAGGACGATGAAAAGAAGCGCATCGAACTCGACTGCGCGGTGCTCAACCAGAAGGGCCAGAGCGTGCTGCACGGCACGGCCCGCGTGCTGCCACCCACCACCAAGGTGCGGATCCCCAAGGTCAATGCGCCGCAGATCCAGCTGTTCGACCCCGAGGCGCGGTTCAAGGAGCTGCTGTCGCTGGCCGACGGCATGCCCGCCGTGCGCTGCGCCGTGGTGCACCCGTGCGACGTGGGCTCGCTCAGCGGCGCCATGGATTCCGCGCACTACGGCCTGATCATTCCGGTGCTTATCGGCCCCGAGGCGCGCATCCGTGCGGTGGCCTCTGAAGCAGGCATCAACCTCGACGGGGTGGAGATCCACTCGGTCGAACACAGCCACGCGGCGGCGGAGCTGGCGGCCGCCATGGCGGCGCGCCGCGAGGTCGAGGTGCTGATGAAAGGCAGCCTGCACACCGACGAGATGATCAAGGCCGTGCTGGCCCAGCCCGCGCTGCGCACAGGGCGGCGCATGTCGCATGTGTTCCGCTTTGACGTGCCGCTCTACCCCAAGCCCTTGCTCATCACCGATGCCGCGCTGAACATCCGCCCCAGCCTGGCGGAGAAGCAGGACATCATCCAGAACGCGATCGACTTCGCGCGCATCCTCGGCGTGGAGACCCCGAAGGTGGCCATTCTCTCGGCGGTGGAGACCGTGAGCCCCAACATCCCGTCCACGCTGGACGCCGCCGCCCTGTGCAAGATGGCCGACCGGGGCCAGATCAAGGGGGGGTTGCTTGATGGCCCGCTGGCCTTCGACAACGCCATCTCGGCCCAGGCCGCCGAGATCAAGCACATCGAGTCGCGCGTGGCGGGTGACGCCGACATCCTGGCCGTGCCCGACCTGGAGAGCGGCAACATGCTCGCCAAACAGCTGGAATACCTGGCGGGGGCCTCGGGCTCGGGCATCGTGCTCGGCGCGCGCGTGCCGATCGCGCTCACCAGCCGCGCCGACGGCCCCACGACCCGCGTTTCGTCGGCCCTGCTGGCCACGCTGGCGGCCTACGACGCGCGCCGCCAGCGCCAGCTGCAGGCAGCGGCGCAGTCCAACGCCTGAGAGGTGGCGGTCATGGCCATTCTTGCCGTCAACGCGGGCTCGTCCTCGCTCAAGTTCTCCCTGCACCCGCTGCGGCTCGGGCAGGTGCAGCCGAATGTGCTCAGCGGCAACATCGAAGGCCTGGAGCCCGGTGGCCAGCCCGAGATGGCCTGGACCTTTGCCGGCCAGCCGCGCCGCGAGGCGGTGAGCGGCCCGGGCGAGACGCCTTTTGTGCAGGCCCTGGCCCGCCTGCGCGAACTGCTGGCAGGCCTGGAGGGCGCGCCCCCCATCACGGCCGTGGCGCACCGCGTGGTGCATGGCGGCGAGGATTTTCGCGATAGCGTGCTTGTCACCGATGCGGTGCTCGAACGCCTGGCGCGCCTCAACTCCCTGGCGCCGCTGCACCAGCCGCACAACCTGGCGGGTATCCGTTCGTTCCGCCAGGCCTTTCCGGCGCTGCCGCAGGTGGCCTGTTTCGACACGGCTTTCCACGCCGGCCTGTCCGAGGTGGCCAGCGCTTTTGCCCTGCCGACCGCTCTGACCGAACAGGGTGTTCGGCGCTATGGCTTCCATGGCCTGTCGTACCACTACATCATGGACACGCTGCAGGAGCGCTCGCCGCGCGCGCAGGGACGCGTGCTCATGGCCCACCTGGGCAACGGCGCCAGCCTGTGCGCGGCCCGGGCCGGGCGCAGCGTGGCCACCACCATGGGTTTTTCGGCGCTTGACGGTCTGATGATGGGCACGCGCAGCGGCACGCTCGACGCGGGTGTGCTGCTCTACCTGATGGAGCAGGGCTGGGACCATGACCGCATCCAGAAGCTGCTCTACAAGCAGAGCGGCCTGCTCGGCGTCTCGGGCATCTCGGCCGACATGCGCCGCCTGCGTGCCGACGGCAGCGCGGCGGCGCAGCGCGCCATCGACCAGTTCATCTACCGCGTGGTGCGCGAGTCGGGCGCCATGGCGGCCAGCATGGGCGGGCTGGATGTGCTGGCCTTCAGCGGCGGCATCGGCGAGAACGATGCTGCCCTGCGCACCCAGGTGTGCGACCAGCTCGGCTGGATGGGGGTGCGCATGGACGCAGCGCGCAATGCCGGTGTGCCGGGTGACGCGGCCCATGCGATCCATGCCGAGGGCAGTGCCGTGGAGGTCTGGGTCGTTCCGACCGACGAGGGCCGCGTGGCCGCACGCGAGGCGGCCCGCCTGCTGCACCCGGCTGACGATGCCGGTGCGATGGAAAACAATCGATAAAAGTGGCTATGTCGATTGCTGGTCAAGCGCTGATAGCTATTTAATTCATAGCATCTTGGGTCGCACTGTGCAGGCGGCCGCGCCCGTCGGTCTTGGCCTCGTAGAGTGCCCTGTCGGCCCGTGCCAGCAGTGGCTGAATGCTGGTGTCATCAGGCCGCAGCACGGCCAAGCCAGCGCTGAAATCGATCTCCAGGCCCAGTTCGGCAGGGGCCGCCTGCCGCAGGCGCTGGCGCAGCCGCTGGTCGAGCGGCGCGCCGGCCGATGCGTCGCTGTGCAGCAGTAGGCAGAACTCCTCGCCGCCCAGGCGCGCGGCCAGGTCGCCGTCGCGGCGCGTTTCCTTGAGCAGGCGGCTGAACAGTTGCAGAGCGCGGTCGCCCACCTCATGTGGCCATGGGTGTCGTTCACCTGCTTGAAATGGTCCAGATCGAGCATGAGGGCGGTGAGCGGCAGGTCATGGCGCCGGGCGTGCGCCAGCATGGCCTGGGCGCGCTTCTCGAAGCCACGCCGGTTGGGCAGGCTGGTCAGTGCGTCGGTCACGGCGAGTTCGCGCAGCTTGATCTCGGCTTCGTCGCGCCAGGCCACCAGCATGGCGATGGTGTTGAGCACCACCGTCACGCAGGCGCCCAATGCAAAGGCCAGGTTGACCGGATGGGGTGTGCGAAAGCTGGGGTACTGGTCGGTGAAGGCACCCACGATGCCACGTGCCAGAGTCAGGCCCGCCATGGTCAGCATGCTGACGAAAATCAATCTGCGCCAGCCCGTCTCTGCGGGCCGCTGGGGTTGCAGCGTGGCGCGTGCCACCAATAGCGTGACCGCAGCCAGCAGGGTGTTGGCCCAGCCCACGCGGATGGCATAGCTGCCGAAGCTCAAAAAATAGCCCAGCGGCGTGGCCACCACGAGCACCAGCAGCAGGCGCGGCCAGGGCCGGGGGCCCAGCCATCCGGCGAGCGCACGGTAGTTCATCCACTGCGCCGCCGACCCGCAGCCGATGGAGACCGTGGACAGGATGCGGTCGGCCAGTGTGGCAGGAACGTAGGTGGATGCGATGATGGCCGCCCAGGCCAGGGCCTGCAACAGCAGGCTGGCCTGCACGTAGCGGGCGGATGCGCTGATGTTCCGACCCATGATGAGCGGCAGCGATGCCGAGATCATGAACAGGCTGATGGCCGTGGTGGCCAGCAGGGTCAGAAAATCCAGCTGCATGGCTCTGGATTATTGGAAAGCCACCTCGGCAAAGCTGCGCAGTTTGCGGCTGTGCAGGCGCTGCACGCCGCCGCTGCGCAGGATCTCGATGGCGCGCATGCCGATGCGCAGATGCTGGTCCACGCGCTCGCGGTAGAAGTGGTTGGCCATGCCGGGCAGCTTGATCTCGCCGTGCAGCGGCTTGTCGCTCACGCACAGCAGCGTGCCGTAGGGCACCCGGAAGCGGAAACCGTTGGCGGCGATGGTGGCGCTTTCCATGTCCAGCGCCACGGCGCGGCTTTGGCTGAAGCGGCGCTGGGGCTGGTTGTCGGGCAGCAATTCCCAGTTGCGGTTGTCGGTGCTGGCCACGGTGCCGGTGCGCATGATGCGCTTGAGGTCGGCACCGCTCACGCCAGTCACGCCTGCCACGGCGGATTCGAGGGCGAGCTGAATCTCGGCCAGCGCGGGGATGGGCACCCACAGGGGCAGTTCTTCGTCCAGCACATGGTCTTCGCGCACATAGCCGTGGGCCAGAACGTAGTCGCCCAGCTGCTGGCTGTTGCGCAGGCCCGCGCAGTGGCCCAGCATGATCCAGGCGTGCGGGCGCAGCACGGCGATGTGGTCGGTGATGTTCTTGGCGTTGGCCGGGCCCACGCCGATGTTGACCATGGTGATGCCGCTGTGGTCGGCGCGCACCAGGTGGTAGGCGGGCATTTGCGGCAGGCGCGGGGGCGGGGCTCCCAGCTCGTCGCCGGGCTCGGCGGCTAGGCCCACGCGGCGGGTGACCACGTTGCCGGGTTCGATGAAGGCGATGTATTCGCTGTCAGGCTTGGCCATCTCTTCATGGCCCAGGCGCACGAATTCGTCGATGTAGAACTGGTAGTTGGTGAACAGCACAAAGTTCTGGAACGCGCGTGGCGAGGTGCCGGTGTAGTGGCGCAGGCGGTGCAGCGAATAGTCCACGCGGGGCGCGGTGAACAGCGACAGGGGCTGCGCTTCGCCGGGCTTGGGCTCCCAGGTGCCGTTGGCAATGCCGTCGTCCATGGCGGCCAGGTCGGGCAGGTCGAACACGTCGCGCATCAGCGTGCGGCGCTCTTGGCTCATCTGGCCTTCCACATGGTCGTTTTCGCTGAACGAGAAGTGCACCGGGATGGGCTGGTGGCTGGTGCCCACTTCCAGCTCCACGCCATGGTTGTGCAGCAGCAGCTGGAATTGCTCCAGGTAGTACGCGTGGTACAGGTCGGGGCGCGTCAGCGTGGTCTCGAACCGGCCGGGCCCGGCCACAAAGCCATAAGCCAGCAGGGCTACGTCGGGGTGGGGCTTGGCGCGGGCCACGGTGTCCGTCTGGATGCGCACATAGGGGTAGCACGCGCGCACGCGGCTGGGCAGGGTTTCGCCCGCCACAAAGCGCTGCATGTGGTCGCGCAGCAGCCCGATCTGGTGGTTGTAGATGTGGTGCACCTGGGCCAGGGCCGATTCGGCCGTGGTGTGGCGGGTGGGGGCGATGAAAGCAGAGGATGTGGGGGCCATGGCGCTATTGTCCACAAGCTTTCTGACAGGCCGTAACAAGCTGCCAGAATGGCGGAAGGCACCCGCAGGGTGCAGGAGCGGGCATGCAGGATTTGCAGGGTTTGCAGGGTTTTTATGCCGCGCTGGCCGTGCTGGCCAGTGCTTTGGGCTGTGGGTTGCTGATGGGCATTGAGCGCGAACGCCGCAAAGGCAGCGGGCCGCACCGTGCCTTGGCAGGGGTGCGCTCGTTCGCGCTGGCCAGCCTGTCGGGGGCGGCAGCGGCGCTGTCGGGCTCGGTGGCCCTGCTGGGGGCCGGTGCCGCGTTTGTGGCCGCGCTGGGCGTAGTGGCCTATGCCCGCGACCGTTCGGAAAACCCCGGCGTTGCCACTGAAATCGCCCTGCTGCTGGCCTACCTGATTGGCGTGCTGTGCGCCAGTGACCGCCTGCTGGCCGCCGCCCTGGCCGTGATGGTGACGGGCCTGCTGGCGCTGCGGGCGCCGCTGCACGAATTTTCAAACCACTGGCTGCAGCCAGGCGAGGTGCGCAGCGGCCTGGTGCTGGCGGCACTGGTGCTGCTGGTGTTCCCGCTGGTGCCCAACCAGCCCATGGTGCAGGGTTTGCTGAACCCGCAGGTGGTGTTCCGCCTGGTGATCGTGCTGCTGGTGATCCAGTCGCTGGCGCATGTGGCGCGGCGGCTGATGCAGGCGCGCCAGGCCGTCGTGCTGTCGGCCCTGGCTTCGGGCTTCGTTTCCAGCACGGCCACGATTGCCAGCCTGGGCATGGATGTGCGCGCCGGCAAGGCGCCCGCCCGTACGCAGGCCGCAGGGGCTGTGTTGTCGTGTGTGGCCACGGCCCTGCATGTGCTGGTGGTGGCGGCCACGGTTCAGCCGCATTGGCTGCCGTACCTGGCGCTGCCTGCGCTGGCTGGGGCCGGGGTGGCCGCCATTTGGGGCTTGTGGCTGCTGTGGGGTGCGGCCGACCAGTCCACCGCCAAAGCGCCGCTGCAGGCCGATGCACCCATGTTCAAACTGCGCGACGTGGTGTTGATCACCCTGCTGCTCACAGGCATCCAGGTGGGCGTGGCATGGCTGGAGCGCACCCAGGGCAACGCCGGGATGATGGCAGGCGCTCTTTTGGCCGCGCTGGCCGATGTGCACGCTGCCGCTGCGGCGGTGCTGATGCACGCCCTGCCCACCGAGCCCGAGGCCGTGGGCGTGGAACGCGCCCTGATGGCGGCGCTGCTGGTGCACGCAGTGAGCAAAAGCGTGGTGGCCTGGGTGAGCGGCGGCGGCGCTTACGCGCTGGCGGTGGCGCCGGGGGTGCTGGCGCACACACTGGCGTTCGTGGGGGTGCTGGTACTGGTCTGAAAAGCGTGGGGCCGGATAATCGGCCCCATGACCTCCAAAGAAAACCAAGCCAGCACGGACTTCAGCACGCTGGCGCTGAGCCCCGCCACGTTGGCGAACCTGCAGCAGCTGGGCTACACCACGATGACCCCCATCCAGGCGGCCAGCCTGCCGCCTGCGCTGCTGGGCAAAGACCTCATCGCCCAGGCCAGCACCGGCAGTGGCAAGACCGCCGCGTTTGCCCTGGCCCTGCTGGCCAACCTCAATCCCCGTCGCTTTGCGGTGCAGGCCCTGGTGCTGTGCCCCACGCGCGAACTGGCCGACCAGGTGACTGCCGAGATCCGCCGCCTGGCGCGGGCCGAAGAAAACATCAAGGTCGTGACCCTGTGCGGTGGCGTGCCGCTGCGCGGGCAGATGCTGAGCCTGGAGCACGGCGCGCACATCGTGGTGGGCACGCCCGGCCGCGTGATGGACCACCTGGAGCGCCAGCATCTCACGCTCGAAGCGCTCAACACCCTGGTGCTGGATGAAGCCGACCGCATGCTGGACATGGGCTTCTTCGACGACATCGTGACCGTGGCGCGCCAGTGCCCCAAAGAGCGGCAAACCCTGCTGTTCTCGGCCACCTACCCCGAAGGCATCGCCAAGCTCAGCGCCCAGTTCATGAAGCAGCCCGTGCAGATCACGGTGCAGGCCCAGCATGCCGAAGGCAAGATCGAGCAGCGCTGGTACGAAGTGAAGAACAGCGAGCGCCTGCATGTGGTGTCGCAACTGCTCAACCACTTCCGGCCTGAATCGTCAATTGCCTTTTGCAACACCAAGCAGCAGTGCCGCGACCTGGTGGGCGTGCTGCAGGCCCAGGGCTTCAGCGCGCTGGCGTTGTACGGCGAGCTGGAGCAGCGCGAGCGCGACCAGGTGCTGGTGCAGTTTGCCAACCGCAGTTGCTCGGTGCTGGTGGCCACGGATGTGGCCGCACGGGGCCTGGACATTGCCAACCTGGCCGCCGTCATCAACGTGGACGTGACGCCCGACCCCGAAGTTCACATCCACCGCATTGGCCGCACCGGCCGGGGCGATGCGCAAGGCCTGGCGCTGAACCTGGCCAGCATGGACGAGATGGGCTACGTGGGCAAGATCGAGGTGCTGCAAGGCCGCGAATCCACCTGGTTTGCACTGGCCGACCTGAAGCCTACGGGCAACGGCCCGCTGGTGCCGCCCATGGCCACGATTCAGATCGTGGGTGGGCGCAAGGAAAAAATCCGCGCCGGCGACGTGCTGGGCGCGCTGACGGGCGACATGGGCTACACCCGCGAGCAGGTGGGCAAGATCAACGTGAACGACTTCTCCACCTACGTGGCGGTGGACCGGGCCATTGCCGCGCAGGCCGCGGCGCGCCTGAACAGTGGCCGCGTCAAGGGCAAGAGCGTGAAGGCGCGCCTGATCGAGGACGAGCGCGGCTGACATCTCTGGCGAACCGCGCAGTCGTGGCGTTGACAGCTGCCCTGCCCGGTGGTCGCTACCATCGTTGCTCCTGAACCGTGGAGCCCGCATGCACGCCCCTCTTGCGATCAAGCAACCCGCACGCTGGCGTGTCATCGTGGCGGGCATTTGTGCGCTCATCCTCACGGTGGGGCTGGCGCGCTTTGCCTACACGCCCATGCTGCCCATCATGCGCGAGCAGGCGGGCCTCACGCACTGGGCGGCGGGGTGGCTGGCCACCGTCAACTATGCCGGCTACATGGCGGGCACCTTGCTCGCAGCCTCTATCAACGACCTGGGGCGCAAGTACCTGATCTACCGATGCGGCCTGGTGATTGCTGTGGTCAGCACGGCGGCGATGGGCTGGACAGACAGCGTGCCCGTCTGGTCCGTGCTGCGGTTTGTGGCGGGGTTTTCCAGCACGGCGGGGCTGCTGCTGGCGTCGGGCCTGGTACTCAACTGGCTGATTCGGCAGGGGCACCGGCCGCAGCTGGGGCTGCACTTTGTGGGGCTCGGCTTGGGCATCGCCGTCTCTGGCGTGGCGGTGACGGCCCTGGTGCAAGGCTTGCCGTGGGACCGCCAGTGGCTGGGCCTCGGGTTGCTCGGCATCGCCTTTTTTGGGCCCGCATGGCTTTGGATGCCGCCGCCAGTGCCCGTGCAGCCTGCAGCCGCTCAGGCTGCATCCACATCCACCACACCGCCCCGGCGCTGGATGTGGCTGCTCATCGCCGCCTACTTTTGCGCAGGCTTTGGCTTTGCCATGGGCGCCACGTACACGGTGGCCATCCTGGTCAAGCTGCCTTTGCTGGCCGACAAGGGCGGGTGGGTGTGGGTGATTGTGGGGCTGGCGGCAGCGCCGTCGTGCTTCCTGTGGGACCGCGTGGCGGATGCAGTGGGGCAGGTCCGCGCGCTGATGATGGCTTTTGGCTTGCAGATGGTTTCCGTCCTCATGCCCATCGCCACCGACCACGCTTTGCTCAACGTGGGCGGCGCCATGCTGTTTGGGGCCACCTTTGTGGGCATCGTCAGCCTCACGCTCACCCTGATCGGACGCTGCTTTCCGGCCAACCCGGCCAAGGCCATGGCGCGGATGACTCTGAGCTACGGCGTGGCCCAGATCATTGCGCCCGCCATGGCGGGCTATATCGCCACGACCAGCGGCAGTTACCACGGGGCTCTGGTGGTCACGGCGCTGGTCTTGGGCTGCGGTGTGGTGGCGTTGCAGGCACTGATCCATGAAGAAAAGCGTGCAGCGCAGTCGTCGCAATCCGCAGGCGCCCGCGCGGGGTGAAACACGGCGCTGCTTGGCGGCACAATCGCACGCTGGACTGTGTTGGACAAAGAGGCTTTTCTTGATCGCTGTATTGCAACGGGTGCGGCAAGCCCGCGTGGAAGTGGACGGTGCCGTGGTGGGCGCCATTGGCCCAGGTTTGCTGGTGCTGGTGTGCGCCGAGCGGGGTGACACTGAGGCCGAGGCCGACAAGCTGCTGGCCAAAATTCTCAAGCTGCGCATCTTCAGCGACGACGCGGGCAAGATGAACCGCAGCGTGCAGGATCTGGACGGGCAGGGCGCCTGCGGTGGCCTGCTGCTGGTAAGCCAGTTCACCCTCGCGGCAGATACCACCGGCGGCAACCGCCCCAGCTTCACCCAGGCCGCAGCGCCCGACGAGGGCCGCAGGCTGTACGACTACGCCGTGGCCCAGGCCCGCAAGCTGCACCCCGAGGTGGCCACCGGCCAGTTTGCGGCCGATATGCAGGTGCACCTGGTCAACGATGGGCCGGTGACCATTCCGATGCGGATCGCGCCAGCGGCCACGGTTTAGTATCAAATTGATAGCTGCCAGCGCTTGCCAGATAAGCGCTGGAGCCTGATTTTTCTCAAATCAAGCTGGTTTGCAACGATGCGTTGGCCAGAGGCCGCAGTCGCGCGTAGTCCAGCAACTCGGCTAGCCGCGCACCCTTGGCCTGCCACTCATAAACCACGTTTTCTGCCAGCAATACGTAGTGCCATGGCGGGCCGCCGCGCTGCTCTGGCGTGAGGGCGTTGATGCGCTCACACCACGCCAGCGCGGCCTTGCGCTTGCGCTGCACGTTGGGGTGCGCGGTTTGCTGCTGCGCCTTGGTCTCCGCCAGGTACACCGCACCCGCCGTGCGCACCAAAAAGTCGGGCGAGTAGAACGCGGGCAAGCCGTCTTCCTTCACATACCGCAGCCGCGCAAAGGTATGCCGGTTTTCGCTGATCTTGCAAAACGCCTGCACCTGCGTGTCGGCCTGCGCCCAGTGGATGAAGGCGCGCTCCAGCCCGCCGTTGCGGGCTGGCCAGCCCAGCCGGGTGTAGATGCACTTGCTCACCTCTACCGAATGGCTCTCGCGCAGCATCAGCTTGGGCACCTCGCTCAGCATGCGCAGGTGCACTTCGGTCTGGCCGGTGGTGTGCTTTTGCTCGGATTCCAGCAGGGCCACCGCAAACACCTTGGTGATGTGGTCCACCACCGGTTGCAGCAGCAACACGCGCCAGTTTTCGCCCTCCAGCGGGTTGAAGGTGGTGCCAAACAATGCCGTCCAGATGTAGTCGTCCAGCCAACCCGTCAGCTCCGCCGTATTGACCTGCAAATACGGCTTGGCCAAGTGTGTGGCGATCTTGTTGCTCTTGGGCATGGGCTCACTCAGCGCTTGGCTGATGCGCCGGGTCAGGCGCGACAGGTATTCGTTGTAACCACCCACGTTCATCACCGCGCCATCCACGCGGTAGTCGCCAAACAGCGTGGCGCTTTGCAGGTCTTGCGAAATGAAGGTGTCGCCCTTGCCCAGCAGGCCGGTGAGCTGCTCCACATTCATGGCGGTGAACGCGGGCAAGGTGGAGATCTCCAATCCATCGTGGGCGTGGAGTTCGTCCGCCTCTTGCAAGATGAAGGGAATGCCAAAGTCGAACGCTTCAAACCCCTCACGCAGCTCCGCCGCCAGCACATCACCCGTGCTGGAGGTGTCGTCGGTATCGTCCCCCGTGGTACCTGCCAAGCCTTCGTTCAGCAGCTCGTCGTAAAACGACTGAAACGCCGGGTGCTCCACGATGGAGAGCACATCGATCAGACTGCCTGGCTCTTGCCCAGCGTTGATGCGCTCTCGGTTCTCGCGTTTGAGGTCGGTGTATTCATCGTCCCGCCACATCAGGCGCAGGCCCCGGCCAATGGTTTGCTCCAACAGAATTTGCGCCTGGCTGGAACGCAGCGGCACGATGACGCAGATGTTGTTCACGTCAAAGCCCTCGCGCAGCATCAGCACGCTCACGATCACACGCGGCGTGGCGTGGCTGTCTACGCTGAACAGGCGCTCGCGCACAGGCGCCCAGTCCTTCTCGCCCAGCTCGGCCTTCTTGCCCGAGTCGATGGTCATCACCTCATCCTCGTTCAGACCTTCTTGATCTTGCAGAAAGGCTGCCACCAGCGGCGAAACGGTGGTGTCCTCGCACACCACCAGCATCTTGGGATGGCGACTCTGGTCGATCTTGGCAAAGTCCGCCTCCAGCTTGCGCAGCTTCTTCAAGCCTGCGCGCAGCATCACACGCTGGCCTTCGCTCAGCGTGGGGTTGCCCGATTCGTCCCGCTCGGCTTTGAACTCCAAAGGCAGCGCACCAATCTCCTTGCGTCGATCCAGCACCAGCGACTTCACCAGCCCGGCGCGCATGGCGCTCTTCAGGTCAAAGTCCACCACGATGTGCGGGAAGTACAGCTTGCGTTTGTTCTTGCCGCTGCCCACGTCGTTGTACGGCGTGGCCGAAAAGTCCACCTGCACAAAACGTCGCCCCTTGGTGGCGGCAATGCGGCTCAGGCTCTTTTGCCACTCCACCTCGGTGGTTTCACCCTCGCGCTTGAACTCGTGGATGTGGTGCGCCTCGTCGTTGAACACCATCAGCTCGGGCAAGCCCGCCAAAAACTCCAGCACATTGCCCCGCGCATAGCGGCGGTCCAGCACATCCAGGCTGTTGCCTGTGGCGCGGCCTGGCGTCAGCGGCAGCACGGCACCCACCACCAGGTGCGGGTCCAGCGGCGCGCCCAAGGCCTCCACGTCTTCCACTTCGTCATCCAACACCTCACCCTCGGCCAGCAAATGCCAGTTGGTGATGGCAATCATGCCGTTGCCGGTGGCTTTCAAGCCAATCTCGGCCTTGCTGCACACATTGCCGCGCACAAAGGCAAACACCGCATCGCGGTAGGCCTCAGGCACAAACAGGTCAGCAAACTTATAAATGTCGGAGGTGCTGAAATCGCGCCCTGAGCCACCCACACCACCCGCCACGAGCTTGCCGCAAAACGCATCCAGCAGCCGCTCGTACACGATCAGCCCCGGCGCCACCACCATGAACTGGCGGGTAAAGCGTGCATCGTTGATACCCTCGGCCAGCGCTGCCGTCTTGTTCAGCAACTGCCACACCATCAGCGCTTGCATCACCCAGGTTTTGCCCGTGCCCGTGGCCATCTTGAAGCAGTACTTGGGGTGGGCGTGTTTGGGGGATGCCACCTCGTTCATGCGGTTGCCCGTCAGCAGCGCATCGGGCGCGCAGGCTTGGTACAGGTCGAGCAGCGTCCAGTGGTCGCGTTCCTGCCCCAGCACCTCGTGCGCAACAATGGCGTTCAAAATAGCCTGCTTTTGCCCGGCGTGGAAATTCAATCCCTGCCGCGCTAACACCATGTCCTCGCCAAACCACCACAGCAGCAGTTCCGCCGTGGTGGGGGTCACCAGCTCCAGAATGTCCGCTGCGCCGGACTCCAGCCCCAGACAGAGCTGCTGGGTTTTGGCGGTCAGGCCTGCGGCCAGGGCCAGTTGGTCATCGGTCTTGCTGCTCATACGGCACCTACCGTCGTCACCACCTCGGCCTCAAAGCCAAACACATCCACCACCCGCACGCACACTTTGCGTGGCCCTGCCTTGGCGGGTGCGGTGACGGTCGCGGTGGTCACCACGCGCAGAGCGTCGGCATCGTTGGCCGTGTTGCCCCGGTAGTCCTGCCACACAGAGCGGAACACCTTGCCGTCGTAGTCCGGGTCCACCGCCCAGTATTCGATCAGGGCCAGCGGCTCGGCGTTGGCAATCTGCTGCAGTTTGATGCGGTTTGCGTCGTCCAGGTTGATGGCCTCGGGCGAGAGCAGCACGTAGTTCTTCAGCTGCACGGTCAGGGTTTCGGTATTACCGTCGGTCTTGCGCGCAATCGGGTGGATGGTGAGGTACTGCAGGCTGGAGAAACGCACCTGCCCGCGCAGCTTGTCGATGCCGCCTTTCTTCTTGAGCCGGTCCATCAGGTCGGGCGGAATCACCAGCACTTCCAGGCGCGAGTCGTTTAACGCGGTGATGGTCTCGCCAATGCTGGGCTCAAAGTTCCAGCCCAGCACCACCACGCGGTCCCAGCCGCCCAGCAGGTTGTCGCGCTGGGCAATCGCCTTCTTCAGGGTCGCCAGACCCGTGAGTTTGTTGGGCGAATCGGCTAGCACCAGCGTTTTGCTGCCCCGCTTGCCACCCAGCTCAACGCCCGCAATCTGGCCCAGGTTGCGCTGCGGGTTCACATCCGCAGGCAAAGGCAGTGCGCCGTAGAGCGAGAGCACGATGTGCGACAGGTCACCAATGCGGAAGTCACGGCCCAGCGTGGCCTTGGCGGCCTCGACCTGGTAGTCGCCAATGGCCTGGTACAGAAAGGGCTTGGCTTCCAGGTCGATCAGGCGCTTTCGCATGATCATGCAGGCGGGTTTACCCAGGTCGGTGGTGATCCAGCGGCGGCCCAATTTTTCGGCGACGGCGGCCGTGGTGCCGGAGCCGCCGTTGAAATCAGCGACGATTCCTTCCGGAGGGCACGAAGACTCAATAATTCGCGACAACAGTTTTTCGGGCTTCTGTGTCGCGTAGTCCACACGCTCACTGGCGACCGGATTGACAGGCGGAATGTCGTCCCAAACAGAGTCAACGATGTCGCCTTCTACTTCGTCCAAGTAAATTTTTCGACTGCCTCCCCCTGTAGGGTTCACATCGCTCCGGCAAAGCCGTCCCGTCTCGTCAGGTCTGAATCGCTTCAGGTATTCAGGGTTATGCGGCTTGTATTGAGTTTTCCATGTGTAGTTCTCTCCCTTTGCATAGGAGAAAAGTAGGTCATGTTTTTGAGGAAATTTTTTCGCTGTGGAGCGTTTGAAACCGAAGTAGCTCCAAACAATTTCATTGCGGAAGTTGTTTTTTCCAAAGACTTCATCCAGAACAATCTTGACGTAGTGGCTGATATGCCAATCCAGATGCACATAGATGGAGCCGGTGTCCGCCAGCAACTCCCGCATCAGGATCAGCCGCGGCGTGATCATGGCGAGGTACGAGGCCGTGCCGTCGCTCCACGTATCGGAATAAGCAAACTGCTCTATCACCGTGGGCTTCTGCTCCAGCTCCAGGCCCGGTAGCGTTACCTTGGTGCGGTAGTCGGCCTTGCTGTCAAACGGTGGATCGATGTAGATCAAATCAACCTTGCCGCGCAGGCTGGGCGTGTGCTCGTCCCCCGCCAATAGGGCGGCCATGGCCAGCAGGTTGTCGCCGTAGATCAGGCGGTTGGCCCAGGGGGCTTCGGCCTGTGCCGTCCCCAGCATGGGCTGCGCAGTCGCCAGCAAACTGCCTTGCCCCGGTGCAAACACCTCGCGCCGGTCGGCACGGGCTTGGGCGGTAATCCAGTCGGTGGCGGCTGCGTCTTTGGCGGGCAGTACCACTTCGCGGGTTTGCAGGGTCACGCGGTGTCGGCTCTCAATGCTCTCCAGGATTTTTTCGGCTTCTTTGCGGCCCTGGGCCACGATGTCGGGGAGTTGTTCAAGCAGGGACTTGGGCATGGAGTGTTGTGCGCGGCGGGCCTGGTGGCAGCCGATTCAATCGATAGTTGAATGAATAATTCAATTGATCGTACAACACAAAGTTCAATCAAAATTCAACCGAAATTTAACGTTTCGGCATGGACCAGAAGTTGGAATTTGCCGAACGCCTGCAAGCGGCTATGCGCGCTGCGGGGCTGGAGCCGCGCCCGGCGGTGCTGCTCAATTTGTTCAATGCCAACTATTGGGGGCGGTCAGTGACTTTTCAGGCCGTGTCGCGTTGGTTGCGCGGTGAGTCCATTCCAGCACAAGACAAGTTGATCGTGTTGGCCCAGGTGCTCAAGGTCGAGCCGGAGGTGCTGCGCTTTGGCGGCACGGTGCGCAAGTCGGTGCGGGAGCACCACCAGCGCTGGCAAGAGGGCGTGGGCTACCTGGAGCGTGAGACGTTTGACGCGTTTTTGCAGCTGCCCGCCCCGCAGCGCAAGCTGATCCGTGAAGTGATTTTGACGTTTGCCAAAGTGCATTCGCCAGATGCGAGCGCGCCCGCTGACCAGGCGGGCGATTGATGGAACTTCAAATTTGATAGCTGCCTGCGCTTGTCAGATAAGCGCTGGAGCCTGATTTGGTTTGTAGCCTGCTTATTGCCGCCAGAAGAACAGCCCGGCCATCACCAGCCCCGTGACCACGATGCCGCCGCGCAACCAGGGGGCGGGAATGCGCCGTGCCACGCGCGCGCCGCCGTAGCCGCCTGCGGTGGCGGCCACCATCATCATCAGCGCCTGCGGCCACTGCACCACGCCGCCTGCGGCGTAGATGACCACCGCAATGGCCGTGAGCAGGGCCGAGACCCAGTTCTTCAAGCCGTTCATGGCGTTGAGCTGCGTTTGCCCCAGCAGCCCGAACAAGGCCAGCAGCAAGATGCCCAGCCCGCCGTTGAAATAGCCGCCATAGGCCGCCACCGCCAGCACGCCCACCGTGGCCTTGGCGGTAGACGGCTTGCCGCCCGCCAGCATGGAGCGCAGCTGTGGGCCGAAGGCGAACAGCGCCGTGGCCGCCAGCAGCAGCCAGGGCACCACGCGGCGGAAGGTGGCATCCGGCGTGATGAGCAGCAGCGCCGCGCCCGCCGCACCACCGATGAGCGACAGCACCACCAGCAGCCGCATCGACAGCCCCGGTGGCGGGGCGGTGTCTTCGCGAAAGCCCCAGGCCCCGGCGATGTAGCCGGGCAGCAGGGCCACGGTACCGGTGGCATTGGCCACCACGGGCGGCACGCCTGTGAAGACCAGGGCGGGCAGGGTGAGGAAGCTGCCGCCTCCGGCCACAGCATTGAGTGCACCGGCCACAAACGCGGCAGCCAGCAACAGGGCGCTATCGAACATGTCTTCTCCAGGGGCAGATGGGCGGTGGCGCTGCTTTGGCGCCAGATGGCTGGATCTTAGGAGAGTTGCAAGCTGCCCCGGGCCTTCAGGCGGCTTGGCGGGCGTAAAGGTGTTTTGCTCAAAAAGGTGGGGATGCGGCCGGGTGCGCAGCGCCTTTTGAGCAGCTTCTCACACCCGCTGTTTGCCCAGCTTGCGGCTGAGGGTGCGGCGGTGCATGCCCAGGCGGCGCGCGGCTTCAGAGATGTTGAAGTCGCTCTCGGCCAGCACTTCGTGGATGCGCTCCCACTCCAGCGTCTTGATGGAGCTGGAGCGGTTGGTCAGCTCTACCTCGGTGTTGCCTTCCTGCAGGGCAAAAGCGGCTTCGATGTCGTCGGTGTTGGACGGCTTGGCCAGGTAATGCCCCGCGCCGAGCTTGATGGCTTCCACCGCCGTGGCAATGCTGGCAAAGCCGGTCAGCACCACGATGCGCATTTGCGGACTGTGCGCGTGCAAGGCGCGCACGCAGGCCAGGCCGTTGGCTTCGCCCTTGAGCTTGAGGTCTACCACCGCGTACTGCGGCGTGTGCACGACCAGCAGCTCTTCCATGCGGGCGATGCCCTCGGCGTGCAGCACCTGGTAACCGCGCCGCTCGAACGAGCGCGCCAGCGTGCGGGCAAACGCTTCGTCGTCTTCCACGATCAGCAGCAGGCGGTCAGTGTCCATGGTCTTCCGAGTCGGTGTCTTGCAGGGTGATGGCAGCCAGCGAAAGCGTGATGGTGACTTCGGCGCCGCCTTCGGGGCGGTTGCGTGCCACCACGCTGCCGCCCAGGGTGCGCGCCACGTTCATCGACAGGAACAGCCCCAGGCCGCCCCCCGGCCGCCCTTTGGTGGACTGGTAGGGCGTGCCGATGTGGCGGAGCACGGCGGCCGAAAAGCCGGGGCCCCGGTCGGTGACCACGATTCGCAACGCATCGGCATCGCACTGCGCCTGCAAGCGCACCCAGTGCGGCGATGCATCCCGGGCATTGTCCAGCACATTGAAAACCATTTGCTCCAGGGTGGCATCGGCCACCATGGGGCTGTCGCCTTCCAGCAGGTTGTCGTAGACGAAGGTGTCCACCGAGCGCGTGGCGCGCCAGTTCTGCACGAGGGTGTCCAGAAACTGGCGCACGGTGGTCTGGCTCGACGATTCACCGCGCGCCTCGCCGGCAGACAGCAGGATGCCGCTGACGATGGTCTTGCAGCGCTTGACCTGGGCTTCCATCTCGGCAATTTCTTCCTGCAGCACCGGGTCCTGCGTCAGCGCGGGGATGCGCTTCCAGTCGCCCAGGATCACGGCCATAGTGGCCAGCGGCGTGCCCAGTTCATGCGCGGCGCCCGATGCCAGCAGCCCCATGCGCACGATGTGTTCTTCTTCTGCCGCGCGCTGGCGCACGGCGGCCAGGCGCGCATCGCGCCGGCGCAGGTTATGACTGATGCGGGTGATGAACACCACCACCAAAATGGCGTTGAGCATGAAGCACACCAGCAGGCCCAGCACGTAGGGGCTGGCCCAGCCGTCATGCACATTGGTGGCCAGGGGCAGGGGCTGGCTGTGTTGCGCCAGCAGCACCACGCAGGCCGATGCCACCACCACGATGGACCAGATGTAGCCACCGCGCAGCAGCATGGCCCCCACCGCAATTTGCAGCAGGTACAGGAACACGAAGGGGTTACCGATGCCGCCGCTCAGGTACAGCTGGGCGGTGAGGGCGGCCACGTCGATCAGCAGGCCGATGAACAGCTCCACATCGTGCACGCCCCGGCGCGTGCGCCAGCGCAGTAGGCTGGCAATGTTGAACACCACCATGCCGGCCACGATGGACAGCATGGCCTGCAAAGGCAGCGGCAGGCCCAGGCTGTAGTGGGTGGCCTGGATGGTGAGCAGCTGCCCCACCACGGCAATCCAGCGCAGCTGGATGAGCTGGTGCAGGTTGCGCAGCCCGGCCGAGGTGTTGGCCGAACTGGCTTTGCTCACGGGCTGCTGGAGGGCTTTAGAGAATGTGCTGCGGTTCATGGGTGGTGTGGCTGCGGTAGGCCGCACGCAGCCTGGATTCGTAGCGTGCCACAACCACCGCAGCCCCCACCACCATCAGTGCCAATCCAAACCAGGTCAGCGCATACACCAGGTGGCTGTTGGAAAAGCGCACCACCGTCAGCCCCTCGCGCGGCCAGGGGCCGCTTTGCGCCGGGGGCAGGTCGGCCGACGCGGGGGCTTTGAGCGAGGGCAGGCCTGCGTCCACAAAGAAAGGCGCTGGGCGTGCCAGTTGCAGCGCCTGCGCAATGGCCGCTACATCGCGCGAATGCCAGCGCTGTTGCTCGGGGTCGTTGCTGCGCAGAAAGCCGCCGCCGGGCTCGCTCATGCGCAGCAGGCCCACCACGGTGGCGGGTGTGCTGGCAGATGTATCGGCACCTGCTCCGCCTTGCCAGCGCGCGCGTTGGTCCTGGGGCACAAACCCGCGGTTGACCAGCACCTGGGTGCCCTCGCTGGTTTGCAGCGGGGTCAGCACCCAATAACCGGCGCCGAGGGCTGTGGTGGCCTGGGTGAGCACGGTCTTGTCGGCCAGCCACTGGCCTTGCAGGCGCACGGGCTGGTATTCATATGCCGCAGCCGTCACTTCAGGCCATTGCACAGGCGGGGGTAAGGGCTGGGGCGGGGCCTTCAGGCGCTGGTCCACGCGCTCGATGAGGTCGAGCTTCCAGGACAGGCGTTGCACCTGCCATGCGCCCAGCGCCACAAAGCCCAGAAAAAGGGCGATGCCCACCGCAGTGAGCATCGCCAGGATCAGCGGGGAATGCGGGCGCCGGGGCAGCGCTGCAGCGTGTGCCACGGCCAGCTCCCGCGTCAGGGCGCCGTGTGGTGGGTGCCGCCAGCGGCAGGGGCCTGCTGCCCGGCGGGGGCGATCTGCGGATGGTCGGGCATCATGTTCGCGTTCATGTGGAACATGACCCACAGCGTGCCCGCAATCGCGATGGCCACGAACACCACGGTGAAGATGGTGGACAGCATGGTCCAGCCGCCTTCGATCTTGCCGTTCATGTGCAGGAAGTACACCATGTGCACCACGATCTGCACGACGGCAAAGGCGCCCAGCACCAGCACGGCGGTGTTGCGGTCGGCAATCACCTTGGCCATGACCAGCCAGAACGGAATGGCTGTGAGGATGATGGACAGGATGAAGCCCGTCATGTACCCCGACAGCGTGCTGTGCGGGCCGTCGTCGTGGTGGTCGTCATGCCCGCCGTGGCCGTGGGCTGCGTGGGTTGTGTGTTGTGCGCTCATTTACAGCACCCCCATCAGGTACACAAAAGTGAAAACGCCGATCCAGACCACGTCCAGAAAGTGCCAGAACATCGACAGGCACATGAGGCGACGGTTGTTCTCGGGGATCAGGCCGTGCTGCTTGATTTGAATCATCAGCACCACCAGCCAGATCAGACCGAAGGTGACGTGCAGCCCGTGCGTGCCCACCAGCGTGAAGAAGGCCGACAGGAAGGCGCTGCGCTGGGGCGTGGCGCCCTGGTGGATCAGGTGGTAGAACTCGTACAGCTCCAGACCCAGGAAGCACAGGCCGAACAGGCCGGTGATGGCCAGCCACAGCAGGGTGCCGTTCACGTCCTTTTGCTGCTTGCGCAGCATGGCAAAGCCGAAGGTGATGGACGACAGCAGCAGGAAGGCCGTGTTGATGGCCACCAGCGTCAGGTCAAACAGCTGCGCGCCGGTGGGGCCTGCCGCATAGCTGCGGCCCAGCACGCCATAGGTGGCAAACAGGGCGGCAAAGATGAGGCAGTCGCTCATCAGGTACAGCCAGAAACCCAGGGCGGTGCCGTTTTCGGGATGGGGCTCGTGCGCGAGGTGGTACTCGCGCGGGGCCAGGGCGCCTGCGGCGGCGCCAGCGTTAAGGCGAAGTTCAGACATGGCGGGCCAGTTGGAGTGTGCGGGCTTCTTCGGTGGCCTTCACTTCGGAGGCCGGGATGTAGAAGTCACGCTTGTAGTTGAACGTGTGGATGATGGAAGCCAGCAACAGCGCCGCGAACGACGCGCCCGCCAGCAGCCACATGTGCCAGATCAGAGCGAAGCCGAACACCAGCGACAGGCCCGAGATCACGACACCCGCGCCGGTGTTGGCAGGCATGTGGATGGGCTGGAAGCCGGTGAGCGGGCGCTTGTAGCCGTGCTTCTTCATGTCCCACCAGGCGTCAATTTCGTGCACCACGGGGGTGAAAGCGAAGTTGTAGGCAGGTGGGGGCGACGAGGTGGCCCATTCCAGCGTGCGGCCGTCCCAGGGGTCGCCGGTCACGTCCCGCAACTGGTCGCGCTTGAGGTAGCTGACCAGCAGTTGCATCAGGAAGCAGCCAATGCCGGCAGCGATCAGGGCTGCGCCGATGGCGGCGATGATGAACCAGATCTGCAGGGACTGGTCTTCAAAGTGGCTGACGCGGCGGGTCACGCCCATCAGGCCCAGCACATACAGCGGCGTGAACGCGACCCAGAAGCCCACGACCCACAGCCAGAAGGAGCGCACGCCCCAGGTGCGGTCGAGCTTGTAGCCGAAGGCCTTGGGGAACCAGTAGCTGATGCCGGCAAACATGGCGAACACCACGCCGCCAATGATCACGTTGTGGAAGTGGGCGATCAGGAACAGGCTGTTGTGCAGCACGAAGTCGGCTGGGGGCACAGCCAGCAGCACGCCGGTCATGCCGCCGATGGCGAACGTCACCATGAACGCCACAGTCCACATCATGGGCAGCTCAAAGCGGATGCGGCCCTTGTACATGGTGAACAGCCAGTTGAAGATCTTCGCCCCCGTGGGGATGGAGATGATCATGGTGGTGATGCCGAAGAAGGTGTTCACGCTCGCGCCCGAACCCATGGTGAAGAAGTGGTGCAGCCACACCAGGTACGACAGGATGGTGATACACACCGTGGCGTACACCATCGAGGTGTAGCCGAACAGGCGTTTGCGGCAGAAGGTGGCCACCACTTCGGAGAACACGCCGAAGGCAGGCAGCACCAGGATGTAGACCTCAGGGTGGCCCCAGATCCAGATCAGGTTCACGTAGAGCATGGGGTTGCCGCCCAGCTCGTTGGTGAAGAAGTTGGTGCCCACGTAGCGGTCCAGCGACATCAGCACCAGAGCGGCCGTCAGCACGGGGAAGGACGCCACGATCAGCGCGTTGGTGCACAGGGCAGTCCAGGTGAAGACGGGCATCTTCATCAGGTTCATGCCGGGCGCGCGCATCTTGATGATGGTGACGATCAGGTTGATGCCCGAGAGCGTGGTGCCCACCCCGGCAATCTGCAGCGCCCAGATGTAGTAGTCCAGCCCGGTGCTGGCGCTTTGCGAGCCCAGGTTGGACAGCGCCAGCCAGCCGGAGGTGGAGAACTCACCCAGGAACAGCGACACCATCACCAGCACGGCGCCAGCGGTGGTCATCCAGAAGCTGAAGTTGTTGAGGAACGGGAACGACACGTCGCGCGCACCGATTTGCAGCGGCACGAGGTAGTTCATCAGGCCGGTGACCAGCGGCATCGCCACGAAGAAGATCATGATCACGCCGTGGGCGGTGAAGATCTGGTCGTAGTGGTGCGGCGGCAGGTAGCCCATGTTGTCGCCAAAGGCCATGGCCTGCTGCAGGCGCATCATCACGGCGTCGGCAAAGCCGCGCAGCAGCATCACCAAGCCCAGGATCATGTACATGATCCCGATCTTTTTGTGGTCGATGCTGCAGATCCAGTCGCGCCAGAGGGTGCCCCACAGGCGGAACTTGGTGATCAGCGCCATCACGGCGATGCCGCCCAGCACGACGGCAATGAAGGTCCACAGCACGATGGGCTCGTGCGCCATGGGCACGGCGTCCCAGCTCAGGCGGCCCAGTGCCCAGTGGGCAGGAGTTGCGTTTTCAGGGGTCATAGCGAGGCTCATTGACGGATGCCGGCGCCGGAGGTTTGCGCCGGTGCGTTGCGGGTTTCAAGCGCGGCCACCACTTGGGCGGCGTTCTGTGCGGTGCACACGTCCTGGGGCAGGTTCAGGCCGGCAGCGCGCATGTAGGCTTCGCCACCCAGGGAGTCGATGGCCATCATGTGGTGCATACACATCTTTCCTTCTTCCACGCAGCGGTTGAGCACCTTGTCGTACAGGCCTTCTTCCACCGAGGCAAAGCGCTGCACGGGGTCGCGCTCGCTGGGCTTGGCCAGGTTCAGGTAGGTGGCCTTGTCCAGCGGCTTGCCTTCGGTCTTGGCTTTTTGCACCCACTGGGCGAAGTCTTCATTGCTCAGGCCATGGAACTTGAACGTCATGCCCGAGAAGCCCGCGCCGCTGTAGTGCGACGACATGCCGTGGAACACGCCTGGCTTGTTGATCACCGCGTTCAGCTCGGTCTGCATGCCGGGCATGGCGTAGATCATGCCGGCCAGGTCGGGCACGTAAAACGCGTTCATGGTCGATGTCGCGGTCAGCTTGAACAGGATGGGGCGGTCCACCGGCGCGGCCAGTTCGTTCACCGTGGCAATGCCTTGCTCGGGGTAGAAGAACAGCCACTTCCAGTCCATGGCCACCACCTGCACTTCGAGCGGCTTCACGTCGGCAGGCACGGCGCGCTGCGCGTCGATGCGGTCCAGGGGGCGGTAGGGGTCTAGCTTGTGGGTGCCGATCCAGGTGAGCGCACCCAGGGCGATGATGATCATCAGGGGCACAGTCCAGATCACCAGCTCCAGCGTGGTGGAGTGGTGCCACTCGGGGTCGTATTCGGCTTCCGTGTTGCTCTGGCGGTATTTCCAGGCAAAGAACAGCGTGAGTGCGATCACCGGCACGATGATGATGAGCATCAGCAAGGTGGCGGTAATGACCATCTGGCCCTGCTGGGCGGCAATGTCACCAGCCGGGTTCAGGACAACGGCCTTGCTGCAACCGGCCAGGCCGGTTGTCAGTGCGATCGCTGCCAGCCCGGCGGGCCTGCGGAGTTTTTGGGTGTTCAACATGCGAAGAGCGCGACAAAGGCGCGTTTAGGTGTAAACGCGAATGACTGAGGGTTCGCAATGTAGTACGGCTAGCGAATTTGTCGATTGGACATTTTGTCCAACATCAAAGGCGCACGACTGTTTTTCACTCTTTCGCAGGAGTCTTGATCTGCCGCAGTGCCGAAAACGCCCTGCGCAATCAGGGTTTTCCTATGCGCAGCCTAGCGAAAGCTCACTTGTGGCGCGGGAGAGCGGCGTGTAGAACGGAGCTGTATCACTTGCTTGAGGAGCGTCAATATGTACAGCCCAGGTTCTGCGGCACTGCCTGTTCCAGGCTTTGAAAGTTCGGTCTCCCTTGCACGTGCCCATACCGATGAGGACGTCACCCCTGGTGAGATCGCGGTGGGGGTCATCATTGGGCGTTCGTCTGAATATTTCGACTTTTTTGTCTTCGGCATCGCCAGCGTGCTGGTGTTTCCCTCGCTGCTCTTCCCGTTTATGTCGCGGCTTGACGGCACGTTGATGGCATTTGCCATCTTTGCGCTGGCTTTTGTGGCCCGCCCGGTGGGCACGGCCATTTCCATGGCCGTGCAGCGGCGCTGGGGCCGGGGCACCAAGCTCACGCTGGCGTTGTTCCTGCTGGGCGCTTGCACGGCGGGCATGGCGTTTTTGCCCAGCTATGCCTCGGTGGGCAGCACGGCCATCGTGGCGCTGGTCATCTTGCGCATTGGCCAGGGGCTGGCGCTGGGCGGCACCTGGGACGGCCTGCCCTCGTTGCTGGCGATGAGCGCGCCGCAAGAGCGGCGCGGCTGGTTCGCCATGATCGGGCAGCTGGGCGCGCCGGTGGGCTTTGTGCTGGCTGCCAGCCTGTTTTCCTACCTGTACGGCAGCCTGAGCACGGCAGAGTTTCTGGACTGGGGCTGGCGCTATCCCTTCTTCGTGGCCTTTGCCATCAACGTGGTGGCGCTGTTTGCCCGCCTGCGCCTGGTGGTGGGCCAGTCGTACGCCGAACTGCTGCAGCAGCGTGAGCTGCAACCCGTGAGCGTGAGCCAGGTGGTGCGTGATGAAGGCGGCAATGTGCTGATTGGCGCGTTTGCCGCGCTGGCCAGCTTTGCGCTGTTTCACCTGGCCACGGTGTTCCCGCTGTCATGGATCGTCATGTATTCCGAACAGTCCATTACCGAGGTGCTCAGCGTGCAGATCGTCGGCGCCTTCCTGGCCGCGGGGGCGATCATGCTGTCGGGCTGGCTGGCCGACCGCATCGGGCGGCGCAATCTGCTGGGCTCGATGGCAGTGTTGATTGGCCTGTTCAGCTTTGCGGCGCCCTGGCTGCTGGGTGCAGGGTCTGCGGGCAACAACGTGTTCTTGCTGGTGGGCTTTGTACTGCTGGGGTTGTCGTACGGGCAGGCTTCGGGCACCGTCACTGCCAATTTCTCGGCCCAGTACCGCTACACGGGCGCGGCCTTGTCGGCAGACCTGGCCTGGCTGCTGGGCGCGGGTTTTGCGCCGCTGGTGGCGCTGGGGCTGTCGGCCAAGTTTGGCCTGGGCGCCGTGTCGGTGTACTTGCTGTCGGGTGCGGTGTGTACCTTGGCGGCTTTGCGCATCAACCGCTTGATTGAGCGGCGCGAGTCTTGAAAAGTACCGTCACCCACCGCCTCTGGCGCGGTGGGTGGCGGGCCTTTTCCGGGCCTCTTCTTTGGGTCTTGAGTTTTTCGGGTTACTTGGCGTACGGGTCCGCAAACCCCAGCTCTTGCATGATGGCGGTTTCGTAAGACTCCATCTCGTCCGCGTCTTCCGCACTGGTTTCATGGTCCCACCCCTGGGCGTGCAAGGTGCCGTGCACCAGCAGGTGGGCGTAGTGCTCTTCCAGACTCTTGTTCTGCTCCACCGCTTCGCGCGCCACCACGGGCGCGCACAGCACCAGGTCGGCCGTCACCACAGGTTCCTGCGTGTAGTCGAAGGTGAGCACGTTGGTGGCGTAGTCTTTCTTGCGGTATTCGCGGTTGAGCTGCTGCCCTTCCTCGGTGCCCACAATGCGCACGGTGATTTCCGCGTCGCTCGACAAGGCGTGGCGAATCCAGCGCGTGACCTTGTGGCGTGACAGCACAGCGCGGTGTTCCGCCACGCCATCAAACTTGCCAAATTGCAGGGACAGCGAGAGTTGGTTCAGAGTCATATTGGCACCTGGCGCTTATCCAATAAGCGCAAGCAGCTATCAAATTAATAGTAAAAATAATCAACTACGCGCTGCCAGGGCCCGGCGGGGCGCGTCGTACGCATCCACAATGCGCGCCACCAGGGGGTGGCGCACCACGTCGGCGCTGGTGAAGCGGGTGATGGCAATGCCTTTGACGCGCTTGAGCACCCGCTCGGCGTCGATCAGGCCGCTCATGGCACCCTTGGGCAGGTCGATCTGGCTCACGTCGCCTGTGACCACCGCGCGCGAGCCAAAGCCGATGCGGGTCAGGAACATCTTCATCTGCTCAGGCGTGGTGTTCTGCGCCTCGTCCAGGATCACAAAGGCGTTGTTCAGCGTGCGCCCGCGCATGAAAGCCAGCGGGGCAATTTCAATGGCGTTGCGCTCAAACGCTTTTTGCACCTTGTCGTGGCCCATTAATTCATACAGGGCGTCGTACAGCGGGCGCAGGTAGGGGTCCACCTTCTGCGCCAGGTCGCCCGGCAAAAAGCCCAGGCGCTCCCCTGCCTCCACCGCCGGGCGGGTCAGCACAATGCGCTGGACGGAACTGCGCTCCAGGGCATCCACGGCGCTGGCCACTGCCAGGTAGGTTTTGCCCGTGCCCGCAGGGCCAATGCCGAAGGTGATGTCGTGGGTGGCAATGTTCTGTAGGTACAGGCTCTGGGTGGCCGTGCGCCCGCGCAGGTCGGCCCGGCGGGTGCTCAGCACGATGGCGTCCTCGGGCGCGTCCAGCAGGTCGCTGTCGCCGGCCAGCATCAGCTGCAGGTGGTCTTCCGGGATGGGGCGCTCGGCAATTTCGTACAGCGCCTGCAGCAACTCCATCGCCTGCGTGGCCTTGGCCTTGGGGCCGTCCACCTTGAACTGCTCGTGCCGGTGGGCAATGCCCACGCCCAAGGCCACCTCGATGGTGCGCAGGTGCGCGTCCGCCGGGCCGCACAGGTGGGTCAGGCGGGTGTTGTTGTGCGGGAGGAAGGTGTGGCGCAGGATCACGCTGATAATTCCAGTCGGCAAAAAAGCCAATGACGGCAAAAACGAGGGCGCCACCCGCATCGGCATGCGGCGGCGCCAAAGGACTCCAATGATAGGCAAATTGACCGGCACCCTGCTGGAGAAGAATCCCCCCGAGGTGCTGCTGGACTGCCACGGCGTGGGCTACGAGGTGAATGTGCCCATGAGCACGTTCTACAACCTGCCCGCCGTGGGCGAGCGCGTCAGCCTGCTCACGCAGTTCATCGTGCGAGAGGACGCGCAACTGCTCTACGGCTTTGCCACGGCCCCGGAGCGCCAGGCATTCCGTGAGCTGATCAAGATTTCCGGCGTGGGCCCACGCACGGCGTTATCCATTCTGTCGGGCATGGGCGTGAGCGATCTGGCGCAGGCGATTTCGCTGCAGGAGGCGGGTCGTCTGGTGAAGGTGCCGGGCATCGGCAAAAAGACCGCCGAGCGTTTGCTCCTGGAGCTCAAGGGCAAGCTGGGAGCGGACATCGGTGCTGTGCGAGGTGCCGCCAACAGCGATGCGCAGGCCGACATTCTGCAGGCCCTCCTGGCTTTGGGGTACAACGACAAGGAAGCGGCGGCGGCGCTCAAGGCGCTGCCCGCGGAGGTGGGGGTGAGCGAGGGGATCAAGATGGCGCTCAAGGCGCTGGCGAAGTAGTGGATGGGATTCAACCAGAAGGGGATGACTGAGATGATGATGTATCGCGCTTTGCTTCAAGGTGCCGGACTGTTGGTGGTCTTAGCGGTGGCTGCCTGTGGCGGAGGCGGCGGCGACTCGCCAGCCGCACCGCCGGCCCCGTCCACGCCGGTGGCCCCGGAGCAGCCTAACCCGCCCCTCACTCCCGCACCACCTTCCGCACCGCCGCCGCCTCCCGTCACACCTGTGCCCGTGGTTACCGACCGCATCGAGGCGCTGGATACCGGTCTTCCCAGGCTGGCCCCCCAAATGTCGGCTACGGCGGTGGCGCGCCGCACGGGTGGGCCGGTCGCCACCCCCGTGAACCTCGGCCCGCTACCCAGCGCTCAAGGGTTTGAGAAAAAGGCCACCGAACGTGCGGCGCTCGCCAAAGGCGCCCCGCAGCAGATCGGTGTGGCCCGCCCCGTGGCCGCCACCGCCAGGCCGCGCGATATGCTGGGCCAGCTCCAGTGGCAGGCCGTGGGCGGCGGCTTGCAGCGGGCGGCCGTCAGCTTCAAGGCCGAGGGCGCGCATGGCGTTCGGCTGGGGGTGTTGGTGCGCAATTTGCCGGCCGGCACCGTGCTGCGCTTTTATGCCCAGGCGGGCGGCGATGCCGTGCAGATCACGGGCGAAGAGGTGCTACGCACCATTCAGCGCAATCTGGACGCGGGTGACAAGGGCGATGCCGCACGCACCTACTGGGGGCCCGATTTTGGCGGCGCCGAAACCACGCTGGAATTGCAGGTGCCGGTGGCGGCACGGCTGGAAGAGCTGGATATCGCCGTGCCCACGCTCTCGCACTTCTTCGTCTCGCCCGATCAGGCCACGGCCGCGTCGTTTGCCAAGGTGGGCGAGTCGGGCAGCTGCAACATCGACGTGTCGTGCAAGGCCGAGCTCAATGCAGAAAGTCGCGCCGTGGCACGCATGATTTTCGTGCAGGAAGGCGGCAGCTACCTTTGCACGGGCACGCTGCTCAACGACATATCGTCGAGCAGAATTCCGTACTTCCTGTCGGCACACCACTGCATTTCGACCCAGACCGTTGCGTCGACGCTGACCACTGACTGGTTCTACCGCTCCACGTCATGCAACACGGCCAGTGCCAACCCGGGCGCGCAAAAGGTCACCGGAGGCGCTGCGCTACTGTTTGCTGATTCGCAGACCGACACCTCGTTCATGCGCCTGAACAGTGCGCCGCCTCAGGGCGTCGTGTACGCGGGCTCGTACTTTGGGCAGGTGACGCAGTCCTCGCCGGTTTTGGGCATCCACCATCCACGCGGTGACCTGCAAAAGACCAGCGCCGGGAGCGTTGAAGCGTTCAGTTACTGCAGCAACGAGCAATGTTTCCCCAGCACCCAGCAAGACGGGCGTTACTACTCGGTTGGCTGGGTGTCAGGCACCACAGAGGGTGGCAGCAGTGGCTCGGGACTGTTTTCAACCATTGATGCGAAACGCTACGTGGTTGGCCAACTCTACGGCGGCGCTTCCAGCTGCCAGGCGCCTACAGGCCGCGATTTCTATGGGCGGTTCGACCTGCCGTTCCAACTGGCCATCAAGACCTGGCTGACGCCCGGTTTGTAATCAGCAATCCTCAACCGTGCGTGCAAGCCTGCCCGAATGACCATCCAGACCGACGACTTCACTCCCGCCCCCGCCAAGCGCGTGATCTCCGCCGCCCCCGTCTCGCCGCAGGAAGAGGCGCTGGAGCGGGCGCTGCGTCCCAAGCTGCTGCAGGAGTACGTTGGGCAGGCCAAGGCGCGGGAGCAGTTGGAGATCTTCATCGGTGCCGCCCGCAAGCGGGGCGAGGCGCTGGACCATGTGCTCTTGTTCGGCCCGCCCGGGCTGGGCAAGACCACGCTCAGCCACATCATTGCGGCCGAGTTGGGGGTGAACTTGCGGCAGACCAGCGGGCCGGTGCTGGAAAAGCCCAAGGACCTGGCCGCCCTGCTCACCAATTTGGAAAAGAACGACGTTCTTTTCATTGACGAAATCCACCGCCTCTCGCCCGTGGTCGAGGAAATCCTCTACCCCGCGCTGGAGGACTACCAGATCGACATCATGATCGGTGAGGGCCCGGCGGCGCGCAGCATCAAGCTGGATCTGCAGCCGTTCACGCTGGTGGGCGCCACCACGCGAGCGGGCATGCTCACCAATCCGCTGCGCGACCGCTTTGGCATCGTGGCGCGGCTGGAGTTTTATACGGCCGACGAGCTGGACCGTATCGTGCAGCGCAGTGCGGGGCTGCTCAATGCGCCCATGGACGAGGAGGGCGGTTTTGAAATCGCCCGCCGCTCGCGTGGCACGCCGCGCATTGCCAACCGGCTGCTGCGCCGGGTGCGCGACTATGCCGAAGTCAAGGGCGACGGTCGCATCACCAAATCCATTGCCGACAAGGCGCTGGCCATGCTGGACGTGGACCCGCAAGGCTTTGACGTGATGGACCGCAAGCTGCTCGAAGCCGTGATCCACCGTTTTGATGGCGGCCCTGTGGGGCTGGACAACATCGCGGCCAGCATTGGGGAAGAGGCAGGCACCATTGAGGATGTGATTGAGCCCTACCTCATCCAGCAGGGCTACCTGCAGCGCACGCCCCGTGGCCGCATCGCCACGCTGGCGGCGTTCCGCCACCTGGGGGTGGCGCCACCGCAAGCGGCCGGTGGGCTGTTTTCTGAATGAGCAAAAACGCAGCAACTGGCAGCCAGGGTGGTCGGGTGAATCGACGCTGGCTGGTCTGGGCGCTGGGCGCTGCTGTCTTGGTGGCGGCGGTTGCCATGGGCGCGGCCACGTTGCGCGGCCCGCAGGTCGATGCGCTGGTGGTTCAGTCGGCGCCGCTGGTGCGCACGCTGCAGTTTTCAGCGCGAGTCGCCACGTTGTCGCGGGTGGATGTGGGCAGCACCGTCACCGGCCGTGTGGCCCAGGTGCGGGTGATGGAGGGAGCACCGGTGCGCCAGGGCGATGTGCTGGTGCAGCTCGAATCCGACGAATTGCGTGCCGCTTTGGCCCAGGCCGTTGCGGCGGAGCGCCAGGCAAAGGCGCGGCTGGAAGGCCTTCGCAGCACGGGCCGCACTGCCGCCCAAGCAGCGCGGGCGCAGGCCGATGCCTCGCTGCAAGCTGCCAGTGCCAGCCTGGCGCGGGTGCAGCAGTTGGTGGCCGAGGGGTTTTACAGCCCGGCGCAGCTTGACGAGGCACGCCGGGCGGTGGACGTGGCAAGGGCGCAGCAGCTCGGTGCGCAAGCACAACTGCAGGCCACTGCCGATGCGGGCACCGAGGTGGCCCAGGCCCAGGCCCAGTTGGCGTTGGCCCAAGCGGCCACGGTGGCTGCACAGGCCCGCCTGGCACAAGCCACGCTGGTGGCCCCCGCCGATGCGCGCGTGCTGGTGCGTGAGGTGGAGCCTGGGCAGATCGTGCAGCCGGGCAAGGCCCTGCTCAGCCTGGCGCTGGCCGGGCCCACGCAGCTGGTGGCCCAGGTGGACGAGCGATTTCTGGAACAGCTGCAACTGGGTCAGCCGGCCTGGGTGGTGGCCGATGCGTTTGCGGCGCAGCGCTTTGCAGCCCGCGTGCTGTCCATCGCGCCGGCGGTGGATGCGCAGCGCGGTGCCATTGAGGTGAAGTTTTCGATTGAGCAAGCCCCCGCCTTTTTGCGCGAAGACATGACCTTGTCGGTGGAGGTGGAGACCGCCCGGCGCGAGCGCACCCTGGTGCTGCCCCAGGCCGCTTTGCGCGGACCGGCCGGTGGCGATCAAGCCAGCGTGCTGGTGCTGCAGGATGGGCGCGCCCAGGTACGCAACGTGCGGCTGGGCCTGCGCACGCTGGATGCGGTCGAGGTGCTTGGCGGCCTGAAGGAAAGCGACACGGTGCTGCGCGGCCATGCGAGCTTGCAGGACGGTCAACGCGTGCGTGCCCGCACAGTGCCATGGACCACGTCATCGCCCGCGCCCACTACGGCGTCTCAGGGCAGTGCGCAGGGGGGCGGTGCAGCCTCTGCGTTGACCGGCACCATGGGCCGTTGAGCCTGCCGCCATGTGGATCTGGCCCGGCTTCGAGTTTCGCGTGGCGCTGCGCTTCTTGCGCGAAGGGCGCATGCAGACCGTGCTCATCATCGTGGGCGTGGCCGCGGGCGTTGCCGTCATTGCCTATATCTCGGCGCTCATCAGCGGCCTGCAGGCCAACACCCTGGCCAAAACGCTGGGTGCCCAGGCGCACGTCACGCTGCGCGCGCCGGACGATCTGGTCACCCCAGCCGCCCCGGCATTGCCAGACGCTGCCGCGCTGACAGAAACCCAGCCGCGCGCGCAGCGCTTGCGCTCGGTAGCCAACTGGCAGGCGCTGGTGCCGTTTGCTGGAAGGGTTGCCCGCCGTGGCAGGTGTTTCACCCATGGTGTCGGGCTCGGGCCTGGCGCTGCGCGGCGAGGCATCACAAGCCATTGCCCTCATGGGGGTGGAGCTGGACCGCTATGACCGCGTGGTGGGCCTGCGCTCCAAGGTCGTCAGCGGCAGCGCGCGGCTGGCGCCAGGCGAGGCGGTGATAGGCCGTGAGTTGGCGCAGGACCTGGGGGTGCGCGTGGGCGACCGCCTCACGGTGCAGACGGGCAGTGTGAGTGGCTCGGTCAGCGATTCGGTGCGCGTGACCGCACTGGTGGACCTGGGCGTGAAAGACCTGAACCGGCGCACCGTGATCGTGCCGCTGCGTGCCGCGCAAAGCCTGCTGGCGCTGCCCGGTGGCGCCACCCAGCTGGACCTGACCCTCAAGGACGTGTGGGTGGCCCAAGCCCTGGCGCGAGAGCTGCAAAGCCAGTTCCCCTACAAGATCGAGAGCTGGCAAGAGAGCAATGCCCAGCTGGTGTCGGCACTCAACGCGCAGTCCGTCAGCACCTCCATCATCCGGGGCGTGGTGCTGGCGGTGGTGGTGTTGGGCATTGCCAGTGTGCTGGTGGTGTCTGTCGTGCAAAAGGGCCGCGAGATCGGCATCCTGCGCGCCATGGGCGCCACGCGGGGCCAGGTGCTGCGGGTGTTTCTGGTGCAGGGTGCCGTAGTGGGGGCGCTGGGCTCGGTGCTTGGTCTGCTGCTGGCGGTGGCGCTGATCTGGGTGTTCACCCACTTCGTACGCGGCTCGGATGGCCTGCCGCTGTTTTCAATTGCCTTGCCGCTGCCCATGGCGCTGCAGATCGCGCTGATTGCCTCGGTGTGCGGCGTGCTGGCGGCCGTGGCCCCGGCGCAAGCCATCCGCATGTGAGGCTTGGATGAACACCGCGGATGCTGTACTGCCCCCTGAATTGATTGCGCTCGATGCCGTGCGCAAAAGCTACAACCTGGGCCGCCCCAGCGAGGCCGAGGTGTTGCACGGCATCAATCTGCAGGTGCGCCGGGGCGAATTCATCGCGCTGATGGGGCCCTCGGGCTCGGGCAAGAGCACCCTGCTCAACATCCTGGGCCTGCTGGAGCGCATGACGTCCGGCAGTTTTCGGCTGGATGGCGAAGAAGTGCAGGGCCTGGACGATGCGGCCCTGACTTTGCGCCGCCGTAGCACGCTGGGCTTTGTGTTTCAGTTCCACCATCTGCTGCCAGCGTTCTCGGCGCTGGAGAACGTCACGTTGCCCGCCCTCATGGCCGAAGGCCGCGTCAGCCGCGCGCACCGCGACCATGCGCGCAGCCTGCTCGACGCCGTGGGCCTGGCCCAGGCCATGAACAAGCGCCCGGCCGAGCTGTCGGGCGGCATGCAGCAGCGCGTGGCCATTGCGCGCGCGCTGGTCATGAACCCGCCGCTGGTGCTGGCCGACGAGCCCACGGGCAACCTTGACACGGCTTCTTCTGCTGAAGTGTTTGCCCTGCTGCGCCGCATTCACGCCGAGCGGGGCACGAGCTTTGTGGTCGTCACACACGACCCGCGCCTGGCCGCGCGATGCGACCGGCTGGTGGAACTGATTGACGGCCGCATTGCGCGCGATGAGGCCATCACCGAGGGTGTGGAGCCGGCACCGCACGGGTGTGTTAGACAGGGTGGATGCTATTAAGTTGATAGCTGCTTGCGCTTTACAGAAGAGCGCTAGAGCCTGATTTGGTTGAAAATTGCTTGGCGCCGCGAGCAGGGAAGCCTCGGGTGCCGGCTACTGCCTTATTGGGCGCCTCGCCCGCCAGCCAGCCGCTGACGATCAGCATCTGCGCTGCGTAGTATGTGGACAGCACCCACACCGGGGCCCATGGCAGGGGCGTCACAAACCGGTCGGTCGCCAGCAAGGAATCGCTCAGCATGAAGCACCCCGCCCCCAGCGCCACCCGCAGTGCTGGCCCGCTGCGCAGCACGGTCGCCCGGCCCATGGCCTGCGCGGCCATCAGCGCAATCACCAGTACGTAGGCGGCCACCGGCACGCGCAGGGCAGGGGGCAGGCCTCCCGTCCATAAAAAGGCGTACATGCCCAGGCCAATGCCCAACGTGGCGGCCAGCACCCCCCGGTGGGGAAACCATACCTGCCCGCGTTTGAACAGCGCGACATAGAACAGATGCGCCACCAGAAAACTCACCAGACCAGGGATGAAAAAGCCCTGGAACATGAGGAACACATCCCCCGCCAGCGATCCAGCCAACGCGGCAGCCAGCAGAAGCCAGTTCTTTGAATCAAATTGGTCTCTGGCGCTTGTTGAGTAAGCGCTAGCAGCTACTAAAAAAAGAGCAAAAATCATCGTCAGCGGTTTGAACAGCCAGTGCCATTCGGTAAACCCCAGCGCGCCGGTGGCGGTGGCCAGCGCAGCGCTTTGCAGCATCAGTGCCATCAGCATGCCGATGCGCCCCTGCATCACCGCGCCCAAAGCCCATTGCCCCACCAGCAGCACCGCAAACCAGATGGCGTTGTGCGCCAGTGGTGCGGTGTCGGCCTGCCATAAAAAAGCGCCCACCCCCGTGAGCAGCACCGCAAACTGCACCAGCGCAAACCACTGCACCGCGCGTGACATGGGCGGCTGAAAGATCTGCATCTGCGCCATGCTGAAGGCGGGCTTGGGAAAACGCTCCGCCACATCGGCAGGGCGCCAGCCCGGTGGCTTGATCCAGACCTTGAGCTTGTCTGCCCAGTTACGTGCGTGCCAGCTGTCGTGCGCCAGCCCGGCGTACACCTGCGCGTTGGCCCACAGCGGATCCCAGCTGTTGAGCAGCCCACGTGTGCCGTACGCGCATCGGTCAAGCGCATCCTCCTCCTTGAAGGTGCCAAACAGCCTGTCCCACAGGATCAGGATGCCTCCATAGTTCTTATCCAGATACGCATCGTTCACCGCGTGGTGCACGCGGTGGTTGCTCGGGCTGCAGAACCAGCGGTCGAACCAGCCGAGCTTGCCCACCTGCTCGGTGTGCACCCAGAACTGGTAGAGCAGGTCGATCAGTGCGACCACTCCGAACACTATTGGCGGCACGCCCGCCAGCGCCATGGGCACGTAAAAGACCCAGCCCAGCAGCGCGCCCGAACTGGTCTGGCGCAGCGCGGTGCTCAGGTTGTAGTCCTGGCTCTGGTGGTGCACCGCGTGCGCGGCCCACAGCACGGCTGATTCGTGCCCCATGCGGTGCAGCCAGTAATAGCAAAAGTCGTAGAACAGCAGCGCCAGCAGCCAGCCGGGCAGGCTGGTCCAGAAGGCATCGTTGCGCCACAGCGCGACATGCTCGAACAGGGCGGTATAGATGCCGATGCGCAGCAGGTGGGTGAAGGCCGCGCTGGTCTGGCTGAGCATGCCCAGACTGATGCTGCTGACCGCATCGGCCAGCCGGTAGGTGTTGCGCTGGCGCCGCCAGCCCACGGCCAGCTCGATGGCGATCAGCAGCAGAAAGACGGGGGTGGCGAGGACGATGATCTGGCTGGGGCTCATGGAGGACACCAAAAATGTCCGCCGATTGTTTCCCTGATCAGGTCAGCGCACCTCTGGCATCAACCCTGATGATCCGCTCCACCGTGCCTTGCGCCAGCCCTCCCCGCACGCCGATCAAAAAATCGTGCAGGTTCACCGTCGGATCGCAATGGCCGGGCACCAGCCACAGCATGCGGCCCAGGGCGGGTAAGCGCGCCTTGTCGCCTTCGGCGTACAGCAGGCCGTGCTCGTCGCCCCCATTGGCGTAGCGCAACGCCCGGTCGGCAGGCAGATGGGCCACGGTGGGCAGGCCCGAGTCGATGGCGTGGCTCTTGTGGCCCGCGTCGCACACGGCATGGGTGTCGCGCACGGAAATCACCTGGGTCTTGACGAACAGGGCGTGCTCGAACGCGGGCTGCGCGGGGTCGCGTTCGTTGCGGGCGTAGTCGGCGTCCATGAAAAGGAACGACCCCGCCTGCAGCTCGCCATACACCCCGCTGGCCGCTTCGTTCACCAGCGTGCCGGTGCCAGAGCCCGTGACCAGCGGCACGGGCAGCCCGGCGGCTTCGATGAGGCCGCGCGTGTGCGCCGCCTGCTGCACGGCGCGGGCAATGGCTTCGCGCCGTTCGGCGGCGCTGGCAAAGTGCTGGGCGCGGCCATGGTAAGCCTGCAACCCGGCAAAGCGCAGCCGTGGGTGGCGGGCCACCGCCAGCGCCAGGGCCACGGCGGGCTCGCCCGGCGGCACACCGCAGCGGCCCTGGCCCACGTCAATCTCTACCAGCACATCCATGCCCGCGTCGCTGCCAGACTGCGCCATCGCTTCGGCCAGGCGCTCGATGCCCTCCGCGCTGTCCACCGCCACGCCCAGGCGGCCGCCCCGGCTGGCCAGGGCCGTGGCCAGGCGCGCGGCGCGGTGCAGCTTGGGCATGGCAATCACCTCGTTGGTGATGGTGATGTCCAGCACGCCGCCAGCGGCCAGCGCCTCGGCCTCGGAGACCTTTTGCACGCATACGCCCTGTGCCCCGGCCTGCTGCAGCAACAAGGCCAGCTCGGCGCTCTTGTGCATCTTGGCGTGGGGCCGCCAGCGCACCTGGTGCTTGCGGGCGAAGTCGGCCATGCGCTGGATGTTGCGGTGCATGGCGTCCAGGTCCACCACCAGGGCGGGGGTGTCGATCAGGTCTACCCGCTGGCCGATGAGGGCGGCGAGGGCGTCAGGCGTGGTTTTCATCGCGTACGGCGTTGTCCAGGTGCTGCGTGTCGGCCCATCCCACCAGGCTGAGACCATCGGGTGTCCAGAGCAGGCGGTTGATGGTCGCATTGCCCAGTTGCCAGGTGCGCGGGGCTTGAATGTCCTGGCGGGTGGCGGCGCGGTACAGCACGTCCAGCACGCCGCCGTGGGCCACCAGCACGATCTGCCCGCCCATATGCTGGGCTGCCAGGGCATGGGTGGTGGCGGTGATGCGCTCGCGCAGCGCGATCAGCGATTCGCCACCCTCGGGTGCAAAGGCGGGGTCGCGCTTGCGCCAGCGGTACGCTTGTTCTGGCTCTTTGGCTTCCAGCTCTTCAAAGGTGTGGCCTTGCAGCACGCCAAAGCTGCGTTCACGCAGGCCCTGGTGGGCGGCCAGCGGCGCCTGTGTGGTTTCTGCGATGGCGCGGGCCGTGACCCAGGCGCGTTGCAGATCGCTGCTGTAGATGGCGTCGATGGGCTCATCGGCCAGCGCCAGCGCCGCCTGGCGGGCTTGCCACAGGCCCACGTCGTTCAGCGGAATGTCCAGATGGCCCTGAAGGCGGCTGTCCACGTTCCAGGCGGTTTCTCCGTGGCGGATGGCGATGATGCGGGTGGCGTCCATGCAATGTCAGGGCTGGGTCGGTAAGGGAATGCGCACCTGGCGCGGGCCTTGGGGTGGCTGGGGAAAGCCGGTGAGCGCGGCGTCGAACAGCACGCCGTAAACCGCGGGGTCAGACACCCACACGTCTTCGTGCACGGCCGAGGTTTCGTAGACTACCTCCTGCGTGCGCGCATCGCGCATCACGATGCTGACCACGCGCCGGTGCAGCGGGGCGGGTGCACCCACCTGCCACAGGCCGCTCATGCCCCAGCTACCACGCCCGCCATACCAGCCGAGGCCGCCAAAGGCCCAGTGCGGGTGGTCATCAAACGGGTCGCGGCGCGGAGTGAAGCCCGCCTGCGCGCCCAGTTGCACCACCCATTGGCCGCTTTCATCATTGCGCTGCAGCCCGGCGCGCGCCAGGGCTTGCTCGGCCAGCGCCAGGATGGGGTCGAACGAGGGCGTTTGCTGCGAGGGCAGGCGCTCCAGCCGGTACGTCATGGGCTGCTGGGCGGTGACAGCGGCGGGCAGCCTGGAAAAGCTGCGTACATCGCCTTCCACCACGCGGTGGGTGGCGCACCCGGCCAGCACAGCGGCCATGCCCAGCAGCACGGCACATTTCTTCCATTGCAAAGTCATCATGGCAAGTCTCCTGAAGCGGTTGCGGTGGATGGCTGCAGTGAGTGGTGCAGCGCGCTGGCTGGGGTGGCCTTCAGGGGGAACGGCCGCCTGGCTATAGATTCAAGCAGTCAGAGCGTGAAGCTGGGTCAAAGATTCCTCAACCGATCTGCACCACCTGCACACCGGGCAGCGTGGGCGCGGGCGCAAACTCTTCCTTGTCAAACGCCTTGTCTCCGTTTTCGTCGGCCACGCCGGTGGCACGGGCGTTCTTGAAGTCGTACAGGCTGCCGTCCAGCAGGTGCGAAGGCACCACGTTCTGCAGGGCGTTGAACATGTTTTCGATGCGGCCGGGGAAGCGCTTTTCCCACTCGCGCAGCATCTCGCCCACCTGCTTGCGCTGCAGGTTCTCCTGGCTGCCGCACAGGTTGCACGGGATGATGGGAAAGTTGCGGTGCGCGGCCCAGCGGGCGGTGTCTTTCTCGGCCACATAGGCCAGAGGGCGGATCACCACATGCTTGCCGTCGTCGCTGACCAGCTTGGGCGGCATGCTCTTCATCTTGCCGCCGAAGAACATGTTGAGCAGCAGCGTTTGCAGGATGTCGTCGCGGTGGTGGCCCAGGGCGATCTTGGTGCAGCCCAGCTCATCGGCCACGCGGTACAGAATGCCCCGGCGCAGGCGGCTGCACAGGCTGCAGGTGGTCTTGCCCTCGGGGATCAGCTTCTTGACGATGCTGTAGGTGTCTTCGTTCTCGATGTGGAAGGGCACGCCGGTGCTGGCCAGGTATTCGGGCAGCACATGCTCAGGAAAGCCCGGCTGCTTCTGGTCCAGGTTCACGGCCACCAGGTCAAAGTGGATGGGCGCGCGGGCCTTGAGCTTGAGCAGGATGTCGAGCAGCGCATAGCTGTCTTTGCCGCCGGACATGCACACCATCACCTTGTCGCCTTCTTCAATCATGTTGAAGTCGACGATGGCCTTGCCCACCTCGCGGCACAGGCGCTTTTCCAGCTTGTGGGTTTCGCGTTCGATTTTCAGGCGGGCTGCGTTGGCCGTAGGCTCTTGCGATGCTTCGGCCTCGTCGGTCCAGCCGGTGGTGGTGGGATTGGGGTTGTTGATCACTGCGTTCATAGGTTTACCACTGCCCCGTTTCCATGCGAATCGCCACTTCGCAATCGTCAAAAATTTCCAGCTTCGCAATCTTCACGCGCACGCCCAGCACGCCGGGCAGCTGCATCAGCCGGTTGGCCAGCTTGCCGATCAGGCTCTCGAGCAGGTTCACGTGCTCGGCGGTGCACTCGTCAATGATGATCTGGCGCACGCGGCGGTAGTCCAGCACGTGGCTGATGTCGTCGTCGCGCGGGGCCAGGGGCTGCACGCCCAGGCTCAGTTCGGCATCGACCTGGATCGGCTGCGGATCGATTTTTTCGTGCTCAAGGATGCCCAGGTTGGCATCGAAGCGCAAACCGGTCAGCGTCAGGGTTTGAAGACCTGCACGTGGGGGGATGTTCTGGGTTGGGGTGATCACGTTTGTCACCAGGGGTTGATGGCTACCCGTTCTACCCCCACTGACGTGCAGTCGGGGTAGACATCGGGCTTTCGGGTGGAAACACGCACGGCATGAATCTCTTGCCGCTGGAGCAATGCATCACAAATCCCATCACAAAGGGTTTCTTGTAATTCGTGATGCCGCTCGCCGACGCATTCAAAAATCGTTTTCCGGACAAAGTCGTAATCGACGGTTTCCGAGATGTCGTCTTGGGTGGCAGGGGCCAGTTCGAGCTTCACGCACAGATCCACATCAAACCAGATGCGCTGTGGTGCGGTACGTTCAAAGTCGTGTACACCAATGCGAACCATCACCTCATGCTGGCGCAGGCTCAGTGCACGGCAATCTGTGGCCAGTCGTGGGTCTATGGCTCCAAAGGCCAGAAGAATGGAGTTCATTAATGGGCAGCCTCTTCGATGGCCCACATCACATCCCTGCTCAATGGAATGAGGTGCTGGCCGTTGTCTGTTCTGAGTGTGCAGCCATTGATGCTGGGGTTTTGTGCCATGAATAGCGCCCCTTGGGCCACATCTGCGGGGTCAATGCGTTTTTGAACTAGGTTAACCAAGCTGGCTTTGTCGAAATTGGTCTGGGTTTGTGGGCCACTGAGATACATCAGTCCTGGCGAGAGTCCACACACCCTGACTGTGGGAGCCAGTGCCTGCGCCTGCAGCGCCACGCTGCGCTCCAGCGCCAGCTTGCTGACGGTGTAGGAGAAATAATCGGGATTCAGGTTGTGCACTTTCTGATCCAGCACATGGATTACGCAATGTGTCCCGTGGGCAACGCCAGATCCTTGGCGCACTCGGTTGTAGAGGGCATTGGCCAAAAGCAGCGGAGTTACCGTGTTGACCTGGAAGTGCCTTTGCAGTCCCTCGGCGGTTGCCGAGGGTGCGTCATCCGCCTCGAAAATCGAAGCGTTGTTGACGATGCACTGCGGAGGCTGTCCAGTGAGCTGCACGCACTGATCCATCAGCAGCTCTGCCGCATTGTCTTGGGCAAGATCCATGTCCACCAGCAGGCAGTCTGCTCCAGCATCTTGCACTTCCTGTCGGGTTTTCTGTGCGCTGTCTTTCGATGTGCGGTAGTGGCACAGAACGCTCCAGCCCGCTTTGGCGAAAGCCAGGGCGATTTCTCGGCCAAGCCGGTGGGCGCCCCCGGTGATCAAAACCCAGTTTTTATTGTTCATGTGAGTTTTGCAATGGGTGCAGCTGTAGAGGGTGGGGTTGTTTCCTGTGCTTCAAGGATGCCGCGTACAAAAAAACCCAGATCCTGTGTAAAGTAGAGTTTTTCCATGGGGCGCAGCAAGAAATCATCAGGAAGAGCACGGAAGAAAAGCAGGGCTCTGCCGCCATCTTCGCCGCCGTACTCTGCCAACTCGGAGTTCAAGCGGTAGCCCTCTGCTTGGGCCCCGGCAATCACATGCTGGTAGGCCGAAAGTGCCGGATTTTTATCCAGCGGCCCTGCAGGTTGGATGGCGTCAGGCAGGCTGAACATCACATTCACCTTGCGCACATTCAACTCTACGCTGAACCGCAGTGGAGACTTGAGTGAATTATGTCCTTGCTGTGCGGTCAGTGTGTAGGTCGCTCTGCATCCCGTGCGCAGAAGTGGTGTGAGCTGGAGCTTTCGTGACTGGCAGGCAATTTCTTGTACTTGCTGAGGAATGAGCTTATCGAGAATGGTATGGGTAATGTTGGCAAGGCGTTTTTCGCTGCGTTGACCAAACACCAGCCCGATCACAATAAGGCTGACAGGCAGCGCTACGGTGAGCAGGCTGATGGCTGCTGTCATGGACTCTTTGTCCCGGTTGAAGACGGCCCATACCACCAACCCGAGGCCGCCCAGCATGACGGCGAGAAATACAATGACCAGAACTCCACGCGCCCACAAGGGCAGCGCCAAAGACTGTAACCAACGCACGACCTCAGACGAGGGCTGTGCGCTAGAAGGGTTGGATGAATCGCTCATGTGGTGTGCATAGAGGGCGTTTTGTCGGCGGGCGAATTATGACTGTCCTCACTGAAGAACTTGCTGAACACATTGCCCAGGCCATTGCCGCCGAGGGTGGATGGCTGGGTTTTGACCGCTTCATGGCCTTGGCTCTGTACACGCCCGGCCTGGGCTACTACGCCAACGACTCCACCAAATTCGGCGCCCTGCCCGAATCGGGCAGCGACTTTGTGACCGCGCCCGAGCTCACGCCCCTGTTCGGCCAGACGCTGGCCGTGCAGGTGGGCGAGGCGCTGGAGCGCACTGGCACCCATGAAGTTTGGGAGTTTGGCGCAGGCTCCGGCGCGCTGGCGCTGCAGTTGCTGGATGCGTTGGGCGACCAGGTGCAGCGCTACACCATCGTCGACTTGTCCGGCAGCCTGCGGGCCCGCCAGCAGGCTAAGCTGATCGCTCACGCCCACAAGCTGCGCTGGGTGGATGCGCTGCCCGAAAAGTTCAGCGGCGTGGTGGTGGGCAATGAGGTGTTGGATGCCATGCCTGTGCAACTTCTGGCGCGCCACGGTGGCCAGCAAGGCGGTGTGTGGCACGAGCGCGGTGTGGTGGTGGCAGAAGACGGCAGTTTTGCCTGGGCCGACCGCCCCACCGACCTGCGCCCGCCCATCGATATCGAAGGCCCGCAGGACTACCTGACCGAAATCCACGCCCAGGGCGAAGGCTTCATCCGCATGCTGGCCGACCGTCTGGAGCGGGGTGGGGCCTTCTTGCTGGACTATGGCTTTGGCGAAGACGAGTACTACCACCCCCAGCGTCATATGGGCACGGTGATGTGCCACCAGGGCCATTTGGCCGACGGCGACCCGCTCGTCGATGTGGGCCGCAAGGACATCACCGCCCACGTCAACTTCACCGCCATGGCTCTGGCCGCGCAAGAGGCGGGTATGCAGGTGCTGGGCTACACCACCCAGGCGCACTTTCTCATCAACTGCGGTTTGCTATCAAAAATGGAGCTGCTCGCGCAAGCGGAGCGGGCGACAGCGGCCAAATTGATCATGGAGCACGAAATGGGCGAGCTGTTCAAGGTGTTGGCCCTGGGCGCGGGCGATGCGTGGGAGCCCGTGGGGTTTTCGCGCGGAGACCGGTCGCACCGGCTTTGACTGCGCAGGCACCCCATGCTCCGCTGGCTCATCGTCATCTTCCTCGCGCTGGTGTTCATCAACGGCCTGTCGCCGCTGCTGCAGCGCCTGGGGCTGGGCCGCCTGCCGGGCGACTTCAAGTTCAAGCTGTTTGGGCGCGACTGGTTCATTCCGCTGGCCAGCACCGTGCTGCTCAGCTTTGTGGTCAGCCTGATTGCCAAGTGGGTGTGAGCGGGATTGCAGGAGAGGTCTGAGCGCCCTCTGTGACGGGTGTCAATGGCTTCAGTCCGCAGAGGCCTGCAGCGCATCCATGAATGCCTTGCGCCACCAGTGCACATCGTGTTCCTTGATGCGCGCCATGAGCTTCTGGTGGCGCGCCTGCCGCTCGGCCAGCGGCATCTGCAGCGCCTGCTGGATGCTGTCGGCCATGCCCTGGGGGTCGTAGGGGTTCACCAGCAGTGCTTCTTTCAGCTGCTCTGCCGCACCGGCAAAGCGTGACAGCACCAGCACGCCGGGGTTGTCCGGGTCTTGCGCCACCACATATTCCTTGGCCACCAGGTTCATGCCGTCGCGCAGCGGGGTGACCAGCCCCACGGCGGCGGCGCGGCACAGGCCCGGCACGCGTTTGCGCGCCACCATGCGGTGGATGTAGCGCACGGGCATCCAGTCCAGCTCGCCATAGTCGCCGTTGACCGAGCCGCACAGGCCCTCCAGCTCCTGGCGCAGGTCGGCATAGGCGTGCACGTCATCGCGGCTGGGCGAGGCGATCATGATCATCGTCGCGCTGCCCCGGTTTTCGGGGTAACGGTCCAGCAGCTCGCGGAAGGCGCGCACGCGATGCGGGATGCCCTTGGAGTAGTCGAGCCGGTCAATGCCCAGCAGCAGGCGCCTGCGCGAATACTCATCGCGCATGTTCTCGTAAGTCTCCACCGCGTCGGGGGCGTGCGTGAGGCGCGTGAATTCGTCCACGTCGATACCGATGGGAAACGACTGCACCACCACCGTGGCGCCAAAGGCGCGCACGCGCTTTTCGTCCACCGCTTCGGCGCCTCCTTCGTTGCGCACATAGCGCGTGAAATGCGCCACATCGGCCTCGCTTTGCAGGCCCACCAGGTCGTAGGCGAACAGCGAACGCATCAGCCATTCGTGCTGCGGGATGGCCGCCATGATGAGCGGCGGCGGCATGGGGATGTGCAGAAAGAACCCGATGCGCTGCTTGCAGCCCATGGCGCGCAGCTCGGCGGCCAGCGGGATCAGGTGGTAGTCGTGCACCCAGATCACATCGTCGTCGCGCAGCAGCGGCAGCAGCTTGCGCGCAAACATCTGGTTCACGCGGCGGTAGCCTGCGATGTAGCTAGCGTTGAAGTCGGCCAGGTCCAGCCGGTAATGGAACACCGGCCACAGCACGCTGTTGCTGTAGCCGTGGTAGTAGCTGTCGTGGTCTTCGCGGCACAAGTCCACGGTGGCCAGGGTGACGGGGCCGGCCTGGCGGGTGTGCAATTCGCTCTCGCCGGGTGTGCCGCCCTCCACCACCGTGCCGCTCCAGCCAAACCAGAGCCCTCCGGTCTGGTTGAGGGCTTCACCCAGGGCCACGGCCAAGCCCCCGGCGGCGGGCTTGCGCGGATCGGCAAGGCGGTTGGAGATGACGACGAGGCGGCTCATGGACCGATCATCGTTGTAGATCGGTCCCCACCGCTGTCGGACAGCGCCTCAAATCACGCTGTCCCAGGGCGCCGACAGGCGCACGGCGGCGTTGATCACGCCCACCATCGAATAGGTCTGCGGGAAGTTGCCCCACATCTCGCGGGTGTCGGGGTGGGTGTCTTCCGACAGCAGGCCCAGCGGGTTGCGGGCGGCCAGCATGGTCTCGAAGATGGCCCGCGCCTCGGCCTTGCGGCCAATGCGCGCCAGCGCGTCGATGCGCCAGAAGGTGCAGATGTTGAAGGCCGTCTCGGGCTTGCCGAAGTCGTCGGCCGCCTCGTAGCGCCGCATGTAGGGGCCATCGCACAGGCTCTTTTCCATGGCCTCCACGGTGCTCACAAAGCGCGGATCCTTGGGGTCGATGAGACCCACCTCGGCCATCAGCAGCACGCTGGCGTCCAGCTCGTGCCCGCCAAAGCTCTCGGCAAACGCCTGGCGTTCTTCGCACCACGATTGGTCGAGAATCTCGGCGCGCATGCGGTCGGCATGGTGCTGCCAGTGGCTGGCGCGGTCGGCCAGCTGCAGCGTGGCGGCGATCTTGGCCAGCCGGTCGCAGGCGGCCCAGCTCATCAGGGCCGACGAGGTGTGTACCCGGGCGCGCGTGCGCAGCTCCCACATGCCCGCGTCGGGCTGGCCGTACACGCGCACGGCGTTGTCGCCCACCTGTTCCAGCCGCTTGAATTCGGCCAAGCCCGCGCGGTGCAGCAGGCGGTGGTCATGAAAGGCCTGGGCCGCGCCCAGCACGATGTTGCCGTACACGTCGTGCTGAAAATGCTCGGCCGCCTGGTTGCCCACGCGCACCGGGCCCATGCCCCGGTAGCCCGCCAGCTGGGGCACAAAGCTTTCGGGCAGGTCTTTCTCCAACCCGATGCCAAAGAGCGGCTGGATGTGGCCGTCGCCGCCTTCCACCACCACGTTGCTCAACCAGCGCAGGTAGTCCTCCATGGTGCCCACTTCAGAGATGCTGTTGAGCGCGCGCACCACAAAAAACGCATCGCGCAGCCAGCAGTAGCGGTAGTCCCAGTTGCGGCCGCTGTGGGCGGACTCGGGGATGCTGGTCGTCATGGCAGCCACGATGGCGCCGGTTTCTTCGTACAGCGACAGCTTGAGCGTGATGGCTGCGCGGATCACCGCGTCCTGCCACTCCAGCGGGATGGCCAGCGCGCGGCTCCAGCTGCGCCAGTAGGCCGTGGTCTCCTGCTCGAAGTGGCGGGCCGTGTCGGCAATGCCGTCCACCAGAGTTTCGTCGGCTCCCAGCAAAAAATTGTGTTCGCGCGTGAGCACAAACGCCTGGCCCGACAGCACATGCGACACCGGTGCATCGGTGGACAGGCGCAGTGTCATGCCCTCGCCCACATAGCGGATGTGGTTGCTGCCGCGCGTGATCTCGGGCGTGGTCTGGCCCCAGTCGTAGCGCACCTTGAGCGCCACCCGGATGCGCGGCGCGCCCTGGATGGGCCGCACCCGGCGCACCAGCGTCATGGGCCGGAAGTAGCGCGAGCGATTGTAAAAGCGCGGCGCAAAGTCGGTGATCTCGATGCCATGTCCCGCCTTGTCGAATAACTGCGTGCGCAGGATGGCGGTGTTCGGCTCGTACCACTGGTGGGCCGATGCCAGGTCTTCCACCTCGATCGCAAAGTGGCTGCCCTCATCCCCGGGCTGCAGCAGGGCGTTGAACACCGGATCGCCATCAAAGCGCGGCAGGCAGCACCACACCATGCGGGCGTGGTCGTCGATGAGTGCGCTGATGGCGCAGTTGCCGATCATCCCAAGGTTGAGCGAGCCCGCTTGGGGGTGTGTGGTGGCGGTGTTCATCGTTCGCGCTCCAGCGTTGTGCGTGCAGACGACAGCCAGCCCCGCAGTGCGGCTGATGTCATGCAGCGGTGTTGTGCCATGGTGGGCCCTTCGCCCACCTTGATGCCCCAGCCGCCCAGCGACTGCACAGCGGCAAAGCCGGCCTCGTCGGTAACGTCATCGCCCACAAAGACCGGCGTGCGGCCCGCAAAGGGGGGCTGCGTCATGAAGTCGATGATGGCCTGGCCCTTGTGAACGCCACGGGGTTTCACTTCAAAGACACATTTGCCGCGCAGCAGTTCCACACCGTCCACCTCGCGCATGGCTTGCACCAGCGTGTCGTGGCACAGGGATTCGAGGTGGGGCGCCAGGCGGTAGTGCAGGGCGACGCTCACGCGTTTGGTCTCCACCAGCAGGCCGGGGTGGCGCGCGGCCAGGGCCTGGGCGGCCTGCAAGACGGGCTCCAGGGCGGGTGGTGCGGTGGCGGGCACCGAAGTGTCAAAGAGGCGGTATTGGGCCCCATGTTCGCTCGCCAGTGGCAGGCGCAGCGGCGCCAGAAATCCGTCGATATCGGCTTCGGGCCTGCCGGTCACGATAGCCAGCGCGCCACCCAGCTGGGCGTGCAGCGATGACAGCGTGGGAATCAGCCCCGAGGCGACGCGCACCGCCTCAGGGCGCGGCGCCAGCTCGGTGAGCGTGCCATCGAAATCCAGAAAAAGCGCATGGGCAGTTGTCAGTGTGGGGAGCAGCTGCATGCGCCAAACCATAGCAGACGCTGCAATGCAGGCACGGCCACCAGGGGGATTCAGGGCTGGTAAACGCGCGCAAGGTCTGCGACCGGTTGCAACGGGGGTGGCCGCAGATGGCAACGCATACTCTTGAAACAGCGCACCTGCGGCGCCATGTGATCAGCAAGCTTTTTGCCCCTAACCCTTGCCGCGCCATGACCGAAGCCCTGCACATCGTCTGCCCCCATTGCCATACCACCAACCGCGTGCAGAGCGCCGACCTGGGCAGCGCGCCCGATTGCGGCCAATGCCATCAGCCACTTTTTACAGGGGCGCCGCTGGAGCTGGATGCGACCAGCTTTGACAAGCATGTGGCGCGCAGCCATATCCCGGTGCTGGTGGACTTCTGGGCCCCGTGGTGTGGTCCCTGCCGACAGATGGCGCCCGCCTTTGCGCAGGCCGCCCGCGAGCTGGAACCCGGCGTGCGCCTGGCCAAGCTCAACACCGAAGACCACCAGGCCATTGCGGCGCGCTATGCCATCCGCAGCATTCCGACCATGATCCTGTTCCAGCAAGGGCGCGAGGTGGCGCGCATTTCGGGCGCGCTGGGGGCTGCGGACATCGTGCGCTGGATACGCTCGGTGGTGTGAATCCGCGAGCCACAGCGATATTGCCGGGGGCTGTCGGCCTCTCGCGTCTGCCGTGATCTAGGCCCCGTGGGGTTCTGGCGAAGGTGATGCACCGCTGTGCAGCCACTGCGCCACAGCTTCAATGCGCGCCTGGTGGATGAGTTGACCCACTTGTGGGCCGGCCAGACCATGGGCGGCAGCGTGGGCTGCAATGTCGCGGGTGACCACGCTTTGCACGGCGGCCAGCACCCCCAGCAGGCGTGGGCGCTGCGGGTAGGCGGCGTCTTCAAACCCCAGGCGGCCTCGCGCATCGCATTCGCAGGCCAGCAGCACATCGGCAAAGCGCTCGGGCTTGCGGATGGCGTCGCAGCGCTCCAGCAGGCGCACCAGCGCTGCTGCGCCCAGGTCGCCGCTGCGGTGGATGTTGCCGTGCTCACGCGCCACCACGTCGGCGGTTTCGCGGCAGTCCACGGGCACGCGCAGCCGTTCGGCCACGTTGCGCAGCAGTTTGGCGCTGCGCTCCTCGTGGCCAATGTGGCGGGGCAGGATATTCGCTGGCGTGGTGCCTTTGCCAAAGTCATGCGCCAGGCAGGCAAAGCGCACCACCAGTGGCGCGTTCAGCCGGGCGGCCATGTCCAGCACCATCATCAGGTGCACGCCGGTGTCCACCTCGGGGTGGTGCAGGGGCGGCTGGGGCACGCCCCACAGGCGCGCCACTTCGGGCAGCAGCACCTGCAGCGCCCCGCACTCGCGCAGCACCTCGAACATGCGCGAGGGCTTTGCTTCCATCAGGCCGCGCGCCAGTTCCTGCCACACGCGCTCGGGCACCAGGTGGTCCACCTCGCCGTGCTCCACCATCTCGCGCATCAGCTGCATGGTTTCCGGTGCCACGGTGAAGTCGGTAAAACGCGCCGCAAAGCGGGCCACGCGCAGGATGCGCACCGGGTCTTCGCGGAACGAGTCGGTCACATGCCGCAGCAGCCGGGCCTGCAGGTCTTGCACGCCGTGATATGGATCAAATAGTACGGTAGCGCCCGTTGAATCAGCGCTGCTAGCTATGGAATTGATAGTAAGATCGCGCCGGGAGAGGTCTTCTTCCAGTGTGACGTTGGGCGAGCTCTCCACCACAAAGCCCCGGTAGCCCCGCCCGCTCTTGCGCTCGGTGCGGGCCAGCGCGTATTCCTCGCGCGTTTCAGGGTGCAGAAACACCGGAAAATCGCGGCCCACGGGCAAATAGCCCAGTTCCAGCATCTGCTCGGGCGTGGCACCCACCACCACCCAGTCGTGGTCATTGACGGGGCGGCCCAAAAGGCGGTCACGCACCGCGCCGCCAACCATGTAAATTTGCATGGGGCCGAGTTTATAGAGCTGGGCCCACCCTGCTGCCGTTGTGTGTAGCGCCTTTATCGTTCTGTCTGCCCATGTCCATCGCTTCCTCCCTCACCATCGCCCAGCCCAACCCCGACGGCAGCCTGCCCGTGCCCGCAGCACCTGACGCTGCCGCCAACGCCGCTGCCGAGGCACTGCAGCGCGAGGCGCAATTCGAAGCGCTGCAGACCCAGGTGGCGCAGTTGCAAGAAATCCTGGCCAAGCCGCTGACCGAGATCCTGGCCGAGCACGACAAGGCCAAGGAGGCCGCCGCCGCGTGGGATTCTTTCGGGGCGATGTGGATGCTGTCGCAGCGCGCCATGCGCCGCGTGGCGATGGATTTGGCGGCCCAGCAGGGCGTGAGCGAGCAAGAGGTGGTAGCCCGCGCCCTGGCCTATGCCAACCAGGTGCTCAATGTCGAAGACGAAGACCTGGGCGGCACCGTGGCCCCGGCGCAGTTGGCGCACATTGCGCGGCACAAGCCGTTTTTGCGCAAGCAGTTTCGGTAAGGCCGAACTGCAGGGCGCACACCCCGGACTTCAGCGCCCCAGCCGGTAGGGTTCCTCAAAGTCCAGAAAGTCTTTTTCCGCCAGCGCTTCGTCGATCCAGGCCTTCACGCCGGGCAGCTCGCGCACGCGCTGCACATAGGCGGCGATGTGGGGCGGAACGGGCAGGGCGTACGTGTGCAGGCGCATGCACACGGGGGCAAAGTAGGCGTCGGCCACTGTGAACTGGCCGAACAGCATGGGCCCGCCGTGCTCCTGCAGCAGTGCGCCCCACATCTCCACCAGGCGCTGCACGTCGGCGCGTACGCCGGGCTGGTCGCGCCAGATGAGGGCGCCGGTGTCGGGCAGGAGGGCCTCGATGTTCATGGGGCAGTGGCTGCGCAGGGCGGTGAAGCCGCTGTGCATCTCGGCGCAGACGCTGCGCGCGCGGGCACGGGCTTTTGCGTCGGCTGGCCACAGCTGCCGGTCGGGCCAGGTTTCGGCCACGTATTCGGCAATGGCCAGCGTGTCCCACACCACCAGGTCGCCGTCCACCAGCACGGGCACCTTGGCGGTGGGGCTCACGGCGCCGATGGTGCGCTTGAACTCTGATTGCGCGTCAAAGCTGTCAAAGCGCACGCGCACTTCGTCAAACGCGATGCCTGCCTGCTTGAGCAGCACCCAGGGGCGCATGGACCAGGACGAGTAGTTCTTGTTGCCGATGTAGAGCTTGAGCATGGGGTTCCTGTCAGTCATTCCAGATGGAGCGCGTAGCAATGGATCCGGCCTGAGCTGCTTGACCCGTTCACTGAACGCAGTCGGTGTGCCGCGCACAGGTCGAAAAGCTCCACCTGAACGGATATTTCAAGTTCAAAGAGGCCGACTCGATGACCATGCTAGCGCAGTCTTTAGGTTGGCAGGGCTTGCCACTGATGATCATTTGCGCGGCCATTGATGCGCCCTCCGCATGGGCTTCCCACCGATCCCGGCTGGCGCCGGGTGTCGTCCGGCTGCTGTGTGGTTTTACACTACGCAGCATCGCCTGCCGCGCCTTGTCTAGGGCGTGGTTCCGCTCCCTCTTTGCAAATGACCATGATGGATTCTTCCCAGGCAGATTTTTTTGGCGACGGACAGTCCCCGTCTACGCACCATTCCCCTTCCCCGCCGGAGGCCAGTCGTCTCAAGGTGTTGCCGCGTGGACGTGAAAAGCTCAGTCCCGCGCAACAGCGGTTCAATAAATTGCTGGCCCGTGTGGAAAACCTGGGCCGCCAGTTGCATGACCTGCAACAGCTGGCTGACAAGCTGCGGCCCCCTCATTTGGCGCGGATGGCGGAGCTAAAGCGCAAGATGGACGAGGCGCGCCGCGAGATGCTGGTGTTTCTGCACCAGCGTTTGCAGCGCAAAGGCTTGACGGCTGCGCAACAGAAAGCGATGCGCGAAATTTTGCAAAGCCTGTTGCCATCGAGCGGCCCCGTGGATGAGTCCGACCCTGAGTTGGCCGAACTGTGCTCTATCTATGCACCACCGCCTCTCGAAGACGACTTGGGTGACCAGGCCAATATGGTGCGTGAGCAGATGCTGGATATGGCTCAGAGCGTGTTGGGCAAAAACTTGGACCGGGAGGCGTTCAAGGGCATCGATTCGCCGGAAGAGTTGATGGAAGCGCTGATTCAGCAAGTGCATACCTTTCAGGAGGCAGAGGATGCGCGGCAGGCCGCGCGCCGCTCTCGCCGTCCTCCATCGGCCCGTCAGCTCAAGGCCCAGGAGCAGGCCCAGGATGCCAAGGCCGCGTTGCGCTCCATTTACCGCCAGCTCGCCAGCGCACTGCACCCCGACCGCGAGCCTGACCCCGTGGAGCGCGAGCGCAAGAGCGCGTTGATGAGCCAGGCCAACGCAGCGTATGAGCGGGGTGACCTGACGGCGCTGTTGCAGTTGCAATTGCAGGCCGAGCAGGTGGACGAGGCTCATATTGCCCAAATGGCCGACGACAAGCTGGCCGCTTTGTCGCTGCTACTCAAGGATCAGGTTAAAACGCTGGAAGGCGAATTGGGAGACGCAGAGATGCGCCTGAGCGTTGAGTTGGGCATACCCGTGGGCGCCCGGATGAAGGAGGCACTGCTCACGCGCCTGCTGCAGGAAGAGCAAGAGGAGCTGGCCCATGTCGTGTCGCAGATGCAGGACGACTTGGTGCGGGTGCGTGACGATGCACAGCTCAAGCTCTGGCTGCGTGAGCAGGCGGCACTGGCCCGCGAACAGGAGCGGGAGGAGGCCTTTTTGGCGCGCCTGGGCGGCGGGTTTTTCTGACCCGCCCTCCCAGATCCAGGGGGGATCACACGGGCCAGACCACGCCGTTGTCGTTCAGGATGGCGTCCAGCGGCAGGTCGAACTCTTCGGGCTCGAACTCGTCCAGATAGCCGTTGGTAAAGCCCAGCCCCACGGTGAAGGGTTTGGGCTGCAGCGTTGCCAGGGTGCGGTCGTAAAAGCCGCCGCCGTAGCCCAGGCGGTAGCCGCCAGCGGCGTAGCCCACGCAGGGCACAAACAGCAGCGTGGGCACGATCATTTCGGTGTCTTTGGGCTTGGGGATGCCGTAGGCGTCTTCCTCCATGGGGCAGCCGGGGTACCAGGCGTGGAAGGTGAGCGTCTTGTGCTCCTTGTTCACCACCGGCAGGCCGATGCGGCGGCGCAGGGGCTCGTCGAGCAGCTCGCCGTCTTCCTTCCAGCGGTGCAGGGCTGGCAGGGGGTCGAATTCGCCCTTGATCGGCCAGTAGGCGCCGATCACGGTGTCGGGCCGGTTGACCAGCCAGATGCGCATCACCTGTTGTAACAAATCGGCCCGATGTAGGCGATCAGGCAGGTTGAGGCGTTCTTCAATCAATGCGCGCCGAAGGGCTGCTTTGTCCATCAGATAATTCCCCCATGCAATTGCTCAGAGCGATTTTGACACCCCTTGTGGCCGCCGCTGTGCTGGCCACTGCAGCGCCCCTTGTCCAGGCGCAAAACCGTGGCGACGACACCTTGCTGGAGATGCACCAGGCCTTCCGCAAGGGCGACCGCAAGAAGCTCGAACAGCTGCTGCCCGCCGCACGCGGCCACGCCCTGGAACCCTGGGCGGCTTACTGGGAGTTGAAACTGCGCCTGGGCGAGGCCAGCCCGGCAGAAATCCAGGCCTTTTTGAAGCGCTACGCCGGCACCTACCAGGAAGACCGCCTGCGCAACGACTGGTTGCTGCTGCTGGGCCAGCGCCGCGACTGGTCGCAGTTTGCCGAGCAGCACCCCAACTACCGCATGTCGGACGACAAGGAAGTGCGCTGCTACTCGCTGCTGATCGAGACCCTGAAAGGCACTGCCCCAGCCACGGCCGCTGACGAGGTGCGCCGCAACTGGTACGCACAGCGCGACAGCGACGACGGCTGCACCCATGCGGCGGGCGAGCTTTACAGCTACAAGCAGCTCACGGCCCACGATGTCTGGCGCAAGGCGCGCTTGGCGGTGGAAGCCAACCGCGTGCGCTCGGCACGCGCTGCGGTGGAAATCGTCTCGCCTGAATCTTCGGCCCAGGTGAAGGAGTTGATGGATTCCCCCACCAAGTACCTGCAGGCCCGCGCCACGGCGCGCGGCAAGGTGCGCCAGGAATTGGTGACGCTGGCGCTCATCAAGCTGGCCCAGGGCGATGCGGACAACGCCGCCACGCAGCTCGACAACAAATGGAGCGTGCACCTCTCGCCCGAGGAGCGCAACTGGGTGTGGGGCGTGATTGGCAAGCAGGCGGCGCAGCGCCTGTCGTCTGATGCCTTCACCTACTTTGGCAACGTGACCAAGGACTCTGACCTGACCGACGACATGCTGGGCTGGAAGGCCCGCGCAGCCCTGCGCGCCGGCCAGTGGAAGGTGGTGCGCAAGGCCGTGGAAGCCATGGGCGACGACGCCCGCCGGGACAGCACCTGGGTGTATTGGCATGCCAAGGCGGTGCTCAATGGCAAGCCCAGCGATGCCGAGCGTGCCGAAGCCCGCCAGGCGCTGGAAAGCATTGCCAGCCCCAAGGGCTTTTACGAGCAGCTGGCCCTGGAAGAGCTGGGGCAGCGCGTGGTGGTGCCCCCAGCGCCTGCGCCCCTCACGGCCGAGGAAAAGGCTGCTGCCCGCGCCAACCCCGCGCTCAACCGCGCGCTGTACGCCATCTTGCTGGGTATTCGCGGCGAAGGCGTGCGCGAGTGGAACTACGCCACCAACCTGCACACCCCTGGCGGCATGAGTGAGCGTGAACTGCTGGCGGCCGCCGACTTTGCCTGCCAGCGCGAGGTGTGGGACCGCTGCATCAACACCAGCGAACGCACCAAGACCGTTATCGACGTGAACCAGCGCTTCCCCATGCCGTTTCGCAATACGGTGGTCGAGCGCGCCCAGGGCATTGGCCTGGACCCCGCCTACGTCTACGGCCTGATCCGGCAGGAAAGCCGCTTCATCATGGATGCACGCTCGCATGTCGGCGCCTCTGGCCTGATGCAGGTGATGCCCGCCACCGCGCGCTGGACGGCCAAGAAGATTGGCCTGACCGGCTTCACGCCCGACCAGATTTCGGACCGCGACACCAACATCACCATCGGCACCGCTTACCTCAAGCTGGCGCTCGATGACTTTGCAGGTTCGATGCCTTTGGCCGCTGCCGCCTACAACGCCGGCCCCGGCCGCCCCCGCAACTGGCGCAATGGCCCGGTGCTGGACGCCGCCATCTGGGCCGAAAACGTGCCCTTTGCAGAAACGCGCGACTACGTGAAGAAGGTGCTGGCCAACACCACCAACTACGCCGCTTTGCTCACCGGCCAGCCTCAGTCGCTGCGCAGCCGCCTGGGCACCGTGGGGCCACGCGATGCAGCGTCGCCGGTAGTGAACGCCGACTTGCCCTGAGAGGCCAGCAGCGGGCGCGGAATGGGTTGCGGGCACTGACCGTGCCCAGTATGAGTTTGCTATAAAAAGAGAAGCTGCTGGCGCTTGCTGCATAAGCGCTATAGGCATATTTGATTCATAAAGAGGGAGGGCGCCATGGCGCGAGGGAAGCTGGCGGTTTGGGCCGCTGTGTTGGTGTGGTCGGTGGGCTTGCAAGCGCAGCCCGTGTACAAGTGGGTGGATGCCAACGGCAAGACGCATTACGGCTCGCAGCCTCCGGCGGACAAGGACGATGCCGCCCCGATGAAGCTGCAGGGCACCAATGGCACCACCACGGGCAGCGCGTCGGGCCCCGCTGGTTCAGGGGGCGGCAAGAGCACTTCGACCAAAGGGGTGGAGTACAACGCCGACGGCACCAAGAAGATTCCTGAGGGCGTCAAAGACATGGCCGAAGGGCTGCGCAAGTCGCTTGGCACGGTCGATAGCAAGCAGGTGCCCATGAACTGCGCCGTGGCGGTGAGCAACATCCACTACCAGGCTGACCTGATGCTGGAGGTGGGCCAGAAAAACGTGCGCGATGGCTACATGACCCAGACTGCCTTCGACACCACGGCCCCCAAGATCCGCGAGGCCAAGGGCAAATACAGCGTGGGCGACTGCCAGTCGTCCAGCGGCAACAAGAAGTCGTTTTACCAGTGCATGTCCAGCAGCAACAACCACGTGACGGGCTGCGACCGCCAGTTCAAGCACTGAGCCAGAAGGCCCCTGGCCAAACCTCCGCCCAATCAGCCCGCCTTCGCGCGGGCTTTTTTGCGCTTGCCCGCAGCAGCCTGGGCAGCCGTTCAGGCGTTGTGCAGCGCCTCGCCCTGGCGCACGGCGGCGCCGGAGCGTTCCAGGTCCGCCACCAGGCTGTGCAGCCATTGCGCCTTGGGCTGGTCGGCAAAGTGGGCCTGGTGCAGCAGGCCGAAGTAGGGGGTGCCATCGGCCCACTGCTGTAGTGCGGGCACGGTGGTGTGCTGCAGCTCCAGCAGCTTGTACTTGAGCAGCACCTTGGCGGCATACAGCGCGTGTTTGCCGGGGCTGCGCACAAAGCCTTCCAGGCGTTTGCGCGCCGTGGCCAGGGCGCGGGGTGCATCGGTAAACACCGGCCCGTGGCCGGGGATCACGGTGCGCGGAGCCAGCCTCTCGATCACGTCCAGCGTGGCGGCCACTTCGTCGAAAGCGGCTGTGCCCTCGATTTCCGGAAACACCACGCCGAAGCCGTTCTCCCACAGGGCGTCGGCAGAGATCAGGGTGGCGCTGGCGGGCTCAAACAGCACGACCGAATGCGGGTCGTGCCCGGGCGCTGCGTGTACCTCCCAGGCCAGCCCCGCCAAGGGCACCGTGGTGCCCGGCTGCAAGGGCGCATCGGCGCGAAAGCGCGGGCAGTCCTGGCCCGTGGGGGTGTAGCTCAGGGCGCTGGCGTCCCACTGCTCCACCAGCGCCATCTGGCCTGGCGGGATGTGGGTGGTGGCGCCGGGCCAGGCCGCCTGCAGCGCGGCGTTGCCACCGCAGTGGTCGCTGTGCAGGTGGGTGTTGAAGATGCGCTGCAGTGGCTGCGCGCCCAGCAACCCTTGCACCAGGGCCAGGGTTTGTTCGCTGTGGGTGCAGTAACCGGTGTCCACCACGGCGGCCCCCTCAGGGCCAATGCAGACCACATTGTTGGCCGAGAGCCAGCCGCGCTCCAGCACGGTGATGCCGGGGGGCAGTGGGGCGGGGGGGGATGCAGTCATGGGGTCGGTAGGCAGGGCAATGGCAACGGCTTCAGCGTACCGCACAGCCGGGCTGCGAGGGGCCTCCAAAAACCGTGTTGGTCTTGTGGCCCCCGCACGCCATCACGCGGTGGGGTTGCGCAGCTCCCGCCGCAAGATCTTGCCCACGTTGGTCTTGGGCAGATCGTCGCGGAACTCGATGTACTTCGGGCGCTTGTAGCCGGTGAGGTTTTCGTGGCAGAACGCTGCCACGTCGTCCTCGGTCAGGGCGGGGTCGTTCTTGATGATGAACACCTTGATGGCCTCACCCTGCTTCTCGTCGGGCACGCCAATGGCTGCGCATTCCACCACGCCAGGGCACAGGCTGATGACCTGCTCCAGCTCGTTGGGGAACACGTTGAAGCCGCTCACCAGAATCATGTCCTTCTTGCGGTCGATGATGCGGGTGTAGCCCTGCGCGTCCATGATGCCGATGTCGCCCGTGCGCATGAAGCCATCGGGGGTGAAGGCCTTGGCGTTCTCTTCGGGCTGGTTGTAGTAACCCGTCATCACGTTGGGGCCGCGGATGCAGATCTCGCCCGACTCGCCCTGGGGCAGGCTGTTGCCCGCATCGTCCTTGATGGCGATGTCAATGCCCGGCAGCGGCAGGCCGATGGAGCCGGTGAACTCGGTGTTGGTCACCGGGTTGTTGGTGCCGATGGCGCAGGTCTCGCTCATGCCCCAGCCTTCGATCATGGTGCTGCCTGTGACCTTCTGCCACTGCTTGGCCGTGCCTTCGCTGGCGGCCATGCCCCCGGCTTGCGACACGCACAGGTGCGAGAAGTCCAGTGCGCGGAACTGGGCGTTTTGCAGCAGCGCATTGAACAGCGTGTTCACGGCGGGCAGCATGTGAAAGGGGCGTTTTTTCAGCTCGGCCACAAATTTGGGGATGTCGCGCGGGTTGGGAATCAGCGTGAGGCTGGAGCCCTGGCGGATGGCCAGCAGGCACAGCGTCAGCGCGAAGATGTGGTACAGCGGCAGCGCGGCAATGCTGTTGGCCTTGGTCACGTCGCCAATCTTGGCCAGGGCGGGGGTGAACCAGGCCTCGGCCTGCAAGGTGGCTGCCACGATGTTGCGATGGGTGAGCACTGCGCCCTTGGAGAGGCCCGTGGTGCCGCCGGTGTATTGCAAAAAGGCAATCGAATCGAGCGTGGCGGTGCTGGGCGCGAGGGTGCGCCGCTCGCCCATTGCCAGGGCCTTCTTGAAGGAGACCACCTTGCGCCCGTTGGTCAGGGGTAGCTCGTATGCCGGCACCATCTTGGCCAGGTGGCGCACGGCGAAGGTGATCCATTTGCCAAACCAGAAGCCCAGCAGGTCGCCCATCGATGCCATCACCACATGCTGCACGTTGGTGTGGTCCACCACATCGGCCAGGGTGTGGGCAAAGTTTTCAAGAATGACGATGGCGGTAGCGCCCGAGTCCTTGAGCTGGTGCTCCAGTTCGCGGGCGGTGTACAGCGGGTTCACGTTCACGCAGGTGTAGCCTGCGCGCAGCACGGCCGCCATGGTCACGCCAAACTGCGGAATGTTGGGCAGCATGATGGCAACACGCGCACCGGGCTGCAGGCCCAGGCCTTGCAGGTAGGCACCCAGTGCGCCTGACAACCGTTCCAGCTCGCCGTAGTTCATCCACCGGTCCATGCAGACCGAGAACGGGCTTTTTGCGTGTTTGCGGAAGGACTCTTCCAGCAGGTGGGCCACAGAGCGGTACTGCTCGGGGTTGACGTCGTGCGGTACGCCCGGGGGGTAGCTCTTGAGCCAGATCTTTTCCATGCGCTTTCCTTGTGCTCGCCAGTGGGTGGATAGACAGATAAAACAGCTTCAGACCCATTCTGGAAGGTGGAGGGCGCCAGGGGTTATCGGGCTTGTCCTAGGGTGCGGGGCATATCCGTCTCAAAGGCGACAGAAAAGCCCACAAACACAGGGGGCGGCGGGCACAGGCCTTCGTGCAAACTCAGGGGCTTCGGCTTGAATAGTCCTTTGTCTCATCGGGTCTTGTGCCCCCTTCTCATGATCGCGCGCCTTCAGACAACTTTCCTGCTCTTTGCGGTGCTATACGGCGCTGCCTGTTTGGTGTGGTGGTGGCCGCAGCAGCCCTTGTGGGCGGTGCTGATGGCGCTGCTGCCGCTGTGGGGGCTGGCGGCGGTGCTGGCTGTCGAGCTGGTGCTCATGCAGCGCCTCAACCGGCGCGATGCCGTGCCTTTGGCCACCGCAGCGCAGCTGCTTCGGGCGTGGTGGCATGAGGTGGGTGCGGCCCTGTTGATTTTTGGCTGGCGCCAGCCTTTGTGGTGGCGCAGCCCGCCCGACTGGTTGCCCGAGCAGCCTACTGGTCTCAGGGGCGTGGTGCTGGTGCATGGCCTGATGTGCAACCGGGGCGTGTGGCTGCATTGGCTCGGACATCTGCGCGCTGCGGGCCATGCGCATGTGGCCGTGAATCTGGAGCCCGTGCTGGGCTCGATCGATGGCTATGCCAAAGCCATTGATGACGCGGTGCGGCGGGTGACCGAGGCCACCGGCTTGCCACCCGTGCTGGTCTGCCACAGCATGGGCGGCCTGGCCGCCCGGGCCTGGCTGCGCGCCTATGCGGCTGACGCGCGCGTGGACCGTGTGCTGACGCTGGGAACACCCCACGCTGGCACCTGGCTGGCCCGCTTCAGCCATACAGAAAATGGCCGCCAGATGCGGATGAACAGTGCCTGGTTGCAGGCGCTCAAGGCCCAGGAACCGCCCAGCCGGGCGAAGCTGTTTGTGTGCTGGTATTCCAACTGCGACAACATCGTGTTCCCCGCCACGGTGGCGGCTTTGCCAGGGGCGCAGCACCGGCTGGTGACCGGCGTGGCCCATGTGCAAATGGTGCTGAGCCCCCAGGTGGTGCAGGCCTGCCTGCGGGAGCTGGAAACCCCCGTGCCTGAGCTGAGTGCGCTTATGCGGTGAGGGCTTCCTCGCGTTCGTTCGCAGCAAACTCGGGCTGGCCTTTCAGCGCCTGGTAGATGGGCGAGAAGTCTGCCGCCGTCATGTCAAACAGCTGCTGGAAGCTGTCGATCACGAAGTAGGTTTGCTGGAACGTGTCGATCTTGTAGCGGGTGCGCATGGTGCGCGCCAACTGCAGCGGCAGACGTTGCGGCTCGGGGCTCTGCACGGAGTACGGCAGTTCACCTGACGAACTGAGGATGCCCGCACCATAGGCCCGCAGCCCTTCGCTTTCGCGAATCAGCCCGAACTCGATGGTGTACCAGTACAGCCGCGAGAGCATTTCGCAAGCGCCCAGCCCATGCGCCTTGAGACCGCCCTGGCCATAGCGTTGCACATAGTCTGCGAACACCGGGTTGAACAGCAACGGCACGTGCCCGAACAGGTCGTGGAAGATGTCGGGCTCGACGATGTAGTCGAACTCCTGCGGCGTGCGAATCCAGTCGGTGACCGGAAACTTGCGGTTGGCCAGCAGGGTGAAGAAAGGCACCTCAGGGATCAGCCCTGGCACGGCCACCAGCTCCCAGCGGGTGGCGCGGTAAAGCCGCTCGTTCACTTCATCGAAGCGCGGGATCCGGTCGCGCTCGCCCAGGGAGGGCAGGGCGTCGATGAACGCCTGGCTTGCCAGGCCCGGCAGCAGCCGGCTCTGGCGCTCGTACAGGCGCCGGTAGGTGTCGTGGTCGGCCTCGGTGTAGGCCGCGTAGTTCTGAGCGCAGGTGTAGTCAGCGCCCGCGCGGGCATAGTCGCCGCGCGGTGGGCGCTCGCTGGCGCCGTAGACAACGGGTTCAACGGCCATGGTGCCTCCGTTCGGGGTCAGGCCTTGTCGGCGGCAAGCACGCCACGGCGGATCTGGTCGCGCTCCAGCGACTCGAACAGCGCCTTGAAGTTGCCCTCGCCAAAACCGTCGCGGTAGTCGCCTTCGCGCTGGATGAATTCAAAGAACACCGGGCCCAGCATGGGCGTGGAGAAGATCTGCAGCAGCAGGCGGGGCGTGCCGTCAGCGGTGGTGCCGTCCAGCAAGATGCCGCGCGACTGCAGCTCCGGCACAGGCTGGCCGTGGCCGGGCAGGCGGGTGTCCAGCATTTCGTAGTACACGTCGTTGGGGGCGGTGGCCAGTGGCACACCCGCCATGCCCAGCTTGTCCACCACTTCCAGCAGGTTGTCGCAGATCAGCGCGATGTGCTGAATGCCTTCGCCGTTGAACTGCATCAAGAATTCTTCGATCTGACCGCCGCCCTGCTTGGACTCTTCGTTCAGCGGGATGCGGATCTTGCCGTCGGGCGCCGTCATGGCCTTGGACGTCAGACCGGTGTATTCGCCCTGGATGTCGAAGTAGCGGATCTCGCGGAAGTTGAACAGCTTCTCGTAGAAGTTGGCCCAGAAGCCCATGCGACCGCGGTACACGTTGTGCGTGAGGTGGTCGATTTCATTCAGGCCATGGCCCACGGGGCGGCGGTCCACGCCTTCGATGAATTCGAAGTCGATGTCGTAGATGGACTTGCCGTCTTCAAAGCGGTCGATCAGATACAGCGGCGCGCCACCAATGCCCTTGATGGCGGGCAGGCGCAGTTCCATGGGGCCGGTGGGGATTTCGATGGGCTGAGCGCCCAACTCTAGCGCGCGGTTGTAGGCCTTGTGCGCATCCTTCACGCGGAAGGCCAGGCCGCAGGCCGAGGGGCCATGCTCGGCGCCAAAGTACGCCGCCTGGCTGTGGGGCTCGCGGTTCAGGATGAAGTTGATGCCGTTCTGGCGGTACAGCACCACGTCCTTGGAGCGGTGCTTGGCCACCAGCGTGAAGCCCAGCTTTTCAAACACGGCTTCCAGCACACCGGGCTGGGGCGAGGTGAACTCGACGAACTCGAAGCCCATCAGGCCCATGGGGTTGTCCCACGCGGCGGTTTCTTTCAGGGCTTGGGCGGGCAGGGCGGCGTTCATGGTGTCTCCAAAAAATTGATGAATGTCACGCACTGTAGGCGCGCCATTCATCACGATTTCGGCGTTCTGGGCGCAGATTGTTTGCGCGAATGCATGAATATTGCGCGTGATCAATGCGGCGCGCAGTGTTTTGCGATTGTGCAATGTCAGTGCTGTGATTGCCGCAGCGCCAAGGCCGCTTCCAGCCGCAGTTGTTCCTGGGGGGTGAACAGCCGTTCGCGCAGTGCCTGCATCTGGCCGGGGTCATGGGCCTGGGCCTTGGCAGCGGCGTAGTCGTCCAGTTTTTGGTTCCAGGCGCGCTCTTCATGGTCCAGGCGCGCCAGGGCTTGGGCGGCGTCGGTGCCGTAAGTGGCGCTGCGCAGCTGGTAGCGGGTGCGATCGTCCACGCCGCGCGTTTCAAAGTCTTGCGTTTGTACCGCGGCGCCCAGGTGGGCCGCGGCATGGGCGCGGTCTGCCCGCTGCTCTGGCGGCAGTTCTGTCTCGGCGTCTTTGAGTGCGCGGGCTTTTTCTTCTGCGGTGAGCCCTGTGTTGTGCTGGATTTCGAGGCGGGCCAGGGTGTAACGGTCCAGCGCTGATTCGCGCGCAAACAGGGCCTCGTGTTCTTCCGGGGCGAAGTAGCGCTCGCGAAGACGTTCGCGTGCGTTCAGGCTGTTGCGCAGCGCCGTGGGGTCGTCCGGCCTGGGGGCTTTCAGCGTGCCCAGGGCCACGCGGTAGTCCACGTAGCGCTCCGCCAGGGCCAGCGCCCGGGTGGCCAGATCGGCGCCAAAGTGTTTGCGCACAAGCTGGCTGAGCCGGAGCTTGAGCTCCTCAGGTGTGGTGGCGTCGCCCGCGTCCAGCTGCATGGCTTCGATCTGGTAGCGCAGGTCCGGGGTGAGGAAGGGGTCGGCTGCGGTGTGCGGGTCCACCGGCAAACGGGTCGTCGTCGGCGGTACGCCGCTCGCGCTCGGTGCGGTGGCCGTGCGAGTCAACGCGCTTCCGCCACTTGGCAAGCCAGGCGGCGGGTCGGCCCGCCCCACCAGCCAAAGAACGATCAGCGCTGCGGTCAGCGCGGCGCCCCCGCCCGCCACGGCAGAGATGCGCGCACGCCAGGGTGAAGGTGAGGTCATGCGCGCATGCCCTTCACAAACCCGCTTTTTGCAGGCGGTTGGCGTGCTGGCGGTACAGCGTGACAGGGTCTGCAGAGAACCAGTCTCGTAGCCCCACCATCTGGTTCACTTCGTCCAGATGGTTCTGGCGGTAGTCGCCCAAATGCTTGCCCAGGCGGGACGAGCACGCCGACACCAGCCCGTCATTGGCCTCACCAAACGTCCAGCCCAGGGTGACCAGAAAGGCGTCGCTGGGGTCGAGCAGGTTGGTGGCTGTTTTGGTGCCCGTCCATGAGTAGTAGCGCACGCCGCTGACCAGTTCAGCACCGTTGCCGCAGTCCGCGGGGATGCCTTGAGGAAATTTCTGGTTGAACTTGGCGGAGCCTTGGGTGGTGAGGGAATCCAGCGCTGCGGTGGGCATCTGTGGCAAGCCTGTGCCGCCAGAGAGCAGATTGATCATGCCGACCAGCGCGGTGGCGGCGGTGTTCGCTACCGTTTCGCTGACCGACCCTGCAGGCGCCACGCCGCGCACGATGTCTGCCACGCGAGAGCCCCGGTTCACGCCTGCCACCGAGGTGGCCGATGCCACGAGCTGGGGCGCCACGCCCGCCACATAGCGAATGGTGGGGCCGCCATGCGAGTGGCCGATCAGGTTGACCTTGCTGGCCCCCGACAGGGCCAGGATGTTTTTCACCTGGGCCAGCAACTGCTCGCCCCGCACCTCGGTGCTGTTGGCTGCGGACACCTGCGCCACATACACCTTGGCGCCGCTTTGGCGAAGCGCATCGGGAATGCCATAGAAGTAGTCGATGCCGAGTACCGAGTCAAAACCGAAAAGCCCGTGCACCAGCACGATGGGATGCCGGGTAGCGGTGTACCCGGTCTGCGCCTGGGCTGGTGGGCCCACAAGCAGCAGGGCGGTGGGCACCGCGATGGCCAGGCCCTTGATGAAGCGTCCAAAGATTCCAGTCATGGTTGTCTCCGTTGTGATGTTGTTTGACGCTACTCACACCTTCCGGCAGAGCCTCCGCTCCCTCTCCGCCAGCCAGGCATTGAGCAGTACTGCAGTGCCTTGGCGTCGAACCTGCTTCCAACCGCGCAAAGCTGCAATTGCAAAAAAGAACGGGCGTTCATTTTTGCGAGAGCCATTGTTCTGGCGCCGCCCGCTCCCCACCATCAGGACATACCCGTGAAGAGAAAACACCTGCGTTTAGGTGCTTTTCGTTCATAAAATCTTGCGCCATGACCACCCCAGACGCACTCGACAAGCTCGACAAGGCCATCTTGCGATGCCTGCAAAAGAACGGCCGTGAGACTTATGACGTGATCGGTGCGGCCATTGGGCTGTCGCCCAGCGCGGTGCTGCGCCGCGTCAAGCGGCTGGAGGAAGCGGGTGTGATCGACCGTTACGTGGCGCTCGTCAAGCCCGAAGCCGTGGGACTGGGGCTCATTGCTTACTTGAACGTGCGCCTGGAAAAGCACACCGAGAGCCACAAGCGCAACCCCATGGATGTGTTCCGCGCCAGCGTGCAGACCTGGCCAGAGGTGGTGGAATGCTCTTCGCTCACGGGCGAGATGGATTACCTGCTGCGCGTGGTGGTGGCCGACATGGCCCACTACAGCCGTTTCATCATGGACACCTTGCTCAAACACCCCAGCGTGCAGGATTGCAAAACCAGCTTTGTGCTGGACAGCGTCAAGGCTACGACGGCGCTGCCTGTGTGATGGATCGGGGCGCGAAGTCACGGGACTTCGCCACCCCTGTCAGCGCCGCTGGGGCGTAGAGAAAACCCTGTCTTGAAAGTGGGTGTCTGGGCCGTTAAGGTGCTTCGGCTGCTGTGGCAGCACCCGATCAGTGGCAAAGTCCGCTGGCGGCCAAGCGTCCTGGGTGGGTTTTTTGCTGCGTTGCAACAAAGTGCTGGAAATTATCAGGGAAAACCCTTAAAGTTCAGCCCATGATCGCTACCAAAGCCCTGCTCAAGGCATCCTGGCACGCCAGCACTGGCATGCTGCGCACCCGTAACAGTCATTCTTTGAAGGAGGCTGCTATGCCTTCCACGCCCCTGATGGTCCCCATTCGCTCTCTGGGCCCGTCTTCCCGCGAGCGCATCACCGCCCATTTGCTCAAACTGGAGCCCGCTGACCGCTACCTGCGCTTTGGCTATGCCGCCAATGACGAGCAGATCCGCCGCTATGCAGAGCAGCTCGACTTCAGCCGCGACGAAATCTTCGGCATCTACAACCGCCGCCTGGAGCTGATTGCCATGGCCCACCTGGCTTTCTCCGAGCACCCTGAGCACAAGCACTGCGCCGAGTTCGGCGTCTCGGTGCTCAAGCATGCCCGTGGCCGTGGTTTCGGCAACCGCCTGTTCGAGCGTGCTGTCATGCACGCCCGCAACGCTGGTGTGAACATGGTCTTCATCCACGCCCTGTCTGAAAACACGGCCATGCTGAAGATTGCGCGCAACGCTGGTGCCACAGTGCACCGCGATGGCTCCGAGTCAGAGGCGTATCTGCAGATTCCCCCGGCCAACTTCGACACCCGCATGACCGAAATGGTGGAGCAGCAGTTCGCCGAGGTGGACTACCAGGTCAAGAAGCAGGCCAAGCAGTTCTGGGACTTCCTGGCCGGCGTGCAAGAAGTGCGCCGTGGCGTGCAGCACGCGCGGCACCAGTCGGCAGAGTAAGCCGGCACAGCCCCCGCCCGGTACTGCAGTGGTGCATTGCCGGGCGTTGTCTTGTCAAGACAATCCGCTATCCTTGGGCCCTGTCCACCACAACTGCAAGTCCTGCAATCCACGACAGTGTCCGATCCACACCCCGATCGTTTGCCTGAAAAAGAAGACAAGCGCAGCTTTCTGCAAAAAGTGGCCGAGTTCATTCACCCCGGCCCCGACTCTGCAGAAGAACTCATCGAAACCCTGGCGGAAGCCGAAGACAACCAGGTAATCGGCGCTGACTCGCGCGTGATGATCGAGCGCGTGATTCGCATGGCCGACATGACCGCTGGCGATGTCATGGTGGCATCTCCGCGCATGGACATGATCGACATCGATGAGACGCCCCATGCACTGCTGCGTTCGGTGATTGATGCCGGCCACTCGCGCTTTCCGGTGTTCCAGGGGGAGCGCGAAAACATCATCGGCATCCTGATGGCCAAGGACCTGCTCAAGCTGCAGCGGTCCCCAGATCTCCACATCCGCACGCTGATCCGGCCTGCCGTGTTTGTGCCCGAGAGCAAGGGCCTGAACGATCTGTTGCGTGAATTCCGAGGCAACCGCAATCACCTGGCCATCGTGATCGACGAGTTTGGTCGCGTGGCGGGCCTGGTCACCATCGAGGACGTGCTCGAACAGATCGTGGGCGAAATCGAAGACGAATTCGACATTGCAGAAGAGTCGGGCGACATTTTTGGTCTGGCCGACAAGACCTACCGTGTGAGTGGCGACACGCCCATCGATCGGGTCTCCGAAGCATTCGGGGTGCCCATCCAAGGCAGTGCGCCGGGCGAGGACTTTGACACCATCGGCGGGCTCATCGCGCATGAAATGGGCCGGGTGCCCAAGCGTGGCGAGCATCTGCAGTTGTGCGGGCTGCACTTTGTCGTGCTCCACACCAAAGGCGGCGCGGTGCGCTGGTTCAAGGTGTCGCGGGTGGACGACAGCGTCCCTGCCAATTGATGGGGGCCGTTCTGTACCCGCTTTCCCACTCCCCCGCATGGGGTTCCTGGGCGCGCATCGGCGCCATTGTCGTGGCAGCCCTGGCGGGCTTGGCGCAAGCCGCCTCGCTGGCACTGCCGGGCACCGGGCAGCCTGTGTGGTGGCTCCAATGCGTGTCGATGGTGGTGCTGGCGGGCTTGCTGCACCGGCTGCGGCCGACCTGGCGGCAAGGCGCCTTGCTGGGGTTTGCCTTTGCTTTGGCCTGGCTGTGCGGCACCTTCTGGTGGCTGTTCATTTCATTGCACACCTATGGCGGCTTGGCCGCGCCGCTGGCCGTGGCAGCCGTGGTGGCGCTTGCGGCGTTTCTGGCCATCTACTATGCCTTTGCTTTAGGGCTTTTTAGCCTTCTAGCGCCCGCCAATAAAGCGCTGGCAGCTATGCTTTTTGCAGCATTGTGGCTGCTGGCCGAGTTGCTGCGCGGCACCTGGTTCACCGGCTTCCCGTGGGGCGCGGGGGGCTATGCCCACGTGCAGGGGCCCCTGTCATCCCTGCCGCGGGTGGTGGGGGTGTATGGCGTGGGCGCGATTTCGGCGGGGCTGGCCATGGCGCTGGTGCAATGCCGCTGGCGCGATCTGCGCCACTGGCGTACCTGGGTCGTCGCGCTGGTTCTGCTGGGGGCAGGAGGTTTTGCCTGGGTGCAACGCCATTGCGCGGTGGAGCTGTGCCACACCCCGGCCCATGCGCCGAAGGCGCCGCTGAAGCTGGCGCTGCTGCAGGGCAATATTCCTCAAGACGAAAAATTTGAACAGGGCAGCGGCGTGCCTCTGGCGCTGGCCTGGTATGCCGAGCAGTTGCGCAGCGAAACTGCTTCGCTGGTGGTGGCGCCTGAAACCGCCATTCCGCTGCTGCCCCAGCAGTTGATTCCCGGCTACCTGGAGGGGCTGCAGGCCCGCTACACCCAGGGCGATCAAGCGGCCCTGCTCGGCATACCGCTGGGCAATGCGCGCGAGGGCTATACCAATTCAGTACTGGGCTGGCGCCCGGCTGCGGGGGCGGCGCCCGAGCCAGCCTACGTCTATCACAAGCACCATCTGGTGCCATTTGGCGAATTCATCCCGCCGCTGTTCAAGTGGTTCACCGAAATGCTGAACATTCCGCTGGGCGACTTCAACCGGGGCACGCTGGGGCAGCCCTCGTTCGAGTGGCTGGGGCAGCGCATTGCACCCAACATCTGCTACGAAGACTTGTTTGGCGAGGAGCTGGCCGCACGGTTTTCCGACCCCGCCCAGGCACCAACCGTGCTGGTGAACTTCAGCAACATTGGCTGGTTTGGCAACACCCTGGCGGTAGACCAGCACCTGCAGATCAGCCGTATGCGGGCCCTGGAGCTGGAGCGGCCCATGGTTCGCGCCACCAACACAGGGGCCACCGTCATCATTGACCACCGTGGGGTGGTCACGCATGCGCTGGAGCGATTCAGCCGGGGTGTTTTGCGCGGCGAAGTGCACGGGCGCGGGCTGGGGGTGTCGGGTGGTGCTGCCATCACGCCCTTTGCCTGGTGGGCTTCGCGCTGGGGGCTGTGGCCGCTGTGGCTGCTTGCTGGCCTGGGTGTGGCGGCCGGCTGGCTGGGCAAGCGCCGCCGATAACGCCGCCGCACGCAGGCTCAGGCTTGATGCAGGTCACGCTGGCACGGGGAGCCCAACCAGCAATGAGGGTGTATACGCGCCAGTGGCCACGCTTACCTTGGATAATAGGGGCCCGCAACCAGGGGCTACGGTTGCACGAACGATGATTTGAGGCGGCCAAGCCGCCGTTCTGGAGCACGACTGAAAATGGCAGATTCCTTTTCCTATGAACAACTGATCGCCTCGGGCGAGGGACGGCTGTTCAACGCCGACAGCGGGCGTCTGCCGCTGCCACCCATGCTGATGTTCGATCGCATCACGCACATCGACAGCGATGGGGGCGCACACGGCTTGGGAAAAATCCGCGCTGAACTGGACGTCAAGCCGGACCTGTGGTTCTTCGCCTGCCACTTCCAGGGCGACCCCGTCATGCCCGGCTGTCTGGGCCTGGATGCCATGTGGCAGCTCATCGGTTTTTACCTGACCTGGCTGCAATTGCCCGGCCGTGGCCGCGCGCTGGGCGCGGGCGAAGTCAAGTTCACTGGCGAAGTTGGCCCCGACGTGAAGCTGGTGACGTACGAAATTGACATCAAGCGCGTTATCAAGCGCAAGCTGGTCATGGCCATTGGCGATGCCCGATTGCTGGCCGATGGCAAGGAAATTTATGTCGCCAACGACCTGCGTGTAGGTTTGTTCAAACGTGAGGAAGACGGCAAGGACGCAGCATGACCAAAAAGCGCGTAGTCATCACCGGCGCGGGCATCGTCTCGTGCATTGGCAACGATCTGGCCACCGTGGAAGCCTCGCTGCGTGCGGGCAAGAGCGGTATCAAGGCCGTAGAAAAGTTCAAGGAACTGGGTCTGCGCAGCCAGGTGGGCGGCGCGCCTGAGATCGACATCGAAGCGCGCATTGACCGCAAGCAGCTGCGCTTCATGGGCGACGCGGCTGCCTATGCGCAGATTGCTCTGGAAGATGCGATCCAGCAAGCGGGCCTGACGCCTGAACAGGTCAGCCACCCACGCACCGGTCTCATCATGGGCTCGGGCGGCGGCTCGCCTGCCAACCAGATCGAAGCGGCCGACACGCTGCGCGACAAGGGCATCCGCCGCGTGGGGCCGTACCAGGTCACGCGCTGCATGAGTTCCACCGTGTCCGCATGTCTGGCCACCAACTTCAAGGTCAAGGGCATCAACTACTCCATCACCTCGGCTTGCTCCACCTCGGCGCACTGCATTGGCGCGGCAGCCCAGCAGATCGCCTGGGGCATGCAGGACGTGATGTTTGCTGGCGGTGGTGAAGAGCTGAGCTGGGGCATGTCGCTGCTGTTTGACGGCATGGGTGCCATGTCCAGCAAGTACAACGAAACGCCCGAGAAAGCCTCGCGCGCCTACGACGCGAACCGCGATGGCTTCGTGATCGCCGGTGGCGGCGGTGCCGTGGTGCTGGAGAGCCTGGAGCACGCCCTGGCCCGTGGCGCCAACATCCTCGCCGAAGTGGTGGGCTTTGGTGCCACCAGCGATGGCGAAGACATGGTGGCCCCCTCGGGCGACGGCGCCATCGCCTGCATGCAGCAGGCCATGGAAGGGCTCGACACCCCCATCGACTACATCAACACGCACGGCACTTCCACACCAGTGGGAGACATGCAGGAAGTGCGCGCCATGCGTGCCCTGTTTGGCGACAAGGTGCCGCCGTTCTCGTCCACCAAATCGCTCACCGGCCACTCGCTGGGCGCCACGGGCGTGCAAGAAGCCATCTACTGCATGATCATGCTGAACAAGGGCTTCATCGCTGGCTCGGCCAATGTGGAAACGCCCGACCCCGCGTTGGGCGACATGCCCTTGGTGACGCAGACGCGCGATGCGCAGCTGAACACGGTGCTGTCCAACAGCTTCGGTTTTGGTGGCACCAACGCCAGCCTGGTGCTGCGCCGCTGGACTGGCGCTTGACGGACGGGGCGCTTTCCCGCAGCCCCAGGTAGACTGATAAAAAAGGGCGTTGGCTTTTAAAGCCAACGCCCTTTTTTTGGACTGCATCGGGGGAGCCCTGGCGCGCAGTGCATGCGCCGCGCCAGGGTTCATCGGCGGTCAGTACGCCAGGTTGAGCTGGAAGATCGCGGTGCTGCCGCTGACTTCATTGCCCACCAGCAGCAGGGGCTTGCCATTGGGCGAATCCTTGGCGGGAACGAAGGCCAAGCCTTCGGGGCCCAGATCGCCCACCTTGTCCAGTGCGGGTGGGGTGGCGGCGCCAAATGCAGTTGTCCAGTTTTCGCGGGTGTTGATGTAGTCCACGCGCTTGGGTGTCTTGGCATCGGTGATGTCGAACACCAGCACGCCGCCCATGCGCTCCAGTCCCACGAAGGCAAACGTCTTGCTGCCGATGGTGCCCACAGCCAGGCCTTCTGGCTCTGGCCCCTTGGCAGAGCTGCGTGCATCCAGGGCAGCGGTGGCGTCATGGCCGCTGTTGAAGTAGGTCTTGCAGGCGATGTCGCGCTTGGCACCCAGCTTGCAGTCGTCGCTGGCCAGGAACTGCTCGATGGCTGCGCCCGAATCCCACACCTGCTTGCCCTGGGCATCCCAGATGGAGATGGAGCGGCCGCCGTAGGCATAGAGCTTGTCGTACATCAGACGATTGCCAGCGGGGTCTACCTGACCTGCGGCGTTGTACCACTTGGGGCTGCCGTCGGCGTTGGTCTGGTAGCCCTGGGTCCAGGTCACCTTGAGGCGGCCGAGCTTGTCGTCGTCGCGGCAGGTCTTGGGGTCGCCGGCCACGGCGCCGCACCAGGCGAAGTTGGCTGGGTTGAGCAGTGCGCCGCCGTTGCCCTTGGCCAGGGCGATCAAGTGGGCGGGCAGGTCATCGTCAGCACGGCGCAGGAAGCCGTCCTTGTGCACCAGGTGCTTGACGCGCCACTCTTCCACGAAGCCCTTGGTCACATCGCCAGGGCCTTTGGCGCCGTTGCCAAAATAGGCTGGCGTGCCTTCGCCCCAAGCGCGGGCGTCGCCCTCGTTGGCGCTGACCAGGTAGGTCTGGCCGTCGCCCGCCTGGTAGGCGGCAATGGCGTCGGGCTGGTACATGCCCAGCACGTTGGGGGCGGTGGTGATGTTGATCACGGGGCTCTTGCCGTCGCTGTCGGCAAAGTCTAGGGCGTTGGCGGCCACGCCGTGGTCCTTGTAGCCCAGTGCCACGATGTCGGTGACGGCGGCCTTGGCGATGTCCACGATGGCCAGGGCGTTGTTCTCTTGCAGGGTCACCCAGGCGGTCTTGCCATCGGCCGATACGGCAATGTATTCGGGCTCCAGATCCTGTGCCACCGTGGCGCGGCCCTTGCCGTCTGCTGTGGGGCCAAACAGGCGCACTCCCTTGGCCATCAGCTCAGCGGCGCGGCTGTTGAAGGCTTTGAAGTCGGCGGTGCGCACCACGGGCGCGCCGGGGTTGCTCACATCCACCATGCTGATGGAGCCTTCGGGGTCAACCTGGTAGTCATCGCTGGGCTCGGCTTCGTTGGCGACCAAGATGGTCTTGCCATCGGGCGTGAAGGTCAGCATGTCGGGCAGTGCACCGACGGGGGCGGAGCCTAGCAGCTTCAGGTCTGCGGCCTGGTAGATGGCGATGCGGCCAGCATCGGTCTTGGGCTTGGCCTGAATGGCGATAGCCACCAGCCCGTTCTTTACGGCCACGCTGTTGACTTCGCCGTTGGTCAGTACGGCTGCGCCGTTGACTTCCCCGACTTTCTTGGGGTTCTTGGGGTCGCTCAGATCCAGCACATCCAGCTTGCCTGACTGTGCATTGACCACGAAAGCGCGCTTGGAGGCTGCATCAAAAGCAGGAATTTCTGCCGCACTCTTGAGGAACTGCCCGGCAGAGTAGCCGCCAATTTTTTCGAGCTGCAGCGAGGCGGGGGTGCGTTCGGGCTCATCGTCGCTACCGCCACAGGCGGCAAGGGCGGCCACGGCCAGCAGGGAGATACCGAAAAGCTTGCGGTGAGAGGCGTTCAACAGAGGATTCATGTGGGGTAGTTGCTGGTGAGAGGGTCAAAACAGATCACGCTGGATTGAATGTCACCACCATGACGGTTTTGTGAATGTCGTGGTGTGGCCGAAGGTGACTGCATCTCTGGTGTGCAGTGCGTGCCCTGGAGGCTGTTCCCCCGTCCGGGTGCGATGGGCGCCGTAAAATCGACGTTTGCGCAGTGCAAACTGCCCTCGATTCACCGGCGCAGGCTCCGCCTGCGGTAAGTCAGACACCATCCATGCTCACCTTCCAACAAATCATCCTGAAGCTGCAGTCTTACTGGGACGCCCAGGGCTGCGCCCTTTTGCAGCCCTACGACATGGAAGTGGGCGCAGGCACCTCGCACACCGCCACCTTCCTGCGCGCCATTGGCCCCGAGCCCTGGAAGGCCGCCTATGTGCAGCCCAGCCGCCGCCCCAAAGACGGCCGTTATGGCGAGAACCCCAACCGCCTGCAGCACTACTACCAGTACCAGGTGGTGCTCAAGCCCGCTCCGGCCAACATCCTGGAGCTGTACCTGGGCAGCCTCGAAGCCCTGGGCTTTGACCTCAAGAAGAACGACATCCGCTTTGTGGAAGACGACTGGGAAAACCCCACACTTGGCGCCTGGGGCCTGGGCTGGGAAGTCTGGCTCAACGGCATGGAAGTGACGCAGTTCACCTACTTCCAGCAAGTGGGCGGCATTGACTGCAAACCCGCTACCGGCGAGATCACCTACGGTCTGGAGCGTCTGGCCATGTACCTGCAAGGCGTGGACAACGTCTACAACCTGCAGTGGACCGATACCCTGAAGTACGGCGACGTTTACCACCAGAACGAGGTGGAGCAGTCCACCTACAACTTCGAGCACTCCGACGCCGACTTCCTGTTCACCGCGTTCAACGCGCACGAAAAGCAGGCCAAGTACCTGATGGAGCAACAACTGGCGCTGCCTGCGTATGAGCAAGTACTCAAGGCCGCGCACAGCTTCAACCTGCTGGACGCCCGCGGCGCCATCAGCGTGACCGAGCGCGCTGCCTACATAGGCCGCATCCGCAACCTGGCCCGCAGCGTGGCGCAAAGCTACTACGAGAGCCGCGAACGCCTGGGCTTCCCCATGGCGCCGCGCGAGTGGGTGGAGCAGATGCCCAAGAAGGCTGCTTGAAGTGAACACCCCCCTGAGCCGCTGCGCGTCTTCCCCCCGCTCTCGCATTGCCAGGCAATGCGGGCAGGGGGACGCAGCCAGCGCGGCGGGGCGGCCCTGGCGCGGCTGCTTGCGCATGGGGCACGCCAGTTTTCAGGCATCGCTTGCGTAGCGGATGCCGTATTGAATGACGGAATAGAGCCGACAACATGACAACCCAAAACCTACTCGTCGAACTGTTTGTGGAAGAGCTGCCTCCCAAGGCGCTCCAGAAACTGGGCGATGCCTTCGCCACCGTGCTGGGCGACCAGCTCAAGTCCCAGGGCCTGGCCAGCGCCGCCTCGGTGGTCACACCGTTCGCCTCGCCCCGCCGCCTGGCCGCCCATGTGACCGCCGTGGCCGACAAGGCTGCTGACAAGGCCGTGCAGCAAAAGCTGATGCCTGTGACCGTGGGGCTCGACGCCAGCGGCAACGCCACCCCTGCGCTGCTGAAAAAGCTGCAGGCGCTGGGTGCCGATGTGTCCAACCCCGCCGCCGCCGTGGCCGCCTTGAAGCGCGCCCAGGACGGCAAGGCTGAAGCCCTGTTCTACGACAGCGTGGTGCCCGGCGCGACGCTGCAGGCCGGTTTGCAAAAGGCCTTGGACGAAGCCATTGCCAAGCTGCCCATCCCCAAGGTGATGAGCTACCAGCTCGAAACCGATTGCGGCATGGACAACTTTTTGCCCGGCTGGACCAGCGTGAACTTTGTGCGCCCCGCCCACGGCCTGGTGGCGCTGCACGGCAGTACCGTGGTGCCCGTGAAGGCGCTGGGCCTCACGGCTGGCAACAGCACGCAAGGCCACCGCTTTGAAGCGGCCGTGTCGCCCGTGGTGCTGGCAGACGCCGACAGCTACGCCGCTACGCTGCAAAAAGACGGCGCCGTGATCGCCAGCTTTGCCGAGCGCAAGGCCGAGATCGCGCGCCAGCTGGCCGCTGCCGCCGCCAAGGTGGGCAATGGCGCCCGCCCCATTGAAGACGAAGCCCTGCTCGACGAAGTGACCGCGCTGGTCGAGCGCCCCAACGTCGTTATCTGCCAGTTTGAAGAGCAGTTCCTGGGCGTGCCGCAAGAGTGCCTCATCCTCACGATGAAGGCCAACCAGAAGTACTTCCCGCTGCTGGACGCCGCAGGTAAGCTCACCAACAAATTCCTGGTGGTGAGCAACATCAGCCCCGAAGACACCAGCTTTGTGACCGGCGGCAACGAGCGCGTGGTGCGCCCGCGCCTGGCCGACGCCAAGTTCTTCTTTGACCAGGACCGCAAGAAGACACTGGCCTCGCGCGTCGAAGGCCTGGGCAAGGTCGTTTACCACAACAAGCTGGGCACGCAGGGCGAGCGCGTGGAGCGCGTGCGCGCTATCGCCAAGGCCATTGCCACACAACTGGGCGACGCCGCTTTGGTGGCCGATGCCGACCAAGCCGCATTGCTGGCCAAGACCGACCTCGTCACCGACATGGTGGGCGAGTTCCCCGAGCTGCAGGGCATCATGGGCGGCTACTACGCGCTCAACGACGGCCTGGGCGAAACCGTGGCCCACGCCATTGAAGACCACTACAAGCCTCGCTTTGCGGGCGACGCACTGCCCCGCAACACGGCGGGCGTGGTGGTGGCTCTGGCCGACAAGCTGGAAACCCTGGTCGGCATGTTCGGCATCGGCAACCTGCCCACGGGCGACCGCGACCCGTTTGCGCTGCGCCGCCATGCGCTGGGCGTGATTCGCATGCTGGTCGAAAAGGACTTGCCACTCAACTTGAACGCCTTGCTGGCTGGTGCTGTCCCCGCCTTTGGCGACAAGATCACCGACGCATCGGCTGCTCTGGCCGACTTCATCTACGACCGCCTCGCCGGAAGCCTGCGCGAGCAAGGCTACAGTGCCCAGGAAGTGGACGCCGTGCTGGCCCTGCGCCCGCAGCGTCTGGCCCTGGTGCAAAAGCAGCTGGCGGCCGTGCGTGCCTTTGCTGCGCTGCCCGAAGCACCCGCGCTGGCGGCAGCCAACAAGCGCGTGGGCAACATCCTGAAAAAGGCCGAAGTGGAAGGCCCCGTGGACGCACACGTGAACCCCGCGCTGCTGCAAGAGCAGGCCGAGAAGGACCTGTTTGCCGCCCTGCAGCGCTTTGTGCCCGAAGCCAATGCGCAGTTTGACGCGGGCGACTACACCGCCAGCCTGCAGACCCTGGCCGTGCTGCGCGCGCCGGTGGATGCGTTCTTTGACGACGTGATGGTGAACGCCGAGCAACTGGATCTGCGCCTGAACCGCCAGGGCCTGCTCAAGAGCCTGCACGAAGCCATGAACCGCGTGGCCGATCTCTCGCGCCTGGCCGCTTGAGGCCCTGCGGCCTGATGTGCATTTGGTGGCTCTGGTAGGCTGGTGCTGGTGACCTCGCAACGGAAGCAACCCATGAAACTCGCCATCCTCGACCGTGACGGCCTGCTCAACGCCCTGGGCGATGACTACATCACCTCGGCGGACGACTGGGTGCCTGTGCCGGGCGCGCTGGAGGCCATTGCACGGCTGAACCACGCGGGCTGGCATGTGGTGGTGGCCACCAACCAGCCCGGGCTGGGCCGGGGCTTGCTGGATGTGGCGGCCCTCAACGCCATCCACACCAAAATGCACCGGCAGATGGCGGCGGTGGGCGGGCGCATCGACGCCGTCTTCTACTGCCCCCACACCGCCGAAGAGGAATGCAGCTGCCGCAAGCCCGCCCCGGGCCTGCTGGAGCAGATTTGCGAGCGCTATGGCGTGGAGCCGCACGATGTGCTGGTGGTGGGCAACTGCCAGGCGCACCTGCAAGCGGGTGCCGCCCTGGGGGGCAAGCTGCACCTGGTGTGCACCGGCCATGCCGCCGGGCTGCAGCCGGGGCAGGCGCTGCCCGAGGGCTGGCCTGCGGGCATTCAGGTGCATGCCAGCTTGGCGCAATGGGTAGAGCAACTGTTGCCCGCAACGCCGCAGTCGCAGCCTGTTCCGGCACCGTCGGCGGTGGGTTGATACTATAAAAAATATAGCTGCTGGCGCTTGTATACAGGGCGCTGGAGCCCAGAAAGACTGAAAACTATGGCGCTGATCCGTTCCATCATCCACATGCTGTGGATGGCCATCACCGTGGTGCCCTACACCCTGGCCATCGTGCTGGGTTCGTTGTTCGGGATGCGCGGCACGTCGCTGTACCGCATTGCCCGCGCCTGGCTGTCGCTTTGTGTGCACAGCGCTCGTCCGCTGCTGGGCATCCAGTACCGCGTCACCGGCATGGAGCACCTGCCCCAGGGCGAGAAAAGCGGTGCGGTGTTGCTGTGCAAGCACCAGTCCACGTACGAGACGTTCTTGATGCCGGCCATCATGCCGCACCCCCTGGCCTACGTGTTCAAGAAAGAGCTGCTGTACGTGCCGTTCTTTGGCTGGTCCATCGGGCGGCTGGACATGATCCACATCGACCGCAGCCTGCGCGCCAAGGCGTTCCACAAGGTGGTGCAGCAGGGCAAGGCGCTGCTGGCCAAGGGCACCTGGGTCATCATGTTCCCCGAAGGCACGCGTGTGGAGCGGGGGCAGAAGGGCCAGTACAAGAACGGCGGCACCCGGCTGGCCATCGACACCGGCGTGCCGGTGATTCCGATTGCCGTCACATCGGCCAAGGTGTGGCCCCGCAAGGCCTTCATCAAAAAGCCGGGCGTGGTGGATGTGTCCATCGGCCCCGCCATTGCCTCCGCCGGCCGCCAGCCCGACGAGCTGATGCGCGAGGTGGAAGCGTGGATCGAGGCCGAAATGCGCCGCCTCGACCCCGAAGCCTATCCCGCAGAGCCCCAGCCCCTGGCCGCGCCCGCACAGGGCGGCAGCGCCGACTGATCTCGCTTCACGCAACCCTGCCATGCGCCAGCACCCCGCACAACGCCACCCGCCGGTGCCCGCCGTTGACGGCCCCAGCGCATGGCGTGGCCCGCGCGTGGCGGCTGGCAGCCTGTGATGAAGCGCCTGGTGCAGTTGGCCCTGGATTTTTTTGACGCCTCGGCAGGGGCGCGTGGCACAGCGCAACCGCCCGCCGCTTCGCCTGCCCACCCGCGCAGCGGCACTCAGCCCAGCGTGCCTGGCCCCTCGGGTTTGAAGCCAAAAGTGCCTGCAAGGCGCACCCGCAAAGCGCCGCCAGCTCCTGAAAACATAGCAATTTCTGCGCTGCCCACGGCGCCATTGCCAACGTTGTTGGCCCCTGCTGAATTCCGCCACCCCCAGGCCAACCGCGAGGTGCTGCTGGGCGACGCCCTGGTGGCCTATGCCCTGCACCGCTCGCGCAGGCGCACCATTGGCTTCACCGTGGGGGCGGATGGCCTGGCCGTGCGCGCCCCCAGCTGGGTGGCCCTGTCGGCCGTGGACACCGTGCTGCGCCAACGCAGCGCCTGGGTGATGACCAAGCTGGTGCAGGCGCGCGAGCGCCAGCAGCGCCTGGAAAGCGGCCGCATTGTGTGGGCCGATGGCGTGCAGCTGCCTTACCTGGGCCAGCCCCTGCAGGTGGTGCTGGATGCCACGCAAAGCCGCAGCGGCCGGGGCGGGGCCCTGCATGCTGCCGCGCCCGACACCCCGGCGCGGCTGGTGATTGGCCTGCCGGCAGATGCCAGCGCCACGCAGATCCGCGATGCCGTGCTGGCCTGGCTGATGCGCGATGCGCGCCGCCATTTCACCGAGCGGCTGGACCATTTCGCGCCGCTGCTGGGTGTGCAGTGGACGAGCCTGCGCCTGTCCAGCGCCGAAACCCGCTGGGGCAGCGCCAAGGCCGATGGCTCCATTCGCCTGAACTGGCGCCTGCTGCACTACCGCCCCGCCGTCATCGACTACGTGGTGGCGCACGAACTGGCCCACCTGCGCGTGATGGACCACAGCCCGCGCTTTTGGAACACCGTGGCCACCGTGGTGCCCGACTATGCCGCGCTGCGCAACCAGCTGCGTGAAGAGCCCGCGCCCCTGTGGTGATGGCGCGCTGCCGCAGCCACACCGCTTTTCAAGAACAAGCCCGACTGAACCGACCGAATGGAAAGGATTGCACCCATGACCTCATCTGCCACCCCCACCGTGATCCCCGCTGAAGGCTACGCCGGCGACGTCACCCCCCAGCAAGCCTGGCAGTGGGTGCAGGAAGGCAAGGCCGTGCTGGTGGATGTGCGCAGTTCGGCCGAAATGGAATGGGTGGGTCGCGTGCCCGGCGCTGCCGCCGTGCCGTGGAAGCAATGGCCCGGCATGGCCATGAACCCCGACTTTGACGCCCAGCTGCGCGCGGCCGTGCCCGCCGGGCAAAGCGCCGTGCTGCTGTGCCGCAGCGGCGTGCGCTCCATTGCCGCCGCCAAACGGGCTACCGAACTGGGGCTCACCGCCTACAACATTCTGGAAGGCTTTGAGGGCGACCCGGATGACAACGGCCAGCGCGGCAAAAAGGGCGGCTGGCGTTTTCGCGGCCTGCCCTGGCGGCAGGGCTGATCGCCCGGCCTGAGGCGGCGCCCCTGCAGGGGCTTGGCACTCTGGCATCGGCCAAAGATGAAATGAGTGCTCCTAAAAAAAGAGCTGCTAGGGATCCTCTGCACGTATCGAGCGGCAAGTGTGCGCTGCGGATCGGGATGGGCTGCAAGGCGCAAAACGCAGCAATAGCCGCAGCTATTGCGAGGATTTGCAACGCAGCAGACCGCCCGAAGCCGCAGATGCACACGGCGCGGTGGTTTGTGCAGAGGGTCCCTACCGCTTGTGTATCAAGCGCTGGCAGCTCTTTTTGCTTAAAAAATACCGCTCACTGCGCCAGGGGTGGAATGCGCAGCTTCTGGCCAGGGTAGATCTTGTCGGGGTGGCTCAGCATGGGCTTGTTCGCCTCGAAAATCACGGGGTACTTGTTGGCGTCGCCGTAGTACTTCTTGGCAATGGCCGACAGGGTGTCGCCGCGCACCACGTCGTGGTACTGGGCTTCGGGCGAGGGGGCCGACACGGCCATCAGGTTGTCCACGTCTTTTACACTGGCCACGTTGCCGCAGCACAGGGTGACTTTTTCCTTGGCTTCCTGCGTGGGGGCCTGGCCTTGAACCACCACCTTGCCGCTGGCGCCGTCAAACGCCACCTGCACGCCCTGCACCCCAGGTTTTGCGAGGCGATATAGGCCTCAATGGCGCGCGCAGCCTTGTCGTTCAGGTCCTGCAAGGGGGCCGGGTTGCTGGCCGCTTGCGCCGCTGCGGCCTCCACCTCTTTGCCGCCAAACAGCTTTTCACCCGCTTCTTTGATAAAACTGAAAAGACCCATGAGATACCTCCTAGTGCAGCCAACATTGGAAAGGCCACTGTAGACCGAGTGTGCGACAAATGGGTGTAGGCCAAGCGCGCATGAAAATTGTTGGCAATCACACGGTGCGGCTTGCAGCTTGCCCTGGCCTGCCGTGGCGGCCATTTCGTTCAGCGGGTGACAGTGCCTGTATCTTTGTGTACCCCCTGTGCAGGGGGGCTTGGCAAAACTCGGGATAATCCGCGCCATGACATTTTTGGCCATCGACGTCGGCAACACCCGTCTCAAGTGGGCGTTGTACGACGCTCACCGCCCCGGCGCAGCGCTCATCGCGCATGGTGCCGAGTTCCTTGACCACATCGACCGCCTGGCCGAAAGCAGCTGGGCCCAATTGCCTGTGCCCACGCGCATGCTGGGCTGCGTGGTGGCAGGGGACGCTGCCAAGCGCCGGGTGCAAGAGCAGATGGAGCAAATGGTGCGCTGGGACGTGGAGCCGCAATGGGTGGTGTCGTCGGCCGAAGAGGCGGGGCTTACCAACGGCTACGACCACCCTTCGCGCCTGGGCTCAGACCGCTGGGTGGCGATGGTGGGCGCGCGCCACCATGTGCTGGCCCGGGGCCCGGCACGGCCGCTGGTGGTGGTGATGGTGGGCACCGCCGTGACGGTGGAATGCATTGATGTGGACGGCAAGTTCCTGGGCGGCCTCATCCTGCCGGGCCACGGCATCATGCTGCGCGCACTGGAAACCGGCACCGCAGGCCTGCATGTGCCCACGGGCGAGGTGCGCCCCTTTCCCACCAACACCAGTGATGCCCTGACCAGCGGCGGCACCTACGCCATTGCCGGCGCGGTGGAGCGCATGTACCAGCACCTGCTGCAGCACAGCGGCCAGGAGCCCGCCTGCATCATGACGGGCGGCGCGGGCTGGAAGATGGCGCCCAGCATGACCCGGCCTTTCGAGCTGGTGGACAACCTGATTTTTGACGGCCTGCTCGAAATCGCCTCGCGCCGCTTTGGCGCCTGAGCGGGTCAGCGGCAGGTAGCCGCTGGTAGCTGCTGCGGTGTGGGGCTTGCTCAGCTTTCCTCGTGCAGCTCGGCCCGTGCCATGGCCACGTGCAGCTCTTCCATCGCGTCCATCGGCTGGCAGACTGCGGCGCGTTCATACAGCGCGGTGGCTTCGTCAATGCGTTCGTCGCCTTCGAGCATGACCAGGGCGTTGGCGTAGTCCACCATGCCAATGGCCGAGCCGGGTTGCAAGGCCAGCGCTTCTTCAAACAGCTGCAGGCCAACTTCTTTCTTGGCGCCATAGGTCATGCCGCCCACCATCGCCCCCACTTTGTCGATGACTTCTGCGTGGAAGGTGCCCAGCGCAATGCGCGCTTCCACATGCCGGGGCGACAGGGCAATGGCTTTTTCCAGCGATTCTTTCACCTGCTGGCCGAGCCCCTGCGCCAGGGCCTTGGCCACGCTGATGCCCTGGCAGTAGCGGCCCAGGGCGTAGGCGTTCCAGTACCAGGCGTTGGCGTGCTGCGCGTTGGCGGCAGCCTGTGCCTGGGCACGCTCGGCAATCTGCATGAACAGCCCGAGCCGCGTTTGCTCGCGCGGCTCCAGGTAGGTAGCGTACACCGCCGTTGCCTTGTTGGCAGCCGTGATGCCCGCGCCGCCTGCGGCCAGGCCAGCTTCTGCCGCCTTTTGAAACTCGCCGTTATGGAACAGCGCCCAGGCGTGCAGCACGGCGGGGTCCTGGGGCAGGGGCTCCGCGTCTCCCAGGTGCAGCTGGCTCCATTGTTGCTGCACACGGGTGGTATCCCAGGCGTAGTCGCCTGCGTGGGGGAAGGGGGTCCAAGGTGCCATGGGTGTCTCCGTCATGTTGTTGTTGATCGTGTGGTGGCGAGTCAGCCCGCCGGTGGGGCATAGGCCTGCGCCAGGGCTTGCAAATGGGCACGCTGCGTGGCTTCCAGGTAGGGCTCCAGCAGGTTGAGCACATGCCGCGCGCCGCGCAGCAGGGCATGGTGGGCGTTGCCGGGTTCCAGCGCATGGCGCGGGTCGCGCACGTATTCGTAGCTGAGCCAGTAGGTCAGTACCACCACCATGCTGGTAGCGGTGGTGGGCAGGGCCGCACGGGTCTCGGGCCCGGGGAGCAGCGCCTGTGCTTGCTGCATGCCTTCCAGCATGGTGTGCACTGCCTTTTCCTTGCGGTGCAGCACGGACTGGAAATGGGTTTCCAGGCGGCGGTTTTTGGACAGCAGGTCGTTGAGGTCGCGGTACAGAAACCGGTATTCCCAGATCAGCTCGAACAGGGTGTGCAGGAAGAACCAGGCGTCTTCCACGTTGTGCACGCTGTCGCTGGCCTGCAGCAGCCCATTCAGCGCCTCTTCGTACTGGTCGAACAGGGTGTTGATCAGCGCGTCTTTGGCTGGGTAGTGGTAATACAGGTTGCCGGGGCTGATGCCCAGCTCGGCAGAAATGGCGGTGGTGGACACATTGGGCTCGCCGAACCGGTTGAACAGGTCCAGCGTCACTTCCAGAATACGTTGCGCCGTGCGGCGTGGCGCTTTCTTAGCCATGGGAGTTGCCCTTTTCGCGCTGAGTGGGATGCGTCTGTGCCCACCACTCTAACGCAGCCCTATTTGCTGCGATGCAGCATTCATCGCAGCAATGCTTGGGGGTTTCCCGGCCAGTGTCGGCTTGGCTGCGTGCGGGCCTTGCGCGCTGGGCTTCGCGCAAGGCCGGGGCAGACGCCTACTTGGCGGCAGGCTTGCGGGCGCGGGGTGCAGCCTTTTTGGCGGGTGTGGGGGGCGTTGGCTTGCCCGCAGTTTTGCCTGCGGTCTTGGCGGTACGCGCTGCCGGGGCCTTGCGGCTTTTGGCCAATTCCTGGGTCAGCGCATCAATGCGCTCGTTCAGCGCCTGCAGGTCGCGTGCGGTGGGTATGCCCAGCCGGCCCAGGGCCTTGGCCACGCGGTCTTCAAAAATGGTTTCCAGCTTGTCCCACTGACCGGCAGCACGCGAGCCCATCTCTGTGGCTGCGCTGGTCATGCGCTGGGCGGCTTCGGTGATTTTTTCCTCTGCCACCGTCTGGGTCTTGCGCTGCATGCTCACGCCTTCCTTGACCAGCGCCTCAAACACCTTGCCGCCCTCGGCTTGCGCCTTGGAAAACGCCCCCAGCCCGGCCAGCCAGATCTGCTGGGCCGATTCCTTTACGGCGTCGCTGAACGGAACGGCGCCGGATGCCATGTCTTCGGGACCGAAGGGGAAAGACTTCTTGGTTGCCATGTAGAGCCTCCTGTGGCGGTTGGTGAACAAACACATTCCACTGTACGGCGGGTTGGGGCGCATGGGTTAGGGGCGTGTGCCTAGAAAGCGGCGAGTCTGGCGGTGCCGAGTGGCGCACCCTGGCACAAATCCTGTTACAGGCCAGGGGCCATGGATGGGATAATCGCCAGCTTCGCCTGCAGGCGTATCAACACTGCCCATCCTATGATTTTGGTAACTGGCGGCGCCGGCTTCATTGGCGCCAACTTCGTGCTCGACTGGATAGCCAACGGCGACGAGCCCGTGGTCAACCTCGACAAGCTCACCTACGCTGGCAACCTGCACAACCTCGATAGCGTGCAGGGCAACCCCCGCCACATCTTTGTGCAGGGCGACATTGGCGACACCGCCTTGCTCGAACGCCTGCTGGCCGAGCACCAGCCCCGTGCCATCGTCAACTTCGCGGCCGAGTCGCATGTGGACCGCTCCATCCACGGCCCCGAAGACTTCATCCAGACCAACGTCGTCGGTACTTTCAGGCTTTTAGAGGCTGCAAGGCAATACTGGCAAGCGCTGCCAGCTATCAAAAAAGAAGCGTTTCGCTTCCTGCACGTGTCTACCGACGAGGTCTATGGCACCCTCTCGGCCACCGATCCCGCCTTCAGCGAAGACAACCGCTACGAGCCCAACAGCCCGTACTCGGCCAGCAAGGCTGCATCCGACCACCTGGTGCGTGCCTGGCACCACACCTACGGCCTGCCGGTGCTCACCACCAACTGCAGCAACAACTACGGCCCGCTGCACTTCCCGGAAAAACTCATCCCCCTCATGATCGTCAACGCCCTGGCAGGCAAAAACCTGCCCGTGTACGGCGACGGCATGCAAGTGCGTGACTGGCTGTACGTGCGCGACCACTGCAGCGCCATCCGCCGCGTGCTCGAAGCCGGGCGCCTGGGTGAGACCTACAACGTGGGCGGTTGGAACGAAAAGCCCAACATCGAGATCGTCAACACCGTGTGCGCCCTGCTCGACGAGCTGCGCCCCCGCGCCGACGGCCAGAGCTACAAGACGCAGATCACCTACGTCACCGATCGCCCCGGCCACGACCGCCGCTACGCCATCGATGCCCGCAAGATCGAGCGCGAGCTGGGCTGGAAGCCTGCCGAGACCTTTGACACGGGCATCCGCAAGACCGTGCAGTGGTATCTGGACAACCCCGAGTGGGTGGCGCAGGTGCAAAGCGGTGCCTACCGCGAGTGGGTGCAAAAGCAATACGAAGGCGCTGCCGCATGAACATCCTGCTCCTTGGCAAGAACGGCCAGGTTGGCTGGGAACTGCAGCGCAGCCTTTCCGTGCTGGGGCCGGTCACCGCGCTGGGCCATGACGAGGCGGACTTCACACAGCCCCAGGCCGTGGCGCAGGCCGTGCGCGCCCTGCGCCCCCAGGTGATCGTCAACGCCGCCGCCCACACCGCCGTGGACAAGGCCGAGAGCGAACCCGAGATTGCCCGGCTGCTCAATGCCACCACTCCCGGCGTGCTGGCAGAAGAAGCTGCGCGCCTGGGTGCCTGGCTGGTTCACTACAGCACCGACTACGTGTTCGACGGCAGCGGCACGCGGCCTTGGGTGGAAACCGATGCGCCGGCCCCGCTGTCGGTCTACGGCGCCACCAAGCTGGAGGGCGAACAGCACATCCAGCAGACAGGGTGCCGCCACCTCATCCTGCGCACCAGCTGGGTCTATGCCGCGCGCGGCGGCAACTTTGCCAAGACCATGCTGCGCCTGGCCCAGGAGCGCGAACGCCTGACGGTGATCGACGACCAGTGGGGCGCGCCCACCGGCGCCGACCTGCTGGCCGACGTGACGGCCCATGCCATCCGCCACCTGGAGGCGCGACCCGAGGAAGGTGGCCTGTACCACTGCGTCGCTGGCGGCGAGGCCAACTGGCATTCCTATGCGAAATACGTCATAGACCTTGCCAGTCAAGCGCAAGAAGCTATCAAGATAAAAGCAACCGAAGTGGCGCCCGTGCCCACGAGCAGCTTCCCCACCCCGGCGCGGCGCCCGCACAACTCGCGCCTGGACACGCGCAAACTGCAAACCACCTTCGGCCTGACCCTGCCGCCCTGGCAGCAGGGCGTGGCGCGCATGCTGGCCGAAATCCTCTGACCTCAGCGCACGCAATGACAACACCCACACGCAAGGGCATCATCCTCGCCGGCGGCTCAGGCACCCGGCTGCACCCGGCCACGCTGGCCATCAGCAAGCAACTGCTGCCGGTGTACGACAAGCCCATGATCTACTACCCGCTCAGCACCCTCATGCTGGCGGGCATCCGCGACATCCTCATCATCAGTACCCCGCAAGACACCCCGCGCTTTGAGCAACTGTTGGGCGACGGCAGCCAATGGGGGCTGAACCTGCAATACGCCGTGCAAGCCAGCCCCGACGGCCTGGCCCAGGCCTTTGTGATCGGTGAACAATTCGTCGGCAACTCCCCCTCAGCCCTGGTGCTGGGCGACAACATCTTCTACGGCCACGACTTCCACGAACTGCTGGGCAACGCCATGCAGCGCGAACAAGGCGCCAGCGTCTTCGCCTACCACGTGCACGACCCCGAGCGCTACGGCGTCGCCGAATTCGATGCCCAGGGCAAAGTGCTGAGCCTCGAAGAAAAACCCCAGGCCCCCAAGTCCAGCTACGCCGTCACCGGCCTGTACTTCTATGACAACCAGGTCGTAGACCTAGCCAAGAGCCTCAAACCCTCCGCTCGCGGTGAATACGAAATCACCGACCTGAACCGCCTGTATCTCGAGCAAGGCCGGCTCAACGTCGAAATCATGGGCCGTGGCTACGCCTGGCTGGACACCGGCACGCACGAAAGCCTGCTCGAAGCCGGCCAATTCATCGCCACCCTGGAGCACCGCCAGGGCCTCAAAATTGCCTGCCCGGAAGAGATTGCGTGGCGCTATGGGTGGATTGATGCGGCTCAGTTGGAGAAGCTGGCCAAGCCGCTTACCAAAAACGGGTATGGGCAGTACCTGCAACGAATTCTGAAAGAGACGGTGTACTGATGAAAGCAACGCGACTGGCCATTCCTGAAGTGGTGCTGATTGAGCCCAAAGTGTTTGGCGACGCCCGAGGGTTCTTCTTTGAAAGCTTCAACCAGAAGGCCTTTAACGAGGCCACGGGCACCAATCACCAGTTCGTGCAGGACAACCACAGCCGCAGTGCCAAGGGTGTGCTGCGTGGCTTGCATTACCAGATCCAGCAGCCCCAGGGCAAGCTGGTCCGTGTGGCACAGGGTGCTGTCTTCGATGTGGCGGTGGACATCCGTAAAAGTTCGCCCACTTTCGGTCAGTGGGTGGGTGAGGTGCTGAGTGCCGACAACCACCGTCAGCTCTGGGTGCCGCCCGGATTTGCGCATGGGTTTGTGGTGCTCAGTGACATCGCCGAGTTTTTGTACAAAACCACCGACTACTATGCGCCGCAATTTGAGCGCTGCATCGCGTGGAATGACCCGGATCTGGCGATTGATTGGCGTCTGGATGGTATGACCCCGTTGCTCTCGGCCAAAGACGCAGTGGGTTTGTCCTTGGCTCAGGCAGAGCTTCCATGAATCCTCACGCTACAGCGTCAGCCTCCCCCGTGGGGGCTGTGCGTTCCCTTTGGGCAAACCGGCAATTGATTGCTCGCATGGGTCAGCGCGAAATCATCGGACGCTACAAGGGCTCGGCGATGGGGCTCGCGTGGTCATTCATCACGCCACTGTTCATGTTGGCGATCTACACCTTCGTGTTTTCCGTAGTGTTTCAGGCGCGCTGGGGAACGAGTGAGGAGTCCAAGACCCAGTTCGCTGTGGTGCTGTTTGCCGGGTTGATTGTTCACACGCTGTTTTCCGATGTCATCAATCGGGCGCCACAGCTGGTGCTTGGTAACGTCAACTATGTCAAGAAGGTTGTGTTTCCCTTGGAAATACTGCCGGTAGTGCAGCTGCTGTCCGCCACGTTCCATGCTCTGGTCAGTGTGGTGGTGCTCATCGCGGCCCAGTTGGTTTTTCAAGGCAGCTTGCCGATCACCGCACTGCTGCTGCCTGTGGTGTTGCTACCGTTTTTGTTGTTGACGCTGGGGCTTGCCTGGTGGTTGGCATCCTTGGGTGTGTTTGTGCGCGATGTGGGGCAGACCATCAGCTTGGTCACTTCCGTGATGTTGTTCATGTCCCCAGTGTTTTTTCCGGTGCAATCTTTGCCACCTGATTTGCAACCCTGGATGCACCTCAATCCTTTGACTTTTGTGATCGAGCAAGTGCGTGAGGTCGTGGTGTGGGGGCGCTTGCCTGATTGGCAAGGTTTGGCTGTTTACAGCCTTGCCTCCATAGCTACCGCTTGGCTGGGGTTCGCCTGGTTTCAGAAAACACGCAAGGGGTTTGCAGATGTCCTATGAACCCCAGGCGCTGAACTCGGACAACGATACGGTCATACAAGTCCAAGGCCTGCAGAAGTGCTTTCAGATTTATAACTCCCCAGGCCAGCGGCTACGGCAGTTTTTGCAGCCTCGCGTGCAGCGTTGGTTGGGCCGGGACGTACAACGCTATTACCGGGAGTTCTGGGCCTTGCGCGATGTCTCGTTTGAAATTCGCAAAGGCCAGACTGTAGGCATCATTGGTCGAAACGGCTCGGGTAAATCCACCCTGTTGCAGATGATCTGTGGCACCCTGCATCCCACAGCAGGGCATGTGGAAGTGCGTGGCCGTGTGGCTGCGCTGTTGGAGTTGGGTTCAGGCTTCAATCCAGAGTTCACCGGCCGCGAGAATGTCTTTTTCAATGCTGGTGTCCTTGGCCAGAGCGAAGAGCGCACGCGCGAAAAATTTGCCGATATCGAAGCTTTTGCTGACATCGGTGAATTCATGGATCAGCCTGTCAAAACCTACTCCAGCGGCATGTTGGTGCGCTTGGCATTTGCTGTGATTGCGCATGTGGATGCGGATATCCTTGTCATCGACGAGGCACTCGCTGTAGGGGATGCCTTCTTCACCCAGAAGTGCATGCGCTTCTTGCGCAGTTTCATGCAGCAGGGCACCGTGCTTTTCGTCAGCCATGACACCGCAGCGGTCAAAAGCCTGTGCGATAAGGTGATCTGGATAGAAAAGGGCCAACTCGTTGAGAGTGGTCCGGCCAAGGAAGTTTGTGATTTGTATCTGCAGGCTTTTTACGAGGAGCAGCAAGGCAAGAGTGCCGAGCCCGTGGTTCGCCCATCAGGCGCACGCCTTAACGCTACCGACTTGCCTTTTCATGATCAGCGCCGCGACTTTCTGAACGCCAGCCCTTTGCGCAATGACATCCGGGTGTTCGAGTTCCAGCCAGACTCCGCATCATTTGGTGAGCGAGGCGGTGAAATCTCCAACGTGCAGTTTCTGGACAGGCAGGGCCGCCCTTTGAGTTGGGTGGTGGGAGGCGAGTCGGTCAGCCTGAAGGTGGAAGCCATTTGCCACCGGCCTCTGCGCTCTCCGATCATCGGGTTTTATGTGAACGACCGAACAGGGCAGGCGCTTTTTGGTGACAACACCTATCTGGCCTATCTGGACAGCGTTCCCGCCTGCCGTGCCGGTGAAACGGTCTGTGCCACCTTTTCATTCGAAATGCCTCGAATGCCCGTGGGTGACTACACAATCACCGTCGCGCTTGCTGACGGAACACAACAAGAGCATGTGCAGCACCACTGGATGCACGATGCGCTCCAGTTCAAATCAGAATCAACCAGTGCATCTGCCGGGCTGGTCGGTATCCCGATGCGCCGGATTTCTCTAGACGTTTTGCCAGCCGACTTGCCGTAGGCTGGGAATGGCCTGGAATGTTGCGCGACTCTATGTCTTACAAAAAATGAACAATACAGATTTGGCCGTTTCACTGGTAGAGCCACGGCGTTTGGTGCTGCCCAACCCTTGGGCGGGGCACATTCCTTTTGCCGCGTGGCTAATCCACCAAATCAAACCCAGGGTTTTGGTCGAGCTGGGTACGCACACAGGCAATTCCTACTGTGCCTTTTGTCAGTCCATCGAAGAGGCGTCTTCCCCAACCAAGGCCTACGCAGTGGATACATGGCAGGGCGATGAGCATGCTGGGCGCTATGACGATAGCGTTTACGAGCAGTTGCGTGCATACCATGATCCTTTGTACGGCAGCTTTTCCACGTTGCTCAGAAAAACCTTCGATCAGGCCTTGGAAGACTTTGCTCCTGGGAGCGTCGACTTATTGCACATCGATGGATTGCATACCTACGAGGCAGTCAAACATGATTTCGAAACATGGCTGCCCAAGCTGTCTGACCGTGGTGTAGTGCTTTTTCATGACACCTGCGTTCATCGTGACGATTTCGGTGTTCATCGGCTCTGGCAAGAGCTGGCGCAGCAGTACCCTGGCTTCAACTTCACGCACTCCAACGGTTTGGGCGTTCTGCTGGTGGGAACGGACAGACACCCCAGTCTGGCTTCCATGGCAGAGCAGGCAGGCAATTCGCACTGGGAGGTGATGCGCAAGCTATTTGCTCGGTTGGGCGCTGAATTTGAATTGCGCTTAACCAATCAGTTTCTTTCCGATCGGTGTGAACACCTGACGCAGGCCATTGATGACAGAGATGCGACATCCTTGAAGCTGTACGCCACGATTGAAGAGGCGCAGAAAGAGGCCTTGAACCTGCACCAGGTGATCAGCGCAAGAGAATCCGCGCTCAGGGAGCTGCACTACGCTGCCGCTGAAAACGAGGCTGCGCAGCAACGGCGTTTCTTGCAGTTGCAAGAGTCTCACCAAGGCATCATCCAATCCCAGCAAACCACCATTGAATCGCAGCAAGTCACTATTGAGTCAGCGCGAACCACCATTGAATCGCAGCAAGTCGCTATTGAGTCAGCGCGAGCCACTATTGAATCGCAGCAAGTCACTATTGAGTCAGCGCGAGCCACTATTGAATCGCAGCAAGTCGCTATTGAGGCCGGGCGGGCCTCTATGGATGCGCAGCAAGCGACTATCAATGCATTGCGTGCAGAGTTGACGGGAATATTGCATTCAAAGTCCTGGCGACTAACCCGGCCACTGCGGGGTGTACGCCGCATCCTTGGTGGCGGGCTGGCGAGTGTGAGAGTGTCTCGCCCCAAGCGAGCTCTGGATATGCTGCGAACTCAATTGAACCGGCATGGGATCGCTGGGGTGATCCGGCGCACGCCTTATTACTTGCGTCATCTGCGTGCGCGGCCTGGTTTGCTGACCGGGCAGGGCGTGCTGTCTCACGCGCCAGAGTTCCTTCACGCTAACAGCGTGAAACGGGAGTTGCGCCTGCACCCTGAGTTGCTGCCGTCCCCCCTGCTGCATCCTGATGTCAGCATTTCTGTGGTCATTCCAACCCTGAATGCGGGTCAAGAGTTTGGGTGGCTTCTTCAGAAGCTGTTTGCCCAAAAAGGCATTGGACGCATTGAAGTCGTTGTGGTGGACTCCGGCTCGAAAGATGGCACGGTGAGTACTGCCAAAAATGCCGGCTGTGTGGTGGTAGAGATACTGCCATCGGAGTTCTCGCACAGCTATGCCCGCAACCGCGGGGCCGACACTGCCAGCGGTGACTACCTGCTGTTCATGGTTCAAGACGCGTACCCCATCGGCGACCATTGGATGGCGGGCATGGTCCAGTTTCTGAAAGATCATGCGGCAGACAAAGTGGTGGCTGCGTCGTGTGCTGAGTACAGCCGCAGCGACAGCGATGTCATGTATGACTCCATGATCCACACGCACTACCAATTCCTGGGATGCTTGCATTACGATCGCGTTGGGGAATTCCGAGAGGCCGGACACATGTCTCTGCGCTCCCAGGGGCAGTTGAGTGATGTCTCCTGCATGATCGGCCGCGGTGTATTTCAGCAGTATCGCTACCGTGGCGACTATGCTGAGGACTTGGACCTCGGCATTCGGCTGATCCAGGACGGCTACCGCGTGGCGATGCTCGCTTCCGTCAAGGTAATTCACTCACACAATCGGCCCGCGTACTACTACCTCAAGCGGTCGTTTGTCGATGTGGTCTTTCTCGTGGGTCTGTTTCCTGATTTCGAGTACCCCCGCATCCACTCCCAACGCGGGCTTTTTGCCGGTGTGCTCTCGATGGCGGTGCATTTGTCGCGGTGGTTGGCGGCGCCTCCATCCGCAGAAGGCCAAAGCGTTGCAGTCATGCTGCGCCAATGGAGTGACGAATGGCGTGGCAAATTTGCACGCATCGAAACCCAGGGAGAGTTGCAGTTGGGTGACGCTCGTCTTGATGCCTGGCTGCAGCAGTTCCGTCAGCAGCAGGCGAACTTGCTTGGGGGGCCGCTCAGAACGAGTGAATCCAAGGAAGCGCAACATTTCCTGGATGCATTTTTAGGGCGGCTGGACCATTTTGCTCACTTCGCCGGGCAAACCTACGGGTCTTCGTCTGACGTATTGATGCACGAGTTGCGCCAGGCCATTGTCAAGATCTATGCATCTGCGGCTGGTTCGGCACTGGCATTCATGTACCTGGATGTGAAGGCCCAGCATTGCGAGGGCGATGCTGCGGCCGCCCAAGGTATCTACTCAGACTTGAAGGCAGGCGTTTGATGCGCATCGTTTTTGTTCTCCATCAGTTCTACCCAGAGTTTTCTGGCGGTACCGAGCGCGTGGTTCTCAACCTCGCCCGTTGTGCCCAGCGGGCTGGTCACTACGTGCATGTATTGGCGTGTACCATGCGCGACCCAGCCCCTGCGGGCAAGTCTTCGGGCGCATTGGCTGGCGCGCATCACGAGGTATATCAGGGGGTTCCGGTAACGCTCATTCCTCGCTCGCTACTACCTGCATCCGGCGACCTGGGGTTTGATGTAGCCCCCGCGATGGTGGATCAGGTGCGCGACTGGATGCGTGCGGAACGCTTTGAGCTGGTTCATGTGTTTCATACCCTGCGCATGGCATCTGCCCTGCTGGCCGCCCAGCAGTGCGGTCTGCCTTATGTGGTCACACTGACAGACTTCTTTGTCGGCTGCTATCGCATCAATGCAATCAACGCCCAGGGCCAACCTTGCTCTGGCCCCGACGAGGGCAGGAGCTGTGTGCGTGACTGTCTGGTTCCCGAATGGACTGAACCCGCCTTGTTGCAGCGACACCAACTGGCCAAGGCTTTGCTGCAAGGGGCGATAGAACGTGTCGCTCCCTCGGAATATGTGGCTGAATTTTTCAGGGCATCCTTCCCTGAGCTTCCTTTGCGGGTGATTCCGCACGGCATTGATTTTCTGGCGCTGATGGGCAATGGACAGAGTGTTGTCCACGCTCATGAAGACCTTGCGCCAGAGGCGCCCATCACGCTGGGGTACGTGGGTGCGATCGTTGCGCAAAAGGGCCTGCATATATTGTTGCAGGCACTGCAGCGTGTGCCATCTGAACGTCTGCGGTTGCGTGTGGTCGGCGGCTTTTACGGCGATCCAGTGCACCAACAAGACATTCGCAACATGATGGCAGCAGATTCCCGGGTGGAGTGGGTGGGGCAGGTGCCTCCGGGCGACGTCGCTGCGGTGCTAAAGCAGGTCGATCTCTTGTGCCTTCCTTCCGTTGTGCCTGAGTCATTTTCCCTGGTATTGCACGAAGCGGCAGTCCTGGGTGTCCCCGCACTGGTCTCAGACCTGGGGGCGCCTCCGGCAAAGATTAAGGCCCACGGAGGGGGGCGCGTTGTGGCTGCGGGTGACGTGAATGCCTGGGCGCAGGCCCTCACAGAAATCCTTGAGGTGCCCGGCACACTGCCATCATGGCGAACCGGTATGCGCCTGCCTTACCGAGTGGAAGAAGAGGCTTTTTTCTACGAATCCTTGTACCGCCAAGCCGTGGTTCCCCACTAAGGTATCAGCCAACACGCCTTTGAGCAGGTTCTAAGCGAAGCTGCCTGGGCAGCGCGTTCCATTGCGTGCACTGCAGGGACACGGCATGACAGAGCAACGACACCCAGGGTGTTCAAGCCGCTCTAAACCAAACCCAATAGCACAGCCAGCCAAAAAGCCCACTGCGCCGATCTGCGTTGGCGGGCGAGCCCCGCACGCAGGGCGTGGTTGAGGCGTTGTACACCGCAAGTGCTGTGCCTTGCCGCAGCAAATGATCTGGCAATACCCTTGCTTTCAATCGTGAGCAAAGGAGTCAGATCCCGCAGCGTGCCTTCTGTCGCATCGCCCCACGCGCGGTAATCTCCCTTCATCAATCTACCCAACCGCTGAGCGCGCTGCAGCAAACCCTTGCGTGCGCCCACTACGTTCGTGGAATGCTGACGGTAGAGCAGGCACGGATGGGGGGCAAAATGCACTCTGCCTCCACAGGCCGTCGCGGCCAGGTAGGCACTCCAGTCATGCAGCACCATGTTGTCAGCGGCAATCCGCTTCATTGCCTGCAATAGCGGCACATTCAGCACCATGGTGTTGCCGCTGGCGATGTTTTCCACCAACGCGTTGCACAAGGTGAGTGGGCGCCGAGGCTGAGGCGATAAATACAAGGGTCGCAACTGGGCGTCAGTCACCTGCGTTCGGGCGCAATAGAGGTTGGCTGTAGCCGGGCCTGACTGGTGCGTGTGCCAGTGCACGGCACGCTCCAGCTTGTCGCTCAGCCACACGTCGTCCTGGTCGCAAAACGCAAACAAATCGTGATCGGTGCGGGGTTGTACTGCCTGTAGCAACGCCCAAAAGTTCCGAGCAGCCCCACCCCCCTGGCCCTCAAGCAGAGTGGTTCGATCAGGGTGCCTGTGGGCAAATGCTTGCAAGATATTCCGCGTGGCATCGGTAGATCCATCATCTCTGGCCCAAAGATGCCAGTGACAAAAAGTCTGTTGCTCAATGGAGTGCAGCTGCTCTGGCAGGTGCTCCGCCCCCTGGTAGGTGGCCAGCAGGATGTGGGTGGTGGTGTTCACTGACAAGCCTTCAAATAGTATTCTCGTTTTGCCGTCCGTTGGGCCTGGGGCGACAAAAGCGCGAAAGAGGCTTTCTGATTCATGGGTACGCGACGTTTTTCAGCTTCGATAGGCTCGCAGGTGGCCTGGGTTGCTTGCACAGCGCCTTTAAGACACAGCTACTCTGGTGTTAGTACTTGCTCTGGCAAGCGTGACGCTGTCTGGTCATCCAGGCGGTGCTTCTAGGTAGGGGCGTTGCCTCCGCTAGTCAGCGTTCCCTCACTGCGTGTACCTCAAAGCACCGGGCACTGGCTTGCATACATGTCGATGTCATGTTAGCAACGCAAAAAATGCAACAGTGTCCCGCGCCGATCTTCCCGAAGCTCGGAGTGCTTGGCGATGCCCGCGAATTGTATGAAGGCTGCGAAGTGCCGGGGTTGTTCTCAGTCTGCGTCGCTCGATGCCCAATGGAAAGCAAGGCAGCAATGGCCATTCCCCATCTGTGTGCACTCTGTAGCAGTCAGGCGTCACATGATGGGTGAGAGGCTTTCTGGAGGAGGGCTTCATCAATAGACTGGCAACGCCATGCTGGGGTGTACTCTGGCGAGGACCCGAAAGCTGAACTAGAGAGTGGAATGGGTCTTGGTTGTCTGCGGATCATCGTTTGGCATGCACATTCCCCGCTTCTGCTAACCTATGAACCCTCAGATGCTTCAATCGATGAGTGTGTCGTGAACGTAATAGACGTCATTTGCCTTGGCAAGTGCGTGGTGTTGGTGCTGTTGGGCCTTGCTCAAGATCACTGGCTCATGGATTGGCCAGTGCTCTTGCGTGAGGATTGATGAGTGCATCATGTGGAGTGGCCGGGGAATAGCTCCGCATCAAGATGACCGCGCTGCTGCGGCAATGGACGGTTGTCTGTGGCTCATCGCGTTCTGATCCAGTGTTTGCTTTGGGTTCAATGCCGAAGTGCAGATATTCTCCCCTATTGGCTCTGCGATTGGTCTTATCCACAAAGGTTCCTAGTGAAGGGGTGCCCTTGGGCGTTTGTAAGTTTGTTGTTGATGTCAAGGCCAATCTATGATTTTTGACTCTCTGGCCTCTGAAGAGGTGCATCCTCAGAGAGATGTCGTTATTTCCATAGTCAGCCATGGCCATGGCCGAATGATTGAGCATCTGCTGTCAGATCTCGCTTCGCAGTGCGCTGGTCAAGATTGTTCAATCACTAGGGTGGTGGTGACACTCAACATCCCCGAGCCCCTGCCGCCACTGACTGGTTGGCCATTTAAGGTTGAATTGGTGCATAACAAAAACCCACGCGGATTTGGTGCGAACCACAACAGGGCGTTGGCAGCATCCAGCGAGTCATTTCTGTGTGTGTTGAACCCAGACATTCGGTTTTTTCCAGGCGAGCGTGTGCTTGATACGCTCATTGACGCTGCAGGCAGGCAAGAGGTGGGTATTGCCTATCCAATGCAAGTGGATGAGGCGGGTGTCCTCCAGGATTGCGAGAGGGCCATACCCACACCATGGGCGCTTTTTCTGCGTTATACGGCTTCAAAACGTGTGGAACAGGTAGATTGGGTCAATGCAGCATGTCTTGTGCTCCGTCGTAACGTATGGGAGCAGCTCGCTGGCTTTGACGAAGGCTACTTTATGTACTGTGAAGATGTGGACTTATCTTTGCGTGTGCGTTTGGCGGGTTTGACGATACATCGTGCGGGAGTCAAGGTGTGTCACGCGGGGCAAAGAGATAGCCGCAAAAGCTTGAAGCATTTTCGGTGGCATATCGCTAGTCTGCTTCGACTCTGGGGCTCTCCAGTTTTTTACAAGGCCAGCCGATTGTTACAGCCTAATCCTGATGGCCGGCATAGGATCTAACCGTAATGATCTGGATATCTTTGATCGCTTTCTTTGTTTCAATGATTACAGCTGCGGCTGTAGTGCGCTGGGCGCGCGCCCATGCACGGAATTATGGTGCGGGGATGCCTCAGCGTTTTCACCTGGGTAACGTGCCTCGCTTGGGGGGCTTAGCGGTTTTGCTTGGGCTGAGCAGTAGCTGGTTACTGGGTTGGGTGCAGGCAGAGTGGGGGGGCCCAGGCTCACTGAAGCTAGGCTCTTCATTGATTTTCTGGTGGCTGGCTATATTGCTACCCGCTGCACTGGGTGGAATTGTCGAAGACATGACTCAGCGCTTGGCAGTTCGGTATCGCCTTTTTCTTACTGCGCTGTCTAGTTCTGTTGCAGTGTGGGGACTTGGACTTACCTTGCCACGGCTCGGATTACCTTGGCTTGACGTAATTTTGGTGTGGGTGCCTTGGCTGGGCTTGGTGATTGTTCTATTGGCAGTGGCAGGTCTTCCGCACGCTTTCAATATTATCGATGGTTACAACGGCTTGGCCGGCATGGTGGCGGTTATTGTCTGCTTGGCTTTGGCGCACGTGGCCCTACAAGTGGGAGACCGGGCACTGGCGGCGCTGTTGGTATCCACTGCAGCGGCTACAGCGGGCTTTCTGGTGTGGAACTATCCACGCGGTATGTTGTTTGCCGGGGACGGAGGCGCCTATATCTGGGGTGTGGTGATTGCGTTGGCCAGCATCTCCCTAGTGCAGCGCAACGCTGAGGTGTCACCGTGGTTCCCCATGCTGCTGCTGATTTACCCGGTATGGGAAACGATTTTTTCCATTTACCGCAAGGCGGTGCGTGGCGTATCTCCCGGCGTGGCTGATGCTTTGCACTTCCATCAACTCATCTATCGCCGCATTGTCCGAGGCGTTTTTCACGATGACGAGTCCCGCCGGGTGTTGATGCGTAACAACCGAACCTCGCCGTACCTCTGGGGGTTCACGCTGTTGACCGTGGTGCCTGCGGTGCTGTTCTGGAATAACACATTGCTGCTGATGGGATTTTGCGGCCTGTTCGTGATCAGCTATGTTTCTGCGTATTTGGTCATCGTGCGCTTCAAGGTGCCTTCCTGGCTACGCCATTGAGAGCGTTTTTCGGGGCCGCCGTTGGTTATCTGGTGAGTGTGGTCCAAGCCTGCGTGAGGTGTTTGACCAGATCCTGAGGACGGTGCACCAGCGCATAGCCTTGTGCCCCAAACAGCATGGGCAGGTACTGGTGGGCTTCGTGGTCAATCGTGACGCAAAACGGAATCAGCCCTGCGGCCCGTGCTTCTTGAATGGCGTGGCGGGTGTCTTCCAGGCCGTAACGTCCTTCGTACACATCGATGTCATTGGGCTTGCCGTCCGTCAGTACCAGCAGCAGGCGCTGGCGTTCAGGGCGGGCCGATAGCCGTTGGGTTGCATCGCGCACCGCTGCGCCCATGCGGGTGTAGAAGCCGGGTTTCAAGGCGCCAATGCGGGTGTGTATCGCGTCGCTCCAAGGTTCATGGAAGCCCTTGATGTGCTGGATGCGCACATGCTGTCTGCGCACGGAGCTGAACCCCAAAATCTCAAAAGCGTCGCCCGTGCCTGACAGTGCAGAGCCAAAAACGTACAGAGCTTCGCGAATGACATCAATCACGCGGGCGTTTGACGTTGCGTAAGCGTCCGTGGACAGCGAAAGATCTGCCAGCAGCAGGGTTGCCAAGCTGCGTTCTGTCCGTTGGCGATGGGCGTACACCGGGGGGGTGTCGCTGTGGATGTTGCCGCCGCAGGCTTCGCTTTGGAAGCGTACCCACGCATCGATATCGATCTCGTCCCCACTGACCTGGGCTTTATGCCAGCGGGGTGCTGCTTGCAATATCTCCAGACGTCGGCGCACGCGGCGTGCCGTGGCTTGCAGATGCGCTGGGGGGCGATAGGGTTCTCCGGTGCGGGCCACCACGCACTGCAGCGCGCAGTAGTCGGGCCGCAGTTCGTTGCGGCGCCAGTCCCATTCTGGGGTTTTGGTCCCCGGCCCCAAGGGCAGGTCGTCCGCGCTGGCGCTGGGCAAATCCAGGTCAAAGCGTACGCGAGATGCAGTGGTTTGTTCCGACCGGGCCAGTGACAAGGTGTCCATGTCGTTGGCTGCGGCCGAAGCGTTGTCATCCGCAGAGTCGTCCGTGCCGCGATCCAGGCGTACCAGTTCACTCCAGCTCGTCAGAGAGTCCGTCTTGGCGGCCAGAAGCATGGCGTTGCGCGAGGGCTGGTGCTTGGCATTGCGAGCGCGGCGGCGGTGCGCATCCAGAGGGGAGGGGGCGGGCTCTTCTTCCGATGTTCCGTTGGATGGTGTGGGCGTAGCGGCTGGCTCTGCTCCTTCCCCCGTTTCGCAGGCGTTCAGCCACAGCCACACGGGCGCGACTTCGCGCGGAGTCACGAACAAGGCCGTGTGTTCTTCCCCGCGCAGGGCAGCCTGCACGGCTGCTTCCCAGGGGACATCCTTGGCGCGCAGGCTGCTGAGCAAAGGGCGCTGCGCCAAGTGCGCGGCCGTCAAGCGGTGGTGGCGTTCACGTAGCCCTGCGAACCGCTGCAGTGCGCGTGCGGTAGCAGCACGGTTATCGGCAATCCAGTCGCCCGTAGGTTCAAAAACAGAGGCCAGTGCAGCAAGCCAGAGGTACAGGTCGCGGTTCAACTCTACAGAGTCGAATACGCTGATGACGGGGGGCAGCGCGAGCGTCTGAGCATCCAGTTCCGGCATCGCACTGCGCAGGCCTGAGCCCGCCACTTTTTGAAGCCAATGCCGTGGGCCACCGTGACGGCTGGCCGCCACAGGTGTCACCCGCACGGCTGCGTCGCCACCGCCTGCTCGGTAGAGCAGCGATATGCTGCGCTGCATGTCTTTCAGGGCCACCTGCACATGCGTTCGCTGCGGCTCTGCCAGGTGGGTGATGGCGCGGTGCCACCATTGGCCAATCCACTCTTCCATCAAGAGGCTCCATCGCGCCGTTGGCGCAGCGTTTCTTTCACGGCATCCAGTCCAATCTTCCACTCCAGGGTGGGCGTGCGTCCTTGCTGCCCTTGGGTGGTATCGCAGGCAGTGAGGCACTGGCCACACTGCACGCAAGAAAACATCATGCGTTTGATATTGCGCGGATGCAGGCGCATGGGGCATCCGTGGTCGCAGGCGCTGCCACGGGGGCTGTCGCAAGTACGGCATTCACGGGCCCGGTCTCTGGCGAACGAGACGACCAGGCCCTTGGGGTTGGCCATCCAGGCCAGGCTTTGAAACAGGCCCACCGCGCAGCCAAATCGGCAAAACAGGTGCCGCGCCAGGGTGAACTCCAGCGTGAAGACCAGCGTGCCTATCGCCAGAAACCGCATCTGGTTGGCGGTGAGCGTGCCGTGCCAGAGATTGCCCCAGATTTCGGCTGGTGGCAGCAGGTAAGTGAGCAGGGTGATCGCCCAGGCAAAGCCACAGACGAGACAGGCGGTCAGAAAAAGAGGCCACCAGCGTGCGTTGGGTTGGCGTGTAGCGTGGGGGGTGGGGGAGTTGTCCCAGATGCTGAACTTGCCCGTTGCGCGGTGCAGCAGGTCGTTCAGAGTTTCCACCATCGAAAAGTGGGGGCACAGCCAGCCGCAATACAAGCGACCATAGCGGTAGGCAATGCCCAGGAAGATGGCGATCAAACCCAGGGCGGGCAGAAAGCCGCGCCAAAGAATGGCCCAGCCCGTCTGCACTGCCGTGGCTTCGCCGCGCAGGAAGGCATCAATGCCCAAAGACCAGCGCATCCCCAGAACCCACAACTGTGTTTCGTTGAGGTCAAAGCGGAAAAGGTTCAGGGCTGGCGCCAACAAGAAGAGCGCCATGAAAGAGCCTTGCAGCCACCTTCTGCGGCGCTGAAGGGGAATCCCGCTCCACAGCGCATGCAGTCCGGCAGGCGCTGTGTGGCACTCCGTGGGAGTGCCGCCGGGAGGCTCGGTTTCAGTCCTCATCACCCACCACCGCACGCACCACCTCATCCAGTGCGAGGACGGTGTCCAGGTCATCACTCAGCGCATCGACGACAGCGGCACGGCAGGCCTGGCGCAAGCCCATTCCGGCAGAAGCCAGCCGGGCTGCCATGACCAGCAGGCGGGTGCTGGCAGTCTCTTCCAGGTCGTGATCCGTCAGCCTGCGCAGCGCTTGGGCCAGTTGCACCAGCCGCGCCGCCACGGCGGGTGACGCGCGTCCTTCTTTTTCAAGAATGCTGCGCTCCACGGCGGGGGCAGGGTAGTTCAGCGTCAGCGCGGTGAAGCGCTGGCGTGTGCTGGGCTTCAGCCCCTTGAGCAGGTTTTGATAGCCTGGGTTGTAGGAGATGACCAGCATGAATTCTGGCGGCGCCTTGAGCTGCTCACCCGTGCGCTCGATGGGCAGAATGCGCCGGTCATCTGCCAGCGGATGCAGCACTACCGTGGTGTCCTTGCGGGCCTCCACCACCTCGTCCAGATAGACGATGGCGCCCTCGCGCACAGCCCGTGTGAGCGGGCCATCCGCCCACACGGTGCTGCCGTTGCCAATCAGGTGACGCCCCACCAGGTCGGCGGCGCTCAGATCATCGTGGCATGACACGGTGATCAACGGCCGCCCCAGGCGCGCCGCCATGTGCTCGACGAACCGCGTTTTACCGCAGCCTGTAGGGCCCTTGATGAGCAGAGGCAGCTGCTGTGCGTGGCACTGTGCAAACAGGGCGCACTCGTCGCCTTGCTCCGCATAGAACGGCAGGCTGCTGCTTGCAGCTTGGGCTGCCGTGGCGGCTTCGCGCTGGAGGGTGGGGGTCGTCGTCATGGTCAGGCCCGTTGCAAGCGTGTGCTCACGCCAAGGGACAGGCTTTCTTCATCTGCGGCAGGGCCGATAAAGAAGCTGCTCAGGTAGGCCAGCAGGCCCAGCAGGAACATCACGCCACCCGCCACACGCACCCAGTAAAAGAACACCAGCTGGTCTTGCGTGGCCATGAAAGGCATGGCACCGGTGGTGGGCATGCGTTGCAGCCACACTTGCAAGATGCCAGCGCCGCTCAGGGCCAGCACCATCACAGCCATACCAATGCTCATGATCCAGAAGCTCCACATTTCCACACGCTGTGCACGCAGGGGGTTGGCTTCACGGCCACGCAGAATGGGCATGGCGTAACTGATGATGGCAAGCACCACCAGAACATAGGCGCCGTAGAAGGCCAGGTGCCCGTGGGCTGCGGTGACTTGCGAGCCGTGGGTGTAGTAGTTGACGGTGCTGAGGGTGTGGATGAAGCCCCACACGCCAGCGCCCAGGAAGCCGATCACGGCAGTGCCCACTGCCCACAGCACAGCGGCCTGGTTGGGGTGTTCACGGCGGCGGCGTTGCACCATGTTGAAGGCGAACAACGTCATCATGAAGAAGGGGATGGGCTCCATGGCTGAGAACACGCTACCCACCCAGTGCCAGTAGCCTGGCAGACCGATGAAGTAGAAGTGGTGGCCTGTGCCCAGAATGCCGGTGATCAGCGCGAAGGCCACGATCATGTACATCCACTTGTCGATCACTTCACGGTCCACGCCAGTGGTCTTGACCAGCACGAAGGCCAGCAAAGAGGCCATGATCAGCTCCCAGGTGCCTTCCACCCAGAGGTGCACCACAAACCACCAGTACATCTTGTCGCGCACCAGGTTGCTGGGGTTCACAAAGCTGAACAGGAACATCAGCGCCAAGCCCCACAGGCCCATGAGCAGCACCATGGAGATGGCGGTCTTGCGGCCCTTGAGCACGGTCATGCTGATGTTGAAGAGGAAGCCCAGCGCCACCACCACAATGCCGAGCTTGGTCGGCAGGGGTTGCTCCAGGAACTCCCGGCCCATGGTGGCGAGCAGGTCGTTGCCCGTCATCTCGGCCAGCTTGGCGTAAGGCACCAGCAGGTAGCCGAGGATGGTGGCTGCGCCAGCTGCCAGGAAGACCCAGAACAGCACTTTGGCGAACAAGGGGCTGTACAGCTCGGTCTCGCTCTCTTCGGGCACCATGTAATAGGCAGCGCCCATGAAGCCGAACAGCAGCCACACGATCAGCAGGTTGGTGTGAACCATGCGGGCGATGTTGAAGGGGATCGCCGGGAACAAGAAGTCACCGATGACGTATTGCAGGCCCAGCGACAGACCGAAGACGATCTGGCCAGTGAACAGGCCCAGTGCGGCAATGAAGTAGAGCTTGGCTACCGCCTGCGACTGGTATTTGATGGTTGCGGGTTGCATAGGATGATCCTGAAGGGTTGGATATGACATCGCGTGAGGCGCAGGCGCTCACCCTTCGATGTTGGGAGGCCACTTCTCGGTGTTGATGCCGTTCGACCAGCGCAGGAACTCCACGAGATCGTTCAGTTGATCGTCGGTGAAGTTGAACTGCGGCATCTGACGGCGACCGGGGGTATTCGTCGGCATGGCCTTGATCCATCCCTTGATGAAGTCAGGGCCGCGGCGCTCATACACATTGCCCAGCTCTGGTGCGAAGTAGGCGCCTTCGCCCAGCAGCGTGTGGCAGCCGATGCAGTTACGCGTTTCCCAGAGGTGCTTGCCGCGCACGACGGCCGGGGTCAATTCCGCGGATTTGGATCGCTCGGGAATCTTGGTTTCGGTGTGAAAGATCAGCGCCGCAAAAAGCAGTACGAAGAACGTGGTGCCTCCGTAGAAGATGTTGCGCGCCATCTGGCTGGTGAAGCCTTGGCTCATGGTGGGTTACCTCTCTGTAGTGGGACGAGGGATACGGTACTGATCTCTCACAGGTCCGGGGTTGATTTCTCTCAATAAGATTCATTTTGCGTGAATCTTTGTTTATCATACCCACACTCGAACGCCAAATCCAGCCTCTGTTACTTCTTCAACGTGGCTGGCTGGCGCGTCACCAAGCGGGTTACGCACCTTCTGTTGCGCAGAAGCGTGACCCATCCATGGGGAGTTCCCGGTGCCATCCATTCCATTGCCGCACGCTCCAGAGTCCGCGCCGCGCTTGCGCGGCGACCTGGGGGTGTGGTTGATCATCCTGGCCGAGCTGTTGACCTTCGGCATCTTCTTTGTGTCGTACGCGTTTGCACGCAGCCGCGATGTGGCGGGCTTCAACGCAGCGCAGGCCACGCTGGACCTGCATTCCGGCGCGTTCAACACCGTGCTGCTGATCACGGGCAGCTGGTGCGTGGCCCGTGCCGTGCAGGCGGTGCGTAGCGATGCGCGCCGCGCCGGCCTGCGCTGGTTGCTGGCTGCGATGGCTTGCGGAGCAGGCTTTGGCGTGGTGAAGCTGGCTGAATACGCGGCCAAGCTGAACCAGGGCATCGACCTGACTTCCAACACCTTCTACACGCTGTATTTGATGCTCACCGCATTCCACTTCCTGCACGTGGTGGTGGCCATGCTGGCGCTGGGCTACCTGGCGCTGCGCTTGCAACGCGGCGCCTACGGCAGCCACGACAGCCATGCCATGGAGACCGGCGCTGCGTTCTGGCACATGGTCGATTTGCTGTGGATCGTGCTGTTTCCGCTGGTCTATGTATTGCGCTGAGATGGCTGCGAAGGAGAAAGCTGTGCACGAAAACCGCTGGTTGAATGCTGCCTGGGTACTGCTGTTGGCCGCCACCGCCATCACCTATGTTCTGGGGGAGATGGGCCTCGTGTCGCAAGCAGGAGGCTGGTTCCTGGCAGGTCTGGGTGTCTTGACGGTGGTCAAGGGCGTCGTAGTCATCCAGGTGTTTTTGGAGATGCGCCATGCCCCCGCGCTGTGGCGCTGGCTGTTACTGGGCTGGCTGGCGTTGGTGATCGCGCTGGTAGCGCTGGCCTATTTGTTGGGGCGGGCGTGAGGTGCTCGGACGAAGCCCCTGCCGCCGCATAGATTTGCTGGCGATTTTTGGGGCGCCGGCCAGATCAGCCCCTGGGTGGATGGGCTTGCGCGCGCCAGCCTTCCGGGCGGGCGTGAATGCGGCACAATTTGCGCCTCATTGTTTTCACCGGATGGCACGCCTCCATGACCGACCTTCTTTCGATTGCCCCCCGCGACAAGGCTGAAATTCTGGCCCAGGCGCTGCCCTACATTCGCAAGTTCCATGGCAAGACCATGGTCATCAAGTACGGCGGCAACGCCATGACCGACCCCGCCCTGCAGGCCGACTTTGCCGAAGACGTGGTGCTGCTCAAGCTGGTGGGCATGAACCCGGTGGTGGTGCACGGCGGCGGCCCGCAGATCGAAACTGCGCTCAACCGCCTGGGCAAGAAGGGCCAGTTCATCCAGGGCATGCGCGTGACCGATGCCGAAACCATGGAAGTGGTGGAATGGGTGCTGGCCGGTGAAGTGCAGCAAGACATCGTGGGCCTGATCAACCAGGCAGGCGGCAAGGCCGTGGGCCTGACCGGGCGTGACGGCGGCATGATCCGCGCGCGCAAGCTCAAGATGGTGGACAGCAAGGACCCCAACATTGAACACGATGTGGGCCAGGTGGGCGACATTGTCTCCATCGACCCCAGCGTGGTGAAAGCGCTGCAGGACGACGCCTTCATCCCCGTCATCAGCCCCATTGGCTTTGGCGAAAACAACGAGAGCTACAACATCAACGCCGACGTGGTGGCCAGCAAGCTGGCCGAAGTGCTCAAGGCCGAGAAGCTCATGCTGCTGACAAACACGCCCGGTGTGCTCGACAAGGCTGGCAACCTGCTGACCGACCTGACGGCCCGCCGCATCGACGAGCTGTTTGCCGACGGCACCATCTCGGGCGGCATGTTGCCCAAAATTGCGGGCGCGCTGGACGCCGCCAAGGCCGGTGTGAACGCCGTGCACATCATTGATGGCCGCGTGCCACACGCCATGCTGCTCGAAATTCTGACCGAGCAGGCCTACGGCACCATGATCCGGTCGCACTGAGCGCGGACGCACCATGCGCCTGCTTCTGGTCGAAGACGATGTGATGGTGGCCAGCGGCATCAAGCTGGGGCTCACCGATGCGGGTTATGCCGTGGACTGGGTGGGCAGTGGCGAGCGGGCCGAGGATGTGCTGCGCAACGAATCGTTCGATGCCGCCATCATCGACATTGGCCTGCCGGGCATGGATGGACTGGAGCTGACCCGGCGCCTGCGCCGCCCCGACATGCCCAGCCGAAGCATGCCGGTGCTTATCCTGACCGCGCGCGATGCCCTGCATGACCGGGTGCAGGGGCTGGATTTGGGGGCTGACGACTACATGGTCAAGCCCTTCGAGCTGCCCGAACTGCTTGCACGCCTGCGTGCGCTGCTGCGGCGCTCACAGGCCGCCACCACGGCGGTGCTCAGCTTTGGCCCGCTGGAGCTGGACACCGCAGGCCGCCGTGCCTGCGCCCGCGTGGACGGGGTGGAGCACGTCATTGAGCTCGGGCCGCGCGAATGGACGGTGCTGGAGTACCTGCTCATCCACGCCCCCAAGCCCGCCAGCAAAGACAAGCTCTTGCAGGCCTTGACGGGCTGGGACAAGGAAATCACGCCCAACGCGGTGGAGGTGTATGTCTCGCGCCTGCGCGGCAAGCTGGAGCCGCACGGCGTGGCACTGCGCTCTATCCGGGGCTTTGGCTACCGGCTGGAACTGGCGCAGCAGGCCTGAAGCCGAGGAGGACTGCCCATGCCAGCACACCGTGAAGCCTGTTCGTGTCGGCATGGTGGCGCAGCGCTTCACGGCCGCTGCGTTCCTTGAGTGGACGTCGCCATATGTATGCCCACAGGCCAAGCCCCGCACACCGCCTTGGTTTGAGCGGTATGACCTCTGACTTGCGCAACCGCCTGCTGTTGCTGCTGGTGCTGCCGCTGTGCGTGCTGGCCCTGGCGGGCGTATGGATGGACTACCGCTCGGCCGACGACGCAGCGAGCCGGCATGACCAGCGGCTGCTGCGCCTGCTCCCGGCGCTGGCCGACTCGGTGGTGGCACCTTCCATCCATGAACATGGCGCGCCCCTGTTGCTGTTGGCCCCGCCGGTGGAAGATTTTTTGCGCCAGAACGCCGGGTTCGCGGGTTACAGCGTGCGTGACGCCGATGGCCAGTTGCTGCTGGGGGATGAGTGGGTGGATGGCGTGGTCCCCACCACCGCGCAGCCTGAATTCCATAGCCTGGAATATGGCGGCGTGACGTACCGGGTGGCGGTGCAGCGCGGGCGCACTGGGGCTGGGGAGCTGGTGGTGGCGATTGCCGATGGCTCAGACCCCCGCCAGCAATGGGCTCAGCAGCTGCTCTTGCGGGTGCTGCTGCCCAACCTGGTGCTGGTGGCTGCCGCCGCGCTGGCCATCCACTGGGCCGTGGGCCGGGCTTTCAAGCCTTTGGTGGACCTGGCCGAGGCGGTCGAGCACCGTTCGCCGCGCGATCTCAGCCCCATCGACGAAAGCGCCTCGCCCACTGAAGTACGCCCGCTGGTGCATTCGCTCAACCGCCTGTTTGCCCTGGTCAACGCGCAGGCGGAGGGGCAGCGCCGGTTTGTGGCCGACGCAGCCCACCAGTTGCGAACGCCGCTGGCAGGCCTGCAGGCACAGGTGGAAGCCTGGGCGATGATGGCCAAGGCGGCTGGGGCGGTGCAGGGTGATTCTGCTAATTTAGAGAGAAAACAGCCTCTAGCGCCCGCCCATAAAGCGCAAGGTGCTATTGTTTTAGGAGTGGAGCAGATTGAGAAGCTACGCAATGCCACCCGTCGCACTTCGCAACTGGCGCACCAGCTGCTGGCTTTGTCGCGGGCCGATGAGCGCAGCATGGACGCGCAGCCGTTGCAGCGCGTGGATCTGAAAGACCTGTGCGAGACGCTGCTGGAGAACTTCCTCGATGCTGCCACTGGCAAGGGTCTGGATCTGGGGCTGGAAGTGCAGCCGGTGCACGTCACCGGCCACGGCTGGCTGCTGCGGGAGTTGATGTCCAACCTGGTGGACAACGCCATTAAATACACCCCGGCGGGTGGGGTGGTCACCATGCGCTGCGGGCAGCGGCTGGTGCCTTCGGGGGCATTGCGGGTGTATCTGGAAGTGGAAGACGACGGCCCGGGCGTGCCCGAGAGTGAGCGCTCTCGCGTCATGCAGCGGTTTTACCGCGTGCCCGGCGCGGTGGGCGAGGGCACGGGTTTGGGCTTGGCCATTGCCGACGAAATCAGCCGGGTGCACCGTGCAACGCTCACGCTGGACACGGGAGCGCAAGGCCGAGGCCTGCGCGTGACGGTGCTTTTCCCCTAGTCATCGTGACCCAGCCGGAGTGCGGCTGTGGTGTACCGTCTGGCTGTGGGGGCTGCGGGCAGTCTTGCCGTCAAGGGCTGCGTTTGCAAACCATTTGCAAACCGACGGCGAACGGGTGTGCGAGAATCATTTGCACACAGGATTTACGCCCTGCCGCGCGCTTGAAGGCGCCGGGGTGTCCTGGCACCTATCGTGCTACCGGTCGCACTCCACCAGCCCGGGGCTCCGTCTACTTGGCCTGTGGGTCTTTCTCTTTGTTGTTTGCGCATGTCTGATACCTCGTCTCTGATTGAACCTGCCGACTCCGTTGACGCTGAAGAAGCGCCAGCGGCCCGCAAGCGGCCCAAGCCGGGCGAGCGGCGCGTGCAGATCCTGCAAGCGCTGGCGGCCATGCTGGAACAACCCGGCGCCGAGCGCATCACCACGGCCGCACTGGCCGCGCGTCTGTCGGTGAGCGAGGCGGCGCTGTATCGCCATTTCGCCAGCAAGGCGCAGATGTTCGAAGGGCTCATCGACTTCATCGAGCAATCCGTTTTCACGCTGGTGCAGCAGATCACCGGGCGTGACGTGCCTGCCCCCGACCAGCCTGCAGAAGTAGGGCTGCGCCAGGCCAGCCGCATCATCGCGCTGCTGCTGCAGTTTGGCGAACGCAACCCCGGCATGGTGCGGGTGATGGTGGGTGATGCGCTGGTGTTTGAGCATGAACGCCTGCAGCAGCGCATGAACCAGTTCTTTGACCGCATCGAGTCCACCCTGCGCCAATGCCTGCGCGCCAGCGGTTCAGAAACGCCCACTGTGCACGCTCAGGTACAGGCCAGCGTGTTGACCTCGTTCGCGTTGGGACGCCTGCAACGTTTTGCGCGCTCGGGCTTTCGCCGCAACCCTACCGAGCACCTCGACGCCAGCCTGGCGCTGATGCTGCATTGATGGGCTTGCGTTAGATAGGGCGCAGCGCCCCGTCTGCCTTTCCTTCCAAGCCCCACGCTCACCGGTGTGGGGCTTTTTTGTTGGGCGAGACCTGGGTGGGTGGCTCCGTGCTGGCGTTTTCCCTGCTGCACCGGGCGGGTGGGCGGCATAAACTGGTCACTGGGTTGACACGCGCCCCTGCGCGCGGCCCCGTTCGTGCTTCGGTGTCACACAGGTGGCTGCAGAACAACAGGCTTTGGGTGTTACCTCTTTTTTTCGAGGGGGCTTTCGCCGAAGATCAAAAATGCTGCAAAATAGAACGAACGTTCGTTTTATTTGCACGCATGCCCGCCAAATCTGATTCTTCCGCTCCACGCGCCCCCCGCACCCGCGCCACCACTGGCCGGGCCATGCAAAAGGGCCCGCAGACCAAGGCGGCCATCGTCGAAGCCGCCCTGGGCCTTGCCACGCACATTGGGCTGGAGGGGTTGTCGATTGGCGCGCTGGCAGACATTACCGGCATGAGCAAGTCGGGCGTATTTGCCCACTTTGGCTCGCGTGAAGAGCTGCAGATTTCCGTCATCCGCGAATATCACACGCGCTTCGAGCAAGAAGTTTTCTACCCCGCCATGTCTTCGCCCCGCGGCATCGCGCGTTTGAGCGCGATGTTCGACAACTGGATGAAGCGTACCTCCATCGAAATCGACTCGGGCTGCATCTACATCAGCGGCGCTGTGGAGTTTGACGACCGCACCGGCCCTGTGCGCGATGCGCTGGCCAGCTCGGTCATGACCTGGCACGCCGCTATGCGGCGCGCCATTGAGCAGTGCAAGGACTGCGGCGAGCTGCGCCCGGACACCAACGAAGAACAGATGCTGTTCGAGATCCACGGCCTCATCCTGGCGCTGCACTACGAAGCCCGTTTCCTGCAAAACCCAGGCTCGATCGAGCGTGCAGTGATGGGTTTTCAAAACATTCTTGCGCGCTACCGCACCGAAGGTGCAGCAGCGCGGGCGGCACCGTCCGCCAAAGCCGCCCCGGCGGCACACCGACCTGCCGCTGCGCGGCGCAAAGTTTCCGTTTCAACGACCACCCCCTCCAAGGAGTAAACCGATGCCTACCTACACGCCGCCCCTGCGCGACATGCAATTCGTGATGCATGAAGTCTTCAAGGTCACCGATGAATTCAAGGCCATGCCCCAGCATGCCGAGGTGGATGTGGACACCATCAACGCCGTCATCGAAGAGGCGGGCAAGTTCGCGTCGGAAGTGATCTTCCCGCTGAACATCAGCGGCGACACCGAAGGCTGCGTGCTGGACAAGGCCACCCACGAGGTCAAGACCCCCACGGGCTTCAAGGAAGCCTATGACAAGTACGTCGAAGGCGGCTGGGCGGCGCTGAGCTGCGACCCCGCCTATGGCGGCCAGGGCCTGCCCTTTGTGCTGAACCAGTGCCTGTACGAGATGATGAACTCGGCCAACCAGGCCTGGACCATGTACCCCGGCCTGAGCCACGGCGCCTACGAAGCCCTGCACGCGCATGGCACCGATGAGCAAAAGAAGCTGTACCTGCCCAAGCTGACCAGCGGCGAGTGGACTGGCACCATGTGCCTGACCGAACCCCACTGCGGTACCGACCTGGGCCTGCTGCGCACCAAGGCCGAACCCCAGGCAGACGGCACCTACAAGCTCACCGGCAACAAGATTTTCATCAGCGCTGGCGAGCACAGCATGGCTTCCAACATCGTGCACCTGGTGCTGGCACGTTTGCCCGATGCGCCCAAGGGCAGCAAGGGCATCAGCCTGTTTGTGGTGCCCAAGTTCAAGGTGAATGCTGATGGCAGCCTGGGCGAGCGCAACCCCATTTACTGCACGGGCCTGGAGCACAAGATGGGCATCCACGGCAACGCCACGGCACAGATCGCCATCGACGGCGCCATCGGCACCCTGGTGGGCCAGCCCAACAAGGGCCTGGCTGCCATGTTCGTGATGATGAACGCCGCCCGCCTGGGCGTGGGCAACCAGTCGCTGGGCCTGACCGAAGTGGCTTTCCAGAACGCGCTGGCCTACGCCAAGGACCGCATCCAGATGCGCTCATTGAGCGGCACCAAGGCCAAGGACAAGGAAGCCGACCCCATCATCGTGCACCCCGATGTGCGCAAGATGTTGCTCACCGCCAAGGCCTACGCCGAAGGCGCCCGCGCGCTGCAGATTTACTGCACGCTGCTGCTGGACAAGGTGCACAGCCACCCCGATGAAAAGGTGCGTGCCGAGTCTGAAGAGCTCGTGGCCCTGCTGACCCCCATCGTCAAGGCCTTCATCACCGACAACGGGCACATCGCTACCAACCACTGCATGCAGGTCTTTGGTGGCCACGGCTTCATCAAGGAATGGGGCATGGAGCAGTACGTGCGCGACAACCGCATCAACATGATCTACGAAGGCACGAACACCGTGCAGTCGCTGGACCTGCTGGGCCGCAAGATCCTGGGCAACAACGGCGCCACGCTGAAAAAGCTGGGCAAGCTGATTGGCAAGCTGGTGGAAGAAGAGGGCGTGAACGAGAAGATGGCCGAGTTCATCAACCCGATCGCGATGCTGGGCGACCAGATGACCAAGTTCACCACCGAAATCGGCTTCAAGGGCATGCAAAACCCCGATGAAGTGGGCGCTGCCGCTGTGGACTACCTGCGCGTGGCCGGCCACCTGGTGTTCGGCTACCTGTTTGCCCGCATGGCCCAGGTCGCCCTGCGCGAAATTGCCGCTGGCAACACCGACCCCTTCTACGGTGCCAAGCTGCAAACCGCACGCTTCTACTTTGCCAAGCTGTTCCCTGAAACCGCCACGCTGATGCGCACCGCCCGTGCCGGCAGCAAGGTGCTGATGGACACGGACCTGGCCCTGGCCTGATCCGACGCCCTGCATGCACGGTGAATTTCAAGCATTTTTGCCCTGGAGCGCTTATGTATAAAGCGGTAGCAGCTATTATTTTGGTAGCAATTGGGGCTCCGGCCTGGGCCCAGATGACCCCTGAGGGCCTGTGGCGCAACGTGGACGACAAGACGGGCGAAGCCAAGGCCGAAATCCGCATCCGTGACACAGGTGCGGGTGGGTTGCTGGGGGTGCTGGAAAAGCGCCTGTCCAAGGACGCCAAGCCGGACGATGTGTGCAAGGAATGCACCGATGACCGCAAGGACAAGCCGGTGCTGGGCCTGGAAATCATCCGTGGCGCCAAGAAGGCCGACGGCAAGGACGTGTGGGAAGGCGGCAAGATTCTCGACCCCGAGAATGGCCGCAACTACACGCTGCGCCTCACGCCCATCGAGGGCGGCAAGAAGCTGGAAGTGCGTGGCTCCATCGGCCCCTTCGGCCGCACGCAGACCTGGATCCGCATCCAGTAACCCCCATTCCCGTGGCCGCGCGCACCCCACCGGGGTGACGCCGCGCCCCAACAAGGAACCCAACCCATGTCCCGATTCCAAGTGAAAAAAGTCGCCGTGCTCGGCGCAGGCGTGATGGGCGCGCAGATTGCCGCCCACCTCGTCAACGTGAAGGTGCCCGTGGTGCTGTTCGACCTGCCCGCGAAGGAAGGCCCGAAGAACGGCATCGTCACCAAGGCCGTTGAAGGCCTCAAGAAGCTCAAGCCCTCGCCCCTGGGTGTGGCCGATGATGCGGCGCTGATCCAGCAGGCCAACTACGAAGAGCACATGCACCTGCTCAAGGAATGCGACCTCGTGATCGAGGCCATTGCCGAGCGCATGGACTGGAAGCTCGACCTGTACACCAAGATCGCCCCCCACGTGGCCAAGCACGCCATCCTGGCGTCCAACACCTCGGGCCTGTCGATCACCAAGCTGAGCGAAGTGCTGCCCGAGAGCATCAAGCCCCGTTTCTGCGGCATCCACTTCTTCAACCCCCCGCGTTACATGACGCTGGTGGAGCTGATCAACACCCCCACCACGCAGCCCGAAGTGCTGGACCAGCTCGAAGCCTTCGTCACCAGCGGCCTGGGCAAGGGCGTGGTGCGCGCGCACGACACGCCCAACTTCGTGGCCAACCGCGTGGGCATCGCGGGCATGCTGTCCACGATGAAGGAAGTCGAGAACTTCGGCCTGACCTACGATGTGGTGGACGACCTCACGGGCAAGAAGCTGGGCCGAGCATCGAGCGGCACCTTCCGCACCGCCGACGTGGTGGGCCTGGACACCATGGCCCACGTCATCAAGACGCTGCAGGACAACCTGAGCCTGGAGACCGATCCCTTCTACGAAAGCTTTGGCACGCCCGCCGTGCTGAAAAAGCTGCTGGAGCTGGGCAACCTGGGCCAGAAGACCAAGGCCGGTTTCTTCAAGAAGGTCGGCCGCGACGTGATGCGCTTCGAGCTGGAAAGCGAGGAGTACGTGCCCGCCGGTCAGAAGGCCGACGAGGTGTATGCCCGCATGCTCAAGAAGCCCGCCGCTGAACGCCTGCGCCTGCTGCGCAACGCAGAAGGCGCGCCCGGCCAGTTCCTCTGGGCCATTTTGCGCAACAGCTTCCATTACGCTGCCGTGCACCTGGCCACTATTGCCGACAACGCCCGCGACGTGGACCAGGCCATGCGCTGGGGCTTTGGCATGAAGCAGGGCCCCTTCGAGCTGTGGCAAGAAGCCGGCTGGCTCGAAGTGGCGAAGATGATCCAGGAAGACATCGACGCTGGCAAAGCGCTGTGCAAGGCACCGCTGCCCGAGTGGGTGTTCAAGGGCCCTGTGGCCGACGCCGGTGGCGTGCACACCGCGCAAGGTTCGTGGAGCGCATCGCGCGGCCAGTTTGTGCCCCGCCGCCAGCTGCCCGTGTACGAACGCCAGATCTTCCCCGAGGCGCTGCTGGGCGAAACCAGCCTGCCCGACTGGCGCACCGCTGGCACCACCATTGCCGAATCGAAAGCCCTACGCACCTGGACGCTTGATAGCAAGGTTCTGATTGCCAGCATCAAGAACAAGATGCACGCCATCAGCCCCGAGGTGATGGAAGGTCTGGCTGAAGCCCTGGAGCTGGCCGAGCGCGAATACGACGGCATGGTCATCTGGTCGGGCGATGCGCCGTTCAGCGTGGGCGCCGACCTGGAAGCCACCATGCCCGCCTTTGCCGTGGGCGGCCCCGACGCGGTGGAAAGCATCGAGCAGGAGCTGCAGAACCTGATGATGCGCATCCGCTACGCGCAGGTTCCCGTGGTGGCTGCCATCCACGGCATGGCGCTGGGCGGCGGCTGCGAGCTGGCCGTGTATTCGGCCAAGCGCGTGGCGCACATGGAAAGCTACATCGGCCTGGTCGAAGTGGGCGTGGGCCTGGTGCCCGGCGCCGGCGGCCTGACCTACATCGCCCGCCGCGCGGCCGAGAACATGGCGGCTTCGACGAGCAAGGACATCCTGCCCTTCCTGACCGAAGGCTTCACCGCCGCCGCCATGGCCAAGGTGGGCACCAGCGCGCTCGAATCGCGCAAGCTGGGCTACCTGCTGGACAGCGACGTCATCGTTCCGCACAAGGACGAGCTGCTGTTCGTCGCCATCAACGAAGCCAAGTCCATGGCTGCCAGTGGCTGGCGTGCACCGCACAAGCGCCTGTTCCCCGTGGCGGGCCGCAGCGGCCTGGCCACCATCAAGGCGCAGCTGGTGAACATGCGCGACGGCGGCTTCATCAGCGCCTATGACTTCAAGATCGGCGCCATGATTGCCGAGGTGGTCTGTGGCGGCGATGTGGATGCGGGTTCGATGGTGAGCGAGGAATACCTGCTCACGCTGGAGCGCAAGGTGTTCTGCCACCTGATCGCCCAGCCCAAGACGCACGAGCGCATCCTGGGCATGCTGTCCACCGGCAAGCCTGTCCGCAACTGACCGCCTTCGCCGTGACGGACCACCGCCCCAACAAACTCCAGCGCTCGCTGATGCGTCTGGACGAAGCACCCGCCTTCATGCGGGGCTTTGTGCAGAACATCATCCTGCGCCGGGCCGTGCCTTTCACCGGCACGGCCGGGGTGAAGTTCGTGTCGCTCACGCCCGAGCGTGTCGAGGTGCATCTTGCCAACGAGCACCGCGTGCAGAACCACATCGGCGGCGTGCACGCCTCGGCCATGAACCTGCTGGCCGAAACGGCCACCGGCATGGTCGCGGGCATGAACGTGCGCGACGACTGCCTGCCGCTGGCCAAGGAGTTCAGCATGGCGTTCAAGAAGCGCGCCACGGGCGGCCTGAAGGCCGTGGCCACGCTCACCGCCGAGCAGCGCGCCGCCATGCAGGGCAGCGACAAGGGTGAGGTGCAGGTGAAAGTCACCGTGACCGACGAAGCCGGTGTGGAGCCGGTCGAATGTGTATTTACGTGGGCCTGGGTTCCTTCCAGCCGCCCCCCCAAGAATTGAAGGAGTTTCACCATGGCTCAAAAACAAGTTCAGGACGCCTACATCGTCGCCGCCACGCGCACGCCCATCGGGCGCTCGGGCCGCGGCTATTTCAAGAACACCCGCCCCGACGACCTGCTGGTCGCCGCCGTCAAGAGCGCCATGCTGCAGGTGCCCACGCTGGACCCCAAGGCGATTGAAGACGCCATCATTGGCTGCTCGTTCCCCGAAGGCGAGCAAGGCATGAACATGGCCCGCATTGCCATGGGCCTGGCGTTCGACCACCCCGTGGGCGGCGTGACGGTGAACCGCTTTTGCGCATCGGGCATCACCGCGCTGCAGATGGCGGCCGACCGCATCCGTGTGGGCGAGGCCGACGTGCTGATCGCCGGTGGCGCCGAGTCCATGAGCCTGGTGCCCATGGGCGGCAACAAGCCCTCGTTCAACGCCGAGATCTTCGCGAAGGATGAAAACGTGGGCATCGCCTATGGCATGGGCCTCACCGCAGAAAAGGTCGCCCAGCAGTGGAAGGTGAGCCGCGAAATGCAGGACGCGTTCGCGCTTGAGTCCCACCTGCGCGCCATCAAGGCGCAAAAGGCCGGTGAGTTCACCGACGAAATCACCCCCATCGAAATCGTGGAACGCTCGCCCAATCTCGCCACCGGCGAAGTGGTGGAAAAGCGCCGCACCGTGAGCCTGGACGAAGGCCCACGCCCCGACACGTCCCTGGAAGGCCTGGCCAAGCTCAAGCCCGTGTTTGCCGCACGCGGCAGCGTCACGGCGGGCAACAGCTCGCAGACCAGCGATGGCGCGGGCGCCCTCATCGTGGCCAGCGAAAAGGCCGTGAAGCAGTTTGGCCTGACGCCCCTGGCGCGATTTGTGAGCTACGCCGCGCGCGGCGTGCCGCCCGAGATCATGGGCATTGGGCCTATCGAAGCCATTCCGGCAGCCTTGCGTTATGCGGGGCTCAAGAGTGATGACATTGGCTGGTATGAGTTGAACGAAGCGTTTGCGGCGCAATCGCTCGCCGTGATCAATACGCTGGGGCTGAATCCTGCGAATGTGAACCCGATGGGCGGCGCCATTGCGCTGGGGCATCCGCTGGGGGCGACCGGTGCGATCCGTGCTGCGACGGTGGTGCATGCGCTGCGCCGCCACAAGCTGAAGTACGGCATGGTCACGATGTGTGTAGGAACAGGACAAGGCGCCGCCGGCATCATCGAAGCTCTTTGAGTTGACTGGCTACTGCGCGGCTTTCATGCGTCGTTGGGCCGAGTGGGGAGGCAAGGGGCCCCACCCCCTTGCCGTCGCAATCCTCACGTACCGCAAGTACGTTCCGGTTGCTGCGCTCCGTCCGCCTCGCCTGAAGGCCGCTCGCTACGCCTTTGAGTGCGGGGTGTGAAGGCAGGGGGAAAGTGCACTGCCTGTTCATGTTTTCCATTCAAACCGGCGCAGACCGGTTTTGCTACGAGGAGACAAGCATGGCTCAACCGGCCAATCGGTGTGTGATGGTGTGGGGCGGCTGCAGTCTCCGTGACGACGCCCTGGCGTTTGGTTTCGCGGCACACTAGCGGCATGACTTCATCCATCCATCCTTTGGACGAGGCGCTTGCGCTGACGTCTTCCGCGCCCGGGCAGTTCACGGGCCAGACCCACCCCGGTTACTGGAACATGGTGGGGCCATTCGGCGGCGTGACTGCGGCCACGCTGCTGCAGGCCGTGATGCAGCACCCTGACCGGCTGGGCGACCCCTTGTCGCTCACCGTCAATTACGCGGGGGCGCTCACGGCGGGGGCCTTTACCGTGCAGGCCACGCCCGTGCGCACCAACCGGTCCACCCAGCACTGGACATTGACCATTCTCCAGGCCGATGCCGAAGGCGCGCCCGTGGTGACCACCACGGCCACGGCCGTGACCGCCGTGCGGCGCGACACCTGGAGCGCTGGCGATGTGCCCATGCCCGCCGTGCCCGGCCCCACGGCCCACCCGGCCATCGAACACGGGCCCGAAGCCATGGAGTGGCTGAACCGCTATGAAATGCGCCCCATCACCGGCGCACTGCCGCGCGCCTGGGATGGCAGTGGCGACCACAGCCTGAGCCAGTTGTGGATGCGCGACGCACCGGCCCGGCCGCTCGACTTTTGCGCGCTGTCTGCGCTGGCCGACCTGTTCTTCCCCCGCGTGTGGTTGCGCCGTGCGCACCGCGTGCCCGCAGGCACCGTGTCCATCACCGTGTACTTTCATGCCAGCGCGGAGCAACTGGCGCAAACCGGCACCGGCTACCTGCTGGGCCAGGCGCGCGGGCAGGAGTTCCGCAACGGGTTTTTTGACCAGACCGTGCAGCTGTGGAACGAAGCCGGCACCATGCTGGCCACCAGCCACCAGATCGTTTACTACAAGGAGTGAGCGCACCGCCGTGCGCTGCTACGTTCCTCATTCACCTCTTTGACCATGACCGAAACCACCAAAGACATCCTCGTCCACACCGAAGCCGGCGTGACCACCATCACCTTCAACCGGGTGGACAAGAAAAACTCCATCACCACCACGATGTATGCCGCCATGGCTGACGCCCTGGCCGCTGCTGAGCAGGACGCCAGCGTGCGCGTGGTGGTGTTCCAGGGCGACGTGGCCATCTTCAGCGCGGGCAATGACATTGGCGACTTTTTGCAGCAGCCCCCTGCCACGCAGGATTCGCCCGTGTTCCGCTTTCTGCACCGCCTGGCCGCCTTCCCCAAGCCCGTGATCGCCTCGGTGTGCGGCCCGGCCGTGGGCATTGGCACCACCATGCTGTTCCATTGCGACCTGGTGTACGCGGGCGACAACGCAGCGTTCTCCATGCCCTTCGTCAACCTGGGCCTGTGCCCTGAAGCCGCATCCAGCCTGCTGGTGCCGCAAATGCTGGGCTACCACCGCGCCGCCGAAGCACTGCTGCTGGGTGAGCCCTTCTTTGCCGAAGCTGCCCTGGAAGTGGGTCTGGTCAACCGCGTGTTGCCACCCACCGAATGCAACGGCGTGGCGCAAGCCCAGGCCAAGAAGCTGGCAGCCAAGCCCCTGTCTTCGCTGATCGAGACCAAGCGCCTGATGAAGAAGCACCAGCTGCCCCAGATCGCCGCCGTGATGGCCGAAGAAGGCGCCAGCTTTGGCCGCATGCTGCGCGAGCCCGCCGCCCGCGAAGCATTTGGAGCGTTTATGGAGAAAAGACATCCTGATTTCAGCAAAGTCTGAAATCAGGTGCCGCAGGCACCAGCGACGCAGTCGCAGGATGTGTTTCCATCAAAAGAGACACCCAGACTTCAGCAAAGTCTGAAGTCTGGTGCTGGCGCAGCCAGTACGCACTGCGAAGCAGGGCGGTGGATCTTTCGCTAGAAAAGACATCCAGACTTCAGCAAGGTCTGAAGTCTGGAGCTGGCGCAGCCAGCACGCACTGCGCAGCAGGGCGGAAGTGTTTCGCTAAAAGACATCCTGATTTCAGCAAGGTCTGAAGGCTGCTACTGATGTCCGTGATTTAAGCGAAATTGGCTTCCGGCGCTTTATTGACAAGCGCTGGCAGCTATCAAAAGCATAGTAAAGATGGCGGGTAGCCCGCCGCAGCCTCAAGGGTGTTTATGTCCGCTTCGTCTGCTTCCGCTGCCGCCATCGTGTTCGAACCCGAGTTCCTCGCCGGGCTCACCACCATCTTTGAAGAGAAGATCGTCTTCAACCAGCTGCTGGGGCTCAAGGTCACCAGCATTGCCCCGCAACAGGTGGTGGCGCGCATCGACATGCGGCCGGAGCTGGTGGGCCACTATGCCTACAACCGCATCCACGGCGGTGTGATCAGTGCCGGGCTGGATGCCATGGGTGGCCTGGCCGTGATGGCTGCCATTGGCGCCAAGCACATGAGCGAGCCGCCCGAGCAGCGCCTGCACCGCTTTGCCAAGCTGGGCACCATCGACCTGCGCATCGACTACCTGCGCCCCGGCATTGGCAGCCACTTCGAGCTGCGGGCCGAGGTGCTGCGCCTGGGCTCGCGCGTGGCCACCACGCGCATGGAATTCTTTGGCCCCGATGGGCAGCTCATGTCGGCCGGGGCGGCGGCTTATATCGTTTCGTAAGTTGTGCTGCGCCGCAGGCGGTGGGCGTGTGGTCCTGCAAGCCTTGCAAGCGCATGCTACGAACGAACCGTTTGGTTACTGCTTTTGCGAAAGATGGCAACTTTTGCAGGCATGAAAACCTAGGATGCATCCTTTTCAAGGAGATCTGATGGCCGTGCAAAACCCCTTCTTTGGCAAACGCGAACCCGAACCCTTCCAGCGCCACACTCCCCCTGCCAACGGTTTGAACACGCTCGCCTCGGGCTCCGCCCCCGCGGTGGCCGCACCAGCGGGCGGCCTCACGGGGCAGAAGCCACAGGCCTCTTCGGTGGGCGACAGCTCGGGCAGCAAGCTCACGGTGGGCCCTAATATCAAGCTCAAGGGCGTGGAGATCACCGACTGCGACACGCTGGTGGTGGAAGGCACGGTAGAAGCCACCATGGATTCGCGCGTGATCCATATCTCGGAAAACGGCGCATTCAAAGGCTCGGCAGAGATCGACATTGCCGAGATCCATGGCGAATTCAACGGCACCCTCACCGTGCGCCATAAGCTGGTGATCTACAGCACGGGCAAGGTCAACGGCAAGATCCGCTACGGCAAGCTCGTGGTGGAAGAGGGCGGGCAGCTGGCGGGCGAGATCGAAGCCGGTATTGGCGCTGGCGCGCGCGCATCGGCTGCGCCTGCGGTGGTGCGCGCAGAGCCCGCTGCCATGGCGGCCTGAGGGCTCAGAAAACCGCCTGGGGCTTTCAGCCCTGGGCAGGCGCCTGCGGCTTGGGCAGCGGGCGCGGGCGCCCATTGGCGTCTATGGCCACATAGGTCAGCGTGGCCTCGGTCACCTTCACATAGCGGCCCTGGTCTGAAAAGCGCTCGGCATACACCTCGACCTGCACGGTGACCGAGGTGTTACCCACGCGCGTGATGTGCGAGAAGAACGACAGGATGTCGCCCACGCGCACCGGCTGCTTGAAAATGAACTCATTGACGGCCACCGTGGCCATGCGCCCCTGCACATAGCGCGCGGGCAGGACCGATCCGGCCAGGTCCACCTGGGCCATCACCCAGCCGCCAAAAATATCGCCGTTGGCGTTGCAGTCGCCAGGCATGGGAATGACTTTGAGCACCAGTTCGTGCTCGGAGGGCAATGCGGCGGGTGGCGGGCTGAAAGAGGCAGACATGGGCACAATCACTAGATAACAACAATCAGGATTGTCCCCCATGCGCCAACGCGGTGAATCCGGCCCTCCACATTCCCCATCGTCCCCTCCATCCGAGCAGCGATCCCGCACCGACTGGCTGACCCTGCAGCGCCTGTTGCCCTATCTGTGGCAGTACAAGTGGCGCGTGGTGGCTGCCATCGCCTTCATGGTGGCTGCCAAGCTGGCCAACGTGGGCGTGCCCCTGCTGCTCAAGACCCTGGTCGATGCCATGAGCTTCAAGCCGGGCGATCCGGCCGCCATGCTGGTCGTGCCCGTGGGCCTGCTGGTGGCCTACGGCGCGCTGCGCCTGTCCACTTCCGTGTTCAACGAGTTGCGCGAGCTGGTCTTTGCCAAGGCCACGCAGGGGGCGGCGCGCTCGATTGCGCTGCAGACCTTTGAGCACCTGCACGCGCTGAGCCTGCGCTTTCACCTGGAGCGGCAAACGGGTGGCATGACGCGCGACATCGAGCGCGGGGTGCGCGGCATTGAGTCGCTGATCTCGTTCTCGCTGTTCAATGTGTTTGCCACGCTCATTGAGGTGGTGCTGGTGCTCAGCGTGCTGGCCGTGAAGTTTGACGCCTGGTTTGCCTGGATCACACTCACCGCGCTGGTGCTGTACATCGCCTACACGGTGCTGGTGACCGAGTGGCGCACCAAGTTCCGCCGCGAGGCCAACGAGTTCGATTCGGCTGCGCACACCAAGGCGGTGGATTCGCTGCTGAACTACGAGACGGTGAAGTACTTCAACAACGAAGGCTTCGAGGCCCGTCGCTACGACGAAAGCCTGGAGCGCCTGCGCCGCGCGCGGCTCAAGAGCCAGACCACGCTGTCCATGCTCAACGCGGGCCAGCAGCTCATCATTGCCGTGGGGCTGGTGGCCATGCTGTGGCGCGCCACGCAGGGCGTGGTCGATGGGCGCCTGACGCTGGGCGATCTGGTCATGATCAACGCGTTCATGATCCAGCTCTACATCCCGCTCAACTTCCTGGGCGTGATCTACCGCGAGATCAAGCAGAGCCTGACGGACCTGGACAAGATGTTCGTGCTGATGGACAAGGAGCGCGAGGTGGCCGATGCCCCCGGCGCGCAGCCGCTGCAAGGCCTGGCGCAGCCCACCGTGCGGTTTGAAGATGTGCACTTTGCCTACGACCCTGCGCGGCCCATTCTGCAAGGCGTGAGCTTTGAAATCCCTGCGGGCAAGACGGTGGCGGTGGTGGGGCCCTCGGGCTCGGGAAAATCCACGCTGGCGCGGCTGCTGTTCCGCTTCTACGACATCCAGCAGGGCCGCATCACCATCGCCGGGCAAGAGATTCGCAGCGTGACGCAGGCCAGCGTGCGCCAGGCCATTGGCATCGTGCCGCAGGACACCGTGCTCTTCAACGACACTGTGGCCTACAACATTGCCTACGGACGCACAGGCGCCACGCAGCAAGAGGTGGAGGCCGCCGCCCGCGCTGCACGCATCCACGACTTCATCGCCGCCACGCCCAAGGGCTACGCCACCATGGTGGGCGAGCGGGGGCTCAAGCTCTCGGGCGGTGAAAAGCAGCGCGTGGCCATTGCCCGCACGCTGCTCAAGAACCCGCCCATCCTTATCTTCGACGAGGCCACCAGCGCGCTGGACTCTGCCAACGAGCGCGCCATCCAGGCCGAGCTGCAAAGCGCTGCGCAAAACAAGACCACGCTGCTCATTGCCCACCGCCTCTCCACGGTGGTGGACGCGCACGAGATTCTGGTGATGGATGCGGGCCGCATCATTGAGCGCGGCACGCACGCGCAGCTGCTGGCCCAAGGCGGCCGCTACGCCAACATGTGGGCCTTGCAACAAAGCGATGGCGCCGCCTGATCCCCCCTGTATTTGGAACCTTGAACCCATGAAGCCTCTCCTGCTTGCCCTCACTTTTCTCTCGGAAGAACACCGCGCCCAGATGGCCGAGGTGTTTGAAGTGGTCTACGCGCCCGATGCAGCGCAGGCTGCGGCCGCGATTGCTGAACACGGCCCGCGCGTGCGGGTAGCGCTCACCATCGGCGCCATCGGCCTGTCGCCCGCGCAGATCGACGCGCTGCCCGCGCTCACGCTGATCTGCGTGCTGGGCGCGGGTTATGAAAACGTGGCGGTAGACCACGCCAAGGCGCGCGGCATTGTGGTGGCCACCGGTGCGGGCACCAACGACGACTGCGTGGCCGACCACACCTGGGGCCTGCTGATTGCCGCGCAGCGCCGCATCCTGCCGCTGGACAAGGCCACGCGGGCGGGTGTGTGGCGCACGGCCCTGCCGCTGCCACCCAACGTGTCGCACAAGCGCCTGGGCATCATCGGCCTGGGCACCATCGGCAAGAAGATTGCTCAGCGCGCGCTGGGCTTCGAGATCGAGGTGGGCTACCACAACCGCAGCGCCCGCACCGATGTGCCTTACCGCTACTTTGCCGATGTGGCTGCGCTGGCCGAGTGGGCGGACTTTCTCGTCATCGCCACGCCCGGTGGTGCTGCTACCCGGCATCTGGTCAATGCCACCGTGCTGAACGTGCTGGGCCCGCGCGGCGTGGTAGTCAACATCGCACGCGGCAGCGTGATCGATACTTCGGCCCTGGCCGCCGCGCTGCGCGAAGGCCGCATCGCTGCAGCCGGCCTGGACGTGTACGAGAGCGAGCCCGCGCCCCCGGCCGAGCTGCTGGGCCTGGACAACGTGGTGCTCACACCCCATGTGGCGGGCTGGTCGCCTGAAGCGGTGCAGAACTCGGTGGACCGCTTCATGGAAAACGCCCGCCGCCACCTGGCGGGCGAAGCACCTGTGACGCCGCTATGAGCATCAAATCGGCCTCTAGCGCTTTATTAACAAGCGCAAGCAGCTATGAAATCAATAGCATTTGCGTTGGGCGATGTGTGGGTCAACCCAGGAGCGGCGCATGACGCTGGACCTGACCGACCTTCAGCAACGCCTGCGTGCCTTTGCCGCTGCACGGCAATGGCAGCCGTACCACACGCCCAAGAACCTGGCCATGGCGCTGATGGTGGAGGCGGCCGAGCTGCAGGAGCTGTTCCAGTGGCTCACGCCCGAGGAGTCGCAACAGCTCACCGCCGACCCCGCGCAGAAAGAGCGTGTGGGTGAAGAGATGGCCGATGTGCTGCTCTATCTGCTGCAACTGGCCGACCACACCGGCGTGGACTTGCGCGACGCGGTGGAGCGCAAGCTGGTGAAGAACGCCATCAAGCACCCGGCGCCGCCCGCTGGCCCGACTTCGGCCGATGGACCATAGCTGGGCTGCGCGCGCTCAGGCGTTTTCGGAATACCCCTTGGGCCAGCCGCCGTTGGCGTGGTTGCACTCCTGCCAGTTGCGCCCGCGCGGGGTGTGGCCGATGCCGGGATTGAAGGTGTTGGTCGGGTCCAGCGACTGGTAGAAGCCTGCCAGCGCGGGCTTGGCCACGTAGAGGTGGCCCACGTTGTGCTCGGCGGGGTATTCGGCGCGGCGCGCGTCCAGCAGCTCCCACATGCGGTGCTCCATGGCCAGCGGGTCCACGCCTTTCTTCACGATGTAGTCCTGGTGGAACACATGGCAGAAGAAGTGGCCGTAGTACAGCTTGTGCACCACATCGCGCTCCACGTCCTGCGGCAGTTGCTCCACCCATTCGCGGTCGTTGCGGCGCAGGGCGATGTCCAGCGCCACGATGTCTTCGACCTCGCTGCGGTGCACCTCGCGGTAGCGGATGGCCGCGCCTGCGATGGCAAAGCGGTGCAGGAAGGCTTTGCGGCCCTCGTCGGCATCGCACTCGAACCAGCCGCCCTGGGTGCTGTTCGCAAAGTGCTCGGTCAGGAATGCACGGGTGGCTTCCACCTGGTCGTTCGATACGCGCACCAGCAGGTGGTGCTCGTACAGATCGCGCCACTGGCGCACGCGCCGGGGCAGGTGGCTGGGCAGCAGGCGTGTCACGGCCTGGATGGCGTGGTCCACAAAGCCGCGCATGCCCAGGCGTTCAAAGAACCCATCAAACCGGCTTTTGAGCGCAAAGGCCGCAGGCACGCGGGCCGTGCCAAAGCGGTCGATGAGCAGGAAGGTGTCCTTGCCGTACTTCTCGCCAATGTCAAACGCGGTGCGGTGGATGTATTCACCGGCAATGGGCGGGCGGGGCAGGGCGGTGAGCAGGTGGCGGCGCACGGCGGTGAGGTCATCGGGCGTGTTGCTGCCGATGTAGAACACGGTGCTGGGTTCCTTGGGGAAGGTGTCCAGCCGCACGGCAAACAGGCACACCTTGCCTGCGGAGCCCGAGGCCTCGAACAGGCGGGACGGGTCGGCATTGAAGCGGGCGGGGGTGTCTGCATCCACGGCACGCACGTCCTGGGCGTAGCGGGCGTCGGAGGCGACCCGGCCGGTGTCGCGCTGGATGTCGGCCTCGGCGTAGTCGCCGTTTTGCAAGCGCGTCAGGATTTCTTCGGGTGTATCGCCCAGGGCGATGCCCAGGTGGTTCACCAGCTCCAGCGTGCCGTCGTCCTTCACGCGGGCGTACAACGCCAGCTCGGTGTACGCCGGGCCCCGGCGCACCAGCGCGCCGCCCGAGTTGTTGCAGATGCCACCCAGCACCGACGCGCCGATACACGACGAGCCGATGACCGAGTGGGGCTCGCGCCCCAGCGGGGCCAGCGTCTGCTCCAGCTTGTCCAGGGTGGCACCGGGCAGGCACACCACCTGATCGCCCCCGGCAATCACTTGCACACCGGTGATGCGCAGCGTATTCACCAGCACGATCTCGCGGTCGTAGTTGGCACCGTCGGGGGTGGAGCCGCCGGTCAGGCCCGTGTTGGCGGCCTGCATGATGACGATGCGGCCCGCCGCCACAGCGGCCTGCAGCACCTTCCACTGCTCCAGCAGCGTGCCGGGGCGCACCACGGCCAGCACCGGGCCTTCGCCCGTGCGGTGGCCTTTGCGAAAGCGCCGGGTGGCCTGGTCGTCGGTGAGGACATGGGCAGCACCCACGGCGTTGCGCAACTGTGCAAGCAGGGCTTCGCGTGGAACCTGGGGGGCGCTGCTCACGCTTCGCGCACCAGCAGATCGCCCGAAATGTCCGCCACTCGTGCCACGCTGGTCAGCGTCATGGCCACGCGCATTTCTTTTTCCAGCAGCTCCAGCAGGTGCTTGACGCCCGCCTCACCCGCTGCGGCCAGCGCGTAGATGTAGGCGCGGCCAATCATGGCGCAGTCGGCGCCCAGGGCAATGGCGCGCACCACGTCCAGCCCGTTGCGGATGCCCGAGTCGGCCAGGATCTTGATCTGGCCCTTCACCGCGTCCGCAATGGCGGGCAGGGCGCGGGCGGACGACAGCACGCCGTCGAGCTGGCGGCCACCGTGGTTGGAGACGATGATGCCGTCCGCGCCAAAGCGCACGGCGTCCTTGGCGTCCTCAGGGTCCAGGATGCCCTTGATGACCATCGGGCCCTTCCAGAAGGCGCGAATCCACTCCAGGTCTTTCCAGGAAATGGACGGATCGAAGTTGGCGCTCAGGTAGCCCATGTAGTCCGCCAGGCCCGTGGGGCTGCCGCGGTAGGCGGAGATGTTGCCCAGGTCGTGCGGGCGGCCCAGCAGGCCCACGTCCACCGCCCAGCGCGGGTGCGTCACGGCCTGCCAGTAGCGGCGCAGCGGGGCGTTGGGGCCGCTCATGCCCGAATGCGCGTCGCGGTAGCGGGCGCCGGGCACGGGCATGTCCACGGTGAACACCAGCGTGGTGCAGCCTGCGGCCTGGGCGCGCTCCAGCGCGTTCTGCATGAAGCCCCGGTCTTTCAGCACGTAGAGCTGGAACCACATGGGGCGCTGGATTTTGGGCGCCACTTCTTCAATGGGGCAGACCGACACGCTGGACATGGTGAACGGAATGCCGTGGCGATCAGCCGCGCGGGCCGCCTGCACCTCGCCGCGGCGGCGGTACATGCCCGTCAGGCCCACGGGCGACAGGGCCACAGGGATGCTGAGCTTTTCGCCAAACAGCTCAATGCTGGTGTCGAGCTGGCTCATGTCCTTGAGCACGCGCTGGCGCAGCGCCACGGCGGCGAAGTCGTCCACATTGCGGCGCAGCGTTTGCTCGGCATAGGCGCCGCCGTCGATGTAGTGGAACAGGAAGGGCGGAAGAAACTGTTGCGCTGCTGCGCGGTAGTCGGCGCTGGAAGAGATGATCATGATGGTGGCTGTTTCAGGTCTTGGGGGGCTAGATCCAGGGGAAGGCGTGTGGAACGTTCGCGCCGGGCGCGGTCTTCGTCCATGCGCTGGATGGTGGTGCGCACATGCTCCAGGTGCTCGCCGATGCATTCGCGTGCGTGCTGCGGATCGCCGTCCAGAATCGCCTGCATCAGCTTCTGGTGCTGCGCCGTCAGCGCCTGCAGCGTGATGGGCGCGCTCAGGCGGAACATGTCGTGGCGGTTGCGCTCCACGGTGGAGAGCACCACGGTGAACAGGCTCTGCATCACCTGCACCAGCACCAGGTTGTGCGAGGCTTCGGCAATGGCCAGGTGGAACTGCGCATCGGCGCGGGCGGCCAGTTCGGCATGGCCGCTTTGCTGGTGCTGCAGCATCACTTCAAAGCAGCGCTGGATGTGGACTTTGTCTTGCACGGTGGCGCGCTGTGCGGCCAGCCAGGCGGTGCTGGTTTCCAGCGCGTGGCGCGTCTCCAGCACGTCGTAGCGGTAGTGCGGGTCTGATTCGATCAGGCCCGCCAGCGGCACCATGGCTTCTTGCAGCCACTCTGCGGGCTTGTGGATCTGCTGCACATAGGTGCCATCGCCGCGCCGGGCCGAGAGCACACCCTGGCTGGTGAGCTTCTGGATGGCTTCGCGCACCGAGGTGCGCGACACCCCCAGCTCCTCGGCCAGTTGCCGTTCTGCGGGCAGCTTCTGTCCGGGCTGCAGTCCGCGGTCTTGCACGAGGGCAAGCAGTTTCTCGACAACGTGATCGGCCAGGCGCATGGGGGCTCTCAGATGCAGGGTTTCAATGACCCGGAATCATCCACGTAAACACATAGGCCTGCAACGTGCAGATGATGCCGATGATGGCAGCGAACACCAGGCTGTGCTTGACGGTGAAGCGGAACAGGTCCGATTCCTTGCCCGCCAGGCCCACGGCCGCGCAGGCAATGGCGATGGACTGGGGCGAAATCATCTTGCCGGTGACGCCACCCGTGGTGTTGGCCGCTACGGTGAGCACGGGCGACAGGCCGAGCTGGTTGGCCGTGGTGGCCTGCAGCGCGCCAAACAAGGCGTTGGCCGAGGTGTCCGAGCCCGTGAGGAACACACCAATCCAGCCCAGGAAGGGCGAGAAGAAGGTGAACGCCTTGCCCGTGTGGGCCAGCGCCAGGGCCAGCGTGGCCGACAGGCCCGAGTAGTTGGCCACGAAGGCAAAGGCCAGCACCATGCCGATGGAGTAGATGGGGATGACCAGTTCACGCACCGTCTCGCCCAGCGTGGCCAAGGCCTTGGCGGGGGAGAAGCGGGCGAAGGCGATGGTCAGGATGGCGGCGATCAGGATGGCCGTGCCGGTGGCGGCCAGCCAGTTGAAGGTGTACACCGCGCCGTAAGGCGTAGCCTGCGCAACCACCGGGGGCATCTTGGCGACCAGCTTGTCGAGCATGGGCACGGGGATGTTGATGATGGTGGACGCCAGGGGGCCGCCGGCAGCAAACAGTGCCTTGAAGGGCTTGAGGCTCCACAGCGTGACCATCGCGGTCAGGATGATGAAGGGCGACCAGGCCTTGACGATGGCGCCTGCGGTAAGGGGCGCTGTGGCACCGGCTTGGGGCTTGGCTGCAGCGGGTGCTTTCGTGCCGGTGGTCTGGCTGGTCGTGCTTTCTGCTGTATCAAAACGGAAGATGCGCTTGGGCTGCCACACCTTGAGGAACCCGGTGAGCGCGATCAGCGAGACGATGGCGGAGGTGATGTCGGGCAGCTCAGGGCCAATGTAGTTGGCGGTGAGGAACTGCACCACGGCGAACGAGCCGCCACCCACCAGCACGGCAGGCCAGGTCTCCTTCACGCCGCGCCAGCCGTCCATGATCGCCATGATCCAGAACAGCACCAGGATGGTCATGAAGGGCAGCTGGCGCCCGGCCATCTGGCCGATGAGGAAGGGGTCGATGCCCGACACCTGCCCGGCCACGATGACGGGGATACCCATGGCGCCAAAGGCCACAGGGGCGGTGTTGGCGATCAGGCACAGGCCGGCGGCGTACAGCGGCTTGAAGCCCAGGCCCACCAGCAGCGCGGCGGTGATGGCGACGGGGGCGCCAAAGCCTGCGGCCCCTTCCAGGAAGGCTCCGAAGCAGAAACCCACCAGGATGAGCTGCAGGCGCTGGTCGTGCGTGACCGACAGGATGGAGCTGCGGATCACATCAAACTGCCCGGTCTTGACCGACAGCTTGTACAGAAACACGGCGGCCACAATGATCCAGGCGATGGGCCACAGGCCGTAGAAGAAGCCATACACGGCCGAGGCCAGCGCGGCGCTCACGGGCATTTTGTAGAACAGCAGCGCCACGCCCAGTGCCAGCAGCACCGTGACGGTGCCCGCCTGGTAGCCCTTGAGCCGCAGCTTGGTCAGGGCCAGAAAGAAGAAGACGATGGGAATGAGGGCTACGAGCGCGGACAGCCAGATGTTCCCGGCCGGGTCGTAGTTTTGTTGCCAGAGGGTTTGCATAACGAAGACAAAGACATTGAAACGCAGACAGGGGCCCAGGGCCCATGGCTTTCTTCACCGCAGTGGACGCGCCGGCCAGGCGGCGTGGTCTCCTGAGGCTCGCGTTGCGGGTCGGCGGGCGACCTGTGCTGCGGGCCTGTCTGAAAGGGGCAGGTGGCGCCTGGCTTTCTCAGGTAGACATTGACCTAAATTGGTATGACCAAAAAAATGCTTATCCGTGCGAATTGGCGAGATTCTGGGTCTTTCTAGGAGTTATGCCTGATAGGGTTAATACTGATTTATGGTCTTTGCGGCTTTATTTTTCTATATTGGTATTACCAATTTTGAATCGGTAGGTTGTGCTGTGTCGGTCGGGCTTCTGCCCAGTTGGGGTCAGGTTCTTGGGCATAAAAAAAGCTTCTAGCGCTTGCTGTACAAGCGCTAGAAGCTATGGTTTTAGGAGCGTTCCGCTTACTTACTTGCGTGCAGCAATCGCCTTTTCAGCGGCGGTCACCAGATCGGCGCCGATCTGGTTCTTCCACTTGTCGTACACGGGACGGGTGGCCTTGACGAAGGCTTCGCGCTCGGCGGCCGACAGCTGGGTCACCGTCACGCCGTTGGCAGCGATTTCCTTGAGCAGGGGCTTGTCCGCCTCGACCATGCCTTTGCGGGCGATGGCGATTTCTTCCTTGCCTGCGTCAAGGGCGGCTTGCTTCACGATCTCGCGGTCGGCGGGTGTCCAGCTGTTCCAGATGTCCTTGTTCACCACAAACACCAGCGGGTCGTTCACGTAGCCCCACATGGTGATGTGCTTCTGGGCCACGGTGTGCAGCTTGGCGGCCTGGTACACGGCGATGGGGTTCTCCTGGCCGTCCACCGCGCCGCTGGCGAATGCGGGTTGGGCATCGGCCCAGCTCATTTGCGTGGGGTTGGCGCCCAGGGCGGTGAAGGTGTCCAGGAACAGGGGCGAGCCCACCACGCGGATCTTCAGGCCCTTGAGGTCGGCGGGCGACTTGATCGCGACCTTGGAGTTGGAGATTTCGCGGTAGCCGTTTTCGCCCCAGGCCAGGGGCACCACGCCCGCCTTGTCCAGCGTCGCGAAGATTTGCTTGCCCACGTCGCCTTGCGTCACCGCGTCCACGGCTGCGTAGTCGGGGAACAGGAAGGGCAGCGAGAACAGGTTGAGTTGCTTGACCTGGGGCGACCAGTTGATGGTGGAGCCCACGGCCATGTCGATCACGCCTTGGCGCAGCGCGCTGAATTCGCGCGTCTGGTCGCCCTGGATCAGCGAGACGCCGGGATACAGCTTGATGTTGATGCGGCCATTGGTGCGCTCGCGCACTTTGTTGGCCCACAGCTCGCCGCCCTTGCCCCAGGGGAAGGCGGTGCCCAGCACCAGCGACATGCGGTATTCGCTCTTGTACGCGGTTTGCGCCAGGGCGGCAGGGGCGGTGAAGGCGAGGGCGGCGGCGGCAGCCACGGCGGAAGTGAGGAAGGTACGCAGTTTCATCGGGTCAGTCTCCTTGTTAGAAATCAATCAATAACCCATTTTGGCGGGCAGCCACAGGGCGAGTTGGGGGAAAGCGATCACGGCCACCATCACCAGGAACATGGCCAGCAGCATCCAGCCGACCCAGCGCACGGTGGACTCCATGCGCACACCGGCAATGCGGCACGACACCATCAGGTTCACGGCCAGGGGCGGGGTGAACTGGCCCAGCGCGACCTTGAGGGTGAGGATCACGCCGAACCAGACAGGGTCCCAGTGGTAGTGCTGCATGATGGGCAAGAGCAGCGGTACAAAGATCAGGAAGATCGAGATGCCATCAAGGAACATGCCCACGGTGATGAGCAGCACGATGAGCAGCGCCAGCACGCCGTATTCGCCCAGGCCCGAGTTCACGATGGCCTTGGCCACGGGGTCGATCACACCCAGGGTAGATAGCGAATAGGCAAAGATGCCCGCGAGCGACACGACGATGAGGATCACCGCCGACAGCTCGCCCGACTCGCGCAGGATGGGGAACAGGTCGCGCACCTTGATCGTGCGGTGGATCACCATGCCCACGAACAGGCCGTAGAACACGGCCACCACGGCGGCTTCCGTCGGTGTGAACCAGCCAGCGCGCATACCGCCCAGAATCAGCACCGGAGCGGCCAGGCCCCAGGTGGCTTCGCGCAGGCTCTTCCAGAACGGCGGGCGGGGCATGGTGGCTTCGAGCGCGCCCATCTTGTGTTTGCGGGCCATCCACACGGCGGGCACGATGAGCGCCACACCGGCCAGGATGCCGGGGATCATGCCGGCCGCAAACAGCGCGGGCACCGAGGCGCCGGGCACCAGCACCGAGTAGATGATGAAGGCGACGGACGGTGGGATCAGGATGTCGGTAGCCGCTGCTGCGCCCACCACGCTGGCCGAGAACGAGGGCGGGTAGCCTGCGCGCGACATGGCCGCAATCATCACGCCACCCACGGCGGCCGCATTGGCGGGGCCGGAGCCCGAGATGCCGCCCAGGAACATGGCCACGGCAATGGCGACCAGCGGCAGCATGCCGGGGCCACGGCCGACCATCGCCACGGCGAAGTTGACGAGGCGCAGCGCCACGCCCGAGCGGTCAAAAATCGAGCCCACCAGCACGAACATCGGGATGGCCAGCAGCGGGTATTTGCCCAGCCCGGCGTAGAAGTTCTGCGGCACAGCCAGCAGGCCAAACCACTGGCTGTCGGCATTGGCCAGCGCAATGGCTGCGGCACCCGCCAGGCCCAGCGCGGCGCCAATCGGCACGCCCACAAACATCAGGCCCAAAAAGGCCACAAAGAGCAGCGTGGCGATCATGCTTGGGGCTCCTGTGAGTGAGCATCAGAGGCATCGACCTTGCTGCGGCTGCGGCGGATGAACAGGCCCACGGCGCGCAGCGTGATGAGGGCCGAGAACACGGGCAGCCAGATCGAATACCACCACTGCGGCACGCCGATGCCGGGCGAGGTTTCGCCAAAACGGTAGTCGTCCCATACCACGCGAACGCTGAGCACGGCGATCACGCCAAACAGCACGGCCACGGTGGCCGCGCCCAGCATGGACAGGCGCTTGCTGCGCAGGGCCGAGCCGCCCTCGGCAAAATACTCGATGCGGATGTGCTGGTCGCGCGCGACGGCGGCAGAGCCTGCGATGAGGGCCAGGGCAATCATCAGGAAGACGGAGATTTCTTCCGTCCAGGCGAACGACGAATTGGTGAAGTAGCGCACCAGCACATTGGCAAAGGTGATGAGCGCCAGGGCCGCCATGACGATGACGGTGAGCCAGTCTTCAAACTGCAGTGAGCGGGGCTCCTGCTCGGACGGGCTGGGGGGAGGGGTGGAGGACATGGAGAGCGGGTGCGGAAAAACGGAACAGGTTTCAGAACCTGTTCAGAGTCTCTTTGCTGGCTTCAACGCAACCCTGTGGGCGAGTGCCTCGCCGCCCGATCTGCTGCAGGCCATGCTGGGTGCGCAACAGCGCCGACAAGCGTGCGGGGCGATGGAGCGCATTCCAAGCCTTGCCCTCATCGCGGCAAGCCATGGCAGCAGCACCAAAAAGACTTTGAACAGGTTCTCAATGTCGATGCCCCGAGGATGTTGTGCAACCCAAGGCAGGACGCGGGCGCGTGGTTGAAGCCCCCGTTACATTATGCGACGCTTGGGGCCACACCCATTCCACAGGGCCTGTCGGCCGGGTTGCGTGCGCAAGGTTCCAGTCAGGCGCGGATAATGTTGCCGATGGAAACCAAGTGGTTAGAAGATTTCGTCAGCCTTGCGGAGACCCGCAGCTTCAGCCGTTCAGCCCAGCTGCGGCATGTGACACAGCCCGCGTTCTCGCGGCGCATCCAGGCCCTGGAAGCCTGGGCGGGCACTGATCTGGTGGACCGCAGTTCGTACCCCACGCGCCTCACGCCCGCGGGCAAGACGCTGTACGACCAGGCGCTGGAAATGCTGCAGGCACTGCAAAACACGCGCGCCATGCTGCGCGGACACACCAGCGCCGGCAAGGACATGATCGAGTTTGCCGTGCCGCACACACTGGCGTTCACGTTCTTCCCGGCCTGGGTGTCGAGCCTGCACGAAAAGTTCGGGCCCTTCAAAAGCCGCCTGATTGCCCTGAATGTGCACGACGCCGTGATGCGGCTGGTGGAAGGTGGCTGCGATCTGCTCATTGCCTACCACCACTCATCCCAGCCCTTTCAGCTGGATGCCAACCGCTACGAAATGGTCAGCCTGGGGCAGGAAGTGCTGTCGCCCTACAGCAAGCCCGACGCCGATGGCGAGCCGCTGTTCCGCCTGCCGGGCCGCGCCGGGCAGCCACTGCCCTACCTGGGCTATGCCCCGGGGGCCTACCTGGGGCGGGTGACGGAGCTGATCCTGAAAGAGTCCCGCACGCCCATTCATCTGGAGCGGGTGTACGAAACCGACATGGCCGAAGGCCTGAAAGCCATGGCGCTGGAAGGGCATGGCGTGGCCTTTCTGCCCCACAGTGCGGTGAAAAAGGAACTGCGTTCCAAGCGCCTGGTAAGTGCTGCACCCGCCGATACCGAAGGCTTGCAGATGATCATGGATGTGCGCGCCTACCGTGAAAAGCCTGCGGGCAAGGAGTCTGCCAAAGGCACGGCCCAAGCACTCTGGGCCTACCTGCAAACGCAGGCTGGCCCATGCCTAGGGTAAATACGGACATAAAATTTTTGCATAACAGGGCGCGCAATCAGCATTGGTGTTTCACCAAACTGAAACGTACAGTCGCGCCTTGATCTGAAAGTTTGCAGTAAGTTTTTGGTTGGCCCGCGCGGGTGAACTGCACTTGCTGGCCGCCACCGGCGGGCAATGGCACAAAGCTTGCAAGGTACTTTCTGGGTCACGCAGGGAAACTTTGTATGAATAAACAATATTGGGGATTGGCATGGTGCCTTGCGGCCCTGTGCTGCGTGCCTGCCGCAACGGCCGCCACGGTGCTGGAGCGCATCAGCGCCGGGGGCAAGCTGGTGATTGCACACCGCGAATCTGCCGTGCCGTTTTCGTACGTGGCTTCGGGCAAGCCCGTGGGCTATGCGGTAGACCTGTGCCTGCGCCTGGCCGAAGTGGTGCGCAAGAAGACGGGCGCCAAGGACATGGCGGTGGAGTTCGTCATGGTCTCACCCGCCAACCGCATCGAAATGATCGAGCAGGGCAAGGCCGATCTGGAGTGCGGTTCCACCACCAACAATGCCGAGCGCCGCCAGAAGGTGGCTTTCACGGTGCCCCACTTCATCACGGGCGCACGCTTGTTGACCAAGGCCTCCAGCTCCATGGATCGCCTCGAAGACTTGCAGGGCAAAATCCTCGCTTCGACGCAAGGCACCACGCCCCTCAAGGCTGTGACGCAAGCCAATCGCGAGCGCCTGATGGGTATCAAGATCGTGGAGGCGCCAGACCATGCCCGTGGCGTGGAAATGGTCGAGAAGGGTGAGGCCGATGCGTTTTTGATGGACGATGTGCTCCTGTACGGTCTGGCAGCTGCTCGCCCAGACCCGAAAGCACTCAAGGTGGTGGGCCGATTCGTCACCACCGAGCCCTTGGCCATCATGCTGCCCAAGAACGACCCCGAATTTAAAAAGCTGGTGGACGAAGAAATGAAACGTCTGATCACCAGCCGCGAGATCTATCCGATTTACGATAAGTGGTTTGCCCAACCTATCCCACCCCACAACAAGCCGTTGAACATACCGGTCAGCTATTTACTCAGGGACTTCTGGAAATACCCTACCGACCAGGTTCCGTTCTGAATAAGATGACCGCCCGCGGCTTATTGCTGGAAGCACTTGCCTCGCCGGCACGATTGGCATGCAAGCGCGCTTCCGATTCTCTCTGCCCTATCCACTAAGGAGACCTCTATGAAAAAGCATTTGTTGGCTATTGCCGTCACCGCCTTGGCTGCTGGCAGCGTGTTTGCTCAGGCGAACGACACGCTGGCCAAAATCAAGGCCTCCGGTAGCGTATCCCTGGGGGTGCGTGAGTCCTCCGGCTTGTCCTACACCCTGGGCAACGGCAAGTACGTGGGCTTCCACACCGAGATGGCTGAAGTCATCCTTGCCGATATCCAGAAGCAACTGGGCTTGCCCAAGCTGGACATCAAGTACCAGCCCGTCACCTCGCAAAACCGCGTGCCCCTGGTGACCAACGGCACGGTGGACCTGGAGTGCGGCTCCACCACCAACAACGCCGCCCGCCAGAAGGACGTGGCGTTTGCCGTGACCACCTATGTGGAAGAAGTGCGCATTGCCACCAAGGCCAACTCGAGCATCAATTCCATCAAGGACCTGAACGGCAAGACCGTGGCCACCACCACCGGCACGACCTCGGTGCAGACCCTGCGCAAGCACGAACGTGCTGGCGGCATCGACTTCAAGGAAGTGTTCGGCAAGGACCACGCTGACAGCTTCCTGATGCTGGAAACCGGCCGTGCCGACGCATTCGTGATGGATGGCTCCATCCTGGCCGCCAACATCTCCAAGTCCAAGAACCCTGCCGACTACAAGATCGTGGGCGAAGTGCTGAGCGTGGAACCCATCGCCTGCATGCTGCGCAAGGATGACCCCGCCTTCAAGAAGGCTGTGGACGACTCCATCAAGCGCCAGATCAAGGACGGCTCGCTGGCCAAGCTGTACGACAAGTGGTTCATGCAGCCTGTGCCCCCAGCCAACGTGAAGATCGGCCTGCCTTTGTCTGAAGCCACCAAGGCTGCCTGGGCCAACCCCAACGACAAGCCCATGGAAGACTACGCCAAGAAGTAATTCCTGGATCACCTGCGCCCCTTCGAACAGTGGGTTTGAAGGGGCGTTTTTTGTTGGGCCTCCAAGCGGTGGCGCCAACGCAATATCAAATAACTAACAGGCCGTTGAAAAATCCTTCGCCGCCGCCCGTGTGGGCCGCTACGATCTGAAGCCATCCAAGAACGACCCAGACAAGAAAGATGAGAGGCAACCAAGACTTCCAGGGGGCGATGTTCAGCTACATCAGCCTTGAAGATCGCGTGCCAGCGGCACACCCGCTGCGCAAGTTGCGCGCCGTGGTCGATGCGCTGCTGGCGACGATGCACAGCGAGTTCGAAGCGGTGTATGCCCGCCGCGGGCGCCCCTCGGTGCCGCCCGAGATGCTGCTCAAGGCCTTGCTGCTGCAGATCCTGTTCTCCATCCGCAGCGAGCGCCAGTTGGTCGAAGCGGTCAACTACAACCTGCTGTACCGCTGGTTCGTGGGCCTGAACATCGAGGACAAGGTCTGGGACCACTCCACCTTCAGCGCCAACCGCGAACGCTTGTTCAACGAAGACCTCGCCCGTGCCTTCTTCGAGCGCGTCAAGCTCAGCGCCCAGTGGGGGCGGCTTGCCAGCGACGAGCACTTCAGCGTGGACGGCACGCTCATCGAAGCCTGGGCCTCGCACAAGAGCTTCAAGCGCAAAGACGATGACAGCGACACGCCGCCCGGACGCAATCCCGAGGTGGACTTCAAAGGACAGGAGCGCTGCAACGACACCCACCAAAGCACCACGGACGCTGATGCACGGTTGTTCAAGAAGAGCGCGGGTGACAAGTCCCGCCTGTGCCACATGGGGCACATCCTCATGGAAAACCGCAACGGGCTGATCGTGGATGTTGAGATCACCCACGCCAGTGGCACCGCCGAGCGCGAAGCGGCGCTGGCCATGCTGGGGCGCCGGGGCAACAGGAACAAGCGGGCCACGGTCGGGGCCGACAAGGGCTACGACAGCAAGGCCTTCATCAAGGGCTGCCGCCGGCTTTTGGTCACGCCACACGTGGCGGCCAAGGACAAGCACTCGGCGGTCGACGCCAGAGTCACGCGGCACGAGAGCTACAAGACCAGCCTGAAGGTGCGCAAGCGCATCGAGGAGGCCTTTGGCTGGATCAAGACCGTGGGTGGTCTGGCCAAGACCAAGCTGATCGGTCAGGCCAAGCTCGCGGGCCAGGCGCTGCTGTGCTTTGCCACCTACAACCTGGTGCGCATGGGCAGTCTGGGTGGCTGGTGGGACGCGCATCATGCGTGAGCCATGGGATACGTGCGCCCGAAACGGGCAAAACGGCCTGCAAACAGGCCGAAATGGCCCTCGAATTTGATTCGTGGGCGCGTCTGGGCGACTTGCTTCTTCGAAATCCACGACCTTGATGCGTTCGAAGAGCACTTTTTCAACGGCCTGCTAAGGGGTGATCCTATGAGTTGGGATTGGCAGGTGTTCTGCCAGGACACCATTGAGCGGGAAGTGGTGCAAGGCTGCTTTGGCAAAGGCGGCGACATCACTTACCTCGACTGGATGCTGTCGGCCTGGGGGTGGACAGTGTCTGTATCGCTGCTGGCTTTGTTGCTGGCGTTGGTCATTGGCTCGCTGATCGGCACGTTGCGCACGTTGCCCAACAGCCCCATCGTGACCCGGCTGGGCAATGCGTGGGTGGAGCTGTTCCGCAACATACCGTTGCTCGTGCAAATTTTCTTGTGGTACCACGTGGTGCCGACCCTGGTGCCAGCCATGAAGGGCGTGCCGGGGTTCGTGCTGGTAGTGTTTGCCCTGGGCTTTTTTACCTCGGCGCGTATAGCCGAGCAGGTGCGCTCGGGCATCCAGGCGTTGCCACGCGGCCAGCGCTATGCAGGCATGGCCATGGGGTTCACCACGTTCCAGACGTACCGCTATGTGCTGCTGCCGATGGCGTTTCGCATCATCGTGCCGCCGCTGACCAGCGAGACGATGAACATCTTCAAGAACTCGTCGGTGGCGTTTGCCGTTTCGGTGGCCGAGCTCACGATGTTTGCCATGCAGGCGCAGGAAGAAACCTCGCGCGGCATTGAGGTCTACCTCGCGGTGACCGGGCTTTATATCGTGTCGGCCTTCGCCATCAACCGCATCATGGCCTTCATTGAAAAGCGCGTGCGCATCCCCGGCATGGTGGTGGCAGGCGGAGCGGGCGGAGGTCACTGAACATGAATCTCGACTTTTCCTTCTACAACTGGGACCTGATCTCCAACTTCGTCCTGAAGGGGCTGTACTTCAGCCTGATGCTCACCCTGGTTGCCACCATTGGCGGCGTGCTGTTCGGCACGGTGCTGGCGCTGATGCGCCTGTCGGGCCGCAAATGGCTGGATGTGCCCGCCACCATCTACGTCAACGGCATGCGCAGCATTCCGCTGGTCATGGTGATTCTGTGGTTCTTCCTGCTGATGCCTGCCATCATCGGTCGCCCCATTGGTGCTGAGTTGTCGGCGGTGGTCACCTTCATCGCGTTCGAGGCCGCGTACTTCAGCGAAATCATGCGCGCGGGTATCCAGTCCATTCCGCGTGGGCAGGTGTATGCCGGGCAGGCGCTGGGCATGACCTACAGCCAGAACATGAAGCTGGTGGTGCTGCCCCAGGCCTTCCGCAACATGCTGCCTGTGCTGCTGACCCAGACCATCATCCTGTTCCAGGACACCTCGCTGGTGTATGCGATTGGCGCCTACGACATGCTCAAGGGCTTTGAAGTGGCGGGCAAGAACTTTGGCCGACCCATCGAGGCGTACCTGGCCGCTGCCGTCCTGTACTTTGTGATGTGCTATGCGCTGTCCTGGGCTGTGAAGCGCCTGCACCAGAAGATCGCAATTATTCGGTAGCCCCCCTGAGTCGCCTTCGGCGCCTTCCCCCGAGGGTGACGACGCCAGTGGCCTGGCAGAGCCAGCTCCACGGCGTCCCCGCATGAGGCCGCATCGGTCTTATGGGCGGCGCCCCGAAAAAGTGACAAGAGAAGAGATTGGAGAAAGAAATGATCGAACTCAAGAACGTATCCAAGTGGTATGGCCCAGTGCAGGTGCTCAACGAGTGCTCGGCCACCATCAGCAAAGGTGAAGTGGTGGTGGTGTGCGGCCCTTCGGGCTCGGGCAAGTCCACGCTGATCAAGACCATCAACGCGCTCGAACCCTTCCAGAAGGGCGAGATCACGGTGGACGGCATCAAGCTGCACGACCCCAAGACCAACCTGCCCAAGCTGCGCAGCCGCGTGGGCATGGTGTTTCAGCATTTCGAGCTGTTCCCGCACCTGTCGGTGACGGACAACCTGACGATTGCGCAGATCAAGGTGCTGGGCCGTACGGCCGATGATGCCAAGAAGCGCGGCCTGAAGATGCTCGAGCGCGTGGGCCTGATCGCCCACAAGGACAAGTTCCCTGGCCAGCTCTCGGGCGGCCAGCAGCAGCGCGTGGCGATTGCGCGTGCGCTGTCGATGGACCCCATCGTGATGCTGTTCGACGAGCCCACTTCTGCACTGGACCCCGAAATGGTGGGCGAAGTGCTGGACGTGATGGTGGGCCTGGCCAACGAAGGCATGACCATGATGTGCGTGACCCACGAAATGGGCTTTGCCCGCAAGGTGAGCAACCGCGTGATTTTCATGGACGTGGGCGGCCGCATTCTGGAAGACTGCTCGAAAGAGGAGTTCTTCAACAACCCCGACGCACGCCAGCCCCGCACCAAGGACTTCCTCAACAAGATCCTGCAGCACTGATGATTCTGCGGCGCGCTGCCGCAGTACGGTGGTTCAAAGGCACCCTCGGGTGCCTTTTTTCATGCCGTCTTGCGGTGAGGGCGTGGCGGGCAGGCGCTATTTCTTGTCTGCTGGTTTGCGGCGCGTACCAGCACTGCGGCTGGCGGGAGGATCCAGCAAGCGCTGTGATTCAAACTGGTCCCACAGGCTGTCGCGCCGGGCCAGCACCTGCGGCACTGCCCCGTGCCGTAGCTGGGCCACGGCAGAAACGAGCGCGTTGCACAGGAAGAACGCGGCGGTGTATGAATCGAACGGTGAGGCGTTCGAGGTATGAACTTGCAGATGGTGGTGCGCCAGCGTCGCCACGGGTGCGGCCGGGCTGTCGGTAATCGCCAGCACCTGGGCCCCCGCGTCGCGAAAGTGCTGCGCCACTTTGGCAGGGCCACTGGCGTAGCGGCGGATGCTGAAGACCAGCAGCACATCGTCGGGCTGCACCCACAGCAGTTGGTCGGTGGTGTCCATGGCGCCAGCGCCCAGTTCCTGCACGCCGGGGCGGCACATGTTCAGGTGCAGGGCCAGCCATGAGCCCACGGGTGCACTGTTGATCTGCGCCAGCACATGCACCCGGCCCTTGTCTTGCGCCAGGCACGTGGCCATGGCCTCAAACGCAGCCAGGTTCAAGCCTTCGCGCGTGGCTGACAGGTTGTGCTGGTCGTGCAGCAGGGCATCGTCCACACATTGCTGCAGGGTGCGCTCTGCTCCGATGGTGACGGGGGCGCGCTGCCCCGCCGTTTGCAGCAGGGCGGTGACTTCGGCACGGGCCTCGCGCTGCGCCTCTGCGTAGCTGGCATAGCCCAGCTTGGCAAACAGCCGCACCACGGTCGATGCGCTGGTGCCGTTGCGAGCTGCCAGCGCCGTGGCCGATTCCAGCAACGCGTGGGGGTAGTCGCGCTGCAGTGCTTCGGCCAGGGCGCGTTCGCTGCCGGTCAAGTCGGCATGGTGCCGTGCCAACCGCTCGGTCAGCAGGCCTGCGGAAGTTTGCAATGATGATTTCATAAAACCAATTTATTGCAATGAGTATTGCAAACACCTGCAACGCGTGCAACACTGTCGCCCGGTTTTTCGCCGGTGAGCCGGTGTACAGAAGGATGAACCATGCAGGATACCCTTGAAGCCAGCGCGCCGCAGGCCCGCGGTCTGGTCCTGGACTGGCTGGCCAGCCAGCAGCAAGCGATGCAAGACTTGTTGCAGAAAGTGGTCAATATCGACAGCGGCAGCCGCGACGAAGCAGGCGTGACGGCCGTGGCCCACGCTCTGGCTGAACGCCTGCAGGCGGCAGGCGTGCCGGTGCAGTTTGAGGCCGTACCTGGTTACGGCGTGCTACTGCACGCGCAGGTCAACGCTGCGGGCGAGGGCGCCCCCATCGTGCTCATGGGGCATATGGACACGGTATTCCCCGCCGGTACGGTCGCCAAGCGACCTTACCGCGAGGAAGCCGGGCGCGCCTACGGCCCTGGCGTGGCCGACATGAAATCAGGCCTGGTACTCAACGTGTTCGTGGCCGAAGCCTTTGCACGCTGCGGTGGCCTGAAAGCGCCGCTGCACCTGTTCTTTTCGTGTGATGAAGAAATTGGCTCGCCCGCCACGCGCGATCTGATCATGGACCGCGTGCGGGGCGCCCGCGCCGTGTTCAATGCCGAGCCGGGCCGCGTCAGCGGCAACGTGGTCACCAGCCGCAAAGGCTCAATGCTGGTGGAGTTTGAGGTGGAGGGTGTGGCCGCCCATGCTGGCATCAACCACGCGGCGGGCGCCAGCGCCATTGACGCCCTGGCCCGCAAGACGCTGGCCCTGCACGCGCTGACCGACCCTGCCACTGGCGTCACCGCCAACGTGGGTGTGGTGCATGGCGGTGTGGTGTCCAACATGGTGGCCCCCCATGCCCGGGCGGAGCTGGACCTGCGCTTCACTGCCGACACCAACCCGGAGGACCTGCTGGCCCGTGTGCGCGCCATCATCGAAGAAGAAAGCGTGCCGCGCACCCAGGGCCGCATCACCGTGGCCCGCAGCACCTTGCCCATGAAACCCACGCCCGACTACCTTCTGGCGCTGTACCAGGAGAGCGCGCGCACGCTGGGCTTTGAAGTGCAGGGCGAGTTCACAGGCGGCGCAGCCGACAGCGGCCTCACTGCCTCGGTGGGCGTGCCCACCCTGTGCGCCACCGGGCCCGTGGGCGGCCACCCGCACACCGAGCGCGAGTATTGCGAGCTGACCACCTTTGTACCGCGCGCACAGGCAGTGGCGCTGGCCGTGCTGGGGCACCCCTGAAGCCGACGGCGCAGCCGTGGAGCGCGCTCATTGAAGACTTTTTATTGACCCCGTGAAACCTTTGAACCCTATGAAATTTTCTTCCCGCCGACTTCTCCTTTCCATCGGCCTGGGCCTGGCTGGCCTGGCTACGCTGCCTGCCGTTGCGCAAGACAAATACCCTTCGCGCCCCATCACCATGGTGGTGCCCTTCCCACCCGGCGGCTCGGTGGACATCATGGCCCGCCAGTATTCGGAGCCTCTGTCGCGCGTGCTGGGCGTGCCCATCGTGGTGGAAAACCGCCCCGGTGCGGGTGGCTCGGTGGGCGCGCAATACGTGGCGCGCGCCAAGGCCGACGGCTACACCCTGGTGGTGTCGTCGCAAAGCAGCCATCTGGCCAACCCGCTGACCCAGCCCCAGGTGGGCTACGACCCGGTCAAGGACTTTGAAAACATCGCCATCCTGGGGCGCCTGCCCAACGCCCTGGTGGTGCACAGCAGCCTGCCGTTCAAGACCTTCAAGGAGTTCATTGACTACGCCAAGAAGAACCCTGGCAAGCTCAACTACGGCAGTGGCGGCGTGGGCAGCATGGGCCAGTTGAACGTGGAAATGCTCAAGGCCTCTACCGGCGCTTATACCACCCATATTCCCTACCGGGGCGGTACACCACTGATCACCGCCGTGTTGGGTAACGAGGTGCAGTTCATCCTCGACAACCTGGTCATCATGCTGCCGCACATCCAGGCGGGCAAGGTGCGTGCACTGGCCGTGGCCAATGACCAGCGCCTGCCCCAACTGCCCGATGTACCGACCCTGGCCGAAGTGGGCTACCCCCAGCTCAACCTCACGTCCTGGATCGGCATTGCCGCACCCGCCGGTACGCCCGACGCTGCGGTGCAAACCCTGCACAAGGCCGTGCGCCAGGTGGCAGCATCGCCCGCGATGATCGCCAATCTCAAAGACCGTGGCGTCATCCCGCCCGAAGAGATGACGCCTGCCGCCTTCGAAAAGATGATGGCCGAGCGCATGGTGAAGTTTGGCGACGTGGTCAAGCGCGCTGGCATCAAGGCCGAATAACTTCAATGTCGTGCACGGGCGCGTGAATTGAAGCCATTTCAGGCTCTAGCGCCCGAATAGAAGGCGCAAGTAGCTATTAAAAATATAGCAATTGCGCAGAGGGCTGTGGCAGGGCTGGAGGCAATGGGACAATGGAGCCCATGACTGCAGCACCCCACACCCTCACCATCACCCGCCCTGACGACTGGCATCTGCATGTGCGCGACGGCGAACCCCTGCACACCGTCGTGCCCCACACGGCCGCCCAGTTTGGCCGCGCGATCATCATGCCCAACCTGCGCCCCCCGGTCACCACGGCCGAGCAGGCCCTGGCCTACAAGCAGCGCATCCTGGCCGCCGTGCCCGCAGGCGTGAGCTTTGAGCCGCTGATGACGCTGTACCTCACCGACAACCTGCCGTCCGAAGAAATCGTGCGTGCCAAGGCCGCAGGCGTGGTGGCCTGCAAGCTCTACCCCGCAGGCGCCACCACCAACAGCGACGCGGGCGTGACCGACATCCGCAAAACCTACAAGACCCTCGAAGCCATGCAGAAGGCAGGCATGCTGCTCTTGGTGCACGGCGAAGTGACCAGCAGCGACATCGACCTCTTCGACCGCGAGGCCGTCTTCATTGAGCAGCAACTCATCCCGCTGCGCCGCGACTTTCCCGAATTGAAGATCGTCTTCGAGCACATCACCACCAAAGACGCTGCCGACTACGTGGCCGAGGCCGACCGCTACACGGCCGCCACCATCACCGCGCACCACCTGCTGTACAACCGCAACGCCATCTTTGTGGGTGGTGTACGCCCCCACTACTACTGCCTGCCCGTGCTCAAGCGCGAAACGCACCGTGTGGCCCTGGTGCAGGCCGCCACCAGCGGCAGCCACAAGTTCTTCCTGGGCACCGACAGCGCCCCGCACCCTGCACATCTCAAGGAACACGCCACTGGCTGCGCAGGCTGCTACACCGCGCACGCCGCCATGGAGATGTATGCCGAGGCGTTTGACAACGCGGGCGCGCTCGACAAGCTCGAGGGCTTTGCCAGCTTCCACGGCCCCGACTTCTACAACCTGCCGCGCAACACCGGCACCATCACCCTGCGCCGCGAGTCGTGGACGCCGCCCGAAAGCTTTGTGTTTGGCGAGGCCAACCTCAAGCCCCTGCGCGCTGGCGAAGCGTTGCCGTGGCGCCTGGTGTAGAGCGCATCGACTGGGCTGCCCCCTGGCTGCAGCCCTGGCAGACCCGGGGAGAGCCTCTGGCGGCTGCGCTGCAAGCGGCCGGTGTGCCAGTGCATGCCGCGCTTTCAGCCGCCCCCGCTCCGGTGCGTTTTGTGCCCCAGAGCGATCTGCCCGAGGGGCAGGCCTACGAACAATTCATCTGGGACACCCGCTGCGTGCCCACGCGCGACAACCTGCACGATTTTTTCAACGGCCTGGTGTGGCTGGAATTTCCGCAGGCCAAGCGGCGCATCAACGAACTGCAGGCCCAGGCGATTGCGCAAGACGGCGTGGGCGCGGTGCGCGGTCCGCTGCGTGACGCGCTCACGGTGTTTGATGAAAACGGGGCTCTGCTGCAAGCGCCCGCTGCGCTGTGGCAGGCCCTGCGCGCGCGGGACTGGCAGCGCCTTTTCATCGAGCTGCGCCCTTTGTGGGCCGAGGCTCGGCTGTTGCTGTTCGGCCACGCCCTGCTGGAAAAGCTGGTTTCACCACGAAAACCGATGGTAGCGCACGTCTATCAAGCGCCGCAAGCTATAAAATCCATAGCTGCTTTGGATGGCTGGCTGGCGCAGGCCATGCAGCCCCAGCCCTGGGATGCCAAGCCTTTCGCACCCCTGCCGGTGCTGGGGGTGCCAGGCTGGTGGCCGGGCAACGAAGCGCCGGAGTTTTACGCAGACGCCCAGGTGTTTCGCCCGCCCCGGTGAGCAGACACCAGCCAGGGCCACATCCTGGGCAGGCGGTGTAATTCCCGCCATGGCCTGTGTGATAAGGCCTGCAGTGAGTTTGCCCCTACCATAGCGCGATGCAATCGCGTCCATGAAGGGGCGGCGGGCCGGCAATCCTGCCATCCATGCTTGAACTGCACGGAACCAGCCCCCACATGAGCGAACAAACACTTGTTGTTGACCCCACGGAGAGAACATGAAACGGATCTTGTTATTTGTACTGACCAACCTGGCCGTCGTGCTGGTGCTTGGGGTGGTGGCCAGCCTGCTGGGTGTAAACCGCTATCTCACCGCCAACGGCCTGAACCTGGGCGCGCTGCTGGGCTTCGCGCTGGTCATGGGCTTTGGCGGCGCCATCATCTCGCTGCTCATCAGCAAGCCCATGGCCAAGTGGACCTCGGGCGTGCGCGTGATCGACGGCTCCGGCTCGCCCGACGAGCGCTGGATCGTCGAGACCGTGCGCAAGTTTGCCGACAAGGCGGGCATCGGCATGCCCGAAGTCGGCATCTTTGAAGGCGACCCCAATGCCTTTGCCACGGGCGCGTTCAAGAACTCGGCGCTGGTGGCCGTGTCCACCGGCCTGCTGCAAGGCATGACCCGCGAAGAAATCGAGGCCGTGATCGGCCACGAAGTGGCCCACATCGCCAACGGCGACATGGTGACCATGACGCTGATCCAGGGTGTGATGAACACCTTCGTGGTGTTCCTGTCGCGCGTCATTGGCTATGCAGTGGACAGCTTCCTGCGCAAGAACGACGAGGAAAGCTCCGGCCCCGGCATCGGTTACTACGTGACCACCATCGTGCTCGACATCGTGCTGGGCTTCCTGGCTGCGATCATCGTGGCCTGGTTCAGTCGCCAGCGTGAATTCCGCGCCGACGCCGGTGCAGCCCAGCTGATGGGCCGCCGTCAGCCCATGATCAACGCCCTGGCCCGCCTGGGCGGCATGCACCCCGGCGAACTGCCCAAGAGCGTGGCCGCCATGGGCATTGTCGGTGGCATTGGCAAGCTGTTCAGCACCCACCCACCCATTGAAGAGCGCATTGCCGCCCTGCAAAACGCGCAGCAATAACGACCGGCGCAACGCCTTCTCGGGCCTCAAGGCCGCCGCAGTCTGGTACTGCGGCGGCTTTTTTGTTTTGGGGCTGCTCTCGCGCGCGCAGTGGCAAGCTGGTGTCGGTTCGTTCAAGGGTTCGTCACCATTTGTCGATATCACTTCGGTAGCGGCCGCACCGGTAAGGCCGCGATTTTCATTTCTTCCTCACGAGAACCCCCATGTCTATCTCCCACGCACGTGTTGCAGTCCGCTTGGCCCTGGCTTTTGGAGTGGTCTGTCTCGTCATGTCCCTGTCGGCAGCGGTAGGCATCTGGCGACTGGCGGGCTTGCAGGACATTGCGGATGACCTGGGCGGTGCATCGTCCGAGCGCGCATTGCTGGCGCGTTAACTGCACGCGATCGTGGTGCTCAGCTCCGCCCGCGCGGAAACGCTGTTAGAGATCGACAACCCAGCTTACGCCGCGCGCATCGAAGCCGACCGCAAAACCACCTCGGTCCGTTCCTCTGAAGTGCGCAAGCGCCTGGATGAGCTGGCGGCAGATGCGGAGTCTCAGGCGCTATTCGACGCCATCGACAAGGCTGGCAATGGCTTTCGCACGGTGCGGGATGACCTCGTAACGCGCCGCAAGGCCAGCGAGGCTTTGCCGCCGGACGCCATTGCCAACCAGCTGCGGCCTGCGGCTGATGCCTATGCGGCGGCGGTGAACAAGCTGGCCGAATTCCAGCGCCAGCGCGTGGCAGAGGCCCGTGAGGCCGCCGCGCGCAGCGAACGCCAAGGCACACGCTGCTGGCGGCGGGCTCGCTGGTGGGCCTGTTGCTCAGTCTGGCCTGTGCTTGGCTGCTGTCGCGTTCCATTCTGCGGCCTCTGGCCCATGCCACCGAAGTGACCGATCGCATTGCCGAAGGTGACCTCACCTCGGCTGTGCCCGAGCCGCAAACGGGCAGCCGGGACGAACTGCGTGCCCTGTTGGCGCGCCTAGCTACCAAAAGGAGGCCCCCCGGCTCTGCCGGGGAGGCAGTAGAAGTTTGACTTTTCAGGAGGTTGTCCACCGTAGAGACTTTCAATCGTGAGCCGCCAAGCAAACGAAAGGAAGAAACACGATGGACAAGTATGAAAGTTTGAGTCACACGGCCTGGGATTGCAAATATCACGTGGTCTTCATCCCCAAGTGTCGAAGGCGAACGCTGTACAAGCAGCTACGCGAACACCTGGGTGAGGTATTCAGAAAGTTGGCCGCGCAAAAGGAATGCAGGGTTGAAGAGGGGCATCTGATGCCCGATCACGTGCACATGATGCTGTCGATCCCACCGAAGTACTCGGTGTCGCAGGTGGTGGGCTTTATCAAAGGCAAGAGCGCAATCCACCTTGCGCGGGTGTACGGAGAGCGAAAGCGCAACTTCGTGGGTCAGCACTTCTGGGCGCGAGGGTACTTCGTCTCGACGGTGGGACGCGACGAAGCGGTGATACGGGAGTACATCCGAAACCAGGAGAAGGAAGACGAGAGGTTGGACCAACTCGGTCTATGGAGGTGAGTAGCCACCGATAGGTGGCCCCAAGAATGAGGGGCCGCGTTAGCGACCCCTTACAGCCATCCCTTTCAAGGTGTTGTCCCTGCTCCCGCAGCAGTAACCTTCGCCCCACAGAGGGAGAACTGCGGATGTGGAAAGAAGTCTTGGAGAGGTTTGAGAGCCATGCGCCGGTGAGCGTGATGACCCGGGTGGCGTTGGAGCATGCCTTGCCGGCGTGCTGGGTGGATGAAGTGTTCCAGACCAGCCGCCAACGCCAATATCCACGCGAGTTGCTGTTCTCCAGCGTGGTGGAGCTGATGATGCTGGTGAGCCTGGGGCTGCGCCCCTCGCTGCACGCGGCGGCCAAGAAGATGGCGCAGTTGCCCGTCACGCTGGCGGCGCTGTACGACAAGGTCAAGCGCACAGAGCCCCAGGTGCTGCGGGCACTGGTGCAAGGCAGCGCGGCGCGCCTGCAGCCGGTGGTTGCTGCGGTAGGCAGCCAGCCCAGCCTACAGGGCTGGCAACTGCGCATTCTCGATGGCAACCATTTGCCAGCCAGTGACAAACGCCTGGCGCCACTGCGCTCGCACCGGGGAGCGGCCATGCCGGGCCACACGCTGGTGGTCTACGACCCCGACAGCGCCCTGGTCACGGACATCCTGGCCTGCGAGGACGCGCACGAGAGCGAGCGCGTAGGCGCGGCCACCTTGCTGCAGCAGGCCCAGCAGGGCCAGGTGTGGATCGCCGACCGCCACTTCTGCACCCGCACCCTGCTGCAGGGCTGGCAACAGCGCCAAGCGGGCTTTATCGTGCGTGAGCACGCCAGGCACCCGAAGTTGGACAATACCGGCCCCTGGAGCGAAGCCGTGCCAACAGAGACCGGGCAGGTGCGTGAGCAAGCCATTGAGCTGGCGGCCACCCAGGAGACGGTGCTCGCCCCGCCGTCCTGGCGCCGCATCGAGATCCAGTTGCAGGCGCCCACCGAAGCGGGTGACCAAAGCATTGCCTTGTGGAGCAACCTGCCGGCGAGCATCGACGCGGCCACCATTGCGCAGTTGTACCGCAAGCGCTGGCGCATCGAGGGCTTGTTCGGACGGCTCGAATCGGTGCTGCACAGCGAGATCCGGACCTTGGGCCACCCGCGTGCGGCGCTGTTGGGGTTTGCTGCAGCAGTGCTGGCGTTCAACGTGTTGGCGCTACTCAAGCGCTGCGTGGAGCAGGCGCACTGCGAGCGAGCGCCTGGTCTGGATGTCTCGACCTATCACCTGGGCGTGCATGTGGCCAGCGACTACCAGGGCATGCTCATCGCGCTGCCATCTGAGGTGTGGCAATCGTGGTGCGAGGCGTCAAGCGCGGAGGTTGCGCAGCATCTGCTGCGCCTGGCAGGGACGGTCAACCCGCGCAGTGTTGCCACGGCCAAGCGCGGCCCCAAGAAGGAAAAGCCTGGGGGATACGTGGCTGGCGCTGTGGCTCGCAAGCAGCTGTCCACCGCTCGTGTCCTCAAACAGGCTGCGGGGACAAGACCTTGAAAGGGATGCCCCTTACAGCCGCTTTGAGCGGCTCACATCCCGAATGCCCCCGGCTTTGCCGGGGGATGGTTACCGGGCATGCAGGCGCGCCTGGCGGAGTTGGTGGTGGGCATGCGCCAGGCCAGTACGTCGGTAGCGGGCGCCAGCAGCGAGATAGCTGCAGGCAACAGCGATCTGTCGGCGCGTACCGAGCAGACGGCCTCCAACCTTGAAGAGATCGCTGCGAGCATGGAGGAACTCCTGGCCACCGTGCGGCACAGTGCTGATGCGGCTGTACAGGCCAACACCCTGGCCACGGATGCCAGCAGCGTTGCCCAGCGCGGCCGTGACGCTGTGGATCGTGTGGTGGGCACCATGGACGGTATCGCACTGTCGTCGCGCCGCATTGCGGACATCACCAGCGTGATTGACGGTATTGCGTTCCAGACCAATATCCTGGCACTGAATGCGGCGGTTGAAGCGGCGCGGGCCGGTGAGCAAGGCCGGGGCTTTGCCGTGGTGGCCAGCGAGGTGCGCAGCTTGGCGCAGCGCTCGGCCACGGCGGCCAAGAAGATCGGTGGGTTGATCAGCGACAGCGTGCGGCAGGTGGACGAAAGCACCCAACTGGTCCACGCTGCCGGCGGCACCATGGGCGAGATTGTTCAATCGGTGCAGCAGGTGGCCACGATCATTGGCGAGATCAGCACTGCCGCCCGCGAACAGACCACGGGCCTGAGCCAGGTGAGCGAAGCTGTATCTCAGCTTGACCAGATGACCCAGCAGAATGCCGCGCTGGTGGAGGAATCCTCCGCCGCTGCGCAGGGCTTGCGAGTGCAGGCGCAGCAGCTGGCAGGTTTGGTAGAGGCCTTCCGCCTGCCCGCTGCGGCAGGTGTACTCAAGGCGCTGCGGTCAATTCGCCCTATCAGGCGCGGTTCACCATCAGCCCCAGCCAGGGCCAGTAGGTCAGCGCAAATACCACCAGCAGAACCACCGCCGCCAGCGTGATCACGATGCCGGTGCGCACGAAGTCGCGCGCCTCGAAGGTGTCGGTGCCGTAGGCAATCATGTTCTGCGGTGCGTTCACCGGCAGGATGAAGCCGAAGCTCACCACGAACTGCAGGATCATCGTCATGCCCACGATGTTGATGCCCGGCGTTTGCACGGTGGACAGCACGCTGATGACGATCGGGATCATGGTGGACGCCAGGGCCGTGGCGCTGGCGAAGCCCAGGTGGATGACAATCAGGAAGGCCGACAGCAGCATCAGAATCACGAAGGCCGAGGCCATTTGCAGGCCAAGGTTGCTCACAATGAGCTGCGCCAGCCAGCCAGCGGCCTTGGTCTGCAGCAGCGCAGACCCCACGCTGATGCCCACGGCAAACAGCACCACGGTGCCCCAGGGGAAGCCCTTTTGCGACTGCTTCCAGTCCATCACGCCGATGCGTGGGAACAGCATCAGCGCCACGGCGGCGATGGTGGTGGAGGTGGTGTCAAAGTTGTGCAGCACCTTTTCGGTGGACCAGAACCCCAGCAGCACCAGCACCACCGCCAGCAGTTTCCATTGGTTCAGCGTCATGGGGCCCAGCTCGGCCAGTTGCTGGCGAATGGTCTCCTGGCCGCCTGCAATTTCCTTCATCTCGGGCTCCATCATGCGCGTCATGATGAAGAACAGCGCCACCGTCATCAGCCCGGCAAACGGGGCCGCTGCCACAAACCATTCACCCCAGGTGATCTGGGCGCCCAGCTGCTTTTCGATGAAGCCGATGGCCACCATGTTTTGTGCGGCAGCCGTCTTGATGCCCACGTTCCAGATGCTGGCGGTTTGCGCCGTGGTGATGACCAGCAGGGCGGCAAAGCGGCTCTTGCGGTCCACCTTGAAGGCGAGCACGAAGCCCATCATGATCGGCATGAGGCAGGCCACGCGGGCCGTGGTGCTGGGCACGATGAACGACAACAGAAAGCCCACCACCATGGCGCCGATCACGATGTGGTGCGTCTTGGCCCCTACTTTCGACAGCACCGTGAGCGCAATGCGCCGATCAAGCCCGGTGGCCGTCATGGCCGATGCGATAAAGCACGCCGCTGCCACCAGTGCCACGGCACTGTTGGCAAAGCCCGAAAGCGCGAGGTTCAGCGCCGCGCCGGTGCCCATGTCCGGCCCGTCGGGCTTGGCTACGCTGGGCGCATAGGCCAGCAAAAACACCATCAGCGCAGCAATCACCACCGCGCTTGCCGAATATTCGAGCGCCTCGGTCATCCACACGATCACAGCGAACGCCAAAATGGCCAGCATCGTCTGCCCCGCCAAGGGCAAGCCTGCCGGGGTGGGCAGCGCCAGCACCAGTATCAGCGCGAGCACCGCGCCGACCAGGCCGAGCCGTTTGGAGAGACTGCCCGAAGGGGCGGCGGGGGTTGCACTGGGCGCGCTGGAAGACATGGAACAACTCCGGTTTGTGAAGGCACGGGAGCGATCCGCCGAAGGCCACTTCAGCGAGATGCGCGCAGACCCCAAGTGTTGCGCGCGGCCCGGCGGGCGGGTTGATTCAAGTCAAGAGAGGGGCGCGGTGCGGCCGCACCAGTGCTCCGCCTCCCCGCAGCCACGTCCGCGTGAACGCGGCGCGGTGGCCCGTCAGGCGGCGCGCTGTGCCAGCTGGCGGCCGATGAACAGGCGAAACGGCAGCAGCAGCGCCACGCCCAGTGCCAGCTTCACGGCCAGGTCGCCCAGTGCCCAGGTCACCCAGGGGTCCTCGGTGCCCGCAAAGGCAATGCTCCAGAACACGGCGGTGTCCAGCACCGCAGCCAGCAAGGTGGCCACCAGCGGAGCGCGCCACCAGGTGGCATGCCGCAACCGGTCAAACACACCAATGTCCAGCCATTGCGACAGCAAAAAGGCGGTGCCTGAGGCTACGGCAATGCGCGCGGGTGCCAGCACCAGCGATGCCGCCACGGCTGCGGCAAACCCCACCCAGGCCACGCGCCGGGCCTGCGCTGGCCCATGGGCGCGGTTGACCAGCTCGCTCACCAGGAAGGCCACCGGGTAGGTGATGGCGCCCCAGGTCAGCCAGTCGTTGATGGGGAACTGCACCAGGATGTTGGAGGCCAGCACCACCACCGCCATGGCCAGTGCGGCGGTGGCAAACTGTGCCTTGCTGGGGCGTTGCAGGGGCGCGACTGTCATGCGGCACCTGTGCCCAGCAGACTGCGCGCCACGGCTTCACCTACCTTGATGCCGTCCACCCCGGCCGACAAGATGCCGCCCGCGTAGCTGGCGCCTTCACCCGCCGGGTACAGACCGGCGGTGTTCAGGCTTTGCAGGTTATCGCCCCGCGGGATCTTGAGTGGCGAGGACGTGCGTGTTTCCACCCCCGTCAGCACCGCGTCGTGCATGTCAAAGCCCTTGATCTTGCGGCCAAACGCGGGCAGGGCTTCGCGCATGGCCTCGATGGCGTAGCCAGGCAAGGCGGCGTGCAGGTCACCCAGGGCCACGCCGGGCTTGTATGAAGGCTCCACACCGCCCAGTTGGGTGGACGGCTTGCCCGCAATGAACTCGCCCACCAGCTGGCCCGGCGCGCTGTAGTCGCGCCCGCCCAGCACAAAGGCGTTGGATTCGAGCTGGCGCTGCAGCACGCTGCCCGACAGCGGGTGGAACTGCCCGGCAGGCAGCGCCTCCACGCCATAGGTCTGGCCCAGGTGGGCCTCGAACGCAGCGGGGTCGTGCGGATAGTCGCGCGGGTCAATGCCCACCACCATGCCCGCGTTGGCGTTGCGTTCGTTGCGTGAGTACTGGCTCATACCGTTGGTCACCACGCGGTTCGGCTCGCTGGTGGCGGCCACCACCGTGCCTCCGGGGCACATGCAGAAGCTGTAGACCGCACGGCCGTTCTGCGCGTGGTGTACCAGCTTGTAGTCGGCCGCGCCCAGCAGCGGGTGGCCCGCGTGGCGGCCCCAGCGGGCGCGGTCGATCACGCTTTGTGGGTGCTCGATGCGAAAGCCGATGGAAAACGGCTTGGCCTCCATGGCCACGCCGCGCTCGTACAGCATGGCAAAGGTGTCGCGCGAGCTGTGGCCCAGCGCCATCACCACATGGGAGGCAGCGAGCTCGGTGGTTTCGCCCGTGGCCTGGTTCAGCACTTTCAGGCCGCGCAGGTGGCGCTGGCCTTGGGCATCGTTCTCGACGATCACGTCCGTCACGCGCTGCTCAAAGCGGATCTCGCCGCCCAGCGCAATGATCTGCTCGCGCAGGTTCTCCACCACCTTCACCAGCTTGAAGGTACCGATGTGCGGGTGGGCGACGTACAGGATTTCTTCGGGTGCGCCGGCTTTGACGAACTCGTTCATCACCTTGCGGCCCAGGTGGCGCGGGTCTTTGATCTGGCTGTAGAGCTTGCCGTCCGAGAAGGTGCCAGCGCCGCCCTCGCCAAACTGCACGTTGCTCTCGGGGTTGAGCGCGCGCTTGCGCCACAGGCCCCAGGTGTCTTTGGTGCGCTCGCGCACGGTCTTGCCGCGTTCCAGCACGATGGGCTTGAAGCCCATTTGCGCCAGCACCAGCGCGGCAAAGATGCCGCAGGGGCCAAAGCCCACCACCACCGGGCGCAGGGGCAGGTCGGCCGGCGCCTGGCCCACGGGGTGCCAGGCCATGTCGGGCGTGGGCTGGATGTGCGGGTTGCTGGCGAACCTGGCGAGCAGCGCGGCTTCGCGCTCGGGCTGGATCAGCGTGACATCGACGATGTAGACGGCCAGCAGGTCGGCCTTGCGGGCGTCAAAGCTGCGCTTGAAAACGTGGAGGTGCGCGATGTCGCCAGCAGGCATGCCCAGTAGTTGCGAAACGGCTGCGCGCAGGGGCGCCTCGGGGGCCTCGGCCACCGTGAAGGGCAGCCGGATTTCAGAGATTCGGATCATGGTTTTGCGGGCCCGTGTCGATCGGGCGGCAGGCAAAGTCGAGGGGCCGTGATTTTACCGGGGGTGTATGGCGGGCGCACCCCCTGGCCATCTGGGTGTGATGCGGGTAAGGGGTGGTTCATCAAAATTGATAGCTGCCTGCGCTTGTGGAATAAGCGCTACGCGCCGATTTGGCTTAATTCTTTGCAGATGCTGCTTCGCCGTGGCGCCAGCGCAGTTCGGCCGCACCCAGGGCCAGCGAAGCCAGCACCAGGGGCACGAAGTAATACAGCGCACGGTAGGCGAGCAGGGCAGCCAGCACCTTGTCCTGCCCCAGGCTGGGGCTGGTCAGCAGGGCTACGCCCACGGCTTCCAGAACCCCCAGGCCAGCGGGCACCCGCAGTACCAGCCCCGCCACCGCGCCCAGCAACACGGTGGCCAAGGCCGCGGGGTAACTCACCTGCGCCTGCAGCGTGGCCCACAGCGCGGCACCCATCAGCATCCAGTTGCCGGCCGACGCAGCCATTTGCCACAAGGCCACGGGCCAGCGGGGCAGCGCAAACGCGTGGCCCCGCAGCGTGACGGCGCGCCCCGCGCGCAGCGCACACAGCACACCGTAAGCCAGTGGAATGCAACCCAGCAAGGCGCCGCCCAGGCGCCATTGCCATGCGGGTGCACTCCAGCCTGCCAGCGGCGGCGGTGCCCAAAGCCAGGGCAGCACGGCAGCCAGCAGCAGGTAGCCCACCCAGTTGGTCAATACGCTGGTGCCCACCACCTGGCCGATGGTGCCCGCATCCACCCCGCGCCGCGCATACAGCCGGTAGCGCACGCCCACCCCGCCCACGAGCGAGCCCAGGTTCAGCGTGAATGCATAGCTGGTCATGGCGATGCCCAGCGTGGTGCTGCGCCGCAGGCGGTGCCCGCAGCAGTGGCGCGCCACCAGGTCAAACGTGCCATACAGGCAGTGGCTGGCCAGCGCCAGCGCACCAGCCACGGCGAGGGTGCCCGGGGGCAGGGCGCGCAACGCCTGCAGCACGGCGGGCCAGTCCACCGTGCGGGCCTGGCGAAACAGCAACCCGGCCACCAGCACAAAGAATGCCGCGGCAGCCCCGCGTGTCAGCCAGGGCCACCACGGGCGTTGCGGAAGGCTGCGCCAGCCGTGCCGCCGCTCATGCCGCTGATGCAATTCAGGCAGGGCTGCGGGTTGCATGGCGCGTGGGCTCGGCGGCTGGACCGGCTTTGGCCTTGGTAATGACCGGCTCATGGCGGGGCAGCCATCCGGCCCAGGTGGGGAACCAGCGCATGAGGTGGAACACCACATAGCTGCGCAGCAGGCGCAGCCCCTCCCACGGCCCCGAGGGCGAAGCTTGCACCTGGCGGCAGCTATGGTTCATGAGGTGCGACAGGCGGCGGTGCAGCTGCGCGTTGAAGGCGCGGTCCTGGATGATGACGTTGGCCTCCAGGTTCAGCGAAAGGCTCAGCGGGTCGAGGTTGCTGGACCCCACGGTGGCCCAGGCCTCGTCCACCAGCGCCACCTTGCCGTGCAGCGGGCGGTCGCAGTATTCGTAAATGCGCACCCCGGCGCGCAACAGGTGGTCATAGAGCAGCGACGCGGCCGTGCGCACGATGGGCATGTCGGGCTGGCCCTGCAGGATCAACCGCACATCCACACCGCGCTTGGCAGCGCGGCGCATCTCCCGAATGAAGCGGTAGCCCGGAAAGAAGTAGGCATTGGCAATCACCACGCGGCTGCGCGCGGCACGCAGGGCCACGCGGTAGTGGCGCTCAATGTCATTGGTGTGGTGTTGGTTGTCGCGCGTGACGAACATGGCATGCGCCGTGCCCGCATGGGGGCGCCCCAGCACGCCCGCCTGCCGGGCGCGCTGGCGTTCTGCCTTGGGCAGCACGGCTTGGCGCGTGAAGTGGTGCAAGTGGGCCACCACGGGGCCGCGCACCTGTACGGCGTAGTCCTGCTTGGCCTCGGGGCCGAAGTCGGCCACATGGTCGGCAGAGTAGTTGATGCCGCCGATGAAGCCCAGCTGCCCGTCCACCACCACGATCTTGCGGTGCATGCGCCGCAGCACGTTCAGCCGCTGGCCCAGAATGCGCCGCCCCGGGTCAAAAATGCGGAAATGCACTCCGGCGGCCACCAGACTGCCCACAAACTGTTCAGACAGGTCGGGCGAGCCAAAGCCGTCCACCAGCACATGCACTTCCACGCCACGTTGCGCGGCGCCCAGCAGCGCTGCGTGCAGTTGCTGGCCGATCTTGTCTTCAAACAGGATGAAGGTCTCCAGCATCACCTCGTGCCTTGCCTGGGCAATGGCGTCGAACACACGGGGGAAGAACTCCTCGCCGTTTTCCAGCAACTCGAAGTGGTTGCCCGGCACCCAGCGGGAGGAGCGCGGTGCAAAGAAGGGGCGGGTCATAACAGAATCTCCGCCGCCAGGGGGGCGTGGTCCGAGAGTTGGTCCCAGGGTTTGCGGGGCAGTTCCAGTGGCGCGTGCACGGCGGCGTTGCGCACGTAAATGCGGTCCAGCGCCAGCAGCGGCATCGATGCCGGAAAGGTGCGCACCGCACGGCCGAATGCATGGACGAACACCTCTTGCAAACCGGCTTCGCGCTGCAGCACGGCGTGGGCGCGGTGGCGCCAGTCGTTGAAATCGCCCGCCAGCACCACGGGCTCGTCGGCCGGAAAACTGTTGATCAGATCGCACACGCGCTGCAACTGCTGCTGGCGGTGCGATTCCTGCAGCCCCAGGTGCACACACACCGCATGCACCGGCAGGTGGTGGCCCGGCGGCTGCAGGACGCAATGCAGCATGCCGCGCCGCTCCGGCCCCCGGATGGAGATGTCGTGGTTTTCGTAATGCGTGATGGGAAACTTCGACAGCAGGGCGTTGCCGTGGTCGCCGTTGTCATACACCGCGTTGCGCCCGTAGGCGTATTGCGACCAGATCGTGTCGGCCAGAAATTCGTAATGCGGCACCTGCGGAAAGTTGGCCACGCGCTGCGCATGGCGCTGGTGGCTGCCTTGCACCTCTTGCAAAAACACCAGGTCTGCCGCCACACCGCGCACGGCCTCGCGCAGCTCGTGCAGCATGAAGCGACGGTTGAAGGTGGTGAAGCCTTTGTGCACATTCACGGTGAGCACCTTGAATGCAATCGGCAGGGACGTTGGGGTGGCCATGGGTGAACAAATCGTTGTGAACAAGCCCCTAGGCTGGCCCGCGCTACGGGCGTGCCAAGGGGTGCAAACGATTGTTGAAGCCACGGGGCTCTACCCGTGTAGGACGGCTGGCCGTGGCGGTGTGCTGCCGTGGCGCAAAAACCAAAGGCCCCGCAGGGCCCTGGTCATTCAGGTGCGTTGCTGCACCGTGAGCGGTATCACGCGGGCAGGAAGCCCTCGACCGACAGGTAGCGCTCGCCCGTGTCGTAGTTGAAACCCAGCACCTTGGCGCCAGCGGGCAGCTCGGGCAGCTTTTGCGCGATGGCGGCCAGTGTGGCCCCGGAGGAGATGCCCACCAGCATGCCCTCTTCGCGTGCGCTGCGGCGGGCGTATTCACGGGCTGCTTCGGCTTCAACCTGGATCACGCCGTCGAGCAGGCTGGTGTCCAGGTTCTTGGGGATGAAGCCCGCGCCAATGCCCTGGATGGGGTGGGGTGCCGGTGCGCCGCCCGAGATCACGGGCGATGCCGTGGGCTCGACCGCGAACACCTTGAGCTGCGGGAACTTGGCCTTGAGCACGCGTGCGGTGCCCGAGAGGTGGCCGCCGGTGCCCACGCCGGTGATGAGCGCGTCCAGCCCGTCGGGGAAGTCGGCCAGGATTTCCTGGGCGGTGGTGCGCACGTGGATGTCGATGTTGGCGGGGTTTTCAAACTGCTGCGGAATCCACGCGCCGGGGGTTTGTGCCTGCAGTTCCTGGGCGCGGGCGATGGCGCCCTTCATGCCCTTTTCGCGGGGCGTCAGGTCAAACTGCGCGCCGTAGGCCAGCATCAGGCGGCGGCGCTCAATGCTCATGCTGTCGGGCATCACCAGAATCAGCTTGTAGCCCTTGACGGCGGCCACCAGGGCCAGGCCAATGCCCGTGTTGCCCGAGGTGGGCTCGATGATGGTGCCGCCGGGCTGCAGCGCACCCGATTTTTCTGCGTCTTCCACCATGGCCAGCGCAATGCGGTCCTTGACCGAGCCACCGGGGTTGCTGCGCTCGGACTTCACCCACACATTGGCCGATGGGCCAAACAGGCGGTTGATGCGAACGTGGGGCGTGTTGCCGATGGTTTGCAGGATGTTCTCGACTCTCATGGCGTCTCCTGGAGAAGGGGATGAAAAGATGTCGCACATTCTGAACCACTTGTTCTGCCCGCCTGGGCATATGGATATGCCGCTGCAAAAAGATGCGGATTTGGTGCAAAAACACCGTCTAGCGCCCATGCAGAAAGCGGCAGGTGCTATGGTTTTTGAAGGGCGTGCGGGCTCAGGGCTTGTGCCCTGTCATCAGAAACAGCGGGTATTCGCGCCCGTTGGAGCGGTGCATGCGCAGCACCTCGGTGAATGCAATGCCCTGCAGCCCCGCCTGCTCGGCCAGTGCCTGCAGCGCATCGGGCGCAAAGCCGAAGTGGTGCACGCCCTTGGCCGCGTTGTCGCCGTGGAAGCTGCCGTCCTCGGCATACAGGTCCACCAGCGCAATGCGGCCGCCGGGCTGGAGTGCGTCGGCAAAGGCCTGCAGGAGCGCGCGTGTGTCCGGCACATGGTGCATGGCCATACAGCTCACGATGGCGTCGTAGCGCTCGGGCAGGCCGTCGAAGATGTCCTGCTGCAGCGTGGTGATGTTGGCAAAGCCCTTTTCGCGCAGCACCTGCAGCATGGGGCCGGAGCTGTCCAGCGCGGTGACATGCGCCACATGCCGGGCGATGGCGGTGGCCAGCAAGCCGGTGCCTGCGCCAAAGTCCAGCACGCGGTCGGTGGCGGCGAAGGGAACCTGCGCCAGCAGGCGCGGGGGCACGGCAGCCAGTTGCAGCGAGGTGGGGCGCTGGTCCCATTCGCGGGCGCCGGTGTCGAAGTGGGTGGGTTCTGTCATGGCTCGTTGGTGGCTGGTGGAGCATCTATTTTCAATGCCCTCGGCGCAGCGCACGCCATGCTCTGGGATAATCAGCGCCGTGAAGCACGCCAGACCGCCGCTGGTGCAATCTGGGAAACCAGGCACTGGAGGAACGTCCGGACTGCACAGGACAGCGTAGCAGCTAACGGCTGCCCACCGTGAGGTGAGGATCAGAGCAACAGAGACGAGTCCCAGGGGAGTGCCGCAAGGTAGACCACTGGGGGTGAAACGGGCAATCTCTACGCGCAGCAATACCAAGTAGGCCAGCCACGGGAGCAGGGCGACCTCTCTCGACCTTGTGGATCCGCGGGGAGAGCTGGCGGGTAGGTAGCACCGAGCCGTGGTGGCGACACCCGGCCCAGATTAATGGCGGTCACACTGCGGGCAACCGTGGTGCACAGAATCCGGCTTATCGGCGCGCTTCACACTTTATTTTCAAGGGCTGGACTGCCAACGCGGTCCGGCCCTTTTGCTTGGGCGCGCTCAATACGCTCAACGCGCGCAATGCGGCGCGTGCCCTTGCTGCAGCTCGGTGGCGCGCTGCACGGTATCGGGGTGGGAGGCGAGCAGCGACCACACCGGGCTGGACTCCCGTGGGGTGGCAGCTTTGTCCTTGGCCTTGGGGGCAGAGGCTGGCTCGGCGGCAGGGGCGGTCGATTCAGCAGGCTTGGTGCCCTTGGGCTTGTGGGCCTCTTCTTCCTCATCGTGCGCAATCGCCAGCAGCAACTGGCCCATGGGGGCCGTGGGTAACGATGCCTGGCGCATGAGGGCGATGGCATAGCAGTCGGCCTCGCGCTCGTGGCTGCGGCTGTAGGCGCGGCTGGTGAGCAGGGTGGCGCCGGTGGACACCACGCCCGACACATCGCCCAAGGCCAGCCCCAGGCCCATGTTCAGCACGCCTTGTTCCACCACCATGCGCATGCCGTGGCGGTGCACCACATGGCCGATTTCGTGGGCCAGCACGCCTATCAGTGCGTCGTCGCTGATGCCCTTGTCGGCCGCAGCCTGGACGATGGCGTCCGTCATCACCACCGTGCCGCCGGGCAGGGCAAAGGCGTTGGCAGGCATGCCAGAGCGGAACTCCAGCTTGAGTGGCGGCCGGTAACTGGCGTAGCGCTGGGCGGCGTGGGGGGCTTGCTGGGCCAGGGCCTCAAAGCGTGCGTTGAGCTGGGCGCGACGCTCGGCGGGCAGCTTGCTGGGTTTGAGAAAGCCGTCGTCCAGGCGCTGCAGCAAGTCGCCGGACAAGCGCGTTTCCCACCCCAAGGGCACCCAGCGCGTGAGCTGCGCCGCTGCCCACGGGGTGCCGTAGCGGTAGAACAGCCCGAGCGCCACGATGGACACCGCCACCACGCCCAGCAGCAAGGGCCAGCGCGTTTGCATGCGCTGGGCCACGCCGGGCCTGGCGCCCGCAGCCGCCCAGGCGCTGTACCAAGCGGCCACGGCGTCCACTTCAAGGCTGCCGCGCTCGCGCAGGTCCACCACCACACGGCGCTGGGGGCGGCGGTCGCTCCAGGCCTCGGGCCAGCCCACCTGGGCGTGGGTGAACACCTGGGGCGCAGCGCCCGGTTCGTTCAAGGGGTGCAGCAGCAGCGAAGGCCCCTTGGCCCCGGCCTGCAGCACCACCATCACGGGGCGGGGCTTGCTGCTGAGCCCGTCAAACCAGCGGGCGGGCAGCATGGGGGCCGTGGCCTCTGGGCCTGCGGTGGGGGTCATGCGTCAGCCAATCAGGTCCAGGCCAGCGGCGTCGGCCAGCGCATCGCCCAGGCCACCTTCCTGCTGGCGCACCAGCACACCCGCCACCTGGTCGGCCCCGCCCTTGATGTGCAGGGTGACCGATTCGAGCTTCATGCGGTATTCGCTCACCCGTGCGAAGGGGCGGTAAAAGCCCAGGGTCAGCAGCGTCAGCACCGTGTTTTTCAGGCGCAGCCGCACAAAACGGCCGGCGCGCAGGTTGCACTTGAAGCGCGCGATCTGGCTCACGCCGATGTTGTTCCACAGCAGCTGGAACATGCGCGCCTCGCGGTAGGCGCGGGCGGGGGCCGATGCGAGCAGCAGCAGAAAGAAGAAGCCGATGACGCCCACGATGGCAATCACGATGATCCAGAAGATGTTGCCCTTGCCCGCGCCCTTGCTCATCAGCAGCATGGCGATGGAGCCACCGGCCAGCGCCGTCACGGCCAGCCACACCACCAGCACGCAGGCAATGAACACCGCCACGGTGGCCAGCCACACCGTCACGAAATCGGTGTACACGGGCTTCCAGCGCCCGTGCTCGTTGCCCAGGCGGGCGCGCAGCACCAGCAGGCTTTTGTAGTTGTATTCGAGTCGGATAAAGCACAGGATGGACAGCAGCAGCCCCAGGCCCAGCAGGGCGCCCATGGGGGCGGTGAACTGCGGCTTGACCTTGGGGGCACCGCTGGCGGCCGGGCCATCGAGGGCCTGGGCCAGTTCGGGCGAAAGCATCTGCATGCCAAAGAAAACACCAAACCACACCAGCGCCAGGGCAAACACCGGCCAGCTGGCCAGGTACACCTCTTTCCAGCTGGCAGAAAACTGCAGCCGCAGCCCCTTCCAGCGCGTGGCCCCCAGCCGAAAACGCATGGCGCTGGCCCACAGGTAGGGGGCCAGCGCGGCGCCGGCCAGCAGCATCAGTCCCACGGCCAGGTCCTGCCCCGTTTTGGCGGCAATTTGGTAGGCGATGGAAATGAGGGCCAGCAGCACAAAGCCCAGCACCATCTTGCGCTGCTGCGCGGTGAATTCGAGCGGGCTGTGGGCGACCAGGCTGTGGCCGTAGAAATACATGGCGGTGCGCCGGCGCGCCCAGGGGGTGTAGAACCCCAGCGTGACGATGCCCAGCAGCACGTTCACGATCCAGACTCGGAAGTACTCACCGCCGCTGCCGGTGAATTCCATGGGATACGCCTCAATGTTCTGAGACATGAAAACCGACGGCTGTTCTGCAGCGCCGCCTTGGGTGTTGTGGTGCATTCTCTCCCTCCCTTTTGTGGGCGCAGTTTAGCAGCCGACCAGGAGGGGTTTGCTTGAGGCGAAAAGTGCCTCTGGCGCAATCGTGGCAAGCGCTGGCAGCTATGGTTTTGGTAGCTCCGGGGTGGGCGCAGTCAGAACTTTTCCCAGGGCTGCAGGTAGCGCCACTGCCCTTCAGGCACCTTGGCCAGCGGCACCCGCCCGATGCGGATGCGCTTGATGCCCAGCACGCGAAGGCCCACAGCCTCGCACATGGCCGGAATCTGGCCGGGGCGGATGCCCTTCAAGGCAAAGCGCAGTTTGGTCTCGTTTTGCCAACTCACCTTGATGGGGGGCAGTGGCCGCCCGTTGAACGACAGGCCGTGGCACAGGCGCTGCAGCCCGTTGGGCGCAATCTCGCCCGCCACCTCGACGATGCACTCCTGCTCCAGCGACTCAATGTCTTCCGCCAGCTTGCGCGCGATGCGCTTGTCTTGCGTGTAGACCACCAGCCCGCTGGCTTCGGTGGGCAGCGGTGTGAAACATTCCTGCTGCTTGAAGTGGCGCTGCAGCACACGGATGCCGCTGGCGTCTTCAGGCAGGTGCGATGCGGCGCTCAGCAGCGTGATGGCCTGCGCCGCGCCCTGACTGCGGCTGCCGTGGGCGGCAGCGCCCTGCGGCAGGCCCAGGCCCGCTTCAAAGCCCACAGGCTTGTGCAGCAGCAGCGTGACCGGGGTCAGCTCCAGCAAGCTGGCGTCGGGCGCCACGGTGACGACCTGGTCCGGGCGCACGCGCGCGCCGGGGGCTTCTTCCAGCTGCCCGTCCACGCTCACAAAGCCGCCCTCAATGAACTGTTCTGCGGTGCTGCGCGAGCAGTTCAACTGCTCGGCCACGCGCTTGGCAAGGCGGATGTGGCTGGGGTTGGGATTCGGTGCGGTCATGGAGGCGGGGCTCGTTGTTCTTGTGGAGGGGGCAGGGGTCAATTGTTGCCCGGTGGCAGGGTGCGGATGCGCTCCACATGGGCCAGCAGCGAACGCTGGGCCACGGGCCACATGCGCGGGGGCACATCGCTGTAGGCGTGGCGCACCCAGTCTTCGGGCGTGCCGTCGGGCAGGGCTTGCATGGCGGCCAGCACTTTCGCTTCGCGCGCCAGGCGGTGGGCTTTGAGCTGCGCGATGGCGCCCCGCGCATTGTCCAGCACATAGCCGTGTGCGGGCAGGATGAATTGCACGTCGTGTTCGGCGCACAGGGCATCGAGCCGGTCGAGCGAGTCGAGGTAGTCGGCCATATTGCCGTCGGGCGGGTCGATCACGGTGGTGCTGCCGTTGAGGATGTGGTCTCCGCTGAACAGCAGGCCATCTTCGCGCAGGATCAGGCACAGGTGGTTGGCTGCGTGGCCGGGGGTGTGCACCACTTGCAGGGTATGGGTGATTTCGCCTTCTAGCGCTTTACCAGAAAGCGCCAGCAGCTCATTATTTTGTAGCGCCCTGTCGGGCGTGAACTGGCTCACCACCCGCGCGGTGGGGGCCGATGGCAGGCCCAAAATGGGCGGCTTGGCCCGGCCCGCGCGTTCGCACATCGCTTGCAGCGGGGCTGCACCAGGGGAATGGTCGGGATGCGAGTGGGTGCACACGATCATGCGGATATCGCCGCCCGCAGCGCGCCACAGCTTTTCCAGGTGGTCGGGGTCGGCCGGGCCGGGGTCGATGGCGATGAAACCGGTGCCCGGTTCGCCCACCAGGTAGCTGTTGGTGCCGGGGCCGGTCATCACGCCCGAATTGGGGGCGGTGAGGCGCTGCACGTTCTTGAGCAGCGGCACGGGCCGCTCGCTCTGCCAGTCCAGCGGGTGGGCGATCTGGCCATCGGGGCACACCAGGGCCAGTTCGCCGAAGGGGGCATCGCCTTCCATGTAGTGCGCTTCCTTGCCGCCCAGCAGCCCGGCGCGGGGGCAGCTGGTCCACAGCGGCTTTTCGTGCGCCAGGGCGGCCAGCACGGCGTCGGTATTGGCAAAGCGGGCCAGCCACTGCAGGGTGCGGATGGTCGGGAAGATCATGAAGAACTGGCCTGCCTCGTGCCGCGCCAGTGCGTCGGCCGGGCGCACCCACACGGGCTCAAACTGCTCGGTTTCGTCGGCCACGGGCTCTTGCCCCTCGGGCATGCGCGCCACCAGGAAGGGCACGGCAAAGCGCCGGGGCAGGTCGCGGTCGGCCGTCCAGTGGGCCAGCAGGAACACGCTGTCGGCGGCCAGGCGCAGGCCGCGGGCGCTGCATTGCTCGGCAAAGGGCTGGTGGCGGTCCAGCGCGGCAATGTCTTGCGCGTCGGCCATCTGGCCTTGGCGGGGGCCGCTGGCATGGCGCGCCAGCAAAATGCCCAGCTCTTCAAAGCTCTCGCGAATGGCCGCAATGGCCTGGGTGAGGTGTTCGTCGCTTTGCGTGGGGCGCCGGTCGGCCACCGGGTGGGCCAGGCGGTCTGCCTCGTCGATGCCCCCGCCGGGGAAGACATACGCCCCCGGCGCAAAGCTGGCTTTGCCAGAGCGCCGGGTCATCAAAACTTCAAGATCGCCGCCCGGCGAGGCATCGCGCATCAGCAGCACGGTGGCTGCGTGCAAAGGGCTCACGGGCTCGCGGGAGGGGTGCAGGTGCTGGCTGGTGCGTGGCATGGGGCCATTATCCGGTGTTGCCCTGCAGCCTGCCCGCCAGCTGCTTTCGGCACCGGACCGGCCTCTTGCCTTTGGCGAGGTCAGTAGGCGCCAGAGAGCAGGGCCCCTGCGTTGGGTACCCGCGTTTCCAGCCCCAGGCGCTTGAGCATCGCCCAGGTTGTGCAGGCTGCAGCGGACACGACAGGAATGCCCAACTGGTCCTGTGCCATCTGCACCGACGCCAGCGAGGGCATCTGGACGCAGGCCGAGATCACCACCACGTCCACGCCGCGCGTGTCCAGCCGTTGCACCAGCTGGGCCGGGGCGGCGGGGTCCTGCGCGCCCACCTGCAGGTTGTCGGCAATTTCCAGCGACAGGCTGTCGTGCACGGCAATGCCCTCGTGCTCGATGTAGTCCACCACCAGTTGCGTGAGCGGCTTCATGTACGGCGTGAGCACCGAGACCTTCTTGGCGCCCATGGCCTTGAGGCCTTCGACCAGCGCCCCTGCGCTGGACACCACCGGCGCGGGCTTGCCATTGGCCACGGTGACCTCATGCAGCCGCTTTTCGGATGCGCGGTGGTAGCCCAGGCCCATGCTCATGATGGCCACGAGGCAGGCATAGCCCATCACGTCCATCTTGCCGTCCGACAGCTCCAGTGCGCAGCGGTCGGAGTCGCGGTCCATTGCAGCCAGCTCTTCCTTGGTGACCTTCTGCATGCGCATGCGGCTGGCGTGGAAGCTGAAGCGTTCGGGCAGGATCTGCTCGCGGGCGCGCAGCATGGCCGGTATCTCGGTCTCCATTGTGGTGTTGGAGCTGGGCACGATCTGCCCGATGCGGTAGGTGCGTTGCATGGTGGTCTTTCAGGAATGGATGGGCAAAGCGCGGCCCGCCCGGCGCGCGGAGCGCCGGGAATGGATCGCGCAGGGGATGTCTGTGGGCCGGTCAGTCGGCCTTGATACCGGCGGCCTTGATGGTCTTGGCCCAGTAGGCGGTTTCGGTCTTCACCAGCTCACCGAGGGCGTCGGGCGGCAGGTAGCGCAGTTCGATGCCGGCAGCGTCGGCGCGCTGGCGCGTCTCGGGCATGTCCAGCGCCTTCTTCACATCGGCCGTGAGCTTGGCCACCACGGCGGGTGGCGTGGCGGCCGGGGCGAACAGGCCCACCCAGGCCTCGAGCTTGAAGTCGGGCATGCCGGCCTCGGCCACGGTGGGCACGTTGGGCAGGCCCGGGTGGCGCTTGGTACCGGTGACGGCAAAGGCCTTGAGCTTGCCGCTGACCACATGCTGCATGACCGACGGTGGCGTGGTGATGAACACCTGCACCTGGCCCGCCAGCACATCGGCCACCGCTGGGCCCGAGCCACGGTAGGGGATGTGGGTCATGAAGGTGCCGCTTTGCTGCTTGAAGATCTCGGTGCCGATGTGCGAGAGCGAGCCGTTGCCCTGCGAGGCGTAGTTCACCTTGCCCGGGTTGGCCTTGAGGTAGGCGATGAATTCCTTGAGGTTGTTGGCTGGCACCGAGGGGTGGGCTGCAATCACGTTGGTGGCCACGGTGAGCAGCGCGACGGGGGCGAAGTCCTTGGCCTCCCAGGGCAGGCTGGGGGTGAGGGCCGGGTTGCCCACGTGGTAGGCCGAGTACGAGATCAGCAGGTTGTGGCCGTCGGGCTTGGCGCGGGCCACGGCGCCATAGGCCACGTTGCCGCTGCCGCCCGCCTTGTTGTCGATCACCACCGGCTGGCCGATCACACGGGCCAGCGGCTCGTTGAGCAGGCGGGCCGAGGTGTCCACCACACCGCCAGGCGGGTTGGGCACGGTGAGCGTGATGGCCTTGCTGGGGTAGTTGTCTTGCGCCATGGCCAGGCCCGAGAGGGCCAGCGTGGCAGCCAGCAGGCTGTGCTTGATCGTCATGTTTGTCTCCACCAGATGTTGTAGTGAGGGTATTGTGGAAACAAGCGAATCAACAGTCCAATATATTGTTGGTCTTGATCAAGACCTGAAAAGTATCAATGGAACTGCGCCATCTGCGTTACTTCGTCGCCCTGGCGGAAGAGCTGAGCTTCACACGCGCCGCGCAGCGCCTGCATGTCTCGCAGCCGCCGCTGAGTCTGCAGATCGCCCAGCTGGAACAGGAACTGGGCGCCCAGCTGTTCGTGCGCACCAGCCGGCGCGTGGAGCTGACGCTGGCAGGCCAGGCCTATCTGGTGGATGCACGCGCGGTGCTGGAGCGGCTGGACACGGCGCGCCAGCGTGTGGCGGCCATCGGCCAGGGGCAGGCGGGGCGCATTGAAGTGGGACTGTCTGGCTCGCATTTCCTCGGGCCGTTTCCGGCGGCGCTGGCGCGCTACCGACAAAGCCATCCGGGCGTGGATGTGGTGCTGCACGAGATGCAGCCTTCGCTGCAGCAGGCGGCCCTGCGCGACAAACGCATCGATGTGGGCATCTCGCGCACGGCCGTCAACGACGACCAGCTCGCCAGCACCCTGCTGTGGCCCGACCCTGTGGTGGCGGCCCTGCCGCCCGGCCACCCGCTGGCGGCGCGCAAGGCGCTGGCCTTGAAGGACCTGCGCAGCGAGGCCTTTGTGATGCTGCGCCGCGATTCATCAGCCCATGCCGAGCACATGGTGCAGTGCTGCGTGCAGGCGGGCTTTGCGCCCCGGGTGGCGCAGACCACGGTGGAGCTGGCGGCTGTGCTGAGCCTGGTGGCGGCCGGGCTGGGCGTGGCCCTGGTGCCGTCGTCCCTGGGCATGCTGTTCGGGCCGCGCGTGGTGTTCAAGCCCCTGGGCGCCAAAGCGCCGCGCGCCGATGTGCATGCGGTGCAGCGGCGCGACGACCTGCTGGGTGTGGTGCCGGCGTTCGTGCGGGTGATGGCTGACTGAGAGGGGAGGCTAGAGGCAGCCCGACCTTCGGGATGGACCCTGCGTCCGCATTGGTCCACTGTGGGGGCCTGGTGCCTGCTGGCCAAGGACACGATGGACGTGCGCCAGTCCATCAGCGCGGCGTACTACCGCAACACGCAGCTGGCGGCACGCATCACGTGTTTTCTGGTTTTCTTGCAGGAGCGTTTGGGCTGACCGTCTTGCGGGCTGGTGGACTGGTTCTCAGCGCAATCCACGCAGCTGCTGCAAGCGAAGCAGCACCGCGTCGATGACGGCGTTGGCGCCCTCCACATCGCAGCTCCATAGCATTTCGAGCAACTCGATCAGCGCGATGGCGTTGGTTTCCTGCAGCGCTGCGCGGGCGGCAGCCTGCAGGTCGTGCAGCTCCAGATCCTGAAGAACATCAACGGTCAATCCCATGGGGTGCTCCCTGTTTTTTGAGGAGGCTCATGGTAGATGCGTGGCGCCCGGGTGCCGGGCTGCGCGGCATGATCAAGATCAAGGGCGGATGAGAAACCCGGCGCCCTAGCTACCAAAAGGAGGCCCCCCGGCTCTGCCGGGGAGGCAGTAGAAGTTTGACTTTTCAGGAGGTTGTCCACCGTAGAGACTTTCAATCGTGAGCCGCCAAGCAAACGAAAGGAAGAAACACGATGGACAAGTATGAAAGTTTGAGTCACACGGCCTGGGATTGCAAATATCACGTGGTCTTCATCCCCAAGTGTCGAAGGCGAACGCTGTACAAGCAGCTACGCGAACACCTGGGTGAGGTATTCAGAAAGTTGGCCGCGCAAAAGGAATGCAGGGTTGAAGAGGGGCATCTGATGCCCGATCACGTGCACATGATGCTGTCGATCCCACCGAAGTACTCGGTGTCGCAGGTGGTGGGCTTTATCAAAGGCAAGAGCGCAATCCACCTTGCGCGGGTGTACGGAGAGCGAAAGCGCAACTTCGTGGGTCAGCACTTCTGGGCGCGAGGGTACTTCGTCTCGACGGTGGGACGCGACGAAGCGGTGATACGGGAGTACATCCGAAACCAGGAGAAGGAAGACGAGAGGTTGGACCAACTCGGTCTATGGAGGTGAGTAGCCACCGATAGGTGGCCCCAAGAATGAGGGGCCGCGTTAGCGACCCCTTACAGCCGCTTTGAGCGGCTCACATCCCGAATGCCCCCGGCTTTGCCGGGGGATGGTTACCCGTCAGCCGCGTGCCGGAATGGCCAGCCCCCGGGCCACCGCCGGACGTGCCACAAAGGCGGCGAGCACGCGCTGCACCTCCTTGAACTGGTCAAACTCCACCAGGTCGCCCGCACCGTAAAAGCCCACCAGGTTGCGCACCCAGGGCAGGATGGCGATGTCGGCGATGGTGTACTGGTCGCCCATCACCCATTGGCGGCCCGTCAGGCGCTCGTCCAGCACCTTGAGCAGGCGCTTCGACTCAGCGACATACCGGTCGCGCGGGCGTTTGTCTTCGTAGTCCTTGCCCGCAAATTTGTGGAAAAAGCCGAGCTGGCCAAACATGGGGCCCACGCCGCCCATCTGCCACATCACCCACTGCAGGGTTTCGAAGCGCCCGGCGGTGTCCTGTGGCATCAATTGGCCGGTCTTGCTGGCCAGGTACAGCAGGATGGCACCGGACTCGAACAGCGCCAACGGCTGGCCGTCCGGGCCGTTCGGGTCCAGGATGGCTGGGATCTTGTTGTTGGGGTTGAGCGAGAGGAATTCGGGCGTGGTCTGGTCGTTGGTCTCAAAGCTCACCAGATGGGGCTCGTAGGGCAGGCCCAGTTCTTCCAGCGCTATCGACACCTTCACGCCGTTGGGCGTGGGCAGGGAATACAGCTGGATGCGGTCCGGGTGCCGGGCGGGCCATTTGCGGGTGATGGCAAAAGCGGAAAGATCGGTCATGCGAGGTTCCTGAAAAGCCGGTGGAATCGAGAGAAGCTGCCAAGCGTACGCCCGCACGCGGTTTGGCGCAGGGGCGGGGCCATAATCCCGTCCCATGCAGATTCGCTTCACCAAAATGCAGGGCGCTGGCAACGACTTTGTCGTGCTGGACGAAACCCAGGGCCGCCTGGGCCTGACGCCTGCGCACTACCGCTACCTGGCTGACCGCCACTTTGGCGTGGGCGCGGACCAGATCCTCACCGTGCGCCGACCCACCGCAGATGCTGCCGCTGAAGGCATCGATTTCGAATACGTGATCCACAACGCCGATGGCGGCGAGGTGGAGCAGTGCGGCAACGGCTCGCGCTGCTTTGCCCGCTACGTGCGCGACAAGGGTCTGACGGACAAGGACACCATCCGCGTGCAAACGCTCAGCGGCGTCATCGCCCCCCGCCTCACGCCCGATGGCCGAGTCACCGTGGACATGGGCCGCCCCGTGCTGGAGCCTGCCCGCGTGCCCTTTGACACCACCGGCCTGCAGCCGGTGGCGCAAGGTTCAGGGCAAAAATGGCCGCTAGCGCTTGATGTGCCTGCGCAACCAGCTACAGTTTTGGTAGTGGTGGTGTCCATGGGCAACCCCCACGCCGTGCAGCTGGTGGACGATGTGGACACCGCCCCGGTGGCCCTTTGGGGCCCCCTGGTGGAGCGGCACCCGCGCTTTCCGCAGCGTGTGAATGCGGGCTTTATGCAGGTGGTGGGCCGCAACCACGTGCGCCTGCGCGTGTTCGAGCGCGGCACGGGCGAAACGCTGGCCTGCGGCACGGGCGCCTGCGCGGCTGTAGCGGCCGGCATTCGCCTGGGGCTGCTCGACAACGAAGTGCATGTGGACATGCGCGGCGGCCGCCTCACCATCGCCTGGACGGGCCAGGACACCGACACCCTTTACATGACCGGCCCGGCCACCACCGTGTTCGAAGGCCAGATCGACATCCCAGACCACCTATGACCAGCACCCACGTTCCCCCGATCACCGAAGAAGACATCGCCAACTTTCTGACCAACACCCCCGGCTTCTTTGAACGCCATGCCGAGGTGTTGGCCAGCGTGCAGATCACCAGCCCCCACGGCCAGCGCGCCGTGAGCCTGCAAGAGCGCCAGGCCGAGATGCTGCGCGAGAAGATCAAGGGGCTGGAGCACCGCATCATGGACATGGTGCGCAACAGCAACGACAACACCGCCATTGCCACCAAGGTGCACCAGTGGACCAGCGCCTTGCTGCGCGTGAAGGACCCGTTTGACCTGCCCGAGGCGGTGGTCAGCGGCATCCGCACCCTGTTCGACGTGCCCCAGGCGGCCGTGCGTGTGTGGACGGTGGCTGGCCCCTATATCGACGCCGACTTCACGCAAGGCGCGAGCGAAGACGCGCGGGCATTTGCCTCGTCGCTGACCATGCCGTTTTGCGGCCCCAACCTGGGCTTTGAGCCTGCGGGCTGGCTGGCACAGGAGGCAGGCGAGCCCGCCCAGTCGCTGGCCCTGCTGCCGCTGCGCGAAGGCGCCATCGACAGCGCCACGCCAGCGTTTGGCCTGCTGGTGCTGGGCTCGCCCGACCCGCAGCGCTTTGACGCCACCATGGGCACGGAATTCCTCTCACGCATTGCGGAGCTGGCCAGCGCGGCGCTGGTGCGGTTGAAGTGACGCCCCCCCTGAGCCGCTTCGCGTCTTCCCCCCCCAAGGGGGGGACGCCACCCCTGGACCGGCAAAGCCGGCTCCACGGTGGCACTGGTCCGGGGCCGCGCCGGTTGCGCACGCTGCGCCACAGTGGGTGCACGGACACCTCGGGACCTGCGCTCAGGGCCTTCTAAATCCCCATGCCCGACGCCCTGGTTGCTTTGCTGCCCACCGATCCGCACGTTCTGCGCTACCTGGAGCATGTGCGGGTGGAAAAGCGGCTGGCGGCGCGCACGCTCACGCTGTACACGCTGGACCTGGAAAAGCTCGCGCAGTTTGCGGCGGGGGTGAATCTGCCGTTGCTGCAACTCACCAGTGCGCACATTCGCCGCTTTGTGGCGCAGATGCACAGCGGCGGGCGCAGCGGGCGGGGTATTGCGCTGATTCTGTCGGGCTGGCGCGGGTTTTACACCTGGGCCGGGCGCCAGGGCCTGGTCGCGCACAACCCGGTGCAGGACGTGCGCGCGCCCAAGGCGCCCAAGCCGCTGCCCAAGGCCCTGGGCGTGGACGATGCGGTGCGCCTGGCCGATTACGAAAACACCGGAGCCGACCCCTGGCTGGAGGCGCGTGACGCGGCCATGGTCGAGCTGCTCTACGGCTGCGGCCTGCGTGTGGGCGAGCTGGTGGGGCTGGACGCCGTGGCCAGCCCGCAAGCCGAGCGCGAAGGCCGTGGCTGGGTCGATCTGCAGGCGGGCGAAGCCCATGTGTTTGGCAAAGGCAGCAAGCGCCGCAGCGTGCCTGTGGGCCGTGCGGCGGTGCAGGCGCTGCAGGCCTGGCTGGCGCTACGCGCGCAGCCGTTTGGGGCCTCCTCAGCCCGGCTCGATGGGGCCTTGTTTGTGGGCCAGCGCGGCAAGCGGCTCACGGCGCAATCGGTGTGGCTGCGGCTGCGCCAGCGCAGCCAGCTCGCGGGGCTGACCACCCCGGTGCACCCGCACATGCTGCGCCATTCGTTTGCCAGCCATGTGCTGCAGTCCAGCAGTGATTTACGGGCGGTGCAGGAGTTGCTGGGCCACGCCAACATCACTACCACACAGGTCTACACGCGGCTCGATTTTCAGCACTTGGCCAAGGTATACGACGCAGCCCACCCGCGGGCGCGCAAAAAGCCCTGAAGCCTGGCGCTACGCGCTGGTCAGCTACTCAGGCTGCGCTTTGGCGTCAATGCGCGCCGACAGTGGACTCACCCAGCACTGTGTCTGATAGGAACTTCTCGATGTCCAGCAAGATGAGCATGCGTTCGTCCACCGAGCCAATGGCCAGAAGGTGCTCAGGGTCGAAGTTGGAGTCCAGCGCGGGCACGGGGCGCAGTTGCGAGGGCTCCAGTGTCAGCACGTCTGACACGCCGTCCACCACCACGCCGATCACGCGCTGGCCAATGTTCAGCACGATCACCACGGTGAGGTGGTTGTATTGCACATCGCTCACGCCCAGCTTGATGCGCAGGTCGATGATGGGGACGATCACGCCACGCAGGTTTACCACTCCTTTGAGGTGCTCTGGTGCATTGGCAATGCTGGTGGGCTTTTCGTACGAGCGGATTTCCTGCACGCGCAGGATGTCCACGCCGTATTCCTCGTTGGCGATCTTGAATGCCAGGAATTCCCGAATTTGGGTCAGCGCCCCGGTGCCACTGGAGGCGGCGGAGAGGGAGGTAGATGTGGCAGTTGCGGCGTTGATCATCGGATGCCCTGGCTTAAATGATAACAATATGAATCAAATTTTATCAATGAGAAAAATCGTGTCAATTTTGACAAATTTTTATTTGACTGTGAGGTCATTCGCCGCTGTTCGGGCCGGTGGCTAACGGGATGGCTGCCTGCACAATCCAGGGATGAAAACGATCCGACTTAAGCAAGGCAAAGAACGCTCGCTGCAGCGCCGCCACCCCTGGATATTTGAATCTGCCATTGCCAAAGGCGGCGGCGACAGCGGAGAGACGGTGCGTGTCGAGTCGCACGAGGGGCAGTTTCTGGCTTGGGCGGCGTTCAGCCCCCATTCGCGCATCCGAGCCCGGGTGTGGAGCTTTGATGAAAAGCAGCGCATTGATGCTTCTTTTTTTATAGCTGCTTGCGCTCGCTCTATAAGCGCTAGAGACCGATTTGACGTTAAAAGCGATGGCGTGCGGCTGGTGCACGGCGAATCCGATGGGCTGCCCGGCCTGATCGTGGACCGCTACGGCGATACGCTGGTGGCCCAGTTCACCAGTGCGGGCACTGAGCGCTGGAAGGCGGTGCTGGTCGATGCCTTGCTGCAGGCCACGGGCTTGAGCAAGCTGTATGAGCGATCGGACGCCAACGTGCGCCAGCTGGAAGGTCTGGAGCCCGCCACCGGCTGGCTGCGGGGTGGGCCTGTTGCTGGGCAGACGGGGCAGCCTGAGCCGCCACTGGAGTTGACCATCCACGAACACGACTGGCGCCTGACGCTGAACATCGCCGAAGGCCACAAGACCGGCTTTTACCTGGACCAGCGCGACAGCCGCAAGCGTTTTGCCGACTGTGTGCAGCGCTTGAACCTGCGCAAGGTGCTCAACTGCTTTTGCTACACCGGCGGCTTCAGCGTGGCCGCGCTGGCGGGCATGCGCGCTGCCGAGCAGGCGGGCGGGCAGGGCGGTGGCGTGGTGACTTCCATCGATTCGTCCGGCCCCGCGCTGGATCGGGCCCGCGCCCATGTGCTGCTCAACGGTTTTGATGTGGCGCAGGCCCGGTTCATGGACGCCGATGTGAATGCATCGCTGCGCCAGTTTTTGAAGGACGGCGTGCGCTTTGACGCCATCGTGCTCGACCCGCCCAAATTTGCGCCCACGGCCGCCCACGCCGACCGCGCAGCGCGGGCTTACAAAGACATCAACCGCCTGGCGCTGCAACTGCTGGAGCCGGGCGGCGTGCTGTTCACCTTCTCGTGCTCGGGCGGTATCAGTGCTGATCTGTTCCACAAGATCGTGGCATCCGCCGGGGCCGATGCGGGGGTGGATGGCTACATCACCGAACGCCTGGGGGGCGCACCTGACCACCCGATGACACTGGAGTTTCCTGAAGGGGAATACCTCAAGGGCCTGGTGGTGATGCGCAAGGCCTGAGCGGGCACACTTTGTCGCCCGCAGGGGCTTGACACGATCGCTACACTGGAAAAAACCAGTTCTGCCCCGATCTGCGGACACGGTTATCCAGCGGGCAGGGGGCTGTGGCCCCCGCCTTAGTTCATTTGAAAGAGATTCCCATGGCACTCATTCCAGTCACCATCCTCACGGGCTTTTTGGGCTCGGGCAAAACCACCTTGCTCAAGCGCGTCTTGACCGAGGCCCACGGCCAGAAGATCGCCGTGATCGAGAACGAGTTTGGTGAAGAAAACATCGACAACGACATCCTGGTGACGGAGTCGAAAGAGCAGATCGTGCAGATGAGCAACGGCTGCATCTGCTGCACCATCCGTGAAGACCTGCGTGAAACCCTGCAACTGCTGGCCGCCAAAAAGCGCAAGGGCTTGCTGGACTTTGAGCGCATCGTGATCGAAACCACCGGCCTGGCCGACCCCGGCCCTGTGGCGCAGACGTTCTTCATGGACGAAGAGATTGCCGAGACCTACCTGATCGACTCCATCATCACCCTGGTGGACGCCAAGCACGCAGCGCAGCAGCTCAACGACCGCCAGGAGGCGCGCCGCCAGGTGGGCTTTGCTGACCAGATTTTCCTGTCCAAGACGGATCTGGTGAGTGCCGAGGACGTGGATGCCCTGACGCACCGCCTCAAGCACATGAACCCGCGTGCGCCCATCAAGGCGGTGCATTTTGGCGAGGTGCCGCTCAAGGAGGTGCTGGATCTGCGGGGCTTCAACCTCAACGCCAAGCTGGACATCGACCCCGACTTCCTCAAGGAAGACGAGCACGACCACAGCCACTGCGACCACGACCATGGGCATTGCGACCACGATCACGACCATGGCCATGAGCACCACGACCATGCGCCGGGCGAGGCGTGCAATCACCCCTCGCACCAGCACGGCCACGGGCATGGTCACCACCATCACCACGATGACGACGTCAAGAGCTTTGTCTACCGCTCCGACCGACCGTTCGACCCCGCCAAGCTGGAAGACTTCCTGGGCGCCATTGTCAACATTTATGGCCCGCGCATGCTGCGTTACAAGGGTGTCTTGAACATGAAGGGCACCGATCGCAAGGTGATCTTCCAGGGCGTGCACCAGCTCATGGGCAGTGATTTGGGCCCCCAGTGGGCTGAAGGTGAGGCGCGGGTGAGCAAGATGGTGTTCATCGGCATCGATCTGCCGCAGGACATCTTCCGTCAGGGTCTGGACCAGAGCCTGGTCTGAGGCCGTTTCCCTCGGGGAAACACCGGGGTGTGTTGTATCTGCAACGTTTTCGTTTGCGGCGGCGCAGGTCGATACAATCGCGCCCCGGTAAAACCCCGGAAGGCTTGCCATCCGTCCCTGACTGCCCCCGCAGCCGGGGCCTGCCCGTATAGCGAGGAGACCAGGAAGTGAAAGCCGATACCAGTAAACCCAAAGCGGTGACCAAAGCGCCTGCCACTGCGGCCAAAGGTGCTGCCGCCCCGGTATCCGCCAAGGCGACCAAGCCTGCGGCTTCCACCAAGGCTGCAGCTGCCGCTGCCGCTCCGGCCCCCGTGGCCGAGAGCCCGCAAGTTCCGCTGCGCGCCACTCGGCCTTCTTCGCGATTGGCCCAATTGACCGTACCATCGATGGCCCAGGCAGTGGCTTCCACCGCTGCCAAAGCTAGTTATCAACACACCATGCCCACGACCGCGCCAGTGCAACCTACCTACACCGCTGCCAAAAAAGACCCCAAGCTCGCCAACAACTGGAAGACCAAGACGGCCGAGGAGCTGACAGACGCTGAAGTGATGGCGATGCCGGACAGCGAGTACATGAACGACAAGCAAATGGCGTTTTTCCGCCTCAAGCTCGTTCAGCTCAAGCAAGACATCCATAACAGTGCCGGTGAAACCACCGAGCACCTGCGCGAAGACACCGTGGTGGTGCCCGACCCCGCCGACCGTGCCACCATCGAGGAAGAGCACGCCCTGGAGCTGCGCACCCGCGACCGCGAGCGCAAGCTGCTCAAGAAGATCGAGCAATCGATCGCGCGCATTGATGCGGGCGACTACGGCTACTGCGACGAGACGGGCGAGCCCATCGGCGTGGGCCGCCTGATCGCACGCCCCACGGCCACGCTGTCGCTGGAAGCCCAGCAGCGCCGCGAACTCAAGCAAAAGATGTTCGGGGATTGAAGCAGGCTGTATCCTGAGTAGCCTCTTCACCACCGTACCCGCATCACCATGAGCAAGGAAGAAACCCCACCAGCCGGTGGACTGCTGTCCAAGATGGTGAGGTTTGTGCGCAATCCCACCGTGCAGTGGACAGAGCTGGACTCACTGCAAGATGACCGGGAGAGCCAGTACAGCAAGCAGATGCTCAAGGAGATGATTGAGCGCAAGCGCCGCAACGACTTTGTGCGCCGCCGCGAGTTCGATCAACTGCGCAAGCTGCGCCAGCGTGAGGTGTTGCAAGGCCATCGCACTGAAGATGCGAGCAACCGGCCTTCGCTCTTCCAAAGCAGCATGGCCTCGCCCGACGAGCGCGCCGTGACGCTCAAGAAGATCGACGAGATCGAAGCCCAGATGTCGCAGCAGTGGTGGAAGAGCAAGCAGTCGGGCAACGAGGCTGGCGAAACCATGCCGCTCACCATGCCCCCTGGCGCAACACAGCCCGCACCGGGGCCGGACACCCAGGCGGCCGATGTGCGAGCATTTGCGCCCACGGCGCCGGTTACCCTGGGCAGCCCGTTGGCCGCCGCCAGCGCCGCTGCGCCTACGGCCTCCAGCCCGGTGGCGCCTTTGTTTGCTAACGACAGCATGGCGGTAGGTCGATTTTGCGGTGTGGACGCTGCGCTGCAAGCGGAACCAGAGGTACACCCTTCGTTCAGCCCCACCGTGCCAGGCGGGGTTCCCCCTGTGGTTGTCCAGCTGGAGAGATTCGTGCACGAACCCGATCTTGAAGAAGCGGCCATCCGCTACGCCAACGGCGACCACGAAGGCGCTGAGTCGGGCTTGCTGCAGGTGCTGGAGCAGCACCGGCAGGATGACCCTGAGCAGCAGCTGGAACTGTGGATGACGCTGTTCGACCTGTACCGGGCCACCGGCCAGCAAGACCGTTTTGAAAGCCTGGCCATTGATTTTGCGGCGCAGTACAGCCGCTCCGCCCCGCTGTGGTTCTCGCTGCCTGACCAGTTGGGTGTGCAAGTTTCCTCGTCTAAGGCGGCTGGTGATGCGCCGGGGCGCCGTGAGTTCAGCTGGAATGCCCCTCAGCGGCTGGCTGTGTCCTCTATAGCTGCATTGCAGGCCTCTGTCGAGCGGGCTGCTTCCCCTTGGACTTTGGCCTGGTCGCGCATTGCGGGTATTGACGATGCTGCGGTGCCGCTGCTGGCCGATCTGTTCACCCGCTGGGCCGACAAGCAAGGCCAGTTTGTTTTTTCTGGTGTGGATCGGTTGGAGACCCTGCTGGAGATCATGACCCAGTCGGGAGATCGCACCTCCGGCACGGAATGGTGGCGTCTGCGCATGTCGGCTTTGCGCCTGATGGGGCGCCCGGATGAATTCGAACTGGTCGCGCTGGACTACTGCGTGACATTTGAAGTTTCGCCTCCATCGTGGGCGGCGCCCAAGTGCGGTTATTCCGATGACAACGCGTCGGCCAACGCGCAGCCGCAGGCCAACGAGCGCGACATGCTGGCCTCTGATTTTGGAGAGCTGACACTGCCGCCTCCCATCGACAACGGGCCGGCAGCGCTGCTCAGTGGCGTCATTGAGGGCGATGCAGTGCCTTTGCTGCAACCGCTGCAAGAGCTGGTCAAACCCGGCGTGCCTCTGGTCATTGCGTGCGACAAGCTCATGCGCATTGACTTTGCGGCGGCTGGCTCCGTGCTTAACTGGGCGGCCGATCTGCAATCGCAGGGCCATGTGGTGCATTTTCAAAACCTGCACCGCCTCATTGCCGTGTTCTTCAACGTGATCGGCATCAACGAGCACGCCTGGGTCATTCCGCGCAAGAACTGAAGCCCTTGCTGCGGCGGCGTTTCGTCTGCGGGGGGGGCGCTTGCAATTGGGCGGACCATCCCCACCTGCGGCAGCTATGGACTCAACACACAACACACCGGTGTTTCATGGCACCACGATTTTGAGCGTGCGCCGCCAGACGCCGCAGGGCATGCAGGTCGCCATTGGTGGCGATGGCCAGGTCACGCTGGGCAATATCGTCGTCAAGGGCACGGCACGGAAGGTGCGCAAGCTGTACCACGGCAAGGTGCTGGCAGGGTTTGCGGGCGCCACGGCCGATGCCTTCACGTTGTTTGAGCGCTTTGAGGCCAAGCTGGAAAAGCACCAGGGCCACTTGACGCGTGCAGCCATCGAGCTGACCAAGGACTGGCGCACCGACCGCGTGCTGCGCCGCCTCGAAGCCATGCTGGCCGTGGCCGACCTGGAAGCCTCGCTCATCATCACGGGCAATGGCGATGTGCTGGAGCCGGAGCAGGGCATCGTGGCGATTGGATCGGGTGGGGCGTATGCACACTCGGCTGCCAAGGCGCTGCTGGTCAACACGGATCTGTCCGCGCAGGAGATCGTGAAGAAGTCGCTCGAAATTGCGGGTGAACTTTGCATCTACACCAACATGAACCACACCATCGAGACGCTCTGAGCGGCGACTGCGCAGGTTTACTATTATTTTGATAGCTGCTAGCGCTTTATTAATAAGCGCCAGAGCCATTTTTGATTGAATTCAGGCTGACACCATGTCTTCCATGACCCCCCAGGAAATCGTCTCCGAGCTGGACAACCACATCGTGGGCCAGGCCAGCGCCAAGCGCGCTGTGGCCATCGCGCTGCGCAACCGCTGGCGCCGCCAGCAGGTCGAGGGCAGCCTGCGCCACGAGATCACCCCGAAGAACATCCTCATGATTGGCCCCACGGGCGTGGGCAAGACCGAAATCGCCCGGCGCCTCGCCAAGCTGGCCGATGCTCCCTTCATCAAGGTCGAGGCCACCAAGTTCACCGAAGTGGGCTACGTGGGCAAGGATGTGGACGCCATCATCCGCGACCTGGCCGAGATGGCCGTCAAGCAGACGCGTGAAGCCGAGATGAAGAAGGTGCGCACCCGCGCCGAAGACGCGGCCGAAGAGCGCATCCTGGATGTGCTGATCCCGCAGGCCCGCACAGCGGCCGGGGCTGAGCCCGCTGCCGACAACACCGCGCGCCAGGTGTTTCGCAAAAAGCTGCGCGAAGGCCAGCTGGACGACAAGGAGATCGAGATCGACGTGGCCGATGCCCGCCCGCAGGTCGAGATCATGGGCCCCCAGGGCATGGAGGAAATGGCCGACCAGCTGCGTGGCATGTTCAGCCAGCTGGGCCAGGACCGTCGCCGCACCCGCAAGCTCAAGATCGCCGAGGCCCTCAAGCTCATCACCGACGAGGAAGCTGGCAAGCTGGTGAATGAAGAGGAAATCAAGGTCCGCGCCATTGCCAATGCCGAGCAAAACGGAATCGTCTTCATCGACGAAATTGACAAGGTGGCTGCGCGCCAGGAAACCAGCGGTTCTGACGTCTCCCGTCAGGGGGTCCAGCGTGACCTGCTGCCCCTGGTGGAAGGCACTACCGTCTCCACCAAGTACGGCATGATCAAGACGGACCACATCCTGTTCATTGCCTCGGGGGCCTTCCACCTCTCCAAGCCCAGCGACCTTATTCCTGAGTTGCAGGGGCGGTTCCCCATCCGTGTGGAGCTGGAGTCGCTGTCAGTGAAGGACTTCGAGGCCATCCTCACCCAGACCCATGCGTCGTTGGTCAAGCAGTACCAGGCCTTGCTGGCTACCGAAGGGGTGACGCTGGAGTTTCTGCCTGAAGGCATCACGCGCCTGGCCCACATTGCCTACGAAGTGAACGAGCGCACGGAGAACATCGGTGCGCGCCGGCTGTCCACCGTGATGGAGCGCCTGCTGGACGAGGTGAGTTTTGACGCCACCCGCCTGGGCGGTCAAACCGTGCGCATCGATGCGGCCTATGTGGATGCACGCCTGCAGTCGCTCAGCCAGGACGAAGACCTGTCGCGTTACATCCTTTGATGCAAGAGGGCGCATGTTTGCGCCAATGCTTGCCGTGATTCAGCCCCGCCCTACTTGGCGGGGCTTTTTTATGCCGGTAACGAGCAAGTCGTCTGGTATCGGGGTGTCCTGTCTGTGTCGATGAGAGCCGATCAGGGGTGCCTATCGGCAGGTCACCAAAGTTAACAAGTCCTATCGGCATGCCTATGCTTCAGGTATCACTTGCATAGCCTGTTCTAAGTGCTTATTTTTGAACATATTTTCTCGCCTGGTTACCTTGCAATTCGGCGCTAAGTCATTGATTTCATTGAAAAACTTTGTAGCGACCCTGTTGATGAACATGGTTTTCCTGCTACAGTGGAAAAAAGTGCAAATAAGTGGGGGAAAGTGCCATTTGCTCCGATTCGCGGAGTGTCTGGCGGTCCACCAATCTGGGAAATCCATCCGTGTTCCAAGGTGCCTCATCGCTCAGTCTCGATGCGAAGGGTCGGCTTTCCGTGCCGACCCGGCATCGTGACGTCCTGGCGGCGACGGCATCCAGCCAGCTCACCATCACCAAGCACCCGCACGGTTGTCTGATGGTGTTCCCGCGCCCCGAGTGGGAGAAGTTCCGCGAGCGCCTGGCGCAGCTTCCCATGTCCGCCCAGTGGTGGAAACGTATCTTTTTGGGCAATGCCATGGATGTGGACATGGATGGAACGGGCCGTGTGTTGATCTCCCCGGAACTGCGCGCAGCTGCAGGCCTGACCAAAGAGGCCGTGCTGCTGGGCATGGGCAACCACTTTGAACTGTGGGACAAGGCCACGTACGACGAGCAGGAGGCACAAGCCATGCAAGGCGAAATGCCCGATGCCTTCAAGGATTTTTCTTTCTGAGGCCGCGGTGACCCCATCTCTTCAACACACCACGGTTTTGCTGCATGAGGCAGTCGATGCCTTGCTGGGCAATGCTGGCCCTGAGCCTTCCGGTACCTGGGTGGATGCCACCTTCGGGCGAGGGGGGCATTCCAGGCTGATCCTGCAGAGGCTGGGGCCGCAGGGGAATCTTGTCGCATTCGACAAAGACCCCGAAGCCATCCAGGAGGCAGCGCGCATCACTGATGCGCGTTTTTCCATTCGGCACGAAGGTTTTCGCCATCTGGGCGAGTTGCCTGCGGGCAGTGCCTCGGGCGTGCTGATGGACATCGGGGTGAGTTCGCCCCAGATCGACAGCCCCGAGCGGGGTTTTAGTTTCCGTTTTGATGGCCCGCTGGACATGCGCATGGATACCACGCGCGGCGAAAGCGTGGCCGAGTGGCTGGCCACGGCCGAAGTCGGGCAGATTGCGGAGGTGATACGTGAATACGGTGAAGAACGGTTTGCTGGCCCCATTGCAAAGGCGATTGTTGCTCGGCGCGAGGAACGGGGCCCCCTTGCCACCACCTCCGAGCTTGCCGATCTCGTGGCTGGCGCGGTCAAGACCCGCGAGGCGGGCCAGAACCCTGCAACGCGCACATTTCAGGCTCTACGGATTTTCATCAACGCTGAGCTTGAAGAGCTGCAGCAGGCCCTAGAGGCCAGCCTGACGGTGCTGCGCCCGGGCGGGCGGCTGGTGGTGATCAGCTTCCATTCTTTGGAAGACCGCATCGTCAAGCAGTTCATCGCCAAGCATTCCAAAGAAGTGTTTGACCGCCGTGCGCCGTTTGCCGTGCCGCAAGCCATGAAGCTCATCGCGCTCGATCGCATCAAGCCCAGCGAGCAAGAAGTGGCGGGCAACCCCCGCTCGCGCAGCGCCATCATGCGCGTCGCGCAAAGGACGGATGCATGATCTTGCATGGCGCACCGCTGTACGCCGCCGCCCCTGTCTGGGGCGGTGAGAGCGTGCGCGTGCGCCGCGTTCAGGAGGCTGCATGGCGCGCCTGAACCTGATGCTCTTGCTGGCGGTGCTGGTGAGCGCCCTGTATCTGGTGCACACGCAGTACCAGTCGCGCCGCTTGTTCACCGAGCTGGACCGCGCGGTGGCCGAAGCGCGCCGCCTGGACACGGAGCACCAGCGGTTGCAGGTTGAAAAACGCGCGCAGGCCACACCCTTGCGCGTGGAAAAGATGGCCCGCGCCCAGCTGAACATGCGCACGGCCACGCCGGCCATCACGCAGTACGTAAGTGACCCTGCCGGGGCTGAAGCCGCTGCTTCCGGTGCCAAGGCCAAGCCTGCGCCTGCGGTGGAGGGCGCGCGATGAGCCGCAGCGTGCTCTACACCTCCAGCCCGTTGCTGGCGAGCAAGACGCCCGTCTGGCGCAGCAAGTTCATCGTGGCGATGATCGGGCTGGGCTTTGTAGGTCTGGGTGCCCGCGCTGCCTATGTGCAGGTGTTTGGCAATGATTTTTTCCAGCGGCAAGGCGAGGTGCGCTTTGCCCGCACGCTGGAGCTGCCCGCCAACCGCGGCAAGATTCTGGATCGCAACGGGCTCATCCTGGCGTCCAGCGTGCCCGCTGCCAGCATCTGGGCGATTCCCGAAGACGTGGAGCACGAAAAGCCCGAGGTCAAGGCCAAGCTGCGCCAGCTGGCCAAGCTGATGGAAATGCCTTTTGCCGACCTGATGGCCAAGCTCTCCGACGAAGACAAGACCTTTGTCTGGGTGAAGCGCCAGCTGGACTGGGACGTGGGCCAGAAGATTGCGGCACTCGACATCAAGGGCATCTACCAGCGCAAGGAATACAAGCGCCAGTACCCCGAGGGTGAAGCGGCAGCCCATATCGTTGGCTTCACCAATGTGGAAGACAAGGGGCAGGAAGGCATGGAGCTGGCCTTCAACAGCCAGCTGGCTGGCAAGCCTGGCTCACGCCGCGTGATCAAGGACCGCCTGGGCCGCGTGGTCGAAGGCGTGGGCGAGACCATTCCACCGATCGACGGAAAAGACATGCAGCTGTCCATCGACAGCAAGGTGCAGTTCTTCGCCTACCAAAAATTGCGCGACCAGGTGGCGCTGCACAAGGCCAAGGCGGGCAGCGTGGTGGTGATGGACGCTCACACCGGCGAGCTGCTGGCCCTGGCCAACTACCCCAGCTACGTGCCCGACAAGCGCCAGAACCTGACCGGCGAGCAGCTGCGCAACCGCGCGCTCACCGACGTGTTTGAGCCCGGCTCGACCATGAAGCCTTTCACCATTGGCCTTGCGCTGGAGTCTGGCCGCGTCAAGCCTGAAACCGTGATCGACACCTCCCCAGGGCGCATCAACATCACTGGCTCCACCATTTCCGACACGCACAACTACGGCGCGCTCACCGTTGAAGGCGTGATCCAGAAGTCCAGCAACGTGGGCACCACCAAGCTCGCCATGCAAATGCCCGCCAAGGAGATGTGGGAAACCTTCTCGGCCGCTGGCTTTGGGCAGAAGCCGCAGATCGGCTTTCCCGGCGCCATCAGTGGGCGCTTGCGCCCCTACAAAACCTGGCGCCCGGTGGAGCAGGCCACCATGTCCTACGGCTACGGCCTGTCGGCCAGCCTGTTCCAGATGGCCCGCTCGTACACCGTGTTCGCCAACGGCGGCCGCGTCATCCCTGCCACGCTGCTCAAGACCGATGAGCCCGCTGTGGGCGTCCCCGTTTTTTCTGAGCGCACCGCTGACCAGGTGCGCAAGATGCTGCAGATGGCGGCAGGCCCCGGCGGCACGGGCCAGAAGGCCCAGACGGTGGGGTACTCGGTGGGTGGCAAGTCAGGCACGGCCCGCAAGCAGGTGGGCAAGAGCTACGCCGCCGGCAAATACCGCGCATGGTTCACCGGCTTGGCCCCCGTCGACAAGCCCCGCATCATCGTGGCCGTGATGGTGGACGAGCCCAGCGCAGGGCAGGTCTACGGCGGCCTGGTGGCCGCCCCGGTGTTCAGCGAGGTGGTGCAGCAAACCCTGCGCATGATGAACGTGCAGCCCGACATGGCCGTCAAACCCCAGATCGTGGCCAACCCGGTGGAGGAGTCGCTGTGACAGCCCCCTTGACCACCCTGCACCAGGCGGCTGAAGCCGTGGCGTGGCTGCGCGCCCGCGTCACGGGTACTTTGCAGACGGACAGCCGCAGTGTGCAGCCGGGCGACGGCTTCATCGCCTGGCCCGGTGCGGCCACCGATGGCCGCGCCCATGTGGCAGATGCGCTTCAGCGCGGTGCTGCAGCCTGCTTGGTCGAAGCCCAGGGCGTGCAGGACTTTGTCTTTCCGGCAGCTGCGCCCATCGCCGCGTTCAGTGGGCTCAAGGCCGCCACGGGCGAGATGGCATCCCAATGGTTTCATGACCCGTCCCACGCCCTGCAGGTGCTGGCCGTGACGGGCACCAATGGCAAGACCAGCAGCACCTGGTGGTTGGCAGAAGCCTTGAATTTGCTATCAAAAAATGAGCTGCCTGCGCTTGCTGGTTGTGCGGTAGTGGGTACTTTGGGTGTGGGTGTTCCGCCCTCTCTGCTCACCACTGGCATGACCACTCCCGACCCCGTGCGCCTGCACCGGGCCTTCCGCCAGTTTGCCGACCAAGGCTTGGCAGCCTGTGCGATCGAAGCGTCATCCATTGGCTTGGCGGAGCACCGCCTGGCGGGCACCCAGATCCGCGTGGGCGTGTTCACCAACTTCACGCAGGACCATCTGGACTACCACGGCTCCATGGCCGACTACTGGCTGGCCAAACGGGCCTTGTTCGACTGGCCTGGGTTGCGCACCGCAGTAGTGAACATCGACGACCCCCACGGGGCGCAGTTGCACGCTGAACTGCTTCAGCGCAGCGGTGCCAGTGCTTTGGACGTGTGGAGTGTGTCTGCTGCGGGCGAAGCGCGCATTGCCGCACGTGACATTGCCGCCGGCACGCAAGGCCTGCAGTGGCTGGTGGTCGAAGGGGCGGAGCAGCACCTGCTGCAATCCCGCGTGGTGGGCCATTACAACGTGCTCAATCTGCTGGGCGTGGTGGCCACGCTGCGCAGCCTGGGGGTGCCGCTGGCGGATGCCGTGCACGCCTGCGCACAGCTCAGCCCCGTGCCGGGCCGCATGGAGCAACTGGCGCTGCCCGGCCAGCCTCTGGTGGCTGTGGACTACGCCCACACGCCCGACGCGCTGGAAAAAGCCCTGCAAGCATTGCGCCCCCTGGCGCAGCAGCGCGGTGGGCAACTGTGGTGCGTGTTCGGCTGCGGGGGTGATCGTGATGCCACCAAGCGTCCGCTCATGGGCGCTGCCGCCCAGCACCATGCCGACTGGGTGGTGGCCACCAGCGACAACCCGCGCAGCGAAGACCCTGCCCACATCCTGCACCAGATCCTGCAGGGCACGATTGCCGGCGAAACCGTGCGGGTGGAGCCCGATCGTGCCGCCGCCATCGCCCTGGCATTGAACGAGGCCGACCCTGCGGATGTGGTGCTGATTGCCGGCAAGGGGCACGAGGATTACCAAGAGGTGGCGGGCGTGCGCCGCCCGTTTTCAGACATGGCCCAGGCGCGTGCAGCGCTGCAGGCCCGCGGAGGCAGCACATGGGCATGATGACCCTTCAACAGGCCCTGGGCTTTGTCCGCCAGCGCATCCCCAGCGCCCACCTGGTGGGTGATGGTGCCACGCCCCTGGCCCGTGTGCACACCGATACCCGCACCTTGCAAGCCGGCGACCTATTTGTCGCGCTCAAGGGCGAGCGGTTTGATGCCAACGCCTTTCTGCCCCAAGCCCAGGCCAGCGGCGCCGCAGCCGCCCTGGCGCACGGTGGCGTCGCGGCGGCGGGGCTGCCCGGCATTGAGGTGCCCGACAGCCTGGCTGCGTTTGGCGCCTTGGCTGCAGGGTGGCGCGCCCAGTTTGCTTTGCCGCTGATCGGCGTGACGGGTAGCAACGGCAAGACCACCGTGACGCAGATGATTGCGTCCATTCTGCGGGCCTGGAAGGGCGAGGCCGCGTTTGCCACGCAAGGCAACTTCAACAACGACATCGGCGTGCCCCTGATGCTGCTGCGCCTCACGGCCGCCCACGAGGCTGCCGTGATCGAACTGGGCATGAACCACCCCGGCGAAATTGCCACGCTGGCGGCCATGGCCCAACCGACGGTGGCCCTGGTCAACAACGCCCAGCGCGAACATCTGGAGTTCATGCACACCGTGCAGGCGGTGGCGGAAGAAAACGGCTCCGTGCTGACCGCCCTGCCTGCCGACGGGGTGGCCGTGTTCCCGGCGCAAGACACTTACACACCGCTGTGGCGCCAGTTGGCGGGGGGGCGCCGCTGCATCACCTTTGGTGAAGGCGGCGATGTGCAGTGCACGCAGGCTCTTTGGGAGCAAGGGGCCTGGAGCGTGGCTGTGGCCGCCCCTGCGGGCGCAGTGCGCTTTCGGCTGCACATTGCAGGCCGCCATAACGTTGTTAACGCCTTGGCTGCTGCAGCCTGCGCGTTGGCAGCCGGCGCGCCGCTGGATGCGGTGGTGCAAGGGCTGGAAGCATTTGCTCCCGTCAAGGGCCGCTCGCGCGCCCTGCGAATCACCCATGGCGGTCGCGGCATCACGGTGGTGGACGACAGCTACAACGCCAACCCCGATTCGATGCGCGCCGCGATCGACGTGCTGGCCGATCTGCCCGCCCCCCAGTTGCTGGTGATGGGCGACATGGGCGAAGTGGGCAACCAGGGCCCCGCGTTCCATGCAGAAGCCGGTGAGCACGCACGCAGCGCAGGCATTTCGCACGTTTACACGCTGGGCGCGCTGTCCGCTCACGCTGCTGCGGCTTGTGGCCCGGCCGCACAACATTTTGAAGACATGGCATCGCTGCAGGCAGCGGTGCGCAAGGCGCTGCCCCAGGTGGGCAGCGTGCTGGTGAAGGGATCCCGGTTCATGAAGATGGAACAGGTGGTGGAGGCGATGGTCGCCACCGCACAAGAACAACAACAGCCCGCCGCAGCAGGTGCAGGGGGCGTGCAGTGATGACTCAGGCAATGAACCAGGTCACGGTGCAGGGAGGATTCGCATGCTACTGATGCTTTCGCAATGGCTGCAGGGGCTCTCGCCCGAGTTCGGCTTTTTCCGGGTCTTCCAGTACCTCACCTTCCGCGCCGTGATGGCGGCGATGACGGCTCTGCTGATCGGGTTGGTGGCGGGCCCGAGGGTGATCCGTGTGCTCACCGCGCTCAAGATCGGCCAGCCCATTCGGGGCTATGGCATGCAGTCGCACCTGTCCAAAAGCGGCACGCCCACCATGGGCGGGGTGCTGATTCTGTTGTCGATCGCGATCTCCACTTTGTTGTGGTTTGACCTGTCGAACCGTTTTGTCTGGATCGTGCTCATCGTCACGCTGGGCTTTGGTGCCATTGGGTGGGTGGATGACTGGCGCAAGGTCGTCAACAAAGACCCCGAAGGCATGCGCTCGCGCGAGAAGTATTTCTGGCAGTCAGTCATTGGGCTCGTGGCGGCCCTGTACCTGGCGTTCAGCATTTCGGAAAGCTCCAACGCCAAGGTGCTTGAGCTGTTCGTGAGCTGGGTGCAGTCGGGCTTCTCGCTGGATTTGCCGCCCAAGGCGGGCCTGCAACTGCCCTTTTTCAAAGAGGTGAGCTACCCATTGGGCGTGCTGGGCTTCGTCATCCTGACCTACCTGGTCATCGTGGGCTCCAGCAATGCCGTCAACCTCACCGACGGACTCGATGGCCTGGCCATCATGCCGGTGGTGATGGTGGGCTCGGCCCTGGGCGTGTTTGCCTACGTCACCGGCAGCTCGGTGTACTCCAAGTACCTGTTCTTCCCGCACATTCCTGGCTCGGGCGAGTTGTTGATCTTCTGCGCGGCCATGGCCGGGGCGGGGCTGGCCTTTCTGTGGTTCAACGCCCACCCCGCGCAGGTCTTCATGGGTGATGTGGGCGCCTTGGCGCTGGGCGGCGCGCTGGGCACCATCGCCGTCATCGTGCGCCAGGAAATCGTGCTGGCCATCATGGGCGGCATCTTCGTGGTGGAAGCCCTGTCCGTGATGCTGCAGGTGACCTGGTTCAAGTACACGAAAAAGCGCTACGGCGAAGGCCGTCGCCTGCTCAAGATGGCGCCGCTGCACCACCACTTTGAAAAGAGTGGCTGGAAAGAAACGCAAGTGGTCATCCGCTTCTGGATCATCACCATGCTGCTGTGCCTCATCGGCCTGTCCACGTTGAAACTGCGATGAGTACGCTGGATTCCTCTTCTCTGAACCACGGTGCCGAAGTGCCGGGCACTGATGCGCCCACCGGGCTGGAGGACGCTGCGTTGGAACGTCAAGAAATGCCCGCAGCGAGCGAGCCTGCTGACCGCACTGGCCTTGCCGGCGAGGCCGTACAGCCCGCAGCAGAGTGCACCATGGCGGATGCACCTGATGAACAACCTGCAGCGGACCCAACCGCGTCCGACAATCTGCAACCCAGCGTAGGTGAGCCTCCAGCAGAAGGTGTCGAACCCGTAGCAGAGTCCACCCCCAGCGTGGCGGTGCTAGACAACTACGTGGCGCCAGCTGTTTCTGCGGCCAAGGCCGCTGCCGATTTTGTCGCACAGATTTTTGCCGAGGTCCGCGCGAGCGATGTGCCCGAGGGCGCCGCGGGACCCGTGGTCAATGACCTTGCTGTGGCTGAAGCGCAGCCCGCTGAACTGGAGCCTCAGGGGCGTCCCGGCGAAGGCATGGCCCCCATGCAAGGCCAGAACGTGCTGGTGCTGGGTTTGGGCGCTTCGGGCCTGGCCATGGCCCGCTGGTGCGTGCGCTGCGGCGCCCAGGTCACGGTGGCCGACACGCGCGAAGCGCCCCCGCAACTGGCCTTGCTGCAGCAAGAGCTGCCGCAGGTGCGGTTTGTGGCAGGGCCCTTCGATGCGTCACTGGTCGATGGCAAAGGCCTGCATGCGGTGTACCGTTCTCCTGGCCTGAGCCCGGCCACGTTTGCCCCGGTGTTCCGGGCAGCCCAGGCGATTGGCCTGGTCACGGGCAGCGAGTTGACCTTGTACGCCGCAGCGCTGGCCTACCTGCGCAGCCAGCACGGCTACGCACCGTGCGTGCTGGCCATCACTGGCACCAATGGCAAAACCACGGTCACATCGCTCACCGGGCAACTGGTGGAGCGTGCTGGCAAAACCGTGGCGGTGGCCGGCAACATTGGCCCCACACTGCTCGACACCCTGGCAGGTCATATCGACGCGGACACATTGCCCCAGGCCTGGGTGCTGGAGCTTTCCAGCTTTCAGCTCGATGGCGTGGCTGGCTTTGAACCCACGGCCGCCACGGTGCTGAACATCACGCAGGATCACCTCGACTGGCACGGCGACATCAACGCCTATGCTGCGGCCAAGGCCCGCATTTTTGGCGAGACGGGCCTCATGGTGCTCAACCGCGAAGACCCCGAGGTGATGCAGATGCTGCCGCCGCCCGTGCGGGTGAAGCTCCAGAAGCCGCAGCAGCGCGAACACATCACCTTTGGTGCCGACATGCCGCGTCGGCCGGGCGATTTCGGGATTGAAATCGTCAACGGCATGCCCTGGCTGGTGCGCGCGCTGGAAGCCGACGAAACCCGCAAACGCAGCCGCAGCGAGGCGGAGGAAGAACTGCACATCCAGCGCCTCATGCCTGCCGATGCCCTGCGCATTCGCGGTCGGCACAACGCCACCAATGCCCTCGCTGCCCTGGCGTTGGCCTCTGCCGCTGGTTGCCCGCTGGCTCCCATGCTCTACGGCCTGCGCGAATACCGCGGCGAGCCGCACCGCGTGGAGCCTGTGGCGTTGGTCAATGGCGTGGAATATTTTGACGACAGCAAGGGCACGAACGTGGGCGCCACAGTGGCCGCGTTGACGGGCCTGGGGGCGGATCGCCGCATCGTCCTCATCCTGGGTGGTGAAGGCAAGGGGCAGGATTTTTCGCCGCTGGCAACGCCCGTGGCGCGGTACGCGCGTGCCGTGGTACTCATCGGCCGCGATGCCCCGCAGATCCGCAGCGCCTTGTCCGACACGGGCGTGGCCCTGATCGACGCGCCCGACCTGCCCCAGGCCGTGGCCCTGGCCACGCAGCGTGCGCACGCGGGCGATGCAGTGCTGATGTCCCCTGCCTGCGCCAGCTTTGACATGTTCAAAGACTACGAACACCGCGCGCATGTGTTCTGCGACACCGTGCGCAGCCTGGCGCAGGACGCAGGCCAAACCCTGGAGGGCGAGTGATGCCCGCATCCGCCGACACATCCCCCGAATCCGGCACAGGCTTGCTGTCGCGCCTGGGCGGCTGGTTTGGCAGCCTGACAGGCAAGGCTGGTGATGTGCTGCCCGTGCGCGTGGGCGGCACGGAGTACCGCCAGTCCACCACCACGCCTGCCAGCGTGCTGGGCTACGACCAGGCGCTGATGTGGGTGGTGGTGGCATTGCTGGCCTGGGGGCTGGTGATGGTGTATTCGGCCTCGATTGCGTTGCCAGACAACCCGCGCTTTGCCAACTACGCCCCCACCCATTTCCTCACCCGGCACATGATGTACCTGGTGTTTGGTTTTGTGGCGGCGCTGCTGGCTTTTCAGGTGCCCATGAAGGTGTGGGAGCGCCTGGCGCCCTGGCTGTTTGTGGGCGCGTTGCTGTTGCTGGTGGCGGTACTCATCCCAGGTGTGGGCAAGGTGGTGAACGGTGCCCGCCGCTGGCTGGCCATCGGCCCCATTGGCTTTCAGCCTTCCGAGGTGGCCAAGCTGGCCGTGCTGATCTACGCCGCCGATTACATGGTGCGCAAGATGGAAGTGAAGGAGCGCTTCTTCCGCGCCGTGCTACCCATGGGCGCTGCGGTGGGCATTGTGGGTGTACTGCTGCTGGCCGAGCCCGACATGGGCGCCTTCATGGTGGTGGCGGTGATTGCCATGGGCATTCTGTTTCTGGGGGGCGTTAACGCCCGCATGTTCTTCCTGATTGCTGGCGTGCTGGTGGGGGCCTTCGCCTTGATGATTGCCAGTTCCCCCTGGCGGCGTGAGCGGGTGTTTGCGTACCTCGATCCGTTCAGCGAGCAACACGCCTTGGGCAAGGGCTACCAGCTGTCACACTCGCTGATCGCTATCGGGCGCGGTGAGGTTTTTGGTGTGGGGCTGGGCGGCAGTGTGGAAAAGCTGCACTGGCTGCCCGAAGCGCACACCGACTTTTTGCTGGCCGTGATCGGCGAGGAGTTTGGCCTGGTGGGCGTGATCACGCTCATCGTCCTGTTCCTCTGGATGACGCGCCGCATCATGCACATTGGCCGCCAGGCCATTGCCCTGGACCGTGTCTTCTCGGGTCTGGTCGCGCAGGGCGTGGCGATCTGGATCGGCTTTCAGGCCTTCATCAACATGGGCGTGAACCTGGGCGCCTTGCCCACCAAGGGGCTGACCTTGCCGTTGATGAGTTTCGGCGGCTCGGCCATCCTGCTCAACCTGGTGGCCCTGGCCATCGTGATGCGAGTGGACTATGAAAACAAGCTGCTCATGCGCGGAGGCCGCGTATGAGCAGCTTGTTTCATCAAAGCAAGCAACTGCAGCGCGTCAGCGCTGCCGAATGCGAAGCATTCGATGCACGGAGGCCGCGTATGAGCAGCTTGTTTCTTAAAAATATGCGCTGCATTGCACCAGCAATGCGGGCTGCGCAGCAGCCCATGCGCGGAGGTCGCGTATGAGCCAGAAGACTGCTCTCATCATGGCCGGCGGCACCGGCGGCCACATCTTCCCTGGCCTTGCAGTGGCCGAAGAGCTGCGTGCGCGCGGCTGGCGAGTGCACTGGCTGGGCGCGCCCGGCAGCATGGAATCGCGCATCGTGCCCCAGCACGGCTTTGCGCTGGAGCTGATTGATTTTTCTGGCGTGCGCGGCAAGGGTCTGGTCACGCTGGCCTTGCTGCCGCTGCGCCTGCTGCGTGCGTTCTGGCAGGCATTGCAGGTCGTGCGCCGCGTCAAGCCCAATGTGGTGGTGGGCCTGGGCGGCTACATCACCTTCCCGGGCGGGATGATGGGCGTGCTGTGTGGCAAGCCGCTGGTGCTGCACGAGCAGAACTCGGTGGCGGGCATGGCCAACAAGGTGCTGGCGGGCGTGGCCGACCGGGTGTTCACCGCCTTCCCCAACGTGTTCAAGAAGGCCCAGTGGGTGGGCAACCCGCTGCGCACTGCATTCACGCGCCAGGCGGCACCGGCAGAGCGTTTTGCAGGCCGCACCGGCCCGCTGCGGCTGCTGGTGGTGGGCGGCAGCCTGGGCGCCCGGGCGCTCAACGAGATCGTGCCCCAGGCACTGGCCTTGATTCCGCCCGAGCAACGCCCCGTGGCCCTCCACCAAAGCGGGGCCACGCAGATCGATGCATTGCGCGCCAACTACGAGGCCGCTGGCGTGCAGGCGGAGTTGACTCCGTTCATCGAAGACACGGCCAGTGCGTTTGCCCACGCCGACATCATCGTCTGCCGTGCCGGGGCCAGCACCGTGACCGAAATTGCCGCCGTGGGTGCCGCGGCCATCTTTGTGCCATTCCCTTCGGCGGTGGACGACCACCAGACCACCAACGCCCAGTTTTTGGTGGGCGCGGGCGGCGGCTGGCTGGTGCAGCAAAGCGACCTGACCCCCGAGGGGTTGGCCAAAATGCTATTGAATTCAGAGCGCCCAGCGCTTGTAGAGATTGCCGAGAAGGCCAAAAACATGCAAAAAATCAATGCCACCCGCGAAGTGGTGGCCGCGTGCGAGGAGTTGGCACAATGAAGCACGCCATTCGCCATATCCACTTCGTAGGCTTGGGTGGCGCCGGCATGAGCGGCATTGCCGAAGTGCTGTTCAACCTGGGTTACCGCATTTCGGGCTCGGACCTGGCCGACAGCGCCACGCTGCGCCGCCTGCAGGGCCTGGGCATCAAGACCTGCCTGGGCCACGCCGCAGCGAACATCGATGGTGCCGATGCCGTGGTGACCTCCACCGCAGTCACCGCTGACAACCCCGAAGTGCTGGCGGCACGCGCCAAGAAGATTCCCGTGGTGCCCCGCGCCCTCATGCTGGCCGAGCTGATGCGCCTGAAGCAGGGCATTGCCATCGCAGGCACCCATGGCAAGACCACCACCACCAGCCTGGTGACCAGCGTGCTGGCCGAGGCGGGGCTGGACCCGACCTTCGTGATTGGCGGCAAGCTCAACAGCGCGGGTGCCAACGCCAAGCTGGGCAGCGGTGACTACATCGTGGTGGAGGCGGATGAGTCTGACGCCTCATTCCTGAACCTGCTGCCGGTGATGGCGGTGGTGACCAACATCGACGCCGACCACATGGAAACCTACGGCCACGACTTTGGCCGGCTCAAGGGCGCGTTTGTGGACTTTCTGCACCGCATGCCGTTCTACGGCACCGCAGTGCTGTGCGTGGACAGCCCCGCGGTGCGCGAGATCTTGCCCAACGTGACCTGCCCGGTGACCAGCTACGGCTTCTCGGAAGACGCCCAGGTGCGTGCCGTCAACGTGCGCGCCCAAGCCGGGCAAATGCATTTCACGGTGCAGCGGCGCAACGGCGTCACGCTGCCGGACTTGGACATCGTGCTCAACCTGGCGGGCGAGCACAACGTGCTCAATGCCTTGTCGGCTATCGCGATTGCGGTGGAGCTGAACATTCCCGACGAAGCCGTGCAGCGCGCGCTGGCGGGCTTCAAGGGCGTGGGCCGGCGCTTCCAGAGCTATGGCAACCTGCCCGCCAAGGACGGCGGCCAGTTCACCGTGATCGACGACTACGGCCACCACCCGGTCGAGATGGCCGCCACGCTGGCCGCCGCGCGTGGTGCCTTTCCTGGGCGCCGGCTGGTGCTGGCCTTCCAGCCCCACCGTTACAGCCGCACACGCGATTGCTTTGAAGATTTCGTGAAGGTGATTGGCAGTGCCGACGCGGTGTTGCTGACCGAGGTGTATGCCGCCGGTGAGGCTCCGGTGGTGGCTGCGGACGGGCGTTCTCTCGCCCGCGCGCTGCGCGTGGCGGGCCGCGTGGAGCCGCTTTTTGTAGACAACGTGGCGGATCTGCCACAGACCATTGCCGACAACGCACGCGATGGCGACGTAGTCATGTGCATGGGGGCTGGTTCCATAGGGTTGGTGCCCGGAAAGGTGGTCGATTTGCTACAAAATAGTGAGCTAGCACCGCTTGCAGGGAAAGCGCAATGACGCAATTGAATACCAATGTTGATGTGAAGGCCCTGGGCAAGGTGGCCGTGTTGATGGGTGGCTCCTCGGCAGAGCGGGAGGTTTCGCTGATGTCGGGAACCGGCGTGCTGCAGGCCCTGCGCTCGCGCGGTGTCGATGCCCATGCGTTCGACCCTTCGGAAACCGATCTGATCGAACTCAAGCGCGGTGGTTACGCCCGCTGTTTCATCGCGCTGCATGGCCGCCATGGTGAAGACGGCACCGTGCAGGGCGCGCTCGAGCTGCTGGGCATTCCGTACACCGGCCCTGGCGTGATGGCGTCCAGCATTGCCATCGACAAGATCATGACCAAGCGCATCTGGCGCTTTGAAGGTCTGTCCACCCCCGACTGGCGTCTGGTGTCCAGCGCAGCGGAAACCGAGCAGGCGCTGCAGGCCCTGGGCGCTCCCATGATCGTCAAGCCCTCGCGTGAGGGCTCGACCATCGGGCTGACCAAGGTCACCTCGGCCGAGCAATGCGCCAAGGCGTATGCGCTGGCTTCGCAATACGACCCTGAAGTGCTGTGCGAACAGTTCATCGAAGGCGATGAAACCACCTGCCCCGTGCTGGGCGAGGGGGCTGCTGCCCAGGCACTGCCGGTGATCCGCATCGTGGCGCCCGAGGGCAACTACGACTACCAGAACAAGTACTTCACCGACACCACCCAGTACCACTGCCCGAGCGGCTTGCCAGCGCATGAGGAAGCCGCCATCCAGCGTCTGGTGGAAAAGGCCTTCCGCGCCCTGGGTTGCCGGGGCTGGGCACGTGCCGACATCATGATTCGCGCCAGCGACCGCCAGCCCTTCCTGCTGGAAATCAACACCTCGCCCGGCATGACTGGCCATTCGCTGGTGCCCATGTCGGCCCGCGCTGCGGGGCTGAGCTATGAAGACCTGTGCGTGGGCATTTTGGCCACCGCGTCGCTGGACTCTGCCGCCGGGCATGAAGGAGCCATTCAGCCATGACCGCCGCCATGCCAGCACCGCTGGACGTCAAGCTCATGAACATGACCGCCTCGGTCCTGTTTGTGGGCTGCGCCCTGCTTGTGCTGGCAGCGGGTGCCTGGTGGGTGATGCGCTACCCCGGCTTTGCCATCGCACGCATCGTGGTGCACGGAGACTTGGTGCACAACAACGCTGTCACCCTGCGGGCCAATGTGGGGCCCCGGCTGGCGGGCAACTTTTTCACGGTGGATTTGCGTGCAGCGCGCGAGGCGTTCGAGCAGGTGCCCTGGGTGCGCAAGGCGGCTGTGCGCCGCGAATACCCCGGCCTGCTGCATGTGGAACTGGAAGAGCACGACGCTGTGGCGTATTGGGGCCCGGAGTCGGGCTCGGCGCTGGTCAACAGCCAGGGCGAGGTATTTGAAGCGAACGTAGGCGATGTCGAGCAGGAAGACCTGCCGCGCCTGTCAGGCCCCGAAGGCAGTTCGCAAGAGGTATTGGCCATGTACGGCGTGGTGGCCCCGGTGTTCAAAACCATGGGGCTGGAGCTGGAAGAGCTGGAGTTGAACGGACGCGGCGGCTGGCGCGCCAAGCTGGCGAACAACGCCGTGGTGCAACTGGGCGGTGGCGACGAGCAAGAGCTGCTGCAGCGCACGCGCCGCTTTGCCCGCACGCTGGCACAGGTGGCTGCGCAATACCAGCGACGGGTGGATGCGCTGGAGTCGGCAGATTTGAGACATGTTGGGGGCTACGCGTTGAAGCTGAGGGGGGTGACCACCACGGCTGGGGTGGAAGCAACCCCCGCCGTGCGCCGGTGACGCCAGAGGCAATGCGCAGCAGAAAAGAACCATGAAGGGCAGAAACTGATATGGCAAGAGAATACAAAGACGTGGTGGTGGGCCTGGACATTGGCACAGCCAAGGTCATGGCCGTGGTCGCCGAAGTCCTGCCCAGTGGCGAGCTCAAGCTGGCCGGGCTGGGTGTGGCACCCAGCAATGGTCTCAAGCGCGGTGTGGTGGTCAACATCGACGCCACGGTGCAGAGCATTCAGCAGGCCTTGAAAGAAGCCGAGCTGATGGCGGACTGCAAGATCCAGCGCGTCTACACCGGCATCACCGGCAGCCACATTCGTGGCCTCAATTCGAGCGGCATGGTGGCCGTGAAGGACAAGGAAGTCACCGCGGCCGACGTGGCGCGTGTGGTGGAGACGGCCAAGGCCATCAACATCAGCAGCGACCAGCGCCTATTGCTGGTGGAGCCACAAGAGTTTGTGATCGACGGGCAAGACGTGAAAGAGCCTATCGGCATGAGCGGCATCCGCCTGGAAGCCAAGATCCACATCGTGACCGGTGCCCAGAGCGCGGCCGAGAACATCATCAAATGCGTGCGTCGCTGCGGCCTGGAAGTGGAGCAGCTGTTGCTCAACCCCCTGGCCAGCAGCCAGGCCGTGCTGACCGATGACGAGCGCGAGCTTGGCGTGGTGGTGGTGGACATTGGCGCAGGCACGACCGATGTGGCCATCTTCACCGGCGGTGCCATTCGCCACACGGCGGTGATCCCGATTGCGGGCGACCTCATCACCAGCGACATCGCCATGGCGCTGCGCACGCCCACCAAAGATGCTGAAGACATCAAGGTCGAAAGCGGCTACGCCAAGCAGTTGCTGGCCGACCCCGAAGCCCAGGTGGAAGTGCCAGGCCTGGGCGACCGCAGCCCCCGCATGCTCAGCAAGCAGGCGCTGGCCGGTGTGATCGAGCCGCGTGTCGAAGAAATCTTCTCGCTGGTGCAGCAGGTGGTGCGCGAGTCGGGCTACGAAGAAGTGCTGTCTTCGGGCATTGTTCTCACTGGCGGCAGTTCTGTGATGCCCGGCATGATCGAGCTGGGCGAAGATATCTTCCTCAAGCCCGTGCGCCGTGGCATGCCCAAGTATTCCAGCGCACTGGCCGACATGGTGGCCCAGCCCCGTGCTGCCACCGTGATGGGCCTGCTCGAAGAGGCCCGCCTGGCCCGGCTGCGCGGCTTCAAGGTTGCGCAAAAGAGCGGCTCTGTGAAGACCGCGTTTGGCCGTTTCAAAGACTTCATCGTGGGGAATTTCTGATGCAGCACTTCCCCACGACCCTCGCCCGGGAAAGTCCCCACCTGCGCCACCGTGAGCGATGGCGATGTACCGGACCGCCAGGCTCACCCCCCGCGAAGTTGACCCCATTCATTCATTGGCAAATCCATACCCGTAAAGAAACAGGAGCTCCCAGATGTCCATCGAAATGATCGAAGCCGAAGAATTCAACCAGGGCACCCAGATCAAGGTGATCGGCGTGGGCGGTGGCGGCAGCAACGCCGTTGAGCACATGATTGCCCGCAACGTGCAGGGCGTGGAATTCGTTTGCGCCAACACCGACGCGCAGGCCCTGACCCGCAGCTCGGCCCACCGCATCATCCAGCTCGGCGGCAGCGGCCTGGGCGCTGGCAGCAAGCCCGACAAGGGCCGCGATGCTGCGGAAGCGGCCGTGGAAGACATCCGCGCCGCCATTGATGGCGCGCACATGCTGTTCATCACTGCTGGTATGGGTGGCGGCACGGGCACGGGCGCTGCGCCTGTGATCGCCCGCGTGGCCAAGGAAATGGGCATCCTGACCGTGGGCGTGGTGACCAAGCCTTTCGACTGGGAAGGTGGCCGCCGCATGCAAAACGCCGACAACGGCCTGGCCGAGCTGGAAGCCAACGTTGATTCGCTGATCGTGGTGCTGAACGAAAAGCTGCTCGAAGTGCTGGGCGACGACATCACCCAGGACGAAGCCTTTGCCCACGCCAACGACGTGCTCAAGAACGCCGTGGGCGGCATTGCCGAAATCATCAATGAATACGGCCATGTGAACGTCGACTTTGAAGACGTGCGCACCGTGATGGGCGAGCCCGGCAAGGCCATGATGGGCACGGCTACCGCCAGCGGCCCTGACCGCGCCCGCATCGCTGCCGAGCAGGCCGTGGCCTGCCCACTGCTGGAAGGCATCGATCTCTCGGGTGCCAAGGGCGTGCTGGTGCTGGTGACGGCCGCCAAGGGCAGCCTCAAGCTGTCCGAGTCGCGCCTGGCCATGAGCACCATCAACGCCTACGCTTCGCCCGACGCGCATGTCATCTACGGCGCTGCCTACGACGACAGCCTGGGTGATGAGATTCGCGTGACTGTGGTGGCTACCGGCCTGTCGCGCCCCAACGCGCGCCGCCAGCCTATCTCGGTGGTGCAGGGCGGCCTGCGTACCGGCACCGACAACATCGCCTACCAGATGCCTGTGGCCGGTGCCATGGGCGCCGTGGGCAGTGCGGTGGGCGTGGCCGGTGGTGCACAGGCGGCGGACTACGGCAGCATGTCGGTGCCCAGCGTGTGGCGTACCAACCGCACCCAGGCCGCAGCCCGTGTGGACGCGCTGTCGTCCGGTGGCATGGACGATCTGGAAATCCCCGCGTTCCTGCGCAAACAGGCTGACTGAGGCGGCTGGCGGCCGGGGCGCATGGCAGTGCGCGCCTGGCTGCCCGCCAGAAACTCAGGGCTGCGCAGTCACAGGAATGCTATGAAAAAGAGAGCTGTTTACGCTTTATTTGCGGGGCTTTGAGGGTTTTAAGCCTCAAGAGTCTTATGAAATAAGCGCAAGCAGCTATGTAATTAATAGCGTTGTACCCGTACTGCATTGCCCACAAAAAAGCCCCGTCACCGGGGCTTTTTTGTTTCACGATGACTCCAGCCCGACATTGCGCTGGACTGCGCTGTAGCCCGATACAGCAGGTTTATCAATAACTTACGCGCGTCCATCATATGCCGGTGCTTTCCGAAACCTGACCCGGTTTCCCCTCGCGCCGCTCCTATCTGGCTCCTGGAATCGGGTCGTTCCAAGGAGTCATCATGGCAAAGATCAAGCTCACCAAGACCGCCGTAGAGGCGGCACAACCCCAGGTCATGGCCATCGAACTGCGGGACACCGTGGTGCCCGGATTCCTCTGCAAGATCACCCCGGCGGGCCGTCGGGTGTTCATGCTCCAGTACCGCACGAACGCCGGAGAACGTCGCAAGCCCGCCTTGGGTTTGTTCGGGGAACTGACGGTTGAACAGGCCCGCGTCATGGCCCAGGACTGGCTGGCCGAGGTTCGCCGGGGCGGCGACCCCGGCGGCGCCAAGGCCGAGGCGCGCAAGGCGCCTACGATGGCCGAGTTGTGCAAGAAGTTCATGGAGGACTACTCCAAGAAGCGCAACAAGCCCAGCACGCAGGACGGCTACCAGGGCGTCATCGACCGCTGCATCGTCCCGCTGCTAGGCCGCAAGAAGGTTCAGGACGTGAAACGGCCCGACATTGCCGGCCTGATGGAGAAGCTGGCCTACAAGCCGACCGAAGCGAACAAGGCTTTCGGCGTGCTGCGCAAGATGTTCAACCTGGCCGAAGTGTGGGGCTTCCGCCCGGACGGCACGAATCCGTGCCGCCACGTTCCGATGTACCCGCCCGGCAAGGAAACGCGGCTCATCGTGGACGATGAACTGGTGCGCGTCTTCCGTCAGTTGGAGAAGCTGGAAGCGGAGGGACTGGAGAACTACGTCATTCCGCTGGCGATCCGGCTGCAATTCGAGTTTGCCGCGCGTCGCTCCGAAATCTGCCCGCTCGAATGGGATTGGCTGGATTTCGAGGGGCGGCGAGTGAAGTGGCCTGACAGCAAGACCGGCGGCATGTCCAAGCCCATGAGCGCGGAAGCCTATCGGCTGCTTTCGACGGCTCCGCGCCGGGAAGGCTGCCCCTATGTCCTGCCTTCGCCCAACGACCCGGACAAGCACCTGACCTTCGGCGAGCACTACGGTGGCTGGTGCCGAGTGCTCAAGGCCGCTGGCGTGCCGCACGTTGGCACGCACGGCATCCGCCACCGCTCGGCGACGGACATTGCCAATTCTGGCGTCCCCATCAAGGTCGGCATGGAGCTGACCCAGCACAAGACCGTCGCGCAGTTCATGCACTACGTCCACACCGAGGACAAGCCCGTCCGCGATGCGGCCGAGTTGGTGGCCAGCCGGCGGCAGGCCATCACGGGTGCGCGGCAGAGTCAGCCGCGGGAGGCAACAGCATGAACAGCAAGAAATCGGCCGCAGTGGCGGTCAAGCCTGCCGCCTTGCCTGCCGGCTACGCCGGCATCCACGGCGGCATCGTGGAACTGCTCGACGCTGCACGCCGTGCAACGGCGCGCAGCGTCAATGCGCTGATGACCGCCAGCTATTGGGAAATCGGCCGCCGCATCGTGGAAGCCGAGCAGCAGGGCAAACGCCGCGCGGGGTATGGCGAGCAGTTGATCGAACGGCTGTCTGCCGACTTGACTGCGCAGTTCGGGCGTGGGTTCAGCCGCCCGAACTTGCAGCAGATGCGGTCGTTCTTCCTGACCTGGCCAATTCGCCAGACAGTGTCTAGCGAATCTTCCCTGGCGCCGTCGCAAGGGCATTTCCTGCTGGCGCAGGGGCGCCCTGAGCGGCTGGACGAACTGGCCCAGGTCTTCCCCTTGCCGTGGTCGGCCTATGTGCGGCTGCTGATGGTCAAGGACGACCATGCGCGCCAGTTCTACGAAGCCGAGGCCCTGCGCGGCGGCTGGAGCGTGCGCCAGCTCGACCGGCAGATCGGCAGCCAGTTCTACGAGCGCACGGCGCTGTCGAAGAACAAGGCAGGGATGCTGGTCAAGGGCGCTGTGCCGAAGCCAGACGACGCCGTGACGGTCGATGATGCGATCAAAGACCCGTATGTGCTGGAGTTCCTCGACCTCAAGGACGAGTATTCGGAATCCGACCTCGAACAAGCCTTGATTCGACGGCTGGAGGATTTTCTGCTTGAGCTTGGCGACGGCTTCACCTTCGTCGGGCGGCAACGTCGCTTGCGCATCGACCAGACGTGGTATCGCGTCGATCTGCTGTTTTTCCATCGGCGCTTGCGCTGCCTGGTCATCATCGACTTGAAGCTCGGTGCGTTGACCCATGCCGACGTGGGCCAGATGCACTTGTATTGCAACTATGCGAAGGAACACTGGACGTTCCCCGAGGAAAATCCGCCCGTGGGCCTGATTCTCTGCGCCGACAAGGGACACGCCTTGGCGCGGTACGCGCTGGAAGGCTTGCCCAACAAGGTGATGGCAGCGAACTACAAGATGGTGCTGCCGGATGCCGAAGTGCTGCAAAAGGAACTGGAGAACACGCGGCGGCTGATCGAATCTCGCGTGACCGTACTTCCCAAGAAGCGTAAGCCATAACCGGGCGTCCCGGCGTGCCGCCGTCGGGCTCGCGGGCTGCGCCCCGCGTTTCGTGCCGAATCGCGGCCATCCGGCTTTGATCCCTGACGCCTCCGGCCCTCTCGGGCCTGCGCTTGCCCCAAGGCAGGTTGTGCAGTGGGCGGGGTGTGGGCGGTCTTGCTGTTCCCTTCACCGTATCACGGCGTTCGCGCCGTCAATGACTGCGCGTGCAGGCACGCTTGCGGCCTGGCGGCCGTCTTCGATCTTTGACTGCTTGCGCTGCGCCGTGAGGGCGACGGTTCCGGGCAATTCCGCCCGTGCAACCGGAGATCGTCATGAACGACAAATCACACGTTTCCCTCGAACAGCATGTTTGCCTCGTTTGCGGCAAGCCGTTCGATACCGGCGCCATCCTGCTGGACAAGCACCTGCGCGCGAGCATGGAACGCCATACGGCGACCGGCTGGGGCCTGTGCCCCGAGCATCAGAAGCTGGCCGACGATGGCTTTGTCACGCTGGTCGAATGCGATCCGCAGCGCAGCGGCTCGCAGGCCAGTGGTCGCATGAAGCCCGAACAGGCGTACCGGACGGGCCGACTGGCCCATCTACGGCGCACGGTGTTCGCGCAGGTATTCAACGTGCTGATCGAAGACAAGCAGGCTTGCGTATTCGTTGAGCCTGGCGTGATCGAACAGTTGCAGTCGATGACGGCGCCGGCGGCGAGCTGATCGCGCCGCGCTGCCTTCGGTGCGTCGTTCCTTCGGGAGCGGCGCACCTTTCTTCTTGCTGCGCCCGGAGCCGATACCTTCGCGCCTGCGGCGCTGCGCGCTGCGCTTGCACTCCAGGGGAAAGCCCTGCGGGCTATCCCCGCCGCGCAAGCTTGGCGCCCCTCGAAGACCGCCGACCCGGCTGCGCCGGATCGGCCAGACAGCAGCCGCATCACACCCACAGTGCCTTGCGTGTGCTCGTCCTGATCTTGCCGTTTCTTTGGCATTGAAGGCTGGGCGTCTCCGGCCACCTGGGAGATGGCCGGTCGCGCTCTCGTGCGCGTAGCGCATCGAGCCGCCTGCGGCGTCTCGCCCCTGTCGGGCTTCCATCGTTCCCTCGCTCCGCTCGGCTGACGCCTCCGGCCCGGCTTCCAGCTTCGGGCCTGCGCGCTTGCGCTTGCCGTGCGGTCGGCGTGTGGGGAGGCCGTTGCCATGTCCAGCCGTCTTCCCTGACTTCATCACCTTGTCCGCGACTGTAGCCCGCGGCCGTGTGCCGTCAAGGCGCGCAGGGCCGTGTCCTCGGCTGCGCCTGCGGGCCGCACCAACCCTGCGCTTGTTTCCTTGACGGCCCCCGTCCACGGGCTCCCTTTCGTCGCGGGCGATGAACTCAGGAAAGACGGTGGCAACAGGGCCAACCGGGTTCCTCGTGCCGACCGCACCGAACAGCCGAAAGGCTGGGCTCCGAATCTAGGAATCCGGTGTGCGGTGTGAACAGCAAACCTCTTTTTGTCAGGAGAAAGACCATGCAACTCGCATCCCGTTTCGCTTCCCGTTCCCCCTCGCTGCGCAGCGATTACCCGCTGTCCGATGACCAGATTCACCGCGTAGCCCCGTCCATCTTTGCGGACGCTCCGCATGAAAGCCGTTCCGAGCGGTACGCCTATATCCCCACGGCTGCCGTACTGACCGAACTTCGCAAGGAGGGGTTTCAGCCCTTCATGGTGACGCAGACCCGCGTGCGCGATGAAGGCAAGCGCGACCACACGAAACACATGCTGCGCCTGCGCCACGCCAGCCAGATCAACGGTGCGGAGGCTAACGAAATCGTGCTGCTGAACTCGCACGACGGCACCAGCAGCTATCAGATGCTGGCCGGAATGTTCCGCTTCGTTTGCAGCAATGGCCTTGTCTGCGGCGACACCGTGGCCGATGTGCGCGTGCCCCACAAAGGCGATGTTTCCGGGCATGTCATCGAAGGCGCTTACGAAGTCTTGCGCGGCTTCGACCGAGTGAAGGAGTCCCGCGATGCCATGCGTGCGATCACGCTGGACGAAGGTGAAGCCGAAGTGTTCGCCCGTTCCGCGCTGGCGCTCAAGTACGACCCTACCGACAGCAAGCCCGCGCCCATCACCGAATCGCAAATCCTGATGCCGCGCCGGTTCGACGACCGCCGCCCCGACCTGTGGAGCGTGTTCAACCGCACGCAGGAGAACCTGACCAAGGGTGGATTGCATGGCCGCAGCGCCAATGGACGCCGCCAGCAGACCCGACCCGTACAGGGCATTGATTCCGATGTGCGCCTGAATCGCGCCCTCTGGATGCTGGCCGATGGCCTGCGCCAGTTGAAAGCCTGAACCGTTCCCCCGCCGGAGGGGCGGTTCCCCTCCATTCCCTTGTTTCACTCGATTGGAGATACACCATGAACGCCATCACCCAAACCGAAGCCCGCGCCATCCAAACCCCTGTGCTGGAAGCCGCCGACCCGACCAAGAACCTGATTCTGGTTCCACTGTCGCGGCTGGTGCTGCGCCCCACGGGCCGCAACGTGCGCAAGACCCCGCGCATGTCCATCCCCGAGCTGGCCGCATCCATCCAGCGCGTGGGCCTGCTGCAAAACCTGATCGTGATTGCATCCGCCAATGGCGAGCATTACGAAGTCGTGGCCGGTGGCCGTCGCCTCGCCGCGTTGAAGCTGCTGGCGAAGAAACACCGTATCAGCAAGGAATGGGAAGTGCCTTGCCTGCTGGTGGCCGATGGCACCGCCCGAACCGCCAGCCTGACCGAGAACGTGCAACGCGAAACCATGCACCCCGCAGACCAGTTTGAAGCCTTCGCGGCACTGGTGGCCGAAGGCCGGCCCATCGAGGACATTGCGGCGGATTTCAGCGTGACGCCGCTGGTGGTGCAGCGTCGCTTGAAGCTCGCCAACGTGTCGCCGCGCCTGATGGCCGACTATCGCGCCGATGCCGTGAGCCTTGACCAGTTGATGGCCCTTGCCATCACCGACGACCACGCCGCGCAGGAAGCCGCGTATTACGATGCGCCGCAGTGGCAGCGCCATCCCCCGCACCTGCGCGAACGCCTCACCGAAAGGGAAATCGACGCTTACCGGCATCCGCTGGTGCGCTTCGTCGGGCTGGATAGCTACGAAGCCGCAGGCGGCGGCATTCGCCGTGACCTGTTCGCGGAAGGCGATGCGGGCGTGTATCTGACCGATGCCGCAATGCTGGAACGGCTGGCGCAAGACAAGCTGGCAGGCATTGCCGCCACTGTCCGCGCCGAGGGTTGGGCGTGGGTCGATGCCACGCCGGGTGTGACCCATGCCGACCTGCACGCCTTCCAGCGTGCGCCGAGGGAGCGGCGCGAGCCGAACAAGCGCGAAGCCGCACGCATCGAGAAGCTGCAAATCAAGATGCACGAATTGGCCGAAGCCGTGGATGCTGCGCTGGACGCCGACGACGAGGAAAAGGCGGACGCCTTGCAGGAGGAAGGCGAAACAGTAGGCGAGCAGTTGCAGGCGCTGGAAGATGGCTTGCAGGACTACAGTCCGAACGTGAAGGCCGCTGCCGGGGCTATCGTCACCATTGACCGCAACGGCGAAGCCGTGATCCATCGCGGGCTGCTGCGGGAAGCCGAGGCCAAGGCGTTGCGCACACTGGAGAAGCTGCGGCAGGGCTTCAGCGACCCGGAGGCCGCGAACGATGACGAAGGCGAAGAAGACGAGCAGCCCAAGGCCGCAGCCATGTCCGACCGGCTGGCCCAGCGCCTGAGCGCCCACCGCACCGCCGCGCTGCAAATCGGGGTGGCCTGCCGTCCGCAGGTGGCGCTGGCCGCGCTGGTGCATGGCATGGTGCAGACCGTCTTGTTTGATCGCCGCTATGGACATGACCTGCCGCTGGGCGTGCGGCTCACGGTGCAAGACCGGCTGGAAGGCATGGCCCCGGACTTGCCCGAATCATCCGCCGCCGTGGCGCTGCGCGAAATGCAGCAGGCCTGGGCCGAAAGGCTTCCGCAGGACGATGCCGAATTGTTCCCCGCGTTGCTGGCAATGGGCCAAGCCGAACTGATGGCGCTGCTGGCTGTGTGCGTGGCGTCCACGGTGGACGTGGTGACGCCTCGCGCCACGCCGCACCAGCCGGGCGCGAAACTGGCGCAGGCCGTGGGCCTCGACATGGCCGCATGGTGGCAGCCGACCGCCGAGGGGTATTTCCGGCATGTGCCGAAGGCCGTGATTCTGGAGGCTGTGGGCGAATACGCACCCGAGCACGTCACGCGGCTGGCAAAGTTGAAGAAGGCCGACATTGCCAGCGAAGCGGAGCGACTGGCCGATGGCACGGGATGGATGCCCGCCATATTCAAGGCCGCAGGGCCGCAGGAGGTGACACCGGAGGACGTGCCCGAAGACGGGGCGGAGGACGCCGCCGCCGTGGCGGATGAACCCGCCGAGGCATTGGCTGCTTGACCCTCACCGCAGCGAAGCGCCCCGGTTCAGACCGGGGCGCTTCGCCGCAGGGAGCCGAATGATGCCCACCATCAACACCACCAGCCGCCCGCGCATGGCGGCAATCTACGCACCCGGCACAGTGCGCGCCCGCCGCTGGCACGGCGATGGCGACGTGCGCGGCTACCGTCCGCCTTCGGGCTGGACGGCCCGCGCCGACCTCACCGACATTCACCCCGTCACGGGCCGCGCCTTGCCGCGTGCCGTATGGTGGATCATCGAGACGAAGGAATAGCCATCGTCAGCACCGCGCCCAGGCCGTTCCGCCCTGGGCGCGGTGAACTTCAAAAATCCGGGCGCGGCGGTGGCCGCGCCCGGTGTTGAAGCCGAACATCACGCCGCCGCCTTCGCTGGCACTCAGGCGGCGGCGTTGCAATATGCGGGCGGCACGCCCGATTCCTCATCCAACTGCCTTCGCGCCTGCGGCACTGCGCGCTGCGCTTGTCTCCAGGGGAAAGCCCTGCGGGCCATCCCCGCCGCGCGTGGCTTGGCGCCCCTCGATACCACCGAACCGGCAGCGCCGGATCGGCCAAGGTCAACGCCCCGCCGCTGGGCAGTGCTCGGTGGGTGCGCCGGGGCTTGCTGCGGCAGGTTGTGCGAATGCGTGCCGTCCGCGACGCTGGCGGCTCGTTGCCTGTGTGTCACGAAGGATGGTTCACGAATACGCCGCCCGGCCATGCTTTTGGGTTCCATGCCGCGCTGCAAGCAGGGCCGCCCGCATGGGCAGGGGCGTGTTCCTGCTGGTCGTTGGGGAATGGCCTTGCCTGTGTCAGAGAGCGTGCCGGTAAAACCTTCGTGCGGGGATGCCGTGGTGGCCATGACTCCTTTCGGATTGGGGTGGTTCGGCCCAAGGCGTCCTTGTGTTGTTGTGAATCCTGGCGGTGGCGCGGGCTTCATGTCTGCAACCTTCCAGCCCAAATAATTTCCCCTGCGCTGCGCGCATTCCTCGCGGGGCAAATTATTTGGTCTTCCAGGTGCTTCACTGCGTTGCGCCCGCAAGCGGTGCAGCCAGCCCTTCCTCCGCCGGCCGGATCACAACAAGGACGCGATGGGCGCGAACCTTGTTCAACCGTAAGGAGTTTCATCATGGCAACCATCGGCACCTTCACCGCGGACAAAGACGGTTTCACCGGCACGCTGCGCACCCTGACGCTCAACGTCAAGGCCAAGCTGGTTCCCAACGACAAGGGGGACAACGAGAAAGCCCCGGACTTCCGCGTTCAGGCCGCCAGTCACGACATCGGCGCGGCATGGAAGAAGACCAGCGAGGCCGGACGGAATTACGTCTCCGTGACCCTTGATGACCCCTCGTTCCCGGCAACGGTCTACGCCCGCCTGATCGAGGGCGAGGACGGCACGCACGACCTGATCTGGTCGCGCAGCAAGCCCCAGGCGGCCTGACGGGCCGCCGGCGCCTCGCCCACGCGGCGGGGCGCTGTGCTGCGAATGCTGCGCTGTATCGGCAAGCAGAAGGGCTTGGCAGTGTGCGGGATGTGTCTTGCCTGGCCACCAAGCAATGGCTTGAATTGGTAGAGGTACATGCGGGGCGGGTCGGTGCTGCGCACCACCGGGCTTTGCGGGCTCCGCCCCGTGCCGACTACGCCGTCACAGCCATTCGGCTCCAATCCCTCCCGCCTTCGCGCCTGTGGCGCTGCGCTTGCCTCCAGGGGATCGGCGCCAGGCCCATCCCCGCCGCGCGGTGCTTGGCGCCCCTCGATACCGCCGAACCGGCTGGCGCCGGATCGGCCCGACACGCCCCGCCATGACAGCAGGGCTTCAGGTGGCTACGCCTGGGCTACCGCCAGCAGTTCTTCGGCCTTGCTCATCAGCAGCGCCGTGCTGCATTCGAGTGCGCTGGCGATCTTGAAGATGATCGCCAGCGTGGGCATGTGCTCGCCGCGCTCGACCTTGCCCATGTGGGAACGCTCGATGCCCGCCAGGTGCGCCAGCGATTCCTGCGCGATGCCGCGCTCCGTCCGCAGCGCGCGCACCGCCGCGCCGAAGGCTTGCGCCAACTCGGCATCGTAGGTGGTGGCGCCGGCCGGTCGGCCGCGCTGGATGGATCGCTTCTGCATGGACAGAAGCGTCAAGTCGCAGCACAATTATTGATCCGGCAGGCTTTATTCGTAAACCTTGCTCGGGCTGAGGTGTCGAAGCCCCTCGACGGGCTCAAGTTGAACGGCATCTGGACTCTGCAATAAACCGTGCCGGATCAATAAAACCACGTTATCTTTAACTCTTTCATGGCTCTGGCCTTATTCGTGCTTTTACGGAAATCCGCTTTTGCGGATTCCGACAGAACCGGAGAACCGCCTACGTGCCTTTCCAGATTTCTACAATTCTGTTGGCGGATTCAAGTACGAAGCGCAACAAAGATGAACCCGGTGACGGGTGGCTGAGGATGCCAAGGCATCATGGCCGCTCAAACCGCCAAGTCCAAGTTGCCCGATGTACAAGCACCTCAGCCGAGAAGAACGATACCAAATCCACAGTCTCTTGAAAGCCAATCACACCATCAGCGAGATTGCCCGCCTGCTGGGTCGAAGCCGCAGCACCATCAGCCGCGAATTGAACCGCGGTCGTGGTCAGCGCGGGTACCGCGCTGAGCAGGCGTGCCGCAAGGCAGCCCAACGAGCGCAGCGCAGCCGCAACGCCCGACGCGTGAGTGCTCAGGTCTGGGGCGATGTAGTGTTCTACCTTGGACTGCAATGGAGTCCTGAGCAGATTGCCCAGAAGGTTGCAGTCAGCCACGAGAGCGTGTACCTGCGTGTCTATGCGGACAAGGCCGCTGGTGGCAAGCTGCACCAGAACCTGCGCAGTCAAAAACCTCGGCGCAAACGCTATCTACACGGCCGCGACAGACGCGGGCAAATCCCCAACAGACGCCCGATCAGCGAGCGGCCAGGCCATATTGAAGAGCGCAAGCAGGTAGGCCACTGGGAGGGCGACACCGTCATTGGCGCAGCACACAAGCAGGCCATCGTGACTTTGGTAGAGCGCAAGAGCGGCTATGCCGTTTTGGCCAAGGTCAGCAACAAGACCGCTGATCTGGTGGGCCAAGCCATTGAGGACAAACTGGGGCCCTTGGCTGCGCGGGTGAAGACGTTGACGGTGGACAACGGAAAGGAGTTTGCCAACCACCAGGCCATCGATCAGGCCTTGGGCATCCAGACCTACTTTGCCGATCCGTATTGCAGCTGGCAGCGCGGAAGCAACGAGAACTTCAATGGGCTGCTGCGCCAGTACATCCCAAAGAAGCGGCGCATGGAAACCGTGACGGATGAAGAGCTGGCTATGATCCAAAACAGATTGAATCACAGACCTCGAAAGCGGCTCGGATTCAAGACACCCCACGAGGTGTTTCACGCCTCGTTAAACCGTGTTGCACCTCGTACTTGAATCCGCCGTTTTTGCGCTTTCGTGTTTCCACGACTTTGGTGGAACACACATCCGTGTTTCGGCGCGGAAGCGCAAAACCGGCATTCCATGTTGGAACAGGAGCATCACGATGAAAGCTCCCCTCGTCACCGAGGCGCAGCGCGCCGCGCTGCTGGAGAACGGGCGGCGGGCCGCCGCCGGTGAACCGGACGACCCGTTGCCGGTCATGCGGCTGTTCACCCCCGACGCGCACGCTATCTGGCTGCTGGCCTCGCTCGATCCTGCCGATGGCGATACGGCGTTCGGCATCATGGACGTGGGCATCGGCATGCCCGAGGTGGGCCGCATCAAGCTGTCCGACCTGGCCTCCATCGTTGGCCCGAACAAACAGCCCGTGACGCGGGATTTGTATTTCCAGGGGGTGCGCCCGCTGTCGGAATATCTGCGGCTGGCGCAGGAGAACGGTTCCATCGTTGATTGAACCGTTCGCGCCCCGGCCAAGCCGGGCGAATTCAGACTATTTCGGTCTTGCTCCAGACCTGTTCGGTCTGAATCCGCACTCTGCATCTAACCGGAATATCTGTGACTGAAACAGTCACGATCTTTCGCGCGGCTTGCGGCACGGTGTTTTGTGCCGCGTGACATTTTTGGGTCAGGCGGCCGTCGCATTCAGACGGATTTCGCAACACGCCGGAGCCAATTAGTCTTTGACACTAGAAGTTACAGCTCAACCGGATTTGTACGTTGATTTGACGCTCCCGCATACCTGCCGCCGTGGCGACGTTCCTGCTATTCGACGGGAGCTTTGGTCATGGTCGATCCTCATCATGTTGCACACTGGTATCCCACTGCCGCCTACCTCTACGTTCTGTGGCTGGATGCGCTCGCGTTGGCCTGGGAGTACCTGCGCCGCCATCCTGACTACCGGCTCGACTGGCTGCGCCGTGCGCGCCGCCCCGATGCCGCGCATCGCTGGGGCTTGCGCTTGCTGGAAGACCCGGCGCTGGATGCGCGTGACGCGCACCCGGCCTGGCTGCCCGGCCACACTGGTGTGGTGCAGCTCTACCCTGATGCTGATCCGCCGCCCGACGCCGCCGCATTCGACTTCTGGAACATCCCCGGCCACAAGCACCTGCTCCACGACGGCAAGCGACTGGCGCTGATCGCGCGCAGCCCCGGCCAGTGCCTGCGCTTCGCGCTGGCGCCCGGCCTGGAGGACGGCATGGCTGTCGCCTATGCCCATCACGGCGGTGCTGCCGCACCTGCACGCGGCCATGCGCCCGGTGCGGCGCTGGCCGATGCGCGGCCCCGGCCATCGCATTCGGCCTTGCTGGAACTGCACACCTTGCAGGCGCTCGACGCGGCCCTGACGGGCGCGTCCTTGCGCGACGTGGCCGAAGGTTTGTTCGGCGTGGATGCCGCGGCTGGTTGGTACAGCGATGGTGGACTGCGTTCCAAGGTGCGCCGCCTGGTGCGTCGAGGCGATGCGCTGATGCGCGGCGGCTATCGCCGCCTAGCACAGCTTGCTCCGCTTGAGAAGGGTCGTTTTGAAGGCCACGCAAAACGACCCTGAGCAGGAGCGCTTCGTTTTCTGAGACTGCCTCCATCCGGTTGCGCTGTGCGGCCGGAGCCCTGCAACCGATGGAGGTTCTCACCATGCGTCCTGCTCCCTTGCGGCCTGCCGCCGCTCCCGCAACCACCTCGACCGCTGTCGCGCAACCGCAGCGTTATCTCACCAACGACGAAGCCGCCGACTACCTGCGGCTGTCGCCGCGCACGCTGGAGAAGCAGCGCGTGCTGGGTGGCGGCCCCAAGTTCCGCAAGTTCGGCCGCCGCGTGATGTACGCCGTGGCCGACCTCGATGCCTGGGCTGCGGATCGCAGCTTTGAGAGCACGTCCGATCCCGAATACGCCGAGCAGCACTCGGCGGACAGCCGTGCGCGCTGATCGCAGGCACGCGGGTGGCCTTCGCCATGTCCAGCCCTGCGCTGCCGTCCCGGCAGCGGCCCGTGCCAGAGCGCGAACAGCTCGACCTGTTCCGTGCCCTGCCGGGCGACATGGCGCCGCGCGACAGCCAGGATTTGATGGCCTTTCCGTTCTTCTCGCTGGCGAAGTCGCGGCGCGTGGCGCCGATCGACTTCCGCGCCAGCGGCATCACGATCCGCGTGGAGGGGACATCCGAGCACGGCATCGCCACGATCTGGGATGCGGACGTGCTGATCTGGGCGGCCTCGCAGATCGTGGAAGCGCGCGACGCGGGCTTGCGCCCGTCGCGGCTGATGCAAGCCACGCCCTACGAGATCCTGCGCTTCATCGGGCGCGGTACGTCGCTGCGCGACTACCAGCGCCTCAAGGCCGCGCTGGATCGACTGCAATCCACGACGGTGGCCACGTCGATCCGGGAGATCACGGGAAGACGGCTGCACCGCTTCTCGTGGATCAACGAGTGGAAGGAGTTGGCCGATGCCAAGGGCACGCCGCTGGGTCTCGAATTGATCCTGCCGGACTGGTTCTTTGCCGGTGTGCTCGACGCCGCCCTGGTGCTGACCATCGACCCGGCGTATTTCCGGCTCACGGGGGGGATCGAGCGCTGGCTGTACCGGCTGGTGCGCAAACATGGCGGGCGCCAACCGGGCGGCTGGCAATTCGACTTCCAGCACCTGTATCGCAAGTCGGGCAGCGTGGCGCGGTACTACGACTTCGCCGCCGACCTGCGGGCGCTGGTGGCGCGGCAAGCCCTGCCGGGCTACCAGTTGGGCATCGAGTACGTCTCGGGCATTTCCTCGCCGCTACTGACGTTCCGGCCCGTGCCGCAAACGGCACGGGGATAACTGCGACAAAGCCTGTGGACGGACTCGTGCTATCAGGCAACAGAGGTATCGTGCTATCAGGCAACGAATCCTCGTGCTATCAGGCAACAAAATCGGCCGCAAAGCCAATGCTGGCGCGGGTTTCGGCCTCTCCTAACTTCCCTAACTTAAATTCTCTAACTTTTAGTAGAAGCGCCGCGCCACGGTGGACAACCACCACGCGGCACGAAAAGCAGCAGCAACAGCCGGGCTTTCCAACACGGAGGGCCAGGCCATGATCGTCGCGCTGCTCAACCAGAAAGGCGGCGTGGGCAAGACCACGCTCGCCACCCACATCGCCGGCGAGCTGGCGATGCGTGGGCAGTCGGTCATCCTGCTGGACGCTGACCCGCAAGGCTCTGCGCTGGACTGGACGCAGCGCCGCAGCCAGCAAGGCTTGCCAAGGCTGTTCAGCGCCGTGGGCCTGGCACGCGAAACGCTGCATCAGGAAGCGCCAGAACTCGCCAGGCGGGCCGATCACGTCGTCATCGACGGCCCGCCGCGCATCGCCGCCTTGGCGCGCTCCGCGCTGCTGGCGGCCGAGCGGGTGCTGATCCCGGTGCAGCCGAGTCCCTACGACCTGTGGGCTTCTGCCGAGATGGTGGCGCTGATCCGCGAGGCGCAAGTCTTCCGGCCTGCGCTGCGCGCGGCCTTCGTCATCAACCGGCGCGTCAGCACCACCGTGATCGGACGCGAGGCACGCGGCGCGCTGGCCGAGCAGCCGCTGCCTGCGCTGCGCTCGGAAGTGCGCCAGCGCATCGTCTTCGCCGACAGCGTGGCCGCTGGGCGGCTCGCCCGCGAGACGGCGCCGGACAGCGCCGCCGCGCGCGAGATCACCGCACTGGTGGACGAACTGCTGCGGTGGCCGTCATGACCACGAAGCCCACACCCAGCAGCAAACGTGCTGCCAAGCGTGTCGGCATCGGCGCCCGCCCGCCTGCGAATCCGCACGCCGAGGCGTGGATTCGGCAGGGCGACGGCGATGCGCTCAACAAGGGCGATCTCTATACCGCCCGCTTGACCCTCGACATCACGCCCGCGATGCGGGCGCGCATCAAGGTTTCGGCCTTCACGCGGGGCGTGACGGTGGCCGATCTGCTGCGCGCACTGCTGGAACGGGAGTTCCCGGAGCAACGCAGGGAGAACACGCCATGAACGCATCCGCTTTTCCTGCCGACGTGCAGGCTCCTATCGCGGCCACGGCTGCACCGTCGCCGTCGCTCGCTGTGCTCGCGGCGCGGCACACCTTAACGCCGCTGACGCGCGTTTCGCTGGCCTTCCTGGAGCACCGTTTCAAGCTCTATCTGCGCTTTGGCGAACCCGCGCGCACGCTGCGGCTCGACCGCTGGCGCAGTCTCGCCGTGTTCATGCCGAACGCCGTGTTCTGCCGCATTCGCTGGCAGGCCAACGACTACGGCACGATCCGCTGGCAGCTCATGGTGATGCAGGCTTGCACGCCATTGGATGACGCGCAGCGCATCCCCGGCGTGCAGCCGGGCGCGCGCCTGCTGCTGCACGCCGAGGGCGACAACGCGGTGCGCGCCGTGTTGGAGCGTATCGACGCCATCGAGGCGCTGGGCATCGCGCCTGCTACCGCCTCGCCCGCGTACTGGCGCGCACTGGGCAACCGGCTCGCGGCGCGCTTGCCGCTGCCCGAATACAGTGCCGAGCGGCACGCCGCCTGGCTGGCCGGGAGGGTGCTGCCATGACGGCCCATCCTCGCTCCCGCCTGCGCGTTCGCCTCGTGCTGGCGGGCCTATCCGCCTACGGCCTCGCTGCGCTGGCCTGGGCGTCCTTCGTGCATCCACTGCCGCGCCTGACCTACAACCCGTCCGACAGCGTGGCGGTCGGCTGGTATCGCGTCGATCCGCTCGACCGTCGCACCAGCTCGCTGCCACGTCCGTTGTCCGTGGACAGCATCGTGCTGGTTCCGCTGCCCGCCGAGGCCGCTGCGCTCGCAGCGCAGCGCGGCTACCTACCGACGCGCATCCCACTGCTCAAGCGCGTGGGCGCCATCGCGCCGCAGGAGGTGTGCATCGCTGGCGGCAGCGTCCGCATCGACGGCGTGCCTTCGGCCGCCGTGCTGCCCGCTGATCGGCTGGGCCGTCCACTGCCGTCCTGGCAGCAGTGCCGCCGCCTTCGACCTGGCGAACTGTTCCTCTTGAGCGTGACTAACCCGGCGTCGTTCGACAGCCGGTATTTCGGGCCGATCAGCGCCGCCGCCGTGATCGGCGTTGCGCGCCCGGTCTGGCTGGAGTCACGCCCATGATGGCCGCCGATTCGCTGCACGTTGCCGTGCATCTCATCGTGCCATCGGGCGTGTCGTTCTGCTGGCCGTCGCCGTGTCGTCGCGCGTGCAGTGCGGGTGCATTCGCACCGCACTTCGCACTGCCTTCGGCGCAGCCGTCCCACGTGCAGGCGTCTTGCCTCGAACACGGTTGGCCTGTGGCCATCGCCGTGTTCGCCAGCGCGCTGACTGCTCGCGCAGCAGCGCCGCCGGGCCGCCGCTGCCCGGAGCGTCAGCGAGGGGCAAAGGCGGAAGGCAAGACAAAAGGGGGCGGCACCTGTCGGCCCGCAAAGCCAGTCTGCACGTGGGGGTGGCGCGGCACGGCGCGGCTTCGCCTCCGTGCCGCGTGGGGCGCGAGGCCCGCGCCGATGCGGGCATGTCCGCGTGCTTCGCACGACCGGACACGCCAGAGCTTGCAGGGAGCGCGGCCATGACCGACCGCCGCGACGATGATTTCCGCATCCGTCCCAGCGCTCCGAAGAACCGGGGCAAGAGCCAGGGCCAGAGCTTCGTTTCCAAGGTGCTCAAGCAGGCGGGCAAAGCCAGCAGCGGCAAGTCCTCGGTGCGCCGTCCGGCATCGACTGGTGGCAGCAAGACCACTGGCCAGCGACCCGGCTCGCGCCTGGGGCGTGGGCATACGGCGGCGCGCTTCGCGGGGGCGAAGCTCACGCCCATGTCGCGGCGCGTGACCATCAAGACCTTGCTGGTGAACCAGCAGCGGGCCAGTCCGCAGTCGCTCGCCAAGCACCTGCGCTACATCGAGCGCGACGGCGTGGGCCGGGACGGTGAACCGGGCCGGGCTTACGGGCCGCAGACCGACGAAGCCGATCTTGATGCCTTCAAGGAACGCTGTGCCGATGATCGGCACCACTTCCGCTTCATCGTTTCGCCAGAGGATGGCACGGAACTGGAAGACCTGCGCACCTACACGCGGCATCTGATGGGCCGCATGGAAGCCGACCTGGGCACGCGGCTGGAATGGGTGGCGGTCGATCACTGGAACACCGACAACCCGCACACCCATCTGATCGTGCGCGGACGCGACGACACGGGCAAAGACCTCATCATCGCGGGCGACTACATCGCCGATGGCTTCCGCCATCGAGCATCCGAGCTGGCAACCGAATGGCTGGGGCCACGCACCGAATTGGAGATCCAGCAGACCTTGCAGCGCGAGGTGGAGCAGGAGCGGTGGACGAGTCTGGATCGGACGCTGCAACGAGAGGCCGGCGAAGACGGCAGAGTGCAGATCGAACGCTTCAACGAACCGAAGCTGCAACGCCAACGCCTGCTGTTGATCGGCCGACTGCAACGCTTGCAGCGCCTGGGCCTGGCCGACGAGATGCAGCCGGGCACCTGGGCCGTCCATGCCGACGCGGAAAAGACCCTGTGCGCCCTGGGCGAGCGTGGCGACATCATCCGCACCATGCGGCGGGCCATGCGCGGCGAGCCGCGCGAGCTGGCGGTGTTCGAGCCGGGAGACGATGGCCGAACCATTCTCGGCCGCGTGGCAGCGAAGGGGCTGGCCGACGAGCTGCGCGACCGGGGCTATCTGGTCATCGACGGCGTGGACGGCAAGGCCCACTACGTCGCGCTCAACGCACACGATGAACTGGCGAACTATCCGGCCGGCGCCGTAGTGGAGGTGAAGGGATCGGCCGACGTGCGCGCAGCCGACAAGAACATCACCGCACTGGCGAGCGGCGGCCTATACCGCACCGACCATCACCTGGCCGTCGCGCAGGGTCAGGCCGTGCCGGGCCGTGATCCGCAGGAAGTCGTCGCGGCCCACATCCGCCGACTCGAAGCCCTGCGCCGCGCCGGCATCGTGGAGCGCGTGGCCGAAGGGCTATGGAAGGTGCCGGACGATCTGCCCGAGCGTGGCCATCAGTACGACGCGCAGCGCCTGGGCGGCGTGGCCGTGGAACTGAAATCGCACCTGCCCATCGAGCGGCAGGCCCGCGTCATCGGGGCTACCTGGCTCGACCAGCAACTGATCGGCGGCGGCTCGGGCCTGGGCGACCTCGGCTTTGGCGGCGAGGCCAAGCAGGCGATGCAGCAGCGCGCCGACTTCCTGGCCGAACAGGGACTGGCCGAGCGGCGCGGGCAGCGCGTGATCCTCGCCCGAAACCTGCTGGGCACGCTGCGCAGCCGCGAGCTGGCGCAGGCCGCCAAGGACATCGCCGCCGAAACCGGCCTGGAGCACCGCCCGGTGGCCGACGGCCAGCGCGTGGCCGGCATCTACCGCCGCAGCCTCATGCTCGCCAGCGGTCGGTATGCGATGCTGGACGACGGCATGGGCTTCAGCCTGGTACCGTGGAGGCCAGTGATCGAGCAGCGGTTGGGGCAGCCGCTTGCGGCGACAGTGCGTGGCGGAACGACCTCATGGGAAATCGGGCGTCGGCTTGGGGTTTCTTTGGGCTAGTCACTTGAGGCTATGTGCCCCATGAACATGGCCCCTGCGCGTCGCCGGTTCGTGCAGATGGCGCGATGCTGAGGACAGCTCGGTCAAGATGCCGCACTGGCTGGCCTGCTGGGATTCACGGCAGCGTTCCCGCAAGGTCTTGAGCTGTCGTTCCAACGCTTTCAATTCCTTGATGCGGGTAGCCACATGGTCGATGTGCTCGTCGAGCAGGTCGTTCACCTGGGCGCAGTTCTCGTGCGGTGCATCCTTGAAGCGCAACAGAACCCGGATTTCATCCAGCGTCATGTCCAACCCCCGGCAGTGCCGGATGAAGGACAGCCGGTCAACGTGTTCTTCTGCGTACATGCGGTAGTTGCCATCCGTACGGGCCGTTTCGGGTAGCAAGCCTTCACGCTCGTAGTACCGGATCGTCTCTACCTGGGTATGTGCGGCCTTAGCCAGTTCGCCGATTTTCATGAGTTCATCTTCAGCGGTCGCGGGTTTTTCTCCAAGGCTCATTGTAGGCGCTTGACTCTGTAGTGGGTACAGGGTTTCCAATCTGACTGAAAAGGAGAATTTCATGAACTCTGCCCACCAACGCCAACACGCCGACGCTGCCTGCTGCGGGAGTGGCTGTGCAACAGTGCCTGTGGCGCCCGAGCCAACAGCGTCTGATGCAACGACTATTGGGCCGCAACGCTTTCGCATAGAAAACATGGACTGTGCCTCAGAGGAGTCGGAAATCCGCCGGGCGCTGGAAGGCATGGCGGGGATTCGCAGCCTGCGATTCAACCTGGGGGATCGAGAGCTTGCCATTGCCGCCGATGACCACGCGCTGCCCGAGGCCCTAGAAGCGATCCGCAAAGCGGGTTTCAAGCCAGAACCCCTCGGCGCGAAGAATGTCCAGCGCTTCCGCATTGCGAATATGGACTGTGCCTCGGAGGAGTCGGAAATCCGCCGGGCGTTGGACGGCATGGCGGGAATTCGTAGCCTGCAATTCAATCTGGGCGAACGCGAGTTGGCCATTGCCGCCGATGATCCTGTCTTGCAGCAGGCGCTAGACGCAATCCGCAAGGCAGGCTTCAAGCCGGAACCTCTTGGCGACACAGGCTCGTCGGCTGCTGCGGTTGCCTCGCCAACGGGCTTCTGGACGACATGGGGCAAGTCGCTGGGCGCCCTGGGGTTGGCTGTGGCGGCCGAGGGCTTGGCATTCGCCTTTCCAGACAGCGTACCTGTCAAGGCGCTGGGAATGGCGCTGGCCGCGGCGGCCATCGCGCTGTCGGGTTTCTCGGTTTACGGCAAGGGGCTGGCTGCACTGCGGCAGGGCCGCTTGAACATCAATGCCCTGATGACCGTGGCCGTGACCGGCGCTTTCCTGATCGGCCAGTGGCCCGAAGCGGCGATGGTGATGGCCCTATATGCGATTGCGGAAGCCATCGAGGCCCGCGCCGTGGATCGGGCGCGCGGCGCCATCAAGAGCCTGCTGGCGCTCGCGCCGGAGCAAGCTGAAGTGCGTCAAGACGATGGCAATTGGGTGCGCATGGGAGTCAAGGAAGTCACTGTGGGCATGACCGTGCGTATTCGCCCTGGCGAGCGCGTTCCGCTGGATGGCATCGTGAGCCTAGGTCAGAGCGCTATTGACCAGTCCCCCGTGACCGGCGAAAGCTTGCCGGTGGACAAGAGCCCCGGCGATGAAGTCTTCGCCGGCACCATCAATCAGGCTGCGGCGTTGGAAATCCGTGTCACGGCCCCCGCGTCCGACAGCACGCTGGCGCGCATCATCCACGCCGTTGAGCAGGCCCAGTCTTCCCGTGCGCCCACGCAGCGTTTCGTGGATCGCTTTGCCGCCGTCTACACGCCTGCGGTGTTCGTCCTGGCCGTTGCCGTTGCGTTGTTGGCGCCCTGGCTCATGGGGCTGACCTGGATGCAGGCCGCCTACAAGGCCCTGGTGCTGCTGGTCATCGCCTGCCCTTGCGCCTTGGTGATTTCCACGCCCGTCACCGTCGTCAGCGGTTTGGCCGCTGGGGCGCGGCGAGGCATCCTGATCAAAGGTGGTGTGTACCTGGAAGAGGCGCGCAAGATCAAGGCCGTGGCGCTGGACAAGACCGGCACCATCACCGAAGGCAAGCCCAAGCTGGTGGCCTTCGAGCCCGTGGACACAGGACTCGGCCAACAAGCCCTGGAGGGGCTGGCCAAGAGCCTCGCAGCGCGGTCGGATCATCCAGTGTCCAAGGCCATCGCAGATGGCGTGTCGTCCGCCACGCAAGAAGTGGATGAGTTTCAGGCTGTTGCCGGGCGCGGCGTGCAGGGGGTGATCGACGGCCATACCTATGTGCTGGCTAACCACCGCTGGATTGAAGAGCGCGGGCAGTGTTCGGCTGACCTCGAAGCCCGCCTTGCAGTGCATGAGCAAGCTGGCCGCACCGTCACGTTGTTGGCCAGCAGCGAACGGGTCATGGCCATCTGTGCAGTAGCCGACACCATCAAATCCTCATCCGCGCAGGCCGTGGCCGACCTGAAGGCATTGGGCGTGACGCCGGTGATGTTGACGGGCGATAACCTGGCGACGGCGCAAACCGTCGGCACCCAGGCGGGCATCGCCGAGGTGCGTGGCAACCTGCTGCCCGAGGACAAGTTGCAGGCCATCGGCGAGCTTCAGCAGCGCATGGGCGTCACGGCGATGACCGGCGACGGCATCAACGACGCCCCCGCGCTGGCGAAGGCTGACATCGGCTTCGCTATGGGCGGCGCGGGCACCCACACCGCGATGGAGGCCGCCGACGTGGTGGTCATGAACGACGACCTACGCCGCCTGCCCGAAACGATCCGGCTGTCCAGGCGCACCCACGCCGTGCTATGGCAGAACATCGCGCTCGCGCTGGGCATCAAGCTAGTGTTCCTGCTGCTGGCGATCTTCGACGATGCCTCCATGTGGATGGCCGTGTTCGCCGACATGGGGGCGAGCTTGCTGGTGGTCTTCAACGGGCTGAGGCTGCTCAGGCAGCAGGCGGGTCAGTAAAACCGAATATGGAGTGTTGAAAATGGGAATCCTGGATCGAATTTTTGGTGGGCATGGCGGCGGCCACGGCGGGGGGCATGGCGGCTCCCACGGGCATGGCAGTAGCCATGGCCACGGTGGCCCCAGCAGTCACGACTGGGGGCGCAATCCGGCGCCTTCGGCCAGCGGCATCACTTGCCCGCAATGCAAAGCGATCAATCCGAACGGCGCTCGCTTTTGCGGCCAGTGCGGGACATCGCTGGTGCCAGCGTCGTGCACGAAGTGCAGTAGCGTCATTCCGATCGGCGCGAAATTCTGTGCTCAGTGCGGCAACGCGGTAACTTAAGTCATGGTGATCTCGGCCTGGATCTACACCTTGATCCCGGCAGCGGCCGCCATCATCGGAGCTGCGGTCGCGGTGAACGTGCGGCCGGGGCCAACACTGGTCAGCGCGATTCAGCATTTCGCCGCTGGCGTCGTGTTCGCGGCGGCGGCCGGCGAAATCTTGCCCGACATCATGCACCGGGCCTCGCCTTGGGCGACGATGATCGGCGGCGGAATCGGCGTCGCCACCATGCTGCTGGTGAAGCATCTGGAAGCGTTGGCGAAGGGGCCGGCCGGTCTCCTGACCGTGATCGGCATCGACATCCTGATTGATGGCTTGGTGCTTGGTATCGGGTTTGCGGCTGGCCCAAAGGTCGGCTTGCTTCTGACCATCGCCCTGACCATCGAGGTTCTGTTCCTGGGATTGACAGTGGCCACGGAACTCGGCGAGAGCGTTCGCTCCCGTGCCAGGGTCGTCTGGATCACGGCCGCGCTCGTGCTCTTGCTGCCGATCGGGGCCTTGCTTGGAGCGCCGGTGGCGCTGTTGCCCAACCCTCTTCTGACTGGCTTCTTCGCGTTTGGTCTGATTGCGTTGCTCTACCTCGTGACCGAAGAACTGCTGATCGAAGCACACGAAACGCCAGATCGCCCCTGGGTGACGGCGATGTTCTTTGTCGGCTTTCTGGCGCTTCTCCTGCTGGAAGAAGTAATTGGCTAGTGGAGCCAGTCTGTTGGTGGTGCCCGATCCGTTGACTATTGCGCGCGCGGGGTGGGCACCATGAGCCCGATAGACGTGATGCCGTTGCTCGAATCGACCATCGTCCGCCCTCCGTGCATGCGGGCGATGGCAGCCACGATGGCCAAGCCCAGTCCATGATTGCGGGCGGCATCCGACCGCGCCGCATCTGCCCGGTAGAAGCGGTTGAACAGATTGGGCAAATGCTCGGCTGAAATCGTCTGCCCCTCGTTCACCACCCGCAGGGCGATCTCGCCGTCCAGCCGGTCGATTTGCACGACAACGGTGCTGTGCGGATGCGCGTGTCGGGTTGCGTTGCCGATCAGGTTGGATAGCGCGCGCTGCAACAGGCGCACATCGGCCAAGCCGGTGGCATCGCCGTCGATACGAACCTTCAGCCCGGCCTCTTCAATGGCCGCCTCGTGCAATTCCACCACCGCGCGCGCAACGCCGGCCAGACAGGCGACATGCTCGCGGCGGGCCTCAGCCCCACGGTCGGCTTGCGACAGAAAGAGCATGTCCTGCACGATCATCGACATGCGCTGGAGATCTTCGAGGTGCGAGCCCAACACATCTCGCAACGTGTCGGCATCGCGTGCTTTGCGCAAAGCAACTTCAGTGCCCCCCATCAACGTCGCCAACGGCGTGAACAGTTCATGCGCAACATCAGCATTGAAGGCTTCCAGTTGCCCGTACCCTGCGCTGTGGCGCCCCCTCGTGTCGCCTCAGTCGTCAAAGCGGCCACAACTCGCCGAATATCGAAGCGGCTCTGATTTGATGCAGGATGAACCTGAGAGGAGGCACGCTACGCGCACGGGGCTCTGAGAAAACCCAAGCAGCGAGGAGTGGCAAAGTAAAGCATGTAGCTGCTACACTGTTACCCCTATGCGCAAATGGCTGGCCATCGTCTTGCTGGTGTTCTTGCCGCTTCAATTCAGTTGGGCGGCAGCGGCCAGCTATTGCCAGCATGAAACCGGGGCTGCGGCCAAGCACTTCGGCCACCACGCGCATCAGCACAAGGCGGCCGACGGCAAGGATGCCAGCCCTGATCCGGCCAAGACCCTGGGTGGCGATCCTGATTGCGCGTCCTGTCATGCCGGGTGCTTCTCGGTCTTGTCAGGGGATGTGAAGCTGGCGTCGCCAGTCAGCCCGTCCCTGGTTACGGGGTATCCCCCGGAGCACCTTGCTGCGCCTCCACCTGAACGTTTAGAGCGCCCTCAGTGGCGTGTCCTCGCCTGATCGGCGGGGAGCGCGTTCCTTTCCCTTCGTCCTCACCCCTGCCGTCGCGCATGGCGCGCTACGGTATCCAGCCGGCTTCGCGCGGCTGATGTGATGACGTTGCTGGCGATCATCTGGATTGCCCCCCGCCGATTCCCTTGTGTATTTCAAATCACTGGAGAATCGGATGCTGAAGGATATTCACAATTACAACGCGAGGGCGGTTGCGGCAGGCTTGCTCCTTGCGCTCATGACGGGGACGGCTTTCGCTCAGTTATTGCCGACGGCACCAGCTCTTGGGCAGAGCGCCAACGGCGTAGAGCAGATTGAAGCAGCAACGCCCCTGACCCTGCAAAAGGCCGTCGCGCTGGCTTTGGAGGCGAATCTTGACCTGACTGTCGCCCAACGGGAGATCGAGGCCGTGGAGGGCCAGGTAATTCAGGGACGAGTACGTCCTAATCCCGAGCTGGCGTACTCGCTCGAAGACCAACGCACGCCAACCCGCACGCAAAGCGTCCAGATCAATCTGCCCATCGAGCTGGGGGGCAAGCGCGCTGCCCGCATTGCCGCGGCAGAGCGAGGGCGTGACGTCGCAGTTGAAGAACTGAACACGCGGCGCGTCGAAATTCGCGCCGCTGTGGTTGCCGCCTTCTTTGAGGCGCTGGCCGCCCAGGATCGCACGGCCTTAGCCCAGGACAGCGTTGACCTGGCCAGGCAAGCGACGGATGCCGTTGCCAAGCGCGTGACGGCGGGCAAGGTGTCCCCGGTCGAAGAAACCAAGGCTCGGGTGGCCGAAGCCGGCGTGCGGGTTGAACTGGCACAGGCGCAGAGCGAACAACGCAGTGCCCGCGCGCGGCTGGCTAGTTTGCTCGGGGCCAACCCGCCGCGTTTCACCCAGGTAGCGGGCAGCGTGGATGATCTTCCCAACGTCCCTTCGCTGGATGACATCCAGCAGCGCCTGTCGGCCTCTTCGGCACTGCGCCGGGCGCAGTTGGAGATCGAACGTCGCCGGTCGCTGGCCGACGTGGAGCGCAGCAAGCAGACGCCCGACGTCACGGTCAGCCTGGGCGTGAAGCGCCCGTACGAGCTTGCACGCAATCAGTTGATGCTTGGTGTTTCCGTGCCGCTGCCTTTGTTCGACCGCAATCAGGGCAACTTGCTGGAAGCGTTGAAGCGCGAAGACAAGGCGCGGGACGAACTCCAGGCGCTGAACGTGCGCCTGAGCACGGAGGTGCTGCAAGCCCGCGAACGGCTGGCGTCGGTTCGCGGCGAGATCGACATATTGCAGCGAGAGGTGCTGCCAGGGGCCAAGAGCGCCTATGACGCGGCCACCGTGGGCTTTGGTTACGGCAAGTTCAACTACCTGGAAGTGCTGGACGCGCAACGCACCTACTTTGCCGCCAAGTCCCAGTACCTCAAGGCGCTCGCCGATGCGCACCGCGCGGCGGCGGACATGGATCGCGTGATCGGCGCATCCGAATCCACGACCACCCTGCCTGCAAACAAGGAATGAACATGAAACCCGAAACGAACAAACTGAACGTCGGCAAGAAGCAGTGGTTTGCCATCGCCGTGATCGCCGCAGTGGGCATAGGACTGGGCAGCGCCATTCTCGGCGGCAAGACGGATAAGAGCGCCGAGGGCGAGGGTCACGGCAGCCACGTTGAAGCCAAGGCCCACAGTGATGGTGAGCATCACGACAAGGCAAGTGGTGACCAGCACGACCACGACAAGGGCCATGCGGACGGTGAGCACCACGAAGGGCCGAGCAAGGGGGTGCATGGCGGCAAACTGTTCAATGAAGGGGATTTCGGATTGGAGGCGTTGCTCGCGGAGGAAGGCGGTGAGCCTCGTTTGCGAATCTGGCTCTATGACAAGGGCAAACCACTTGCCAGCAACACTGCAAAGGTCAGCGCCACCGTCACGCGCTTGACCGGCGAGAAGCAGGCGCTCAACTTCGCGCCTGACAAGGACAGCCTGCTGAGCCGCGAGGTCGTGCCGGAGCCGCACGCGTTCGAGATCAGCATCGTTGCCCAGACAGCCAACGAACCCTTCATGTTCGTCCTCAACCAAGAGGAGGGGAAAGTCGAACTCAGTGATGCACAAATCAAAGCGGCATCCATTAGCATCGACACGGCTGGCGCGGCACGAATCAAGTCAGCCTTGCAATTGCCCGGGGAAATTCGCTTGAACGAAGACCGGACTTCGCACGTTGTCCCACGCATTGCAGGAGTGGTCGAGAGCGTTCAGGCCAGTCTGGGTCAAGCAGTCAAGAAGGGACAGGTTCTCGCAGTCATTGCCAGCCCGGCTGCGTCTGAGCAGCGCAGCGAGTTGCAGACAGCACAAAAGCGTCTGGCCTTGGCCAAGACCACGTTCGAGCGTGAAAAGCGGCTCTGGGAGCAGAAAATTTCCGCCGAGCAGGACTACCTACAAGCAGGGCAGGCGTTAAACGAGGCGCAAGTCGCTGTGGCCAATGCTCAGCAGAAGCTGTCGGCCTTGGGGTTGAGCGCGGGATCTTCGGGAGGGCTGAATCGCTTTGAGTTGCGCGCCCCGTTCGATGGCCTGGTGATTGAAAAGCATCTCAGCCTGGGTGAGGCCGTCAAGGAAGACGCCGCCGTGTTCACCGTGTCCGATCTGGGACAGGTCTGGGCTGAAATCAACATACCTGCCAAGGACTTGCCACTGGTCAGGGTCGGCGAAAAGGTCACCATCAAGGCAACGGCATTCGATGCCAGCGCGCAAGGCACCATCACCTTTGTTGGCGCGCTGATTGGCGAACAAACCCGCATGGCCAAGGCCCGCGTGGTCTTGTCCAACCCCCAAGGCGCTTGGCGTCCCGGCCTGTTCGTCAATGTGGAAGTGATCGCGTCCGAAACCGCCGTGCCAGTCAGCGTGGCTAGCGACGCTATTCAGAGCGTGAGGGACAAGCCGGTCGTTTTCGTCAAGGTGAAGGACGGCTTTGTGGCCCAGCCTGTGCAGTTGGGTCGCAGCGATGGCAAGCGGGTCGAGGTACTGCAAGGTCTTCAAGCAGGGGCGGCATATGCGGCCGCAGGCAGTTTCGTCGTGAAGTCAGAGCTTGGCAAAGCCTCTGCCGAACACACCCATTGATGCCGGAGCAACGCACATGTTTGAAAAACTTATTCGCGCGGCCATCGAGCACCGATGGCTAGTGTTGTTAGCCGCCATTGGCATGGCCGCCGTCGGCGTGTTCAGCTACCAGAAGTTGCCCATCGACGCCGTACCCGACATCACCAACGTCCAAGTGCAGATCAATACCCAGGCGCCGGGCTATTCACCGTTGGAGACCGAGCAACGGGTGACTTATCCCATTGAAACCGTGATGGCGGGCCTGCCCAACCTGGAGCAAACCCGCTCTCTTTCGCGCTACGGCCTCTCGCAAGTGATCGTGATCTTCAAGGACGGCACCGACATCTACTTCGCGCGCCAGTTGGTCAATGAACGCATCCAGGAGGCGCGGGAAAAACTGCCTTCCGGCATCACGCCTGCGCTGGGGCCGATCTCCACCGGCCTGGGGGAGATTTACCTGTGGACGGTCGAGGCGAAGGACGGTGCGAAGAAACCCGACGGGATGCCCTACACGGCAACAGACCTGCGCGAGATTCAGGATTGGATCATCAAGCCGCAGTTGCGCAACGTGCCCGGTGTGACTGAAATCAACTCGATTGGCGGTTATGCCAAGGAGTATCAGATCGCACCTATACCCGCTCGCCTGGCTTCGCTCGGCGTTACCCTGCAAGACATCGTGACGGCACTGGATCGCAATAACGGCAACGTGGGTGCGGGCTATATCGAGAAGCGCGGCGAGCAGTATCTGATCCGGGCGCCCGGGCAGGTCAAGACGCTGGAGGACATTGGCAATGTCATCCTCAGCAGCGCGGGCGGTGTGCCGATCCGGGTGCGCGACGTGGCGGACGTGGGGATGGGGCGCGAACTGCGCACCGGCGCCGCCACGGACAACGGCCGCGAAGTGGTGCTGGGCACGGTGTTCATGCTCATCGGCCAGAACAGCCGCACGGTGTCGCAGGCCGTGGACAAGAAGATGGTGGAGATCAACCGCAGCCTGCCCGAGGGCGTGCATGCGGTGACGGTGTACGACCGCACCGTGCTGGTGGACAAGGCCATCGCCACGGTGAAGAAGAACCTGCTGGAAGGCGCGATCCTGGTGATCGTGATCCTGTTTCTGTTCCTGGGCAACATCCGTGCCGCCATCATCACGGCGACGGTGATTCCCCTGTCGATGCTGTTCACCTTCACCGGCATGGCGCATTACAAGGTGAGCGCCAACCTGATGAGCCTGGGGGCGCTGGATTTCGGCATCATCATCGACGGGGCGGTGGTGATCGTCGAGAACTGCGTGCGCCGACTGGCCCATGCGCAGGCGCACCAGGGCAGGCCCTTGACGCGGGCGGAGCGCTTTCACGAGGTGTTCCTGGCATCGAAGGAATCACGCCGCGCGCTGCTGTTCGGGCAACTCATCATCATGGTGGTCTACCTGCCCATCTTCGCCCTGACGGGGGTGGAAGGGAAGATGTTCCACCCGATGGCGTTCACGGTGGTGGCTGCACTCGTGGGGGCCATGATCCTGTCGGTGACTTTCATCCCGGCAGCGGTCGCCCTGTTCATCGGCCATCGGGTCAGCGAGACGGAAAACTTCCTGGTCGTGCAGGCCAAGCGCTGGTATGGCCCGCTGCTGGATCGCGTGATGGCGGCCAAAGCAGTGATGCTGGCGGCAGCCGCCGTGGCGGTGGTGCTGTGCGGTTTGATCGCCACCCGCATGGGCAGCGAGTTCGTGCCCAGTCTGAACGAAGGCGACTTCGCCATCCAGGCGCTGCGCATTCCGGGCACCAGCCTTTCGCAATCGGTTGCGATGCAGCAGCAACTGGAAGCCACGCTGAAGGCCAAGTTCCCCGAGATCGACCGCGTTTTCGCGCGCACCGGCACGGCCGAGATTGCCTCCGACCCCATGCCGCCGAACATTTCCGACGGCTACATCATGCTCAAGCCCGTGTCCGAGTGGCCCGAGCCGCGCAAGTCGCGCGACGAATTGCTGGCGGCTATTCAGGAGACCGTGGGCAAGGTGCCGGGGAACAACTATGAGTTCTCGCAGCCGATCCAGTTGCGCTTCAACGAACTCATCTCGGGGGTGCGCAGCGATGTGGCGGTGAAGATTTTTGGCGACGACATGGATGTCCTGAATAAGACGGCCGAGGAGGTCTCGTCCATGCTGCAGAAGATTCCCGGCGCTTCCGAAGTCAAGGTGGAGCAGACCACCGGCTTGCCGATGCTGACCGTGAACATCGACCGCCAGAAAGCCGCGCGCTATGGGCTGAACGTGGCCGACATCCAGGACGCCGTGGCCACCGCCATCGGTGGGCGCGAGGCCGGCACGCTGTTCGAGGGCGACCGCCGCTTCGACATTCTGGTGCGCTTGCCCGAGTCCTTGCGTAATGACTTGGAAAGCATGAAGCGCCTGCCGATTCCTCTGCCGCGCGCAACGGGTGGCGCGGGCGGCGGCGAGGGCCGAACCAACTTCATCCAACTGGCCGAGGTGGCGAGCTTCGAGCTGGCGCCCGGCCCCAACCAGATCAGCCGGGAAAACGGCAAGCGCCGCATCGTGGTCAGCGCCAACGTGCGCGGCCGTGACGTGGGTTCCTTCGTGGCCGACGCCGAGGCAGCGCTGGCGCAAGTCAAGATTCCCACTGGCTATTGGACGAGTTGGGGCGGCACGTTCGAGAACCTGCAATCCGCCACGCAGCGCTTGCAGATCGTCGTGCCAGTGTCGCTGCTGCTGGTCTTCGTGCTGCTGTTCGCTATGTTCGGCAATGTCAAGGACGGCTTGCTGGTCTTCACCGGCATTCCGTTTGCACTGACCGGCGGCATCCTGGCGCTGTGGCTGCGCGACATTCCGCTGTCCATCTCCGCCGCCGTGGGCTTCATCGCGCTGTCAGGTGTGGCCGTGCTCAATGGCCTAGTGATGATTTCCTACATCCGCAGCTTGCGCGAGGACGGAACGCCGCTGGATGAAGCCATCCGCGAGGGCGCGCTGACACGCTTGCGGCCGGTGCTGATGACGGCCCTAGTGGCGTCGCTGGGTTTCATCCCGATGGCCATCGCCACGGGAACGGGCGCGGAAGTCCAACGGCCTCTGGCCACCGTGGTTATCGGCGGCATCTTGTCGTCCACCGTACTGACGCTGCTCGTGTTGCCAATTCTGTATCGGCTGGCTCATCGCCCGGACGAGCAAGAAGAGGATGTCACGGCAGAGCCCGCACATGAGGGCGTAACCGCTTGAAAGGAACAACGATGAACGCCGTTACGGCACCACGACAGACTCCTTCGAGCTTTACAGGGACATCGACTCATGGAATTTCGTCACCTTCGGTACTTTCTGGCCGTTGCCGAGGAGCTGCACTTCGCCCGCGCTGCGGAGCGGCTGCATATCGAACAGTCACCACTGTCGCGCGCCATCAGGGAATTGGAAGAAGAGTTGGGCGCACAACTGTTCGTGCGTACCAGCCGCAGCACGCGCCTGACGCTTGCGGGCAAGCTGCTGATGGAGAACGCGCCTCGCGTGCTGTTGGCGCTGGACCAGGCGCGTGAGAGCGTGAAGGCAGCGGCCAATGGCTTTCACGGCCGGTTGCGCGTGGCGCTGTCCGACGGCATCACCCCCTCGCGCTTGCCGGCGCTGCTGGCGCGCTGCCGCGAGGAAGACCCGGAGATCGAGATCCGCCTGTTCGAGGTGCCGCTGGCCCAGCAGCTCAGCGGCCTGCGTGACGATCTATACGACGTGGGCTTCTCGATGGCCGACGAGGTGGGCGACGGCATCATCATCGAACCCGCCTGGGAGGATGAGCTGATGGTCGCCATGCCCGCGCGCCATGAACTACTGGCCCACAAGCGGGTACCGCTGGATGAAGTGCTGCAACATCCCCTGGTGCTGGGCGACCCGGCAGTTTGCGAAGGCCATGCCAAGCAGATCGACCGCATCCTGCGCAAGCAGGACCGGGAGCCCTTGATCGAACAGTACGTCGCCACGTTCGACGTGATGATGACTTTCGTGTCGGCCGGCTTGGCGCTAGGGCTCGCAGGCGCCGCGCACATCGCTTCCAGCCGCGAGCCGGGCGTGGTGGGCCGACCGCTCGCGGGAAAGTCGCCCATGCTCACTACCTATCTGCTGCGCCGCGACGCCGAGCCGTCGCAGGCGCTAGCCCGCTTTATCGAGCGGGTCGAAGCCCTGGGACCGGGAGACGCTTAGCCATTGGCCCCGTTTCACTTCGGAGGATTCAAGCCATGAACCTATCCAAGATCATCGCTATGTCGTCGCTAGCAGTTCTGCTGGTCGCCTGCGGCAAGTCTGAGCCGTCCAAGCCCGCTGCCGTGCCCAGCGTGGAGGAACTGGCTGCTGACCCCGTGCGTTTGCGAGAACTGCGCCAGCAGTGCAAGACGGATCGTCCGACGATGGGCGACGTGCTGTGCAACCGAGTGGCCGAGGCGACGAACCGACGTTTCCTGGGCGACGGCAAGGTGCCTTATACGCCACCGAAGGAACCGCCGAAGTTCTGATGGTCGGCTTGCCGCAACGCACCTGCGCGTGCCTGCGCCTTTTTGCGCGCTGCGCAGCAGCGCGCTCATTGTGGCGGTCTTTCGCCCCAGTTCTTCCCTGCCGGAAACCATGTTTTTTGCGGCATCAACCTGCCGATAACGGTCTTTGACCGGCACGCCCAGCGGCACTGATCCTCACGAGGGCGGCACATGCCTGTGCTGCGATCGGAGGCTGGATGATGCAGGGAACGAACGTGCTGTTCGGTCAGATTGCCGTGGTGTTCGGCATCGTGATCGCTGGGGTGTGGAGCGCCACGCAATGGACAGCGGCGGCCCTGGGCTACCAACTACGCCTGGGCTCGCCGTGGTTCGATTTCCTGGACACACCGGTCTATCACCCGTGGCGGTTGTTCGAGTGGTGGTTCTTCTTCGATGCCTACGCGCCGCGCGTGTTCGATACCGGCGGCGCCATCGCGGGCGGCAGTGGCCTACTGGCGGTTGTGGTCGCCATCGGCATGTCGATCTGGCGCTCGCGCCAGTCGCGCCTGGTCACGACCTATGGCTCGGCCCGCTGGGCCAATGTGGAGGACATTCACAAGGCGGGCCTTGACCACCCTGCGGGCGTGTTCCTCGGCCTGCATCGCCAACAGTACCTGCGGCATGAAGGCCCGGAACACGTCCTGACCTTCGCGCCTACGCGCTCGGGCAAGGGCGTGGGCCTCGTGGTGCCGACGCTGCTTTCCTGGCCTGCATCCGCCGTCATCCACGACATCAAAGGCGAGAACTGGCAGATCACCGCCGGTTGGCGCTCGCGCTTCTCGCATTGCCTGCTGTTCAACCCCACCGATGCGAAGTCAGCGGCCTACAACCCGCTGCTGGAGGTACGACACGGCGCGCATGAGGTGCGCGACGTGCAGAACATCGCGGACATTCTGGTTGATCCCGAAGGTGCGCTGGAGAAGCGCAATCACTGGGAAAAGACTTCGCACGCGCTGCTGGTCGGGGCCATCCTGCATGTGCTCTACGCGGGCGAAGACAAGACGCTGCGCGGCGTCGCCAACTTCCTCTCCGACCCGGCCAGCCCCTTCGAGTTGACGCTGCACCGGATGATGACCACGCCGCACCTCGGCGATGGGCCTCATCCGGTGGTGGCCTCGGCTGCGCGCGAAGTGCTCAACAAATCGGACAACGAGCGTTCCGGCGTGTTGAGCACCGCCATGTCGTTCCTCGGCCTGTACCGCGATCCCACGGTGGCCCAAGTCACGTCGCGGTGCGATTGGCGCATCGCCGACCTGATCGCGGCCGAGCATCCGGTATCGCTGTATCTGGTGGTGCCGCCTTCGGACATATCGCGGACGAAGCCGCTCATTCGCCTGATCCTCAACCAGATCGGGCGGCGCCTCACCGAGTCGCTCGATGGCTCCGATGGCATCGAGCGCCGCCACAAGCTGCTGCTGATGCTCGATGAGTTCCCTGCGCTGGGGCGCCTGGACTTCTTCGAGACGGCGCTGGCCTTCATGGCGGGCTATGGCATCCGCAGCTTCCTCATCGCGCAGTCGCTCAACCAGATCGACAAGGCGTATGGGCAAAACCACTCCATCCTCGACAACTGCCATGTGCGCGTGACGTTCGCCACGAACGACGAGCGCACCGCCAAACGGATCTCCGAGACGCTGGGCACCGCCACCGAGCTGCGCGCGCAGCGCAACTACGCGGGCCACCGGCTCGCGCCGTGGCTGGGCCACCTCATGGTGTCGCGCCAGGAAACCGCGCGTCCGCTGCTGACGCCGGGCGAAGTCATGCAGCTTCCGCCTGATGAGGCCGTGGTAATGGTGTCCAGCGTGGCGCCCATCAAGGCGAAGAAGCTGCGCTACTACGCGGACGCCAATTTCAAGCGCCGCGTGCTGCCGCCGCCCACGCTGGCGGACGGGCAGTACGCCGACGCGCCGCCGGCCCGCGCCGATGACTGGAGCGGGCTGGCAATTCCTGCGGTGCCGGCACCTCTCGTCGCGGAGACCGTTGGCGACCTTGGCAGCGCCGATGACGGCGGCCCGCGTCGCCAGCCCGAACTCTCCGAAATCGCCGCCTACGACCCCGAGCTGGCCGCGCCTGCGGCCGACCTTGGGTTGCTCGATGACGACGACCTGCCGCTTCCCCTTCCTCGCCAGCTCGACCCTGCCCTGCAACGCACGGCCCGGCTGGCATCCCTCGACCCTGATGACGGAATCGACCTATGACCCAACACCGCCTCAACGTGTTCATCCAGCCGGAGCACGCCAAGCGGCTCGATGAGCTGGCCGCCAAGAAGGGCGTGTCCAAGTCGTCCATCGTCGCGGCGGCGCTCGCATCGTGGCTGTCGCCCGATGCCGCCGACCAGCGCGAGGCGGCCATTGCCAAGCGGCTGGATCGCCTGTCGCGGCAGGCCGAACGCATGGAGCGCGACCAGAACATCCAGATCGAGACGCTGGCACTGTTCATCCGCTACTTCCTCACGGTGAGCACGCCCGTGCCCGAAGCGCATCAGGACGCAGCGCGCGCCCAGGGCAAGGCGCGCTTCGAGCAGTTCGTCGAACAACTCGGGCGGCATTTGCTGCGCGGTCGCAGTCTGGTGCGAGACGTGGTGGAAGAACTGCATCCAGACCCGGCACGCATGGACGACGCGCAGGAGCGCGCGTCATGAGCGCCGTTCCTTCCTTCACCGCCGTTTCACTGGATCGCCGCATCCTGATGCTGCGCACGGCGATGGGGCCGCTGATCGCCGCCGCGCTGGAAGACCCGGACGTGGTGGAAATCATGCTCAACCCGGATCGCACCTTGTGGATCGACCGGCTTTCGTCGGGCCGCGCGCCGATGGGTGTGGAGCTGTCCGAGGCCGACGGCGAACGAATCATCCGGCTGGTCGCGGCCCACGTCGGCGCCGAGGTGCATCGCGGCCAGCCGCTCCTGACGGCGGAGCTGCCCGAGACGGGCGAGCGCTTCGAGGGCATCCTGCCGCCCGCTGCGCCGGGGCCGGCCTTTGCGTTGCGCAAGCGCGCCTTTGGCGTGATCCCGCTGTCGCGCTACATCGAGGACGAAATGATGACCGCCGCGCAGGCGGGCTTGCTGGTGCGCGCCGTGCGCGAACGCCAGAACATCCTGATCGCCGGCGGGACGAGTACCGGCAAGACCACCTTGGCCAATGCGCTATTGGCCGAGATCGCCGCCACGGGCGACCGCGTATTGGTGCTCGAAGACACGGTGGAGCTGCAATGCGCGGCCCGCGACCACGTGCCGCTGCGCACACGCCAGGGCGTGGTGTCCATGACCGAGCTGGTGCGATCTTCGATGCGCCTGCGCCCGGATCGTGTCGTCGTCGGCGAGGTGCGTGGCGCCGAGGCATTGGATCTCATCAAAGTCTGGGGCACTGGCCATCCGGGCGGCATCGCCACCATCCATGCCGGCTCCGCGCTGGGCGCGCTGCTGCGTTTGGAGCAACTGATCCTCGAAGTGGCGGTGAACCCGCCCCGTGCGCTGATCGCGGAAGCGGTCAATGTGGTCATCCACATCGCTGGGCGCGGGCGCAAGCGCCGCATCGAGAGCATCGTCCGCGTCATCGGCTTCGATGGCGTGGGCTACCACCTGGCGGATGCGCTGGAGGCTCCATTCCCGGAGCTGCTGTCGCAGTCCGACCTTTCCTCCCCGTCCCCTGACCACTCTGGAGAACTTCCATGACGCACGCTGATGCTTTCCGTATTTCCGCAAATCCGCTTCCTCGGCCCGCACGGCTGGATGGCCTGGCTCGCCCGGCCATGCAGGGCTTGATGCTCGCTGCCTTCATGCTGCTGCTCGCAGGTACTGCGCAGGCCGCCGGTTCCTCGATGCCCTGGGAAGGGCCGCTGCAATCCATCCTCGAATCCATCCAGGGGCCGGTGGCGCGCATCGTCGCGGTCATCATCATCATCGCTACGGGCTTGGCGCTGGCCTTCGGTGATACCTCGGGCGGGTTCCGCAAGCTGATCCAGATCGTGTTTGGCCTGTCCATCGCGTTCGCCGCTTCGAGCTTCTTCCTGTCGTTCTTCAGCTTCTCCGGTGGGGCCGTCGTATGAACGGCCCACACGATGGAATACCCGGCTTCGAGGTGCCGCTGCATCGGTCGTTGACCGAGCCGATCCTGATGGGCGGTGCGCCGCGCACCGTGGCCATCACTAACGGCACCTTGGCCGCTGCTGTCGGGCTGGGCTTACAGATGTGGATTCCAGGCGTGGTGCTCTGGATCGTCGGCCATTCGCTGGCGGTCTGGGGTGCGCGTGTCGATCCGCAGTTCATGGCCGTGTTCGCGCGCCATATCAAGCACCGGCCGCTGCTGGACGTGTGAGGGGAATGCCATGCTGAACCTTGCCGAATATCGCCAGCGCCCGGCCTTGCTGGCTGACTGGTTGCCCTGGGCCGGGCTGATCGCACCGGGCGTCGTCTTGAACAAGGACGGCAGTTTCCAGCGCACGGCCCGGTTTCGCGGGCCTGACCTCGACAGCGCGACGCAAGGCGAGTTGATCGCCACGTCGGCGCGCTTGAACAACGCGCTGCGCCGCCTGGGTTCGGGCTGGGCACTGTTCATCGAGGCCGAGCGCCGCGCCGCCGCCGACTATCCGCACTCGGCGTTCCCCGAGCCGCTGTCGTGGCTGGTGGACGAGGAACGCCGGGCCACATTCGAGGACTCGGGCAATCACTTCGAGAGCGGCTATCACCTGACGCTGGTGTACCTGCCGCCCGAGGAATCGCACGCCCGCGCGGCGGGGATGCTGTACGAGAACCGGCCTACCGACGGCGTGGACTGGCGCGAGCGGCTGCAAGCTTTCGCCGCAGAAACGGATCGCATCTTTGACCTGCTCGACGGCGTGATGCCGGAAATCGCCTGGCTGGATGACAGCCAGACGCTGACCTACCTGCACGCCACCATTTCGACGCGGCGCTACCGCGTCGGCGTGCCCGAAGTGCCGTTCCACATCGACGCGCTGCTGACCGACTCCGCACTTGTCGGTGGCTTGGCGCCCATGCTGGGCGACCGGCACCTGCGCGTGGTGTCGGTGCGGGGATTTCCGCCCTCGACCTGGCCGGGGATTCTGGACGACCTCAACCGGCTTGGATTTGCCTATCGCTGGTCAACCCGGTTCCTGTGCCTCGACAAAGCCGAAGCGGAAAAGGAACTCGTCCGCCTGCGTCGCCAGTGGTTTGCGAAAAGGAAGAACGTCATCGCGCTGCTGCGCGAAACGATCTTACAGCAAGAAAGCCCGCTGGTCGATACCGACGCGAGCAACAAGGCCACCGACGCCGATGCCGCCTTGCAGGAGCTGGGCAGCGATCAAGTCGCCTTCGGCTATCTCACCGCCACGGTTACAGTGCTCGATGCCGACCCGGCCGTGGCCGACGAGAAGTTGCGGATGGTGGAGCGGGCCATCCAAGGGCGCGGGTTCGTGACGATCCCTGAAACCTTGAACGCCGTGGATGCGTGGCTGTCCTCGCTCCCCGGCAATGCCTACGCCAATGTGCGCCAGCCCATCGTCTCGACGCTGAACCTGGCGCACATGATGCCGGTGTCGGCGGTATGGGCCGGCCCCGAACGCAATGCCCATCTTGACGGCCCGCCGCTGATCGTCACGCGCACCGATGGCGCCACGCCGTTCCGGCTGGTGACGCACATCGGCGACGTGGGCCACACGTTGGTCGCAGGCCCGACCGGCATGGGCAAGTCGGTCTTGCTCGCCACCCTGGCGATGCAATTCCGTCGCTATCGCGGCTCGCGCATCTTCGCCTTCGACATGGACCGCTCGATGCGCGCCACCATCCTGGGCCTGGGCGGCGAGCACTACGACCTCGGGATGGATGGCGAAATCGCTTTCCAGCCCTTGGCTCGTATCGACCGCGAGGGCTACCGCACCTGGGTGGCAGAGTGGATCGAAGGCCGCTTGCGGCATGAGGGCGTGGTCGTCGGCCCCGAAGAGAAGGCCGCCATCTGGTCGGCGCTCGGCAGCCTCGCCGGTGCGCCGGTGGAGCAGCGCACGATGACGGGGCTGTCCGTGCTGCTGCAATCGAACACGCTGCGGCAGGCGTTGTCGCCTTATGTGCTGGGCGGTGCCCACGGCAAGCTGCTGGACGCCGACCATGACCGGCTCGGCATGGCCGACGTGCAGTGCTTCGAGATGGAGGAGCTGATGCACAGCAAGGCCGCCGTCATGGCGGTGCTGCATTACCTCTTTGCGCGCTTCGATGAACGCTTCGACGGGGCGCCCACGCTGCTGATCCTCGATGAAGCGTGGCTGTTCCTCGATGACCCGGTGTTTGCCGCGCGTATCCGCCAGTGGCTCAAGACGCTCAGGAAAAAGAACGTCAGCGTCATCTTCGCCACGCAGAGCCTTGCCGACATCAAGGATTCGAGCATCGCGCCCGCGATCATCGAGAGCTGCGCGAGTCGCATCTTCCTGCCGAACCCGCAGGCCACCGAGCCGCAGATTCGCACGATCTACGAGGGCTTCGGCCTCAACAGGCGGCAGATCGAGATCGTCGCCACCGCGCAGCCCAAGCGCGACTACTACTACCAATCGCGCCTCGGCAATCGCCTGTTCGACCTCGACCTGGGGCCGGCGGCGCTGGCCTTCGCGGGCGCGTCCACGCCGCAAGACCAGCGCGACATGGACGCGGTGCTGGCCGACGCCGGCGTGCCCGGCTTCGCGGGCGCCTGGCTGCGCCATCGCGGCCTCGATTGGGCGGCCGACCTGCTGCCCTCGTTCCCCGGCCTCGCGCCGGGTTCCCTCGCTGACCAACCCCTGGAGAACCAGCCATGAAGAAACGTCTCATCGCCGCCGCCATCGCGGCCATGCTTTGCACCGCCACCGCCCATGCGCAATGGGTCGTGATCGACCCCACGAACCTCGTGCAGAACACGCTGACCGCGATCCGCACGCTGGAGCAGATCAACAACCAGATCCAGCAGCTCCAGAACGAAGCGCAGATGCTGATGAACCAGGCGCGCAACCTCGCCAGCCTGCCGTCCAGCGTGGTCGGCCAGTTGCGCGCCAATCTGGCGACCACACAGCGGCTGATCGCCCAGGCCAGAGGACTGGCCTACGACGTGACGAATCTGGATCGGGAGTTCCAGCGCCTGTATCCCGAGCAATATGCCGCTACCGTCAGCGGCAACCAGATGTACCGCGACGCGCAGGAGCGCTGGAAGAACACGCTCAACGGCTTGCAGACCACCATGCAGATGCAGGCCCAGGCGTCGCAGAACCTGAGCGACGACGAAGGCGTGCTGGCCGACCTCGTGGGCAAGAGCCAATCGGCCGTGGGCGCCTTGCAGGCCATGCAAGCCACCAATCAGCTTCTGGCTTTGCAGGCCAAGCAGTCCATCCAAACGCAACGCCTGAGCATCACCCAGGATCGCGCCGCGTCGCTGGAGTTGGCGCGGCAGGCTGCCGCCGTGGAGCGAGGCCGCGAGGTGAACCGGCGTTTCCTGGGTGAAGGTACGCCGTACACGCCGCAGACCGTCGATTTCTACGGCCGGTGACAGGTGTTGCCATGACCCGCGCGCCTGCTTTCTGCGGTCTCGTGCTCTTGCTGGCCGGTTGCGGCCAGCAGGAGGTGCCTTCGGTCGATGCACTCTCGGCCCATCCGGCGCGGCTGCGCTTGCTCAAGGAGCAATGCCGCGCGGGTCAGCTCGACGGCGCGTTATGCGCGCAGGTGGTCAAGGCCGACCTGCGCCGCTTTTTCTCCGGCAAGGCCGGGCCTGATGAGTACCGGACGCTGGCCGAATTGCCGCCGATTCCGGCCAGCTTCGATGAACCCACCGAAGACGGCGAGGCGGTGGCAGCGGCCTTGCCGGGGCAGGAGGACTCGCCATGAATGACATTTCGATCATTGATCGCTTCCTCGATGTGTTCTCGCGCTACATCGACTCGGGCTTCGGCCTGCTGCACGGGGAGGTGGCGTTCCTCACAGCCACGCTGATCGTCATCGACATGACGCTCGCCGGGCTGTTCTGGGCCATGAGCCATGCCAGCGGCCAGGGCGAGGACGTGATCGCCAAGCTGATCCGCAAGGTGCTGTACGTCGGTGCCTTCGCCTACATCATCGGCAACTTCAACACCTTGGCGAGCATCGTGTTCCGCTCGTTCGCCGGGCTGGGCCTGACGGCCAGCGGCTCGACCCTGAGCATGGGTAACTTCTTGCAGCCGGGACGGCTCGCCAAAGTGGGCATCGACGCCGGGGCGCCCATTCTTGAGCAGATCAAGGAGATGGCGGGCTTCCCCGAGGTGTTCATTCACATCATGCCCATCGTCGTGCTGTTCTTCGCATGGATGGTGGTCATCGTCAGCTTCTTCGTGCTGGCGGTGCAGCTTTTCGTGACGCTGATCGAGTTCAAGCTGACCACGCTGGCGGGCTTCGTGCTGGTGCCGTTCGCCCTCTGGAACAAGACGGCATTCCTGGCCGAGAAGGTCTTGGGCAACGTGGTGTCGTCGGGCATCAAGGTGCTGGTACTGGCCGTCATCGTCGGTATCGGCTCGGGGCTGTTCTCCGAGTTCAACATCCCGGCAGGTTCGGAGCCTTCGATCGACCGGGCGCTGGTCATCATGCTGGTCTCGCTGTCCATGCTGGCCCTGGGCATCTTCGGGCCGGGCATTGCGACCGGGCTGGTGTCCGGCGGCCCGCAGCTTGGCGCGGGCGCGATGGCCGGTGCTGCCATCGGCGCAGCCGGAACCGCCGTTGCGGTCGGCGCTGCTGCTACGGGTGTCGGCGGCGCCGTGGCGGCCGGAGCGCGTATGGCGCCCGCAGCCGCCAAAGCAGGGGTCAGTGGCGCCCGTTCGATGGCATCGACCGCCAGCAGCGCCAAGTCGGCCTATCAGGCGGGCTCCGCTTCGGCCGGTGGCGGCCTCCAGGGCGCCGCCGCCGGTGTGGGCAATGTCGCCAAGACTGGCGCGCAGGCAGCCGGGCAGAAGGTGGCCCAAGGCGCACGCTCGATGAAGGAGCGCGTCGCCGCCGCCTTCCGGCCTGATGACGCCGGATCGGCGTCGGGGGACAGTGCCGCACGGGCTGCGAGCGAATCTCCCGTCACAGCCCCATCCACCGCACAACCCGCTTGGGCCAAGCGCCTGCACCGCAGGCAGCAGCTCACCCATGCCGCCACGACCGCCGCCCACACGCTGCGCGGCGGCGACGGCGGCAGCTCCAGCCAGGGGCCAAGCCTGCGTGATTCCGATTCCTGATCTTCAAGGAGAACCCTCATGCGATTCAAAAGACCGCAGGTGCGCTACGCCGATACGCCGCAGCCTGCCACCCCCTACCAATCCGCCGCGCAGGTCTGGGACGACCGTATCGGCTCGGCCCGCGTGCAGGCCAAGAACTGGCGCTTCATGGCCTTTGGCTGCCTCACGTTGGCCGTGCTGATGGCGGGCGGGCTGGTCTGGCGCTCGGCGCAGTCCATCGTCACGCCCTACGTTATCGAGGTGGACAACGCGGGCCAGGTGCGCGCGGTCGGTGAAGCCGCTACGCCGTATCGGCCCAGCGATGCCCAGGTGGCCTATCACCTGGGCCGCTTCATCGGCCTGGTGCGCTCGCTGTCCATCGACCCCATCGTGGTGCGGCAGAACTGGCTGGATGCCTACGACTACACCACTGACAAGGGCGCCGTGGTGCTCAACGAGTACGCCCGCGTGAACGATCCGTTCGCGCGCATCGGCAAGGAGTCGGTGACGGTGCAGATCACCAGCGTGACCCGCGCCAGCGACACGTCTTTCAACGTGCGCTGGACGGAGACGCGCTTTGTCAATGGCGCGCTGGATCGCACCGAACGCTGGAACGCCGTGGTTTCCATCGTGCAGCAGACGCCGCGCACCGAGCAGCGCGTGCGCAAGAACCCTCTGGGTATCTACGTCAACGGGCTGTCGTGGAGCCGCGAACTGGAAGGAAACGAAGGAGCAAAGCCATGAATGATCTTTTCCGTAAATCCGCCTTGCCGATCATGTTGCTTGCCCTCGCGGGCTGCGCCACGCAGGGCAAGCCGCCGCCGTCCATTTCGCTCGATGAGCCGGCGCAGGCGCAGCCGCTGCCGGAGCCGCCTGCGCCTGTGGAAGTGGTGGCCGTGCCGCAGGTGCTGCCGATGCCGGCGCAGATGAAACCTGTGCCGGATGCCAAGCCCACGCCGGAACCCGCCGATGAAACCGTGCGTGTGTCCCGCGCCAACGCCGAGGCGCGCATTGCGCCCACGCGCGAGGGCTACGTCAACGCGATCCAGGTCTGGCCCTTCACCGATGGCGCGCTGTATCAGGTCTATGCGGCCGTGGGCCGCGTGACGGTGATCGCGCTCCAGCCCGGCGAGGAACTGGTGACGGTGGCCGCTGGCGATACCGTGCGCTGGATCGTCGGGGACACATCGAGCGGCAGCGCTGACGCGCTGCGCGTCAATGTGATGGTCAAACCGATCCGCTCGGGCCTGAAGACCAATCTCGTCATCACGACCAGCCGGCGCACCTATCTGCTGGAGCTGACCTCTACCGAAAAGACGTGGATGGCGTCGGTGTCCTGGGAGTACCCGAAGGACAAGATGCTGGCCTTGCAGCGCCAGGCGCAGGCGGCCAGCGCCGCCGCGCCGGTCGATGCCGGGCTGTCGTTGGAGAAGATCCGGTTCCGCTATGCGGTCAGCGGCAGCAATCCGCCTTGGAAGCCGCTGCGCGCCTTCGATGACGGCGAGAAGGTCTATATCCAGTTTCCGCCGGGCATCGCCCAAGGCGAACTGCCGCCGCTGTTCGTCATCGGCGCCCAGGGCGATGGGCAACTGGTGAATTACCGCTTCCGCTCGCCGTACTACATCGTGGATCGCCTGTTCGGCGCGGCCGAGTTGCGCCTGGGCGGTGACAAGGGCGATGTGGTTCGGATCGAGCGCACGGACGGAACGCGGAGGAACTGACCATGAGCCAGGACGACTCCCCTGATCTTGCGGCGCAGGCGGGCAAGGTCGCGCCCGAGGCGGTGGCGCTGCGCGCCCAGCCGCGCCCGGTAACGCGCCTGAACCGGCGCACCTTGGCCATGCTCACCGGCGGCCTGTCGGTCGCCGTGCTGGGAGCCACGATCTGGTCATTGCAGTCACATCGGCGCGGCGCAGGCGAGCGGACCGAGCTGTACAACGTCGATCGCGTGTCGAAGTCTGAAGGGCTGGATGGCTTGCCCTCCGACTACTCCAAGCTGCCGAAGGTGCCGGAGCTGGGGCCGCCGCTGCCCGGCGACCTTGGCCCGGCCATCGTGAAGTCGCAGCAGCCGGTGACGCCGACCTATGCGCCACCGGGTCATGACCCGGAGGATGCGCGGCGCAAGGAGGCCGAAGCAGCCGCAGCCTCGTCGGTGTTTTTCCGCTCAGGCACTCCCGGCAAGACCGCAGCGCCAGCGACCGCGCAAGCAGCTGGCCCGGCATCGGCCTTGGCGGGCTTCGACCCGCTGGCCGCTGGCCCGGCCTCGACGGCGGCCCAGCCTGCCGACCCAACCGCCGTGCAGAACCGGCAAAACCAGAAAGAGGCTTTCCTGAAAGGCGCCTCTACGGAAACCCGTAATTCCACCAGTCTGCAAATGCCGTCCTCGCCGTATCAGGTCATGGCGGGAACGGTGATCGCCGGTGCGCTGGTGACGGGCATCAAGTCTGATTTGCCGGGCGACGTGATCGCCACGGTGACGGAGCCGGTCTACGACACGGCGACGGGCAAGTTCCTGCTGATCCCGCAGGGATCGCGCATCCTGGGCAAGTACAACAGCCAGGTGAGCTACGGGCAAAGCCGCGTGCAGGTGGTGTGGAACCGAATCATCCTGCCGGACACGTCTTCGCTGAAGCTCGACAACCTCGCGGGCACCGATCCGGCCGGCTATGCCGGCCTGGAGGATGGTGTCGATTGGCACTGGGATCGCGTCTTTGCCGGTGCGGCGCTGACCACATTGCTGGGCGTGGGTGCCGAGCTGGCCGCGCCGGAGAACCGGCAGAACGGCAACCGCATCGTGATCGCTGGGCGCGACAGCGCACAAGACAGCATCAACCAGGTGGGCCAGGAGATGACCAGGCGCAACATGAACATCCAGCCGACTTTGACGGAGCGGCCGGGCCTGCCGGTGCGGATCATCGTCAACCGCGATCTGGTGCTGCGACCGTACCAGCCAATGTTCTTCAACCGGGGAGCAATGCGATGAACACCACCAAGAAGCTGCGGCTCGGGCCGCTTCCCAAGACTGAGAGCACGAAGCTCACGTTCTCGTGCCCGGCCAGCCTCAAGGCCGACCTCGACTGCTACGCCGCGCTGCACGCTCAAGCGTATGGCGAGGTGGTCGATGCCATGACGCTGATTCCGTACATGCTGGAAGCCTTCATGGCGGGGGACAGGGGATTCAGGAAGGGCTCGGCGATACGGAGCGCGCCAACGAAACCGGCCTGATGGCGTCGCGTGCCATCCAACGGCATTCATCGAACGCGCAGCCTTCGGCTGCGCGTTCTTCGTTCTGGATGCTGCGAAGCCACTTGGGCTATCATGGTGCGACAAGCCCGCCGCCTCCCGGCAATCCAGCACGACCAAGTGCGATCCGGCTTTCTCTCCCGACGCTCTTATGTGGCACCTAGCCCACGACGCAGCAGTCACTTCAAGTGGCCCAAAACAGAGCTAACCTATTGCCCTGCTTATGATTTCAAACCCTGGAAATTCCGGGCCAGGGCTTGACATGAGCAATTTTTTGTGGGTGGCCAACGCCTTGTGATCAGAAGCTTTCCCAATCGCCTGAGTCTTCAGAGGCGGGCTTGGGGCTGGCCTTGGGCGGCAGCGCCGCTGCGGGCTTGGGGGCGGGGGGGCGCGCCGTGACTGCAGGAGTCTTGGCCTTGGGCAGCGTTGTGGCGGCGCGGGGCGCAGCAGCGCGGGCTGGTGCTGGTGGAGCGGGTGGGCGTGGCGTGCTGGCCGAGCTGCCGTTCACGCGGAACAGCGCGACGACTTCGGTCAGCTTGAGGGCCTGCTCGCGCAGGCTGTCGGCGGCGGCGGAAGATTCCTCCACCAGGGCCGAGTTCTGTTGCGTCATCTGGTCAAGCTGGTTCACGGCCGTGTTGACTTGCTCGATGCCCTGGCTCTGCTCCGACGTGGCGGCACGGATCTCGCCAATGATGTCGGTCACGCGCTGCACGCTGGCCACGATTTCGTTCATGGTGGCTCCGGCGTTGCCCACCAAAGCGGTGCCAGATTCCACCTTCTCGACCGAGGCGTTGATCAGCGACTTGATTTCCTTCGCTGCATCCGCACTGCGCTGGGCCAGGCTGCGCACCTCGCTGGCCACCACGGCAAAACCCCGGCCCTGTTCGCCGGCACGGGCGGCTTCCACGGCGGCATTGAGCGCCAGGATATTGGTCTGGAACGCGATGCCGTCGATGACACCGATGATGTCGCTGATCTTCTTGCTGCTGGTGTTGATGTCCTGCATGGTGGACACCACCTGCGACACTACCTGGCCACCGCGCGCTGCCACTTCGGCGGCCGAGGTCGCCATCTGGTTGGCGGTCTGGGCGGAGTCGGAAGTCTGTTTCACGGTGCTGGTCAGCTCTTCCATGCTGCTGGCCGTGGTCTGCAGGTTGCTGGCGGTGTCTTCCGTGCGTCGCGCCAGGTCGTTGTTGCCCTGGGCGATTTCGGTGGATGCCGTGGCAATGTTGTCGGTGGCCGAGCGCACTTCTGTCACCAGGCGGCGCAGCGAAGTCACCATGTGCGCCAGCCCGTCGAGCATGGAGCCTGGGTAGGCGTTGGGAATCTGCGTGTCCAGGTTGCCCTGCGCCACTTCCGACATGATGCCGATGGCTTCGCTGGGCTCGCCCCCGATTTGCCGCAGCACCGAGCGCGCCACGGTGTAGCCCACACCGCCCACCACCGCCATTACCACCAGCACCAGCACCAGGTCGGCCAGCAGGGTCTTGCGCACCAGGGCGTCGATGTCGTCGGTGTATTGCCCTGAGCCCACCATCCAGTTCCAGCCGTCCACACGAATCACGTACTGCAGCTTGGGCACCAGCGTCTGCTGGCCGGGCCGCGCAAACATGGTGGGCACGAACACCCGCCCGTCTTTGCTCGCCTTGAGCGCGTCGGAGATGGTCTTGAGGATGTCGGCGCCTTCACCGTCCTTGACCTTGCCGAGCATGTCCTGCCCGTCCCATTCGGTCTTGAAGGGGTGCATCACGCCCACGCCCTCCGTGGTCCAGATGTAGAAATATTCGGTCTTGCCCTCGGGGCCGCCGTAACGGGCAATGCGCAGGGCGTCCTTGGCGGCTTTCTGCGCGTCTTCCACCGACATGGCGCCGCTGGCGGCCTTGGCCTGGTAGCCGACCACGATGCTGTGGGCGGACTGTACGGCGGTGGTCAGCATGTCCTTGCGGGACTCGGTGATCAGCCGTCGCTCCTGGAGGAGGGACAGGATGGCCATGATCAGCAGCGCCGTAAGCGCTGTGCCGATCATGAGCATGACCTTCATCTTGAAACTGAGTTTGCTCATGGGAGTCTCCTGCGGGGCGGGTGTAGTGAGTTCATAAAGTGCATTTTTCAAGGCCCTCAGAGTGCAAATTGTGCGACCAAGCATGGGGCCGGCACAGTAGGTGAAAACGCGGCGGTAGCTCTACGTACGCGTCTCTGAAGGGCTGACAAGACCTCGGCGCATGCGGGGCGGCGGCGCAGAAACTAAAATGCGCGGATGCTCCAGCAACGCACCCTCAAGACCCTGACCCGCGCCGTAGGCGTGGGTCTGCACAGCGGCCAGCGGGTCGAGTTGACCCTGCGGCCCGCGCAGCCGGACACGGGCATCGTGTTCCGGCGGGTAGACCTGCCGCAGCCGGTGGACATTCCCATCCGCGCCGAGGCGGTGACCGACACGCGGCTGGCGTCCACCATCGCGGTGGGCAATGCCAAGGTGCACACCGTGGAGCACCTGATGTCGGCCTGTGCGGGGCTGGGCATTGACAACCTTTACGTGGACATCACCGCAGAAGAAGTGCCGATTCTGGACGGTTCTTCGGCATCGTTCGTGTTTCTTTTGCAAAGCGCAGGCATTGAGTTGCAACGCGCGCCCAAGCGCTTTATCCGCGTCAATCGCCTGGTCGAAGTGCGGGAAGGTTCAGGCGCGAACGCCAAGTGGGCGCGCCTTACGCCGTACCACGGCTACAAGCTGAGCTTTGAAATTGATTTTGACCATCCGGCCGTGGATTCCACCGGTCAGCGCGTGGAGTTCGACCTGGGGCTTGGAAACTACAGCCGTGACATCGCGCGCGCGCGCACCTTTGGCTTTACCCGCGACGTGGAGATGATGCGCTCCAACGGTCTGGCCTTGGGCGGTGGGCTGGACAACGCCATCGTCATGGACGACTACAAGGTGCTCAACAGCGACGGTCTGCGCTACGACGATGAGTTCGTCAAGCACAAGATCCTGGATGCCATGGGTGACCTGTACCTCATCGGTAAGCCGCTGCTGGCTGCCTACAGCGCTTTCCGCTCGGGCCACGGCCTGAACAACCTGCTGCTGCGTGAACTGCTAGCCCAGCGCGATGCGTGGGATGTCGTCACCTTTGAGGACGACCGTTCCGCACCCGCTGGCTTCGCCCAGCCAGCGCGGGCCTGGTAAATCACCTGTCATGCTGATCGTCCGCTGGCTGGCCCTGTTTCTGTTGCTCGCATCTGCCGTGTGTTTCGGCTTCTATGTGGGCACTGGGCAGGCTTTCTACAAACGGCTGGGACTGGTGATTCTCAAGTGGACGACCATCGCCGCTGTCGTCTTCTTTGTGGTGGTTCTCTTCGAGCGATTGCTCTGACCACACAGCACCACAACGGAGCTGGCCTATACTCGCGCCTGCTCCGGGGTGTGCTGATGCGCTGAGATGCAAGAGACCTGAAGAAATTCAGGCGAGCTTGCGAACCCGACGAACTTGATCCGGTTCATACCGGCGGAAGAAGAGCTGACCTTCTTGTCCCGTGCCTGCATCCATTGCGGGCACCGCTTGCCTTAGGTGCTGCCGCACCCGAGGGGTGCACAGGTCCATTCCGGAGCACAACCCACCGCTACCGGAACCAGGAGACCTGCACCATGAACGCCCCCGACCCCATCACCCGCGAGAAATTTGCCGAACTGCTGGCGCTGACGCGTGAGCCTTTCCCCGCATCGCGCAAGGCCTACATTCCCGGCCAGCTGCACGCCGACCTGCGCGTGCCTGTGCGCGACATTGCCTTGACGAATGGCGAGGTGGTCAGCGTGTATGACACCTCGGGCCCTTACACCGACCCCGATGCCCTGATTGACGTGCGCAAGGGCTTGGCCAGCGTGCGCGGCGGCTGGATCACCGGCCGTGGCGATGTGGAGCACTACGAAGGCCGCGCGCCCGTAGCGCTGGACGACGGGCAAAAGAGCGAGGACGCCACCCGCCTGGCCCAGCTGCGTGCCGAGGCCGCCGCGCTGCAGCGCAAGCCCCTGCGTGCCAAGGCAGGCGCCAATGTGACGCAAATGCACTACGCCAAGAAGGGCATCATCACCCCCGAGATGGAATACGTGGCCCTCCGCGAAAACGGCAAGCGCGAGTGGATGGAGCAATACATGGCCGACGGAGGCCGTGAAAAGCGCCTGATGGGCAACCCCCTGGGTGCGAGCATCCCGCGCATCATCACCCCCGAATTCGTGCGCGACGAAGTGGCCCGGGGCCGCGCCATCATCCCCGCCAACATCAACCACCCCGAGGTGGAGCCGATGGCGATTGGCCGCAACTTCCTGGTCAAGATCAACGCCAACATCGGCAACTCGGCCGTCACGTCGAGCATCGAAGAAGAAGTGGAAAAGCTGGTGTGGGCGATCCGCTGGGGCGCCGACAACGTGATGGACCTCTCGACCGGCAAAAACATCCACACCACACGCGACTGGATCGTGCGCAACTCGCCCGTCCCGATTGGCACCGTGCCGATCTACCAGGCGCTGGAAAAGGTGGGCGGCGTGGCCGAGGACCTGAGCTGGGAAATCTTCCGCGACACGCTGATCGAACAGGCCGAGCAGGGCGTGGACTACTTCACCATCCACGCGGGCGTGCGCCTGGCCTACATCCACCTCACGGCGCAGCGCCGCACGGGCATCGTCTCGCGCGGCGGCTCCATCATGGCCAAGTGGTGCATGGCGCACCACCGCGAGAGCTTTCTGTACGAGCACTTCGAGGACATCTGCGACATCATGAAGGCGTACGACGTGTCGTTCAGCCTGGGCGACGGCCTGCGCCCCGGCTGCGCCTCTGATGCCAATGACGAAGCGCAGTTTGCCGAGCTGCACACGCTGGGCGAGCTGACCCAGGTGGCCTGGAAGCACGACGTGCAGACCATGATCGAAGGCCCCGGCCACGTGCCCATGCACATGATCCAGGCCAACATGACCGAGCAGCTCAAGACCTGCCACGAGGCTCCGTTCTATACCCTGGGCCCCCTGACCATCGACATCGCGCCGGGCTATGACCACATCGCCAGCGCGATTGGCGCGGCCATGATCGGCTGGATGGGCACGGCCATGCTGTGCTACGTGACGCCCAAGGAGCACCTGGGCCTGCCCGACCGTGACGACGTGAAGCAGGGCATCATCGCGTACAAGATCGCGGCCCACGCGGCCGACGTGGCCAAGGGCCACCCCGGCGCCCGCTCGCGCGACGATGCACTGAGCCAGGCGCGCTTCGACTTCCGCTGGCAGGACCAGTTCAACCTGGGCCTGGACCCCGAAACGGCCAAGGAGTACCACGACGAGACGCTGCCCAAGGACAGCGCCAAGGTGGCGCATTTCTGCTCGATGTGCGGCCCCAAGTTCTGCTCGATGAAGATCACGCAGGAAGTGCGCGATTTTGCCGCGCAGAAGGGGCTGGATGAGCAGAACGCGCTGGCACAAGGCATGCAGGTCAAAGCGGTGGAATTCCAGCGCAATGGCGGGCAGTTGTATGTGCCGCTGAAAGCTGAATAATCATCGCTAATGGTTTGAGCGTTTCCCTGTTCATGGCAGGGTCACGGGTGAATACCCTCTGGAGCGCGATGGCCGTGGCCTCTACAGTCGTGCACAGTTTTTCACTCGCCCCAAGGCTGCCTGCCTTGGGGGTTTGCTCAAGCTATTGGCATGGGTGGTCTGCAGTGTCAGCCTGGCGTGGCTTGTCCCATGAGGACTGTATTTTCAGGGGCAGCAGCCACTTTCCATCAGCGCGCTATGGCGTCTAGGGCAAACGCTACATCTCAATGGCATCAAAGTTGCTGTCCTGTAGTCGATTTGTTAAAAAGTGTAAGGAAGCGCCATGAACGCTCTGAATCGACTCTCCATTCGCACCCGCCTTTATTTCGGTACTGTCTTTTCTCTGGTGTTGCTGGTCGTGATCGGTGCAATGGGATACCTGGCGCTGGAGCGGACCCGTAACACGCTGGAAGTGCTGTTCACCCAAAGGGTGCAGACCCTGACCGACATGGGTGAGTTGCGCACCACTTTGGGGGATCTGCGCCGCGCTGAAAAAGACATCATCATCAACTTCAACAACACGATTGAAGTGTCGAATGGGCGGGACTTGTGGAAGAAGTCGCTGCAAAACCTGAACAAGGGCATGGCCGATGTGCGTAAGGTACAGGCGGCCGATGCGAGCTTTGCAGAAGCCATCGACAAGGCCCTGGCCGAAGTGAAAGAGTACGAGGCCGGCATTTCGCCCGTGTTCGAGCAGATCGAGCGTGCGCAGATTGACGGGGCAGTGGGCGGTGCCTATGCCGAGAAGTACAAGAAGCACATGGAGGCCAGCGATAAACTGCTGTTCGACTTGGCCATGGATGCCCGCAAGAAGATGGACGAAGCCCGCCAGGGTGTGGACGCACTGGCTTCCACCATGTCTGGAATGATTGGCGTAGCCCTGCTGCTGGCGCTGGCCGTGCTGATTCCGCTGACGTTCTTCAGCGTGCGTTCCATCACCCAGTCGATCTCGCAAGCGAGTGAATTGGCCGAGCGCATCGCGGGTGGCGACCTCTCGCGTGATGTGCACGTGACTTCCAGCGATGAGGTTGGGCAACTGGTGGGCGCGATGGCCCGCATGCAGGATGCGCTGCGCGGGCTGGTGCACCAGGTGCAAGAGGCTGCCAGCAACATTTCTACCGCCAGCTCGGAAATTGCCACTGGCAACCACGACCTGAGCCAACGCACTGAGCAGACCGCCGCCAACCTGGAAGAGGCCGCCTCGTCCATGGAGGTGCTGACAGGCACCATCCAGCAAAGCGCCCAGTCTTCACGCCAGGCCAGCGACTTTGCCTCGTCTGCCGCTCAAGTGGCGGCCCGCGGCGGCGCCGTGGTGTCGCAGGTGGTGACCACCATGGACCAGATTACTGCCAGCTCGCGCAAGATTGCCGACATCACCGGCGTGATCGATTCGATTGCCTTCCAGACCAACATTCTGGCGCTCAACGCGGCCGTGGAAGCCGCCCGCGCGGGCGAGCAGGGGCGCGGTTTTGCCGTGGTGGCCAGCGAGGTGCGTAGCCTTGCCCAGCGCAGCGCCGAAGCGGCCAAGGAAATCAAGGGCCTGATCGGATCGTCTGTGGAACGCGTTGAAGATGGCTCGCGCCTGGTGAGCCAGGCGGGGGAGACGATGACAGAGATCGTGAGCAGCGTGCGCCGCGTGTCCGGCATCATCGAAGAGATCACCGCAGCGTCTTCTGAGCAAAGCGACAACGTGGCGCAAATCAGCCAGTCGGTGAGCCAGCTGGACAACATGACACAGCAGAACGCGGCGCTGGTGGAGGAATCGACCGCGGCCTCCGAATCGCTGCGTGAACAGGCTGTGCAGCTCACGCGTGCGGTGGCGCAGTTCAAGCTGCCTGCAGAGGGTATGCGTCTGAGTCGGCACGAGGACGATGGCTACAGCCACGATGCTCCCGCGGCCTTGCTGGGGCAAGCAGTGCCCCGACTGGCCTGACCCGGGGCCATGGAATAGGGCCGGTTTGCCAGGTAGGAGGCTTCACCTGAGCGGTGGGGCGCCCTCACCTGCTGCGGGGCTCAATCCCTGGTGACTCGCAGCACTTCCTCGCGGCTGGTGATGCCTGCAGCAATCAGCCGCTCTCCGTCCTCGCGCATCAGCGTCATGCCAGCAGCCAGGGCAGCGGTGCGAATTTCGGCCTCTGACGCCTGGGCGTGGATCTGTGCACGGATGGCGTCGTCCGTCACCAGCAACTCGAACACGCCGGTGCGCCCTGCGTACCCTGTGTGGCCGCAGGCCTCGCAGCCCTTGCCGTGGCAGCTGCCGCAGTATTTGCGCACCAGCCGCTGGGCCAGCACCCCCAGCAGCGAGGACGACAGCAGGAAGGGCTCCACCCCCATGTCGATCAAGCGCGTCACGGCGCTGGCCGCATCGTTGGTGTGCAGCGTGGCCAGCACCAGGTGACCGGTGAGAGAGGCCTGGATGGCGATCTGCGCGGTTTCGAAGTCGCGAATCTCACCGATCATGATGATGTCCGGGTCTTGGCGCAGGATGGCGCGCAAGGCCTTGGCAAACGTCAGGTCGATCTTGCTGTTCACCTGCGTCTGGCCCACGCCGGGCAACTCGTACTCAATCGGGTCTTCCACCGTCATGATGTTGTTGCGCGTGGCGTCCAGGCGGCCCAGGCCAGCGTACAGCGTGGTGGTTTTGCCCGAGCCTGTGGGCCCTGTCACCAAAATGATGCCGTGCGGCTGGCTGATCAGCCCCTCAAAGCGGCGCAGGGTTTCGCCCTGCATGCCCACGGCTTCCAGGCTGATCTTGTTCTCGCTCTTGTCCAACAGGCGCAGCACGGCGCGCTCGCCATGGGCGCTGGGCAAGGTGGATACGCGCACGTCGATGGCGCGCGTGCCCAGGCGCAGGCTGATGCGGCCGTCTTGCGGCAGGCGCTTTTCCGAAATATCCAGGTCCGCCATGATCTTCAGGCGCGAGATCAGGGCCGCATGCAGCGCGCGGTTGGGCTGCACCACTTCACGCAGCGTGCCGTCCACGCGAAAGCGCACGCTGCTGTGGCGCTCGTACGGCTCGATGTGGATGTCGCTCGCCCCATCGCGCGCGGCCTGCGTCAGCAGGGCGTTGAGCATGCGGATGATGGGCGCGTCGTCTGCGGTTTCCAGCAGGTCTTCCACCGCAGGCAGGTCCTGCATCATGCGTGAGAGGTCGGCATCGCTCTCGACCTCGCTCACCACCGTGGCAGCGCTCGATTCTCCCTGCGCGTAGGCGGCGCTGATGCGCTGCGCCAGGCTGGTAGCGTCCAGCGACAGCAGGTGCCTCACCTTGTGCTTGCGCAAGACCTCCGACAGCGCGGTCACGTCGGGCGCAGGGCCATGCCAGAGAACAAGCTGTTGCCCATCATCCTCCAGCAGAAGCTGTGATGAGCGGGCAAAGGCATAGGGCAGGGGGTGGCGCATGGCGTGTCGATCAGCGGTTCTATCGGAGGGGTAAAAGGGCCAAAAAGGTGAGCCTGTGCCTCACTGGCGGATCACGTCGGCTTCGAGCGCCAGCGCCCGCACCGATACCGCTGCCTTGTCGGCCGCCTTCAATGTGTTGAAGGGCCCCACCCGCACGCGGGTGCGCGAACCACGGTTGGTGTTCACGGCCTGCACATTCACGGGCAAGTCTGCTTTGCGCAGCTTGGCCACGGTGTCGCGCGTCGTCTTGCCGTTGGAAAAAATGCCAACGTTCACGAAATAAGAGGGCTGCAGTGCCTTGGCAGGCGCTGGCGATGGGGCGGCTTCAGCTGGTTCCGCTTCCGCTGCGGGCGGCAATGTCGCCACGACAGGTGCTGGTGCCGCAAGGGCCGCAGGCACAGCCGTTTGTGGCGGCATGGGCGCGGGCGGCTGTGCCGCAGCGGGAACAGGGGCGGGCTGCAGTGCAGGCTCTGCTGCTGGCATTGCGCGGGGCTCCAGCGGTGGCAGGATGGGGGCGCCTGACACCGAACGCATCACCAGGTTGTTGTCAGGCTGCACCACTTGCTGCAGCGCGCGAATGGCTTCGTAGCGGTCGGTCATCAGCGCATCGCTGGTCATGGAGTCGCGCACCACCACGGGGCGCAGGAACACCATCAGGTTGGTCTTCTTGCGCGAGCGGTTCTCGCTGCGGAACAGCGCACCCACCACGGGGATGTCACCCATCACCGGCACCTTGTCCTCGGCTTGCGAGTAGCTGTCTTCCAGCAGACCGCCAATCACGATGATGTTGCCGTCGTCCACCACCACGTTCGACTCGATGGAGCGCTTGCTGGTGGTGGGGCCATTGGTGTCCTTCAGCGTGGCGGCGTCGATCTTCGACACCTCCTGGTAGATCGACATCTTCACCGTGCCGTTTTCGCTGATCTGGGGGCGCACGCGCAGCATCAGGCCCACGTCCTTGCGCTCCACCGTGTTGAACGGGTTCACCGCACCAGAATTGCCGCCGGTGTTGGCGTAGGAGCCCGTGACGAACGGCACGTTGTTGCCGATCACGATCTTGGCTTCCTCGTTGTCCAGCGTCATCAGGTTGGGGGTGGAGAGCACGTTGGCATCGCCGCTGTTTTGCAGGAAGTTGGCCAGCGCGCCCAGGTAGTACTGGCCGTTGATGCGGGGTGCCAGCGCCATGTTGAGCCCGCCGCCCAGCGAGCCAACGGCGGTAGCGATGGTGGTGGCGTTGCCCGAGGCAATGGCCGCTGTCGCGCCCAGGATGTTGGCGCCTGCTGTGCCCGAGTTGGTGCCGATCACGCCCACCGTGCCGTTGTTGCCCGCACCGATGGTGCCTTGCCACTGAATGCCAAACTGCGCGAGCTTGCTGGCCGACACTTCCACAATCAGGCTTTCCACCAGCACCTGCGCCCGGCGGCCGTCCAGCTTGTCGATCACTGCGCGCAGCTGGCGGTATTGGGGCTCGGGCGCGCTGATGATGAGCGAGTTGGTGGTCGGGTCGGCCTGGATCTGCCCGCCGGTGGAGGGCTGGTTGCTGTTGGTATTGCTGCTGTTGGCTCCAGCCCCCAGAGCGGTGCCAGAGCCCAGGCCTGCGGAACTGCTGCTGGTGCCGCTGCCCAGCATCGATGTGTTGGTGATGCCGGTGGTGGTGCTGGGCGTGGACGAGCCATTGCCGCCTGTGCTCGTGGCGGCCGCGCCGCTGGCGCTGGACATGGCCGCGCGCAGGGTGGTGGCCAGTTTGGTGGCGTCGGCATTCTTCAGGTAGACCACGTGGATGTTGCCGGTGGATGCGCTGCTGCCGGGTGCTGGCGGCTGGTCCAGCTTCTCGACCAGCGAACGCACCATGGCCACGCGGGCAGGGTTGGCGGCCCGGAGAATCAGCGAATTGCTGCGGGGCTCGGCCAGCAGTGTGGTCTTGAAGGCGTTGTCGGTTTGCCCCTGCACGGCAGTTGGCGCTGCGCCGTTGCTGCCGCCATCAATCAGGCGCGACACCAGCGGCACCAAATCGGCCGCAATCGCATTGCGCAGTGGAATCACCTCCACGTCGGTGGCGTTGGACACATCCATCGCCGCCACGATGCGCGCCAGGCGCTGCAGGTTGTCGGCATAGTCGGTGATCACCAGCGAGTTGTTGCCGGGGTTCACGTTGATGGTGTTGTTGGGGCTGATCAGCGGGCGCAGCACCGGCACCAGGTTGGCTGCGTTTTCAAAGTTCAGCTTGAAGATTTGCGTGACGATCTGCCCACCGGCAGGCCCGCCCGTGACGCCGCCCTGCGACACGCTCACGCTGCCGCCCTGCAGCTTGGCATCGGCTTCCGGCACCACCTTGTACAAACCTGCAGACTCCACCACTGTGAAGCCTTGCAGGCGCAGCGCCGCCAGGAATTGCTGGAACGCGGCCATGGGCGGCACCGCCCGTTCGGTGATCAGCGTGAGCTGGCCTTTGACGCGGGGGTCCACCACCACGTTGCGCCCGGTGATGGTGGCCATGGTGCGGGCCACGGCTTCGATCTCGGCATTGGCGAAATTGAGCGTGACCGGCTCCCCGGCGCGCACGCTGCTGGTACCCGTGCCTACCGCAGTTTGTGCATGAATTTGGCCGCTAAGGCACGCCAGAAAAGCGCTGAAAGCTATGCTATTCATAGCAAAACGCAGGCGTGGCGAAAGGATGGAAGTCGTCATAGGGTCAACCCACGGTGATGAGGGAGCGTGCGCCGCTGCGCCGCCCGATGATATTCAGGAGATTGGCCAGGGCCGCTTCGCGGTCTGGCGCGGCAGAGGCTTCGCCCGCAAAGCGCAGGCGCTGGCTCACCCATTGGCCGCTGCCCGTCAGTTGCAAAGGCCCCTGCAAGGTGCTGAGCGCCAGGGCTGGCACTTCGCCGCCCGTCAGCTCCAGCCGGTAGCTGCCCATGGGGCGCAAGGTCGATAGTCGCGATGACATGGACATGGCGTCAAGCTGGGCGCGCCCGGCCAGGGCCATACGGCCGGCGGACCAGACGGCCTCCAGCCCCTGGGTCTGCAGCATCAGCTGCCCTTGTGGTTGCAGGGTGTTCCACGGCGTGCCCAGACCTGCCAGCACGGCAGCGGGCCATTGGCTACGGCTGTCTTGCAGTGCCACGCGCACCTGCCCCAGTTGCACGCGAACCTGCGCCTGCAGGGGTTGTGGGGTGCAGCAGGTGGCGTTGATCTGGAGCCGCAGGCCGGTCCATGACGGGCGCAGTTGCCATTCCAGCCGACCGGGCAGGGCGGCGCTGTCCTGGCTGGCGCCGCCGCCGGTCAATACGAGTTGGGCCGATCCGGTCCAGATGGTGCCCCGGGCCTGGGTCAGTTGCACCTGTCCGCCCGTGGCGGCCCCCAGGCGCTGCGTCAGCCACTGCGCTGGCGCGAAGGCGACGATAGCCGGCAACACCCCCGCCAAGGCACCCGCAACGGCCCAGCCCCAGGGTGCACGCGCCGCTTTCATCGGCAGTGCGCGCGAGCGCGACCGTGCCTTGCTGCGCAAGGCGGCATCGGCAGAACGGGGGCTGGATCGGGTGCGGTTGAACACGGCGTAGGGCGTTGGCTGGGCGAGTGAGAAATTAACGGGCGGGCAGGGCCAGCACCACCGTGCCGTCCCAGCGTGGAGCGGCAGGGGCGGCGGCATTGCCCAGTGTGGCCGGGCCGGCATTGGAGGGCGCTGCGGCGTTGCTGCGCGTCAGCCGCGCCTCCACCGTCACGGCCCGCGCATTGGTGCGCGCCAGGGCCAGCCATTCGGCGGTGGCATCTGCAGGGGCGGCCTTGAGCGTGACCGTCACGCGGTCGCCCAGCACGTTCATTTGCGCGGCAGTGCCCAGGCGCTGCGTCAGCGCGGTGCGCAGCGCACCCACGGCATCGCTGGGCGAGGTTTGTGGCTGGGCTTGCAGTTGCTGTGCTTCTGCCTGCAGGCGCTGCATGTGCTGCAGTTGCTGATCGAGCTTGCGGTGCAACTCAGGGGCCTGGCGCAGCGTGGCCAGCGCGGGCGCCAGGGCCACCCACCAGACCAGTGCGAGGGCGACGATACCGCCAGCGGCCAGCACCAGGTTTTGTTCGCGCGGTGCCAGCGCCTTCCAGCGCGCCTGCAGGGCGGTGGTGCGGCTCATGGCGTGCCCTCGCTGCGCACCAGCAGGGTGCCATCTTCGGTCCGTGCGCGGTAGCCCGCAGCTTGCAGTCGGGTGTTGAACACAGATTCCTCATCAGGGGCCAGGGTCACGCCACGCAGGCGCAGTTCACCTGGCGCAAATTCGACCGCACTGGGCACGCGGCCATCGGGCAGGGCACCGCCAGCAGCGGCCATCAGGGGTTCCAGGTCGCGGGGCGACACGCTGCCTGCCTTCTGGCGCAACAGGGTCAGCTCGCGCTCCATTTGCACGGGGGCATCGACGACCACCTTGACCTGGGGGAATGTTGTGGTGAGCGCGCCGCGCACGGCCACTTGCTTGGCCGCCAGGGCCTGCTTTTCTTGCCATGCCCAGGCATTCAGGCCCACCAGGTGCGCCGCTGCCAGCAGCCCTGTCGCCCAGCGCGCTGCGCGCCACTGGGGGCCATACAGGAAGGCGCTGGCTGCGGAGCCCGCCTTGCGCATGGCCCGCAGGCGGCCGGTGCTGGCCAGCTCGAACTGCGCCAAATCCCAGTCACCGCGTGCTGCGTCCAAAGCACGTTGGGTAGATGTGTGCAGCGTGACCGGGCGGCCCAGGGTGCGCTCTGCGGCCTCGGCCACCGCCGGGTCGGCGCGCACCACGGGGGCGGCAGCATCGTCGTCGGCTTGCGGCGTCAGACCGGCCAAGGCCAGCACGGCGGCCGAGAGCGGCAGCATGGTGACGCTGTGGTCTGCACCCTGGCCGCACAGAACCATCTGCGGGTCGTCAGGAGTGCCGATGGCAAAGATTTCGGTGACGCCACTGGCGGTGGGGCCGGGGGCAAATTCAGGTACCACGCGAGATACGGGTCGGCCGACTGCCTCCAGCGCCTGCAGGTGGTCGCGCAGCCAGCTGCGGTCGCACACGGCCACCCACACCGGGCTGCCAGCGCGGGCGCCAGGCTGCAGGGCAAAGTGCAACTGGGCGGGGTCGTCCAGCAAGCGGTCTTCCAGCAGGCCTTCCAGAATGGAGCGCAGGCGGGGTGTCTGCTGGTTGGCCCCCAGCGGAATGCCCGGTGGCAGCTGCACGCGTTGCCACGACAGCGCGGCCAGGGGCACTACTGCCACCACTTCGCCGCCGGGGCGCGATGGCTCGGGCAGCAAACCGGCAGCCGCGTGCGCATGGGCCGCGGCCGTGTGGCCGTCGGATGTCAGCGCGTAGCTGTAGGTGGTGGTGATGCCCGGTGGCGTCAGGGGCAGGGTAAGGATCAGAGAGCTCATGGGCAGGTTTTGCAAACCATTTTAGGGGGCTGGCATGACGGTAATGCGCTGCTGGCAATGCGTCAGCGCAGAGGCTGCGCGGCTGCGGCGGAATCGCGGTCCAAAACACCACGTTGGCGCCACAGCGTGGTGGCCACGGTGCCGTCTTTTCGCACCAGCGAAAGCTCATCCACGGTGGAGGGGCCCAGGCGTAAGCGCCCACGCACTTCAAAGTAGCGTGAGGCGATGGCGTGCAACTGGTCATCCCACAGCATGTTGGCGCCCAGCACCTCTTTCACATCGTCTGACCTGCGGAAGTGACGCGATTCACGCGCCGCGATGAGCTTTTGCGCACCGGCCAGGTCAATGCCGTCGATAGCGGCCCACAACACATCCAGCTGGGCGGTATTGAGATTCACCGGGGTGCGCACGGGCAGGATGGTGACATGCGGTGCCAGTGCGGCCACCGTGCTGGCGGGCAGGCCCAGCCAGCCCAGTTGAGACACCATTTGCGGCATCAGCGGTGCGTTGGCATCGTCCTTGCCCGGCGCTGCCTGGGCGTTGCGCAGGGCATCCACCAAGGCGTTGAGCTGCTGCGGGGGCAGCCCCAGGCGCTCAAAAAGCCGCGTGAACTGTCGCAGGGCGCCGGCCTGTACCTGTCCGCCTTCGACCAGGCTGGTGAGGTTGAGGCGGCCTTGCATGTCGGTGATCTGGCCGGAGAGGAAGGCTTCCGTGGTGTCGGTGCTGGCATCGTCCACCTGGGCCACGTTGCGGTCTGCCGCGAGGAAGGTGGACAGGCGTGCCTCTTGCAGCGGAATGGCCCAGGGCTCGGCCAGGTGGTCGGGGCCACCGGCACGGCCGTCGGACGCAAGAATGAGCCGTGACCAGTCAAGGGCGCCCACCAGAATCCAGGCGGATTGCACGCGGCCTCGTTCGGCCGTTTCCACTTCGACCGCGCGCCATTGCTGCCACATGGCCGAGGCGGCCAAGGTGGCCACCAGCGTGACTGTGAGCATGGCGGCCAGCAGGGCCGCCCCTCGCTGCCGGCGGCGGCCCGCGGGCTCGTCAATGGTGTGCTGCGCCATGGGCTTAGTCATGTGCGTCGCCCTCCCAGCGCGGGGTTCACCCAGTCACGCACCAGCTGGCCGCTGAGGGCCCCGCCGGGCGAGAGCGTGAGCTGCAGCCGGATGCCCTCGGGAATGGCGCTGCTGGGGTCAGCGCCTTGGCCCACTCCCGGCGCAGTGCCTTGCGTTGTGCCCGCGCTGGAGAGTGCGTTGGACCAGGCCCCGCCGCGGTAATAGAACACCTGCCATCCATCGATGGGGATCAGCGCTACTTCATAACGTCGGTCTGCATCGCCCGGTGTGCGCGCCCATTGGGCCGCCTGGGCCCAGGCTTCTTGCCACTGGGCACGGGTGCGCACGGGGGGCGATTGCCAACGCAGCCATTGGGCGCTGTTGTTGGTGGCGCGGCGCGTCCACGCCACGACCACGGGGCCTTCGTCGGGGATGGCGGAGCTGCGACGCGTCATGCGCAGCACTTGCCCGTCCCAGTCCAGGGGTGTGGTCTGTGCCAGCGGGGCCAGGGCGTCCAGATCGGCACCCCACTGGGCCAGTGCGGCTTGCAGCACCAGCATTTCGTCTGCGCGCTGGCGGGTTGCCTCTTGGGTGCGCACCATGCCGTCAATGCCGCGCCAGCTCAAAATGGCGATCAATGCCATCACGCTGATGGCCACCAGCAGCTCAATCAGCGTGAAGCCGCGCACTGACGGCGCCGCCCCGCTGGAGCAGCGGCTGCGCAAATGGATGAAGAAAGCCGAGCGGCGCAGGGTGGCCATTCAGTTCCTTCCGATGATGGTGGAGATACGCAAAATGGGCGTGTCGGCATCAAACACCTGCGCGTCCATGCGCCTGAATTGCGGGTTGGGGGTGGGGCGCACGATCACGCTCACGCTGAATTGCCGCCCCGCCTGTTCGCAAATCTCGGTGCTGTCGCCCACGCTGGGCATCTGGCGCGACAGACGTGCCTTGACGAGCTCGTTCTCGGCGCACAGGTGGGCCAGAACGATGTCCGTCTGCCGCTGTGCATTGCTCGTCAGCGTGCTGGCCGCCCGCGTGCCCGCCAGCAGCGCAATCGCCACGATGGCCAGCGCCACCAGCACTTCCACCAGTGTGAATCCGCCAGCCGCGCGCTGCGCGCTCAAGGCATGGACTCCACGGTGAACGGGCGCAGCCCGTCGGTCACCACGCGCAGGGCCTGGTCGGGCCGCTGCTGGTGCGACAAGATCACTTGCTGGGGGCCGATCAAGGGCTCGGGCCCCAGCACCACGGCGGCCTGGCCGCGCACGATGATGCCCGGGTCCAGCCACTGGCTGGGCAGCGCCGAAGGGGGCAGGCCTTCAAACCGAAAACCTTGTTCCGTCACGCGCCAGCGCACCATGGCCCCGGTGGCGCGGGACTGGGCCCGGCCCGACTCCAGCAGCGCAGCAAGCCGGGCGCCCTCGCGCTCCAGCACCGTCTGGCCGTTGTCGCGCATGGCGATGGAAACACCCGCCGTGGCCAGCGCCATGATGCTGATGACCACCAGCAGCTCCAGCAGCGTGAAGCCACGCGCCGGGCGGGCGGTGTGGAAAGGGTTCAAGGCAGGCAGCCGCACGGGCACGGCGGAATCAGCAGGTCGGCCAACAATGATGTGGGCACATGCACGCGAGGGCGGCGGTGCGTGGCGTCACTGCCAGCTGCCAATGTCCGCGTCCTTGCCTTCGCCGCCCGATTGCCCGTCTGCGCCGAAAGACATCACGTCAATCTCGCCCTTGATGCCGGGGCTCAGGTATTGGTAGGGGCGGCCCCAGGGGTCGTTCGGCAGCTTGTCCAGGTAAGGCTTCCAGTTGTTGGGAATGGGGCCGGACGTAGGCTTGGCGATGAGCGCCTGCAGGCCTTGCTCTGCCGTGGGGTAGCGCTGGTTGTCCAGGCGGTACATCTTGAGTTGCTGGACGATGTTGGCAATGTCGGTCTTGGCGGCCGTCACGCGGGCGTCGTCGGCGCGGTCCAGCACGTTGGGCACGATCAGCGCGGCCAGCACGCCGATGATGACCATCACCACCATCAGTTCGATGAGCGTGAAGCCACGGGCCAGGCTGCGGCGTGCGCAGCGCAGAGAGAAGAAAGAGGGGGTGTTCACTGCAAGCGTTCTCGGGGTGGTCTCGAATCGGCTGAATCATAATCGCCACATGGTGACAAACACACACTCTCAATGGGGCATCCGACTGGCAACTTTGGTCTTGTGGGCCGCTGCGGGTGCCAGTGTGATTTATTGGGGGCTGCGTTTGTCCTCGCGGCCTTCAGACATGGCGGCACCCGTGGCACCCGCGCCCCAGGCCGCGCCGGATGGCATGGCGCTGGCGCGCCTGCTGGGTGCAGTACCCGCCGGGCCTGCGGCACCGGTGGCCGTGGCCGCGCCTTCCAGCCGCTTCGCGCTGCTGGGCGTGCTGTCGGGCCGCAGCAGCGGTGGCGGCGCGGCGTTGATCTCTCTGGATGGCAAACCGGCCCGCCCGTTCCGCGTGGGCGCGCAGGTGGATTCGGGGCTGGTGTTGCAGTCGCTGGGCCCGCGCCAGGCGTTGTTGGGTGCGTCGGTGGACGGGCCCACCACGGTGCGCCTGGAGATGCCGCCCAAGGGCTGACGGCTTCTTTTTTTCAACGGTCCTGCTTTCCGGGGTGCACCCCTTGCTGTGGTCGGCAGGCGGGCTTTTTCTTCTACGACCCGTTACGCCTGTTGCACTGGTGCTTTATCGGCAAAGCCGGGTTGAATCACCACCCAATCTCCCCAGCCTGGCGCCTCCAGCGGCCATTGGTGCGATAGCGGCAGTTTGCCTCCGTGATTGCTCAGCCACGCCACGCAGCGCGTGACGCCTGCGTGCGTGATCCACGCCACAGGGCGGCCTTGCTCCAGGGCCTTGAGGGCTTCGCGCCGTGCTGCGTCTACACGGGCGAGCATGGAGTGCAGGTTCTCACCGGCCCCCGGGCGGTAGTGGGCAAAGTCCTGCGTCCAGGCGTCGATCTCGCCACGCGCAATGTCGGCCCACGGGCGGCCTTCCCAGGCGCCAAAATCCATTTCGCGCAACCGCGGGTCGGGGTTGCTAGCCAAATCGGGTCGCAGCGCAATCAGGTAGTGCGCAAGCTGCTCACATCTTTGTAGCGGCGAGTGGCTCATCAGCGTAGCTGTTGGCAGGGCCTCGGCCAGTCGCCGTGCTGTTTGCTGGGTGGCCTGGGGGTTGGCAGGCACATCCAGCGCGCCGTAACAGGTGCCGGGTGCCACCTGCGGTGCCGCGTGCCGCACCAGCCACCACGCAGCCGAGTTCATCGCGCCGCGCCCAGCGCCAGGGCGGCACCCAGGTAAAAACCGATTTCGCCCACCTGCTGGGTGGCGCCCAGGCAGTCACCCGTAAAACCTTGCAGACGGCGCGCAAACCAGCGCCCCATCCACGCAGCAGCCGCCATACTGGCGGTGATGGACGCTATTAAAAACATAGCTGCTTGCGCTTGATAGACAAGCGCCAGAGGCAAAAAACACCACAAAGCTGCCGCCGCCAACGCGCCGCGTGAAATCTGGTCGGCCAGTGGCTTGCTTTTGGATCGGGCCGTGTCACCCACATGCGGCAGCCACCGCACGATGAACAGCGGCCACAGCCGCGAAAGCACATGGCCCCCCGCCAGCGCCGCCAGCGCCGCCCCCAGGCTGTGCGAGCCCAGCAGCGCCAGCAGGCTGACCTTGGCCAGCAGCGCCAGTACCAGGGCCATGGCGCCAAAGGCACCAATGCGCGAGTCCTTCATGATGTCCAGCGCCCGCTCGCGGTCGTAGCTGCCGCCCAGGCCGTCGGCCACGTCGGCCAGGCCATCCTCGTGAAAGCCGCCAGTCATCATCACTGTGGCTGCGGTGCACAGCACCGCAGCCACCAGGGATGCCAGCGGCTGCTGCGCCCCCAACCCTTGGTGCAGCAAGGCAAACACGGCGCATGACAAACCCCCAGCCAACCAGCCAATGCCCGGAAAATGCGCCGCGCTGGCGCGCAGCATGGCCGGGCTGTAACCCACCCACGCAGCCAGCCGCCCCGTGACGGGGATGCGGGTGAAGAACTGCACAGCCAGCAGGTAGTGGCGCAGGGCTTGCATCGGTTGTGTTGAAGGTGCTATTGATTCAGTAGCCGCATGCGCTTGCTGAATAAGCGCTAGAGGCCATTTTGATCAAGAACCTGCGCGCAGGAACAGGCGATACGCCGGGTTGTTCGTCTCTTCCACGTAGGGGTAGCCCAGCGTGTCCAGGAACGCATCGAACGTGGCAGTGTCTTCGGCAGGCACCTGCATGCCGACCAGGATGCGCCCGTAATCGGCCCCCTGGTTGCGGTAGTGAAAGAGGCTGATGTTCCAGGTCGGCTGCATCAAGCTCAGGAACTTGAGCAACGCGCCGGGGCGCTCAGGGAAGACAAAGCGCAGCAGGCGCTCGTCTTGCGCCAGGGCCGAGTGGCCGCCCACCAGGTGGCGCAAATGCTCCTTGGCCAGCTCGTCGTGTGTCAGGTCCAGCGTTTCAAACCCTTGCTGGTTGAAATGCTGCGCAATCGTGGTCGATTCACCCTTGCCGCGCGTGGTCAGTCCCACAAACACGTGGGCGCGGGCGGCATCGCTGATGCGGTAGTTGAACTCCGTCACGTTGCGCGGGCCACCGGGCAGGGCGCCCACGGCTTCGCAGAAGCGGCGGAAGCTGCCGCGCTCTTCGGGGATGGTGATGGCGAACAGGGCTTCGCGCTCTTCGCCTACCTCGGCGCGCTCGGCCACGAAGCGCAGACGGTCGAAGTTCATGTTGGCGCCGCACAAAATGGCGGCGTAGGTCTCGCCTTCGGTGTGGTGCGTGTCCACATACTGTTTGATGGCGGCCACGGCCAGTGCGCCTGCGGGCTCGACGATGCTGCGCGTGTCCACAAACACGTCCTTGATGGCAGCGCAGACGGCATCGGTGTCTACGGTGATGAATTCATCGACCAGCCCGGAGGCGATGCGGAAGGTTTCCTCGCCCACCAGCTTGACGGCGGTGCCGTCCGAGAACAGGCCCACATCGGGCAGGGTGACGCGCTGGTGTGCCTTGACGGACTGGATCATCGCGTCCGAGTCGTTCATCTGCACGCCAATGATCTTGACCTCGGGTCGCACGGCCTTGATGTAATTGGCCACACCGCTGACCAGCCCGCCGCCGCCAATCGCCACGAATACCGCATTGAGCTGGTTGCTGCCCAGGCTTTGCAACTGCCGCAGGATTTCCATGGCAATCGTCCCCTGCCCGGCAATCACATCGGGGTCGTCGAAGGGGTGCACGAAGGTCAGGCCCTGTTCCTTTTCGAGCTTGAGCGAGTGGCCGTAAGCGTCCGAGTAGCTGTCGCCAAACAGCACCACTTCGCCACCCAGGCTCTTCACCGCGTCAATCTTGAGCTGTGGGGTGGTGGTGGGCATCACGATCACGGCACGCACGCCCAGTCGCTTGGCGCTCATGGCCACACCTTGCGCGTGGTTGCCGGCCGAAGCGCAGATCACGCCGCGTTCCAACTGTGCAGGCGTCAGGTGCGCCATCTTGTTGTACGCCCCCCGCAGCTTGAAGCTGAAGACAGGCTGCTGGTCTTCACGCTTCAAGAGCACCCGGTTCTTCAGGCGCTGGCTCAGGTTTTTGGCAGGCTCCAGGGGGGACTCCACGGCCACGTCGTACACACGGGCGGTGAGGATTTTTTTCAGGTAATCGGCGGGGGTGAGTGGCTGTGTCATGGGGCGATAGGATCACCCGCCCAGCAGAGCAGGCGGGGCACACATCATAGTGGGGGCGGTTGGTGCCTTTTTTTTGAGCAGTCTCTGCGGTGCTGGCCGGGGTGACGCTGGGTTCATTGCGACCAAACCCGGGGCAAAAAAAAGCCCCAGGCCGTGAGGCCTGGGGCTAATCCATCCTTTGAGGAGATGGAGGAGACAATCGGTGCGGGGCAAGTGCCGGGTTCCGGGCTTCTTGCCGCCTGCCGCTTCCTTTCTGTTCGAAAGCGGCAATGCATGGGCGAAGTTTAGCGCGAGTCTTGTTGCGATGCAGCAAAATTCGCATCAAATTCTTTTCGTTTCGGTTTTTCGTGCGAAAAAACCACGTGTCATACAGGAGAAAACAAATGGAATGCACAGTCAGTTGGACCGGCGGGGCGGGAACCCGCTCGGGCATGGGTTTTGTGGCCGAGACCGGCAGCGGCCATGTTTTGACCATGGATGGTGCCCCCGATGCCGCCCACCCTGCCAACGGCGGCCAGAACCTGGCGCCCCGGCCCATGGAGACCGTGCTGGCAGGCACAGGCGGGTGCACCGCCTATGACGTGGTGCTGATCCTCAAGCGCGGCCGCCATGACGTGCGCGGCTGCAGCGTCAAGTTGACGACGGAACGCGCCGAGACCGACCCGAAGGTGTTCACCAAGATCCATATGCACTTCACCGTCACGGGCAAGGGCATCCCCCCAGCCGCCGTGGAGCGCGCGATTGCCATGAGCCATGACAAGTACTGCTCGGCCAGCATCATGCTGGGCAAGACTGCCGACATCACCACCGGCTACGAGGTGCTGGAGGCCTGACGAGGTAGTGTGGTGGTCTGGACTGCCCAGTTGAGCGGGCTGCTGTGCGTATGTTTTTGGTGCACCTGCTGCCCGCGTGAACCAGCTGGGGGTTCAAAGATAGTGCGCCGTGGTGGTCATGATCTTGGCGGCGCCTTTCATGGCCAGGCGCACCGGGGCGGGCAATTCCAGCGCGCCAGCGGCACGGGCCTGGTCTGCGTGCCGCTCCTCGTCCTGCTTCATCCGGGCGACCACGGCCCTTGACGCCTGATCCTGTTCGGGAAGCCGGTCGAGGTGGCTTTGCAGATGCGCGGCCACCTGGGTTTCCGTTTCCACTACAAACCCCAGGTTGGCCCGGTCACTGACCTTGGCGGCTACCAGCCCCAGTGCAAAAGCCCCTGCGAACCACAGAGGGTTGAGCAGACTGGGGCGCGCTCCCAGTGCGTCCAGACGCTGTTGTGTCCAGGCCAGGTGATCGGTTTCTTCGCGCGCCGCTGCCTGCAGGTGGTCCCGCAGGGCGGGGTCGCGGGTGACGGCCGCCTGCGCGCTGTAGAGCGCCTGGGCGCACACTTCTCCCACATGATTCACCCGCATCAGGGCCCCTGCCAGCTTTTTCTGTGCGGGATCGAGCGACGCCTCGGGCACACCGTGGGCAGGTGTCTGCGCAGAAGCGCGAGGTTGGGCGAACAGTGTGCGCAGCGCGTTGTCTGCGGCAGTCAAAAAAGCGTCCATGGAAAGCTTTCGGGAGGCAATTTCGGGAGGCAATGGTGTCGAAACAAAAATTGCACTTGGATACAAAAACACCAGGCAAGGCACAGGGGTCGCTTGCAGCAATCGTGATTTTGCCCGCACGCACTGAAATGTTGCAACACTGCAACGAATTTTCCCTTTCGGGGCGATTGTGGGCGAATTCCTTTGCGAAACCCGGCCGGGTCTGGTGCAATAAGAGCAACTTCCCCACCAGGAGGCTGGCCCGGGAAACCGGCGGGACTGTGCAGGTGCTTTCACCATAGACCCCCCCCGTACCGGAGCCCGATGTTTAACCTTGGAGTAACTCGCAATGAAAAAATCCCTGATTGCCCTGGCTGTGCTGGCTGCTTCCGGCGCTGCAATGGCTCAATCTTCCGTGACCCTGTTCGGCGTGGTTGACGCAGCCTACGCTTACGGTTCCGGCAGCGTCGCCAACAAGTCCCAACTGAAGAGCTCCGGCTACTCCAGCAGCCGTCTGGGTTTCCGTGGCGTTGAAGATCTGGGTGGCGGTCTGTCCGCTTCGTTCTGGCTCGAAGCTGGCCTGAACAACGACAACGGTTCCGGTGACGCCACCAGCACCAACAACCAACGCGCAAGCAGCGTCACCAGCGGCGTCACCAGCGGCGGCTTGACCTTCAACCGTCGTTCGACCGTCAGCCTGAACGGCGGCTTCGGTGAAGTGCGTCTGGGCCGTGACTACACGCCCCAATTCTGGAACCTGACCGTGTTCGATCCGTTCGGCACGGTCGGTGTTGGCACGGTCGGTGTTGGCACGACCCAAACCCTGAACTCCAGCCTGGGTGGCCCAACCGCCGGGCGCGCTTCGAACTCCATCGGCTACTTCCTGCCTGGCAACCTGGGCGGTTTCTACGGCCAAGTCCAGTACTACATGGGTGAAAACCTGAGCAACGCAGCGAACAAGAAGGACGGCAACGGCCTGGCTCTGCGCGCTGGTTACGCTAACGGCCCCATCAACGCCGCTATCGCTTTCTCCGAAACCAAGTTCCTGGCCGGCAACATCAAGGCTGTGAACCTGGGCGGTTCCTACGACCTGGGCATGGCTAAGATCATGGCTCACTACAACCAAGACAAGATCAGCGGCGGCAACGACGGCAAGGGCTTCCTGATCGGTGGTCTGGTGCCCGTGGGCGCTGGCGAAGTTCGTCTGGCTTACTCCACCTACAAGATCGACACCGTTGGTGCTGATCCACGTACGAACAAGCTGGCTCTGGGCTACGTGCACAACCTGTCCAAGCGCACTGCTCTGTACGCAACGTACGCTCGCCTGTCCAACAAGAACGGCGCTGCACAAGCTCTGAACGGCGCTGTGACTGGTTTGAACAGCAACTCCAACGGTTACGACTTCGGTATCAGTCACAGCTTCTAATATCGTCAGCTGGCTTTGGCCAGTTGTTGATACAAAAGCTTAAAAGCCGCCTTCGGGCCAATGCCAGTCAGTTAAGCCCGCAGGCGGCTTGATCCAGTAAAAAGGGGACGTGTTCAACACGTTCCCTTTTTTCTTGATGAGCCTGCTTGCAAACGCCTTGCGCGAGACCCTGCCCCGAGTACCTGATCGCCTCGAGCAGCTCAGCGCGTTGATAGACCCTGCCTGGATCGCACAGGCGCTGGGGACCAGCGGCAAGGCCTCCATCCGCCGGCGCAAGCTGCCTGCCGAACATGCCGTGTGGCTTGTGATCGGACTGGCGCTGTTTCGAGATCGGCCACTGTGGCAGGTGGTGCAGCAGCTGGATTTGAGTCTGGATGGACAAGCGTTGCCCGCGCCGAGCGTCAGCGTGCAAGCCCGCCAGCGCCTGGGCGAGGAGCCTTTAGCCGAGCTGTTCGCTCTACTGACCCAAGCCTGGAGCCGTCCTGCGGTGAATGTGCGCCAGCCACTGCGCGTACTGGCTGTGGATGGTGTGGTCTGGTCGGCCCCGGACACCCCTGAGAATCGAGTCGAACTGGGCAGCTGCAGCAACCAGCATGGCCTCTTGCCCTGGCCGCAGATCCGCGCCACTTGCCTGATGGACACACACAGCCACGAGATGCTTGATGCCAAGCTCGGCGCCATGGACTGCGGCGAATTGAGCCTGGCAGCGCAGTTGCGCGGCGAGGATCACTCCGTGACCCTGTTTGACCGAGCGTACTTCTCGGCAGCGTTCTTGTTGGACTGGCAGGCTGCGGGTACGCAGCGCCACTGGTTGATGCGCGCGCGGGACAATCTGCGCCATGAGATCGTCCAGCAACTGGCGTGCGGCGATGCGCTGATCCGCATGCCGGTGTCCCCACAAGCGCGCAAGGCACACCCGCATCTGCCCAGCCACTGGCAGGCACGCCTGATCGAGGTGAGCGTGGGTGGACGGCTGCGCCGCTTCATCACATCCTTGCTGTGTCCCCGCACGCATCCGGCGCAGGAGCTGGCCGAGCTCTACCACCAGCGCTGGGAGATCGAGTTGGGGTTCCGGGAGATCAAGCAGACCCTGCAGGAGGGTGAGCCGGTGCTGCGCAGCAAGCAGCCCGCGCTGGTGCGCCAGGAGCTGTGGGGCGTGCTGATCGCCTACACGCTGCTGCGCCGCTGGATGCGCGAGATGGCAGCGCACGTCCAGGTCGAGCCCCAGCGCATCAGCTTCCACACAGCCAGCTACGCCATCGTGAACTTACTGGCGGTCCCCAGCCTGGACTCTGCCGGCACCTTGCCCAAGCAGTTGGCAGCCCTGTTGGCGCAATCGCGACACTTCGTGCTGCCGCCACGCCGCACTGGGCGCCGCTTCCCAAGGGTCGTCAAAAAACGCGCTTCCAAATTCCCAACGAAAAAAATGCCAGTCAGCTCTTAACTGACTGGCATTGGCCTTCGGGCGGCTTTTTTCATTTCTCGATTTGTTTTCGTGAGTCGGTTCGTCGCCTGCGACTCCCTGTGTATCGGCTCGGGTGGTCCAAAGCTGTCTCGTGGTTTGCGTGCTGAACCATGACTGCTCATGCAGACCTATACGTTTTGTGGGGCGACCGATTCCCCTCTGTTGAGTGCTTCCGTTGAGGCGGCCAGAAGGCCCGGTGGGTGGCAAGGCCACGGTGCAGTGTCTCCTACCCCGGGTTGCTGAGCGGCGAAGCGATGTCGCAGCCGTGCCCAGAGGCGTGAGCCCGCGCGGACAAGATAAAAAGAAAGTTTTAGCTGGCACCAACCTTGCATAAAGGACGCGCTGTCAGCGCAGATATAGGCCCTTCATAGCACCGGGGATTCAGGGATTTCCCGTTGGCTATAGAGCAACCTTTACTGCATAGTAAAATTTTTAATCAAGAGGGTTCCATGAAACTCAACCACAGTCTTTTGGCGGTGGCTGCAGCTGCCGCGCTGCTGTTTGCGCCATCACTGCAAGCCAAGCCCTTCAAATGGGCCAGTCAGGGGGAAATTTCGACCTGGGACATTCACTCCCAGAATAATGCGCTGCAAAACGGCCTTCATGCCAACGTGTATGAAAGCCTGGTGTACTACAACAGCAAGACGTTCGATGTGGAGCCCGTGCTGGCAACAGCCTGGAAGGAGATCAGCCCCACGCAGGTGCGTTTTACGCTGCGTCAGGGCGTCAAGTTCCATGATGGCTCGCCGCTGACCACCGACGATGCGGTGTACTCCATCCAGCGGGCCATGGCCAAAACGTCCAACTTCACCCCCTACGTGCAGGGCATCAGCAAAGTGGTGAAGGTGGATGCCCAGAACTTTGATGTGATCCTGTCTTCGCCCAACCCGGTGCTGCTGCGCCAGATGACCGAGCTGCGCATCATGAGCAAGGCCTGGGCGGAAAAGAACAAGTCGGTCGAGCCCAAGGACATCAAGGGCTCGGACGAGAATTTTGCACACCGCAACGCCATGGGAACCGGCCCCTACACGCTGGATTCGTGGCAGCCCGATGTGAAGATGGTGTTCAAGCGCAACCCCAACTGGTGGGGCAAGATGGACGGCAACGTGACCGAAATCATCTACACGCCGATCAAGTCCAATGCCACGCGGATCGCAGCGCTGATTTCGGGCGAGGTGGACATGGTGCTGGACCCCACGCCCCAGGATCTGGGCCGCCTGCGCGCCAGCCCTGAGCTGAAGGTGATTGACGGCATCGAGAACCGCACCATCTTCCTGGGCATGGACCAGTTCCGCGAAGAACTTCCCGGCTCCAACATCAAGGGCAAGAACCCGCTCAAGGACGTGCGCGTGCGCAAGGCCCTGTACCAGGCCATTGATGCCGAGACGATCTCGCGCAACATCATGCGCGGTCTGGGTAAGCCCACGGGCACCATCGTGGCACCGCAGGTGGCGGGCTATACCAAGGCGGTGGGCAAGCGCTTCCCCTACAGCGTGGAAGCTTCCAAGAAGCTGCTGGCCGAGGCGGGCTACCCCGACGGTTTCGAAGTGGATTTCGCCTGCCCCAACAACCGCTACATCAATGACGAGGCCATCTGCCAGGCCGTGACCGCCATGTGGTCGCGCGTGGGCGTGAAGGCCAAGCTGCGCACGCTGCCACTGGTGAACTACTTCCCGATGATCCAGCGCTACGAAGCCAGCATCTACATGCTGGGCTGGGGCGTGCCCACCTTCGACGCGCTGTACAGCCTGCAGTCGCTGACCCGCTCCGTGGGCCAGGGTGGTGACGGTAACTACAACGTGGGCCGCTACAGCAACCAGCGCATGGACTACCTGGTGGACCGCATCAAGGCGGAAACCGATGCGCCCGTGCGTTCTCGCATGCTGACCGAAGCGCTGCAGTTGTCCAATGACACGGTGTCGCACATTCCATTGCATGACCAGGTCATTCCTTGGGCGATGAAAAAGAACGTGGAGATGATCCACCGCGCAGACAACCGCGTGGACATGCGTGCTGTGAAGGTGAACTGAGGTACTGCCAAGAAGACCGTGAATGAGAGCCGAGCGCGCGGTGGCCCGGCTTTCCATTGAAGCCGGTGAGGCGCCACACATCGCTAGGCCTTTGCAGAACCTGTGAAATGTGGTGCCTCAACGGCTTGCTCGGTATGGCAGAGGCGCGACAATACCCGCTTTGGTACCCAGCACGGGGCGCACACGCTACCCCGGACGATTTCAACCAGTGTCACCGTGGCCAAAAGCGACGTTGACACGCTTTCGAAAACAAACTCGACCTTCCGATGCTTGCTTTTATCTTGCGCCGCCTCATTCAGGCCGTGATTGTCATGGTCACGGTGGCTTTCATCGCTTTCATGCTGTTCCAGTATGTGGGCGACCCCGTGGTGTTCTTGCTGGGGCAGGACGCTACCCCTGAGCAAATTCGTGAATTGCGCGCACAACTGGGGCTGGATCAGCCTTTCATCGTGCAGTTCTGGCACTTCTTGGTCAATGCGGCGCAAGGCGAGTTTGGCCTGAGTCTGCGCCAAGGGGCGAAGGTGTCGCGCCTGATTGCAGAACGCTTCCCCGCTACCCTGGAACTGGCGCTGGTAGCCGCGTTCCTCGCCCTGATTGTGGGCGTTCCGATGGGCGTGTATGCGGCGCTGAAGCGCGGTACCTTCACCAGCCAGCTGTTCATGACGATCTCGCTGCTGGGTGTGTCGCTGCCCACCTTTCTGATCGGTATCTTGCTGATTCTGGTGTTTTCGGTGACGCTGGGCTGGTTCCCCAGCTTTGGTCGGGGCCAGGTCGTGCAGATGGGGTGGTGGAGCTCGGGGCTGATGACAGCCAAGGGCTGGCACCACATTACTTTGCCAGCCATCACGCTGGCCATTTTCCAGCTCACCCTGATCATGCGTCTGGTGCGTGCTGAAATGCTGGAAGTGCTGCGCACGGATTACATCAAGTTTGCCCGCGCCCGTGGTTTGTCCAACCGGGCCATCCATTTTGGTCATGCCCTCAAGAACACGCTCGTTCCAGTGCTCACGATCACGGGTCTGCAACTGGGCGGTCTAATTGCGTTTGCCATCATCACCGAGACAGTGTTCCAGTGGCCCGGCATGGGCTTGCTGTTCATCCAGGCGGTGACGTTCGCTGACATTCCTGTGATGGCTGCCTACCTGTGCCTGATTGCCTTGATCTTCGTGGTGATCAATCTGGTGGTGGACTTGCTGTACTTCGTGGTTGACCCGCGCCTGCGCGTGGGCAAGGCCGGGGGGCACTGATGCAAGGCTCTCGCCTGAAAGCGGGCGGGCGGGCGTTTGCCCACATCGCCCAGTTTCATCCTGAGCTGACTGCATTGCGCCGCGACCTGCACGCGCACCCTGAACTGGGTTTTGAAGAGGTTTACACCGGCAAGCGGGTGGTAGAGGCGCTCAAGGTCTGCGGGGTGGATGAGATCCACCAAGGCATCGGCCGCACAGGCATCGTGGCGGTGATTCGTGGGCGCAGCGTGGCCAGCGGCGCCATGGTGGGCTTGCGGGCTGACATGGATGCATTGCCGCTGACGGAGCACAACGACTTTTCCTGGAAGTCTTGCAAGCCGGGGCTGATGCACGGTTGCGGCCATGACGGGCACACGGCCATGCTGGTGGGAGCGGCGCGTTACCTTGCGCAGACGCGTAACTTCGACGGCACGGCCGTGCTGGTATTCCAGCCGGGCGAGGAAGGCTTTGCCGGTGCGCGGGTAATGATGGAAGACGGATTGTTTGACCGCTTTCCGGTGCAGTCCATCTACGCCATGCACAACTGGCCTGCCATGAAGCCGGGCACGATCGGCATCAACCCCGGCCCCATGATGGCCGCGGCAGACCGCATCACCATCGAGATCACAGGCCGTGGCGGCCATGGCGCACACGCCTACCAAACGGTGGACGTGGTGCTGGTGGCAGCCCACATCATCACGGCGGCGCAGAGCATCGTCTCGCGCAACGTGCGCCCGATTGAGAGCGCAGTCATCAGCCTGTGCGCGATGAAGGCTGGCGAGTTGGGCGCGTTCAGTGTGCTGCCCGGTTCGGCCACGCTGGTGGGCACGGTGCGCACTTTCGATCCCCTCGTGCAGGAGATGGTGGAGAACCGCCTTAAAGATCTGTGCAACGCCATTGCCCTGGGCTTTGGTGCTACCGCCACGGTGCATTACGAGCGCATTTACCCTGCCACCATCAACACCGAGAGCGAGGCGCTGTTTGCTGGCGATGTGGCCGAATCTCTGGTGGGGGCGGACCATGTGGTGCGCGACCTGGAGCCCAGCATGGGCGCCGAGGACTTCTCTTTCATGCTGCAGACCAAACCTGGCGCCTACCTGCGCATAGGGCAGGGCACCGGCGCCAGCGGCAGTGCGTTGCACAACAGCCGCTACGACTTCAATGACGACATCCTGCCGCTGGGCTCGGCCTTGCATGCGAGCCTGATCGAGCAGGCCATGCCGCTGCCCACGCCTTGAAGCAACCCGTTTGACGATGATGGGCACACCCGCAATTCCCAACCCCTCCCAGGAGAACCGTATGAAGATCCAACGGAAAATGGCCGCGACAGCATTGTTTGTTGCCCTGTCTGCAGCTGGCGTTGTAGCCAGCGCGCAGACCGTGCGCATCGCCAACCAGGGCGACGCCTTGTCGATGGACCCGCACTCGCTCAACGAGAGCCTGCAGTTGAGCGTGACGGGCAACGTCTACGAACCCCTGGTGGGCCGCAACAAGGACCTGAGCCTTACTCCCATGCTGGCCACCAGCTGGAAGCAGACATCGCCCACAGTGTGGCGCTTTGAGCTGCGCAAGGGCGTGCAATTCCACGACGGCACTCCCTTCACCGCCGATGATGTGGTGTTCAGCCTGGCCCGCACCCAGGTCGAAGGCTCGGACATGAAGAGCTACACCAACGACTTCAAGGAAGTGCGCAAGATCGACAGCCATACCGTCGAGATTGAAACCAAGACGCCTTTCCCCATCCTGCCCGACGTGCTCTCGCTCGTGTACATCATGAGCAAGAAGTGGTGCGAGACCAACCAGGCCACCGTGCCTGTGGACCGCCGCAAGGGGGTGGAGAACACGGCATCGTTCAAGGCCAATGGCACCGGGCCCTTCCGGGTGCGCGAGCGCCAGCCCAACGTGCGCACGGTGTTCACGCGCAACGGCTCTTACTGGGGCAAGATCGAAGGCAATGTGACCGAGGTGGTGTTCACCCCCATCGGCAACGATGCCACCCGCGTGGCCGCCTTGCTCTCGGGTGAAGTGGACGTGATGGAACCCGTGCCCGTGCAGGACATTGACCGCGTCAACAGCAGCGCCAACACCCGCGCCATCACCGGCCCCGAGCTGCGCACCATCTTCCTGGGCATGGACCAAAAGCGCGACGAGCTGCTGTATTCCAACGTCAAGGGCAAGAACCCCTTCAAGGACAAGCGCGTGCGCCAGGCCTTCTACCAGGCCATCGACATTGAAGGCATCAAGAAGACTGTGATGCGCGGTGCTTCCAACCCCTCCGCGCAACTGGTGGGCCCTGGCATCAACGGCTTCCAGCCTGAGATGAAGCGACTGCCCTACGACGTGGAAGCAGCCAAAAAGCTGATGGCTGAGGCCGGCTACCCCAACGGCTTTGAAGTGTCGATGAACTGCCCCAACGACCGTTATGTGAACGACGGGCGCATCTGCCAGACGGTGGCGGCCAACCTCTCGCGCATCAATGTCAAGATCAACTTGCAGGCCGAAACCAAGGGCACGTACTTCCCCAAGGTGCTGCGCCGCGACACCAGCTTCTACATGCTGGGCTGGACCCCCGCGACCTACGACGCGCACAACGTCATGAATGCCATCATGCGCTGCGTGGACGACAAGGGCGCAGGCCAGTTCAACCTAGGGGCATATTGCAACCCCAAGGTGGACGAGCTGACCCTCAAGGTCCAGGCCGAGACGGACAAGGACAAGCGCAACGCCTACATCAAGGAAGCGTTTGACCTGCATGCCGCCGATGTGGGCCACATTCCACTGCACCAGCAAGCACTGGCCTGGGGCGTGAACAAGAAGGTCAAGCTCGTGCAGCTGGCCGACAACTTCATGTACTTCAAGTGGATCAGCCTGCCCTGATTCCACGCTGTTTCCTGTTTCGCTTTTTCTGTTGACCGCAGCGCACGAAGGCCACAAGCCTGGTGCGCTGGCGGATGCCTCTGGTTCTTACGATGAAAAAAACACTTGCCCGCTGGCTCGACAGCGACGTTGGCTACAGCTTCCGCACCTCGCCCATGGCGATGGTGGCGGCCTTGATTGCACTGGTGTGCGTGTTCTGCTCGGTCTTTGCCGGCTGGGTGGCACCGCACAACCCCTTTGACCTGGCTACGCTCGAACTGAGTGATGCGCGCCTGCCACCCGCCTGGAGCGAGCATGGCACCACCAAATATCTGCTGGGCACGGACGACCAGGGCCGTGACATTCTTTCTGCACTGATCTACGGCGCCCGCATCTCGCTGGTGGTGGGCTTGGCGTCGGTGCTGCTGTCGGTGGTTGTGGGCGTGGGCCTGGGCTTGCTGGCTGGCTTTCGGGGCGGCTGGATCGATGCCGTGCTGATGCGACTGTGCGATGTGATGCTGTCGTTCCCAGCCATCCTGGTGGCCCTGTTGATCGCTGGCGTGGGCCGCGCCTTGTTCCCCAACGCGCACGAGTCGCTGGCGTTTGGCGTGCTCATCATCTCGATTTCGCTCACCGGCTGGGTGCAGTACGCACGCACCGTGCGCGGCTCCACGCTGGTGGAGCGCAACAAGGAATATGTGCAGGCAGCCCGCGTCACCGGCGTCTCGCCGCTGCGCATCATGCGCAAGCATGTGCTGCCCAATGTGCTGGGCCCCGTCATGGTGCTGGCCACCATCCAGGTGGCCACGGCCATCATCACCGAGGCCACGCTGTCCTTCCTGGGGGTGGGCGCGCCTCCCACATCGCCCTCGCTGGGCACCCTGATCCGCATTGGTAACGACTACCTGTTCTCGGGCGAATGGTGGATTACCGTGTTCCCCGGCGTCATGCTGGTGCTGATTGCGCTTTCTGTGAACCTGCTGGGCGACTGGCTGCGTGATGCCCTGAACCCGCGCCTTCGCTAAGCCATCACAAGAACAAAAATCGATACTCCCATGAGCCTTCTAGAAGTCAAAAACCTCGTCGTCGAATTTCCAGGCCGTCGCGGCACCCTGCGCGCTCTGGACGACATCTCTTTCTCCATCGCACCCGGCGAGATCCTGGGCGTGGTGGGTGAATCGGGCGCGGGCAAGTCGCTCACCGGCGCGGCCATCATCGGCCTGCTCGAACCTCCAGGCCGTTTGGCCTCGGGCCAGATCCTGCTCGAAGGCCAGCGCATCGACAACCTGGGCGACGAAGAAATGCGCCACATCCGTGGCCGCCGCATCGGTGCGATTTTTCAGGACCCGCTGACCTCGCTGAACCCGCTGTACACAGTGGGCCGCCAGTTGACGGAAACCATCCTGGCCCACCTGCCCGTGAACGCGGCCGAAGCCCGCCAGCGCGCCATCCAGCTGCTCAAGGACACCGGCATTCCGGCGGCCGAAGAGCGCATTGACCACTACCCGCACCAGTTCTCGGGCGGCATGCGCCAGCGCGTGGTGATTGCCCTGGCCCTGGCGGCCGAGCCCAAGCTGATCGTGGCCGACGAGCCCACCACGGCGCTGGATGTGTCCATCCAGGCGCAGATCATCACGCTGCTGAAAAACATCTGCAAATCGCGCGGTGCGGCTGTCATGCTCATCACCCACGACATGGGCGTGATTGCCGAGACCTGCGACCGCGTGGCCGTGCTGTACGCCGGCCGTGTGGCCGAGATTGGCCCGGTGCACGATGTGATCAACCAGCCTTCGCACCCCTACACCGCCGGCCTCATGGCCTCCATCCCCGACATGGAGCAAGACCGTGAGCGCCTGAACCAGATCGATGGCGCCATGCCGCGCCTGAACGCCATTCCCCAGGGCTGCGCCTACAACCCGCGCTGCCCACAGAAATTTGACCGCTGCATGACCGACCGCCCCGACCTGATGAGTGCCGGAAACACCCGCGCCGCCTGCTGGCTGCACGCTGCTGACAACACCAAGGTGGCCGCATGAGCAGCGCAGTGAATTCCACACACAAGCCCCTGGTGCAGGCGCACGACCTGGCCAAGACTTTTGACGTGTCCGCCCCCTGGCTCAACCGCGTGCTGGAAGGAAAACCCCGCACGCTGCTGCACGCTGTGGACGGTGTGAGCTTTGAAATCGAGAAGGGCAAGACGCTGGCCCTGGTGGGCGAATCCGGCTGTGGCAAGAGCACCGTGGCGCGCCTGCTGGTGGGCCTGTATGACCCCACGCGCGGTGGCCTCACTTTTGATGGGCAAGACGCCCACGCTGCCTTCAAGGGCAGCAACGCCAAGGCCATGCGCCGCCGCATCCAGATGATCTTCCAAGACCCCTACGCCAGCCTGAACCCGCGCTGGCTGGTCGAAGACATCATTGGCGAGCCGCTCAAGGAGCATGGCCTCATCACCGACAAGGCCCAGCTTAAGCAACGCGTGGGCGAGCTGCTGCAGTCGGTGGGCCTGTCGCCGCTCGACATGGTGAAGTACCCGCACCAGTTCTCGGGCGGCCAGCGCCAGCGCATCTCGATTGCGCGCGCCCTGGCCACCGAGCCCGAGTTCCTGGTGTGCGACGAGCCCACCAGCGCGCTCGACGTGTCGGTGCAGGCGCAGGTGCTCAACATCATGAAGGACCTGCAGCGCGAGCGGCAGCTTACCTACCTGTTCATCAGCCACAACCTGGCCGTGGTGCGCCATGTGAGTGACCAGGTGGGCGTGATGTACCTGGGCCGCCTGGTGGAGTTGGCCGACAAGCACACGCTGTTTGACACGCCGCGCCACCCCTACACGCGCATGCTGCTCGATGCCATCCCCAAGATGCACGACACCGGCAAGGCCCGCACCCCCGTGCAGGGCGAGGTGCCCAACCCGCTCAACCCGCCACCGGGCTGCGCCTTCAACCCACGCTGCCCACATGTGAACGAGCGCTGCCGCACCGAGCGGCCCCAGCTGCTCACGCTGGGCGGCATCCGCATTGCGTGCCATGCGGTGGAAGAAGGGCGCATCTGAGGGGGCGTGAAAACGCACACCCGGTACGCTTTCTGATCTCAATAGCTACCTCTGCCCATGTTTGTGGGTAGAGGTTTGCTATCAAAAACATAGCTTCTGGCGCTTATCTATCAAGCGCTAGAGGCTATTTTTGTATGTGGATCTCAATCACGCCTGCGTGGGCAGGGCTCGCCCCAGCAGGTAGTCGATGCAGGTGCGCACCGCGCGCGTCTGGTGCCTGTCGGGCATGTAGAGCATGAACATCTGCGTGCCGAAAATGCTCAGGCGCCATTCGTTCAGCGTAGTCAGCACCTCGTCGCTGGTCACGGCGTCTTGCACCACATAGTCGGGCACCAGGCCCACGCCCAGCCCGGCCAGAATGCCCTGGCGCAGAAACGGAAAGTGCTCGGAGATGATGGTTGGCTCCAGCAGCACCTCCTGGCGCAGCTCGCCTTGGTAGCCCCGCAGGCGCAGCTGCTTGCCCACCACGCCCGAGGTGATCACCGGCGCGGCCCGCAGCGCCTCGAAGGTTTGCGGCAGGCCCTGCGCTTCTGCATAGGCGCGGGATGCGCAGGCAATGTAGCGCACGCTGCCCAGGTCGCGCGCCACCAGCGTGGGCGGGGGCTCGGGCATCACGCGGATGGCAATGTCCACTTCGTCGCGGATCAGATCGTCCACCCGGTTTTCAAAGCGCACATCCAGCACGATGCCGGGGTACAGGCGCTTGAAGTCGATCAGCCAGTCAGACATCACCATCTGCCCGTAACCGCTGGGCACGCTCAGGCCCACCCGGCCCTGCAGGCCCTGGCCCAGCGTCGCAATCGTTTCGCGCGCAGCCAGCATTTCGTTCTGAATGGCTCGGCCATGCGCGTACAGGCGCAGGCCCACTTCGGTGGGCTCTACCCGGCGCGTGGTGCGGCGCACCAGTTGCACGCCGACCGACTTTTCCAGCTGGTGCAGGTGGTAGCTCACGTTGGCCCGGGTCATCTTCAGGTTGCGGGCCGCCTGGCTCAGGTTGCCTGCGTCCAGGATGTCCACCAGCACGGTGAGGGAGGTGAGTTCCATAACAAAGGTGGTGTGATGAGGCCATGCGCCGCTTTTGTCAAAAGCGTTTTGACAGTCTGTCAATGGACTATGTAATTGTCAAGATAGTTTCGCGCATCAACAATCACCCGGTCATCAACAGCCACTGACCAGGAGACTCCCCGCATGGGCGCTGCCGCTTCCGCCTCTTCCGTTGTTACCACCGCCTTGCATGGTGACGTGCTGGTGGTCACCATCGACAACCCACCGGTCAACGCCCTCGGCGCTGCCGTGCGCCAGGGCCTGCTGGCCGCCCTGCAACAGGCGCAGGCCGATGCGGCCGTGGCCGCCGTGCTGCTGGTGGGCGCAGGCAAGGCCTTCATTGCCGGGGCCGACATTCGCGAATTTGGCAAGCCGCCCGTGCCCCCGGCGCTGCCGGAGGTCTGCCGCGCCATCGAAGGCTCGGACAAGCCCGTCGTGGCCGTGCTGCACGGCGCCGCCCTGGGCGGTGGGCTGGAAGTGGCCCTGTCGGCCCACTACCGCCTGGCATTGCCCGCCGCCACGGTGGGCTTGCCCGAAGTGAACCTGGGCCTGCTGCCCGGCTCGGGCGGCACGCAGCGCGCACCGCGCCTGATGGGCGTGCAGGCTGCTACCAGCCTCATGCTAAGCGGTCAGCACCTCAAGGCCCAGGCTGCGCTGCAGGCTGGTCTGGTGGACAAATTGGTTGAAGGCGCCGACGCGCAGGCCGCAGGCCTGGCCTATGTGCGCGAACTGCTCACCGCCAAGGCCCCCGTGCGCCGCACCCGGGATCTGGCGATTGCCGAACCTCAGGCTGCGCTGGCCTGGCTGGAAGAGCAAAAGGCCGAGACCGCGAAGAAGGCCCGCGGCCTGTTCTCGCCCCTCAAGATCATCGAATGCGTGCAAGCCGCTGTGCAACTGCCGTTCGACGAAGGCCTGGCCCGTGAGCGTGCGCTGTTCATCGAATGCCTGGACAGCCCCCAGCGCGCTGGCCTCATCCACGCCTTCTTTGCCGAGCGTGAAGTGGCCAAGGTGCCTGAAGCCCAGGCCGCGCAGCCACGCCCCGTGGCCAGTGTTGCCGTGATCGGTGGCGGCACCATGGGTGCGGGCATTGCCGTGGCCGCGCTGGATGCCGGTTTGCCCGTGACCATGATCGAGCGCGATGCCGAGTCCATCGCCCGTGGCCGCGCCAACGTGGAAAAGGTCTACAACGGCCTGGTGGCCAAGGGCCGCATGACTGAAGCCGCCAAGGCCGCCGTGATGGCGCGCTACACCGGCAGCACCGACTACGCCGACATCGCCCAGGTGGACCTGGTGATCGAAGCCGTGTTTGAAGACCTGGAGGTGAAGAAGGCCGTGTTCCGCGAGCTGGACCGCGTGTGCAAGCCCGGTGCCGTGCTGGCCACCAACACGTCTTACCTCGATATCGACGCGATTGCCGCAGCCACCAGCCGCCCGCAGGACGTGATCGGCCTGCACTTCTTCAGCCCCGCCAACATCATGAAGCTGCTGGAGATCGTGGTGCCCGCCAAGGTGGCGGCCGACGTGGTGGCCACGGCGTTCGAGCTGGCCAAGAAGCTCAAGAAGGTGCCCGTGCGCGCCGGTGTGTGCGACGGTTTCATCGGCAACCGCATCCTGGCCGTGTACAAGCAGGCGGCTGACTACCTCATGGAAGACGGCGCCAGCCCTTACGAAATCGACGCGGCCGTGCGCGGCTTTGGCTTTGCCATGGGCCCGTTCCAGGTGACGGACCTGGCCGGTGGAGACATTGGCTGGGCCACGCGCAAGCGCCGCGCCGCCACGCGCGACCCCAAGGCCCGGTACGTGGAGATTGCCGACCGCATCTGCGAGCGCGGCTGGTTTGGCCAGAAGACCGGGCGCGGTTTTTACCTCTACCCCGAAGGCGCCCGCGTAGGCCAGCCCGACCCTGAAGTGCTGGCCATTGTGGATGCCGAGCGCGCCAAGAAAGGCATCACGCCGCGCAGCTTCAGCGCCGACGAGATCATGCGCCGCTACATGGCCGCCATGGTCAACGAAGGCGCCAAGGTGGTGGCCGAAGGCATTGCCCTGCGCCCGCTGGATGTGGACGTGACCTTCGTCGCGGGCTATGGCTTCCCGCGCCACCGTGGGGGCCCCATGAAGTGGGCCGACATGACGGGTCTGAACAAGGTGCGGGCCGACATCCAGGCCTTTGCCAAGGAAGACCCGCTGTTCTGGAAGCCCGCGCCGCTGCTGGAACAACTGGTGGCCGAAGGCCGCAATTTCGACAGCCTGAACAAGGCGGCTTGATCGCCCCAGCGGTCATCAAAAACAGGAGCTGCCAGCGCTTGTATTTCAATGATTTCAAAGGGTTTTCATGTTGAAAGCCCCGTGAATCAAGCGCTAGCAGCTATCAAAAACAAAGCACTCTCACACACCCAGGAGCCCGCCATGCGCGAAGCCGTCATCGTTTCCACCGCCCGTACCCCGCTGGCCAAGTCGCACCGCGGCGAATTCAACCAAACCCCTGGCGCCCAGCTGGGTGCCTTCTCGGTGCAGGCTGCCGTGCAGCGCGCAGGCATTGACCCCGGCCTGATCGAAGACTTGATCTGGGGCTGCGGCTACCCTGAGGGCACCACCGGCCGCAACATTGGCCGCCAGACGGCGCTGCGCGCAGGCCTGCCCGTCACCGTGGGTGGCACCGTCATCAACCGTTTCTGCTCCTCTGGCCTGCAGGCCATTGCCGTGGCCGCCGGGCGCATCGTGCTCGAAGGCGTGCCAGCCATGGTGGCCGGTGGTGTGGAAAGCATTTCGCTGATGAACCCCGCCGGCCGCAGCGGTGCATCGCACCTGGACCCCTGGCTGGTGGAACACAAGCCCGCGCTGTTCATGGAAATGATCGACACCGCCGACGTGGTGGCGCAGCGCTACGGCATCACGCGTGAAGACCAGGACGCTTTCTCGCTGCAAAGCCAGCAGCGCACGGCGGCCGCGCAGGCCAGCGGCGTGTTCGACAACGAAATCGTGCCCTGCAAAACCACCATGGCCGAGAAGAACAAGGAAACGGGCGAGGTGACCTACCGCGAGGTGGTGGCCACCATGGACAACTGCAACCGCCCCAGCACCACGCTGGAGGGCCTGGCCAAGCTGGAGCCCGTGAAGGGCGCGGGCAAGTTCGTCACGGCGGGCAATGCCTCGCAGTTGTCAGACGGCTCGGCCGCCTGCGTGATGATGGAAGCGAAAGAGGCCGAGCGCCGTGGCCTGCAGGCCCTGGGCGCTTTCCGTGGCTTTGCCGTGGCGGGCTGCGAACCTGACGAGATGGGCATTGGCCCCGTGTTCGCCGTGCCCCGCCTGCTGGAGCGCGCGGGCCTCAAGGTCGAAGACATTGCCCTGTGGGAGCTGAACGAGGCCTTTGCCTCGCAGGCTCTGTATTGCCAACGCCAGCTCGGCATTCCGATGGAGCGGCTCAACGTCAACGGCGGTGCCATCTCCATCGGCCACCCCTTTGGCATGACGGGCGCGCGCCTGGCCGGTCACATCCTGCTCGAAGGCCAGCGCCGCAAGGCCAAGGACCCCTCCGTGAAGTGGGCCGTGGTGACCATGTGCATCGGCGGCGGCCAAGGCGCGGCTGGCCTGTTCGAGATTTTCTGATCCATCCAACGCAATCCATTCCTGAAACCGACGACCGACATGGACCTGAATTTCACCCCTGAAGAAGAAGCCTTCCGCGCCGAGGTGCAGGCTTTCCTCAAAGACAAGCTGCCCGCGCGCATCGCCAACAAGGTCAAGGCTGGCCAGCGCCTGACCAAGGCGGACCAGGACGAGTGGCACGCCATCCTGAACGAACGCGGCTGGCTGGCCAACCACTGGCCCGAGGAATACGGCGGCCCCGGCTGGGGCGCGGTCGAGAAGTTCATCTTCGACACCGAGTGCGCCCTGGCCGGTGGCCCGCGCATCGTGCCCTTTGGCGTGAACATGCTGGGCCCGGTGCTCATCAAGTTTGGCAACGAGGCGCAGAAAAAATACTGGCTACCGCGCATCCTGAGCGGTGAGGACTGGTGGTGCCAGGGCTACTCCGAACCCGGCGCGGGCTCGGACCTGGCTTCGGTGAAAACCACAGCCGTGCGCCAGGGCGCCCACTACATCGTCAACGGCCAGAAGACCTGGACCACCCAGGGCCAGCACGCCAACATGATCTTCTGCCTGGTGCGCACGGACCGCGAAGCCAAGGCCCAGTCGGGCATCAGCTTCCTGCTGGTGGACATGAAGTCGCCCGGCGTAGAGCTGCGCCCCATCCGCACGCTCGATGGTGACAAGGAAGTCAACGAAGTGTTTTTCACCGACGTGAAGGTGCCGGTGGAAAACCTGGTGGGCGAGGAAAACAAGGGCTGGACGTACGCCAAGTACCTGCTGACCTACGAACGCACGGGCATTGCCGGCGTGGGCTTTTGCATTGCCGCGCTGGCAAAGCTCAAGGTCATTGCCGCCAAGGTCATGAAGAACGGCAAGCCGCTGGACCAGGACCCGCTGTTTGCCGCCCGCATGGCCCAGGTCGAGATTGATCTGGAGAACATGAAGACCACCAACCTGCGCGTGATTGCCGCCGTGGCCGGTGGCGGCGTGCCCGGTGCGGAAAGCTCCATGCTCAAGATACGCGGCACCGAGATTCGCCAGGAAATTTTGTCGCTGATGCGCCGCGCCGTGGGCCCGTACGCGCTGCCCTTCATTGAAGAAGCCCAGTACGAAGGCTATGCCGAAGAACCCGTGGGCCCGAAAGAGGCAGCGACAGCGGCGGCCAACTACTTCAACTACCGCAAGCTGTCGATCTTCGGCGGCTCCAATGAAATCCAGAAGAACATCATTTCAAAAATGATCTTGGGCCTGTGAGGTTGCCGCGATGAACTTTGAACATACCGAAGACCGCCGCATGCTGGCGGACACCCTGAACCGCTTCGTGGCCGAGCAGTACGGCATCGAAACCCGCAACCACATTGCCTACGGCGACAAGGGTATGGACCCCGCCCTGTGGTCCCGCTTTGCCGAACTGGGCGCGATTGGCGCGCTGTTCCCGGAGGCCGATGGCGGCTTTGGCGGCGCGGGCTTTGATGTGGCCGTGGTGTTTGAAGCCCTGGGCAGTGGCCTGGTGGTGGAGCCTTTCCTGGGCGCACTGGTGGTGGGCCGGGCACTGGGCCTGGCCGGTAGCGCAGCGCAAAAGGAACACATTGCCAGCATCATCGACGGCAGCACCGTGGTGACCCTGGCGCACGAAGAGCCTGGTGCGCACTACGCCCTGAACCGCGTGACGACCCGCGCTGTGCGCAATGGCGACGGCTGGCTGCTCACCGGCCACAAGGCGGTGGTGGTGCATGGTGACCAGGCGCAGATGCTGCTGGTAAGCGCCCGCACCTCGGGCGCGGTGGACGATGAAGACGGCATCTCGCTGTTCCTGGTGCCCGCCGATGCTGCACGCCTCACACGCCGTGGCATGGGCCGCATCGACGGTGGCCGCGTAGCCGAAGTCACGCTGCAGAACGTGCAAGTCGGCGCGGGTGCGCTGCTGGGCGCGGAAGGGCAGGGCTTTGCCACGCTGGAGCGCGCCGTGGGCTGGGGCATTCTGGCCGTGTGTGCCGAGGCGCTGGGCGCCATGGATGTGGCCAAGAAGCACACGCTGGAATACCTGCAAACGCGCAAGCAGTTTGGTGTGCCGATTGGCAGCTTCCAGGCCCTGCAGCACCGCATGGCCGACTTGCTGCTCGAAGTGGAGCAGGCCCGCTCCGCCGTCATCAATGCCGCGGCCGCCATGGACAGCACCGACCGCGCCGAGCGCGAGCGCGCACTGTCGGCCGCCAAGGTCACCATGGGCCGCATCGGCGCTCTGGTGGCAGAAGAAAGCATTCAGCTGCACGGCGGCATCGGCATGACGTGGGAGTTGCCGCTGTCGCACTACGCCAAGCGCCTCGTCATGGTGGACCACCAGTTTGGTGATGAAGACCACCACCTGGCGCGCTTCATCGCGCTGGGCCAGGGCTGAGGCCATGGAGCAGCCACTGCCTCTGCTGCAACGCCGCGAGGGCGCGGTGTTGGTGCTCTCCAACAACAACCCGGCCGCGCGCAATGCGCTGTCGCCCGCGCTCTACGCGGCGCTGACCGAGGCATTGGCGCAGGCCGAGGCCGACCCCACCGTGGGTGCCATCGTGCTCACGGGCGAGGGCGGGCACTTCTGCGCGGGCGGTGACTTGCGCCAATTGGCCAGGCGCCGCGAACTGCCCATTGAAGAGCGCCGCGCCAAGCTCGAAGGCCTGCACGACCTGATCCGTACCGTGCGCGATTGCCGCAAGCCGGTGATTGCCGCAGTGGAGGGCGCTGCCGCCGGTGCGGGCCTGTCGCTGGCGCTGGCCTGCGACATGCTGGTGGCTGCGCGCAATGCCGTGTTCTCGGTCGCGTATGTGAAGGTGGGCCTCACGCCCGACGGCGGTGCTACCGCCTTCCTGGCCGAGTTCGTTTCGCGCCAGGTGCTGACCGAGCTGTGCCTGACGGGCGAACGCATCTCTGGCGAGCGCCTGCACGCGCTGGGCCCTGTCAACCGCCTGGCCGAACCGGGCGGGGCCCTGGCCCAGGCGCTGGCGCTGGCTGCGCAAGTGGGCACCGGGCCCGATATAGCCATGGGCCGCATCAAGGCGCTGTGCCGCAGTGCTTATGCGCAGCCGCTGGACGACCAACTGGAGCTGGAAGCACAGCTCATGGTGCAGTCGCAAGCCACCGAAGAATCCCGCGAAGGCATTGGCGCTTTTCTGGAAAAGCGCCCGGCCGATTTTGTACGCCTGCGCCAGGTCAATGCACCGCGCACTGGCAATGAAGAGACTCAGCCATGACCCAGCAAACATCTCCCAATCCATCGCTGCCCGAGGGCATGGACTTCCCGCTCGAAGGCGTGCGTGTGCTCGATCTTTCGCGCGTGTTCGCCGGCCCACTGTGCGGCCAGGTGCTGGCCGACTTTGGTGCCGACGTGATCAAGGTGGAACACCCCGGCCGGGGCGACGACACCCGCGACTGGGGCATGCGCATCGGCAAGACCGAGACCACCTACTACAACAGCATGAACCGCAACAAGCGGTCCATCACGGTGGATTTGCAAACCCCCGAAGGCGTGAAGATCATCCACAGCCTGCTGCCGCAGTGCGACGTGGTGATCCAGAACTTCAAGACCGGTGGCGCCGAAAAACTGGGCCTGGGCTACGAGCAGCTCAAGGCCATCAAGCCTGATCTGATTTATTGCTCGGTATCGGGCTACGACAGCTCTGGCCCCGAAGCCAGGCGGCCCGGCTACGACCTGGTGATCCAGGCCGAGGCGGGGCTCATGGCCATCAACGGGGAAGCCAGCCAGCCGCCGCTGAAGTTTGGCGTGGCCGCTGTGGACATGATGACCGGCATGTACGCCGCGCAGGCCGTGCTGGCCGCGCTGTTCCGCCGCGAACGCACGGGCAAGGGCCGCCACATCGAGATGGCGCTGTACGACTGCGGCCTGATGATCACCGGCTATTACGGGCTCGATGCCCTGCTGCTGGGCCACGACCCGCAGCGCTATGGCAACGCGCACCCGTCCATCGTGCCCTACGGCATGTACGACGCGGCCGATGGCCCGCTCATCATCGGCGTGGGCAACAACGCGCAGTTCGACAAGTTCTGCCGCCAGGTCATCGAGCGCCCCGACATCGTCGAAGACCCCCGCTTTGCCACCAATGTGGAGCGCGCCAAGAACCGCCTGGTGCTGGGCCCCATGCTCAAGGAGTTGATTGCCGGCTTCCCGCGCGATGTGCTGCTGGAGCGCCTGTCGGCCGCCGGCATTCCCTGCGGCAAGGTGGCTGGTTTGCATGAAGCGCTGACCAGCGAACGCACGCGCCGTGGCGGCCTGCTCCAAGAGATGCCGCACCCCGTGGCCGGCACGACGCATGTGTTTGCGCCGCCGTACCGCCTCGATGGTCAACGCCTGCCCATTCGCAACGCGCCACCCACGCTGGGCGCGGCCACGCGCGATGTGCTGCAGCAGCTGCTGCAACTGCCCGAGGCCGAACTGCAAGCCCTGCGCGACAAGGGTGTACTGACCCTGCCACCGCTTTGATTGCTATATAAGTAATAGCTGCTAGCGCTTTTAAATAGGGCGCTGCAGCCGGTTTTCACTACAACCCAAGGAGACAAAACATGCGTACATCGAACATCCACCGCCGTAGCGTATTGCAAGGCCTGGCCGCTTTGGGCAGCACGGGCCTGCTGGGTTCTGCCCTGGCCCAGGCGGGCAAAGACGCCTGGCCCAGCAAACCCATCCGGCTGGTGGTGCCCTACCAGGCGGGCGGCGCGACCGACATCACGGCCCGCACCCTGGGCGAAAAGCTCTCGGCCCGCCTGGGCCAGCCCGTGTTGGTGGACAACCGGGGTGGCGCTGGCGGCGTGAGCGGCACCGACCACGCCCTCAAGTCGCCAGCCGATGGCTACACGCTGCTGGTGTCTTTGGGCACCACCATGCTCATCAACCAGTTCCTGTACGAGCGCCTTCCCTACCAGCCGCAAAAAGACCAGGCCCTCATCACGCAGATTGCCCTGGCGCCGGTGGTGCTGCTGGTGCCCCCGCAACTGCCGGTGTCCAACGCGCAGGAGCTGATGGCGTACATCGACCGCAACAAGGGCAAGGTCGCCTACGGCTCGTGGGGCGCGGGCTCGTATGCCCATCTGGCGGGCGCGTGGCTGTCGGACAAGCTCAAGGCCGACATGAACCATGTGCCCTACAAGGGCGAGGCGCCCATGCTGCAAGACCTGGTGGGCGGTCAGCTCCAGATGGCGTTTGCCAGCCTGCAGTCGGCTCGGCCCTATATCGAGTCAGGCCGACTCAAGACCTTGGCTGTAACCGGCACGCAGCGCATGGACGCGCTGCCCAAGATTGCCACCATGTCCGAACAGGGCATCAAGGATGAGGTGTTCCAGGTGACCGGCTGGCTTGGCATGAGCGCCCCTGCCAAGACGCCTCCTGAAGTGGTGGCCCGCCTGGGCACCGAGCTGCAGGCCGTGATCGCCATGCCCGAAGTGCGCGAGCGCATCCAGCAGATGGGCTTCATCCCGGTGGGTAGCAGCCCCGAGCAGTTCAACGCCCAGTTCAAGAAAGATGCGCCTGTGTGGGAGCGGGTGGTGAAGGTCTCTGGCGCAAAGCTTGATTGAGGCGACGTTGAATAAGTCCTCGCGATGCGGCGGGCCCTGGATCGGGATGGGCTGCAAGGCGCAAAACGCAGCCATAGCCATTGCTATGGCGAGTATTTGCAACGCCGCAGACCGTCCTGAGCCAGGGATGCGCCGCTCGGGAGGACTTGTTCAGCGTTGCCTTAACCCCCTGAGCCGCTGCGCGGCTTCCCCCGCTCTCGCAACGCTGCGCGTTGCGGGCAGGGGACGCAGCCAGCGCGGCGGGGCGGCCCTTGCGCGGCTGCTCCCGCTTCGGCCGCGCCAGTTTCGGACGGCGTGGGCCTACGCAGCGCTAAAGACCACTGAAAGACAAGACGTTTTCGCCATGAACAAACCATCCCTTTTCCCCGCCACCTTTTCGCGCCGCGCGGTGCTCGCCGCAACTGCAGCAGTCTCGGCCATCGGTCTGCTGGGCACGGCCCCGGCGCATGCCCAGGCCTGGCCCAACAAGATGATCAAGCTGGTGGTGCCGTTCCCGGCGGGTGGCCCCACCGACACGGCCTCGCGCATCGTCGGTCAGCGCCTGTCCGAGCGGCTGGGCCAGCCGGTGGTGGTGGAAAACCGCGCAGGGGCTTCGGGTTCCATCGCGGCGGCCCAGGTGGCCAAGAGCCCGGCCGATGGCTACACGCTGATGATGCTCGCCACGCCCACGCTGCTGGCGCCGCACCTGTACAAAAAGGCAGGCTACGACACGACGAAGGATTTCACGCCCGTGGCCACGGTGTACGACCTGCCCATCGTGGTGGTCGTCAACCCCGCGCAGATGCCTTCGGTGACCGATGTGCAAAAGCTCATCACCCACGCCAAGGCGCGGCCTGGCCAGCTCAACTACACCAGCTCGGGCGCAGGCAGCTTTGGCCACCTGAGCATGGAACTGCTCAAGCAGATGGGTGGCTTTGAAATGCAGCACGTGCCCTACAAGGGCGGCGTGCCCGCCATCACCGACACCATCGGTGGCCAGGTGCCGCTGATGTATGCCGACCTGGTGGCTGCGCTGCCCCACATTCAGGCAGGCAAGCTGCGCGCCATTGCCGTGGGTTCGCCCCAGCGCGTGGCCATGCTGCCCGATGTGAAGACCATTGCCGAGCAGGGCTTCAAGGGCTACGAAGCCGTGTCGTGGGGCGGCCTGATGGCGCCACCCGGCACGCCCAAGGCCGTGGTGGACCGCATCGCGGGCGAGGTCAAGCAGATCCTGGCCGACAAGGAAATCCAGGACAAGCTGCTCACCGCCGGTGCCATCGCCGCCTTCCAGTCGCCTGAACAGATGGCCCAGCGCATCAAGAGCGACTACGCCAAGTGGGGCGCTGTGATCCGCGACAAGGGCATCTCGAACGAGTAAGAGCAGCTCCCAAAACTCCCCTGGCGTCGTTGTTCCGCCTTGTCGTACTGTTTGTACTGTCTGCGGCGGAACGCCTAGCCAGGGCCGCTTCGCTGAGTTTTGTCAGCCGCTCTCAATGTGCCACCCGCACACCCACAACAAAAACCAAGGAAAGACGTTCCCATGAAAGTTCTCGTACCCGTCAAGCGCGTGGTGGACTACAACGTGAAGGTCCGCGTGAAGTCGGACTTGCGCGGTGTGGACATCGCCAACGTGAAGATGAGCATGAACCCCTTTGACGAAATCGCCGTTGAAGAGGCCGTGCGCCTGAAAGAAAAAGGCCTGGTGACCGAAGTCATCGCAGTCTCGTGCGGCGTGGCCCAATGCCAGGAAACCCTGCGCACCGCCATGGCCATCGGCGCTGACCGCGCCATCCTGGTGGAAACCGATGCCGAACTGCAGCCCCTGGCCGTGGCCAAGCTCCTCAAAGCCCTGGTCGACAAAGAACAGCCCCAGCTCATCATCCTGGGCAAACAAGCCATCGACGACGACGCCAACCAGACCGGCCAGATGCTCGCCGCCTTGGCAGACCTGCCCCAGGCCACCTTCGCCAGCAAGGTGGAACTGGCTGCTGACAAAGTCAGCGTGACCCGTGAAGTGGACGGCGGCCTCGAAACCCTGGCCCTGACTCTCCCCGCAGTCATCACCACCGACCTGCGCCTGAACGAACCCCGCTACGTCACCTTGCCCAACATCATGAAGGCCAAGAAAAAGCAGCTGGACACCGTCAAGCCAGAAGACCTCAGCGTGGACGTGGCACCCCGCCTCAAGACCCTCAAAGTGACTGAACCTGCCAAGCGCGGCGCGGGTGTGAAGGTGGCCGACGTGGCTGCTTTGGTCGAGAAACTCAAGAACGAAGCAAAAGTCATCTAAGGAGAACAAGAAATGACAACTCTCGTTATTGCTGAACACGACAACGCCTCCATCAAAGGCGCAACCCTGAACACCGTCACCGCCGCTGTTGCTTGCGGCGGCGATGTGCACGTGCTCGTCGCCGGCCACAACGCCGCAGCAGCCGCACAAGCCGCAGCCCAGATCGCCGGTGTCGCCAAAGTCATCCACGCCGACGCAGCAGGCCTGGCCCACGGCCTCGCAGAAAACGTCGCCGCACAGGTCCTGGCCATCGCATCCCACTACAGCCACATCCTCTTCCCCGCCACCGCTGGCGGCAAGAACGTCGCCCCCCGCGTGGCCGCCAAGCTCGACGTCGCCCAGATCAGCGACATCACCAAGGTTGTGAGCGCAGACACCTTCGAGCGCCCCATCTACGCCGGCAACGCCATCGCTACGGTGCAAAGCGCAGATAGCGTCAAAGTCATCACCGTGCGCACCACCGGCTTTGACGCCGCAGCCGCCACCGGTGGCTCTGCCGCCGTCGAAACCGCAGCCGCCACAGCCGACAACGGCAAGAGCAGCTTCATCGGCAGCGAAATCGCCAAGAGCGACCGGCCCGAGCTCACCGCCGCCAAGATCATCGTCTCCGGTGGCCGGGCTTTGGGCAGCGCCGAGAAGTTCAACGAAGTCATCACCCCACTGGCCGACAAGCTGGGCGCAGCCATTGGCGCCAGCCGCGCAGCGGTGGATGCGGGCTACGCCCCCAACGATTTGCAAGTGGGCCAGACCGGCAAGATCGTGGCGCCGCAGCTGTACATCGCTGCTGGTATCTCGGGTGCGATCCAGCACTTGGCCGGTATGAAGGATTCCAAGGTGATCGTGGCGATCAACAAGGATCCAGAGGCACCGATCTTCAGCGTGGCCGACTATGGGCTGGAGGCGGACTTGTTCACGGCTGTGCCTGAATTGATCAAGGCCCTCTGACTTGCCCAGGCCTTCCACCATCGGCCCGCATGTGCAAGGCTGATTGCTACTAAAAACATAGCTGCTAGCGCTTATCCATAAAGCGTTAGCAGCTATTTTTACTTGAAAAACGATACAGGAGACAACACCATGAACGCATCCCTTTCCCGCCGCCGCATCGTGCAGGCCACAGGCGCTGCGCTGGCCACGGCCGCGCTGCCCGCACTGGCGCAGTCCGGCTGGCCCAGCCGCCCCATTCGCATCGTGGTGCCGTACACCGCCGGTGGCTTCACCGACCAGATGGCGCGCCTGCTGACCGTGGGCCTGCAAAAGCAGTTGGGCCAGCCCGTGGTGATCGACAACAAGCCCGGTGCCAACAGCATCATCGGTGTGGAAGCCGTGGCCAAGGCCGCGCCCGACGGGCACACCTTTGGGGTGGTGATTCCGGCCTTCACCGCCAACACCACGCTGTACCCCAAGCTGCCCTACAACCCGCGCAAGGATCTGGTGGGCGTGTCGCTCATGGGCGTATCGCCCCTGGTGGCTGCCGTGGCGCCCAATGCGCCGTTTAAAACGGTGAAGGAACTGGTGGCTTACGCCAAGGCCAACCCGGGCAAGGTGAGCTTTGCTTCATCAGGCACCGGCTCGGCCGCGCACCTGACGAGCGAGCTGCTCAAGTCGCTCACGCAGACGTTCATGGTGCACATTCCCTACCGTGGCGCGGCACCGGCGCTCACTGATCTGCTGGGCGGCCAGGTGCCGTTGTTTCTCGATCCACCTCCCAACCTCATCCAGCCTGCCAAGGCAGGTCGCATCACGCTGATTGGCGTGGCCAGCGAAAAACGCCTGCCCATGCTGCCCGATGTGCCCACCTTCATCGAGCAAGGCATCCCCGGCATGGTGGGCAGCACCTGGGCCAGCATGATTGCTCCGGCAGGCACGCCGCGCGACATCGTCAAACGCATGTCCGACGCGGTGAACGCCATCATCCAGAGCGAAGAAACCAAGGCGAAGCTCGAAGCCATGGGCACCTTCGGCGAAGGCACCACGCCCGAGGCCTGTGACGCCTTCCTGGCAGCCGAGACGACCAAGTGGGGCAAGGTGATCCGCGACGCGGGCGTCACGCTGGATTGATCTGGTGCCGGGCCTGGGGCCTGGCCTTTGAGCCGGTTTGGGGAACGGGCGCTTACGCGTAGCGCTTGGCCCGCAGGTTTTCTTTCATCTGCTGCAGGATGGGTTGCAGCGAGCTGCCGATGCGCAGCGCCACGCAGGTGGCCAGCACGTCAATGATGAGCAGGTGCATCAGGCGCGACACCATGGGGCTGTAACGGTCGTACCCCTCGGGGTGGTCGGCGGCCAGGTGGATGTTGCAGGTGCTGGCCAGCGGTGAACCGCTGGCGGTGATGGCAATGGTGACGGCGCCGTTCTTGCGGGCAATGTCGGCGGCGTCCATCAGGTCGCGCGTGCGGCCCGAGTTGGAGATGATCACGGCGCAGTCGCCCGGCCCCAGCAGCGTGGCGCTCATCACCTGCATGTGACCGTCGCTGCTCGAAATAGAGGTGACGCCCAGGCGGAAGAACTTGTGCTGCGCATCCTGCGCCACGATGCCCGAGTTGCCCACGCCGTAGAACTCGATGCGCTTGCCCTTCTTCCAGGTGTCAGAGATGGCCTGCGCCGCACGCTCCAGCGCCACGGTGCTGGCCGCGTTGCGGTATTGCAGGAAGGCCGCCACGGCGTTGTCCACCACCTTCACCAGCACATCACCCGTCTTGTCGTCCACGTCCACACTGCGGTGGATGAAGGGCACGCCCTCGCTCACGCTGCCAGCCAGCTTGAGCTTGAAGTCGGCCAGCCCGTCGTAGCCCATGCTGCGGCAAAAGCGCACCACGGTGGGCTTGCTCACATGGGCGCGCTCGGCTAGCTCGCGCACAGGCAGGCGGGCAAAGGCGCGGGGGTCGGTCAGCACCAGCTTGGCCACGCGCTGCTCTGCCGGGGCCAGGGAACTCAAGGATGCAGTGATGCGTTCAAGCATGGGAGATCCACAGAAAACGAAACGAGGTAACTGCAATGTAACTTGGTTTCATGCAGCGGGGGCTACCGGTAACGGTGCGCGTCTACACTTGCTATCAGCGCTGGCCCGCCTGTGCCCCCGGTCATTCGCGATGCCTTGCCCTGTTCGCTGTCCACTTTTGAGACCATTGCCATGAACCAACTCGACGCCCTCAAACAGTTCACCACCGTGGTTGCCGACACTGGCGACTTTCTGCAACTGGCCCAGTTCCGTCCGCAGGACGCGACGACCAACCCGTCGCTGATCCTCAAGGCGGTGCAGAAGCCCGAATACGCCCCCCTGCTCAAGGACACCGTGGCCAAGTGGCAAGGGCGGGCGATGGACGAGGTGATTGACCGCCTGCTGGTGCGTTTTGGCTGCGAAATCCTCCAGCATGTGCCGGGTCGCGTTTCTACCGAAGTGGATGCCCGCCTGAGCTTTGACACCAGCGCCACCGTCACGCGCGCTGAGCGCATCATTGAGCTGTACCAGGCCGAAGGCATCCACATCAACCGTGTGCTCATCAAGATCGCCGCCACCTGGGAAGGCATCCAGGCCGCTGCACAGCTGGAGCGCAAGGGCATCCACACCAACCTCACGCTGCTGTTCTCGTTCGCCCAGGCTGTGGCTTGCGGCCAGGCCAAGGTGCAGCTGATCTCGCCCTTTGTGGGCCGCATTTACGACTGGTACAAGAAGCAGGCAGGCGCGAGCTGGGACGAGGCCGCCCGTGCTGGCGCCAACGACCCTGGCGTGCAGTCCGTCACGCAGATCTACAACCACTACAAGCGCTTTGGCATTGCCACCGAGGTGATGGGCGCGAGCTTCCGCAACGTAGGCCAGATCACGGCGTTGGCAGGCTGCGATTTGCTGACCATTGCCCCCGAGCTGCTGGCCCAGCTGGCCGCCACCGAAGCCCCCCTGCAGCCTGCTTTGAGCGCCGATGCCGCCAAGGCGATGGATCTGCCCTTCGTGACCTACGACGAGCCAGGCGTCCGTTATGCCTTGAACGAAGACGCGATGGCGACCGAAAAGCTGGCAGAAGGCATTCGCGCTTTTGCAGTGGATGCGGTCAAGCTCGAAAAGCTGATTCAGGCCATCTGAGCAGGGTTTCTGCCAGCCTTTGACAGGTTCTTAGGGCAGGGCTGGCAGCGAGATCCCCACGCGCAAGCCGTGGGGTGCTATGGACTCTGCAAAGGTTTGCCCAGCATGGCGCAGGGCAATCTCGTCCACGATGGACAAGCCCAGGCCGCAACCGCCGGCCTTGTCTGACCCGCGCCAGAACCGCGCGAACAGGTCGCCCAGATGCTCTGCGGGCACCCCGGGGCCATCGTCTTCCACTGCCAGCGCAGCCATGCCAGGGGCGGTGATGTGCACCCGCACAGTGACCGTGGCGCCGGTGCCAGCGTAGTGCAGTGCGTTGTCAATCAGGTTGTTCAGCGCTTCGCGCAGCAGCAGGGGGTGGCCCAGCACGCGGAGTTGCTCCTCGCCTTCATACCCCAGGTCAATGCCCGCAGCCAGGGCCTTGGCGGTCCATTCGCGGGCGACTTCGCAGGCCAGTTGCGGCAGGTCCAACGGCAGCATGGGCACGTTGCTTTCGGACCGTGCCAGTTGCAGCAGCTGGTGCACCAGGTGGGCACTGCGCTGGGCGGCCGATAACACTTTGTGCAGCCGCTCACGCACCTGGGGCTCATGGCTTTCGTGCAGGGCCAGTTCGGTCTGGCCAATCAGGCCTGCCAGCGGCGTACGCAGCTGATGGGCAGCATCGTTGAGGAAGCGCTTTTCCTTTTGTTGCCCACGGGCCACCGCTTCCAGCAAGCGGTTGATGGTGCTGGCGAGGGAATACACCTCTTGCGGGGCCGAGGTCAGTTCAATGGGCGGTAGCGGGTCTGCTGCGTTGTGGCTGCGCTTGCCAGCCCGCTCAATCTGCGCTTCCAGCCGCTTGAGGGGCTGCAGGCCGCGCAGCACGCCGGCATACACCAGTGCGCTCAGCACCAGGCCCATCAGGCCCATGGGCAGCAGCAGCTGTTCGAGCAGCTCCTGCGCGATGCGTTCACGCACCGTCAGGCTCTGCGCCACCTGCACCCGCAGGCGCTGGCGGGCAGGCTCGCTGCCGTAGTCCACCTCCAGCAAGGCCACACGCACGGTGCGGCTGTCCACCTGTGCGTGGTACAGCAACGGCTCGCCCAGCGTGATGGGCTGTGCGGGCGGCGCAGGCAGCTGCGCGTTGCCCAGCAGAAAGCGGCCGGGCGGGGACGACACCATGTAGGTGATGCGGTCGGCGGGGTCTTGCTCCAGGATGTCTTGTGCGGCTTTGGGAAAGTCCACCAGCAGCCCATCGCCCACCGGCTTGATCTGCCGCGCGAGCGCGCGCACCGACTGGGTCAGCGTCTGGTCAATGCCTTTTTCGCCGTTCTGCAGCGCAATGCGCCACGCCAGAAAGCCACCCGAAAGCCACAGTACCAGCTGGGGCAGCAGCAGCCATAGCAACAGCTTGCGCTGGAGAGAAACACCGGGAACCTGGCGCATGGGATGGGCCTCAGGAGGGAGTTGCGCAGGCCACAAAAACGCCACTGCCCTGGCGATGGCTGCAGGGCCACAGCGACAGGCTCATGGCTTTTCGAGCATGTACCCCAGGCCGCGGATGTTGCGGATGTTGAGGCTGGACTGATCGAGCTTTTTGCGCAGGCGGTGTACGTACACCTCCAGGGCGTTGGAATTGAGCGGGGCGGCGGTCTGGCCAGGCTCGGGGGGGCTGGCGCGCCATGCGGCCAGCACGTCGTCGCGCGTCACCACCTCGCCGCAGCGGTTCACCAGCAACTCCAGCAGTTCCCACTCCCGCTGTGTCAGCTCCAGGGGCTGGCCATCCAGGGCGGCAACGCGGCCTTGGTGGTCGAGTTGCAGGTTGCCGATGGTGGTGCTGGGCCCGCCCTGGGCGCTGGTGGCCTGGGTGAAGGCCGGCTGGCGCGCGCGCCGCAGCATGGCCTGCAGGCGGGCCTGCAGTTCCTGCATGTTGAAGGGTTTGGTGAGGTAATCGTCCGCCCCGGCGTTGAGGCCGCGCACGCGGTCGTCAATGCCATCACGGGCGGTGAGGATGAGCACGGGCAAGCCCACAATGCGGGTGCGCGCCCAGGTCAGCAAGTCCAGTCCGTCAGCATCGGGCAGGCCCAGATCCAGAATGATGCCGTCCACGGCCTGGTCCTGCAAAACCGCCATGCCTTGCGCCACGCTGGTTGCCGTGCAAACGCCGTAATTCAGTTGCTTGAGTTGCCCGGTGAGGGCGTCTTGCAGCAGTGCGTCGTCTTCGACGATCAGTATCGTGGCCATGGGTTTGAGCATAGCAAAGCCCCTGCGAGCGCTTCGTGAATGAGGCCGATCACACCTCAGGGAAAGCCCTGAGCATTTCTTTAATTATTGTAATTAAAGTACGGGCTGCGCTGAACGCAACAATCCTGTGGTGCACCGCCGCAGGCAAACAACCAGGAGACAAGGGATATGTGGAAACTGACAAAAGTCGCCGCTGTGGCGGCTGCCCTGGCAGCAGCAGTGGCTGCACATGCGGGTGAGGTGGAGGTGCTGCACTACTGGACTTCCGGCGGGGAAGCCAAGTCGGCTGCGGAGCTCAAGAAGATGATGCAGGCCAAGGGCCACACCTGGCGTGACTTTGCCGTGGCCGGCGGCGGCGGCGACAGCGCCATGACGGTGCTCAAGAGCCGCGTGATTTCGGGCAACCCCCCATCGGCCGCGCAGGTCAAGGGCCCTGCCATTCAGGAATGGGCATCGGAAGGTGTGCTGGGCAACATGGACGCCCTGGCCAAGTCCGAGAAATGGGACGAGGCGCTGCCCAAGGTCGTGGCCGATGTGATGAAGTACAAGGGCAACTATGTGGCTGCCCCAGTCAACGTGCACCGCGTGAACTGGATCTGGGCCAGCTCTGATGCGCTGAAGAAGGCCGGCGTTGCCGCCATGCCCAAGACCTGGGACGAATTCTTTGCCGCCGCTGACAAGCTCAAGGCTGCGGGCCTGATCCCTGTGGCACACGGCGGCCAGAACTGGCAGGACTTCACTACCTTCGAATCCGTGGTGCTGGGCGTGGGTGGCCCCAAGTTTTACCAGGACGCGCTGGTGAAGCTGGACGACAAGGCCCTGACCAGCGACACCATGAAGAAATCGCTGGAAACCTTCCGCCGTATCAAGACCTACACCGACCCTGGCGCCCCAGGCCGCGACTGGAACCTGGCCACGGCCATGCTCATCCAGGGCAAGGCAGGTTTTCAGCTGATGGGTGACTGGGCCAAGGGCGAGTTCATTGCCGCTGGCAAGGCTCCTGGCAAGGACTTCATGTGCGCCGCAGCGCCCGGCACGTCCAATGCGTTCACCTTCAACGTGGACTCGTTCATTCTGTTCAAGCTGAAAGATGATGCTGCGCAAAAAGCGCAGAGCGACCTGGCCAGCGCCATCATGAGCCCAGGCTTCCAGGAGGTCTTCAACCTGAACAAGGGCTCCATCCCCGTGCGTGCAGGCCAGTCCATGGACAAGTTTGACGACTGTGCCAAGGCATCTGCCAAAGACTTTGCCGATACCGCCAAGTCCGGCGGCCTGGTGCCCAGCGTGGCCCATGGCATGGCCATTGCCCCTGCCACGGAAGGCGCCATCAAGGACGCTGTGAGCCAGTTCTGGAACGACGACAAGGTCAGCGTCGCCGATGCCATGAAGAAGATCGCGACCGCCGCGAAAAACAAGTAACGAGGAGACAACCCAATGCAGACAAGAAACCGCCGCACGGCGGTGGCTTTGGCCGCTACATGCGCGAATGGTGCCTTTGCTATGGATGTAGCAGGCTTTGAGTTCACCGGTTATTCACGGGGTGGCCCCGTGTTCAACCAAACCGACGGTGTCAAGGGCAACCTGGCCCTGGGTGGTGAGCTGCAAAAGTACCGCCTGGGTAACGAGGGAGACAACGGCATTGAAATCGACCTGATCAAACGGTTCGAGACCAGTGGCATCAAGTGGAAGGTCCACTACATGCCCGCCAAGTGGGGCAGTGGCGACATCACCACCCAGCAGGCCTATGTGGAAATGGGTGGCTTTGACTTTGCGCCCGAGGCCAAGTTCTGGGCGGGCCAGCGTCGCCTGCGCATTCAGGACGTGCACATCGTGGACAACTTCCTGATGAACTATGGAGAAAACCAGGGCGCCGGTGTCACCGACATCCCCCTGGGCGGCGCCAAGTTGGGTCTGGGCGTGTTCACCGGCGACAAGTTCGACAACAACCAGCCGGCCAACGTGAAGGCTCGCCGCATCAATGCCGACATCTCCGAGATCAATGTGAATCCGGGCGGCACGCTGCGGGTGTTGCTGACGGCTGTGAACGGCACAGGGCAGGTCAACGGGGGCTCTGGCTCCGGGATTTCTATCTCGCACAACCAGAAAGACTTCCTCATGCCTGGCATGAGCAATGCGCTGTTCCTGCAGGGTTCCCGTGGGCATGCCCGCATTGATGGGCAGTTTGAGTCGATTGATGGCAAGAGCGCGGGCAAGCGCGTCTTCCGTATCGCCGACTCGATTGGCTGGCAAATGGGCCGCTTCGGCGGGCAGGCCTTGATTGGTTATCAGACCAACAAGGCCGATTTGACCAACGTGGAGACCAAGGACTTCTCGCTGGGTGCGCGCGGTTCTTACGCCTTCACCAAGCACTTCAAGGGCCTGGCAGAACTGTCCACCACCACGCGCAAGGGCGCGGGCGCGGACCAGCGCTTGTCCAAGGTCACCCTGGCCGGTGCCCTGGCATTGAACGAAGACTTCTGGTCGCGCCCCGAGCTGCGGCTGTATGTGACCAAGGCCAACTGGAACCAGGCAGCCGCGGTGGCCAACGCCGCCACGTTTGGTGCCAATGGCAAGACCTCACGCACGTTGGTGGGCGTGCAGTACGAGGTGTGGTGGTGAGAGTGTGAAAAAGCGAGTGAGTCTGAGGTAGTTACTTTGTTCGTTTGGTGGAGCTCTGGGCGCTCCCCCCTTTTTTCATGTTCACAACATGACTCGTGGTGACTGGACAGGACCGCGTTTGGTGATGCAACCGAGACTTCCATGAAGAATTCTTTTGAAACCTGGCTTCCCAAGCTGGTGGTGGCGCCGGCCTTTGTGCTGGGATTCGCGTTTATCTATGGGCTGATGGTGTGGAACGGGGTGCTGAGCTTCTCCGCCTCGCGCATGCTGCCCAACTACGAATGGGTGGGCCTGGCGCAGTACGAAAAGCTGTGGACCATGGACCGCTGGTGGGTGGCGCTCAAGAACCTGGGCATTTTTGGCGTGGGCTACGTGGGTGGCTCGCTGGCCATTGGTGTGCTGCTGGCCGTGCTGCTGGACCAGAAGATCCGCACCGAGGGCGCGCTGCGCACCATTTATCTGTACCCCATGGCCTTGTCGTTCGTGGTGACCGGCACCGCCTGGAAGTGGCTGCTGAACCCCGGCCTGGGCATTGAAAAAATGGTGCGGGACTGGGGCTTTCCCAATTTTGAATTTGGCTGGCTGGTAGACACCGACATGGCGATCTACTGCGTGGTGATTGCCGGCATCTGGCAAAGCGCAGGCTTTGCCATGGCGCTGTTTCTGGCCGGGCTGCGCGGCATTGACGACAGCATCATCAAGGCCGCGCAGGTCGATGGTGCCTCGCTGCCGCGCATTTACTGGCGCATCGTGCTGCCGGCCCTGCGCCCGGTGTTCTTCTCCACGCTCATGGTGCTGTCGCACCTGGCCATCAAGAGCTTTGACCTGGTGATGGCGCTCACGGCCGGCGGCCCCGGTTTTGCCACCGATGTGCCCGCCACCTTCATGTACACCATGTCGTTCTCGCGCGGGCAGATCGGCCTGGGCGCGGCCAGCGCCACCATGATGCTGGCCACCGTGGCGGCACTGGTGGTTCCCTATCTCTACAGCGAATTGCGTTCCAAGCCCCATGACCGCTAAGCCCTCACTTTTCCCTTCCGTCGGCCGCGTGCTGGTGTATGGCGTGCTGCTGCTGGCGGCAGCGTTCTTCCTGCTGCCGCTGTACGCCATGCTGGTCACCTCGTTCAAGGATGCGGAGGAAATTCGCACCACCTCGCTGCTGGCGCTGCCCGGCGGGCTGAACTGGTCGGCCTGGTCCACCGCGTGGTCCAGTGCCTGCACGGGCGTGGACTGCAATGGCCTGCGGCCGTTCTTCTGGAACTCCGTGGCCATGGCCGTGCCTGCCGTGCTGATCTCCACGCTGTGGGGTGCGCTCAACGGTTACGTGCTGAGCCTGTGGAAGTTTCGCGGCAGCGATGTGCTGTTTGGCCTGCTGCTGTTCGGCGTGTTCATGCCCTTCCAGGTGGTGCTGCTGCCCATGAGCCAGGTGCTGGGCATGCTGGGGCTGTCCAGCTCCATTACCGGGCTGGTGCTGGTGCACTGCCTGGCGGGGCTGGCGGGCACCACGCTGTTCTTTCGCAACTACTACGCCGCCATTCCGAAGGAGCTGGTGAATGCGGCGCGCATGGATGGTGCGAACTTCTGGCAGATCTTCTGGCGCATCGTGCTGCCGCTGTCCACGCCCATCTTCATGGTCACGCTCATCTGGCAGTTCACCAACATCTGGAACGATTTCCTGTTCGGCGTGGTGTTCTCGGGCACCGAGTCCAAGCCCATCACCGTGGGCCTGAACAACCTGGCCAACACCAGCAGCAGTGTGAAGGCCTACAACGTGGACATGGCTGCCGCCATCATCGCGGGCCTGCCCACCATGGCCATCTATGTGTTGGCCGGAAAGTTTTTTGTGCGCGGGCTGACGGCTGGCGCAGTTAAGGGTTAAGAGGGTAAGGGAAGATCATGGCGTCATCACTCGAAATTGCAGGCATCAACAAGCGCTTTGGCAACGGCGACAAGAGCGTGGAGGTTCTGCGCCGCGTGGACATCCACGTCGCGCCGGGCGAGTTCCTCATCCTGGTGGGCCCCTCGGGCTGCGGCAAATCCACTTTGCTCAACATCATTGCGGGTCTGGACGACCCGACCGAAGGTGAGGTGCGCATTGGCGGCAAGAACGTGGTGGGCATGCCCCCGCGCGACCGCGACATTGCCATGGTGTTCCAGAGCTACGCGCTGTACCCCACCATGAGCGTGGCCGACAACATCGGCTTTGCGCTGGAGATGCGCAAGATGCCCAAGGCCGAGCGCCAAAAGCGCATCGATGAAGTCGCGGCCATGCTGCAGATCAGCCACCTGCTGGACCGCCGGCCCAGCCAGCTCTCGGGCGGCCAGCGCCAGCGCGTTGCCATGGGGCGGGCCCTGGCGCGCCAGCCGCAACTCTTCTTGTTTGACGAGCCGCTGTCCAACCTGGACGCCAAGCTGCGTGTGGAGATGCGCGCCGAAATCAAGCGCCTGCACCAGGCCAGCGGCATCACCAGCGTGTACGTCACGCACGACCAGGTCGAGGCGATGACGCTGGGCTCGCGCATTGCGGTGATGAAGGGCGGCGTGGTGCAGCAACTGGGCACGCCGGACGACATCTACAACCGCCCGGCCAACACCTACGTGGCCACCTTCATCGGCTCGCCCACCATGAACCTGTTGCGCGGTGCGGCCACGGGCGGGCAGTTTGGCATCCAGGGCGCGGCGCTGAACCTGGCAGCCCCGGCCAGCGCCAACGAGGTGCTGCTGGGCGTGCGCCCTGAACATTTGGTGATGAACGACAGCGCCCCCTGGCGCGGCAAGGTCAGCGTGGTGGAGCCCACGGGCCCCGACACTTACGTGGTGGTGGACACTGCCGCAGGCAGCGTGACGCTGCGCACGGATGCGCAGACCCGCGTGCAGCCCGGCGACGCCGTGGGCCTGGCCGTAGAGCCCGCCAACGCCCACTGGTTTGACGCCAGCAGCGAAAATCGTCTGGCGTGACAGAGGGAGCCCGCCTGCGGGTGCGTTCTCCGTCGTGGCAAACCAGTCGATCAAATGCTATGAAAATAATAGCTGCTGGCGCTTGTTGAATAAGCGCTGGAGGCCGTTTTTATTTAAAGTACCGCATGACCCCCCTGCGCCTGCTGGCCGACATCGGCGGCACCAACATTCGCCTGGCCTGGCAAGACCAGCCTGATGGCCCCTTGCACGACACCCGCGTGCTGCCCTGCGCCCAGTTCCCCACGGTAGACGCGGCCATTGCCGCCTACCTGGCTGAGGTGAACATTCCCATCCCACGCGAGGCCGCCTTCGGCATTGCCAACCCGGTGACAGGCGATGAAGTGCGCATGACCAACCACAGCTGGTGTTTCTCGCAAAGTGCGCTCAAGGCGTCGCTGGGCCTGCAGCGCCTGGTGGTTATCAACGACTTCACCGCGCTGGCGCTGGCCTTGCCCACGCTGGCCCCGGCGCAACTGCGCCAGGTGGGCGGCGGTGCGGCCGTGGCGGGCAGCGCCATTGCGCTGGTGGGGCCGGGCACGGGGCTCGGGGTCTCGGGCCTGGTGTTCCCGCCGGGGGCCAGCCACGGCGTGCCGCTGTCGGGCGAGGGCGGGCACGTCACGCTGGCCGCGCAGACCCAGCGGGAATTTGATGTGCTGGCCATCCTGCAAGAGCGCTACGGCCATGTGTCTGCCGAGCGCGCGGTGTGTGGCGCCGGGCTGGTAGACCTGTACCACGCGCTGCGCAGGCTGGCGCAGCGCGGCGGCAAAGAAGTCAGCTCTGCCGCCCAGGTGACCGACCTGGCTCTGCAGTCGAACGACGCCCTGGCGCTGGAGGCGCTGGACCTGTTCTGCGGCTTTCTGGGCAGCGTGGCGGGCAACCTGGCCCTCACGCTGGGCGCGCGGGGCGGCGTGTATCTGGGCGGCGGCATCGTGCCGCGCCTGGGCACCTGGTTTGACCAATCCTCGTTCCGCGCGCGGTTCGAGTCCAAGGGGCGCTTTCAGTCGTATCTGGCCGGTATTCCGTGCTGGATCATCGACCCTACCGCCACCCCCGCATTGCACGGCGCCGCGCGCGCGCTGGACATTGCGGGCACCGAATGAACGCCGTGGCAGATTCCTCACCCCACCCGTTACAGATCTCGGGCCTGCACCACGTCGCGATCATTGCGTCGGACTACGCCCGCTCCCGGCACTTCTACACCCAGGTGCTGGGCCTGCCGGTGGTCCATGAGATGTACCGCGCCGAGCGCCAGTCGTACAAGCTCGACCTGCAGCTGCCCGATGGCACGCAGCTGGAGCTGTTTTCGTTTCCCTCGCCGCCTCCGCGCGCTTCGTACCCCGAGGCGTGTGGCCTGCGCCACTTGGCCTTGCGCGTGGCCGACATGGGCGCGAGCGTGGCGTGGCTCGCGGCGCATGGTGTGGCGGTGGAACCCGTGCGCACCGATCCGGTCACGGGCGATCTGTTCACTTTTTTTGCGGACCCGGATGGTTTGCCCATTGAGCTGGTCGCGCCCTCGGGCGCTGCTGCGCCGGGCGTGTCGGCTGGCTGACCTTCAGCCGTTAGCGGGCATGGCGAATGGGCCCACCGCTGCGCACAATGCGCCAGTTGCCATCACCGCGACTGCGCCCATGTCTCACCAGCCTGCACCCTCCAGCTCTGCCTCCAACCCACGCCCCAGCCCAGCCCGCTGGCGGCGGCGATCCGTGCTGGTGGCTTCAGCGGGCGGCGCCGCTGCCATCGGGTGGGGCGTGTCCCGCTTGACGGCAGGCCAACATCCACCACCATGGCATTCACTGGAGCAGGCCCTGGAAGGCATGCGGCAGTTGCAGGCGCATTCCCAAACGCAGCCGTCGTCTGCCGCTGCGCGGTGGTCTTGGTCCCAAACGCTGGAGCACTGTGCGCAGAGCATTGAATATTCGCTGCAGGGCTATCCGCAGCTGTATTCACCTCTGTTCCAGCAGACGGCCGGTGCGGCTGCGTTTGCTGTGTTCCGTGCCCGTGGCTACATGCAGCACGACATCAACGAGCCCATTCCATCGGCCGCCCCGCTGCCGGCGCCAGCGCAGGACCCAGCCTCTGCACTTCAGCGCCTGGAAGCCGCAGCTCAGGCTTTTCTGCAGCATTCCGGCCCGCTGCGTCCGCACTTTGCTTACGGTGCCTTGGAGCGCCGCGACTACGAGCAGGCCCACGCGATGCACCTTGCGGAGCATGCGAAGGCGTTTACATCTGCTTGATTCCATCTGCTGCAGTCGTGCGCTGCAGCTGCCGATCGCTGGCCTGGTGAATCGGAAGAGGCGATGCTTGCGTCGCCTCCGTCCCGAATCACATCTCTTCGCTCCAGCAATTCCCATCGCGCGCAATCATTGCGCTGGCGGCCCGTGGGCCCCAGCTGCCTGCGGCATAGGGACGGGGGCCTGCAGGATCGTTCTTCCAGTACTGCAGGATGGGTTCAACCCAGCGCCAGGCTTCTTCCTGCTCGTCACTGCGCACGAACAGATTCAGGCGGCCGGCAATCACGTCCAGCAGCAGGCGTTCGTACGCGCCCACGCGCTCTGCGCCGAAGCGCTGGTCAAAGTCCAGGTTCAGGTGTACCTGCGAGAGGGCTGGCTCGGTCTGGTGCTGTGCTGCGCCTTGCGCCATCAGGTGCAACTCCAGGCCGTCCTTGGGTTGCAGGTTGATCACCAGGCGGTTGGCTGCGCCAATGGGCGTCTTGAAAATCGGGTGGGGCACAGGGCGGAAGTTGATGACGATGTGCGCATCGCGTCCCGCCAACCGCTTGCCGGTGCGAATGTAAAAAGGCACGCCCGCCCAGCGCCAGTTCAGGATCTCGGTGCGCAGTGCCACAAAGGTTTCCGTGGTGCTGTCGGGGGCAACCCCTTTTTCCTGCGCGTATCCGGGCACGGCCTGGCCCTGGTGGGTACCTGCCGCGTACTGACCACGGATGACATGCTGTCCGATGCTCTCCAGCGTCCAGGGCTTGAGCGACTGCAGCACCTTGAGCTTTTCATCGCGAATCGCGTTGGCGCTGGAGTTGATGGGCGGCTCCATGCCGATGGCGCACAGCAGTTGCAAGGCGTGGTTTTGCACCATGTCACGCAGCGCACCGGTCTGGTCGTAGAAGGCACCGCGCGACTCGACGCCGAGTTCTTCGGCGATGGTGATCTGGATGTTGGCAATTGTCTCGCGGCGCCACAGGGGCTCGAACAGGGCGTTGCCAAAGCGCAGCGCAAACAGGTTCTGGACGGATGGCTTGCCCAGGTAGTGATCGATGCGGAAAACCTGTTCTTCCTTGAGCACGCGGCGCAGCGTGTCGTTGATGGCCTGGTTCGACTGCAGGTCATGTCCCAGGGGCTTTTCCAGCACCACGCGGGTGGTGGGGCCGTTGAGGCCCACGGCGGCGATCTGTTCGCACACGTTGGTGAACAGGCTGGGGGCCGTGGCCACATACATCACTACCGAGTCCGCTCCACGCGCGTTCAGCAACTCGGCCAAGCGCTGGTAATCTTCGGTCTTGGAAAGATCCATGCGCAGGTACTGCAGCAGGGCCGCAAACTGCGCAAATTCTTCTGCACTGGGGCGTTTGGCCAGGTCCACACTGTCAAAGCGTGACTGGATCAGGCTGCGGTACTGCTCGTCGCTCAGGTCATCCCGCGCCACGGCAATAATGCGCCCTCCTGTGGGCAGCGTTCCATGCCGAAAGGCCTGAAACAATGCGGGCATGAGCTTGCGCCACGCAAGGTCGCCAGTGCCGCCGAACAGGACGAGGTCAAAACTCATGGTGTCTCCGTGAAGTGTGGATCGTTTTGTGGTGAAAATTGTAATCTCGTTACATGAAAATTCCTCTTTGAATTGAGATTTGCAGTGTTTTGTAACCAGAAAGAATCCAGGTATTCGTTGTTGTTTGTGTAATCAAGTTACGATTTCAGCCGATTGAGAACCCTGTCCATCCAAATGTTCATGCCCCTCCGTTGCGACCAAACTACCCCCTGGCCCTTGCTGCAGGCGCACTATGCAGACCGGGGCCGTCACCTGGACATGCGGCGGGCGTTTGAGCAGGATGCGGACCGCTTTGCGCATTTCAGCCAGTCGGCCCCCCATGTGTTCGCTGATCTGTCCAAGAATCTGTGGGATCGCGACTCGGAAGCGCTGCTGCTGGATCTGGCCCGCGCCACGGGCCTGGAAGCGCACCGCAACGCCATGTTTGCGGGCGAGGCCATCAACACCACAGAGAACCGTGCCGTGCTGCACACCTTGCTGCGCAGGCCTGCGAATGTGGCTCTGCCCGGCGATGTGCCCGAAACAGCTCAGCGCCTGGCCGATGTGCACAGCACGCTGAACGCGATGCTGGCCTTTGCCGAAGAGGTGCGCAGCGATACCGCTATCACCGATGTGGTGAACATCGGTATCGGCGGATCCGACCTGGGCCCCCACATGGCGGTGCGGGCGTTGGAAGAGTTCCGCATTCCTTCCAAGCGCTTCCATTTCGTCTCGAACGTCGATGGCCATGAACTGCACCATGTGCTTCAAGGGCTCAAGGCCGAGAACACCTTGTTCATCATTGCGTCCAAGACGTTCACCACGGCCGAGACCATGATGAACGCGCGCTCGGCGCTGGCCTGGTTTACTGCCCAGGGTGGTCAGGATGTGGCGGGGCACTTCGTGGCCTTGTCCACGAACCTCGAAGCCACGCGCGCACTGGGCATCACCACCACCTTTGGTTTTTGGGACTGGGTGGGTGGGCGCTATTCGCTGTGGTCGGCCATTGGTCTGCCGATGGCCATCGCCATTGGCGAGCAAGGCTTCCGTGAGTTCCTGGCCGGTGGCCATGCCATGGACGAGCACTTTCGCACCGCACCGCTGGCGCAGAACCTGCCTGTGCGCCTGGGACTGCTGGATGTGTGGTACCGCAACTTTTACGGCTTTACCAGCCGCTGCGTGGCGCCGTACCACGCATCCATGTGCCGCTACGCGGCCTACCTGCAGCAGTTGGAGATGGAGAGCAACGGCAAGCGCGTGGCGCTGGATGGCAGCACACTGACTTGCGCCACGTCGCCTGCCATCTGGGGCGAGCCCGGCACCAATGGCCAGCATGCGTTCTTTCAGATGCTGCACCAGGGCGCAGATGTGCTTCCGCTGGAGATCGTGGCCGTGCGCAAGGCATCACATCCGCTGCCTGGGCACCAGCAGAAGGTACTGGCCAATGCTTTGGCGCAGACGCAGGCGCTGATGGTGGGCAAGGCCAGCGATGATGGACACCGCCACTTCCCCGGCAATCGCCCCAGCACGCTGATCCTGCTGGACGCCCTGACACCCACCACGTTGGGTGCCTTGATTGCACTGCAAGAGCACCGTGTGTTTGTCAGCGGCAGCCTGTGGGGGATCAACAGCTTTGACCAGTGGGGGGTGGAACTGGGCAAGGTACTGGCCAAGGACCTGGAGACGCGCTGGGAGAGCGGCGACCTGGCAGGCCTCGACGGTTCAACCGCCGGGCTGCTGCAAATGTTGCGCACCCCTGCGGTGTGAGGCAACGCGCTGCCCAGTCAGCAGCGAAAGAAGTTCACCGGTAACCCTGGCACGCCCACTTCGATGCTGAACAAGCTGCCTGCGGGCACGAGGGCTTCGCACTCCTGCTGGGGTCGTCCGGCGCGTGCAGAGGTGATGTAGAGCGTGCGCAAATCGTCACCGCCGAAGCACACCATCGTCGGGCACTGTACTGGCACTGCAATGCGCTGCAGGACCTTGCCCGCTGGTGAGAGCTGTAGCACACACGCCCCCTCATACATCGCGACCCAGTAGTTCCCCTCCACATCCACTGCCGCGCCATCGGGTCGGCCGCCATAAGGCTGGCCGTCCACCTTGCGGTCAAACTGCACCCAGGGGCGGCGGTTGGTGATTGCGCCCGTGGTCACATCAAAGTCAAACTGGTCAATGCGGTGTTCCGGCGTGTTCGACCAATACAGGGTGCAGTTGTCGGGGCTGAAGGCCAAGCCGTTGGCGGTGAAGTTGTCGCCCGCCATGTGGCGCACGCTGTAGCCGGTGGCGCTGCTGGCATCGGCCTGCAGGCACCACAGAGCGGCATTGGGTGCCGTGCGGGGCGTGATGACTGAGCCCGCCCAAAAGCGGCCCGCGGTATCGCACCGGCCGTCGTTCAAGCGCAGAACCGCGGTGTCGTGCTGCTCGGGCGGCAGCAGGGCCAGGCAGGTGAGGGCGGTGGGGTCGGCGCTGTCCTTGGCCGTGTCCAGAAGATAGAAACCGTTTCGTAACCCGATTACCAATCGACCCGCCGCCACTGGCGCGCAGCAACCGGGCTCGCTGGGCATGCGCCACTGCCGGTGTTTGCCGCTCTGAGGATGCCACGCATGCACCGCTTGTCCCTGAATGTCACACCAGTAAAGGGATTTTTCCGTGGGGTGCCAGAAGGGCGATTCGCCCAGTTCGGACGGCGGCAAGGGCAAGGTTTGCAGGGGCATGGGTTGAATCGGGGTGGTTATCGAGTTACATTCTAGGGCCTCAGATACTGAGCCCCGGCGCCATGCACGGGGCCTTGCCACCCACCGATGGAGACTTCCATGCACCCAGTTGTAGCGCGCGTGACCCAGCGCATTGTCCAGCGCAGCGCAGACACGCGCGGCGCCTACCTTGCAGGCATCGATGCCATGATCGCTCGCAAGCCCGCTCAAGACCGCATGGGCTGCGCCAACCTGGCCCATGCCTATGCGGCGCTGCCGGGTTCCGACAAGTTCAAGGTCACCGTCGAGAAGGCCCCCAACATTGGCATCGTCACGGCCTACAACGACATGCTCTCGGCCCACCAGCCGTACCAAAGCTATCCCGCCGTCTTGCGCGACGAAGCCGCCAAGCTGGGCGCCACGGTGCAAGTGGCGGGCGGTGTGCCTGCGATGTGCGACGGCGTGACGCAGGGCACGCCCGGCATGGAGCTGTCGCTGTTCTCCCGCGATGCCATTGCCATGGCCACGGCGGTAGCGCTGTCCCACGATGTGTTTGACGGTGTGCTGCTGCTGGGTGTGTGCGACAAGATCGTGCCGGGCTTGCTGATCGGTGCGCTGCACTATGGCCACTTGCCCTGTGTATTTGTGCCCGCAGGCCCCATGGGCACGGGCTTGTCGAACAAAGACAAGGCCAAGGTGCGCGAGCAGTACGCACAAGGCCTGGTGGGGCGCGACGAGCTGCTCAAGGCCGAGTCCGCTGCGTACCACAGCCCTGGCACCTGCACGTTTTACGGCACGGCCAACAGCAACCAGATGCTGCTGGAAGCCATGGGCCTGCATGTGCCCGGCGCGGCGTTTGAAGCGCCTGGCACCGAGGCGCGCGAGGCCTTCACCCGCCAGGCGCTGCGCACCGTGCTCGACATCGGCAAGCGCGGCAACCGCTTCACCCCCATCGGCAAGCTGGTGGACGAGCGCTGCATCGTCAACGCCATGGTGGCCCTGCTGGCCACGGGCGGCTCCACCAACCACCTAATCCACTGGGTGGCGATTGCGCGCAGCGCGGGCATTCTGATCGACTGGTCGGACTTTGATGAACTCTCGTCCGCCGTGCCGTTGCTGGCTCGCGTGTACCCCAATGGCGATGCCGATGTGAACCAGTTCCAGGCCGCAGGCGGCCCCGCGTGGATCTTGCGCGAGCTGCTGGCCGGTGGCTTCATGCACGCCGATGTGATGAGCGTGAATGCGGGCGGCATTGCCGCAGGCGGGCAAGATGCACCGGCCCAGTCGGGCGACGAAAGCGTGCTGCGCCCCGTGTCCAACCCCTTCTCCCCCACGGGCGGCCTGCGCCTGCTGCAAGGCCGCCTGGGCCGTGCGGTGATCAAGGTGTCTGCCGTGCCTGAAGACCGCCACATCATCGAGGCCCCGGCCCGCGTCTTTGATTCGCAAGAGGCCTTGCTCGCCGCCTTCAGTGCGGGCGAGGTCAACCAGGACATGGTCGCTGTGGTGCGCTTTCAGGGCCCGCAGGCCAATGGCATGCCCGAGCTGCACAAGCTCACGCCCCCGCTGGCCGTGCTGCAAAACCAGGGCTTCAAAGTTGCGTTGGTCACCGATGGCCGCATGAGCGGCGCATCGGGCAAGGTGCCTGCTGCCATCCACGTTACGCCCGAGGCACTGGCCGGTGGCCCGTTGGCCAAGGTGCGCGATGGCGACATGGTGCGGGTCGATGCCGTGGCAGGCACGCTGGATGTGCTGGTCGATGAAGCCACTTGGGCCGCTCGCACCCCCGCGCCTTACAACGCACCCTCGCAAACCGGGTTTGGTCGCGAACTCTTCACCAACTTTCGCCGCCACGCTGGCGGTGCTGAACAAGGAGCCTGCACATGGTTGTAGCAGGATGCACCCCCTGAGTCGCTGCGCGCCTTCCCCCTCTCTCGCTGCGCGGGAGGGGAACGCACCCAGTGGCCTGGCAAAGCCAGCTCCACGGGTGCACTGGTATGGCGTCTCGCCAGTTTTGTAGGCCGCTTGCGGCATCCGACACCCAATAAATCAAGGAGCACCAACTTATGAATCCCCTCGACATCGCCAGCCATGGCCCCGTCATCCCCGTCATCCCCGTCATCGTGATCGACCGCGTGGAAGACGCGCTGCCTTTGGCTGAAGCGCTGTTGGCCGGTGGTGTGAAGGTGCTGGAGGTGACGCTGCGCACTGCTGCTGCGCTGCCGGCCATTGAAGCCATCGCGCGCCATTTGCCCGAAGCTTTGGTCGGCGTGGGCACCGTGCTCAATGCCGATGATGCCCGCCGCGCCAGCGAGGCCGGTGCACGTTTTGCCGTCAGCCCGGGCTACACCTCAGACGTGGGCAATGCCTGCAAGGGGCTTGGCCTGCCGCTGCTGCCGGGCGTGGCAACGTCCGGCGAAATCATGGCCGCGCTGGCCGATGGGTTCTCGTTCCTCAAGCTGTTTCCGGCCGAGGCTGCTGGTGGCATCCCCTTGCTCAAGGCGTGGGCCAGTCCGTTTGGGCAGGTGAGCTTCTGCCCCACGGGGGGCATCAGCCAAGCCACCGCCCCCAACTACCTGGCTTTGCCCAATGTGCGCTGCGTGGGTGGCTCGTGGTTGACGCCTGCAGACGCCATGCGCCAGGGAGACTGGGCGCGTATCACCCAGTTGGCACGCGACACACACGCTTTGCGCGCGCCAGTCTGAGGGCTCGGTGGGGGAGGGGCTTGCCCCCTTACCAGCGCACCTTCACGCGCATGCCCCCCAGCTCTGGGCTGGTGTCGGTGCTGATCTGCAGCCGGTGAATGCGCGCGATGCGCTGCACGATGGACCATCCCAGGCCGCTGCCCGTCTGGCCTGTGCCCAGCACGCGAAAGAACCTTTCGCCCAGCCTTGCCTGTTGTTCCGGTGCCAGGCCGGGGCCACTGTCTTCCACGGTCAACTCCGTAAAGCCCTGGGCCTGGGCCACCTGCAGCCGCACCTGCGCGCCATCGGGGCTGTAGCGCACGGCGTTGTCCAGCAAATTGCGCAACAGCACACGGGCCAAGGGCTCGGGCAGCGGAATATGGAGGGCTGCGGGCAAAGGCTCGGTGATTGCCACTTCCTGCTGCCGGCGCTGTGCGGTCGGGCTGCATTCCGCCACCAATGAGCGGATCACGTCTGCCAGCGGCGTGCTCTGGGCGTTACCCGTGGCTGGCTCTGCATCCAGCCGCGCCAGTTGCAGCAGCTGTTCCACCAGGCGTGTGGCGCGGTCGCAGCCTTGCACGGTAGCCTCCAGCGCGCGTGCGCGTTCCTGCGAATCTGCCGCGCCCTGTGCCACCTGGGCTTGCATGCGAATCCCGGCGATGGGGGTGCGCAGTTCGTGGGCGGCATCGGCAGTGAACTGCTGTTCGGTGGCCAGCAGGCGGGCCGTGCGTTCAAACAAATCATTCAACGCAGTCACCAGCGGCAACACCTCGGGTGGCACACCCTGGGTGGGTAGCGGCTCCAGCGATTGGGGCTGGCGCGCCGCCACGGCGCGGCCCAACTGCCCCAGCGGGCGCACCGAGCCACGCACGGCCCACCAGATGCCCAGTGCCAGCAGAGGCAAGGCCCATGCCATGGGCTTGAGGATGCTGGTGAGGCTGGCCAGGATGATTTCTTCGCGCACCGATTGCAGCTCGCCCACCAGAATACGCACATCGCTTTCGCGCCCTTGGGTCACAAACACGCGCCACGCTTTGCCGTCCACAGTGCTGTCGGCAAAGCCCCGTTTGTGCCGCCGTGTCAGGGGCTCGTGCGGCGCGCTGGCTGATCGGGCTAGCAGCTGCCCCTCATGCCACAACTGGAACACCACGCGGGGCTGGTGCTTGTCCAGTTCGGGCGCCTCGTTAAGGCGGTCTTCGTCCAGTTCGTCCAGCGGCTGCAGGCGCAGCAGGGCGGCGGTCTGGGCCAGGTGCGCGTCCAGCAGGTCGCTGACTTCGTCATCGGTCTCATGCCAGGCCAGCGCGGCCGCAGTAGCCCAGGCCACGACCACCAGCGCCAGCACAGTCATCAGCAGCCGCGCCTGCAACGAACGCGGCGTGCGCGTTGATGTGGTGCCGCTCATGCCTGCACCCGCGGAATGCGGTAGCCCACGCCACGCACGGTTTCGATCAATCCGGCGCCCAGCTTGCGGCGCAGGTGGTAGATGTGCACTTCCACCGCATTGCTGTTGATCTCGCTGCCCCACTCGTACAGTCGTTGCTCCAGCTGTTCGCGGCTGAGCACGCGGCCCGCATTCAGCATCAGGGCGTGCAGCAGGTCGTATTCGCGGTTGGACAGTTCCACAGGCTGGCCGTGGGCCAGCACCTGGTGTGCGGCCGGGTCCAGCACCACATCGCCAGCGGCCAGGCAGGTGTCGCTTTGCCCATGGGCGCGGCGCACCAGAGCGCGCAGGCGGGCGGCCAGTTCGTGCAGGTCGATGGGTTTGATGAGGTAATCGTCGGCCCCCGCGTCCAGCCCTTCGATGCGGGCGGGCACGGCGTCGCGGGCGGTAAGCACCAGCACGGGCGTGGTGTTGCGGCGTGCCCGCGTTTGGCGCAGCACCTCCATGCCGTCCTGGCGGGGCAAGCCCAGGTCGAGCACTGCGGCCTGGTAGGCGCCGGTGGCCAGTTCCCGTTCTGCGGCCACGCCATCGCGCACCCAGTCCACCTGAAAGCCGTGCTGCGCCAAGCCCGCACGGATGCCAGAGCCCAGGAGTTCATCGTCTTCTGCCAGCAGGATGCGCATGGAGTGCCTTCAGTTAATCGTCGTCGTCATCGTCGTGATTCTCGCCCCAGCCCCAGCTGGTGGCCGCGGGTTGCACCGGTGCGTTGTTCCACTGCCAGGCCCAGAACCCCAGCACGCAGGCCAGCACCAGGGCGGCCAAGGCGCGGTGGTTGTGTTTGGCCAAGTCGGGGCCAGGGCCGGGCACACGGCCTGTCAGCATGGGCAGCGCCTGGTTCTTGCGGCGCAGCACGCTCAAAAGGGCGATCAGCCCCACATGCACCAGCACGACCATCAACATGGCGTTGCCGAAGAACTCGTGCACCTCTTCCAGCCATTCGCCGCCCCATTCATCCCACACGGCGTAGCCGCTGAGGGTGAGCGGGACGATGGACACCAAAATCAGCCCCACGGCCAGTGCCATCAGCAGGTTTTGCCCGGGCCGCCAAGCGGCCTGCAGTGCCGATGGCGAGCGCACGGCGACCAGCGACTGCAACCAGGCGGGCAACCCCTGTAGCTTGCGCCACAGCACGGACAGGCGCACCTGCCGGGGGCCGAACAGACCCCACAGCACCCGTGCCACCAGCAGCCCCGCCAGGGTGTAGCCCAGCGTGACGTGCACCAGCCGCCAGCGTTCACCATCGGCGGTGATGTAGGCACCGGTGAAGCTCAGCGCCATCAGCCAGTGCAGCATGCGTGTGGCGGCATCCACCACGCGGCGGGTGGCGGGGCGGAGCGTGGCGGCCGATGAGGGCACAGATGGGGCCGACCCGGACGGTGCGGGCGGCGCGTTGTGGGGAAGGCTGTTGCTGGTCATGCGGATGCTCACTTGGGAATGCGGACGCGGTCGTCGTCAAAGTCACCCTGGTCGGCCCGGGTGTGGCACGCCATACAGTTGGCGCGGCTGCCGATGGAAGCGCGCTTCCACACGGCGGGTTCGATGTCGCGGTGCTTGCGTTCAAACCATGCAGACTGGGTGATGCGATCTTGCGGAGGTGCCTCGCGCACGCGCTTGTAGGTGCCGGCATGGGCTTCCAGCCACACGCTGATCTGCCGCACCATGGCGGGGTCCAGCGATGCGTCGGTGCCGTAGTGCTGGTCCAGACCTTTCATCATTCGGCTCCAGGAGCTGGCGGGCAGCATGCCGGGCGGGTAGGCCATGTGGCAGCCCGCACATTCCTGCTTGTAGGCGGGCAGCATGCCGGACTCCGGCATCTGGCGGCTGTCGGCCCACGCTGCAGGCAGGGCGCAGGCCAGTGCCAGCGAGGCTGCGGGCAGGCGGGCGGCATATATCCAGCTTGTGCGGGTGGGTGTGAGGGTGGTTGTGAGGGTGGTTGTGAGGGTGGCGTGGGTCATGGCGTGCTCTTGGTGGGTTGGGCGGCTGCAGTTTTGGCGTCGAGCTTCAGCAGCCAGGCCAGCACGTCAGCCTTCTCAGCCGCCGTGCATTCGCGCTTGAGCACGTCGTTGCAGTTGCGACGGAACCATTTGTCGACCTTGGCCGTTTCGGTGAAGCGCTCGGGGTTGAACGCAGGTGCCAGCGGCGCAATGGTCTTGCCGGTACTGGCGTGGCGCGCAGGCGTGGTGGGCGGGTTACCGTGGCACGAAGCACACGACCATTCGCCGCTGTGGCGGCTGTTGAAGAAAACGCGTCCCCGCTCGGCACTGACAGCGGTGCCAGAGGCATCGCTGAAGCGCTGCATTTGCGAGGCGGCCGTGGTGTCGCCAGCGTGTGCCAGGGGTGCCAACGCAGCCAGCAACAGAGGGGCTGCGATGCGTGCGCAGAGGGGGCGGTGTGCTGTTGTCATGCCGCTATGGTGCGGCGCGGGCATGAAGAATGGCTTAACAACCCGTTCATGCGGCGTTCAGCTTGGCCCCACGGCTGTTTGGCGTGGTTGATGCCGAAAGTGGCTCTAGCGCCCGTGTGGTAAGCGCTGCATGCTATGAAATTTGATGTGATTTGGCGATAGCTCATCGCCGCAAGGCAGAGCGGTCCGCTGTTTGCGGCAGCACATCCAGCACAGCCATATAAAAAGCCTGCAGGCCGTGAGACCTGCAGGCTTTGGGCTAGGGCACCGTGGAATGCCCGCCAGGCAATTACATGCCCATGCCGCCCATACCACCCATGCCGCCCATGTCAGGCATGCCGCCGGCAGGAGCGTCGTCCTTTGGAGCCTCAGCCACCATGGCTTCGGTCGTCAGCAGCAGCGATGCCACGGAAGCGGCGTTCTGCAGAGCTGTACGGGTCACCTTGGTGGGGTCCAGAATACCCATTTCGATCATGTCGCCGTAGGTGTCGTTGGCAGCGTTGAAGCCGTAGTTGCCCTTGCCGTTCAGCACAGCGTTCACCACCACCGATGGCTCGCCACCAGCGTTGTAAACGATCTCGCGCAGAGGGGCTTCGATGGCCTTCAGGATCAGCTTCACGCCGGCGTCTTGGTCAGCGTTGTCGCCCTTGATCTCGCCAGCCGCTTGGCGTGCGCGCAGCAGAGCCACGCCACCACCGGCCACGATGCCTTCTTCCACCGCAGCGCGGGTAGCGTGCAGGGCGTCTTCCACGCGGGCCTTCTTTTCCTTCATTTCGACTTCGGTCGCAGCGCCGACCTTGATCACTGCCACGCCACCTGCCAACTTGGCCACGCGCTCTTGCAGCTTTTCACGGTCGTAGTCGCTGGTCGCTTCTTCGATCTGGATGCGGATTTGCTTCACGCGGGCTTCGATGTCGGCAGCGGCACCAGCACCGTCGATGATGATGGTGTTTTCCTTGCCCACTTCGATGCGCTTGGCTTGACCCAGGTCGGCCAAAGTCACCTTCTCCAGGCTCAGGCCCACTTCTTCAGCGATGACCTTGCCGCCCGTCAGGATGGCGATGTCTTCCAGCATGGCCTTGCGGCGGTCGCCGAAGCCAGGAGCCTTCACAGCCACAACCTTCAGGATGCCGCGGATGGTGTTCACCACCAGCGTAGCCAGGGCTTCGCCTTCGACGTCTTCGGCAATGATCAGCAGGGGACGGCCAGCCTTGGCAACTTGCTCGAGCGTGGGCAGCAGGTCGCGGATGTTGCTGATCTTCTTGTCGTACAGCAGCACGAAGGGGTTGTCCAGCAGGGCAGCTTGCTTTTCTGGGTTGTTGATGAAGTAGGGCGACAGGTAGCCGCGGTCAAACTGCATGCCTTCCACAACGTCGAGCTCGTTGTTCAGGGATTTGCCGTCTTCCACGGTGATCACGCCTTCCTTGCCCACCTTGTCCATGGCGTCAGCGATGATCTGGCCGATGGAAGCGTCAGAGTTGGCGGAGATCGAACCCACCTGGGCGATTTCCTTGGAAGTGGTGGTGGGCTTGGAAGCCTTCTTCAGCTCTTCCACCAGGGCTGTGACAGCCTTGTCGATGCCGCGCTTCAGGTCCATGGGGTTCAGGCCAGCGGCCACGTACTTGGAGCCTTCGCGCACGATGGCTTGGGCCAGCACAGTAGCAGTGGTGGTGCCGTCACCAGCGTTGTCGCTGGTCTTGGAAGCCACTTCCTTCACGAGCTGGGCGCCCATGTTCTGCAGCTTGTCCTTCAGTTCGATTTCCTTGGCCACGGACACACCGTCCTTGGTCACGGTGGGGGCGCCGAACGAGCGCTCCAGCACCACGTTGCGGCCCTTGGGGCCCAGCGTGACCTTGACCGCGTTGGCCAGGATGTTCACGCCTTCAACCATGCGAGCGCGGGCTTCGCCGCCGAAAACTACGTCTTTTGCTGCCATTTTTGGCTCCTAAATTCTGAAAATCGTTAAACGGATAACGGTTTGTGGTGAAAGAAAGCGTAGCGAACAGGTGTCAGGCTAGGCGCACGGAGCGCAGCAACCGGAACGTACTTGCCTAGTACGTGAGGATTGCGAGCACCGCGCAACGACGCCTGGCGCCTGCGCAGTAGCTTTATTTCTCCACAACGGCGAACAGGTCGTCTTCCTTCATCACCAGCAGCTCGTCGCCGTTGACCTTGACGGTCTGGCCCGAGTACTTGCCGAACAGAACGCGGTCGCCGACCTTCACGTTCAGGGCGATCACTTCACCCTTGTCGTTCTTCTTGCCGGGGCCCACAGCCAACACTTCACCTTGATCGGGCTTTTCGGCGGCGTTGTCAGGAATCACGATGCCGGAAGCGGTCGTGGTTTCGCTTTCAATACGCTTGACGATCACGCGATCGTGCAGAGGGCGAAGGTTCATTGCATTGCTCCTGTTTCAGTAAAAAAAGCTGATAACTCGGCTCCCGCGATTGCGGGAGCCCGATGACTGCCTGCAGAGAGTGTTAGCACTCGTCTGCGGTGAGTGCTAATGATAGGGGCGTCTGTGACAATTTCAAGAAGGCCCCATTGCTCCGAAGCAGAAATGCTGGTTCCATTCAGAGGAAGAAATGCCGATAAAACCCATTAACGGCTTGGATTTTTTGCTCCTAAATATATAGTGCAAAAAGTTTCTGCTGCGGAATGCGGGTTCAGGCCTTCCTGGCCATATTCCCGCTCAGGCCAGCGGGTGTCTGTGAGAGCGGTGGTGCTACGGTGCCAGTGCACTCCAAATCATGTGCACTATTACTTCTTCCGCCTTTTCATAGTCCTTCGCCGTCAGCGCCGGTTTGCCGAGCAGTAGCGCGAACTGGGCTTCCTGGTCGGCATAGGCCTGGGTGACGGACCAGATTGCGAACAGCAGATGGGTGAAATGGAGGGGGGCGATTTTGCCTTCGCGTGACCAGCGCTCGAAGGTGCGCACTTCTGCCGCCAGTACGGGGCCAACGCGCTGGGCGATGGCGGTGCGATAGCGCGGCAGGCCGGCAATCACTTCTTTGGTGAACACTTTGGCGCCGTGCGGGTTCTCGCGTGAATAGCGCAGCTTGGCGCGAATGTACTGGCGCAGGGCGGTTTCCGGGTCAGTGCTTTCTGAAAGGTCTTGCATGCCGGCTAGCCATGCGTTCAGCACATCGTCCAGTACCCGTTGGTAGAGGGCTTCCTTGCTGGGGAAGTAATACAGCAGGTTGTGCCGGCTGATGCCAGCGGCTACAGCGATATTTTCGAGCGATGCGCCTTGGAAGCCGAATTGGGCAAACTGGATTTCTGCGTGCTGAACGATGTCGCGTTCCTTGCGCACCCGGGACGCTGTGGGTGGGCGCTCGCGTGTGATGGTGCTCGTCGGCACTTTGCGGGATGCGGGCTTGCGGACGGACTTGGCTGGTGGGGCGGCTGTCATGGTTGAATTGTGGAGCAACGCGGTGGGGTGCCCCCCGGGCCTCGGTCTCTGCGCGGTTGTCTCGTCCAGTGATCTGCTCTGTCGGGCACGCCGGTCACTGGCTCGGCCGCAAAGTGTTGCGTCAGTGAGGCGGTTCGATGTAACAGGGCCTGCTGAGTGCAGAGGCTGCGGCTCTTCGGTACATCGTCAGGTTACTTTTTTACATTCCCTGAGATCGCGCACATGAAGCTGAAAACCTGAATTTTGTGGCTGCGCGCTGCCACGTTGCTGGGCTTGGTGGCCCTGTCTGCCGTGGCATTGACCACGCTTTACCAGTCCATGATGAAGGAGCGCACAGCGCAGCTCTCCAACTTGGTGGTGCTGGCCCACGCGGCTGCTCAAAAGGCCCATGACAAGGAAAAAAGCGGAGCCCTCTCGCGTGAGGATGCGATCAAGGAAGCAACCCGCACCATTGGCAGCTTTGTGGACAAGGACAACCTGGCGGTGGAGGTTCACACTCTGCCAATAGACACCACCAGCATCCTGCATGCCATCAGCGCCATGCGTGACAACCTGGCCCACCTGGTGCGCCAGGTGCGCGACAGTACCGATTCGATCACCACGGCCTCGTCCGAAATTGCGGCCGGCAACGGAGACTTGTCCGCCCGCACCGAATCCCAGGCCAGTGCGTTGCAGGAAACCGCAGCGTCGATGGAGCAGCTCACCTCGACCGTGCAGCAAAACGCCGCCAATGCCCGGCGCGCGGACGAACTGGCGCGCGCGGCGTCGGACATGGCGGTGCGGGGGGGGGGCGAGGTGGTGCATGAGGTGGTGGGCACCATGGGCTCCATCGAACAGTCTTCGCGCAAGATCGTGGACATCATCAGCGTGATCGATGGCATTGCCTTTCAGACCAACATCCTGGCGCTGAATGCCGCAGTGGAAGCCGCCCGTGCCGGGGAACAAGGCCGTGGGTTTGCCGTGGTGGCCAGCGAAGTGCGCGGCCTGGCCCAACGCAGTGCAGCAGCCGCCAAGGAGATCAAGACCCTGATCGACGATTCGGTGGCCAAAGTCGGAATCGGCACCCAGCTGGTAGAGCGCGCCGGAACCACCATGGGCGATGTGGTCCAGGGCGTGAAGAGCGTGACCGCCATGGTGGCCGAGATCAGCGCAGCCAGCAGCGAGCAAAGCGCTGGCATTGCCCAGGTCAACCAGGCCGTCACGCAGATGGACCAGGGCACCCAGCAAAACGCGGCCCTGGTGGAAGAAGCCTTGGCCGCAGCCCAGTCGCTGAGCCAGCAGGCCCTGGCGTTGTCTCAGGTGGTGGGCAAGTTCCGCGTCGCTTGAGCGCAAGGCTGGGGCGGCCCGCTCATCGGGCTCAACCTGCCGAACCCACCAGTCCCGTGATCTGCAGGAAATGGTCAAGCATGTGGAAGTGGTCTTCGAAGAACTCGGCTTCCAGTGCGGCAATTTGGCCCACAGGGACCCACTCGGCCTGTAGGGCATCGTCGTCAGCCTGCACGGCGGGCAGGGGGGCGTTGCCCAGATCGAAGTAATGCGCGTGGGTGATGGTGCGGCCGCGCTGGCTGCGGTCGGGGTGGTCAAACACGGCCACCGATTGCAGGGCGGCGCGCAGGGTGGACTCTGGCAGGCCGCAATGGGTTTCTTCTGCCAGCTCCCGCAGGCACGATTGCCACACGGTTTCGCGCTGCTCAATGAAGCCGCCGGGCACTGCCAGCTGCCCCTTGCCGGGTGCGTGGGCGCGTCGAATCAGCAGCACATGGTCCTGGCAGCGCAGCACCGCGTCCACCGTCACAAACACCGGCGGGTAGGGCGCTGCGGCCCAGGCGTCGCGGTAGCTGTGCAGCATGCGCCATTCTTCCTGCAGAGCGGGATAGTGCTCGGTGTGGGCGAACTGCTGCAGCGTGGCGATGGTGCTGGCGGGAATCTCCGCTGACAAGGGGGCCAGGGCTTGGCCCACGGTGTCGGGGGTGGCGCTAAAGTACGCGTCGCGGATGGTGGTGGCGTCCATCTGGCCCTGGCGGGGCAGGTCGATGAGGGTCCAGCCCGGGAAGGCGCGCAGGTAGCTGCTGGTGGCGTCTTTGAAGTGGCCCACCAGCGCGATGCGCCCCCCCGGCGGAGTGTGTTGCGCCACACCGGCCCGCACCGCCTGCACCCAAACGGCTTCGTTGTAATAGTCCCGCACCGGCAGCACCTGTACACGGGCGCGGTCTGAGGCTGGCAGTGCTTCGCGCAGCATGGCCTCGCGCTCTTGCCAGGTGAACGGGTTTTTGGGGGAGCGGGGCTGCCAGGCAGAGCCCACCACCACGATGACCTGAGGGGCCTGGCGCAGGGCCTCTTGTAGCAGAGCAAGGTGGCCACTGTGCACGGGTTCAAAGCGGCCGATCAGAAGGGCGGTATCGTGCATGGGTCTCCAGCATTTTTATAAAAAAGAGCCTCGCGCGCTTGATTTATGAGCGCAAGCAGCTATGTTTTTTATAGTGATTTTACCGGGTGACCATGGGCCGCCTCTTCGCGAGTGCAGGCGGGGCGTGGCGCCAGGCGCACACGCATCGGTGCGATGCGTACGTTGCACCAACGCCGCAGGCCTGCAATGCGCGTTCACTCCGCCGTCGTGCAGTCTTCGGGCTGCACGGCCAATTCGGCTTTGGCAGTGTCGTATTCGTTCAGGTAGTCGCGTGCCAATACGCTTTTTTGAGCGTCGGTCAGCAGCTTGCCTGCCATCTGAAAAAAGCGCTGCTCCTCTTCGCGCAGGTGGTGCTCCACTTTTTCTGTCAACTTGCGCGCCAGGGGCAACCAGGCGGGGCTGGACGCTTCGGTGGTCTCCAGCGCTTCCACCAGTTCATTGATCTGGTGGTGCTCTGCGATCGCGTGGCGTGACAGGTCGATGCCCGCATCATGCTGCATGAGCGGGATGTAGAAGTGCCTGTCTTCCGCCAGCGCATGCACTGCCAGTTCGCCCTTGAGGGCCTGGAACAGGGTGTGCCGCTCAGCCGTGTCACCATGGGTCTTGAGCAGCAGGGCAGACAGATGCCGCTGAACGGTATGGCTTTGGCGCAAGGCCTCAAAGATGTTCATGCGCTGCATCACTTGATCGCCCGGCTGACGGCACCAGCGGCCTTGAAGGCCAGGACCACAAAAATCAAGGTCAGTATCAGAAACACGACAAACAGCACCTTGGCAATGCCTGCCGCTCCTGCTGCCACCCCGGTGAAGCCCAGGGCGCCGGCGACCAGTGAAATCAGTGCAAAGACGATGGCGTACTTCAGCATGGCGTTCTCCTCGTTCTGGGGCTGCGACGCGCGGCCCGTTGGGTAGCACGATAGGGGAATGGGCATTGGGGTGCTGTAGGCGCAGCCGGTGAGCAGATGTAGGAGGCGAGGGCGATATGCCCATGCGGACAGGGCCAAAAATCCAAAGAAAAAGGGGCCTGGAGGCCCCCAATGCCGCTCAGTTAAGTCTGAGCGGCATTTTTTTGACGGGATACTGGGTCTTGGTCATACGAACCTCACGCGGATACCGCCTGTGGGATCTGCGAGGCGGCAGCACGAAGCGGCGGATGTTCTTTCTCATGGCCGCAAGCTTGGCCGGGATGGCCCCAGGGGTGTGTGATCCTGAACTCCACAGCCACTCATCCACGATGTAGCGCAGCGCCGTGATGAAGCTGATGCGACAGGGCTGCACTTTGGCCTCGTCTGCGATGCGCGTGATCTCCAAGCGGATCAGGTTGTACATCAACAAGGTTGCCCACAGCTCTTGCTTGACCCCATCGGGTTGCTGGCTGCGCAACGTCATCGCCTGGCCCAGCATGTCCGTCTTCATCTCTCCATAGGCCAGCTCAATCTCCCAGCGTTCGTGGTACAGCGCGAACACCTCCTCGGCCTTGTAGCGTGCCGGATCCATCAGGGACGTGAACAAGGTTCTGGGTTTGCCATCGAGTTCACGGGTGATGGCGCGCACCTCCCACGTGAGCGGCAAGCCGGGGTCTTTCTTGCGAGCTTGGGGCGAGACCTTCATGCGCAAGCTCACATCGCCAGGGCCATGCGTTTGCACCACCTCGCCCCTGAGTCCGGCACGCGCAGGGATCAGCCAGTGACGTCCCTGGCGGTGTTGCAGCGGCCACAGCAGACTTGCCGAGTAAAACCCTTTGTCCACAATCACCAGCGAGTCAGGCGGCAACTTCGGCCACAAGCGTTCAGCCAATGCGTACTCACTGGTGTCGTAGGCATCCAGGCTGGCATCTACCAATAAACGAGCTCTGGCATCGAGCAAGCAGGCCATGCGCACCAGGGGGAAGGGACTTTGGTGGTCTGCGTGGTTGCGCTGGCAACCAAAGTGCTGGCGGTTGTCTTGTGTGTCGGGGGTACGCCAGACCACGCCATCCAATGCGTACAGCGCCAAGCCTTGCCAGCGGTGGCGAGCGGCCTGCTGGTGCGCCCAATGGGCAGCAGTGTGGCGAAACAGCCATTGCAGGGGCTCACTGCCCAGCCGTTGGCGCGCCTGGCTCAGCGCGCTGGAGCTGATGGGTTCATTGTGCTGCCCAGGCAGTGCCAGCTCCAGTACCTCGGCCACGTTCACGATGGAGCGGTCTCTAAGCAAGGCCACACCCAATACCAGCCAAAGTGCCTGCTCCATGGGCAGTCGCCGCTTGCGCAGCGTGGCTACACCCGTCATCTGCAAGGCCTGTTCAATCCACTGCTGGGGTATGTTGCTTTGAACGACACCCCATTGTTCGGGGCTCGCAAACTCATGGGTATCGTTCAGGTACTCTTGCAGCAGCATTGGCTATCGCTTGACCTCTATGGCCAAAGCTCAATTGATCAAGCCTGCACTGTACAAACAACAAAGACCCCGAAGGGCCTTTGCTTAACTTACTGGCATTGCCTGGAGGCCCCTGGTTTTGTTGCTTGCAGCCAGGCCCATGCGCCTAGCTGCGGCGGGCTTACAGCCCCGCAGCAGCGCGCAGCGCAGCTGCCTTGTCCGTACTTTGGTCTACGTTCACATCGCTGGCGCGATATGAACTTCGCCCGAAGACCGATACCGCGCTGTCAGCGCGGCGGGCTTACAGCCCGGCTGCTGCGCGCAGCGCAGCAGCTTTATCGGTCTTCTCCCAAGTGAACTCGGGTTCTTCGCGGCCAAAGTGCCCGTAGGCGGCGGTCTTGCTGTAGATGGGGCGCAGCAGGTCCAGCATCTGGATGATGCCCTTGGGGCGCAGGTCGAAGTGGGCTTCCACCAGCTTGGCGATTTCATGGTCGGGGATCACGCCAGTGCCTTCGGTGTACACGGTGATGTTCATCGGGCGTGCCACGCCAATCGCATACGCCACCTGGATCTGGCACTGGCGTGCCAGACCTGCGGCCACGATGTTCTTGGCCACGTAGCGGGCTGCGTAGGCGGCAGAGCGGTCTACCTTGCTGGGGTCCTTGCCGCTGAATGCGCCGCCGCCGTGGGGGCATGCACCGCCGTAGGTGTCCACAATGATCTTGCGGCCCGTGAGGCCACAGTCACCCTGCGGACCGCCGATGACGAAGCGGCCTGTGGGGTTGATCAGGTACTTGGTGTCCTGCAGCCATTCCTTGGGTAGCACCGGTTTGATGATTTCTTCGATGCAAGCCTCGTAGAAGCTGGCCTTCATCTTGGTGGCGGTTTCGCTCTGGTCGGGGCTGTGCTGGGTGGAGAGCACCACGGTGTCGATGCTGTGGGGCTTGCCGTCCACATAGCGCATCGTGATCTGGCTTTTGGCATCAGGGCGCAGGAAGGGCAGGCGGCCGTCCTTGCGCAGCTGGGCTTGGCGCTCGACCACGCGGTGCGCGTAGTAGATGGGCGCGGGCATCAGCTCAGGCGTTTCGTCGCAGGCGTAGCCAAACATCAGACCTTGGTCTCCCGCGCCGATGTTCAGGTGGTCGTCGGACGCATGGTCCACACCCTGGGCGATGTCGTTGGATTGCTTGTCGTAGGCCACCAGCACTGCGCAGCCACGATAGTCGATGCCGTATTCGGTGTTGTCGTAACCAATGCGCTTGATGGTGTCGCGTGCGACCTGGATGTAGTCCACATGGGCGTTGGTGGTGATCTCACCGGCCAGCACCACGAGGCCGGTGTTGGTCAGCGTTTCGGCGGCCACACGGCTCTTGGGGTCCTGTTCGAAGATTGCGTCGAGGATCGCGTCAGAGATCTGGTCTGCCACCTTGTCGGGGTGGCCTTCAGAGACGGATTCCGAGGTAAAAAGAAAGTCGTTCGCCATTTGAATATACTCCTGTGTTCCGGCATTTTGGGCGTCGCCCGCAGCCTAGGTAGCTTTGGCGAACGCTTTAGCAGATTTTTTTTACGTCGCCCTGCAAGTTGCTCATTTAACTCAGCGACCCTCACATTTTAATGCCTGCTGTCTTTCGATTCTTTTCCGTATTTCCGTTGTGGTTGCTCCACATCATCGGATGTGTTCTGGGCTGGGTGGCTTTTGCTGCCTCGGGCGTGTATCGCCAACGCTTTCTGGCCAATGCGGCGCTGGCGGGCTATTCGTTTGCGCAGGTGCGTGCCGCCGTAGGCCACGCCGGGCGCATGGTGGCGGAGTTGCCCCGGCTGTGGTTGGGCGCGCCCGTGCCGGTTCGCATTGAGGGCGAACCCTGCGTGGAGCAGGCCTGGGCTGCCGGGCGCGGTGTGATTTTTCTCACCCCGCACCTCGGGTGCTTTGAGATGTCGGCCCAGGCGATTGCCACGCGCTGGAGTGCCCAGCAAGGCCCAATCACCGTGCTGTACCGCCCCGCGCGCCAAGCCTGGTTGGCCAAGGTGATGGAGACCGCACGCAACCGCCCAGGCATGCAGGCCGTGCCCACCACGCTGGCGGGGGTGCGCCAGATGATCAAGGCCCTGCGCCGTGGCGAAGCCGTGGGCCTGCTGCCCGACCAGGTGCCGCCCGAAGGGCTGGGAGTCTGGTCGCCCGTGTTTGGCAAACCGGCCTACACCATGACGCTGGCCGCCCGCCTGGCGCTGCAGACCGGCGCTACCGTGCTGCTGGTGCGCTGCGAGCGCGAGCCGATGGGGCGCGGCTTTGTGATGTATGCCGAGCCTTTGCCGCAGCCGCTCGACGCTGACCTGGAGACCGCCGTGCGCCAGGTCAACGAGGCCATGGAGCATGTGATTCGCCAGTGTCCTGGCCAGTACCTGTGGGGCTATGGCCGCTACAAGCAGCCCCGAGCCGATGCTCCAGCGGTGGAGGCCTCGTCATGATGAGTCGGCTGGGTGTGTGGTTCATGGGCGTGCTGGCCCGTTTGCCTTTGCCGGTGCTGCGTGCCATGGGGGCGGCGTTGGGTCGGGTGTTGTTTGTGCTCGTGGTGCCACGGCGCAAGGTCGCTTTGCGCAATCTTGAGCTGTGCTTTCCGCAGGCATCGGTTGAGCAGCGCACGCAGTGGGCGCGCGAGAGCTTTATCGTCTTTTGCCAGACCTGGCTGGATCGCAGCTGGCTGTGGTCCGCCCCTCAGTCGGTGGTGGAGCAGCGCGTGAAGCTCCAGGGCGCTGTGCATGAACTGGACGGCGATGTGCCCACCATCATCTTCGCTCCCCATTTCTACGGGCTGGACGCTGGCGGGCTGGTATTGCCGCTGCGCACGTCCCGGGCGTTCACATCCATTTTTTCTACCCATCCCGACCCGGTCATTGACGCCTGGTTCATGGCGGGTCGCCAGCGTTTTGGCGACGTGCGAATGCTCAACCGCGCAGACGGGGTCAAGCCCATCATTTCCAACCTGCGCAAGGGGGGGTTGCTCTACCTACTGTCCGACATGGATTTCGGAGCCGGTGAGTCGATCTTCGTGCCCTTTTACGGCGTTCCAGCGGCCACGGTGCCGTCGCTGTCGCGCTTTGCGCGCCTGGGCCGCGCCAAGGTGATTGGCATGTACACGCGCCTGACTCCCGAGGGCTATGTGGCCGAGCTGACGCCCGCGTGGGACCACTATCCCACTGACGATGTCGAGGCTGACACCGCCCGCATGAACCGCGAGCTGGAGAGCTACATCAACACCATGCCCGGCCAGTACTACTGGGTGCACAAGCGCTTCAAGACGCGGCCGGAGGGGCAGCCGTCCTTGTACAAATAACCCGTGGAGCGGGCGCGTAGCCGCGCGTGGCGCTTGATAAGGAAAAGGCCTTGTAAGGCTTGCCGGTAAAGCGCTAAAAGCTACTATTTCAGTAGCAAAAAATGCCCCAATTCCTTCGCGACGCGCTCGGGGTGTTCATGCACCACCCAGTGCGATGCGTGCTCGATCTGGCGCAGCCGCAGGCGGTGCACCCAGTCGGGCAAGCCTTGCAGCAGCCCGGGCAGCAGGGCGGGGTCGTTCATGGCCCACAGCACCAGCGTAGGCACATCCACGCTCAGCATCGATGCAGGCAATTCCAGGTCCAGCGCGGCGCGGTCGCCTTCGCGCGGCGGGCGCAACGGGCTGGCGCGGTAGTAGTTACAGGCTCCGGTCAGCCCCTGGCTCCACAGCGCCCGGTATTGGGCGCGCACAGCCTCGGTCAACCACGCGGGCGCGTGGCCTTCCGGGGTGTTGAAGAAAGCGAACAGCCGCTGAAAGTCGTTCTCGGCCAGCAGCGATTCAGCGTCTGGTCTGCACAAAAAATGCATGTACTGGCTGCCGGCCTGCTGTGCGGCGTTGGTTTGCAGTTCGCGCAAAAACGCGCCGGGATGGGGCGAGTTGATGATCGCCAGGCGCTTGAGCCATTGCGGCTGCTGGTTGGCCAGGTTCCAGGCCACGGCGCCACCCCAGTCGTGCGCGACCAGGCATTCCACCGTCCCCGTGGTGCACACCGCCGAGATCAGCGCGATCAGATCTTGCACCAGGTGTTTGGCACGGTAGGCCTCGGTGGCCTGGGGCTGGCTGGATTCGCCAAAGCCGCGCAGGTAGGGCGCCACGCAGTGGTAGCCACCGTTTTCGGGGCGGGCAAAGTGCAGTAGCAACTCATCCCAGATGAACGCGCCTTCCGGGAAACCGTGCAGAAACATCAGCACCGGCCGGCCGCGCGAGCCACTTTCGCGGCATTGCAATGAAATCCCGTGGGGCAGGGTGACAGTGCGGGTCTGGATCATGGCGCGATTTGCTATAAGTTATATAGCTGCTCGCGCTTTACGTATAGGCGCTAGCGGCTATTCGGTTGATGGGTTCTCGTCGGCTGCCTGCGGGCTGGCTGGGAGGGGCTCGGCACTTCCCTCTGCCGCAGGCTCGGTCCCTTGCGGGCGCACGGGGTGCGCCCATTGCCACAGCAATTGCGCTACTTCGTCCACCCCTTGCTTCTTCAGGGCCGAGAACATCTTCACCTCGCCACCGCCGGCTTGCAGTCGCGTAATGGACAGCACCTTGGCTTGCTCCGAGCGGGTGAGCTTGTCGGCTTTGGTCAGCACGATGAGGAACTTCAGGCCCTCTTCCACGCGGGGGCGCACTGCTTCGAGCAGGGCTTCATCCAGCTCCGTCAGGCCCAGGCGCGGGTCGCACAGCAGCACGATGCCCGTGAGGCCGGGGCGGCTGACCAGGTAGTTCACCATCACCTGCTGCCAGCGCAGCTTGTCGGAGCGCGACACCGCCGCGTAGCCGTAGCCGGGCAAGTCGGCCAGCACGGCGTCGGTCACGCCCTGCTTGCCCAGGGCGAACAGGTTGATGTGCTGGGTGCGCCCAGGCTTTTTCGAGGCAAAAGCCAGCTGCTTTTGCTGGGTGAGGGTGTTGATGCAGGTGGATTTGCCGGCGTTGGAGCGGCCCACGAAGGCGATTTCGGGCACATCGATGGGGGGCAGGTGGTGCAGCTGGGCAGCGGTGGTCAGAAAGCGTGCCGTGTGCATCCAGCCCATGGCGATCTTGGCGTCGGGTGCGGGCGGAAGGCTGCCAGCAACTGGCGCAGAAAGATGGGTTGTCATGGAAAGTTGGGATGCTCAGGAGCCTCATTGTAGAATCGAGCGGCTTTTGCGCACATAAACACACACCCTCGATATGAAGTTGCTCGCCTCCTTGTTGACGGCTGCCGTACTAGCAGCACCTGTTTTCTCGGCCTTTGCAGCGGGTGATGCACCCAAAGTGGCCAAGCCGGACCTCGTCAAAGGCGAGGCCAGCTACACCGCTGTGTGCGCGGCATGCCACGGCGCTGACGGCAACTCTGCCATCGCTGCCAACCCCAAGCTGTCACAGCAGCACCCCGAATACCTCGTCAAGCAACTGCAGGAGTTCAAGTCCGGCAAGCGCAACAACGCGGTCATGAAGGGGTTTGCCACCATGCTGACCGACGAAGACATGAAGAACATCGCCTACTGGGTGGCTTCCAAACCAGCCAAGGCAGGTTTCGCCAAGGACAAAGACCTGGTGACCCTGGGCGAGCGCATCTACCGCGGCGGCATTGCAGACCGCAACATTGCCGCCTGCGCTGGCTGCCACAGCCCCAACGGTGCTGGCATCCCAGCCCAATACCCACGCCTGTCCGGCCAGCATGCTGACTACACCGTGGCGCAGCTGAATACCTTCCGCGACGGCTCGCGCGCCAACAGCCAGCAAATGACCCAGGTCGCAGCCAAGCTGAACGACAAGGAAATCAAGGCGGTTGCCGACTACATTGCCGGCCTGCGCTGAGTTGCGCTGATGCATTGGGTGGCTTCTGTTGGGGGCCACACGGAACCAACCGCCAATAAACAAACCCAAAAAGGGCGGGTCCATCCAGACGATGGCCCCGCCCTTTTTCTTCGCCTCCTGCCCTTTTATCTCCATGTCTGAAACCACCCAAGGCGTTCGCGTCCAGTCGGGCTCACGGGCTCTGCGCGCAGGGGTCGAACTGCTGTCGTCCATGCGGTTCGCCATTTCGCTGCTGACGGTGATCTGCATTGCCTCGGTCATTGGCACCGTGCTCAAGCAGCACGAGCCGGCCGTCAATTACGTGAACCAGTTTGGGCCTTTTTGGGCAGAGCTTTTTGGGGCTTTGCAGCTCAATGCGGTGTATAGCGCGTGGTGGTTTTTGCTGATCCTGGCCTTTTTGGTGGTCAGCACGTCCCTTTGCATCGCTCGCAACACCCCCAAATTTTTGAGCGATATCAAATCTTATAAAGAAAATGTGCGCGAGCAGAGCCTGCGCGCGTTCCACCACAAGGCCGAGGCGGCCCTGGCAGAAGGCACGGAAGCCGAGGCCCGGCGCATTGGCGGCATGCTGGCCAGCGGGGGCTGGAAGGTGCGCCTGCAGCAGCGTGATACCGCCGCTGGCCCCGGTACCGGCTGGATGGTGGCCGCCAAGGCAGGGGCTGCGAACAAGATCGGCTACATCGCAGCGCACAGCGCCATCGTGCTGGTGTGTGTGGGCGGTTTGCTCGACGGCGATTTGATCGTGCGCGCCCAGATGTTGCTGGGCGGCAAGACCCCTTACGCGGGCAGCGGGCTGATTGCCGATGTGAAGCCAGAGCACCGCTTGTCCGAGCGCAACCCGACCTTCCGTGGCAACCTGGTGGTGGCCGAAGGCACGCAGTCGGGCACGGCGATCCTGAACCAGTCGGACGGCGTGCTGCTGCAGGAGCTGCCGTTTGCGGTGGAACTCAAGAAGTTCATCGTGGAGCACTACTCCACCGGCATGCCCAAGCTGTTTGCCAGCGAAATCATCATCCACGACAAAGCCACGGGCGAGAAAACACCGGCCCGTGTGGAGGTGAACCACCCCGCCAGCTACAAGGGTATCGAGATTTACCAATCCAGCTTTGACGATGGGGGCTCCCAGCTCAAGCTGCGTGCGGTGCCCATGGCGCCTGGAGCCCAGCCGTTTGATGTGGAAGGCGTGGTGGGTGGCTCCACCCAGCTCACCAACAAGGGCGGAGCCGCGGGCGGCGACACCATGACCCTGGAGTTCACGGCGCTGCGCACCATCAACGTGGAAAACTTCGCGGGGGCGCCCAACATGTCGGGCGCCGATGTGCGCAAGGTGGATTTGCGCGAGTCCGTCGAGTCCCGCCTGGGCGCTGCCAACAAGACCGTGACCAAGAAAGAGTTGCGCAACGTGGGCCCCAGTGTGAGCTACAAGTTGCGCGATGCCGCAGGCCAGGCCCGCGAGTACCACAACTACATGCTGCCCGTGGACACGGGCGATGGCACGCCAGTGTTCCTGCTGGGCGTGCGCGAAGCGCCTTCCGAACCCTTCCGCTACCTGCGTGTGCCTGCCGATGACCAGGGCAGCATGGATGGCTTTGTGCGCATGCGTGCAGCGCTGGCAGACCCCGCCGCTCGCGACAAGGCTGTGCGCCGCTATGTGGCGCAGGCCATCGAGCCTTCGCGGCGTGAACTGGCCGAGCAGTTGTCCCAATCCGCCTCCCGGGCCCTGGCGGTGTTCGCGGGTGCGATGCCAGCTGCTCCAGGCAAGCCAGCCGGTGGGCTGCAAGCCATTTCTGATTTCATGGAAGCCAACGTGCCAGAGGCCGAGCGCTCTCGCGCGGGTGAGGTGCTGATCCGCATCCTGAACGGCACTTTGTTTGAGCTGGTGCAACTGACGCGCGAAAATGCGGGCCTCAAGCCCCTGGAGCAGGACGATCGCACCCGCGCCTTCATGACGCAGGCGGTGCTGTCGCTCAGCGACGCCGTGATGTACCCCGCCCCGATTGCTTTTGAACTGAAGGACTTCACCCAAGTGCAGGCCAGCGTGTTCCAGGTGGCCCGTGCCCCCGGCAAGAACATTGTCTATCTGGGTTGCGCCTTGCTCATCCTGGGCGTTTTTGCCATGCTTTACATCCGTGAACGCCGTGTCTGGGTGTGGTTATCGCCCCAGGAACAGGGCTCTCATGCTCTGATGGCGCTTTCCACCAACCGCAAAACGATGGACGGCGACAAGGAATTTGTCCAGCTCGCTCAAAAATTGATCGGGGCGCAGCCCCACACAGGCCACGCATGAACACCGCAACCACCACCATCACCCTGAACGAAGGCTTCTTCTCGCGCCGCAACTGGCTGGACTGGCTGTTTGCCGTCCTGGTCACCGTGGGCGGTCTCTACGCCTTTCAGCGCTACAGCGCCTACATGGATGTGTATGAAAAAGGCATCCTGATCGGAGCCGTGCCCAGCGTGATCTGGCTGGGCTGGTTCTGGCGCCCCTTGCGGGTGCTGATGCTGGTGGTGGCGGCCCTGGCGCTGATGGCCATCGGCCTGTACCAGCAAGATGGTGCGGGCACCCTGGCGCGAGCAGAGACGGTGTTTGGCCTCAAGTATTTCCTGTCCAGCCAGTCGGCCATCCTGTGGATGAGCATGCTGTTCTTCATGAGCACTGCGTTCTACTGGATCGGCATGTTCTCGCGCGGCGAGGGGAACACCATGAGCATGATCGGCTCGCGCATCGCGTGGGTGGCCGTGGCCATGGCCCTCATCGGCACGCTGGTGCGCTGGTACGAAAGCTATCTCATCGGCCCTGATGTGGGGCACATCCCGGTCAGCAACCTCTACGAGGTGTTCGTGATGTTCTGCTGGATGACCGCGGCGTTCTACCTGTACTACGAAGAGCAGTACGAAACCCGCTCGCTCGGTGCCTTCGTCATGCTGGTGGTGAGTGCTGCTGTGGGTTTCTTGCTCTGGTACACCGTGGTGCGCGAGGCGCATGAGATCCAGCCCCTGGTGCCTGCCCTCAAGAGCTGGTGGATGAAGCTGCATGTGCCCGCCAACTTCATTGGCTACGGCACGTTTGCGCTGGCCGCCATGGTGGCCTTTGCCTACCTCATCAAGATGCAGGCCAGCGAAACACGCTGGTACAAGCTGGCGCCCCTGTGGCTGCTGGGCGTAGTGCTGTGCTTTGAACCCATCGTGTTTCGCCAGAACGCCACCGAGGGTGGCAGCAGTTACTGGATGGTGTACTTCGGCATTTCCGCGCTGATCGTGGCCGCCATCCTGTGGGGGCGCAAGCGCATTGCCGAGCGTCTGCCCAGCTTTGAGGTGCTGGACGACGTGATGTACAAATCCATCGCCGTGGGCTTTGCCTTCTTCACCATCGCCACCGTGCTGGGCGCGCTGTGGGCTGCCGAAGCCTGGGGCGGCTACTGGAGCTGGGACCCCAAGGAAACCTGGGCGCTGATCGTGTGGCTGAACTATGCATCCTGGCTGCACATGCGCCTGATGAAGGGCCTGCGCGGCGCCATCTCTGCCTGGTGGGCGTTGGTGGGGTTGGTGGTCACCACCTTCGCCTTCCTGGGGGTGAACATGTTCCTGAGCGGGCTGCACAGCTACGGCACCCTGTAACTTTTACGCGCAGCGCCCCCCACTACAGGGGGCGCTTGCCCTCCGGTGGGCAACTGTTTCGTCTTCGGTGTAACCTGATTGGTCTGCAAAGCGAACTAAGCGTCGCTTTTGTGCTCATACAGCGCGGCAGTCACCATTCCACCGGAGAACCCCATGCGCATACCTCCTCGCAACACGGGCTTTCAACACCCGTATTCCAGCGAAATCACCCCCAAGGCCGTTTACGAAGACCGCCGTCAGATGCTCAAGCGGATGGCGGGTGGCGCTGCGGGTGTTGCCATCGCCGCATGGGCGGGGCGCCAAGCCATGGCCCAGCAGGTCACGCGCCCTGGCAAGCTCGCAGCCCTGGCCAGCACCAAGTCGGCCGTGGCAGGTGCGGTGACGATGGAGAAGCTCACCGACTACAAGGACGCGAGCACCTACAACAATTTCTATGAGTTCGGCACCGACAAGGCCGACCCCGCGCGCAACGCGCACACCCTCAAGACCACGCCCTGGACGGTGGAGGTGGAGGGGCTCATCAAGAAGCCGGGCAAATATGGCATCGAGGACTTGCTCAAACTCAGCGCGCAGGAAGAGCGCATCTACCGCCTGCGCTGCGTGGAAGGCTGGTCCATGGTCATCCCCTGGGTGGGCTATTCGCTGGCCGAGTTGATCAAGCGCGTGGAGCCCATGGGCAGCGCGAAGTACGTGGAGTTTGTGACGCTGGCCGACAAGGCCACCATGCCCTATGTGGGCTCGCGCGTGCTCGACTGGCCCTATGTGGAAGGCCTGCGCATGGATGAAGCCATGCACCCGCTGACCCTGCTGGCGTTTGGCATGTATGGCGAGGTGTTGCCCAACCAGAACGGCGCGCCCGTGCGCCTGGTGGTGCCATGGAAGTACGGTTTCAAGAGCGCCAAGAGCATCGTGAAAATCCGCTTTGTCGAGAAAGAGCCTGGCACCGCCTGGAACAAGGCCGCGCAGCAGGAATACGGCTTTTATTCCAACGTGAACCCGCATGTGGATCACCCCCGCTGGAGCCAGGCCACCGAGCGCCGCATTGGCGAAGACGGCCTGTTTGCCAAGAAACGCAAGACGCTGATGTTCAACGGCTATGAGGCCCAGGTGGGCCAGCTGTATGCGGGCATGGACCTCAAGAAGTTCTACTGACATGCGGGCTGATACAAGCCCGCAGCGCCCCTCCGGCACGCAGGGCGACTGGCGCAAGGCGCTGCTGCATCCCGCCGCCAAGCCCATCTTGTTTTGCGCAGCACTGCTGCCTGCGGTGTGGCTGGTGGTGGCTGCGGCCACCAACCAACTCGGTGCCAACCCGGCCGAGGCGCTGATCCGCTCTACCGGTGACTGGGCCCTGCGCGCGCTGTGCGTGGTGCTGGCCCTGACCCCGCTGCGCGTCGCGTTTGCCGTGCCCGCTCTGGCGCGGTGGCGGCGCATGTTGGGGCTGTTTGCGTTTTTCTACGCCTTCTTGCATGTGCTGAGCTACAGCTGGCTCGACATGGGGCTGGACGTGCCAGACATCCTGGCCGACATCGCTAAGCGGCCCTTTATCCTGGTGGGCACGCTGGCCTTTTTGGTGCTGTTGGCGTTGGCGGCCACCTCGTTCCAGCGGGCTATCCGGGCGCTGGGGGGCAAGCGCTGGCAGGCGCTGCACCGCACGGTGTACGCAGCCGCTTTGCTGGCGGTGCTGCATTTCTTCTGGATGCGCGCTGGCAAAAACGACTTTGCCGAAGTGGCACCTTACGCCGCCATCATCTCGGCGCTGCTGGGCTGGCGGCTGTGGCGCAGGCTGAAGGGCTGACCCGGGTGGCGCTGCGTTCCTTGGGGTGAGATTGCTATATTTTTAGTAGCTGCTTGCGCTTATGGATAGAGCGCTATAGGCCAATTTCTCTCTGTATTTCAAGGGTTGATGGTGCCCTTGTCTTGCGGTGGGTGCGCTGAGGTGTTTGGTTGCACGAACTTCGTGGGCCACGAAGTTCGTGTAAACTGGGCCGTATGAAAAACGTCACCATCACGATGGACGACACCGTGGCCGAATGGGTGCGGGTAGAGGCGGCCAAGCGCGGCAGCAGTGTGTCGCGGCTCATGGGTGAATGGCTGGCCGAAAAAATGCGCCAGGAAGACGCCTACGCGCAGGCCATGCGCGAGGCGCTGGCGTTTGAGACCTGGGGCGCTTCATCAGGCCCCTATGTGCCCCGCGAGACCTTGTTCCAGCGATGAGCACCACCCCCATCTTTGTCGACACCGAAGTGCTGCTCGCCAGCGTGGACGAGCGCGACCCGGCGCGCCAGGCGCGTGCGCGCGAGTGGCTCACTTTTTGCTGGCAAACGCGCAGCGGGCGCATCAGTTCGCAGGTGCTCAACGAGTTGTACAACCAAGCCATCCAGCGCTTTTCCGGCCCCCACGTGCTGCAGCAAGTGCGTGCCCAGGTGCGCCGCCTGCGCGTGTGGCTGCCGCCGCACCTGGACGCCTACACCGTCGATGGTGCGTGGGACCTGCAAGACCGTTATGGCCTGGGCTATTGGGATGCGCTCATTGTTTCGTCCGCCCACCAGCAGGGCTGTCGATACCTGCTGACAGAAGCCTTGCCGCACGACCAGGTGCTGGACGCCGTGCGCGCCATCAATCCCTTTGTTTTGGCCCCCAACGAACTGGACACTGCCGAATGACCTCTGCCGCCACGCCTACCGACACGCTCGCCAACGCTTTGAACCGCATCCGCCCCGATGTGCGTGCCATGCACTCGTACGTGGTGCAGCCGTCCACCGGCATGCTGAAGATGGACGCGATGGAGAACCCCTTCACCTTGCCTGAAGCACTGCAAGCTGCGCTGGGCCAGCGTCTGGGGGCGCTGCCGTTGAACCGCTACCCAGGGGCACGGCAGGACGATCTGCGGGCTGCTCTGAAAGCCTATGCGGGCGCACCCACGGATTACGACGTAGTGCTGGGCAACGGCTCTGACGAACTCATCACCCTGCTGGCGCTGGCCTGCGCACAGCCTGGCACCGGCCATCGCGCCACCATGCTGGCCCCCATGCCGGGGTTTGTGATGTACCCCATGAGCGCGCAACTGCAGGGGCTCGATTTTGTGGGCGTGCCGCTGACGCCTGACTTTGAGCTGGATGAGCCCGCGATGCTGGCCGCCATTGCGCAGCACAAGCCCGCCATCACCTACATCGCCTACCCCAACAACCCCACCGCCACGCTGTGGGATGAGGGCGCAGTGCAACGCATCATCGACGCCGTGGGCGCGCAAGGCGGCATCGTGGCGGTGGACGAGGCCTACCAGCCGTTCGCCAGCCGCACCTGGCTCACCCGCATGCAGGTCGAGCCTGCGCGCAACGCGCATGTGCTGCTCATGCGCACGCTCAGCAAGTTTGGCCTGGCCGGTGTGCGCCTGGGCTACATGCTGGGCCAGCCCGCCCTGGTGGCCGAGATCGACAAGGTGCGCCCGCCCTACAACGTGAGCGTGCTCAACTGCGAAGCCGCCCTGTTTGCGCTGGAGCATGCAGACGTGTTCGCCGCCCAGGCGGCCGAATTGCGCGCGCAGCGTACCGTGCTCATTGACGCTCTGCGGGCCATGCCCGGCATCGAGAAGGTGTGGGACAGCGAGGCCAACATGGTGCTGGTGCGCGTGGCCGATGCCGCCCAGGCCTACGAGGGGATGAAAACCCGCAAGGTCCTCATCAAGAACGTTTCTACAATGCACCCATTGCTGCACAACTGTTTGCGCCTGACCGTGGGCAACGCCCAGGACAACGCCACCATGCTGGCAGCACTCCAAGCCTCCTTATGACCTCCTCCGCACTCGTCACTTCCACTGCCACCGATCCCGCCGCTGACCGCATCGCCGAAGTCAGCCGCAGCACCGCAGAGACGCGCATCACCGTGCGCATCAACCTGGATGGCACCGGGCAGGCCAAGCTGCACACGGGCATTGGCTTTTTTGACCACATGCTCGAACAGATTGCCCGCCACGGCCTGATCGACCTGGACATCGACTGCGCGGGCGACCTGCACATTGACGGCCACCACACGGTGGAAGACGTGGGCATCACCCTGGGCCAGGCGTTTGCGCGCGCGGTGGGCGACAAGAAGGGCATCAACCGCTACGGCCACGCCTATGTGCCGCTCGATGAAGCCTTGAGCCGCGTGGTGGTCGACTTCTCGGGCCGCCCTGGCCTGCACCTGCACATCCCTTTCACGGCGGGCAGCATCGGCGGTTTTGACACCCAGCTCACCTACGAATTCTTCCAGGGCTTCGTGAACCACGCGGGCGTGACGCTGCACATTGATAACCTCAAGGGCATCAATGCCCACCACCAGTGCGAGACGGTGTTCAAGGCTTTTGCCCGCGCACTGCGCTCTGCGCTCACACGCGATCCGCGCGCGGCAGGTACCATTCCGTCCACCAAGGGCAGTCTCTGATTTTTAAGCCAAAAAGGCCTCTAGCGCCCATCCAATAAGCGCTAACAGCTATGAATACAGAAGCAAAAACAGTCGCCGTGGTGGACTACGGCATGGGCAATCTGCGGTCGGTCTCGCAGGCCGTGCAGGCGGCAGCGCAAGGCACGGGCTGGACGGTGATCGTCACTTCCCGCCCCGACGAAGTGCGCGCTGCCCAGCGCGTAGTGCTGCCAGGGCAGGGCGCTATGCCTGACTGCATGCGCGAACTGCGCGAGTCGGGCCTGCAAGAGTCCGTGCTGGAAGCCGCAGCGTCCAAGCCGCTGTTTGGTGTGTGTGTGGGCATGCAGATGCTGCTGGACCACAGTGCCGAGGGCGACACACCCGGTCTGGGCTTGATCCCTGGCGAAGTCATCAAGTTTGACCTGGCAGGCCGCACCCAGGCCGATGGCAGTCGCTTCAAGGTGCCGCAGATGGGCTGGAACCAGGTGCGCCAGGTGCCCCACGGTGGTGCGGTGCACCCGGTGTGGGAAGGTATTCCTGACAACAGTTACTTTTACTTCGTGCACAGCTTTTACGCCCGCCCGCAAAGCGCCGCGCACTGTGCCGGAGAGGCAGACTACGGCGGAGTATTCGCCGCAGCCATTGCGCGCGATAATATTTTTGCCGCGCAATTTCACCCCGAGAAGAGCGCGGAACACGGCCTGGCCCTGTACCGCAACTTTCTGCACTGGAACCCCTGAATCTTTCAACCCGTTCGGGCCGAGTTTCACCTCGCCCTTTTCCTCCCGAACCCATCATGCTGCTCATCCCCGCCATCGATCTCAAAGACGGCCACTGCGTTCGCCTCAAGCAAGGCGATATGGACCAATCCACCACCTTTGGTGAAGACCCCGCGGCCATGGCCCGCAAGTGGGTGGATGCCGGTGCACGTCGCCTGCACCTGGTCGATTTGAACGGTGCTTTTGCGGGTACGCCCAAGAATTACAGCGCCATCAAGTCCATCCTCAAAGAGGTGGGTGACGACATTCCCGTGCAGCTGGGCGGCGGCATCCGCGACCTGGACACCATCGAGAAGTACATCGACGGCGGCCTGCGCTACGTCATCATCGGCACCGCTGCGGTGAAGAACCCCGGGTTCCTCAAAGACGCCTGCAGCGCCTTCGGCGGCCACATCATCGTGGGCCTGGACGCCAAAGACGGCAAGGTGGCCACCGATGGCTGGAGCAAGCTCACCGGCCACGAGGTGGTGGACCTGGCCAAGAAGTTTGAAGACTGGGGCGTCGAGTCCATCATCTACACCGACATCGGCCGCGACGGCATGCTCTCGGGCATCAACATCGACGCGACCGTGAAACTGGCCCAGGCTTTGAGCATCCCCGTGATTGCCTCGGGTGGCCTGTCGAACATGGCCGACATCGAGCAACTGTGCGCTGTGGAGTCTGAAGGCGTGGAAGGCGTCATCTGCGGCCGCGCCATTTACAGTGGCGATCTGGACTTTGCTGCTGCGCAAGCCCGCGCCGACGAACTCGGCGAAGCCTGAGATTGTGCGGGCTGCGGTGAGCGCAGCCGTTGAAACCCACAAAAAAGCCCCGCCCGGAGAGCAAATCCGGGCGGGGCTTTTTGTTGGGTGGTCAGCAGGCGGGAAGGGCGGTAGCGGTGTTGATGGCGCGCACCGTGCCCACCAGCGAACTCCAGTAGCTGGGCAGGCTGGCCCAGGGGTTGCCGACCTGCGTGGAGGGGTTGTATTGCAGGTTGGTGGCATACACCAGGCCGTGGTTGTAGCGCGCTGATGCAGCAGCCTGAACGGCGGTTTGCATGGCGGTGCAGTTGTCGGCGTTGTGTACCAACATGGCATGTCGGCTGTTGGTCAGCGTGTAAAGCCACGGCGTGCTGGTGCGTGGGTCAAAGTTCTGGAACGTGGTGGCTGCGCCTTCAAAGCTGACGATGGCGTCTGTCACTCCGGCATACGCCGCTGCAGGCACCAGCCCTGGGTTGCCCACCACGCGCAGCGTGGCGCCCCGGGCCTTGATGTGGTCGTAAATCTCGCGGTAGAACGGAATGTGCGTTTCGTTGGCAGACATCTCGTCCAGGAAGATGCCGCTGATTACCGAGCTGCGATACAAGTCCAGGTAGCGGTCGATGTTGGTCTTGATGTCCGCCAGGCTGCGCGAGCCCGTACCGTAGCGGGTGTACACGTAGCCGATGACCTTGCCCCCTGCTGCGACGAGGTTGCGGGCTGCCTGCAGCGTTGCGGCGTCAGCGGTGGTGAAGATGCCGTTGGAGGGGTTCAGGATGGCGGTGATGCCGACGGCGGGGTTGGCGCTGGCCGATGCCGCCATCTGGGACCAGCCGGTGTTGGTGGTGGGGTGGAAATAGGCGGGCACCAAAATCTCCAATGCCGCTGGCTGTGGCCGCAGGTAGATGGTTTGCGTGCCGGTGCCGGTGGCCCCGTTCACCGTGCTGCGTGCCGTGAGGGTTTGGGCCCCCGCGGTGGTGCCGGTGAGTGATGTGGACGCCAGCCCCGAGCGGGTTTGGGGTGCCACGGGTGAGAAGCTGCCGCCAGGCATCGAGAACGACACTGCCGTTCCATCGGCGGCAGCGCTGCCGCTCACAGAAACCTGTGCCTGCACGGCGACCGGCGTCTGAGCGGTCAGCACACTGGCTGAGGCTGGCGCTGTGATCGTGACTTGCACGGTGCTGGGGGGCGTAGGCGTATCGGAGCCACCGCTACCGCCGCCACAGGAGGCGACGAGCGCGGCGATGGGAGGCAGTCTGGCTGGGCGCCGCAATGAATTCAAAAGACGGGACATGGCATGTTCAAAAGGCCGGTGTAAAAAAATGTTACACCACCCTGGTCGCCGCGTTCCACAGACTTTTGTAAAGACGCTGCTGGGGAACGCACCCCCGCAGCGCTGCCTTACTGCAGCATGAAGGTTTCGAACTCCAGCCGGTTGAGCTGGCGTGTCAGCAGCACCATGCCTGTGCACAGTGTGACCAACATCGAGCCTGCAAAGCCATACCCGTAAAAGGCGGCCCCCAGATGCAGCGTCAGTGCAGTGAAAACGATGTTGAGCACCACCATCTCCACACATAGCACCAGCACGATGCGGCGCTGGTCCAGGTAGAAGAACACGTTGAGAATCGCCATCAACCCCACCTGCAGGCCCGCTCCCACTACCTGCACATGCAGCAAAGGCAGGTACAGGCTGGAGATGCCCAAGGCATCCAGCAACGCCGGGCCCGCCACGAAGGTCACCAGCACGGCCAGGGTCTGGATTTTGGCGATTTCGCCCAGCCCTTGCTGGATGGCATAGACCATTTCATCACGCATCGACTCGATGTATTCAAGCGAGCCGCCGCTGCGCACCGCGTCGTAGAACTTGTCGTAATACTCCACGAAGTCGGTCTCGATGCGCACCAGGAACACCGCCATGCCGGGGATGATCGAAAGGTACGAGAGGAACACCGGCAAGTCATAGATCAGCGAGGCGCGCAGGCCGCCGATGATGGGCTCCGATGTGGGCGGGAAGTACCAGAACATGAACTTGTCTGCCCAGATGGCCACGTTGTAGAGCAGGCCCACCAGCACGAGCGACGGGTACAGCAGCTTGCGTTCGGCAAAGTCAAATGCGATCAGCCGGCCCTTGGGGCTGAAGTCGCGCACCACCATCACCCACATGCCTGCCAGCAGCACGAAATTGCCCAGCACGAAGCCGCCCAGCAGCCCCTCCAGCCCCCAGGGGCGCATCAACAGGGATGCCACCACGATCAGCGCATAGGCACCGCCGAACAAGACCGTGATGGCCTGGTAGCGCTTCATGCCCGACAGCAAGATGGCCAGCACCCACACGCCGCACATGACGCAAAAGCCGGCCAGCATCAGCAGCCGGTACAGCAGCCGCTCGCCCGGGAAGACGACGAACAGCGCCAGGGTGCCCAGCACGGCCGCCACCGCAATCACGCCCAGCAGCAGCCCGTGCAGGTTGGGCAAGATCAGATCCCGCTTCTTTTCAAACAGCCGGTCCGACACAAAGCGGGTGAAGGCCAGCTGCACAAACCCTGTCAGGATCAGGCTGCAGGCCACCAGGTACGTGACGGATGTCTGGAACTGGGTAACCAAAAAATTGGGTACCACCACGCTGGCGCTGAAGATCCCCACCAGCAAGATGCCGATGATCGAGAACACCCAGGGACCGGAGCCAATGACACCCGCATAGGCGTAGGCCTGCAGCAGGCCCGTCAGGGTGTTCTTGCGCAGCATGCGGCGCAGTTCAAATCCAATGCCTGCCATGTCAGCGTGCCTCGTCGGTTGCAGGCCCGCCCAGGGCCTTTTGGTACACCTTACGGTAGCTGCCAAACATCATGCTGTCGGTGTAGTAGCGTTCCACGCGGGCAATGGCGGCCTGGCTGGCGCGATTCCACTCGGCCGGGTCGTTCAGCAAAGCGATGGCGGCGTCTGCCAGCGCCTGCGGGTCGGCAATGCCCACCACGCTGCCGCTGCTGCCCAAGGCGCGGTCTTCTTCGCCCAGGCCCTCGATCAATTGGCGGCACGAGCCCACATCGGTGGATACGGTGGGCACGCCCGCTGCATAGCCTTCCAGAATCACCAGCGGCAGGGCTTCGCTGATGGAGGACAGCACGATCAGCCCGATCTTGGGCATGAGGTCTTCCACCTTCTGAAAGCCCAGGAACTTCACGTGATTTTCCAGCCCCAGGCTGCGCACCAGGTTCTCGCACTCCTGGGCATAGGAGGGGTCTTCGTCTGTGGGGCCAGCAATCCAGCCTTCGGCCTGCGGCATCTGGTTCACCACACGGCGCATCGCGCGGATGAAGGTCTTCACGTCCTTGATGGGCACCACGCGGCCAATGAGGCAGAGCACCGGCGGCACCTGCGCCGGGCGCTTATCGCGCATGGGCGCAAAGCGGGCGAGCTGGATGCCGTTGGGGATGTTGAACGTGCGCGCCGGGTCAGCGCCGTCTTGCACCTGGCGCAGGCGGTTGGTTTCATACAGCGCGATGATCGGGTCGGCAGCTGCATAGCAGTAGCGCCCCATCCATTCAAACAGCCGGATCCACATTTGCCGGAAGTACGACAGCTCGGTCGGGTCGCGCTGGAAGACGTTGCGGTTGTCGCGAATCCACTCGCTCTTGAGCAGATCGATCTGCCGTTCCTTGGTGTAGATGCCGTGCTCCGACAGGGCAAACGGTATGTTGCGTGTGTCGTGCAGAACGGCCCCCAAAAAACCTGCATAGCCTGTGGACGCGCTGTGCAGCATCCGCACCGGGATCAGGTTTTGCGCCACGCTGGCCAGCGTCCACAGGGGCTTGAACATGATGCGCACCGTCCAGAAATAATCCACGAACGAGGGGTCGGTGCAGTACTCGCGGTAGGTGTCGCGGATCAGTTCCCAGGAGCGCTCGCTGTACAGAAAATCTTCCAGCGGAAAGTTGCCGCCGGGCGCCATCTCGCGGGTCACAGCGCGCAGCATCTGCAAGGTTTGCTCGGTGCCTGCGCTACCTTCGCGCAGGGTGTTCACGATGCCGCGCAGCACCTCGAACGTGGCTTCATTACCCGGGCGGGCGTGCGGCAGGTTTTGTGCTGCCAAACCGTCGTACAAAAAGTGCTCTTCAAAGTGCACCACGTTGGCTGGCAGCTTGTATTTGAACTGGCTGTAGTCCGAGCGCTGGCTGCCCAGAAACACCAGCGCAAAGCGGTATTCGGGGAAGGCCTGGATGATCTGGTTGATCCAGCTGGAAACGCCCCCGCTCACATAGGGAAAGGTGCCTTCCAGCAGCAGGGCAATGTCAGCCTCGGCGGCTTTGGGGTGCATCATCGCGCGCTCCAGTAGTCGATGACGGGGCGCAGGCGGGGCAAGGCGCTCCATTCGTCGAGTTGCTGCATCAGCTGCCGCGTTTTGGCGAAGTCGCGTTGCTCAAAGCTCAGCTCGGCAAGGTAAGGCAACACCCGTGTCGCGGGCAAGCCAAGCTGCTGGGCGCGGGCGTAGGCCTGCTCGGCTTCGTCCATGCGGCCCAGCGCGTGCAGCAGCAAACCGCGGCGCAGGTTGTGCTGGGGGTGCTGCGGTTGCTGCGCCAGCACCCGCTCGCAGTAGCGCAGGGATTCACTGATGGCGTAGTTGCGCATGTCGCCCTGCGCCAGGTTCTGGTACACCAGTTCCCAGTACAGCGCCGACAGTTTTTCTGCTGCCTGCAAGCCGGTGGGACCCAGGGGGTCTGCCCCCTCTTTTTCTTCGGCCTCGCGCAAAGTGTCCAGCTCTTTGTCGATGGAACGGCTGATGTTGCGCTCCAGCGCATCCAGCATGCCGTAGGCGAGCAGACGCAGATCTTCGCTGGAGTCGTTGAGCACATTGCGCAGCAGCGGGGACGAGATACGCCCAGACATGTGCTGCAGTGCCACCATGGCCCGCATGCGGGAACGGGCAGGGACTTCGCTGTTGCCCAGCACAGCGCGCAGGCCGGTTTGCCGGAAGCCGCTCTGGATGCGCTGGTGCAGGTCGAACTCTGGCAGGTGCACAGACTGGAAGTCTTCGATGGGACGGGCGGCACGGTACACCCGCAGCACCAGCGTGCCCAGAAAGACGCCGATGAAGCCTGCCAGCGGCACGGCATAGCTGCACACCGCCATCAGGGCCAGCATGGGTATTCTGGGGCGCAATTGCTCGGCTGACAGCAGTGGCAAGGTAAACACCGCCAGCAGTACGCAGGCCGCCGCATGGGCCAGCAGATAGCTCAGCAGTGCGGCGTCCGAATAGCCGTCCAGCAGCACCGGGCCCGCCCACGCCGTGAGCTCCATCACAATGGCCCACAGCCCCCACTTGGTACTAAGCATGGGCGAGTTGCAGAAGTTTTTGCAGCATGGGCAGTGGCCCGCCCGAATCTGCGAGCGGCAGCGGGTGTGGGTAGATACCCGCCTGTGCAAGGCCTGTGTTTTGCTTGCGCCGGATCCACTCCTCCAGCCGGGCAATGAAGCCTTCGGCAGTAGATGCTTCGCCCAGCGGCATCAGGATGGCAAGGACATGCCGCTTCGGTCCAGCAATGGCCCAGCTCTCATCCATCATCCGTTTGAGCCGCAAGAATTGTTGCGGCAGATCCTGATCCACGGCGTCCTGGTTGAATTCCAGCGCCACCACGATGCTGGGGACCTGCGTGCTTTCATACATGCGCCACAGGCGCTGCAGCTCAAAGGCAAACTCAGGCGGGCAGTCAGGAACCTGCTCCACCAGCGGCGCTGACAGCGCTTGGGTTGACAGCCCATCGGTGTAGTAACCCAGCAGCAAATTGATGGTTTGCAGGTTCTCGTTCTGCAGCGCAAAAAATGGCAGCTCGTCGATGAGCAGCATGGCGTACACATCTCCCCCAATATCCAGCAGAGGGGCTGCCACTAGGTAGCGGGTGGCTTCCTGGCGCACCGTGGCTTGAACCACATGGCACAGGGTGCGTGTTTCCAGGGCTTGGGTGAGCAACGGGTCTTTGGGGTCTACCGCCACGGGTGAGCCAATGGTGGCTATCGCGGTTTTCTCCAGCTTGTGATCGTGCACAGGGTGCAGGGCCGCAGAGCTGATCTGGCAATACTGCGCCAGCAGTCGCAGCAGAATCTGTGCCTCATCATCGCTGCCGCTGAGTCCGCGCAGCGTTTTGAGCGCGTCGCGCATCGACATGGGGCGGCCTATCAGTTCCTGTTCCAGCCGGTCATGCGACAGGCGCAGCAGGTAGTACTGGCGTATCAGGTGCTCCAGGCGCTGGTCCAGGTAGTACTGCACGGCTTCGGCGCGGCGGGTGCGCGCTCTCCACAAGCTGGAGAACTCGCCCACCAGCATCACGGTAATCAGCCCGCCCAGAAAGAAGATCTGGGGGAATTGGTCCATGTGGCCCACATGCAAGGCAACCCATGCCAACAGCAGCACGGCGCCAGCGCCCAGCCCGGCCAGCGGGCCATAGCGCAAGGCCACGATGACCGGCGCCAGCCAGGCCCAGTGGAATTCCGCGTGCACCCCGAGTGGATCTTCGGGATTGAATGCCAAGCCCACTGCCACGGCAATGCCGGGCACGAGCAGTGATTCCAGCGTCACCAACCATGGGCGGTCACCGGCTGCGCCCAGCTTGCCCAGCGGTGCACCGGAAAAGCCGGGTTTGCGCTGCGCAGCAGGTGCTGTGGCGTCGTCGGATCGGGCGGTCGTTGCTTGGTCGTCAGCTTGCATGCGAATGCGAAGGCTTAACGTGCACCGGACAGACCGGCTTGGAGCAGTTCGCGGATCAACTTCTGTGCCACGGCCGACAGCGCTTCACGGCTCCAGCCGGACTTGCCGCCTGCGCCACTCCAGAGAATGTCGCCGCTTTGCACGTCAATGATTTGCAGCGTGATGCCAGCGGCCGGTTCCCCGTCCACGCCCACCTTGTAGCGCCACTCATCCACGGTACCTGCCAGTGCATAGCGCACGCCTTGTTCACGGGCCCAGGCCAGCGCCTGTTCCTGGCGTTTGGTGTCGCCTGCGTCGAACAGCGCCTCTTGCTGCGCTGTGCTCGTGTAGCGCTTGACCTTGCCTACGCCCCGTGCATGCAGCAGGGCCTCTGCGACGCTTTCGGCGCGGTTGCCAGCCATGGGGGTCTCGGTGTGGTTGGCAAAAGGCAGCACGGTCCATTCGGCATTGGCCTGCAGGGCGGGGGCTCGGCCACGGTCTACCGTAGAGCAGGCTGCCAGTGCGCAAAGCACCAAGGCGCTGGCAGCAACTTTCAAGGTGTGCAGGATTTTGGTATTGCTCATCATCGGGCTTGTCTTTCCATCAACATCGGGTGGGTTCAAAAGTGCTTGCGGTAGCGCAGCTGTATCTCGCGGGTGAGCCCCTGGGTGAGGGTGCCGCCCTTGCCCAGGCTCCAGCCCAGGTTCAGGTGGTCACCGCCCAGTACGCTGCCAGCCAGGCCCAGTCGCAGACTGTAGCCCGGGCCCTGGCGGCTGTGCCAGGTGCGGGAAATGCTGCCAAAGGGTTGCAGCGTGCGCGTGTAGTCGCGCTCAAAGCGGGTATTGGTCGAGATCTGCAGACCGTAGAAACTGAAGTTCTCGGGCAGGAAGTAGGTGTTGCCGACACGGTCCACGCTGGGGGGCAGGTACTGGGTGAAAGCCAGGTCGCTGCCCGAAAGCTCTCCGGGGTCACGCCGGTCGTACGCGTGCTGCGACCAGAAGGCGCCGAACTCCAGGCTTGGGGCCTCCACGCGGTAAGTGTGCGTGTAGGTCAACGAGGAATGGCGACCTGTGCCCAGTGCACCACCGGTCTGCAGCTTGTAGTTGTCGCGCCAGTGCTCCATGGTGATCTGGTCAAGCCGCGAGATCTGATAACGCAAGCTGATGCCGGCACGGTCTTTCATGCCCGCCATGCGCAGCACGGTGCTCTCCTGGGTCGGCAGTTGCATGCCGATGTCCATGCGCAGCGTCAGGCGGTTGTCCAGGCGCCATTCGTGTTCGAGCTGAATGGGGGTGTAGCTGGTCAGGCTCTCGCGCCGGGCCAAGTGCAGGGTGGTGGTGGTGTCCCGTTCCTGCCAGCGCAGATCCACCTTGACACCTCGTTCCTGCGAGGGGTTGCTCAGCTGCGTGGAAAGCCCGGCAGTGCGGTGAATGCGGGTCAGGCTCAGGTCCATCGACAGGCGCGGGCTCAACGCCATGTGCCATTGCGCGGTGGCTTCGGTTTCTTCAAGGTCGCCGAGCTTTCTCGCCTCTACTTGAGGGCCTGCGTGGTCACTGAACGCCAGAAGGTTTTCGGTGAGCTGCAGATGCAGCGGTGCGTCGTCGGGCTGGTCGGTCTGCGATTCAAACGCGGTGGTCTGCGCCAAGCGCACATCCTGCACGGCAGCAGCGGCGTTGATGCGGTCGTAACGGGGCAGGCGCTCACCAAAAGTTTCCAGCAGGGCTCCGGTGGATGCAGTGTCTTGCTCCGCCAGGGCCACAGTGATGTCGGCCCAGAGCGGCCGGTTGGCGCGCAGGCTTTGGCTGCGTGCGTACTGCTGCCACAGCAGGCCGCGCTCTGCGGAATACTGGCCTGCATCCTGCAGCCAGCCAATGGCAGTCTCTGCCGCAGCGTTGGACAGGTTGCCAGCCGCGTCCCGATCCAGGCGCATGAGTTCACGCAGTGTCTCGAACGCCGGGTCGCCGGGCTTGTGTGTCAGTAGCAGGCGTGCGCGGGCCAGGCGGCGGGTGGTGTCCAGCCCCTCTTCGGTGAGCCAGTGCGCGCGCGCTTGTGTGCGCGTCATGGGGCGGCCCTGTTGTGCCTGAGCCCATTCCGAGGACAGCAGATGCCGGCGCAGGCGCCATGACTTGTCGGGCTCCTGGTTCTGGTCCAGCGCGTCGGCGTAGTTCATCATCCACAGGAAATCGCTCTGCCGTTCTGCCAGCTGGGGGGTGAAATACCGAGCCAGTGCGACGGAGGGCAGGGACAGGGCCTGGTACGCAGAGCCCAGGGCATCGTGCATCTCCTTGTCGCGGCTCCACTCGGCTTCATGGGTGGCCAGCAGTTTGCGCAGAGAGATGTTGTCGTTGCTGTCGATGAACAGCCACACGATGGCCTGACGCATCTCGGCCGAGTCGGGCGCCAGGCGCAAGGCCGCATCAAACAGCTGGGCTGCGCGGGTGAGGTTGCCCGTGTTCTGGTGGTACAGACCCACAATGCGCAAAAACTGCGTGTCTTTCCACAGGGGGGCAATCGCTTCGTGTGCGGTGCCGGTGGTGGGGCTCACCTTGTCCAGCAGATGTTTGACCTGCGTCCACTGGCTGCGGCTGACATAGGTCGTCAGAGCCAGGATCAAGTGGCGCGGCTGGAAGGAGCGGTCCCAGGCCTGCACCGCCACATCTGCCGCCTGTAATGGGTAGTCCACTTGCAGCAGCCGGATGGCGGAATCAAAGTCTGGCAGCTTGGCATCGGGTGTGGTCAGCAGCTGGCGATACGCATCCAGCGCCACTGCGTCACGCTGCTGGCGCTCAGCCAGCTGCCCGGTCATGCGCAAGAAGTCGGTGGTGATCTCTGCACCGGGCACAACGGCATGGCGCGCGGCCTCCAGCCAGGCCATGGCCAGTTCCGGCTTGCCACGCACCACCGCCAGGGTGGCTGCGCGCATCGCGCGCTCGGGTGTGGCCTGAGCGGGGTCGGCCAAAAGCTGCTCCCATGCCTGTAGCGCCACATCCATTTGCCCGGCACGGGTCGCAATGTCCGCCAGCAGCTCCAGGTTGGCGGGCAGGCGCGGCTGTTGCTGCAGGAACTCGATGGCGGGCAGCGGGGTGCCCACCCGTTCGTACGCCAGGATGAGTTCTTTGGCCAGGGGGGCGTTGTCCGGGTTGCGCCGCAATTCGTAGCGCAGGCCTTCGATGAGTGCCGCATCGTCAAACAATCCGGGAGCAAGCCTCAGGACCGATTGCCAGGCCCGGTCTTGCTGGGTTGCCCGAGCGATCACCAGCCAGTTCTGCAGTGCAACGTCGCTGCGCTGCGTCCATTCGGCCACCTGCGCCAGCCGCTCGCGCCACGCCAGGTCATTCGGTGCCTGTTGCACGGCTGATTTGGCCACCAGCCAGGCGTCTTCGAGGTTGCGGTTTTCCAAAAATACCTGGTAGCCCAGGGTGTAGATCTTGTCGTCAAACGGCAAGCCTGGGCCTGCCTTTTCAGTGCCAGTGCGGTTGCCAGCTTGCGCTGTGGCTACCTGCTGCATCCCTGCGGCGCTGGGGTGGTGCAGCATGCGGGTGTCCAGCAAGTAAGCGCGGTCTTCATAGCGCAAGGTGGCTGGTGCCGGCGGCGTTGCATCGCCCGACATGGGGAGCATCACCGGCGCTGCGGTGGCAACGGCTGTCTCGCGCCACTGTTGCAGCAAGGCCAGGCGAAGCAGCCGCTTCATGTATTGCTCGGCAATCGCGGGTTTGCCAGCGGCGCGTGCCAGTTCCACCAGCATGCGCAACACTTCTGGATCTGCTTCAAGCCCACCCACCTCGCGCTGGGCCAGCGCCAGCGCCAGGGCAGGCTTGCCGGATGCCTGCATGGCAGCGATGGCGCGCAGGTAGAAGGCTTTGGCTTGATCCGGTCTGGTGCTGGCGTGGCGTGCCTTCAGGAACAGGTCGGCTGCCTCTTGGTGGGCAGAGACGCCCAGTGCTTCGCGCGCTGCACGTTCATAGAGTGCCACGGCACTGCCCTCGGCGCTGGCCTCGTCGCCCATCCGCCGGTACATCTGAATGCCCAGCAGGGGCTCGCCCAAATGAAAAGCGTCTTCCGCCAATGCCGGCAGCACTTCGGTGGGCACCTCTTGGGTCATCAGCTCATGCAGCTGCACCACCAGGTCAGCGCGCAGGGCGCGGCGTTGTTCTGTGGCGTCGAGAGGAAGGGCGTGGTAGCCGTCCATGGCGTCACGCCAGCGTGTCCATGGCGAAGGCTGCCGGTTGGCCAGGTCGGCTTCCCTTTGCTTGCGGGCTTCGTCTTCGGCAACCCGCTGCGCCTGCAATTGCTGCAGCCGAGGGTTGTTCGGATCACTGCGCAGCAGGTTCTTCAAGTATGCAAGCGACAGGCTGGAGTCGCTGCTGGACGAGAGCAGGCGCCGCTCCAGATCCTGGCGCGGATACATGAGCCACAGCGCACCACCGACCAAGCCGGCCAGCAGTGCAGTGAGCCAATAGCTGGCGAGTACGGGCCGTTCAGCGTCCGGCGCAGACAACTTGGATTTGCGCGGACGCATCGGCTAGCTTGTAGGTGCGCACGTCGGTGCGCAGGTTGTTGGAGGGCTTGGCGGCCACCACAGGTTGCCCGTTGGCGCTCAGCTTGCAGGCGGGGGCCATGCCGGCCACGCTGAATTGCAGGGGCACATGGCCTTGCAGGGTGAAGTCCGTGCGTTGCCCTTGCTGTGTGCGTTGCCACTGCGTCACGCGGGCATTCGCGGTGTGCAGCCAGACGGTGGGGGCGTTTGCAGTATCGGCGGCGGCAGATCCGCCCGGCCGCGCAATCCATGCAAGGTCACTGGTCAGGTGGAGGTAGCTGCCTTCCGCCCCTTCGCTCACGCCTGCCACGCCAACACCTTGGGCGAGTGTGGGGGTGATGTCATTCACCGAGTAGGGCATGCGCAGCGTGCGCAACTGGCCCGCGCCACGAACGCGCCAGCCGTCACCTTCGCGGGCGATGGCGTAGGTGTGGAAGTCTTGCACCTTGCGAATGAATTCGGAGGTGCGAACCGGGTGCAGTGGCTGCGAAAGCGCCCAGTCGTACACCTTCTTCAGTGCCTTCAGGCCCGCCGCCTTGGAGGCCGAGTACGTGTGGTAGTAGATGCCTACAGGCTTGATACGCCGGGGCTTGTCGGTCATCTCAAAGGTTTCGAGCACGCGCTCGAAACCGTAATAGGGCCCCTGCCACAGGTTGGTGTAGATGTTCTCGTTGGTGATGGGGGCGTAGACCTGCAGGTAATTGCCTTTGGTAATGCCCAGGGCGCCAATCGCCGTCAGCGTGGGTTGTGCCTTGGAGATTGCCGTGTCCCATCCGTTGATGTTCAACAAGCCTGCGTCATAAGAGGCTTTGAGGGCAGCTTCGTTGGGGGCCGTGTCGCCCGACCACTGGAACACTTCCACCGGCTTGCCCGCAGGCACGAGCTGCCGGCGGATGTAGTCCACCGACCCTGCCGTTTCGCGCTTGAAATCCATCTTGTAGCCAGGGATGTCAAGGTACTGCAGGGCTTGGGAGTTCTCTGCAAAGAGCCCATGCTTGACCGATGAGTCCCACAGAAAAGGGTGCGAGAAGGTGTGGCTGGCCGCTTCGATATGGGGCAGTTTGAACATCTTGCGTGCGATGTCTTCCAGCTGCTGACTCTGGTCCGGGTACCGGCCGTGGGGCGCCGTCTCCGCCTCAATGATCGACATCGTCTGGGGGATACGGTACTTCTCGAAAATCTCTTGCAACAGCACTTGCGAAGCCAGTGGGCTGCCCGCCATTTCAGCCTTGGAGGGGAAGCCGTCTCCGTCAATATGGGCCAGCAGCAACCTCAGGCCGTTCTCGGTTGTGGTGTCGGGTACCGGCAGCGGGGGCAGTTGCAGGGCTTTTTGCAGGAAGGTGAACGGGTTGACCACCCACCGTGTTTGTTCAGTGCCGGGCAGCTCCGTCAGAACATACGGGTCGAGAATGAATCCTCCCCAGGGCATCAGGGCTCCGCCCACGTAGCTGCGGCCATTCTTGTCCACAAATTCGACCAGGGGCTCTGCCTGCGCAGCTTGCGGCCCCACCAGCAAGACGGGGGTGTCGTCCCGCTTGATGGGGGGCAGGGCAATCTCAAATTCCATCGCGGCGTGTTGGCCCTTCAGGCGCAATGGTGCGGTGATGTTCAGATCGTTGGCTTGCAGTCCGAACGTGGTAGCCCAGGATTTGTCGAGTTGCAGGCCAAAGTCACCCATGATGGCAATCGGCATGCCCTCGGTTTTGCGGGCCTGCAACCATTGGTTCAGTTCGCGCATCCGGTTTTTGGGGATGAAGCCAGAAAAATAGGTCAACACCCCGGCATAACGGTCGCGATGAATCCCCGCGGGCAACGGGCTCAGGATGTCGGCGTAGTCCACCACATAGCCCATGTGGTTCAGGGGCATCTGCGCGTAGCGGTGGGGGTTGCTGTAGTTAAGCGCTGGGGACTCTGAACTGTTGTAGACCACCAGGATGCGGCGGGGCACCAGCTCCAGCGTGCCAATGCCCACGGTGCTCAAACGGCTGTCCGTCACCCAGGGGATGAAGCCATCGGCTTCGATGCGCTTGGCGGTCTCGCGTGCCAGAGCACGGTCATGGGGCGCGACGTAATCAATGGCCAGTGCAGGGATGCCATCACGGTCCTGGATGGTCTTGAGTTGAGCGATCAGCCACTGGCGGTCAGCCAGAGGCACTTCTTCGTAGCGACTGGCCCCCGCATTCCAGCCGCGGTACAGCGATTCTGCGGCGACCATGTGGATCTTGCCTTTCAGGCGTGGCGCAATCTCGAACCCCCGGTTCATGATCAGCTGGATGCCCGGGAAGCGTTCGTGCAGCGTTTCAATCACGCGAACAAGGCCGTCTTGCTGTGCAGCCTCATCAAAGCGGCTGGCCAGGCGGTGCGAGTCCATGGTGTCCAGAAAGAACCCCCGGTAGCCCCGTTGCCACAGGGGCGCTACCACCTGGTCTGCAAAAAAAGCGGGCCATTGCGCGGGCGTCTGGTCGACCACCACGGAGTTCCAGTGCCCGTTGCGGGCCATCTGCCACTGCTCCGGTATGTTCTTGAAATAGGCCCGCGTGGGCTGCACTTCTGCCACCGACGTGTAGGCGTAAAGCTCGGTCCCTTTGGTGCGCAAGGTTAGCGGGTCGTAGCCATGGTCGGGCTCCACCACCACGATATCGAAGACTTTCAGATCTTCTAGCGGTGCGTTGTGCTGGTAGTAAAGCGCTACCGCCGGGGCCTTCTTGGCCTGAGCGTAGTTTGTTGCGCCCATGGCAGCCAATGCCAGCATCAACAAAACGAGGAGGCGAAGCGGGTGTGTCATGGACGGCGGCGGGTTCCGGGGTGGCGCTTTGTGGGCGCAAGGTGATTCGATCCGGTAGGCACTGTGGCGCAGTGCTGTCCGCAGGGAGGCAGGCAGTGGATCAATGAAGTGTGGATTTTATGGCTTGTGGTTCGGGACGGCGTTTACCCTCGATAGAGCGTGAAATGCAAAAATGTGAGTGTGTACTTTTCTTTTTGGTATTGATACTCAATGGTTTTTGGGCTGCGGAGGCTCACAAAGCCACTTCAGGGTGTTTGGAATATACCCACAGTGGAAAGCGATTGTTTGCAATGGTGCTGGGGCCGCGACCATGGCCTTCGTCCCTTGTGTGCTCTTGCTGGCCAGCCCGGCGAATGGGAAAAGAAGTCGCGCAAGCCTTTTGGCGCTGCATTGCGGGAGGCTTTTTGATCCGACAATTCACCCTATCGGGTCGATCCCGTGCGATGGATCTCTTCCTCAAAACCCAGATCCCCATTTTTTAGGAGTGCGATAGCGTGATTCTTGTAACGGGCGGAGCCGGCTTCATTGGCTCGCATACCTGTGTGGCGTTGGCCCAGGCCGGCATTCCTTTCGTGGTGCTGGACAACTTTTGCAACAGCCGCCGTTCGGTGCTGGAGCGGGTGGAGCGCATCACTGGCGCACCCGTGCCTTTCATCGAGGGTGATATCCGCGACACGGCCATGCTGCAGCGGGTGTTTGCCGAGCACGCCGTCGAAGGCGTCATCCACTTCGCAGCCCTGAAGTCGGTGGGCGAGTCGGTGCGTGAGCCGCTGCGGTACTACGACAACAACGTTGCGGGCACGGTGGCCCTGCTGGGAGCCATGCGGGCGGCGAATGTGCGCACGCTGGTGTTCTCCTCGTCTGCCACGGTGTATGGTGACCCGGCCTCGGTGCCTATCCGTGAGGACTTCCCGCTGTCGGCCACCAACGCCTATGGCTGGAGCAAGCTCATGATGGAGCAGGTGCTGGCCGATGTGGACGCTTCTGAGCCCGGCCAGTGGCGCATTGCCCGCCTGCGCTATTTCAACCCCGTGGGTGCCCACGCCAGCGGCTTGATCGGTGAAGACCCGCAAGACATTCCCAACAACCTGCTGCCCTACGTGGCCCAGGTGGCCGTCGGCCTGCGCGAACAACTCAGCGTGTACGGCAACGACTACCCCACGCCCGATGGCACCGGGGTGCGCGACTACATCCATGTGTGCGATCTGGCCGAGGGACACGTGGCCGCGCTGCGCTATCTGCGCAGCCACCCTGGCCTGCTGACGGTGAACCTGGGCACGGGGCGTCCCGTGTCGGTACTCGAGATGGTGCGCGCTTTTGAGCGCGCCAGCGGCCGGGCCGTGCCCTACCGCATCGTGGCGCGCCGGCCCGGTGATGTGGCCCAGTGCTGGGCGGACCCCGCTCTGGCGCAGCAACTGCTGGGCTGGACGGCCAAACTGGGCCTGGACCAGATGTGCGAAGACGCGTGGCGCTGGCAAAGCGGTGTGGGCGCCAGCCTGCAAGCCTGAGTGGGCCGGGCCCTGCGGATGGCCGTGGTATCTTGCACGGGCCGCTCTGGCCGCCCCCCCGGGTTGCGGCTTCCTTTCATTGATATTCTTCTTTTTTCTCATCCCTTTGCGCCATGCTTGCCAAACGCATCATTCCCTGTCTTGACGTTACCGGAGGCCGCGTGGTCAAGGGTGTCAATTTTGTTGAACTGCGCGATGCAGGCGACCCGGTAGAGATTGCCGCGCGCTACAACGCCCAGGGGGCCGATGAGCTGACCTTTCTGGACATCACCGCCACCAGCGATGGCCGCGACCTCATCCTGCACATCATCGAAGCCGTGGCCAGTCAGGTGTTCATTCCGCTCACCGTGGGTGGCGGCGTGCGCACGGTGGAAGATGTGCGCCGGCTGCTCAACGCGGGCGCGGACAAGACCAGCTTCAATTCGGCCGCCATTGCCAACCCTGACGTCATCAATGCGGCCTCGGCCAAATACGGCGCCCAGTGCATCGTGGTGGCCATTGATGCCAAGCGCCGCTCTGAAGAAGACGCGCTGCGCATCGGTGCCAACGGGCAGCCGGTGGGCCCTGGCTGGGATGTCTACAGCCACGGCGGGCGCAAAAACACGGGGCTGGATGCGCTGGCGTGGGCGCAGGAGATGGCGCAGCGCGGCGCTGGCGAAATTCTGCTCACCAGCATGGACCGTGACGGCACCAAGTCCGGCTTTGACCTGGCCCTGACCCGTGCGGTGAGCGACGCCGTGAGCGTGCCCGTCATCGCCTCGGGCGGCGTGGGCAATCTCGATCACCTGGCCGACGGCGTGCAGCAGGGCGGTGCCGATGCCGTGCTGGCTGCCAGCATCTTCCACTACGGTGAGTACACCGTGGGCCAGGCCAAGCAGCGCATGGCAGAGCGTGGCATTCCCGTGCGTCTGTAATCGGTAGTTTGTTTTGCTATTGATTTAATAGCTTCTAGCGCTTTCTGTAAAAGCGCTAGCGGCCAAAAACGTTTAAATTTTTGATCCCCGTCCGGCCCTCTGGCACAAATCACCGACAATCCGCCCATGAACTGGCTCAATGAAGTGAAATGGGACGCGCAGGGCCTGGTGCCCGTGATTGCGCAAGAGCAGGGCACAGGCGATGTGCTGATGTTTGCCTGGATGAACCGCGAAGCGCTGGCCAAGACCGCAGAGCTGGGCCGCGCGGTGTACTTCAGCCGCTCGCGCAAGAAGCTGTGGTTCAAGGGCGAGGAGTCGGGCCATGTGCAGACGGTGCATGAAATCCGCCTCGACTGCGACAACGACGTGGTGCTGCTCAAGGTAACGCAGGAAGGGCACGAGCCTGGCATTGCCTGCCACACCGGGCGCCACAGCTGCTTCTTCAGCGTGCTCAAGGATGGCGCCTGGAAGGCCGTTGATCCGGTCTTGAAAGATCCCGAATCCATCTACAAATAAGCCCATGAGTTCCAACGATTCCCACGTGCTGTCTCAGCAGGACGCCCTGGCCCGCCTGGCGGCCGTGATTGAAAGCCGCAAACCCGCCAACGGTGGCGATCCGCAGACCAGCTATGTCTCGCGCCTGCTGCACAAGGGGCCGGATGCCTTCTTGAAGAAGATTGGCGAAGAGGCCACCGAAGTGGTGATGGCGGCCAAGGATGTGGACCATGGCGCCGACAAGGCAAAGATCGTTTACGAGGTCGCAGACCTGTGGTTCCACTCCATGATCGCTCTGGCCCACTACGGCTTGAGCCCGGCGGATGTGGTCAAGGAGCTGGCCCGCCGTGAAGGCACCAGCGGTATCGAAGAAAAAGCCCTGCGCAAGGCAGACGCGCGCGCGGCAGACGAGAAAGGCTGACAGCCATGGCAGATGACTTCACCGATGTGCAGACCAAGGACCAGCGGGCCGAGGACTTGAAGGCCATCGGCTGGGTCAGCTACCTGTTGCATCTGATCGTGGCGGTGGGGGCGGTCATTCCCGGTGCGCAACCCGGCGCTGCCTTGCTGTTGATTGCGCTGGTGATCGACCTCGTCAAAAAGAGCGACGCAGAAGGCACCTGGCAGGCCAGCCATTTTTCTTGGCGCCTGCGTACGGTGATCTGGGCAGGTGTGCTCTATGTACTGACGGCACCGCTGTGGATTTTGATCCTGCCCGGCTGGATCGCCTGGGGGCTGATCTCCCTGTGGTTCCTGTACCGCATCGTGCGCGGCATGGTCGCCATGAACAAGGGGCAGGCTCTGGAGATGTGAGATTGGCGCTGCTGGCGAGCGGGTGCCTTGCTCAGCCCTTGGCTGACAGCCCTTCGTCAGCCGGCGGACACGCAGGACGCCGTGTATATCCCTGACAATGCGAAAACTTGCCCGGAGTCATTCAGGGCTCTGTAATCAGTTATCTGGCGGCTGCGGCCGGTTTCATTCATCCCTTCACCATGCACGATCCGAACTGCCTTTTTTGTAAGATCATTGCCGGCGAGATTCCTTCCCGCAAGGTCTATGAAGACGAGGAAATCTTCGCATTCCACGACATCCATCCCTGGGCGCCGGTGCACTTTCTCATGGTGCCCAAGGCGCATATCCCTTCGATGGCCCAGGTTACCCCGGAGCACGCCGGGCTGCTGGGGCGCATGATGGCGCTGGCGCCCCGGCTGGCCCTGGAGCAGGGGTGTAATCCGTACCCAGACGGTGGCTTTCGCATCGTCACCAACACAGGGGTTGAAGGCGGGCAGGAGATCCACCATCTGCATATCCATGTGATGGGTGGCCCACGCCCCTGGCTCAAAGGCTGAGGTCAGGAGCTGACGGTCTTTTCCCCTTCACGCCGGGGTTACATCGCGCGTCTAAAATGATTGCAATTCGTTAGGAGAAATTCCATGGGTTCCTTTTCCATCTGGCACTGGCTGATCGTGCTGCTGATCGTTGTCATGGTCTTCGGCACCAAAAAGCTCAAGAACATGGGCTCTGACCTGGGCAGCGCGGTCAAGGGCTTCAAGGACGGCATGAAAGACGGCTCAAGCGATGCCCCCGCGCCCACCGCAGCCCCAGCTCCCAGCCAAGTGGCCAACAGCCAGGCCGCTGACAAGACCACCATTGACGTGGAAGCCAAGCAAAAAAGCTGATGGCTTGAGCGAGCGTTGATTCCATGATTGATATTGGCCTGTCCAAAATGGCGCTCATTGGGGCGGTGGCGTTGATCGTCATCGGCCCTGAAAAGCTGCCCCGCGTCGCCCGTACCGTGGGCACCCTGCTGGGCAAGGCGCAGCGCTACGTGGCCGATGTGAAGTCTGAAGTCAACCGCTCCATGGAGCTCGATGAGCTGCGCAAGATGAAGGACTCGGTGGAAAACGCCGCGCGCGACGTGGAGCAGTCCATCCAGACCAGCGCCAGCGAGTTTGAAAAAGACTGGGCGCAAGCCACCAGTTTCGAGACCGAGAGTCACGACACGGCTTCGGCTGTGCTGCCCGCTTACAAGCACCCTGGCAAAAACTGGCGCCTCAAGAAAGGCGCTACCCCCCAGTGGTACAAAGCCCGCAATGGTGTGCGCACCAAAGCGTTGTCCGGTGCGGCGCGGGTAGCGCGCTACCGCCCTAAAAAGTTCCACTGATGCTGCGCCCGCGCGCGCTGCATGGGCGGCCCTGACGCCCTCGAAGATCCAACATGGCAGACACCCCCACCCAAGAAGACGAGCTTGCTGGAACGGAGCAACCGTTTGTCCAGCATTTGATGGAGCTGCGCGACCGCTTGGTCAAGGCCATCATTGCCATTGCCGTGGCTGCTGCCTTCCTGTTTTTCTTTCCCGGCCCCGGGCCGCTGTACGACTTTCTGGCAGCGCCACTCGTAGCGCATTTGCCCAAGGGTGCCACGCTGATTGCCACTTCGGTGATCTCGCCCTTCATGGTGCCGCTCAAGATCTTGCTGATGTCGGCCTTTTTGCTGGCTTTGCCATTCGTGCTCTGGCAGGTGTGGGCGTTTGTGGCGCCGGGCCTGTATTCGCATGAGAAGAAGCTGGTCTTGCCGTTGGTGGTCTCCAGCACTGTGCTGTTTTTCATCGGCGTGGCCTTTTGCTATTACTTCGTGTTTGGGCAGGTGTTCGCGTTCATCCAGAGCTTTGCGCCCAAGAGCATCACGGCCGCGCCAGACATTGAGGCTTATCTGAGCTTTGTGCTGTCCATGTTCCTCGCCTTCGGCCTGGCCTTTGAAGTGCCGATTGCGGTGGTGGTGCTGGCCCGCATGGGGGTGGTGAGCATTGAGAAGCTGAAGAACTTCCGTGGTTACTTCATCGTCATCGCGTTCGTGATCGCCGCCATCGTCACCCCACCCGACGTGGTGTCGCAACTGGCCCTGGCCGTGCCCATGTGCATTCTTTACGAGATTGGCATCTGGGCCGCGCAACTGTTCATCAAGCACACTAAAGCACCTGGCACGGCAGAGGAAGAAACCGCTTCCTCCTGACAGCGGCAACTTTGTGCCACTATCACCGCGCGGTGTCGTTTACCCATCCAGTGAAGCTCTGCACGGCTGGTGTGACGACTTTCAGCGCAGGAAGTCCGGTTGCCGCCAAAACAGGGTAGAGGCTTCTGGTTACTAATAAAAATAGCTGCTAGCGCCCGAGAATAAAGCGCTAGCAGCTATTTTATTGATAGCGGATAAGTTTCTGCGGATCGCTGAAGTTCTCCACCGTGTTTCAACGACGTACAGCGCGCTGCGGGCGGGGGCGTACGCCAGGGTTGATGTTCAACTCCAGCTTCTTGTCGGCGCGTTGCACCTCGAATGCAGAGGGCGTGCCGGGTTTGAGCGCAGCCACAGCAGTCAGCAGCTGCGACACGTTGCCCACAGCCTTGTCATCCACCTTCAGAATCACGTCGCCAGGTCGCATGCCCGCCTGCGCAGCGGGGCCGTCTTGCAGCACGCCGGTGATGATCACGCCCTCGGTGGCTTTCACGCCGAAGGTTTCGGCCAGCTCGGCTGACAGTTCATTGGGTTCCACGCCAATCCAGCCGCGGGTCACCTGTCCGTCTTTCACGATGCCATCGAGCACCTGGCGCGCAGTAGACACGGGGATGGCGAACCCGATCCCCATGCTGCCACCCGAGCGCGAGTAGATGGCCGTGTTGATCCCCATGAGGTTGCCGTTCACATCCACCAACGCGCCACCCGAGTTGCCGGGGTTGATGGCGGCATCAGTCTGGATGAAGTTCTCAAACGTGTTGATGCCCAGCTGGCTGCGCCCCAGCGCACTGACAATGCCGCTGGTCACTGTCTGGCCCACGCCAAAGGGGTTGCCAATGGCTAGCACCTGATCGCCCACGGCCAGGGAGTCTGAATCGCCGAGCGTGATCACGGGCAGCTTGTCGAGCGTGATCTTGAGAATGGCCAGGTCGGTTTCGGGGTCGGTGCCGATCACGCTGGCGCGGGTGCGGCGGCTGTCGGTCAGCGTGACTTCGATTTCGTCCGCACCTTCGACCACATGGTTGTTGGTGAGGATGTAACCGTCGGGGCTGATGATGACACCGCTGCCCAGTCCGGTCTGGGCCTGCGGGGCCTGGTCACCAAAGAAGAATTGGAACCAGGGATCGTTGCTGCGTGGGTGGCGTACGGCCTTGCTGGTATTGATGCTGACCACGGCGGGCGATGCTTTGCGCGCTGCGCCGCTGAAACTGCCTGCCGCAGGCTGCCCCGCCGGGGCTGGGGGCGCTTCCATCAGGGCCACGCCGGCGCCCGAGCGGGTGGCGCCTTGGCGGATCCAGTCGGGCTGGAGGGTGGCGACAACAAAATAGGCCGCGGCGAAAACCGTCACGGCCTGAGAGAACAGCAGCCAGATGCGTTTCATGATGAGTAGATGGGGCAAAGGTGCGTGGGGTGCGCGGAGTTCTGCAGTGTGATCTTCGGGGCCCGGAATAGTTGCTATTGTCCTCCAAGCCTTGGCGGCGCATGGCGCGGCGTTGGGTGGGGTCTTGGCGCTGCCTGCGCGAGCCCGCGCGACAATAGCGGGCATGAGCATATCCCGCGTAGACCTTCTGCAGGCATTCGACGGCCTGCTGCAACCCGAGCGTTTCAAAGACTACGGGCCCAATGGCCTGCAGGTGGAGGGCAAGGAACAGATCGCCCGCGTGGTGAGCGGCGTCACGGCCAGCAAGGCGCTGATCGAGGCGGCCATTGCAGCGCGCGCTGATGCCATCTTCGTCCACCACGGACTGTTCTGGCGCGGACAAGATGGCCGGGTTACAGGCTGGATGAAGCAGCGCCTGCAACTGCTGCTGGCGCACGACATCAATCTTTTTGCGTACCACTTGCCGCTGGATGCGCACCCCCAGTGGGGCAACAACGCTCAGTTGGGCCAGATGCTGGGGTGGACTAGCGTGGCGCAGTTTGGTGAACAGCTGCTGGGCTGCGTGGCCGATGCCGACTATCCCCATGCGCAGGCCGTGGCGAACCACGTGGCCGCCGTGCTGGGCAGGCCGACCACGCTGGTGACCTCGGCCGATAGCACGCGCCCCGTGACCAAAGTGGCGTGGTGCACGGGTGGGGCGCAAAGCTACTTTGAGGCGGCCATCGCTGTAGGTGCTGACGTGTTCATCACGGGCGAAATCTCGGAGCCACAAGCCCATCTGGCGCGCGAAACGGGTGTGGCCTTCATTGCCGCAGGGCACCACGCCACCGAGCGCTATGGCGCCCCCGCGATCGCGGGCGAGGTGGCGCGGCTGCTGGGCATCGGGCACGAGTTCATCGAAATCGACAACCCCGCGTGAATGGTTTGCTATTGAAAGCGTAGCTGCTTGCGCTTGATTCACGGGCGTTAGCGCCAGAATTTATGAAAATCAATCTCAAGCCCATCGCCATTACCCAAGGCGACCCTGCAGGCATAGGCCCTGAAATCGTGGCCAAGGCGTTCCGGGATGCGCCCGATGTGCTGCGCGGCTGCTTCGTTGTCGGGAACGTGGCCACGCTGCGACGCGCCGCGGGCTGCATTGCAAGCCCGGGCATACCTTCGCTGCCCGTGGCGGTGATCGAGGGGGTGGCCGATGCCCTGGCTGCGCCCCCGCGCTGCGTACCGGTGCTGCCGCTTGCGGGTCTGCCCGACACCGTGGCGGTGGGGCAGGTCAGTGCTGAGGCAGGGCGCGCCGCTGCTGATTGTGTGCAGTGGGCAGCACGCGCCGCGCTGCGCGGTGAGGTGGCTGCACTGGTTACGGCACCGTTGCACAAAGAGGCGCTCTCTGCTGCAGGCGTGGATTACCCTGGTCACACCGAACTGCTGCAGGCCGAGGCTGCCGCCCACCAAGGCGTGGCGCTGGATGCGATGCCGGTGCGCATGATGTTGGCAAGCGATGAGTTGCGCACGGTGCTGGTCAGCATCCATGTGTCCCTGCGCGATGCAATTGCTGCTGTGACCGAGGCCAACGTGCTGCAGACCGTGCAGATCGCGCATGCGGCACTGCTGCGCACCTTGGGGCGTGCGCCGCGCATCGCTGTGGCGGGGCTCAACCCCCATGCGGGCGAAGGTGGTTTGTTTGGCCGGGAGGAGCTGGAAATCATTGCTCCCGCTCTGGCTCAATTGCGCGCGCAAGGGGTGGATGTGCACGGACCGTTGCCGCCGGATACCGTCTTCATGCGGGCTCGGCACACCGAGGCACATCCTGGTGAGTTTGATGTCGTGATCGCGATGTACCACGACCAAGGGCTGATTCCTGTCAAATATCTGGGTGTGGATAAAGGGGTGAACGTCACCCTGGGCCTGCCATTGGTGCGCACCAGCCCCGACCACGGCACCGCGTTCGATATCGCAGGGCGGGGCGTAGCCGATGCGTCCAGCCTGATCGAAGCGGTACGCATGGCGCGGCAACTCGCCTGAATTTTCGAGCGGTGTCGGCCGCAGATGCGACAACGCCCTCGACAAGAGGGCGCTGAGTCCATCAAAAAGCTGAGTTTGTGGCGCAGATCAGCGCTTGAGGCTATCGCGGATCTCGCGCAACAAGACGATGTCTTCGGGTTCAGGTGCTGGAGCGGCAGGCGCTGGAGCAGGTGCTTCGCGCTTGAGTCGGTTGATTTGCTTGATCATCATGAAAATGATGAACGCCAGAATGATGAAATTGACGGCCACGGTCAAAAAGTTACCGTAGGCGAAAACCGGCACGCCAGCCTTGCGCAGTGCGTCCAGGGTCATGGCGGTGCCCGCTGGCACATTGCCCAACACCAGGAACAAATTGGAAAAATCCAGTTTGCCAAACACCAGGCCCACCACCGGCATGATCAGATCGGCCACCACGGAGTCCACGATTTTCCCGAAGGCTCCGCCAATGATCACCCCCACAGCCAGGTCGATCACATTGCCCTTGATGGCAAATTCTTTGAATTCTTTGATGATTGTCATCTTTGCTTCCCTTTTTGGTTTCAAGGGCCCGTCGCCCCAGGTGGTGTGAAACCGCATTATCTAGGAGAGATGGCGCAGCGGTGCTGCTTCGCTATGGGGCTGTGACGCCAGATTGCAAGAGGGCGGCTGGTGTTACGAGTTTTCACTCCGCTACAATCCCCGGCTGACCCCAACATAGCGATGTATACCGAGGATCCCCATGAGTGACACACCAGTCGACACCAGCAAGCGGACGTGGCTGATTGCGTCCGGATGCGCTGGTGCTGCGGGAGGAGTGGCCGTAGCCGTGCCCTTCGTCAGCAGTTTTCAGCCTTCGGAAAAAGCCAAAGCAGCCGGTGCTGCGGTAGAGGTTGATATTTCAGCCCTGCAACCCGGCGAGAAGCTCACTGTGGAATGGCGCGGCAAGCCCGTGTGGATTCTCAAGCGCACCCCTGAGCAGATTGCTTCGTTGGCCAAGACCGAGCCTCAACTGGCCGATCCCAAGTCAGATCGCAAGACGTACCCCACCCCTGAGTACGCAAAAAACCAACACCGCTCCATCAAGCCTGAAATTTTCGTGGGCGTGGGCATTTGCACCCACTTGGGTTGCTCGCCCGGCGATAAGTTCCAAACGGGCCCTCAGCCTTCTTTGCCTGACGACTGGAATGGCGGCTTTCTGTGTGCTTGCCACGGCTCCACTTTCGACTTGGCTGGCCGTGTGTTCAAGAACAAGCCTGCGCCTGACAACCTGGAAATCCCGCCCCACATGTATCTGTCCGATTCGCGTCTGCTGATCGGTGAAGACAAGAAGGCTTGAGGTAGCACGACATGGCTGAATTCAAGGAAATCTCCCCCAACGCTTCGGCGTCTGCCAAGCTGACGAACTGGTTTGAGAACCGGTTCCCCACAGCTTTCGATGCCTACCGTGTGCATATGTCGGAGTACTACGCTCCGAAGAATTTCAACTTCTGGTACATCTTTGGTTCGCTGGCACTGCTGGTGCTGGTGATCCAGATCGTCACCGGTATCTTCCTGGTCATGCACTACAAGCCTGATGCGAATCTGGCTTTCGCATCGGTGGAGTACATCATGCGCGATGTGCCCTGGGGCTGGTTGATTCGCTACATGCACTCCACGGGGGCTTCGGCTTTCTTTGTGGTGGTGTACCTGCACATGTTCCGTGGCCTGATCTACGGTTCTTACCGCAAGCCGCGTGAGCTGGTCTGGATCTTTGGCTGCGCCATTTTCCTGTGTCTGATGGCTGAAGCCTTCATGGGCTATCTGCTGCCTTGGGGCCAGATGTCGTACTGGGGCGCTCAGGTGATCGTGAACCTGTTTGCTGCCATTCCCTTCATCGGTCCTGATCTGGCTCTGCTGATCCGTGGCGACTTTGTGGTGGGCGACGCTACCCTGAACCGCTTCTTCAGCTTCCACGTCATTGCCGTTCCTCTGGTTCTGCTGGGCTTGGTTGTGGCCCACTTGCTGGCGTTGCACGACGTGGGCTCCAACAACCCAGACGGCGTTGAAATCAAGGGTCCCAATGCGCCCCGTGATGCCAAGGGCAAGCCTCTCGATGGCGTGCCATTCCACCCTTACTACACCGTGCACGATATCTTTGGCGTGTCTGTGTTTCTGTTGGCTTTCTCTGCGGTGGTGTTCTTCGCGCCCGAATTTGGTGGCTACTTCCTCGAGTACAACAACTTCATCCCCGCAGATCCGCTGGTGACGCCGTTGCACATTGCTCCCGTGTGGTACTTCACCCCGTTCTATTCGATGCTGCGCGCTATCACCAGCGAAATGATGTACGCCCTGATCGCCTGTGTGCTCCTGGGTGCATTGTTTGGAGTGCTCAAGGCCCAGTTGCCAGCCATCTTCAAGGTGGTGATCGCTGGTGGCGCTGTGGTGGTCACAGCTTTGATGCTGGCCATTGACGCCAAGTTCTGGGGCGTGGTCGTGATGGGTGGTGCCGTGATTATCTTGTTCTTCCTGCCTTGGCTGGACTACAGCCCTGTGAAGTCCATTCGTTACCGTCCCGACTGGCACAAGTACTTCTACGCTGTCTTTGTGATCAACTTCCTGATCTTGGGTTACCTGGGCGTCCAGCCTCCCTCGCCGATTGGTGAGCGGGTTTCTCAGGTGGGTACTTTGTTCTACTTCGGCTTCTTCCTGCTGATGCCTTGGTGGAGTCGCATTGGTAAGACCAAGCCTGTGCCTGATCGCGTTACCTACGTTGCGCACTGAGAGCCGGAGAAAACAACAATGAAAAAACTCATTCTCACGATCGTGGCAGCGCTGGGCATGGTGGCTGGCTCTGCAATGGCTGCTGGCGGCGGCCATCCCCTGGACAAGGCGCCCGTCAAGACCAATGACTTGGCCTCTTTGCAAAATGGTGCCAAGCTGTTCGTCAATTACTGCCTGAACTGCCATTCTGCTGCGTTCATGCGTTTCAACCGGTTGAAAGACATCGGTTTGACAGACCAGCAGGTGAAAGACAATCTGCTCTTCACCACCGACAAGGTCGGTGAAACCATGAAGGCGGCGATTGATCCTAAGCAAGCCAAGGCTTGGTTCGGTGCCAATCCTCCTGACCTCACTGTGATTGCCCGTTCGCGTGCAAGCTCTGCAGGTTCGGGTGCAGATTACCTCTACACCTACCTGCGTACCTACTACCGCGACGACACCAAGCTGACGGGCTGGAACAACCTCGTGTTCCCCAACGTGGGCATGCCTCACGTACTGTGGGAGCTGCAGGGCGAACGCCGCCCCGTCTTTGAAGAGCACGAAAGCCACGGTCAGAAGACCCACGTGCTCAAGGGCTGGGAGCAAGTGTCTCCAGGGAAGATGACCCCCGCTCAGTACGATGCGGCTATCGGCGACTTGGTCAACTACATGCAGTGGATGGCCGAGCCCGCTCAGAACACGCGCATCCGCGTTGGTGTGTGGGTTCTGATTTTCCTGGGCTTCTTCACCGTCATTGCATGGCGACTGAATGCGGCTTTCTGGAAAGACGTCAAATAACTTGCTGACTTTCTGACGACTTCTCTTGGGTGAGAGGTCGTCAGATTTTTTATAGAGTGGGCGCTTTGGTGCTTCCCACTCTTTTGATTTTTAGGAGCCTCCCACCATGATGGTGCTTTATTCGGGAACGACTTGTCCCTTTTCCCACCGCTGCCGTTTTGTCCTGTTTGAAAAGGGCATGGATTTTGAAATCCGCGATGTGGATCTGTACAACAAGCCGGAAGATATCAGCGTCATGAACCCTTATGGGCAAGTGCCTATTCTGGTGGAGCGTGATCTGATTCTGTATGAGTCGAACATCATCAACGAATACATTGATGAGCGCTTTCCTCATCCTCAGCTGATGCCTGGCGACCCGGTTGATCGTGCACGTGTGCGTCTGTTCTTGCTGAATTTCGAGAAAGAGCTGTTCGTTCACGTGAACACGCTGGAGTCTCGCGCCACAAAGGGCAACGAAAAAGCGCTGGAGAAGGCCCGGGCTCATATCCGTGATCGTCTGACCCAGCTCGCGCCCGTGTTCCTCAAGAACAAGTACATGCTGGGCGACAACTTCTCCATGCTGGATGTGGCCATTGCTCCGCTGCTGTGGCGCCTCGACTACTACGGTATTGAATTGAGCAAGAACGCTGCACCTTTGCTGAAGTACGCAGAGCGCATCTTCTCGCGTCCTGCCTATATCGAAGCATTGACCCCCTCCGAAAAGGTCATGCGCAAGTAAGTGCGAAGCCTTTGCTAACCCACTGAACTGCTGGACACCCCATGAACGCCCAGGAATCGACCTCCACACGACCGTATTTGATTCGCGCTCTGTACGAGTGGTGCACTGACAATGGTTTTACGCCTTATGTCGCGGTGCGTGTGGATGATTCAGTGCAGGTGCCGCGCGAGTTTGTTCACGATGGTGAGATCGTGTTGAACATCAGTTTCGACGCAACCAGCTCGCTGCAGCTGGGTAATGATTTCATCGAATTCAAAGCCCGGTTTGGCGGCAAGCCCCGCGATATCCTGGTTCCTGTCGGGCGTGTGATTGCCATCTATGCGCGTGAAAATGGACAGGGCATGGCTTTCCCTCCACCGGTGGACAGTTTGGTGGCAGCCCCTTCATCATCGGCTGTGTTGGCCCCTGTGGCCCCTGTGGCCGATGTTGTCGAGTCGGGTGCGTCTGTTGAGGATCGCGTTGTTCAGTTGGTTCCGGCCGTTGATGTGGGTGATGATGAACCGCCTAAGCCCACCCCTGGGCCTGCGGGCGGCCGTCCTTCACTCAAACGGGTGAAATAAGCCAGTTTTGTTTTGGAGCTCGTTTTTTTCGGTATAGAATGCGTGCTTCGCCGGTTTAGCTCAGTTGGTAGAGCACCCGCCTTGTAAGCGGTAGGTCGTCAGTTCGATTCCGACAACCGGCACCAAATTTCTTTTCCTTTTTCTCTTCATTTCGTCAGTTCAGCGCAAGTCCGTTTGAACTTTCAGGCGAATAGAGTTAACCTCCCACCCCTTGATTCGCAAATGAGCCTGCAGTGCAGGCAGTATTTGCCGCAGCTTGGCTGCTGCTGAGTTGCTTTTGACCAGAAGGCACCAGGTTGCACCCTCGATAGGCCCTGCACGTACGGTGTCGCGCAGGCCCGCTGGGAGCAGCGGCTCAATGGCCTTCAGCCTTTCGCTAGAGTCTTTGGTCAGTGCGGTCAGCATGGCCAGCGTGGGTGATTCTGCGCTGGCTTGCTGCAGTGTGATGGCATAGTGGCGGCGGTTCATGGGTGGTGCCTCTATGGCAGGGAGATGTTTTTGTGCATTTGATTATCACGGACGCTCGCGGAGCCCGCACCCGCTCCTTGCACCTGTCGGGTGCTCGGCTGGCTCTGGTGGGTTGCATGCTCGCGCTCGGATTCTTGCTGGTTGCTGCTTCGCTCTATCACTGGGTTTTTGTGAAGGGAGCGCGGGAGGGTTGGCCCGTGTTTGGCGCGCTGGTCAAACTGGTTGCCAAAGACGAGTTCGATGAGCGCGACAAGTTCATGCGCGCCAACCTTGATGCCATGGCCAAGCGCGTGGGCGAGATGCAGGCCCGTATGGTTCAGCTGGAATCCCTGGGCGAGCGCGTCATGGGCTTGGCAGGCTTGCCCGCATCAGAGGTTCCCAAGGCCGATGGCCGCGGCGGTGCGCTGGTCGGGGCGCGGAATTTGTCGTTGGAAGAGCTGCAAGCCACCCTGGATGATCTGGAGAGGGTGGCTGGCCAGCGATCTGACTGGATGACGGTAGCTGAGTCCCGTTTATTTGATCAGCACATCCGCAAGAAAATGGTACCCACGCATGCCCCGGTGACAGGGCGCACGGCCGGGTCTGCGTTTGGGTGGCGGCTGGATCCATTCACCGGCCAGTCGGCGCTGCATACAGGGCTTGATTTTCAGGCGGATACTGGTACCCCCATCCTGGCAGCTGCTGGTGGGGTGGTGATTGCTCAAGAGTTTCACCCGGCTTATGGGAACATGATCGAATTGGATCATGGCAACCAGTTGGTGACACGCTATGCCCATGCGTCCCGCACTCTGGTAAAGCAGGGTGATCTGGTCAAGCGTGGGCAGAAGATCGCAGAGGTGGGTAGCACCGGGCGTTCTACGGGACCCCACCTGCATTTTGAAGTGCTCGTTCAAGGGGTATTTCAGGATCCTCAAAAATTCTTCAATGCAGGTTCTGGCAAGGCTGCAGATACCGTCGCGGCGATCTCCAGAACCCCCCTGGTAGCCCAGCAAAACGCGCCTCCTGTAGGCAGGTAAAATCCACCGTCCTGGGTTCTCCGCGGAATGCTTGCATTTGCACGCAAAGAGCCCACCTGCATTCAATTCTTATTAGGGATTTCGGTCGTTCGACAGCGTTGTTGAAGCGTGTCGAGCGGACCTGTTCGCATGGCAACCAATTTCCTCACCAAAATTTTCGGCAGCCGAAATGACCGGCTTCTCAAGCAATACCGCAAAGTGGTTGCTCGCATCAACAGCATGGAGCCCGAATATGAGAAGCTTTCGGACGACGCGTTGCGCGCCAAAACCCAGGAGTTCAAGGATCGCGTAGCCAAGGGCGAGTCTCTTGATTCGATCCTCCCCGAAGCCTTTGCTGTGGTGCGTGAGGGTTCCAAGCGCATCATGAAAATGCGCCACTTCGATGTGCAGATGCTCGGGGGCATGGCACTGCACCATGGAAAGATTTCGGAAATGCGCACGGGTGAGGGCAAAACCCTGACCGCAACGCTGCCGGTGTACCTCAATGCGCTGTCTGGCAAGGGCGTGCACGTAGTCACCGTGAATGACTATCTTGCCAATCGCGATGCCCAGTGGATGGGCCGCCTCTATAACTTCCTGGGTTTGACGGTGGGTATCAACCTGCCCAACATGCCGCGCGAGGAAAAGCAAGCCGCGTATCGCGCTGACATCACCTACGGCACCAACAACGAATACGGCTTCGATTACCTGCGTGACAACATGGTCTACGAAGCCCGTGACCGTGTGCAGCAAGGGCTGAATTACGCCATCGTGGACGAGGTGGACTCCATCCTGATCGACGAGGCACGCACTCCACTGATCATCAGTGGTCAGGCAGAAGACCACACGGCAATTTACATTGCCATGAACAAGGTGGTTCCGCTGCTGGTGCGCCAGGAAGGGGAAGCCGATCCGCGCACGGGCGAAGGGGTCATCAAGCCCGGAGACTTCACCGTTGATGAGAAGGCGCACCAAGTCTTCCTGACCGAGCAAGGGCACGAGTCTGCAGAGCGTATTCTGGCCAGCCATGGCCTGATCGCCGAGGGTGCTTCGGTTTACGACCCGGCCAACATCACTTTGATGCACCACCTGTACGCAGCCCTGCGTGCCCACCACCTTTATCACCGCGATCAGCACTACGTTGTGCAGAACGGCGAAATCGTGATCGTGGACGAATTCACCGGCCGCCTCATGTCGGGCCGTCGCTGGAGCGATGGCTTGCACCAGGCAGTAGAGGCCAAGGAAGGTGTGAACATCCAGGCTGAAAACCAGACCCTGGCTTCGATCACATTCCAGAACTACTTCCGCTTGTACAACAAGCTGGCTGGCATGACGGGCACGGCCGATACCGAAGCGTATGAGTTCCAGGAAATCTACGGCCTCGAAACCGTGGTCATCCCACCCAACCGGCCCAGCAAGCGAGACGACCAGCTCGACCGCGTCTACAAGACCACGCGCGAGAAGTATGAAGCCGCGATCAAGGATATTCGCGAGTGCCACGAGCGCGGCCAGCCCGTGCTGGTGGGCACCACGTCGATCGAGAACTCCGAAATCATCGACCAGCTGCTGAACAAGGAGGGCCTGCCGCACCAGGTGCTCAATGCCAAGCAGCACGCGCGCGAGGCCGATATCGTGGCCCAGGCGGGTCGCGAGGGCATGATCACCATTGCCACCAACATGGCTGGGCGTGGTACCGACATCGTGCTGGGTGGCAACATCGAGAAGGATGTGGCAGCCATCGAAGCCGACGAGTCCCTGTCCGAATCCGAGCGTGCCGCCAAGGTGGCAGCGCTGCGCGAACAGTGGAAGGCTGACCACGAAAAGGTCAAGGCACTGGGCGGTCTGCGCATCATTGCGACGGAGCGCCATGAGTCTCGCCGTATCGACAACCAGTTGCGTGGCCGTTCCGGCCGCCAGGGCGACCCAGGCTCTTCACGTTTCTACCTGAGCCTGGATGACTCGCTGATGCGCATTTTCGCGGGCGATCGCGTCAAGGCCATCATGGACCGCCTGAAGATGCCCGATGGCGAAGCCATCGAAGCCGGCATCGTGACGCGCAGCATTGAATCCGCCCAGCGCAAGGTCGAGGCCCGCAATTTCGACATCCGCAAGCAACTGCTGGAATACGACGACGTAGCCAATGACCAGCGCAAGGTGATCTACCAGCAGCGCAACGACATCCTCGATTCGTCGGATTTGACGGATGTGATTGCCGCGATGCGCGAGGACTGCATGACAGACCTGGTGCGCCAGTATGTGCCTGCCGAGTCAGTGGAAGAGCAGTGGGACCTGGCTTCGCTGGAGAAAATCCTCAACGACGAATGGCAGGTTCCCGTGCAGTTGCAGGCATGGGTGAGCCAGTCCGAGTCCATCACCGACGAGGAAATTCTGGAGCATGTTGTCAAGCTGGCGCATGCCGCTTTTGAAGCCAAGGTGGCACAAGTGGGGCGTGAGAACTTCACGCAGTTCGAGCGTGCAGTGCTGCTGCAAAGCTTTGACTCTAACTGGCGTGACCACCTGAGCGCACTGGACTATCTGCGCCAGGGCATCCATCTGCGTGGCTACGCCCAGAAGCAGCCCAAGCAGGAATACAAGCGCGAAGCGTTTGAGCTGTTCCGTCAGTTGATCGATCACGTCAAGAACGAAGTCACCAAGATCTTGATGACGGTGCAAGTGCAGTCCTCTGCCCAGCTGGATGAGGCGGCACAGCAGCTGGAGGCCCGCGCTGAGCACATCACCAACGTGACCTACACCGCACCCACCGAAACTGGCGAGGCCGAAACCACTTCTGGTGACGCCGGTGGCGGTATCGACACCACAGCCTTTGAAGGCATGCGCGTGGGGCGCAATGATCCCTGCCCCTGCGGCAGTGGCAAAAAATACAAGCAGTGCCACGGCAAGCTGGCCTGATGGCTGGTTAGATTCCAACACGGGCTGCGGCCCGTGTTTTCATTTGTACCCTCGTCTTTGCGCATAATCGTCCGCAGTTTTCTTGAAAGAGCACTCTATGCCTGTAAATCTTCTGGCCCCTGTGGCGGCTGACCTGCATCCCATCGCAGGTGTTCGTATTGGCGTGACCGAAGCGGGCGTCCGCAAGGCCAATCGCAAGGACCTCACGGTGTTTTTGCTGGACGAAGGGGCCAGCGTGGCTGGCGTCTTCACGCAAAACCGCTTTTGCGCAGCGCCGGTGCAAGTGAGCCGCGAGCATCTGGCCGCAGGCAAAGGTGTGCGCGCCATGGTCATCAACACTGGCAACGCCAACGCCGGCACGGGGGCCGATGGCTTGGCGCGTGCGCGCTCTACATGCCAGGCCCTGGCGGGCTTGCTGAACGTGGCGCCCGAGCAGGTGCTGCCTTTTTCCACTGGCGTGATCATGGAGTCCTTGCCCACCGACCGCATCGAGGCCGGTTTGCCCGCCGCGTTGGCCGATGCGCAGGCGGACCACTGGGCGCGCGCCGCCGAAGGCATCATGACCACGGACACCCTGCCCAAGGCGTTCAGCGCCCAGGCCCAGGTCGGTGGTGCCACCGTGTCCATCACGGGCATCAGCAAGGGCGCGGGCATGATCCGCCCCAACATGGCGACCATGCTGGGCTTTTTGGCCACCGATGCCTGTGTGGACGCATCGGTAGTGCAGCAACTGGCACGCCATCTGGCAGACCGGTCGTTCAACCGCGTGACGATCGATGGCGACACCTCGACCAACGATTCTTTCGTGGTGGTGGCGACCAATAAGGCAGCCCACGCCCCCATCACTTCGCTGGACAGCACCGAAGGGCAGGCCCTGCTGGCAGCCATGCTGGATGTGGCGCAAAAGCTGGCCCAGGCCATCGTGCGCGACGGCGAGGGTGCAACCAAGTTCATCACTGTGCGCGTGGAGGGCGGCAAGACTGGTGAAGAGTGCCGCCAGGTGGCCTATGCGATTGCCCACTCGCCCCTGGTGAAGACAGCCTTCTACGCCAGCGACCCAAACCTGGGCCGCATTCTGGCGGCGGTGGGCTATGCCGGCATTGCCGACCTGGACCAGACACGGATCGACCTGTACCTGGACGATGTGCACGTGGCCGTGAGCGGTGGGCGCAACCCCGCCTACCGAGAAGAGGATGGCCAGCGTGTGATGAAGCAAAGCGAGATCACCGTGCGCGTGGCACTGGGCCGTGGTGATGCCTCGGACACCGTGTGGACCTGCGACTTCAGCCACGACTACGTGACGATCAACGCCGACTACCGGTCTTGATTTGCTATTGAATTTATAGCTGCTTGCGCTTGATGGTAAAGCGCTGGGTGCCAAAATGAATGAAAAATTTGAACGCTTGATGGAGCGGGCCGAGCAGCTCATCGCCCGCATCGAATCGGTGCTGCCCCAGCCCTTGGGTGCGCCCGATTGGTCGCAGTCCATCGCCTGGCGCTACCGCAAGCGCAGCAGCGGCCACGGCACGCTGGAACCTGTGCGCCATGTGGCGTCCATGCAGTTGGCTGATCTGAAAGAGATCGATGGCCAGAAGGAAAAGATCGAGCGCAATACGCTGCAGTTTGTGCAAGGCAAAACCGCCAACAATGTGCTGCTGACGGGTGCCCGTGGCACAGGCAAGTCCTCCCTCATCAAGGCCTGCCTGAATGCCTACGCAGGTCAGGGCCTGCGCCTGATTGAAGTGGACAAGGCCGACTTGACGGACCTGCCGGATATCGTCGATGTCGTCTCTGACCGCCCTGAGAAGTTCATCATCTTCTGCGATGACCTGAGCTTTGAAGATGGCGAGCCGGGCTACAAGACACTCAAGTCCATTCTGGACGGTTCGGTGGCTGCCGCCACCCCCAACGTGCTGATCTATGCCACCAGTAACCGGCGCCACCTCTTGCCCGAATACATGTCGGAAAACCGCACCTACACCCACACGGACGATGGTGAAGTGCACCCGGGTGAGGTGGTGGAAGAGAAGATTTCGCTGTCGGAACGCTTTGGCCTGTGGGTGAGCTTCTACCCCTTCAGCCAGGATGAGTACCTGACCATCGTGGCCCAGTGGCTTGCATCCCTTGGTGTGCCCGCATCGGCGATTGAAGCGGCACGACCTGAGGCGCTGGTGTGGGCGCTGGAGCGCGGCTCGCGCAGCGGGCGGGTGGCCTACCAGTTCGCACGCGACTACGCGGGGCGGCTATGAGGCTTGGCTGCGTTAGGAGGCTCATCCAACGTGGAGGGCTCTGCCATGGCTGAACCCCGCAAGCACACCGAGGTCGCCGTCGGCATTCTGTTGCGTGAAGATGGCGCCATGCTGCTGTCCACCCGCCCACCGGGCAAGCCGTACGCAGGGTACTGGGAATTTCCGGGGGGCAAGCTGGAAGCGGGTGAGACCGTAGAGCAGGCGCTGCGCCGTGAACTGGAAGAGGAGCTGGGCATCACCATTGCCTCCGCCAGCGTCTGGAAGGTGACCGAGCACGACTACCCTCATGCCCTGGTGCGCTTGCACTGGTGCAAGGTTCGGGAGTGGAGCGGTCAGTTTGAAATGCGCGAAGGCCAATCCATGGCTTGGCAGACGTTTCCCCTCACCGTGGAGCCCGTGTTGCCAGGAGCCTACCCTGTTCTCGATTGGCTGGAGCAGGAGCAGCTTGCTTGATTTGCTCCTGATTTTGTAGCTGCTGGCGCTTGCTAGATAAGCGCTAGCACCACATTTAATGTATCAATGCTCCAGGCGCGGGTCGCCGTACTGAGCGTCTGCCGGAGGCGCTTCTGCGGGCATGCGGAAGTCTTCACTGGCCCAGGCGCCCAAATCGATTTGCTTGCAGCGCTCACTGCAAAACGGCCGGTAGCGGTTGGCAGGGCTGTAAACGCTATCTCCACCGCAGGTCGGGCACACCACGGTGCGGGCCGCTCCTTGGCCTGACGGTTCGTTATGGGTTTTGCTGGATGCCATGTTGGACTTCTTCAATAGAGGCTTGCGCGGCGGAAAGCCTGGAATCAAGCGCACAACGTCAGTTCAAACGCCGCATCGTCGGTGCAGGCGTGCAGTCGCCCATCCGCCTCTTGCTTCATCAGGCGCACGGAGACAATCAGGCGGTTGCCGCTGATTTCAGGAATCAGTCCGCAATAGGGATCAATGCGCAGCCGCAGCAGTTGAAACGTGCGGCCTGCGGGCAGGTTTTGCTGGAACTGACCCCGTTCGGCCGCCACCTTTTGGGGCACGCCAGAGTCACGCAGGAGTTTGAGCAGCACATAGATCGACTCGGCCAGTGGGGCCAACGTCGATGCCCAGCCTTGAAGAGCCTCTTGCCGGTAAGCGGCATCTTTGTGTTGCCATGCGTAGTACGCAGGCAGGTCAAACCCGCAAGTACCGCCGGGGATGCCTACGCGGCTGCGAATGCTCATCAGCCAGTCGTTCTCGGTGAGAGCATGGCCCGCCTTGCCTGATTGGCTGTTCAGCGCAGCAAAGCAACGGTCCAGCTGTGCAATCACCGCATCCAGGGCCGCTTCGGAAATGGATGGATTGCCACGGTAGCCATCCAGCTGGTGCTTGTGCTTTTCGATGTCCTTGAGAACATCTGATTTCAGATCGGCTCTGGCCGCCACATCCATGATTTCAAACATGGTGACCAGTGCGTAATGGTGGTCCAGGGGATGGGCCCTGGGAATCAACTCTCCAAGCCGCCGGAACAATTGCTCCAGGCGGAGGTATGTCCTGAGTCGTTCGTTGAAAGGGTATTCGTAAAGGATCACGCTGGCAGGTTCCTGGGCGCAGTGGGTTGGGCCTGGCGCCGAAGGCTTGAAAACGCCAACCGGCAGGTGCTTTTATGCATTGAGGAACATCATAGCCCCAACCGGGTGGCTACTTGTTCCGCCATCTTGTGAAGATCGGCCAGCGTGCAATTATCACCATTGTGAACCACGATATCGGCCGATGCGCGCCGAATGTTGCGGGGAGATTGGGCAGCCAAAATCGCCTCGACAGTGCTCCGGTTCAGACCACTTCGGCTCATCACACGCTGAATCTGCAAAGCGGGCGGGCAATCGATCACGATCACCGCATCCAGCCGCTGCACCCAACGGCCAGACTCCACCAGCAACGGGACGTCAAACACAATGACCCGCGTTCCCGCATCTTCTGCCGCCTGTGCTTGCTGGCTGCTGTGCAAGGACACCAGCGGGTGAACGATGGCTTCCAACGCTGTGCGTGCATCAGGTGCCGAGTACGCCAACTCTCGCATCCGCCCTCGGTCAAGCGCCCCCGTATCGTCCACGAACTCAGGTCCAAAGCGCTGAACAATCGCGGCGATGGCTGCGCCCCCGGGCCCGGTGACTTGTCTGGCGATTTGATCGGAATCCACGAGGGCTGCGCCGCGCTTCTGGAGCAACGCTCCAAAAGTGGACTTGCCGCTGCCGATGCCCCCAGTAAGGCCAATTCTTGAGGCGCGCCCGCGCATTTACAGCCCAAACGTCCGCAACACCGTATCCAGCATCACCTTGGGGCTCGCGATCATTGCGGTCAGCCCAGCACTTACCAGGAACGGTCCGAAAGGAATGTAGCCCCCCTCGCGCAAGCTGCTGAAAACTTTGAGCCCAATACCGACAATCGCCCCAATCACGGAGGACATCAGGATGATCGGGACCAAGGCCTCCCAGCCAAACCAGGCGCCCAAAGCGGCAAACAGTTTGAAGTCGCCGTACCCCATCCCCTCCTTGCCCGTGGCCAACTTGAAGCCCCAATAGACAAGCCACAAGGACAGGTAGCCAGCCGCAGCCCCCATCACGGAAGAGAACAACGGCACCTGAATCCACTGCAACGCGGCAGCCAGCAGACCCGCCCACAAGAGTGGCAAGGTCAAATCATCAGGCAGCAACGTGGTGTCCCAATCAATGAAAGCAAGCGCAATCAAAACCGCTGAAAAACCACACCAAGCCAATCCTGTGGGGGTGGGACCCCAGCGATGCACGCAAAAAAAGAAAAGTGCCCCGGTCAAAAGTTCCACCAGCGGATACCGCGCACTGATCCGCGTCGCGCAACCTGAACACTTACCGCGCAGAAACAGGTAACTGACGACAGGGATGTTTTCGTACCAAGCAACCTGGTGCCCGCATGCCGGACACGCTGACCGAGGAACCATGAGATTGAAGGACGCTTCCGCGGGGGGCGGCTCTTCTGTTCTTGATGGGCTGTTCTCTTTTTCTGCCTGATAAGCGGTAATTTCCGCCGCCCATTGACGTTCCATCATCTTGGGCAATCGGTAAATTACGACATTCAAAAAACTACCTATGAGCAATCCTAGAAAACCCGCCAACCCAGCGGCAGGCAACACAGCGATATCCATTAAACCACCTGACCCAATTTGAAAATGGGGAGGTACATGGAGACTACGATTCCGCCAATCAAAGAGCCGAGAAAAACAATAATGATGGGTTCCATCAGACTGGAGAGGCCTGCAACCATCTCGTCAACTTCCGCTTCGTAAAAATCAGCAGCCTTCCCCAGCATGTGATCAATGGATCCGGACTCTTCACCGATAGCACACATTTGAATGACCATCGACGGAAATATCTTCGCGTTGTCCATAGCTACGGTGAGGCTGGTGCCTGTAGATACTTCCTGCTGAATTTTTTCTGTCGCTGTTGCATAGACAGAGTTGCCTGATGCGCCTCCTACCGAATCTAGTGCTTCAACCAGTGGAACGCCTGCTGCAAACATGGTTGCCAATGTACGTGTCCATCGTGCAACACAAGATTTATCGATCAGTGCCCCAAAAATGGGCATTTTTAATAAAAATCGATCCATGAATTTCTGCATCTTTTCATTTCTTTTCCATGCTTGAAAGAAAAAATAAAATCCGCCGCCAATTATTGAAAAAATGAGCCACCACCATTTCACGAAAACTTCGCTGATTCCCATCACGAAAAGTGTTGGTGCGGGTAGGTCGGCTCCAAAAGAGGTAAATACCTCTTTGAATGCTGGAATAACAAATATCATGATCACTGTTACGACTACAAAAGCAACAATGATGACGGAGGCTGGGTACATTAGAGCCGATTTGATTTTCGACTTGATCGCCTCTGTTTTCTCCATATAAGTGGCTAGGCGATCAAGTAATGCTTCTAAAATACCTGCTGCCTCTCCTGCCTCTACTAGATTGCAGTAGAGACTATCAAAATACATGGGGTGCTTGCGAAACGCTGCGTTCAAAGATGTTCCCGTTTCAACATCCGAGCGAATGTCATTAAGAAGCTTTGTAACGCTTGCGTTTGTATTGCCTCGGCCAACGATGTCAAAAGACTGAAGCAATGGAACTCCAGCTTTCATCATTGTTGCCAGTTGTCGAGTAAAAAGCGCTATGTCTTTAGGCTTGATCTTTTTCCCCGAGCGGGTGCGTCGCTTCTTTATTTTTGTAGGGAAAACTCCTTGACGGCGAAGTGTCGCTTGGACTTGATTTTCGCCTACAGCCCGGATTTCTCCGCGCACCACTTTACCTGCACGATCTTTTCCCTCCCATTCAAAGACAAATTCCTTGATGTCTCTCGATGCTGCCGTGGCCATAGATTTTTCCCTGTGTGTCTGAATTTTATTATTCGTTAGTCACGGCAAGCACTTCTTCGAGGGAAGTGAGCCCAAGCCGAGCTTTGTGTAAACCGGACTCTCTCAAGGAGCGTACTCCTTCGTTCCGCGCTTGTTCTGCTATTTCGAGTGCGCTGCCATCACGCAGAATAATGCGCTGAATTTCCTCTGAAATTGGCATGACTTGGTAGATCCCCACGCGCCCTTTGTAGCCGTTGTTGCATGCGGGGCATCCGACAGCTCTGTAGGTTACCCAGGATCCGTCTAAATCTTCTTCGCGGTATCCCGCTTCCACGAGTGTCTCGTGAGGAACATCTGCTGGGGCTTTACAGGCTGGACATAGGCGTCTTGCCAAACGCTGAGCAGTGATAAGAATCACACTGGATGCAATATTGAACGGGGCGATGCCCATATTCCGCATGCGTGTCAGTGTAGTTGGGGCATCATTGGTGTGGAGTGTGGATAGCACCAAGTGACCCGTTTGTGCCGCTTTGATGGAAATATCAGCTGTCTCCAAATCTCGAATTTCCCCCACCATGATGATGTCGGGATCTTGGCGTAAAAATGATTTCAGTGCGACGGCAAACGTAAGTCCAGCCTTTTCGTTGACATTAACTTGGTTAACACCGGGTAGATTGATTTCAGAAGGATCTTCCGCGGTAGCAATATTTACACTTGGCTTGTTTAATAGATTCAGGCAGGTATACAAAGATACGGTTTTACCTGAGCCTGTAGGTCCCGTGACAAGAATCATGCCATATGGTCGACCAATCGCGTGTAATAGTCGCTCTTTCTCTTCGGGTTCATACCCCAAAGCATCAATGCCAAGCTTTGCACTGCTGGGGTCAAGAATACGAATTACAATTTTTTCGCCAAACAAAGTAGGCAGCGTACTCACCCGAAAGTCAATAACCCGATCTGGGCCTACCTTGAGCTTCATTCGTCCATCTTGAGGGACTCGCTTTTCTGAAATATCCATTCTGGATATGACCTTGATGCGTGAAGCTAGCTTATCTTTAATTGCGATAGGAGGGGATGAAATTTCTTTCAGCTCACCGTCAATACGAAAACGCACTCGGTATTGATGCTCGTAAGGTTCAAAATGCAAATCAGATGCCCGCATATTAAAAGCATCCAAAAGCATCTTATGAAGAAACTTAACAACGGGGGCATCTTCAACCTCGTTGGCTCCTGAATCTATAACCTCGGGAGTTTCTTCGGCAACTGATTCATCAAATTCAAAATCGCCACTGGTCAGGCTTTCCATGGACTCGGAGGCGGACTTGGTTGTGGCCTCCACTAGGCGATTCAGTTTGTCATATTCTGCGATAATCCAATCCACGCCCATCTGGGTGGTGAACTTGATTTTTTCTGCCGCCTCTTGGTCTGTTGGGTCCGCCGTCGCAACAATCAAGCGGTTGCTACGTTTGCTTAGTACTACGACTTTGTAGGCTTGGCAAATCTTGGCATCCAATAAATCTTTCGGTAATCGCAGAGGGTCAATGGCTTCCAAATCCAGTAGTGGAGCTCCAAAAACTGCAGATACCGTATGTGCCAAGTCGGCTGCCGACACCACCCCCGACCCCGTCAGTTCGGCAATAAAGCTTGTTCGGCTAATTTGTGACTTTTGGTAAATTTCCTCCGCTGCTTTCTGCGTAAGCTTGCCCGCAGACATTAAGGCCCTTCCCAGGCCGGGAAGAGCGATTGCAGAAGCGTCTTTGGGGGCAATATCAGCGGTAGCCATTTAGCCGTTGGTACGTTATGGGACAGCAGGGCATCCTATCATCGCCCATCCCCTCCGCGCTGTACAGCCCGTAAGGAGGCTGGCACGGTTGCAACGTTGGTTTAATCACTTTTCGATTGACCCGATGTCTCGTGTTCTGCGAGTGACAGTTCGGTATATTCTGCGCATGCAAATTCAAGTGCTACGCCAGTAATTCAAACGTCTGACGGGTTGTTTCGATGTTGACAATTTCGACTTGGTACTGCAATCCATGCGCAGTTGAGGTTGTGTCTAAGGATCTGGCGGGGATCTTCCCCAACTCTTCATCAATCTGGTGCCGTGTCCCAAATTTTGCCAAGGAATCTTGCTGAAATATCTCTGTCAGATTGCAAAGATGGTTGTTCGCGCACCATGTTCCGCCTTGAACTCAGCCCGTTTGTTGAATGCTCCGAATTGACGGAGATGCTTGCTTCGGTGTGTGGATGCTTGCCTGCCGTGGCATCTGGCTTTGAGCGATTGCTGGTTTATTGCGCTCAATCTGCAGCTGCATTTGTACAATTTGCGCGGACGGGTTCCATCTGTGATGCGTCAAGTTCTCATCGATTACGCAAGGCACGGCCTCGCGGCAATTCGTTTCAAGTCTTTAAACTCGCACAACCGTGGAAGTCAGCCTCAGTCTAAAGTTTCTTTGACGTGTTGGCTTATGCGTGTGTGACTAGACTTGCGTAGCGCTAAGTTCGCCTGTCTGTCAGCTGATTGGCGAGCACTCGCATTGCGGCAGCAAATTCGGTCGCCGGAAGTAGCCTAATGGCGTCTATCGCGCGGTTTGCTTCTTGGGTTGCAGCAGACCTTGCAATCTCAAGCGCGCCTGTTTGCTGGACGATTTCGATGATTTTTGCCAGTTCCTCTGTGGAGCCCTGTTCAATCGCGCTGCGAATCACGGCCGCTTGCTGAGGGGTGCCGCGCTCCATGGCGGCGATCAGAGGCAAGGTGGCTTTCCCCTCTCGCAGATCATCGCCCAAATTCTTGCCCATTTCGACTGCATTCCCAGCGTAATCGAGAACATCGTCAATGATCTGGAATGCGGTGCCCAGTGCTTGTCCATAGGTGGCGCATGCTTCCTCGATGGCGGGTGGTGAGCTTGCCAGTACGGCTCCCAGTCGCGCGCTGGCTTCAAAAAGCTTTGCGGTTTTGGAGCGAATCACTTTGAGGTAATCCGCTTCGCTCAAGGAGGCGTCGTGCATGTTCATCAATTGCAGGACTTCGCCCTCGGCGATGATGTTGGTGGCCTCTGAAAGGATTTCCATCACCCTCATGCTGCCTGTCTCAACCATCATTTGGAAGGAACGGGAGTGGAGAAAATCTCCAACCAGAACACTGGCTGGGTTGCCAAACGTTTCGTTGGCTGTGGCTCTGCCTCTGCGCAGCGTGGATGCGTCGACCACGTCATCATGCAGCAGGGTTGCCGTGTGGATGAGCTCAACCACAGCTGCCAAGGTGTGGCGATGTGAGCCTTGGTAGTTCAATGCTCCGCACACCATGAGCAAAAGGGCTGGGCGCAGTCGTTTGCCGCCTGCTGCAATGATGTATTGGGCGACCTGGCCTACCAGCGGGACTGTGGATGTCAGGCGTTGCCCGATGACGATATCAACTTCACGCATGTCCTCTGCGATTAGCGAGAGGGGCGAGGAGGCTGTGGAGGAGAGGTGATCAGTCAAGATAGCGGCTACCAAAGTTCCCCGGATTATAGGAATGAAGCGTTGGTCAGGAGTGCCTCCTCGGCGTTGAGCTAGCCTTTTTTGGGGTGCTGTGGCATAATCTGCGGCTCTGCAAAAATTGGTTTGCGGAACTCAATTCAAGAGGTTCACATGTACGCGGTCATAAAAACCGGCGGCAAGCAGTATCGCGTTGCTTCCGGCGAAAAAATTAAAGTAGAACAGATTGCTGCGGACGTAGGCCAGGAAATTGTGATCGATCAAGTGTTGGCAGTCGGTAACGGCGCTGAACTCAAGATCGGTACGCCCCTGGTGTCCGGCGCAACCGTGAAAGCCACCGTCGTGGCACACGGCAAGCACGACAAAGTGCACATCTTCAAGATGCGCCGTCGCAAGCACTATCAGAAACGCCAAGGCCATCGCCAGCAGTTCACTGAGCTGCAAATCGGTGCGATTGCTGCCTAATAAGGAGTCGATGTCATGGCACAGAAAAAAGGCGGCGGCTCTACGCGAAACGGTCGTGATTCCAAGCCAAAGATGCTGGGTGTCAAGGCCTTCGGCGGTGAATTGATCAGCGCTGGTTCCATCATCGTGCGTCAGCGCGGTACACGCTTCCACCCCGGCAACAACGTCGGCGTGGGCAAGGACCACACCCTGTTTGCTTTGGTTGACGGCCACGTGTCGTTCGGCACCAAGGGCGCACTGTCCAAGCACACTGTCAATGTGACTCCAGCCTGAGGTTTGCCTCTGGTTGAATCCAAAGCCCCGCATTGCCGGGGCTTTGTCGTTTATGTTCTGCGGTTGCTGGTTCTGGCAATATGTGGATTTTTCGGCCAGAGCAGGCCGTTAGTGGTCTGAAGTGCTGAGCATTTCTGACTCCGGGTGAGCGCAGGTGGGGTTCGTTGGTGGAGTGAAGTTCTAGTCACTCCAGATGCCGATGAGAAATCACCGTCTGCCTTTCGCGCCTCTTTTGTAAATTGGATACCCCATGAAGTTCGTCGACGAAGCCTATATTGACATTGCCGCAGGTGATGGCGGCAATGGCTGCGTGTCTTTTCGCCACGAAAAATACAAGGAATTCGGTGGGCCCAATGGTGGGGATGGCGGGCGTGGGGGGCATGTGTTTGCCGTGGCAGACCCGAATCTGAACACTTTGGTGGATTTTCGATACTCCCGTCGTCACGAAGCCAAGCGCGGTGAGCATGGAATGGGCTCCGACATGTTTGGTGCCGCTGGTGAAGACATCACGCTGAAAATGCCGGTGGGGACCATCATTTCTGATGCCGAGACGGGCGAGGTGCTGTATGAACTGCTCACCCCCGGAGAGGTCATCACCATCGCCAAAGGAGGCGATGGTGGCTTCGGAAACTTGCGCTTCAAGAGCGCTATCAACCGTGCCCCGCGTCAAAAAACGCCAGGCTGGCCGGGTGAACGCAAGAACCTCAAGCTGGAACTCAAGGTGCTGGCTGACGTCGGCCTGCTGGGCATGCCCAATGCGGGCAAGTCGACGTTCATCACGGCGGTGTCCAATGCTCGCCCCAAGATTGCTGACTACCCCTTCACCACACTGCACCCCAATTTGGGCGTCGTGCGGGTGGGGCCGGAGCAGAGCTTTGTGGTGGCGGATATCCCTGGCTTGATTGAAGGCGCCTCCGAAGGCGCGGGTCTGGGTCACCAGTTTCTGCGCCATTTGCAGAGAACGCGCCTGTTACTGCACATCGTGGATATGGCCCCGTTTGACGACGCCATTGATCCTGTGGCGCAGGCCAAGGCCATTGTGGGCGAGCTCAAAAAATACGACACCCAACTGTATGAAAAGCCCCGCTGGCTGGTGTTGAACAAGCTCGACATGGTGCCCGTAGAGGAGCGCGAAGCGCGGGTCAAGGATTTCGTGAAGCGCTTCAAATGGAAGGGGCCGGTGTTTGAAATTTCAGCGCTGACCCGTGAGGGCTGCGAGGCACTGATCCATGCCATCTACCGTCATGTACAAAGCGAGCAGAGGGTGGAAAACGCCCCTGTGGAAGTGGATCCACGCTTTGTCGGTGACACGCCTCTTTAATTGCTATAAAAATAGTAGCTGCTGGCGCTTGCTGCATAAGCGTCTACTCATAAAAAGACCCTTAACATGGTTTCTAGCGTATTGCGAGATGCCCGCCGCATCGTGGTCAAGGTGGGTTCCAGTCTGGTGACAAACGAAGGGCGTGGCCTGGACGAGGCCGCCATTGGTGAATGGAGCCGCCAGTTGGCGGCGTTGGTGCGAGGGGATGGAGGCGTGCCGCGCGAAGTGGTCATGGTCTCCAGTGGGGCTATTGCTGAGGGTATGAAGCGGTTGGGGTGGGCGACCCGCCCGCAAGAGATTCACGAACTGCAAGCGGCTGCTGCGGTGGGCCAAATGGGGTTGGCCCAGATGTATGAAACCAAGTTGCGGGAGCAAGGTATGGGCAGCGCCCAGGTGCTCCTCACCCATGCCGACTTGGCTGATCGTGAGCGCTATTTGAATGCGCGTTCCACCCTGTTGACGCTGCTGCGTTTGGGGGTGGTGCCTGTGATCAATGAGAACGACACGGTCGTGACCGACGAAATCAAGTTTGGCGACAACGACACCCTGGGTGCCTTGGTTGCCAATCTGGTCGAGGCGGATGCTCTAGTGATCCTGACCGACCAGAAGGGCTTGTACACCGCAGACCCGCGTCGTGATCCGGCTGCGCAGTTCGTGCACGAGGCCAATGCGGGCGATCCTGCGCTGGAAGCCATGGCAGGTGGGGCTGGGTCCAGTATCGGCAAGGGCGGCATGATTACCAAGATCCTGGCTGCCAAGCGTGCAGCCGGTTCCGGTGCATCCACTGTGATTGCGTGGGGGCGAGAGCCGGATGTGCTGGTGCGATTGGTGGATGGCCAGGCACTGGGCACCTTGCTGATCGCGCAAACGCAGAAAAAGCAGGCGCGCAAGCAATGGATGGCCGATCACCTGCAGTTGCGTGGTGCTGTGACTGTTGATGCCGGTGCTGCCGCCAAACTGAGGGAAGAGGGCAAAAGCCTGCTGCCGATCGGAATGACTGCGGTCGAAGGAGATTTCTCGCGGGGTGACGTCATTGCAGTGCGTGACGAAGCCGGAGCGGAGATTGCCCGTGGGTTGGCCAACTATGCTGCCGCAGAGGCGCGCTTGTTATGTCGCAAGCCTTCGTCTGAGTTTGAAAAGCTGCTCGGCTACACGGCTGAAACCGAGATGGTTCACAGGGACAACTTGGTGTTGTCGGTTCCTTAAAAGCAGCCAACGAAGCTCCGGGGAACCGTTGTCTCGCCTGATGGTTTCTGCTCTGGTTGCTCCCGAGCGCCTGTCGAGTTCGGCCTCGCTGAGTTATTAACCGATCCAAATCATTCGCATGAAAAAAGCCGATGCCGGAGTTTGCTCTGGCATCGGCTTTTTGATGATTGCGTTCCGGTGGGTTGCCGCTTCGCTAAGTGCTTCCTGCTTCTGGCTTGGTGGCTGAGTGAGCTGCCTCCACCGCCAGGCTGTTTTGTGGGTCTGGATCGAAGCTCGCCCCAGGGGGGAGTTCCATCGCGGGGTGGAGCAGCATGGATCCGGTGCGCAGCGCGGGCGCTGCATGTGCGTTGCCATGTGCGTGTTCCCCATCGCGAGCACGCATTCCGCTGCGCAAATACCGGTTGCGCTGGTCTTGCCGCGGCAAGTACCTGGCCAGCTCCGTCAACGCCATTTCATAGACGCCACGCTTGAACTCAACAACCACGTCGAGAGGCACCCAGTAGTCGTTCCAACGCCAGGCGTCGAACTCCGGGTGGTTGGTGGCGCGCAGGTTCAAGTCCCAGTCGTGACCGACCAGTTGCAGCAGATACCAGATTTGTTTCTGGCCTTTGTAGTGACCGCGTGCATCGCGGCGGATATACCGGTCAGGCACCTCATAGCGCAACCAATCCCTTGTGCGGGCGACCAAGCGGACGTGGTTGGGCAATAATCCTACCTCTTCGTGCAATTCCCGGAACATGGCCTGTTCGGGGGTCTCGCCCCGGTCAATGCCGCCCTGCGGAAATTGCCAACTGTGGGTGCGGATCCGCTTGCCCCAGAACACTTGGTTCTTTTGGTTGAGCAGGATGATGCCGACGTTCGGCCGAAAGCCGTCCCGGTCAAGCATAATCGAACCCCAAATTTTTAAACTGCGTCCATTATGCACGGTGCCATGCGCCCGGCAAGAGGACCAGTCTGAATAGACTGAATTCGCCCCGATGAAAGCCTCTCAATTCTTTATCTCCACCCTCAAGGAAGCTCCGGCAGACGCCGAAGTGGTCAGTCACAAACTCATGATGCGTGCGGGGCTGATCAAGAAGCTGGGCGCGGGCATCTATAACTACATGCCCATGGGGTTGCGGGTCATCCGCAAGGTGGAAGCTATCGTGCGCGAGGAAATGAACCGGGCCGGGGCTGTGGAGTGCACCATGCCGGTGGTTCAGCCTGCCGAGCTGTGGCAGGAAACCGGGCGCTTTGAAAAGATGGGGCCTGAGTTGCTGCGCATCAGCGACCGCCACGGCCGCGACTTCGTGGTGCAACCCACCAGCGAAGAAGTGGTGACAGACATTGCACGGCAAGAACTGCGCAGCTACAAACAGCTGCCCAAGAACTTCTACCAGATCCAGACCAAGTTCCGCGACGAGCGCCGCCCACGCTTTGGCTTGATGCGTGGTCGCGAGTTCATCATGAAGGATGCTTACTCGTTTGACCGCGACCAGACAGCAGCCAAAGCCAGCTACCAGGTCATGGCACAGGCCTACCGCCGGATTTTTGACCGGTTCGGCCTGACCTATCGCGCAGTGGCCGCAGACAGCGGTGCCATCGGTGGTGACTTGAGCGAAGAGTTTCAGGTGATTGCCGCCACGGGGGAAGACGCCATCGTCTACTGCCCTGGCAGCGACTACGCCGCCAACATGGAAAAAGCCGAAGCCCTGGCGCCCCAGGGCCCACGTCCCTCCCCCAGCCAGGCGATGGCCAAGACAGCCACCCCCGGCAAGAGCACCTGCGCCGATGTGGCGGAGCTGCTGGGTCTGCCCCTGAGCCGCACCGTCAAATCCCTGGTGCTGGCCACCGACACCACCAATGAGCACGGCGAAATTGTGAAGACGCAGGTCTGGTTGCTGTTGCTGCGTGGCGACCATGACATGAATGAGATCAAGGTCAACAAAGTCGCCGGGCTGGAAAACTTCCGTTTCGCGACCGTGGCGGAGATTGAAGACCACTTTGGTTGCAAGCCAGGGTACCTGGGGCCGATCGGGTTGCAGAAGCCCGTGAAGATCGTGGTCGACCGCGAGGTCGCGGTGATGGCCGACTGGGTGTGCGGTGCCAACGAAGCGGACTTCCACATCACCGGCGTGAACTGGGGCCGTGATTTGCCTGAGCCGGACGCAGTGGCAGACCTGCGCAATGTGGTGGCAGGTGATCCATCGCCCGATGGCAAGGGCGTTCTGGCGATTGAGCGCGGCATCGAAGTGGGCCATGTGTTCTATCTGGGCACCAAGTACAGCCGCGCGATGAACGCGACCTTCCTGGACGAGAACGGCAAACCGCAACCGTTCGAGATGGGCTGCTATGGCATCGGTATCACCCGCCTGCCCGCCGCTGCCATTGAGCAAAATCACGACGAGCGCGGCATCATCTGGCCCGACGCCATCGCTCCGTTTACTGTGGTGATCTGCCCCATCGGCATGGACCGCAGCGAAGAAGTGAAACAGGCGGCCGAGAAGCTCTACGCAGAAATGCTGGCGCAGGGCGTGGATGTTTTGCTGGACGACCGCGGCGAGCGCCCCGGTGCCATGTTTGCCGACTGGGAGTTGATCGGTGTACCCCACCGTGTCACGATTGGCGACAAGAGCCTCAAGGAAGGTGTGGTCGAGTACCAGCACCGCCGCGATGCTGCTGCGACCAAGGTGGCGGTGAGCGATGTTGCGGCCCATGTGAAAGGCCGCATGGCGGTATGACGCAGGAGGTGGACAGCGTGCGAGGGGATAGCGGTTTGGAGCGCGGCGTGTGGGGTATTTCGCGCCGTGCGTGCTTGATTGCGGCCGCAGCGCCTGCCGGTTGGCTGGCGGCGCCTGGACAAGCCCATGCGGGCGGCCAACTGGAAGAACCGCTGATGGACTCGGTGCGTACTGCCCTGAGTTCTGCGATCGCCAACCAGGCACCACCCGAGCCCGTGTTTTTCTCTACCGAGTCTCGCCTGAGCTACCTGCGCTGGCTGGGCACGATGAGCGACCGGCTGCGCAACCGCAAGCCCGATTGGGAAGTGCGCCGCGACTTTTTGCAGACGGTCTGGTACGAGTCCAAGCGCGCAGGGCTGGATGTGTCCCTCGTGATGGGGCTGATCCAGGTCGAAAGTGCGTTCCGCAAGTTTGCGGTGTCCAGCGTGGGTGCGCGGGGCTACATGCAGGTCATGCCCTTCTGGACTCGTGTGATTGGCGATGGGGACCCGGGAAAGCTCTTCCACATGCAGACCAATTTGCGCTTTGGCTGCGTGATCCTGCGCCACTACATCGACCGCGAACAGGGTGACCTGTTCATGGCCCTGGGTCGCTACAACGGCAGCCGGGGCAAGCCGCCGTACCCCAACGCGGTGTTTGCCGCCCAGCGCAACTGGGCGTTTGAAGCCAAAACGAATCTGGGCTGAGGTGCACCGAGGCTGAGGGGGGCATGGGGCATAAACCCCGCTGCTCCCTCAGTAATGCCCATCCATCTTGCTAGCCCACGCCTTATGACGCGGCCGGGCTGTCTGCGGAAGGCAGCCGTGACACCATGACCTGGTCGATGCGGTAGCTGTCCACGTCCAGCACCTCGAACTTGAATCCGCTCCAACTCACGCTGTCCGTCCGGCGGGGCACGCGGCGCAGCATCACCATCAGGAAGCCCGCCAGCGTCTCGTATTCGCCCGCGTGCGGCAGCTCGTCCAGGTCCAGCACACGCACCACGTCGCTGACGGGGGTGACGCCGTCGATCAGCCACGAGTTCTCGTCGCGCTGTACGATCTGCTCTTCATCCGAAGGGCCGCCCACCAGGTCCCCCATCACCGTGCTCATCACGTCGTTCAGCGTGACCACGCCCACCACCAGGCTGTACTCATTGACGATGACGGCGAAGTCCTCATGCACCTGCCGGAACTGCTCCAGCACTTCCGACAGCGTGAGTTTGTCCGGCACGATGAGCACCTTGCGCACCAGGCTGTCGTCGGCCAGCGAGATGGGCTGGTTGTTCAGCACGCGCTGGAACAGGTCTTTTGCGTCCACGTAGCCCACTACGTGGTCGATGTCGCCCTCGCACACGGGGTAGGTCGAAAAAGGCTCGGCGGCAATACGCAGCCGGATGACGGAGTCGGGTTCGTCCCGCAGAAAGAACGCTACCCGGTCGCGGGGTGACATGGCGCTGGAGACAGTGCGGGTGTCCAGCTCAAACACATTGGTGATCACCTGCTGCTCGCGCGCGGCCAGCACGCCCGCGCGGGCGCCGGCTTCCATCATGGCGAGGATGTCGTCTGACGTAATGCGATCGTCGCGCAGCGACGACAGGCCTAGCAGCCGAAACAAAGCATCGGCCCCCCGGCTGTAGAACCACACCAGAGGGCGCAGCAGCGCCATGAACCAGGCCATGGGCCGCGCCAGGCGCACGGCCAGCCGTTCAGGTTCGGCCATGCCCAGGCGTTTGGGGAACAGGTCAGCAAAAAGAATGAACAGCGATGTGATGATCAGGAACGACGCAATGAACCCGGCGGTGTTTGCAGACGCGTCGCTCATCCAGACGCTGAAGAAACTGCTGAAGTGGGGGCTCAGTGCACCTTCGCCCACGATACCGCCCAGGATGGCGACGGCGTTTTGCCCGACTTGCACCACGGTGAAGTAGTCACCGGGCTGCTCCTGAATGCGCAACACCAGGTCAGCGCGTGGGTCTCCTTCGTCGGCCATCTGGCGCAGGCGCAAGCGCCTGGCTGCGGCCAGCGAGATTTCTGCTATGGAGAAAAAGGCACTCGCTGCAATCAGCAGCGCAATCACTAAAAGGCTTTGGGTCATGGAGGGTGACAGAGCGTGGCGCTATGGCACAACGGTCCATGAAGTGTATCTGTCCGTACAGCCCCGCCTCAAGGCAGGGCTGTACCGTTCAGTGCCGCAGGGTCTGCCCGTAACGGCTCACTGCACAAAGCCAATGCGCCCGCGCGCGTTGGCTGCTTTGGGCAGGTCCGCAATCTCTACCGTCGAGCGGCGATCCAGCCGCGCATTGCCAAAGCCCGTCATCAGCGCGCGGCGCATTTCGCGCGGTGGCATGTGGGCCAGGTGGTCCAGCACATCGTCTTGGGGCTCCGGGTCCAGTAGGCGGCCCCAGTCGTGGCTGTTGCGAATGCCCTGGTACAGGTTTAGCGCAATGGTGCGTGCCTGCTCCAGCGTGGGCGCCTCCACCTCAAACACATTCATGCGGTTGAGGATGGGGTCAGGGATGCCGCGTGCATCGTTGGCCGTGGTGATCCAGATGACCTGGCTGGCATCAATCGCCACCTCGGCAAACTCGTCGGTAAAGCTCTGTGCGGTGTCGTGCTCCAGCAGGCTGTACAGGGCTCCCAGAGGGTCGTACTGCGCGTCGCCGCTGGCCTTGTCGATCTCGTCCACCACGATGACGGGGTTGGCGTATTCGCCCTCCACCAGGGCCTCAAACACCTTGCCAGGGCGTGCACCCTTCCATTGCGCAGACGACCCCGACAGCAACCAGCCAGCGGTCATGGAGCTCATCGGCAGCAGGTTCATGCCCGTGCCGAGCAACTCGGCCAGGTGGCGGGCAAAGTGGGTCTTGCCGATACCGGGTGGGCCCAGCAGCAGCATGGGGGTCACTTCCAGCCCATCGCTGCTGTCTTGCGCCAGGGCCACGTGGCGTTTCACATCGTCCAGCACGTCGGTGAAGTTGGGCAGCAGCTCGTACAGGCTGCTCATGTCGGGCACCCCTGAGGGTTTGACCTGGAAGCGTTCAGGCCCTCGTTCCAGCATGCGTTCGTACACGGCACGCAGGTTTTCGTATTCGCGCTGGCTGCCGGCGTCCTGCAGGCGGGCCAGCTTGCGTTCCACATCCCCAGGGTGAAACACATTGCGCATCTGCGCCACCGGAATACGCAGTGCGGCGCTTTGGGGAACAAGGCTATGGCTGGTCATTGCATGCTCCTGTGTGTTGGGGTCACGCTGTCATTCAAGCACACAACATGCCCAGCCTCAATGTGGGAAAAGCCCTGAAATGGTGCCGGTGTTGCAGCCATCCCAATCCCTGTGGTGGCCAAGCGGCCTGGCTTGCCACGTACCAAAGAAAAAGCCGCCCGAAGGCGGCTTGGTGGCGGGGTTTGGCTCAGCCTCAGGTACCCAGCACCTGCTTGAGTTCGCCAGACTCGTACATCTCCATCATGATGTCGGAGCCGCCGATGAACTCGCCCTTGACGTACAGCTGGGGGATGGTGGGCCAGTTGCTGTATTCCTTGATGCCTTGGCGAATGGCGTCGTCTTCCAGCACGTTCACGGTGACTACGCTCTTGGGGTCCACGCCGCAGGCCTTCAGGATCTGGATGGCACGGCCGGAGAAGCCGCACATGGGGAAGCTGGCGCTGCCCTTCATGAACAGCAGGATGTCGCTGGATTTGACGAGGGCGTCGATACGTTGTTGGGTGTCGCTCATGGGGTACTCCTTGAAAAAGAGGCGGACAAAAAATGCTGTGAGCCCGCGTTGGGGGGGATTATTTCACTGTCGGCCACTGCCCGCCCGTACAGCGCGCGATGCCGGCAAGGTCATTGCGGCTTTGCACCTGCACAAACCCTTGGGCGACTAGCAGCGCGTGCACGGGTTCGGCTTGGTCGTAGCCATGTTCCAGCAGCAGCCAGCCGCCCGGTGCCAGCCGCGTGGGTGCCTGGGCCACGATGGTGCGAATGTCGGCCAGCCCGTCGCTGCCGCTGGCCAGTGCCTGCAGCGGCTCGTGCTGCAGCGCGGCCAGGTGCGGGTCTGCGCTGGCGATGTAGGGCGGGTTGGACACGATGGCGTCGAACACGCTCTCTACCCCGCGCAGCCAGTTGCCGTGCGCAAAGCGCACGGGCAGGCCCAGCCGCTGTGCGTTGGCCTGGGCCACCACCAAGGCGTCGGCGCTGGCATCCACCGCCAGCACCTGTGCCGTGGGCCGCTGGCTTTGCAGTGCCAGCGCAATGGCGCCACTGCCCGTGCCCAGATCGGCCACACGCGGGGCGGGCAGGGGGGCGATGGCTTCCAGCGCCCAGTCCACCAGCGTTTCGGTGTCGGGGCGAGGGTCCAGCACGCGGGCATCCACCTGTAGCGGCAGGCCGTAAAACTCCTTGCGCCCGGTGAGGTAGGCCACGGGCTCACCCGCCACGCGGCGCTGGCACAGGGCGATGAACTGCGTGTGCGTGGCCCCGTCCATCGCGTCCGTGTCGTGTGCCAGCAGCCAGGCACGGCCCGCGTCGGGGCGCCCCAGTGCGTGCAGCAGCAGCAGTTGCGCGTCAATGCGGGGCAGACCCAGCGCGTGGGCCTGGGCCAAAGCCTGGGCGAGGTTGGGGGTATTCACGTTTGCTCTGATATTGATAGCTGACTGCGCTTGATGGACAGGCGCTGGAGGCCTAAAAGGCTTGAAGGGTTTGTGCGCTGCACCGGAATGCTGCTGCAGGCGTTACACACCCGCACCCTTTTCCAGCTCTTCCAGTTGCTCGGCTTCACGGGCGTGTTGCAGGGCTTGCAGCACATCGCCCAGGTCGCCTTCCATCACGGCCAGCAGCTTGTACAGCGTGAGGTTGATGCGGTGGTCCGTCAGCCGCCCCTGCGGGAAGTTGTAGGTGCGGATGCGGTCGCTGCGGTCGCCGCTGCCGATCAGGCCCTTGCGCAGCGCGGCCTCCTTGGCGGCGCGCTCGCTGCGTTCCTTTTCCTGAATGCGCGCTTGCAGCACCTGCAGCGCCTTGGCCTTGTTGCTGTGCTGGCTGCGGCCGTCCTGGCATTCGGCCACGATGCCGGTGGGCAAGTGCACCACGCGCACGGCAGAGTCCGTCTTGTTGATGTGCTGCCCGCCCGCGCCGCTGGCGCGGAAGGTGTCGATGCGCAGGTCCGCCGGGTTCAGTGTGATGGCCTGGTGCTCGTCGGGCTCGGGCATCACCGCCACGGTGCAGGCGCTGGTGTGGATGCGGCCTTGGGTTTCGGTGGCGGGCACACGCTGCACGCGGTGACCACCGGATTCGAACTTGAGCGCGCCGTAGACACCGCTACCGGAGGGGCCCGTACCGGGCTGGCCTTCAATGCGCAGCACGATCTCCTTGTAGCCGCCCAGCTCGCTTTCGTTGGCGCTCATCACCTCCACCTTCCAGCCCTGGGTGGCGGCATAGCGGGTGTACATGCGGGTCAAATCGCCTGCGAACAAGGCTGACTCGTCACCGCCCGTGCCTGCGCGGATTTCGACGAAGGCGTTGCGCGCGTCGTCGGGGTCCTTCGGTAAAAGCAGGCGCTGCAGTTCGTCCTCCAGCTGCACCAGTTCAGCTTCGGCGCTAGCGATTTCCTCCTGCGCCATTTCGGCCATGTCGGGGTCGGAAAGCATTTCTCGCGCACCGGCCAGATCGGCCTCGCGCTGCTGGTAGCGGGCGTAGCGGCCTGCGATCTGCGTGACCTCGGCATGCTCGACGGAGATGCGCCGGTACTGCGCCATGTCGCTCATGATGTCTTCGCGCGAGAGCAGGAAGTCCAGCTCGCCCAGGCGCTGTGCATAGCGCTCCAGTTGGTTTCGGAGAAAGGGTTTCATGGGGTCTGAAAAAGAAGGTGCTACGAATTTGGTAGCTGCTAGCGCTTATGTATCAAGCGCTGGAGGCCGATTTGGCTTGAAATCGGGGCTGCGAGTGAGCGGGCAGGCGCCGCTACTGGCTGTTTTTGCTTTGCGAGCGCAGGAACAGGCGTGAGACGGTCTGTGCCGTCTGGGCGCGCATTTCCGCGTCGCCCGCGCGCAGCTCGGCCAAGGTGCCGTGCAGCATTTTTTGCGTGAGGCCACGCGACAGGGCTTCCAGCACCGCATCCACGTCTTCGCCCTTGGCCAGCAGCTTCTTGGCGCGCGCGATCTCGGCGGCGCGCCATTCGTCGGCTTGCGCGTTGAGCTGCTGGATCAGCGGCACCACGCCACCCGCAGCGGTGGCGGGGCTGCGCAGCTCCATCCAGTGCATGAAGCTCTGCACGCCCGCGTCGATGATGGCCTCCGCCTGGGCCACAGCAGCCTGGCGGTTGGCCTGCGCGGTTTGCACCACGGTGGCCAGGTCGTCCACGGTGTACAGGTACACGTCGCCCAGAGCCTTGACTTCGGGTTCGATGTCGCGCGGCACGGCCAGGTCCACCATGAAGATGGGGCGGTGGCGGCGCTTCTTCAGGGCGCGTTCCACAGCACCCAGACCGATGATGGGCAGGCTGCTGGCCGTGCAGCTGATGACAGCGTCAAACTCGTGCAGGCGCTCGGGCAGGTCGGCCAGGCGCATCACCTCGCCGCCAAAGCGGGTGGCGAGCTTTTCACCGCGCTCCAGCGTGCGGTTGGCAATGGCAATGGCCTTGGGGTTCTTGGCGGCAAAGTGCGTGGCGCACAGCTCGATCATCTCGCCGGCGCCCACGAACAGTACCTTGATTTCGGTGAGGTCTTCAAACAGCTGGCTGGCCAGGCGCACCGCAGCTGCCGCCATGCTGATGCTGTGGGCGCCAATCTCGGTGCTGCTGCGCACCTCCTTGGCCACGGCAAAGCTGCGCTGAAAGAGCTGGTTGAGCGTCGTGCCCAAAGCGCCAGCCGTTTCAGCAGCGCGCACGGCGTCCTTCATCTGGCCCAGGATCTGCGCCTCGCCCAGCACCATGGAATCGAGCCCACTGGCCACGCGGAACGCATGGCGGGCAACGAGGCTGTCTTCCAAAGTGTAGGAGTGCGAACGCAGCAGCGCGGGGCTCACGCCGCCGCTGTGGGCGAGCCAGCCCAAGGTATGGTCGAGCGCGGGCTGCTGGCCAGCGCAGTAAATTTCGGTGCGGTTGCAGGTGGAAATGATGGCGGTTTCCACCCCCGGGTGGCTGAGCGACTGCCCCAGCGACTGGCGCAAACCCTGCAAGGTAGGCGCGATCTGGTCGAGCGCGAACGCAAACCTGCCACGCAGATCGAGCGGCGCGGTGGTGTGGTTGATGCCGAGGGCCCAGACTGCCATAGTGGCGGATTATAAAATCGTTACCTTCTTCGCGGCTCCCAGCATGGGTATGCCTTGATCTGGGTCAATTGCGCACATGGGTCCGCTCGACAGCCTCAACCACCTTCTGAACTTTTTGGCGCCGGCATTCTGGATGGCTCTCTTCATGGCCATGCTGGGCCCCCTGGTGCTGCGCAGCTCGCGCGGGCTGGGGCGCAGCGCGCAGTGGCTGCTGGACTTTGCGGTGTGCTCGGCCGTGCTGCTGGCGGGGCTGTGGATCACCGGCCGCGACGGCAAGATGCTGACTTACGGCGCCTTGGTGCTGGCCTGCGCCACATCGCACGCAGTAGGCCAGCGCCTGTGGCGCAAATAAGCGTTTGCATTGCTCAGCGCGGCGGCTGTTAAGAGCGGCTAACAAAACTCAGCGAAGCGGTTCTGGCTGGGCGCCGCGTCGCAGGCAGTACGCGTAGCACGACAAGACGCGGCAACGACGCCAGAACAGTTTTGTTAGCCGCTCTAAGCCTGCCATTCTGCTTTTACCATCGCAACTTGACAGATTTACAACAACGGAGACACCCCATGAGTACCTTTCGCACCCTGTTGGTGGGCGCAGCCTTGGCCTGGACGGCTGCTGTGCACGGATTTCCTACCAAGCCCGTGCGCATCGTGGTCGGCTTTCCAGCAGGGGGGCCGCTGGACCAGCATGCCCGCTTGCTGACCGACAAACTGCAGGCCGTGCTGGGCCAGCCCGTGGTGGTGGACTACAAGGCCGGCGCCGGCGGCACGGTGGGCGCGCAAGACGTGATGAAGGCGCCGCCCGACGGCCACACCCTGATGCTGGCCAACACGGGTGTGATGGTGATCAATCCGGCGTTGTACAGCCGCCTGCCGTACGCCACGCTCAAGGATTTCACGCCGATTGCACGCACCGCGATGCAGCCTTTGGCCCTGCTGGTGAACCCGAATGTGCCAGCCAAGAATCTGCAGGAATTCATGGCCTATGCCAAGTCCAAGCCAGGGCAGATCAACTATGGCTCGGCAGGCAATGGCGGCATCAGCCACCTGGTGCCTGAAATGTTCAAGACGGCCACGGGCCTGTTCATGGTGCATATCCCCTACCGCGGCAGTGCCCCCGCGTTCACCGACCTGATGGGCGGGCAGGTGCAGTTCATGGCAGAGAGCATTCCGCAGGCCGCGGCGTACCACAAGCAAGGGAAGGTGCGCGCCCTGGCGGTGACCAGCCGCGCCCGCAACCCCGCCTTGCCTGATGTGCCCACAGTGATCGAGAGCGGCCTCAAAGGCTTTGAGGTGGTGGGCTTTTATGGATTCCTGGCGCCTGCGGGCACGCCCAAGGATGTGGTGGCCAAGCTCAGCGATGCGTTTGGCCAGGTGATGCAGTCGCCTGAAGTGAAAAGCCGCATGGTGAGCCAGGGCGCGGATCCTGCCTTCCTGGGCGCGGATGACTTTGCCAAGTTCCTGGCCGCTGAAATGCCACGTTGGGCCGACGCGGTGAAGAAATCGGGCGCGAAGCTGGATTGATTCCCTGAGGCGCTGCGCGCCTCTCCCCTGGGGGGGGGGCCACCGGTAGCCCGGCAAAGCCGGTTCCACGGTGGCGCTCGCTCAGGGCCGCGTTGGTTGGAAGATGCCCCCTATGGCGTGGCGGGCGAAAACAGATCCACGCGGTCGGTGATGATGCCGTCCGTGCCCAAAGCAATCAAGCGCTCGGCGGCCCAGTCGTCGTTGACGGTGTAGCTCAATGTGCGCATGCCCATGCCTTTCACCTGGGCGACCAGTGCGGCGTCCCACAGCGCGTGGTTGCACACGAGGGCCACACAGCCCAGGCGGCGAGCGGTGTCCAGACATCCATCCCACAGCGTATCGAGCAGCAAGGCGCGCGGAATGTGGGCTGCGGTGGCCTGTGCGCCTGCCAGCGCGTCGGGCTTGAAAGACGAGAACAGCGGGGGCACGGCCTGGCCCTGCCAGAGCCGCGCTGCGGTTTCGCCCACCACGCGCCCGGTGGTTTCTTCCTGCCCTGGCGTGGGTTTGATCTCGATGTTCAGAAAGTAACCGTTGGCGATGCAAAAGCGGGCCAGCGCCTCCAGCGTGGGCACGGCCTCGCCAGCGTAGGCGCGTGAATGCCAACTGCCCGCATCGAGTTGCGCAAGCGCGTCCAGCGGCAGATCGCCGCCGGTGCCACGGCCGTTGGTGGTGCGTTCCAGCGTGGCGTCGTGCAGCAAAAAGGGCACGCCGTCGGCGCTCAGCTTGGCGTCGCATTCGAACATGCGGTAGCCGTGCTGTGCGCCCAAGCGGAAGGCGGCCAAGGTGTTTTCAGGGGCCAGCTTGCCAGCGCCACGGTGGGCAATCCAGCGGGGGTAGGGCCAGTGGGAGGCGGTGATCGCGTTCATGGTGCGAAGGGGAGGGCAGTGGTTGGCGGGCTCAGTTCGGTTCAAGCGGGCTCGCCAAACTTGAGCAGGTTGCCGTGGGGGTCGATGACATAGAACTCGCGCATGCCCCAGTCGCGCAACTGCGGGGGCTCTACCAGCAAGCCGCGTTGCGCAAAGTCGGCATGCAGTGCGGCGGTGTCGCCCCGCACGTAGCACGAGGTGTTTTCGGCGATGTGGCGCTCGGTGCAGTGCCACAGGTGCAACTCGCAGCCGTCGCGCCGCAGCATCAGGTAGTCGGCCGATGCGTGCAGGCAATCAAAGCCCAGCAGTTCGGTGTAGAACTGCCGGGACTCCGCCAGGTCCAGCGATGCCAGCACAGGCACGGTGGCGTGAATGCCTGCCATGGTGGCTCTAGTGCGTTGTGCGCGCGCTCAGATGCGCTTGCCGGTTTCCGCGTTGAACCAGTGCAGGCGGTCTTCGCGGGGCGCCACGCGAATGGCGTCGCCAGGCTTGGGCGAGGGGCGGCCTTCGTCGATGCGCACGATCAGCGTGTCCTGGCCCATGGTGGCGTACACCAGGCGCTCGGCGCCCAGCAGCTCGATGGTGTCCACGCGCACTTCCCAGCCGGTGTCGCCAATGTCCATGTGCTCGGGGCGGATGCCCAGAATGGTGCCGGGCTTGCTGTTGGGCGCGTGCTTGAGCAGGTTCATGGGCGGCGAGCCAATGAAGCTGGCGACGAACGTGGACGCAGGTGTGTGATAGACCTCTTCGGGCGTGCCGAACTGTTCCATGTTGCCCGCGTTCATCACGATCATGCGCTGGGCCAGGGTCATGGCTTCGACCTGATCGTGCGTGACGAACAGGCTGGTGATGCCCAGCTCGCGGTGCAGCTTCTGGATTTCCAGGCGCGTTTGCGCGCGCAGCTTGGCGTCGAGGTTGGACAGGGGCTCATCGAACAGGAACACCTGCGGCTGGCGCACGATGGCGCGGCCCATGGCCACGCGCTGGCGCTGGCCGCCGGAGAGTTCGCGGGGCTTGCGCTCCAGCAGGTGGCCCAGTTCCAGAATCTTGGCGGCCTTGTCCACACGCGCCTTGATTTCCTCCTTGGGCACCTTGGCGATCTTCAGGCCATAGGCCATGTTTTCGAAGTTCGTCATGTGCGGGTACAGCGCGTAGTTCTGGAACACCATGGCGATGTCGCGCTGGGCGGGTTCCAGGTCGTTCACGATGCGGTTGCCAATGTGCAGCTCGCCGCCGGAGATTTCTTCCAGCCCAGCCACCATGCGCAGCAGCGTGGATTTGCCGCAGCCCGAGGGGCCGACGATGACGACGAATTCGCCGTCCTTGATTTCAGCGTTCACGCCATGGATGACCTGGTTGGCCTTGGGGCCGTGGCCATAGCGCTTGATGATGTTGCGAAGAGAGATGGATGCCATTTTGCTCTTAAATTTGTAGCTGCTGGCGCTTGATAGATAAGCGCTAGCGGCAGATTTCGTTTATTTTTCTGTATCGACCAGGCCCTTGACGAACCAGCGCTGCATGAACACCACCACCAGGGCGGGGGGCAGCATGGCCAAGAGGGCGGTGGCCATCACCACGTTCCATTCGTTGCCGGTGTCGCCGCCAGCGATCATGCGTTTGATGCCGATCACCACGGGGTACATGTCTTCCGAGGTGGTCACCAAGAGCGGCCACAGGTACTGGTTCCAGCCGTAAATGAACTGGATCACGAACAGCGCGGCGATGGACGTGCGCGACAGCGGCACCAGGATGTCCTTGAAGAAGCGCATGGGGCCGGCACCATCAATGCGTGCGGCTTCGACCAGCTCGTCCGGCACCGTCAGGAAGAACTGGCGGAACAGGAAGGTGGCCGTGGCCGACGCGATGAGCGGCACCGTCAGGCCCGCATAGGTGTTGAGCATGCCCAGGTTGGACACCACCTGGTACGTGGGGCCAATGCGCACTTCCACGGGCAGCATCAGGGTGATGAAGATCAGCCAGAAGCAGATGCCCTTGAAGGGGAAGCGGAAGTACACGATGGCAAACGCCGACAGCAGCGAGATGGCGATCTTGCCCACAGTGATGACCATGGCCGTCACGAAGCTCACCCACATCATGTGCGCCACCGGGGCGCTGGAGCCAGGGCCCGAGCCGCCGCCGAACAGCGCGGTTTTGTAGGTTTCCCAGAAGTTGCTGCCGGGCAGCATGGGCATGGGCACCTGCACGATGTCTTGCGCCGTGTGGGTGGACGCCACAAACGCCAGGTACAGCGGGAAGCCCACGATGATGACGCCCAGCACCATGATCAGGTGCGAGAACGCCTTGAGAAAAGGACTGCGTTCAACCATTGGAATCTTTCAGATGTGATGCCTGGCCCCAGGTGCCGATCAAGGGCGCGCCATAGGCGAGGGCCGCCAAGCAAGGGCCGCCCCGCAGTGAGGGCGGCGTCCCCCTGGCGGGGGAAGGCGCGAAGCGACTCAGGGGGCGCATCAATATTGCACTTTCTTCTCGACGTAGCGGAACTGGACCACGGTGAGCACCACCACGATGGCCATCAGCACCACCGATTGCGCGGCCGATCCGCCCATGTCCATGGCCTTGAAGCCATCGTGATAGACCTTGTAGACCAGGATCGAGGTGTCTTGCCCAGGGCCGCCCTGCGTGGTGGAGTCCACGATGGCGAAGGTGTCGAAGAAGGCATAGACCACGTTGATCACCAGCAGGAAGAACGTGGTGGGCGACAGCAGCGGGAACTGGATACTCCAGAACCGGCGCCATGGGCCAGCGCCATCAATCGCGGCCGCTTCAATCAGCGACTTGGGGATGGACTGCAGCCCTGCCAGGAAGAACAGGAAGTTGTAGGAGATCTGCTTCCACACGGCCGCAATCACGATCAGCGTCATGGCGTGGTCGGAGTTGAGCAAGTGGTTCCAGTCAAACCCCGACTGGCGCAGCAGATACGCCACCACGCCCAGCGAGGGGGAGAACATGAACATCCACAGCACGCCCGCCACGGCAGGGGCCACCGCATAAGGCAGCAGCAGTGCGGTTTTGTACACCAGGGCGCCGCGCACGATGCGGTCTGCAAAGATGGCCAGCACCAGCGAGATGGCGATGCCCGAGACCGCGACGGCGATCGAGAAAAATGCCGTCGTCTTGAACGAGGCGAGATAGCTCGGGTCTTCAAACAGGTTGCGGAAGTTTTCCAGCCCCACCCATTCGGTGGACATGCCAAAGGCATCTTGCATTTGGAAAGATTGCACCAGCGCCTGGCCCGCCGGCCAGAAGAAGAAGACGCTGATCACGACCAGCTGGGGTAGCAAAAGCACCCACGGCAGCCATGCAGAGCGGAATAAAACGCGTTTTTCCATATCGGATCAGTCTGAACAAAACAGCCCGCAGCCCATGCAAACCGGTGTTTGCGAGGGGTGCGGGCCAACGATGAAGCCCAGAAACCCAGGGGAATGCCTGGAGAGTCGGGCCCCATCAACGGGGGCGATAAAAATTAGCGGTTAGCGCGTGCGAAACGGGCCAGTTGCTCGTTGCCGCGGGTCACGGCTGTGTCCAGGGCTTCCTTGGGAGTCTTCTTGCCCGACCAGATTTGTTCGGTTTCCTCGTCGATGATGGCGCGAACCTGAACGAAGTTGCCCAGACGAATGCCGCGCGACTTGTCGGTGGCCTTGCGGATCATCTGCGTCACGGCCACATCGGTGCCTGGGTTCTTTTCATAGAAACCGGAGGCTTCGGTGAGCTTGTAAGCGCCCATGGTCACAGGCAGATAGCCGGTGCGCTGGTGGCTGGCGGCTTGCACCTTGGTGTCGTTCAGGAAGTTCAGGAAGTCGGCAACGCCCTTGTACTCTTCGGCCTTCTTGCCGGCCATCACCCACAGGCTGGCACCACCAATGGCGGTGTTCTGGGGCGCGCCCTTCACGTCAGCGTAGTAAGGCAGGGTCGAGATGCCGTAGGCAAACTTGGCTTCCTTGGCCACACGGGCGTAGAGGCCCGAGGATCCGGTGATCATCGCGCACTCACCCGATGGGAAGGATGCGTCGGCTGCGTTGCCGCGGCCCTTGTACACAAAGCTGCCGTCCTTCGAAGCCTTGGCCAGGTTTTCAAAATGGCGCACGTGCAGCGGGGTGTTGATCTGCAGCTGGGCGTCCGTGCCGTCAAAACCATTGTTCTTGCTGGCGAACAGCGTGTTGTGCCACAGCGAGAAGCTTTCGAGCTGCGTCCAGCTGATCCAGCTGGTGGTGAACGGGCAGCTGTGGCCGCTGGCCTTGAGCTTGGAGGCGGCTTCAAACACTTCAGGCCAGGTCTTGGGAGGCTTGTTGGCGTCCAGACCGGCCTTCTTGAAGGCGTCCTTGTTGTAATAGAAGATGGTGGTGGAGCTGTTGAGCGGGTAGCTCAGCATCTGGCCGTTGGGTGCGGTGTAGTAACCGGCCACGGCAGACACGTACGAGGTGGGGTCGAACTTGAAGCCCGCATCGCTCATCACCTTGCCTGCGGGCACGATGGCGCCCTTGCTGGCCATCATGGTGGCGGTGCCCACTTCAAACACCTGAATGATGTGGGGTGCATTGCCAGCGCGGAAGGCGGCAATACCGGCTGTCATCGATTCGTCATACGTGCCCTTGTAGGTGGGCACGATCTTGTACTTGGTTTGGCTTGCGTTGTATTGTTTGGCCAGGTCATTCACCCAGTCGCCCAAAGCGGCGCTCATGGAATGCCACCATTGAATTTCCGTCTGGGCGTGTGCGGGAACACAGGCGCCGAAGGCGATGGCGGCAGTCAATGCCAATTTCATCAGTTGCATAAATATCTCTCCAAAGATGACGCTGGGCACAAAGCGGCCGATGCTAGGCACGAAATGTGTCAAACATGTGTCGTTGTCCCACGGTTGTCCGGCCGATTACAACGGTAAAAACCCGTTGAGGGCTCTGCGGTGTGTCCAATTGTGACGTTTCCATGACAGTTTCAGGGTGGATTTGCCCGGAGTTGCAAGGTTTTGTGCATTGCACCATGCTTGTGCTAGCCAAGGTAAATCTGCCCCAGCCCACCTCTATCCACTGAACAGGGACCTTCATGACCGCGCAATCGCTGGACAAAAGCAAGATCAAATTTTTATTGCTGGAGGGCATTCACCCCTCTGCGGTGGACGTGCTGCGTTCCGCTGGGTACACGCAGATCGAAGCCATCTCCGGCGCGCTGCCCGACGAGGAACTCAAGCGCAAGATTGCGGACGTGCACTTTGTGGGCATTCGCTCGCGCACCCAATTGACCGAAGAGGTGTTTGCCCACGCGCACAAGCTGGTCGCTGTGGGATGCTTTTGCATCGGAACCAATCAGGTGGACCTGAACGCTGCGCGCGAGCGGGGCATTGCCGTCTTCAACGCCCCGTATTCCAACACCCGCTCGGTGGCCGAACTGGTGCTGGCAGAGGCTATCTTGCTGCTGCGCGGCGTGCCCGAAAAGAACGCCGTGGCCCACCGTGGCGGCTGGCTCAAGTCGGCCGACAACGCCTACGAAATCCGGGGCAAGACGCTGGGCATCGTCGGCTATGGCTCCATCGGCACGCAGCTGTCAGTGCTGGCGGAAGCGCTGGGAATGCAGGTGGCGTTTTACGACGTGGTGAGCAAGCTGCCCCTGGGCAATGCGCGCCAGGTGGCCAAGCTGCACGACCTGCTGGCGCAAAGTGACATCGTCAGCCTGCATGTGCCCGAGTTGCCATCGACCGAGGGCATGATTGGTGCGGCCGAAATTGCGGCGATGAAGCCCGGCGGCATCCTCATCAACGCCGCACGCGGCACCGTGGTGGATATCGATGCCCTGGCCGACGCACTCAAAGCCAAGAAGCTGCTCGGCGCGGCGATTGACGTGTTCCCGGTCGAGCCGCGCACCAACAAGGACGAGTTCCTGTCGCCCCTGCGCGGGCTGGACAATGTCATCCTCACTCCCCACATCGGCGGCTCCACCATGGAAGCGCAGGCCAACATCGGCACCGAGGTGGCCGAGAAGCTGGTGAAGTACAGCGACAACGGCACCAGCACCTCGTCCGTCAACTTCCCTGAAGTGGCGCTGCCCGCGCACGCTGGCAAGCACCGCCTGCTGCACATCCATCGTAACGTGCCGGGGGTGCTGTCGGAAATCAACCGCATTTTTTCCGACAACCAGATCAACGTGGCAGCCCAGTACCTGCAAACCAACGAGAAGATCGGTTACGTGGTGATCGATATCGACGCAGCCTCTTCCCCGCTAGCGCTGGACAAACTGGCCGGGGTCACAGGCACCCTGCGCAGCCGTGTGTTGTTCTGATCCATTGCCGTGCTGCGGTGCTGGGCCGGTGCGTTGGGCCGCCCAAGGTTAAAATCCGCGCCGCACCCAAGGCACCGCAAGCGCAAACCGCCGGATTTGACCGGCTTTTGCAGCGCAGTGTCTTCATCCAGCCCCTCCAGGGCTGTCGCCCCACACGGCGATGGCTCGCATGCGCCACCTGGCCTTCAGGCCCAGGGCGCGCTGCAGGGGCGATTCACAAGGAATTTCCATGAGCCTCAAATGCGGCATCGTGGGCCTGCCCAACGTGGGCAAGTCCACCCTCTTCAACGCGCTGACCAAGGCTGGCATTGCCGCCGAGAACTACCCGTTCTGCACCATCGAGCCCAACACCGGCGTGGTGGAAGTGCCCGATCCGCGCCTGCAGCAGCTGGCCGAGATCATCCAGCCCGAGCGCATCGTCCCCGCCATCGTCGAGTTTGTGGACATCGCTGGCCTGGTGGCTGGCGCCAGCAAGGGCGAAGGCCTGGGCAACCAGTTCCTGGCCCACATCCGCGAAACCGACGCCATCGTCAATGTGGTGCGCTGCTTTGAAGACCCCAACGTGATCCACGTGGCAGGCCGCGTGGACCCGATTGCCGACATCGAAGTCATCCAGACCGAGCTGTGCCTGGCCGACCTGGGCACCGTGGAAAAAGCGCTGAACCGCTACAGCAAGGCCGCCAAGTCGGGCAACGACAAGGAAGCCGCCAAGATCGTTTCGCTGCTCACGCCCATCCAGGCCGCGCTGAACGAAGGCAAGCCCGCCCGCACGGTGGAAGTGAGCAAGGAAGATGCTCCGTTGCTCAAGCAGTTCTGCCTCATCACCTCCAAGCCCGCCATGTTTGTGGGCAACGTGAGCGAAGACGGCTTTGAAAACAACCCGCTGCTCGATCGCCTGAAGGAATACGCCGCTGCGCAGAACGCGCCCGTGGTGGCCATCTGCGCAAAGATCGAATCCGAAATGTCCGAAATGAGCGATGAAGACCGCGACATGTTCCTGGCCGAAATGGGCCAGGACGAGCCCGGCCTGAACCGCCTGATCCGCGCCGGCTTCAAGCTGCTGGGCCTGCAAACCTACTTCACCGCGGGCGTGAAGGAAGTGCGCGCCTGGACCATCCATGTGGGCGACACCGCTCCCCAAGCCGCAGGCGTGATCCACGGCGACTTCGAGCGCGGCTTCATCCGCGCCCAGACCATCGCGTTTGAAGACTTCATCCAATACAAGGGTGAACAAGGCGCGAAGGACGCGGGCAAGATGCGCGCCGAAGGCAAGGAATACGTGGTCAAGGATGGCGACGTACTGAACTTCCTGTTCAACGTCTAACAGGCCGTTGAAAAAGTGCTCTTCGAACGCATCAAGGTCGTGGATTTCGAAGAAGCAAGTCGCCCAGACGCGCCCACGAATCAAATTCGAGGGCCATTTCGGCCTGTTTGCAGGCCGTTTTGCCCGTTTCGGGCGCACGTATCCCATGGCTCACGCATGATGCGCGTCCCACCAGCCACCCAGACTGCCCATGCGCACCAGGTTGTAGGTGGCAAAGCACAGCAGCGCCTGGCCCGCGAGCTTGGCCTGACCGATCAGCTTGGTCTTGGCCAGACCACCCACGGTCTTGATCCAGCCAAAGGCCTCCTCGATGCGCTTGCGCACCTTCAGGCTGGTCTTGTAGCTCTCGTGCCGCGTGACTCTGGCGTCGACCGCCGAGTGCTTGTCCTTGGCCGCCACGTGTGGCGTGACCAAAAGCCGGCGGCAGCCCTTGATGAAGGCCTTGCTGTCGTAGCCCTTGTCGGCCCCGACCGTGGCCCGCTTGTTCCTGTTGCCCCGGCGCCCCAGCATGGCCAGCGCCGCTTCGCGCTCGGCGGTGCCACTGGCGTGGGTGATCTCAACATCCACGATCAGCCCGTTGCGGTTTTCCATGAGGATGTGCCCCATGTGGCACAGGCGGGACTTGTCGCCCGCGCTCTTCTTGAACAACCGTGCATCAGCGTCCGTGGTGCTTTGGTGGGTGTCGTTGCAGCGCTCCTGTCCTTTGAAGTCCACCTCGGGATTGCGTCCGGGCGGCGTGTCGCTGTCATCGTCTTTGCGCTTGAAGCTCTTGTGCGAGGCCCAGGCTTCGATGAGCGTGCCGTCCACGCTGAAGTGCTCGTCGCTGGCAAGCCGCCCCCACTGGGCGCTGAGCTTGACGCGCTCGAAGAAGGCACGGGCGAGGTCTTCGTTGAACAAGCGTTCGCGGTTGGCGCTGAAGGTGGAGTGGTCCCAGACCTTGTCTTCGATGTTCAGGCCCACGAACCAGCGGTACAGCAGGTTGTAGCTGACCGCCTCGACCAGTTGGCGCTCGCTGCGGATGGAGAACAGGATCTGCAGCAGCAAGGCCTTGAGCAGCATCTCCGGCGGCACCGAGGGGCGGCCCCGGCGGGCGTACACCGCGTCGAACTCGCGGTTCATCGTCGCCAGCAGCGCATCGACTGCGGCGCGCAGTTTGCGCAGCGGGTGTGTCTGCGGCACGCGCTCTTCAAGGCTGATGTAGCTGAACATCGCCCCCTGGAAGTCTTGGTTGCCTCTCATCGTCCTCGTCTGGGTTGTTCGCCGATGGCTTCAGATCGTACTGGCCGACGCCAGCGTCGGCGGGGGATTTTTCAACGGCCTGCTAAGCCACTGCGCGGCAGAGTTTCTGCCCCTTGGCGTCGATCCAGCCCCGCCATGGCGGGGCTTTTTTGTGGGCGATGTGGTGACGGGCGTGATTTGTACTTCTTTAAGTGAAATTGGGCTCTTCTAGCGAATGCTAGTGTGGTGTCTCAAAAGTAAGCATCAAATAATGGTACTCGCTGCCCGCGCCACAGATGCCAAGATGGTGTCCGCACTTTTATGCCACACGAACGGCTTGGGATCCTCGTTGTGACGATCAATGTATTCCCGTATGGATTGCTCCAGCTGAGCAACGCTGGTGTGGGCGCTGCGCTTGATCCACTGCTCGCTGATCTGGCTAAAGAAACGCTCGACCAGATTGAGCCAGGACGCTGAGGTGGGCGTGAAGTGAACGTGGTAGCGAGGATGGGCTGCTAGCCAGGCCCGCACTGCCTGCGTCTTGTGCGTGCCGTAGTTGTCCATGATCAGGTGGATGTCTTGTTCGCCAGGCACCGCTGCATCGATGGCTTTGAGGAACTGCAGGAATTCCACACTGCGGTGACGGCGCTTGAGCTGTCCTATGACTTTGCCAGTGGCCACATCCAGCGCTGCAAACAGCGACGTTGTGCCATGGCGCTTGTAATCGTGCGTGCGCGTGCTGGGTTTGCCAAACGTCAGTGGTAACCCTGGTTGGGTGCGATCCAGAGCCTGGATCTGGCTCTTCTCGTCCACGCACAGCACCAAGGCGCGATCGGGTGGTGCCATATACAGCCCCACCACATCCCGTACCTTGTCCACGAAATGGGGATCCGTCGATAGCTTGAAGGTTTCTTGCAGGTGCGGCTTCAGCCCAAAGGCATGCCAGATGCGCTGCACCGTCGCGGGCGATACGCCAGCGTGCCGACTCATCTGGCGCACGCTCCAGTGCGTGGCGTTGTCAGGCTTGCTCTGGCGAACCTTGTCCACAATGAGCTGAACCTGCTCGTCGCCCACACTGCGCGGGCGGCCAGCGCGCGGGGCATCGGTCAAACCCGCCAGACGATACGCCCGGTAGCGCCGCCGCCACTTGGAGACAGTTTGCACCGTCGTGCCCAAGCGTTGGGCAATCATGGTGCCTGACTCCCCATCTGCGCAGCCCAGCACGATTCGCATGCGCAGCTTCTCGTCCTCGGGCGCTTTGCGTACGCGCAGTCGCGCATGCAGCTCTGCGCGCTCGGCATCGGTGATCTGCAGCTTCGTGGCGGGGCGTCCAGGGTGGGCCATCAGCGTAGTCTCCTATAAGGAAGCTGATTCGACCAACACCGGTCAAAATAGTTCTATCTATTTTTGAGACACCACACTAGCTACCAAAAGGAGGCCCCCCGGCTCTGCCGGGGAGGCAGTAGAAGTTTGACTTTTCAGGAGGTTGTCCACCGTAGAGACTTTCAATCGTGAGCCGCCAAGCAAACGAAAGGAAGAAACACGATGGACAAGTATGAAAGTTTGAGTCACACGGCCTGGGATTGCAAATATCACGTGGTCTTCATCCCCAAGTGTCGAAGGCGAACGCTGTACAAGCAGCTACGCGAACACCTGGGTGAGGTATTCAGAAAGTTGGCCGCGCAAAAGGAATGCAGGGTTGAAGAGGGGCATCTGATGCCCGATCACGTGCACATGATGCTGTCGATCCCACCGAAGTACTCGGTGTCGCAGGTGGTGGGCTTTATCAAAGGCAAGAGCGCAATCCACCTTGCGCGGGTGTACGGAGAGCGAAAGCGCAACTTCGTGGGTCAGCACTTCTGGGCGCGAGGGTACTTCGTCTCGACGGTGGGACGCGACGAAGCGGTGATACGGGAGTACATCCGAAACCAGGAGAAGGAAGACGAGAGGTTGGACCAACTCGGTCTATGGAGGTGAGTAGCCACCGATAGGTGGCCCCAAGAATGAGGGGCCGCGTTAGCGACCCCTTACAGCCGCTTTGAGCGGCTCACATCCCGAATGCCCCCGGCTTTGCCGGGGGATGGTTACCAGGTCTGCTGCCATGGGCGAGTCGCCCACTTCATTGGTTGTTACTGCGATGGCCCGAATCTGCAGTGTCTGGGCATCAATACCCAGATGCACCTTGCGCCACTGGCGGCGCCGCTGTGCGCCGTGCTTTTTGGTTTTCCACTCACCTTCGCCCAAGAACTTGATGCCCGTGGAGTCGGCCAGCATGTGCAAGCCTTTGTCACTTGCACGGTAGCGCACCTGCACATCCAAGCTCTTTTGCCTGCGACAGACCGTGCTGTAGTCGGGCACTGGCCAATCCAGGCCTGCCATACCCAATAGCGACTCAACCAGGCCCAGTGTCTGGCGCAAGGGCTGGCCAAACAAGCACTTGATGGTCAGGCAAAACTGAATGGCCGCATCTGAGAATTTTTGGCAACGACCACGCTTGCCCGTGGGCTGAGCTAGCCACTGCATATCCCTATCGAGCCAAATGGTCAGCTCACCTCGCGCCTTCAACGCTGCGTTGTAAGCCTTCCAGTTCGTTGTGCGGTACTTAACCCGACCCCAGCTCGTCTCTCTCATCTCCCGAGCCTACATCAGCTGCGACCGGCATTTGTGCAACAAGGCCCCATCAAAGTACAATGAGTAACGAATTGAAAAAATTGGATTGAAAAATCCTCTCATTTTTCTTTCGATCTCTCAAATTCTTGAATGGGGCTCAATCGATGCAAACATGGAAAATTAGCCACCGTCTGATGGCAGGTTTCGGCCTGGTAGTGCTGGCATTGCTGGGAATGTCGGTGTTTAGCGTGCTGACTGCGCGAGGTATCGACGGGGCTTTAAGGCAACGCTGATTAAGGTCCACCGTTGAGGGGGGTCAAACGTTATCCGCAGATGAAGCAGCAGACCCTGGCAATGGCCGCAGATCAAGACAACGGATTCGAGCATTCGCGCAAACCCACCCGACGCGAAGAGTTCTTGCGGACCATGCAGACAATAGTGCCATGGGCCGCTCTGTGTCAGGTGATAGAGCCGCACTACCCCAAGGCCGGCAACGGCCGTCCGCCCATTGGCCTAGAGCGCATGCTGCGCATCCATTTTCTTCAGCACTGGTTCAACCTGGCCGATCTGGCGTGCGAGGAGGCTCTGTATGACAGTGCCAGTCTGCGCCGCTTTGTGGGGATTGACCTGGGTCGTGAACGCGTGCCCGACGCCACCACGCTGCTGAAGTTTCGCAAACTGCTCCATGAGCACAAACTGGGCGAAGCCCTGTTTGCCAAGGTAGGCCAGCAATTGCAGGAGCGCGGCTTCAAGGTCAATACCGGCACCATCGTGGATGCCACGATCATCGCAGCGCCCAGCTCCACCAAGAACGCCGACAAGGCGCGCGACCCCGATATGCACCAGACACGCAAAGGCCAGCAATGGTATTTCGGCATGAAGCTGCACATTGGCGTGGACAGCCAAAGCGGGCTGGCGCACAGCGCCGTGGTGACGGCGGCCAACGTGCATGACAAACACCCTCTGCCCAATCTGCTGCATGGCAATGAGCGGCGCGTGTACGGCGACTCGGCCTATGCCAGCCAGAAAACACTGATAGCGAGCAAAGCCCCCAGGGCCAAGGACTTCACCAACCAGCGCACCCGCCGTGCGGGCGAGGTGGACGAAGTTCAGCGGGCCAAGAACCGCAACAAGTCACGGGTGCGCGCTCGGGTCGAGCATGTCTTTGCGGTGGTAAAGCGCCTGTGGGGATTCACCAAGGTGCGCTATCGCGGGCTGCAAAAGAACGCCACGCGTGCGTTCACGGCCTTGGCGCTGGCCAACATCTACCTTGCCCGAGGGCGCCTGCAGGGACAGGTGCGCCCGTAAGGGTCCGAAAGGGGCTCAAAGGCTCCCGAAACAGGCCCTGTGGGGCAAAGCACAGTATCTTTGCGGGCCATTTGGCATTCAAATGGCTGTGCGATGGATATGACGTTACTTGTTCAGCATTGCTTTAACGGCCAATGCCACCCAGAATGCGGTCATCCAGCGAGCGGCCATCAACTTTCGGGGCTCGGCGCACGATCGCTCCATTGCAGTGCGCGATGTCGTGCTGGCCCCCACAGAGGAAGCACGCAAGAAAGAGGTGGAAGCTATTGCCCGCCTGGCTGACTTCTACGCCAAGTCGGCAGCGCAGCTCGATGATGTGTTGAAGTCGGCTTCGCAAGTTCCACCCGAAGTGGGGCCCATGGTGCAGTCGCTCAAGGACATTGAAGCGCGCACTGTGGCTACCACCGCCAAAGTGGTGGCGTTGATGCAGGCGGGTGACCGGGCTGGCGCCGAGACTTTGCTGTGGGCAGAAGCCAAGCCGCAGTATGAGCAGTGGCTCGCCGCTGCCAACAAGCTGATTGATTACGAAGAAGCACGAATCATCGCGAACAGCCAACTGGCCAACAAGGACGCCAGCCAATTCACAGGCGTGATGCTGTCGATCACTCTGTTGGCGGTGCTTATCAGCATTGCTGTCATCGTGCTGGTTTCTCGCAGCATCAGCCGTGAGCTGGGTGCTGAACCGAGTGAGGTACGAGCAGTGGTGCAGGCCATCCAGCAGGGTGACCTGACGGTTCCGGTGCAGGTGAAGGCGGGTGACACCACCAGCGTGATGGTGGCGGTGCGCGATATGCAGCAGCGCTTTCATGAGCTGGTGTCTGCCGTGCGTGACAACGTGGACCAGCTCCGTACCACCAGCCACGACATCAGCACCGGCAACCAGAACCTGGGCCAGCGCACCGAGCAGGCTGCCAGCAGCCTGGAGCAAACGGCTGCCAGCATGGAAGAGCTGACGGCCACGGTGCGCCAGAGTGCCGATTCCGCACGCCAGGCCAACCAGCTGGCCACCACGGCGGCGGGCACAGCCACCAAAGGCGGCGAGGTCATGCAGCAGGTGGTGAGCACCATGCAGGACATTCACCAAAGCAGCCAGAAGATCGCAGACATCATCGGCGTGATCGATGGCATCGCGTTCCAGACCAACATCCTCGCGTTGAATGCAGCGGTGGAGGCCGCACGTGCTGGCGAACAAGGGCGGGGCTTTGCAGTGGTGGCGACCGAGGTGCGCAGCCTCGCGCAGCGCAGCGCAGAAGCGGCCAAGGAGATCAAGTCGCTCATCCAGACCAGCGTGGAGAAGGTCGGTTCTGGCGCAGAACTGGTGAGCAATGCTGGCGAGACGATGAACGAAATCGTGCGGGGTGTTCAGCGTGTCAACGACATCATCGGTGAAATCAGCAGTGCGGCGGCTGAGCAGAGCGACGGTATCTCTCAGGTGAATGTGGCTGTGAGTCAGCTGGACCACATGACCCAGCAAAACGGCGCACTCGTCGGGGAAAGCACTGCTGCCGCAGATAACCTTCGCAACCAGGCGCAACGCCTCGCAGAGTTGATTGCGGTGTTCCAGATCAACTCCGCAGCGCAAGGCAGGCTGGTGCGCGCTGCACAGCCTGGCATGCTGCACATTGCACGTTAAGAAGCGCGATGTTTTCCAGAGGCCTTCGGCGCATTGTGTTGGATGGCCTCTGTTGCCTTTGAGTACTGCGCATTAGCGCGCAGAAAGCCGACCGGCTTGCTGTGCATCAAGCTTGTGTCTCATTACCGCCTACCTGGGCTGCATCCGTTGTGGTGACCGTTTTTAAGGTCGCAGCCCGCACCAAAATTGGGCAAGCCGCACTCTCGCGCAGACTGTGCTTTTCAAAGGCAACAGCCTGCGGGTAGAGTGGGGCTTCGCGACCAAGGAAGCGGATCTGAACATGAAAACCACAAGCGTTTTTGCCGGACAAGCGTGCGGGGGGAGACAAGGGGCCGAGGGGGCAAACGCCCCGGCGCAATCAGCAAGGGTGGTGCGCCTTACGCCCATGTGGCGTGCGTTGGCAAGAGTCGCTTGGAGTCAGCGAATCCTGCTCTGTCTGCTGGCTGTGTCAGGGATCGCTTCGGCCCCTGTGAGTGCTGCAGATCCACCCAAGGCTGCGCTGCCGCAGCCGGGCTCGCCATTCACAGCGGCTCCATTTGTCGAGACTGTTGCAGCGCCGGACACCTTGCGTCAGTTGGCATCGGGGGGTTACGCCTTGTACTTGCGACACGGGCCGACGAACAACGCGATTCCAGACCGTACGCCCCGCGTTGATCTGCAGGATTGCGGCACGCAGCGCCCATTGACGGTTGAAGGGCGTCAGTTGATGGCACGGGTTGGCGATGCGATTCGCAAAGCAAACATCCCCATCAGTGAACTGCATGTCAGCCCCATGTGCCGCGCCCGCGAAAGCGCGGAGGCTGCTTTCCCCGCCATCACTGCGCTGACGGACCCCCGCCTCATCTACCTGGGCAATTTCACCGATGCGGAAAAGGCGCCCATCGTTGCGCGCACGCGCCAGTTGCTCTCCATGCCCGTGCCTTCCGGCAGCAACCGGCTGGTGCTGGCGCATGCGCCCAACCTCATGGACTTGATGGGCTACTTCCCCAAAGAAGGCACGCTGGTGGTGTTCCGCCCTCTGGGCGAGGCAGCGGGGTTTGAGTACATCGCCAGCATTCCTGCGGCCCAGTGGGGCGAGCTGTTGCGTCAAGGCCAAAAATGAAGCGTTTTCGCCACCTGTTGTCCCCGTACAGCCTGACCTTGATACTGCCCGTGGTGATCGCGGCGCTGCTCACGGGCGGACTGAATCTGGTGTCTTTTTTGGAGTTGCAGGAAGACCACCAGGTCGCCCGCGCGCAGCAGATCCAGGACTCCAACGAAATCAAGCTCACTCGCAATTTCAATATAGAGATCGCCACCGTCCAGGACCAGGTCGTCGATCTGCTGGAGAAGGCTGCCTCGGGCCAGGTGGACGAGGCGGGGGTTTACCGATTTCACTCCCAGCTCATCAACCGGCTGGCGGCGTTGGAGCAGCAGCTCCCCAGCCTCAAGCCGGCGGTAGGGGAAGAGAACCTGCGGGCCCTGCAGCGGGATTTCACCGAGTACCGCAATGCGCTGGTCCAGGCGACGGACCTGGCCACCATTGACCCGCCCAACGCGATGCGCCACGCCTACCGGGCTACGCTGAGTCATCTGAATTTTTCACAGAAATCGCGCGCCATCGCCATCTTGGTGGGCGAGCGCGCAGACCAGCGCAGCGAGGCCAGGGAAGAAAAGTTCCAGACGCATGCGGTTCGCAACGCCTTGGTGGGGGCTGCGTTGCTGCTGTCCATGATGGTCGCCTGGGTGCTTCTGGTGGTGCGGTTGAGCGCCCGCATGTCCATGCTCACCGCCACATTGGAGTCGTTGGCCCAAGGCGTGGTCAACCCTTCCTCGTTGCCCAGCGTCCAGGCCATGGCCAGCTACAAGTTCAAGCTGTGGAGCAGCTTGGCACACGCGGTGCTGGCCTTTCGAGACACCAGCCTGGCCTACCGCAAGTCGCAGAGCGAACTGCGCGAGCGCATGAAGGAAATGACGTGCCTGTACGACGTGATGAACCTCACGGAAGACCCCAAGCATGATCTGAATGAGATGCTGGAGGCGGTAGCGCAGCGCCTGCCTCAAGCCATGCGATACCCGGAACTGGCTGTGGGCTGGATTGATTACCAGGGCCGCCGCTACGGCCGCAGTGCGCCAGGAGAGAACTTTGGGGTGGACTTCAGCGGGGCAGGGGATCGCTCTGGGCGGGTAGGTGTGACCTATCTGGCCGGTGTACCCCCGGACGCGGGTGAGTCGTTCCTTGCCGAAGAGCGCTCTTTGCTTGAGGCCATCGCCAAACGCATTACCAATTTCATTGAACGCCGCCACACGGAGAGAGAGCTGGAGCAGACCGATCGCGCCTTGCGCACGGCGCGGCAGTGTGGGCAGTTGTTGATCCATGCGGAGCATGAAAACCAACTCATGCAGGGCATTTGTCGCCTGGCGGTGGAGGTGGGCGGCTATCGGATGGCATGGGTGGGGGCTGCGGAGAACGACGAGGAACGCACCGTGCGACCCGTGGCCAGCCACGGTTTTGACGACGACTACCTGGCCACCGCGCGCATCTCCTGGGCGGATGTGCCGCAGGGCCGAGGTACCACCGGGACGGCCATTCGTGAGCGCCGCACGGTGGTCACGCGTGATGTGCTCACCAACCCCGCATTGGCTCCGTGGCGAGAAGCCGCATTGCAGCGTGGGTATGGAGCCGCCATTGCGCTGCCACTGGTGGTGGACGGTGGGCAATGCATTGGTGCGCTGTGCTTGCATGCCCAAGAAAGCGATGCCTTCAGCGACGCGGAGGTGGATCTGCTGAGCGAGATGGCGAGCGATTTGTCCTTTGGCATCCGCACCCTGCGCACGCGTGAAGCCTTCACGGCCAACCTTGCTCAGTTGCAAAAGTTGTCTCTGGTGGTGGAGCAGAGTCCGAACTCCATCATCGTGACCGACCTGGATGCGAACATCGAGTACGTCAATGACGCCTTTGTGCGCAACACCGGTTTTTCCCGTGAGGAAGTGCTCGGCCAAAACCCGCGGCTGCTCAAGTCCGGCAAGACGCCCGTGGAGACCTACGAGGACATGTGGCAGACCTTGTTGGGCGGCAAGACCTGGGTGGGTGAATTCGTCAACCATGCGCGCGATGGTGTAGAGCACATCGAAATGGCCATCATCGTGCCCCTGATTCAGGCTGATGGGCGCGTCTCGCACTATGTGGCGATCAAGGAAGACATTACCGCCAAGCGCCAGCAGGAAGAGCAGTTGCGCAAGCTGGTACTGGCGGTGGAGCAAAGCCCTGAAAGCATCGTCATCACCAACACTGACGCCCGCATTGAATACGTCAACGAAGCGTTTGAGCGCAACACCGGCTACAGCCGCAGCGAAGCCATCGGCCTGAACCCCCGCGTGCTCAAGTCAGGCCATACGCCCAAGGCGACCCACGACGCCATGTGGGCTGCGCTGACCCGGGGCGAGATCTGGCGTGGCGAGTTGATCAACCGACGCAAGGACGGCAGCGAGTACGTGGAGTTCGCCACCATTGCGCCCATTCACCAGCCGGGCGGCCGCGTTACCCACTATCTCGCCATCAAGGAAGACATCACCGAGAAGAAGCGCATGAGCGATGAGCTGGAGCGCTACCGCCAGCACCTGGAAGAGTTGGTGGCCCTGCGCACGCAGGAGCTGGGGGCGGCGCTGCGCGAGCAAAGCGCCTTGTTTGAAGCCGCCAGCGTGGGCATTGTCTTGATGCGCGACCGGACCATTCTGCGGTGCAACCGGATGCTGGACGAAATGATGGGCTATCCGGCGGGGGCGCAAATCGGCTGCAATGTACGCATGTGGTACCCCACAGAAGCGGCCTACATGAAAGCTGGCGAAGAGGTATACGGCCGGGCTGACCTGGGCCAGGTTCACGTAGCGGAGCGCGAACTGGTGCGCAAGGATGGCACCCATTTCTGGGCACGCCTGTCCGCGCGAGCTGTGGAGACGGGCGAGATTTCGCAAGATCTGGTCTGTATCGTGGAAGACATTTCTCTGGAGCGGGCGGCCATCGAAGAAATCAAGAAGGCGCATGCGCTGGCGGAGTCTGCCAACCGCAGCAAGAGCGATTTCCTGGCCAACATGAGCCATGAGATCCGCACGCCCATGAACGCCATCATCGGCATGAGCCACCTGGTGCTGAAGACCGACCTGGACAAGCGCCAGCGCAACTACATTGAAAAAGTGTGTCGCTCGGGTGAAATCCTGCTGGGCATCATCAACGACATTCTGGACTTCTCCAAAATTGAAGCCGGCAAGATGAGTCTGGAGACAGTCGATTTCCATCTGGACGATGTGCTGGAGAACCTGGCCAGCGTGCTCAGCCTGAAGGCTGAGGACAAAGGCCTCGAGCTGCTGTTTGACTCGGCCCCTGATGTGCCCACCGCCCTGGTCGGCGACCCACTGCGGCTGGGCCAGGTGTTGATCAACTTGGGCAGCAATGCCGCCAAGTTCACGGACCGCGGCGAGATCATCGTTGGCGTGGCCAAGATGGGTGAGCACGAGGGCGGAGTAGACCTGCACTTCTGGGTGCGCGACACAGGCATTGGCATGACCCCGGAGCAGTGCGGCAAGCTGTTCCAGAGCTTCACCCAGGCCGACTCGTCCACCACGCGAAAGTACGGCGGCACGGGTCTGGGCCTGGCCATCTCCAAGAGCCTGGTGGAGGCCATGGGCGGGCGCATCTGGGTCGAGAGCGTGCCGGGCATGGGCTCTACCTTCCATTTCCAGGCCCGCTTTGGTACTCAGGCCCAACCCCAGGTGCGGCGCATGTTCAGGGCCGACGAATTGCAGGGCGTGCGCATGTTGCTGGTGGACGACAACGCCTCGGCGCGCGAGATTCTGGCCAGCATGGCCAAGAGCTTCGGGCTGGACGTGGACGTGGCATGGAACGGCGCCGAAGCCCTGCGGCTGATCGCGGCGGCAGACAAAACCCCCCGCCCTTACGAGCTGGTGCTGATGGACTGGAAAATGCCCAGCATGGACGGGGTGGAAACCGTGCGCCAACTGCGCAACGAGCAGCTCAACACCGTGCCCACCGTCATCATGGCAACGGCTTACGGGCGTGACGATGCGATGGTGAGCGCCAGCGAGCGGGGGGTGGTGCTGCAGGCCGTGCTGACCAAGCCCGTGACGCCATCGACCTTGCTGGAGGCGATTGGTGAGTCGCTGGGCAAAGGCCATGCGGTGGGCACTCGCAAGGGGGTGCGCGCGGACAGTTACGCCGAAGCGACCCAAGCGCTGCGCGGTGCCCGCATCTTGCTGGTGGAAGACAACGACATGAACCAGGAGCTGGCCATGGAGTTACTCAGCGAGGCGGGCATGACCGTAGTGCTGGCCAACCACGGCCAGGAAGCCTTGAGCATCCTGGCCCAAGACCCGAACTTTGACGGGGTGCTGATGGACTGCCAGATGCCCGTGATGGACGGCTACACCGCCACGCGGGAGATTCGCAAGAACCCCGCCTTCCACAGCCTGCCCATCATTGCCCTGACGGCCAACGCCATGGCGGGCGACAAGGAAAAGGTGCTGAATGCGGGCATGAACGACCACATTGCCAAGCCCCTGAACCTGGAGACCATGTTTGGCACCATGGCCAGGTGGATTCATCCGAAGCGGGCGTTGCAGGCTGAAATGGTTGCTATGAATTCAGTAGCTGGTGGCGCTTTAGGGGCGGGCGCTAGAGGCCAATTTGATGATATATCTGTGCCGGGGGTGGATGTGCGTGCTGGCTTGGCAACTGCCATGGGCAACGAGGCCCTGTACCGCCGCTTGCTGCGCAAGTTCTACGACGGTCAAAAGGACTTTGCCACGCTCTTTGCCAAGGCCCTGGCCTCGGCCGACCCGTCAGAAGCTGAGCGTTGCGCCCACACGCTGCGAGGAACGGCGGGCACTATTGGCGCCACAGAGGTGAAGGAGGCTGCGGAAGCCCTGGAACGCGCCTGCCAGCAGCGGGCTGCACCTGAGCAGATTGAATCCTTGCTGCACCAGGCGCTCGACGCCCTGCAGCCGGTGGTGGCTGCGTTGCACGGCCCGCTGGGTGACGAGGCTGTGGCCTCATCGCCTGCCGTGGCGGTGGATGCCGAGAAACTGGCGGCCCTGCGTGAGCAGCTGGCCGAGTTGCTGGACCGGGGTGACTCTGCGGCGCTGGATCTGTGTGAGCAGCATGCCGATCTTTGGCGCGCGGCTTATCCGGAGCAATGGGGCCAGATTTTTGATCACGTCAACAACTTCGACTTCGAAGCGGCTCTGGCATTGCTGCGGCCACGGGGATGAGGGGGCTTTCACGGCGCCTTGGCGCTTGAAGCCGGAGGGCTGGCGCATGCCAACAACCGAGTGTGGCGGGGCGGCGATGGTGAAAAAGAGCTTTTGGCGGAAAGTCGCTTTGTTGCAAAATGTTTTAACCCAAGCACTACCTAGGACGCCCCCCGCATGTCATATCCCATCGAAGGGGTTGTGAAGCCGACGATCCTGGTCGTGGACGACACACCTGACAACCTGTCGCTGATGCGGGAGTTGCTCCGCAAGGACTACCAGGTTCAGCTGGCCAATGGGGGCGAGCGGGCATTGAAACTGGCGGCCATGCAGCCGCAGCCCGATCTGATCCTGCTGGACATCATGATGCCGGTCATGGATGGCTACGAGGTCTGCCGAAGGCTGAAGGCAGACGCTGCCACGCGCGACATTCCGGTGGTGTTTCTGACCGCCAAGGCCGATGTGGAAGATGAAAAACGGGGGCTGGAACTGGGGGCGGTGGATTACATCACCAAGCCCATCAGCCCGCCGGTGGTGCTGGCGCGGGTCAAGATCCATCTGGCACTCAAGGCCCATGCAGACTTTTTGCGAGACAAGAGCGATTTCTTGGAAGCCGAGGTGAGCAAGCGCACCCGCGAGGTGCTCGCCATCCAGGACGTCACCATCCTGGCCATGGCCACCCTGGCGGAAACCCGTGACCTGGACACCGGAAACCACATTCGCCGCACACAGCACTACGTGAAGGCGCTGGCAGAAAAGCTGCGCACGCACCCCCGGTTTGCTAGCGTGCTGACGGACAACTACATCCAGATGCTGTTCAAGTCGGCTCCCCTGCATGACATCGGCAAAGTGGGTATTCCTGACCGCATCCTGCTCAAACCGGGGCGCCTGACCCCCGAAGAGTTTGAGATCATGAAAACCCACACCACCCTGGGCCGCGATGCCATAGAGCATGCGGAAATCCAGTTGGGAATGCCGGTGGAGTTTCTGTCCACCGCCAAAGAGATTGCGTTGTCACACCAGGAAAAGTGGGACGGCTCTGGCTACCCGCAAGGGTTGGCGGGGGAGGCGATCCCTCTGTCTGCGCGGCTGATGGCGGTGGCTGATGTGTACGACGCGCTCATCAGCCGCCGGGTCTACAAAAACAGTGTTCCCCACGAACAAGCGGTGGCAATCATTCAAGAGGGGCGGGGCGTTCATTTCGATCCCGACATCACCGACGCGTTTGTGGAGCTGCAGGAATCGTTTCGAGCCATTGCTGCGAGGTTTGCCGACTCTGATGACGACATGTCACGCAAACAAGCGCAGATCAACAGCCTGGTGGGGGCGTGAAGACTGCGCTTTTTAAGGGGGGAGCTTGCAGCGGGAGTGGAGTGTGGTGTCGTGCTGGTGGTGTTTATTCGCCGTCGTTGCCCGCACGCGCGTGACGCACTCGCCACAACACCGCTCCCCCCAGCATGGTGGCGGCAAAAAGCGCCATGGCACCCGTGTTCAGCAGCGCCCCCGTGGCGCGCCAGTGCGGGTCATCCAGCCCCCAAACCAGGCGCACGATCAGTGACAGGTGCAAGGCCACCAAGGGCAGGTAGAAGAACTTGCCGAATTCAATTTTGATGCGTGCAATGGCAGGAAGGATGACCGGGGCGTGCCCCAGCATCATGCTCACAATGAAACCCAGCCCGAGTGCATGCAGGGCCATGTCTCGCAGGGGCAAACCGAGCGTGGTGCCCGTCCAGGCCCAGCCTGCAACCGCAAGCCAGGCGTAGCCCCCGAGCAGACACACGGCCATGTAGCGGGCCAGCCCGTGGGCAAACACCGTGCGGCGTGCGATGTCAAACACGCCCAGCCACAGCGCCAGGAGCAGCAGCGACAGGCCGTACAACACGCCGCCTATGCGCACCGAAAAGCTCGTCAACGCAGCGCCCAGTGCCATCAACCCCAGCAGCAGCCAAAGCGATGCGTTGGCACCTGGGCGCCTGCGCATCAGCCGCGTCATCTCCAGGCGTTCTGCAGCAATGGTCATGGCCAGAAAGGCGAACCACCAGGGCAGGCTGGCAGCGTCGCCAGGCCGACGCAAAAACAGCACGCAGCCAATCAACCACGCCAAAGCCCCCCCGAGCAGCAGCAGGGTGTGCGCGGCCCGCTGACGATGCACAACGACGACGTTGACGGCGGTGAAGAACACGGCAGCGGCGAGCCACAGTACGGCGCCGACGTCGGTCTTATTGACCAGCAGGCACAGGGCCCCAACGCCAGATGCCAGTGGGGCGAGCCAGGCCGCACGCAATTTCACGGCCACGGCTCGCTCCACGCCAATCACTGTGCCCATGAAGCCGCAAATCATCAGCCCCGCGTGGACCACCGCGGCATGCCCCGCCCAACCCGAAAGCGGGAAGAGGGAGGGCAGGGGCACCCCAGCGCGAACGAGGCCCCCGGTGATGCCGCTCACCAGTGCCAGCGCTACCAGGATCAGAACCAGCGGCGCCAGCGTGCGAGGCCTGGCGGGCGCGACGCGTGTTCGCATGGGTGCCGAGGGAGGAGGCGGGGTCACCATCCCATGAAGCGGCGAGCCCGCTCGCTCATGCGCTCGGTGGACCAGGGTGGGGACCACACCAGCTCGACCTGTATCAACAATTCGGGTGGCATGTCGCGGTCCAGCTGTGTTTCGATGTCCTCTAGGATCACATCGGTCACCGGACACGCCGCAGAGGTCATGGTGACCTGGGCATGCAGCTTGCCATCGGCCACGGTGACGCCGTAGATGAGACCGACATCGACCACGTTCAGCGCCACTTCAGGGTCCACCACGCGGCGCAGCGCCGTCAGGATGGGCTGGCGTAACTCCTCGGGGCCCTCGTAGGGGAAGGGATGCTCAGTCATGGCACAAGGCTCGCGGAGCCCGGGTGGAAGCATCGGTACGCTTTGGCATGGTCGGTCACTGCGAAGAGTTCGGTTGCGCAGCCATTATGAGGACTTCCCGGCCGCGACTCAAAAAGTGGTTTTGATGGAGGAGGGGGCAATACGGTGGCGTTCTACGCCAAGGCTCGCTTCGTTCAAGCGCTCGCAGACGAAGCAGCCTTGTTCGCTGAGCCTCAGGCCAGGCGGAAGCGTGAAATCTGCTGCTTGAGTGATTGCACCTGGTCGTCCAGGTTGCTGGTGGCGGCAGAGGTTTCCTCTACCAAGGCTGCGTTTTGCTGGGTGGCTTGGTCCAGCTGCATGACGGCCTGGCTGATTTGATCGATGCCATCGGATTGCTCGCGGGAGGCTACGGCGACATCGGCAGCAGTGGCGTTGACTCGCTCAATCGACGTGACCACCTCCTGGACTGCGGTACCAGCTTTTTCTGCCAGCTCTGTGCCCGCATCCATCTTTTCGGTGTTCGTCTGGATGATGGTTTTGATCTCTTGCGCTGCTTCTGCCGAGCGCTTGGCCAGCGAGCGCACTTCGGCGGCCACCACGGCAAAGCCCCTGCCTTGCTCACCGGCGCGTGCGGCCTCCACGGCCGCGTTCAGCGCCAGAATGTTGGTCTGAAAAGCGATGCCGTCGATGACGCTGGTGATGTCGCGGATGCGCTGCGAAGATTCGTGCAGGTCGCGAATCATTCCCACCACTTCTTGCACACGCTCGCCCACGTCCTTGGCGTGCTTGGCGGCTGTGGCCGACAACTGGTTGGCCGTCTGGGTCATCTGCTGGTTACTTTGGACGGACGCAGTAATTTGCTCCATGGAGGCTGCTGTTTGTTCCAGTGAGCTGGCTTGTGCCTCGGTTCGTGCGCTCAGGTCCAGGTTCGCAGCCGCGATCTGGGATGAGGCCGAGGCCACTTCCGTGGTGTTCTCCTGCACCCGCATGAGGGTTGCGGATAAATGGCTTTGCATGGCCTTGAGCGACTCCAGGAGCCGGGTGAATTCGTGGTCTCCGTCTGTACGGATGGGCAAGGTCAGATCCCCTTGCCCGACCGTGGCCGCCACCTTCATGGCGTGTTCCAGGGGCTGCATGATGGCCCTGACCAGTGAGCCTGCCAGTACTACCACCAGAATCACTGCCACTGCACCAATGGCCAGGTTGATCTGGTTCTGGCGCTGCATCTGTGCTTCCAGTCGGCTCCCCGACGCGTTGGCAATCTTCAGTTGCAACGCTTTGAGTTGCGTGATGGGCTGCGCCAATGCGTCAATGGCCGGGAGAACTTTTTGCGTGAGCAGTTGGTTGGCGGCCGCTGCATCTGATTCCAGCATGTCTGCCGCCGCGGTGAAGGCCGCCACATAGGCCAGCCGACGGGTACGCATTTCAACAAACAGTGCCCGCCCTTCGTTGCTTTGGAGCATAGGCTCCAGGCGCTGGAACAGCTCGTCCAATTGCTTTCGCAAAGTGCCCATGCGGGCGCGCACTGCCGGCCGTGCGGAGGGTTCAATCACGAACAGCTCCAGCGTGTTGCGAGCGTTGGCCTTGGTCATGCTGTCGATTTCTGCGACCAGTTCCAGCTTCACCATGTCCTGCTCGACGATGCCCTTGACCGCCACCTGGCTGCGTGCATTGTTGAGCCATGCCACACCGACCACCGTGGCCAGCAGAGCGAATAGCACGAGGAACGAAGCGATCAAACGGCTTTTGATGCTGAAACGGTTAAACCATTGCATGGTGCATTTCTCGGAGGGTGCAGGCCGTGGATTGGCCCACCGGTGGATTCAAGAGGGGATGCGGCAATGGTAGGGATGGGAACGGGGGGCTGTGAATACCTCCTAGGACTTACCGGCTTGTGTCAGTGGGGGCGGCCATCGTTCGATGGAACTAGGGCTTGTGGCCAAGGACAGGTGCAGCATGAGCCTCTTGCTACTCGCTCGCATGCCTTGCCCTTCGCTGCGTCTGATGGTTGGCGTGCAGGTGTGCGGGGCACTGTGGGTTTTGTCCTGCACAAGGTCTGCCTGCACGCGAATGGGTGGCTAGTGAGGCCTGCGTCAAAGTAGCTCATTCAGGTTTCCGCCCTGCTTTGCACTCGTGTGATTCCCAACGCGCCATGCACCGAGGGATTGGCCGTGAGAGTTCTAACAGGCCGTTGAAAAATCCCCCGCCGACGCTGGCGTCGGCCAGTACGATCTGAAGCCATCGGCGAACAACCCAGACGAGGACGATGAGAGGCAACCAAGACTTCCAGGGGGCGATGTTCAGCTACATCAGCCTTGAAGAGCGCGTGCCGCAGACACACCCGCTGCGCAAACTGCGCGCCGCAGTCGATGCGCTGCTGGCGACGATGAACCGCGAGTTCGACGCGGTGTACGCCCGCCGGGGCCGCCCCTCGGTGCCGCCGGAGATGCTGCTCAAGGCCCTGCTGCTGCAGATCCTGTTCTCCATCCGCAGCGAGCGCCAGTTGGTCGAAGCGGTCAACTACAACCTGCTGTACCGCTGGTTCGTGGGCCTGAACATCGAGGACAAGGTCTGGGACCACTCCACCTTCAGCGCCAACCGCGAGCGGCTCTTCAACGAAGACTTGGCCCGCGCCTTCTTCGAGCGGGTCAAGCACACCGCCGATTGGGCGAAGTTGACCAGCGACGAACACTTCAGCGTGGACGGCACGCTGATCGAGGCCTGGGCCTCGCACAAAAGTTTCAAGCGCCGGGACGACGACCAAACCCCGACTGAGGGGCGCAATCCCGAGGTGGACTTCAAAGGACAGCAGCGCTGCAACGACACCCACGCCAGTACCACGGACCCCGATGCCCGGCTGTTCAAGAAGAGCGCGGGCGACAAGGCTCGCCTGTGCCACATGGCGCACATCCTCATGGAAAACCGCAACGGTCTGATCGTGGACGTGGAGATCACCCATGCCAGCGGCACCGCCGAGCGCGAGGCGGCGCTCGCGATGCTTGGGCGCCGGGACAACAAGAACAAGCGGGCTACGGTCGGGGCCGACAAGGGCTACGACAGCAAGGCCTTCATCAAGGGCTGCCGAAAGCTCAAGGTCACGCCGCACGTGGCGGCCAAGGACAAGCACTCGGCGGTGGATGCCCGGATCACCCGACACGAGGGCTACAAGACCAGTCAGAAGGTGCGCAAGCGCATTGAGGAGGCCTTTGGCTGGATCAAGACCGTGGGTGGTCTGGCCAAGACCAAGCTCATCGGTCAGGCCAAGCTCACGGGTCAGGCGCTGCTGTGCTTTGCCACCTACAACCTGGTGCGCATGGGCAGCATCGGCGGCTGGTGGGACGCGCATCATGCGTGAGCCCGGGGATACGTGCGCCCGAAATGGGCGAGATGGCCTGCAAACAGGCCAGATTGGCCGGTGCAATCGCTGCGCAGACGCGTCTGGGCCACTCGTTTCTTCGAAAACAGCGTCCCTGATGCGTTCGATGCCCACTTTTTCAACGGCCTGCTAAAGAACCGCCACGACCCGGATCCTGGCTTTGGAGTGGACTCTGACTTTTTGCTTGGTGGGAGGTGACTGTGAATGACCTTTGGGTGCAGGTAAGCGAAACTATTGCAGCGGAGTTTTCGGATGTGCCTGATGCTGCGCAGGCCACCAGAATTGTGGTGCGCTTGGGTATGGCCGCATTGTTGGGTGGCCTGCTGGGCTACGAGCGAGAACACGCAGGCAAGGCCGCTGGTGTTCGCACCCACATGTTGGTGGCCATGGGCGCTGCCCTCCTGGTCTTGACTGCCGAGCAAGCGGGCGTGCAACCGGCGGACAACAGCCGCGTGCTCCAAGGCATCATCGCCGGGATCGGCTTCTTGGGTGCCGGCACCATCCTCAAAGGCGATGCAGAAAGCCAGGTGCGAGGCCTGACGACGGCTGCCGGAATCTGGTTGACCGCTGCGATTGGCGTGGCCACGGGGCTTGGGCGTGAAAGTACGGCATTGCTTTGTACTGCGCTGGCGTTGATCGTGCTGTGGCTGGTGCCTCGGGTGTGCTATGCACCAATGCCCCGCCACAAGCCTGGTGAACCAGACCGTCTGCCCTGAGTGGGGCTGGGCAATCCCCATGAAGCGCGATGGCGTTAATTGGCGATCTACCACTTATTGCTGACCACTCGTGATGAGTGGCGAGACGGCTTTTTCACCAACAGGGCGGATGAGCAGTTCCATATAGTGACGGAAGACCGGCTGCCAAAGGTTATCAACCTGCATGTCCTCAAGGAGGGTGTGGTGGGTGCCAAACAAGACGCCTATTTCCAGGGAGTGGATCGGCTCATCGGTTTCCAGCAATCGCTGGCGAAAACTGCCGCGTCCGCGCTGGATACCTTGCGGTTTGCGGTCATCACACTTGCTTTGCTGGCATTGGTGACGGCTGCGGTCGTTGGCGTTCGCATCACGAAATCCACCACGGCACCCCTGCAGGAGGCCGTAGATTTGGCCCGTGCTGTTGCTGCGGGCGACCTCACCCGCAGCATCCGCGCTGAGGGACGCAGCGAAACGGCGCAACTGCTGCAGGCTCTGGGTGATATGCAAAACGCCCTGATCACCTTGGTGAGTAACGTGCACCAAGGCGCTGAAGCGGTATCCAACGCATCGGCAGAGATTGCGCAGGGCAACAGTGACCTGTCTTCACGCACTGAAAGCCAAGCCAGTTCATTGGAGGAGACGGCCGCTTCCATGGAGCAACTGAACTCCACAGTACGCCAAAACGCAGAAAACGCCCGCCAGGCCAGCCAGATGGCGCACGCTGCCTCAACGGTTGCCGTGCAAGGGGGAGCAGTGGTGAGCGACGTGGTTCGGACCATGAAGGAAATCAACGAAAGTTCGAACCGCATTTCCGACATCATCGGTGTGATCGACAGCATCGCATTCCAAACCAACATCCTTGCCTTGAATGCGGCTGCTGAAGCCGCCCGCGCTGGAGAGCAGGGGCGTGGATTTGCCGTGGTGGCGAGCGAGGTCCGCAGTCTCGCAGGTCGCTCTGCCGAGGCAGCCCGTGAGATCAAGAGCCTGATCAGTGCGAGTGTTGAAAGAGTAGAGGCAGGCTCGACGCTGGTCGATCAGGCGGGGCAGACCATGAGCGAAGTAGTGACTTCCATCCGTCGTGTGACCGATATCGTCAGTGAAATCAGCGCTGCCAGCTCAGAGCAGAGCCAGGGAGTGGATCAGGTCAACGAGGCCGTCACGCACATGGATCAAGCCACGCAGCAGAACGCTGCGCTGGTCGAAGAGATGGCTGCTGCCGCGGCGAGCTTGAATGGGCAAGCCCGTGACTTGGTGAGCACGGTGTCAGCTTTCAAGTTGGATTCTGGTTCTGCCCGCACTGCGCTTACTAGTGATGCATCTCTGTCTCACATGAGGCTTGCCCAGGCTGCCGGACAATAAAAACCGCCAATGCGGTTAGGCATTGGCGGTTGCATATAGCTGGCAATGCAGAGATTTATTTGCCTGCCTTCTCTGCTTTGCGCTTGGCTGCTTTCGGGTCCACCACGGCCTTGAACTTCGCACCCGCCACAAACTTAGGCACAGTGGTCGCCGGAATCTTCAGGGCGGCGCCAGTGGAGGGGTTCTTACCTGTGCGTGCTGCACGCTTCGCAGATTTGAAAGTACCAAATCCCACGAGTTGGACAGCATCGCCCTTCTTGACTGCTGTTTGAATGGTGTCGATCAGCGTTTCCAGTACAGCATTGGCGGCTGCCTTGGACAGGTCGTTCTTGGAGGCGAGGATTTCAACGAGTTCTGCGCGGTTCATAGATGCTCTGTGGTTTAAAAGTGTTGAGATGCCGGTTTATAGCTCAATCTGTGTAACTTGCGTTGATTGTGATCGGTTCGCTTACCCAGTCTCAGAAGACTCTTCATGCCGATCAGCTACCAACTTCTGCGATGCAAGCAGCCATAGCAATTCAGTTCGAATCTGTTCAGTTGAAGTTCAAACCCCCAGGGGTGCACAACGTCAACAGTTTCGTCGACTCTCCACCTCAGGAGAGGCTGTACGACCCTAGTGCGCACGATGTCGTTACTTTGTTTTTTCTCTTGGTTCGGATGAGGCGGGGTTCAGTGTCTCGGGCAACGTTGCTCGCTTTTGAGCCTCAGGAGAACTCGGTAAATAAAGGGGCCCGCGCTGCCCGCATCCGACCAAGGCTGCCGCACTGCCAGCAAGGACAAGCGCACTCACTAGAATTTGGGCTGCTTTCAACATATGCAAATTGTAATGACTGATCTTGAATTCATGGATCTTGCGGAGAAGCTCCTGCTTGCGGTAGAGCGTAGCTGCGATGACATCAATGAGGCCTCTGATGCCGATATTGATAACCAGCGGTCCGGAGGAATGATCACTTTGACGTTTCCCAACCGAACCCAAATCGTGATCAATCTGCAAAAACCTCTTCACGAGATCTGGATGGCTGCTAGATCGGGCGGATACCACTATCGATATGACGGGTCTTCTTGGCAAGACACCAAAGGCGAGGGTGAATTTTTCGCTTGCTTGAGTCGAGCTGCCTCACTTCAGGCCGGGATCCCTTTGACATTCGCGGGATGAGACGACAGGGCAGGGTTGCCCCAATCCATGTCGTGCTCCAGCGAATGTCAATTGAACTGGGCTGCGCGCTGATACCCCGACCTAGTTTTTGAAAAGATCCAAAATACGGTTACGCTCTTCTGCCGCCGGCTGCTGTGGCGGCGCTGCAAGAGGTGTCGTGGAAGATCCTTTGTCTTCCAAGCCCAGGCTAGGTACGCCGCTGCGTGCATATTCTTCATAGAACCAATCACCCCCAACGTTCACCACGCCCGCAGGCACCTTAGGTTCCGTGATTGGCACGCCTTTGAGTGCTCTGTCCATGAAACTGATCCACACGGGTAAGCTCAGCCCCCCTCCAGTTTCGCGACTGCCCAGATTTCGCGGTGTGTCGTATCCGATCCAGGTGACCGCCGCCACAGTGGGTTGGTACCCCGCGAACCAAGCGTCCACAGAGTCATTCGTAGTGCCTGTTTTGCCCGCCAAATCCGTGCGTTTGAGCGTTGCTTGTGCTCTAGCGGCAGTTCCAGAGCGGGTCACCTCTTGCAGCAGGCTGTTCATCACAAATGCATTTCGTGCATCAATAGCCCGATTCGTCTCGTCGAGTGTCGGAGGTGTGGTTTCCGAGATAACTCGGCCTTTGTGATCTGTGACTTTAGTGATCAGCCATGGGTGCACGCGATAGCCGCCGTTAGCAAATACCGAATAAGCCGCAGCCATCTGCATAGGCGTGACCGAACCTGCGCCCAGTGCCATGGTCAGATAGGCTGGGTGCTTCTCGGCATCAAATCCAAAACGTGATACCCATTCCTGGGCCGTTTTCGGACCCACTGACTGAAGAATCCGGATGGAAATCATATTTTTAGATTTGGCCAAGCCCGTCCGCATGGTCATTGGCCCGTCATATTTGCCATCGTAGTTTTTTGGCTCCCAGGGTTGGCCTCCTGTCGTGCCGGCATCAAAAAACAGCGGGGCATCGTTGATCACCGTGGCAGGAGTAAAGCCTTTCTCCAAGGCTGCCGAGTAGATGAAGGGCTTGAAACTGGACCCTGGCTGTCTCCAGGCTTGAGCTGCGTGATTGAACTTGTTTTTATCGAAGTCGAACCCACCCACTAGAGCTTTGATGGCTCCTGAACGAGGGTCCAAAGCGACAAACGCCCCCTCGACTTCTGGCAGCTGTGTAATCTCCCAGTTCTTTGCTCCTTTGGAGATTCGTATGACAGCACCTCGGCGGATTTTGATATTGGGGGCTGCTTTGTCGCTCAAGCCAGACTGCACCGGCTTCAGTCCATCGCCCGTGACTTCAATGACATCCCCGTTGGCACGTGCGACCACAACTTTTTTTGCCGTGGCTTCAAGCACCACAGCAGCAAGCACATCGCCGTTATCGGGGTGGCTGGCCAGAGCTTCGTCAATCGCATCTTCTACTTCTGGCCCCTCTCCTGATGGGAGTGCTACGAATTTCTCCGGCCCCCTGTAATGTTGCCGACGCTCGTAATCCATGATCCCACGCCGCAGAGCGGTATAGGCGGCTTCTTGGTCCCCAGCGTTGAGCGTGGTGTACACGTTAAGACCGCGTGTGTAGGCTTCGTTGCCATACTGAGCAAAGATAAGTTGCCGGGCCATCTCTGCCACGTACTCCGCGTGCACTCGCGTATTGCTCAACCCTGACCGGATTTTCAGTTCTTCCTTTTTCGCTTCAATGGCTTCCTGTTCTGTGATGAAGCCGTTCTCCTCCATGCGTTCAATGATGTACAACTGACGCGACCGGGCACGCTTAGGATTGTTGATGGGGTTGTAAGCTGATGGGGCCTTGGGAAGGCCTGCCAGCATAGCCGCCTCGGCGATGGAGATAGATTGGAGAGGTTTGCCAAAATATGCTTCAGATGCTGCTGCGAAACCATATGCACGGTTACCAAGAAAAATCTGATTCATATATATTTCAAGAATCTGATCTTTCGTGAGCAAGTGCTCAAGCTTGAATGTGAGTAATATTTCGTAAATTTTGCGGGTAAATGTTTTTTCTGAGGAGAGGTAAACATTTCTGGCAACTTGCATGGTAATCGTAGAAGCGCCTTGGCTTTTAACCCTGCCAACGTTTGCCAGCCCCGCACGCACAATCCCTTTGTAGTCCACGCCGCCATGTTGAAAGAAGCGGGTGTCTTCGATCGCCAAAACAGCATCCTTCATCACCTGCGGGATGTCTTGGATCGGAGTCAAATTTCGCCTCTCTTCTCCAAACTCGCCGAGCAAAGCTCCCTCAGAAGAGAAGACGCGCAGTGGCAGCTTGGGGCGGTAGTCCGCCAAGTCCGATACGTCTGGAAGATTGGGGTAAGCGACCGCGAGCGCGATCAACACAGTCAGCGCTAAACCGACCGCCGATGCGGCCGCTAGGCCTAAGCCCCAGGCCAAAATTTTTAGAAGAGTGCTTGTCCATTTGCGGCTGGCGCTGGACTTCGGGGTGGCATGTGGGGCTTGATCGGAGGGGCGGGAAGGCATATCGCTGCTCAAAACTGTTCAGAGCATTATAAAAATGCTGGCAAAAATTACGCCGAGTTGAAGTAATGGGGGCTCAATGCCGTTGAAAACGGCAGAGTGGCTATGTAACTCACAGGAGACGCAAAAAACCGTCTTGTTTTGGCAATGTTCGATGGCTCGTAAGCAGGCAAAATTCTTTGCCGGAGAACTATCTTACTGATAGCATTCAAGTGAAGTGTTAAGTTTTGTTGCGTTATTTATACAAATTACAGGGGGCCAATCTTGATCTCAATGGGATCTTTGTTCAGTCGTCAGGCTGCACCTCTGCTGGGTATCGACATCAGTTCGTCTAGTGTCAAGCTGGTCGAGTTGGGAAAGGACAAGGCGGGAGGCCTGGTTCTTGAACGTTGCGCTATCGAGCCCTTGGAGCGTGGCTGGATAACGGATGGCAACATCGAAAAATTCGACGAGGTTGCTGAAGCAGTGCGCCGCGTTGTCAAGAAAAGTGGTACTCGCACAAAGAACGTAGCGCTCGCTCTCCCTTCATCAGCCGTGATCACCAAGCGCATAACTTTGCCCGGGGGGATGACTGAGCAGGAGCTTGAGGTTCAGGTGGAGTCTGAGGCAAATCAGTACATTCCGTTCTCGCTGGATGAGGTGAGTTTAGATTTTTGCGTTATTGGCCCTAGCAAAAACTCCCCTGGTGACATTGATGTGCTTATTGCTGCCTCGCGGCGGGAGAAAGTCCAAGATCGACAGGGCTTGGCGGAGGCGGCAGGCCTCAAGCCTATCGTTGTTGACATCGAGTCCAATGCATCCCGCTTGGCTGCCGGGCGGCTGATAGAAGCCTTGCCGGGGAAAGGCTCAAATGCCATGGTGGCCCTCTTCGAGGTGGGTGCTTTGACCACGAGCATGCAGGTGATTTTGAACGACGAGGTGCTGTACGACCGAGATCAGGCATTCGGTGGTGCCCAGCTTACACAACTCATCGTCCGCCAATATGGATTCTCCGTGGAGGAGGCTGAGACCAAGAAGCGAAACGGTGATCTGCCGGAGGACTACCAGTCGGCGGTTCTGCGCCCCTTCGTCGATAGTATGGCTCAAGAGATCGTAAGAGCTCTTCAGTTCTTTTTCACCAGTACCCCGCACAACCGTGTGGATCACATCATGCTGGCCGGAGGCTCTGCCCCTTTGCCGGGATTGACTGAGGCTGTGACTCAGCAATCTGGTTTTCCATGCAGCTCACTCAATCCTTTTGATGGTATGGAGATTGGAAGCGGGGTGCGATTGAAGAAGATGGTGCGTGAGGCGCCCTCTTATCTGACATCGTGTGGACTGGCTATGCGGAGGTTTTTGCGGTGATTTTGATTAATTTACTTCCTCACCGAGAGGTTGCCAGAAAGCGCCGCCGGGAAGCATTCCAGGCATCTTTGTTTGCCTCTTTTTTGGTGGGGCTAATCATCGCGGGTGTGATTTACTGGTGGCTGCAAATGTTGATAGCGGATCAGCAGGGGAGAAACCAATTTTTGAGCCGGGAAATTGCCGTTTTGGAGGGGCAGATAAAGGAAATAGGCACGATCGAGGAGGAAATATCAGCGCTTATTTCTCGGCAAAAAGCTGTCGAAAATCTTCAGGCAGATAGAAATATGCCAGTTCATTTGCTGAATGAACTGGTGCGTCAGCTGCCTGATGGGGTGTATGTATCTAATTTTAAGCAAAGCAACAACACCGTCATGATGCAGGGGGTGGCGCAGTCGAATGAGAGAGTTTCTGAGCTTCTAAGAAACCTTTCGAACAACACGCCATGGATTTCTAAACCGGAGTTGCTTGAGATTACTGCAGCGAATGTTTCTGTGGGCCCTAAAGATCAGCGCCGTGTGGCTAGCTTTAAGATGCAATTCATCCTGATGCGTCCTAGTGAAGTTGCAAAAGCTTCCGGTGCTTCATCCACAAAAACTGGTGTGTCAGGGGAAAAGCAACCATGACCAATAAGAAATCATCTTCGCGACTTAACCTAGAGGATCTGCAGATATATCTGCAGCGTCAATTTGGTGGGTTGGATGCAAAAGATCCGTCGCTTTGGCCTGTTTTGCCGCGCGTTTTGTTGTATGTTGCTACCTCCATGATCGTGGCAGTGGTTCTGTGGTTTGTGGTCTTGCAAGATTATGTGGCAGAGCTGGAGACTGAGCGAAGCACAGAGGTATCACTTCGTGCCGATTATCAGAAAAAACTCTTAAAAGCTGTGAGCTTGGATGCTTTGAAAAAGCAGCGTGAGCAGGTGCAGCAGTATGTTCTTCAGTTAGAGAAACAATTGCCCAGCAAGGCGGAAATGGCTGCTTTGCTCTCTGATATCAATCAAGCAGGTCTTGGGCGCAGTTTGCAGTTTGAGCTTTTCAGGCCTGGGCAGTTAGTGGTTAGAGACTATTACGCAGAATTGCCTATTGCGTTAAAAGTAACTGGCAAGTATCACGACATTGGCTCTTTTGCTGCTGATGTGGCACATCTTTCTCGCATTGTCACTCTGAATGATCTATCGATTTCTGGAAATCCGAAAGACACCAATGTGCTAGTTTTGGAGGGGACGGCTCGAACTTTTAGGTACTTAGATGGGGAAGAAATTCAGGCTCAACGAAAAGCTGGTTCCACTAAACCGGGAGCTTCCAAGTGATTGCGCCTAAATTAGTACTTATACCTCTGATTGCAGGGATGCTTTCTGCATGTGTTTCCTCTAGTGAAGATGATTTGCAGCAGTGGATGGCAAATGAGAGGGCGCAAACTAAACCTCGTGTGACTCCTATATCGGAGCCGAAAAAGTTCGAACCTCAGGCCTACGTTGTGGCGTCTGAAGTGGATCCGTTTAACAGTTTGAAATTGGTTCAGGCGTTGAAACGGGACTCTTCCCAAACAGGTGCGAATGCTTCGCTCATAGCGCCGGAGCAAATCAGGCGGAAGCAGCCTTTGGAGGCGTATCCATTGGATACCATGGCAATGGTGGGAAGTCTCACCAAAGCTGGCAAGCCGACTGCTTTGTTAAAGGTTGATAATCTTCTATACCAAGTTCAAGTCGGTGATTATCTTGGGCAGAATTACGGTCGTGTAGTGAAAATAACTGAATCTGCAATTCAGTTGAGGGAAATTGTCCAGGACTCCACTGGGGATTGGACCGAGAAAATGACTTCACTCGATTTGCAAGAGGGTGCAAAAAAATGATCCTGAAAAATAATTTATTCATCAAGAATATCCAACGAGGGACTTTGGCCTTCTGCGCTGTCGCCGTTCCGTTCTTTGCAATTGCAGATCAGGCTATACGATCAGTGACTGGCTCCGTTCAGGGGGGGGCAGAGGTGCTCCGTGTAGAACTCGCCGAGCCTTTGTCTGCCTTGCCAACCGGCTTCTCTACCCAGTCCCCTGCTCGCATTGCGTTGGATTTCCCTGGAGCCACGAACGGCTCCGGGCGGAGCGTGGTGGAAATTAATCAAGGCAATCTTAGGTCTGCAAACGTGGTGGAGGCAGGTGGGCGATCACGAATCGTTCTGAACCTTAAACAGCCCACATCGTACAAGGCAGAGTTGCAGGGCAACTCGTTGCTGATCATGTTAGATGCGGTGAGTTCTTCGTCTCCGAATCAGGTGCAGACCCCTGTAAAGTTTTCGGATAGCTATAACAACAATACTCTTGCAATCAAAGATATTGATTTTCGTCGTGGCGCTGATGGCTCTGGACGAGTGATCGTGGAGCTGCCTAACAATCAGATAGGTGTTGATCTTCAGCAGCAGGGTAAAGGACTGGCGGTTGAGTTTCTTCGGTCTAGCTTGCCTGAGGGCTTGCGTCGCCGGTTAGATGTGGGTGACTTTGGTACCCCCATTCAAACGGTGACCACTACTCAGCAGGGCGATAAAGTTCGGATGTTGGTTGAGCCAGTCGGTGAGTGGGAGCATAGTGCTTACCAAAGCGATAATCAGTTTGTTATTGAGGTTCGTCAGAAAAAAATCGATCTTTCAAAGCTGACTTCTGGCCCAAGCTATAGCGGAGAGAAATTGTCTTTGAATTTCCAGAATATTGAAGTTCGCTCACTTTTGCAAGTTATTGCAGACTTTACCAATTTCAATATTGTCACGTCAGACACGGTAACTGGGGCACTTACCCTGCGTTTAAAGGACGTTCCGTGGGACCAGGCTTTGCAAATCATCATGGATGCCAAGGGTCTCGGGATGCGAAAAACTGGCAGCGTGCTGTGGATCGCTCCTAAAGACGAGATAGATGATCGTACGAAGAAGGATTATCAGGCTGCTCAAGCAATTCAGAGATTGGAGCCTTTGCGGACTCAGGCATTTCAGTTGAATTATGCTAAAGCCGCGGATATGGTTAATCAACTCACCACTTCTAGCGGCTCCACTGCTGGTAGTAGTTCAAACAGGTTTCTTTCTGAGAGAGGGAGTGCGATTTCTGAACCCCGAACTAACCAAATTTTTGTCACGGATACGCCGGCAAAGCTGGAAGAGGTTCGCCAGCTTTTGAATACCTTGGATGTCGCCGTACGACAAGTTGTGATTGAGGCTCGTATTGTTGAGGCGCGTGACACATTTGGTCGCTCTCTCGGTGTGAAGCTTGGAGGTGGAGACCTTCGCGCTCAGCGAGGGGGAGATGGGGGGTACGGTATTGGTGGTAACAATCGCATAGCATTTGGCACCAGCTACCAAAATGCTACAACTTCCACTGGCTATGGGTCTACATTCGATACTTCGGGTACGTTCGTTAATTTACCAGCATCTTTGTCCGGAGTCGAAAATTTTGGATCTTTTGCTCTTTCCATTTTTAATTCGGCAGCTAACAGATTTTTGACACTTGAGCTCTCTGCCATGGAGGCGGAAGGGCAAGGTAAAATTGTTTCTAGCCCAAGATTGATCACTGCGGATCAGACAAAAGCTCTGATCGAGCAGGGGACTGAGTATCCCTATTCGGTTACCGCACCTAACGGAGCTACTACTATTGCTTTCAAGAAAGCTGTTTTGAAGCTCGAAGTTACACCTCAGATAACGCCAGAAGGTAATATTATCTTAGACTTGGATGTGAACAAGGACAGCCGAGGTGAAACGACAACCCAAGGTGTTGCGATTGATACAAAACATATTAAAACTCAGGTTTTGATTGAAAATGGTGGCACGGTTGTTATTGGTGGTATTTTTGAGATGGAAGAGTCAAATCAGGAAAATAAAATTCCTGTTTTGGGGGATGTGCCGGTGGTGGGCAATTTGTTCAAGAGCCGGACAAAAGAGTCTTCGAAACGTGAAATGTTGGTTTTTATTACGCCGAAGGTCATTACTGACCGTGGTCCAGTGCGATAAATAAATTCATGATTGGAAAAAAATGCGAAAACTTTTCAGAATATTGACTGTGCCATTGGTGGCCGTATTGGTGGCTTGTGGAGGGGGTGGGGGAGATGCTGGAACGACAGGTTCTGGCGGAAGTGGCACCGGTGCCACCACTTCTCAAGACACCATTCTCACTGTGGTTCTAAAAAATCCTAATGACACCAGTGCTGAGTCGATTGCGGCAGGCGGCGGCAGTGTTCTGGAGTCAACTCTTAAGACCAAGGCTGGCAAGCCGGTGGCAGGACAGATTGTTACCGTTTACAACAGCATTTTGAACGACTTGGTGGTTTATCCCAGTGGAGTGACAGCTACGACAGACAAGGATGGAAAAGCAACCGTAAAAATTTCGCGCTCCGCACTAGATCGGTATGGTTCTGTACCTGTCTATGCAAAGTTCGAAGGAACGGTATGTAATCCGTCTTGCAGTGCAAACGTTGTGCAATACGGCTTTTCGAGTTCAGAGTTTCTGAATGTTCGTGCGGACCCGCCGGTCCTCCGTATGGAACTTCGTGACGCTTCTAATCAGCCTACAACATCAATTGGGACAACTGGTTTCACGACGGTGCGTGCTTCGCTCAAGTTCATTGATGGAACCCCGGTACCCAACAAACGCATTGACATCAGTGGTGACCCAGCGCGAGTGTCCTTTCCTGAAGGCTCATCCCAACTCACGGACTCGCAGGGCGTAGCTTCCATCAAGGTGATTCGCGCAGCTCTGAATGCAAATGGCGCCGGTACCCTTGACGGTTCTTCCACACTCGCTGGAACGACGGCCAGTGGCTTTGTTGAGACCACGGTGGTGAAGTCTGTACTCGACTACCAGGTTGGTAATGCCAATATTGCGCTGACTGGACTCAATCTCGGCACGGGGAGTTTGGCGGCCTTTGGTAATCGGCCTATTTCGGTAAAGGTCAACGTCAACGGCACGTTGGCTTCGGATGTGCCGGTTCAGGTGACCTTCAACGCCAGTTGCGGTGTAGTCAGCCCTGCTGTCGTCAACACCGATGGCACCGGAACAGCCAGCACAACTTACACGGCTACTCTGCCCAATTGCGCGGGCACCAACGTCACTATCAGCGCAACGGCGGTTGGCGCAAACTCTCTGACTGGCATTGTTCCCGTGGCGCCGTCCGTGGCGACTAATGTGCAGTTTGTCAGCGCATCTCCCCAATTGATCTATTTGCGTGAATCGGTCGGCACCACGCAAGCCCAAGTGGTGTTCAAGGCGGTCGATTCGAGTGGAAATCCATTGCAAAACAAGAAGCTGCGCCTTTCGCTCAGCAACAGTTCTACAGGGGTGAGCCTCGACAAGGTAGATAACATCAGTTCTGTGGATCTGACGACTGACAGCCAGGGTCTCGTTTCAGCTGCGGTCTATTCCGGCACTGTGCCCACATCGTTGAATGTGCGCGCCACTTTGCTCGATGCCAACGATGCGCCAACCAACGTGTTCTCCAATTCCAACTTGCTCACCGTGGCGTCTGGCCGGGCAGTGCAGCGCTCGCTCAGCTTGGCATTTGATAAGCTGAGCATTGAAGGCGCGAACACAGACGGAACAGAGGCGACCGTGACGCTGTCAATGGCAGACCGTCAAGGCAATCCTGTACCGCCGGGCACCCAAGTGAACTTTGTGACTGAATCAGGTGTGATACTGCCTGCTGTGTGTTTCGTTCCCCCAGTAACACCTGCAACTGCTTCGTCTCCTGCAATTCCTACGTCTTCTTGTACGGTCAAAATTCGCAGCCAAGGCACACGTACTGCAAACGGCCTGGTTTCGGTGCTGGCTTATGTCGAGGGCGAAGAAGATTTTGTGGATGTGAATGGCAACAACATCTACGACGCGGGCGACAGCTTTACTGACTTGGGTCGTGCATTCCGTGATGACAATGGCACTGCGGTGACCGGCACCAATGGTGTTTACGACACAGGTGAGTTCCAGGTTCCACGCGTATCTGCCGCCGCTTGCGTGGCCGGTTCAGGCTGTGTCGGTGATGGCGTCTGGGGTGCGGCTGACGTTCGCAAACAAGCAACTATCGTTTTCGCAACTGGCAGTTCTACCATTGTGGGAACTGCGTCTGCAACAATGCTGAACCTGATAATCGCAGACAGAAACGGCAACAGCATGCCTACGGGTACGGATGTTGCTGTTGACGCTGGAACTGCAGAATCAACCTCTCCTAACGGAGCAACCACACCCGGAAAATGCGGTGCCGATAAAGCCTTTAGCGCCAAAATCGCTAATACGCTGGCGCCGTCGCAATTTAATATCCCGTTGGTTGGGTGTGTTGCAGGGAGCTTTGTAAACGTTACCACCACATCGCCTGCTGGTTTGGTTACACGGGGTACAGTTGTCGTCCAGTAACGCCTCGCTCGCTTTGCAGGGCTAGCGGTGACGCAGTTCTGATCAATGGACCGTCGGCTTTATGCCGGCGGTTTTTTTTGTGGTGAGGCAGTTCGTTGCTAGCCTAAACTTTGTATTTATTTCAACGATGCATATCACTCCACTTTCCGGCATGCGGCATGTCGACTCTGTGTCGGGGCTTGATGCGCAAAACGTAATCATCAACTTGGCCGAGCGCAGCTACCCCATCGCCATTGGCGCCGGCCTGCTGGCCACGCCCGCCACCTACGCAGCGCTGCCCAAGGCGGCCGCTGCCCTCATCGTCACCAACACCACGGTGGCGCCGCTGTATGCCGATGCCTTGCGCACGGCCCTGGCGCCCAAGTACGCACAGGTGCATCTGGTTGTCCTTCCAGACGGCGAAGAACACAAAAACTGGCCAACCCTGAACCTGATTTTCGATGCCCTGCTGCAGCACGGCTGCGACCGCAAGACCGTGCTGTTTGCGCTAGGGGGCGGTGTGGTGGGCGACATGACGGGCTTTGCTGCTGCCAGCTACATGCGAGGTGTGCCGTTTGTGCAGGTGCCCACTACGCTGCTGGCGCAGGTGGATTCGTCGGTGGGTGGCAAAACCGCTATCAACCATCCGCTGGGCAAGAACATGATTGGTGCGTTCTACCAGCCGCAGCTGGTGGTGTGCGACCTGGCCACGCTCGATACCCTGCCGGTGCGCGAGCTCAGCGCCGGCCTTGCGGAGATCATCAAATACGGACCGATTGCCGACATGGACTTCATGGGCTGGCTGGAAGAGCACATGGATTCGCTTTTGGCGCGCGACCGCACGGCGCTGGCGCATGCGGTGCGGCGCAGCTGCGAGATCAAGGCCTGGGTGGTGGGGCAGGACGAGCGCGAGGCCGGACTTCGCGCCATTTTGAATTTTGGTCACACCTTTGGCCACGCCATAGAGGCCGGCATGGGTTATGGCGCCTGGCTACATGGTGAGGGTGTGGGTGCAGGCATGGTGATGGCGGCCGAGCTGTCGCACCGGCTGGGCTTGGTAGATGATGCGTTTGTGGCGCGCTTGAAGGTGCTGGTGCAGCGTGCCGGACTGCCCCTGCGTGGCGCGGTGCTGGATGCTGCCGACAATGCTGGTCGCTATCTGGAACTGATGCGCGTGGACAAGAAGGCGGAGGCGGGCGAAATCCGTTTTGTGCTGATTGACGGGCCGGGCCGGGCCTGCGTGCGTGCCGCGCCCGATGCGCTGGTGCGTGAAGTGATTGATGCCTGTTGCGCCTGATTGCTATTAATTTGATAGCTTCTGGCGCTTATCTGATGAGCGCTAGAAGTCGGTTTAATGCGAAGCCATGAATCTTGCCCCGTTTGCGTGTCATCCTGCCAACAGCAAAGGTCGCCTGCACCCTGAGGTGGCTGCTCCGACCCGCACGGACTACCAGAGGGATCGCGATCGCATCGTTCACTCCACCGCGTTCCGGCGCCTTGTCTACAAGACGCAGGTGTTCCTGAACCATGAAGGTGACCTTTTTCGTACGCGGTTGACGCATTCCCTGGAGGTTGCCCAGCTGGGGCGTTCCATTGCCCGGGCGCTTCAGATCAATGAGGATTTGGTGGAGGCGATTTCGCTGGCGCATGATTTGGGGCATACCCCGTTTGGCCATGCGGGGCAGGATGCGCTCAACGAATGCATGAAGCCTTTTGGTGGGTTTGAGCACAACCTGCAGAGTTTGCGGGTGGTCGATAGCCTGGAAGAGAGATACCCCGCCTACGATGGCCTCAATCTCACGTTTGAAACCCGGGAGGGCATCCTCAAGCATTGCTCTTTGCAGAATGCGCAGCGCCTAGAAGCTCAAGAGCCGAATGGCGTGGGATGGCGGTTTTTGCACAAGCAGCAACCGAGCCTAGAGGCCCAGCTGTGCAACTTGGCTGACGAAATTGCCTACAACGCGCACGATATTGACGATGGTGTGCGCTCTGGGCTGTTGACGTTGGATCAGCTGGACGATGTGCCGCTGTTTGCGCGCTTTCGTGACGAAGCGACCACAGAACATCCGCAGTTGCTGGGCCAAGGCATGCAGCGCCGCTGTTTGCATGAATCCATCCGTCGAATGCTCAGCGCGCAGGTTTACGACGTGATGGACGCGACGCGTGCGGCGATCAATGAATACCGGCCGACCGACGTGGAGTCGGTGCGTGCATTGCCGGTTCTGGTGCGTTTCAGTCCGTTGATGCGTGAGCAGTCTCTAGAGCTCAAGCGGTTTTTGTTTCGCTCCCTGTACCGTCACCCCCAGGTGATGGAGATGACTGGAAATGCAAAGCGGATTGTGCGAGATTTGTTTGCCATTTACGTGCACAGCCCGGCTGAGATGAAGCCAGCCTTCGCATCGAAGGCGCAACAGGGCGACGACGCGGTGCGCGCCGTGACTGTGGCTGACTTCATCGCCGGAATGACAGACAGGTTTGCCATTCGCGAACACGAGCGTCTGTCGGGTGAGCGCTTGATGGCTTGATGGAGCGTGGCCGAGCGGCCAAGGCGGCCCGGCGCCTACAATTTGCGCCTTCGCGTGTCGCGACCCTCACCCTGCGTGCCTGATGCCATCTTCCCCACATTCCTCTTTGACCGAAACCAGCCCTATGCCCGACGGCATCCGTGAAGACGTGGTGCTGCAAGACACCGTGCGATGGCTGGAGCGCGCGGTCATCGGCCTGAATCTATGCCCGTTTGCCAAAGGCGTGCACGTCAAAAGGCAGGTTCATTACGTGGTCAGCCCGGCGGCAGGGTCGCAGGCGTTGCTGGGCGATTTGCGACGCGAGCTCTTGGCGCTGAACGCGATCTCTGCTGAAGAGCGCGATACGACGTTGCTGATCGCGCCTGCGTGCATGCAAGACTTCCTGGATTTCAATGACTTCACCGCGTTGGCCGATGATTTGATTGAAGAACTGGAGCTTGACGGCATCTTGCAGGTGGCTTTCTTTCACCCCCAGTTCCAGTTTGCTGGCACGCAGGCAGACGACGTTTCCAATTGCACCAACCGCACGCCGTATCCCACCTTGCATTTGTTGCGTGAAGAAAGCATCGACCGCGCTGTGGCCGTTTTTCCCGAGGCTGATGCCATTTTTGAGAGAAACATTGAAGTGCTGGAAGGTCTGGGGCCGCAGGGGTGGGCGGACCTGGATGTGGGGCCCAGGTGCCCTATGCATGCGCAGCCTTCAGTGAACGATCAGGGGGATAACGCATGAATGCTCCACGCCAAGCCTACCGTCAGGGGATGAAAACGGGAAAGCCGACCGCTCATGTGACGGCGAAGGAGCGCGGCGCTGATGCTGCGGTGATGCAGGAACTGCGTCCTGGCCAATCCATTGAGCTGCTGCAGGAACTGCACATCCTGACCAGAGAAGGAAAGCTGAACCAGGACTCTCGCCGCAAGCTCAAGCAGGTGTACCACCTGTTCAATTTCATTGAGCCTTTGCTGCAAGACTTCTCGGCGGAGGGGCGCAGCCCTACGCTGGCGGACCATGGAGCGGGCAAGTCTTACCTGGGGTTCATTCTGTACGACCTGTACTTCAAGGCGCTGGGTCGTGGGCATATCTATGGCATTGAAACGCGCGCCGAACTGGTCGAGCGATCACGGTTATTGACGGAGCGCCTGGGTTTTGGCCGCATGTCATTTCTCAATCTATCGGTGGCCGAGTCGATGGATGCGGCCGAGTTGCCCGCCCAGATTGATGTGGTCACTGCCTTGCATGCCTGCGATACCGCGACCGATGACGCCATTGCCTTCGGCCTTCAGAAGCAGGCCAGGGCCATGGTGCTGGTGCCTTGCTGCCAGGCTGAAATGGCGGCCTGCTTGCGGCGTGACAAAGCTTTGCAGCTGGGGCGCACACCGCTGGCCGAGTTGTGGCGCCACCCACTGCACACCCGGGAGTTGGGCAGCCAGGTGACCAACGTGTTGCGCTGCCTCTATCTGGAGGCGCAGGGTTACCAAGTCACGGTGACCGAGCTGGTGGGGTGGGAGCACAGCATGAAGAACGAGCTGATCATTGCGCGGTACACCGGTCAGAAAAAGCGCAGTGCGGCAGAGCGCTTGGTGGCGCTGCTGCGCGAGTTCGGTCTGGAGCAATCCATGGGCCCGCGGTTCGGCCTGGGAGCAGCGCAGCCTGAGCAATAAAATGGGGACGGGTTAGTATTGGGCTTTGTTTCTTCTTGCCCTCACTGCCCGCTCCATGGCCCGACTCCCTCGACTGACGCTGCCCCAGTATCCCCACCACGTCATTCAGCGTGGAAACAACCGCCAGGTTGTCTTCACGGATGCTGAAGACTTTGAAAAGTTTTTGGCGCTGCTGGCAGAGCATTCCGTCAAAAACCAGGTGCAGGTGCATGCCTACGTGGCCATGCCCAACCATTTTCATCTTTTGGTGACGCCTGCTTCGGAAGAGGGCTTGCCCAAGATGATGCAGTCGGTCGGCAGGGCCTACGCCCAATATTTCAACAAGCGGCATCAACGCACCGGCACGCTGTGGGAAGGGCGCTACCGTGCCACCGTGCTGGAAGCGCAGACGTACTTGTTGCCCTGCATGGCTTTCATTGACTCGAACCCCGTGCGTTCGGGCATGGTGGCCCAAGCGGCAGATTACCCGTGGTCCAGCGCTGCCCATTGGCTGGGCTTGCGGCATGACCGCATGTTGAGCCCGCACGCAGCCTACTGGGCTTTGGGCAACACCCCGTTTGCCCGCGAGGCAGCCTATGCCTCCATGCTCCAAGAGGGTCAATCACAGCAAGTGGAGCGCTTGCTGGCGGATGCTGCGCTGAGCGGCTGGGCACTCGGCAGTCCGGAGTTTGTGCAGGGCTTGCAGCAACAAACCCCTCGGCGCATCATCAAGTCCAAGCCTGGCAGGCCACGCAAGACTCCCGTCGAAAACTGAAGGCTTTCTATGCATGCCTTTTTTTGGTGCGTATTTAATATGTCCCCAATAAATGTAAGCACCAATCTGGTGATTTATTAATTAGTATCTGACCCTAATTAAATTTCTTGCAACTCATGTTGCATTGCACTAATCTCGGCATCCCTGCGAAAAATATGAGGAGTGCGCCATGACCACGGCCGCCGAGATTCAGCATCTGCAACAACACGGTTTGTATTCATCGGGTAACGAACACGACGCCTGCGGGCTCGGCTTTGTGGCCCACATCAAGGGTGTGAAGCGCCACGACATCGTGACGCAAGCGCTGAAGATCCTGGAGAACATTGACCACCGTGGCGCCGTGGGTGCCGACCCGCTGATGGGCGATGGCGCGGGCATCCTGATCCAGATTCCGGACGCTCTGTACCGCGAAGAAATGGCCAAGCAAGGCGTGACCTTGCCTGCGGCGGGCGAGTACGGTGTGGGCATGATCTTCCTGCCCAAAGAGCATGCTTCCCGCCTGGCTTGCGAGCAGGAGATGGAGCGCGCCATCAAGGCCGAAGGCCAGGTGCTGCTGGGCTGGCGCGATGTACCGGTGAATGTGGACATGCCCATGTCCCCCACCGTGCGCAAGAAGGAGCCCATCCTGCGCCAGGTCTTCATCGGCCGTGGCAACGACGTGATCGTGCAGGACGCGCTGGAGCGCAAGCTGTACGTGATCCGCAAGACGGCCAGCGCCAACATCCAGGCGCTCAAGCTCAAGCACAGCAAGGAATACTACGTTCCGTCCATGTCCAGCCGCACCGTGGTCTACAAGGGCCTGCTGCTGGCCGACCAGGTGGGCAAGTACTACCTTGACCTGCAGGATGAGCGCTGCGTTTCGGCCATCGGCCTGGTGCACCAACGCTTTTCCACCAACACCTTCCCAGAGTGGCCATTGGCCCACCCCTACCGCTATGTGGCGCACAACGGTGAAATCAACACCGTCAAGGGCAACTACAACTGGATGAAGGCCCGCGAAGGCGTGATGGCCTCGCCCGTGCTGGCGGCCGACCTGCAAAAGCTCTACCCCATCAGCTTTGCCGACCAGTCCGACACCGCCACGTTCGACAACTGCCTGGAATTGCTGACGATGGCGGGCTACCCCATTAGCCAGGCCGTGATGATGATGATCCCCGAGCCCTGGGAGCAGCACACCACCATGGATGAGCGCCGTCGCGCCTTCTATGAATACCACGCCGCCATGCTCGAGCCTTGGGACGGCCCTGCCTCCATCGTGTTCACCGATGGTCGCCAGATCGGCGCCACGCTGGACCGCAACGGCCTGCGCCCCTCGCGCTATTGCATCACCGACGACGATCTGGTCATCATGGGCTCGGAGTCTGGCGTGTTGCCCATCCCCGAGAACAAGATCGTGCGCAAGTGGCGCCTGCAGCCTGGCAAGATGTTCCTGATCGACCTGGAACAAGGCCGCATGATCGATGACGATGAGCTCAAGGCTAACATCGTCAACACCAAGCCCTACAAGCAGTGGATCGAGAACCTGCGCATCAAGCTCGACAGCATTGAAACCGGTGCTGATGCTGTGGCCCCACAAACTGCTGACCTGCCCCTGCTGGACCGCCAGCAAGCCTTTGGCTACACGCAGGAAGACATCAAGTTCCTGATGGCCCCCATGGCCAAAAATGGCGAAGAAGGCATTGGCTCCATGGGCAACGACAGCCCGCTGGCCGTACTCTCGGGCAAGAACAAGCCGCTGTACAACTACTTCAAGCAGCTGTTTGCGCAGGTGACCAACCCGCCGATCGACCCGATCCGCGAAGCGATCGTGATGTCGCTCAACAGCTTCATCGGCCCCAAGCCCAACCTGCTGGACATCAACCAGGTCAACCCGCCCATGCGCCTCGAAGTCAGCCAGCCTGTGCTGAACTTCGCCGACATGGCCAAGCTGCGCGACATTGAACGCCACACCAACGGCAAGTTCAAGAGCGTGACCATCGACATCACCTACCCCCTGAGCTGGGGCCGTGAAGGCGTGGAAGCCAAGCTGGCCTCGCTGTGCGCGCAGGCTGTGGACGCCATCAAGGGCGGTGCCAACATCCTCATCATCAGCGACCGCGCCGTGAGCGCCACGCAGGTGGCCATCCCCGCGCTGCTGGCGTTGTCGGCCATCCACCAGCACCTGGTGGTTGCAGGCCTGCGCACCACTGCCGGTCTGGTGGTTGAGACCGGTACGGCCCGCGAAGTGCACCACTTCGCCGTGCTGGCAGGCTACGGCGCCGAGGCCGTGCACCCCTACCTGGCCATGGAAACCCTGGCCGACATGCACAAGGACCTGGGCGGCGACCTGTCTGCCGACAAGGCCATCTACAACTACGTCAAGGCCATCGGCAAGGGTCTGTCCAAGATCATGTCCAAGATGGGCGTGAGCACGTACATGAGCTACTGCGGGGCGCAGTTGTTCGAGGCCATCGGTCTGAACACGGAAACCGTCAGCAAGTACTTCACCGGCACCGCCAGCCGCGTGGAAGGCATTGGCGTGTTCGAAATCGCCGAAGAAGCCATTCGCATGCACAAGGCCGCGTTTGGTGACGACCCTGTGCTCGAAACCATGCTGGACGCGGGTGGTGAATACGCCTGGCGCGCCCGTGGCGAAGACCACATGTGGACGCCGGACGCGATTGCCAAGTTGCAGCACAGCACGCGTGCCAACAACTGGAACACGTACAAGGAATACGCCCAGATCATCAACGACCAGAGCAAGCGCCACATGACGCTGCGCGGCCTGTTCGAGTTCAAGATCGATCCGTCCAAGGCCATCTCGATTGATGAAGTCGAGCCTGCCAAGGAAATCGTCAAGCGCTTTGCCACTGGTGCCATGTCGCTGGGTTCGATCTCGACCGAAGCCCACGCCACTCTGGCCGTGGCCATGAACCGCATCGGCGGCAAGAGCAACACGGGTGAGGGCGGTGAGGACGAGCGCCGCTATCGAAACGAGCTCAAGGGCATTCCAATCAAGAAGGGCGACACGCTCAAGAGCGTGATTGGCGCCGAGAACGTGGAAGTCGATCTGCCGTTGCTGGACGGCGATTCGCTGCGCAGCCGCATCAAGCAGGTGGCGTCGGGCCGCTTTGGTGTGACGGCGGAATACCTCTCGTCAGCCGACCAGATCCAGATCAAGATGGCCCAGGGCGCCAAGCCCGGTGAAGGCGGTCAGCTGCCCGGCGGCAAGGTCTCGACCTACATCGGCAAGCTGCGCCACAGCGTGCCCGGTGTGGGCCTGATCTCGCCCCCGCCGCACCACGACATCTATTCCATCGAAGATTTGGCCCAGCTGATCCACGACCTGAAGAACGTGGCACCGCACGCCGGCATCAGCGTCAAGCTGGTGTCCGAAGTGGGCGTGGGCACCATTGCAGCCGGCGTGGCCAAGTGCAAGGCCGACCATGTGGTGATCGCCGGTCACGACGGCGGCACGGGCGCATCGCCCTGGTCGTCGATCAAGCATGCCGGTTCGCCCTGGGAAATCGGCCTGGCCGAAACCCAGCAGACCCTGGTGCTCAACCGCCTGCGCGGCCGCATCCGCGTGCAGGCCGACGGCCAGATGAAGACCGGTCGTGACGTCGTCATCGGCGCGCTGCTGGGCGCGGATGAATTCGGCTTTGCCACCGCTCCGCTGGTGGTGGAAGGCTGCATCATGATGCGCAAGTGCCACCTCAACACCTGCCCCGTGGGCGTGGCCACGCAAGACCCCGAGCTGCGCAAGAAGTTCTCGGGCAAGCCTGAGCACGTGGTGAACTACTTCTTCTTCATCGCTGAAGAAGTGCGCCAGATCATGGCCCAGCTCGGCATCCGCAAGTTCGACGACATGATCGGTCGCACCGACCTGCTCGACATGCGCAACGGTATCGAGCACTGGAAGGCACGTGGCCTGGACTTCAGCCGCCTGTTCGCCCAGCCCAACGTGCCTGCCGATGTGCCGCGCTTCCATGTGGACGTGCAAGACCACAACATCGAGCACACGCTGGACCGCAAGCTCATCGAGCGCAGCCAGCCCGCCATTCAAAAGGGCGAGCGCGTGCAGTTCATCGAAGTGGCGCGCAACGTGAACCGCTCGGTCGGCGCGATGCTCTCGGGCGCGGTGACCCGCGTGCACCCTGAAGGCCTGCCGGACGACACCATCCGCATTCAGCTGGAAGGCACGGGCGGCCAGTCGTTCGGTGCATTCCTCACACGCGGCATCACGCTGTATTTGATTGGCGATGCCAACGACTACACAGGCAAGGGCCTGTCGGGCGGCCGCGTCATCGTGCGCCCCAGCATCGACTTCCGTGGCGACGCAGTGCGCAACACCATCGTGGGCAACACGGTGATGTACGGTGCCACCACGGGTGAGGCGTTCTTCAGCGGCGTGGCGGGCGAGCGTTTTGCCGTGCGTCTGTCGGGTGCCACGGCGGTGGTCGAAGGCACGGGCGACCACGGTTGCGAATACATGACCGGCGGCACCGTGGTGGTGCTGGGCAAGACGGGCCGCAACTTTGCGGCGGGCATGAGCGGCGGCGTGGCGTATGTGTACGACGAAGACGGTTTGTTCGAGTCGCGCTGCAACATGTCGATGGTCGCGCTGGAACGCATCCTGCCCTCTGCTGAGCAAGAAGCCACCGTGCCCCGCTCGATCTGGCACAACGGCCAGACCGATGAAGCCCAGCTCAAGAAGCTGCTGGAAGACCACAACCGCTGGACGGGCAGCAAGCGCGCCCGCGAGTTGCTGGACAACTGGGCTGCTTCGCGCGCCAAATTCGTCAAGGTGTTCCCCACCGAGTACAAGCGCGCGCTGGCTGAGATTTATGAACGGAAAGTGCTGGAGGAGTCCGCTACACCAGCGGTAGCTGCTACTAAAAAAGAAGCAGTACCCGCCAAATAAGGTGACCCCGCAGACCTTCGCACCACATTCATAGACAAGGACACTCCGTCATGGGAAAAACTACTGGCTTCATGGAATACGAGCGCATCGAAGAGGGCTACAAGCCCGTGCCCGAGCGCCTGAAGCACTACAAGGAATTCGTCATTGGCCTCGATGAGAGCCAGGCCAAGGTGCAAGCCGCGCGCTGCATGGACTGCGGCACGCCGTTCTGCAGCAACGGCTGTCCGGTCAACAACATCATTCCGGACTTCAACGATCTGGTGTATCACGCCGACTGGAAGAGCGCGATCGAGGTGCTGCACAGCACCAACAACTTCCCCGAGTTCACCGGCCGCATCTGCCCTGCACCCTGCGAGGCAGCATGCGTGCTCAACGTGAACGACGACGCGGTGGGCATCAAGTCCATCGAACACGCGATCATCGATCGCGCCTGGGCTGAAGGCTGGGTGCAGCCGCGGCCGCCCAAGCACAAGACGGGCAAGAAGGTGGCCGTGGTGGGTGCAGGCCCTGCGGGCATGGCGGCGGCTCAGCAACTGGCCCGCGCGGGCCACGATGTGACGGTGTTTGAAAAGAACGACCGCGTGGGCGGCCTGCTGCGCTACGGCATTCCTGACTTCAAGATGGAAAAGTCGCACATCGACCGCCGTGTGGAGCAGATGAAGGCCGAGGGGGTGGTCTTCCGCACCGGTGTGGTGGTGGGCGCCGCCAAGGACCCGCTGGGCAAGGGCTCCAAGGTCACCAATCTGGCCAAGGAAACCGTCACGCCAGAAGAGCTGCAAAAAGAGTTTGACGCCGTGCTGCTGACCGGTGGCGCCGAGCAATCGCGCGACCTGCCCGTGCCCGGCCGCGACCTCGATGGCATCCACTTCGCGATGGAGTTCCTGCCCCAGCAAAACCGCGTGAACGCGGGCGACAAGGTCAAGGGCCAGCTGCGAGCCGATGGCAAGCACGTCGTTGTGATCGGCGGCGGTGACACCGGCTCTGACTGCGTGGGCACCAGCAACCGCCATGGCGCGGCCAGCGTGACCCAGTTCGAGTTGATGCCCATGCCCCCCGAGCAGGAGAACAAGCCTTTGGTCTGGCCCTACTGGCCCTACAAGCTGCGCACCTCTTCTAGCCACGAAGAGGGTTGCGAGCGTGAATTTGCCATCTCCACCAAGGAGTTCATGGGCGACAAGGGCAAGGTCACCGGCCTCAAGACCGTGCAGGTCGAATTCAAGGACGGCAAGTTCGTTGAAGTGCCTGGCACCGAAAAGGTCTTCAAGGCCGACCTGGTGCTGCTGGCCATGGGCTTTGTGAGCCCGGTGGCGACGGTGCTCGACGCCTTTGGCGTGGAGAAGGACGCTCGCGGCAATGCCCGCGCCACGACGGACTTTGACGGCGGCTACGCCACCAACGTGCCCAAGGTGTTCGCTGCGGGCGACATCCGCCGCGGCCAGTCGCTCGTGGTGTGGGCCATTCGCGAAGGCCGCCAGGCTGCCCGCTCGGTGGACGAGTTCCTGATGGGTTACTCCGACCTGCCACGCTGAGCGAAGGCGCTGCGGCGCCGCTCACCGTGCCAAGCGCCCTGCGGGGCGCTTTTTCATTGCTCCTGTTTTGATAGCTGGTTGCGCTTATTGAATGGGCGCTGGAGGCTGTTTTGGCATGAAGTGCTAGGGCGCCGCTCAGGTGTGCAGGTGCCCGGCTGGACGTCATAAGAACAGGTTCTAAGGGACAATCATGGGTTCTGCGCCACGGCCGCGATTGCGTGCCGTGTTTTATTTTTGTGTTTTGAGAGTCGATTTGCCATGAAGAAGACCGCTGCCGCTGCCCTCGTTTTGCTGGGCGCCTTGCTTGCTGGGTGCAGCAAGACCGAAACCCCCGCGCCTGCAGCCGCCACGCCCGCGCCAGCCGCGGTGACCAAGATCGTTGTGGGCCTGGACGACAACTTCCCGCCCATGGGTTTCCGTGACGAGAAGAACGAGCTGGTGGGTTTTGACATCGACATGGCCAAGGAAGCCGCCAAGCGCCTGGGCCTGGAAGTGAGCTTCAAGCCCATCGACTGGAGCGCCAAGGAAGCCGAACTGTCGGGCAAGCGCGTGGACGCGCTGTGGAACGGCCTGACCATCACCGAAGAGCGCAAGCAGAACATTGCCTTCACTGCGCCTTACATGGAAAACCACCAGATCATCGTGGTGGCAGCCAGCTCCGCCATCAAGACCAAGGCCGACTTGGCCGGCAAGACCGTGGGCGCCCAGGAAGGCAGCAGCGCCGTGGACGCCGTGAAGAAGGAAGACGCCGTCTTCAAGAGCTTCAAGGACTTCAAGACCTTTGGCGACAACGTGACCGCGCTGATGGACCTGTCCACCGGCCGCCTGGATGCCGTGGTGGTGGACGAAGTGGTGGGCCGTTACTACGTGGCCAAGAAGCCCCAGGACTACGTGGTTCTGGAAGCCCACTTCGGCACGGAAGACTACGGCGTGGGCGTGCGCAAGGACGACACCGAGCTGCAGGGCAAGCTCGACAAGGCTCTGGCCGACATGAAGGCCGATGGCGCCGCTGCCAAGATTGCCGAACAGTGGTTCGGTAAGAACATCATCAAATAAGGGACAACCCCCTGAGGCGCTGCGCGCCTTCCCCCTTCTCTGGCATCGCTACGCGATGCGGAAGGGGGACACCGCCAGCGCGGCGGGGCGGCCCTTGCGCGGCGGTCGCTGACTTAGGTCGCGCCAGTGGTAACGGCCAAGAGCAAAAAACACACGGAACTGTCGCGACAGCATGGATTACGTTCTCTCACTTCTGGGGCCGCTGGCGCAAGGCGCTACCGTCACCCTGAAGCTTTTTGTCATCACCCTGCTGCTGGCGGTGCCGCTGGGGCTGGTGTTGGCGTTGGCGCGCGTGTCGCGCTGGAAGGCCTTGTCGGCCTTCGTCAATGGCTACATCTGGCTCATGCGGGGCACGCCGCTCATGCTGCAGATGTTGTTCATCTACTTTGCGCTGCCATTCGTGCCGGTGATCGGTGTGCGGCTGCCAGATTTTCCTGCTGCCGTGGTCGCCTTCGCGCTGAACTACGCGGCGTACTTTGCTGAAATCTTCCGCGCGGGCATCCAGTCCATTGACCGGGGCCAATACGAAGGCGCCAAGGTGCTGGGCATGAGCTATGGCCAGACCATGCGCCGCATCGTGTTGCCGCAAATGGTGCGCCGCATCCTGCCGCCCATGAGCAACGAGACCATCACCTTGGTCAAAGACACCTCGCTCATCTACGTGTTGGCCCTCAACGACTTGCTGCGTGCAGCGCGCGGCATCGTGCAGCGTGACTTCACCACCACGCCCTTCATCGTGGCGGCGGCTTTCTATCTTGTGATGACCCTGGTGCTCACCTGGGGCTTTCAGCGTCTGGAGAAACGTTATGCCAAGCACGACGAATGAGCGCGCATGCGCCGCTGCCGCCAGCCAGCCCATGATCGAGGCGCGGGGCATCCACAAAACCTTTGGGCGTGTGCCCGTGCTGCGCAATGTCTCGCTCACGGTGGGGCAGGGCGAAGTGGTGGCGCTGATCGGGCCTTCGGGCTCGGGCAAGAGCACCTTCCTGCGCTGCCTGAACCACCTGGAAACCATCGACCGCGGCTTCATCGCCATCGAAGGCGAGGCCCTGGCGCAGACGGATGCCGCGGGCAACTGCACGTATGTCAGCGAGGCCGAAGTGCGCCGCATCTGCCGCAAGACCGGTATGGTGTTCCAGCACTTCAACCTGTTCCCTCACCTCACGGTGCTGGAGAACCTCATCGAAGCGCCCATGGTGGTGCGCGGCATGGCCCGTGACGAAGCCATCGCCCGCGCTGAAGCGCTGCTGGACAAAGTGGGCCTGCGTGCCAAGCGTGACAACTACCCCGCGCGCCTGTCGGGTGGGCAAAAACAGCGTGTGGCCATCGCCCGGGCACTGGCCATGGAGCCCGACATCATGCTGTTCGACGAGCCCACCTCGGCGCTCGACCCCGAACTGACGGGCGAGGTGCTGCGCACCATGCGCGCCCTGGCCCAGGAGCGCATGACCATGCTGGTGGTGACGCACGAAATGGGCTTTGCGCGCGAGGTGGCGCACACCGTGGCCTTCATGGACCAGGGCGAGCTGCTGGAAACGCGGCCTGCTGCCGAGTTTTTTGGTAGCCCGGGCCACGAGCGCAGCCGGGCTTTTTTGAACCATATGCTGTAGCAGGCCTCTGATGTGACGCGCGTGGGTTGCCCCGACCCTCCGGATGGGAGTGCTGTTACTCACTAGTGCGCAGCCTCCGACATTGCGAACACAGCATTCACGTTTCAGAAACAAACAAACGTGAATGTATGTATAGATGCATGGATTACCATAGCGCCTTCTGCGGTGAATGCTGCGCCGCGACAATCGGGGTTTGCCCGTTCCTTTTCGTTTGCTTTGTCCCTGCACTTTTGAATGCCAGACACTTCCGCCCTCGTTGACTTGCGCAATGTCACCTTCTCCTATGGGGAGCGGGTGATCCTGCGCGACGTGTCGCTGCAAGTGCCACGCGGCAAGGTCACGGCGCTCATGGGCGCCTCGGGCGGGGGCAAAACCACGGTCTTGCGGTTGATTGGCGGGCAGCAACGCGCACAAAACGGCCAGGTTCTTTTTGATGGGCAGGACGTGGGCCAGCTTGATACGGCTGGCCTGTTCGCAGCGCGCCGTCGCATGGGCATGCTGTTCCAGTTCGGAGCGTTGTTCACCGACCTGAGCGTGTTTGAGAACGTGGCCTTTCCGCTGCGCGAGCACACGGACTTGTCTGAAGCCCTGATCCGCGATGTGGTGCTGATGAAGCTGAACGCCGTGGGCTTGCGCGGGGCGCGGGATTTGCTGCCCAGCCAGATATCCGGCGGCATGGCCCGGCGTGTGGCCCTGGCCCGGGCCATTGCGCTCGACCCCGAACTCATCATGTACGACGAGCCCTTTGCGGGCCTGGACCCGATCTCGCTAGGCACCACGGCTCAGCTCATCCGCCAGCTCAACGATGCCATGGGCCTGACCAGCGTGCTGGTGTCGCACGACCTCACGGCGACCTTCCATCTGGCGGACCACGTCATCGTTCTGGGGCCGGGTGTGGTGGCGGCGCAGGGCACCCCTGCGGAGGTGATGGCCAGCACCGACCCGCTGGTGCACCAGTTCGTGAATGCGCTGCCGGTGGGGCCCGTGCCCTTCCACTACCCAGGGCCTGATGCCGCCCAGGACTTTGGCCCTACCGCAGGGGCACGGCCATGAACTGGTTCCATCCCGCCAACCTCGGTTTTGCCGTGCGGTCGAAACTGGCCGACATTGGCCGTGGCGCCCGGCTGTTTGCTCGCCTGATGCAGTTGGTGGGCGCGGCGTTTGCGCGGCCAGGGCTGGTGCGCGATCAGGTGCACTTTCTGGGCAACTACTCCCTGGCCATCATTGCGGTGTCGGGGCTCTTTGTCGGTTTTGTGCTGGGCCTGCAGGGGTATTACACGCTGCAGCGCTACGGATCTTCGGAAGCGCTGGGCCTTTTGGTGGCGCTGTCGCTGGTGCGCGAGCTGGGCCCGGTGGTCACGGCTTTGTTGTTCGCGGGGCGTGCAGGTACTTCGCTGACGGCCGAGATCGGCCTCATGCGTGCGGGTGAGCAGCTCAGCGCCATGGAAATGATGGCCGTGGATCCGGTGCGCCGCATCCTCGCCCCCCGGTTTTGGGCCGGTGTCATCACCATGCCCTTGCTGGCTGCCGTGTTCAGCGCCGTGGGCGTGATTGGCGGCTGGGTGGTGGGCGTGCTGATGATCGGCATCGACCCCGGCGCCTTCTGGAGCCAGATGCAGGGCGGGGTGGATGTGTGGAAAGACGTGGGCAATGGCGTGCTCAAAAGCCTGGTGTTTGGCTTCACCGTGACGTTCATTGCGCTTTTGCAGGGTTTTGAGGCCCGCCCTACGCCCGAGGGGGTTTCCCGTGCCACCACGCGCACGGTGGTCATTGCCTCGTTGGCCGTGCTGGCGTTGGACTTCGTCCTCACGGCCTTGATGTTCAGTATTTGATGCCGGCTCGCCCGGTGGTGGAAGGATCAGCGTGCAACGCTCCAAAAATGATGTGTGGGTCGGGTTGTTTGTGATGCTGGGTGCAGTGGCGCTGGTGTTCCTGGCGCTGCAGTCGGCCAACCTGCTCAGTTTCAATTTTCAAAAGGGTTACCTCATCAGTGCGCGGTTTGACAACATCGGTGGCCTCAAGCCCCAGGCAGCAGTGCGCAGCGCGGGTGTGGTGGTCGGGCGTGTGGAATCCATCACGTTTGATGACAAGACCTTTCAGGCGCGTGTGACCTTGTCCATGGATGATCGCTACGCTTTCCCCAAAGACAGCTCGCTGAAGATTTTGACCAGCGGTTTGCTGGGTGAGCAGTACATCAGCATTGAAGCGGGCGCCGACGAGAAAAACCTGGTGGCCGGGGATACGGTCACGGCCACGCAGTCGGCCGTAGTGCTGGAAAACCTGATCGGCCAGTTCCTCTATAACAAGGCCGAAGACGGCGGCAAATCCGCAGGGACGGACACCAACAAATGAAAACATCGACAGTCAATGACGCCCCCGCAGTGAAGGCGGCCCAACCCCGACTCGCGGCCTGGGCCCGCCGGGGCTTGCCCGTATTGGCCGCGCTGGCACTGGTGGGCTGCGCCAGTGGCCCGCGTTCCAACCCGGACGACCCGTTCGAGTCCTACAACCGCAGCATGACGCGCTTCAACGATGATGTGGATGCGGCCATTCTGAAACCCGTGGCCACGGCGTATGTGGAGGTGACGCCAACGCCGGTGCGTACGGGCGTGAGCAACTTCTTCGGCAACCTGTCCGATGTGTGGTCGTTTGTGAACAACCTGCTGCAGTTGCGTGCCGAGGGCACGGCCAACAGCTTCATGCGGGTGAATGTGAACACCATCTTTGGCCTGGGCGGCTTGCTGGATGTGGCCAGCGAGTTGGGCATTGAGCGGTCCCGCCAGGACTTCGGCCTCACGCTGGGGCGCTGGGGCGTGGACACCGGTCCGTATGTGGTGCTGCCCCTGCTGGGGCCCTCCACGCTGCGCGATGCTGTGGCACTGCCGCTGGATGTGAATGGCAACCTGTTGCGGCAGGTGCGTCCGGTGTCTGACCGCAATTCGCTGTACGCCCTGCGCATGGTGGACACGCGCGCGAACTTGTTGCGCGCCGGGTCTGTGATCGACAATGCCGCGCTCGACAAATATTCCTTCACCCGCGACGTTTACATGCAGTTGCGTAAAGGCCAGTCGAGCGAGCCGCTGTTCAAGGACGATGCAGATCGCGGCGCCAACGACGGCGTGCTGCCGCCCGAGCCCGACCGCTAAGACCCGATAAGCCCGTGATGCTGCGTGGATTGCGCGCGGCGTTGCATATGCTTGCACCTTGGTACACAGCAGAAGCCTGTGTGCTGAGAGCCCAGAACAAAATGCCATCAAGGCTGCCCGTGGTGCAGCTGGAGCCAAAAGAATGATGAATCGACGTGAATTGGGGCGTGCTGCCCTTGCTGCTGGAACCGTTTATGCGCTGGGGCTGCCACTGGCGGCGCTGGCGGCCGATGAGACGCCGGATGCGCTGATCAAGCGCCTTTCGGAGGACGTGCTCAACACCGTGCGCGCTGACAAGGCCATCCAGGCGGGTGATATCGACAAGGTGATCGCGCTGGTGGACAAGACCGTGATGCCCAACGTGAACTTTCGCCGCATGACTGCTGCTGCGGTGGGCCCCGGCTGGCGCCAGGCCACGCCAGAACAGCAAAAGCGCTTGCAGGACGAGTTCAAGGTTTTGCTCGTGCGCACTTACGCAGGCGCCTTGGCGCAGGTGAGCGACCAGACGGTGCGCATCAAACCCATGCGGGCGGCCGCAGACGACAAGGATGTGCTGGTGCGCACCGAAATCGTGGGCAAGGGGGACCCCATTCAGCTCGACTACCGCCTGGAAAAGACGCCGGGCGAGGGCGCGGGCTGGAAGATTTACAACCTCAATGTGCTGGGCGTTTGGCTGGTAGAAACCTACCGCAGCCAGTTCGCGCAGGAAATCAACGCCAAGGGCATTGATGGCCTGATCGACACGCTGGTAGCCCGCAACAAGTCGAACGCCGGCAAAGGCTGACCGTTGGCGCGCAACTTCTCTTCATTCCCCAAGCCATGACGACCTCTGCCGCCGCCGCACTGCGTTTGCCCTCCGAGCTGACCCACCGCCAGGCCACCGCCTGTTTGGCGCAGTTGCTGCAGTCGGTGGGTGGGGCTGCGCCGGGCAGCGCCCTGGTGGTAGACGCCGCCCCGCTGCGCGTGTTTGACACCTCGGCCCTGGCCGTGCTGCTGGAGTTTCGGCGCGAAGCGCTGGCCGCCGGGCTGCGCTTTGCCGTGCAGGGCCTGCCACAGGCGCTGCAGGGCATGGCGGGGCTGTATGGGGTGGATGGCCTGCTCAACGATGCGGCCTGATGGGGGCAGACGAGCACAGACCGCCCCCAGCCCGTAAAATCGGGGGCTTCATGCCCGCAGTCTCATTCCAAGCCATCTCCAAGACCTTTGCAACGCCCAAAGGCCCTTTCCAGGCGCTGAACCAAGTCAGCCTGGACATTGAACAGGGCGAGTTTTTTGGGCTCCTCGGGCCCAATGGCGCCGGCAAAACCACCCTCATCAGCATCCTGGCGGGCCTGGGCCGCGCCACCAGTGGCCGTGTGCTGGTGCAGGGCAGCGATGTGCAAGCCAACTATGCCGATGCCCGCCGCAAGCTGGGCATCGTGCCGCAGGAGCTGGTGTTCGACCCCTTTTTCAACGTGCGCGAGGCGCTGCGCTTTCAGTCCGGCTATTTCGGTGTGAAGAACAACGACGCCTGGATTGACGAGCTGCTCGAAAACCTGGGCCTGGCCGACAAGGCCAACGCCAACATGCGCCAGCTCTCGGGCGGCATGAAGCGCCGCGTGCTGGTCGCCCAGGCGCTGGTGCACAAGCCGCCCATCATCGTGCTGGACGAGCCCACCGCCGGTGTGGACGTAGAGCTGCGCCAGACGCTGTGGCACTTCATCGCCCGCCTGAACAAGGAAGGGCACACGGTGCTGCTCACCACCCATTACCTGGAAGAGGCCGAGGCGCTGTGCGGCCGCATCGCCATGCTCAAGGCGGGGCAGGTGGTGGCGCTCAATCGCACGTCCGAGCTGCTCAAGGCCGCTTCTGGCAGCGTGCTGCAGTTCAAGACCGACGCGGTTCTGCCTGCTGCGCTGGCATCCATCGCGCGGGTCACGGGGCGCATCGTCCAGTTGCCTGCGCAGGACGCGGCGGAAATTGAAAACCACCTGGCTACGCTGCGCGTCGCTGGCGTGGATGTGCAGGACATGGAGATCCGCCGGCCCGACCTGGAGGATGTGTTCTTGCAAGTGATGTCGGGTACCTCGGCTTCCAACATTCCTTTGTCCGAGGTGGCGCTATGACGGGTTGGCAGACGCTTTTTTATAAAGAAGTGCTGCGTTTCTGGAAAGTCAGCTTCCAGACCGTGGCCGCGCCGGTGCTCACCGCCGTGCTGTACCTGCTGATCTTCGGCCATGTGCTCGAAGACCATGTGAAGGTGTACGACCGCATCAGCTACACCGCGTTTCTGGTGCCAGGCCTTGTGATGATGAGCGTGCTGCAAAACGCGTTTGCCAACAGCTCGTCCAGCATCATCCAGAGCAAGATCATGGGCAGCCTGGTGTTTGTGCTGCTCACGCCGCTGTCGCACTGGGCGTGGTTCGTGGCCTATGTGGGCTCGTCGGTGGTGCGCGGCCTGGTGGTGGGGCTCGGTGTGTTCATCGTTACCCTGGCGTTTGCACGGCCGGAGTTTGCGGCGCCGCTGTGGATCCTGCTGTTTGCCCTGCTGGGCGCCGCGCTGCTGGCCACGCTGGGCTTGATTGCGGGGCTGTGGGCCGACAAGTTCGACCAGATGGCCGCGTTCCAGAACTTCATCATCGTGCCCATGACCTTCCTGTCGGGCGTGTTCTACTCCATTCAGTCGCTGCCGCCGTTCTGGCAGACCGTGAGCCACCTCAACCCGTTTTTCTACATGATCGACGGCTTCCGCTACGGCTTCTTTGGTCAAAGCGATGTGTCGCCCTGGGTCAGCCTGGGCATCGTCGGCCTGGCCTGGCTTGCGGTAAGCGCACTGGCCGTGCACCTGCTGCGCACTGGCTACAAAATCAGAAACTGAAATGACTGCAGACCAACTCAAAGACATCATCAGCGCTGGCCTGGCCTGCGACCACATCACCCTGGAGGGCGACGGCCGCCACTGGTACGCCACCATCGTTTCGGCCGAGTTCGAGGGCCAGCGCACCCTGCAGCGCCAGCGCCGCGTGTACGCCACCCTGGGCAACCGCATGCAGACCGACGAAGTGCATGCATTGTCGATGAAGACTTTTACGCCCGCCGAGTGGGCCACCCAGCAGGCCTGATTCGGCTTGCTACTGTATTGATAGCTGCTGGCGCTTGACACGAAAGCGCTGGAGGCACTTTTGATTCATATTCTGGTTTTTTGAGATGGACAAACTCCTGATCCGCGGCGGCCGTACCTTGCAAGGCGAGGTGCTGGTGTCTGGTGCCAAAAATGCCGCCTTGCCGGAGTTGTGCGCCGCACTGCTCACGGCCGAGCCCGTGACCCTGCTCAACGTGCCCCAATTGCAGGACGTGAGCACCATGCTCAAGCTCATCCGCAACATGGGTGTGACGGCCGAGCGGGCTGACGACGGCACGGTGCGCATTGACGCCAGCGCTTTGAACTGGCCCGAGGCCCCTTACGAGCTGGTCAAGACCATGCGCGCCTCGGTGCTGGCGCTGGGCCCGCTGCTGGCGCGCTTTGGCGAGGCCACGGTGTCGCTGCCCGGTGGTTGCGCCATTGGTTCGCGCCCGGTGGACCAGCACATCAAGGGCATGGCCGCCATGGGCGCCGAGATCGTGGTCGAGCACGGCTACATGATCGCCAAGCTGCCCGCAGGCTGGACGCGGCTGAAGGGCGCCCGCATTACCACTGACATGGTCACTGTGACGGGCACCGAAAATTTCATGATGGCCGCTGCGCTGGCCGAGGGCGAGACGGTGCTGGAAAACGCCGCGCAAGAGCCCGAAATTTCGGACCTGGCCGAGATGCTGATCGCCATGGGCGCGAAGATCGAAGGCCACGGCACCAGCCGCATCCGCATCCAGGGCGTCGAAAAGCTGCACGGCTGCACCCACCGCGTGGTGGCTGACCGCATCGAAGCGGGTACCTTCCTGTGCGCCGTGGCCGCCACGGGTGGCGATGTGGTGCTGCGCCATGGCCGTGCCGACCACCTCGACGCTGTGATTGAAAAGCTGCGCGAAGCGGGCGCCACCGTGCAGGCGGTGGAAGGCGGCATCCGTGTGGAAAGCACTGGCGGCGCCACGCTCAAGGCCCAGGGCTTTCGCACCACCGAATACCCCGGTTTCCCTACCGACATGCAGGCGCAGTTCATGGCGCTCAACTGCATTGCCCAGGGCACGGCCACGGTGACCGAGACGATTTTTGAAAACCGCTTCATGCACGTCAATGAGCTGGTTCGCCTGGGCGCCAAAATCCAGGTGGACGGCAAGGTGGCGGTCATCGAAGGCGTGCCACGCCTGTCGGGCGCCACCGTGATGGCGACCGACCTGCGCGCCTCGGCCAGCCTGGTCATCGCGGGCTTGGTGGCTGATGGCGAAACCATGGTGGACCGCATCTACCACCTCGACCGTGGCTACGACTGCATGGAAGCCAAACTGCGCGGCATCGGTGCCGACATCGAGCGAGTGAGATGAATTGTCATCCCCCTGAGCGGCTTCGCCTCTTCCCCCTTCTCTCACGCTGCGCGTGGGAAGGGGGACGACGCCCGTGCGGCGGGGCGGCCCTTGCACGGCGTCCCCGGCATAGGGCGCGCACAAATCGCAGTGCAGTAGCAGGCAAGAAACAGTGGAGTAATTAAAAACATGACGATGATCACCCTGGCGCTTTCCAAGGGCCGCATCTTTGAAGAAACCCTGCCGCTGCTGGCTGCTGCGGGCATCGAGGTGCTGGAAGACCCCGAAAAGTCGCGCAAGCTCATCCTGCCCACCAACCAGCCTGACGTGCGCGTGGTGCTGGTGCGAGCGTCCGATGTGCCCACCTATGTGGAATACGGCGGCGCGGATTTGGGCGTGACGGGCAAGGACACCCTGATCGAGCATGGCAGCCAGGGCCTGTATCAGCCGCTGGACTTGCGCATCGCCAAGTGCCGCGTGAGCGTGGCTGTGCGCAAAGACTTTGACTATGAGCGCGCTGTCAAGCAAGGCTCGCGCCTGAAGGTGGCCACCAAGTACACCTCCATCGCCCGCGAATTCTTTGCGACCAAGGGCGTGCACGTGGACATGGTCAAGCTCTACGGCAGCATGGAGCTGGCCCCGCTCACCGGCCTGGCCGACGCCATCGTCGATCTGGTCTCCACCGGCAACACCCTCAAGGCCAACCATTTGGTGGAGGTGGAGCGCATCATGGACATCAGCTCGTTCCTGGTGGTCAACCAGGCGGCACTCAAGCTCAAGCGCGAACCGCTGCGCCGCATCATCAATGCCTTTGCCTCGGCCATTCCGGCAGAGCAAAACTGAAACCTGAACTGCAACGCACTATGAAATTGGTAGCTGCTCCCGCTCGTCTGTCAACCGCTGCAGCCACTTTTGAGGCTGATTTTGCAGCCCGCCTGCATTGGTCTGCCGACACCGACGCGGCCATCGAGCAGCGCGTGGCCGACATCCTGGCCGATGTGCAAAAGCGCGGCGACGCGGCGGTGCTGGAGTACACCGCCCGCTTCGACGGCCTCACGGCTTCGCAGTTGTCTGCTTTGGAGTTGACGCAGGCAGAGCTCAAGGCCGCGTTTGATGCCATTCCGCAAGCCCAGCGCGATGCCCTGCAAGCCGCCGCGAAACGCGTGCGCAGCTACCACGAAGCGCAGAAAAAAGCCTCGGGCGAGAGCTGGAGCTACCGCGACGAAGACGGCACCCTGCTGGGCCAAAAGGTCACGCCACTGGACCGCGTGGGCATCTATGTGCCGGGCGGCAAGGCGGCGTACCCCTCCAGCGTGTTGATGAACGCCATTCCTGCACACGTGGCCGGTGTGGGTGAAATCATCATGGTCGTGCCCACCCCCAAGGGCGAAAAGAACGCGCTGGTGCTGGCTGCTGCCTACGTGGCCGGTGTGACCCGCGCCTTCACCATCGGCGGTGCGCAGGCCGTCGCCGCGCTGGCCTACGGCACCGAAACCGTGCCCAAGGTGGACAAGATCACCGGCCCTGGCAACGCCTACGTGGCCAGCGCCAAGAAGCGCGTGTTCGGCACCGTGGGCATCGACATGATTGCGGGCCCCAGTGAAATTCTGGTACTGGCCGACGGCACCACGCCGCCCGACTGGGTGGCGATGGACCTTTTCAGCCAGGCCGAGCACGACGAGCTGGCCCAGTCCATCCTGCTGTGCCCCGACGCCGCCTACCTGGACGCCGTGCAGCGCGAAATCGACCGCCTGCTGCCCACCATGCCGCGCGCCGAAATCATCGCCAAGAGCCTTTCCGGCCGGGGTGCGCTGATCCTGACGAAGGACATGGAAGAAGCCTGCGCGATCAGCAATCGCATCGCTCCAGAGCACTTGGAGGTCAGCAGCAACGAGCCACACCGCTGGGAGCCACTGCTGCGCCACGCGGGCGCGATCTTCCTGGGGGCGTACACCTCCGAAAGCCTAGGCGACTACTGCGCAGGCCCCAACCACGTGCTGCCCACCAGCGGCACGGCGCGCTTCTCCTCGCCGCTGGGCGTGTACGACTTCCAGAAACGCAGCAGCCTCATCGAGGTGAGCGAAGCGGGTGCCCAGGTGCTTGGGAAAATCGCTGCCGAGCTGGCCTACGGCGAGGGCCTGCAGGCCCATGCGCAGGCGGCGGAAATGCGCTTGAAGAAGCAGGGCTGAGTCTCTGCCAACGGCTGACCACCGGCGGTGGTCTGTCGGCCAAGTCGTTAGCGAGGCGGTGAGAGCCCTTGTTCGAGGGGAGGCTCCAAAACTCGTTTGTCGTGCGGCTTGTTGCCAGAAAGCAGGGCCCGCCCGCCGGCAGCCCTGCTCAGAGTGTCAACCCACCTGCCGCAAGGCGGGACGCATCTGGCGCGTCACGGGGTCGATGTGCGCTGTGGGCACCTGGTAGGCACGGTCATCAAACAGGTCGATGCCGCATTTGAGGTTTTCGATCCACGCAAAGAAATCCTGGATGGCTGGCTTGCCCATGATGGGGGCGCCGTGCTGCGGCACGATCATGGCAATGTCCAGTTGCCGGGCCATGTTCACCCACAACCGCAGGACCTTGTTGGACACCATGTAGCGGCGGTGGAAGCCTTCCATGCGGGGAATGTGGGCCTGCAGATCGGTGACGGGGCGGCTGGCCTCGGCGCCGGACATCATCGACACGCCCAGGTCACCCGTGAACAGGATCTTGCTGACCGGGTCGTAGAAATGGAAGTTGCCTTCGGAGTGCATGAAGTGGGCTGGCAACAGCACCAGTTCATGCCGCCCCAGGGGCAAGTGACCACCGCTGTCGGGCACGCCGATGACGCGGTTTTCTGTCTTGCCCACTTTGGTGAAGTGCGGCGCAAAGCGCTCCCACACGCGGGAGATGACCAGCGATGCCTTGGTGCTGGTGAGCCACCGGTCCAGCGAGGCAATGATGTCCGGGTCTGCGTGGGAGGCGATCAGGTACGACAGCTTGTGGGGCGGGAAATGCTTCGTCATCCCCATGAACAGTTCGTTGAACGCCAGGTTGCCGCCCGGGTCGATGATGGCACCGGTGTCATCGTCCACGATCAGGAACTGGTTGGCCTGCACTGCCTGCCCATCCTCCTCGATGAGGTCGGTGAACATGATGCAAGCATGATTCTTGTCGCGATAGAGTTCGATGGACATGGTGGCGCACAGAAGCAATGAAGCGTTGACTGTACGAGTACCCCCAGCAGTGACAGCTGATCAATATCAAGCCGAATTGTTAAAAAAAGGGCGGTGCTGGCTTTGCCAGGCACCTCCCTCCAACGCTGCTACGTGAAAGAGGCCTGCTGCGGCTCAGGTCACCGGCGCCGGGTTGAACAGCACCAGGGCGTTGTGCAGCTTCCAGTGTTCGGCCCAGGTCTTCTTGCGGCCGCTGGCCACGTCCAGCATCAGGTGAAAGAGCTGCCAGCCCACCTCTTCAATGGTGGCCTTGCCTTCGGCAATGGTGCCTGCGTTCACGTCCATCAGGTCGTGCCAGCGGCGGGCCAGGTCGGTGCGGGTAGCCACCTTGATGACGGGGCACTCGGCCAGCCCGTAAGGCGTGCCGCGGCCGGTGGTGAACACATGCAGGTTCATGCCCGCAGCCAGTTGCAGGGTGCCGCAGATGAAGTCGCTGGCGGGGGTGGCCGCATAGGTCAGGCCCCGGGTTTGTAGCTTTTCGCCCGGCGAGAGCACACCCACGATAGGAGCGGAGCCGGACTTGACGATGGAGCCCATGGCCTTTTCGACGATGTTGGACAGCCCGCCCTTCTTGTTGCCGGGCGTGGTGTTGGCACTGCGGTCCACGCTGCCGCGCTGCAGGTAGGCGTCGTACCAGGCCATCTCGCGCACCATGGCTTCGGCCAGCTCGGGGGTGGCGGCGCGGGCCGTGAGCTGCGCAATGCCGTCGCGCACTTCAGTCGTTTCCGAGAACATCACGCTGGCACCAGCCCGCACCAGCAGGTCGGTGCAAAAGCCCACGGCCGGGTTGGCGGTGACGCCCGAGAACGCATCGCTGCCCCCGCACTGCACGCCCACCACCAGTTCGCTGGCAGGCACGGTTTCGCGACAGCGCGCGTTCAGGCGCTGCAGGTGCGTCTGAGCCTGCCGCATGATGGACTCCACCATCGACATGAAGCCCACATGGGCTTCGTCCTGCAGGCACACCACATCCAGCCCCTGCGTGCTGCTGCGCTCGTCCACCACGGGGATGGAGCCGGGGGGCAGCAAACGCTCGGGCTGCAGCTTTTCGCAGCCCAGGCTCACCACCATCACCTCGCCGCCAAAGTTGGGGTTCAGGCTCAGGTTGCGCAGGGTGCGGATGGGAATGATGGCGTCGGGCGCGTCAATCGCCACACCGCAGCCGTAGCCGTGTTCCAGCGCCACCACGTCGTCCACGTTGGGGTAGCGGGGCAGCAGTTCTTGCTTGATGCGCTGCACGGCAAATTCGGTCACGCCCGCCACGCACTGCACGGTCTGGGTAATGGCCAGGATGTTACGGGTGCCCACCGAGCCATCGGCGTTGCGGTAGCCCTCAAAGGTGTAGCCCTCCAGCGGGGGCCAGGCCTGGCCGCGTGTGGTGGCCATGGGCAGGGCGTCCAGCTCGCGCGCCTCGGGCATGGACAGCAGCCGCTCGTGCACCCAGCTGCCCGCCGGAATGTCGCTGATGGCATAGCCAATCGGAATGCCGTAGCGCAGCACCGCACCCCCGGCGGGCAGATCGACCAGCGCCACCTTGTGGCCCTGCGGCACCTTGTCGCGCAGCACCATGCCCGAGGGCAGGGCAGTGCCTGCGGGCAGGCCACCATCGTTGGCCACGATGGCGACGTTGTCGCTGTCGCGCATGCGGATGGTGAGCGGTTTCAGGGGCTCATCGGTGGGGCAATCGGACATGCTGTCTCCTATGATCTGGCACTTCGCGCGCATCCCTCCCCAGGTTGCGCCGGCTTGTGTGATGTGTATGGTACCGGTACCATTTTAAACCACTGATGACTGAAAAAGACAACCCCAGGCGCTCGCGCCGCAGCAGTGGTGCGATCACCCTGCGTGATGTGGCCAAACTCGCAGGTGTGGCGCCCATCACGGCATCGCGGGTGATGAACACCCCCGATCAGGTCTCGCCCGAGGTGCGCCAGCGTGTGCTCGATGCCGTGCAGCGCACCGGCTATGTGCCCAACCGCATGGCGGGCGGGCTGGCGTCAGCGCGCAGCCGGCTGATTGCGGCGGTGGTGCCCAGCACGGTGATGTCGGTCTTCATGGAAACCATCGAGGCGCTCAACAGCACCCTGTTTGATGCGGGCTACCAGCTGATGCTCGGGCAGTCGGGCTACTCCGCCGACCGGGAGGAGTTGCTGCTGGAGGCCATCATTGGCCGTCGGCCCGACGGTATCTTTCTCACCGGCATCATGGGTGCAGGCAAGGGGCGCACGCGCCTGGTGGCCTCGGGCATTCCAGTGGTGGAAACCTGGGACCTGACCCCCACGCCCATCGACATGCTGGTGGGTTTCTCGCACCTTGATATTGGCCGTGCCGTGGCGCAGTTCTTCGTCGCCAAGGGGCGCAAGCGCCTGGCACTGGTCACCGCCGAAGACGAGCGGGCTGCGCGGCGCGCCGCTGCCTTTGCCGAGGCCGCCGAGCAGGCGGGCTTGCCCCCGGTGCATGTGGTCAACGTGGGGGCGCAACGCTCGCTGCGCAGCGGGCGTGATGCCCTGGCCCGCCTGGTGCACGAATGCCCCGAGGCTGATGCCGTGTTCTGCAGCTCTGACTTGCTGGCCGTGGGGGTGGCGACCGAGGCCCGCGCCCGGCAGATTGCCGTGCCCGGGCGGCTGGCGATCATGGGTTTTGGCGATGTGCCCTTTGTGGCCGACATGTTGCCCGCCTTGAGCACGGTGCAAATCAATGGCGCGCACATCGGCAGGCTGGCAGCCCAGTATTTGATGGACCGTGCCGAGGGGCGGGAGGTGGACCCCGCCGTGGTGCAGGTGGACTTCTCCATCGTCGAACGCGATACGACCTGAATTTTTTGCCGGCGGTGGCAGGCCCTTGGGCTCGTGGTGCTGGCAGAAGTGCACTCAAAAACTTTTCAGAATTTCGGGAATACCCTGAGTTGTACGACATTGACGGCCAATTTTGGTACCGCTACCATTTACCCGTCTGAATTTGGTAGCGGTACCAAAACTTACCGGGTCATCGGCAAGCCAGACCCTTCGGTACCCAGGCCAGGCGCCACCACCTTGAGTAATGCGACCACCGCCAGGGGTTCTTGAAGTGGAAAGGCCTGTGGTGCTGGTAGAGGCTGAGGCCCCGCGAACCAACCCTGAACCCACCCAGCCGGTCGCCCGAATGCCGGTGCTCTCATTCAACCCAAGGAGACAAACATGAAGAAGCTGTTGTGCGCGGTGGCTGCTGCGTTGACCATGACCTCGGCCCTGGCCTGGCCCGACAAGCCGGTGACCATGGTCGTGCCATTCCCCCCCGGCGGCTCCACCGACCTGATTGCTCGCACGCTCATCCCCAAGCTGCAAGACAAGGTGGGTGGCACCTTCATCGTGGACAACAAGGCCGGTGCCACGGGCACCATCGGCGCGGGCGCGGTGGCGCGCTCGCCGGCTGACGGGCACACCCTGCTGGTGACCTCGCTGGGCCCGCTGGTGATTGCCCCCCACCTGCTGGCCAAGGTGCCCTACGACGCGCTGAAGGACTTTGACTACCTCACGGTGGCGGTGCAGGCGCCCAATGTGCTGGTGGTGCCCGCCGCATCGCCCCACAAGTCGCTGGCCGATGTGATTGCCTTTCACAAGGCCCAGCCGGGCAAGATGACCTTTGCCTCGTCGGGCAACGGCAGCAGCGACCACCTCACGGCCGAGCTGTTCTGGCAGCAGACCAACACCAGCGGCGTGCACGTGCCCTACCGTGGCGGTGGCCCGGTGATGACCGATTTGCTGGGCGGCCAGGTCGATGCCTCGTTCATGAACATCAACACCGCCATGCCGCAAATCCAGGCGGGCAAGCTCCGGGCGCTGGCCATCACCAGCGCCAAGCGCTCGCCCCTGCTGCCCCAGGTGCAGACGCTGGAAGAGGGCGGCATCAAGGACGCCAACGTGTACTCGTGGCAGGCCTTTGCCGCGCCGCGCGGCCTGCCCGCCGATGTGAAAGCCAAGCTGCACGCCGCCATCGTGGCCGGGCTGAACGATGCACAGGTCAAGCCCAAGCTGCTGGACCTGGGCTTTGAAATCGTGGCCAACACGCCCGAGCAGTTCGCCGCCTACCAGGCCGCTGAATTCGCCCGCTGGAAGAAGCTGATCGCCGACCGCAACATCAAGGCCGATTGATGTGCCTGCCTGCGGGGCCCGCTGACGGGCCCTGTGGGCGGCAGGTTGCCGCGACGGACAGCAGCCCCTCTTTTTAACTACTCCTCTCTCTGACCATGACCCCGTCTTCCACCCCCGTTGTGACCGAACTGCGCGCCATTCCCGTGGCGGGCCGCGACAGCATGCTGATGAACCTGAGCGGTGCCCACGCGCCGTTCTTCACCCGCAATCTGGTCGTGCTCAAGGACAGCGCCGGCAACACCGGGGTGGGCGAGGTGCCCGGCGGCGAAAAAATTCGCCAGACGCTGGAAGACGCCCGCGAGCTGGTGGTGGGCCAGCCGATTGGCGCCTACCAGCGGGTGCTGCAGCGCATGCAGCAGCAGTTTGCTGACCGGGATTCCGGTGGCCGGGGCCTGCAGACCTTTGACCTGCGCACGGCCATCCATGCCGTGACGGCGGTGGAATCTGCCTTGCTCGACTTGCTGGGCCAGCACCTGAACGTGCCCGTGGCCGCGCTGCTCGGCGAAGGCCAGCAGCGCGATGCCGTGGAGATGCTGGGCTACCTCTTCTACATTGGCGACCGCGAAAAGACCGACCTGCCTTACGCCACCGACCCGGGCGCTGACAACGACTGGTTCCGCCTGCGCCACGAAAAGGCCATGACGGCAGAGTCCATCGTGCGCCTGGCCGAGGCCGCGCGCGAGCGCTATGGCTTCAACGATTTCAAGCTCAAAGGCGGCGTGCTGCGCGGCGATGAGGAAGTGGACGCCGTGGTGGCGCTGCACGAGCGCTTCCCCGAGGCCCGCGTCACGCTCGACCCCAACGGCGGCTGGCTGCTCAAAGACGCCATTCGCCTGGGCGAGAAAATGCGCGGCGTGGTGGCCTATGCCGAAGACCCCTGCGGTGCAGAAGAAGGGTTCAGCGGCCGCGAGGTGATGGCCGAGTTCCGCCGCGCCACCGGCCTGCCCACGGCCACCAACATGATTGCCACCGACTGGCGGCAGTTCACCCACGCGCTGTCGCTGCAAAGCGTGGATATTCCGCTGGCCGACCCGCACTTCTGGACCATGGCGGGTTCGGTGCGCGTGGCGCAGACCTGCCGCGACTGGGGCCTGACCTGGGGCTCGCATTCCAACAACCACTTTGATGTGTCCCTGGCCATGTTCACCCATGTGGGCGCCGCCGCACCGGGCCGCGTCACGGCCATCGACACCCACTGGATCTGGCAGGACGGCCAGCGCCTGACCAAAGACCCCCTGCAGATCGTGGGCGGCCATGTGCAGGTGCCGCAGAAGCCGGGCCTGGGCATCGAGCTGGACATGGTGGAAGTCGAGAAGGCCCACCAGCTCTATCTGCAGCATGGCCTGGGCGCGCGTGACGACGCCATCGCCATGCAGTACCTCATTCCCGGCTGGAAGTTCAACCACAAGCTGCCCTGCATGGTGCGCTGAGCAGGCCCTGCCACTCCTTGCGTCGGCTGCCCTGTGGTGCGGCTGGGGCAGCAACGGCGCCCTGCAGGCCGAGCCGGTGGAGCAGGGCGGCCGCAAGGTCTACCCGCTCAAGGGCAAGCCCGAAGACCTGGATGGCGTGATGGTGTTCAACCCGCAGGGCAAGCCACTGGCCCACATCCGCCTGCCCGAGCGTTGCGCCAACCTGTGCTTTGGCGGCCCCAAGCGCAACCGCCTGTACATGGCCAGCTCACACTCGCTGTACGCCCTGTATGTGGAAGCCCACGGGGCGGTGTGATGCGTGGGAAGGGTGCTGAAGCAGTTTGATGCCAAAAGTGCCTCCAGCGCTTATTTAGTAAGCGCTGGCAGCTATCATTTTTGATGTTCTGGGCGGTGCCTTCCTTACGCAGTGCGCTCGTACCAGCCCTTGCTGCGGTTGACGATATGCACCACCAGCAGCATCACCGGCACCTCGATCAGCACCCCCACTACCGTGGCCAGCGCGGCGCCAGAGTGAAAGCCGAACAGGCTGATGGCGGCGGCCACGGCCAGTTCAAAGAAGTTGGACGCACCAATCAGCGCCGAGGGGCAGGCCACGCTGTGCTTTTCACCCACTGCGCGATTGAGCCAGTACGCCAGCCCTGCATTGAAGAACACCTGGATGAGGATGGGCACGGCCAGCAAGGCGATGACCAGCGGCTGGTTGAGAATGGCCTGGCCCTGGAAGGCGAACAGCAGCACCAGTGTGGCCAGCAGCGCGCCGATGGACCAGGGGCCAATGCGTGCCAGTGCAGCATCGAGCGCCGTTGCACCGCGTGCCAGCAGGGCGCGGCGCAGCGCCTGGGCAATGGCCACGGGGATCACGATGTACAGCACCACCGAGGTGAGCAGTGTGTCCCACGGCACGGTGATGGCCGACACCCCCAGCAAAAACGCCACCAGCGGTGCGAAGGCCAGCACCATGATGCTGTCGTTCAGCGCCACCTGCGACAGGGTGAACAGCGGGTCGCCCCCGGTCAGGCGGCTCCACACAAACACCATGGCTGTGCACGGCGCGGCTGCCAGCAGGATGAGCCCGGCAATGTAGCTGTCGATCTGGTCTGCGGGCAGCCACGGGGCGAACCATTGGCGAATGAACAGCCAGCCCAGAAACGCCATCGAAAACGGCTTGACCAGCCAGTTCACCACCAGCGTGACGCCAATGCCGCGCATGTGCTGGCGCACTTCTCCCAGCGCGGCAAAGTCCACCTTCATCAGCATGGGGATGACCATCACCCAGATCAGCACACCCACGGGCAGGTTGACCTGGGCGACTTCCATGCGCCCGATGGCCTGGAACGCGCCGGGCCACAACTGCCCCAGCCCAATGCCCACCACGATGCACAGGAACACCCAGACGGTGAGATAGCGCTCGAACACGCTCATGCCCTGGATGGCGGGCGCGGCGGGGGGGCAGGAAGTGGGCGTGGTGGTAGACATGGGTAACAGGGCGAGAAGGTGGGTATCAGTGGCTGGCCAGATCGCGCGCGGTGCTTTGCAGCATGGCGTGGTGCAGCTTTTCGTTGGGCAGGCTGATCAGCAGCGACAGGCGGCGCTGGATGGCGTGCAGGGTCTTGCGGAAGGCTTCGAGCTTTTCTTCGTCGCTGCCATTGCCTTCGGAGGGGTCGGCATACCCCCAGTGGGCGGTGGCCGGGTGGCCGGGCCAGAAGGGGCAGACCTCGCCAGCGGCGTTGTCGCACACGGTGATGATGAGGTCCATGTGGGGCGCGCCGGGGGCGGCAAACTCGTCCCAGCTTTTGCTGCGCAGCCCTTCGGTGGAGATACCGGCTTTTTGCAGCACCTGCAGGCCCAGTGGGTTGGGCTGCTGGTTGTCACGCGGGCTGCTGCCGGCGGAATAGGCCTTGAAGCGCCCTTCGCCCATGGCGTTGAGCAGCGCTTCGGCCAGGATGCTGCGTGCCGAGTTGTGGGTGCACAGGAAGAGAACGTTCAGAGGGGTGGCGGATTCGGTCATTCGGGGCCTCAGGTCAGCAGCAATGGGAAGAAGAGGATTTGGATGGGCCGCAGCACGCGGCCTGTGTGGTGGCCTGGGGTGCAGCGGTTGCTTTGGGGGTGCAGCAGGCGCCTTGCGGAACCGCTGCCGCTTCATTGAACACAGGAATGTTTTCGAGCGTGTGAAAGTGTTCCCACGCCACGCCCTGGGGGTCGGTGATCCAGTGCTTTTCGCTGCGGGCGTAGCAACAGGTGGTGGCGCCCTCGTCCAGCAAAGCCATGTCGGCGGTCGTGGCGCGTTCCTTCAGCGCCGCCAGTTCGGCCGCGTCATCCACCTGAAAGCCCAGGTGGTCCAGCCCTGCTTGCGCACCGCGCGTGGAGATGGCGAAGTTCACGCGTGGGTCTTCGAGCATCCATTTGGCGTAGTCGGCCTCCACGCGGGTGGGGGCAGCGCCAAACAGGCGCGAATAGAAGGCAATGTTGGCGGCCAGATCATTGACGTGCAGGTGAACGTGAAAGCGCTTCATGGGGATCTCCCGGGGTGAAAAAGGGGGGCTCAGCAGGCGCAGTGGGTGGTCTGCGCGGGCAGGCAGGCCTGGCCCTGGCAGCAGTTTTCGGTGAGGTAGCCCATCAGCGCGTTCATGCGCTCGAACTGGGCGCGGTAGATCAGGTGGCGGCCAGCGCGCTCTTGTGCCACCAGGCCGGCGTTGGTCAGTTCCTTCAGGTGGAACGAGAGGGTGTTGGCCGCCACACCCAGGGCATCACTCAGGGCCGAGGGCGTCATGCCCTCGGTGCCGGCCACGACCAGGGCGCGAAAAATCTCCAGGCGCGAGGCTTGGGCCAGCGCCGCCATGGCTTTGACAACATCATTGGTTTCCATAATTCAATAATAATCGAATTATGGAAGTAAAGGCAAGAAAAAAAGCACCGGGGTTTCCGGTGCCATGATCGTTGGGCCGCGTGTGGCAGCCTGCAGGTGTGCGGCAGGTGCTGTCGCCGCTGTCCTTACATGCCCAGAGACTTGAGCAGGTCGTCGGTGTCACTGTCCGTCGCGGCGGCAGGTGCTGCAGCAGCGGGCGCGGGCTGGTGGGCCTGGGCCATCAGCGCGTCGGGGTCGGGGGTTTCCTGGGGCTCGAAGTCGTAGAGCTTGATGAACTCGGTGCGGTCGATGGCCAGTTCCAGGTAGAAGATGTTGTTGTTGCCGGTGTAGAAGGTCACGCGGCGGGCCTCGGGGTTGTCGAGGTTGGCGTCCACGCTCAGCATCACCTGCTTGTTCAGCACCAGCATCTTGGGCTGGTTCTGGGTGATGTGGGTTTGCAGTTCGCGGCGGATCTTGCCGGTGAAGTCGCCCACCACCTGGTTCATCAGTTCGCCCATCACGTTGCTGACTTCATCAGACGTGTACGAAGACACCAGGTCTTCCTTGGACATGCCCATGCTCAGCAGGTAGCTTTGGTACAGCTCCATCGCAGCGGAGGCAGAGAAGTTGATGATGACCAGGCCCGAGAATCCGCCATCGAACAGCACAAAGCAGCCAATGTCTGGCTTGAGGCAGGTTTTGGAAATGCGCTGCACCATGCCGGAATAGTGCACCTGGCTTTGCGTGGCCACGGAGAGTACGCGCGTGACGGAGTTGCACAGGCTCATCAGCAGGTCTTCGGTGCCGAATACGACGGATTGATCAGGGAGGCTCATGATGGCGATGTGCGTTGCGTTGATTGGGAACAGTGCCCGCTAGCATAGGCCATGAAGGCGTTGCCCGCCATCAGCGCTGCTCCGTGGGTGGTGCCCTGCGCAACACAGGGGTCGCGCAGGGGCCGTTCAAGCCTTGGGTGTGCTGCCGGGGGCTGTTTCTGTGGAGGGTTGCTGCAGCCAGCGCTGCAGCAGCACCTGCGGTGGCAGGGCCTTGGAATAAAGGTAGCCCTGCGCTTCATCGCAATGCAGCTGCGCCAGCAAGGCCGCCTGCGCCGCAGTCTCCACGCCTTCGGCCACCGTCTCCAGCTTCAGCGCCTTGGCCATGCCGATCACGGCCGTGACGATGGCGCGGTTGCCTGCATGGGTGTCCATGTCGCGCACGAAGGACATGTCGATCTTGAGCTTGAACACGGGAAAGCTCTGCAGCCGCTCCAGCGACGAGTAGCCGGTGCCGAAGTCGTCGATGGACAGGCAGAAACCCGCCTGTACCAGCCGCGAAGCCGCATGGCGCGCCTTTTCGGGCTCGTTCATCAGCGCAGATTCGGTCATTTCCAGCTCGATCATGCTGGGCTCCACCCCTTGCGCGCGCACCAGGTGGAGTGCGCGCTCCGCAAAGCCTTCGTCCATCATCTGCGCTGCGGACACGTTGACCGCCACGCGGGGCACCACCGCCGCGCCCGCTTCCTGCCAGTAGCGAATGTCGCGCGCGGCCTGGGCCAGCGTCCAGTCGCCCAGCTCATTGATGAGCCCGCGCTCTTCCGCCACCGGAATGAATTCGGCCGGGCTGATCCATTGCCCCTCTTCGTCGCACCAGCGCGAGAGTGCTTCCACGCCGCAGAGCGTGCCGGTGGCCAGGTGCACCTTGGGCTGGTAGTGCAGCTGTAGTTGCGAATGGGCCAGTGCATGGGCCAGCTTGGCGCCCAGCGAGATGCGCCGCTCCAGCTTCAGGCCCAGTGCCTCGGTGTAGAGCAGGCTGCCGCCGCCACGCCCCTTGATGTCATACATGGCAATGTCGGCGTGCTTGAGCAGGTCTTCCACGCTGTCGCCATGCTCGGGGAACAGGGCCACGCCGATGCTGGCGCCTACCTCAAACTTCAGGCTGCCGAACACCACCGGAAGGCCGATCGCGTGCTGCAACTGCTTTGCCCGCTCCAGTGGGTCTTCGCCGGGTGCGAGCTTGTAGGTGCACATGAATTCATCGCCCCCCACGCGGGCATAGACGTCGTTCTTGGCACAGGCTGAACGAAACCGGGCCGCCAGCTCGCTGAGCACGTTGTCACCCACGATGTGGCCATGGGTGTCATTGATTTCCTTGAAGCGGTTGAGGTCCACAAACAGCATAGCGGCCGCCACCCCTTCTTGCCGGGCCTGGTCGAGCATTTGCTGCGCCAGCATCATGCCGTTGGTGCGGTTGGGCAGGCCGGTGAGCGAGTCGTAAAACGCCAGGCGCTCCATGGCGTGCTCGGTGGCCTTGCGGTCGGTGATGTCCAGCACCGTGCCATAGCCGCGAATGGGCTGATCTTGGCGGTCTTTTTCAATCACGCCGCGCATATCCACCCAGCGCACGCCGGGGCTCGATTGCACCCGGCATTCAAACCGGAAACGACCCAGGCGCAAGCCAGCGTTCCATTCGCCATCCACCCGAACCCGGTCGTCCTCGTGGATGGAGGTCAGAAATTGCGCATAGGTGAACGGCTTGGTCATGGGCCAGCCAAAAAGCCGTGCCGCCTGGGGGGTCAGGGTGATGGGGCCGTCGAAATGCGTCTGCCAGGTGCCGATGTTGGCCACCGCCTGGGCGTTGAGCAGGTCGCGCGTGAGCTGTGTTTGTTCGCGCAGGTCTTCAAACACCAGCAGCAAGCGCTGCTCGTCGCCGTCTTCGGTCTTGGGCAGTGTGTGGGCTGTGATGCTCACGGGGACGGCCAGCGGGTTGTGGTGGGGGCGCACCTCCAGCGTCTCGCGCGCGCTTTGCTGGCGCATGGCGGCATCAATCAGCGCAGAGATGTGGGCCACATCCATCACATTCGACAGAGGGCAGCCGCGCAGGCTGCTGGGGGCGAAGCCAAACAGGTTTTGAAACGCCCGGTTGGCAAACACCACCTTCAGATCGGACGTGGCCACCATCGTGCCGTAGGGCAGGTTGTCAAACGCCGCGCCATAGTCGCGCAGGTCGGCAATCAGATCGTCGCGGTGGGCGATGTAGCTGTCGATGGCCAGCCCTACATCGAGAAACACCACCTTGATGAGCGCCTGGAAGGTGTGCATCAGCTCTTCGGTCTGTGCTGCCCCCATACCCTTGGCAACGCGCGGCAGCAGTTCAGTGAGGTAGTGGCTGTAGGCCCCCAGGTACCAGCCCGGGGACAGGCCTACCTTGGCGTGCGCCAGGCCGACACGCAGGCGGTCTTCAAGGTAGGGGCGGTCATACACGCCTGCCACCAGGGCCTTGAAGTAGGTGGATTGGGCCTTTTTGAGGCGGTTCAGTGTGGACTCGTCGGGAATGAGCGCGCGTGTTTCCCCGAAGGACAACAGATGGTCGTAAAACGATTCCACGAACCCCGGGGTTTGATCGCCCAGCAAAGAATGCAATCCGCGCAGCGTGCGCTCATCCTCGGGGGTTAACGACAAAAAATCCTTGCGGCGTTGAAAGTCGCGATTAAGGCTACGCTGAACAAGCCCTCGAAATTTCCCGCGCGAACGCGGAAGACGCCATTTTTTGGATTTTGTGGCCTCTTGCGCCGCCCATTTGGGCCGTTCGCAGGGCCTTGAGGCCCGATTTCCACCCTTACGGGCGCACCTGTCCCTGCAGGCGCCCTCGGGCAAGGTAGATGTTGGCCAGCGCCAAGGCCGTGAACGCACGCGTGGCGTTCTTTTGCAGCCCGCGATAGCGCACCTTGGTGAATCCCCACAGGCGCTTTACCACCGCAAAGACATGCTCGACCCGAGCGCGCACCCGTGACTTGTTGCGGTTCTTGGCCCGCTGAACTTCGTCCACCTCGCCCGCACGGCGGGTGCGCTGGTTGGTGAAGTCCTTGGCCCTGGGGGCTTTGCTCGCTATCAGTGTTTTCTGGCTGGCATAGGCCGAGTCGCCGTACACGCGTCGCTCATTGCCATGCAGCAGATCGGGCAGTGGGTGTTTGTCGTGCACGTTGGCCGCCGTCACCACGGCGCTGTGCGCCAGCCCGCTTTGGCTGTCCACCCCAATGTGCAGCTTCATGCCGAAATACCATTGCTGGCCTTTGCGGGTCTGGTGCATGTCGGGGTCGCGCGCCTTGTCGGCGTTCTTGGTAGAACTGGGCGCGGCGATGATGGTGGCATCCACGATGGTGCCGGTGTTGACCTTGAAGCCGCGCTCCTGCAATTGCTGGCCTACCTTGGCAAACAGGGCTTCGCCCAGTTTGTGCTCATGGAGCAGTTTGCGAAACTTCAGCAGCGTGGTGGCGTCGGGCACGCGTTCGCGGCCCAGGTCAATCCCCACAAAGCGGCGCAGACTGGCACTGTCATACAGAGCCTCCTCGCACGCCAGATCGGCCAGGTTGAACCAGTGCTGCAGGAAGTGGATGCGCAGCATGCGCTCTAGGCCAATGGGCGGGCGGCCGTTGCCTGCCTTGGGGTAGTGCGGCTCTATCACCTGACACAGAGCGGCCCATGGCACTATTGTCTGCATGGTCCGCAAGAACTCTTCGCGTCGGGTGGGTTTGCGCGAATGCTCGAATCCGTTGTCTTGATCTGCGGCCATTGCCAGGGTCTGCTGCTTCATCTGCGGATAACGTTTGACCCCCCTCAACGGTGGACCTTAATCAGCGTTGCCTTAAGTTCCACAGGCTGCCTGTAAATTGCTGATTCGGGCGTGGAGAGAATGCTCCGCGCCTATGTTGTATCAATTTAACACCGGGTGCTATTTTTGGTTACATAAAGTAACCTTGTAGCGGGGTTCGGTATTGACGAAAGAGGTTTTGTCAACTGATGTTTTCCCGTGAGGGCTACTTGCGGAACACCACGGCTTCCAGCCCCAACGCTTTGACTGTGGCGGCGCCGGCCTCTGCCTCGCTGCGCGACGCATAGGGCCCCACCCGCACGCGCACGCGGGTGCCCTTGGCGCCATCCAGCGTCTGGCGAAACGCGGGCAGCCCCTCGTTCAGCAGCCGAGACTGCGCCTTGCGCGCATTGCTTTCGTCGGCAAACAAGCCCACGTTGATATAGAAGCCGGGCGCCGAGCCGACGGTCGCAAGGTCCTCCGCAGGCGCTTTGGCTGCTGCGGTTGGCTTGGGGCGTGCAGGTTCTGCGGACTTGGTGGCAGAAGCCGTTTTGGACGCGGCGGGCGCAGGGGCATATGCTTTGGCGGGGGCGCTGGCCTTGCTGGCGGGCGGGGGCGCCTTGGTTTTCTCGTTGTTCGCTGCCGTTGGTTTGGCGCTGCGGGGGGTGTCGGGCGACTGCGTGTTGGTTGCGATGGCCTGACTGGCTGGCTCGGTCGGTGCGGGGGGGGCTGCTGGTGCCGACGCGCTGGAGGAGGGTGCTGTGGCGGGCAGGGGTGCGGAGGCAGCTAAGGCCGCGATACCCGCATCTGGCTCGGGCCGCGGTGCCTGGGCAGACACAGGCGATGCCGCCACTGAGGCGGTCACGGCAGTGCGGCTGGCGGTGGCCAGCGTCGGTTCGGGCTGGTTCCAGGATGCCGAGCGGCTGGCGGGCTGTTGTACAGCGGCAGCGGGCTGCGCTGCAGGCGTGTCAAAAAGGCCTTGGGGAAACAGCACATAGGCCAGCAAGGCCGCAGCCACGATGAGTGCGTGCCCGCCTATCACGCCATGCAGCCGCTTGCGCGAAACGGCCTGCGCGGCCAGCAGGTCGCAGGCCTGCGGAATGTTGGCCGAGGCGGCCAGGGCGCTGGTCACGCGCTTGCGAATGTCGGCGTGCAAGATGGCGTGGGCGTACAGCCCCGGGATGACGCTGCCCACCACGGCAAAGGCACCCACCACGCCCCATTCCACCGCTTGCGGCCATTGCAGCAGCGGGCGGCCCACGCCAAACACCAGCAGTGCGACACCCTCTGCGGCCGCCACATAGACCAGCGCGGCGCCCCACAGGCGCCGGAACACCATCCACCCCAGTGTGAAGAAGCAGGCCGACCAGTGCCAGCTCGTCAGCGTGCGGCCCACGGCGTCCAGCCGGGCAAACACGGGCATGTAGCGCTCGGTGTTCACCGGCCCCAGGGCCGCCCGGTACAGGCTGGTGATGGCCTTGTCGGAAGGAGACTCCAGGGTCATGTGGGCAACGGTTGGTGTGGTGACCAAAGGGGCGGGCATGCCGCATTCTGGCATGCCGCTTCAGCGTCCAATGCGGGGAAAAGCACGGGTGGCGTGGCGCAGTAGCGCGGCCCACCGCTGCGCATAAGAATCCCCCGCCGGAGACTGCGGCTGGAGCATGGCAGCGGCTAAGCGGGGCTTGCTAAAGGATGCCCCAATTTTGAATCAAATAAGGGCCTGGCGCTTTGGCAGTAAGCGCTACCAGCTATCAATTAAATAGCGAGTCAACGCGGAAGCTTGCGCATTCTGGGCAAAGGCGCGCCTCGGGGAGAGGGGCTCAGGCGCCTCGCACCATCGACATGATTTGCCCCGCATCCAGCGTGGCGGCCTTTTGCCGGATTTGCGGCAGGTATTCGGTCTGCAACTGCTTGGCGGGGCCGAGCATGTCTTGAAAGCTCTCGCGCAGCATGGCGGTGCTCATCACCCGCCCGCCAGCGTAGTAGCGCTTGGCCACCTGCCCCAGCGCGTAGGTGGTGGCAAACGAAAACGCCATGCCGGTGGCGGCCTGGCCGATGTTGCCCAGCGTTTTGCCAGCCACCTTGCCCAGCAGGCCACCCAGCAGCTTGCGGCCAAACTGCTCGACGTATTGCGACGCCATGCCCACCCCGGCCGCGGCGATGAATTCCTTGATGTGCCCCCGGTCCAGCTCCACGCCGTGGGCCAGGCCAATGGCGTGCACCATCTTGATCTGCAGCGGAATGATGGCCATGGAAGCCCACGACTGCGGCAGCAGCTCCAGCGCGCCATTGAGCAGCGCGTAGTTCAGGATGGATTTGTCCAGTTCCGCGTCGCGCTGCACTGCGGCGGCCGAGGGGCCGCTGGGCACGGCTGCAGGCACCGGCACTGGCAAGCCGGGTTTGGTAGCGGTGGTTGCGGTAGCGCCGTCCAGGGCGTTGAGCAGGGCTTGTTCTTCCTGCTCAAAGGCGTCGGTGGCTGCGCCGCCCAGTTGCAGGGTCTGCTTGAGATGGGCCAGGAATTCACGCTCGGTAGGCGTCTGGCGGCCATCCACATCGCACACGCATACGGCCATTTCGTAGGCGAGCTGGCGGTGGGTGGGGTCTTGCAGTGCGGCGGCGGCTGATTCCAGGCTGGTGCGGCGCAGCAGCACGTCCTGGTACAGGCGGGGCAGGTCGGGCATGTTGCCCTCGGCTGCCAACGATTGCGCAATGCGGCGAATCTCCTCGCGCTCGGTGTCGTCTTTGGCGCCATCGGCAAAGGCGGCCAGCATGGCAATGGTGAGGACGGACTGTTGCTGCTGCAGGTTCATGGGAGGGCTCTTTCCACGGTCAATTCAAGGGAAGTGCGCGCGGGTGGCGGGCCGAGCGCGGGCGTTAGCGTGGCATATCGGGGGGATCGGCGCGCTATCAATGGCTGGTGGCGTGGGGTTTTTGGTGGTGCGCAGCCCTGTGGGTAAAAAAGGGTCATCCCCGCCCATGCTGCGGCCAGCGCCAATGCCGCCTACGATGGCGGCTTTGCCCCCTGAAAGCCCGCACATGACCACCACGCTCAAGATCGATTTCGTCTCCGATGTCTCCTGCCCCTGGTGCATCATCGGCCTCAAGGCGCTGGAGCAGGCGGCCGAGCGGCTGCAGGGCGAAGTCGCGCTGGATTTGCACTTTCAGCCCTTCGAGCTGAACCCGCAGATGGGCCCCGAGGGCCAGGACATTGGCGAGCACCTGCAGGAAAAATACGGCGCCACGCCCGAGCAAAGCCAGAAGAACCGCGAAGCCATCGCTGCGCGCGGGGCGGAGCTGGGGTTCACCTTCGGCATGGACAAGCGCAGCCGCATCTACAACACCTTTGACGCACACCGCCTGTTGCACTGGGCCGAGGAGCAGGGCCTGCAGAAGGTGCTGAAACATGCGCTGTTCACAGCCTACTTTACCGACGGGCAAGACCCGAGCAACCACGAAGTGCTGGTGCGCGTGGCTGCCAGCGTGGGGCTGGATGCCCAGGAAGCGCAGGCCCTGCTGGCCTCCAACCGCTACGCCGACGAGGTGCGTGAGCGCGAGCAGTTCTATCTGCAAAACGGCATCCACTCGGTGCCCGCCATCATCATCAACGAGCGCCACCTAATCTCCGGCGGGCAACCGGTGGAGGTGTTTGAGCAGGCCCTGCGACAAATTGCAGCGCAGTCTTGAGAAGATTCAAAAATGATAGCTGCTGGCGCTTATAGATAAAGCGCTAGAGGCCATTTTGATGCTCAAATAAAAACGCCCCGCAACGATGGCCGCTGCGGGGCGGTGGTGGTGAAGCCGGCGGCTTACTTGCGCACCGGAATGGGCTGGGCCCTGTCCACCGGCACGGCTGTGACGCTGTTTTGCGGCGAGCCGTCCACCAGCTTTTCGGAATAGGTCAAGTAGACCAGGGTGTTGCGCGGGGCGTCTACCATGCGCACGATGCGCAGGCGCTTGAACAGGATGGACATGCGTTCGCTGAACACTTCTTCCTGCTTCTTCAGTGGCTCTGGGAAGCTGATGGGCCCCACCTGCCGGCAGGCAATCGATGCCTCGGCGCGGTCTTCGGCCAAACCCAGTGTGCCTTTGATACCGCCAGTGCGTGCCCGCGACACGTAGCAGGTCACGCCCTGCACGCCAGGGTCGTCATAGGCTTCCACGATGATGTCGTGGTCGCGGCCCAGCCACTGGAAGGCGGTGTCCACCGTGCCGATTTTTTCGCCCGCAGCCGCTTGTGCGGCCCCCGGCAACCCAAGGGCCGCGCACAGCGCCAGCGCGGCCAGCGCGTGGGGCCTCATGCCGCAGGTCCCGCGTCAGCGCAGCGCTGAGCCAGGTGGGCCAGCGCTTCTTCCACCTGGTCCACCAGCACCAGGCACAGGTCGCCGGGCTGCAGGCGCGCCAGGGCGGCGTCGATGGCGATGAATTCGCCGCGGATTTCTTCGACGTGTGTGGTGCGCGGTGCGCCTGCCAGGCCTTCGCGCAGCAGGGCCATCACCTCGCCGTCGGCACGGCCGCGCTGGGCTGCGTCCTGGTACAGGATCACGTCGTCAAATGCAGCACCCAGAATCACCGTCTGCTCGCGGATGTCTTCGTCGCGGCGGTCACCCGCGCCGCTGATGACCACGCTGCGCCGCTTGGCGGGCAGGGCGTCCACGGCCTGTACCAGGGCGCGCATGGCGTCAGGGTTGTGGCCATAGTCGGCAATCACGGTGGCGCCGCGGTAGTCCATGATGTTGAAGCGGCCGGGCGCGTTGTCGCTGTCGTTCACAAAGCCCGACAGGCCCCGGCGGATGGTTTGCCAGGGCATGTCCACGCCCCAGGCGGCTGCCACGGCGGCCATGACGTTCTCGACCTGGAAGGCAATCCGGCCGTTGCGTGTGATGGGCACATCGCGCAGGTGGATGGTTTCACGCCACGAGCCTTCCGAAGCCACGATGGAGTCGCCATCCACGTACACGGTGCGATGGCCCTGTGCGCGGTGCGTGGCCATCACGGGATGGTGGCGGTCGCTGGCAAAGAAGATGATCTTGCCGGGGCAGGCCGGTGCCATGGCGGCAACGATGGGGTCTGCCGCGTTGAGCACGGCGTAGCCTGTGGTGGCCACGTTCTGCACGATCACGCGCTTGAGCACGGCCAGGTCTTCCACCGTGGTGATGTAGTTCAGACCCAGGTGGTCGCCTGCGCCAATGTTGGTGACCACGGCCACCTGGCAGCGGTCAAAGCCCAGACCTTCGCGCAAGATGCCGCCCCGGGCGGTCTCGAACACGGCTGCATCCACCTCGGGGTGCAGCAGCACGTTGCGGGCACTCTTGGGGCCGCTGCAATCGCCGCTGTCAATCTGGCGGCCGTTCACGTACACGCCGTCGGTGTTGGTCATGCCCACGCGCAGGCCCTGGGCGGTGAACAGGTGCGCAATCAGGCGTGCCGTGGTGGTTTTGCCATTGGTGCCAGTGACGGCCACGGTGGGGATGCGGCCGTCGTCGCCGTGGGCGAAGAGCTTGTCCACCATGGCTGCGCCCACGTTGCGTGGCTTGCCATAGCTGGGCGCCAGGTGCATGCGCAGGCCAGGGGCGGCGTTCACTTCCACAAAGCCGCCGCCTTGCTCTTCAAGCGGGCGCAGCACGGTTTCGGCCACCATGTCCACGCCGCAGATGTGCAGTCCCACCATTTGGGCGGCAGCAATGGCGCGGGCGGCCACTTCGGGGTGCACGTCGTCCGTCACGTCGGTGGCGGTGCCACCGGTGGAGAGGTTGGCGTTGTTGCGCAGGATGACGCGCTGGCCCTTGGCAGGAACGGAATCCGGCGTCAGGTTCTGCGCAGCCAGGCGGGCCACGGCAATGTCATCGAGGCGGATCTTGGTGAGCGAGGTGGCGTGGCCCTCGCCACGGCGGGGGTCCTGGTTGACCACATCCACCAGTTCGCGCACGGTGTGCTGGCCATCGCCCAGCACCTGGGGCGGTTCGCGGCGCGCTGCGGCCACCAGTTGGTCGCCTACCACCAGCAGGCGGAAGTCGTGGCCGGGCAAAAAGCGCTCGACCATCACGGTGCCGTATTCGGCGGCGTTCTTGTAGGCTTCTTCCAGCTGCGCGCGGTCGGTGATGTTGACCGTTACGCCCTTGCCCTGGTTGCCGTCTTGCGGTTTGACCACCACGGGCAGACCGACCTTCTGGGCGACTTCCCAGGCTTCTTCCACCGTTTCCACCGGTTTGCCCAGCGGCACGGGCACGCCAGCGGCGTGCAGCAGGCGCTTGGTCAGGTCTTTGTCTTGGCCGATGGATTCAGCCACAGCGCTGGTCGAATCGACCTCGGCCGCCTGGATGCGGCGTTGCTTGGAACCCCAGCCAAACTGCACCAGGCTGCCGCGGGTGAGGCGGCGATAAGGAATGCCACGTGCCACGGCGGCTTCGACGATGGAGCCCGTGCTGGGGCCCAGGCGCTCGTCTTCGTCCAGCTCGCGAAGGTCGGCCACGGCTTTGTCGGCGTCGAAGCTGCCGTTACCCAAGGCGGCCTGGATGAGCTGCTGCGCATCTTCAAACGCCTTGCGGCCCACGGCCTCTTCGCTGTATTCCACCACCACCTGGTACACGCCGGGGTCTGTGGTGGCCGAGGTGCGGGCAAAAGTTACCGGGCAGCCGGCCTGGGCTTGCAGGGCCAGGGCAGCGGTTTGCAGCACATGCGCCAGCGAGATGTCGCTATCGCCCCCCTCGGGGTGCAGCACGCCAATGGCTGGAAACAGTGCGCGCAGGCGGTCTTCAAAGCCGGCCATCTTGCCGATGGCGCGCTCGGTTTCGGTACAGGTCACCACGGCCTCGATGGCCATGTGGCGGCTCCAGAGGTTGGGGCCACGCAGGGCCCGGGTGCGGGTTACATCCATGGAAATTCTCTCTTTTATGTTCCGTCAGTGCGCCGTGCGCTGGGGTGTCATCGCGTGCAGCAAGATGGGGTGGGCTGCTCAGAGCGCGTTCAGCGTGCTCACGCCCGCAGGGCGGATGCCAACGGGGGCTTGCAGCTCGGGCTCGAAGGTCTTGATGCCAGCACCAATCAGGTCAGGGGCAATGTTCAGGGCCCACGCAGCGCCAATGGCGGCCAGCAGGGCGTCGGTGTCAGGCACCACAGCGTTGCGGCCAAAGGTCAGCTCGTCCAGGGTGCCCAGCACATGCTCTGCAGCGCCAGTGGCCAGCACCACGTAGCCCTTTTTGAGCAGCACGGCACGGCCATTGGCGTTGGCGCGGTGCTCCACGATGGCGGGCAGCGTGGGGTCCTGCGCGTACAGAACCACGTCGCCGTCGCACAGCGGGGCCAGCGCAGCCACTTGCGCAATGGCGGCATTGAGCACTGCGGCGCCGTTGTCCAGCACCACGTCCACCTGGGTGCGCAGCACCTTGGTCATCTGGTCTTGCTCATGCACGTCAAACTCGGCCAGCAATTCCAAGCCGTCCATGTCGGTCACCACGCCGACGGTGCAGCGGTCGTAAGCCAGGCCATCGCGCAGGATGGTGCGGGCATCGTTTTCAATCACGGCGGCCTGCACCATCTGGTTCATCAGCAGGCGGTGGGCGGCTTCCCAGTGGGCGCTGTCCGAAGACTCGACGCGGCGGCGGTCCAGGAACAGGCCATCGCGGCACGCCAGGCCGGTGTGGTGGCCACCCAGGTGCAGCAGCCACGCCACCACGCGGGCAATGGTGGACGTCTCACGCGTGCCGGCCACGCCCACCACGGGGATACGGCCGGCCGTGCCTTCTGGGTGGTCTTCTGAGGGGAAGAGGTGTTCGGCAATGGCCTGCCCCACGGGGCGGGGCGCACCCACGGCGGGCTTCAAGTGCATCAGCAGGCCGGGGCCGGCGTTCACTTCCACAATCGCGCCGCCCTGCGTGTGCAGGGGTTTGCTGATGTCCTGCGCCACCATGTCGATACCGGCAATGTCCAGGCCCACCACCTTGGCAGCCAGTTGGGCGATGTAAGCCACCTCGGGGTGTACATCGTCCGTGCAGTCCACCGCCACGTTGCCGTTGCGCTGGATGACCACCTGGCGGCCTGCAGCGGGCACCGAATCCGCCTGGAGGTCCTGGCGCTTGAGTTCGAGCTGCACCTTGGTGTCGGTGGCCAGGTCGATGATTTCGAGGGGGTACTCTTCCTCGTAGCCGCGGCGGGGGTCGGAGTTGAGCTGGCTGTCGATGAGTTCCTTGACCGTGGAGCGGCCATTGCCGGTGATGCTGACCACCTCGCCACGCGCGGCGGCCACCACCTTGCCGCCCACCACCAGAATGCGGTGTTCGTCGCCGGGGATGAAGCGCTCCACCATCACGTCGCTGCCTTCGGGGTAGGCCACGTGGTAGGCCGCCTCGATGTCTTCTTTCTTGCGCAGCTCCAGCGTCACGCCCCGGCCATGGTTGCCGTCTGATGGCTTGACGACCACGGGCAGACCGATGTCCTGAGCGGCTTCCCAGGCCTCTTCGGGGCTGTTGACCACCTGGCCTTCGGGAATGGGCACGCCGCAGGCCTTGAGCAGGCTCTTGGTGAGGTCTTTGTCGCTGGCGATGCCTTCGGCAATCGCGCTGGTGCGCTCGGTCTCGGCTGTCCAGATGCGGCGCTGGGCAGCGCCGTAGCCGAGCTGCACCAGGTTGCCATCGTTCAGGCGAATGTGAGGAATGCCCCGGTCGGTCGCTGCGGTGACGATGCACGCTGTGCTGGGGCCGAGGTATTGGTCGTCTACCTCGGTGCGCACGCGGGCCACGGCGGCTTGCACATCAAAGGGTTCGTCGTTGATGGCGGCCATGATGAGCGCGTGGCCCTGGGCCAGCGCCACACGCGCCACGCTCTCGTCGCGGGCACGGAACACCATGCGGTACACCCCGCGTACCGAGGTGCTGCGGGTTTGGCCAAAACCGGTGGGCATGCCCGCCAGGTTCAGCAGTTCAATGACGATGTGCTCCAGCACGTGGCCGCACCAGGTGCCTTCTTGCAGGCGCTGCAAAAAGCCGCCGCGCTCGCCCACGCCGCAGTGGTGCTCGACCAGGGCGGGCAGCCAGGCCGTGAGGCGCTCGTTGAAACCCGGCAGTGTGTTGGAAGGGTGGTCTTCCAGCACCCCGAGGTCCAGCCAGACTTCCAGCACGGGGCGGTAAGTCCAGATATTGGGGCCGCGCAGGTAGTTGATGCGAAGCAGTTGGATGTCGTCGATTTTTGCCATGGATCGGAGCGGTTCAGAGACACCGGACGGGCCGGACAGGGTTGCAATTGTGCGCCCGGTTGGGCTGGAAATGGACGGGACGGTGGGAATCAGAAACGGTTTGCGACTTTTTCGGGGTTGCGCAACTCACAGGTTGGAAGAGTTGGAGTGCAGGCTGGCGATGCGTCTGTCTCGGTTGCTTGCATGGGCATGAGCGCCTGCAGCGAACACTGGTCATCCGGTCATCCCAATGGCACACCAATGCGTTCCTTTAAAGATCGTAAACAGGTTCCAAGTGTCAGCGGTCGTTGGCGGCCTGGGTTTCGGTCAAAATTCCTGCATCTGCACGGCCAGCAGTTTTGTACTGCCAGCTGCGGAAAACACAAAGAATATGCAACATCACCATTCTGTGGACGCCTCGGGTGTCTTTTCCGGCCCGGTAGGGGCCGATTTGCGGGCCAAGCTCGCGTCTGATGAAAACGTACTGGCTGCGTTACAGGTTGACCTGAGTGCAGATTTGCGCTTCGTCAGCGGTTGGGTGGTGGTGACTTCCAGGCGCCTGCTGGCGTGCGATCCGGGCGCCACGGTATGGCGGGACTGGGCCCTTGCCCCAGGCCTCGCACTCAAGCTGCAGGACCACGGGGGCGTGGGAACGCTGGAGTTGCACAACCCGCAGGAGCGGGTGGCTTTTTGGCGCTTTACCCTCGGCCACCATCCCCAGGCGCTGCGCCTGGTGCAGCGCTTTGAGCAACAGGTCGAGCGGGGTGCCGGTCAAGCTGCCACCGAGGAAGAAGAGCCCGCCTGCCCCGCTTGCCACACCCCCCTGCCGCCTGACACGGACGAATGCCCCGCCTGTGCGCGCGCCCAGGCGCCCCAGACCTCCACCTGGGTGCTGCTGCGCCTGTGGCGGTTTGCCCGCCCCTACCGCAAGCAACTGGCGGCGGGCTTTGCCCTCACCATGGCGTCCACGGCCGCCACGCTGGTGCCCCCGTACCTCACCATCCCGCTGATGGACGACATCCTGATCCCGTACCAGAACGGGCAGACCATTGACCCCTGGCTGGTATTGACGTACCTGGGTGGGTTGCTTTTGGCGGCTCTGGCCGCCTGGGGCTTGTCGTGGGCGCGCACTTACATCCTGGCGCTGGTGTCCGAGCGCATCGGGGCTGACCTGCGCACCACCACCTATGAGCACCTGCTGCGCCTGTCGCTGGATTACTTTGGGGGCAAGCGCACGGGCGACCTGATGGCGCGCATCGGGTCTGAAACTGACCGGATCAACGTCTTCCTGTCGCTGCACGCGCTCGATTTCATCACCGACGTGCTCATGATCTTCATGACTGCGGTGATTCTGTTCTCCATCAACCCCTGGCTGGCGCTGGTCACCCTGGTGCCGCTGCCTTTCATTGCCTGGATGATCCACACCGTGCGTGACCGTCTGCGCACCGGCTTTGAAAAGATCGACCGCGTGTGGTCCGAAGTGACCAATGTGCTTGCCGACACCATCCCCGGCATCCGCGTGGTGAAGGCTTTTGCCCAGGAAAAGCGCGAGGCCCAGCGCTTTCGCGACGCCAACCAGCACAACCTGGAAGTGAACGACAAGCTGAACAAGACCTGGAGCCTGTTCACGCCCACGGTGTCGCTGCTCACCGAAATAGGGCTGCTGGTGGTGTGGGCCTTCGGCATCTGGCTGGTGTCGCGCAACCAGATCACGGTGGGTGTGCTCACGGCGTTCATCGCCTACATTGGTCGGTTCTATGGCCGTCTGGATTCCATGAGCCGCATCGTTTCCGTCACGCAGAAGGCGGCGGCGGGGGCCAAACGCATTTTTGACATCCTGGACCATGTCAGCAATGTGCCCGACCCGGCCCAGCCCGTGAAGGTGGACAAGATCGCGGGCTCTATCACCATGCAGAACGTGGGTTTCCGCTACGGCAGTCGCGCCGTGATCAAGGGGTTGGATCTGGAAATCCGGGCGGGCGAAATGATTGGCCTGGTGGGTCACAGCGGCTCGGGCAAAAGCACGCTGGTCAACCTGATCAACCGTTTCTATGACGTGAGCGATGGCTCCATCCAGGTAGATGGCATCGACATTCGCCGCTTTGCGGTGGCTGACTACCGCCGCCACATTGGCCTGGTGCTGCAAGAGCCCTTCCTGTTCTTCGGCACCATTGCCGAGAACATTACCTATGGCAAGCCCGACGCGACGCGCGAGGAAATCGTGGCCGCCGCGCGTGCCGCCCATGCGCACGAATTCATCCTGCGCCTGCCGCACGGCTACGACTCGCTGGTCGGTGAGCGCGGCCAGGGCCTGTCGGGCGGCGAGCGCCAGCGCATTTCGATTGCTCGCGCGCTGCTGATCGACCCCCGCATCCTGATTCTGGACGAGGCCACGTCAGCCGTGGACACCGAGACCGAGAAGGAAATCCAGCGGGCGCTCGACAACCTGGTGCAAGGCCGCACCACCATTGCCATTGCCCACCGCCTCTCTACCCTGCGCAAGGCCGATCGCTTGGTGGTGATGGACCGCGGCGAAGTGGTGGAAGTCGGGCCACACGACGAACTCATGGAAAAGCAGGGGGCCTACTGGCGCCTTTACGAAGCGCAAGCCCGCCGTGCCGAAGAGGACGCACAGGCCGCGGGCGTCATCATCGACAGCAGCCTGCTGCACCCCGCCCACCCCGCAGGTAACTCCTGAGCCCGGAGAAGACATGACTTCGCAAAACCATTCCCCTGCTGGCTCAGCTACCCCCGCCATGGCTGCTTCTGTGCAACTTCACCGCAACCCCCACGGGCGCCTGGTGCTCACCCTGCCAGACGGCGCAGCGCACGAAGGCGTGGTGCCTGTGCGAGCCTTCCCCATCGCAGCGCCCCAGGAGGGCCTTTCCCTCGTGGGCGCAGACGGGCACGAGCTGCTGTGGATAGACCGCATCGATACGCTGCCAGCGCCCCAGCGGCAGTTGCTGGAAGAAGAATTGGCGGTGCGGGAGTTCGTGCCCACCATCGAAAAAATCGTGGCGGTGTCCAGCTTCTCCACCCCCAGTACCTGGGATGTGATCACGGACCGTGGTGCCGCTCGCCTGGTGCTGAAGGCGGAGGAGGACATCCGCCGCCTGGCTGGACGCACGCGTTTGCTGATTGCGGCAGGCGAAGGCGGGCAGTTCAAAGTGCCTGACACCACCGCCCTGGACAAGCATTCCCGCAAGCTGCTGGAGCGCTTCCTGTAAATCGTCCGGGTGGAGGTGTGAAAAACTAGGGTAAACCCTGGTTTTGGCTCAAAAGGTGAAAAAAGGCTTAATTTGCCCTTCTTTTTGCCGAAATGGATTACGAAGGAGGCGGTAAAGCCTTCGCTTTTTTCATTTCACCCATGGGCCCATGTCATGCAAATGCCACCTGTTGACCGATCGCCTGCTTGGCGTCCTCAGGGCGCCGATTTGTATTCCACTGGGGCTTCTGGCGCACCGCCGGTGCGTCCTATCAACGCCCCCAACCCCGTCGAGTCTGTCGACCGACTGGGTCAGGGTGCCGTGGTGCGTGAGCCTGACAAGCCTTCTGCCCCCGACGCTACGAACCGGGACTGGACTGAAGTCAAGAAAAAAGACACGGTGGAGGAACCCCCTGAGCCACCCAAAGAGCCCATCTACAAGCAATTGCTGGAGTTGATCCAGTCCATGTGGCGCGCCAGCGGCAGCGCGGTGGAGATGGCGCAAGAAGTGAACAAGGTGACCCAGCAGGAGCGCCTGGCCCAGCAGGTCAAAAAAGAAGACCTGACTTATTCAGATCCGAAGATCAAGCGCACCACGGGTTTGTGACTCCATGGGAACGCGGCGGGTGTTTTCCCATCCCACCAGCATCTCATTCGGCTTTGAGGGGTGCGACAGGCGCCTCTTGAATGGGGGGCTGTGCGGCCTGCGCTGCTTTTTGGCGGTCGCGTTCGGTGCGGTACTTGGCGGCAAACTCGCGCACTTCCTCGTACGAAACGTAGTTGTCGTGGTTGGTGTCCGCATCGTCGAATGCGGCTGACAGGCGCGGAAACAGCTTGACTTCGGTGCGGCTGAGCTTGCCGTCCCCGTTGAAGTCCAGCATCTTGAAGTCGCGCATCGCCTTCAACTCTCCCTTGGTGAGCGCTGCTTCCTGCGAGGGTGCGCTTTCCGTGGGGGTGGGCGTGCCTTGTGCCATCGCCGCCGTGCCCAGCAAGGCAGCGCTGCAAAACCACAGTGTTCGAATCAACAGCAAAGCGTGCTCCTCAGGTGTGTAGCTTGGCATTTGGGGTGAATGTGCTGGATTTGCAACCGTGGCGACGGGCCTTTTACCGGTGGTTGCGCGCATTCACACGCCTTTGCACGGGGTCAAACCTTGGGCTTGCGCCGCGCCGTAGCCCCATCCACCACCAGCGGTGGATTGGCAATGCCGGCGCGCACATGGCCTGAAGGCACATGCAGCGCGGCCGCTGTGACATGGCCCGTCTGGTCGTCAAAGAAAAAGTCGGGCTCAAACTCGCGCAGGAACGGGCCTTTTTCCAGGCCGCCGAGGAACATGGCTTCGTCCACCGCCAGGTTCCATTTCATCAACGTATTGATGGCGCGCTCATGTGCGGGGGCGCTGCGAGCCGTCACCAGCGCGATGCGCAGGCGCATGCCCGAGGCGCCCGCCTGCTGCTGCAACTGGTGTAGCGCAGCCAAAAGGGGCTTGAATGGGCCGCCAGACAGCGGCAGCTCGGCTTTGCTGATTTCATGCGTCTGAAAGGCTTCCAGCCCTTCGGTTTGGTACACCCGCTCGGCCTCGTCCGAGAACAGCACCGCGTCGCCGTCAAACGCAATCCGCAGCTCGTGGGGGTAATCGACTCCGGCGGCCACCGATTCGGTCAGTACCCGTGCAGCCGGAAAGCCCAGCGCCAGCGCTTCGCTCACGTCCTGTTCGTTGGCCGACAAAAACAGGTGCGCCCCCAGCGGCCGCAGGTAGCGGAAGGGGTCGCGCCCCTGGGTGAAAACGCCCCGTTCCAGGGGCAGCCCGGCCTCTTTGGCCGAGCGAAAAATCCGCAGCGCGCTGACAGGGTCGTTGCGCGAGAGGATGACCACCTCCACATTCCGGGCGTGGGCGGTGTTGAAGGCCAGCAGCTTTTTCACGAGCTGGAAAGCCACCCCCGGTTTGGCCGGGACTTCCAGTCGCGCCTGCTGCAGTTCCATGTAGGCGCGCGGGTCCAGGGGGTCGAAAACGCGGTTTTCCTCTTCAAAGTCAAACAGCGCGCGTGACGAGATCGCCACCACCAGTTTGTCGTCCAGCGTTACGGCCATGGTGCGGTTTTTCTGCCGGGGGCGTTATTTCACGAAGCGGTTCAGTTCGATGATGGGTTGCATCACCGCCAGCACGATGGTCATCACGATCAGGCCCATGCCCACAATCAGCAGCGGCTCCAGGATGGTGGCCAGTTGCAGGGCGCGGCGCTGCACTTCGGTGGAGATTTGCGTGGCCGCGCGCTGCAGCATCAGCGGCAACTGCCCGGTTTGTTCACCCAGGCGGGCAAACATGGACACCAGGCCCGGAAAGCGCTTCTTCTGCGCCAGGGCCGAGGCCAGCGGCGCGCCTTCGCGCACCAGCACCAGCGCATCGAGCGCGTCGGCCCGCATGGCGCGGTTGTTGAGGGTTTCGGCCGCCGCCTGCAGCGCCTTCAGAATGGGCACGCCGGCGCCTGCCAGCATGGCCAGCGTGCCTGCAAAACGGGCGGCGTTGTAGCCGCGTGCCAGTTTGCCGACCAGCGGCAGGTTGAGCCAGGCTGCGTCAAACTTTTGGCGAAAAGACTCCAAAGTCAGTGCCCAGCGGGCGCTGGCAGCTATCAAAATAAGAGCAATCAACATCCACCAGCCGTAGTTGCGCACGATGGAACTGATGGTGAGCATCATCACCGTGAGGAAGGGCAGCGCCCGCTTGGTGCCGACGAAGACGCTGGCCACCTGGGGCACCACGTAGCCCACCAGAAACAGCACGATGACGATGGCCACCACGGTGACGATGGCGGGGTACAGCGCCGCGCCCACCAGTTTGGCCTTGAGGGCCTGGCGGTCTTCCAGGTCGTCGGCCAGCTTCTCCAGCACCATGCCCAGGTTGCCGCTGTGCTCGCCCGCACCGATCACGGCGCAGTAGATATCGGAGAACTCGCGCGGGTGCTGGCTCAGCGCGCGGGCGAAGGTGGAGCCCGCATTCACCTCGGCGCGCAAGGCGGCCACCAAGTGGCTTTGGCGCTCATCGTCGGCCTCGTCGCTCAGGGCGGTGAGTGCCCGCTCCAGCGGCAGGCCTGATGACACCAGCCCTGCCAGTTGCCGGGTCCACACCGCCAGCGTGGTGGCGCTGAACACCGGGCGGGTGAACAGGCGCTGGCCCAGCGAGGTGCCGCCACCTGCGGCAGTCTGCCCCGTCTGCACCAGCTCCACCGTCAGGGGCACCAACGCCTGGGCGCGCAACATGCTGCGGGCGGACTTGGCGGTGTCGGCCTCCAGCAGGCCTTTGCGGGTCTGGCCCTGGGCGTCCAGGGCTTCAAAAGAAAAAGCGGGCATGAATCAGTGGCGGTGTCGGGGGCAAAGGGGCACTGCGCTCAAGGCAATGCCGCCCCCGCGATAGTAGCCGCTCGGTGTGACCGGGGCGCCTGGGAATGTGCGGGGGCCTTATGCCTAGCGCATGGCGGTGACCTGCGCCGTGGTCGGCCGATGGCCTGCCAATCCGCCGAGCAGGCTCTCACAGCGCAGCGGCTGTGGCCTGCCCCATGGCGCTGTGGGCCTGGGCGGCGATGTCCAGCGAGCGCAGGCGCAGCGCGGGGTCGTACACGTCGCACACCAGAATCAGCTCGTCGGCACCTGTTTCTTGCGCCAGCGTGGTGAGGCCATCGCGCACGGTATCGGGCCCGCCAATCACGGCAGCGGCCAGAAAGTCGCCAATGGCCGCGCGTTCCTGGGGTTGCAGGCGGGCGGCGTAGTTCTCGACCGGTGGCTGCAGGCTGAGGCGGTTGCCGGTGAGGATGTCCAGTACCCGCTGGTAGGTGCTGCTGGCCAGGTACTCGGCCTCGTCGTCGGTGGGGGCAGCAATCAAGGGCACGCCAATGGCCACGTACGGTTTGGGCCATGCGGCCGATGGCTGGTACAGGCTGCGGTACAGGTCAATGGCCTGGTGCATCAGGCGCGGCGCAAAGTGCGAGGCAAAGGCGTAGGGCAACCCTTCTTGTGCGGCCAGTTGCGCAGAAAACAGGCTGGAGCCCAGCAGCCAGATCGGCACGTTGGTGCCCGCACCGGGCATGGCCACCAGGCGCTGGCCTGGCTGCACGGGGCCCAGCAGGCGCTGCAGCTCGGCCACATCCTGCGGGAAGTCGTCGGCGGTTTCCACCCGGCTGCGGCGCAGGGCGCGCATGGTGGCGGGGTCGGTGCCCGGGGCACGGCCCAGGCCCAGGTCGATGCGGCCGGGGTACAGCTCTGCCAGCGTGCCAAAGGCTTCGGCCACCACCAGCGGGGCATGGTTGGGCAGCATCACACCGCCGGAGCCCACGCGGATGCGCGAGGTGCCGCCTGCGATGTAGCCCACCAGCACGGCCGTGGCCGAGCTGGCAATGCCTGGCATGTTGTGGTGCTCGGCCAGCCAGTAGCGCGCAAACCCCAGCTTTTCGGCGTGCTGGGCGGTGCGCAGGGCGATTTGCAGCGCCTGGGCCACGGTGCCGCCTTCGCGGACGGCCACCAGGTCGAGCATGGACAGGGCAGGGCGATGGGTGGGAGTGGGTGCGTTCATGCCGTTATTGTCCGCCGCCTGACCGCAGTCTGCAGGCCCTGGTGGGGAGCTGCGCCCGCCAGCAGGGTTGCTCTGCCTTGCAAAAGCAGGGGAGTGCATTTTTTTGATAGCCAAAACCTTGCTTGCGATACAAAATGTTTCTGAATGGCGGTTCCAATTGCGGAATGCCTCCGCACTTCCCCGTTCATCAACCAAGGCAAGGTATGGGCTTTTTCAGCCGTTTTTTCAAGATCCGCGAACAAGACCCCGACAGCGCAGAAACCACCTGGGCCATGGAAGACAACGGCAGCGAGCTGGTGCTGGACCCGGAATACGCCGCCACGCTGATGACCGAGCTGGACCTGGACGCCGCCATTGCCAACCACGAGGTGTGGCGCCAGCAGCTGGAAGACCTGGTGCATGGCCGATCGGGCGAAGTGCCGCAGGCCGAGCCCATTTGCAGCGCCGACCGGTGTGACCTGGGGCGCTGGCTGGGCGGCACGGGGCGGCTGCGGCTGGGCCACTACCCGGCGTTTGGCATGCTGGTGGCCCGCCACCAGTACTTTCACCAGCAGGCGGCTGCAGTGGTCGATCAGATGCGTGCGGGCGACCAGCCCAAGGCGCTGCACCTTTTCAACACCAGTTGCCGCCACGCTTCCAACCAGGTGCTGTTGCTGCTCAAGGAACTCAAGCGCGGGCTGGGGCGCTGATCGTCAACCGGCTTTTGCTATCAATAGGTGAGCTGCTGGCGCTTGCTGGATAAACGCTAGAGGCCAATTCTTTATAAAGAATCAGGCGATAAGCAGGGGGCGATGCCAACCCCTTCAGTAACTGCGCCCGCCCTTATACATGGCGTGCTGGCGCCGGTTCAGCGTAGCGGCTTCGCCCAGGCGGCCCATGGCGGCACCCGCGTGGGCGTGGGTAATGGCCAGGCCCAGCCCGTCGGCCGCATCGGTGCCGGGCAGGCCGGGCAGTTGCAGCAGGCGGCGCACCATCTCCTGCACCTGGTTTTTGGCCGCGCGGCCGTGGCCCACCACGGCTTTTTTCATCTGCAGCGCGGTGTATTCGGCCACAGGCAGGTTGCTGGCCACCAGGGCGGTGATGGCCGCGCCCCGCGCCTGCCCCAGCAGCAGGGTGGACTGCGGGTTGACGTTCACGAACACGATTTCGACCGAGGCCACATCGGGCTCGTAGCGGGCCGCCACTTCGGTGATGCCGTCGAACAAAATCTTCAGCCGCCCGGGCAGGTCGCCCAGGGCCAGTGTGGTGGTGCGGATGGTGCCGCTGGCCACGTAGCTGAGCCGGTGGCCGTCCACATCCACCACGCCAAAGCCGGTAGTCTGCAGGCCGGGGTCAATCCCTAAAATACGCATGTGCTATTGATTTTGTAGCTGCCGGCGCTTATCTAATAAGCGCTAGAGGCCAATTTTGTTTAAAGCCCGAAGTACCAGCGTGCCGAGTGGAAGAACACGGGGGCGGCGAAGCACAGCGCGTCCACGCGGTCGAGCAGGCCGCCCGCGCCGGTGACCGACATGCCCTGCATGCCCCAGCTGGTCACGCCCCGGTCGCGCTTGAGGGCCTTCATCACCAGATGCCCCAGGCTGCCTGCAAAGCAGGCCAGCAGCGCCATGCCCAACGCCTGCCCCGGCTTGAATGGGGTAATGAACGACAGCAGCCCGCCCGCCAGCCCCCCGGCGGCCACGCCGGCCAGCCAGCTCGCCCACTGAAAGCTCTGGCTCACCTGGGGCGCCACCGGCTTGTGCGGAAAGCGATGCCCCACCAGGTGCTGCACCAGCATGCAGGTCTGCACCACAAACACCAGGAAGAAGACCAGGAACGCGCCCTTTTCGCGGTAGCCAGGGAAGTCGAGCAGCAGCAGCGCGGGCACATGGCTCATGCCGTACACGCAGACCATGATGCCCCACTGCAGCTTGGCGTTGCGCTCCAGAAAGCGCTCGGGGTCGTTGGCCAGTGCGCTCACCACCGGCAGCGCCAGAAACACATACACCGGGATGAACACGGTGAACAGGTCGAACATGCGGCTGCCCACGATGGTGAACTGCAGCGGCAGCACCACAAAGAACGCCAGCACCAGGCTGCGGTGGTCGCCCCGCCGCGTGGGCGACAGCGTGATGAATTCGCGCAGCGCAAAAAAGCCGACGATGGCAAACAGCACCGTGGCCACTGTGTCGCCCAGCGCCCAGCCAATCCAGAACACCGTGGCCATGCCCCACGAGGTTTTGATCAGCCCCCAAAAGCGCTTGACCTCCTGCGCATGCGCTTCGGCCTGCGGGTCGTCGCTGGCGTGCTCGCGCAGCGAACGGAAAAACCCCCACAGGGTGGCCAGCGAGAGCACGCCAAACACCACGATGAACAAGGCACCGATCTGCTGCGAGGTGGTGAGGTTGCGCAAAAAACTATTCATTCCAAAAATCCCATATCGACCCATTCAATGCTGACTTTGCGATGGGCGCTGGCCCTGCCGGGGACGCCGAGCAAAGGCCGCCCTGCAGTGAGGGCGTCGTCCCCTCTTGGGGGGTAAGGCGCAAAGCGACTCAGGGGGGGCTTCATTTCATACCTCGCGCAGGGCCATCACCGCGCGGCGGGCACGGTCGAGAAAGGGGCGGCGCTCTTCCCCCGGTTCCAGCGCAATCGGCGCGCCAAACGTCACCGAGCACAGGATGGGCACCGGCACCACTTCGCCCTTGGGCATCACGCGCTGCACGTTGTTGATCCACGCGGGCACCAGCACCACGTTCGGGAACATCTGCGCCAGCTTGTACAGGCCCGACTTGAAGGGCTGGGGCTCGTCGCCATGGCCGCGCGTGCCTTCGGGGAAGATCACGATCGAATCCCCGCTCTCCAGCGCCCGCACCAGCGGGGCGAGCGGGTCGCTTTCAGGCAGCGCAGCGCGCAGGGCTTCGGGCGAGGGCGGGGCGGCGGGCTCGGGGGCCGGGTCGGGGCCACCGGGGGCGGCGGTTTCTGCGGCGCTGTCCAGCGCCGGGGCGGCGTTGCCTGCAGCCTCCGCGGCCGGGGCTGGCGTGCGCGCAGGGCTGGCTTGCCGGTCCACATACACCGCGTTGAACACGGCGGTGGTGATCCACTGCTTGAAGGGGGTTTTGGTCCAGTAATCCTTGGCGGCGATGGGCCGGGTGATGCTGCGCAGCTCTTCGGGCAGCGCAGCCCAGATCAGCACCATGTCGGCGTGGCTCTGGTGGTTGGCAAAGTAGATGCGCTGCTCGGCCTTGGGGGGGCAGCCGTACCAGCGCGCCTGGGAGCCCGTCAGAAACCGCACCACGCCGAGCAGAAGGTAACTCATTAACTTGGCAAGCATGGCGGGGATCATACGGGCAGGGGTGCGGTGCCTGCCCGCTGTGCAGGCCCTAGAATGCGCGCCCCACCTTGCGCTGCGGCGCGGGTGGGGCGCCAAGCCCGGTGTTGCATGGTCGGCTCCAGCCATTTCTTGGCAAACGCAGCCGCAGGGCGCGCCTTACCTGCGCGCGCATCGCCGCGCTGTGGCAAGCCCTGGCTGCGTTGAACACAGGCTCATTGGTGGGGTTTCATTCCATGGTGAAAAGTGATGGGTTTGTGATGGGACGCCGGGGGGCGCTGCGCGTGCTGGGGGGCATGGCGGCAGGGCTGGGCGTGGGCGCCTCGGTGCAGGCGCAAACCACTGGCGGGGGCGGCCTGGGCAGCAGCGCCTTGCAGGCCGTGGGCCGTTTGTTCAGCCGCCCACAGGGCAATCTGCTCATCGTGGGCGGTGGGGACACCCCGCTGAGCGTGCAGCAGCGCTTTGTGGCGCTGGCCGGTGGCCCCGAAAACGCGCGCATTGCCGTGCTGCCCATGGCCAGTTCCCAGTCGGATGAAGAGGCGCAGGAAGTGGTGCGCGACCTGGAGGGCCTGGGCGCCCGGGCCCAGGTGGTGGAAATCCGGCCCACTGATGTCAACAGCACCGCGGTGGCGCAGACGCTGGAGAAGTTCAGTGGCTTCTGGTTTTCTGGCGGAGACCAGTCGCGCCTGTCCAGCCTGCTGGTGGGCACGCGCGCGCTGCAGGCCATTGAGGCGCGCTACCAGGCAGGCGCGGTGGTGGGCGGCACTTCGGCCGGTGCTTCGGTCATGAGCCGGTTGATGCTGACCGGCAAGTGGCGCACGCCGCGCAATTCCGATGAAGAGGAGCAGGTCAACATCGCACGCGGCATGAAGGAGCTGGCACCGGGCTTCGGCTTCTTCAAGGGCGCCATCGTGGACCAGCATTTCATGCACCGCGCCCGCTACAACCGGCTCATCAGCGCGGTGCTCGACCACCCCCAGCTCATTGGCGTGGGCATTGATGAAGAGACCGCCCTGCTGGTGCGCGCAGACGGCCAGTGGGAGGTGCTGGGCAACTACTACGTGAAGATTTTTGATGCCCGCCGTGCGCAGATCGTGGACGACCGGGGGCCCATGGCCAAGGCCGCCGACATCCGCATGCATGTGCTGCCCGAAGGCGGGCTGTTCGACCCGCGTCGGCGCCGGGTGGAATTCCAGGAGGTGAACATCCCCTGAACCTGCGACCTACGGCCCTCGCGTTACGCGTGAAGGCTGTGGTTGCATCAGGGCAGTTCTGCGCTGCCCATGCGCCCCAGAATCGTCCGCGTGCGCCCCGCCAGATACGCCGAACCGGGCGTTTTCTCGAACCGTTTGGGCGCGGGCAGCATTACGGCCAGGCGGGCGGCGTCGGTGGGGGTGAGCTGGGCTGCGCTTTTCTTGAAGTAGTGCTGCGCAGCGGCTTCCGCGCCAAACACGCCTTCGCCCCATTCCACGTTGTTGAGGTAAATCTCGAGAATGCGCTCTTTGCTCAGGATCTGTTCCAGCAGCAGCGTGAGCACAAACTCCTGCCCCTTGCGCAGCAGCGTGCGTTCGCCCGAGAGCAGCAAGTTTTTGGCCAGCTGCTGGGTGATGGTGGAGCCGCCGCGGATCTTGGGTGCGCGCACCGGGCGGTCGGGGGCGCGGCTTTGGGCCTTGGCGATCTGGGCCTCGGCCTTGGCGTTGCGCTCCCAGGCCTTTTCAATCGCGGCCCAGTCCACGCCCTCGTGGTTCACAAAGCCATCGTCTTCCGATGCGATGACGGCGCGCTTGAGGTGGTCGGAAATCCTGCCGTAGGGCACCCACTGCTGGCGCCAGGGCACGCTGCCCTTGCTGGTCAGCAGCGTCCAGGCTTCCGATCGTTGGAAGGTGGTGGATTCGGGGTTGATGGCCGCCATGGCCGCAATGCGCAGCACAAAAAACAGCTGCAGGCCCACCAGGGCCAGCAGCACCAGGCCCAGCCAGCGCAGCAGCGCTTTCATGGCCTGGGCTCCAGGGTTCTGCAGGGCGTGACTGGCAGTGCGCGCATGGCTGGGTCAGTGCGGGGCGCGGCGCAGTTCTTCCAGCACCTGGGCCGATGGCGGGCGCACACCGCGCCAGATGGCAAACGCCTCGGCGGCCTGTTCCACCAGCATGCCCAGGCCGTCGCGCGCCACCGCGCCATGGGCTTGCGCCCAGTCCAGAAAACCTTGCGCAGCGGGGCCGTACATCATGTCGTAGGCCAGGCTGCCGGGGCGCAGCACGCTGGCGGGCACGGGCACGGCATCGCCCGCCAGGCTGCTGGCGGTGGCGTTGATGATGACATCAAAATCGCCCTCTAACCCTTGCGGAGCAAGCGCCATCAGCTCTGCTTTTTGTAGCGACGCCAGGGCGCTGTGCGAGGCCACCAGCGCCTCGGCCTTGGCCACGGTGCGGTTGGCAATGGTGATGTGGCGCACGCCAGCCTGCAGCAGCGGGCCCAGCACGCCAGCCGCCGCACCGCCCGCACCCACCAGCAGCACGCGCGCGCCTTGCAGGGGCACGCCCGCGTTGCGGGTGATGTCGGCCACCAGGCCCAGGCCGTCGGTGTTGTCGGCGCGGATGCTGCCATCGGGTTGCAGGCTCAGTGTGTTGGCGGCACCGGCCAGGCGCACGCGTTCGCTGCACACACTGGCCAGGGCCGGGGCCTCGAACTTGAAGGGCACGGTGATGTTGCAGCCGCGCCCGCCCTCGGCGATGAAGTCACGCACGCCTTGCGCAAAGCCGTCCAGCGGGATCAGCCGGCGCTCGTAGCGCAGCTGCTGGCCGGCGAGTTCGGCAAAGCGGGCGTGGATGGCGGGCGAGCGGCTGTGGGCTACGGGGTTGCCCATCACGCAGTACAGGTCGGGGGGGAGCGTCGAAGAGTTCATGGGAACAACAAGGGCTGCATGCAGGGGGCAGGCCAGGACTGCCGCGAAACGGGCTGCGCCAGTCCGCAGGCGCCTGAAGGGGGTTACCGCACGCTGGTTTCTAGGGTCTGTTCGCGGGTGAACTTGAAGCGGGCCACCATGGCCACCTGGTCGGCCTTGGCGCGCATTTCGGGGGTGAAGCGGCCAAACGGCGCGGCGGCGCGGGCAATGGCTTCGGCCCGGCGGTCCAGCGCGGGCTTGCCCGAGCCTTGCACCACTTCGGTAGAGAGCACGCGCCCGTCGTGGTTGACGGTGACGATCATGATCAGCTCGCCATACAGCTTTTTGCCGCCCTGCTCGGGGAAGTTCTCGGTGCCCTTGTCTTCCACCTTGCGGCGCAGCGCGTCGTAGTACACCGCGTAGGCTTCTTCGCGCGTGGCGGGGCTGATGTAGCGCTTTTTGGGGCGCGAGTTTTCTTCGTTGATGCGCTTTTCAATCTCGGCCAGCAGCTTCAGCAACTGGCGGCGCTTTTCTTCCTGCGACATCTGCTCGCCGCTGTCGCTTGGCTTGCGCGGGTCGGGCTCGGGCATGGCAGCCAGCTGCTTGCGCAGTTGTGTGAGCAGCTGGGTCTGCTGCTCCTGCATGGCGTCCATCTTGCGCTGCATCTCTTCAAAGTCGTCGCCCACCGCCGTCAGGGCCGAGTAGGGCAGGGGGCTGGTGGCCCGGCCCTGCGCGGCATCGCCGCCGCCTGCCAGGTTGGACTGGGCGATGGCCTGGGCCTTTTCGGGCCGCTCGGTGGACTTGGCATTGACCAGGATGACTTCCAGCGGCGTGTCCTGGAACACGCGGTTGAAGCCCTCGGGGTCGATGAAGCGCACCGAGAGGAGCGCCGCGTGCACGGCCACCGACACGCCCAGGGCAATCTGCAGCGTGCTGAAGGAGCGGAAAAGCGAGCGGATGTTCACGGCGTCGGATTATCGGCGTTGGCGGGGGCGGTGCTGTCGGCTTCGTTCACATCCACGGCAATGGCGATCGGGCCGGCCACGGCGTCTTCGTCGCCCTCGTCCTCCACCGCGGCATCGTCGCTGGCGTCGTTCGGGTCGTCCAGGCGTTCCACCACCGTGCCGTGGATGTCCAGGGTGATTTCATCCACCTCGCCCAGCCGCACCTTCAGGCGCGCGCCGCGTGGCAGGTTTTGCGCGCCCAGCACGGGGAAGACCAGCGGAATGTCGTCCGCCCGCACCAGAAAGCTGCCACCCGGCCCTTCCTTGATGACAGCCGCCGTCAGCTCGGTGATGTGGTTTTGCTCGATGTACTTGAGCGTCCAGAAGCGCTCCATGCCCGCCTGGTAGCCGTTGTAGGCGCTGTAGGCCGCATCAAAGCTGCTGATGATGGAGAACAGGTCTGCATCCTTGGGCTTGAACGGTGCGGCCAGCGCAGCCGTGGCGCCGTGGCGGGCGCAGGCAATGATCTGCCACTGGTTGACCAGATCGGTGTAGCGGCGCAGCGGCGATGTGGCCCACGAATAGGCTTTGACGCCAATGCCCGCGTGCGGCAGCGCCTTGGTGCCCATGCGCACCTTCACGCCGGGGGCCATGCTGGCCTGGCTGCGGTAGATGCCGGGCACGCCCAGCTCGGCCAGCCAGCTGCCCCAGGTGCTGTTGGCCACGATCATGGCCTCGGCCACGATCAGATCGAGCGGCGCGCCGCGCTGGCGCACGCTGATCTGCACCTGCTCGTGCCCCGTGGGCTCGGCGCCCTGGTTGCCCACCAGGCGGAAGTTGTAGTCCGGCCGGTTGAAGTTCTCGGGCTTGCCGCGCACCACTTCGCGCTGGGCCTTGAGGTGCAGGGCCAGGCGATACAAAAATGAGAGCTGCTCACGCTTGTCCTGCAAGGCCTGCGGCGTGTTTTCATGCTGAATCGACGGGTCGGTCAGCCATTGCTCGGTGACGATGTGGTCGAGCTGGTCGTGGCGGAAGTTGACCTCCACCGGCACACGCTCCAGGCGCGTTTCGGTGCCGGTGATTTCCAGCGTGGCTTCGTTCAGCGTCACGTACAGCGACACGGCCGGGTTGGCGCGGCCTTCGTCCAGGGTGTAGATCTGCACCACCTCGTCGGGCAGCATGGTGATCTTGTAGCCCGGCATGTACACGGTGGACAGGCGCGCACGGCCCAGCTGGTCAATGGCGCTGCCGGGCTGGATGGCCAGGCCGGGCGCAGCGATGTGGATGCCCAGCACCACGGTGCCGGTGCCCAGGCCTTGCACAGACAGCGCATCGTCGATTTCAGTGGTTTGCGAATCGTCGATGGAATAGGCCTGCACCGGTGCCAGCGGCAGGTCGGCCGGCGGCTGCGGCGCTGCCAGCGCCGGAAAGCCCGTGCCCTTGGGAAAGTTTTCGAACAAAAAGCGCTTCCAGTGGAACTGGTAGGCCGAGTCGATGGCGCCCGCCTTTTGCAGCAGATCGAGCGGCGCGGTGTGCGTGGCACGGCTGGCCTCGACCACGGCCTTGTACTCGGGCGCGTTCTTGTCGGGCTTGAACAGAATCTTGTAGAGCTGGTCGCGGATGGGCTGCGGGCACTCGCCCCGGCCCAGGGCGGCGGCCCACTCGTCAATTTGCGCGAGCAGGGCCTTCTTCTTCTCGATGGCGGCCAGGGCCTGCTGCAGGATTTCAGCGGGCGCCTTCTTGAAGCGGCCCTTGCCTGCGCGGCGGAAGTAATGCGGCGCCTCGTACAGGCGGAACAGCGCGCCCGCCTGCTGGGCCAGCGTGGCGTTTTCCGAGAAATAGTCGCGGGCGAGGTCGGCAAAGCCGAAATCGTCCTCGGGCGCGAATTCCCAGGCCAGGTCCAGCTCAATCGTCTCGGCCACGGCCTGGGCCTGGGCGATGAGTTCGGCGGGGGCGGGCTTTTCGAACTTCAACAGAATGTTCGCGGCCTTGACCTTGACCCGCTTGCCCGAATCGAGCTCAACCTGGGCCGAGGTGTCGGCTTCGGACAGGATACGTCCGGCCATGAATTTGCCGGCTTCTTCAAACAGTGCATGCATCGGGGGATTCTCCCATGGCTGTCTGCCCGCCCCGCACGGTGCAGACCCGGCCAAGCCGGGCGAAATGAAATGCTATTGAATTTGTAGCTGTTGGCGCTTGTTGGATAAGCGCCAGAGGCATTTTTTGCCCAAAGCCTTTCTGGCGCCCCTATGATCCCCACCCTGGCGCAGCCTGCGCCCCGTGGTGGGCTGGCGCCGCCGCCTCGTTATTTGTCTTTTGATTTTTGACCCTTGCGCAAACCCCAGACGATGCCGCTTTCTGCCCTCAACACGCTGCTGGCGGTGCTGGCCGTGGCGCTGCCCTTCCTGTTCGCGGTCACGGCGCCGCCGTCTCCCAACTTCTGGCCGCTGGTGTTTTCCTGGGCCTGTGGCCTGGCGCTGGCCGCCTGGGGGCTGGTGCAGGGGGCGGCGGTAGTCACCCGCGCCCAGTGCGTGCGCCTGGGCAACCGTGCCGCTGGCACGCTGGCGTGGGGGCTGCTGCTGGCGGCGGTGCTGGGTGGCGTGGTGGGGCTGTTGCAGTACCTGGGCGCAGAGCCCTCGGGCTTGCCGTGGATTCATCCGTCCACACCGGGTGAGGCGGTGGGCAACCTGCGCCAGCGCAATCAGCAGGCATCGCTGATGGCGCTGGGCGTGTGGTCCCTGCTCTGGCTGTGGGTGCGGGCCGAGGGGGTGCAGCGCCCCCAGTGGGGCATGGGCATGGTGCTGGGGGGGGCGCTGGCGGTGCTGGCCGTGGCCGCTGCCGCCACCAATTCGCGCACCGGCGCCCTGCAATGGCTGCTGATGCTGGGCTTGCTCTGCCTGTGGCGCCGCACCGATGCACGCAGGGCCATCGCCCTCGTTCTGGTGGGCATGGTGCTGTATGTGCTGGCCGCCTGGGCGCTGCCGCAGGTGCTGCTGCAGGTCAGCGGCATACGCATTGATGGGCTGTTCGACCGGTTCTCCAACACCTCGGGCGCCTGCGGTGCACGCCGGGTGCTGTGGTCGAACATGCTGCACCTCATCTCGCTCAAGCCCTGGACGGGCTGGGGGTGGGGGGAGCTGAGCTACGCGCACTACATCACGCTGTTCCCCGAAGAACGTTTTTGCGTGCTGCTGGACAACGCCCACAACCTGCCCTTGCACCTGGCGGTGGAGCTGGGCCTGCCCGCCGCGCTGCTGCTGTGCGGCGGCGTGCTGGCGTGGCTGGTGTGGTCGCGCCCCTGGCGCGAGACCGACCCCGTGCGCCAGCTGGCCTGGGGCGTGGTCGCTGTGGTGGGGCTGCACAGCCTGCTTGAATACCCGCTGTGGTACGGCCCCTTCCAGGTCACCACCCTGTTCGCCCTGGTGCTGCTGTGCTGGCGGCGCGCGCCGGGGCGTGGTGTGCCCGAGGCGTGGCGCTGGCTGGGCAGCAAGCTGGGCGATGTCACTGTGGGGTGGGGCCTGGGGGCCGCCGTGTGCCTGATCGGCGCCGCTGGGCTGGGCATGGCTGCCTACCAGTACCGGGTGGTGAGCCAGCTCTACAAGCCGGTGGCCCAGCGCCCACCCGCCTTGCGCGATGTGCGGGCCGTGCCCCAGCCCAAGGGGGTGCTGTTTTCTGACCAGGTGCGCTTTGCCTGGCTCACCACGCAGGATTTGACGCCCGCCAATGCGGCCCAGATGCACGCCGTGGCGCTGGATTTGCTGCATTTTTCGCCCGAACCCCGGGTGATCGAGAAGGTGGTGGACGGCGCCTTGGCCCTGGGCCGGGCGGACGAAGCGGCTTTGCACCAGCAGCGCTACCGCATTGCCTACCCTGACGACTTCGCCCGTTGGCAGGCACGCAGGGCGTCTGCGGCCAGTGCAGCCGGTGCGCAGTAGCCGCCGTCAGGCCAGCCGCAGGAAGCGCGTGATGGGCTCCAGGTGCTCGGTGAAGTCGCTCAGGGCATGGTCGCCGCCTTCGAGCAAACGCAGCTCGGCCTGCGGGTAGCGGGCCACCATCTCGCGCCAGTCCAGCACTTCGTCGCCCTTGGCGATGATGGCCAGCTCACGCGCAGCGGGTGGGCGGCCGCGCACATCCAGCGCCTGCAGCTCGCCGATGTATTCGGGCAGAAAGTAAAAACGCTCGGCCGGGTCGTGCCAGCTGGTTTGCTCGCCGATGTAGCGCGCCAGGTCACGGGCCGGGTCCACCGCGGGGTTGAGCATCACGCTGGGGCAGCCTGCGTGTTGTGCCACCCAGCTGGCGTAGAAGCCGCCCAGCGAAGAGCCGATGACCGCCATGGCGCTCCGGGGCCAGGATGCAATGCCCTGCGCCACCAGCGCCATCGCGGCCTGGGGCGAGGGCGGCAGCTGCGGGCACCAGAAGGTGACGGCCGGGTGGTGCTGCGCCACATGGGCCGCCATTTGCCGTGCTTTGGCCGAAGAGGGCGATGAACGAAAGCCGTGCAGGTACAGAAGGTGCGTGGTGGTCATGGGCGCGTTGAAGGGTGTGTGCGGAAGACGCAGGGCAGGGGAATCACTGCTTTTGGCGGGTCTGAGCGGGCATAAGATGTCTAGCCACGAAGACCCGGCACTGTGCTGGGTCTGTTGAGCCGCCAGCACCATGACTGATTTTGCCCCGCTTTCTGCAGCCAGCGCTCCCTTGCAGGCGGGCCGTCAACGAAGCGACGCTGCGCGCACGCCGCAAGCTGGTGGCGCTGGCCGAGGCGCTGGACCTGCAGGTGGACGCTGGCTCGCCCGCTGCCCGGTTGCTGAAGCTGCCCCCGGCGGCGCAAGACGCCACCGCGCAGGACGACGCCCTCAGCCCCCTGGAACTCAAGCCCAGCGAAGCCAAGCCTTTGCCCGCTTTGCTGGCGTCGCAGGCGGGCGGCGCGGTGTCGGTCGCGCAGGTGAACGAGGTGCTGGCCGCTGGCATCCAGGACATCACCAACGCCATGGTCGAGAGCTTTCAGCTCAACGACGTGCTGCGCATGATCTTGGAGACGATGTTCCGCGCTCTGGGTTTTCGGCGCATGGTGTTTTGCCTGCGTGAGGCGCGCACCGACCAGCTCACCGGCCGCTTTGGCCTGGGCGAAGGCAGCGAAGCCGTGGTGCGTGCCATGAAGGTGCCGCTGAACATGCCCGGCGATTTGTTCACGGCCGTGTGCCTGCGGGGCGCCGACACCCTCATCAACGATGCTACCGAGCCCCGCATCAGTGCGCGCCTGCCCCGGTGGTACGTGGAAGGCGTCAACGCCCCTTCGTTTCTGTTGCTGCCGCTGCAGATGAAGGGGCAGCCGTTTGCACTCATCTATGCCGACCAGGCGGTTCCCGGCGGCATCGTGGTGGACGACAAGGCCCTGGGTTTGCTGCGCACCTTGCGCAACCAGGCGGTGATGGCCTTTCGCCAAGCGGGCTGACTTCCCGGCGCAGCCGTCAGCCCGATAATTGAGGGATGGCCGCCGTTTTTGAAAAAACCTCTCTCCTGCAACGCATATTGCCTCTGTTTCGGGGGTTTGACCTGCCCTTGCTGTTTGTCGTGCTGTTGCTGACAGGGGCAGGCCTGGTGGCCATGTACTCGGCCGGTTACGACCATGGCACCCGCTTTGTGGACCACGGCCGCAACATGCTCATTGCCGGAACCATCTTGTTTGTGGTAGCGCAGGTGCCGCCCCAGAGGATCATGGCGTTTGCCGTGCCCTTGTACGCGGCGGGGGTGGCGCTGCTGCTGGCGGTGGCGCTGTTTGGCATCACCAAGAAGGGCGCGCAGCGCTGGGTGAACCTGGGCATCGTCATCCAGCCCAGCGAGATTCTGAAAATTGCCATGCCCCTGATGCTGGCCTGGTGGTTTCAAAAGCGCGAGGGCCAGTTGCGCCCGCTGGACTTTGTCGCCGCCGGGGCCCTGCTGGCCGTGCCGGTGGGGCTCATCATGAAGCAGCCCGACCTGGGCACCTCGCTGCTGGTGCTGGCGGCGGGGCTGTCGGTGATCTTTTTCGCGGGTCTGTCGTGGAAGCTGGTGCTGCCGCCCGTGGTGCTAGGGGGCATCGGCATTGCACTCATCGTGTGGTTTGAACCCCAGCTGTGCGCGGACGGCGTGCGCTGGCCGGTGCTGCACGACTACCAGCAGCAGCGTATCTGCACCTTGCTGGACCCCACGCGCGACCCGCTGGGCAAAGGCTTTCACATCATCCAGGGCATGATCGCGATCGGCTCTGGCGGGCTCACGGGCAAGGGCTTCATGGCGGGCACACAGACGCACCTGGAGTTCATTCCCGAGCGCACCACCGACTTCATCTTTGCGGCTTATTCCGAAGAATTCGGGCTGGCAGGCAACCTGTTTCTGATCGTGTGCTTTTTGCTGCTGATCTGGCGCGGGCTGGCCATTGCGATGGGGGCCGTCACCTTGTTCGGTCGCCTCATGGCGGGCGCTGTGTCGATGATTTTCTTCACCTATGCGTTTGTGAACATGGGCATGGTCAGCGGCATTCTGCCGGTGGTGGGCGTGCCGCTGCCCTTTGTCAGCTACGGAGGCACGGCCATGGTCACTCTGGGGCTGGCGCTGGGCATTCTCATGTCGGTAGCGCGCGCACAGCGCCAGGAGCCAGCCAAGGCCCGGACGCAGCTGTAGCGCGATGCGCCGGTTTTGCCGGGTGATGCCCTCAGGTGATGCAGGGGCTGGGTCAATACCCTTGCCTCGGGGTCTGTCCTGCGGTTAAAACCCGGGGGCGTGTTGTCACTAACCCCTGGAGGTGCTCCCCATGGCGGCAAAGTTCGAGCTCAAGAAAACGTCCAACGACAAGTTTGTTTTCAACCTGCTGGCCTCGAATGGGCAGGTGATCTTGACCAGCGAGACCTACGACTCGCGCGCCAGTGCCCTGCAGGGCATCGAATCGGTCAAAAAACACGCGCCTGACGATGCCCGCTTCGGGCGCCTGAGTGCCCGCAACGGCGCACCTTACTTCACGTTGAAGGCGGGCAATGGCCAGGTCATTGGCCAAAGCCAGATGTACTCCGGCGCCAAAGCCCGCGATGCCGGCATCGAGGCCGTGCAGCACCATGCCCCGGTGGCGGTGCTGGTGGACCTCTCGGCTTCGCAGAGCGCATAGCGCAGTTTTCCCCTGCGGCGGTGCGGGTGGGGTTGCCCGCCTAAAATGCGGCGATGACCTTTCGCTCCTCTACCGCAGCGCCACAGCGCGCAGCCACCACCCAACGCATCGATGTCGCCCGTGAACTGCTGTTGACGCCTTTTGGGCTGGACGAGAGCCACCTGGCCCGTGCGCTGGCGGAAATCCGTGCCCACCAGGTGGACGATGCCGATCTGTACTTTCAGTACACGCGCAGCGAGGGCTGGAGCCTGGAAGAGGGCATCGTGAAGACCGGCTCTTTCAGCATTGACCAGGGCGTGGGCGTGCGCGCTGTGAGCGGTGAAAAGACGGCCTTCGCGTATTCGGACGACATTTCGCTGGCTTCGCTGCTGGATGCCGCGCGCACCGTGCGTGCCATTTCTTCTGTGGCGCAGACTGGCCGTGTACGCGTACCCGCCAAAAAGATTGCCACCAGCCGCAGCCTTTACCAGGGTGTAGACCCCATTGCTTCGCTGGACAGCACCGCCAAGGTGGCCCTGCTGGAGCGCCTGGAGCAGCGCGCCCGCGCCAAAGACCCCCGTGTGGCACAGGTGATGGCAGGCCTGGCCAGTGAATACGACGTGGTGCTGGTGGCCCGTGCCGACGGCACGCTGGCGGCCGATGTGCGCCCGCTGGTGCGCCTGTCGATCACCGTGATTGCCGAGCAAAACGGCCGCCGCGAAGTGGGCTCGGCCGGCGGTGGTGGCCGCTTTGGTCTGGCGTATTTCGATGACGCACAGCTGAGCAAGTATGTGGACGAGGCGGTGAACGCTGCCTTGACCAACCTGGAATCCCGCCCCGCCCCGGCCGGTGAAATGACGGTGGTGCTGGGCGCGGGATGGCCCGGCATCCTCCTGCACGAAGCCGTGGGCCATGGCCTGGAAGGGGACTTCAACCGCAAGGGCTCCAGCGCTTTCAGCGGCCGCATCGGCCAGCGTGTGGCCGCCAAGGGCGTGACGGTGCTGGACGACGGCACCATTGCAGACCGCCGTGGCTCACTCAACGTGGACGACGAGGGCAACCCCAGCCAGCGCAATGTGCTGATCGAAGACGGCATCTTGAAGGGCTACATCCAGGATTCGCTCAACGCCCGCCTGATGGGCGTGGCCCCCACGGGCAATGGCCGCCGCGAAAGCTACGCCCACATCCCCATGCCGCGCATGACCAACACCTACATGCTGGGCGGCGACAAGGATCCGCAGGAAATCATCGCCAGCATCAAGAAGGGGCTGTACGCCAGCAACTTTGGTGGTGGCCAGGTGGACATCACCTCGGGCAAGTTCGTGTTCTCTGCCAGCGAAGCCTACTGGGTGGAAGACGGCAAGATCCAGTACCCCGTCAAGGGCGCCACCATCGTGGGTAGCGGCCCTGAATCGCTCAAGAAGGTGACCATGATCGGCAACGACATGCGCCTGGACAGCGGCGTGGGCACCTGCGGCAAGGAAGGTCAGAGCGTGCCCGTGGGCGTGGGCCAGCCCACGTTGCGCATCGAAGGGCTTACCGTGGGCGGCACGGCCTGACCACCTGACCACCTACGACCTGGGTGCGAGGTCGGGGCCGCCAGTGCGGCTGTTGCGCATTGGCTGCACCCTGGCCGTTCAGGGGGTTTGCGCTGTAACAAATTTTGCGGCGGGCAGCACAATCGGCTTATGCCGGCTTCGCGCACTTTTCTGTCGCAAAGTTTCCAATCGTTTGGAGACATCAGCCGCTTTTTGCGTGAAGGCGTCGCCGATGAAGATTCGCGCCAGCTGCGCGACAGCCTGGGTGCTTTGTCCAATGCGATTGAAGAGGCCGTGCGCATTCGGCGCACCAGCACAGACACACAACTCATCCACCGCACCGCAACGGCCCTGTTTCAGGGCGTGCGAGAGCACCAGCGGCTGCTGACGGGGCTGGGTTCCGGGTGGCACACCCTGTATGAGTTTGGGGTGTACCAGCGGGCGCTTTGGGAGCTAGGTCAGTCGGTTTCCACCTGGAAAGAGGCCTTGGAACTTCGCCACTCCAGCGAAACCGAGCACTTTGACAAGTTTGAGCTGCTTGCCTGGCGCACGCTGGGCGAGGCCTTGCTGCTTATCGACATGTATGAGCAGGGCAGCCGTGGCGAGGGCGGGGCGGAGCCTCCAGTGCCCTCCCGCAGCCGGTCTTGGTGGCAGCGCGCCCTGCGCTGGTTGGGCCGATGAGAGGTTGCCGCGAGCGCAGCCCCGGGAGGCAGCTGACACGCGTCAATACACTGTGGTCAGCCGCTGACCTTTGGCGTACCGGTGTGGTTTTTTCGGCCCAAGTTTGTACAAGCCGCTTGCAAGACCACCCGGAGGCTGTGCTACATTGAACGCCATGCAAGTTCGCAGCGCGTTTTATTTTTGGTTTTTTATCTCGGTCCTAGGCGGATGAGAGGAAAACGCGCAAGTAACTGAAGCACCCTCCCCATACCAACCGCCGCAGCTGCAAAGCCCGGCGGTTTTTTGTTTTTCAGCCCCCTTTTTTTCACCTTTTCCACCTTACGAGGACGACAACATGAGCTTGCAAGCCACCCCCGCCAGCGATGCCTGGTACCGCAGCGTCGAGAAAACCAGCCAGACCGACGACGAACGTATCAAGGACATTACCGTGCTGCCTCCTCCAGAGCATCTGATCCGCTTTTTCCCCATCAGCAACACGCCGGTGGAAGGGCTCATCAGCCAGACCCGCAAGAACATCCACAACATCATGGCGGGTGATGACGACCGCCTGCTGGTCATCATCGGCCCCTGCTCCATTCACGACCCTGCGGCTGCGCTCGACTACGCCCGCCGCCTGAAAGTGGTGCGCGAGCAGTACAAGGACACGCTGGAGATCGTCATGCGCGTGTACTTCGAAAAGCCCCGCACTACTGTGGGCTGGAAGGGCCTGATCAACGACCCCTACCTCGACGAAACCTACCGCATTGACGAGGGCCTGCGCATCGCGCGGCAGTTGCTGATCGACATCAACCGCCTGGGCATGCCCGCGGGCAGCGAGTTCCTGGACGTGATCTCGCCCCAGTACATCGGCGACCTGATCGCCTGGGGCGCCATTGGTGCCCGCACTACTGAAAGCCAAGTGCACCGCGAGCTGGCCTCGGGCCTGTCCGCCCCCATCGGCTTCAAGAACGGCACGGACGGCAACATCCGCATCGCCACCGACGCCATTCAGTCGGCCAGCCGTGGTCACCATTTCTTGTCGGTGCACAAGAACGGACAGGTTGCCATCGTCAACACCAACGGCAACAAGGACTGCCACGTGATTCTGCGCGGCGGTAAAGCCCCCAACTATGACGCCGCCAGCGTAGCCGCTGCCTGCAAGGATCTGGAAGCCGCCAAGCTGCCCGCCACGCTGATGGTGGACTGCAGCCATGCCAACAGCAATAAGCAGCACGAGCGCCAGCTGGATGTGGCGCGTGACATTGCCAGCCAGATTGCTGGTGGCTCGCACAGCGTGTTCGGCGTGATGATTGAAAGCCACATCAACGCGGGTGCGCAGAAGTTCACCCCTGGCAAGGATGACGCCAGCGCGCTGGAATATGGCAAGAGCATCACCGATGCCTGCCTGGGTTGGGACGATTCCCTGGTGGCCCTGGCAGAGTTGTCGGCTGCAGTGCAGGCACGCCGCTCGCGCTGAGATGGTTGGCGGAGGCGATGTGCCGACAGGGAAAAAACCCAGGCCATCGCCTTTTCGAACCGTGTAAGCTCAGTCTGCAAGATTGTGGCGCGTGCGGGGTGGGTGGCACGGGCCACCGCCCTCTTACCGCCCCCAACATTCCAACGAGGTAACCCATGCAGAGTGAAGTTTCGGTCCGCTTGGCCGACGACCAGGAGTTTCGTTTCGACCTGACCAGCGCGGAACCCATGGCGCACGAGGCGGGGCGCCGCTGGCTGGACGACCAGTTCACCGCCCTCGACTGCGAACCCCTGCGCGCCAGCGGCAAAGTGCTGCTGGCCGACAAGGTGCTGACCGTCGCGCAGGCCGCCGGTGCCCACCTGCTTGCACAGCCCGAGTGGGGCCAGGCATTTGCCCGCGCTGCCAGTGCCGCCTTGGCCAGGAAGGTGATTCGGGTCGATGTGCCCGCCATGGCCGTCACGTACTGAACGCAGCCCCAAGCGTGCTGGGCAGGGCATATGCCCCTGTGCAGTGCCTTCGGGGTTTGAGATCAAAATAGCTGCTAGCGCTTATCCGTAAAGCGCTAGCAGCTATTGTTTTTATAGCGGTTGGTTGGCCAGTGTTTCAAGCAGGCGGGTGTGGATGCCGCCGAAGCCGCCGTTGCTCATGCACACCACATGGTCGCCGGGCTGAGCGGCCTGGGTGATCTGGTCCACCAGCGTGGCAATGTCGGGGGCCGTTTGGGCGCGTTGGCCTGGGCCGACGCCCAGCGGGGCCAGGGCGTCAGCGGCGTCCCAGTCCAGGCCGGCGGTGTGGCAGAACACCAGGTCGGCGGGTTCCAGCGCCCAGGGCAGCTGGCTTTTCATGGCGCCCAGTTTCATCGTGTTACTGCGGGGCTCGAACACCGCAAGGATGCGCGCCTTGGCTCCCAGGCTGCGGCGCAGGCCGTCGAGCGTGGTGCGCAGCGCCGTGGGGTGGTGGGCAAAGTCGTCATACACGGCAATGCCGCGCACCGTGCCACGCAGCTCCATGCGGCGCTTCACGTTCTGAAACTGGCCCAGCGCGGCAGCCGCCACGGCGGGTTCCACGCCCACGTCGTGCGCAGCGGCAATGGCGGCCAGTGCGTTGAGTTGGTTGTGCACGCCCGTCAGCGCCCATTCCACCCGCGCCACCTTGCGGCCCTGGTGCAGCACATCAAAGGCTTGCGGATCGCCCTCGGCGCTGAAGTCGCTCACCGCTGCGCCAAAGCTGCTCACCTGGCTCCAGCAGCCGGTGTTCAGCACGCGGGTCAGGCTTTCTTCCAGCCCATTGGTCACCACGCGGCCCGAGGGCGGCACGGTGCGCACCAGGTGGTGGAACTGGCGCTCGATGGCGGCCAGGTCGTCAAAGATGTCGGCGTGGTCAAACTCCAGGTTGTTCAGCACCGCCGTGCGGGGGCGGTAGTGCACAAACTTGCTGCGCTTGTCGAAGAAGGCGGTGTCGTATTCGTCGGCCTCAATCACAAACAGTGGGCGCTGCGCTTGCGTGCCAGGGCCGGGAACGGGTCGCTGGTCTGCACCGAGCCGGGCAGAGATGCCAAAGTTCAGCGGCACGCCGCCGATCAAAAAGCCAGGCTGCAACCCGGCGCTCTCCAGAATCCAGGTCAGCATCGACGTGGTGGTCGTCTTGCCGTGCGTGCCCGCCACCGCCAGCACATGGCGGCCTTGCAGCACATGCTCGGCCAGCCATTGGGGGCCGCTGGTGTAGGGCAGGCCCGCATCCAGAATGGCTTCCATCAGCGGGAACTTGGGGCTGCCATCGGCCAGCCGCGCACGGCTGACCACGTTGCCCACCACAAACATATCCGGTTGCAGCGCGAGCTGGTCGGCGCCAAAGCCTTCGATCAGCTCAATGCCCAGGGCGCGCAGCTGGTCGCTCATGGGCGGGTACACACCGGCATCGCAGCCCGTGACCTTGTGCCCCGCCTCGCGGGCCAGGGCCGCCAGGCCACCCATGAAGGTTCCGCAAATTCCGAGTATGTGTATGTGCATGGCCGGGGATTCTAATGAGGGCCTGTGCGGCTCTTGGGCTGCACTCTGCGGGTTTATGCGCTCGGCCTAAGAGCCCGCACCCCTGCGTTGCCGATGTCCCTCTGAAGAGGTCGCAGGGGGGCGGAAATCTGCTGGGGGCATTGCACCCCCAGTGGGTCATCACGCCATCAGGCCTGGATGTAAGCGGTCTTCACCGTGGTGTAGAACTCGGCGGCGTAGCGGCCTTGCTCGCGCGAGCCATAGCTGCTGCCCTTGCGGCCGCCAAACGGCACGTGGTAGTCCACCCCGGCGGTGGGCAGGTTCACCATCACCATGCCCGCCTGGGCGTGGCGCTTGAAGTGCGTGGCGTGCTTGAGGCTGGTGGTGGCAATGCCGCTGGCCAGGCCAAACGGCGTGTCGTTGGCCAGGGCCAGGGCTTCGTCGTAGCTCTTCACACGCTGGATGCTGACCACGGGGCCAAAGATTTCTTCGCGGTTGATGCGCATCTCGGGCGTGGTTTCGGTGAACAGGGCGGGGCGCAGGTAGAAGCCGGGGGCGCCGTCGGCATTGGTGGCCAGTGCTTCGCCGCCGTGCAGCTTGGCACCTTCCTTTTGGCCGATGGCGATGTACTCCAGGTCTTGCGCCAGCTGGCGGTCGTCCACCACGGGGCCGATGTCGGTGCCGGCCTTGCGGGCGTCATCCACCTTCAGGGTCTTCATCTTCTCGACCATGGCGGCCACGAAGCGGTCGTGGATGCCTTCGGTCACGATCACGCGGCTGCTGGCGGTACAGCGCTGGCCGGTGGAGAAGAAACCGCTGTTGATGGCCGCGCCCACGGCCACGTTCAGGTCGGCATCGTCCAGCACCACAAACGGGTTTTTGCCCCCCATCTCCAGCTGCACCTTGGCGCCACGGCCCACGCAGGCAGCGGCCACGCGCTGGCCGGTGCCGACGGATCCGGTGAAGCTCACGCCTGCGATGCGCTCGTCTTCGAGCAGCACAGCGCCCACTTCAGAGCCACGGCCCATCACTAGGTTGAACACGCCCGCAGGCAGGCCTGCGCGGTGCAGGATGTCGGCCAGCGCCCAGGCAGAGCCTGGCACCACTTCAGCGGGCTTGAACACCACGGTGTTGCCGTAGGCCAGGGCTGGGGCAATTTTCCAGGCGGGGATGGCGATGGGGAAGTTCCAGGGGGTGATCAGACCGATCACGCCCAAAGGCTCGCGGGTGATTTCCACGCCCACGCCGGGACGCACCGAGGGCAACACTTCGCCACCGGGGCGCAGGGCTTCGCCCGCAAAGAACTTGAAGATGGCGGCAGCGCGGCCCACTTCGCCGATGGCTTCGGGCAGGGTTTTGCCTTCTTCGCGGGCCAGCAGGTCGCCCAGCTCGGCCTTGCGGGCAATGATTTCGTTGCCCACGGCGTCCAGGATGTCAAAGCGCTGCTGGGGGGTGGACAGGCTCCAGGCCGGGAAGGCGGCGTGGGCGGCTGCCACGGCTTCCAGCGCCTGCTCTCGGCTGGCCACCGCGTAGTCGCCGATGATGTCCCTGATGTCGGACGGGTTGGTGTTTTGGTAAGTGCGGACGCCTTCGGTCCATTGGCCGCCGATGAGGTTGTGTTTCATGGTCATGTGAGTGGTTTGCAAAGAGAAAAAGGGAGGTGTTCAGTAAGCGGCAGAGATCAGCTGCCCCGTGTGCTCGAAGGCGCCCAGGTTGTCCATGACGCGCTGGCCCATGGCCTGCCGGGTTTCGTGGGTGGCGCTGGCAATGTGCGGCAGCAGCACCACGTTGTCCATGCCCGTCAGGGCGTCGGGCACCTGGGGCTCGCTCTCGAACACGTCGAGCCCGGCCCCGGCGATGCGACCGTCTTGCAGGGCGCGAATCAGCGCAGCTTCATCGACCACGGTGCCGCGCGCCACATTGATGAGGAAGCCCCGTGGCCCCAGTGCGTTGAGCACTTCTTCGTTGATGAGATGGCGCGTGGATGGGCCACCGGACGTGATGACGACCAGGAAGTCGCACCAAGTGGCCAGCTCCGTCAGCGAGGGCTCGTGCGCCCAGGGCACACCAGCCACGGGGCGACGCGTGTGGTAGCGCACTTCCATGTCAAAGCCCAGGCCCCGGCGCGCAATGGTCTGCCCGATGCGGCCCAGCCCTACCACGCCCATGCGGGCGCCGCTGACCTTGCGGCCCAGCCCAAAGCTGTTGCCGCCCAGGCGGGCCCACTGCCCGGCGCGTACAAAGCGGTCGGCCTCGGCCGTGCGGCGGGCCACGTCCAGCAACAGCGCAAAGGCCGTATCGGCCACACAGTCGTTGAGCACATCAGGGGTGTAACCCACGGCAATGCTCCGGGCCTTGGCTTCTTCGACCGGCACCTTGTCCAGGCCCACCCCAAAGCTGGAGATCACCTTGACCGAGGGCAGTGCCGCCAAGTGCTGGGCCGACAAGCCAATCGCTGCGCTGGTCACCACCGCATCAAACTGTGCCCCATGCTCTGCCAGGAAGGCGGCTGGATCGGACTCGTCGGTCAGGCGGTGCACGTTGTAGCGGGCGTGCAGGGCTTGTTCCAGCGCGGGTACCAATTTGCCAGCCTGGAGGATGCGGTTCAAGGTGTGCATGGGGTGGGTTCGTACGAGGGTGGGGAGGGTCGCGTCAGGCGGGGCGCACGGCCTGGCGTGCCAGCAGGCGCCATTGGCCGCCATCTTTTTGCCAGATGGTCAGCACCTTGATGGTGACGTTGCCGGGAGTGCCACGGTCATTGGTGGCGCCGGCCAGGGTGTGGCGCACCACGGCCACGTTGCCAGAGATGCTGATGGTCTGGTCGGACAAGGAGATGGAAACAAAGTCCGAAGACTTGTCCATCAGCGCGCCGATGAAGCTCGCTTGCGTGTCCACCTTGCCGCCAGAGTGCCCGTAGCTGAGCAAGGGGCTGGTCAGGCTGGTGAGAGTGGCCTGGTCAGGGTCCACCATGGCGACGCGCAGCTTTTCTACCACCGAAGCCACGGCTTGCTCTTCGGCAGAGACCTGGGCGTGAGCCACCAGGGGCGCGGTGACCAGCGCAGCGGCAAGGGTCACGCCTTGTGCGCAGTGCAGCGTCCAGCAGGAATGGAAGGGGTTCATGGGTGTCTCCTCAGGATGGTGGTTGGAAAAGCAGAAAGCCCCAGAGGGCTGGGGCCGGGATGGCGCTTTGAACCTGCGGGCAAGTTCGTGCGCCTTTTGTGGTTATGCGTTCTGCGTGGGGCGACTTACTGGGGGCCCAGGGGGGCCATCAGTGCGCGCAGTTGCTCGAATTCCTCGGGCTTCAGGTCCGACAGGGGTGGGCGCACAGGGCCTGCGCTGTGGCCGCTGATGGTGGCGCCGGCCTTCACGATCGACACGGCGTAGCCTTCACCCTGGTTGCGCAGCGCGATGTAGGGAATGAAGAAGTCGCGGATCAGGCGGTTGCAGGTTTCGGTGTCGTTGGCAGCATGGGCGTTGTAGAACTCCATCGCCGTCTTGGGGATGAAATTGAACACGGCCGACGAGTACACGGGGCAGCCCATGGCCTTGTAGGCACCGGCAAACAGCTCAGCCGTGGGCAGGCCGCCCAGGTAGGCGAAGCGGTCGCCCAAGGTCTGGCGGATGCTGACGAACTTCTCGATGTCGCCAAAGCCGTCCTTGAAGCCGATCAGGTTGGGGCAGGTGTCGGCCAGCACTTGCAGGCTGGCAGGCGTCAGGCGGCAGCCGCCACGGTTGTAGACCACCACGCCAAACTTCACGCTCTTGCACACGGCTTGCACGTGGGCAATCAGGCCTTCCTGGCTGGCTTCGGTCAGATAGTGGGGCAGCAGCAAAATGCCCTGGGCGCCCAGGCGCTCGGCCTCTTGTGCGTACTTGATGGCCAGTGTGGTGCCACCGCCAGCGCCCGCAATGATGGGCGTGCGGTTCTTGCAGGTGGCCAGGGCGACCTTGATCACTTCGCTGTATTCGCCGGGCTCCAGCGAGAAGAACTCACCCGTGCCACCTGCGGCAAACAGTGCCGATGCGCCGTAGGGCTGCAGCCACTCCAGGCGATCGGCATAGGGCTTGGGAGCAAAGCGCAGTTCGCTGTCGAAGTCGGTCAGAGGAAAGGACAGCAAGCCGGCTTGCAATACGCTTTTGAGGTCTTGTGGGGACATGTTCAGGCTCCGTTGGGTGAGAAAAGTGGAAGAGTCCTGCTTCCAGCCCGTCAAGGCCGGGCACCAGGAACACGAGTGATTCATGTTGTATGTCATCGTACAACATGAATCAAAAAAAAGCGTACGGGTTAACACGAATGCCACATCCGCTCTTCACTGGGCGAATGTGGCCTGGGTGGGTCAGCTGGCTTCTGCCTGAGCGCGGCGGCGGCGCTCGCGGCTGTTGGCCAGGTGGGTGCGCATGGCGGCGCGGGCGGCGTCGGGGTCTTGCCCCACGATGGCGTCAAAAATGTTCTCGTGCTCGCCATTGACGCGGCGCAGGTACTGCCGGCGCTCATCGCTCTGGTCGTCGCTGCTTTGCAGACGTGCGCGCGGAATGATCATGCTGCCCAGCGTGCTCATCAGCTCGGTGAAATGGCTGTTCTGGGTGGCGCGTGCAATCTCCAGATGGAACTGGAAGTCGGCCGCCACGGCATCCCGGCCTTCGTCCACGGCTTGAGCCACCGCGTTCAGTGCCTGGCGCATGGTGGCGAGGTTGGCGTCGGTGCGGCGTTGCGCGGCCAGGGCGGCGGCTTCGGTCTCCACGCCAATGCGCAGCTCCAGCACCGCAATCACGTCGCGCAGGGTGCTGAATTGCTCGGGGGTGATCTTGAAGCCGGGGTTTTGTCCCATGCCCAGCACAAACGTGCCAATGCCGTGGCGGGTTTCGACCAGCCCCGAGGCCTGCAGCTTGGAAATCGCCTCGCGCACCACGGTGCGGCTGACGTCGAACTCGGCCATGATGGCCGCCTCGGTGGGCAGCTTGTCGCCCACGGCCAGGCGTCCATCGCGAATGCGGTCGCCCAGGGAATCCACCAGCTCCAGGGCCAACGTGCGGGGTTTGCGGCGGAGAGTGGTTTCTGTGTTCATTTCTCGGTGTTATCCCTATGTCGATTCGTAGTACTGCGTAGTACATTGCATTTCTGTTGTACGACAACTGATGACGTTCAACTATCGCGCAGTGCCACTGTACCAAGAACCTGCCGAATTGCCATGCCTAGTCACCCGACGCCGATCCGATTCAACCGTATCTTGCTCACTGGCGCTGCTGGTGGCTTAGAACCTGTTCAATATCTTTTTGGAGATTGCATTGGAGTGCAATCGGGACGAGTGGATGCTTCGGGTGCGCCGCATGGGCTGGTGCCCATGCAAGCAGCCGAGGCGTCCAATCGCCCGATTTCACTCCAACCCTTCGGGCAAGTGCCTTGCCGGGCGGTCTGCGTTGTTGCACCGCTTGCCAATAGCACGGGCTATTGGCGGCGCGCTGCGCCTAGCAGCCCATCCCCTAGCCGGGCGCCCGGCAAGGCACTTGTGCAACTCCAAAAAGATTTTGACCCAATGGGATGGACGCCCCCACCCTAAACGGCATCGAAAGTGCCACAGTGGAGATGTCAGTTTTTCCACCTCAACGAGCAGGAGCGTCCACCATGAAGATTACAACCATTGGCATCGATTTGGCCAAGAATGTGTTCCAGGTCCACGGCGTGGATGAGCACGGCAAAGCCGTGTTCAACAAGCCGCTCAAGCGCGAACAGATGGCTGCCTTCTTCGTGAACCTGCCGCCCTGCCTGATTGGCATGGAAGCCTGCGGCAGCGCCCACCACTGGGCGCGCAAGCTTCAGGGCATGGGCCACACCGTGCGCCTGATGGCACCCCAGTTCGTCAAGCCCTACGTCAAGACCAACAAGAACGATGCAGCCGATTCGGCTGCCATCTGCGAAGCCGTCACCCGCCCGAGCATGCGCTTCGTACCGATCAAGAACGTGGAGCAGCAAGGCGTGCTGGCCCTGCACCGGGTGCGCCAGGGCTTTGTCAAGGCCCGCACTGCACAGGCCAACCAGATCCGGGGCCTGCTGGCCGAGTTTGGGGTGATCGTTCCCCAAGGCATAGGCCACATTACCCAACGGGTGCCAATGCTCATTGAGGATGCAGCCAACGAGTTGCCCGGCGTGTTTAGACTGTTGATACAACGTCTGCTCGAGCACCTCAAGGAGCTTGACTGCCAGGTGCAGGAGCTGGAGGCACAAATCGTGGCCTGGCACCGCCAAAGCGACTTGAGTCGCAAACTCGGGCAGATCCCCGGCATTGGCCCCATCACGGCCTGCGCATTGGTGGCATCTCTGGGGGATGCAAAGAACTTCAAGGATGGCAGGCAGGTGGCAGCCTGGCTAGGGCTGGTGCCACGCCAACACTCCAGCGGGGGCAAACAAAACCTGCTGGGTATCAGCAAACGGGGCGACACGTATTTGCGCACCTTGCTGATTCACGGAGCGCGCTCGGTGATCTATCACGCCCAGAAAAAAGACCAGCACCAAGGCCAGGGCAGCGCGCAGTGTGGCTGGCTCAATGGTGTGCTGCAGCGGCGCAACAAGAACGTAGCGGCGGTGGCGCTGGCCAACAAGAATGCCCGCATCGTGTGGGCGTTGCTCGCGCATGACAGGAGCTACGAGCCGGGCTACGTACGAGAGTCGGTCTGAGCAACTAGCGCCGGCACGACAAGAACGAGGAGCGGGAGAAAACCAACCGATTGCTCAAGCAATCATGAAGTGATGGCAAGACAGGTCAGACCGTGGTGGATGAAATCCGATAAGAACGTGGCACTTGGAGTGCGTTGAACCGATAGGACCTCCACCAGCGATTCCCATCAGGGACCGTGGCTCGCGCCACAACAAGTCCGGATATACGGGTGCAATCTTTACCTTCTTGGCAGCAGTGAGTGAGGGCTTGGCTTATTCGGGGCGTCCATATAAGGTTCTTAGGGCGCAAGCTGCGCGCCCGCCTGAAAGCATATTGCACCACCGTGCGGCTGTCGGTCATTGCTGACCTGGGCGAGGCGCTGCTGGAGTGGAAGAACCTGCTCGCCCTGGTGCTGGTGTGCGTGGGCATCTGGCTGGTAACGCGCGATGCCCCGGCCCCCAAGGAATCCGCCCCCTCTGCCACGCCAGCCAAATAAGAGCGGCGAACAAAACGCCCCTGGCGTCGTTGTTTCGCCTTGTCGTACTGTTTGTACTGCCTGCGGCGAAACGCCTAGCCAGGGCCGCTGCGCTGCGTTTTGTTGGTCGCTCTAAACTCGGGCACATGGCATACACCCTTTCACGCGAAGCGTTTCAACAAGAGCTGCACGGCCAGCCCACCGACCTGTTCACCCTGCGCGGTGCGGGTGGCCTGCAGGTGGCGGTGAGCAACTATGGCGGGCGCCTGGTTCAAGTGGCCGTGCCAGACGGGCAGGGCGGCCTGGTGGATGTGGCCCTTGGTTACGACTCCTTGCAGGGCTACCTTGAGGGACAACTCTCCATGGGCGCCTTCATTGGCCGCTGGGCGGGGCGGCTGCGGGGTGGCAAGTTGCATCTGCCCGGCGGCTGCACGCTGCAGTTGCCCACCAACAGCGGCCCACACCACCACCACGGCGGGCCGCTGGGCAGCCGCTTTCAGGTGTTTGGCGTCACCGAAGTGCAGCCCGATGCCATGGTGCTCACCCACACCTTCCGCACCGAAGACGACGCCGTGCCCGGCACCGTGCGCCTGACGCTGTATTTGCAGGTCACCCCTGACAACGCGCTGCACATGGACTGGATGGCCGAGGTGGCCGACGCCGCCACCGTGTTCAACCCCACGGGCCACGCCTTCTTCAACCTGGCCGGTGCGGGCAGCACCCTGGGCCACACGCTGCAGGTGCCCGCCAGCCGCTACGTGCCGTTGGCCCCCGATGTGTGCCCCACGGGCACCGTCGATTCGGTGCAGGGCACGCCATTCGACTTTCGCCAGCCGCGCAGTGTGGCCGATGCCACGGCCACACCGCACGAGCAGTTGGCACGGGCCGGCGGGCTGGACCACTACCTGGTGCTGGACGATGCCTCCCCAGTCTCTGTAGCCCCCGCTGCCACCCCCGGTCTGCGCCTGGCCGCCCAACTGGCCGACCCCGCCTCGGGCCGCGCCATGCAGGTCTGGAGCACCGCCCCCGGCGTGCAGGTGTACGCAGGCCACGGCCTCAAAGGTGACCCGGCCCGCGACCTGGGCCGTGGGCCGGGGCAGGGCACCTGGCTGTGGCAGCCCGGCGACGGCATCTGCCTGGAGCCCATGGAGTACCCCGACGCGCCCAACCACCTGGCATTCCCGGTGCGCTGGTGGCTGCCCGGCGACGTGGTGCGCGGCAGCATCGTGTACCGGTTCACAGGCCCTTGAGCGGTGCCAGGACATTTTGCTATTAAATAAATAGCTTCTGCCGCTTGCTGGTAAAGCGCCTGAGGCCAATAAGCCTTGTAGTGCCCACCCCGGCCCCGCAACACTGCACCCCCTTCTCGGTGTTGGTGCGGTCAGCCCGCCCCGGCGCCTGCCAAACGCACTACATTTTTGCCAATGAGCGCATCCCCTTTTCAACGGTTTATTCCTTTTCTTGCCGTCCTTGGCTCCGTCACCGCCCTGGGGGTGGGCACCTCGTGGGCTAAGCAGGCCCTGTTTCCGGTGGTGGGCGCGCAGGGCACCACCGCCGTGCGGGTGGGGTTGTCGGCGCTGTTGATGCTGATGTTGTGGCGCCCCTGGCGCTGGCGCCTGTCGCGGGCCGATGCCCAAGCAGTGGCGCTGTATGGCGCAGCGCTGGGCGCCATGAACCTCATGTTCTATCTGTCACTCCAGACCCTGCCTTTTGGCCTGGCGGTGGCCATCGAGTTTGCGGGGCCGCTGGCCGTGGCCATCTGGTCATCGCGCCGCGCCGTGGATTTTGTGTGGGTGGCTCTCGCCATCGTGGGCCTGGCCCTGCTGCTGCCGCTGGGGCTGAGTGGCAGCACGCTGGATCCGTTGGGCGTGCTGTATGCCGTGGGGGCGGCCGTGTTCTGGGCGCTGTACATCGTGTTTGGCAAACGGGCCGGGCACCTGCATGCCGGGCAGTCGGTGTCGCTGGGCCTGCTGGTGGCGGCGCTGGTGGTGGTGCCGGTGGGCGTGGCCCACGCAGGCGCTGCGCTGCTGTCGCCCTCGGTGCTGCTGGTGGGGGTGGCTGTGGCGGCCATCTCCAGCGCGCTGCCCATCTCGCTGGAGATGATGGCCCTGAAGCGCCTGCCCAAAGAGGCCTTCGGCATCATGATCAGCATGGAGCCCGCCGTGGCGGCCCTGCTGGCCCTGGCGTTGCTGGGCGAGCGGCTGGACACCGTGCAGTGGCTCGCCATTGGCTGCATCGTGGCGGCGTCGATGGGCAGCGCCGCAACGGCGCGCAGGCTGCCTGCGGTGCAGGCGCAGCCTGCTTGATGGGATGGATGTTTGCTACATATTTCGTAGCTGCTAGCGCTTATATATCAAGCGCTGGAGGCCAATTTGGCTTGTATGGTGATGGCTCGACAGGAATCGAATGATGGCTTGAAACCCGCATGAATGCTGGGTTTCATGTTTTCGATTTAGAAAAGTACCGTCAAAAGTACCGTCATTTGTAAAAGTCTCCCCATGTCGCACACTCCCCACACGTCTGTTCGGCTACGCGTTTGATTGTTTTCAGACGGGGATTTTTTCTGCGCGTGCGGAACTACGGGGTGTCTCCCACGTCGCAGGCCTAGACTTTTCCCCTACCCCCAGCATGCCAGCGCCCGCCCTCTATCAACCCCGCGCCAGCTTGTTAATCCGTCGCATCTCTGCCAGCTCGGCATTCAGCGCCTGGGTCAGCTCCCGCAGTTGCGCCCGGTGCCCACCCTGCCAGGCGTTGCGTGATGACGCGGCCTTACCCTCGGGTGTTCGTGGGCCGGTGCTTTGCTTCCACGGTTGCCATTGCCGGATCAGCTCGGCCTGCCGTTGCCGTCGCTCCAATGTCCAGGGTGTTGCCATGCTGGTGCTCCAATAGTTCGTTTGGTGGACTTTGATTTTTCCCCGCGCTCGTGGGAGTGCCGTTGTTGACCTGCTGGGGGCCATGGGCAATGTTGGCTTGCCGGATGTAGGGCATGGGGTTCTTCATCAGTGCCAGGGTCTCCGCCGTTGCGCGTGCCTGGGACTGCGCCTTCAGGGCCAGCCGCATCAGCACCTCAATGCCCTTGAAAGATTCCTGCCGCCCTGAGCGTTGCGCCAGGTTGTTGAACAGCGCGTCCAGGGTCAGAAACTGGTTCGTCAGTACGCGCTCAAACCGGCCCATGTCTCCGGCCACGGTCTCGTCCCCGGCCTTGCGCATGGCGGCCAATAGCTCCGTCACTCCCAGCGCTTCGCCTGCGTCTGTGTAGGTGTGCATCGTTGCCGCAGTGAATGCGCCAGCGGTTGCCATCGCGGCCAGCTTTTCGGAACGGTTGTCATCCGGCTGCACTTCAACCCGCAATGCATTGGGATCAGGCGGGGTCTTGTCCTTGCCCTTGGTGTTTTTGGTGGTTGCCATGGTTTATTCCTTCAAGTCTGAATTCATGTTGCTGTACGCCGCCCAAAGCTCAAAGCCCGTAGCGCAGCGCTGCCCGTAGCCCCGGCCTGCACACTGGCAGACACTGCATTGCTGGTGGTGCGCCAGATAGGCGCGATCCAGTTCCCGCCAGGATGGGCCGGATGGCGTGCGGGGTGGTTCGGTCGCTGGCGCTGCTGTCGGTGGTGCCGCGTCAACCATCACCCCCATGGGCAAGCGTGCATCGTCATACCCATGGCAGCGCTGCAATATCAGCACCAGGCCACGGGCCAGGTCAGCATGCACGCCAGCCGCCCGTGCATTGCCGCAGCGGTAGGGGCCAGCACCGTGCAGGTGTCGGCACTCCAGGCACAGCCGCCGGTCGTCGTCGTCACGATCCCGGTTCACCAGACTGTCGGCCAGGCGCTCGGCATCTTGGGGCGCTGCACCACGCTGGCAGAACAGGGCCTGCCGCGCCATGAAGGTGTCGAGTTCCTGCCCGTTCATGGCGCTGCTGTGCGGCCAGGCCCAGCGGTCGGGGTCGGTGGTGGGTGCGTTCGCAGCCGGGGTTTCGGGGTTCGCCACAGCCCCGTCGAATTTCTGAATATGCCCCTGGGGGTAGGCTACGAAACCTACAAAACCCCCTGCATGGGTGTGTTGGGTGGGTTTCGTAGGTTTTGTAGCCCCTGCTCCTGGGGTGTTTTTATTTTTTAGCAGTGCAAGCCAGGTGCTCATGCTTGCCCCCCTGCCAGCAGCGCCGGATGGATCATGTAGCGGTCGCTGGGCCTGCCCCTGCCCATGGTGTCGCCCGATGGAACGGTCTCCCGTGCCAGCCAGCCGTAATCGGCCAGCAGTTCCGCCGCCTTGCGCACGCTGTCCACTGAATTCAATCCGGCCCAGCTTTTGACGGCTACCAGCCGGGGTGTGAACGACTCCCACAGCACCCCGTCGCCGTCGCACAGCTTGCCGCCCTTGATCTTCACCAGCAGCGCATGCGCCCCCGTGGTCTCCGGGATCAGTGCCGCCGCATACAGCCGCTCGGCATGGGTGCGCAGGTACTCGGCCCACGCCAGTGCCCGGATCAACTCGCCCTCATGGATCACGCCGTTGGTGTCGGGTGTGTCCACCAATGCAAAGATCAGCGCCAGCGCCGGAATCAGCTTGCGCCACTTGGCAAGGTGCGACACCAGCGCCGGATGCAAATCATCCCCCCGGATGCCGGTCTCGAACGGGATCAGCCATTCATAAAAAATGGCCTGCGCCTCGGGACTGAATCGCCATTCCTGGGGATCATCGTCGGTGGCTGGCAGCAGTCCATTCAGGCGCTCGAACACGGCCCATGCCGCTTGCTTCGCCGGTGTGTCGGGCCACCGATCTACCAGCTTGAATTCCTGCTGAATGTCGGGCCATACCGCCAGGCCAAAGCGCTGCAACAGGCCATCGTCGCCCGCGCCGCCGTTCACGGCTTCGCGCACATAGCTCTGCACCTTGCCCGGTTGAATGCCGCCCAGCATCGCCATGCAGACACGGGGCACATAGCTGTGCCCGCGCCCGATCCGATCCACCGCATGGCCTTGATTGCCGTCGTAGCCTGTCAGGTAGAAACCGCGTGCGCCTTCCTGCCCCTGCCGATCCATGCTGCACAGCAGGCCGTGGACTTCATCGCGGTATACCAGCAGGCCCCATGGGTTTTCTACCAACAGGTCGGCCAGTGCCTCCACCGTGCTGTCGTTGACCACGTAGCGCCGCATCGTCGGCTCGGTGGGCTGTTCGGTGGGGGCCAGCAGCGCCCGTGCCTTATCGGGGTCTTTTGCCGCAACAGCCGCTGCTTGCTTCTCGTTCGCCTTGCCTGCCAGTTCGGCCACCTTGGTGTCGAGTTCCCATGCTTCATGCGCGGCCTGCCATTGCTCGCGCTCGGTCGATTCCAGCCGGTGCAGCGGCTTCAGGACTTCACCCAGCGCCGGGGACTTCATCACGCCTGGGCGGCCCACGATCAGCCCCCACAGGTTGGGCACTACGCGCCAATCATCGTGCTGCTTGGGCGCCACCACGGCACGCGCACCGATCAGGCCAGACAGCGCCGTGATGACACCTACAGCCGGAAAATCCGGCGGGCACTGCATGCGCTCGGCAATGTCCACGATCCAGCCGCGCAGCGCGTGGGGCAACAGCTCGGCATCAAACGGGGCCACGGGTGGCAGGGCGTCGGGCAGGGGCGTGGGGTCAGGCCATGCGCCGCCGTCGCCCGCACCCTCCAATGGCGGGAATGCAGGCTCTTGCGCCACGGGCGCAGCCGCTTCAATACATGCCTTCACAGCGTCCAATCCGGCCTGCTGGTGCAAGTCGTTGAAGTCGGTTTCTGCCGCGCTGCGCTGCTCGCCAAAGTCAGGTTTTGTGAGGTAGCCACCTACGGCCTTTGCCGCCTCGGTGGCCTTGGTGATACCCGGATTGCCGTCGGTAAACGCATCATCGTCCGCTGCCAGGATCAGGCGCAGCTTGGGATACTTGCTGTGCAGTGCCTGGGCCACCTCCAGCAGATTGCCCGCGTTCATTGCGCACGCTACGGCATGGCCGGTAGCCTCATGGATGCTGGCCCCGGTGGCGAAACCCTCGCACACGATCAGCACGCCCTTGGGCTTGCCAATGCCAAAGTAGCAGCCCTTGATGCGCCCGCCCGGTTGAAAGCGTTTATCCCCCTCGGGGCCGATGGCTTGCAGGCTGTGCAAGGTGGTCGATGCATCGCGCAGCGGGATCAGCAGCGCCTCGCCCTCGGCCTTGATGCCGTGGGGTTGGATGCCTTTGCGCACCAGATAGAGATGTTCCGCTGGGGCAGGTTCAGCAGCTTCCCAGCGCTGCGCCGCCGCCGTCGCTGCATCGTGCTGGCGCTGGGCCTTGTCTGCTTCGCGCTGCTGGGCAATGGCCTGCATGCGCTGCTGGTGGGCGCTGCGCTCGGCCTGGGTCATTGCCTGGGTGTCCTTGCTGCACCAGGTCTGAGATAGACCGCTGCGCCAGCAGCCAAAAGCACCCGCCGGAACGTCGCCATCGTCGTGCAAGACATACCAGCCCGATTGATCCATGCGCTTGCCGTTGGTGCTGAATCGGTACAGCGTGCCGTCGCCGTGGATCACCTCGGGCACGGGCAGGCCAGCACCTGCAATGGCTTGTTGGAATTGTTCGGATGCGATCACAGCCGCCCCCCAATCTGCGCCAGAAACAGCGCGGCATCGTGCAGGCTGGGCAGGTAGCGCACCAACCCCCAGCGCTCGGCCCAATAGGTGGTTGTGCCGTTCGGCGCTGCAATGCTGTGCAGGTGGTGCCCCTGCTGGGCAAAGGCACTGCGCAGGGCGTGAAAATCCTTGCCGGTAGCGATAGACTGCGCGGTGTTCGGCGCGCTCGATTCTGCTTTGGTGGGGTCGGGCGTTTTCTTTTGGGTCATTGCTCACCCTCCCGGCTCTTTGCTTGCGTCCCTGTCTGTTGCGTTGCGCAATGGCTGGCGATCCAAGCCCGCACAGCGCCTACATTCCAAGCGGTCACGCGCTCAGACAATTTGACGGGTGCGGGGAATGTGCCCGCCTTCACCTTGCGCCACAGGGTCGGCGCGCTGAAGGGCAGGGGGGCCGGGGTGTCCGGTCGTTTGGGGCTCTGCACCAGTTGCGCTTCGCGAATAAATGCGCTGTCAGGCAACGTGTCAAAGTTGGTAGCGGCTGCGTGGGACGTGACTTGTCCTGCCGTTGCGGCATGTTGTCGTGCTGTCAGCATGTCTTAGCCCCCCACTCGTTGCGATGTGGCTTGCTTGCTGATCCATGCGTCAACTTCCGCTTTCACCCAGCGGGACGACTTACCGACTTTGATTGGTTGGGGAAATTCACCAGCGGCGATTAGCTGGTAGATGCGACTACGGCCAAAACCGACGTAGTGCGAGAGAGGCTCAAACGCGAGTAGCGCGGGCGGGAAAGATGGGTGTGATGATTTGGAACGTGGGCGGCTTCGTCGGTCTGAGTCGGGGTCGCCGTCACCATCGCCGCTATCGTCGTCCGATGCAGCCACCTCCGGGGCGCCCGGTGCGCTCTCTCCACCGCCACCGGTTGCTGGCATGTCGTCGGAAATGCTCAGCGTTGGAGCATGGTCATTGCCAGTCAAGTGACGGTGAACCATGCCAGCAATGGCGGTATTTACGATGTCGCAATAAGGGTCTCGGCCCAGATTACCGATGATGATGAGTTTGTTTATGGATGCCATTTTTCACTTTCCGCCCGACTGTGTGGGTACTGTGGTTTTGTCCAGCCTCGTCTATGTAGGCGGCCGGATAATATCTCGTAGTTCATAGTCGTGCAACACTATCTGTAGTGTTTTTTAGGGGGGTAAGGCGCTATAGGTAGTGTTTTTTGTGAAAAAGGCTCTGAAGGGTCATGCTGTGCATGTAGGTATTCAAGCTGCTTTGAACTGGATCACATCCGCGCCAATGCGCAGCTTGTCCAGGTAGTCCGCCCACCGCTGCATCATTTCCCGCCTCGCTGGCAGGTGCGCGGTGCGGTTGTAGGCCCGCCCATTGGCATCCTTCACCGCATGGGCCAGTTGGTGCTCGATCAGGTCCACCCGCTCGCCCAGCACCTCATCCATGATGGTGCGCGCCGTGGCCCGGAACCCGTGAGCGGTATGCACCTCGTTGCTGTAGCCCATGCCGCGCAGCGCCGCATTCACCGTGTTCTCGCTCATGGGGCGTTCGCCTGTGCGCAGGCTGGGGAACACATAGCGGCCATGCCCGGTGATGGGGTGCAGGCTTTGCAAAATCTCCACGGCCTGCCGCGACAGCGGGACGATGTGGTCATTCTTCATCTTCATCTTGCTGCCGGGAATGCGCCACTCTGCCGCCTCCAGATCAATCTCGGCCCATTCGCCGGTGCGCAGTTCGCCGGGACGCAGGAACACCAGCGGGGACAGCTTCAGTGCCGCCACGCTGTAGGGGTGCCCGGTGTAGGCATGGATGGAGCGCAGCAGACCGCCCAGCTTTGCCGGGTCGGTGATGGCGGCATAGTGCTTTTTCTCTGCGTGCTGGAATGCGCCGCGCAGGTCGGTGGTCACGTCCCGCTCTGCCGTGCCCTCGGCTACCGCGTAGCGGAACACCTGCCCGCATATCTGGCCGATGCGCTTTGCGCTGTCGATCACGCCCCGCGCTTCCATCTTGCGCACCACGGCCAACACGTCACGCGGCCCGATGGTGGTGATAGGCATCTTGCCGATGTAGGGGAACACGTCTTTGCGCAGCCACGTCGAAACCTTGTCCTGCGTGATGGCGGCCCGCTTTGCTGCCGTGGCTTTGAGCCATTGCTCTGCCACCGCCTCAAAGGTGTTTCCTGCCGCTGCCGCCTTGGCTTGCTTTTCCTCGCGCTTGGCAATGCCGGGGTCGATTCCGTCCGCCAGCAGCTCGCGTGCTTTTTCGCGTCGCTGTCTGGCCTTCGCCAGTGAGACCTCGGGGTACACGCCCAGCGCAAGTGTTTTGCGTTTTTCGGCAAAGCGGTAGTCCATGCGCCAGTACTTGCCGCCCGCAGTCACCAGCAAGTACATGCCGTTGCCATCGCGGTGCTTGTCGCCAGCAGGTTTGCCGCTGTGTTTTGCGTTTTTGGTGAAGGTATCTGTCAGCGCCATGAGTTCCTCCCGTTTGGCGGTATGTCGTTTGGCGGTATTTCAAGATACCGTCAAAAGTACCGCCGTTTTGGCGGTATGTCATGTTACGGGGTGATATGGCCTGAGACAAGAAAAAACCCGCGATGCTAGGAAACATGCGGGTTTCTGAGCTGTTGTGAGACAGTGCGATTCGGTCACTTGGTCTCCTCGACAGGAATCGAACCTGTATCTAGCGCTTAGGAGGCACTCGTTCTATCCATTGAACTACGAGGAGACAGGGCGGGATTGTAGAGGCTGCGGGCGGGGGGGCGGGGCTTGGAACAGGTTCTCAGTCGTACTTCATCGTGTAGATCAGGTCTACCGCGCTGTTGCTGCCCGCCTGGCCCCGCAGGGTGAGGTTGCGCGAGAGGTCGTAGAAGATGTAGAGCGCGCCCAGGGTGCCCGACAGCGTGCGTTCGTACGTCAGGTACAGGTCTTTGGAAATGCGCTTGCCGAAGGTGAGGGCGGCGGTGTTGGCGTCTTCGCCGGGGGCCGCGCCTTTGAAGCCGATTTCGTCCAGACCCACGCGGCTGGCGAGGTTGCCGGTGGGCGATTGCCCGCGGCGGCCCAGCAGAACCAGGGCGGCTTGTTGCAGCACGGCGGCCTGGGCACCGCCGGCGGTGGCATCGCGGCCCAGCACCACCCAGGCGAGTTTTTCAGCGTCGGGCAGCTCGGGGTCGGAATACAGGCGCACGCGCGGGGCCAGGGCTGAGCCGCTGACCTGCACGCCCGCCCGCACACTGATGTTGGGGCGCAGCGCCAGGATGTCGAGCGAAGGGTTGTTGTACGGCCCGTTGAAGCGGATCAACCCGGTCTCCACGTCCAGCATCTGGCCCCAGGCGCGGTAGCGTCCCTCTTCGGTGCGCACCTCGCCCGTCACGCGGGGTGGGGCGCCTGCGGTGGCGGCGCTGCGCACATCCACCTCGCCCGTGAGCCGGGTGGTGATGCCCCGGCCCTGCAGGGCAAAGTCGTTGCCCAGGTTCAGCGTGATGGCGATGACCGCTGGCTTGGCGGGCACCAGCTGGGGCGCTTGCTCGGCCTTTTGGTGGGCTTGGGCGGCGGCCTGGGCGCGGGCCTGGGCTTCGCGGTCGCGCGCGGCAGAGCGGATGACCACGTCAGAGTCCAGCGTGGGGGCTGTTTCGTCGGGCAGGATGATGGTGGCGCGGTCGGTGGTGAGTTTGCCGGTCAGGCTGAACTGGCCTTCTTGCAGCTGCGCCCGCAGGTTGCCCGACACGCTCACCTGCCGGTCGGCCCGCACCAGCACCTGCAGCGCCTGGGCCTGGGCTTGCAGGTCCATGGCAATGCGCGGTGGGGTGCCGCTGGTGGTGTCGGCATCGCTCCAGGTCAGGCGGCCCGTGGCCGAGAGGCTGCCCCGGTCGGTGGGGGTCTGGGTGCGGTTGCCGCTTTGCCCGGCAATGCGGGCCTTGCTGCCGCGCCCGCCTTGCAGCTGGAACTCGGTCAGCTCCAGCTGGTTGCCGCGCAGGCTGGCCCGCAGGCGGCCGCCTTGCAGGTCCACGCCATCGATGAGTGAGCGCACCGCCAGCTCATCGGCCGCCAGCGTGCCAGACCAGCGCGGGGCGTTGCGCGTGCCCGACAACGTGGCGTTGGCATCCAGCGTGCCGCGCACGCGCCAGCCGGGGGGTGCCAGGGCAGACCACACACCCACGTCGGGCAGACGGGCGCGCACGCTGCCGGCCAGCGGTGCGTCTGCAGGCCAGGGGGCGGTGTCTTTGCCCCACTGCAGGCGGGTGCTGGCGGTGGCGTCAATCTCGCCAGCGCGTGCGCTGGCCCACTGCAGGCGGGCGTTCAGGGTGTCTGCGTCCAGCTGCACGCTCAGCTCTGCCTGCCGCACGCCAGCGGGTGTGCCCCGGCTGGTGGCAGCGGTGGATGCTGGCGTGATGGTGGTCACGCTGCCCGGCCCCAGCCCCTGGCCGGTGCTGACGCTGGTGGTTTGTGCCGGTGGCTCTGCGCTCAAGATGCGCAAGTCGCCCTGGGTGCGGCGCAGGCTGGCCGTGGCGCGCAGGGATTCGGTGGTGTCCACGTTCCACTGGCCTTCCAGCAGCAGATCGGTAGCCAGGCCCAGTCGGGCCAGCAGGGGTTGCGGCGCCAGCGTGGGCGCGGTGGGCGACGTGGAGGCGGCGCCGGGCACGGCGGTGCTGGGCGCGGCCGTGGGGGCGGCGTCCATGCCGAACGCATCCACCCAGGCCAGGGGCAGGCCTTGCAGCGTGCCTTGTGTTTGCAGGCGTGGCAGGCCGCCCGCCACCGTAGTCAGCCGCACGGGTTGCCAGCGCAGTGCCACGGTGCCCGGCACGGGACCGGTGATTTGCGCCTGCCCGGCGCTGGCTTGCAGGGTGAGCCCCTGGGGTTTGCTGGCGGGCGCAGCGCTTGCTGTGGATGAGGCCCGCGCAGACGGCGCCACGGCGGTGCCAGGGCTGGCGCCAGTGCGCAGCGACATGGCCAAGGGCTGCGTGAGTTGAGCCGTCCACACCCCAGGGCGGCGCGTGTCTTGCCACTGTGCACGCAGTTGGCTCCACTGGGCCTGCCATTGCCCAGCGCCGCTGAGCCCGCCGGTGGCTTGGGTCTGCAGCGACAGGCGTTGGGTGCCCGTGCGTGCTTCGCTTTCCAGGCGCAGCGTGGCTTGCGTCAGTTGCCCGTTCAGCTCCGCTTTCAGGGCGCGCAGTTGCAACAATGTCGCCACGTTGGTGGCGTCTGCGGTGCCGCTGGCCTGGGGGGGGAGCACCAGGTCCAATTGCGGGCTGGTCAGTGAGGTCTGTATCTGAAAGGGCGGGGCTTTGGCGCCAGCACTGGGGGGCAGGCCCTGGGCTGCCGTGTGCAGTTGCTGCTGCAGAGTGCTCCAGCCGCCCTTCCATTGCAGCTCTAGCTGTGCCTGGCCTTTGGCCGAGGCGGTGCGCAGCGTGCCTTGCAGGTCTTTGCCCAGCCAGGGCAAGCGGCCTAGCCAGCGCAGGGTTTGGTCGGCATCGGTCAGGCTCCAGCTGCCTTCGCCCTGGCCAGTGCGGGGGGCGATATTGCCCTGCACGCGCACTTGCGAGCCGGGGAGGGTGAGCTGCACCAGCCCCTGGCCTGCGACGGCGGAAGCTGCGGTGGCATTGCCCGCAGCAGGTGTCGCACTGGGCGGCGCGCCCCGGCTGACGCGCAGATCCGTCGCCTGCAACCGGGCGCGCAACGCATCCAGGGCCAGCCGTTCGATGTGCACCGTGCCCCCGTTGTCCTCGGGGTTCCATTGGCCCTGGGCGGTGAAGGCGTCAATGCGCAGGTCTGTCGCACTCGCCGGTGCGGTGCCAGTGGGCGCGGCTGAGCGAATGTCTGCCGTCAAGCGCACCACTGTGCTGGTCAGTGGGCTGGCCTGCGACGGCATCTGGGCCTGCACGCTGCCCGACAGGGGCGACGCCGCCAGTGCGGAGTGCAGGGCAGCGGGCGACAGGTTGCGCAGGCGGATCGAGCCTTGCAAGGCCCCGGTGGCGGGCGCAAAGCTGCCTTGCAGGTCCAGGCTGCCCGCGCGGGGCGCTTGGCCCACGGTGGCCGTGGCCTGGTTCACCGTCCAGCCGCCCGCCGCGTAGCGGGCCTGGGCCTGCAGCCCTGCCAGCGGCAGGCGCTGGGTATCCCAGGGGCCGGGCGCGCGGTTGGTGAGGTCTGCGGTCAGGTTCCAGGCGCCCGCCTGGGCCGGGGCTTGGGTGCTGGTGCCAGTACTGGCGTCGGGCCCTGCCGTCAGCGTGCCGTGCAGATCGGTGGTGGGCGCCTGGGGCCACAGGGCCGCCAGGTTCACGGCTTGGAGGGTGGCACGCGCTTGCTCCAGCGGCTGTGGGGCCCAGGGCCGCACGGTGGCCTGGGCCGTGGCGCGCATGGCTGCCGGGGTGACGGCCAGGACGCGCGCTTTGGGGGCGGTGCCTGGGGCTGGCGTGGCGCCCTCTGGCTGCAGGTTGGCTTCCAGGTTCAGCCGCGCCGCCTCGGTGGCCAGGGTGCCATCGGCACGCACCTGTGCAGCAGCGGTGAATGCCTCCGTGCGGCCCGGTAGGGGTGTGGTGACGGTACCGTCCACCGTGGCCTGCAGGGCCATGGGGGCGCGGGCTTGCAGCACGGCGCTGGCGGTGTAGCGGCCTTGTGCCAGCGCCAGGTTGCTGATGGTCAGCCGGTGGTCCTGCCCGTCAAAGCGGTAGGTGCCCGCCAGCCCCTGGGCTTGCAAGGCCGGGTTGTCGCCCCACTGCAATTGGTCTACCTGGAAGCCCAGCTCCACCGCCAGCGGCAGCACCAGCTCTTGCAGCGGCTGGGGTGGGGCGGCGGGCTGGTCATGTTCCAGCGGGGTGACGTGGATGCGCGCCGCGCGGATGTCGCGCAGCTCCAGCCGCCGCTGCAGCAGCAGGGGCAGTTGCCAACCCACCTGGGCGTCGGTCACGTCTACCACCAGGCTTGGGCTGCTCCAGCGCAGCCAGCCAATGCGCCCGCCGCTGCGCAGCGACCCTGTCACATCGCGGCTTTGCAGGCTTTGCCCGGCGGGCAGCCACTGCGCTGTCCGCTGCAGCACCGTGGCCAGTGAAGTGGCCTGGCCAGCCCACCACCACAGCCCTGCGCCTGCGAGCGCAATGGCCAGGAGCAGTGCGGCTACCGCCCACCCCAGCCAACGCAGCGCACTGCGGCGGCGCGGTGGCGGTGCGGTAGTACGGGCAGGCTCGGTGGGGCTGGGCGGGCTGGGCGGGCTAGCGGGGCCAGTGGGCTCGTTGAACGTTGGCATCAGAAAGTGAACCCCAGGCGCAAGTGCAGCCGCAGTTGTTTGGATTGCACGCCCCAGGCCAGGTCGGCCTGCAGCGGCCCCACGGGGCTGCGCCAACGCACGCCGGTGCCCACGCCCACGCGCGGGTCCAGGTCTCCGGCGCGGTCGGCCACGGCCCCTGCATCCACAAACAGGGTGTTTTCCCAATCGGTCATGTTGCCGCGGTAGGTGATGGGGCGTTGCCATTCCACGCTGGCCACGCCCATGTAGCGGCCACCGTAGAGCTGGTTGTTTTGCGTGCGCGCACCGATGCTGCGGTAGCTGTAGCCCCGCACGGTGGTGTCTCCACCGGTCAGGAACAGTTGTGTGACCGGGATTTCTGCGCTGCCACGCGCCAGCACGGCGCCTACCTCGGTGCGCACCGAAATGCGTGCGGCGCGGGCCTCGCCGTTGTCTGCCTCCACCCGCCCTGCGGGGAAGAACGACTGCCAGCGCACCAGGGTGCGGGTGAACGGGTTGCGTTCGGGCCGCAAGGTCATGCCAGCGCCCAGTTCCACGGCAATGCCCCAGCCGCGGGTGGGTGCCGTTTTGCTGTTGAAATAGCGGCCCGTCCAGCCATAGTTGGCGCTCAGCGCAGCGCTGTCGGCGGGGGCGTTCAGCCCCTGGGGGCGGGTGGCGTCGTAGCGCAGAAAGTAGGTGCGGTCGATGTTCTTGGTGCTTTTGCTGCGCCCGCCCAGCACCTCCACGCTGTTGACGTCGTAGTCGCCCGTCTGCTGGCGCTGTGCCAGGGCCGATGTGAACCAGCGCCAGCCGTTGTCGTTGGGCAGGGCGGTCCAGCCCGTGCCCAGTTGCTGGGCTTTCTTGTCGAGCGACAGTTTGTTCACCGCGCGCCAGCCGTGCGTGGGCCACTGGTTGTGGCTGTGGTCCACCGACAGGCGCGGCCCGCTGTCGGTGGACAGGCCAGCACCAAACACCAGTTTTTGCAGCTTGGCTTCACGCACCTGGGCAATCACGGGGGCTGCCTGCGGGTCGGGGCTCTCGGTGTCCAGCGTGAGGAACACCGCGTCGTAGTAGCCGCTGTTGGCCAGGCGTTGCTGGGCATCGAGCATTTCTGCTTCGTCGTACACGCTGCCAGTGGGCAGGCGGGCCAGGCGGCGCGCGCCATCGGGGTCGTAGCGCTGGCTGCCGCGCACTTGCAGCGGGCCAAAGCGGTAGGGCGGGCCGGGGTCGTAGGTCACGGCCAGCTTGGCTTCGTGGGTGTCGGCATCCACCTCGGCGCGGCTGCTGGCAATGCTGGCGGTGGGGTAGCTGCGCACTTGCAGTTGGCGCAGACCGCTGCTTTTCGCGCCTGACCAGGCGCCTTGCGTGAAGGGGCTGCCTGCGGGCAGCGCCCAGTTGCTTTCAACCCGTTGCAATTGGCGCACGCGGGCACCGGGCTCGGTTTCAGCCCCTTCGGTCAGGCGGATGTCGGCCTGCGTGACGCGCGTCTGCGGGCCGGGCTCCACGGTGAAGGTGACGGCGTACGGCGGCTGTGGCGCTGCGGCTTCGCGCAGCTCAATCGCAATGGTGGGCGCGAAGTACCCCAGCGTGCCCAGCAGTTCGCGGGCGTTGGCGTCGGCGGCGTGCAACAGGCGGCGCAGTTCTTCGTTTTGCAGATCGGGCAACAGGCGAAAGCGCTGCAGTTCCAGGTGGCGCTCCAGCGTGTCGCGCACCGAGTCGGGGGCCTTCACTTCCAGGCTGAAGGCGGGCTGGTCTTCGGTGGTGACCGCAGCGGCGGGTTCAGCCCCTGGCCGGGGCGACAGCACGCTGCACCCCTGCAAAACCAGCGCTCCACATAGCAGCAACGCCGACCACAGAGTCGGCGTTGGATGAGGCTGCGCCTTGCACGGTGCGTGCACCCGAGAAGTAAAAACGGACGAAGAAGAAATCATGGAACGGAGGCAATGCCGCAGCAATGCGCAAGTATGGCGGCAACTGGCCCGCACTATGCCTGCAAAAACAGGCGCCCGGTGTAGGACAGCTTCGGCCGCGCGGCCGTGGCAGCACGCGCTGGCGCAGCGCTACTTCGACAGCAGGCGCATGGTGTCTTCCAGCCCCTTGAGTGACAGCGGGAACATGCGGTTGCCAATGAGCTGCTGGATGATGCTGATGCTCTGGCGGTACTGCCACACGCCCTGGGGCTCGGGGTTGATCCACGCAAACTTCGGGAAGGCGTGGGTGAGGCGCTGAATCCACTCCGCCCCCGGCTCCTCGTTGTTGTATTCCACGCTGCCGCCGGGCTGCAGGATTTCGTAAGGGCTCATGGTCGCATCGCCCACAAAGATCAGTTTGTAGTCTTTGTTGTACTTGCGGATGATGTCCCAGGTCGGAAACTTCTCGGCAAAGCGGCGGCGGTTGTTCTTCCACATGAAGTCGTACACGCAGTTGTGGAAGTAGTAGAACTCCAGGTGCTTGAACTCCGTCTTCACGGCGCTGAAGAGTTCCTCCACCCGCTGGATGTGCTCGTCCATCGTGCCGCCCACGTCCATCAGCAGCAGCACCTTCACGTTGTTGTGGCGCTCGGGCACCATCTTGATGTCGAGGTAGCCCGCGTTGGCCGCCGTGCTGCGGATGGTGTCGGGCAGGTCCAGCTCCAGTTCATGCCCTTCGCGCGCAAACTTGCGCAGGCGGCGCAGCGCCACCTTGATATTGCGCGTGCCCAGCTCTTGCGTGTCGTCGTAGTCGCGGTAGGCGCGCTGTTCCCACACCTTCACGGCGCTCTTGTTCTTGCCCGCGCCGCCAATGCGCACGCCTTGCGGGTTGTAGCCGCCGTGGCCAAACGGGCTGGTGCCGCCGGTGCCAATCCACTTGTTGCCGCCTTCGTGGCGCTCTTTCTGTTCTTCGAGGCGCTTCTTTAGCGTCTCCATCAGCTCGTCCCAGCCCATCTTCTCGATGGCGGCCTTCTGCTCGGGCGTCAGCTCGTTTTCCAGAATCTTGCGCAGCCAGTCGGCAGGGATCTCCTTGGTGAAATCGGCCACCAATTCGACGCCTTTGAAGTACGCACCAAAGGCGCGGTCAAACTTGTCGTAGTGCTTCTCGTCCTTCACCAAGGTCAGGCGCGAGAGGTTGTAGAAATCGTCCAGCGCCCAGGCATCGTCTGACTTGGGGCCCACCACACCGGCTTGCAGGGCTTCGAGCAGGGTGAGGTATTCCTTCACAGACACGGGCAGCTTGGCCGCGCGCAGGGTGTAGAAAAAGTCAATCAACATGATTTTGCCCTCCAGCGCTTGCTAGGCAAGCGCGTGCCGCTCTAAAAGGTATAGCAATTGTGCTTTGGCCTCGGGCCATTCGCCCGCGCGCATGCTGTACATCACCGTGTCGCGGATGGTGCCGTCGCGGCGCAGCGCGTGGCCGCGAATCACGCCGTCTTTCTTGGCCCCCAGCCGCTCGATGGCGCGCTGCGATGCGAAGTTGAAGTTGTCGGTGCGCCAGCCCACCACATGGCAGCCCAGGGTGTCGAAGGCGTGGCCCATCATCAAGAGCTTGGCCGTGGTGTTCACATGGGTGCGCTGCACGCTCTTGGCATACCAGGTGTAGCCAATTTCCACGCGCTTCACGGCGGGCAGGATGTCGTGGTAGCTGGTGGTACCCAGCACTGTGCCGGTGGTGTCGTCCACCACGGCGAAGGCAAAGCGGTTGCCTTCGGCGCGCATGCGCAGTGCATCGTCGATGTATTTGCCGGTGTTTTCGGGCTCGGGCACCGAGGTGATGCGCAGCTTCCACAGCTCGCCATCGGCTGCGGCCGCGCGCAGGCCCGCCTCGTGCGATGCGGCCAGCGGCTCCAGGCGCACGCCGCGTTCGCGCAGGGTCGCGGGTTCCACAAAAGCCATCGCGCTACTCCTTGCCTGCGGTTTTGTCTTGGCGGCGCGTTTGCCAGCGCCGCGCTGCGTGCAGGCCCAGGCCGCCGCCCAGGCCCACGAGGGCAATGCCAATCAGGCTGCCGGTGCCGTAGCCGGGCGCAAAAATGTCCACGCCCAGCCACTGGCCGGCCCAAAAGCCCAGCAGTGCCCCGCCCACAAAGCCAACGGCATCGGCCACGCCGTTGGCCAGCAGTTTTCCGGTGGTGATGTCGCTCACTTAGCGGTTCCTCTGGTTCATGAAGACCAGCTTTTCGAACAGGCTCACGTCCTGCTCGTTCTTGAGCAGCGCGCCCACCAGCGGGGGCACGGCCACCTTGTTGTCGGCGCTTTGCAGGGCTTCAAGCGGAATGTCTTCAGCCACCAGCAACTTGAGCCAGTCGATCAGCTCGCTGGTGGAAGGCTTCTTCTTCAGGCCCGGCAGGTTGCGCACGTCGTAGAACGTCTTCATCGCCACGGTGAGCAGCTCGCTCTTGAGCGTGGGGAAGTGCACGTTCACGATCTGGCGCATCGTGTCGGCTTCAGGGAACTTGATGAAGTGGAAGAAGCAGCGGCGCAAGAACGCGTCGGGCAGCTCTTTTTCGTTGTTGGAGGTGATGAACACCAGCGGCCGGTGCTTGGCACGTATGAGTTCGCGCGTTTCGTAGCAGTAAAACTCCATGCGGTCGATTTCGCGCAGCAGGTCGTTCGGGAATTCAATGTCGGCCTTGTCAATCTCGTCGATCAGCAGCGCCACGGGCTGGTCGGCCGTGAAGGCCTGCCACAGCACACCTTGCACGATGTAGTTGCGAATGTCCTTGACCCGCTCGGCGCTGTCGCCATCGTTGAGTTGGCTGTCGCGCAGGCGGCTCACCGCGTCGTATTCGTACAGGCCCTGTTGCGCCTTGGTGGTGGACTTGATGTGCCACTGCAACAGTGGCATGCCCAGGGCCTGGGCCACTTCTTCGGCCAGCATGGTCTTGCCGGTGCCGGGTTCGCCCTTGATGAGCAGCGGCCGCTGCAGGGTGATGGCTGCATTCACCGCCAACATCAAATCTTGGGTAGCGACGTAATTCTGGGAACCGCGAAATTTCATAAGGGAAATCACCGAATCGTTGATGAATGGGCTTGACAAGCGCTGGCTATAATCAGCCGCTGATCTGGGCCCAGAGCTGAAGCTGAACCTCCACGAGATTGTGCGCGCAAAATGAACAAGACGTTGACCACGATATTTGCCTTGGCTGTCGCTTCTGTGACCGCTTTTTCTCACGCCCAGGAAGCCAAGGGAGACGTGAAGGCCGGCGAAAAGAAAATCGCCATGTGCATTGGCTGCCACGGCATTCCTGGCTACCAATCCAGCTTCCCTGAAGTGCACAAGGTGCCCATGATTTCGGGCCAGAGCGGCAAGTACATCGCCTCGGCACTTGATGCCTACAAGAAGGGCGACCGCAAGCACCCCACCATGCGCGGTATTGCCGATTCGCTGTCTGAACAAGACATCGCCGACGTGTCGGCCTACTACGAACAACACGGTAAGAAGGGCACCGAGCTGCCCGCCAAGCCCGGCCGCGAACCCAGCGTGCAAGTGGCTGAGCTGCTGAAGAAGGGCGCTTGCGTGTCCTGCCACGGCGACAACTTCGCCAAGCCCATCGATCCTTCTTACCCCAAGATCGCTGGTCAGCACGCCGACTACCTCTTTGTAGCGCTGAAGTCCTACAAGGCTGACGCACGCAACGCCAACGTGGGCCGCAACAACGCCATCATGGGCGGCATTGCCAAGCAGTTCTCGAACGCCGAACTCAAGGCCCTGGCCAACTACCTGGCTTCTGTGGAAGGTGATCTGCAGGTGGTGCCCCAGTCGCGCTTTCGCTGAGCCATTCTTCGGTTCACCAAGAAGCCCGCTTCGGCGGGCTTTTTGTTGTCTGGCGGATTTGCAGTTTGAGGCGCAACGCTGATGACGCGAGTCAGCCTTGCTCCAGATACGGCCGTGCCAGCGCCTGCACCGGTACCTGGGCCTTGAGCCTGGCAGCCAGCAGGTACAGCCCGCCCAGCTTGCGGTGCAAGAACAGCGCATCGGCTGGTGGGGTGTGCCAGAAGTCTTTTTCGGTGCTCAGCGCCATGCCCGCCGTGCGGATGCGCTGGGCTAGGTCGCTGGTGCCAAAGTCGTAGCCATCGGCATGGCGCAGGGGCTCGCAGGCCAGCGCGAACAGATCAATCACCGCGTTGCGCTGGTGGGGCTGGATGTGGTGGCCGAAGTAGCCAATGGCCTGGGCCGCTTCGTCCATGCCCTCGCGGTGGCCGTGCATGGCAGCGCGCATGAGCCGCCGGTAGGCTTCCACCACTTCACTGCCGTAGGCGCGGGTGGCGCCAAAGTCGAGCAGCACGGTGCGGCCACTGGCCTTGTCGTAGCGGTAGTTGGCGAAGTTGGGGTCCGTCTGCACCAGGCGGAATTCGAACAGCTCCCGGAACAGCAGGCCCATCAGGGTGCTGGCCACCTCGTCGCGCTGCGCCTGGGGTGCGCGCTGCAGGGATTCGATGGGCACGCATTCCACGTAGTCCATCGCCAGCACGTTCTCGGTGGTCCAGTCGGCGTGCACGGTGGGAATGCGCAGGTTCGGCACGTCGGCCAGCAGGGCTGCAAACTGCGCTTGGCAGCGGGCTTCGCGCAGATAGTCGGCTTCTTCGTGCAGCTGCCTTTTGGCCTCGGCCAAAAGTGGCGCCACATCCAGGTGGGCGGGCAGCAGGCCCGAGACGCGTAGCAGCGTGCCCACGTTGTCCACGTCGCTGGCAATGCTCTGGCGTATGCCGGGGTACTGCACCTTGATGGCCAGTTGCCGCCCATCCTTGGTGGTGGCGCGGTGCACCTGGCCGATGGAGGCCGCCGCGATGGGCGTGAAGCCGAACTGCGCAAAGCGCGCGTCCCAGCCCGCGCCCCAGGCGGCCGTCAGCACATCGTCCATCTGCCCGATGGGCATGGGTTTGGCGTCTGAGCGCAGGCGTGCCAGGATTTCGCCCAGCTCGGGCGGCAGCAGCTCACCTGCATCCATCGATAGCAGTTGCCCCACCTTCATGGCCGCGCCGCGCAACTGTGCGAGCTGGTCGGCTACGCGGCGGGCGTTGGCGGGGGTGAGCAGCAAGTCGCGGGCGCTGCGGCGCTTGCCTTGCGCCCATTGGCGCGCGCCTTCGGCCAGCATGCCGCCGGCCAGCCCGGTGGCCAGGGTGCCCATGCGCGCCATGCGACTCCAGCGGCCGCTGGGTACAGATGCTGTGGCGCTGGGCGGGGCAGCGGCGGGCTGTGGGTCTGGGCGTTCATCCATGGGCAGCCACCGCGCCCAGGGCCAGGCAAACGCAGGCGGTGACCGTGAGGCGCCAGCGCAGCGGCAGGTACCAGGCGGGCAGTGCCGCGCGGGATGCCAGGCGCAGGTCTTGCACCAGGTGCGCAGCAAACCCCACGATGAGCAAGGCCGCCCCGCCTGCCATGGGCAGCAGCACGGCAGGCCAGGCCAGCAGCGATGGCACCACGCTCCACACAAAGCGGTGCGTGCGTTCGCGGTCGCTCAGCTCGCCCAGCACCATCGCAAAGCCCCAGTGCAGCGCGCCCACAAAACTCAGAATGACCGCGCCGTAGGCCAGCAGCGCCGTGCCCCACAGCGGTGTGCCCGGCGCCCACCAGCCGATGCCCGCCAGTGCAGCAAATGGCAGCAGCCCGCCATAGCCCAGCCAGGCCACGGAGGTGGGCAGCGCTGTGGGCAAGGCGGGTGAAGACGATGGGGTGGGGTGGGTGCTTTGCATGGGGCCTCCAGGTCAATGGGGCCATTGTCGGGAAAGCACGACTCCCGAGTGGGCTGCATGCTTGTGTGGCGCAGTTGCAGCCTGTGCAGTGGTGTCAGTATTTAAGCCAAATATGCCGCTAGCGCTTTTGTAATAAGCGCAAGGTGCTCATTTATTCATAGCGCGAATTCATGGCACGATGCGCTGCGCGAAATCAGTCCCGCGTAGCGCGGCGCTGCACGGCGGCGATGTAGGCATTGCCGTCGGGCGGGCGGCCGGAGCGCTGGCTTTCCCACAGCATCTCGCCCAGGCATTCCATGGCGGCGTGGTGGGCGTCGTGCAGCGAATCGAGCCGCTTGGCCAGCAATTCGACTGCCTGGCGGATGCCGCGCGGCTGGTCAATGCTGCATTGCTCACTGATCGACAGGTGCATTGACAGGTGCAGGAAGGGGTTGGTCTGTGCGGGCGTTTCGTCGTAGTTGCGGGCGATGGCGGCATCTACGTCGGCCAGGTCGGCGTGGTATTCGGGGTGCTCGGCAATCCACAGGCTGGCCAGCGTTTCGATGGCTTCCATGGGCGCGCCGCTTTGGGCTTTGGCGTGCACGCCGCACAGAAAGCGGCGCACATCGGCTTGGGTAGGGTTGAACATGGGGCGGGAGGGTAGCACGCACGCCCAGCCCTGGCGGGGCCGGGGGCTTGGATGGCGCTGGTTCAGCGGCGCGGTGCGCCCATCAGCCGCGAGATGGTTTGCGCCGCGCGCAGCAGCGGCGGCAGCAGGGTTTGCTGCATCAGCTCGGCGCTGGTGCGGTTGGCCTGGCCGCTGATGTTGAGAGCGGCCACGGTTTGCCCCAAGCGGTTGGTGAGCGGTGCGGCGATGGAGATGAGGCCTTCTTCCAGCTCCTGGTTCACCAGGCACCAGCCCTGCGTGCGCGCCTGGCGAATGCGTTCCAGCAGGGTGGGCAGGTCGGTGGCGGTGTGGGCGGTGTGGCGCTGCAGGGGCAGTGTGGCGAGGCGGCTTTGCAGCTCGTCTTCGGGCAGGCTGGCCAGCAGCACTCGGCCCATGGAAGTCCAGGCTGCAGGCAGGCGCGAGCCCACGCCCAGGCTGGTGCGCATGATCTTGTGGGTGGGTACGCGCAGCACGTAGACGATGTCCAGGCCATCGAGCACGGCGGCCGAAGACGACTCGCGCACTTCCTCCACCAGGTCTTCCATCAGCGGCTCGGCTAGGTTCCAGAGGGGCAGTGACGACAGGTAGGCAAAGCCCAGGTCGAGGATGCGCGGCGTGAGGCGAAAGAGCTTGCCGTCACTTTCCACATAACCCAGCGTTTGCAGCGTGAGCAGGATGCGGCGCGCCCCGGCGCGGGTCAGGCCGGTGTGCGCGGCCACCTCGCTCAGGGTCTGCTGGGGTGCGCTGGCGCTGAAGGAGCGGATCACTTCCAGCCCACGCGCGAACGACTGCACATAGCTGTCGCCCGGCTTGGGGGTGGAGGCGGGCGCGGGCAAGCCCGAGGGGGCGTCGTGGTTTTCAGGCGTTGTCATCGGGACTTCTTTATAATTCATTATACGAACAAAAGTTCGCTATATGAACAAATCTCATGCTTTGCCGGGTGCGGCTTCGGGTTCGTGTTTTGGCCCATTCCTGAAGTTCTTTTTTGTGGGGACACAGTTTCATGATCAACAAGATAGCTGACTCGGCGGCCCAGGCGATGGCCGGTGTGCGCGATGGCGCCACGGTGCTCATCGGGGGCTTTGGTACCGCCGGTATTCCTGGCGAACTGATTGAGGCGCTGATTGCGCAGGGCGCGCGCGACCTGACGGTGGTGAACAACAACGCTGGCAATGCCGACCACGGCCTGGCCGCGCTGCTCAAGGCCGGGCAGGTGCGCAAGATCATCTGCAGCTTTCCACGCCAGGTGGACAGCTACGTGTTTGACGAGCTGTACCGCAGCGGCAAGGTCGAGCTGGAACTGGTGCCCCAGGGCAACCTGGCCGAGCGCCTGCGCGCTGCCGGTGCGGGCATTGGCGCCTTCTTCTGCCCCACGGGTTACGGCACCGAACTGGCGCTCAACGCCGACGGCTCGCCCAAGGAAACCCGCGAAATCAACGGCAAGCAGTACGTGCTGGAGTACCCCATCTACGGCGACGTGGCCCTGATCAAGGCCGAGAAGGGCGACCGCTGGGGCAACCTGACCTATCGCATGTCGGCCCGCAACTTTGGCCCCGTGATGGCCACCGCTGCCAAGACCACCATCGCCACCGTGCACGACGTGGTGGAACTGGGCGCACTCGACCCCGAAGCCATCGTCACCCCCGGCATCTACGTGAGCCATGTGGTGAAGATCGAGCGCACCGCCACCCAGGCCGGTGGTTTCAAGAAGTCTGCATAAAAAGCGCCCTTAGCGCAGAAGGAACAAGCGTGAGCAGCTATCAAAAACGAAGCAAAGACGACCTGGCTCGCCGTGTGGCGCAGGACATCCACGACGGTGCCTATGTGAACCTGGGCATCGGCCAGCCCACCCTGGTGGCCAACCACATCCCTGAAGGGCGTGAAGTCATCCTGCAAAGCGAGAACGGCATTCTGGGCATGGGCCCCGCGCCCGCCGCAGGCAATGAAGACTACGACCTGATCAACGCCGGCAAGCAGCCCGTGACGCTGCTGCCCGGTGGCGCGTATTTCCACCACGCCGACAGCTTCGCCATGATGCGCGGCGGCCATCTGGATATTTGTGTGCTGGGCGCCTTCCAGGTGTCGGCCACGGGCGACCTCGCCAACTGGAGCACGGGCGAGCCCGGCGCCATTCCGGCCGTGGGCGGTGCGATGGACCTGGCCATTGGTGCCAAGCAGACCTGGGTGATGATGGATTTGCTGACCAAGCAAGGCGCCAGCAAGGTGGTGCAGCAATGCACTTACCCGCTCACGGGCGTGGGCTGCGTCAAGCGCATCTATACCGACCTGTGCACGCTGGCCTGCACGCCCACCGGGCTGCAGCTCATCGACATGGTGCCCGGCCTGACCCTGCCCGAGCTGGAACAACTGGTGGGCCTGCCCATTCGCCCCGCAGCCTGACTGAACCCTGAGCCGCTAACAAGGAGACATCTTCCATGAGCCAATCCCAAGCCTACATCTGCGACGCCATCCGCACCCCCTTTGGCCGCTACGGCGGCGCCCTCTCCAGCGTGCGCGCTGACGACCTGGGGGCCATCCCCATCAAGGCGCTGATGGAGCGCAACCCCGGTGTGGACTGGGCCGCCGTGACCGATGTGCTCTATGGCTGCGCCAACCAGGCTGGCGAAGACAACCGCAACGTGGCCCACATGAGCAGCCTGCTGGCGGGCCTGCCCGTTGAAGTGCCCGGTGCCACCATCAACCGCCTGTGCGGCTCCGGCCTGGACGCCGTGGGCAGCGCCGCGCGCGCCATCAAGTCTGGCGAAGCCGGCCTGATGATTGCCGGTGGTGTGGAAAGCATGAGCCGCGCCCCCTTCGTCATGCCCAAGGCCGAAACCGCCTTCAGCCGCAACAACGCCGTGTACGACACGACGATTGGCTGGCGCTTCATCAACAAGCTGATGAAGGAAAAGTACGGTGTGGACTCCATGCCAGAAACCGCCGAGAACGTGGCGGTGGACTTCCAGATCGAGCGCGAGGCGCAAGACCAGATGGCCCTGCGCAGCCAGCTCAACGCCGTGGCCGCCATCAAGGCCGGTCACTTGGCGCGCGAAATCGTGCCCGTCACCATCCCGCAGAAGAAGAAAGGCCCCTCCGGTAGCGAGGGCGACGCCATCATCGTCAGCCAGGACGAGCACCCCCGCGAAACCAGCCTGGAAGCGCTGGCCAAGCTCAAGGGCGTGGTGCGGCCTGATGGCACGGTGACGGCGGGCAACGCATCTGGCGTGAACGATGGCGCCTGCGCCTTGCTGCTGGCCGACGAGGCCCATGCCGCCAAGTACGGCCTCAAGCCCCGCGCCCGCGTGGTGGGCATGGCCACCGCGGGCGTGGCCCCGCGCATCATGGGCTTTGGCCCCACGCCCGCCACGCAGAAGGTGCTGGCGCAAACTGGCCTGACCTTGGATCACATGGACGTGATCGAGCTGAACGAAGCCTTCGCCGCCCAAGGCCTGGCCGTGCTGCGCGCCCTGGGCCTGAAGGACGATGACGCCCGTGTGAACGCCTGGGGCGGTGCCATTGCCCTGGGCCACCCGCTGGGTGCCAGCGGCGCCCGCCTGGTCACCACGGCCGTGAACCGCCTGCACGAGCACGCGGGCCAGTACGCGCTGTGCACTATGTGCATTGGCGTGGGCCAGGGCATTGCCTTGATCATCGAGCGGGTGTGAGCGTGGCTGATACCCGCACCCCCGTCACCGTCGTTACCGGCGCCAGCAACGGCATTGGCCGTGCGATTGCCGAAGCCGTGCTGGCCCAGGGCCGGGCCGTGGTCAACCTCGACTACGTGCTGCCCACCTGGAGCCACCCGCTGCTCACCTCGTACCAGGGCGACCTGACGGACGAGGCCTCCACCCGCGAACGCGCGGCCGAGATGGCTGCCCAGCACAACGTGACAGCACTGGTGAACAACGCGGGCGCCACCCGCCCCGGCACCATCGACACCGCCACCACGCAGCAGCTGGACGATGTGGTGGGCCTGCACCTGCGTGCGCCCATGCTGCTGGTGCAGGCCTTTTTGCCCACGCTGCGTGCCAGCGGGCAGGGCCGCATCGTCAACATGTCGTCCCGCGCCGCTTTGGGCAAGGGCGACCGCATCGTCTACTCGGCCACCAAGGCCGGAATGATCGGCATGACCCGCACGCTGGCCATGGAACTGGGGCGCGACGGCATCACCGTCAACGCCATCGGCCCTGGCCCCATCGCCACCGAGCTGTTCCGCCAGAGCAACCCCGAGGGCGCGCCGCAGACCGAGCGCATCCTCAAGAGCATTGCCGTGGGCCGCATGGGCACGCCCGAAGACGTGGCGCGCACGGCGATGTTTTTCCTCTCGCCCGACAACGGCTTCATCACCGGTCAGGTGCTGTACGTCTGCGGCGGCACCACGCTGGGCGTGGCGCCGGTGTGAAGTGACAACCCCTGAGTCGCTTCGCTCCTTCCCTCTTCCCTCTTATCTCGAACGGCTTCGCCATTCGGGAAGGGGGCAGCCCTTCCTCGGCGTCCCGTGCCTGCGCCGTGCCAGTCTCAAACGCTGTGGCGATTGGGACGTGGCCCACCAAACGCTATTTTTGTCCACCAGCTTCTTTGAAGGAGACCTCCATGCAACATTCCCACGCCACCCGCCGCTTCGCCCTGGGTTCCATCGCTTCGGCCGTCGTTTTGGGCGCTGGTCTGCTCGGCGGTACGTCCGCCCTGGCCCAGGCTTACCCCACCAAGCCCGTCACCATCATCATGCCCTTCGCCGCAGGCGGCACCACCGACATCCTGGCCCGCATCATCGGCCAGGCGCTGACGGCTGAGCTGGGCCAATCCGTCGTGGTGGACAACCGCGCGGGCGCAGGCGGCAACATCGGTGGCCAGGCGGCCGCCAAGGCTGCTCCGGACGGCCACACTCTGTTCATGGGCACCGTGGGCACCCACGCCATCAACGCCAGCCTGTACAAGAAGATGCCTTTCGACCCCGTGAAGGACTTCGCACCGCTGACCCGCGTGGCCAATGTGCCCAACCTGCTGGTGGCCAACCCCGCCCAGCCCTACAAGAGCGTGAAGGACCTCATCGCCTACGCCAAGGCCAACCCCGGCAAAGTGAACTTCGGCTCTTCGGGCAATGGCAGCTCCATCCACCTGTCGGGCGAACTGTTCAAGAGCCTGGCCAAGGTGGATATGCAGCACGTGCCCTACAAGGGCAGTGCCCCTGCGGTGACGGACCTGATGGGCAACCAGATCGGCATCATGTTCGACAACATGCCGTCGGCTATCCAGCATGTGCGCAGCGGCAGCCTGGTGCCCCTGGCGGTGACCACGGCCAAGCGCTCGCCCGAGCTGCCCAACGTGCCCACCATCGCTGAGGCGGGCGTGCCCGGCTACGAGGCCACGTCGTGGTTTGGCATGTTTGCCCCCGCAGGCACGCCCGCACCCGTGCTGGCCAAGCTGAACGCCGCCATCGTCAAGGTGCTGGCCCAGCCTGATGTGAAGAAGAAGATCAACGAGCAGGGCGCCGAGGTTTACAGCGAAACGCCTGAGCAGTTCGCAGCCTTCATCCAGGCCGAAAGCGTGAAGTGGGGCAAGGTGGTGAAAGAGTCCGGCGCCAGCCTGGACTGATTTCCCCCGCCTGCCGGGCCTGGCCCAGGTGAATGCCTGGGTTTAAGGAAAAAAGCATGCTAGCGCTTACTGGGTAAGCGCCAGCAGCTATCATAAAGATAGCAAATGCTGACAGCCTGAGAAACCCTCGGTGCCATACGGGCGCACGATCGGTGCCTGTTTGCGTTCACGCGACAATGTCGGCTGCTGATGCTGCGAGGGTTCCTCCATGCCTGTTTCCAACCCCCTGACTGCCGAAATTGCCGCCACCACGGCCCGCATCGTTGTGGAAGAGGGACTCGAATGGGGCCCCGCCAAGCGCCGCGCCGTGCGCGAAATGGGTCTGCCCGCCCGCACCCCGCTGCCTGACAACGACCAGGTGGAAGACGCGGTGCGCGAATACCTCGACATTTTCTGTGCTGACACCCAGCCACGCGAACTGCGCGCCCTGCGCCAGTTGGCGCTGGTGTGGATGGTGCGCATGGCCGAGTTTCGGCCGCATCTGGCGGGCTCGGTCTGGCATGGCACGGCCACGCGCCTGTCTGATATCTATATCCAGCTGTTCTGCGATGACCCCAAGTCGGCAGAGATTGCCCTGATCGACCACCATGTGGACTACGAGCCGCGCACGGTGACGGGCTTTCATGGGGAATCGGTCGAGGCCCTGAGCCTGGGCAGCAAGTGCCCTGAACTCCAGGAGATGATCGGCGTGCACCTGATGATTTACGACCTGGACGACCTGCGTGGCGCCTTGAAACCCGATGCCAAGGGACGCACCCCCCGTGGCGATGTGACGGCCGTGCGCCGTGTTCTGGAAGAGACTGCCCCATGAGTTTGCCGCCCGACGTTTCCCGCAGCGCCAGCGCTGCTGAACCCGCCGCCCAGCCTGCCCCCACATCGCGCAGGCGCTGGCTGTATGGCGCCGTGGCCGGGGCTGCCGCGCTGGGCGGGGCAGGGTTGGCTTGGTGGCGCTTTCAGCCCCACGCCATGCAAGATGGCGCCGAGGCAGCCCTGTGGAGCATGGAGTTTGACACCCCCACAGGCGGTGCCCCGCTGGCCATGAAAGCCCTGCAGGGCCGCCCCGTGCTGCTGAATTTCTGGGCCACCTGGTGCCCGCCCTGCGTGGAAGAGCTGCCCATGCTGAACGCGTTTTACCGGGAAAACGTGTCCAAGGGCTGGCAGGTGGTGGGCCTGGCGATCGACCAGCCTTCGTCTGTGCGCAAGTTTCTGGACCGGCTGCCGCTGGACTTTCCCGTGGGGTTGGCGGGCCTGGGCGGCACGGAGCTGGGCCGGTCGCTGGGTAACCTCACCGGTGGCCTGCCTTTCACCGTGGTGCTGGGGCAGGGGGGCCGGGTGCTGCATCGTAAAATGGGGCAAGTGACGCCCGATGACCTCCAGCAGTGGGTCCATCTGCGGTAAGCCAAGCCCCTTCATGGGGCTTTTTCAGCGTTTGATGCGCTCCATCAGCCTCGATGTTGATGAAAATTACCTCTCAATCGCTGAGGTAGTCCGAAATTAGAGTAAATTCGCGCCCTATTTAGTTTTATAGCCGTTGGAGCTTCCATGGATCTGCGAAAACTCAAAACCTTGATCGACCTCGTCTCCGAGTCAAACGTTTCCGAACTCGAAATCACCGAGGCCGAAGGCAAAGTCCGTATCGTCAAGAGCGGCGGCGCCGTGGTTCAGCAATATGTGGCAGCGCCCATGCAAGCCCCCGTGGCGCCAGCGCCCGTTGCGGCCCCTGTGGCCGAACTGCCCAGTCCTGCCGCCGCAGCCCCCACGGGCCATGTGGTCAAGTCGCCGATGGTGGGCACGTTCTACCGTTCGTCCAGTCCCGGCGCCAAGCCCTTCGTGGAAGTGGGCAGCCAGGTCAAAGAAGGCGAGACCCTCTGCATCATCGAGGCCATGAAGATCCTCAACGAGATCGAGGCCGACAAGTCGGGCACCGTGACCCGTATCCTGGGCGAAAACGGCCAGGCCGTGGAATACGGACAGCCGCTGTTCGTCATCGAATAAGGCGCTCATGTTCAAGAAAATTCTGGTTGCGAACCGCGGAGAGATCGCTCTGCGTATCCAACGCGCATGCCGCGAGCTGGGAGTCAAGGCCGTCATGGTCTATTCCGAAGCCGACCGCGATGCGAAATACGTCAAGCTGGCCGAAGAGGCCGTGTGCATCGGGCCCGCCCCGTCGCCCCTGAGCTACCTCAACATGCCGGCCATCATCTCGGCCGCCGAGGTGACCGATGCTGAAGCCATCCACCCTGGCTACGGCTTTCTGAGCGAAAACGCCGACTTCGCCGAGCGCGTGGAAAAGAGCGGTTTCCAGTTCATCGGCCCCACGCCCGAGTCCATCCGCATCATGGGTGACAAGGTGTCGGCCAAGCAGGCCATGATCCGTGCTGGCGTGCCCTGCGTGCCCGGCTCTGAAGGCGAGTTGCCCGACGACCCGGTGCAGATTCGCCGTATCGCAAAGGCCATCGGCTACCCGGTCATCATCAAGGCCGCTGGCGGCGGCGGTGGCCGCGGCATGCGCGTGGTGCACACCGAAGCTGCCCTGGTCAATGCGGTGCAGATGACCAAGGCCGAAGCGGGTGCTGCGTTTGGCAATCCTGCGGTGTACATGGAGAAGTTCCTCCAGAACCCCCGCCACATCGAAATCCAGGTGCTGGCCGACAAGCACCGCAACGCGGTGTACCTGGGTGAGCGCGACTGCTCCATGCAGCGCCGCCACCAGAAGGTTATTGAAGAGGCGCCTGCTCCCGGCATTCCGCGCAAGCTGATCGAGAAGATCGGCGAGCGCTGCGTCGCGGCCTGCAAGAAGATCGGCTACCGCGGCGCGGGCACGTTCGAGTTTCTGTACGAAAACGGCGAGTTCTATTTCATTGAAATGAACACCCGCGTGCAGGTGGAGCACCCGGTGACCGAGTTGATCACGGGCGTGGACATCGTGAAGACGCAGATCATGGTGGCGGCTGGCGAGAAGCTGCCCTTCACCCAGCGCCAGATCGAGATCCGTGGCCACGCCATCGAGTGCCGGGTGAACGCGGAAGACCCCTACAAGTTCATTCCGTCCCCCGGTCGCATCACCACCTGGCACGCGCCAGGCGGCCCCGGTGTGCGTGTGGATTCGCACGCGTACACCAACTACTTTGTGCCGCCCAACTACGACTCGATGATCGGCAAGATCATTGTGCACGGCGACACGCGCGAGCAGGCCCTGGCCCGCATGCGCACGGCGCTGTCCGAGACGGTGATCGAAGGCATCAACACCAATGTGCCGCTGCACCGCGAGCTGATGGTGGATGCCAAGTTCATGGCGGGCGGCACCAACATCCACTATCTGGAAGAGTGGCTGTCGCAACACAAACGCTAGGCTGCGTACAAACCCCTGAGGCGCTTCGCGCCTTCCCCTTTCTCCCGAATGGCTGCGCCATTCGGGAAGGGAGACACCGCCAGCGCGGCGGTGGCTTGCGGGGGGCTGCGGGCGTCTGGTGTTTGTTAGGCTGATTCCAGTCTTGGGCTGGTGCGGCCACAGTGGGTTCACATGCTGGCTCCCGGAAACGGGTGCCAGCATTTCATTTTTGCAAAGAGGCGTTTTTCATGTTTGAGCTGAGCCTGATGTGCCCTGAAGACCGCATTGAAGCGGTGAGCGACGCGCTGGATGCGCTGGACGCCTTGAGCGTCTCGGTGGAAGACGCCGATGCGCAGACCGATGCCGAGCAGGCCCTGTTTGGCGAGCCCGGCATGCCCCCGCCCAAGGATGGATGGCAGCGCAGCCGCGTGGTGGCACTGTTCCCCACGGCCGATGCTGCCCAAGAGGCGCAGCAACTGCTGACCGTACAAGACTTTTTTGAAGGCTGCCAGGTGCTGGGCGTTGCCGAAGTGCCTGAGCAAGACTGGGTGCGGCTGACCCAATCGCAATTTGCGCCAGTGGACATCACCCCCGATTTCTGGATCGTGCCGACCTGGCATGAGTTGCCACCGCAGGCTGTGCGCAGCATCCGCCTGGACCCCGGCCTGGCTTTTGGCACGGGCACGCACCCCACGACCCGTATGTGCCTGCGCTGGATTGCGCGCAACGGCACGGTGGCTGCCGATGGCTCCAGTACCCTGGGGCGTGTGCTTGACTATGGTTGCGGCTCGGGCATCCTGGCCATTGGTGCTGCCAAGTTCGGTGCGGTGGATATTGATGCGGTGGATATTGACCCCGCGGCGGTGGAGTCCACCCTGCAAAACGCGCAGGCCAATGGCGTGCAGCTCAAGGCGGGCCTGCCCGACAAGGCCCAGGGTGAATACCAGACGGTACTGGCCAACATCCTGGCGACGCCACTGCGCGTGCTGGCCCCCTTGCTGTGCAGCCATGTAGCGGCTGGCGGACACCTGGTGCTGGCCGGCATTCTGGAGCGGCAGGCAGACGAGCTGAAGGAGGCCTATGCCCCCTGGCTGCCACTGCAAGTGGCCGATTCGGAAGACGGCTGGATTTTGATGACCGCCAGCCGTTGAGCCTTGCGAGGCCCCGCGGGCTGTGGGGCCTGCGCTCTACAATCCATTGCAGATGAGCCAGATCACACGCTGCCCCGCCTGTTCGACCCAATTCAAGGTGGTCGCGGACCAGTTGCGCATTTCTGATGGCTGGGTGCGCTGCGGTCACTGCGCCGAGGTGTTTGATGCGTCCGAATCGCTCATGCCAGCGCCCCCACCAGCGCTTTTGCCCGACGTATCGCTGACCGACGTGCGACCACCGCCCATGCCAGTGGCGCGGGCGGATGATTCTTCGCGCGCATGGGGGGCTCCTCCGGCTCCTGTCCAAAAAGCTTTCTCTCGGGTTGTTGTGGAGCCTGACGCGCCGTCAGGGAATGCGCCAGCCCCGTCGGGTGCCGGTGTTTTGGCTGAGGCACCTTTTGCTCGCCCCGCCGAAGTCTTGTCGGTGCCCGATCCGGTACCGCCTGCCTTTCTGGCTGCGGAGCCTCCACTGGTCGGTGCGGAGCCGCCTCCCATTTTTGAGCCTGCTGCTACCTTTGCCTGGAAGGGGGCAGATGCCCCGAGCGTGCCGCCCAAGGCTCCGGTTGCTCCGCCCCCTCCACCACCTCCGCCCGAGTTTGCAGGGCGGCAGGAAAGCCGCGTGTTGTCGCCTGACATGCTGGAGCTGGTGCTGCAGGAACCTCTTCGTGCGACGTATTCCTCGGCGGTTTCTTCGGAAGCCGTGGCGCAGACGCCTGCAGCACCGGTGCCGCAGCCCGGAGGGTATGAGCTGCCTTACGCTGAAGACTTTGCAGACACTCCGCTGACGTTGGAGTGTGATGCACAGCCTTCGCCAACCGCTTCGCAGGCGGATGGTGTCACCGCGACCAGTGCAGAGCAGGCAGTGCCTGCCAAGCCGCTGCAGGCAGATGTGGTGAGCGACGGTGGCGTGGAGGGCATGACTGCTGATGGCATGGATGTTCTGGCATCCTTGCCCGCACTTCCTCCTGCTGAAGTGCAGTCTCTTGCCGATGCCGAGGAGTCTGTAAAGCCCTCTTTGCCATCGGTGGAGTTTCCTTCGATCGACGAAGCCACTGGTGTGAAGGAAGTGAAGTCGGCAACACCAGATCTGCGCGCTGACCAAAGCAGCGAGGGCGAAGACGATGAGGCGCCTGACGCGACGGAGGATGTCAGCTTCGTCAAAGCAGCCCGCCGGCGGGCGTTTTGGCGCAAGCCCCTGGTGCGCAGTGGGCTGGTTGTGCTGGGATTGGTTTTGGCGACTGCACTCGCAGCGCAGGTGGCTGTGCATGAGCGCAACCGCCTGGCTGCCGTGGCACCACAGCTTCGCCCCCTCTTGCTGGCCTTATGCGAGCCGCTGGGGTGTGAACTGGCGCCTCTGCGGCAAATTGCAGAGGTGGTCATCGACAGCTCCTCCTTCAACAAGGCGCGGGGCGACAGCTATGTGCTCGCCGTCACGATGAAGAGCCGTTCCACCGTGGCGCTGGAGATGCCGGCGGTGGAGCTGACGCTGACCGATGCGCAGGATCAACCTGTTTTGCGTCGTGTATTGCTGCCTGCTGACATGGGCGCTCCGCAGGAACTTGCCGCGGGCGGCGAATGGAGTGCTTCCGTGTCGGTGCTGGTGACCACTGGCGGCGCCCGCGTGGCGGGCTATCGCCTGCTGGCGTTTTATCCCTGATTCTTCTTTTATTGATTGCTTTTTATGGCCGCTCTTATCTGTGGTTCCCTGGCGTTCGACACCATCATGACTTTTGAGGGGCGGTTTGCCGAGCAGATCCTCCCGGATCAATTGCACATCCTCAACGTGTCTTTTCTGGTGCCATCGTTGCGTCGTGATTTCGGTGGCTGCGCAGGCAACATCGCCTACAGCCTCAAGTTGCTGGGTGGCGAGCCCCTGCCCATGGCCACGCTGGGAACAGACGGTGGCGAGTACCTGCAGCGCCTGGCTGCGCTGGGTATCAGTGACCGCTATGTGAAGCAGGTGGACGGCACTTACACGGCGCAGGCCATGATCATGACCGACCGTGACAACAACCAGATCACGGCGTTCCACCCGGGGGCCATGATGCAGGCGCACATCACCCGCATCGAATCCCATCCCGATATCAAGCTGGGCATCATCTCGCCAGATGGGCGCGATGCCATGCTGGAACATGCAGCGCAGTTCGTGGCGGCTGGCATCCCTTTCGTGTTCGATCCGGGCCAGGGCTTGCCCATGTTCAATGGCGCTGAGTTGACCCAATTCATTGAGCAAGCCACCTGGGTGACGGTGAACGACTACGAAGGCAAGATGCTGTGCGACCGCACCGGCTTGAGCCTGGCAGACATCTCGCGCAAGGTGAAGGGCCTGGTAGTGACGTTGGGCGGTGAAGGTTGTGATGTGTGGGTGGATGGCGAGCGTGAGCGAGTGCAAGCTGTGCAGCCAGCGGCCGTGGTGGACCCAACAGGGTGCGGTGACGCTTGGCGTGGAGCCCTGCTGTTTGGTCTGGAGCAGGGCTGGCCTTTGGCGCGGTGTGCTGAACTGGGCAACAAGGTGGGCGCGCTGAAGATTGCGCAGCGTGGCCCACAGAACTATGTCCTGGATTTCACCCCCGCGTGATGGGAGCGTGATGGGACTGAGGGGCTTGGCCTGCCATCCAGAGCGGGCCTTTGACACTGTGCTCAAGGCGCTCCCCGTACAGCCATAAAAAAACCCGGTGCAGGGCACCGGGTTGGGCTTGGAGCGCTGGGCTTCCTCAGGGCTTGGTGCCTGTGGGAAACGGCCAGGCAGCCTGGGGGTTCAGCGTGGTCTGAGCAGCGGGAGCGGCAGGGGCTGTTGGAGCCTTCACCACTTTCTTTGCAGCAGCAGCCTTCTTCGCTGGAGCAGCAGCCTTCTTCGCTGGAGTAGCAGCCTTCTTCGCTGGAGCAGCGGCCTTCTTCGCTGGAGCAGCGGCCTTCTTCGCTGGAGCAGCAGCCTTCTTCGCTGGAGCAGCAGCCTTCTTGGCTGGAGCAGCAGCCTTCTTGGCTGGAGCAGCAGCCTTCTTGGCTGGAGCAGCAGCCTTCTTCGCTGGAGCAGCAGCCTTCTTGGCTGGAGCAGCAGCCTTCTTGGCTGGAGCAGCAGCCTTCTTGGCTGGAGCAGCAGCCTTCTTGGCTGGAGCAGCAGCCTTCTTCGCTGGGGCAGCAGCCTTCTTCGCTGGGGCAGCAGCCTTCTTCGCTGGGGCAGCAGCCTTCTTCGCTGGGGCAGCAGCCTTCTTCGCTGGGGCAGCAGCCTTCTTGGCTGGAGCAGCGGCCTTCTTCGCTGGAGCTACGGGTTTAGCGGGAGTCGCTTTTTTTGCTGGGGCGGCTTTCTTGGCGGCCGGTTTTTTCGCAGTTGCCATCATGTTCTCCTTGGGTCAGTGAGCAAAGAGCACTCCCCGTCTACAGTGGACAGGAAGCGATCCATGGTGATGGACGCTGCAGTAGCTCCATCACCATGAATACGGGAACACCACCGCACAAACCAAGGCAGCGCCGAGGTGTGTGTGCGGGGTGTGGTGTAAGCGTCCATGGCCAGAAAGCGCGCGATGGGATCAATCCCAAGAAAGGGCGCCGCCCGATTGGTACTCGATGACGCGGGTCTCGAAGAAGTTACGTTCCTTCTTCAGGTCGATCATCTCGCTCATCCATGGGAAGGGGTTCTCTTCGTTGGGGAAGAGGGTTTCCAGGCCGATCTGCGTTGCGCGGCGGTTGGCGATGTAGCGCAGGTAGCCCTTGAACATCGAGGCATTCATGCCCAGCACGCCGCGGGGCATGGTGTCTTCGGCGTATCGGTATTCCAGCTCGACGGCCTTCATGAACAAGGCCTTGATCTCTGCCTTGAACTCTGCGGTCCACAGGTGGGGGTTCTCAAGCTTGAGCTGGTTGATGAGATCGATGCCGAAGTTGCAGTGCATCGATTCATCGCGCAGGATGTACTGGTACTGCTCGGCAGCGCCAGTCATCTTGTTCTGGCGACCCAGCGCCAGAATCTGCGTGAAGCCTACGTAGAAGAACAGCCCTTCCATCAGGCAGGCGAAAACGATCAACGACTTCAGCAGCGTCTGATCGGCTTCAGGGGTGCCTGTGTGGAAGTTGGGGTCCATGATCGCTTCAATGAAGGGGATCAGGAACTCGTCCTTGTCACGGATGGATTGGACTTCGTTGTAAGCGTTGAAGATCTCGCTCTCGTCCAGGCCCAGCGACTCCACGATGTACTGGTACGCATGGGTGTGAATTGCTTCTTCGAATGCCTGGCGCAGCAGGAACTGGCGGCACTCAGGCGCCGTGATATGGCGATAGGTGCCCAGCACGATGTTGTTGGCGGCCAGCGAATCTGCAGTGACAAAAAAACCGAGGTTGCGCTTGACGATGCGGCGCTCGTCTTCGGTCAGGCCGTTGGGGTCTTTCCACAACGCGATGTCACGCGTCATGTTCACCTCTTGCGGCATCCAGTGATTGGCGCAGGTCGCAAGGTACTTCTCCCATGCCCACTTGTACTTGAAGGGCACGAGCTGGTTGACGTCGGTCTGGCCGTTGATGATGCGCTTGTCGGCAGCGTTCACTCGGCGATGAGTGGCTGCAGGAGCGGCAGCTGTGGCCGCGGGAATTGCAGCAGCTGTTGGCTGCAATGCAGGTGTCTGGATGGGCAGCGGCGACTGCGCTGCCTGGTGGCCGTTTTGCAGGCCACCGTCCGTTGGTTTTTGCGATGAGGGCTTGACTTCTTCGTCCCAGGTCAGCATAGGTTTTCCAGTGATCGGATTATGAAAGGAGTGCTGCAAAAAGAAAAGCACTGAAGCGTTATGCAGCAACGTTTTGTTGCTTCACAGCACATGCGCGGAGCACTTCTGGATCAGGAGTACTCCGCCTACATGGAGTTACTGGCACGCCTCACATGCGACGTCGTCAATGGCTGTGAATTTGACGTCGGTGGCAGGCACGGTGCTACCAGGCGCTGCACTGGCCAGCGTGGCTGCCGAGCCTTCAGCGGCGTGGGCCGATACGCTTTCTGGCCCCGACGACACGGCGTTGAGCTGACGTGTGTTCACGGTGCTCATTTCCACGTGCGTAGCGCTTTGTGTGCGCAGGTAGTACGTGGTCTTGAGGCCGCGCACCCATGCCAGTTTGTAGGTGTCGTCAAGCTTCTTGCCCGAAGCGCCAGCCATGTAGATGTTCAGGCTCTGCGCCTGATCGATCCACTTTTGTCGGCGCGAAGCGGCTTCCACCAGCCACTTGGGTTCGACTTCAAACGCCGTGGAATACAGCGCCTTGATATCTGCAGGCACACGGTCGATGGGGTGCAGCGAACCCTTGAAGTGCTTGAGGTCCATGATCATCACGTCATCCCACAGACCCAGCCGCTTGAGGTCGCGCACCAGACCTCCGTTGATGACCGTGAACTCGCCGGAAAGGTTGGATTTGACCGACAGGTTACCGAACGAGGGTTCGATCGATGCGTCCACACCAATGATGTTGGAGATGGTGGCTGTGGGTGCGATGGCAACGCAGTTGGAGTTGCGCATGCCGTCTTGTGCAATCTTCTTGCGCAGAGCATCCCAGTCGAGGGTGGACGAGCGGTCCACTTCAACGTAGCCACCACGGGCTTGCGCCAGCATGTCCAGGGTGTCAAAAGGCAGGATGCCGCGATCCCACAGCGAGCCCTTATAGCTGGAGTACTGACCGCGTTCCTTGGCGAGCTCGGTCGATGCCCAGTAGGCGTAGTAGCAGATCGCTTCCATCGAGCGATCGGCAAACTCGACAGCTTCTTGCGACGCGTAAGGAATGCGCAATTCATAGAGGCTGTCCTGGAACGCCATCAGGCCCAGGCCCACAGGGCGGTGGCGCAGGTTGGAGTCACGCGCCTTCTTGACCGCGTAGTAGTTGATGTCGATAACGTTGTCCAGCATGCGCATGGCCACCGTGATCGTTTTCTTCAGCTTCTCGTGGTCAATCTGGCCGTTCTTCAAGTGCTGGCGCAGGTTCACCGAGCCCAGGTTGCACACCGCTGTTTCGGTGTCGCTGGTGTTGAGCGTGATTTCCGTGCACAGGTTGGACGAGTGCACCACGCCAGCGTGTTGCTGGGGCGAGCGCACGTTGCAGGCATCCTTGAACGTGATCCAGGGATGGCCAGTTTCGAACAGCATGGTGAGAATCTTGCGCCACAGGTCGGTGGCTTGCACCGTCTTGCTGGGCTTGAGTTCGCCACTGGCGGCCTTGGCTTCATAGGCCACATAGGCCTTCTCGAACTCTGCGCCAAACAGGTCGTGCAGATCAGGCACGTTGGAAGGCGAGAACAGAGTCCAGGTGCCCTTTTCCATCACGCGGCGCATGAACAGGTCAGGGATCCAGTTGGCCGTGTTCATGTCATGCGTGCGGCGGCGGTCATCGCCGGTGTTCTTGCGCAGCTCCAGGAATTCTTCGATGTCAAGGTGCCAGGTTTCCAGGTACGTGCAGACGGCGCCCTTGCGCTTGCCGCCCTGGTTGACTGCTACGGCCGTGTCATTCACCACCTTGAGGAAGGGAACCACGCCTTGGGATTCGCCGTTGGTGCCCTTGATATGCGAGCCCAGGGCGCGCACGCGCGTCCAGTCGTTGCCCAGGCCGCCCGCAAACTTGGACAGCAAGGCGTTTTCCTTGATGGATTCGTAGATGCCGTCCAGGTCGTCAGGCACGGTGGTCAGGTAGCAACTGGACAGTTGCGAGCGCAGCGTGCCGCTGTTGAAGAGCGTGGGCGTGCTCGACATGAAGTCGAAGCTGGAGAGCACTTCATAGAACTCAATGGCACGGGCTTCTGGGTCCGCCTCGTTGAGGGACAGGCCCATGGCGACGCGCATGAAGAAAGCCTGTGGCAGTTCGATGCGGGTCTTGCGGACGTGCAGGAAATAGCGGTCGTACAGGGTTTGCAGGCCGAGGTAGTCAAACTGCAGGTCGCGCTGGGGCTTGAGCGCGGAGGCCAATCGAGCCAGGTTGAACTTGAGCAGGCGTGGGTCCAGCAGTTCGTTATCTACGCCCTTCTGGATGAATTGAGGGAAGTACTCGGTGTAAGCCTGGGCCATCTGGTCCTGGGTTACATCACGGCCTAGCACTTCGCGCACGATGGTGTGCAGCAGCAGGCGTGCGGTGGCGTAGGTGTAGTCCGGGTCTTTTTCGATCAGGGTGCGGGCTGCGAGGATGGAAGCCTTGTACACCTCGTCCATGGGGACGCCGTCGTACAGGTTGCGCATGGTTTCTGCCACGATGGGGTCAGCTTTGACATCCTGGCCCAGTCCCACACAGGCCGATTCAATCAGCGACTGCAGGCGACGCGGGTCCAGGGCAACCCGCTGGCCATTTTCCAGAACATGCAGCGCGGGGGCCGCTGGGGCCTGTTGCTGAACCTGGTTAGCGCGTTCTTGTGCACGGCGCTCGCGATACAAAACGTAAGCACGCGCCACTTCGTGGTGGCCGCCGCGCATCAGGCCCAGTTCGACCTGGTCTTGTACATCTTCAATGTGGAAGGTACCGCCTCCTGGGCGCGAGCGCATCAGCGCGCGGGTGACGCCCTGGGTCAGTGCATCCACCACTTCACGCACGCTGGCCGAAGCAGCGCCCTGGGTGCCGTGGACGGCCAGAAACGCCTTCATCAATGCGATGGCAATCTTGGGGGCTTCGAACGGGACCACCGCGCCATTGCGCCGAATGATCTGGTAGTGGCCCTGCGCATTGGCTGCTGTGTTGGCAGCGTCGCCTGCGGTCTCTTCAGGGGTCGCGTGCGGGGTGGCAGGGGTGTTCAAAGCAGCTTGCATGGGTGTCCTCTCTGTGGGCTGGCGGGGGAGAAATGGCAGCAGGTCGGGGCTGCTGCAAAGGCTAGGCGTGTGCAACCGTTTTGGTTGTTGCACACTATATATGGTGTGTCGATCGTGTTCAAGACACTACCGGTAGTGTAATGCCTTGGCTGGGTGAGTGCTCCAAACCAGTGGTTCAAGAGCCACTTCGCAGGAATGCATGGCAGTCAAGCCCGCGTGATCGCAAGGTTTGGCGCGTCAAATGTTGTGGCTGCGCGGGCTGTCGCGGAATTTGCCCCGCAGGGGCGCGTACAGCTTGGATGGAGGTTTCGAAGGGGCGCGATCCTACCCTGAATCTGCCGCTGTGTTTTAACCTGAAAAGAGGTCGGGTTTACCTGGGGGTCGCTTGACTCGGTAACTCAAGGATGTTTACAGGCAATTCGCTGCTCAGCTTGGCCCAGTCGAAGCCGGGGCCGGGGTCTTGTTTGCGGCCTGGGGCGATGTGTTCGTGTCCTGCCACATAGTGCAAGGGGTAGCGCTCGATCAAATGGCGACACAGCTCCCCAAGGGCTTCGTATTGGGCGGACTCGAATGTGAAACCCTCCAGGCCTTCCAGCTCAATGCCGATGGAGTCGTCGTTGCAGTTGGCCCGGCCGCGATAAAAAGACTGGCCAGCGTGCCAGGCGCGCTGGTCGCAGTCGACAAATTGCCAGAGCCGACCGTTGCGCTCAATAAAAAAATGCGCAGACACTTGCAGGCCTTTGATTTGCTGGTAATAGGGATGGGCATCCCAATCCAGGGCATTGGTGAACAACTGCTGCACAGCGCCAGTGCCGTATTGCCCGGGCGGCAGGCTGATGGAATGCACGACGACCAAGTCCACCACCTGCAAGGCTCCCAGGGGGCGGGGGCCGAAGTTAGGCGACGGTAGGCGCACCGCGCCGCGATGCCATCCCCCTTCCCATACGGATTGCAAACCGGCCATCTCAGCCGATCTCGTCTTGAAAATCCTGGTCGTTGGGCACACCGATGTTCAGGCGTGCAATCCGGTAACGGATCTGGCGCAGGCTGATGCCTAGGCGCGCCGCCGTGGCGGTGCGATTGAAGCCTGTTTCCTTGAGTGCGCGGATCAGAATATCGCGCTCTTGCTGGTCCAGCCATGCCTGCAAATCGTTGGGCAGGGGGGCTGTGCCAGCGCCATCCTGCTCCGCCCCAGTGTGGGTTGTCATCGAGGATGGAGGTTCGTAGGGTGCTTTGCGGGGTGTCTGTAGCGCATGTGAGGTTGCTGCGGGGTGCGCAGAGCCCTGGGCGGTGGGGCTGCCAGACGAGAACGCTTCAACTTGCAGCTCATCCCCTTCAGTCAATGCCACTGCGCGGTGCAGCACGTTCTCCAGCTCGCGCACGTTGCCCGTGAGCGGTTGGGTGGCAATCGCCTGCAAGGCTTGTTCGGTGAGCCGGGGCACAGGCATGCCCGAGTCCTGGCCAATGCGCGCCAGCAGCGTGGCGCACAAAGCGGGCAGGTCTTCCCTGCGCTCGCGCAGCGGTGGGATGACGATTTCGATGACGTTCAGGCGGTAATACAAATCCTGCCGAAATCTGCCCGTCTGCACGTCGGCGGCGAGGTCGCGGTGGGTGGCACTCACAATCCGCACGTCCACCGTTTCTTCCTGGGTGGAGCCCAGCGGGCGCACGCTGCGTTCCTGGATGGCCCGCAGCAGTTTCGATTGCATGGCCAGGGGCAGGTCTCCGATCTCATCCAGGAAAAGGGTGCCTCCGCGCGCTGCCTGGAAGTAGCCGTCCCTGTCCTGTGTCGCGCCGGTGTAGGAGCCCTTGCGGGCACCGAAGAATTCGGCTTCGAGCAGGTTTTCTGGGATGGCGCCGCAATTCACCGCAATGCACGGGCCTTCTGCGCGCTGGCTGCAGGCATGCAGGGCCTGCGCGACGAGCTCTTTGCCTGTACCTGATTCGCCACGCACCAGCACCGGCGCCATGCCCCGGGCCACCTTGGCAATGCGCTGCTTGACGTTGCGCATGGCTTCCGAATCTCCCACCAGCCGATCCAGCGATGAATGGAGCGTGGAAGTGCTTGCGTCTGCTGTCTGATTGCGGGGCGCCGGTCCACCGCGGGGGGCGCGCGGCGCGGGGGTTGCTCCGGTGCCTTGAACGGCCGAGGCCACCACTGAACGAAACTGTTTCAGGTCCACCGGCTTGGTCAGGTAGTCAAATGCCCCCGCCCGCAGGGCTTCAACGGCATTTTCAGCGGAGCCGTAAGCGGTCATGACCACGCAGCGTTCGCGGCGTTGCTGGTCACGCAGGTCTTGCAGGATCTCCATGCCAAAGCCGTCGGGCAGGCGCATGTCCGAGATGACCACATCAAAGAGGCGGCTCTGGAGTTGTTCGCGTGCTTCCTGCACGCTGGATGCGGTTTCCACGCGGTAGCCCTCGCGCAGCAGGGTTAGTTCATACAGGGTGCGCAGGTCGGGCTCGTCGTCAATGACCAGGATGGAGGCGGCGGGAGCGTTCATGGTTCTCAGATCACGATCGAGTCGAAAAGCGTGGCGGGTTCCACGGGGCGTATGGTGCGGCGAAACGCGACGGTGAATGCGTTGCCACCGACTTTTCCACGCGCGGTGTCGCGTGTGGTGCGCTGGTAGCTGATGGATGCGCCATGCCTTTGGCACAGCTCGCGGCAAATATAGAGCCCCAGGCCGCTGGACCGGCTCTCGGACGAGAAGAAGGGCTCAAACAGATGGCGCTCGACGGATTTGTCCATGGGGGCGCCGTCGCTCCACACCTGCAGTGTGGTCTGCCCAGCGGGGCTGGTGCGCGTCTGCACCACCAGCGAGTCTTCCTCTGGGCCCATGTAGCGCAGGGCATTGTCCAGCAGGTTCACCAGCACGCGGCGCAGGTGCTCGGGGTCGAACTCCACCTGCACCATCGAGGTTTCCAGCGACACCTGCCCGCGCCGCCGCGCCGGGTCTTGGCTGCTCCAGTCGCTCCACACCTGTGCCACGCTGGCATCCAGCGCCAGGGTGGCACCTGGCGCATGGTTGATCTGGTGCTGTACCCGGGCGATGTCCAGCACCTCCTCGGCGATGCGGGCCAGCCGGTCGGCGTTTTGCTGCACCATTTGCGCCAGCCGCCTCTGGCCAGGGTCCTGCAAGTCTTCCTCCAGCAATGCGTTGGCCTGGACGATGGCCGCCAGGGGGTTGCGAATCTCATGCGCCACGGCCGCAGACATGCGGCCCATGGCCGCCAGCTTTTCAGTGCGCAGCCGGGCTTCCATTTCGCGCAGGTCGTGCAGAAACATCACGCACACCCGCTCTGCGCGGCTGTTTTGATCGCTGGGGGTGGAGGTGAGCCAGGTGCGCACATGCAGGCCCATGGGGCTTTCGCCAGGATGGAGAAGGGCCACGTCGGCAGTTTGGGGCTGCTCTTCGTCGAAGGTGCGGTGGGCCAGTGCGACCAGCGGCTGCCAGCCTCCACAGTTTCCCAGCGAAAAGGGAAGCGCCGTGTTCTGCCCATCCCCCAGCAAAGCCTGTGCAGCGGGGTTGGCCATGCGCACGGTATCTTGCTCGTCCACCACCAGCACACCATCGTTCAAATGTTCGATCACCAGGGTGCTGATCTGCGTCTGCACCTGCGCCTTCATGCGGCTGCGCTCGGCCACTTCCTGCTCGCCCACCAGTCTGGCAGAGAGTTGATGCACCAGATAGCTCACCACAAAGTAGCCTGTGCCGGTGAGGGCACTTTGCAGGTAACGTTGCGCGTCGTCGCTTGACGATTGATCTCCCGTCCACCAGGCCCACAGCAAGAGCAGCAAGGTGACCGCTGCCGTGGTGCCCAGGGCCAGTGTGAGCGTGCCCAGCACGGCCGCCATCAGGATGGGCAATCCGAACAAGGGTGTGTAGTTCATGGTGCCGGGGTGCAGCAGCTGCAGAGCGGAGACCGCCAGAATGTCCACCCCGATCGAAGGCAGCCAGTGCGGTCCGGTACCTGGGTAGGGTGGGGCGTGGCGCCCCAGAATCCGCAGCATCACGGTGGCTACCAGATAGGCCACACACACCGCCAGCACGGCTGGTGTGAATGCCTGCGTCTGGTTGAAGGCGTACCCCAGCAGCTGCAGCACCAGCAGTGCCACGGCAATCATCAACCGGCCGGTGAGAAAGCCCCGCCACAGCCGCACAAAGGGGGCTTCGGTGGGGAACAGCCGGCTATCGCTCAAGAAGGCGCCTTTCAACGGTGCGAAGGGCCTGCGCGCAGGTGGTCTGCGCAGCAGTAGTGGGCGCCGTACTGGACGATGGCGTCAGTGCGCGGCAGGTGAAGGCCGCAGTGCGCACACGCCACCATGTCTTGAGGCGTGGGGGGGCTGGGTTGGTGGGGGCGGCTGGGTTGCGCAAGGTTGCGGCGGCTTTTCCAGAAGCCGAAAGCCACCACCAGCACCAATAGCAAAACCAGGTACTTCATGTGCTGCGGCCCAGAATCACTTCAAGCACGAAGCGTGAGCCGACATACGCCAGCATGAGCAATGCGGAACCTGCATAGAGGATGCGCACCGCATTGCGCCCGCGCCAGCCGAAGCGTGCCCGCCCCAGCAGCAGCGCCGCAAACACCAGCCACGACAGGAACGAGAAAACCGCCTTGTGGTCCCAGCGCCAGGCGCGGCCATACAGCATGTCGCTGAACAGCCAGCCGGCCAGCAGCGTGGCGCTGAGCAACACAAAACCGGCCGTCACAAAACGAAAGGTGAGGCGCTCCAGCGTCAGCAAGGGGATTCCGCTGTCAGGGTCTTCGGCCTGCCGGATGTGGCGCTCGGCCCGCGTCATCAGCCAGGCGTGCACCACCGCCGCTGCAAACAGGCCATAGCAGGCAATGCCCAGCGCCAGATGCAGCGGCAGCCAGGCCGATGCCTTCACATGCAGCGGCTGCCCTGGGAACAGCAGCGCCAGCACGATGGTGGCAGCGCCCAGCGCGGCCAGCATCCAGCGGGCCCGCATCTGCGGAAACAACTGGCGCTCTACCGCATACACCGTGAGCACCAGCCATGCGGTCATGGACAAGGCGGGGGCAAAGCCAAAGCGCGGCGCCTCGCCCCACAGCCCCCACACCAGCAAGGCGCCGTGCAGCACCCAGGCCGCCAGCAGCGCATTGCGCGACGCCGCCGCCCCCAGGCGGGAAGCGGCTGCGGCGGGTGCGGCGTATGCCAAGGCGGCGGCAAGGGCCAGCAGCCAACTGACGGGGGAAGCACTGGGTAAAATCATGGGTCACAGTTTAGCCTTTCGCCCGCTGCCAGCGCCCTGGCAAACCTGCCTGCTTTTGACTTGCGTGCAGGTTGCGGCTCACACCGGAACCTTTCCAGAACCCCTTATGGCCTCCGCACTCACCGACAAACTCACGCGACTCGTCAAGGAGATGCGCGGCCAGGCCCGCATCACCGAATCCAACGTCACCGACATGCTGCGCGAGGTGCGCATGGCGCTGCTGGAGGCCGACGTTGCCCTGCCCGTGGTGCGCGACTTCATCGCCCGCGTCAAGGAAAAGGCATTGGGGCAGGAGGTGCTGGGCTCGCTCAAGCCGGGGCAAACGCTGGTCAGCATCGTCAACCGCGAGCTGGCCGCCACCATGGGCGAAGGCGTGGCCGACATCAACCTGGCCGCCCAGCCGCCCGCCGTCATCCTGATGGCGGGCTTGCAGGGTGCCGGTAAAACCACCACCACCGCCAAGCTGGCCAAGCACCTGATTGAAAAGCGCAAGAAGAAGGTGCTGACGGTGTCGGGCGACGTGTACCGCCCCGCGGCCATCGAGCAGCTCAAGACCGTGACCGCCCAGGCCGGTGCCGAGTGGTTCCCCAGCACCCCTGACCAGAAACCGCTGGACATTGCCAACGCCGCGCTGGACTACGCCAAGAAGCACTACTTTGATGTGCTGCTGGTGGACACCGCCGGCCGCCTGGCGATTGACGAAGCCTTGATGAAGGAAATCAAGGACCTGCACGCCGCCATCAACCCTGTTGAAACCCTGTTTGTGGTGGACGCCATGCAGGGCCAGGACGCCATCAACACCGCCAAGGCGTTCAAAGAAGCGCTGCCGCTCACCGGCATCGTGCTGACCAAGCTGGACGGTGATTCGCGCGGTGGCGCGGCGCTGTCGGTGCGCCAGATCACCGGCGCGCCCATCAAGTTTGCGGGTGTGTCGGAAAAGATCGACGGCCTCGAAGTGTTCGACGCCGAACGTCACGCGGGCCGCATCCTGGGCATGGGCGACATCGTGGCGCTGGTGGAGCAGGTCACGGCGGGTGTGGACATGGAAGCCGCGCAGAAGCTGGCGGCCAAGGTCAAGAGCGGCGACGGGTTTGACCTGAATGACTTCCTGGCGCAGATCCAGCAGATGAAGCAGATGGGCGGGCTCTCCAGCCTGATGGACAAGCTGCCCTCTCAGCTCACGGCCAAGGCGGGCTCCATCGACATGGACAAGGCCGAAAAAGACATCAAGCGCAAGGAAGGCATCATCCAGAGCATGACGCCGCTGGAGCGCCGCAAGCCTGACCTCATCAAGGCCACCCGCAAAAAGCGCATTGCGGCCGGTGCTGGCGTGCATGTGCAAGAGGTGAACCGCCTGCTCAAGGAGTTTGAGCAGATGCAGGACATGATGAAGAAGATGAAGGGCGGCGGCCTGATGAAGATGATGAAGCGCATGGGCGGCATGAAAGGCCTGGGCGGCATGCCCAAGATGCCGTTTGGTGGCTCTTGATCTGCTATTGAATCAATAGCTGCTGGCGCTTGTTGGATAAGCGCTAGAGGCCAAAAAGGCGCAAAACCTTTGCAGGGTTTGCGCCTTTTTTCATGGCTGCTGTGGTGGGCTGGGCGGGCCATCACCTTCGGCCCCATCCTCGGCGGTGGGCGGGGTGAGTACGGGGCATGGCCAGTTCAGCAGCTCTGCCAGCCGGATGGTGATCCAGGTTGCTTCGCCTACTGAAACGCCGGACTCGGCCGCGCACAGCCCCGCGTGGATGCGCAGCAAGATCTCGGCTTCCGACGGGGCTTGCACGTGGTACAGCGTTTGCGCTTGCTCCACCAGGTGCCCGGCCAGGTCTTCGCACAGCTCGTAGCGGTTGCGGACGACCGAAGCCGGTTCGCGCAGGCGCTGGCGGCTGTCGGCATACACCGCCAGGAATGAGGGCGGGACGTGGATCTGGTTGTCTTCTTCGTGCATGGGCGGTGGGGCGGCTCAATCGGGGGTGAACAGGCGCTCGAACTTGGCCTGGTCGGGCGCCAGCTCAAAGGTCACCACCTGGCCCATTTTCATGTCCGACAGGCGGCAGGCAGCGTACAGGGTGGTTTTGCCCGCCAGCTCCATCACTTCCAGGTCAATGATGGCGTAGGGGTAGGGCACGAACACCTGGTGCTCAAAAATCTCGCGGTACTGGTTGCGGGGCGAGGGGTAGAGCTTGTATTGGTCGGTGGTAATGGTCTGTGTGGCCATGGGCAGATGAGGGGCTGATCGGTCGCGCAAGGGCTGCGGTGGGGGTAAAGTGCGGGCGAATGCTACAGACAATCCTGCCCAACTACCAACAACATCTCCATGGCAAGACCCAAAAGTGAATGGCCGAACAAGGTACTGGCCTTGATCCAATCCGGCAACCACACCGCCGCAGTGGCGCAAATCAAGGTGGCGCCCACGGTGGGCGATATCACCCGGCTGCAGACCTTGCTGGAAAAGCTGCCGCCGTCGCCCGCGCTGCAACAGCTCAAAAAATTTGTCGAAGAAGAGCGCGCCCTGCTGGCCGCGCCCCGCCTGCACCGCGCACCATGACCTACGCACGCGTTTCCATCCAGACCGAGGACTTTGACCTCTCACATGAAATCGCCGAACTGCGCCGCAACGACAAGGGCGTGGGCGCTGTGTGCAGCTTCGTGGGCACCGTGCGCGACCGCAATGAGGGCGACGCCGTGGCGTCGATGGAGCTGGAGCACTACCCCGGCATGACGGAAAAATCCATCGAAGCCATGGTGGAGGAGGCTTTCCGGCGCTTTGACATCTTGGGCGCCCGCGTCATTCACCGCGTGGGCCTGCTGCAGCCGCTCGACCAGATCGTGCTGGTGGCCGTGACCAGCGCCCACCGGGGCCAGAGCTTTCAGGCCTGCGAGTTCTTGATGGACTACCTCAAGACCCAGGCCCCGTTCTGGAAAAAGGAGCAAACCCCCCAGGGCGCCCGCTGGGTGGATGCGCGGGTGAGCGACGATGCGGCGCTGGCGCGCTGGGGTATCACGGCGAGCAATGCGTGAAGCCCTGCGGCCAGGAATATCAGTAAAAAATGGCTCTGGCGCTTGATAGGTAAGCGCTAGTAGCTATTAAAAAAGTAGCAATTCAGGCGGTCTGCTGCATTTTGGTTTGCTGACGCACGTCAATCTCTTCTGTCAAAAGGCGCCTTGAAATGAGGCAGTGTATGCCCCAAATGCTTTGAAATTCGGAGGATATTGACCCATGCGTCTCGACAAATTCACCACCAAGTTCCAGGAAGCCCTGGGCGATGCCCAAAGCTTGGCCCTGGCCCACGACAACGCCTACATCGAACCCGTGCACGTGCTGCTGGCTATGCTCAAGCAGGACGATGGCCCCAAAGCGCTGCTGCAGCGCGCGGGCGCCAACGTGCCTGGCCTGACCAGCGCGGCCGAAGCTGCCATCAAGCGCCTGCCGCAGGTGCAGGGGCACGACCAGGTGCAGGGCGGCCCCGAGCTGGGCCGCGTGCTGCAGGCCACTGAAAAGGAAGCCATCAAGCGCGGCGACCAGTTCATTGCCAGCGAACTCTTCTTGCTGGCGCTGACCGATAGCAAGGGCGACGCCGCCCAGATCGCCAAGGACAACGGCCTGACCCGCAAAAGCCTGGAAGCCGCCATCAACGCCGTGCGCGGCGGCCAGAAGGTAGACAGCGCTGAGGCCGAAGGCCAGCGTGGCGCGCTGCAAAAGTATTGCCTGGACCTGACCGAGCGCGCTCGCGCGGGCAAGCTCGACCCGGTGATTGGCCGCGACGACGAAATCCGCCGCGCCATCCAGGTGCTGCAGCGCCGCAGCAAGAACAACCCCGTGCTGATCGGCGAGCCCGGCGTGGGCAAAACGGCGATTGTGGAAGGCTTGGCCCAGCGCATCGTGGCGGGCGAAGTGCCTGAATCGCTCAAGGGCAAACGCGTCCTCAGCCTGGACATGGCGGCCCTGCTGGCCGGTGCCAAGTACCGCGGCGAGTTTGAAGAGCGCCTGAAAACCGTGCTGAACGAGTTGGCCAAGGACGAGGGCCAGACCATTGTCTTCATCGACGAGCTGCACACCATGGTGGGCGCGGGCAAGGGCGAAGGCGCGATGGACGCGGGCAATATGCTCAAGCCAGCCCTCGCGCGTGGCGAGCTGCACTGCGTGGGCGCCACCACGCTGGACGAATACCGCAAGTACATCGAAAAAGACGCTGCGCTGGAGCGCCGCTTCCAGAAAATCCTGGTGGGCGAGCCCACCGTGGAGGCCACCATTGCCATCCTGCGCGGCCTGCAGGAAAAGTACGAAGTGCACCATGGGGTGGAGATCACCGACCCGGCCATCGTGGCTGCAGCCGAGCTGTCGAACCGCTACATCACCGACCGCTTCCTGCCCGACAAGGCGATTGACCTGATTGACGAGGCTGCGGCCAAGATCAAGATCGAAATCGACTCCAAGCCCGAAGCCATCGACAAGCTCGACCGCCGCTTGATCCAGCTGCAGATCGAGCGCGAGGCGGTGAAGAAGGAGAAGGACGAGGCCTCGCAAAAGCGCCTGGCGCTGCTGGAGGAAGAGATCGACAAGCTGCAAAAAGAGATTGCCGACCTGGAGGACGTGTGGACCGCTGAAAAAGCCCAGGCCCAGGGCAGCCAGCAGGTGCGCGAGCAGGTTGAGAAAGTGAAGCAGCAGATCGAGGAACTCAAGCGCAAGGGCGATTTCAACAAGGTGGCTGAGCTGCAATACGGCAAGCTGCCGGATCTGGAGCGCCAGCTCAAGGAAGCCCAGGCCAAGGAAGAGGGCAAGGACGGCGCGTCCACCCCCAACCGCCTGCTGCGCACCCAGGTGGGTGCGGAAGAAATTGCCGAGGTGGTGAGCCGCGCTACGGGCATCCCCGTCGCCAAGATGATGCAGGGCGAAAAAGACAAGCTGCTGCAGATGGAAACCAAGCTGCACGAGCGTGTGGTGGGGCAGGAAGAGGCGATTGCCGCCGTGGCCAATGCCATCCGCCGCTCGCGTTCGGGCCTGAGTGACCCGAACCGCCCCACAGGTTCTTTCCTGTTCCTCGGCCCCACGGGCGTGGGCAAGACCGAGCTGTGCAAGGCGCTGGCGGGCTTTCTGTTCGACAGCGAAGAGCATCTGGTGCGCATCGACATGAGCGAGTTCATGGAGAAGCACTCCGTGGCCCGCCTGATCGGCGCGCCGCCCGGCTACGTGGGCTACGAGGAGGGCGGCTATCTGACCGAAGCCGTGCGCCGCAAGCCCTACAGCGTGTTGCTGCTCGACGAGGTGGAAAAAGCCCACCCCGACGTGTTCAACGTGCTGCTGCAGGTGCTGGACGATGGCCGCCTGACCGACGGCCAGGGCCGCACCGTGGACTTCAAGAACACGGTGATCGTGATGACCAGCAACATCGGCTCGCACCTGATCCAGGCCATGGTGGGCCAGGACTCGCAGGACATCAAGGACGCGGTATGGGGCGAGCTGAAAAACCACTTCCGCCCCGAGTTTTTGAACCGCATTGACGAAACCGTGGTGTTCCACGCGCTGGATGCGCAGCACATTGCCTCCATCGCCAAGATCCAGCTGCAGCTGCTGCAAACCCGGCTGGCGAAGATGGATTTGGAACTGCAGGTGTCTGACGCTGCCTTGGCAGAATTGGCCAAGGTGGGGTTCGATCCGGTGTTTGGTGCACGTCCGCTCAAGCGGGCCATCCAGCAGCGCATCGAGAACCCCTTGTCCAAGCTGCTGCTGGAAGGGCGCTTCCCGCCCAAGAGCGTCATTTCTGTGACAGTGAACCCCGTGCTGGAACCTGGGGTGTTCCAGTTCAGCGCTGTGCCGCAGGGTTGAGCCGCCCCCGGTGCGGGCAGGGCCTCGTTTGAGGCTTTGTCCGCATCGCAGTTGTGAATGAGAGGTATTGTTTGAACGAATTTGTTGCAGGTGTACTTCGCCTGGTGCTGCGTGTCGTGGTGGTTGCGATGGGCGTGGTGCTGTTTTTGAGCCTCGTCGCCGCCGTGATGGTGTTGGCACTGGTGTGGGCGCTGCGCGCGGGTTGGGCACGTTTGACCGGCAAGCCCGTCACCCCCTGGGTGATGCGCATGGACCCGCGTACCGGCTTCGGCACCGTGTTTCGTTCGACCGAGCGCTGGACCACCGCGCGCCGTGCCTCTCCTGCAGCGGATGCAGCCCCTGAAGAGTCTGCCGCATCGCGCCGTGGCGGCATGCTGCCGGGTGCCCAAGACGTCACCGATGTGGTCCCGCGCGAAGTGCGCTGAAGCCTGTTGAACCGCCCGGCGGCCCTGGCGTGGGGCCACCTGCGGGCGTTGCGTCGGGTGGCGGACGCAACGCCACGGCAGGCCTGTAGTCCTGTGGGCTCATGTGCCCTTTGGTGACGTGACCTTGGCCCTGGTCTCCTATCATCTTGGCATGACCCCAGCCGAAATCCACGCCCATTTCCAACTCCAGCGGCAAGCCAGTCGTGAGCACGTCGATGTGCCGCTTTTGGTGCGCCGAGAGCGCCTGTTGCGCATCCAGAAAATGCTGGACGAACACGGCCCCGTGCTCGCAGCGGCCGTGCAGGCAGACTTCGGAATGCGATCACCGCTGCTGACGGAGGTGGCAGACTTTTTTGTGCTGCGCAGCTTGCTGTCGCACACCCTGCGCCACCTCGGGCGCTGGATGAAGCCCAAGAAAGTGTCCACGCCCCTGGTGCTGCAGCCCGCCACGGCCTGGATTGCCCGCCAGCCCCTGGGCGTGGTGGGCGTGATTTCTCCGTGGAACTATCCGGTGCAGCTGGCGCTGGCCCCGGCCATCACCGCGTTGGCAGCAGGCAACCGGGTCATGCTCAAACCCAGTGAACTCACGCCCCACACTTCGGCGCAACTGGCAGCGCTGGTGGCGCAGTTTTTCTCCCCCGACGAGTTCTGCGTGGTGCAAGGCGATGCCAACCTGGCAGCCTTGTTCGCATCGCTGCCCTTCGATCACCTGGTCTTTACCGGCTCTACGGCTGTCGGGCGCAAGGTGGCCCAGGCTGCGGCGCAAAACCTCACGCCCACCACGCTGGAGCTGGGCGGCAAGTCGCCATGCATCATCGACGGCCACTGCGACATGAAGGACGCAGCCCTCAAGATCGCGCACGGCAAGCTCCTCAACGCCGGGCAAACCTGCATTGCACCCGACTATGTGCTGCTGCCGCGTGGCCGTGAAGGTGAGTTTGCCCAGGCCTATGCCGCAGCAGTGGCACGGCTGTTTCCTACCATCGAGGGCAATGGCGACTACGCTTCCATCATCACAGCTCGCCACCATGCGCGGCTGCGCACCATGCTGCAGCAGGCCCAAACGCAGGGCGCTGAGGTGCAGACCATCGACCCCACTGCCGGCAAGCCCGTAGTGCACACCACTGGCACGCTGGGCGATGGCGTGAGCCGCCAGATGCTGCCCACGCTGGTGTTTGGCGCAACGTCGGCCATGCAGCTGATGCAGGAAGAGATTTTTGGCCCCATCCTGCCGGTGGTCTCGTACGAGCGGCTGGACGATGCCATCACCCACATCAACGCAGGGCCGCGCCCGTTGGCGCTGTACTGGTTTGGGCAGAGCGAGGCGGTGCGTGACGACGTGCTGCAACGCACCGTGAGTGGTGGTGTGACGGTGAATGACACCCTCATGCACATCGCGCACGATCACCTGCCGTTTGGCGGCGTAGGCGACAGCGGCTGGGGGGCTTACCACGGCGAGCAAGGCTTCTTGCAGTTTTGCCACCAGAAGTCGGTGCTGGTCCAGTCGCGCTGGTCGATGGGGTCGCTGTTGTACCCGCCTTACGGCCCCCGCATGGAACGCATCATGGCGTTGATACGCCGCCTGCTTTGACCACTGGCCCACAGCGCTTGGGGCGACAGCGCTTCGCTGCCGCAACCCTGCCATTGCGGCAGCCTCAAAGCTCAGGGGCCAACCACCGTCGTGTGGTCTTCGGGTGTGCGAAACAGGTTGTGGTCATCAACGAGCAAAAGATGGGCAGGCCTACAGCAAGTATTGCGCACAAAGCGGCGTGCCGGGCTAGTCCATTGGTGCGATGGACGCGCGCCGGGGCGGTTTCTAGACTTTCCTCAAGAACCTGTTCAACGCACGCAGGAGCGCCTCGCGGGTGTTGATCCATGCGCACAGGGTTGAGGTTGATCGTCTTCAAAACAATGGCTTGCCGCCTGCGGTGCACGTGCCCCGTCCGCGCAACAAGCGGGCCTCGGTGCAGCGCGCTGCGCAGGCGGTGTCTGCGGCCTCCACAGGCCACGCGTTGGCCATTGCGTAAGGGGCTCGGCTGCGGCATACGCCGTGCAAAAACAGGGTGTTGCAAGGCGCCAAAACCACGAGAAAAACCGTGCATTGACATCATGGTGTAACCGAGCACAAAAGGGTGAAAAACCGTTTGCGGCGACAATGCCGCTCCTTTCGTTTTTTTACACCCTGTTTTCGTTCGGTTTTTCCATGTCTAGTATCCAGGTTCGTCCCGCCACGCTTCGCGATGCAAAAGCCATTGCCCAGATCCACACCGTCTCTGCTCAAGAGGCCTACAAAGGACTGGTGCCAGACGAGCAATTGAAAGCCATGTCATCGGTCGAAAAGCGCCAGGCCTACTGGCGCGAGGCCATCGAATATTGCGAGCCCCAAGTCCAGGTGGCCGTTGACGGCGAGAAGATCGTCGGCTTCGTCGGCTACGACCGCTCGCGCGATGAAAAGTCCCGCCCCACCACCGGTGAAATCTGGGCCATCTACGCCGCTCCCACGCACTGGAACCAAGGCGTTGGCCTGGCTCTGTGGGATGCCGCCCGTGACGGCCTTCAGGAAGAAGGCTGCACCAACGTGACCGCGTGGGTGCCCCTGCGCAATGAACGCGCTCTGCGTTTCCATGAGCTGGCCGGCTTCAAGCGCGAGTTGTCTACCGCCAAGACGGCCATCATCGGTGGCGTCAAGATCGAAGAAGTGCGCCTGAAGCGCCCGATCAACGGCTGAGCCCTGCCATGATCGAATGGAGCAGCCAGGGCCAGTCCCACACCGCCCAGTGGCGCTCTGAAAGTGGCGCTTCGGCTCCGCGCCGCGTGATCGCTGCCGACGACACCCTTCCCGCCGACACAGCCTACCGCATGGCCTGTGAAGGCACGGGCTTGTTGTGGACGGGCGATTTCCAGAACGCGCGTATGTTGCTGCAGGCGCTGATGCGCCGCGCAGACCGCAAGCCCCGCAAGGTGGCGGCCAAAGCGGCGCAAAAAGCGGCAGCGGCCACCCCTGCGGAAGCTTTTCACCTGCACCGGCAGGCGCAGGCGCAGCGTGCGCGGGTGCTGTCGTCGGTGCTGATCGTGCTGGAAGGCGATTACACGATTGCGCTGCGCCGCGCGCCCGACCTGCGCCAGGCCTGCACTGAGGCCTGGGGCCCCGCCAGCGGGAATCGCGTGGTGGCTTCGCTGCGTGAGCTGCTGGGCCTGGTGGGCGCCCATGAATGGCGCAAGAAGGGCGTGGAAATACCCGCCCTGGGCGCACCGCCGGGCAACCGCATTCACCCGCACTACGGCGTTTTTTCGCCGGTCCGTGGGGAATATGTGGATCTGGTCGCGCAGGCGCCGCTGCCCAGTAAGACTCTCGCCTTTGATGTTGGCGTGGGCACGGGCGTGCTGTCTGCCGTGCTGGCGCGCCGTGGTGTGCAGCGCGTGGTGGCCACCGACCAGGACCCGCGTGCGCTGACCTGCGCGCGCGAGAATTTGCAGCGCCTGGGTCTGACGAGCCGCGTCGAGCTGCAACAGCAAGACCTGTTCCCCGAGGGCAAGGCCCCGCTGGTGGTGTGCAACCCGCCCTGGCTGCCCGCACGGGCCAGCTCGCCCGTTGAGCGGGCGGTGTACGACGAGGGCAGCGGCATGCTGCGCGGGTTTTTGGCCGGTTTGGCAGCCCACCTGGAGCCCGGCGGCGAAGGCTGGCTGATTCTGTCGGACCTGGCTGAACATTTGCAGTTGCGCACGCGTGAAGAACTGCTGGAATGGATTGCGCAGGGCGGCTTGACGGTGCTGGGGCGACAAGACGTCAAGCCCCGGCACGGCAAGTCGGCCGACGCGTCGGATGCCTTGCATACCGCACGCGCAGCGGAAGTCACATCGCTGTGGCGCCTGGGCCTGGCCTGATCTGGAGGGAGGCTTAGGCCTCCGCCAGGGCCATGTCCTGGGGCTGCTCGCGGGGCAAAAGTTGCTTCATGCGCTCGCGAATGGTCTCGGCTCGCTCGGCGCCCGCCAGTTGCGACACTTCCTCCAGCAACGATTCCCCCACGTGCAGCATGCTGTCCCGGTCACGGGCTGCGCGCAGAGCGCTGTGAAAATGCTGCGCCAGTGCCGGGTCGCGGCGGGCAAAAAGGCGTTCGCAAATATCGAACAGGTACATGCGCGCACCCGCCAGCGACCGCAGGTGGTCACTGGGCTCAGGCGGCGTGACTGCCTCTGGGCGCAGCGCTGAGGGCTGAGTGTGGGCGGGTGGGGTGGGCAAAGTGTCTTGCACCGCGGGTGCAGACAGCGACAGGTACCCTTGGCTGAGCAGGTGCTCGACAATCTCGGCACCGCCGCCGCTGTACATGGCCTGCAATTCGGCCAAAGGCTTGCCTTCGGCCAGCAGCAGCAGCGATCGCTCGCGCAGGCTCAGGGTGCGCATGCCGGGAGCGAGTTCCTGTCGGGCTTTGTCGGTTTTGAGGAGCAGCATGGCGGGCAATCGCAAAGGCGGTGGCCAGCATTGCAGCAGCGCACCGTGACATGGCGATGACGCCTGCCGTGCCGGTCTGCCCTGGCGGGCTCGCTGGAAGCATACGGGCTGCAAAGATTGTCTGCTATATATTTAATAGCTTATGGCGCTTGATGAGTAAGCGCTAGAGCCGTTTTTGGCTTGAAATGGGTGGCCCGTGCCCCAGCACGTGGACCACCCAGGGATGCATGGGTATGACCTTGTTGCTGGCCCCGATGGAGGGGCTTTTGGATTTTGTATTGCGTGACGTGCTCACCCGCGTGGGTGGCGTGGACCGGTGCGTGTCGGAGTTCATCCGCATCACGGGCAGCTTGCTGCCCGACAAGGTGTTCCTGCGCTACGTGCCCGAGCTGCTCAACGGCAGCCGCACCTTGGCCGGTGTGCCAGTGCGTGCGCAGTTGCTGGGGTCAGACCCGGTGTGCATGGCCGAAAATGCCGCGCGGCTCGCGGCCTTGCAGCCCGAAGGCATTGACCTGAACTTTGGCTGCCCCGCCAAGGTGGTCAACCGCCACGGGGGCGGCGCAGCCCTGCTGCAGGAGCCTGAGCGCATTGCTGCTGTGGTGGCGGCTGTGCGCCGGGCCGTGCCCGCCCATTTGCCCGTGTCCGCCAAGATGCGCCTGGGTTTTAACGACACCCGGCTGATGCGCGAATGCGCGCAGGCCATGCAGGACGGCGGCGCGGCAGAGCTGGTGGTGCATGCGCGCACCAAGGCAGATGGCTACCGCCCGCCCGCTTATTGGGAGCTGATTCCGCAGGTGCGTGACGCGGTGCGCATTCCGGTGGTGGCCAATGGCGAGATCTGGACGGTGGAAGACGCCCAGCGTTGCCGCGCGGTGTCGGGCTGCGACGCCCTGATGCTGGGCCGTGGCGCGGTGGCAGACCCTGGCCTGGCACGCGCCATTCGCGCGGCCGATGCGGGCCGTGCGGGCTCCGACACCGTGCAGTGGGCCGACTTGCTGCCCCAGCTGGCCACGTTCTGGCAGTTGGTGTGCGACGGGCTGGAGCCGCGCCAGCGCGCCGGGCGGCTCAAGCAGTGGCTCAACCTGCTGCGCCGCCGCTACCCAGAGGCTGAGCTGGCGTTTGAACATGTGCGCACGTTGACCGACCAGCGCGAAATCACCCGCTGGATTGCTGCCTTGCAGCTGCAAGCCCAGGGCTGAAAAAGTCTTCTCGCTTACAGCAGGTGGTCGGGCGCAAACCAGCCCAGAATGCGCACCAGCCAGCGCAGTGGGGCGCTGGTGTCGGGCTCGGCGGTGGCGTCCTTCAGCCCGCTGTCTTTGGGCGCCCGCCACACCAGCCTGCCTTCGCTGTCCTGCTCCACACGCCAAGCGGCATCTTCCAGGGCGGCTTCGATTTGCTCTGTGGCGCGTGTCGACAGGCTCCGGCTGCTAATCAGCAGGGCAATTTCCGTGTTTTGCAGTTGCGAGCGCAAATCCAGATTCATCGAGCCGATGACCAGCAGGCGCCCGTCCAGGATCAATAGCTTGGAATGCAGCATGGCCTTGGAGTCGCCGCTGGACCCGGTGACACCACTGCTGCCCGTGCCCTGGAGCACGCTGCGCAGGCCTGAGAGTTCACTGCGCATCTCGTACAGTTCCAGGCCCGTGGCCAGCAATTCCGGGCGGTGGCGCGCATACCCCGCGTGTGCGATGGGCGCGTCGTTGGACGCCAGAGAGTTCGTCAACACCCGCACGCGCACCCCCCGGGCCCGCGCTGCAGCAAACGCCTGCTTCATGTCCGGGCCGGGCACGAAGTAGGGCGAGACGATGAGCAAATCCTTCTTGGCCTGGCCCATCAGCTGCAGCAAGCCGTCCACCACCGTGTCCTGCTGCGGGTCTGTGGGGCCCAGTTCTGGTGTGTTCTTGGGGGTTGGCAGCGCTGCGCGTGGTGCGGGCGTGGGTTGCTCGCCGCCTTCGGCGGCAATTTTCGCGGGGTGGTCCACCAGCACGGCGGCAGGGGCCCAGGTCCAAGGCGCAGCCTTCAGGTCCATGGGCTCCTGGTTCCAGATGCGGGCTTGCTGCTCGGGTGTCGTTTTTCGCTCGGCTTCTGTGGGGGCTGTGGGGGTGGAACCCTCGGCAGGTGTGTCGCTGCTGTCCCCATCCCCTTCGGCGGCCTTGCGCATGCTGGCTTGCATCTCCAGCAGCTGATGGCGTGAGATCAGCGACTGCACCGGGTAGGCCCGTGGGTTATTCCAGTAGGCATCGAACGTTTGGGACAGCTCTTGCACCACGGGCCCGGCTGCCAGCACATCCAGGTCCACAAAATTGCCCGCGTCATCGTTGCCAAAGTAGGCGTTGCCCAGGTTCCGACCGCCCGCAATGCCTAAGGTGTTGTCGGCAATGAACAGCTTGTTGTGCATGCGCTGCTGCACCCGCGAGAAGTCGCCCACCATGCTGAAAATGCGCCCCAGATGTGAATTGCGTGCACCCGTCAGCGGGTTGAACATGCGCATTTCCACATTGGGCACAAAGGCCAGCCGCATCACCTGCGCGTCTCGCCCGGTGCTGTGCAGATCGTCCAGCAGCACGCGCACCCGCACACCACGTTCTGCGGCGGCCACCACGCTTTGCAGCAGCCGCTGCGTGCTCACGTCGGCATGGATGGCGTAGTACTGCAAATCCAGCGTCTTCTGCGCAGATTCCACGAGTGCCAGACGGCTGCTATAGGCCGCTTGTGCGCCGCTGAGCAGCACGAATCCCGAAGGGTGGCGAGCTTTGGCGGCAGCCTTTTGCTCCTGCACCATGCTGGCCAGCGCCGTGCTGGAAGGGTCGGCCAGCGCGCGGCTTACGGGGCGATCAACGTTCCCTGGCAAACCCGCGCAGCCCGTGAGTGCCATGCCAATGCCCATCGCGATCAGCAGCGAAAAAATCGCGAACAACCGGAATCTCGCTGGGCGCTGAGTGAAGCGCTGAACAGGGGCGGGGGCAGGGTGCATGGTGTGGGGTGAAACCGCGGTGAAGCCGCGCCCCACTGTAGCGTGCCGCACCGCTGGGCATGTGTCGGACAACGCCCCGGCTCAACAGCTTGGAGTCAGGGTCTTGGCCGGTGGTTTGAAGGGGTGCGTGGCCTGTTCGTCGCCTGGTGCGCTGACTGTGCAGGCACGGCGGAAGTCCGCTGCAGCAAGACGCAGAGGCCTTGCTCGGGTCATGCTGCTCACTCCCGAGCTGTAGAAAGATTTCAAAGAAAAGCGGGTCTAGCGCTTATTCCGTAAGCGCTACCAGCTATATTTTTGATAGCGTTGATCGCGCAGGTGTGAAGTGCAGTCCAACGCCACAGCTTGTGGTTGGCATGGACTGGAGCGGATCAGCCACAGGTTGTGGAGGGGTGCCGCAGGGCCCTGCCAAGCTGCAGCCAAACCGTTGGTGGGAGCGTTACCGCGCCTCCGCAGGTGCAGTCACCATGCGCTCCACATAGCGCGCAATCAGGTCGATTTCCAGGTTCACACGGCTGCCCGCCTTCAGCGTGCCCAGGGCCGTGTTTTCCACCGTGTGCGGAATCAGATTGATGCTGACCTCACAGCCGTCGGCAGAGTCGGCAATGCGGTTCACCGTCAAGCTCACGCCGTTCACCGTGATCGAACCCTTGTAAGCCAGGTAACGCCCCAAATCACGGGGCGCCATGATGCGCAACTCCCAGCTTTCGCCCACCTGGGCAAAGTGCGTCACCTGGCCCAGCCCGTCCACATGACCCGACACCAGATGCCCCCCCAGGCGGTCGTTGGCACGCAGCGCTTTTTCCATATTGATGGGCCCTGGGGTGTCCAGCCCCGTGGTTTTCAGCAGCGACTCTGCCGAAATATCCACCGTGAACTGCTGGGTGTCAGGCGACAGGGTGGTCACCGTCATGCACGCCCCATTGAGCGCAATGCTGTCCCCCAGCCCCACATCGTCCAGGTAGCCCTCTGGGGCGCGAATGACCAAGCGCTTGCCGTGCGAGGCTGTGGCCCCCAATGCAGCGACTTCTGTGATCTGGCCTTGGCCAGTGATGATTCCTGTGAACATGGCGTGATTGAACTTTAAAAATGGGTACAGCGCAAAAGCCCGAAAGAGCTTTGTGCGTCGAAATATGTCGAGTATCTGGCAAGACCGATGCCGGTGCTTTGCGGCTGTTTTGAGATGTGGCCGCAACGAATCTGCACTATCGTTGTGTTTCCAAATCTTCCAAAGGCACTCGCAGCGCTGTTGCGAAGGAGTTTGCTAAAGCTCAGCAGTCGGCATGGCCAAAAAGTTGTCCCGTCCCTTTACCCGCGCGAGGATGCGCACATCAGGGCCTATCTTTTCCACGCTTTTGAAGTCCAGCGAGAGGCCTTGATCCAGCTGGGTCAGAGGGCCAAAGTGGGCCATTGCAAGCCCTTCTCCCAGCATGCAAGGGGCCAGATACACAAGCATTTCATCCACCAGCCCCTCACGAATGAAGGAGCCATTGAGTTTGGTGCCGGCTTCTACATGCAGTTCGTTCACTCCTCTGCTGGCCAGGTCTGCAAGCATTGTTGACAAGTCCACTTTGTTATGGGCATTCGGTAGCTCCACGACCACGGCACCCTGGCTTTCCAGCGCTTGTTTTCTCGCTTGAAATGCAGTGTCGTTAGGGGCTGCGCAGTAGATGTAGCAAGCGCGACCTGCTATCAAAAGGCGAGCGTCTGGCGGGGTTTGAAGCAAGCTGTCCACCACCACCACATGGGGCTGGCGCGGCGTGGCTACGTCGCGAACATCCAGCCTGGGGTTGTCTTCCAGCACGGTGCCAATGCCGGTCAACACCGCACAAGCCCGCGCCCGCCAGGCATGCCCATCCGCCCGCGCCGCAGACGAGGTGATCCACTGGCTTTCACCGTTGGGCAGGGCAGTGGTCCCGTCCAGCGAAGCGGCCATTTTCATCCGCACCCAAGGTGTTTTGCGCACCATGCGGCTGAAGAACCCGATGTTGAGCTCGAAGGATTCTTGCGCTCCGTCGCCCACCGAGACTTCAACGCCAGCGGCTCTCAGGCGGGCAAAGCCTTGCCCTGCCACGAGTGGATTCGGGTCGGCAAGCGAAGCTACCACTTTTGCGATTCCAGCTGCAATCAAAGCGTCGCAGCATGGGCCTGTGCGCCCGTGGTGAGAGCACGGCTCCAGTGTCACATAGGCGGTTGCCCCCTGCAGGTCATGCCCGCGAGCTTGCGCATCACGCAGGGCCATGATTTCTGCGTGGGGTCCTCCAGCACGCTGTGTAGATCCTTTGCCCACTATTTCGCCCGTCCGAGAGGTGATGACGCACCCTACGCGGGGATTGGGGTTGGAAAGAAAAAGCGCTTGGGTGGCGAGCCCAAGCGCTTGGCGGATGGTGGAGGGCGCGGAAACTGTCATTGCGCCGTCGATGGTAGCGCAGTGGCTATTTGCTCCAGCATTCAGTCACGATATCACCCGTGGTAACGCCCTTGGCACCACGTAAGCCCGTATGGGTCACGGTGAAATTGCCGCACTTGTCGCCCACCTGGGCGCCTCTGGGGGTGGCCGTTAGCGTAAAAGTGGATGTGGTAGCAGGGCCGCCAATAGAGATGGTGTAGCGCTTGGTGGAGTCGTTGGCCCAGGTCAGCGTGGCAGGTAACTCCGTCGGATAGGCACCTGTGGCGGTAGCGGCTCGCTCCAGCCATTGCTGTGCCTGCAACAGCCCTGCGCGCGCATCCGCACGGTGCCCGCGCCGGACGTATTCGGTATAGCTAGGGTAGGCGACCGCCGAGAGAATCCCGACGATGGCCACCACGATCATGAGCTCTATGAGGGTGAACCCAAGCTGCGCTTTCTGCGGATGACGAGTCATTGTTTTTTCACTTCAGTTGGCGCCAGCTGGGGCGCATGGATTGTTCGGGCATGCGGTTCAGGGTGTCGCGCGCGCCTCCACCCCCAGTGAGATCCTGAATGCGGTCGCGTTTGGTGATCAGGACTGGTGTACCGGTCTTCACCGCCACTCGGTTGACGTTGTTGTCTGCAGAGTTGTAGATGCCGTTGTTGTCGGTGTCCACCAGCTGGACCGTGGGGCGCTTGCCATCCATGATGTTGACAAACGTGCGGAACTGGCTGCCCGCACTGGTGTCCACTTTCACCGGCACGCAACTTTCGTTGATGTTGTCGCTCTCGCTGTTTTTGGTGCCCGAGGGCGATTCGCTATAGACCGCAAGAATATTGCTGCCATCATAGAACTGCATGGGTTTGAGTAGTCGCTCACCTTTGAACGGCAAGTCCACATACCAGCCCTTGTAGTCTTTCCAGGTTTCTTTTTTCAGCTCCTCGGTGGCGGTCACGGTGGCGTCGTCGCCAGACACTGTGGTGATGGTTTGCTTGGCCAGGGGTTTGCCATCGTCGGCGATGGTGCCCACCTGCGCGGGGGTGGGTATGCAGGTGGCGGGTGCGCTGCTGCAGTCGCCTGCGCCGGGGTGGACTTCCAGTGAGGACTTGTCCGTCTTCATGCGATAGCGGGTGTTGTCCAGCACCGAATACAGCGTTTGCACCGGCTGCGTAATGTCAGTGCGACGGTCGGTGGCTGTGAGGTTGCGGCCCGTACCGAAGGCAACCATCATGCCGCCGACAGGCAACGTCTTGGCGCTGGTGCCTGTGCCCACGGTCATGCTGCGGTCGTTGGGGCGAACGATGGGTGGGGCTGTGATGGGTTGCACCTTGTCGCGCGTGGTGCTGGTCAGCGTGGCGGGGCCGCGTGCGGTGAACAGCGGTTTGCCGCTGCCTGGATTGTTTTTGTCAATGCCGCCAAAGGCCACTTTCCATTGGGCCTCATCGGTGCTGGTCAGGTCGAACTTCCAGAGGTTGCCCAGGTTGTCGCCCGCATAGACCACATCGGTCTTGCCATCGCCATCAAGATCCACCAGAGCGGGTGATGCCAGGCCGTTGTCACTGGCGTTGTTCGGGACTTTCGGATCTGTGACATCGGTTGTCGCCTGAATGCGCACGAGCTTCTTGTCGCCATCAAGGTACTGCACCAGCAACACCGGGCGCTGATTGGTGCTGTTGTAGCCATTGCCCATCACCACAGCCCAGCGGCCGTTGTTCAGGCGCGTGATTTGCGTGGCCTCTTGCTTGTTGGCGGGGTTGCGTCCAGGCTGGGCGGTGATGTTGCCGATGTCTTTGTTTTCTTCCACCGCGGTGTCACACGCGGCTTTTGCCGCACCCGTGAGCCCGCTGCAGTTGGGAGCGGTCTCGCTGTTGCCGCGGGTGCGATCCAGCACCACCAATGTCGATGCACTGGCCGTGCCAAAGCCGTCGGGGTCGGTCACATTCAGCAAAAAGTAGCCTTTGCCGCCGGCGCCCAGCGTGCCCACCAGCAGGGTCTTCCAGGCGCTGCCGTCCTTGATGTCGCCGGTCATGGGAGATCCATCGACGTAGTAGCGGTGCTGGTAGTCCTTGTCGGTCAGGTCTTTGAGCCCGCTTACCACGCCACGTGGGACATAGGCAATCAGCTCCTTGCCATCCTTGGCCGAGAACCCGTGCAGCATACCGTCGTTGCCACCCACATACAGCATGGGCGTGCGGTTTTTCTGAGCTGTCACAAAGCTTGAATAGCCCATCCCATAGTTGCTGGATGGACGCCCCGTGTACCAAATTTCGGAGTTGACCACATCCCCCTGTCGGCTATAGCGCACGCGCAGCGGCTTGTCGGTGGTGGTGCCTTCCAGCCTCCGGTCGCCCCGGATGTAGTTGACGATGTTGATGCCTTTGGTTTTCAGTGGGTCCAGCGTGGTGTCGCCCGAAGTTTCACCGAGCAGCGCGAGCTGTTGCGCCGTGCTGTAACCGATGGCATCGCTGGAAGTCCATTTAAACGGGATGCCTTGATTCGTGCCGTCGCTCCAACTCAGAACCAGCCGGGTGTCCACGGCGCCGTCCGCAGGCCAAGCCTCGTCAAGCCGGTCGGCTGTGGACTTTCCTTGCCAGCCGGCGATGGTGTCTGGGAAACGTATGCACTTGAGATTGGGGTCGGCTTTAGTAGGGCAGGCATACTCCTCCGGCTCAATGGCACGCGTGGCTGTAATCGAGCCACTCCAACCCCTTTTCGGGCTGTAGGTCGATGCAAAAATGCCCGCATTGCTTTGCGAGACGTTGTAGCCGCTGGTGCTGCCGCCGCCAGCGATTTCATCGGGCAGGGGCACGCTTTCTTCGTTGATTTTGCCGATGATCTCGGTGAAAGCCTTGGCAAGGTCTTCGGCTTCCGAGACCGCATAAAAGCGGCCACGGCCATTAATGGCACCATGCCACAAATCGAGCGCACGCTTCTCTTCACTATCCATGGCGGGCCAGGTTTCAAAGCCGGTAACCAGATCGATGAAGCCTTTGTCATAGCCAAACGGAACCTGCGATGTGGGCCCAACGATGTTGCTGGCCCCCGGCCAAGTCACGGCGTCATTACTGAAGCCAATCGTGTAAGTGACCATGTGCGGCCACGTCGCAGGGTTGTATTTTGGATTCCAATATTTCTGTAAATTTACCGATTTTGTTTCGGTACCATCTTTAACTTTGCACAGATCTGTAACGCTGTTCCACTCCCCAGGCAACGCTTCGCACTTGGCTCTTTTACCGGATCCAGAGATCGTTACATATTTGAATTTATCTCTGGTTGCGGTAAATAATTCTGTTGCCGGTGCCTCTTCATAAATTTTGGATGGTTTGAGCTTGTCTGAATCTTTCAAGCTTGCAGAATTTTGTAAAGGATCCATCCAGCTTCTGAATGCCCAGTCGGAAATCGTATCGGAATAATCGTCGTAATAGATTTTTGTCTGGTTGGATGTGGTGCTGTACGCCTGCCGGTCGCCCAGTGCTGGCCAATCAGTGCCATCCTGGATACCGCCGGAAACCGTGCCGTTCCAGCGACCGTCGGTCATCAGGATGTGGTAATTACGGCGGCACCCCAGGTATTCTGTGGCTTTGCTGCCGGTTCCACCAGGGTCGGTAGCCCATGGGCTGCTGCTGTTGAGCGCGCGCCGCATGTAGGCGTCTGCTTGGCTGGGAAGCCGATGCAAGGGGGTGCCGCTGCCCGGTGCCAACCCATTGATAAAAGCAAGGAAATTGTCGCGATGTACCTTATTAGTCCCTACGACCGCATCAATGGGGCGCATGGAGTTGATGACCATACCCGCAGCGTTGACATTTTTTTGAGTTCCGTTGTTCATGGATTGCCAGGCAATCCGCAGTTTGTTCTCTGGTATTAAATTTTTGTTGCTGAAAACTTCTTTCAGCGCATATTTCAAAACATTGACGCGTCTGGCATCGTCTTTCCACTTTCCGTTGCTGTCAGGCACGGAGTATCCCGGTCCAGTAGTATCCGGGACCGTGTAGTCGGTTTTAACGCCGAAATTCATACTCCCTGAATCATCCACCGAAATAATCACATTCGGTGCCACAAAGGCTGATTTGGACGTGGGCAGCGGCGGCTCCTGTACCAGTTCCAGCGCCCAGGTGGGGGTCAGGGCGGCGCCCATGGCGATGGCCAGCAGGTTCTTCTGGAAGGGGAGACGGTTGGTGCGGGGCATGGTTTGCTCCTTCAGGGGTAAATTCAAAAAAAGACGCAAAAATGGCATGAAACGCTTGTCTGGCATGCGCTAGCAGCTATCGAATTTATAGTGATGCAGCGCAGGGTTTCAATCTTTCGTCCGCTGCCGGGCATAGGTTTCCTGTAGCACGACGGTGGTGCCGGGCTTGCGCCCGATAGCCAGAGCAGTGATCCGGAAGACGACGTACACATCAAGGTTTAGCGGCAATTGGCTGGTGGAGGTGTCCACGATCAGGTTGGCGCTTTTGGCGGTGTCGCTGTAGCGCATGATTTCGATCCAGTACCGTCCCGCATCAGGGTCGGCCAGGATGGGGTTGGCGGGCGCTGTGCTGCTGCCCAGTTGTGCGCCGGTGAACTGGCCGTAGCGGGCACCCACGGCCATGAGGTCGGATAGCGGCACTTCTCCCAGGGCCGTGTTGGCGGCCGGTTTGATGGGGGTGTCTGCTGTTTTGTAGTTCCAGAAGTCTTGCCGGCCCACGCGCCGAGCGCACAGGCCATCCTTGCAGCGCTTTGTTTCGCCTTCGAGCGTGGTTATCAAAGGATTGATTTCATTGGTGTCACCCGGAAACTGCAATACACCGCTGGTGTAGGCGCGGCATGGAGATGCGGTGCATGGGGTGCCATCCGCCATTTCGCCGCGAATATCGAGTTCAGCGTCTTGCAGCAGCGCCTGGGCCGCCTCGAAGGCGCGTTGGTAGTCCGCGTCGTTCCCCACCACCATCTCGTTGAACAGTGAGGTGCGTGACGCCCACAGAGCCAGCAGCATCGACAGCATGACGAAGACGATGACAACAAACAATGCCACGCCCCGCTGGCGCACGGCAACGGCTGGCAGGGGTTGCCCGTGCCCGCAGTCGGCGGGGGGGCGGGGGGCGGCGGGGCGCAGTGGGTGGGGCATGGTTGCCTTTTTGCGGTGTTCTGTGGGGGCGCGCATCAGAGCAGCCCCTGGCTGCGCAACTGATAGGTATTGCGGAACAGCAGGTGCATGCGGTTCTTGCGTTCGCCGGTGAGGGTGGTCATGTTGACACTGGTGCCCGCGCAGTCGGTGTAGCTGCTGCCTGCAGGCATGTCGATGGGCTCGCTGCCATAGAGCACCAGGCAGACCTGCACGCCCTGCACGCGGCGCCATGTGGGGTCGGTGGCGGCGGCGGGCATGTCGCTGCCTTTGACGTATTGCACGGTCGTGTTTCCGGCAGCATCGGTTGTTTGCACCATGTAGGTGACCTGGAACTGCGCAACGTTTTGCGCGATCGGCTGTGCAGCGGTGCCATTGCCGCCGCATTGCAGTTCGTTTGTAGTGCTGTCAAAGGTGAAGATGCTTTCGACCCGCTGATCGGTGCTGCTGTTGCCCGGTGCGCCCACACAGTTCCGGGCCAGAAAGTCGGTGCCGATGGTGGTGCTTGTTGCGTTGTCAGCCAGGAAAACGTTGTCCTGGTAGCGTCTGAACGCGGTGGTTACGCTGGTGCCAGCGCCCGAGAGGGATTCTTCCTGAATGAAGCTGTTTCCGCTGCCCACAGCGTCGGCCTTTATTTCGAAGGCCACAGGGCTCAGCACGTCGGTGCTGTTACCTCCAACTGGGTCAGGGTTCAGATAGAGCGAGCCGGTCTGGCGCAGTTGCTGACTGACCACCCGCAAGATGTAGGCGCCCTGTTGCTGTATGCCGCTGGCGTCGCTGACGGTGCCAGAGATGCCACGCGAAACCATCAGTGCGCCCATGGCGACCGCGACGACCAGCAGGCCGATGGCTAAGCCAACCATTAGCTCGATCAGTGTCACGCCGCTTTGACGGGGGGGTATTTGGAGAGTTTTCATGGTGTGGAGCTTGCCAAATCAGCGTTAAATGCTATGGTTTTTGAGCTCATGGCAAACTTTCATTACGAGCAGTAAAGCGCCTTGGTGCCACTGCCGTTGTCGTAGGGCGCACAGCGGGCCGCGACCGGGAGGTATTGCAGGTGGCAGGTTTTGTCGGTGGGACAAGCGTTGGCGGTGTCGGTTCCCGCGGTAAAGGTACCGTCGGTAGCGCGAAACTTGCTCGCGTCGATTGCGTCGGTTTTGGTGCCTTCACGCTCGTTTTCGCGCCAGGCAATGATCACACCTAGCTGGCGACGGTTGGTGTCAACAGTTTCGCCCGGTGCGAGAAAGATGCTTGCCTGTCCCCCCGGAAGGGTTTGCTCCACCGTTGTTTTCCATTGTTTCAGGTCGTACTTGACCTGCTCGGCCGGGGTGCAGGCCGTGCTAGCGCAGTCGGAGGCGGTCAGGGCGCCCCCCTTCTTGTCGTAACCAGACTCGTAATCTTTGATGCTCAGCAGCGCATTGGGGCTGACCCTCATGCGCTCACTCAGATCCTCAATCAGACGGATGGCTTGGGCGCGGCGTACGGTGGTGGATGTGTCGGTGAGGGTGCGCATCTGCACACCCAGAATGCCCAGAATTCCCAGCGCCATGACGACGATGGCGACGAGCGATTCGATCAGGCTGATGCCGTGCTGGCGTCGGGCTGCAGCGGGGTTGAAATGTGTTAGCCGGTGCATGGAATGGCCTCAGGGAGAAGAATGCGGATGCGTCCACCCGAGCTCATGCAGACGCCGCGTGCGCCTGGGTGGGTTGTGGATTTGTCCAGCGGTACCAGGCTGAAACCCAGCCAGGTGCCATCGACCAAGCCCCAGCGGTTGAGCTTGATACTGACGCTGCCGCCGGTGCGGGTCACTTGTACTTTGGCGGGGGCTTCGATGCGCTGCAGTACCGGCTCGGTGCTGGTACAGGTGCCACTGTTGTCGGTGTCGTGGCAGACGATCCAGCCGCAATCCCAATCGCGGTTGCCAGTGGCACTGGTGCAGCCGTTGGTGTTGTTGGGCAGCTTGTGGATGGCGATTTGGCCGCCGCGTTTGATGGCTTCGGAGCGGGCAAAAATCAGCGTGGAGCGCAGGGATTCCGTGGCATCGCGCACGCGCCAGCTTTCGATCATCTGGGTAAAGGAGGGGCCTGCCAGGGCTGCGAGAACAGCAATGATGCTCACCACGACCATCAGTTCGATGGCCGTGAAGCCCTGCATTGTGGGGCGAGCCGCCTGCATGGCGTGCGGAGGTGTGAGGTGGTCATGTCCCATGGTTGTGCCGCGGGGTGTTCAGCAGGTGTCAGAGCCCTTCTTGCGCACGATGCGGCCGCCGCGAACTGCGCAGAGGGTTGCTGCGCTGGCATCGCTCGCAGTTTTGCCGTAGGGCATGAGCTTGAAGGTCAGATCGTCGGGCGTGGAGTCTGCTGCATCGGTGTGGGACTGCATACCCCAGCGGTCGAAGGAGAGGCTGCCGGTGCTGCTGGTCAGGGTGATCGTCAGCCGTGTGGGGGCTGCGGTGACCTGCAGGTCGCACTCATTGGGGGTGTTAGCGGGTACGCAGGTGTCTTGGGCACGGTTGCCGTTGGCATCAAAAAAAATGCGCCAGCCGCAGCCCCATTGCGTGTTTCCGTCGGCCGTGGTGCAGGCGCCGCTGTTGGGGTTTTTGATGATGATGATGTTGCCGCCGTGTTTGATGGCTTCAGAACGGGCGTAGTAGATGGAGGATGTCAGTGTTTCGGCCGCGTCTCGGACGCGCCAGCGTTCAATCAGAGCGGTAAAGCTGGGCCCTGCCAAGGCTGCTAGCACGGCGATGATGGCTACGACCACCATCAGCTCTATGGCGGTAACTCCGCGGCTGGCGTGTGACGCACCCCAGCGAGGGTGGGCACCGCGAGCGCAGGAAGTGGTGGACAATTGCATGGGGGCAATGCTAACGATGCCGCTTTGGCACTTCCACCGTGCCCTGACTGATGGCGCTGCAGTAAGGACGAGCGGTGGCCTTGCTGGCTGACGGGTTAGCGCGTGTAGCCCAGGCAGGCGCCGGCGTTGTGCATGCCTTTGCACTCGCGGTACAAGCGGCGATCCCGCTCCGCGCGGCTCTCTTCAGACGAGCTGCGTTGAGAGGTGACTTTGGTCGTACCTTTCTTTTTGGCCGATTCGCTGGTGTCGGCCTTGTTGCGTTTGCGTTGTTCGGCGTCTGCTGCGCTGGGATTGGCCAGCAGGCAAGAGGCAAGGCTGATGGTCAGTAGGGCACCGAATCGGTGGTGGGGGCGGGCGGTAGGTGTGTCAAAGGGCGGCATAGGGTGCTCGATGAAATGGGTTGATTGCATAGCACAGCCGCGCGGCGGGTAGTGCTCTGGGCGGGCGCTATGGCGTGCAGCGCCATCCTGCCACGCGCGCCATTGCCGCCAACCACGAAGAATCCCGTAGATGCAGGATGGTCTCGTTCTTCTTTGCGGTGGCCAAAGGCAACAAAGAGGGTGGGCGCTATAATCGGCAAGTTTTGCATGGTGCAAGACGCACGCCAGTAGACCTTCCAGCTTCTGGCGCAAGTAAACAGGCTTCACTCTCGAAGCTCACAAAGGAAAATCATGATCGCATCCTCCATCAAGGCCGAAGTTGTCAAGGCCAACGCCCGCGCTGCCAACGACACTGGTAGCCCAGAAGTGCAAGTGGCCCTGCTGACGGCCCGCATCAACGAACTGACTCCTCACTTCAAGACGCACGCCAAGGACCACCACGGTCGCCGCGGCCTGCTGCGCATGGTGAGCCGTCGTCGCAAGCTGCTGGACTACCTCAAGGCCAAGGACGCTGACCGTTACACCGCGCTGATCGCCAAGTTGGGTCTGCGCAAGTAATCGTTATTGCATGCAAAAACGCCTGGGTTAGTTCGCTAGCTCAGGCGTTTTTTACTTCGGAGTGGCAAAACAGAGCGAAGCTGTGTCATTCCAACGAGATTGCATTTGCTGCCAAATGGGGCAGTCTCGCTGGAATGGCATCGTGTTCTGAATTCCGCTCCAGACCAAACTGGTAAAGCGCTACCAGCTATTAAATTAGGAGCTAATAATGAGTATTTTCAACAAAGTCACCAAGTCTTTTCAGTGGGGCGACAAGACCGTCATCATGGAAACGGGCGAGATCGCCCGCCAGGCCTCCGGCGCCGTGCTGGTGAACATTGACGACACCGTGGTGCTGGCCACTGTGGTGGCTTCCAAGTCCGCCAAGCCCGGCCAAGACTTTTTCCCGCTGACGGTGGACTACATCGAGAAGACGTACGCCGCTGGCAAGATCCCCGGCAGCTTCTTCAAGCGCGAAGCCAAGCCCAGCGAACACGAAACCCTGACCAGCCGCCTGATCGACCGTCCGATCCGCCCGCTGTTCCCCGAAGGTTTCTTCAATGAAGTGCACGTGGTCATCCACACCATTTCTTTGAACCCCGAAGTGGACGCTGACATCGCGGCCCTGATCGCTACCAGTGCGGCTCTGGCCATCTCTGGCATTCCGTTCAACGGCCCCATTGGTGCCGCCCGCGTGGGCTACATCAACGGCGAATATGTGCTGAACCCCGGCCAGACTGCGCGTAAGAACTCGCAGATGGACTTGGTGGTGGCGGGCACCGAAGCCGCTGTGCTGATGGTGGAGTCCGAAGCCCAGCAGCTGTCTGAAGAAATCATGCTCGGCGCCGTGGTGTTCGGTCATGAGCAAGGCAACGTGGCCATCAACGCCATCCACGAACTGGTGCGCGACGCTGGCAAGCCCGTGTGGCAATGGGAAGCGCCCGCCAAGGACGAAGCCCTGATCGCCAAGGTTGTCGCACTGGCTGACGACAAACTGCGCGCTGCCTACCAGATCCGCAACAAGCAAGCCCGCACCCAAGCCTGCCGTGAAGCCTACGCTGCCGTGATGGCTGGCCTCAAGGCCGATGGCGTGGAGTTCGATTCCGTCAAGGTCGAAGGCATGCTGTTCGACATCGAAGCCGGCATCGTGCGCAGCCAGATCCTGGCTGGCGAGCCCCGCATCGACGGCCGCGACACCCGCACCGTGCGCCCCATCGAAATCCGCAACAGCGTGCTGCCCCGCGCCCACGGCTCGGCCCTGTTCACACGTGGCGAAACCCAGGCGCTGGTCGTGACCACACTTGGCACTGAGCGTGATGCACAGCGCATCGACGCGCTGGCTGGCGAGTACGAAGACCGCTTCATGATGCACTACAACATGCCTCCCTTCGCCACCGGCGAAGTGGGCCGCATGGGCTCGACCAAGCGCCGCGAAATCGGCCACGGCCGTCTGGCCAAGCGTGCTCTGGTGGCTGTGCTGCCGACCAAGGAAGAATTCCCCTACACCATGCGTGTGGTGTCGGAAATCACTGAGTCCAACGGTTCCTCGTCCATGGCTTCGGTGTGCGGCGGCTGCCTGTCGCTGATGGATGCCGGCGTGCCCATGAAGGCGCATGTGGCGGGTATTGCGATGGGTCTGATCAAGGACGCCAACCGCTTTGCCGTGCTGACCGACATCCTGGGTGACGAAGATCACCTGGGCGACATGGACTTCAAGGTGGCAGGTACCACGGGTGGTATCACGGCCCTGCAGATGGACATCAAGATCCAGGGCATTACCAAGGAAATCATGCAGGTGGCACTGGCCCAGGCCAAGGAAGCGCGCATGCACATCCTGGGCAAGATGCAAGAAGCCATGGGTGAAGCCAAGACCGAAGTGTCCAACTTCGCGCCCAAGCTCTACACCATGAAGATCAACCCCGAGAAGATCCGTGACGTGATCGGCAAGGGCGGCGCCGTCATCCGTGCGCTGACCGAAGAAACCGGCTGCCAGATCAATATCGAGGAAGACGGCACCATCACCATCGCTGCGACTGAGGCCGCCAAGGCTGACGAAGCCAAGCGCCGCATCGAGCAGATCACGGCCGAGGTGGAAATTGGCAAGGTGTATGAAGGTCCTGTGACCAAGATCCTGGACTTTGGCGCGCTGATCAACTTGCTGCCCGGCAAGGACGGTCTGCTGCACATCAGCCAGATCGCCCACGAGCGCGTGGAAAAGGTGTCGGACTACTTGGCAGAAGGCCAGATCGTGAAGGTCAAGGTCATGGAAACCGACGAAAAGGGTCGTATCAAACTGTCGATGAAGGCGCTGGCAGAGCGTCCTGCTGGCGGTGGTGATCGCCCTGCGCCTGCAGAGCGCGGCGAGCGTGAGCCACGCCAAAGCCGAGAAGGTGGTCGCCAGTCGGCTGACCAGCAACAGCAGCAACAGCAATAAGGTCCGGCGGGTCTGCCGGCCCGCTAGTGGATTAAATTGCTATTGAATTTGTAGCTGCCAGCGCTTTACCCATAAGCGCTGGCAGCTTAAATTGCTTTAAAGAGCAGAGACTTATGACCGAACGTTTGATGCGTGCTGTGGAGATTTCGTCCTTCGGTGCGCCCGACGTGCTCCGCCTCGGGCAGCGGCCTGTGCCCCAGCCGGGTGTGGGTGAATTGTTGATCCGTGTGGCGGCGAGCGGAATCAACAGGCCTGACGTATTGCAGCGCGCGGGGCACTATGCTCCGCCGCCGGGTGCGTCTGACTTGCCTGGCCTGGAGGTCGCTGGCGTGATTGAGGCCGGCGACACACAGGCTATGGCGTCTGCAGGTTTGAAGGTGGGCGACCGGGTCTGCGCCTTGGTGGCTGGCGGTGGGTATGCGCAGTGGTGTGTCGCGCCCGTCGGGCAGTGCCTGCCGGTTCCTGCGGGGCTCAATGACATCGAAGCGGCTTCTCTGCCGGAAACATTCTTCACCGTGTGGAGCAATGTCTTCGATCGAGGGCGTCTGCAAGCGGGTGAGTTTCTCCTAGTGCAAGGCGGGAGCAGCGGGATCGGTGTGACTGCCATCCAGCTGGCCCGTGCGTGGGGCGCCACTGTGATTGTTACGGCGGGCAGCGACGAAAAATGCGCAGCGTGCATTGAGCTGGGTGCCTCGTATGCCATCAACTACAAGACACAGGACTTTGTGGCAGAAGTCCAGCGAATCACCAATGGGCGTGGCGTGGATGTGGTGCTGGACATGGTCGCCGGTGACTATGTGGCGCGTGAGGTGGAGTGCCTCGCTGAAGATGGGCGGCTGGTCATCATTGCCGTGCAGGGCGGGGTGAAGAGCTCTTTCAGTGCGGGGCTTGTGCTGCGCCGCCGACTCACCATCACGGGCTCTACCCTGCGACCCAGGTCTGTAGAGTTCAAGACCGCCATAGCGCAGTCCCTCCGTTCCCAGGTCTGGCCGCTCATTGAGCAGGGTAAGGTTCGTCCTGTCATCTACCAGACCTTTGATGCGGGTGATGCTGCGGCTGCTCATGCATTGATGGAATCCAATCAACACACTGGCAAGATTGTTTTGACGTGGTAAACATGAAAAAGAAACTGATCGCAGGCAACTGGAAGATGAATGGCAGCCTTGCTGCCAACGAAGCTCTGGTCAAGGGGCTCCTTGCAGGGCTTGGAACGCCTGCTTGCGATGTGGCTGTGGCGGTGCCTTCTCCCTATTTGGCGCAAGTCCAGGGGTTGCTGTCCGGTGCCAACATCGCATTGGGTGCGCAAGATGTCTCGGCCTTTGCTTCTGGGGCTTATACCGGTGAAGTGTCGGCGGCGATGTTGAAGGATTTCGGCGTTCGTTACGCGCTGGTGGGGCACTCTGAGCGTCGTCAGTACCATGGTGAAACGGATGCGGTCGTTGCAGAAAAAGCCCGCCAGGCCTTGGCATCCGGCATCACGCCCATCGTGTGTGTGGGCGAGACTCTGCAAGAGCGGGAGGCTGGTCAGACGGATTCTGTAGTCAAGCGCCAGCTGGCTGCCGTGATCCATGTGAATGGCCATTGCATCAGCGAAATCGTGGTGGCCTACGAGCCTGTGTGGGCCATTGGCACGGGTCGTACTGCTTCGCCTGAGCAGGCGCAGCAAGTACATGCTGTGCTGCGTGCGCAGTTGACGGCAGCCACTCCTCACGCGGATCGTGTTCGCGTGCTTTACGGCGGCAGCATGAACGCGGCGAATGCTGCCGAATTGCTTGCTCAGCCAGACATTGATGGCGGCCTCGTGGGAGGCGCCTCGTTGAAGGCGGAAGATTTTCTCAAGATCATCGCTGCAGCCCGGTGAGCTGAGCGCTAATAGCTATTAATTTAGGAGTGAACATGAATGTTTTGGTGAACGTGATCCTGGCTGTACAAATCTTGGCGGCCCTGGGAATGATCGGTTTGATTCTGGTGCAGCACGGCAAGGGGGCAGACATGGGTGCTGCGTTCGGTAGCGGCTCGTCCGGCAGCTTGTTTGGTGCCAGCGGAAGCGCCAACTTCCTTTCCCGTACTACCGCCGTGTTGGCGGCCGTGTTTTTCATCACGACGCTGGCGCTGGCCTACTTTGGCAATTCGCGCCCGGCCAGCTCAGGCAGTGTTCTGGAAACCCCGGCCGCCGTCATCCCTGCCTCCGGAAGTGCTGCGGATGCAGTGCCTGCTGCCCCTGTCGCTCCAGCTTCTGGTGCTGCCCAGATTCCATCTAAATAATCTGCACTAAATTGGCTACCCTGATGCCTATCGAGGGTTTTCCGGGGTAGAATTCTGGATTGTTTGGAAAGCCAAAACCCTCGCGGTTCCTCATGCCATCCAAACATGCAACATCAGCCGTCGTGGTGAAATTGGTAGACACGCTATCTTGAGGGGGTAGTGGCGAAAGCTGTGCGAGTTCGAGTCTCGCCGACGGCACCAAAACAAAAGCCAGCCTGTGCACTTGTACAAGTCCCGCAGGTTTGGCTACAGCGGTGAGCATCCTCACGATGAACCTCGATCAGTACCTCCCCGTCCTTTTGTTCATCTTGGTTGGCATTGCCGTAGGCGTTGTCCCCTTGGTGCTTGGTTATGTGTTGGGCCCTAATCGCCCAGATGCAGCCAAAAACTCCCCTTATGAATGCGGCTTCGAAGCGTTTGAAGACGCTCGCATGAAGTTCGACGTGCGCTACTACCTGGTAGCCATTTTGTTCATTCTGTTTGATCTGGAAATTGCATTCCTCTTTCCCTGGGCGGTGACCCTGCATGAGGTGGGAATGACAGGCTTCGTAGCGGTCTCGATCTTCCTTGCCATTCTGGTTGTGGGCTTTGCCTACGAGTGGAAAAAAGGCGCGTTGGATTGGGAATGATCGAGCTTCAACAAGGACGAGTGCGATGATTGAAGGCGTGATGAAGGAAGGCTTTATCACCACGAGTTACGACTCGGTGGTGAATTGGGCCAAGACCGGTTCTTTGTGGCCCATGACGTTTGGCTTGGCTTGCTGTGCGGTGGAAATGATGCACGCCGCCGCTGCGCGTTATGACATTGGTCGATTTGGCGCGGAAGTGTTTCGTGCCAGCCCTCGTCAGTCGGATTTGATGATTGTTGCCGGAACCCTCTGCAACAAGATGGCTCCTGCGCTGCGCAAGGTGTACGACCAGATGTCCGAGCCGCGCTGGGTGCTCTCCATGGGCTCGTGTGCCAATGGTGGTGGTTACTACCACTACAGTTATTCAGTGGTGCGTGGCTGTGATCGCATCGTGCCTGTGGATGTTTATGTGCCTGGCTGCCCTCCAACAGCGGAAGCGCTGATTTACGGGATCATCCAGTTGCAGCAAAAAATCCGCCGCACCAATACGATCGCTCGCGCTTGAAGGGTTGATGATGACTGCTGTAGCCATTCGGCCTGAAGAGCTCAAAAAGAACATTGCCGCGGCCTTGGGTGCTAAGGCCCGTCAGGTCACGCTCGCCTTGGATGAGGTGACGGTGACGGTAGCTGCTGCGGACTACCTGGAGTCCATGCGTATCTTGCGTGACTCGGATGCATGCAAATTCGAGCAGTTGATTGACCTGTGTGGTGTGGACTATTCCACCTACGCAGATGCCGTTCAAGAAGGTCCGCGATATGCGGTGGTCTCCCATCTCTTGTCGGTCAGTCTGAACCAGCGTGTACGCGTCAAGGTGTTCTGTGCTGATGACGATTTTCCAATGATGGCGTCGGTGGCTGAGTTGTGGAACTCTGCCAACTGGTACGAGCGCGAGGCTTTCGATCTGTTTGGTATCGTGTTCGATGGTCACAATGACCTGCGTCGCATCTTGACCGACTATGGGTTTATCGGCCACCCCTTCCGCAAGGACTTCCCTTTGTCTGGCCATGTGGAAATGCGGTACGACGCCGAGCAACGCCGCGTGGTTTACGAGCCGGTATCCATCGAGCCGCGTGAAATCACGCCTCGCATCATTCGCGAAGACAAGTACGGAGGCCTGCACTGAGCTGCTTTGCGCTCATGTGAACCATCATGGCTGAAATCAAAAATTATTCCCTGAATTTTGGACCCCAGCACCCTGCGGCGCACGGTGTGTTGCGTTTGGTTCTGGAGCTGGACGGTGAGGTTGTTCAGCGTGCTGATCCGCACATTGGCTTGCTGCACCGCGCGACTGAGAAGCTGGCTGAGCATAAGACGTTCATCCAGTCTTTGCCATACATGGACCGTCTGGACTATGTGTCCATGATGTGCAATGAGCACGCGTATTGCCTGGCCATCGAGAAGTTGCTCGGCATTGAGGTGCCTGTGCGTGCGCAGTACATCCGTGTGATGTTCTCGGAAATCACGCGTTTGCTGAATCACCTGATGTGGCTCGGCTCGCATGGTAATGATTGCGGCAGTTCCACCATCCTGATCTACACGTTCCGTGAACGTGAGGATCTTTTTGATATGTACGAGGCCGTTTCGGGCGCGCGCATGCATGCTGCGTACTTCCGTCCGGGTGGTGTGTACCGGGATCTTCCCGATACGATGCCCCAGTACAAAGTCAGCAAGATCAAGAACGCCAAAGCGCTGGAGGCGATGAATCAGAATCGCCAGGGTTCTTTGCTGGACTTCATCGACGATTTCACGAAGCGCTTCCCAGGTTGCGTGGATGAGTACGAAACTCTCCTGACTGACAACCGTATCTGGAAACAGCGTACGGTGGGTATTGGGGTCGTAAAGCCTGAGCGTGCTTTGAATCTGGGCATGACAGGACCCATGCTGCGTGGCTCTGGTATCGCTTGGGATTTACGCAAGACGCAGCCTTACGATGCTTACGATCGGGTCGATTTTGATATTCCGGTTGGCAAGACGGGTGATTGCTACGACCGATATCTGGTTCGTGTGCAGGAAATGCGCGAGTCCAATCGCATCATCAAGCAATGCGTGGATTGGCTGCGCGCCAACCCTGGGCCGGTCATCACTGACAACCACAAAGTTGCCGCCCCTTCGCGCGAATCCATGAAGTCCAACATGGAGGAGTTGATTCACCATTTCAAGCTGTTCACCGAAGGTTTTCACGTGCCTGAAGGCGAAACCTATGCAGCGGTGGAGCATCCCAAGGGAGAGTTTGGTATCTACTTGGTGAGCGATGGCGCGAACAAGCCCTATCGTTTGAAGATCCGTGCCCCTGGTTTTGCGCACCTGGCCACGCTGGATGAAATGGCTCGGGGACACATGATTGCCGATGCGGTGGCGATCATTGGCACCATGGATATCGTGTTCGGAGAAATTGACCGATGATTACCGAAGCGACGTTGGCGCGATTCGCGCGCGAAGTGGCGAAGTACCCGGCAGACCAGAAGCAGTCTGCCGTGATGGCTTGCCTTTCCATCGTGCAGCAAGAGCAAGGCTATGTGAGTGCCGAGAGCGAAGCCGTGATCGCCGACTACCTGGGCATGCCCCAGATTGCGGTGCATGAAGTCACGACTTTCTACAACATGTACAACCAGCAACCTGTTGGCAAGTACAAGCTCAATGTCTGCACCAATTTGCCATGCCAACTGCGTGATGGTCAAAAGGCCCTGCGCCATCTGGAGCAGAAGCTCGGTGTTTCCATGGGCGAGACGACTGCGGATGGTTTGTTCACTTTGCAGCAGTGCGAGTGCCTGGGCGCTTGTGCCGATGCGCCAGTGATGCTGGTGAATGACCGCACCATGTGCAGTTTTATGGACAACGACAAACTAGACCAGTTGGTGGACGGTTTGCGTGCAGCGGAGGGCAAGCAATGACCACTGCCGCAGAAATTCTTTCGCAATTCAAGGCGACAGGTGTTCAGACCTGTTTCCATGATCGCCATATCAACCCGCAGATTTATGCAGGACTGAATGGCAGCAACTGGAGCATCAAGGATTACGAGGCTCGCGGTGGCTACCAGGCACTTCGTCGCATCCTGGGTAAGGACGGCGGAGAAGGCTTGACGCAAGATCAAGTGATCGCAACGGTCAAAGAGTCTGGCTTGCGTGGTCGTGGGGGTGCAGGCTTTCCTACGGGGCTGAAGTGGAGCTTCATGCCGCGCTCTTTCCCTGGTCAGAAGTATCTGGTTTGCAACTCGGACGAGGGTGAGCCTGGAACTTGCAAAGACCGCGATATCCTGCAATTCAATCCGCACATCGTGATTGAAGGCATGATCATTGCCGCCTATGCGATGGGCATCAGCGTGGGTTACAACTACATTCACGGTGAAATTTTCCAGTCTTACGAACGCTTCGAAGCGGCGCTGGAAGAGGCGCGTGCGGCGGGCTATTTGGGCGACGGCATCATGGGAAGCAACTTCAGCTTCCAGCTGCATGCGGCCCACGGTTTTGGAGCTTACATCTGCGGTGAAGAAACTGCGTTGTTGGAGTCCCTGGAAGGCAAGAAGGGACAGCCACGCTTCAAGCCTCCGTTTCCTGCGAGTTTTGGTTTGTACGGCAAGCCGACCACGATCAATAACACCGAGACATTTGCCGCTGTGCCATGGATCATCCGAAACGGCGGCGCAGCCTATCTGGAATGCGGCAAGCCAAACAACGGCGGCACCAAGATTTTCTCGGTGTCTGGCGATGTGGAGAATCCCGGAAACTACGAGATCCCCCTGGGAACCCCCTTCTCCAAATTGCTGGAGCTGGCGGGCGGCGTTCGTAAGGGACGTCAACTCAAGGCCGTGATTCCTGGTGGATCCTCTTCCCCTGTGCTGCCTGCTTCCATCATCATGGAATGCACGATGGACTATGACTCCATCGCCAAGGCGGGGTCGATGTTGGGTTCTGGCGCCGTGATCGTGATGGATGATTCGCGGAGCATGGTGGAAAGCCTGCTGCGCCTGTCGTATTTCTATTCACACGAATCCTGTGGCCAATGCACGCCTTGCCGCGAAGGCACGGGCTGGATGTGGCGTGTGATCGACCGCATTCAGCATGGGCAAGGCCGTGATGGCGATCTCGACTTGCTCAACTCTGTTGCCGACAACATCCAGGGTCGAACAATTTGCGCTTTGGGTGATGCCGCAGCAATGCCTGTGCGTGCCATGCTGAAGCATTTCCGTCCTGAGTTTGAGGCATTGATCCGGAACAAAGGCTCGCAAGCTGCCGCATCCGCCTGATTGCGAGAACACATATGGTTGAAATTGAACTGGACGGTCAGAAAGTAGAAGTTGCCGAAGGCTGCATGGTGATGCATGCGGCTGAGAAAGCAGGCACCTACATCCCACATTTCTGCTATCACAAGAAGCTCTCGATTGCTGCCAACTGCCGCATGTGCCTGGTAGACGTTGAGAAGGCTCCAAAGCCGATGCCAGCTTGCGCAACGCCCGTGACGCAAGGCATGGTGGTCCGTACCAAATCCGACAAGGCGATCAAGGCCCAGAAGTCGGTGATGGAATTTCTCCTGATCAATCACCCGCTGGATTGCCCCATTTGCGATCAAGGTGGTGAATGCCAGTTGCAGGACTTGGCTGTAGGTTATGGCGGCTCTTCTTCGCGTTACGAAGAAGAAAAGCGTGTTGTGCTGCACAAAGATGTGGGCCCATTGATCTCCATGGAGGAGATGAGCCGCTGCATTCATTGCACCCGCTGCGTGCGCTTTGGCCAAGAAGTGGCTGGCGTCATGGAACTGGGCATGATCCATCGTGGTGAGCATTCCGAAATCACCACGGTGAGTGGTGACACGGTGGATTCCGAGTTGTCGGGCAACATGATTGATATCTGTCCCGTCGGCGCATTGACGAGCAAGCCCTTCCGCTACAGCGCGCGCAGCTGGGAGTTGTCCCGCCGCCGCTCTGTGAGCCCACATGACTCTACCGGTGCAAACTTGATCGTCCAGGTCAAAAACCACAAGGTGATGCGCGTCGTTCCGTTTGAGAACGAAGCAGTGAATGAGTGCTGGATCGCGGACCGTGACCGTTTTTCCTATGAAGCGCTCAATGGCGAAGATCGCCTCACTCAGCCCATGCTGAAGCAGGGCGGTGTTTGGAAGGAAGTGGACTGGCAAACAGCACTGGAGTACGTTGCCAACGGCCTCAAGAACATTCGCCATGACCATGGCGCCGAGTCCATCGGCGCGCTGGTGAGTCCGCACAGCACCGTGGAAGAGTTGTATTTGGCAGGTGCATTGGTACGCGGCTTGGGTAGTGACAACATCGACTACCGTCTGCGCAACGCTGAATTCAGCGCTCCAGAAGGTATCCGCTGGTTGGGCACCTCCATTGCATCGCTCTCCACGCTGCAGAGCGTTTTGGTGGTGGGGTCCAATTTGCGTAAGGATCATCCTCTGTTTGCACAACGGATTCGCCAGGCGGCTCGCCATGGTTGCCAAGTCATCGCACTGGATTCGGTTGAGCGTGACTGGGCCATTCCTGTCAAGCACCTCTTGAAGCACGCGGCCTCCCAATGGATGCAGGCACTGGGCGGTATTGCGGCAGCGGTTGCACAAGAAAAGGGTGTGGCGGGGCCCGCCGGTTCGTTTGTTATCGATGACGCTGCTACAGCTGTCGCGCGTTCGCTGATGGCGGGTGAGCGCAAAGCGGTGCTGTTGGGCAACGCCGCAGCACACCATGCCCAAGCTACGCAGTTGCTGGCTCTGGCCAATTGGATTGGTGAGCACACCGGTGCCACGGTTGGCTATTTGACTGAAGCTGCTAACACCGTCGGTGCACAGTTCGTGGGTGCCCATCCCGTCAAGGGTGGTTTGAACGCGGCCCAGATGTTGTCGGGTGGTCTCAAGGCGGTTCTCCTTCTGAACAACGAGCCTGTGCACGACTCTTCGGTCGGCGCACGCGCCACCGACGCGCTCTCAGGCGCCGAAATGGTTGTCACCTTGAGTCCATTCAAAGCCAACATGGAGTTCAGCGATGTTCTCCTGCCTATCGCCCCATTCACCGAAACCTCGGGTAGCTTCATCAATGCGGAAGGGCGCCTGCAGAGCTTCCATGCAGTCGTGCGTCCTTTGGGCGATACGCGGCCTGCTTGGAAGGTGCTCCGCGTATTGGCCAATATGCTGGAGATTCCTGGCTTTGATTTCGAAACGTCGCAGGACGTGTTGGTACGCGCTACGAACGCTGCACCTGGCGCGTTCTCCCGGATCGATGCGGCTCAATTGTCCAATGCGGTGACTGGCGGCGTGACTGCTTCGGGCTCCGGTGCAGTAGGCGAACCCGTGGTGGCTTCCATCTACCAGCTGGATGGCCTGGTGCGTCGCTCCCCATCTTTGCAATTGACCGCAGATGCGCGTATGGCACGTGAAGAGGTGGCAGCATGATTGACGCGCTCTATAACGCCGGCCTTGGCCTGCTTCCCTTCGGCTGGTGGACAGCTGCGGCATGGCCTGTTCTTTGGATCTTGCTGAAGATCGTTTGCATTCTGGCTCCCCTGATGGGCGCCGTGGCCTATCTGACGCTGTGGGAGCGCAAGCTCTTGGGTTTCATGCAAGTACGTCATGGCCCCAACCGTGTCGGACCGTTGGGACTGTTGCAGCCGATTGCTGACGCACTGAAGCTTCTGACCAAGGAAATTATTCAGCCCACAGCAGCAAGCAAGGGTTTGTTTGTTCTGGGGCCCGTGATGGCGATCATGCCAGCGTTGGCGGCCTGGGTCGCAATTCCCTTCGGTCCTGATGTGGCTCTGGCCAACGTCAATGCGGGTCTTTTGCTGGTAATGGCCATCACATCGATTGAGGTGTACGGCGTCATCATCGCGGGTTGGGCTTCCAACTCGAAGTACGCCTTCTTGGGTGCGCTGCGTGCGTCTGCGCAGATGGTGAGCTATGAAATTGCGATGGGCTTTTGCTTCCTGATCGTGATCATGGTGTCAGGCAGCATGAACCTGACAGAAATCGTTGCAAGCCAAGCCCGAGGTTGGGCGGCGTCGCACGGTTTTGGGCTGTTGTCCTGGAACTGGTTGCCCCTTCTGCCGATTTTCTTGGTTTATCTGATTTCCGGAGTTGCTGAGACCAATCGTCACCCGTTCGACGTGGTCGAGGGCGAGGCAGAAATTGTGGCCGGACACATGGTTGAATATTCGGGTATGGGTTTCGCCATTTTCTTCCTGGCGGAATACGCGAGCATGTGGCTGGTGTCCATCCTTGCCGTGCTGATGTTCCTGGGCGGATGGTTGCCTCCATTTGACGCCTTGGCCTTCATTCCCGGGTGGGTGTGGTTAGCAGCCAAGACGTTCTTGGTCGTCTCGATGTTCATCTGGATCCGTGCCACGTTTCCTCGCTTCCGCTATGACCAGATCATGCGTCTGGGCTGGAAGATTTTCATTCCAGTCACGTTGGTGTGCCTGGTACTGGTGGGCGGGTGGTTGCTCTCGCCCTGGAATATCTGGAAATAAGCGGGGACACAAATGACTGCCGTTGTTGCTGCTGCACCTTTCTCTTTCAAAGACTTCCTTAAGAGCTTCATGCTCGTGGAATTGCTCAAGGGCATGGCCCTTACGGGGCGTTATGCATTCCGCCGCAAGGTGACCGTTCAATTCCCTGAGGAAAAGACACCTCTGTCCCCTCGGTTCCGTGGTCTTCACGCACTGCGTCGCTATGAAAATGGGGAAGAGCGTTGCATTGCTTGCAAGCTCTGCGAAGCTGTCTGCCCTGCGATGGCCATCACGATTGAATCAGACGTCCGTGATGATGGTTCGCGTCGCACCACCCGGTATGACATCGATTTGACGAAGTGCATCTTCTGCGGCTTTTGCGAAGAAAGTTGCCCAGTGGATTCCATTGTGGAAACGCACATTTTCGAGTACCACGGCGAAAAGCGGGGCGACCTGTATTTCACGAAGGACATGCTCTTGGCAGTGGGTGACCGCTACGAAGGCGAAATTGCTGCGGCCAAGGCTGCAGACGCCAAATACCGCTGATCGGTGTTGGACTCAGCCTGTTTGCCAGACTCTCTATAAAGACCCGATCCATGGATGCCAAGACTGGTTTCTTTTATCTGTTCTCGGTTGTGCTGCTCTTTGCAGCCTTCCGCGTCATCACCGCACGTAACCCCGTGCATGCGGTGCTGTATCTCATTCTTGCTTTCTCCCAGGCGGCAGCTGTTTGGTTGCTTCTGAAGGCAGAGTTTCTCGCTATCGCACTGGTGCTGGTCTATTTGGGCGCCGTGATGGTGCTATTCCTTTTCGTGGTGATGATGCTGGATATTCACATCGACACTGTGCGCAAGGGTTTCTGGAAGCACTTCCCTCTGGCAGCTACGGTGGGCGCCTTGATTGCGCTGGAGATGGCTGCTGTGCTCATGGGCGGCTTCCGCGGCCTTGAGGAGCCGAAGGCTGTAGCTCCTTTGTTGGATGCTGCAGGGCAGGTCGTCCAATATTCCAACACCAAGGCGCTGGGTAAGCTGCTGTACACACAGTACCTGTACCCCGTTGAAATCGCTGCTGTGATTCTGCTGGTGGCCATGATCGCTGCCATTGCCCTGACGCTGCGCCAGCGCAAGGACAGCAAGGCGATCAACCCTGCGAACCAGGTTCGTGTTCGCGCTCGCGACCGTCTGGAAGTGGTGAAGGTGGCTGCTACGCAGAAACCATCCGAACCTTTGCCAGAAGCGGCGCCAGTCGAGGAGAAAAAAGCATGACTTTGACTTTGGGGCATTTTCTGTCGCTGGGTGCGATGCTGTTTGCTTTGTCGGTCATCGGCATTTTTCTGAACCGCAAGAACCTGATTGTTTTGTTGATGGCGATTGAGCTGATGCTGCTGGCCGTCAACATGAACTTTGTCGCGTTCTCCCATTATCTGGATGACATGCACGGGCAGGTGTTCGTGTTTTTTATCTTGACCGTGGCCGCAGCTGAGTCCGCTATCGGGCTGGCCATTCTGGTGCTGCTGTTCCGAAACAAGACCAGCATCAACGCAGAAGACCTCAACACCCTCAAGGGTTGATGAGCCACCCGTATTCCCTAGGTTCTCAAGAATGAGTCAAACCCTCTCTGCTTCAACGCTCCTGGCTGTTCCGCTGGCTCCGCTGGCGGGCGCTTTGCTGGCTGGCGTATTCGGTACAACCTTTGGCGGCAACTGGATTGGGCGTCGCCTCAGCCACACGCTGACGATCCTGGGTGTGCTGGTTGCCTTTATTCTCTCTGCCATGACGCTCAAGAGCGTTGCATTGGATGGCGCGCGCTTCAACGAGACGCTGTACACGTGGATGGTGGTTGGTGGTCTCAAGATGGAAGTGGGCTTTCTGGTTGACAGCCTGACCGCCATGATGATGGTCGTGGTTACTTTTGTGTCGCTGATGGTCCATATCTACACCATCGGTTACATGGAGGAAGACGACGGCTACAACCGCTTCTTTGCCTACATTTCGCTGTTCACTTTCTCCATGCTCATGCTGGTCATGAGCAACAACCTGCTGCAGCTGTTCTTCGGCTGGGAGGCAGTAGGCCTGGTCTCTTATCTTCTGATCGGTTTCTGGTTCAACAAGCCGTCGGCCATTTTTGCCAACATGAAGGCTTTTTTGGTGAATCGGGTTGGTGACTTTGGATTCATTCTGGGTATCGGTTTGATCGCCGCATACACAGGCACCCTGAATTACGGTGAAATCTTCGCGAAATCGAACGAACTTGGTGCTCTGAACTTCCCGGGCACTGGCTGGATGCTGGTCACAGTGATTTGCATCTGCCTGTTCATCGGCGCCATGGGCAAGTCGGCGCAGTTTCCGCTGCATGTGTGGCTGCCTGACTCGATGGAAGGTCCCACTCCCATTTCTGCGTTGATTCACGCGGCCACGATGGTGACTGCTGGCATTTTCATGGTATCGCGCATGTCGCCCTTGTTTGAATTGTCAGACACCGCTCTGAATTTCATCCTGGTGATTGGTTCCATCACAGCGCTGTTCATGGGTTTCCTGGGCATCATCCAAAACGACATCAAGCGCGTGGTGGCTTATTCCACGCTGTCGCAGTTGGGTTACATGACGGTGGCATTGGGCGCTTCCGCTTATTCGGTGGCCGTGTTCCATCTGATGACGCACGCGTTTTTCAAGGCTCTGCTGTTCTTGGGCGCTGGCTCCGTCATCATGGGCATGCACCACAACCAAGATATCCGCTGGATGGGCGGGGTACGCAAGTACATGCCGATCACCTGGATCACTTCGTTGCTTGGTTCCCTGGCGTTGATTGGTACTCCGCTGTTCTCGGGTTTCTACTCCAAGGACAGCATCATTGAGGCCGTGCATTTCAGCCATCTTCCTGCTGCTGGGTTCGCGCATTTCGCGGTGCTGGCTGGCGTCTTCGTGACCGCGTTCTATTCGTTCCGCATGTATTTCTTGGTCTTCCATGGCAAGGAGCGGTTTGACCAGAACCCTGATGCTCACCATGGTGACCACCACGGGCATGATGACCATCATGAGCCCCACGAATCTCCTTGGGTGGTGACGGTTCCTCTCGTGCTACTGGCCATCCCATCGGTGGTGGTGGGTTTCATGTTCATTCAGCCCATGTTGTTTGGCGATTTCTTCAAAGACGTGATTTTTGTGGATGCAGCCAAGCACCCTGCAATGGCCAAACTGGGCGAGATTTTCCACGGCCCCGTGGCGATGGCGTTGCACGGTCTCCAAACTGCACCGTTCTGGCTGGCTTTAGCTGGGGTGGCCTTGTCGTACTACATGTACATGGTCAACCCCGCTTTGCCCGCAGGCATCAAGGCGCGCGTACAGCCTCTGTACCGCCTGCTGGAAAACAAGTACTACCTCGACTGGATCAACGAGAACATCTTGGCTAAGGGAGCTCGTGCCTTGGGTGTTGGCCTCTGGAAGGTCGGCGATCAGGCCATCATCGATGGAGGGGTGGTGAACGGCTCGTGGAAGCTGGTCGGCGCTATTTCTGGCGTGGTGCGCTGGGTTCAGTCGGGCTTTATCTTCCACTACGCCTTGGTGATGATTCTGGGTGTGTTCGCACTGATGACTTGGTTTGTCTGGGGCGACTTCTTCATGCAACTCATCAAATAAGGAAAACAACAAAATGAGTTCGTTGTTGAGTCTCGCAATCTGGACGCCTATCGTTTTTGGTGCCGTTTTGCTCGCTTTGGGGCGCGATGAGCACGCGCGTGCAGTGCGTTGGATTGCATTGATTGGTGCGCTGGCCGGTCTGCTGGTGACCCTGCCTTTGTATGGCGGCTTTCAGACGGGTACTGCTGCCATGCAGTTCGTGGAGAAAGCGGTTTGGATCGAGCGCTTCAATATCAACTACCACCTGGGCGTTGACGGTATTTCGTTTTGGTTCGTGCCCCTGACAGCTTTCATCACAGTGATTGTGGTGTTGGCCTCCTGGGAGTCCATTACAGAGCGCGTCAACCAGTACATGGGCGCTTTCCTGATTTTGTCGGGGCTGATGATTGGCGTGTTCACGGCCTTGGACGGCATGTTGTTCTACGTCTTTTTTGAAGCCACGCTGATCCCGATGTACCTGATCATCGGTATCTGGGGTGGTCCAAACAAGATCTACGCGGCCTTCAAGTTCTTCCTGTACACGCTGCTCGGCTCCCTGTTGATGCTGATCGCGCTGATCTACCTGTACAACCAATCAGGTGGCAGCTTTGATATTGCAGCCTGGCACAAGATGCCACTGAGCAGCACGGCCCAGACACTGTTGTTCTTCGCTTTCTTTGCAGCGTTTGCAGTCAAGGTGCCGATGTGGCCTGTGCACACTTGGTTGCCTGACGTGCACGTGGAGGCTCCTACGGGTGGTTCCGCCGTGCTGGCGGCCATCATGCTGAAGCTGGGCGCCTATGGTTTCCTGCGCTTCTCGCTGCCCATTGCTCCAGATGCATCGCGCGAATGGGCATGGCTGATGATTGCCCTGTCTTTGGTCGCTGTGATCTATGTCGGTTTGGTCGCCATGGTCCAGAAAGACATGAAGAAACTGGTGGCGTACTCTTCGGTCGCACACATGGGCTTTGTCACGCTGGGCTTCTTCATCTTCAATGACCTGGGCGTCTCTGGCGGCTTGGTTCAGATGATTGCGCACGGCTTTGTGTCGGGTGCCATGTTCCTGTCCATTGGTGTGTTGTACGACCGCGTTCACTCGCGTGAGATTGCTGCCTATGGTGGCGTCGTCAACACCATGCCCAACTTCACTGCGTTTGCATTGTTGTTTGCCATGGCCAACTGCGGGCTGCCGGGCACTGCCGGTTTTGTGGGCGAGTGGATGGTGATTCTGGGCGCTGTCAAAGCGAATTTCTGGATTGGCCTGGCTGCTGCAACCGCGTTGATTTTTGGCGCTGCCTACACACTGTGGATGTTCAAGCGTGTCTATCTGGGCCCCGTGGGAAACAGCCACGTCAAGGAACTGACCGATATCGGCAGCCGCGAGTTTCTGATTTTGTCGCTGTTGGCGATTGCCGTCCTGGCAATGGGCTTGTACCCACGCCCCTTCACCGACGTGATGGATACCTCGGTGGCTGAATTGCTCAAGCATGTGGCCCTGCAAAAGCTGAACTGACCGACAGACAGAACAGAGAGATTTGAGATGATTGACAACATCAGCTGGCTTGCGGTCTACCCCGAGATCGTGCTTCTTGTGATGGCCTGCGTGATCGCGCTGGTTGACCTGTGGGTGAAGAGCCCCCGTCGCACGGCAACCTATGTGCTGACCATGCTGACACTGGCTGTGGTGGCTGCCCTCGAAGGTGTGTACGCCAGCAGTGGCAACACCTTTTATGGTTTCGGCAACATGGTGGTCAGTGACGCCATGGGCAATTGGCTCAAGTGCTTTGCCACGATTGCAGTCATGGTGACCTTGGTCTACTCACGCCCCTACGCTGCAGACCGCGACATGCTGCGCGGCGGCGAAATGTTCACGCTCTCGATGTTTGCCTTGCTGGGCATGTTCATCATGATCTCCGGCAACAACTTCCTGGTCATTTACCTGGGCTTGGAGCTGCTGACGCTGTCCAGCTACGCCCTGGTGGCCTTGCGCCGCGACAATGCGACCGCGACCGAAGCGGCCATGAAGTATTTCGTGCTGGGTGCCATGGCCAGCGGTTTCTTGCTCTACGGCCTGTCCATGCTCTATGGCGCCACAGGTTCTTTGGATATCGGGCAAGTGTTCAAGGCCGTGCTTTCGGGTCAGGTCAAGCACCAGGTGCTGGTATTTGGTTTGGTGTTTGTCGTGGCTGGCTTGGCCTTCAAGCTGGGTGTGGTTCCCTTCCACATGTGGATTCCTGATGTGTACCAAGGTGCTCCCACCGCCATCACACTGATGATTGGTAGCGCGCCCAAGCTGGCTGCGTTCGCCATCACCATGCGCTTGCTGGTAGACGGACTGCTGCCTTTGGCCATCGATTGGCAGCAAATGTTGGCTGTGCTCGCCATCGGCTCGCTGTTGATTGGTAACCTGGCCGCCATCGCGCAGACCAATCTCAAGCGGATGCTGGCGTACTCGACCATTTCTCAAATGGGCTTTGTGTTGCTGGGCCTGCTGTCCGGGGTGATCAACGGGCAGGTGAATTCGGCCGTGGCGGAGAACGCATACAGCGCTTCGATGTTCTATGTCGTGACCTACGTGTTGACTACCTTGGCCACGTTCGGTGTCATTCTGCTGTTGGCTCGCGAAGGTTTTGAAAGCGAAGAGATTTCGGATCTGGCGGGTCTCAACCAGCGCAGCCCCTTGTACGCAGGTGTGATGGCTATCTGCCTGTTCTCCATGGCTGGTATTCCTCCACTGGTGGGCTTCTACGCCAAGCTGGCGGTGCTGCAGTCGTTGCTGGCTTCTGGGCAGACCGCTTATATCGCGCTGGCCGTGTTTGCAGTGGTTATGTCGCTGATCGGTGCGTTCTATTACCTGCGCGTCGTGAAGGTGATGTATTTCGACGCGCCATTGACCGCCACCAGCGTATCCGCTCCGCTCGACGTTCGGTTTGTCTTGACTTTGAACGGCGCATTGGTGCTGGTGTTGGGCTTGTTGCCAGGCGGTTTGATGGCACTGTGCGCTGACGCTATCGTCCGCGCCCTGGCGACCTGAGGCGTCTGTGTCACAGACCGCTGCCATTTGGCTGGTGATTTTGGCTGCTCTGGTGGCGGCCAACTTGCCTTTCCTCAACCACCGGGTGGCGTTGGTGGGGCCTGTGGCTTCGCCTCGCAAAGGGTTGCTCATCCGTTTGGTGGAACTGGTCGTCTTGTACTTTCTGGTGGGCGGCTTTGCGATGTTGCTGGAGCGTCGTGCTGGCCAGAATGCTCCCCAGGGGTGGGAGTTCTACGCCATCACCGGTACGTTGTTTCTCACGCTGGCGTTTCCGGGCTTTGTGTACCGGTATCTATTGCGGCGCCATAGCTGAGTCTGCCGAGCTTTTTCCTTCTGAGCGATTGTTACCATGAAGGTGTTGGATCTGCACTGCCGTAGCGAACATGTCTTTGAAGGCTGGTTTGCGTCAGAGGAAGACTTCCAATCCCAGCTTGGCAAAGGGCTGGTTCAGTGCCCTCTGTGTGGGGATGACCAGATACAAAAACGCCTCAGCGCTCCGCGCCTGAATTTGCGCGCTTCGGCGTCAGCCAGTGCGCAGGTGCCCACCGCCGAACCTTCGCCACCGCCTCAGCTACCCTCAGACGCTTCGCAGGCTGCGGCGTGGCTGCAGCGGATGCGGCAAGCTGTTGCTCAGTCTGAGGACGTGGGCGAACGCTTCACCGAAGAAGCCCGCAAAATGCATTGGGGTGAAGCTGACCAACGCCCCATTCGTGGGCAAGCAAACATTGATCAAACGCTGCAGCTGCTGGAAGAGGGCATTCCGGTGCTGCCGCTGCCCCCAGCACTGAAAGAGCCGCTGCAATAGACGCTTGCCCGGGTCTGCGCCGCTGCTTTCGTGGGGGGGCGGGCCTAGGGCATGAGTTCTGCCTCTGTGCGTATCCAGCCCGGTGCGGTGCTGCCTGCACCGAAGCAGTTCGCGCCATTTCTCCCTTTTTTGCCCAGCTTAGGCCCACCGTTGTTGGGTTTGGCCTATCGGTATCTTGCGAGCGGTTGCGCGTTGGCAGATGGGCCGTTCGTATTCGCTCAGCAACGATCCTGAAGTCGTGGAAATGTCTAGATACAAGCAGGCTAGGGCGCTCCATAATTTGCAAACACTTACATACTTCAGGTGGTGATATGTTTCAAACCCTGCGCGCCAGATTGATCGCCATTTGCGTAGCGATCACCGTTTTCTCTCTTTTGACGCTGGCCTTGGCCACCTTTTTCATGGTGCGCAAGGACACGCTGACGCAGCTGGATTACCGGGTGGGGCAGGTCACCCGATCACACGCCAACGAGTTGGCGGAATGGGTGCGTGAGAAGCAACGTATTACGGGCTCCCTGAAACTGGCGGTGGGCCAGTCAGAGCCTTTGCCATTTTTGCGGGCAGCCAAACAGGCCGGCGCGTTCGACGACACGTATTTTGTGTAAGCCGACAAGCGCAATATCTTTGACCACCCCATGCCCGAGGGCTACGACGGCACCGCCCGGCCTTGGTACAAGCAGGCAGCGCAGGCCGGTGCGCCGGTGCTGACGCCTGCCTATGTGGACGCGAGCCTGGCAAGCTCACCATCACCTTCGCTGAACCCGTAGGCCCCGCAGGTCAACCCACGGCTGAGGTGGGTACCGACATGCATCTGGACACGGTGACCAAAAAAGTGGCCGCCATTCGTCCCATCTCCAAGAGCTTTGCCTTCCTGATTGATGGGGAAGGCAAACTGCTGGCCAACCCCAAGGCGGATCTGGCCCTGAAGCCCGCCTCAGAAATTGCCAAAGGCATTGATGCTGGCATGCTCACGAAGCTGGCCTCTGACAGCACGCGTGCCGATGTGTTGATCGACGGCGCAGACCAGATGCTCTACGCAGCCAAGGTGGAAGGCACTCCATGGACCCTGGCCATTGCCATCGATCGCGCCGAAGCCACCCATGCCGTCACCGTGATGCTGCAGATCGCTGGCCTGATCACCGTGCTCAGCGTCTTGGTGGCTGTGGCACTGCTGACAGTGGCCGTGAGCCGCCAGCTGCGTCGTCTGGGCCTGGTCAGCGATGCGCTGCGTGACATCGCATCGGGTGAGGGCGATCTCACACGCCGTCTGGAAACCCAGGGCAAGGACGAGCTGGCCGCCATTGCCACGTCGTTCAACCAGTTCGTGGACAAGATCGCCAAGGTGCTGGTCAGCATCCGCGAATCTTCGGAGTCGGTGCGCCTTGCCTCGACCGAGATTGCCAGCGGCAACCAGGATTTGTCGGCACGCACTGAACAGCAAGCAGGCTCGCTTGAAGAAACCGCCGCCGCCATGGAAGAGCTGACGGCTACGGTGCAGCAAAACGCCGCCAATGCCCGTCAAGCCAACGAGCTGGCCACCGGCGCTTCGCAAGTGGCTTCGCACGCCAGCACGGTGGTGGGCCAGGTGGTGCAGACCATGGGCGGAATTGACGCCTCGGCCCGCAAGATCGTGGACATCATTGGTGTCATTGACGGCATTGCCTTCCAGTCCAACATCCTGGCCCTGAACGCTGCGGTGGAGGCCGCCCGCGCCGGTGAGCAAGGGCGCGGCTTTGCAGTGGTGGCCTCTGAAGTGCGCACGCTGGCCCAACGCAGCGCCACAGCCGCCAAGGAGATCAAGGAGCTGATCAGCGAATCGGCCTCGCAAGTGGAGGCTGGCAGCAAGCTGGTGCAAGAGGCTGGCGCCACCATGGACAAGGTGGTGGAAAGCGTGCGCAAGGTCACCACCATCGTGGCCGACATCAGCCTGGCCAGCCAGGAGCAAAGCACGGGCATTGCCGAGGTGGGCAGCGCCGTGACGCTGATGGACCAGGCCACCCAGCAAAACGCTGCCCTGGTGGAAGAAGCCACCGCCGCCGCGCAATCGCTGCAACACCAGGCGGTGGCGCTGGCAGAAGCCGTAGCCGGCTTCAAGCTCGACCACGGCACCGTTGGTTCATGGGCCAGCAGTGCTGCACCCCAACGGGGGCAGGCTTTGGCGTTGAGCCAGGACTGAGTTCTTCATGTTTGGCGCGTGGTGGCGCGCCGTTCAAAGAGCCTGCGGCTACCAGCCCCAGGCTCTTTTTTTGGGTTCAGCCCTGCCTGCCGCGCTGTGGTTGGCCCAAAGGCATTCCGGCTACAGTCGCATAGCCTTGGTGTACCCCGTCATTTCCAGATAACCGCGGCCCGCCGCTTGGCCATTGGCGTGGGTCAGGTTCGACAACCCCTCCCAATACACCGCGCCGGTAGACGCACTGCTGTCCAGCTCTTGCGCGTCCAGCACCGCATTCACCGTGTAGGTGCCGACCGGGGTTTGCACCTCCCACTGCACTGGGTAGCGGGCGCCGCTTTGGGGGCTGGTCCACCACCGCAGCGGGCGCCACGATACGTCGGTGGCTGAGAACACCTGTGGCGTTATCTGGCCCGCGCCTCTGAACGATCCACCAGCCCACAGCGCCGATCCATCGGCGCGCCGCAGCCGGAAGGCCGTGAGCGCACTGCCGTCGTGCAGGTTCATCCCGATCCAGTCCCACCCCACTGCATCGTCTGCCAACAGGGCTTCGCTCCATTCATGGTCCATCCAGGCGCGTGCAGGTCGGGTGGGGTCAATGGGCAGGGTGCGGCCGCCCACCACCATGCTGCCGCTCACGGCCAGCTGGGGCTGGCTGTAGTAGTAGCTGGCCTGTTCGGCCAACGGCCCCTTGCGCGACAAACCCCGCTGCCCCTGCAGCAACAAGGGTTGGGTGGATTCAAACTGCAGTTGCAAACCAAATTGCTCACCCGTGATCCGTGCGGTATAGCGGCTTGCAGTTGCATCCGCGCCAGGGCCCGGCGCGTTCTGCCGCAGCAAGCTCCAGTCGCGCAGCCGCACTGCCGTGTCGGCTTCGCTGGCTTCTGCCACGCCAAACCCGGCGCGCGCCACGCGCTGGTCGTGCAGCAGCTTTTGCCCCTGCACATCGGTAATGGCCGCGTGGGCAAACAGCAGCTGCTTGGCGGCAAACGCTGACCGCATGGTTTGTGTGGCATCCATGCGCGAGCGGAAAAACGTCACCTGAAACCCCCAGGGCCGGCCATCCGCAAACGCGTGCCCGGTGATGTACCACCACTCGGTGCGCAGGTCAGGGTGGCTGCCGTGGTCGCGCGGAAACTGCAAGGTCTTCGCTGGCAACGCCAAGCCATCACGCGCCGTGGCGGCACCAGCCATGACCAATGCCCAGGCCAGCCACTGCCGCCGGGCAAAGCGTGGTGACATGCCCGCCGCTGTGGGGGGCTGTGACTGTGGCCAAGGGGGCAAGCCAGCCATGGTGTCAGGCCAGCAGCGCGTTCAGGCGCTGCTCTGCGCCTGCGCAGTCGCCCATCGTCTGGTGCACCCAGTCGCAGTTGTAGTACGTGGGCAAATACCGCTCCCCCGCATCGCACAGCAGCGACAGGATCGAGCCGCTCTCGCCCCGCTCACGCATCTCATGCGCCAGCGTGAGCATCGCCACAAAGTTGGTGCCGGTGGATGGCCCCACGCGCAGCCCCAGCAGTTGCGACAGCACCCGCATGGCGGCGACCGAATCCACATCCGCCACATCCACCATGCGGTCTACCAGCGTGCGAATAAAGCTCGGCTCCACCCGTGGGCGGCCAATGCCTTCAATGCGCGAGCCGGGGGCCGTCAGGCTGGCATCGCCCGTGCGGTGGTAGGCGCTGAACACCGAACCCGCCGGGTCGGCCACGCACACCTGCGTGGCATGCCGCTGGTAGCGCACATAACGGCCCATGGTAGCGCTGGTGCCGCCCGTGCCTGCGCCCACCACAATCCAGCGCGGCACCGGGTGCCGCTCGCGCGCCATCTGGGTGAACATGCTCTCGGCAATGTTGTTGTTGCCCCGCCAGTCGGTGGCCCGCTCGGCATAGGTGAACTGGTCCATGTAATGCCCGCCCGTCTCCGCCGCAATGGCTCGGGCCTCCTCATACACCTGGCCCGCACTGCCCACCAGATGGCAGCGCCCACCGTGAAACTCGATCTGCGCAATCTTCTCGGGCGAGGTGCTGCGCGGCATCACCGCCACAAACGGCAGGCCCAGCAGTCGCGCAAAGTAGGCCTCGCTCACTGCAGTGGAGCCGCTCGATGCCTCCACCACCGTCGAGCCCTCATGCAGCCAGCCATTGCACAGCGCATACAAAAACAGCGACCGCGCCAGCCGGTGCTTCAGGCTGCCCGTGGGGTGCGTGGATTCGTCTTTGAGGTACAGGTCAATGCCGTGCGCAGCAAAGGCGAGCAGGCGCAGCGGGATCAGGTGGGTGTCGGCGCTTCGCTGGTAATCGGCTTCGATGCGGGCGATGGCTTCGTGGAGCCAGGGGGAGGGGAGGGTCATGAGGATCGTTTGAGTGGATTGATCGTCGGCAAATATTTACTCAAAGGCTCAAATAGTCAATTTTTGGCATTTGAGTAGAAAATTCACGTTTTACGCAATCGTCTTCCAGTTAGTTTTTTTGCCGGTCGGATAATTTTGAATAAATTAGCTGCCGGGACCTTTTTTCTTATTCACCTTCTTTGCGATGGCTTTTAGTTTCTTGATTCGTGGTTCGTATATTTCTTGAAGAACATGCTCGGTTAGTTCGTAAGCCGGGCAAACCCAATCTGGCGTACTGCTTGCTCGAAACGGTAATTTCAGTAATTTTCGGTCCACTGAGAGCTCCTTTGCTGAATTGTTGTTTTGTGGAAATTATGTTTTGAATTTTCCTGAAATTATTAGTGGATGCATAAGTAGGGATCAAGTGGACTTAAATTTGACCAGTGAGTGGGGTATGAAGCTTTTGATGGTTCTTTGAGCAGCTCCGCTGCAGTCTTTGACGCCTCTCACCAATCCTCCTTCACCGCCATCACCGCATCCCTCCCCGCCGCCGCCCGCCCGGCCAGCCACGCGGTCACCGTGCCTGACACCACCACCGCCGCACACAGCGCCCACAAGCGCGGCGCGGGGATGTTCATCTCCATCGTCCAGTGAAAGCTCTGCGGGTTGACCACGTGCACCAGCACGACGGACACTGCCAGGCCCAGCAGCACGCCTGCGATGGCACCGATGCCCGTCCATGCCGCGCCTTCGCCTGCCACCACGGCCAGGATCTGGCGGCGGGTGAGGCCCAGGTGGGCGAGCAGGCCGAATTCTTTGCGGCGGGCCAGGACTTGGGCGCTGAAGCTGGCGGCCACGCCGAAGAGGCCGATGCCGATGGCCACGGCCTGCAGCCAGTAGGTGACGGCGAAGCTGCGGTCAAAGATTTGCAGCGAGCGTTCGCGGATGGATTGGGCGGAGACAAATTCGACCAGGGGCGGATTGCCATCCGCGCTGTGGTTGGCGGCACCTGAGTCGCTGGTGCCCGCTGGTGCTGCCGCGCTGGCCTGCTGCGCCGCGTTGCGGATGCGGCTTTGCAGTGCGGCCATGTCCACCCCGTCTGCAGGCCACAGGGCCAGGTCGCTGATGCGGGTGTCGCCCGTCAGGCGCTGGTAGGCGGCGCTGTCGAGGGTGATGGCCCCGGTCTGGCGCACATAGTCGCGCCACACGCCTGCTATGAAAAACGTAGCTGCCTGCGCTTGATGGTCGGTCGCTGCAGGCATAAAAGCCTTGGAAAGCTCGGGCCACGCCTGGCCGGGGCGCACGCCATACAGGTCCACCACCGCCTCGCTCACATACACGCCGATCTGCCCCGCAGGCACGGGCAGTGCCGGGCCGGTGAGGGGCAGCACCTGGGCGGGGTCGGTGCCCAGCGGGCGGCTGAGCACGGTGAGAGCGGGGCGGGTGGCGCTCAGTTGCAGGGGGCTGGTGCGCAGGGGCGATACCTTGTCCACACCCGGCAGGCGGGCCACCACTTCGGCAAAGCCGGGGGGCAGCAGAGCGGCGTCGCCCCCCGCAGCTTGCAGGGCCGAGCGCACGTACAGCGGCGAGGGCAACACTGCGTCCAGCCACTGGATGACCGAGCCGCGAAAGCTGGCCACCATCACCGTCAGCGCCACGGCCAGGCTCAGGCTGGCCACCACGCCGCCCACGGCAATGGCGGCGGTGCCGCGCATGCGGCGGGCGCGCTCCAGCGCCAGCAGGGTGAGCGGGTGGCGCGCTGCCAGCGGCTGCAGGCGCTGCAGCAGCCAGGCCACGCCCCAGGGCAGCAGCGCAATGCCGCCCACCAGCAGCAGGCCAATCGCCACATAGGCCGCCAATGGGATGCCAAAAACGGGCGGAAGCGCCGCCAAACCAGCGCTAGCAGCTATCAAAACCAACCCAACCCAGCCCCGCCCGGCGCGCCCGCTGGCACTGCCCATGCCCTTCAGGGTTTGCGCGGGCGGCAGGGCCTGCGCGGCGCGGGCGGGCCACCAGCCGCCTGCCACGGCGGCGGCCACGCCCAGGCTGCCGTACAGCAGGGCGGCGGGCAGGCTCCACTGCAGGCGGGGCTGCACCCCGGCAAAGTAGCCACCGCCCAGGTCGCCACCCAACAACTGCAGCGCCGCGCTGGCCAGAGCGGTGCCCAAAGCCAGCCCGGCCAGGCTGCCCGCCACGCCCAGCAGGGCCGATTCGGCCAGCACCAGCGCCAGCCGCTGGCGCGGCGTGGCACCCAGCACGGCCAGCAACGCAAACTGCGGCCCGCGCTGCGCCACGCTGAGGGCCAGCACCGAGAACACGAGAAACGCCCCGGTGAACAGCGCCACCAGCGCCAGCACGGTCAGGTTGACGCGGTAGGCGCGCGAGAGGTTGCTCACCCGCTGCGCCGCATCGCCCGGCTCGGCCAGCGTGGCTTGTGCGGGCCAGCCGGGCAGGGCTTGCAGCGCTTGTTGGAAGGCGCTGCGGTCGGTGCCGGGCTGCAGTTGCAGGTCGATGCGGGTGAGCTGGCCCACGCGGCCCAGCAGGTCTTGCGCGGCGCCAATGTCCATCACCGCCAGCGGTGCGCCGGGGGCGCTCACGGTGCCTGCGACTTGCACGGCCAGGGTGCGCAGGCCGGTTTGCAGTTGCAGCGTGGGGCGGGGCTGGCTGCCCTCGGGCGGCACGCCCAGCGACTGTAGCGCAGCGGGGTTGAGGTAAACGGTGGCGGGGGCAAAGAGGGCATCACGCGCCGCGCCCTCCCACGGCCGGGGCATGAGGACTGGGGCCATGGCGGGCAGCAGCAGGGCATCGGCCCCCAGCAGGCGCAGGGCGACGGGGGCAGCGACGGGGGCTAGCGCCACAGGGCGGGCCATGGCCGTGGCCTCCAGCACCGGGTTGGCGCGGGCCACGTCGGGGTGGGTGGCGATCTGGGCAAACAGGTCTTCGCCCAGCGTGCCTTGCATGGGGCGCACTTCCAGGTCGGGCTGGCCATTGACGGCGCGAACGGCCTGTGAGAACTCGTCCAGCGCCGATGCGTTGATGACGTGCACGGCAAACGCCAGCGCCACGCCCAGCATCACCGCCGCCATGGCCGCGGCGCTGCGCCAGGGGTGGTGGCGCAGGTCTTGCCACGAGAAGGTGCGAAGCAGTGCGAGCATGGGGGCATTGTGCAGGCCGGTCTGCGCGGGGCGGTGGCTGGGGCTTTTTGAGGCACATCAACCCGCGCATGTTGGCCCGGCGGGGGCTCTTGAAATGGCAGAACGCGGGCCGTAAATTGGAAGGGAAGGTGGTGGAGGTTTCTGCCTCTGGCTGCCTGCAGGTCTGGTGCCAGCCGTGCGCCAGAGATGTTGAATTCCACACAACTTTCAAGGAGCATCACCATGAGTTCTCTGATTCCCCGTGGCGGCAGTTTGCTGGACGAGTTCTTCAAAGATGTGGCGCAGGGTTTTTACGTGCGCCCGCTGCACGGCGACGGCCTGCCCTCGCCTGCACAGATCAAAGTGGATGTGAAAGAGTCTGACGGCGGCTACACCGTGCACGCCGAGGTGCCCGGTGTGGCCAAGGAGGACATCCATGTCTCGCTCGAAGGCAATGTGGTGAGCCTGCGCGCCGAGGTGCGCCAGCACGACCAGCAAACAGACGGCGAAAAGGTGCTGCGCTCAGAGCGCTACTTTGGCCAGGTGGCCCGCAGCTTTGCGCTGCCCGCCGATGTGGACGCCAGCCAGGCCAAGGCCAAGTACGACAACGGCGTGTTGACGCTGACCCTGCCCAAGAAGCAGGCCAGCAACGCGCAGCGCCTGCACATCGAGTAACCGAAGGCTTCAGCCCACCATGCCGCTGGCCGTCAGGCGCAGCACGCGGTCGGCCCGCGCAGCGGCAGCGTCAGAGTGGGTGACCAGCACCAGCGAGGCCCCTTGCTCGCGCGTCTGGGCCAGCAGCAAGTTCATGACCAGCGCGGCGGTGGTGGGGTCGAGGTTGCCCGTGGGCTCGTCGGCCAGCAGCAGGCCGGGGCGGTGCACCAGGGCGCGGGCAATGGCCACGCGCTGCAGTTGCCCGCCACTGAGCTGTTGCGGCAGTCGGCTGCCCAGCGCACCCAGGCCCACGGCATCGAGCATGGCTTGCACGCGGGCAGGGTCTGTCTGGCCCAGCAGCATCAGCGGCAGGGCCACGTTTTGCGCCACGTCCAGGTGCGGCAGTACGTGAAAGGCCTGGAACACAAACCCCACATGGGCGCGGCGCCACAAGGCGCGGGCGGTGTCGTCCAAATCGGCCAGCCGGGTGGCGGTGCCATTGGCGGCGGTGTAGGTGATGTCGCCTTCGTCCCACTGGTCCAGCCCCGCAAGGCAGTTGAGCAGGGTGGATTTGCCCACGCCCGAATCGCCCACGATGGCCACGAACTCGCCGGGCTGCACGGCGAAGTCGACCTGAGCGAACACGGGCGTGCCGCCGTAGTGCTTGCCCAGGTTCTGAATGGTGAGCGTGCTGTGGGTGGGCATGGGTGACAGGTCAGGCAGTGGCGCCTGCGCTGCGCTCGGCCTGGTTTAGCCGCAGCAGCACGGCTTGCACCAGTTCGGCCACGGCGGTGGGATGGTCGCAGGCAATGGCGTGGCGCTCGGGCATGCTGCGCAGCCAGGTCACCTGGCGTTTGGCGAGCTGGCGCGTGGCGACGATGCCGCGCTCGCGAAAGTGGGGGATGTTCAGCGGCGCATCGGGCCCCTTGCGGGCCTGGTAGTCCAGCTCTTCCCACGCCTGGCGGTAACCCACGCAGCGCATGGATGGCAGGTCGGCATGCAGGTCGCCGCGTGCACGCAGGGCGCGCACTTCGTCCATGAAGCCTGCCGCCAGCATGGCGTCAAACCGCTGGGCAATGCGTTCGTGCAGCCAGGCACGGTTGTCTGGTTCTAAGGAAAAAAGGGCTGTAGCGCTTGCTGCGCTTGCGCTGGCAGCTCCTTTTTTTGTAGTGTGAAAGCTTGACAGCGGCTGGCCCGACACATGCCACACCTCCAGTGCGCGCTGAATGCGCTGGCTGTCGCCCGGTGCCAGGCGGGCGGCGGTGGTGGGGTCTACCTTGGCCAGCTCGGCGTGCATGCCGGGCCAGCCAATGGCCTGGGCCTGGGCTTCAAGCTGGGCACGCACCTCGGGGTTGGCGGCGGGCATGTCGTCAATGCCGTCCAGCAGCGCCTTGAAGTACAGCATGGTGCCGCCCACCAGCAGGGGCAGGGCGCCACGCGAGCGGATCTCGGCAATGAGGCGCGTGGCGTCTTGCACAAACTCTGCGGCGCTGTAGGCCTGCAGCGGGTCACGGATGTCGATGAGGTGGTGCGGCACGGCGGCACGCTCTGCCGCGGTGGGTTTGGCGGTGCCAATGTCCATGCCGCGGTACACCAGGGCCGAGTCCACGCTGATGATCTCCACCGGCATGCGCCGCCCCAGCACGGCAGCCAGGGCCAGCGCCCCGGCGGTTTTGCCCGATGCGGTGGGGCCTGCCAGCGCAATGTTGGGCAGGTGTTCAGGCAGCATGTCGCGGTTCTCCAAATTTTTGTACCAAAGTCCAGGACGTGGCGCCCAGCACCACCGACCAGAAGAGCACGCCCTGCACCAGGGGCCATACGGTGCCATTGAGGTGCGAGCCCACCCAGCCCCCTGTGGCAAAGGCGGCAAGCATCATCACGAACCCATTCATGGCCGATGCCACGCCAGCCGCTTGCGGAAAGGGCGCCACCGAGCCTGTTTGCCCGCAGGGCTGGTGAATGCCGTGCGCCACCATGAACAGGTAAAACGGTGCCAGCAGGGCCACCGGGTTTTGTGAGCCAGCCAGTGCCACCAGGGCCAGGCCCGTGCCACCGGCCAGGCTCAGGGCCCCGGCAATGGCCACCGAGCGGCGCAGCCCCAGCCGCGCCAGCAGGTTGCGGCACACAAAGGTGCCGCAGAAGTAGGCCACGCTGGTGGATAGCATCACCCAGCCGTACTGCGTGCGGGTGAGCTGCAGCACTTCGATGAACACGAATGACGAGGCTGCGAGGAAAGTGAACAGGCCGCCATAAGTGGCGGTGGTGAGCAGTGTGAAGGCCCAGAAGCTGGGGTGGCCCAGCACCAGGCGCCAGGTGCGCAGCAGCGTGCCGGGTTGCAGGGCCTGGGGGTTTTTGTGGGAAATGGTTTCGGGCATGCGCAGGGCCACCAGGGCCAGTGTGGCGGTGGCGTACACCGTCAGGGCCAGCAGGGCGGCGCGCCAGCCCAGCCACTGTGCCAGCAGGCCACCCACGGGGGCGCACAGGCAGGCCACGATGCCCAGCCCGGTAAGCGCCTTGGACATGGCACGCGCACCGGCCAGCGGGGTGTACAGGTCGCGCACGATGGCGCGTGCGCACATCACCACCGCGCCCATGGCTGCGCCTTGCAGCACACGCCACACGACCAGCAGGGCCATGCTGGGTGCCAGGGCGCTGCCCACCGATGCCGCCGCGTAAATGCCCAGGCCCGCCAGCAGCACAGGGCGGCGGCCAAAGCGGTCTGACAGCGGGCCCCACACCAGTTGCGAGCAGCCAAAGGCCAGCAGCAGGGCGCTGAGCGTGAGCTGCCCCGCGGCCACACTGGCGCCCAGGTCGCGCGTCAAGGCGGGTAGCGCGGGCAGGTACAAATCGGTGGTGACGGGCTGAATGCTCAGCAGCAGCGCCAGCACCACGATGGCCAGGCTGGCGGAGGGATGGGAAGGCGTTGGAAGCGCGGCGCCGGCAGTGGCGGAAGGTGCAGACATAACCGGCTGAGCGTACCAGATGGTGCCGGGCCGCAGGCCCGTGCGGCCTTGTGATGCGCGGTGTGGATTCAGCGTGTGGGCAGGCGGAACAGCGAGGCCATCGCCTGCCGGTATTGGCCCTGGCCGATGGCGTTTGTGTTGTGGTGCGAGCCGCCTTCCACCAGCACGAATTGCTTGGGTTCCTGGGCGGCCTCGTACAGCTTGCGGCCCAGCGCGGGCTGGATCAGGCGGTCTTCGCTGCCGTGCACCACCAAGAGGGGCGAGCCAATCTCGCCCACCTTGCGCACCGACTCAAAGCGCTGCGTGATCAGCGGCGACACGGGCAGCCAACCCCAGCGGAAGGTGCTCACCACGTCAGGAATGCTGGTGAAGGTGCCTTCCACCATCGTGCCCTGTTCGTCCTGCACCTGGCGCGCCAGTTCGATGGCAATGGCGCCGCCCAGCGAGTGGCCGAAGATGTAGCGGGGGCGGTCGGGGTACTGGGCGGCCAGCCATTGCCAAGCGGCGCGCGCATCTTCGGCGGAAGACGCTTCAGACGGCAGCCCGGCGCTGCTTTTACCAAAGCCCCGGTAGTCAATTGCCAGCACCGAAAAGCCCAGCTCGTGCATGCGCCGGATGCGGCCGGACGAGCCCGCCACGTTCCAGCGCGCACCATGCAGGTACAGCAGCACGGGCGCATCAGCCTGCGGCTGCGGCAGCCACAGGCCGTGCAGTTGCTCTGGCTTGCCGTCGGCCTGCGTGGGCAATTCAATCCACACATCCTGCATGCCTTCGGTGGACTGCGCGCCGCCCCAGCTGCGGTCGCTGGGCTGAAAAATCCATTCGCGCTGTTTGGCGTCGAGCGTGGCGCAGCCCACGCTCACGGCCGCTACCAGGGCCAGCGAGAGAACAAGAGGGGTTCTTTTCATCCTCGGGGTGACTCGCGCATCACCACAAAGTTCGCCATCCGTGAACTGCACGGTGAAGGGGCGAGGCGTGGCGTTGACCGCATGCCCACCCGCAGCCTGGTAGCGCCGGGTGGGTTCCTCGTCAGAGGTCAGCACAATGGGCGGCATGAGCTGAATGCTCTTGATGGCCGAGAAAGGCAGCGTGATGGCGGCAGCCCCTTCGTGCGGCATCAGTACGGTCAGCTGTGCCTGAAGGTCAAACCGCTCCAGTGCACCGTGGCGGGTTTCGTTCGTGGTGGTGAAGACGATGGCCGCTGCCCCCGCCAGGGTGTCTTCCCCTGCGGCATCCCTAAAAAACGGCGGAAACGGCCAGTGCTGCATCCGCGCGCTTGCCGTCAAGCCAACCGTGCAGCCGACTGGATGGGCGAGGACGTGTCGATGGACAGATCGCCAGCGTCCTGCGTCGAAACCCCTGCTGCCAGGCGCACGCGCAGTGCCAGGTCGGTGCGCGAGTCGGCGTTGTGCAGCGCTTCGTCCAGCGAAATACGGTTTTCGGTGTAGAGCTGGTAAAGCGCCTGGTCAAAGGTGCACATGCCAATCTCGGTGCTGCGTCCCATGGCCTCCTTGATGCCCGAGAACTCGCCTTTGGCGATCAGGTCGGAGATGTAGGAAGAGTTGAGCATCACTTCCACCGCCGGCACCAGCTTTTCGTGCAGGCCGGGAATCAGCCGCTGCGACACCACGCCCGCCAGGTTCAGGCTCAGGTCCACCAGCAACTGCCGGTGCGCTTCTTCGGGGAAGAAGTTGATCACCCGCTCCATCGCCTGGTTGGCGTTGTTGGCGTGCAGTGTGGACAGGCACAGGTGCCCCGTTTCTGCGTAGGCAATCGCCTGCTTCATGGTATTGCGGTCGCGGATTTCGCCGATCATGATCACGTCGGGCGCCTCGCGCAGGGCGTTTTTCAGGGCTTCTTCGTAGGAATGGGTGTCAATGCCCACCTCGCGCTGGTCTACCACCGAGAGCTTGTGGGCGTGCAGAAACTCGAGCGGGTCTTCAATGGTGAGGATGTGGCCCGTGGCGTTTTCGTTGCGGTAGTTGAGCATGGACGCCAGCGTGGTCGATTTGCCCGAACCCGTGGCGCCCGTCACCAGCACCAGGCCGCGCTTGCGCATCACCAGCTTTTCCAGCACAGGCGGCAGGCCCAGGGCAGCCAGCGGCGGAATCTTGTTCTTGATGTAGCGAATCACCATGCCGGTTTCGCCGCGCTGCACGAACACGTTCACCCGGAAGCGCCCCAGGTTTTCGGCCGAGATCGAGAGGTTCATCTCCATCTTGGCTTCGAACTCGCTGATCTGGCGCTCGTTCATCACCGAATAGGCTAGCTACCAAAAGGAGGCCCCCCGGCTCTGCCGGGGAGGCAGTAGAAGTTTGACTTTTCAGGAGGTTGTCCACCGTAGAGACTTTCAATCGTGAGCCGCCAAGCAAACGAAAGGAAGAAACACGATGGACAAGTATGAAAGTTTGAGTCACACGGCCTGGGATTGCAAATATCACGTGGTCTTCATCCCCAAGTGTCGAAGGCGAACGCTGTACAAGCAGCTACGCGAACACCTGGGTGAGGTATTCAGAAAGTTGGCCGCGCAAAAGGAATGCAGGGTTGAAGAGGGGCATCTGATGCCCGATCACGTGCACATGATGCTGTCGATCCCACCGAAGTACTCGGTGTCGCAGGTGGTGGGCTTTATCAAAGGCAAGAGCGCAATCCACCTTGCGCGGGTGTACGGAGAGCGAAAGCGCAACTTCGTGGGTCAGCACTTCTGGGCGCGAGGGTACTTCGTCTCGACGGTGGGACGCGACGAAGCGGTGATACGGGAGTACATCCGAAACCAGGAGAAGGAAGACGAGAGGTTGGACCAACTCGGTCTATGGAGGTGAGTAGCCACCGATAGGTGGCCCCAAGAATGAGGGGCCGCGTTAGCGACCCCTTACAGCCGCTTTGAGCGGCTCACATCCCGAATGCCCCCGGCTTTGCCGGGGGATGGTTACTTGCTTGACCTGCCCCGGGCGCAGCGCGGGCATTTTCAGCGGGTGGGTAATGCCCTCGATCTTCAAGTTGACAGGGGCTCCCACACTGAAGAACAGATCAGAGCCTGCCTTCTCGACCATGAGATTGAGGAAGCTGAAAATTTCCACGCGCGCGTCTCCTTGAGGAAAGGGGTTACCTTTGCTGACATATTGTCCAGGCAGTGAGCATACCGGCATCGGCACATCCACCGACACGCCCATGAAAAAAGGGGCCGAAGCCCCTTGGTGTTGACCGGCAGGCGCCACTCGGCACCCTGTGCGGCATGGATGTCAGATCACTCCTTGGGCCAGCATGGCGTCGGCCACCTTCACGAAGCCCGCCACGTTGGCGCCGTCGATATAGCTCACGCTGCCATCGGCGCGCTTGCCATACTTCAGGCAGGCGGCGTGGATGCCTTGCATGATCTGCAGCAGGCGCGCGTCCACTTCTTCGCGGGTCCAGCTGATGCGCATGGCGTTCTGGCTCATTTCCAGGCCGGAAGTGGCCACGCCACCGGCGTTGGATGCCTTGCCGGGGGCGTACAGCACGCCAGCGGCTTCGAAGGCCTTGGCCGCTTCGATGGTCGAAGGCATGTTCGCGCCTTCGGCCACGCACAGCACGCCGTTCTTGATGAGCAGCTTGGCGTCGTTCTCGTCCAGCTCGTTCTGGGTGGCGCAGGGCAGGGCGATGTCCACCGGCACATGCCAGGGGCGCACGCCTGCTTCGAACTTCACACCGGTGCGGGCAGCGTAGTCACTCACGCGGCCGTAGTGGTGGTTCTTCACGTCCATCAGGATGGCCAGCTTCTCTGGGGTGAAGCCTTCTTCGTCAATGATGGTGCCGCTGGAGTCGGACACGGTGACGACCTTGGCGCCCAGTTCCATGGCCTTTTCGACGGCGTACTGGGCCACATTGCCCGAGCCGGACACCGACACGCGCATGCCCTTGAAGGACTTGCCGCGGGTCTTGAGCATTTCGTCGGCAAAGTACACCGTGCCGTAGCCAGTGGCTTCAGGGCGGATCAGCGAGCCGCCGAAGCTCAGGCCCTTGCCGGTGAACACGCTGGAAGCGTTGTTGGCCAGCTTCTTGTACATGCCGGCCATGTAGCCCACTTCGCGGCCACCCACGCCGATGTCGCCTGCAGGCACATCGGTGTCGGGGCCGACGTGGCGGTACAGCTCGGTCACGAAAGCCTGGCAAAAGCGCATGACTTCTGCAGGGCTCTTGCCCTTGGGGTCGAAGTCGGAGCCACCCTTGCCGCCGCCCATGGGCAGGGTGGTCAGCGCGTTCTTGAAGGTTTGCTCGAATGCCAGGAACTTCAGCACCGACAGGTTCACCGAGGGGTGGAAGCGCAGGCCGCCCTTGTAGGGGCCAATGGCCATGCTGTGCTGGATGCGATAGCCGCGGTTGACCTGCACGGTGCCGTCGTCGTCCGTCCAGGACACGCGGAACATCACCACGCGCTCGGGTTCGACCAGACGCTCCAGCAGGCCTTGCTCTGCGTAGCGGGGATTCTTCTCGATGAAAGGCCACAGGCTTTCCATCACTTCCGTGACAGCTTGCAGGAATTCAGGTTGACCGGGATTGCGAAGAGCCACCTGCGAAAGGAAGCTGCCAACGGAGTCGTATTTCATGGTTGAAGAGGCTTGTGGAGGTCAAAAAAAAGCAGCCGTTGCTTGCTGCAATGCGACATTATGTCAAAGCGTCATAAGGTCATGCCGAAAATCTGCACAAGCTTGGTGAATTGGTGGCCTTTTTGCATTGAATTGGTGCTCGAATGCACCGCCGTGGGGTGTGAATGGCGGCGGCCAAGGTAGGGTGCTTACCCCTATGCACCGTCATGGTGTTGTCACAGAATGCCCCCACAGTCGGCCGGTTCACTACACGCATACCAAGGGATGTCCTGCATAACTCCCTGCGGTCTGTGATAGCGCGGCCTCGGGCAGTCCACTGCGTTGCTTTTCTTGCCAATAGCCCGGCTATTGGCTGCAAAAAGATGCCTTGTGGCCCATCCCGATCCGCACTATCACCGACTCGCGAGGGTTATGCAGGACATCCCAAGAGGAGAAGCGCTCATGCACACATTCAGCATTCGTCCTGCGGCCCTGGCGCTGACGGCAGCCCTTGCGTTGGCAGCCTGCGGCGGCAGCGACAGCCCCAGCTACCCCACACTCAACGGCGACACCCCCTTGGTGATTGGCCACCGCGGCGCCAGCGGCTACCGGCCTGACCACACGCTGGAAAGCTACAAGCTCGCCATCGACATGGGCGCCGACTTCATCGAGCCCGACCTCGTTGCCACCAAGGACGGCGTGCTGGTGGCCCGCCACGAGCCCAACATCACCGGCACCACCGACGTGGCCACCCGCCCCGAATTCGCCAGCCGCAAGACCACCAAGAACGTGGACGGCGTGAACGAAGAAGGCTGGTTCGTCTCTGACTTCACCCTGGCCGAACTCAAGACCCTGCGCGCCGTGCAGCCCCTGTCGGACCGTGACCAGTCGTTCAACGGCAAGTTCCAGATCCCTACGTTTGAAGAAGTGCTGGACCTGGCCAAGGCCGAAGGCACCAAGGCCGGCCGCACCGTGGGCGTGTACCCCGAAACCAAGCACCCCACCTACCACGCCAAGCTGGGCCTGCCGCTGGAAGATCGCCTGCTGGCCGTGCTGTCCAAGTACGGTTACACCACCAAGGCGTCGCCGGTGATCGTGCAGTCGTTCGAGGTGTCCAACCTCAAGTACCTGCGCACCAAGACCCAGGTTCGCCTGGTGCAGCTGGTGGATGCCAACGACGTGAACGCCGATGGCAGCATGGACCTCACGGCCCCCTACGACAAGCCCTATGACTTTGCCGTGGCCGGCGACTCGCGCACCTTTGCCAGCCTGCTGACCCCCGCAGGCCTGAAGGAAATCAAGACCTACGCCGATGGCATTGGCCCCTGGAAGCCGTACCTGATCCCTTCCAAGCAGGTGGACGCCAACAAGGACGGAAAGCCCGACGACCTGAACGGCGACGGCAAGATCGACGAGCGCGACCGCGTGATGATGCCCGCCACCTCGGTGGTGAAGGACGCCCACGCCGCAGGCCTGTTTGTGCATGCCTACACCTTCCGCAATGAAGCCAAGCGCCTGGCGTCGGACTTCAAGGGCGACCCCAAGGCCGAGTACAAGCTGTTCTTCAACCTGGGGGTGGACGGCGTGTTCAGCGACTTCACCGACACTGCCAAGGCTGCGCGCGACAACTGATCGCGCCAGCGCTGCCAATAAACAAAAGCCCGCGATTGCGCAATGCCAGTCAGTTAAGAGCTGACTGGCATTTTTTCGTTGGGAATTTGGAAGCGCGTTTTTTGACGACCCTTGGGAAGCGGCGCCCAGTGCGGCGTGGCCGCAGCACGAAGTGTCGCGATTGCGCCAACAGGGCTGCCAACTGCTTGGGCAAGGTGCCCGCAGAGTCCAGGCTGGGGACCGCCAGTAAGTTCACGATGGCGTAGCTGGCCGTATGGAAGCTGATGCGCTGGGGCTCGACCTGGACGTGCGCTGCCATCTCGCGCATCCAGCGGCGCAGCAGTGTGTAGGCGATCAGCACACCCCACAGCTCCTGGCGCACCAGCGCGGGCTGCTTGCTGCGCAGCACCGGCTCACCTTCCTGCAGGGTCTGCTTGATCTCCCGGAACCCCAACTCGATCTCCCAGCGCTGGTGGTAGAGCTCGGCCAGCTCCTGCGCCGGATGCGTGCGGGGACACAGCAAGGATGTGATGAAGCGGCGCAGCCGTCCACCCACGCTCACCTCGATCAGGCGTGCCTGCCAGTGGCTGGGCAGATGCGGGTGTGCCTTGCGCGCTTGCGGGGACACCGGCATGCGGATCAGCGCATCGCCGCACGCCAGTTGCTGGACGATCTCATGGCGCAGATTGTCCCGCGCGCGCATCAACCAGTGGCGCTGCGTACCCGCAGCCTGCCAGTCCAACAGGAACGCTGCCGAGAAGTACGCTCGGTCAAACAGGGTCACGGAGTGATCCTCGCCGCGCAACTGCGCTGCCAGGCTCAATTCGCCGCAGTCCATGGCGCCGAGCTTGGCATCAAGCATCTCGTGGCTGTGTGTGTCCATCAGGCAAGTGGCGCGGATCTGCGGCCAGGGCGAGAGGCCATGCTGGTTGCTGCAGCTGCCCAGTTCGACTCGATTCTCAGGGGTGTCCGGCGCCGACCAGACCACACCATCCACAGCCAGTACGCGCAGTGGCTGGCGCACATTCACCGCAGGACGGCTCCAGGCTTGGGTCAGTAGAGCGAACAGCTCGGCCAAAGGCTCCTCGCCCAGGCGCTGGCGGGCTTGCACGCTGACACTCGGTGCAGGCGGCGCTTGTCCATCCAGGCTCAAATCCAGCTGCTGCACCACCTGCCACAGTGGCCGGTCGCGAAACAGCGCCAGTCCGATCACAAGCCACACGGCATGTTCGGCAGGCAGCTTGCGCCGGCGGATGGAGGCCTTGCCGCTGGTCCCCAGCGCCTGTGCGATCCAGGCAGGGTCTATCAACGCGCTGAGCTGCTCGAGGCGATCAGGTACTCGGGGCAGGGTCTCGCGCAAGGCGTTTGCAAGCAGGCTCATCAAGAAAAAAGGGAACGTGTTGAACACGCTCCCTTTTACTGGATCAAGCCGCCTGCGGGCTTAACTGACTGGCATTACGCGATTGCGGGCTTTTGTGTTTTCGCAGACGCGTGGGGCTCAGCGCCCGCGCAAAAACAGCCCGTCCAGCTCTTTCATCGTGAGCTGCCGCCAGGTGGGGCGGCCATGGTTGCATTGGTCCGATCGGTCGGTGGTTTCCATCTGCCGCAGCAGGGCGTTCATTTCGTCCAGCGTGAGCTTGCGGTTGGCCCGCACCGCGCCGTGGCAGGCCATGGTGGCCAGGATTTCATTGCGGGCGCGTTGCACCACGGTGGTGGCGTCGTGCGCGGCCAGCTCGGCCAGCACGCTGCGGGCCAGTTCCACCGGGTTGCCGTGGGCCAGCGTAGTGGGCACGGCGCGCACGGCCAGGGTCTTGGGCGAGAAGGGGACCACCTCCATGCCCAGCAGGGCCAGCACGTCGGTGGATTCTTCCGCCGTGGCCACTTCCTGCGGGGTGGCGGCAAAGGTGGCGGGGATCAGCAGCGGCTGGCTGGCAATGCGGGCGCCGCTGTCCACCTGGGATTTGAGGCGCTCGTACACGATGCGTTCGTGGGCAGCGTGCATGTCCACCACCACCATACCCTGGGCGTTTTCGGCCAGGATGTAGACGCCGTGCAACTGGGCCACGGCGCGGCCCAGGGGCCAGGTGGATGCGTTGTCGCTGCGCTGCCCGGGCCACACCATGGCCTCGGCGCGTGTCGCATCGTCCACGGCGCTGTTCGCGGCATTGGGCGTTGGGGCTACTGCGCTGGGGGCAGCTTCTGCGGACGCAACCCCCGCAGGCTGTGCAGAAGGGGCCCAAAGCCCGCCCAGCGCGGCGTCCGGCACGCTGGGGGTTATCTCGCGGGGTGACCACAGGGCCTGCAGGTCTTGCACGCGGTGGCCTCGGTCTTCAAATTTCATAGCAGCTTGCGCTTGCCACATGGGCGCTGCAGGCTGTTTTTGCTCTAAACCTTGAGGGTGCGGTGCGGTGGCGGCTGGCGCACCCGCAGCATGTGCGGCCTGGGCCGCTGCCAGGGCTGCGCGGGGCGCGGCCAGCGCGTTTTCCACCGCATGGCGCACAGCCTGGTGCACTTCGCGGCTGTCGCGAAAGCGCACCTCGATCTTGGTGGGGTGCACGTTCACGTCCACGCGGGCGGGGTCGATCTCGACATACAGCGCGTAGATGGGTTGCTTGTGGCCGTGCAGCACGTCCTCATAGGCGGCGCGAGCGGCGTGGGTGAGCACCTTGTCGCGCACAAAGCGGCCGTTGACGTAGCAGTACTGGTGGTCGGGGCGCGAACGGGCGGCGTCGGGCAAGCCTGCGCGGCCGGTGACCGTGACCGGCCCGACGCGGTGCTGCACGGCGACCGACTGGGTGACGAAGTCCTCGCCCAGCACGTCCGACAGGCGGCGGGCCAGTGCGTCTTGCGGGTTGCCTTCGCCGGGCACAAAGGTGGCGCGCCACTGCTCCACCAGCTTGCCCTCGTGCCAGATGGCAAAGCCCACATCGGGCCGCGCCAGCGCGTGGCGGCGCACGGATTCAATGCAGTGCGCCAGCTCGGTCGCATCGGTCTTCAGAAATTTGCGGCGCGCGGGGGTGGAGAAGAACAGCTCTTTCACTTCCACCGTCGTGCCCTGGCTGCGGGCGGCAGGGCGCAGCTCGCCGCTGCGCGCGTCCAGCAAAAAGGCGCTGGCCTGCGTGGGCGGGCGCGAGAGCAGGGCCATCTCCGACACCGAGCTGATGGCCGCCAGCGCCTCGCCCCGAAAGCCCATGGTGGCCACGGTTTCCAGGTCGTGCAGGTTGGTGATCTTGCTGGTGGCATGGCGGCGCAGTGCCACGGGCAGCTCTTCGGGCGGAATGCCCAGGCCGTCGTCTTCCACCGCAATCAGGCGCACGCCGCCGGCCAGCAGCCGCACGGTGATTTGCGTGGCGCCCGCGTCCAGCGCGTTGTCTACCAGCTCGCGCACCACCGAGGCGGGGCGCTCCACGACTTCGCCAGCGGCAATCTGGCTGATGAGTTCGTCGGGCAGGTCGCGGATCGGGCGGCGCGTGCCGGGCAGGGATGCTTCGGGCGCGGAGACTTCGGAGGTGGGCTGGGTTGGGTTCACCCGCCAGATTTTAGGCGTCGGCCCCATGGGGATTTGATAGCAGGGTGATGGGGATAATGCGCGCTGCTTTCAACCTCCTCACCCCAGCCACGCAAGGCCCGTTCATGGAAATAGTGACCTTTCTGCTCGATTTCATTCTGCACGTAGACAAATACCTAGAGGCGTTCGTGCAGAGCTACGGCATGTGGGTGTACGCGCTGCTGTTCCTGATCGTGTTTGTGGAAACCGGCGTGGTGGTCATGCCCTTTCTGCCGGGGGATTCGTTGCTGTTCATCGTGGGCGCGCTGTGCGGCGCGGGCCTGATGAATTTTCCGCTGGCGTGCGTGGTGCTCATCGTGGCGGCCATCCTGGGCGACCAGTGCAACTACACCATCGGGCGTTACTTTGGCCCCAAGGTGTTCCAGTGGGAAGACTCGCGCTGGTTCAACAAGCGGGCGTTCAACCAGGCGCATGACTTTTACGAGCGCTATGGCGGCATCACCATCGTCATTGCACGCTTCATGCCCTTCATTCGCACCTTCGCGCCCTTTGTGGCGGGCGTGGCGGAAATGAGCCGCACCAAGTTCACGGCCTACAACGTGGGCGGCGCGCTGCTGTGGGTGCTAGGCATTGCCACGGCAGGCTACTTCTTTGGCAACCTGCCTTGGGTGAAGGAAAACCTGGACAAGATCATCTGGGCGCTGATCCTGGTGCCGGGTCTGATTGCGATTGCCAGCGCGTGGAAGGCGGGGCGCAACCAGCCTGCGCAGTCCTAAATTTGCTATTGAATTAAGAGCTGCTAGCGCTTTTGGGATAAGCGCTAGCAGCTCTTTTTGCTTGTACTCTGCTTATCGGCGCGGCGCGCGGCGCTGGTCCTTGTCTTCGCCAATTTCGTGGCCGATCAGTGCGCCCGCTGCGGCACCACCCACGGTGCCCAGAGTGCCGCCAAAAACCGCATTGCCCACCAGGCCGCCAGCGGCGGCACCTACCCCCGTGCCGATTTGTGCATTGGTGGGGTTGGACGCGCAGCCGCCCATGGCCAGGGCAGCAACCAGGGCCGTGGCCCCGATGAGATGACGTGTTTGCAGCATGGTGTGTTCCTTTCGCAAGTGGAGGTGGGCCGGTGCCTTCGCGTTTGGCAGCCGGTGGTCTGGCCCATGGCTTCACTGTGAATCGCTGCCGCCCTGCGCGGTGTCAGCCCTGGGCTTGCGCTTCTGTAGGAATTGGGGTGAATGCGGGGGGGGATGGGCTTGTCACCGCACCGGCAGAGGTTCATCGTGGCTTGGGTTGCTTCACGAAATCATCAGGGCCCGACCGGGCTGGTGCACACGTCAAGGAGTGCGTCACGCGGTTGAACCGGCCTACAACAAGAAGGGAAAGTGCTCAATGTCTGAACACACCTCTCATCCCGCCCAGGGGCTCAACCGGCTGACCATTGCCCAGCAGATCAGCCTGCTGGCCGGGGTGGCAGTGCTGGCCCTGGTGGTCATCCTGGCGCTGAGCCTGGTGCGGGTGCAGCAACTGGGCGCCACGGTGGAAGAACTGGGCCACGAACAGGTGGAGCGCCTGCAACTGGCGCTGCGCTGGCGCAGCAACATTGCGGTGAACGCCACGCGGGTGCTGTCCATCGCACAAACCGATGGGGACGACCTGCAAGGCTATTTCAAGGACGTGATGGGCAGCACCACGGCCGACACGACCAAGGTGCAGCAGCGCTACACCGAGCTGGAGAAAGCCCCGGTGGGCTGCGCATTCAGGAAGAACTGGCCACCGTGCGCAAGTCGTACCTGGAAACGCGCGACAAGGCGCTGGCCATGAAGAAGGCGGGCGACGTGGCGCAGGCCAGGGACTTTGCCTTGAAGGAGTTTGCACCGGTGGTAGACCGCTACAACGCCGTGGCCGACAAGATGGTGGCCTACCAGATTGAGCGCTCGGAAGCCCAGGCGGCTGAGGCCAATGCGCTCATCCGCTCGTATCGCATGGCGGTGGTGGTGGCCGGTGTGGCGGGGCTGGCGTTGCTGGTGGTGCTGGTGGTGCTGTCGTGGGTGCTGGTGGCGCGTATCCGCCAGTCGCTCAGCGAAGTCAGCGGCGTGGCGCGCCGTATCGGCGAGGGCGACTTGTCCCGCCCTGTGCAGGTGAGTGGCCGGGGCGAGGTGGCCGAGATGATGCTGGCCATGCAGCAGATGCAGGCCTCGCTGGTGCGTATCGTGGGCGAGGTGCGCCTCAGCAGCGACAGCATTGCCACCGGCTCCAGCGAGATTGCGACGGGCAATGCTGACCTAAGCCAGCGCACCGAAGAACAGGCCAGCAACCTGGAAGAAACCGCCGCGTCGATGGAAGAGCTGACCAGCACCGTCAAGAACAATGCCGATACCGCACACAAGGCGGCCGCGTTGGCGGGCGAGGCCTCACGCGCGGCCGTGCAGGGCGGCGAAGTGGTGGGACAGGTGGTGAGCCCCATGGAAGAAATCTCCGCTGCCTCGCGCAAGATCACCGACATCATTTCCGTGATCGATGGCATTGCCTTCCAGACCAACATCCTGGCGCTGAACGCTGCCGTGGAGGCGGCCCGCGCAGGCGAGCAGGGCCGGGGCTTCGCGGTGGTGGCCAGCGAGGTACGCAGCCTGGCCCAACGCTCAGCCGACGCGGCCCGCGAGATCAAGACCCTGATCGGCGCCAGCGTCGAGAAAGTGGAAAACGGCACCCAGCTGGTGAGCGAGGCCGGGCGCAGCATGGAGGGCATCGTGGCCCAGGTGCAGCGGGTGAGTGACCTGATTGGCGAAATCTCCAGCGCCACGAGCGAGCAGACCACCGGCATCAGCCAGGTGGGCGAAGCCGTCACCCATCTGGACCAGGTGACCCAGCAAAACGCAGCGCTGGTGGAACAAAGCGCCGCCGCTGCCGACAGCCTGCGCCACCAGGCGGCCAAGCTGGCCGAGGTGGTGAGCGTTTTCCGTCTGGCGTCTTAGCCTGCCAGTTGTTGGCGCCAGCGAGGTCCTGTTCACGATGCCCGAAAGGATCGTGAACAGGTTCAAACCTCACACCGACCGGCTGCGCGCCAGCGGCGGGTTCTTGGCGAAGTAGCGGGTGATGCCGCGCATCAGCGCATCGGCCAGCTGCTGCTGGTAGGCGCTGCTGCGCAGGCGGGCTTCTTCTTCGGGGTTGCTGATGAAGGCAGTCTCTACCAGCACGCTGGGAATGTCGGGCGCCTTGAGCACGGCAAAGCCCGCTTGTTCCACGCGCGGCTTGTGCAGCCGGCCGATATTGCCAATCTCGCCCAGCAGCACGGTGCCCAGGGCCAGGCTGTCGTTGATCTGCGCGGTGGTGCTCATGTCCAGCAGGGCGCGCTGCACGTGGCGGTCTTTGCTCTGTACGTTCAGGCCACCCACCAGGTCGGCCTGGTTTTCCTTGTTGGCCAGCCAGCGTGCGGCCGTGCTGGATGCACCGCTTTGGCTCAGCGCAAACACGCTGGCACCGCGCGCGGCGGGGGTCGTAAAGGCGTCGGCGTGGATGCTGACGAACAGGTCGGCCTGCACGCGCCGCGCTTTTTCCACCCGCGTGCCCAGGGGCACGAAGTAATCGCCGTCGCGGGTCAGAAACGCGCGCATGGGGTTGCCGCCCACGGTGGTGGCGTTGATGCGGTCGCGCAGCAGGTGGGCCACGCGCAGCACCACGTCTTTTTCACGCGTGCCGGCGGGGCCAATGGCGCCGGGGTCTTCACCGCCATGGCCGGGGTCCAGCGCCACGATGATGATGCGGTCGGTCTGCGTAGCTGTGGCGCGCCCGCCTGGGCGGTTGGCGGCGACGGGCGGGGCTGCAGGGGTGGGCTCGGCCGGGGCGGGCGTGGCACTGGGCCCGGGGCGGTGGGCGTGCTGGGCAATCAGGTCGCCCAGGGGGTCGGCCGGTTCGTGCGGCTTGGCGGGCTGGGCTGTGGTGGCGCCTGCTGTGGGCGCTGCGGGTGTGGTGTCGCGCAAGCGCTCGGCAATCAGGGCTTCGAGCGGGTCCACCGGCTCTGCCGGGTACAGGTCGAACACCAGGCGGTGCTGGTAGGCCGCGATGGGCGGCAGGGTGAACACCTGGGGCTGTGCGGCCTGCTTCAAATCGACCACCAGTCGCACCACGCCAGGGGCGTTTTGCCCCACGCGGATGCCGGCAATGTTCGGATCGTCGGGCTTGACCTTGGCGACCAGTTCGCGCAGCTCAGGGCTCAGGTCAATGCCTTCAATGTCCACCGCCAGCCTGGGTGGGGTGGTCACGAAAAATTGCTTGGCCACCAGCTTGGTATCTGACTCGATGGTGACGCGCGAATATTCGGGCGCTGGCCACACCCGCACGGCCAGGATGCTGGCGCCGCGCGCAATCTGCTGCGTGCCCAGCAGCAGCACCAAACTGCCGGCCTGCAAGAGGCTGCGCCGGCTGGGCGAGCGCGGTGGGCGGGCGGGGTGTGCGTCAGCGGTCATGCGCTCAATCCTTGGAGCAGGCTGCGGCCGGTGGCGGTGCCTGCACGCAGGGTGACTTGCCTTTCGGTTTCGTCCATTGCTTCAATGTGTATAGCAAGGTCTGCAGGCGGGGTAAGCGCTGCAGCCTTTTCTGGCCATTCTGCCAGCTTGAGCCCGGGGCTGGCAAAGATGTCCCGAAAGCCCGCGTCTTCCCACTCGCGCGGGTCGTCAAAGCGGTAGAAGTCAAAGTGCCAGATGGCCAGCTGTGCGGCTTCGTGCGGCTCCACCACGGCGTAGGTGGGGCTCTTGATGCGGCCTTGCACACCCAGCGCGCGCAGCAGGTGGCGCACCAGGGTGGTTTTGCCCGCGCCCAGGTCGCCGTGCAGGGTGATGAATGCGTTGGCCAGCGCAGGCTGCGCTGCCAGCCGCTGGGCCCAGGCGGCGGTGTCGTCCTCGCTGCGCCAGGTGGTGGTGGCCTGGGCTGTGCCGGGGCTTTCTACAATCTGGCCGGTATGTGGTGCAACAGTCAACTCGTTCCTCAAATTCAGGAGTGGGCCCGCGAGCTGGGATTCTCCCAAATCGGCGTGGCCGGGGTGGATTTGTCTGCGTCAGAACCGGGATTGATGCAGTGGCTGGCGCAAGGGTTCCATGGTGACATGCATTACATGGCCGCCCACGGCTTGAAGCGCGCCCGCCCGGCCGAGCTGGTGCCCGGCACCGTGAGCGTGATCACCGCGCGCATGGACTATCTGCCTCGCGACCGGGACAGCGCCCCCGCCGTGGCCCAGGCGGGCGGCTGGCAAGCCATGGAGCTGCAGCGCCTGCAGCGCCCCGCAGAAGGCATTGTCTCGATGTACGCCAGGGGGCGCGATTATCACAAGGTATTGCGCGCCCGCCTGCAAAAACTCAGCGACCGCATCGCCGAAGCGGTGGGGCCTTTTGGCCACCGGGTGTTCACCGATTCAGCCCCTGTGCTGGAGGCCGAGCTGGCCGCCCGCAGCGGCCAGGGCTGGCGCGGCAAGCACACGCTGGTGCTCAACCGCGAGGCGGGCTCCACCTTCTTTTTGGGCGAGATCTACGTGGACATGGCCCTGCCGGCCACCGAGCCCGTCACCGCCCACTGCGGCAGCTGCAGCGCGTGCATCGATGCCTGCCCCACGCAGGCCATCGTGGCGCCCCACCGCGTGGATGCGCGGCGTTGCATCTCTTACCTGACCATTGAATACGCAGGCCCCATTCCGCTGGAGTTGCGGCCCCTGATGGGCAACCGCATTTACGGCTGCGACGATTGCCAGCTGGTGTGCCCCTGGAACAAGTTCGCCCAGGTCAGCCGCCTGCCTGATTTTGACGAGCGCAAGGGCTTGTCGGGCCAGCAGCTGGTGCACCTGTTTGCGTGGGACGAACCCACCTTTTTGCGCATGACCGAGGGCGGCCCCATTCGCCGCATCGGCCACGAACGCTGGCTGCGCAACGTGGCCGTGGCGCTGGGCAACGCACTGCGGCAGGCTGACAGCGCTGAGCTGCGCAGCGCCCTGCAGTCGCGCGCGCACGAACCGAGCGAGCTGGTGCGCGAGCATGTGGCCTGGGCGCTGGCGGTTTGAGGTGAAATCAGGCTATAGCGCTTGATGGATAAGCGCTGGCAGCTACGTTTTTGATAGCAATCCGGTGCTTTGCAGCGTCTGCACCAGCCCATCGGTAAAACGCGCGTAGCCGGCTGCATTGGCATGCACGCTGTCGGCGCGCAAGCGGGCATCGGCCAGCACGGTAGACCAGCCATAGGCATGCAGCGGAATCTTCAGCGCCTTGGCTGTCTCTGCGTACACCTCGTGGTCGCTCAGGTGTCCTGCAGCGGCCATGAGCGATAGGCCGGGCACGGCCACCAGCAGCACCTGCGCGCCGCTGGCACGCGCCTGCTCGCCAATGCGGCGAAGGTGGGTGCGCGTGGTTTCGAGCGACAGGCGCCGCAAAAAGTCATTGCCGCCGATGCTCACGATCACTAGCGCGGGCCGGTGTTCCTGTAGCAGGGCGGGCAGCCGCTCCAGCGCCTGGGCCGAGGTGTTGCCTGAAACACCTGCGTTGATCACGTTCCAGCCCGTGCGGGCTGCCAGCAGGGTGGGGTAGGCGGTGTCGGCCGATGCGCCCACGCCCGAGGTCAGCGAGTCGCCCAGCGCCAGCACGGTGGCACCCGCTGGCACAGGCTGGGTGGCAGGCTTTCGGTCGCAGCCGGGCAGCCCTGCGCCCGCTGCCAGCAGAACCAGGGCACCCAGCAAGGCGCGTCGGTCGATGGTGGGTTTCATCGCAAAAATCCCAGTGCGAATGGCAGGCTGGCCACTCCCAGCACGGTAGACAGCGTGACGAGCCCGGCCACATAGGGCCCGTTGTAGCCCATGCGCGCCGCCAGCACGTAGCAGGTAGACGCCGTGGGCAGGGCAGAGAAGGCCAGCAGCACCGTGGTTTGCACGGCGTCGAGCTGGAACCAATGCGCCATGCCCCAGGCAATCAGCGGTTGAATCAGGTGGCGAATGGACAGGACCGACACCGTGAGCAGGCGGCTGCGGCCCAGCAGCCCAAACTGCATGCCCGCGCCTGCCGCCATCAGCCCGAGGGCCAGCGATGATGCGCTGATGCGGCTGACGGTGGGCTCCATCCAGCCCGGTATGCGAAAGCCCAGCAGGTTGGCCACCAGGCCCGACGCCGTGGCGATGATGAGCGGATTGCGCAGCAGCTCGCGCACAAAGCCCTGGCCGCCGTGGCGTGCCATGGGCCACACGGCGGCCACGTTGAACAGCGGCACGCACACACCAATCAGCACCGCAATCATCAGCAAGCCTTGCGCGCCTGCCAGGCGCTCGGCAATCGCCAGGCCGATGAACGAATTGAAGCGAAACGCCACCTGTGCGCTGGCGGCATGGTCGCGGCGCTCCAGGTGCGAGCCCAGCCAGGGCCAGTAGGGCAGCGAATACGCCAGAGCAATGCCCGCCACGCCCGAGAGCAGCCCCGCCGCCATCAGGCTGGACGCGGCGCCCACGTCAATCGGGCTTTTGACGATGGACTGGAACAGCAGTACCGGAAACAGCAGGTAATACACCAGGCTCTCAACGGGCTGCCAGATGGAGCGGTTCAGAGGGGTATACCGGCACAGCAGGTAACCAAACAGAATGAGGGAGAAATCTGGAAGCAGGAGCTGGGCGTAATTCACGTTTCGAGAATACCTGAAGCGCCTGCCCCGGGTGGGCTGGCAGGCTATCAGCCGGCCGTTGCATCGGGCACCACGCACCGGCGCGTATGCCCCGTGTATCTGTGCGAAATCCCTAAGACCCGCCGGAAAAACATTCGCATAACATTGCAGACGTACGAAAACCCCAAAAGGAGAAATCGATGGACCGTCGCCACTGGATCGCGCTGGTACTGGCCACTGCTGCAGGATCTGCAGCCGCGCAAGCCTACCCGAACAAAATCATCAAGCTGCAGGTGCCCTTTGCACCCGGCGGCACCACCGACATCATTGCCCGCGTGATCGCCGACCCGCTGGGCAAGGCCCTGGGCCAGAGCGTCATCGTGGAAAACAAAGCGGGTGGCGGTGGCATCGTGGGCGCCAATGAAACAGCCAAGTCGGCGCCCGACGGCTATGTGCTGGGCATTGCCACCGTCTCCACCACGGCGGCCAACCCTGCCATCAACCCCAAGACGCCCTATAACCCGCTGACCGATTTCACGCCCATCATCAACATCGCGGCCACGCCCAACATCATTGCGGTGCACCCCAGCTTCCCTGCCAAGGACTACAAGGCATTTTTGGCTGAGCTGAAGAAGTCCGCAGGCAAGTATTCGTACTCTTCGTCGGGCACCGGCGGTATCGGGCATCTGCAGATGGAGCTGTACAAGAGCCTGACCGGTACGTTCGTGACGCACATCCCCTACCGGGGTGCAGGCCCCGCCCTGAATGACACCGTGGCGGGCCAGGTGCCCATGATTTTTGACAACCTGCCCTCAGCGCTGCCCTTCATCAAGGAAAACCGCCTGGTGCCCATCGTGGTGGCCGCACCGCAGCGCGTGGCCGCTCTGCCCAATGTGCCTACGTTCAAGGAAGTGGGGCTGGAGCCTGTGAACCGCATGGCCTACTACGGCATCGTGGGGCCCAAAGGCCTGCCCAAGGACGTGGTGGACAAGGTCAATGCCGCCGTGCGCAAGGCGCTGGAAGACCCGGCCGTGAAAAAGCGCATCGAAGACACCGGCTCCATCGTGGTGGGCAACACGCCCGAGCAGTTTGCCGAGCAGATCAAGGCCGAGTTCAGCGTCTACAAAGACGTGGTGGCCAAGCAAAAGCTCACGCTCGACTGAGCACTGCACTGAAGCAAAGCCGCGCGGGCCTGGCCTGCGCGGCTTTTTTCATGGCGCGTACTGTGGGCGTGCTATCGTTTTTGGATGCTTGAAGACAGCCTGCGCGCGATCGATACCTTTGTAGATGCCCTGTGGCTGGAAGACGGCCTCTCGCGCAACACCCTGGCGGCGTACCGCCGTGACCTCACGCTCTACGCCCAGTGGCTGGCACAGCAGCAGCCCCCGCTGGCGCTGGACGCCACAGCCGAAATGCACCTGAGCGGCTACTTTGCTGCCCGCCATGCGCAAACGCGGGCCACCTCGGCCAACCGGCGCCTGACGGTGCTGCGCAGGTACTTTCACTGGGCTTTGCGCGAACGCCGCATCACCCAGGACCCGACCCTGCGCCTGCAGGCTGCACGCCAGCCCTTGCGGGTACCCAAAACCCTGTCGCAGGCCCATGTGGAGGCCTTGCTCAGCGCCCCTGACCTGGGCAACCCCCTGGGCCTGCGCGACCGCACCATGCTGGAGCTGATGTATGCCAGCGGCCTGCGCGTGACGGAACTGGTCACGCTCAAGACCTTTCAGGTGGGGCTGAACGAAGGCGTGCTGCGCGTGATGGGCAAAGGCAACAAGGAGCGGCTGGTGCCTTTTGGCGAAGAAGCGCGCAGCTGGCTGCAGCGCTACCTGCAAGAGGCGCGCGGCGCCATCCTGGCCGGGCAGCAGACGGATGACCTGTTCGTGACCCACCGCGGCGAGGGCATGACGCGCGTGATGTTCTGGGTGATTGTGAAAAAGTGGGCGCAGGTGGCGGGCATCACTGTGCCCCTGTCACCCCACACACTGCGCCACGCCTTTGCCACCCACCTGCTCAACCACGGGGCGGATTTGCGCGTGGTGCAACTGCTGCTGGGGCATGCCGATATTTCGACCACCACCATCTACACCCACGTGGCGCGGGAGCGGCTCAAGGCGCTGCATGCGCAGCACCATCCACGCGGCTGAGTCCTGCGTTTGCATGGGGGCCGTGTTGCACCCCGCAAGCAAAAAGGGCTCCGTTGCTCGGAGCCCTTTTTGGTTTCTCTGCGAAGAAGTTCTGGGTATCAGTCCCCGTTCAGGTCTTCGGCCCAGGCCAGCGCCTGCAGGTGGGCCCAGTTGACCTGGCGGTTCGACAGATGCAGTTCGTCGGCCACGCGGGCAAACGTCGCGTCATCGCCAGATTCACAGGCCTTGGTCAGCTCCAGGAACGGCGCGAATACGCCGGTGCCGTGCAGCAGGGCATCTGTCACCGGCTGGGGCAGGGCCACCGATTCGAGGGCTTTTTCCAGCGGCACGTTCAGCATGGTGTCGAGCAGCGAGAACACCCCCACCACGAACGCGTTGTCGCATTCCTCCGGGGGCAGCAATTCGGCCGCCAGCAGCTCCATCAGGCGTCCGCGCACCACGGCGGTCTGGCCCACGGCAGGAGGGGCTCCATCGCGTGAGGTGGTCATGAGCAGCGCCGCCCAGCGGAACAGCTTCTTGAGGCCCAGGATCATCACCGCGTGGCGGAAGGAAGTCACTTCGCACGACAGTCCAAACCCCGAGGAGTTGATGAAGCGCAGCAGGTTGAAAGACAGGGTGGGGTCTTTCTTGAGCAGGTCTTCGATCTCGCTGGTGTCCGCCTGTTTGCGCACCAGGTTGATGAGCTGAATGATGGTGGCTTGCGAAGGGCGGATGGTGGTGGCTTTGACCAGGGAGGGCTTGGCAAACCAGAAGCCCTGGAACAGTTTCACGCCCAGGTTCGACATCATCTGGAACTGTTCGGCGGTTTCCACCTTTTCAGCCACCAGCGTGGCTTTGGCGTATTGGCTCGCAAACTTCACCAGCGGGCCTGCCAACTCGGGCTTGAAGGTCTGCAAGTCCAGCTTGATGAAGGAGGCCAGGGGCATCCAGCTGGCGTAGGGCTTGCGCAAGGCGTTCTGGTTCAGCGCCAGGCGAAAACCGCGTTCGCGCAGAGCCTGCAGCACGGGCACGCGCTGGTCGATTTCTTCCTGCGTTGCGGTGTCGGGCAGTGGGGGCACTTCCAGTACCACCTTTTCGGGGTGGATCAGCTCCAGGTGGCCGCCCGCCAAGCTCTCGTGCGTGCAGTTGATGAACACCGTTTTCTTGCCCACCAGGGCTTCGGTGCCCGCATAGGACAAGGCGTTGAATAGCAGTGCGGCATCGCTGGCGGCGGTGTGGGCGTCCGATGCGGTGGAACGGTCGAACAACTCGTAACCGTAGACCGCACGGTTATGGTCCACGATCGCCTGGCGCGCAATGACGGCCATGTTGCTCGCGTCCACATCTTCCTGCGGGACAGCGGTATCGGCGGGCGGGATGTTTTGTTCGGTGGTGCTCAACATGATGCGGCTAGAAAAGGATTGAGCGGAACGCTTCGTCACATTCTAGGCGCTGTCTTGACGGGGGCGGTGCAATGCCCGAGCACCGTGGGCGAGCCCTCGGCGGCTGGCACCCATCCAGCCGCGCGTTGCCGCCAGCGGCGCCATGCAAGCGGGCCGCTGGGCAGTTCACTCGGTCATCTGGTCTGCCCAGGCCAGGGCTTGCAGGTGGGCCATGTTGATCTGCTGGCTGCTCAGGTGCAGTGTCCCTGCCGCCTTGTGGAAAACGGCGTCGTCGCTCGATTCGCAGGCTTCAGCCAGCGTGAGCAGGTCGCCCAGCACGCCTTCGCGGCGCAGCAGGGCGGCGGCCACGGCGTCAGGCACGGTCAGCAGCTTGAGGGCCGATTCCATGGGAATGGACAGCATCACATCCAGCAACGAGAAGATGCCCACCACGAAGGCCTGGTCGGCTTCTTCCGGGGGCATGCTCTCCAGCGCCAGCAATTCCATCAACCGGCCGCGCACCACGGCGGTCTGGCCCACCGAAGACGGCGCTGCACCCGTGCGTGCGGCCGTGAGCAGCAGGGCCGCCCAGCGGAACAGCTTTTTCAGCCCCAGCAGCATCACGGCCTGGCGGAAGGAGGTGATCTCCCGGTTCAGCCCAAACCCGGCCGAGTTGATGAGGCGCATGAGGTTGAACGCCAGACCGGCATCCTTCTTCAGCACCTCTTCAATATCGTCGGTGCTGGCTTGCTTGCGCACCAGGTTGATGAGGTGGACGATGCTGGCCTGTGCAGGCGAGAGCAGCTTGGTCTCTACCAGCGAGGGGCGCGCGAACCAGTAGCCCTGGAACAGTTGCACCCCTTGGCTGGAAACCATGTCGTATTGCTGGGCTGTCTCGACCTTCTCGGCAATCAACTCCGCCTGGCTGTTGCGTGCGGCGTAGCGGATCAGCACGGCCAGTTGGTCAGGGGCCAGCACCGACAGATCCAGCTTGATGTAGTCGGCCAGGGGCAACCAGGCGGCATAAGCCGATTCGAGTACGGTGTGGTTGAAGGCGAGGTGAAAGCCGCGATCACGCAGGCCCATGAGGATGGGCAGGCGCGTTTCCACCTCCTGCGCAGCTGCGTGGCCCAGCGGCGGAATCTCCAGCACTACCTTATCGGGGTCCAGCAGTTCCAGGTGGCCGCCCGAGAGGCTTTCGTGCGTGCAGTTCACAAAAATCAGCTTCTTGCCGACCAGCTCTTCCGTGCCCGCATGCGACAGCGCTGTGAACACCAGAATCACATCGGTGGCGGCGGTGTGCCCGATGCCGGTGCGCGAACGGTTGAACAGCTCATAGCCAATCACTGCTTGCTGGGCATTGACGATGGCTTGGCGCGCGATCATGGCCACAGTGGCTTGCCCCGATGTGTTGCTTGCAGGATAGGCCGCTGCATTGGCGGGTGTAGTGGACATGGCTGGCTACTCACGTGTGAACGATTCAAAAGATGCAAAAACAACCGACTCATTTTAGGGAGCGCCCAATTCCCGGGCGTTTCGCTCAGCCCTGCTGCAGCCATTGAAGTTCCGTTTCAGTGAATCCAGCGCGGCGGCGGGCGTCGTCGTTGAACGGCGGTTTGAGGCGCGGGGCTTCGTATTGCCGCACCAGGACGGCGTAGTGCGGCTCCGGGTTCAGTCCGTCGCGTTCGCACAGCCACCGGTACCAGTGGTTGCCGATGGCCACGTGGCCCACCTCGTCGTGCAGGATGGTATCGAGGATGGTGGCGGCAGCCAACGCATCGGACGTGCCCACCTGCCGAAGCTTGCGCTGAATCAAGGGCGTGGCGTCCAGCCCGCGGGCTTCCATGGTGCGCGGCACCAGGGCCATGCGCGCCACGATGTCGTGCTGCGTTTTCTCGCACATGGTCCACAGGCCCTGGTGCGCCGGGAAGTCGCCATAGTCGTAACCGTGCGCACGCAGGTGGCCACGCAGCATTTCAAAGTGCGTGGCCTCTTCGGCGGCCACCCGCAGCCAGTCGTGGTAGTAAGCCGGCGGCATGCCGTCAAAGCGCCAGATAGCGTCGAGTGCCAGATTGATGGCGTTGAATTCAATATGGGCAATGGCATGCACCAGCACGGCACGCCCTTCGGGGGTGGCGGGTGAGCGCCGGGCCATCTCGGTGTGGCGCAGCAGCAGGGGGCGCTCGGGGTGCCCCGGCAGGGTGCCGATCTCAGCCTGGCTGGGTGTGAATTTCTCTGCTATCGAATATGTAGCTAGTTGCGCTTGCAGGGCAAGCGCTGCAGCCGATTTTTGATCAGGGTCGGCAAGTTGCAAAACCTGCAATGCACATTGGCGAAGCTCCATCCGTACAATTCTAGGCCCTGCTGCTGAGCGCACTGCACACGCTTTGTAACCAATTGGCAGCCCCTTTGTCTTTTCACCGGAGTGTGTTGCATGGCTTTGTATGAACTGGATGGTGTGGCGCCGCTGGTGCCGGGTTCCGCGTGGGTAGCCGACAGTGCCCAGGTCATGGGCGATGTGCATCTGGGTGAAGACGCCAGCGTATGGTTTGGCGCCGTGGTGCGGGGCGATACCGCACGCATCAGCATCGGCGCGGGCACCAACATCCAGGACGCCAGCGTGCTGCACGCCGATTTTGGTCAGCCGCTGGTGGTGGGCGAGCGCGTCACCGTGGGGCACCAGGTCATGCTGCATGGCTGCACCATTGGAGACGAGTCGCTGATCGGCATTGGCGCCGTGGTGCTCAATGGCGCGAAGATTGGCAAGAACTGCCTGGTGGGCGCAGGTGCACTGGTCACCGAAGGCAAGGAATTCCCCGATGGATCGATGATCATCGGCGCCCCGGCCAAGGCCGTGCGCGAATTGACGCCCGAGCAGATCGAGGGGCTGCGCCAAAGCGCGCTGCACTACATCGAGAACGCCCGCCGCTTCAAGCAGGGCCTGCGCCGCATCGATTGAGATCTTCGCGCCTTCTATTTTTGTTTTTCTGGAATCCCCGAGTGTCTGAACTCCACAAGTTTTTGTTTGAAGGCCTGCCCGTGCGCGGCATGATCGTGCGGCTGACCGATGCCTGGACCGAGGTCCTGCAGCGCCGCAACAGCAATTCGGCCACCGGCGCCTATCCCGCACCGGTGCAGGAGTTGTTGGGCGAGATGGCTGCGGCTGGTGTGCTGATGCAGTCCAACATCAAGTTCAACGGTGCGCTGGTGCTGCAGGTGTTCGGGGATGGCCCGGTGAAGGTGGCGGTGGCGGAGGTGCAGTCGGACCTCAGCCTGCGCGCTACCGCCACCATCAACTGCGACATCGCTGCCGATGCCCGGCTGAGCCAGATGGTCAATGTGGGCGGCGGCGGGCGTTGCGCCATCACGCTGGATCCCAAGGACCGCCTGCCAGGCCAGCAACCCTACCAGGGCGTGGTGCCGCTGCACGGCGACCATAACGAAAAACTCGAACGCCTGTCGGATGTGCTGCAGCACTACATGCTGCAGTCGGAGCAGCTGGACACTGTGCTGGTGCTGGCGGCCAACAGCGAGGTGGCTGCGGGCTTGCTGATCCAGCGCATGCCTTTGAAGGGCGAGGGCAACCTGGCCCAGGGGCTATCGCACCGCGAGAACGAAGACCAGATTGGTCACAACGAAGACTACAACCGTATCGCCCATCTGGCTTCCAGCCTGACCCGCGACGAGTTGCTGACCCTGGATGTGGACACCATTCTGCGGCGCTTGTTCTGGGAAGAAAAGCTGCTGCGCTTCGAGCCCTTGGAGGGTGAGCGCGGCCCGCGCTTTGCCTGCACCTGCAGCCGCGAACGCGTGGCCAACATGCTGCGCGGCCTGGGCGCTGAAGAGGCTGAAAGCATTCTGGCTGAGCGCAGCGAGATCGAGGTGGGTTGCGAGTTCTGTGGCCAGCAATACCGCTTCGATGCGGTGGATGCGGCGCAGCTCTTCCTGCAATCTGCTGCCGCCCAACCGCCTGCGCCATCGGGCGTTCAATAAGCCCGTGCCGCTTGCCCCAGGTCGATGGGGCGGGTGTGGTGTGCCGCCCCAAGGTGCTGATCGGAGCCCGCCCAGAGGGTGACGATTGTTGACAGATAGTTTGACGGACCTCTCCTAAGATCCTTCCCAGAAGGAAGGGTTTGCATGGATTTTTTCCGTCGATTTTTGGGAGTGTCGGCATCCAACGCAGGGGCTCAGGCTGGCCCTGCTGGCGAGGCCATCGCCCTGGCTTCGCCGCCAGAAGATTCGGTGCCTGCCGAGCTGGATGTGGATGCCGCCATCAACGCGCACGAACGCTGGAAAGCCCGCTTGATGGACTACCTGGAAGGGCGCCTGCCAGTGGGGCTGGACCCTGACGTGATCCGCCGGGATGACTACAGCGCATTGGGGCGCTGGTTGCATGGTGTGGGCGCCGACGTGCTGGGCCACCACCCTGCTTACCCTTTGCTGATGGCGCGGCACCGTTACTTTCACGAACAGGCTGCCGAGATGGTGCGATGGGCTTAACAGGGGGAGTGGGACCATGTGGTCGCCATTCTCAACGGCCGCTACCGGTTTGCTTCGAACCAGATCGTGCTTCTGCTCAAGTCTATTCGGCAGGGTGTGAAGCAGGACGCTTGAGGAACGTTTCGGCCGCAGCCCAAGGCTGCGGTGTTTCCGTCACCGCGTGGCAGCCAGCCGCAGTGATGTGAACAGGCGGTGCTCGCAAACCGGGTCGCTGCATTTTTCACAGCCCCAGGAGCGCATTTTCAAACGCCCCTGGTCATCGTCCTCATCTCGCCGCCCATCTGCACTACCAACGGGCGCTCGTGTGAGGCTCAGTGCGGTAGATGGGGTCGCGGCTTGCAGCGCCTGGGCTGCGGCCAGCGCGGTGGACACGCGGCGGGCGGTGCTGCCATACACCACCCGATAAGGGGTGCCGCTGGCCTGAAGCTGGCGGCGCAGTTCAGCATCGCATTGTTCTCGGTTTTCCTGTTCGGCAGGGGGGCAAGGCCAGTCGAGTCCCGTCAATAAAGTGATGGGAGTGAGCGGGGGCAAGGAAGCCTCTGGTGAAGCCGGGAGCGCGCTGTCAGCACTGGGAAGGGCTTGCATCAAAGGATGCAGCTGAGCCGTGTGCACGCCCAGCTCGGCAGTCAGCGCTGCCAGAAGTTCATGCACTCCGCTGTGCGGCGCGCCCACGAGGTGAATAGCCATGGGCGTCAGAGACTAAGGGGAGCTGTGGAGGGGGTGCGGCAGGTGCAGTGCCGTTCAACGCGGGGTGAACTGCACGTACACCTCGCCTTGCTTGACCATGCCCAGTTCGCTGCGGGCTTTTTCTTCCACCATGTCCAGACCTTCTTTCAGGTCATGCACTTCCGAGGCCAGCCGTTCATTGGCCTGGCGCACCTGCGCGTTGGCTGCTTTTTGCGCCTCGATTTTTTGCTGCATGGCAGCCACCTGGGGCAGGCTGCCGCGCCCCAGCCACAACTGCGCATGCAGTGCGACCAGCAGCGCCAGCAGGACAACAGGAACCAATCGGATGCCCATGGGGTGGCCTCAGAGAAGGAGGTCAAGCACAGGGCCGCGCCGCGCTTGCACAGCGGCGCATGCCCTGCAGTACGTCAACGCAGGTTGTAGAAGGCTTCGCGGCCGGGGTAGTGGGCAACGTCACCCAGGTCTTCTTCGATGCGCAGCAGCTGGTTGTACTTGGCGATGCGGTCCGAGCGCGACAGCGAGCCGGTCTTGATCTGGCCTGCATTGGTGCCCACGGCGATGTCGGCAATGGTGCTGTCTTCGGTTTCGCCCGAGCGGTGCGAGATCACGGCTGTGTAGCCAGCGCGCTTGGCCATTTCGATGGCGGCAAACGTTTCGGTCAGCGTGCCGATCTGGTTGATCTTGATGAGGATCGAGTTGGCGATGCGCTTGTCGATGCCTTCCTTCAGGATCTTGGTGTTGGTCACGAACAGGTCGTCGCCCACCAGCTGCACGTTCTTGCCCAGGCGTTCGGTCAGGATCTTCCAGCCGTCCCAGTCGCCTTCGTGCATGCCGTCTTCGATGCTGATGATGGGGTACTTGTCGCACCACGATGCCAGCATGTCCGTCCACTGCTGGGCGGTGAGCTTGAGGCCGCCTTCGCCTTCGAGCACGTAGTGCCCGTCTTTGTAGAACTCGCTGGCAGCGCAGTCCAGGCCCAGGGCGATTTGGTCGCCAGCGGTGTAGCCCGCGGCTTCGATGGCTTGCAGGATCAGCTGGATGGCTGCTTCGTGGCTTTCCACGCTGGGGGCAAAGCCGCCTTCGTCACCCACGGCAGTGCTGATGCCCTTGTCGTGCAGGATCTTCTTCAAGGCGTGGAACACTTCCGCACCCCAGCGCAGGGCTTCGCGGAAGGTGGGGGCGCCCACGGGGATGATCATGAACTCTTGCAAGTCCAGGCTGTTGTTGGCGTGCGCGCCGCCATTGATGACGTTCATCATCGGCACGGGCAATTGCATGCTGCCCATGCCGCCCAGGTAGCGGTACAGGGGCAGGCCGGATTCTTCGGCGGCAGCGCGGGCCACGGCCATCGACACGGCCAGCATGGCGTTGGCGCCCAGGCGGCTCTTGTTCTCGGTACCGTCCAGGTCAATCAGGGTCTGGTCCAGGAAGGCTTGCTCGGAAGCATCCAGGCCCAGCACGGCTTCGCTGATTTCGGTGTTGATGTGTTCCACGGCCTTGAGCACGCCCTTGCCCAGGTAGCGGCTCTTGTCGCCATCGCGCAGCTCAATGGCTTCGCGGCTGCCGGTAGATGCGCCCGAGGGCACGGCTGCGCGGCCCATCACGCCCGATTCGAGCAGCACGTCGCATTCGACGGTGGGGTTGCCGCGGCTGTCCAGCACTTCGCGGCCTACGATGTCAACGATGGCACTCATGGTTTTTCCTTTTACAGAAGTTTCAAGTCAAATCGGGTGCTAGCGCTTATGCAGAAAGCGCCATAAGCTATCAAAATCAGAGCGTCAAAGGCCTTCGACGCAGACCAAGTGCATGATGGCCGCGCCTTCGCGGGCGGCACGGGCCTTGCCGTATTCGGGCGAGTGGTAGAAGGCCTTGGCGGCCTCGAAGCTCGGGAACTTGGCAATCACCACGCGCTCTGGGGTCCAGTCCCCTTCCATCACTTCCACTGCGCCGCCGCGAACGCAGATTTCAGCGTTGTGGGCCTGGAAGGCCGCAGTGGACCATTTCTTGTATTCCTCGTACTGGGCAGGGTTCGTCACGCGGACGTTGGCGATGATGTAGCCGCTGGGCATGTGGTCAGGCTCCAAAGTTGTTTTCGAGGAATCCGTTTTTCTTGGTCACGTCGTCGAGGGCCACCAAGGTCTCCAGCAGCGCCTTCATGTGCTTGAGCGGCACGGCGTTGGGGCCGTCGGACCAGGCTTCGGCGGGCTTGGGGTGGGTTTCCATGAACAACCCTGCCACGCCCACGGCCACACCTGCGCGGGCCAGCACGGGCACCATGTCGCGGGCGCCACCGCTCACGGCACCCAGGCCGCCGGGCTTTTGCACCGAGTGGGTCACGTCAAACACCACGGGCGCGCCCGAATTGCGCATCTCGGCCAGGCTGGTCATGTCGGCCACAAGGTTGTTGTAGCCAAAGCTCACACCACGTTCGCAGGCCAGGAAGCGGTCTTCCGACAGGCCGGCTTCGTTCGCGGCAGCGCGGGCCTTGTCAATGACGTTCTTCATGTCCCAGGGGGCCAGGAACTGCCCCTTCTTGATGTTGACCGGCTTGCCCGACTGGGCCACGGCACGGATGAAGTCCGTCTGGCGGCACAGGAAGGCGGGTGTTTGCAGCACATCGACCACGCTGGCTACGGGGGCGACCTGCGATTCGTCGTGTACGTCGGTCAGGATGGGCAAATGCAACTGGCGGCGCACTTCGTCCAGGATCTTCAGGCCCGCGTCCAGCCCCACGCCGCGCTGGCTGGTGCCAGAGGAGCGGTTGGCCTTGTCGAACGAGCCTTTGTAGATCAGCGGAATGCCCAGGGCGGTACAGACTTCCTTGAGCTGGCCCGCCACATCCAGTGACATCTGCAGGCTTTCAATCGAACAGGTGCCCGCGATGAGGAAGAACCGGTGGTTCAGGCCGACGTCGAATCCGCACAGTTGCATGGCCGTCTCCTTCAGGCTTTTTTCGCCGCTTGCTGGTGTTCCACCGCTGCCTTGATGAAGGCGTTGAACAGCGGGTGGCCATCCCAGGGGGTGGACTTGAACTCGGGGTGGAACTGCACGCCGATGTACCAGGGGTGCACGGTGCTGGGCAGTTCCACGATTTCGGTGAGCTGCTCGCGCTGCGTCAGGGCCGAAATCACCAGGCCCGCCTTGCGCAACTGGTCCAGGTAGTTCACGTTGGCTTCGTAGCGGTGGCGGTGGCGCTCGGTCACCACGTCGCCATAGATGCGATGGGCCAGGGTGCCGGCCTGCACGTCAGACGATTGCGCGCCCAGACGCATCGTGCCGCCCAAGTCAGAGTTCGCATCGCGCGTCTTGATGGTGCCGTCGGCATCCTTCCACTCGGTGATCAGTGCGATCACAGGATGCTTGGCCTGAGGGTCGAACTCGGTCGAGTTGGCACCTTCCAGCCCTGCGACGTGGCGGGCGTATTCGATGGTGGCCACCTGCATGCCCAGGCAGATGCCGAGGTAGGGCACCTTGTGCTCGCGGGCGAACTGAGCGGTGCTGATCTTGCCTTCGACGCCGCGGCTGCCGAAGCCGCCGGGCACCAGAATGGCGTCGTACTTGGCCAGCTTGCCAGCGGCGTTGGCGCTGTCGATGGTTTCGGAATCCAGGTGCTCGATCTTCACGCGCACATGGTTCTTCATGCCGGCGTGGCGCAGCGCTTCGTTGACGGACTTGTAGCTGTCCGACAGGTCCACGTACTTGCCCACCATGGCGATGGTGACTTCGCCTTGGGGGTGCTCGGTTTCGTGCACCAGTTCATCCCAGCGCTTGAGGCTGGTAGGGGGCGTGTTCAGGCGCAGCTTGTCGCAGATCAGGCCGTCCAGACCTTGCTCGTGCAACATGCGGGGCACCTTGTAGATGGTGTCCACGTCCCACATGCTGATCACGCCCCATTCGGGCACGTTGGTGAACAGCGAGATCTTTTCGCGCTCTTCTTCCGGCACCGGCTTTTGTGCGCGGCACAGCAATGCGTCGGGCTGGATGCCGATCTTGCGCAGCTCTTGCACGGTGTGCTGGGTAGGCTTGGTCTTGAGCTCGCCGGCCGTGGCAATCCAGGGCAGGTAAGTCAGGTGCACGAAGGCCGAGTTGTTGGGGCCGAGCTTGAGGCTCAACTGGCGCACGGCTTCCAGGAAGGGCAGCGATTCAATGTCGCCCACGGTGCCGCCCACTTCGCAGATGGCCACGTCCACCGCGTCGTCGGTGCCAATGCCCGCGCCGCGCTTGATGAATTCCTGGATTTCGTTGGTGACGTGCGGGATGACCTGCACGGTCTTGCCCAGGTAGTCGCCACGGCGCTCTTTTTCGAGCACGGACTGGTAGATCTTGCCGGTGGTGAAGTTGTTGGACTTCTTCATGCGCGTTTCAATGAAACGCTCGTAGTGGCCCAAGTCCAGGTCGGTTTCCGCGCCGTCGTCGGTCACAAAGACCTCGCCGTGCTGGAAGGGGGACATGGTTCCTGGATCTACGTTGATGTAGGGGTCAAGCTTGATGAGGGTGACTTTGAGTCCCCGCGATTCGAGGATCGCGGCAAGGGAGGCTGAGGCGATTCCCTTACCGAGGGAAGACACCACACCGCCGGTGACGAAGACAAATTTGGTCATGTCGTTTTATGGTGGTGGGAAATTGGGATTATAGATGGGCGCTACCTTCGCGCTCTTGCGGGCCTGTGCATAGCCCGCGCTGGGGTCTGCTAAATTCGCGCCCATGAATGAGCTTGCTGGCAAACACATTGTTCTGGGTCTGAGTGGGGGCGTGGCTTGCTACAAGGCAGCCGATTTTTGCCGCCAGCTCATCAAGGCGGGGGCCACTGTGCAGGTGGTGATGACCGAGGCGGCTGAGCAGTTCATCACCCCGGTGACCATGCAGGCGCTGTCGGGCCGCACGGTGTACGGCTCGCAGTGGGACGCCCGCGAGCCCAACAATATGCCGCATATCAACCTCAGCCGCGAGGCTGATGCCATCGTGATTGCGCCGTGCAGCGCTGATTTCATTGCCCGCCTGGTGCAAGGCCGGGCCGACGAGCTGCTGAGCCTGATGTGCCTGGCCCGGCCCATCGACCGTGTGCCGTTGCTGCTGGCGCCCGCCATGAACCGCGAGATGTGGGCGCACCCCGCCACCCAGCGCAACCTGGCCCAGGTGGCGCAGGACGGTGCCACGGTGCTGGGTGTGGGCAACGGCGACCAGGCCTGCGGCGAAACCGGCGATGGGCGCATGTTGGAGCCCAGCGAATTGCTGGAAGAAGTGATTGCCTTTTTCTCCCCCAAGGTGCTGGCAGGCCAAAAAGTGCTGATCACGGCCGGCCCGACGTTCGAGGCCATCGACCCCGTGCGGGGCATCACGAACCTTTCGAGCGGAAAAATGGGTTTTGCCATTGCCCGCGCTGCGCGTGAAGCGGGTGCCGACGTGACTCTGGTGGCAGGGCCTGTGCATTTGCCCACGCCCCGCGGCGTACGCAGGCTGGATGTGAAATCAGCACAAAATATGTTTGAAGCCGTTGAGGGGCAAGCGCAAGGCGCTACTCTATTTATAGCAACTGCGGCCGTTGCGGACTGGCGCGTGGCAAGCCAGTCCACCGAAAAAATCAAGAAGGATGGCTCTGGCCAGCCCCCGGCGCTTAATTTTGTGGAGAACCCCGACATCCTGGCCCGCGTGGCCCAATCGCCCCGCGCCCAGTCTGGGGCGTTGTACTGCGTGGGCTTTGCGGCTGAAAGCCACGATTTGCTGGCCCATGCCACTGCGAAGCGTTTGCGCAAGGGTGTGCCGCTGCTGGTGGGCAACATTGGCCCCGCCACTTTTGGTCAAGACGACAATGCCCTGCTGCTGGTGGACGAGCAGGGCCACCGCGAACTGCCGCATGCCTCCAAGCGCGCACTGGCGCAACAACTGGTCGCAGAAATAGCTCGGCGGTTGCCGCGCTGAGCGTGGCGCACCTTGTTGTGCGCCAGCCATGGCGAAGATCAGGGCTTTCTGCGGTGCGCGGAAGGCTTTCGCCGTAGGCCTCCCATTTACTTTCCCAAGAGAACCTGTTTCATGAAGATCGACGTCAAGATTCTTGATCCGCGCATGGCCGAGCAACTGCCGACCTATGCCACTCCTGGCAGCGCTGGCCTGGACCTGCGCGCATGTCTGGATGCGCCCCTCACGCTGCAGCCCAACGCGTGGCAGCTGGTGCCCACGGGCATCGCGGTGTACCTCAAGGACCCTGGCTATGCCGCGCTGATCCTGCCCCGCTCGGGCCTGGGCCACAAACATGGCATCGTTTTGGGCAACCTGGTGGGTTTGATCGACAGCGACTATCAGGGGCAGTTGATGGTGAGCGCCTGGAATCGCAGCGATGTGGCGTTCACGATCGAGCCGATGGAGCGCCTGGCACAAATGGTCATCGTGCCCGTAGTGCAAGCCCAGTTCAACGTGGTGACAGACTTCGTGGCGACCGAGCGCGGCGCTGGCGGCTACGGCTCTACCGGCACGGCCTGAAGTGGCAAAGCGATAGGGCGGCTCATCGTGATCCAGCCCGCTATGTCAGACTTTTCTTACTTTTGGTAGGGCTTGTTACTGACCTGCGCTGTGGTCGGCGTGCACTGGATGCGGCGTTGAATCGTTGGTGTGATGGACAGTGCTTAGATCGTGCGGGTGCATGTTGCGTTCGCGGCACCCGATTGCCACCCCTTCAAGGAGAAACTGATGCGCCATTTCCACCGTACCGCCGTTGCGGCCGTCTCTGCTGCCGCCGTGTTGGCATTGACCGCTTGTGCAAGCAATCGTTACGACCCCTATTACGGCGGCGGCTACCAGGGCACAGCCCCTGCGTATCCCGCGCCTTCACAGAACCCATACGCCACGGAATTCGGGCGTGTGAGCAATATCGAGGTGCTTCATAACCAAAGCCGCGGTGGCGGGCAAACATCGGGTGCCGGCGCAGTGCTGGGTGCCGTGGTGGGTGGGGTGCTTGGTAACCAGGTGGGCAAGGGCTCAGGCCGCGCAGCAGCCACTGCCGTGGGTGTCATTGGCGGCGCCGTGGCCGGCAACGCGATTGAGGGCCGCAACAACCCCGGTGACGACGGCCAGGGCTATCGCATCTCGGTCCAGCTCGATCAGGGCGGCTACCGGGCCTACGACGTGAGCTCGCCCGGCGATTTGCGCATTGGCGACCGCGTGCGCCTTTACAACGGCCAGATTTCTCGCCAATAACCCAGCGCATCCAGTGCGTTGAACCCCCGTAGTGTTCATGCGGGGGGCTCATCCCACCGGTGCTGGGCTTGTGCGGGTTTCAGTGCAGCAACTGGTTGCCGGGCGCCTGGGCTTCAATGCGGAAGAAGCCGGTACCTGCCGTGCCGCGGCCTACTTCCTCTTCGGTGGCTTCGCGCACCGACTCCACCTTCAGTTGCAGGCGCAGTGCAATGCCCGCCAGTGGGTGGTTGCCGTCGAGCACGATGTGTTCAGGGTAAATTTCTGCCACGGTGTACAGGCCGGTACGGGGTGCATCGGGGTTGCAACCTTCGGGCAAAGCCGTGCCTTCAAAAGTCATTCCTTCTTCCACTTCGGCAGGGAAAAGGTGGCGGGGTTCCAAGAAGAGCAGCTGGTCGTTGAAGTCGCCAAAGGCATCCTCAGGTTCCAGGTGCAGTGACAGCTTGGCGCCTGCGCTGTGGCCTTGCAGGGCTTCTTCGATGCGGGGCAGCAAATCGTTGCCGCCCAGCAGGAATTCCACCGGCTCATCCAGCACGTCGAGTTCTTCACCAAGGGTGTCTTTGAGGGTCCAGGTCAGCGCGACCACGCATTGTTGGGTAATTTCCATAGGAGAATTGTCGCAGTTTGACCAACAGCCCCGCCAGGGGCAGGTGCCTTCATCCATGGATATCCAACAACCCTTGACCCTGCTGGGTGGTCTCACGCCAGCCCAGTTCATGCGCCGCCATTGGCACAAAAAGCCTTTGCTGGTGCGCCAGGCCATCCCCAATTTCCAGCCACCGGTGCTGCGTCCCGAGATGTTTGCGCTGGCGGCCGAGGAATCTGTGGAGTCGCGCCTGGTGCAACAAATCAAGGGTGGCTGGAAGCTCCGCCACGGCCCGTTTGCGCGCCGCTCCTTGCCCGCAATGAGCCAGCGCGAGTGGACGTTGCTGGTGCAGGGGGTTGATCTGCACAACGATGCGGTGCACCAGTTGATGCAACAGTTCCGGTTTGTGCCAGAGGCGCGGTTAGACGATTTGATGATCAGCTACGCCACTGACGGTGGCGGGGTAGGGCCGCATTTCGACAGCTACGATGTCTTTTTGTTGCAGGCCCACGGTCGCCGCCGCTGGCGCATTGGTCGCCAGAAGGACTTGACCCTCAAGGAAGGCGTTCCTCTCAAGGTGCTGGCGGAGTTTGAGCCGGAGGAGGAGTTTGTGCTGGAGCCTGGCGACATGCTGTACCTGCCGCCTCGCTATGCTCACGACGGGATTGCCGAAGGCGAGTGCATGACGTACTCGATTGGCTTCCGTGCGCCCGCCCGTGCCGAACTGGCTCAGGAGTTGCTGGTGCGCCTGTCGGAGGATGCGGCGGAGGATGAGCGGGTGCAGATGTACCGCGATGCCAAGCAGGAAGCGGTAGCAGAGCCGGGTGCAATTCCTGCCGAACTGCAGGCCTTTGCCAAGGAGGCGCTGGAGCGTGCCCTGTCGCAGCCTTTGGCCTTGGAGCGCGCCCTGGGTGAATACTTGACTGAGCCCAAGCCCAACGTCTGGTTTGAAGCCAGTGATGGTGGCGCCATGCTGGAAGCGGTGCGCCTGGACCGCCGCACGCGCATGATGTACGACGCGCAGCACATATTCATCAACGGCGAAAGCTACCGTGCTGGGGGCAAAGACGCCACTTTGATGCGCCGCCTGGCCAACCAGCGCTACCTCAGCTCCAAAGACATCCAGCGTGCCAGCGACGAGGCGCTGGAGTTGCTGTCGATTTGGTGCGATGACGGCTGGGCGCACGCCTGCTCCGACGACACCACTACCCCATGACTACCAGCGACTTGCCTGTGTCCAGCCCCTCTGGCCTGCCCGAGGGGCGGTTTGCTGGGCGCGAGGCTTTTCAGCAAATGGTGCGCGACGCCTTCGCCACTGCTGCACGCGAGGGCTGGGCCGAAATTCTGATCAGCGATGCCAACTTTCATGATTGGCCGCTGGGGGAGCGGGCAGTCGTGGAGTCGCTCCAGGCCTGGGCAAAAGGTGGGCGGCGCTTCACCATGCTGGCCGTCAGCTACGACGATGTTATTCGGCGGCACGCGCGTTTTGTGGGGTGGCGCGGCACTTGGGATCACATCATGACCTGCCGCAAAAGCCCCTCGGCGGACCCGCTGGAATTGCCCAGCGTGCTCTGGTCGCCCGGGTGGGTCATGCAGCGACTGGATCCGGTGCGATGTGCTGGCGTGGCGGGAGGAGAAGCCGATCGCAGAGTGCTGGTGCGCGAGGTTCTGAACGAATGGCTACGCAGTAAAAGTTCGCCTGGTTTCCCATCCACCACGTTGGGACTTTGACGTTCGTCAAGCCTGGGGTAAGCTCGCGCCGCAGTTAGCACCCCACAGGGTGTTGCGTCTGCGCCTATGTCAACTTGCTGTAAACCTTTTTTCAGTGTTAGTCACTATTGACTAAATGCCAATATAATTTACGGCTGCACCGCAAAATGGTGCAACTGTCAAATGCATTGCGCCAATGCGTACCAGGGCTTCAACGCGCCGGTCGCCGTGGCTTTTCAAGATTTTTGTTTGTCCAACTAGGAAATTTGAAATGAAGAACTCCGTCGTTCTGGCCGCTCTGATCGCTGCTGCTGCTCTGGCCGCTTGCGGTAAAAAAGAAGAACCCGCACCAGCACCTGCTCCCGCAGCTGCTCCCGCTCCTGCTGCTGAAGCCGCTCCTGCAGCCCCAGCTGCTTCCGAAGCTGCTCCTGCTGCTTCTGACGCCGCCGCTCCTGCTGCTGACGCTGCCAAGGCTGCTGCTGACACCGCTGCTGCCGCTGCCACTGGCGCTGCTTCCGAAGCCAAGTAATTCGTGATGAGGTAGCCTTTCCGCAGGGAGAGGTTGCATCGCCACTCCAAAGCCCCGCTTTTGCGAAAAAGCGGGGCTTTTGTTTTTGGTGGCACCATGCCGTCGCTCAGATTGCAACGGGGCAGCCGTTGGGGTCATCGCTTGCTTTGCCGGCAGGATTTGCTTTCTATCCAGCCATTCCCACCGAGATCCAAGGCGTTCCCTCCGTCTGGCGGGCCACGCCGATGCGCTCAGGCGGCCAATCCAGCGCGCTGGCCAGGGCCTCCTGCGCCAGCGCGGGTGTGTTGTTGTGGGCGCTCAGGTGGGCGGCCTCCACGTGGCCTAACGACGGGTGTTTCAGCGCTGCCAAAAGCTCAGCGGTCGCTGTATTGGCCATGTGACCATAGGGGTCTGCAATGCGGCGTTGCAGGAACAGAGGGTAGCGCGATGCCGCCAGCATGGCAGGGTCATGATTGGCCTCCACCAGCAGGGTGTGACAGCCCGCCAGTTGCGTTTTGACATGCTCGCTGGCGTGTCCCAGGTCGGTCAGAATGCCCAGGTGCACTGCGCCATCGGTGCCTCTCAGTTGCAGCGGTTCGCGGGCATCGTGCGGTACGGTGAAGGGAGTGGCTTGCCAGCAGCCCAGGTCGATGGGCTCCAGGTCGTGAGCAATGCACAGCAGCCCGTTGAAGTCCGGGGAGCCCAGGGCGGCATGTGTGCCGTGGCTCATCCAGATGGGGATGCGATGCTTCAGTGCGATAGACCGCGCGCAGCCAATGTGATCTGAGTGCTCGTGGGTGATGAAGATGGCCGCAATGTCGCTCCAGGCTAGGCCCGCCTGGTCCAGCCGGGCTGCGAACTGCCGCACGCCCAGGCCGCAATCCACCAGCAGGCGGCGTGTGCGCAGCCCGTCGCTGCCTTCAATCAAGGTCGCGTTACCGGCGCTGCCGCTGCCCAGGTTTTTCAGTCGCAGCATGGGAGACGTTTTGGTGTGTGCATAAAAAAAGCCCCGCAGCCCTGTGGGGAGCTGGCGGGGCACGTCAGGCGCAGGGCCTGAGTGGGCAGAGGGTTACTTCAACTCGTCGGCAATCACGCGAACAATGCGCTCTGCGTTGGCGGACGACTCGGGAGCGCCAGCTTCGTTGAGCACGGACACGGTGGAGGCATTGCCCTCGCTGCGCACGGCGATGCGGTACTTCAGCGGTGGAACGGCAGCCGACGAGCCGCCAAAGAGTTTGCCAAAGAAGCCGGGCTCTTTCTTGTCGGCGTTGGGCGCCACATAGCGCACGAAGTACAAACCGTCGTTGCGGTTGCGGTCTTCCACCGTGAAGCCGGTGCGGTCCAGGGCGAGGCCCACACGGCGCCAGGCGCGGTCAAAGTTCTCAGCCAGTTGCACTACGGGCGCGTTGTTCACCGTGGCAATGCGGGCTGCCGGGGTTTGCTGCGTAGGCGCGGTGGCGGCAATCGCCTTGGATTGTTCCTGGCTGACGCCCAGCTTGACCATCAGGCGGCGCAGAAATTCAGTTTCCAGCTCGGGGTCTGCCGCGCGGGGCTGCCAGACGGTCTGGTCCTTCTGGGTGTTGGTATACACCTCGATCATGCCGCGGTGGCTGATGAAGATGTCGGTGCCGCCGTTAGCATTGCGCTCCAAGCGGGTGCGGAACTTGTCGCGTTCGCCAGTGGAGTACAAAGAATCGAACACCTTGCCCAAAGCAGCGCGGACGACATCCTGCGGCAGCTTGGCACGGTTTTCAGCCCAGTCGGTTTCCAGGATGCCCAGGTTGGCCTGGTCCTGGGTGAAGATGAAACCGTTCTCCAGCCAGAACTCGCGCACGGGCTCCCACAGCTTATCTGCGGGGCGGTTGACCACGAGCCAGCGCTGGTTGCCATCGCGCTCAATGCGCACGTCACCGATGGAGGTGGCAGCGGCCTGGCTGGCGGCACTAGGTTGCGCCGCTTGCTGGCCTGCCTGCAGGGCGGCTGCAGAAACGGTGCCGCCAGGCACGGCGTAGCGCGAATCTTTGGCGAGCTGGGTCAGGTCGGGGGGCACTTCCAGGGTCGAGCCCTTGGTGGCGCTTTTGTAGTCGATCTTGTCGCCTTCAAGGGTCGAGCAGGCTGACAGGGCAGCAACAAGGGCCAGCAGGCCCAGGCGGGTATTTGCGTTCACTCGGAAATCCTTGGAATGTCGGGGAGGTTTCGCGGCTCAGAGCAGGCCGCTGCTGCGCAGCGCGCCTTCGACCACGGCTTCGTTGCTCTTGGACAGTGGAGTCATGGGCAGGCGCAAGGTTCCGCCGCAAAGGCCCATGCGGGCCACCGCCCACTTCACGGGAATGGGGTTGGCTTCCACGAACAGGTTCTTGTGCACGGGCATCAGCTGGAACTGGATTTCCATGGCGCGCTTCACGTCACCTGCAATGGCCGCCACGCACAGTTCGTGCATCAGCTTGGGGGCCACGTTGGCTGTGACGCTCACGTTGCCATGGCCGCCGCACAGCATGAGGGCGACGGCGGTGGGGTCGTCACCCGAGTAGATGCCGAAGCCCTTGGGGGCTTCGCGGATGAGCCACTGAGCCCGTTCGATGTTGCCGGTGGCTTCCTTGATACCGATGATGCCGGGCACCTGGGCCAGGCGCAGCACGGTGTCGTGCTGCATATCGGCTACTGAGCGGCCGGGCACGTTGTAGAGGATGGTGGGCAGGTCACCCACGGCCTCGGCAATCGCCTTGAAATGCTGGTATTGGCCTTCTTGCGTGGGCTTGTTGTAGTAGGGCACTACCTGGAGCTGCGTGTCGGCGCCGACCTTCTTGGCGAACTTGGCCAGTTCGATGGCTTCGGCAGTGGAGTTGGCACCGCAACCGGCCATGATGGGCACGCGCTTGGCGGCTTGTTCCACGGCCACGCGAATGATTTCGCAGTGCTCTTCCACATTCACCGTGGGCGATTCGCCCGTGGTGCCAACGACGCCGATGCAATCGGTGCCTTCAGCGATGTGCCAGTCGATCAGTTTGCGCAAGGCGGGGTAGTCAACGCTACCGTCCTCATGCATGGGGGTGACAAGGGCGACGATGCTGCCGGTGAGGGGCACGGAAGAAGAGGTCATGTCCGCAGATGGAAACGGTAAAAGGGCATTCTAACTAGACAAGGGCTGCAGTCTGTGGCGCGCAGGTGCCTCGGGGTGAGGTGTTTCCCGCACGGCGGCAATGCGCTGCACAAACCGCGCCGGGTTTTCGAGGTAGCCGTCCTCGTAGGCCACGGTGCGCAGCGCGCCAAAAGCCTGCAGCAGCTCGCCGGGGCGCAGCAAGAAATCGGCCCGGCTGGGCCTGCCCACGGTTTCATGCCCCTGGGTGAAGGTTTCGTAAATCAGAACGCCGCCGGGCGCCAGGCTGGCCAGCACGGTTGGCAGCAAGGGGCGCCACAGGTAGTTGGTGACCACCACTGCCCCGAACTGCCGGCCGGGCAAAGGCCAGGGCCCGTTTTCAATGTCAGCGCAGATCAATTCGCCCAGTCCGGCGCAGGCGGCAATGGCCTCAGGTGAGCGGTCCACGCCCGTTACTTGCAGGCCCTGGGCCTGTAGCCAGCGCATGTGGCGACCTGCGCCGCAGGCCAGGTCCAGCGCCGTGGCGTGGGGTGGAATCAGATGCGTCCATCGCTGGACCCAGGCCGAGGGAGCTTCCGTACCGTGCATGTGGTTGTGCTATTGAATTGATAGCTACTTGCGCTTATCTATCAAGCGCTAGAGGCCAGAAATGCTTGAAGTCAAAAAAACGACCACACCTTGTCGGCCACCATCACCATGAAGTCTGGCACCGTGTACATCGCAAACACGGCCAGGCAGGCGACGATGGCCGCAAACCAGCCCAGCCCGCGCAGCCACGGGCGGCGGGGTGGGGTGGTGGGGAGATGTGAATCCATGGCGGCAAAAACTGCGTTGTTCACGCCGCTTGCGGCTGTGCCCGCTGAATGGGGGCTTCCTTGATGGGCAGGTTCACCAGCCCCGCCAGCACACCCAGCCCAATGGCGATGTACCAGACGATGTCATAGCTGCCAGTGGCGTCGTACAGGTAACCGCCCAGCCACACGCCCATGAAGCTGCCGAGCTGGTGGCTGAAGAACACAAACCCGCCCAGCATCGAGAGGTGCTGCACCCCAAAAATCTGGGCAATGGTGGCGTTGGTGGGGGGCACCGTAGACAGCCACAAGGTGCCCATCACGGCCGAGAAGATGTAGACCGACAGGGGCGACAGCGGCACCAGCAAAAAGACGCTGATCGCCACGGCCCGCGCCAGGTAAATGAACGAGAGGATGAAGCGCCGTGGCATGCGCTGCCCCAGGGTGCCCGCGATGTAGGTGCCAAACACGTTGAACAGCCCGATCAGTGCCAGCGCATAGCTGGCCACCTGGGGCGACAAGCCGTTGTCCTTGAGGTAGCTGGGCATGTGCACGCCGATGAACACCACCTGGAAGCCGCACACAAAGTAGCCCGCCATCAGCAAATTGAAGCTGGGGTAGCTGAAGGCCTCTCGCAGGGCGTGGCCAATGGTCTGGTCACGCTTCGGTGGGGCGGCCCCCTGAAAGCCCGGCTCACGCAAGCCAAACGCCAGCGGAATGATCAGCAGCACCGCCATCGACAGCGCCAGCAATGCCTGCTGCCAGCCCAGGCTGGCAATCAGCCAGCCTTCCACCGGCACCATCAGAAACTGCCCGAACGAGCCTGCCGCTGCGGCCACGCCCATGGCCCACGAGCGCCTCTCGGGCGCAATCTGCCGGCCCAGTACGCCGTAAATCACGGCGTAGGTGGTGCCTGCCTGCGCTGCCCCGATCAAGAGGCCGGTGGTGAGTGCAAACAAGAGCGGGGTGGGCGAAAGCGCCATGCCCGCCAGCCCCAGGCCGTACAAAACGGCGCCGCCCATCAGCACGCGGAAGGCGCCAAACCGGTCGGCCGCCATGCCCGCAAAGATCCCGATCACGCCCCACGACAGGTTTTGCAGCGCAATCGCAAAAGCGAACGACTGGCGGGTCCACCCCATCTCTTGGGTGATGGGCTGTAGCCACAAGCCAAAGCCGTGGCGCACGCCCATGGACAGCGTGACGATGGCAGCCCCGCAGGCCAGCACCTGGAACATGGATAGTTTCGGAGGATTCATATGCATTCACAGGAATGTAGCCAGATTGGGCGAATTGTGCTGGCACACCAGTGACCAATACAGTGGGAGAGACGGCGCGCGCGACTGGTTTTTTATCCAGCCTTTGCGGCACTGCCCCACTACAATCCGCGCCATGGCAGCCAAACCCACCTCAGTTTCCGCAAGCGAATATTCCGAAGGCTCGATCCGCGTGCTCAAGGGCCTGGAGCCCGTCAAGCAGCGCCCGGGCATGTACACCCGCACCGACAACCCCCTGCACATCATTCAGGAAGTGCTGGACAACGCCGCTGACGAAGCCCTGGCCGGCTACGGCAAGAAGATCAAGGTCACGCTGCACACAGATGGCTCGGTGAGCATCGAAGACGATGGCCGGGGCATCCCCTTTGGCATGCACCCCGAGGAAAAGGCCCCGGTGATCGAGCTGGTCTTCACCCGCCTGCACGCGGGCGGCAAGTTTGACAAGGGCAAGGGCGGGGCTTACAGCTTCTCGGGCGGCTTGCACGGCGTGGGCGTGAGCGTGACCAACGCACTGGCTACGCGGCTGGAGGCTTGCAGCCACCGCGAAGGGCAGGTGGCACGCCTGGTGTTCTCGGGCGGCGATGTGGTCGAGCCGCTGGTGGTCCGCCCGCTGGAGGCCGGTGAGCGCAAGCAGGGCACCACCGTGCGCGTGTGGCCTGATGCCAAGTACTTTGAATCGAGCAGCCTGCCCATGGGCGAGCTGACCCACCTGCTGCGCAGCAAGGCGGTGCTGATGCCCGGCGTGTCTGTCTCGCTCATCAACGAGAAGACGCGCGACACCCAGACCTGGCAATACAAGGGCGGCCTGCGCGACTACCTGACGCAGACGCTGACTGCCGACCCGGTCATCCCCCTGTTTGAAGGTGAAGGCTTTGCCGACAGCGGCAACGAGAGCTTTGCCGAAGGTGAAGGCGCCGCGTGGGCCGTGGCCTTCACCGAAGAAGGCGCGCCGGTGCGCGAGAGCTACGTCAACCTGATCCCCACCAGCGCAGGCGGTACGCACGACAGCGGCCTGCGCGACGGCCTGTTCAACGCCGTCAAAAGCTTCATCGAACTGCACAGCCTGGCCCCCAAGGGCGTGAAGCTGCTGCCCGAAGACGTGTTTGCACGCGCCAGCTATGTGCTGAGCGCCAAGGTGCTGGACCCACAGTTCCAGGGCCAGATCAAGGAGCGGCTGAATTCGCGCGATGCGGTGCGTCTGGTCAGCGGCTTTGTGCGCCCGGCGCTGGAGCTGTGGCTGAACCAGCATGTCGAATACGGCAAGAAGCTGGCCGAGCTGGCCATCAAGGCCGCGCAAACGCGCCAGAAGGCAGGCCAGAAGGTGGAAAAACGCAAGGGTTCTGGCGTGGCCGTGCTGCCTGGCAAGCTGACGGACTGCGAAAGCCGCGACACCAGCCACAACGAGGTGTTTCTGGTGGAGGGCGACTCGGCTGGCGGCAGCGCCAAGATGGGCCGCGACAAGGAGAGCCAGGCCATCCTGCCACTGCGCGGCAAGGTACTCAATACCTGGGAGGTTGAGCGCGACCGCCTGTTTGCGAATAACGAAATCCACGACATCTCGGTCGCCATCGGTGTGGATCCGCATGGGCCCAATGACACCCCCGATTTGAGCGGCCTGCGCTACGGCAAGATTTGCATCTTGAGCGATGCGGACGTGGACGGCTCGCACATCCAGGTGCTGCTGCTCACGCTGTTCTTCCGTCACTTTCCCAAGCTCATTGAAGCAGGGCACATCTACGTGGCGCGCCCCCCGCTGTTCCGCGTGGACGTACCCGCGCGCGGCAAAAAGCCTGCGGCCAAGATGTATGCGCTGGACGATGGTGAACTCAATGCCATCCTCGACAAATGCGCCAAGGAAGGCGTGCCGCGCGAGAAGTGCCAGATCAGCCGCTTCAAAGGGCTGGGCGAAATGAACGCCGAGCAGTTGTGGGAGACCACGCTCAACCCCGACACCCGCCGCCTGCTGCCCGTGCAGCTGGGCGACGTGGACTTTGTCGCCACCGAGGGGCTCATCACCAAGCTCATGGGCAAGGGCGAAGCTGCTGCGCGCCGTGAGCTGATGGAACTGCATGGCGATGCGGTCGAGATCGATATCTGACGTGCTGAGCCGCATTTGCCCCCGCTGTCTGCCATGACGTTGTTTAGCAAAATTGGCCTCTTGCGCTTATCAGCGCTGGGTTTGCTGCTCTGCTTTTTGCAGCAGCAAGCCCACGCTGACCTGTGGGCGCATGTGGACGAGCGCGGGGTGACGCACTTTGCGGCTGAGCAACTCGATGCCCGGTACCAGCTTTTTTTCCGGGGGGCTGAGTTCGACTCGACCCGCGACATGCCTGCCAACGCACCCGTCACGCCCCATGGCATGCCCAGCGCGGGCGCGCGCCTGCTGGCGTTTTTTGACATTGCGCCAGGCTACAAAAGCATCAAGCACCACCTGCGGGCCGCGTCGGAGCAGCAGGCGGTGGACTACGAGCTGCTGCAGGCGCTGATTGCCACCGAGTCGGGCTTTGATGCGCAGGCCGTATCGCCCAAGGGCGCGGTGGGCCTGATGCAGCTCATGCCCGCCACGGCCAGCCGCTTTGGCGTGCGGGCCGATGCCAAGCGCTCGCTAGAACAAAAGCTGGCTGACCCCGCCGTCAATGTGCCTGCGGGCACGCGCTACCTGCGTTATTTGCTGGACCTGTTCCCCGGCCGCATGGACCTGGCCCTGGCGGCTTACAACGCGGGTGAGGGCGCGGTGCAGCGGGCTGGTAACCAGATTCCGGCCTTCAAGGAAACCCAGAACTACGTGCGCACCGTGCTGGCGCTGTACCACCAGCTCAAACCCCCGGCGCCGGTGCAGGCCCATCGTGCGGCCCCTGGGCGGGTGCGCATGCAACTGCAGGGCGGCGCCCACAACCGCGGCAACCTGCCGCCCGACACCGTGGTGGCGCAAAGCCGCGCCAGCCATGAACCTCTCCCGACGATTCCGAATGAATGAGCGCTAACGAATGAGCGACCAACCCACTTTAGATTTCACGACCGCTGGCGATGATGGCGGCGACTCGCTGGCCCTGGCGGGCTACGCCCAGCGCGCCTATCTGGAATACGCGTTGTCGGTCGTCAAAGGCCGTGCGCTGCCCGATGTGTGCGACGGCCTCAAGCCTGTGCAGCGGCGCATTCTGTATTCGATGGACCGCATGGGCCTGGGCTACAGCGGCCCCACGCGCAACACTGCCGCCAAGCCCGTCAAAAGCGCCCGCGTGGTGGGCGATGTGCTGGGCCGCTTCCACCCCCACGGTGACCAGTCGGCCTACGACGCACTGGTGCGCATGGCGCAGGATTTTGCCCAGCGCTACCCGCTCATCGACGGCCAGGGCAACTTCGGCAGCCGCGACGGTGACGGCGCTGCGGCCATGCGCTACACCGAGGCGCGCCTGTCCCGCATCACCAGCCTGCTGCTCGATGAAATCGACGAAGGCACGGTCGATTTCATGCCCAACTACGACGGCAGCACGGAAGAGCCTCGCCAACTGCCCGCCCGTCTGCCCTTCGCGCTGCTCAACGGCGCCAGCGGCATTGCCGTGGGCCTGGCCACCGAGATCCCCAGCCACAACCTGCGCGAGATTGCCGATGCGTGCGTGGCGCTCATCAAGACGCCATCGCTGAGCCAGGACGAGCTGCTGGCCATCGTGCCCGGCCCGGACTACCCCGGCGGCGGCCAAATCATCAGCAGCGCGGGCGACATTGCCGACGCCTACCGCACCGGCCGTGGCAGCCTGAAGGTGCGCGCGCGCTGGAAGATCGAAGACATGGCGCGTGGCCAGTGGCAACTGGTGGTGACCGAGCTGCCGCCCGGCGTGAGCACCCAGCGCGTGCTGGAAGAGATTGAAGAAATCACCAACCCCAAGGTCAAGGCCGGCAAGAAGGCGCTGACGCAGGAGCAGACGCAACTGAAGGCCAGCATGCTGGCCGTGCTGGACGTGGTGCGCGACGAGTCGAGCAAAGACGCGCCTGTGCGCCTGGTGTTCGAGCCCAAAACCGGCAAGACTCCGCAGCAAGAACTGATCACCGCGCTGCTGGCCCACACCAGCCTGGAAACCTCGGCCCCCATCAACCTCACCATGGTGGGGCTCGACGGCAAGCCGGTGCAAAAGTCGCTGCGCCAGATGCTGGAAGAGTGGATCGCCTTCCGCCAGACCACCATCACCCGCCGCAGCCAGCACCGGCTGAACAAGGTGCTGGACCGCATCCACATCCTCGAAGGGCGGCAACTGGTTCTGCTCAACATCGACGAGGTGATTGCCATCATCCGCCACGCCGAGGAGCCCAAGGCGGCGCTGATTGCACGTTTCAACCTGAGCGATCGGCAGGCTGAAGACATTCTCGAGATCCGCCTGCGCCAACTGGCACGGCTCGAAGCCATCAAGATCGAGCAAGAGCTGAAAGAGCTGCGCGAAAGCCAGGGCAAGCTCGAAGACATCCTGAACAACCCCGGCTCGCTGCGCCGCACCATGGTCAAGGAGATCGAGGCGGATGCCAAGACCTTTGCCGACGCACGCCGCACGCTGATCCAGGCCGAGAAAAAGGCCGTGGCCGAAGTCAAGGTGGTGGACGAGCCGGTGACGGTGGTCGTCTCGCAAAAAGGCTGGGTACGCGCCCGCACCGGCCATGGGCATGAGGCGGCCAGCTTTGCCTTCAAGGCGGGCGACGGGCTGTACGGCACGTTCGAATGCCGCACGGTCGATACCTTGCTGGCCTTTGGCAGCAATGGCCGCGTTTACTCGGTGGCTGTGTCGCTGCTGCCCGGGGCGCGGGGCGATGGCCAACCGGTCACCACGCTGATCGAGCTGGAAGCCGGTACGCAGTTGCTGCACTACTTTGCAGGCCCGGCCAACGCCACGCTGCTGCTGTCCAGCTCGGGCGGCTACGGCTTTTTGGCGGCGGTCGAGAACATGGTTTCGCGCCAAAAGGGCGGCAAGGCCTTCATCTCGCTGGGCGAAGGCGAAACGGTGTGCGTGCCTTCGCACGCAGCGGGCACCACGGGCAGCAAGCCGCTGCTGCCGGCCACACATGTGGCCTGCGCGTCGGTGGGTGGGCGCATCCTCACGTTCGAGATCACCGAGCTGAAAACCATGGCCAATGGCGGCCGGGGCCTGATGCTGATTGACCTGGAAGACAAGGACCAGCTTGCAGGCGCTGCCGCCTACACGCGCAGCATTCGGCTGGATGGCATTGGCCGCGGTGGCAAGGTGCGCGATGAGACGCTGGAAATCCGCAGCTTGAACAACGCCCGCGCCGCACGCGGCCGCAAGGGCAAGGCGGCGGACCTGGGCTTCAAGCCCAACGCCGTTACCCGCGTGGAGTGATGCTGCTGCGCGCAGCACCCAAACAAAAAAGCCAACCGGCAACGGTTGGCTTTTTTTGTGGAGCGACCGGATCAGGCCAGTTCGGCGATCAGCTCAATCTCCACGCAAGCGCCCATGGGGATCTGTGCCACGCCGAAGGCGCTGCGGGCGTGCACGCCCTTGTCGCCGAACACCTGGCCCAGCAGCTCGCTGGCGCCGTTGGTCACCAGGTGCTGCTCGGTGAAGTCGCCGGTGGAGTTCACCAGGCTCATCACCTTGACGATGCGCTTGACGCGGTTGAGGTCACCACCTGTAGCAGCGTGCAGCGTGCCCAGCAGGTCGATGGCCACAGCGCGTGCGGCCAGTTTGCCTTCATCGGTGGTGATGTTCTTGCCGAACTGCGCGGCCCAGGGCTTGCCATCCTTGCGGGCGATGTGGCCGGAGAGGAACACCAGGTTGCCCGTTTGCACATATGGCACATAGGCGGCCGCAGGCACGGACACGGGGGGCAGGGTGATGTTGAGTTCGCTCAGCTTGTCGTAAACGCTCATGGTTTTCCTTGGGTTGAAGTGCGAGGGAAAGCGCGGGCGCCCGCGCCTCCAAAAAGCGCTGGCCGGGTCCGCACGGTGTTGCGGCGCCAAGTGTTACACAGCCGGTGCTGCATCGGCGGTGCTTGGGGCGTTGCAACGGCGCATTAGCATCAGCCCATGTTTGGCATAAGCCCCTCTAATAGCCACTCTCCTGCTTCCCGCCCAGGGGATGGGGAGGCCGCTCATTCAACGCCCGGTGTGCACGGGGGCGATGACGGTGTTCGCAGACTGTGGCCTTTGCCTGCCATGTTGTGCGGTGTATTGGCGGGCTCCGCGCTGCAGCTGTGCCAACCCGAGCTGTGGGCGATGTGGGCGTACGGCAGTGCCTTGGCGGCGATGGGCGTGGTGGGAGCCTGCGTGCTGTGCTACCCACCGCTGCGCAGGCGCTGGCTGGGTCAGAACATTGCGGGGCGGCGCTGGTGGCGGGCCTGGGGGTGGGTGGCCACGCTGGCCTGGGCGGCGGTTGCCGCCTTTGCCCTGTGTGGCTTGCGAGCCAGTGGGTTTGCCCGGCAGGGCCTGCCTGCGGCGATGGAAGGACAGGACGTGCGCATCACCGCCGTGGTGGCAGCCATGCCCCAGCGCACCGAGGCCGGGGTGCGCCTGCGCTTGCAGGTGGAGTCTGCCGAGTGGGCGGATGCCGCGCCCGATGCGGGCCGCGCCCGCGCCCCCGAGCGCCCGGACACTGCACCCCAGGTGCCTCCGTTGATTGATGTGTCCTGGTACGGCGGCGTGCTGCGTGACGCCCAGGGCCTGGTCGATTTGCAGCGCCAGCCGCCCGAGCTGCGCGCAGGAGAGCGCTGGCGCATGACCGTGCGCCTGAAAGCGCCCCACGGGTTGCGCAACCCGCACGGCTTCGACTACGAACTGTGGCTGTGGGAGCAGGGCGTGCAGGCCACGGGCTATGTGCGTGCAGGCCCCAAAGACCAGCCCCCGGAGCGGCTGGGTACCACTTGGCAGCACCCGGTGGAGCAATGGCGCCAGTCGGTGCGCGACGCCATCTTTCAGCGCCTGGCCAGCAGCCCTGCGGTAGACGAAGAGGCCTCCGCCCAGCGCGTGGCCGGAGTAGTGGCCGCCCTGGTCACGGGCGACCAGCGGGCCATCGACCGTGCAGATTGGGACATCTTCCGTGCCACGGGCGTGGCGCACCTGATGAGCATTTCTGGCCTGCACATCACCTTGTTTGCCTGGCTGGCCGCTGCCCTGGTGCGGCTGCTGTGGCGGCGTTCAGCCGGGTTGTGCCTGGCGGTGCCAGCGCCCACGGCGGCCCTGGTGTGTGGCGTGGTGCTGGCGGGCGGCTACGCCTTGTTCAGCGGCTGGGGTGTGCCCGCGCAGCGCACGGTGACCATGCTGACCGTGGTGGCGGCCCTGCAGCTCAGCGGCCGTCGCTGGCCCTGGCCGCAGGTGTGGTTGCTGGCCTGCGCTGCCGTGGTGCTGACTGACCCCTGGGCGCTGTGGCAGGCTGGGTTCTGGCTGAGCTTTGTGGCCGTGGGGGTGTTGTTTGCTACTGATTCTGTAGCTGCTGACGCTTATCCTAAAGGCGCTAGAGGCCATTTTTATGCATTATTGCGTGAGCAGTGGGTGGTGACGCTGGCGCTCACGCCGCTGAGCCTGCTGCTGTTTGGCCAGGTGTCGCTGGTGGGGTTTGCGGCCAACTTGCTGGCCATACCGTGGGTCACGCTGGTGGTCACGCCCCTGGCGCTGGCCGGGGTGGTGTGGGCGCCGTTGTGGTCGCTGGCGGCGTGGGCTTTGCAGCCCCTGGCGGCGGGCCTGCAGTGGCTGGCCAGTTGGCCCTGGGCGGTGGTGTTTTTGCCCGCAGCACCGTTGTGGGCCGGGGTGCTGGCCTTGTTGGGCGCCTGCCTGCTGGCCATGCGCCTGCCGTGGCAGTTGCGCTTGTGGTCTGTGCCGCTGCTGGTGCCCTTGCTGTGCTGGCAGGCGCCTAGGCCTGCGCCGGGCCAGTTTGAGCTGCTGGCGCCCGACATTGGCCAGGGCAATGCCGTGCTGGTGCGCACGGCCACACACACCTTGCTGTACGACGCAGGCCCGCGCTTTAGCCGCGAAAGCGACGCGGGCCACCGCGTGCTGGTGCCCCTGCTGCGGGCGCTGGGCGAACGGGTGGATGTCCTCATGCTCAGCCACCGCGATGCCGACCACACCGGGGGTGCGGCCGCCGTGCTGGCACAGCAGCCAGGGGCGGCGTTGACAGGGTCGATCGAAGCCGAGCATGCGCTGCAGGGCTTGCGCCCGGCCACACCGTGCCTGGCGGGGCAGCGCTGGGTGTGGGACGGCGTGGTTTTTGAGGTGCTGCACCCCACGGGCGCCGAGCCCGACAAGCCGGCCCGCCCCAACACGGCAAGCTGCGTGTTGCGCGTGGCCAGCGCGGAAGGCGGCCCGCACGCGCAGGCCGTGGCACTGCTGGTGGGGGACATCGAAGCCGCGCAGGAGCAAACCCTGCTGGCCCGCTCCGCTCCGGTCAAAGCCGACGTGCTGCTGGTTCCGCACCACGGCAGCAAGACCTCGTCCAGCCCCGCGTTTCTGGACGCGGTACAGCCGCGCACCGCCTTGGTGCAGGCGGGCTACCGCAACCGCTTTGGCCACCCTGCACCCGAAGTGTTGCAGCGCTACGCCCAACGCCAGGTGCCCGTGGTGGAGTCGGCCCGCTGCGGTGCGGCGATCTGGTCTTCTGCCTACCCCGACACGGTGGCCTGCGAGCGGGATACGGGGCGGCGCTATTGGCAGCACACCGTGCCCTGAGGTCCTGTCAGGGTTTGTGCTGCTTTTGCACAGCCCAGCCCCAAGGCGGGCGCGCAACTTGCTATCCTGACTACAGGAGGCCCGTCCATGCAGAAATTTGACGAGATGTACGCCATGCTGCCCTTTGATGGCAGTGACGTGCGCGAGCACTACAAGCGCTATGCGCACTGGCTGGCGCAGCAACCCCCTGGGGTGATGCAGGATCGCCGGGCCGAAGCCGAGATGATCTTCCGGCGTGTGGGCATCACCTTTGCCGTGTATGGCGCCAAGGACGAAAGCGGGGCAGGCAACGAGCGGCTCATCCCGTTTGACCTCATCCCCCGCATCATCCCCGCCCACGAGTGGAGCCGCATGCAGCAGGGGCTGGTGCAGCGCGTCACAGCGCTCAACCGTTTCATCCACGACGTTTATCACGGTCAAGACATCCTGCGCGCGGGCGTGGTGCCGGCCGACCTGATCCTCAACAACGCCCAGTACCGCCCCGAGATGGCGGGCGTGCAGGTGCCGCAGAACATCTACGCGCACATTGCGGGAATCGACATCGTGCGCGCGCCCGACGCGCAGGGCCAGGGCGAGTACTACGTGCTGGAAGACAACCTGCGCGTGCCCAGCGGCGTGAGCTACATGCTGGAAAACCGCAAGATGATGATGCGGCTCTTCCCCGAGCTGTTCAGCCTGCACAAGGTGGCGCCCGTGGCCCACTACCCCGACCTGTTGCTGGACACTCTGCGTGCCAGCGCCCCTGCCACGGCGGACGACCCCACGGTGGTGGTGCTCACGCCGGGCATGCACAACAGTGCTTACTTCGAGCACGCCTTCCTGGCCCAGCAGATGGGTGTGGAGCTGGTCGAAGGGCAAGACCTGGTGGTGCGCGACAAGTTCGTCTACATGCGCACCACGCGTGGCCTGCAGCGGGTGGATGTGATCTACCGCCGCGTGGACGATGACTTCCTCGATCCGCAGGTGTTCCGCCCCAACTCCACGTTGGGCTGCCATGGCCTGATGGAGGCGTACCGCGCAGGCAACGTGGCCATCTGCAACGCCGTGGGCACGGGCGTGGCCGACGACAAATCGGTCTACCCCTACGTGCCCGAGATGATTCGCTTCTACCTGGGCCAGGAACCCATCCTGAAGAACGTGCCCACCTGGATGTGCCGCAAGCAAGACGATCTGCAGTACGTGCTGGCAAACCTCAAAGACCTGGTAGTCAAGGAAGTACATGGCGCGGGTGGCTACGGCATGCTCATCGGCCCCGCCGCCACGCAGGCCGAGATCGAAGACTTCCGCCGCGCACTGCTGGCCAACCCGGCGGGCTACATCGCCCAGCCCACGCTCAGCCTGTCGAGCTGCCCCACCTATGTGGAAAGCGGCATAGCCCCCCGCCACATCGACCTGCGCCCCTTTGTGCTGAGCGGCCGCGAAGTGCAGATGGTGGCCGGCGGCCTGACCCGTGTGGCCTTGCAAGAGGGCTCTCTGGTGGTGAATTCATCGCAAGGCGGGGGCACCAAAGACACCTGGGTGCTGGGAAATGGAGGGACTGAATGATGCTGAGCCGCACCGCTGACCATTGGTTCTGGATGTCTCGCTATGCCGAGCGGGCAGTAAAGCGTGCCGCAGGCGCGCTTTCAACACAACACCGCGTACGTGCGCAGCATGTGCGTGGTTCTCTGCCCTCTTCGATCAAGGAGGCCGCATGCTGAGCCGCACCGCCGACCATCTGTTCTGGATGTCCCGCTACACCGAACGGGCAGAGAACACCGCCCGCATGCTGAGCGTAAGCTACGAAACCTCGCTGCTGCCCCAGGCGGCAGAGGCTGCGCGCGAAGGCTGGGAGGGGTTGCTCTCTATCAGCGAACTGATTCCCGCCTTTACGGCCAAATACGGCGAGATCACGCCCGCCAATGTGCTGGATTTCATGGTGCGCGATGGGTACAACCCTTCGTCCATCGTGTCGTGCCTGCGCGCTGCGCGCGAGAACGCACGCGCTGTGCGCGGCGCCCTGACGACCGAAGTCTGGGAAACCATCAACCAGACCTGGCTGGAGCTGCACCGGCAACTGCAGGGCAACGCCTTTGAGCGCGACCCCGGCCAGTTTCTGGAATGGGTGAAGTACCGCTCGCACCTCTCGCGCGGGGTGACGGCGGGCACCATGCTGCAAGACGAAGCCTTTCACTTCTTGCGCATGGGCACCTTTCTGGAGCGGGCCGACAACACAGCGCGCTTGCTGGATGTGAAGTTCCATGCCGTGCAGAACGACTTCTTCGGCCGCGCCAGTGAGCGCAACCAGGAAAACGACTTCTACCACTGGAGCGCCATCTTGCGCAGCGTCTCGGCGTTCGAGGTGTACCGCAAGGTCTACCGCGACGTGATCACACCGGGGCGCGTAGCCGATCTGCTCATCCTGCGGCGCGACATGCCCCGTTCGCTGCACGCCAGCCTGCATGAAGTGGTGGAAAACCTGAACCTGCTGGCCAACGACCATTCGGCCGAAACCCAGCGCCGCGCGGGCCGCCTGCTAGCTGATTTGCAATATGGCCGCATCGATGAAATCCTGTCGCACGGCCTGCACGCCTTTCTCACCCAGTTCCTGGACAAGGTGAACGATCTCGGGGCGGGTATCAGCCGTGATTTCCTGGTGGCGGTGAGCGACTGAAAGGCGCTCGGGCGGGCCGTCTAACGGCTGCCCGGTTCACCCCGCTCGGCTGCGCCTGCGAGGCTTGAGTGTTTTCAGGCGTTGCGCCTGCGTTCGCGCAGCATGAAGAGGTACAGGCTCTCGACCTTTTCGCGTGCCCACGGGGTTTTGCGCAAAAACTTGAGGCTGGAGCTCACGCTGGGGTCGATCTGGAAGCAGCGGATGGGAATCTGCCGCCCCAGTTCGTCCCAGCCAAAGTAATCGGCAAGCGCCACCACCATGGCTTCGAGCGTGATGCCGTGCAGCGGGTTGCGCGCCTGCTTTGCAGGCGCCGCACCGGCAGGGGGGGTGGGCGTGGGTGCGGGCTCGGTGGTGTGCGCCCCATTGCTTTCTGTGGGGGGCGTGTGTTCGGTGGGTGGGGCAGAGTTCATGTGCCCAAGCATAAGCGCCCCTGCGGCCCGCCGGTCACGCCTCGTGCCGCTGCAGGTGTGGGTCGCGCTGGAACAGTTCGGCCGTCCAGTCCACAAAGGCGCGTACCTTGGCGCTCAAATGTCGGTTGGGCGGGTACACCACGTAGATGGGGAGCAGGGGCTGCGTCCAGTCCGGCAGCAGTTGCACCAGGGTCCCGGCCTTCAGATGTTTTTGCGCTTGAAAGCTGGTGATCTGCGCCACACCCATGCCGTGCAGGGCTGCGGTGACGTAGGCGTTGGCTTCATTCACGCTCACCTGGTAGGGGCCGTTGATGTCGATGGACTCGGTACCTTTGCGGAACTCCAGCGGGTAGTGGCGCCCGGACTGGGGCGAAAAATACAGCAGGCTGGTGTGCTTTTCTTCCAGCTCCAGCGGGTGCTGCGGCGTGCCTTTGCGCGCGAGGTAATCGGGCGATGCCAAGGTGATGAATTCCAGATTGCCAATGCGCCGTGCCACCAGCGATTGGTCGCTCAGCTCGCCCCCGCGGATCACGCAGTCCACGTTGTCGCCAATCAGGTCCACGGTGCGGTCGCTCACGCCCAGGTCGAGCTGGATGTCGGGAAAGCGTGTCTGGAAGTCCGCCAGGTGCGGAATGATGAGCAACTGCGCCACCGAGGTGCCCACGTCCACCCGCAGCCGGCCCATGGGGTTGGCGCGGGCGTTGGTCATGCTGGCTTCAATGTCATCCAGGTCAGACAGCAGCCGCACGGTACGCTCGTAGTAGGCCGCGCCATCGGCCGTCACGGTCACGCGGCGGGTGGTGCGGTTGAGCAGCTTTACGCGCAGGCGTTCTTCCAGCGCTTGCACGTGCTTGGTGACGGTGGCCTTGGGCAGCGACAACGAATCGGCGGCGCGCGTGAATGTGCCGGCTTCAACGACACGGGTGAATATGCGCATGGCCTGTATTTGGTCCATCGCCCCTCCTGGAATCCTGACAACGGGTGGATCAGCGCCCACAGAACCAGGTTCTGTGGGCGCTGAAGAATTCTCACACGCAACCAGCACCTTGATTGTTGTGAGATTGGAAACACTGCAGTGGTGTTTGCCGGGTTTATCGGCTTGCGCGCAGCCGGTACATTTCCCAACATCGCAAACCTACCCGCCTTTCCTTCACAGGCCATCGCCATGCCGCCCGACGCACCTCGTCCCGCCCCGCAGCCCCACCCAGCAGCAGCCCCTGCCAAGGCGCAGCCTGCCTCTGCGCGCTGTGTAGACAGCGCCATCGATCTGGCAAGCGGTGAACCTGTGGTAGTGCGCATGTATGGCCGCAAGAAGGCGGGTCATGCGTCGCCCCTGGTGGTGCATTTTCACGGCGGTGCTTTCGTTTCGGGTGATCTGGACAACGGCCACACCGTGGCCCATTTGCTGGAAGGCGCGGGCGCTGTGGTGGTGTCGGTGGCTTATCCGCTCACGCCCTTTCCGCAGCCGGTGGACACTGGCTATGGCGTGTTGCAGTGGGTGCACCGCCATCGCACCAAGCTGGGCGGGCAAGGGGCCTTGGTGTATCTGGCAGGGGAAGAGGCCGGAGGCAATCTGGTGGCGGCCGTGGCGCTGATGGCGCGCGACCAGGCCCACCCACCACTGGCCGGGCAAATTTTGTTGTCTCCCATGCTCGACCCTTGCGTAGGGTCTGCTTCGCAGCGGCGCACCACCGGAGACGCGGTGGACTGCAAGTGGGTTCAGGGCTGGCGCAATTTCCTGCGCTGCCCGCGCGATGCCGAGCACCCTTATGCCGTGCCTGCCTCGGCCCATCGCCTGGCGGGCTTGCCCCCCACGCTGGTGTTGGTGGGCGACACCGATCCCATGCGTGACGAAGCCCTGGCCTACGCAGCGCGCCTGCACGCCGCAGGCCTGCAAGTCACGCAGCATGTGTTTGCCAAAGCCGAGAAGTGGCCCGAGCCGCTGCTGGAAACCGGCCCGCACGAATGCCCCTGTGCCGGGGCGGTGCAGGAAGAGTTCCGGCGGTTCTTCGAAGCCACCCGATGTCGGGAGTCCTCCTGACGCCGCTGATCCGCTGATTCCCTGAGTCACCACCCCACACGCCTTTCTGGCCCTTTTGCAGGCGCCGCCCCGCAGGGCGTGCCTGTGTCCGTGGCAGCCGTGCTGCAAAAAGACATAGCGCTGTGGGCCGATTTCTCGGGCCGCATGGAGGCCGTGCAGCGCGTGGAGGTGCGCCCCCGTGTTGCGGGTGCGCTGCAGGCCGTGCACTTAACAGGCCGTTGAAAAAGTGGGCATCGAACGCATCAGGGACGCTGTTTTCGAAGAAACGAGTGGCCCAGACGCGTCTGCGCAGCGATTGCACCGGCCAATCTGGCCTGTTTGCAGGCCATCTCGCCCATTTCGGGCGCACGTATCCCCGGGCTCACGCATGATGCGCGTCCCACCAGCCGCCGATGCTGCCCATGCGCACCAGGTTGTAGGTGGCAAAGCACAGCAGCGCCTGACCCGTGAGCTTGGCCTGACCGATGAGCTTGGTCTTGGCCAGACCACCCACGGTCTTGATCCAGCCAAAGGCCTCCTCAATGCGCTTGCGCACCTTCTGACTGGTCTTGTAGCCCTCGTGTCGGGTGATCCGGGCATCCACCGCCGAGTGCTTGTCCTTGGCCGCCACGTGCGGCGTGACCTTGAGCTTTCGGCAGCCCTTGATGAAGGCCTTGCTGTCGTAGCCCTTGTCGGCCCCGACCGTAGCCCGCTTGTTCTTGTTGTCCCGGCGCCCAAGCATCGCGAGCGCCGCCTCGCGCTCGGCGGTGCCGCTGGCATGGGTGATCTCCACGTCCACGATCAGACCGTTGCGGTTTTCCATGAGGATGTGCGCCATGTGGCACAGGCGAGCCTTGTCGCCCGCGCTCTTCTTGAACAGCCGGGCATCGGGGTCCGTGGTACTGGCGTGGGTGTCGTTGCAGCGCTGCTGTCCTTTGAAGTCCACCTCGGGATTGCGCCCCTCAGTCGGGGTTTGGTCGTCGTCCCGGCGCTTGAAACTTTTGTGCGAGGCCCAGGCCTCGATCAGCGTGCCGTCCACGCTGAAGTGTTCGTCGCTGGTCAACTTCGCCCAATCGGCGGTGTGCTTGACCCGCTCGAAGAAGGCGCGGGCCAAGTCTTCGTTGAAGAGCCGCTCGCGGTTGGCGCTGAAGGTGGAGTGGTCCCAGACCTTGTCCTCGATGTTCAGGCCCACGAACCAGCGGTACAGCAGGTTGTAGTTGACCGCTTCGACCAACTGGCGCTCGCTGCGGATGGAGAACAGGATCTGCAGCAGCAGGGCCTTGAGCAGCATCTCCGGCGGCACCGAGGGGCGGCCCCGGCGGGCGTACACCGCGTCGAACTCGCGGTTCATCGTCGCCAGCAGCGCATCGACTGCGGCGCGCAGTTTGCGCAGCGGGTGTGTCTGCGGCACGCGCTCTTCAAGGCTGATGTAGCTGAACATCGCCCCCTGGAAGTCTTGGTTGCCTCTCATCGTCCTCGTCTGGGTTGTTCGCCGATGGCTTCAGATCGTACTGGCCGACGCCAGCGTCGGCGGGGGATTTTTCAACGGCCTGTTAAAGGAGGGTGCCCTCGTCAAGCAGGGCGACCTGCTGGTGACGGTGGACCCCGCCCCCTACGCCGCTGAGGTGGACCGCGCCGAAGCCCAGGTGGCGGCTGCGCAGGCCCGCGTGTCATACACGCGCAGTGAGCTGGACCGCTCCACCCGCTTGCTGCAAGAAAGCGCCATCGCCCAGCGTGAGCACGACGAGCGCCAGAACGCCCACCGCGAGGCCGATGCCAACCTGCGCGCTGCGCAGGCCGCATTGCAAACCGCACGCCTGAACCTGTCGTACACCCAGGTGCGCGCGCCGGTGGCGGGCCGTGTGGGCCGCATCGAAGTCACCGTGGGCAACCTGGTGTCTGCCGGTGCGGGCGCGCCGGTGTTGACGTCGCTGGTCTCTGTCAGCCCCATTTATGCGAGCTTTGACACCGACGAGCAGATCGTGGTGAAGGCCCTGCAAGACCTGGGCAGCGGCGCCAAGGGGCAAAGTGCGCGCCAGTTGCTGGAGCGTATCCCTGTGCAAATGGGCACGGGCACCAGCACCAGTGGCGGCACGCCGCACGCCGGCCACCTGCAGCTGATTGACAACCAGGTGGACGCCAAGAGCGGCACCGTGCGCGTGCGTGCGGTGTTTGACAACGCCGATGGCGCACTCATCCCCGGCCAGTTTGCGCGCATTCGCATGGGCCAGGCACGCAGCACCCAGGCCGTGCTCATCAACGAGCGCGCCGTGGGCACCGACCAGAGCAAGAAGTTTGTGATGGTGGTGGCCGAAGGCAACAAGGCCGAGTACCGCGAGGTGACGCTGGGCGCCCCGGTGGACGGCCTGCGCGTGGTGACCTTGGGCCTGAAAGCGGGCGAGACCATTGTGGTCAACGGCTTGCAGCGTGTGCGCCCTGGTGCCGTGCTGGCACCGAAGGCCGTGCCCATGACTGCCAAAGCAGAGCTGCCCGGCGAGCGCAAGCAAGCCCAGGGCGCCACCAAGTCGCCCGCTGTGTGAGCGCGTGTGAGCACAGTGAGTGATCTGAGTCATCAGGAATTTTTTGTATGAACCTGTCCCGTTTTTTCATTGACCGCCCCATCTTTGCCGGGGTGCTGTCGGTGCTCATCTTCCTGGGGGGGGGGGGCTGATCGCATTGCGCGGTTTGCCCATCTCCGAATACCCCGAGGTCGCGCCGCCGTCTGTGGTGGTGCGCGCCCAGTACCCAGGCGCCAACCCCAAGGTGATCGCCGAGACCGTGGCCACGCCGCTGGAGGAGTCCATCAACGGTGTGGAAGGCATGCTCTACATGGGCAGCCAGGCTACGACCGATGGCGTGATGACGCTCACCGTGACCTTCAAGCTGGGCACCGACCCGGACAAGGCGCAGCAGCTGGTGCAAAACCGTGTCTCGCAGGCCGAACCGCGCTTGCCTGAAGAAGTGCGCCGCCTGAGTGTTACCACCGTCAAGAGCGCGCCGGACCTGACCATGGTGGTGCACCTGGTCTCGCCCAACAACCGCTATGACATCGACTACCTGCGCAACTACGCCGTGCTCAACGTGAAGGACCGGCTCGCGCGCATCCAGGGCGTGGGCCAGGTGCAGATCTTCGGTGGTGGCGACTATTCCATGCGCGTGTGGCTGGACCCGCAAAAGGTCGCGCAGCGCGGCCTGTCGGCCAGCGACGTGGTCACGGCCATCCGGGGCCAGAACGTGCAGGCCGCCGCCGGCGTGGTGGGCGCATCACCCGGCTTGCCCGGCGTGGATTTGCAGCTGTCCATCAACGCCCAAGGCCGTTTGACGACCGAGGAAGAGTTTGGCGACATCATCGTCAAGACCAGCGCCGACGGCGCGGTGACACGCCTGCGCGACATCGCCCGCCTGGAGCTGGGTGCTGCCGACTATTCGCTGCGCTCGCTGCTCAACAACGACCCTGCCGTGGGCATGGGCGTGTTCCAGGCCCCGGGCTCCAACGCGCTCGACATCTCGGCCAATGTGCGCCGGGCCATGGACGAGATCCAGAAGAACATGCCCGAAGGTGTGGAGTACCGGATTGCGTACGACCCCACACAGTTCGTGCGTGCGTCCATCAAGTCCGTTATCCAGACGCTGATCGAAGCCATCGCCCTGGTGGTGATCGTGGTGATTCTGTTCCTGTAGACCTGGCGCGCCTCCATCATTCCGCTGCTGGCTGTGCCAGTGTCGGTAGTGGGCACGTTTGCGGTGCTGCACCTGCTGGGCTTCTCGATCAACGCTTTGAGCCTGTTCGGCCTGGTGCTGGCCATTGGTATCGTGGTGGACGATGCCATCGTGGTGGTGGAGAACGTCGAACGCAACATCGAAGAAGGCCTGACTCCGCGCGAGGCCACCTACCGCGCCATGCGCGAAGTCTCTGGCCCCATCATCGCGATTGCGCTGGTGCTGGTGGCGGTGTTCGTGCCGCTGGCCTTTATCAGCGGGCTCACAGGCCAGTTCTACCGCCAGTTTGCGGTCACCATTGCCATCTCCACGGTGATCTCGGCCATCAACTCGTTGACCTTGTCACCCGCGCTGAGCGCACTGCTGCTCAAGGGCCACCACGAGCCCAAGGACGCTCTGACGTGTGGCATGGACAAGGTGCTGGGCCGCTTCTTTGGCGCTTTCAACCGCGTGTTCCAGCGCGGCTCTGATGCCTACAGCGGTGGTGTGACGCGCGTCATTGGCCGCAAGGCGCTGATGCTGGTGATCTACCTGGCCTTGGTGGGCGCTACCTGGGGCTTGTTCAAGGTGGTACCCGGCGGCTTTGTGCCTGCACAAGACAAGCAGTACCTGGTGGGCTTTGCCCAGCTGCCCGATGGCGCCACGCTGGACCGCACCGAAGACGTGATTCGCCGCATGGGTGAAATCGTCAAGACCAACCCGAACGTGGAAGACGCCATCGCCTTTCCGGGCCTGTCGATCAACGGCTTTACCAACAGCTCCAACTCGGGCATCGTGTTCGTCACGCTCAAGCCTTTTGCCGAGCGCACCCGCGCTGACCAAAGTGGCGGTGCCGTGGCCATGCAGTTGAACCAGGCGTTTGGCAGCATCCAGGAAGCGTTCATCGCCATGTTCCCGCCGCCACCCGTGGCGGGCCTGGGCACCACCGGTGGCTTCAAGCTGCAAATCGAAGACCGCGCCTCGCTGGGCTACGAAGCCATGGACGCCGCTGTGAAAGCCTTCATGGGCAAGGCCTACCAGACGCCCGAGCTGGCTGGCCTGTTCACCAGCTGGCAGGTCAACGTGCCGCAGCTGTACGCCAACATCGACCGCACCAAGGCGCGCCAGCTGGGCGTGCCCGTGACGGACATCTTCGACACCCTGCAGATCTACCTGGGCAGCCTGTACGCCAACGACTTCAACCAGTTTGGTCGCACCTACAGCGTGCGCGTGCAGGCCGATGCGGCCTACCGTGCGCGGGCTGAGGACGTGGCTGCGCTCAAGGTGCGCTCCAGCACGGGCGAGATGGTGCCGCTGTCTGCGCTGATGAAGATCGAGCCCAGCTTTGGCCCTGAACGTGCCATGCGCTACAACGGCTACCTGGCCGCCGATGTGAACGGTGGCCCTGCGCCCGGCTTCTCGTCGGGCCAGGCCCAGGCCGCTATCGAGCGCATTGCGGCAGAGACGCTGCCCCAGGGCATCACGTTTGAATGGACCGAGCTGACCTACCAGGAAATCCTGGCGGGTAACTCTGCGGTGCTGGTGTTCCCGCTGGCCATCTTGCTGGTGTTCCTGGTGCTGGCTGCGCAGTACGAAAGCCTCACGCTGCCCATCGCCATCATCCTGATCGTGCCCATGGGCATTCTGGCTGCGATGACGGGCGTGTGGCTCACCAAGGGTGACAACAACGTGTTCACGCAGATCGGGCTCATCGTGCTGGTGGGGCTATCGGCCAAGAACGCGATCCTGATCGTGGAGTTTGCGCGCCGCAGCCCCGTGCAGGCCGCCATTGATGCCAGCCGCCTGCGTCTGCGCCCCATCCTGATGACCTCGCTGGCCTTCGTGATGGGCGTGCTGCCCCTGGTGCTGTCCACCGGTGCGGGCGCAGAAATGCGCAGCGCCATGGGTGTGGCCGTGTTCGCCGGGATGATTGGGGTGACGGCCTTTGGCTTGTTCCTCACGCCCGTGTTCTACGTGCTGCTGCGCAAGCTGGCAGGCAACCGCCCTCTGGTGGAGCATGGATCGCACGTGGCACCCATTTCCCACGCCCCGCATGCTGCAGGCAGTGCCGCGCACCCCGTGCTGGCAGCGCCACGCCACCCCCATGAAGGTGCCTGAACGCCTTTGAGCCATTTGCAATGGGCCCAGGCCCTGCGCCCAAAGCCGCCCACAGTCCGGGAACACCTGGGCTGTGGGCCTGGCAGGAGATTCAACATGACAGACAACGCAAATCACCCCGGGGCCGTGCCGACCCCCTCCGCCCGCAGGCGCAGCCTGCTGGGCCCCCTGGCCGCCGCACTGGTGCTGGCGGGCTGCATGACGCAGCCCGTGGTGCCCGCGCAGCACGCCGGTGTGCCCGTGCCCGAGGCCTTCAGTGCAGGCGGCCCACAAGCTGCCGTTCCACCCGCCCTGTGGACGGTGGCCTCGCCCGCCGAGGCGCAGCCTCGTGGCGAATGGTGGCTGGGTTTTCAAGACCCCGCACTGGCCGAGCTGGTGCAGCGCGCAGGTAGTGCCAACACCAGCATCCAACAAGCCGCAGGGCGGCTGGCCGAGGCCCGCTCGCTGCTGCGCTCGGCCGACGCTGCGCGCTTGGTGCAGGTGGACGCATCGGCCGGTGTCACCCTCCAGGCCGGTGCCGCCACCACGGGCAGTGCCACCCCCGCCACGCTGGGCACGGCCGGGCTCAATGTGTCTTATGAGCTGGACCTGTTTGGCAAGCTGTCGCAAACCAGCGATGCCGCGCGGCTGGACGCCGATGCCCGCGCCGCGCTGCTGCAAAGCACGCGCCTAATGGTGCAGGCCGATGTGGCGCAAACCTACCTGCAACTGCGCGCCGCGCAGACCGAACTGCAACTCGTCAACGAAAGCCTGGCTGCGTACCAGGACACCCTGCGCCTGACGCAGCGTCGCCAGCAGGCCGGTGATGTGGCCGAGCTGGATGTGGCCCGCGTGCAGACCGAGGTGGCCGCCACCGAGTCCGAAGCCCTGGCCCTGCAGCGCCAGCAAGCCCTGCTGGCCAACGCCCTGGCGGTGCTGGTGGGCGAGGTGCCCGGCAGCTTTGCCTTGCCCGCTGCTGCGGGTGACGCCGCCTTGCCCGTCATCCCGCCCGGCGTGCCCGGCACGGTGCTCGCCCGCAGGCCGGATGTGTCGGCCGCGCAGGCTGCCGTGATGGCGGCACAGGCCCGCGTGGGCGTGGCGCAAACGGCTTGGTTTCCGGCCATCACGCTCACGGGCAATGCGGGCCATGCATCGCTCGAGCTGGGCGACCTCTTCAAGTGGTCGGCCCGCGCCTGGGGCGTGAGCGCCTTGCTCTCGCTGCCCCTGTGGGACGGCGGCCAGCGCGATGCGCAAGTGCAGGGTGCCAACGCCCGGCTGGAGCAGGCCCTGGCCAGCCACCGCGAGCAGGTGCTGACGGCCTTCCGTGAGGTGGAAGACCAGTTGGCATCGCTGCGCTGGCTGGCTGGCCAGGCCGAGGCGCAAGGCCGTGCCGTCACGGCCGCCCGCCGCGCCACGCAGCTGTCTGACACGCGCTACCGCAACGGCTTGGTCAGCCAGCTGGAGTTGCTGGACGCCCGCCGCAGCGAGCTGCGCAACCGCCGCCAGGCGCTGCAGGTGCGCACCGCCCAGTACACCGCCACGGTGGGGCTCATCCGCGCGCTGGGCGGCGACTGGGGCGATGCGGCTCCGCGTGTGGCCGCTGCACCCTGATCAGCGGGTGAAGGTGCAGGCGCTGCAAGGCGCAAGCCGTTGACGGAGCGCAAAGGGCAGGGGTGCAGTACCCCCACCTTTGCCTCGGGTTGTCATACAACTACAACGGCCCGCTGGCGCTGCGCCTATAGTGTGGTGTTCGCCCGGGCACCGGCACTTTGTCTGGCTTGAAAGTCATCTCACCAAGGTGCACAGCCGTGCTGGCCACCGTCTTTTGTTCCCACCACAGGAGTTTTTGCATGAGCTACCCCCACACCCGTCTTTTCATTGCAGGCACATGGCAGGACGCTGCAGACGGCAAGACCATTGCCGTGCACAACCCCGCCACCGGCAAAGAAATTGGCCGGGTGGCGCACGCCAGCAAGGCCGATCTGGACCGTGCCCTGGAAGCTGCCCAAAAGGGCTTTGAAGCCTGGCGCGACATCCCCGCCGTAGACCGCGCCAAGACCATGCGCCGCGCCGCTGCGTTGATCCGCGAACGCGCCGAATCAATAGCCGCCATCATGGTGCAAGAGCAGGGCAAGCCCCTGGCCGAAGCCAAGGTGGAAACCATGTCGGCTGCAGAAATCATCGAATGGTTTGCCGACGAATCCCAGCGCGTGTACGGCCGCATCGTGCCTTCGCGCAACCTCAAGGCCCAGCAGCTGGTCATCAAAGACCCCGTGGGCCCCGTCGCCGCCTTCACGCCCTGGAACTTCCCCATCAACCAGGTGGTGCGCAAGCTCGCCGCAGCCCTGGCCGCAGGCTGCTCCATCCTCGTCAAGGCGCCTGAAGAAACCCCCGCCAGCCCTGCTGAACTGATCCGCGCCTTTGCCGATGCCGGCGTGCCCGCTGGCACCGTGGGCCTGGTCTATGGCGACCCGGCAGAAATCTCCAACTACCTCATCCCCCACCCAGTCATCCGCAAGGTCACCTTCACCGGCTCTACCCCCGTGGGCAAGCAACTGGCCGCCCTGGCTGGCAAGCACATGAAGCGCGTGACCATGGAGCTGGGTGGCCACGCCCCCGTCATCGTGGCCGAGGACGCCGACGTCGAGCTGGCCATTCGCGTGGCCAGCGGCGCCAAGTTCCGCAACGCGGGTCAGGTCTGCATCTCGCCCACGCGCTTTTTGGTGCACGAAAGCATTCGCCCTGAGTTCGTGGCGGCCTTCGCTCGCCACGCCCAAAGCCTGAAGGTGGGCGACGGCCTGGCTGAAGGCACGCAGATGGGCCCGCTGGCCAACCCGCGCCGCATCACCGCCATGACTGACCTGCTGGCCGACGCCGTGCAGCAAGGCGCCCAACTGGCGGCAGGTGGCCAGCGCATTGGTACGGAAGGCAACTTCTTCCAGCCCACGGTGCTCAACGACGTGCCCCTGTCGGCCCGCATCTTCAACGAAGAGCCCTTCGGCCCCGTGGCCGCTGTGCGTGGTTTCGAGAAGATCGAAGACGCCATTGCCGAAGCCAACCGCCTGCCGTTTGGCCTGGCCGGATACGCCTTCACCACCTCGCTGAAATACGCCCACCTGCTGGCCCAGCGCCTGGAAGTGGGCATGCTCTGGATCAACCAGGCGGCTGCGCCTGCGGCTGAGCTGCCCTTCGGGGGCTTGAAGGATTCGGGCTATGGCTCCGAAGGTGGCTCCGAGGCGGTGGAGGCGCACTTGAACACGCGCCTGGTCTCGATCATGAACGCGTAACGAGTCTGCCTGTGCCCGCACGTTGCCGTGGCCCCCGCTTCACTCCCGTGGTCGCCTGCGCATGAAGTACATCGTCCCTCTGCTGCTGGGCCCTTTGCTGGTGGCGGCGTTCGCCGTCGCCTATTGGGGGCCGGTGCGGGGCTATAGCGTGGAATGCAGAAAAGACGTGCAGATCACTTGTGCCATCGAACGCGAAACGTCTTCGGCCACCACGGCCCATCGGTTCACGCTGGGCAGCGACCCGAAAGCGGTGGTGCGTGTGCAAGACGTTCGCAAGGGGCCAGACCGGATACTGCTGTACCTGGTTTCCTCGGTGGGCGAGGTCTTTGCGGCCGAGTTCGAGGGAGGCAGCGCACTGTCTGAGGCAGAGGCGGCGGCTGCGCGGCTCAATGGCGTGTTTGCTGCCACACAGCCTAGGGGCTGTTGAGAATCAAGCACAACGGCTCGGAGGGCTGTGATGCAATAGACGCATGAGCATTCGATGGGTACTGACAGACGAGCAATGGGCCAAGATGGAGCCTCAATGCCTTGGCAAGCCAAGTGATCCTGGACGCAGCGGCACAGACAACCGCCGCTTCGTTGAGGCAGTGCTGTGGATTGCCCGCACAGGCAGCCCCTGGCGAGACCTGCCGCCAGAGTTCGGCAAGTGGAACACGGTGTTCAAACGCTTTAGAGACTGGGTTAAGGCCGATGTGTTCCAACGTCTGTTCGATGCAGTGAGCGAGCAGCCGGACATGGAATATGCGATGGTGGATGCCACGATTGTGAAAGTGCATCGGCACGGCCAGGGGGCAAAAGGGGGACTTCGGGCCAGGCCATAGGCCACTCGAGGGGCGGCATGACCACGAAGATACTGGCGCTGACGGATGCATTGGGCAATCTGGTGAAGTTCGTCTTGATGCCAGGGCAGCGCCACGACACCAAAGGGGTCAGAGAGCTGATTGCCGATGTGCGCTTTGATGCCTTGCTTGCCGACAAGGCCTTCGATGTGAATTGGCTGATCCAGGAGTTGGGTAAGCGCGGGGCGCAGGTGGTGATCTCACAGATGCCCCGCAGGAGAGCGCCACTGGAGATTGACCTGGAGGTCTACAAATGGCGCCACTTGATCGAGAACTTCTTTTGCAAGCTCAAGGAGTTCAAACGTATCGCAATGCGCAGCGACAAGACGGATAGCAGCTTCGCAGCGATGATCTATCTCGCAGCTGGGGTTATCAACTCTCGCTGATTCTCAACACGTCCTAGTGAGGCGCGGGTGGACGTATCGCCCCCCGCCTATCTGCGCTGGATGCTGTGGGGCGCCGTGGCCTTCTTGGCGCTGCTGGTGCTGGCGGCTCACCGCGCCATGCAAACCAAGCCTGCCGCTACGCAGCCCGGCGCCTGAATAGCCTGGCGGCGTAGCCGCGTGTTCAGCCTCCTTGCGCCATGCGGCTGCGGGCCGTTTGCGCTACTTGCTCCAACGAGCGACCGTTGCGCTTGATCAGGCTGATCAGCACATGCACGCCCACTGCCAGGGCGAGTAGGAAGATCGCTCCCAACCCCCAGATGCCCCAGGCCAGCACGGTCACGGCGCCAGCCAGGGCGGGCACGCTTTCCAGCACACCTTGCAACATGGGGCCTGCGGAAGTGACCCAGCTCTCCAGCGTTTGCAGCAGCTCGGGCGGTATCCACCCTTGCAGCCACGCAGGCAGCAGCACGGCCTGCACTGATGCAGCGCCTGCCGCACCGGTTGCCAGAGCGCCAGCGCTGGACATGGCCCACACGGTGAATGCATGCACGCTCCAGCACAGCAGCGACCAGATCGCCAGCAACGACAACGAGACAAACCAGCTGATGGCATAGAACATGGATCGTTTCCTTTAGTGAAATACAGGCGTGCAGTATGGGGATGGCGACGAGAAATAGACACCAGCCTGGCTCGAACCTAGCTACCAAAAGGAGGCCCCCCGGCTCTGCCGGGGAGGCAGTAGAAGTTTGACTTTTCAGGAGGTTGTCCACCGTAGAGACTTTCAATCGTGAGCCGCCAAGCAAACGAAAGGAAGAAACACGATGGACAAGTATGAAAGTTTGAGTCACACGGCCTGGGATTGCAAATATCACGTGGTCTTCATCCCCAAGTGTCGAAGGCGAACGCTGTACAAGCAGCTACGCGAACACCTGGGTGAGGTATTCAGAAAGTTGGCCGCGCAAAAGGAATGCAGGGTTGAAGAGGGGCATCTGATGCCCGATCACGTGCACATGATGCTGTCGATCCCACCGAAGTACTCGGTGTCGCAGGTGGTGGGCTTTATCAAAGGCAAGAGCGCAATCCACCTTGCGCGGGTGTACGGAGAGCGAAAGCGCAACTTCGTGGGTCAGCACTTCTGGGCGCGAGGGTACTTCGTCTCGACGGTGGGACGCGACGAAGCGGTGATACGGGAGTACATCCGAAACCAGGAGAAGGAAGACGAGAGGTTGGACCAACTCGGTCTATGGAGGTGAGTAGCCACCGATAGGTGGCCCCAAGAATGAGGGGCCGCGTTAGCGACCCCTTACAGCCGCTTTGAGCGGCTCACATCCCGAATGCCCCCGGCTTTGCCGGGGGATGGTTACTATTCGGTTTTTTCGAACCGGAGGGTGCATGCTCAACTACCGTCACCTGTACTACTTCTGGATGGTTGCCAAGGAAGGCGGCTTTGCCCGCGCGGCAGACCGGTTGCAGATGGCCGTGCAAACCATCAGCGCGCAGGTGCGAGAACTGGAAAAGTCCCTGGGGCACCAGTTGCTCAAGCCCTCGGGCCGTGGCGTGGCCCTGACCGAGGCGGGCCAGGCAGCCTACGCGCGGGCAGAAGCCATCTTTCAGTTGGGTGAGTGCATCACCCAGGAAGTGCGTGAAGCGGCCAGCAGCCCGGTGGCGCGGCTGTCGGTCGGGCTGTCAGATGGCATCTCTAAACTGGCAGCCCATGCGCTGCTGGAGCCCGTGCTGGCCCACCCCCAATTGCGACTGGTGTGCCACGAGGGCGAGTTTGACGAGCTGCTGTCCGAACTGGCGCTGCACCAGCTGGACGTGGTGTTGGCAGGCCAGGCCGCGCCGCGCAATCCCAACCAGCGGCTTTCCAGCGAGCGCATGGCACGCACTGCGGTGCAGTGGTACGGGCCGGCCTCGCTGGTCAAGAAATCAGCGCGTGACCGGTTTCCGCAGTCGCTCCAGGAATTGCCGGTGCTGCTGCCCACCGTGCATTCGCCGTTGCGCACGACCTTGGACGGGTGGTTTCACGACCTGGGCCTGCGGCCCCGGGTGGTGGGCGAGTTTGAGGACAGCGCCCTGCTGGCGGTGTTTGCTGCGCGTGGGCTGGGGGTGTTCCCCGTCAGCCAGCTGGGTGCGCAGGATGTGGGTCTGGTGCGCGGGCTGCGCCTGCTGGGCGACAGCCCCGACATTCACGAAGAAGTGCACGCCATCTGGTCGCGCCGGGGGCAGCACCATCCCCTGGTGCGCCAGATGGTGGCTGCTGCGCACGGGGGTGGCTCGCCGCGGTAGGCAAGTTGCCGGTGCCTCAAGCCTGGGCTGCGGCTTCTTCCATGTGCCAGCGCTTCAGCGCTGCTTCCATCACCCACGCCTCGGCCGATGCCACATGCTGGTCTGCGGTGGCGGCCGCATCGGCAAAGTACAAAACCTTTTGGCGCAGGACGGCATCGGTCACTTCGTCCAGGAGCGCGGCCAGCGTGGCATCGTCGATGTGGCCTGTGAGCAAACGCCGGTCGCGCATGCCCATCAGCAGGTCTTCGCACAGCGTATGCAGCACCTTGCCGAATGCGCTGGGTGGTAAGCCCAGCTCGTGCTCAATGTCGCGCCCGTACAGGGCATCCATTTCCGAGCGGCTGACATGGCCGTCGGCAATCAACAGCAGCGCAACGATGCGTGCGGCGGCCTGGGGACTGTTGCGGGGGTAGCTGCGCATGGGGTGGTTTCCTCCAAGTGTGTGTGGGTGGTTTCGATGGTGATGGTTAGTCGCGGTAGGGGCGATAGCGCTGCCTCTGGTGCTGTGGGTGGTGCGGCAGGTGGCGCTCATCCCGCACACGCACGGGTACCAGGACGGGCGCCCGTGTGGTGGTGCTGCGTTGAGACCAATACCAAAGCCTGTGCAAGGCCTGGTTCCACAAGACCCGCAGGCGCTGCAATAGCGTGGGGCGCAAGGTGCGATGGGTTTTCATGGAGCATCTCCTGGGTGGTGAACACAGCCTTGAATGTGTGGCTTCCCACCCGTGCCACCAAGCAGGTTTTTTGTGAGCACTGCGTTGGTTTTATCGAAATGAATTGGATATCGCTTGTGACGGCGACACAGGTTTTTTAGAGGCCATGTTCTGAGAAAACCTGCTGTGATGGCGGCATGTGCGGCACTAAGGTGAGGGCTCCAACCAAGGAGAACGCTGATGCAGATACTTTTCAAGTCTCGCCACCCCGAAGCCGCCTTGATGCGTGACACCGTAGAGCGCCGCGTGCGGTTTGCGTTGCGGCGATTGAATGCCCTGGTGCCCAGGGCCGATGTGCAGTTGGCTGATGTGAATGGCCCCCGCGGCGGGCTGGACAAGCGCTGCCAGATTGCCTTGCGCACCGATGGCGCGGGTGAGGTGGTCGTGTCTTCGGTGGCAGGCGATTGGCGCACCGCGCTGGATGAAGCCCTGGCCCGCGCGGTGCGGCATGTGCTGAAGGTGTGGCGCCGCGCCACCGTGGCGCGCAGAGGCCGCCACCGGCCGCTGGCCCTGCAAGGGTGAGCGCCGCCGCACTGGCTTACCGCCAGTGCCAGCGGCAGCATTCAAGTTGATGCTATTAAAAATATAGCTGTTGGCGCTTGTGTATCAAGCGCTAACAGCCATTTTTATTCAGTGTGCGTGGCCAGCAGGCATCGCAGGCGACGTCATGCCTTCGGCTTGCACAAAGCTCAGCGTGATGAGGTGGCTGACCTCGCCGTACTTCTGGCCCTGGGCCTCGCCAGGGGTTTTGTCGCTGTGCTTGACCTCGGCCACATACTGGCCCTTCCAGGGCAGTGCGAAGGTGACGGTGCCGTCGTCGCCGCTGGTGGCTTCACGCGCCCAGCCGGAGGGGGACACCAGCTCCACCTTGGCCTTGGGCAGCGGGGCGCCGTTGAACACCACCTTCAGCTGGCCGGGCTTGCCGGTGGGAACGAGGTCCAGTGCAGCCGTGGGTGCCACGGGTTTGGCCAGGCTGGCCACCCAGCGGGCGGTGGGCTTCCACAGCAGCGGGGGCAGGTTGGCCTTGGTGCGGTCGATCAGCGGGTAGGCAGCGTCGGCAAACAGCGTCTCGGCATTCGCGGCGGTGGTGTAGGTGAAGGCTTCTTTGGTGAGCTGACCTTCCACGCGCTGCTTGGCACCTGCCACCGATTGCTCCAGCATGGGCACACCCTTGAACTTGTCGAGCAGGCCGGGCGAGGTTTCGCGCACGTTATCGTTGTATTCACCAAAGTGCAGTTTGGCCTGGCTGCCGCTGTGCTCCAGCCACACCTGGTGGGCTTGTGCGGCCAGGCCGGTGGTGGCGAGCAGGGCGGCGGCGATCAGGCTGCGGGTCAGGCCTGTGGCGCGGGTGTGCAAACGTTGGTTCATGGCAGTCAGCTCCTTGCGGTGGGTTAAAACGGGTTTGCAGAAATCACAGGGCGAGCACGTCCAGCCCCACGCGTGTGGGGATGAAAACGCTCATGTTTTGATAGCTGCCTGCGCTTGCTAAATAAGCGCTGGTGGCTGTTTTGACTTAAAGTTTTTGGGTGCAGCCCATGCTGTGCAGCGGGCTGCACAGAGCCTGCGCCAGTGAGCGTTCGGAGGCTTAGCAGGCCGTTGAAAAAGTGGGCATCGAACGCATCAGGGACGCTGTTTTCGAAGAAACGAGTGGCCCAGACGCGTCTGCGCAGCGATTGCACCGGCCAATCTGGCCTGTTTGCAGGCCATCTCGCCCATTTCGGGCGCACGTATCCCCGGGCTCACGCATGATGCGCGTCCCACCAGCCGCCGATGCTGCCCATGCGCACCAGGTTGTAGGTGGCAAAGCACAGCAGCGCCTGACCCGTGAGCTTGGCCTGACCGATGAGCTTGGTCTTGGCCAGACCACCCACGGTCTTGATCCAGCCAAAGGCCTCCTCAATGCGCTTGCGCACCTTCTGACTGGTCTTGTAGCCCTCGTGTCGGGTGATCCGGGCATCCACCGCCGAGTGCTTGTCCTTGGCCGCCACGTGCGGCGTGACCTTGAGCTTTCGGCAGCCCTTGATGAAGGCCTTGCTGTCGTAGCCCTTGTCGGCCCCGACCGTAGCCCGCTTGTTCTTGTTGTCCCGGCGCCCAAGCATCGCGAGCGCCGCCTCGCGCTCGGCGGTGCCGCTGGCATGGGTGATCTCCACGTCCACGATCAGACCGTTGCGGTTTTCCATGAGGATGTGCGCCATGTGGCACAGGCGAGCCTTGTCGCCCGCGCTCTTCTTGAACAGCCGGGCATCGGGGTCCGTGGTACTGGCGTGGGTGTCGTTGCAGCGCTGCTGTCCTTTGAAGTCCACCTCGGGATTGCGCCCCTCAGTCGGGGTTTGGTCGTCGTCCCGGCGCTTGAAACTTTTGTGCGAGGCCCAGGCCTCGATCAGCGTGCCGTCCACGCTGAAGTGTTCGTCGCTGGTCAACTTCGCCCAATCGGCGGTGTGCTTGACCCGCTCGAAGAAGGCGCGGGCCAAGTCTTCGTTGAAGAGCCGCTCGCGGTTGGCGCTGAAGGTGGAGTGGTCCCAGACCTTGTCCTCGATGTTCAGGCCCACGAACCAGCGGTACAGCAGGTTGTAGTTGACCGCTTCGACCAACTGGCGCTCGCTGCGGATGGAGAACAGGATCTGCAGCAGCAGGGCCTTGAGCAGCATCTCCGGCGGCACCGAGGGGCGGCCCCGGCGGGCGTACACCGCGTCGAACTCGCGGTTCATCGTCGCCAGCAGCGCATCGACTGCGGCGCGCAGTTTGCGCAGCGGGTGTGTCTGCGGCACGCGCTCTTCAAGGCTGATGTAGCTGAACATCGCCCCCTGGAAGTCTTGGTTGCCTCTCATCGTCCTCGTCTGGGTTGTTCGCCGATGGCTTCAGATCGTACTGGCCGACGCCAGCGTCGGCGGGGGATTTTTCAACGGCCTGTTAGAAGTCCACGCTGGCGCTCAGGCTCACGGTGCGCGGGGCGCTCACCGTCAGGTAGCCCGAGCCGGGGTAGCCACCGGTGTTGCCATCGGGCCCAAAGCGGCGGGCAATGTCGGCCGCCAGTTGCGTGCTGCCGCCAATGCCCCCGCCTGCGGGGCTGGCACCGTTCAAGAAGGCCGATGCACCGCGCAGCACTTCCACGCGCTCGAACAGTTCGGTGGCGATGTACTGGCGGGGCAGCAGGCTGTACAGGCCGTTGAACGCGGTGTCGTCCGAGTCGAGCAGGAAGCCGCGGATGAAGTACGACTCCTGGAAGTTGCCAAAGCCACGCGCCACGCGCACGGTGGGGTCGTTTTGCAGCACATCGCCCACGCTGCGGGCGTGGCGGTCCAGGATCAATTCGTTGGTGTAGCTGATGGCGGAGAACGGCGTGTCCATCGCATCGCGCGTGCCCAGAATGCCCGCGCGCGCGCCGCGCGCCACCTGGCCGCCGGGGTAGGCGGGCGACAGGCCTTGGGCCGATGCGTCGGCACTGGCGTTGACGGTGACGGTGGACAGGGCCTTGCCCTCGCCCGCCGTGGTGGGGGCTGCGGTGGGCTGTGCATGCAGCGCGGGTGTGGCCAGGGCCAGCACCATCGCGGCCGCAGCCAGTGCAATGGGGGTGGCAGACAGCGCAGGGCGCAGCAGAGGGGCGGCGCAGGGTGACGGTTGGTAATGCATGGAGGATGCGATCAAGGAAACAAGAAACTCAGCGCGGAGATGCGCCGGACGTGCCGGATGGATTGGTGGGGGGTGGGACGGCGTGTGCAGTGGCTGCGGATCTGCGGGGCCAGCTGTACCAGCCCATCACCGCCACCGGCACACCCAGCGCTGCCCACGACCACCAATCGCCCCAGGTGTCAGACACCAGGGCCGTGAGCAGCCCGGTGGTGGTGAGCACGCCCATCACGATGGGCCAGCCCCACAGGGCCCAGAAACGGCGGTGCTTGTTCATACAGCGCCCTCGGTGGAGCGCGCTGCGCCCGATGCAGGCAATGCGCCGCCTGCAAAAACGCCAGCAGACTTGTCCGCCGCGTGGACTGAAGGGCTGGCCGCCTGCACACCCTTGCGCAGCCACAGGTACAGCCCACTGCCCAGCACCACGATGGTGGCGATGTCCAGCAGCGCCCAGAGGATCTTCATCGGCATGCCGCCGTAGTCGCCAAAGTGCAGCGGCTGCGACACCAGCAGCGCCGTCAGGTACCAGGGCAGCTGGGGCGCGGCGGTGACCTGCGCCGTGCGCGCATCCACCAGCACTGGCTTGAGCAGCTTGGAGGTGAGCGGCTCATTGCCGCGCAGGAAAAACGTGTTGTGGTGCGGGCTGGAGAACGCTGTGCCGGGGAACGCAATGAACGACAGCTTGGTGCCCGGCGCCTGGGCCTGCGCCGCCTCCAGCGCCTGCTGCAGCGGCCCGCGTTCGGCAGCGGGCACGATGGGCTGGCCCTCATACGGCTTGAGCAGCAGCGAGAGCTGGTCGTACTGCCAGTATTTGATGAGCAGGTCGGCCCACGTGTTGATCATGCCCGTGCCGCCCACCACAAACGCCCACACCAGCGTGACGATGCCCAGCAGGTTGTGCAGATCGAGCCACTTCACGCGTGTGGAGCGGTCCCGCCGCACCTCGCCAAACGCCAGCTTGCGCATGAAGGGCGCATACAGCACCACCCCGGTGACGATGGCCACCAGCAGCAGCAAGCCCATGAAGCCCAGGAACAGCTTGCCCGGCAGGCCTGCGAACAGGTCCACATGCAGGCGGAACATCACATGCATGAAGCCCTCGTCAAACCGGGGCTGCGCCAGCACCTGCGCTGTGCGCGCATCCACCGCCACCGAGCGGAAATCATCGGTGGGCGCTGGCGTGGGCGTGAGGGTGACGAACCACACGTTGTCATCGTCCTCGGCAGGCGATGCGAACTGCACCACACGGTCCGGGTGCAGCGCCTGCGCGGTGGCCAGCACCTGGTCGAGGCTGGCGCGCGGCGTATTGGCGGGCATGGCGGGCGCTTCGACTTCGGTGCCCAGCAGGTGGCCGATTTCGTGGTGAAAGATCAGCGGCAGGCCGGTGATGCACAGCAGCAGCATGAAGACGGTGCACACCAGGCTGGACCACTTGTGGGTCCAGCTCCAGCGGCGAAGGGCGGTGGGGCTCAGCATGGTGTGGGGGCGGGGGTCAGCAGGTTGCGCAGGCGCACGTCCGCAGGGCCAGCCCGCGGTGCGGGGCGGCCAGGGCGGCGTCAGTAGCGGTGAAGAAGGAGTGGTTCAAGCCAGACAACCCGAAAACATCGAAAGACGGTGGGCGCTGGCGGCAGCCTTAGAGCGGATCTAAAAGGAAGGCTGTGGCTTGCAGAAAATCTGAATTTTACATTGCAAATAGGAATTGTTTGTATTTGATGTGGTGGTGAAGGCGGTGGTGTTGGAAAAAAGCCCGCTGCCAGAACGCCGCGTGCGTCTCTTCTGGAGCGGGAGGGTGTGCAGGCTGGACCACCGGGTGCCTGCGCAGGGGGTGTCTCCTCCACTGCATTGGGTATTTGCTATCAAAATAGAAGCTGCTGGCGCTTGTGGATAAAGCGCTACAGGCCAATTTGGCTTGAAGTGGCGCGCGCAGGCCATGCGCACGCCGGTGGATGCACGGTGCTCAGAAGTGCGTGCGCAGCGTGACTTGCACGGCGCGGGGTGAGCCCGGCAGGATCAGGTTGTCGTTGCTGCCGTGGGCCGACACGTAGTGCTTGCGGTTGGTGAGGTTCTTCACGTTCACGTCCAGATCCCACTCGCCCAGCGCGAACTGCAGGGCAGCGTCGAACGTGGTGTAGGCGGGCAGGGTGACGAGGTTGGTGAGGGAGGTGAAGCGCTCGCCCACATGGCTCACGCCGCCGCCCAGGCGCAGGCCCTGGCCCAGGTCTTTCATCACCCACACCGAGGCGCTGTTGCGCGGAGTGAGCGAGGGCACCTTGCCCAGGGCAGGCACGGCCACCACGGGCAGCTGCGACGAGCTGGTGGTGGCCAGCGACTTGGTGGTGCGCCCGTCCAGGTAGGCGTAGCCCGCGCTCACGTCCCAGCGGCCAGGCAGGCGGCCGCTGGCGGTCAGCTCAAAGCCGTTGGTGCGCTGCGTGCCCACGTTGATCTGGCGCGAGGGGTTGGCCGGGTCGGTGTTCTTGATGTTGGTGCGCTCCAGGTTGAACAGGGCGCCGGTCACGCTCAGCTTGCCGCCCAGCAGGTCCAGCTTCACGCCAATCTCCTTGTTCTGGGTGATTTCAGGCTCGGCGGCCGTGATGTTGGCAGCCAGGGCAAACGCCTCGGCCGAGGGCTGGAACGATTTGCTGTACGACACGTAGTACGACACCGTATCGCTGGGCTGCCACACCAGCCCGGCGCGGGGGCTGAATTTTTTGTCGGTGCGCGAGAGGGTGGCGAGCTTGCGGTCGTAGCGCGTCTCCTGCCCGTACACGTCATACCGCGCGCCAATCAGTGCCTTCCACTGCGGGGCCAGGGTGATCTGGTTTTGCCAATACAGCGCAGCGGTGTCTTGCGTGGTGTGGCTGGGGATGGCGTTGTCTGCGTTGTAGTTGGCCGCAGGAATCACGGGCGCAGCGGCGCTGGGGTTGAGGATGGACACCCGGTCGGCCCCGCCCGAAACGGATTCCGAGCGTTTCTTTTGCTGGCCCAGTTCCATGCCCATCAGCCACTCTTGCCGGAGCCCGCCGAGCTGGTTACGCCAGGTCACGTCGGTCTGGTTGAACACGCCCTTTTCGTCGCGCAGGATGAAGGCGCGTGATCGTCCCACGGTCATGGTGACCGGGTCGGTGGTGCCGCCGGGCAGGGTGTTGTAGCGGTCAAGTGTGTAGCCGTAAACGCGGGTCACGTTGCGCACGGACCAGTCGTCGTTGAACCGGTGGTTGAGCGTGGCGGTGAATGACTGCATGGCGCTGGTGGTGGTGTCGTCCTGCGCGGCGTTGCTGGAGCCGTAGTAGGTGCCTGCCGCCACGTTCACCGGGCGGCCGTTCAGGGCCGGGATGCCGAAGTCCGTCAGGCGCTTGTCGCGGGCGTGGGTGTATTGCAGCAGCAGGTCGGTTTGCGGCGCGAGCTTGAGGGCGAGCGATGGGGCGAAGTTGTGGCGCTTCACAAACTGCTGGTCGCGGTAGCTGCCCGAATCTTCCACGGCGGCATTGAGACGAAAGGCCGCCGTATCGCTGATGCCCACGTTCAGGTCGGCCGTGGCGCGGCGCCAGGCGTAGCTGCCCGCGCCCACCGAGGCTTCGCCCGAGGTCTCGCCAAACTGCGGTTTCTTGGTGATGCGGTTGATGAGGCCGCCCGAAGATCCGCGCCCATACAGCACGGCCGCTGGGCCTTTGAGGACTTCGATGCGCTCAATATCGGCCAGGTCGCGGAAGTACAGCGCGTCGTCGCGCACACCATCCACAAACTGGTCAGCAATGGCGGTGAAGCCACGGATGACCACCTGATCGCTGGCCGTCGCCATGGCTCATGGCCACACCGGGCACGTTGCGCAGCGCGTCTTCCATCGAACGGGCGCCTTGGTCGCGCAGCAACTGGGCTGGCACCACGTTCACGGCCTGCGGCACATCGCGCAGGGGGGCGCTGCCTTTGGTGGCGGTCGAGGTGGCTGTGGGTGTGTAGCTGTCGCCTTGCGGCGCGGCCTTGATGGTGACTTCGCCCAGTGCCTTGGGGGCGCTGGTGTCGGCTGGCGTGCCCTGGGCCAGGGCGTTGCCACAGGCCAGCAGCAACACGGCGGCCGCCAGAGGGCTGAGGGTGTGGGCCAGGGGCGCAGGGTGCCGCACACGGGGCATGGAAGATGAATGCATGGTGGTTCCTGTAACGAGAGTGAAAAAACACAGGGGCGTTGCACAGCCGCGCAGGCGTCTGCCTGCGCACGGCGGCGCCGCATCAAGAGAGCGTTTGCTGGGGGGTGGAGCCCGCCGGGCTAGAGGCCGCTGACGTACGCCAGCAGCCCTGCTGCCAGCGACGCGGCACCCAGCGGCGGAGCGCGCTGGGGCAACCAGGTAAGGGCCGCGGTGGCGGCCATGGCAGCCACCGACAGGGCCACAGCCCATGCCGTGACGCCCAGGGAGGCGGGCACGCCGGCCGGTGTGCGCGTGGCCAGCCACAGCGATGCCAGCAAGATCACCCAGCCCGCGCTGCGCAGGTGGCGCAGGCGCGTGGGGGAAGCCTCGCGGCCCAAGGCGTCTTCGTGGTGTTTGTCCATGCCCAGGGCCATGGCCAGCCAGGCGGCAAAGCAAAACAGAAAGGCGGACATGGCTTCAGGTTCCTGCGGTGATTTCCGAGGCCGCGTTGGGCACGGTGTGCGCTGCCGGTGTGGGGGCTTGGGGCGCCGCTACGTGGGTGCGGGCCGCGCGCCTGGCAGGGGTTGCAGGGGCAGGGCGGCGGCGGTGCAGCTGCCACGCCACGGCACCCAGCACGGCGCTCGCGGCCAGGAAGGCCAGGTCCAGCGCCGCCCAGGTCCAGTCGCCCGCAGGCAGCGTGGCACCCAGGTGGGTGGAGGTGGTCAGGGCATTGAGCACGGGCAGCAGGGCCCATGCCGCAGCAGCCAAGGCCAACACTGCCGTCCAGCCCAGGCGGCGGGGGCACGCCAGGCCCCACACCAGGGCCAGGGCCCAGGTGGCGAAGAAGCAGGCCAGCTCGGTGTCTGCGCGCTGGGGCAGTTCCAGCGGCAGCAGCCGGTTGGCCGCCAAAAACACCGCGCAAGCCAGCGGCAGACCCGCCAGGGTGCCAATGTTCAGCCCTGCCACCAGGCGCTCGCCCAGCGGCAGTCGCTGCGGGGCTGGGGTGGCCTGGGCAGCAACCTTGCGCTGGGCCTGCGCGCTGCGTTTGACGGACCACAGCACCATGCCGGTGGCAATCATCAGGCAGCCCAGCAGCCCAAAACCGAACAACGCCCAGCGCAGGCCGGGGCTGGCGAAGCGTGCCATGTGCAGCCCGTACAGCACGCCGTAGGTGGTGACGGCGGCGCTGGTGGGGTTGAGCTCGCCCACGGGTTGTGCGGTGGTGGCATCAAACAGCAGGCGGGGCGGGCGGTATTGCAGGCGGTCGCCCTCGTGGCGGGTGACTTCCACCACCGGTTTGCCTTGGGCATCGCGTCGCGCCTGGATGGAGCCGATGCGGCCGCCGTCCCAGTGCTTTTGTGCGGCAGTGAGGATGGTGGCCACAGGGATCAGCGGCAGGGGCTCGACCTTGGCGCCTGGCTCGCGCCGGGCCCGGCGCTCGGGCTGGTCGCCTTGCAGGTCGGCAAAGTAGGTGTTCGAGTCCACCTTGCCATCGGCCCCGGCATACGCCGTGGCGATGCCGCTGGGCAGGTACATTGAGTGGAAGATCATCAGCCCGCTGAAGGTGATCATCAGGTAAAACGGCAGCACCAGTACGCCCGAGACGTTGTGCGCGTCCAGCCAGGCCCGCTGGCCGCCCTTGCCGGGGCGGAAGGTGAAGAAGTCCTTGAAGATGCGCCGGTGCGTGACCACCCCGGTGAGCAGTGCCATGAACATGAGCAGCGTGGCCACGCCCACCACCCAGCGGCCTTCCAGCGTCCAGCGGCCTTTTTGCGCGGTGCGCAGCTCGAAGTGAAAGCGGTAGAAGAAGTCGCCGCCCATGGACTGGCGGATGTCCACTGGCTCGCCCGTTTGCGGGTTCATGCGCAGGGTTTCAAAGCGGCCATTGCCACTGCCGCGCCACAGCACATTCACTGCCGGATCGCGCTCGTCGGGCAGGTGGATGATCCACTGGGTTACGTCGGGCACCTTGCGGTGCAGCGCAGCCAGGGCTTTTTCAGCGGTGTTTGTCTCGGTGCCTGCTGCGGTGGTGGGCAAGCCGTGCAGCTCGGGGTGCGTCCACAGGTTCAGCTCGTTTCTAAAGAACGACAGCGTGCCTGTGAGGAAGATGGCAAACAGCAGCCAGCCCAGCACCAGCCCCGCCCAGGTGTGCAGCCACGACATGGCCTGGCGAAAGCCTTCGCGGTCGTTGGGGGCCTTGGTTGGGGTCTTGGCCCTTGCCTGTGCGGGCAGGGCGCTCTCAGTGGTTGGCGCCGTGCTCATGCCGCAGCCCCCAGCCAGCGCGGCGCCATGGCCATGGCGCCCATCACGGCGGCGGGTGCCAGCATGCCCAGCCAGGCGCCCCAGCTGGTGCGTGCATAAAACACCCAGGCCACCGCGGCGGCGTAGACCAGCCAGGCCAGCATGGTGGCGGTGAGCACGGCATCCACCCGGGGCATGGCCTGGGCCAGCGCCAGCGACAACGCCCCGGCAAACGCTGCCGTCAGTGCATAGCCCCCCAACGCAGCGGCCAGGGTGCGCGACAAAATAGTGAGGCGGTACCGCCAGTCCACTCGGGCCGTTTTCATGGCTGCACCGAGAGGCTCGGGAAGTGGGTGCACAGGGGGCGGCGGCAAGGCATGGGCAGGGGCTCCAGTCTGGGTTGATCCAAAGGCTGGCTGCACCCGGCGGGGTCCCGTTCGTGCTGGCTTGCTAGCGCGGAATTCTACAGTTATTGAGAAGCATTCTTGTTTTGTTTGTAAAGTTCTGCTTGCGTTGGCGCAAGGTTGCAACAGACCGCTGCGGGTGGAGAGTGAGCGGGCCGCCTGGTGCAGACGAAAAAAACGGGCCCGCAGGCCCGTTCGATGGCGCGGCGGCTGGCCGTGCGCCCCAGAGGGTATCGACTGCCTCAGTCAGCATCCCCCATTTGGGACTGGAGGTAGTTCGGCAGACCCACCTTTTCGATGAGGTCGATCTGGGTTTCCAGAAAGTCGATGTGCTCTTCGGTGTCGTCCAGAATCTTTTGCAGCAGGTCGCGCGAGACATAGTCGCGCACGCTTTCGCAGTGGGCCATGCCTTCCTTGATGGTGGCTTGGGCGCCTTGTTCCGAGCGCAGGTCGCAGGCCAGGATTTCTGGCACATCCTCGCCCACTTGCAGCTTGCCCAGGTCTTGCAGGTTGGGCAGGCCGTCGAGCATGAAGATGCGGTCCATCAGCCAGTCCGCGTGCTTCATCTCGCCGATGGATTCTTCGTATTCCTTCTTGGCCAGCTTGTCGAAGCCCCAGTGCTTGAGCATGCGGTAGTGCAGGAAGTACTGGTTGATGGCGGTGAGTTCGTTCTTCAGTTGCGCTTGCAGGTGCGCGATGACTTGTGGGTCGCCTTTCATGGGGCCTCCTTGTGGGTTATTGACGTACGATTGTGGAGGGTGCCCCGGTGTCTGACAAGCCAAGTCCCTGCGCGAGTAGCCCCGCCGGAGCCCTCTGCCGAGGGAAAGGGTTAGAGTGCCCCTTGGCGCCCGGATGGCGTGTCGTAGAATAGTCATTGGCAATTGATTCAATCAAATCAATTAATTGGATACATTGCATCAAAAAGCCTAGACTTCAGTCTGTTCTGTCAACCAACCCTTTAAGGAAACAGCAATGTCCCTGATCAATACGCAAGTCCAGCCTTTCAAGACCGAAGCTTTTGTGAACCGCAACGGCAAGGGTGAATTCATCACCGTGACGGAAGAAAGCCTGAAGGGCAAGTGGTCTGTGCTGATCTTCATGCCAGCAGCGTTCACCTTCAACTGCCCCACAGAAATCGAAGACGCCGCTGACAACTACGCTGCCTTCCAGGCCGCTGGTGCCGAGGTCTACATCGTGACCACCGACACCCACTTCTCGCACAAGGTGTGGCACGAAACTTCCGACGCTGTGGGCAAGGCCAAGTTCCCTCTGGTCGGCGACCCAACTCACCAACTGACCAACGCTTTCGGCGTGCACATCCCTGAAGAAGGCCTGGCACTGCGCGGCACCTTCGTGATCAACCCCGATGGCGTGATCAAGACCATGGAAGTGCACTCCAACGAAATCGCCCGTGACGTGTCGGAAACCCTGCGCAAGCTCAAGGCTGCCCAGTTCACCGCCGCCAACCCCGGCCAGGTGTGCCCCGCCAAGTGGAAGGAAGGCGCCAAGACTTTGACTCCTTCGCTGGACCTGGTCGGCAAAATCTAAGCCGCTTCATGCATCGGCTGAGCGCGCCGCAACTGGCGTGCTCCCCAAAGCCGGACAGCGCCATGGTGCTTGCGCCATGCCGTCCGGCTTTTTTTCGCCCGGAATTTGGCCATCAGGCTTGAATGAATCGCCTGAAGCCCTTAAACCTACAAGACCACAACTCTAATTTTAGGAAGCCACCATGCTCGACGACCAACTCAAATCGCAACTCTCTGCCTACCTGGAACGCGTACAGCAGCCGTTTGAACTGGTGGCTTCTCTGGACGACAGCGAAACCGCCCGCGACATGCGCGAGCTGCTCGAAACCATCCAGTCCCTGCGCAGCGACAAGATCACCCTGCGCACCGATGGCAACGACGCCCGCAAGCCCTCGTTCAGCCTGCAGCGCGTAGGCGCCACCAACAGCCTGCGTTTTGCCGGGCTGCCGCTGGGCCACGAGTTCACCTCGCTCGTGCTGGCCCTGCTGTGGACGGGCGGCCACCCACCCAAGGTCGAGCAGGATGTGATCGACCAGGTCAAGGCACTGGACGGCGACTTCAACTTCGAGGTCTACATGAGCCTGACCTGCCACAACTGCCCCGACGTGGTGCAGGCGTTGTCGCTCATGGCCATCCTCAATCCCAAGATCAAGACCACGGTGATCGAAGGCGGCGCCTTCCAGGAAGAAGTGACCAAGCGCGAAATCATGGCTGTGCCCATGGTGTTCCTCAATGGCCAGGTGTTCGGCTCGGGCCGCATGTCGCTGGAAGAAATCGCTGCCAAGCTCGACACCGGCGCTGCTGCCCGTGAAGCTGCCAAGCTCAGCGCCAAGGAAGCGTATGACGTGCTGGTGGTGGGCGGTGGCCCCGCAGGCGCAGCTGCTGCGGTGTACGCTGCTCGCAAGGGCATCCGCACCGGCGTGGCTGCCGAGCGCTTTGGCGGCCAGGTGAATGACACCCTGGGCATTGAGAACTACATCTCGGTGCTGGAAACCGACGGCCCCAAGTTTGCTGCTGCGCTGGAAGCCCACACCCGTGCCTACGACGTGGACATCATGAACCTGCAGCGCGCCGAGAAGATCATCCCCGCCGCGCAACCCGGCGGCCTGATCGAAGTGCAGCTGGCCAACGGCGGCACGCTCAAGTCCAAGACGGTGATCCTGTCCACCGGCGCCCGCTGGCGCAACGTGAACGTGCCCGGCGAAGCCGAGTACAAGAACAAGGGCGTGGCCTACTGCCCGCACTGCGACGGGCCCCTGTTCAAGGGCAAGCGCACGGCCGTGATCGGCGGCGGGAATTCGGGTGTTGAAGCAGCCATTGACCTGGCTGGCGTGGTGGCCCACGTCACCCTCATCGAGTTTGCCGACCAGCTCAAGGCCGACGCAGTGCTGGTGAACAAGCTCAAGAGCCTGCCCAACGTCACCATCCACACCAACGCCCAGACCACCGAAATCACCGGTGCTGATGGCAAGGTGAACGGCCTGAAATACAAGGACCGCGCCACCGGCGAAGAGCACCTGGTGCCGCTGGAAGGGGTGTTCGTGCAGATCGGCCTGGTGCCCAACACCGAATGGCTCAAGGGCACGGTCGAACTCTCCAAGTTCGGCGAAATCGTGATCGATGCCAAGGGCCACACCAACGTGCCCGGCGTGTTTGCCGCCGGCGACTGCACCACGGTGCCTTACAAGCAGATCGTGATTGCAGCGGGTGCCGGTGCCACCGCCGCCCTGAGCGCGTTCGACCACCTGATCCGCACGCCTGCGGCGGTTTGAAGCCAAAATAGCCTCCAGCGCCCACCCAGTAAGCGCTGGTTGCTATATAAAAAGTAGCAAAGCCCAGGCCGCGAAAGTGGCCTGGGTTTTTGACCTTTGGGGGGCTGCTTGCGTTGGCAGTAAATCACCCTGGAGGCCAATCAGGGAAAGCGCCGGGCGCTATCAATGAAATAGCAAATGCCGCCGGCCACGGCGGGGCTGCATGGGCTTCAATACATCAGCCGTTCTGGCCGCACTTCCTGCAGGATGGTGGTGGCGATCTCTTCGATCGACTTGGTGGTGGTGGACAGCCAGCGGATGCCGGACCGGCGCATCATCGCCTCGGCCTCGGCCACCTCGGCGCGGCAGTTCAGCAGGCTGGCGTACTTGGAGTTCGGGCGCCGTTCGCTGCGAATCTCGGCCAGCCGCTCGGGGCTGATGGTCAGGCCAAAAATCTTCTTCTGGTAGGGCACCAGCGCGGGTGGCAGCTGCTTGCGCTCAAAGTCTTCGGGGATGAGCGGGTAGTTGGCCGCCTTCAGGCCGAACTGCATGGCCAGGTACAGGCTGGTCGGGGTCTTGCCACTGCGGCTCACGCCCACCAGGATCACGTCAGCCCCCGCCAGGTCGCGGTTGCTCTGGCCGTCATCGTGCGCCAGGCTGAAGTTGATGGCTTCGATGCGGTCGTTGTATTCCTTGCTGCGGCTCACGTCCGAGAAGCGCCCCACGCGGTGGTGCGACTTGATGCCCAGCTCTTCTTCCAGCGGGTGCACAAAGGTGCCAAACATGTCCAGCAGCATGCCCTTGCAGCCGTCCTGAATCACCTTGAGCACTTCCATATCGACCAGCGTGGTGAAGACGATGGGTTTTTTGCCCTCTACCTCGCCGGTGTGGTTGATCTGGCGCACCACTTGGTGGGCCTTGTCCACCGTGTCGATGAAGGGCAGGCGCACATGGCGCGGCTTGAATTCAAACTGGGCCAGGATGGCGTTGCCGAACGTCTCCGCAGTGATGCCGGTGCCGTCTGACACAAAAAATACAGTTCGCGAGTGCATGGGGGCCCTTTTTAAAAGCGTCAGCCCTTTGCCAGAAGCGGGGGCCTACAATTGCCGCAATTATCCAAATTCTCACCATGCGTACCGTCGGCCTACAACCACAACGACAAAGCTGCAGCCTGCGCATGGCCGCTTGCCAGAGGCCACGACGGGCCTGGCATGCAGACCCGGTTTCAACTTCTGGAGCTTTCCCATGTCTGCACTTTTCAGCCCGACCGCCCTGGTCGTACCGTTTGAAAACCTGAGAATGACCGACGTCGAGGTCGTTGGCGGTAAAAACGCCAGCCTCGGCGAAATGATCTCCCAACTGCCGCAAGGCGTGCGCGTGCCCACGGGCTTCGCCACCACCGCCCACGCGTTCCGCGAATTCCTGGCCTACGACGGCCTGGCCGACAAGATCAGCGCCAAGCTCAAGAGCCTGGATACTGAAGACGTGCGCGCCCTGGCGCAGGTCGGCGCCGAGATCCGCGCCATGGTCGAGGCCCAGCCCTTCCCGGCCGACCTGCAAAAGGCCATTGCCGACGAATTTGCCAAGCTCAGCGCTGGCAACCCCAACGCATCGTTTGCTGTGCGCTCGTCTGCCACGGCTGAAGACTTGCCTGACGCATCGTTTGCTGGCCAGCAGGAAACCTTCCTGAACGTGGTGGGCATCGATGAAGTCATGCACAAGATGAAGGAAGTGTTCGCGTCGCTGTACAACGACCGCGCCATCTCCTACCGCGTGCACAAAGGTTTTGAGCACGACGTGGTCGCCCTGTCGGCCGGTGTGCAGCGCATGGTGCGCTCGGACCTGGGCGCGGCCGGTGTGATGTTCACCATCGACACCGAATCCGGCTTTGAAGACGTGGTGTTCATCACCAGCAGCTATGGCCTGGGCGAAACCGTGGTGCAGGGCGCCGTGAACCCCGACGAGTTCTACGTGCACAAGCCCATGCTCAAGGCGGGCAAAAAAGCAGTGATCCGCCGCAACCTGGGCTCCAAGCTGATCCAGATGGTGTTCTCTACACCTGAAGAAAAGGCCGCCACCCGCAAGCTGGTCAAGACCATCGACGTGCCTGCCGAGCAGCGCAACCGTTACTCGCTGACCGACGCCGACGTGGAGCAACTGGCCCACTACGCCCTGGTGATCGAGCAGCACTACGGCCGCCCCATGGACATCGAGTGGGGCAAGGACGGCACCGACGGCCAGCTCTACATCCTGCAGGCACGCCCTGAAACCGTGAAGAGCCAAGCCAAGGACCAGGCCGAACTGCGCTACAAGCTCAAGGGCCACGGCACGGTGCTGGCTGAGGGCCGCGCCATCGGCCAGAAGATTGGTACCGGCCCCGTCCGCCTCGTACACAACATTGCCGAGATGGACAAGGTCCAGCCTGGCGATGTGCTGGTGACGGACATGACCGACCCCAACTGGGAACCCGTGATGAAGCGCGCCAGCGCCATCGTCACCAACCGCGGTGGCCGCACCTGCCACGCCGCCATCATTGCGCGCGAGCTGGGTATTCCGGCCGTGGTGGGCTGTGGTGACGCGACCGAGCGCCTGAAAGACGGCACGCTGGTCACGGTGAGCTGCTCTGAGGGTGACACCGGCAAGATCTACGACGGCCTGCTCGAAACCGAAGTGACCGAAGTGCAGCGCGGCGAGATGCCCCCCATCAAGACCAAGATCATGATGAACGTGGGCAACCCCCAGCTGGCGTTTGACTTTGCCCAGCTGCCCAATGAGGGCGTGGGCCTGGCGCGCCTGGAGTTCATCATCAACAACAACATTGGTGTGCACCCCAAGGCGATTCTGGACTACCCCCAGATCGATGCCGACCTGAAGAAGGCCGTGGAATCCGTGGCCCGTGGCCATGCATCGCCTCGCGCCTTCTATGTGGACAAGGTGGCTGAAGGCGTGGCCACCATTGCCGCCGCCTTCTGGCCCAAGCCCGTCATCGTGCGCCTGTCGGACTTCAAGTCCAACGAATACCGCAAGCTGATCGGCGGCAGCCGCTACGAGCCAGAGGAAGAAAACCCGATGCTGGGCTTCCGCGGTGCGGCCCGCTACATCAGCGAAGACTTCGGCGAAGCCTTTGCGATGGAATGCGAAGCGCTCAAGCGCGTACGCAATGACATGGGCCTGACCAATGTGCAGGTGATGGTGCCCTTTGTGCGCACGCTGGGCCAGGCCGAGCGTGTGACCAAGCTGCTGGCCACCCATGGCCTGGAGCGCGGCAAGGACGACCTCAAGGTCATCATGATGTGCGAAGTGCCCAGCAACGCCATCCTGGCTGAGCGCTTCCTGCAGTTCTTCGACGGCTTCTCCATCGGCTCCAACGACCTGACCCAGCTCACCCTGGGTCTGGACCGTGACTCGGGCCTGGAATTGCTGGCGCAGGACTTTGATGAGCGCGACCCGGCTGTCGAGGTGCTGATCCACCAGGCCATCAAGGCCTGCCTGGCCCAGGGCAAGTACATCGGCATCTGCGGCCAGGGCCCCAGCGACCACCCTGACTTTGCACAGTGGCTGGCGAAGGAAGGCATCTCTTCCATTTCGCTGAACCCTGACAGCGTGGTGGCCACCTGGCAGCAACTGGCCGGCTGACGCCTGGCCAGCGGGGCGGCGCATGAGATCGCAGGCGTGAGGGATTTCTGATCCATGCGACCTTCCGCGCTACGCCCCCAGCAAACTCCGCCCCGCGAGCCCGAACTCGCGGGGCCTTTCCCTCCCGATCTGCACGACGTTCGCCACCTGTGGCTCAAGGCAGTCCTGCTGGCTGTTTGGGTGCTGGCGTCGTTTGTCGCCACTTATTTCGCTCGCGATCTGCAGGACATCGTGGTGGGCGAATGGCCTTTGGGCTACTGGATTGCCGCCCAGGGGGCGGTGCTGGTGTTCATCGCCATCGTGGTGGTGTACGCCTGGGCCATGAGCCGGTTCGAGCGGCAGGACGCCCAGGCTGCCAGTGCCGCATCGGCTGAAGGGGCGCAACCATCGGAGCACCGCCGTGGCTAACCAGGCCCGCCGCAGGCGGGGTGTGCGTTTGCCCGCATGGCTGCGGCCTCACCAGTTTTTCATCTTGTACGTGCTGGGGGTGCTGGGCTTCCTGGCACTCATGACCTGGGCCGAGCACCAGGGGCTGTCGCGCCACTGGATCGGTCCGATCTTTCTTTTCCTCACCGTGATGGTGTACGCCGGCATCGGTGTGTATGGCCGCACGTCAGATTCCGACGAGTACTACGTAGCAGGCAGGCGCATACCGCCCATGTACAACGGCATGGCGGCCGCCGCCGACTGGATGAGCGCGGCCTCGTTCATCAGTCTCTCGGGGGCGCTGTACCTGCAGGGGTTCTCGGGCACTTCGGGGCAGGCCGGTGGGCTGGCCTACCTGCTGGGCTGGACGGGCGGGTTTTGTCTGGTGGCGATGCTGATTGCACCACACCTGCGGGCCATGGGGCTGTACACCGTGCCCGATTTTTTCCATGTGCGCTTTGGCGGGCGCTGGCCGCGCATCATTGCAGCGCTGGCGGCGGTGATGTGCTCGTTCACCTACGTGGTGGCGCAGATCTATGGCGTGGGGTTGATCGCTTCGCGCCTGACGGGGGTGCAGTTCGAGATCGGCATCATGCTGGGCCTGGGGGGCGTGCTGCTGTGCTCGTTCTTGGGCGGCATGCGTGCCATCACCTGGACGCAGGTGGCGCAGTACGTGGTGCTGCTGCTGGCGTTTTTGATTCCCGTGTCCTGGTTGGCCTACAAGCAACTGGGCAACCCCATGGCCCCGGCCGTTTATGGCGAGCAGATCAGCAAGATTGCAGAGCTGGAAACCCAGCTTCTTGACTCGGCGGCAGAGCACCAGGTGGTGCAGGCCTACCTGCGCCGCGCCAAGGAAATGGAGGCACGTCTGCAGGATGTGGAAGGTGCGCTGGAGCGTGAACGCGAACTGGGGCGCGAGCGCATTCGCCAGTTGCGTGCGCAAAACGCCGATGTGGGGCTGATTGTTTCGGCCAGCCGCGAACTGGCCGCCTTGCCGCGCGACGCTGCCTCTGCCCGTGAGCGCTGGACGCGTGAAATGCACGAGAACTACGAGCGGGCCAAACCGCTGGGTGGCCTGCCGCCGCACAGCCAGGCCTATGCGGGCGACCCCAATGGCACACCCGAAGAGCAGCGCGAATACGAGTTGGCCCGCCGCAACTTTCTGGCGCTGATGTTTTGCCTGATGGTGGGCACAGCAGGGTTGCCGCATCTGCTCACCCGCTACTACACCTCACCCACGGTGGCTGGAGCGCGGGCCTCGGTGGCGTGGTCGCTGTTTTTCATTGCCTTGCTGTACCTGAGCGCGCCCGCCCTGGCGGTGCTGGTGAAGTTCGAGGTCATGCAGAACCTGGTGGGCAGCAGCTTTGAAGCCTTGCCCAACTGGATGGCCCAGTGGGCGCGCGTGGACAGTTCCCTGTTGTCCATTGAAGACGTGAACGGTGATGGCATCGTGCAGTTTGGCGAGATTCGACTGGGCGCTGACCTCATCATGCTGGCCACGCCCGAACTGGGGGGGCTGCCTTATGTGGTGTCGGGGCTGGTGGCGGCGGGGGGGCTGGCAGCGGCGTTGTCCACGGCTGATGGCTTGTTGCTCACCATCAGCAACGCACTGGTGCGCGACCTGTACTTCCGAGGCACCAAGCGCGATGCATCGCCCGAGCAGCGGGTGATCCTGACCAAGTTCACATTGCTCACGGTGGCCTTGTCTGCCGCCTTTGTCGCGGCGCTCAAGCCTTCAGAGATTTTGACCATGGTGTCTGCCTCCTTCTCGCTGGCAGCTTCGGCTTTTGTGCCGGTGATGGTGATGGGTATCTTCTGGCGCGGCACCACGCGAAAGGGGGCCGTGGCAGGCATGCTGGCGGGCCTGGGGGTGGCGGTGTACTACCTGCTTTCACACGTACCTGCCGTAAGGGGTGCGCTGCCTGGCTGGCTGTTGGCCGATGGTCTGTGGTTTGGCATCCAGCCCATCTCGGCCGGGGTGTTTGGGGTGCCGGCCGGTTTTGTGGCGGCAGCTGTGGTGAGCCGCATCACCCGCCCCGCGCCCGTGCCCACGGGCGTGCGCCTGGAAATCTGAACCAATAGCCTTTTGGGACGGGGGCTTATGGATAAACCCCGATACCCAATTGTCACCAATTGTGCCAACCTCTGGGCAGGGCTGTGGTCAGTGTTGCAGTCCGTTCATTTCCAGGAGCCCCATGGTTTTCGTCAAAACGCAGGCAGGTCAAGAAGCATTGAAAGATCGGCACGGTGGCCTGTCGTCCAGGCAACGCTCTGCGTTCATCTTGTTCGATGGCAAGCGCACCCTGAGCGAGGTGCTGGCTGCCACCGCCGCCATGGGCATCACCCAGGACGATGTGCAGACCATGATTGCCCAGGGCCTGCTGGCCCCAGCCGGGGGTGCTTCACTGCCACCAGCGGCCGACCAGGGTGGGGCGGGTGTCACTCCCCCGGCGGCACAGTCGGGTTCTAGTGAAACTGCCCGGTCCTCACAGCAGCGCTACAAAGACGCTTACCCGGCCGCCACCGCCATGACAGCTGCCATGGGCCTGCGCGGCTTCCGGCTCAATCTGGCGGTCGAATCCGCCTCCAGCTTTGAAGACCTGGCCGCATTGGCCCCCAAGATCAAAGAGGCGGTGGGAGAAGAGAAGTACGAGCCTTTGCGCAAGGCCCTGTTTGGCTGAGCGACGGCGTTGCGCGCCGGCATCGCCTGAATGCTCTGCCCCATGAAAAAAGCCAACCCGATGGGTTGGCTTTTTTGCGTTTGGCGAAGTGCGCGGGCGGCTCAGCGAACCTTCAGCAGCTCGACATCAAACTTCAGCGTGGCGTTCGGGGGGATCACACCGCCAGCGCCGCGGGCGCCGTAACCCAGGGCTGCGGGGATGATCAGCGTGCGCTTGCCGCCAATCTTCATGCCCTGCACGCCTTCGTCCCAGCCCTTGATGACCATGCCAGCGCCCAGAGAGAACTCGAAGGGGTCGTTGCGGTCGCGGCTGGAGTCGAACTTGGCGCCTTGCTCGCCGTTGTTGTACAGCCAGCCGGTGTAGTGCACCGACACGTTGTTGCCCTTGGTGGCTTCGGCGCCTTCGCCCACGGTGGTGTCTTCGTATTGCAGGCCAGAGGCGGTGGTGGTGAGGGCCATGGTATGTCCTTTGCTATTGAAATGGTAGCTGGTAGCGCTTGCTGGACAAGCGCTAGAGGGTGTTTTTGCTGAAACCAACTGCCCGCGGTGGGGCAGGTTTTCGTTCAGGCGGCTTTCTTGGCCCGGCCGGCGACCCAGCGGGTGGCAAACGCCTGTACATCGTTCAGGCGCTTGAGCAGGTCGGCCCCGGCGGCGGTCACGGTGTAGCCGTCAGCGCCATGGTCCAGCAGGCCAGCTTCGCGCAGTTCCTTGATGCGGGTGTTCAAGGTGTTGGGGGTGATGCCGCCCACGCTGTCTTGCAGCAGGCGGAAGGTTTGGGGGTGCCCGTCGCGCAGGGCCCACAGCACGCGCAGCGCGTAACGGCATTCGAGCCGTTCGAACAGCTGGTGGATGGCGGCGTTTTCTTTGGAGCTCATGGATGCTTCTCCTTGCGCGAGGTATTGGATCGGTTATTTGGGAGCAGGGCGCCGGGGCGGCCCGCCAATGCGCTCAGACTATAGCGCGGAACCCATTTTGCTACAAGTTTGGTAGCTCACAAGGCAATGTGCATATGCCATAGACCGGTGATTTTGGGGCTTGTTTTTAGCAGGATTTTGCAGGGCACTGGGCCCCCGTGCAGGGTGGTTTAGCCCCTGGCTGGGGGTGTGGTGCGAAGGCTACGCCAGCGCCTCTGGCGCCTCGTGGGCCGATGCGCGCGCCAGGTGCTGCACCAGCAGTTGGGCCGCAGGCGAAAGGGCCTGCTCGTCGCGGTAGCAAATCGCAAACCGGCGCTGCGCCCACGCATCGCTGAGCGGCACGACGCGCACCGGGGCGGTCTGCGCAAACGGCGCTACCACCTCGCGCGGCACCACGCTGATGGCCAGGTTGGCCCGCACCACGCGCAGGGCCGCGTCAAAGTTGGACACCAGCACCCGGTGGGCCAGCGTCTTGCCTTCCACCGCCGCTGCGCGCGCCAGCAGCACCTGCACCGCGCTCAGGGCGGGCATGCTCACAAATTCGTAACTCAGCACATCGGCAAAGCGCACGGTGGGTAGCTGCGCCACGGGATGCGACTCGTGCGCCACGATGGCCAGGTGGTCGCTGCGGTAGTTGCGGGTTTGCAGGCCGCTCAGGTCGGCGGCGTCCCAGCAGATGCCGATGGACGCGCTGCCCTCGCGGATGCCCTGCACCACGTCGGGGCTCACCCGCTCTTCCATGCTGATCTGGATGCTGCGGTGGGCCGGGTCTTGCAAGAACGCTGCCACATCATCGGCCAGCGATTCGGCCATGACCGAGGCCGTGACCAGCATGCGCACATGGCCCCGGGTGCCGGTGGCATATGCGGCCATGTCGCGCTCGATCTGCCCCACGCTGGCCAGCATGGTGCGGGCGTGCTCCAGCAGCGTCTCGCCCGCCGGGGTGGGCACCACGCCCCGGCGCTTGCGCAGCAGCAGTGGCGTGCCCACGGTGTCTTCCAGCTGGGCCAGCCGCTTGCTGATGGCCGAGCCCACGATGGACTCCTGCTCGGCCACCCGCGCAATGCTGCGCTGGTCGCACACGGCGGCAAACAGGCGCAGGGTTTGCAGATCAAGATCGCGCATGGGTTGTGATGTTCCTTTCGGGAATCATAATGGTTCCAAAATTGATTTTCTGATTCAAAACGGAATTTCTAGAATCACCTGCATGCTTCCAACGCTTTCGGAGACAGCCCTGTGAACCCATCTTTACCCGGCGGGCCCGCATCCGCCGTTACGGCCACTGGCCCCACCCACGCCGTGGTGCGTGAAGTCGGCCTGCGCGATGGCTTGCAGAGCATCGCCCGCGTGCTGCCCTCCGCGCAGAAGATTGAATGGGTGAACGCTGCCTACGCCGCCGGGCAGCGCGAGATCGAGGTGGGCTCTTTCGTCCCCGCCCGCCTGCTGCCCCAGCTGGCCGACACCGCCGAGGTGCTGGCCCACGCGCAAACGCTGCCGGGCCTGCGCGCGTCGGTGCTGGTGCCCAACCTGAGAGGGGCTGAGCGCGCGCTGGAATGTGGCGCCCACCTGATGGTTGTGCCCCTATCGGCCAGCCACGCCCACAGCCTGGCCAACCTGCGCAAGACCCCTGACGAGGTGGTGGCCGAGGTGGCCCGCATTCGCGCTGCGCGCGATGCGGCCGGCAGCGCCACGCTGATCGAAGGCGGTGTGGGCACCGCCTTTGGCTGCACCCTGCAGGGCGAGGTGGCTGAGAGCGAAGTGCTGCGCCTGATGCAAGCCCTGCTCGATGCGGGCGCCGACCGCGTGAGCCTGGCCGACACCGTGGGTTTTGCCGACCCGGCCAGTGTGCAGCGCCTGTTTGCCAAGGCCCGCGCCCTGGTGGGCGACCGGCTGGCCTGCGCGCACTTTCACGACACGCGTGGCATGGGCCTGGCCAACGCCTATGCGGCGTGGCAAACCGGCATCACCCGTTTTGATGCCTGCCTGGCGGGCATTGGCGGCTGCCCCCACGCGCCCGGTGCCAGCGGCAACGTCACCACTGAAGACCTGGAATACATGCTGCAGCGCATGGGCGTTACCACGGGTGTGGATGTGCCCGCGCTGCTGGCGCTGCGCCAGCGCGTAGCCGACTGGCTGGCAGGCGAGACCCTGCACGGCGCCCTGTGGCAGGCGGGCCTGCCCCGCCACGCACAGCCCACCCTGGCCGCCGCAGCGGTTTGATTTCTGTATCGTTCACCCATGACAAGCACCACCTCTTCTTTCCCGTCCGAATCGCCCAAATCGTCCCCACGCCCCTTGCCCTTGGCGGGCCTGCGGGTCGTTGAATTCACCCACATGGTCATGGGCCCCACCTGCGGCATGGTGCTGGCCGACCTGGGGGCCGAGGTCATCAAGGTCGAGCCCGTGGAGGGCGACCGCACCCGCCACCTGTTGGGGGCTGGCGCGGGCTTCTTTCCCATGTTCAACCGCAACAAGAAAAGCATTGCGCTGGACCTGCGCAACCCCGAAGCGCTGGAGGTGGCCCACAAGCTGGCCGCATCGGCCGACGTGGTGGCGCAAAACTTCAAGCCCGGCGTGATGACCAAGTACGGGCTGGATTACGCCGCGCTGTCGCAGATCAACCCCCGCCTCATCTACGTGAACCACACCGGCTTTCTGGCCGGGCCGTACGAGCACCGCACCGCGCTCGATGAAGTGGTGCAGATGATGGGCGGCCTGGCCTACATGACCGGCCGCCCCGGCGACCCGCTGCGCGCAGGCAGCAGCGTCAACGACATCATGGGTGGCATGTTTGGCGCGATTGGCGCCATGGCGGCGCTGATGCAGCGCGGCATCACCGGGCGCGGGCAAGAGGTGGACTCGGCACTCTTCGAGAACAACGTCTTCCTCGTCGGCCAGCACATGATGCAGTACGCCGTGACGGGCAAGCCTGCCGCCCCCATGCCCGACCGCATCTCCTCGTGGGCGCTGTACGACGTGTTCACGGTGAAAGAGGGCGAGCAGATCTTCCTGGCCGCCGTGAGCGATGCGCAGTGGGTCACCTTCTGCGACGCCATGGGCTATGCAGACCTGAAGGCCAACCCGCAGCTCGCCACCAACAACGACCGCGTGCGCGCCCGCCCCACGCTGATGCCTGACCTGCGCCAACGCCTGGCAAACCACAGCGTGGCCGAACTGGCCGCCATTTTTGAAAAGCACGGCCTGCCGTTCGCCCCCATCTCGCGGCCCGAGCAGTTGCTGGACGACCCGCACCTCAACGCCACTGGCGGCCTGGCCGACATCACTTTGCCCGACGGCGAGCGCGCCGGGCAGACCGCCCGCACCACGCTGCTGCCCCTGGCCATGGACGGCCAGCGCCTGGGCGTGCGCCTGCAGCCCCCGGTGTTGGGCCAGCACACGGCGGCTTTGATGCAAGAGCTGGGCTACACGCCCGAGCAGGTGCAGGCGCTACAGCAAGCGGGCGCCGTGGCCTGAGAGGTACGACGGGCAGGCGCAACGGGCCGGTACGACGGGCAGACAGAGCCCTGCCAGCCCCTGATTCACAACAACAACGGAGACAAGACCATGACGACACCTACCTTCCAACCCACAGGCTCTAGGCACCCCGGTGCTGGCGACAGCGAAGCATCTTCCGCGCTGGCATCTCCCGTCCGGCGCCGCGCCCTGTGCTTTGGCGCGCCTGCCTTGGGCGCTGCAGCGCTGGCACCCTTGGGCCTGGTGCGGGCCCAGAGCCTGGGCGACCGGCCCCTGCGCATCATCCTGCCGCTGTCTGCGGGCTCGGGGGCCGATGGCGCCATCCGCGCCATCAGCAACAGCCTGGCCAAGGCGCTGGGCCAGCCGGTGGTGATCGAAAACCTGCCCGGCGCGGGTGGCATCACCGGCACCACGCAGATCGTGCGCGCGCATGAACCTGCTCGCCGCCTTTTTACAGCTGCAAAAAGGCGGCGAGCAGGTTCTGGGACGGCTCGGTGATCGGTGTGGTGTCCAACAACCACGTGGTCAACCCCAGCGTGTACAAGAACATTCCGTTCGATTCGCTGGCCGACATCACGCCCATCACCATCATCGGTGCCACGCCCTTTGTGCTGGTAGCGCACCCTTCCGTGCCGGCCAAGAATGTGCAGGAGCTGATCGCCTACGCCAAGTCCAAACCGGGGGTGCTCAACTACGGCTCATCGGGCAACGGCACCATCCTGCACCTGGGCGCGGCCATGTTTGTGGACCAGGCCAAGCTGGCCATTCAGCACATCCCTTACAAGGGCATGGGCCCGCTGATGAACGACGTGCTGGGCGGCCAGGTGCAGCTGGCGGTGGTGGCGGTGGCCCCTGCGGCGGCGCACATCAAGTCGGGCGCACTGCGGGCCATGGGCGTGACGACCAGCACGCGCGTGGTCTCGCTGCCCGGCGTGCCGACCATTGCCGAGCAGGGCCTGCCCGCCTACGAGCTGGACGGCTGGATTGCCCCCGTGGCCCCTGCCGGCCTGCCCAAGACCGAGCTGGCCCGGCTGTACAACGCCTTCAAGGCAGCGATGGAGATGCCCGAAGCGCGCGATGCGCTCGTCGCCCAGGGCTACGAAATCAAGCTCACCCCGCCCGATGCCGCTGCCGCCTTCTTCCGCAGCGAAGCCGCGCGCATGGCGCAGCTGGTGAAAAACGCCAACGTGAAGCTGGATTGAGCGGTTCCAGGGCTTAGAACCTGTTCAATATCTTCTTGGAGTTGCACAAGTGCCTTGCCGGGCGCCCGGCTAGGGGATGGGCTGCTAGGCGCAGCGCGCCGCCAATAGCCCGTGCTATTGGCAAGCGGTGCAACAACGCAGACCGCCCGGCAAGGCACTTGCCCGAAGGGTTGGAGTGAAATCGGGCCGATGAACTTGGAGCTTTGGCGCCTCGGCTGCTTGCATGGGCACCAGCCCATGCGGCGCACCCGAAGCATCCACTCGTCCCGATTGCACTCCAATGCAATCTCCAAAAAGATATTGAACCAATGGGATGGACGCCCCCACCCTAAACGGCATCGAAAGTGCCACAGTGGAGATGTCAGTTTTTCCACCTCAACGAGCAGGAGCGTCCACCATGAAGATTACAACCATTGGCATCGATTTGGCCAAGAATGTGTTCCAGGTCCACGGCGTGGATGAGCACGGCAAAGCCGTGTTCAACAAGCCGCTCAAGCGCGAACAGATGGCTGCCTTCTTCGTGAACCTGCCGCCCTGCCTGATTGGCATGGAAGCCTGCGGCAGCGCCCACCACTGGGCGCGCAAGCTTCAGGGCATGGGCCACACCGTGCGCCTGATGGCACCCCAGTTCGTCAAGCCCTACGTCAAGACCAACAAGAACGATGCAGCCGATGCGGCTGCCATCTGCGAAGCCGTCACCCGCCCGAGCATGCGCTTCGTACCGATCAAGAACGTGGAGCAGCAAGGCGTGCTGGCCCTGCACCGGGTGCGCCAGGGCTTTGTCAAGGCCCGCACTGCACAGGCCAACCAGATCCGGGGCCTGCTGGCCGAGTTTGGGGTGATCGTTCCCCAAGGCATAGGCCACATTACCCAACGGGTGCCAATGCTCATTGAGGATGCAGCCAACGAGTTGCCCGGCGTGTTTAGACTGTTGATACAACGTCTGCTCGAGCACCTCAAGGAGCTTGACTGCCAGGTGCAGGAGCTGGAGGCACAAATCGTGGCCTGGCACCGCCAAAGCGACTTGAGTCGCAAACTCGGGCAGATCCCCGGCATTGGCCCCATCACGGCCTGCGCATTGGTGGCATCTCTGGGGGATGCAAAGAACTTCAAGGATGGCAGGCAGGTGGCAGCCTGGCTAGGGCTGGTGCCACGCCAACACTCCAGCGGGGGCAAACAAAACCTGCTGGGTATCAGCAAACGGGGCGACACGTATTTGCGCACCTTGCTGATTCACGGAGCGCGCTCGGTGATCTATCACGCCCAGAAAAAAGACCAGCACCAAGGCCAGGGCAGCGCGCAGTGTGGCTGGCTCAATGGTGTGCTGCAGCGGCGCAACAAGAACGTAGCGGCGGTGGCGCTGGCCAACAAGAATGCCCGCATCGTGTGGGCGTTGCTCGCGCATGACAGGAGCTACGAGCCGGGCTACGTACGAGAGTCGGTCTGAGCAACTAGCGCCGGCACGACAAGAACGAGGAGCGGGAGAAAACCAACCGATTGCTCAAGCAATCATGAAGTGATGGCAAGACAGGTCAGACCGTGGTGGATGAAATCCGATAAGAACGTGGCACTTGGAGTGCGTTGAACCGATAGGACCTCCACCAGCGATTCCCATCAGGGACCGTGGCTCGCGCCACAACAAGTCCGGATATACGGGTGCAATCTTTACCTTCTTGGCAGCAGTGAGTGAGGGCTTGGCTTATTCGGGGCGTCCATATAAGGTTCTTAAAGCCTTTTAGGCCTCCAGCGCTTATCTGGCAAGCGCTGGCAGCTATGAAAAAGTGAGCTAGCTACCAAAAGGAGGCCCCCCGGCTCTGCCGGGGAGGCAGTAGAAGTTTGACTTTTCAGGAGGTTGTCCACCGTAGAGACTTTCAATCGTGAGCCGCCAAGCAAACGAAAGGAAGAAACACGATGGACAAGTATGAAAGTTTGAGTCACACGGCCTGGGATTGCAAATATCACGTGGTCTTCATCCCCAAGTGTCGAAGGCGAACGCTGTACAAGCAGCTACGCGAACACCTGGGTGAGGTATTCAGAAAGTTGGCCGCGCAAAAGGAATGCAGGGTTGAAGAGGGGCATCTGATGCCCGATCACGTGCACATGATGCTGTCGATCCCACCGAAGTACTCGGTGTCGCAGGTGGTGGGCTTTATCAAAGGCAAGAGCGCAATCCACCTTGCGCGGGTGTACGGAGAGCGAAAGCGCAACTTCGTGGGTCAGCACTTCTGGGCGCGAGGGTACTTCGTCTCGACGGTGGGACGCGACGAAGCGGTGATACGGGAGTACATCCGAAACCAGGAGAAGGAAGACGAGAGGTTGGACCAACTCGGTCTATGGAGGTGAGTAGCCACCGATAGGTGGCCCCAAGAATGAGGGGCCGCGTTAGCGACCCCTTACAGCCGCTTTGAGCGGCTCACATCCCGAATGCCCCCGGCTTTGCCGGGGGATGGTTACTGGGCCGTTTACCGCAGCAAGGCGGTGGCGTGGCCGCCTTGGCGGCGCAGGCGGAACACGGCCACGGCCTGCACCAGCTCGCGCGCCTGGGTGCTCAGGCTGCCGGCTGCGGCCGCGCTTTCTTCCACCAGGGCGGCGTTTTGCTGCGTGGCTTCGTCCATGCGCACGATGGCCTGGGTCACGTTCAGCATGTCGTTGGTCTGGCTGCTGCTGGCGTGGCTGATTTCCTGCATCAGCTCGCTCACGCTGCGAATGGACGACACCACTTCGGCCATGGTGCCACCGGCGTTGTGGGCCAGCTCGGAGCCTGCCTGCACCCGCTCCACACTGGCCTGGATCAGGGTCTTGATCTCTTGCGCGGCGCCCGCGCTGCGCGTGGCCAGGTTGCGCACCTCGCTGGCCACCACGGCAAAGCCCCGGCCTTGCTCGCCCGCACGGGCAGCCTCCACGGCCGCGTTCAGTGCGAGGATGTTGGTCTGGAAGGCAATCGAATCGATCACGCCGGTGATGTCGGCAATGCGGCGCGAGGTGTCTTGAATGCCTTGCACCACCTGCACCATCTGCTCCACCACCGCGCCGCCGCGCTCTGCCACGGCCGAGCCATTGCGGGCCAGGTCGCTGGCGCGCTGGGCCGTGGCAGCGTTTTGCTGCACCGTGGTCTGCAGTTGCTGCATGGAGGCTGCGGTTTCGTCCAGCGAGCTGGCCTGCTGCTCTGTGCGCGCGCTCAGGTCGGCATTGCCCTGCGCAATCTCTGCGCTGGCGCTGGCCACGCTTTCGGCGCTGCTGCGCACGCCCGAGACCACGTTCTCCAGGTTGTCCTGCATGGCCTTGAGGGCCTGCAGCAGCCGGGCGGGCTCGTCCTGCCCGTCCAGCGGAATGTCCGAAGTCAAATCGCCCGCCGCCACCTTGTGCGCAACCGATACCGCCTCGCGCAGTGGCCGCACCACCGAGCGCGTCAGCACCAGCCCGGCCAGCACGCCCAGGCCCGTCACCAGGCCCAGCGCCACCAAGCTGCTGACCAGCGCGTTGCGCGCATCCTGCGCGGCCGCCTGGGCAATGGCGGCGCTGCTGGCGGCCACTTGCTCGCTCAGCGCCGTGAGCAGCTTGGCCGGGCCCTGGTCGATGTCGGCCACGTCGGCATCGCCCGCTGCGGGCACAAAGCCGAGCGACTGGAACACCTCAAACCCCTTGCGATAGCCCTGTGCCATCTGCGCGTGGGCGTCGGTGAACTTCTGCAGCGCGGCACGTTCGTTGGCGTCGCTCAGTTGCGGCTCCAGCGCACGGGCGGCGTCGGCCACGCGCTTTTCGCTGGCCTGGAAGGCAGCCCAGTGCAGTTCGCGCTTGCGCGAGTCCTCGCCGCGCAGCAGCGTGTTCTTCCACTCCAGCACCTGGGTCTTGAACTCGCTTTCCATGCGGCTCACGGCGCGCTCTTGCGCCACGCGTTGCAGCACGGTGCTGTCGTAGGTACCCAGCGTGCGGTACAGCGTGGCAATGCCGAACAGCGCTGCGCCCAGCAGCAGGGCCAGCACCAGGCCCAGGGCCGTGGCCATGCGTGCACCGATGGAGTGGTTGGACAGTTTCATGGGTCAACTCTCTGAATCAATGGGGCGCTTGCCCCGGTATCGCGCGGCCTGCCGCCCAGGGCGGGGCCATCAGGCCTTGAGCTTGAGCAGGTACACCATCACGCGGGCGGTGGTCAGGTCCAGCTCCAAGAATTCGCTCAGGTCCTTGCCCGACAGCCACGAGGCTTCCCAGCGGTTTTGCTTGAGGGTTTGCTGCCAGCTTTCGTGGTGCGTGGCCTGTTCCACGGCGGCCAGCAGTTCGGCGGTGCGGGCGGGGCTCACGTCCTTGCCGGTGAACACGCCGCGCCAGTTGGCCATCACCGCGTCAATGCCCTGGTCCTTGAAGGCGGGGATGCCAAAGGCATTGCGCCGGGCCGATACGCCCACGGCCCGCAGCTTGCCCGAGGCCAGCGCGTCGCTGAATTCGCTGTAGCCCGACAGGCCCACGGCCGCGTCGCCTTTGAGCAGCGAAGCCACCACCTCGGGGCCGCTGGCAAAGGGGCGGTACACCAGTGCTTCGGGCTTGGCCTTGGCCGCGCGGGCCAGCACGCCGGCGTAGATGTGGTCCACGCCCCCGGCTGAGCCACCGGCCACCGGCAGGGCGGCCAGGTCGGTGCGCATGGCGTTGGCCAGGTCCTTGCCCGTTTTGATGGAGGAGGAGGCGGGCACGGCCGCGATGAGGTAGTCGCTGGTCAGGCGGGCCAGGGGCTGGATGTGGCCCATGTCCACCGCAGGCTTTTGCAGGGCCACGGCGCCCACCATCACCATGCCGCCCATCAGCAGGGTGTTGGCATCGCTACCGTATTTTTCCGCGTACTTGGCCAGGCCAATGGTGCCGCCCTTGCCACCGATGTTTTCATATTCCACCTGGTCTGCCGCGCCCACAGCCTTGAGGGCGGCGCCCAGCGCACGGCCCGTCTGGTCCCAGCCGCCGCCAGGGTTGGCGGGAATGACGATGCGCAGCGTGCCCGCCACCTTGGCCGCCTTGGCGGCAGGCGCGGCTGCGCGGGCGGCAGTGGCTTGCGCCAGGGCTGCAGGTGCCAGCGGGGTCAACAAGGAGGCCAAAGCGGCGCTGCGGGCGAGGATTTGTCTGCGTTGCATGTGAAAAACCTTGGGTGAGGGTGGGGTGTGAATGCCGCGCCGGGCGCCATCAACACGAGTCATGGGTAGGGGCGGGCACGGTGCGCTGAATTCTGTCTCCCAACGATGACAGCTCAAGCCCTTGCCAGGTCATGCGGTGGCCGCACCGAACGCCTGGATGTTTTTGTAGTGCCGTTAATGCTGACTTGCAAAACTGTCAATTGGCTGTCCCGCGGATTAGGGTATCCCCTGAATCCGAAGCGCCTTGGTGTGACTTGCAACGGTGTTCTGTGGGACGTAGCCGGGCCATGAAATGCTGTGCCTGCGCGCAGGGCTGGCGCCAGTCTCATAGTGTGTTGCTATGAAAATAATAGCTGCTGGCGCTTATCTATCAAGCGCCAGGGTGCATTTTTGCTTCAATCGGGTGGCGGTGCCGGGGGCGCCAGCGCCAGGCACAAAAAAGCCCACCGGCCGGTGCAAGGGCGGTGGGCTGTAGAGGCTGTGCCGGGGCAGCCCGTGGCTGCTCTCAAAGGGCTGTTACAGCGAATCGATGAAGCTGCGCAGCTTGTCCGAGCGCGAGGGGTGCTTGAGCTTGCGCAGCGCCTTGGCTTCTATTTGGCGAATGCGCTCGCGGGTCACGTCGAACTGCTTGCCCACTTCTTCCAGGGTGTGGTCGCTGGTCATTTCGATACCGAAGCGCATGCGCAGCACCTTGGCTTCGCGGGGGGTCAGGCCATCGAGGATGTCCTTCACCACATCGCGCAGGCCGGCCTGCATGGCGGCTTCGATAGGCGCGGTGTTGGCACCGTCCTCGATGAAGTCGCCCAGGTGGCTGTCGTCGTCGTCCCCGATCGGCGTTTCCATGGAGATCGGCTCCTTGGCGATCTTCATGATCTTGCGGATCTTGTCCTCGGGGATTTCCATCTTCGCCGCCAGGATGGACGCATCGGGCTCGAAGCCAAACTCTTGCAAGTGCTGGCGGCTGATGCGGTTCATCTTGTTGATCGTCTCGATCATGTGCACCGGGATACGGATGGTGCGCGCCTGGTCGGCGATCGAGCGGGTGATGGCCTGGCGAATCCACCAGGTGGCGTAGGTCGAGAACTTGTAGCCCCGGCGGTATTCGAACTTGTCCACCGCCTTCATCAGGCCGATGTTGCCTTCCTGGATCAGGTCGAGGAACTGCAGGCCACGGTTGGTGTACTTCTTGGCGATGGAGATCACGAGGCGCAGGTTGGCCTCGATCATTTCCTTCTTGGCATCGCGCGAGGTGGCTTCACCTTCGTTCATGCGCTTGTTGATGCCTTTGAGCTCGGCCAGCGGCACCACGACGCGCGACTGCAAGTCGATCAGCTTTTGCTGCAGGTCCTGGATGGGCGGGATGTTGCGCGCCATCACGGCCGACCAGGGCTTGCCAGCGGCGGCCTGCTTCTCGACCCACTGCAGGTTCAGCAGGTTGGGCGGGAAGTCCTTGATGAAGGTCTCTTGGGGCATGCCGCACTTGTCCACGATGATGCGGCGCAGCTCGCGCTCCTTCTTGCGCACATCGTCCACCTGGCCGCGCACCATGTCGCACAGCTTTTCGATGGTCTTGGCTGTGAAGCGGATGGTCATCAGCTCTTCCGACAGGGCGGCCTGGGCCTTCATGTAGGCAGGGGTGCCGTAGCCTTCCTTGTCATAGATCTTGTGGATCTTCTCGAACAGTTCGCGGATGCGGTCGAAGCGGCGCAGCGCTTCGTTCTTGAGTTCTTCCAGCTTCTTGGTCAGTGCCTTGCTGCCGCCTTTGCCGTCGTCATCGTCGGCTTCGTCGAATTCGTCGAAGTCTTCTTCGGCCACATAGTCATCGGCCTCGTTGGGGTTGGAGAACCCGTCCACGATGGTCGAGATGACGACCTTGCCTTCGCGGATCTCTTCGCCCATGTTCAGGATTTCGGCGATGGTGGCGGGCGATGCGCTGATCGCTTCCATCATGGCCATCAGACCGCCTTCGATGCGCTTGGCGATTTCGATTTCGCCTTCGCGGGTCAGCAATTCCACCGTGCCCATTTCGCGCATGTACATACGCACGGGGTCGGTGGTGCGGCCGAATTCCGAGTCCACGGTCGAGAGCGCGGCTTCGGCCGCTTCTTCGGCCTCTTCTTCGGTGGCGCCAGCGGGGGCGTTGTCCGTGATGATCAGCGCTTCGGCGTCAGGGGTTTGCTCGTACACCGCCACGCCCAGATCGTTCAGGGTGGTGATAACGGCTTCGAGCGTTTCGGCATCGACCAGCTTGTCGGGCAGGTGGTCGTTGATTTCTACGTGCGTGAGGTAACCGCGGGTCTTGCCCAGCTTGATCAGCGTCTTCAGGCGCGAGCGGCGCTTTTGCAGGTCTTCTTCGGACAGGACCGTTTCGTCCAGGCCGAATTCCTTCATCAAGGCGCGTTCCTTGGCCTTGCTGATCTTCATGCGCAGCGGCTTGACCTTTTCGACCGTGGCTGCTGCTTCGGTGGACTCTTCGACTTCGCCTTCCAGATCGGCTTCGATGTCGGACAGGTCGGCGTCGTCGCCCACGTCATCGCTGGCAGCTGCGGCCTTGGGCTTGCGGCCACGCTTGGCGGGGGCCTTGGCTTCGCCACCAGCGGCTGCTGCCTTGGCAGGGCGGCCGGGCTTCTTCTTGGGGACTTCTTCGTCGTCAGTGGCCGCGGCGGCTGCCTTGGCGCGCGCAGGCTTTTTCTTCAGCAATTCATCAGCAGCTTTGATCAGCTCGGCAGTACTTTTCACAGGCACGTTTTTCACTTTCTTGGCGTCCGCAGCCTCGGCAACAGCAGCGGCCTTTTTGGGCGCGGCTTTGGCCGGTGCTTTGGCAGCGGTTTTGGAGACAGCCTTGGCGGCGGTGTCTGGAGCAGTCTTGGGCGGCTTCGCGGACTTTTGAGCGGGCATGAAAAACCTCAGATTCAAAAACTGACACAAAGAAAACGCTATCGAACGCCACAGATCCCGGCGCGGGTGGCAACGCCAAAGCAGTACGGCTTGGCGTTTTGAGGGGAGACCCTCAGGGGCAAGATGTCTGGGCGATCATTTGGTGTGCAGTCCTTGCGATAAGTGGGCCTATCCGCGCTGAGGTGCGCGCGTGTCAGGGGGCCCGGCTCGGAGGTGCTGCTGTCGCTCTTGCCGATGAACCTTACATTATACCAAGAGGGGTAAATTTCAAGGGCTTTTTGCTGTAATTCTCAGCCGTTGGGGCCTGCGGTGTGCCTTTTTGTTTTTGGTGCGTGGATGGTGGCCTGCGCGCCGCCACGCCCCTGCACCGTTGCGTTACTTGGGGGCTGCTGGTTCTAGCGCGGCCTTGAGTGCACGCCATTGAGTATCAAGTTCTTTGAAGCGGTTCAAATCGTTTTGAGCGCTGGCGAGGTTGCGCTGCTTTTCGATCTGCTCCAGCTGAATGCGCGTTAGCAGGTCGCTCAGCTCGGCCCGCAGCTCCGCTACGTCGCCTTCGGTTTGCGCATGGGCGCCAGTCATCACCTTCACGGCCACGGCTTCGCATTCGTGCCCGCGCAGGCTTTCACGCAGCACGGCCCAGGGCTGGGGGCCATGCTCGTGAAACTGTGCCTCCAGCCACGCGAACAAGGGGCCGTGCGGCGCCGGCTGGGCGCACAGCGCGGTGTGGTCTTCTTGCGCCAGGTGCTCCAAAAAGCCCATGTGCGACAGCAGCAGCCGTGCGGCATGGTCCACCCTGCTGGCCATGGGGGTGGCGGGCAGGCGGGGCTGGGGCGGCCAGGGGCTGTCGTCGCGCTTTTTCCATGGGCCCTTGCCTTTCCAGTCGCCTTTGCCCTTCCAGTCTCCGCTCTTGCGGTAGGGCGCGCTGGTAGAGGGATAGGCGCTGCCGTAGTTCGCGTCGTAGCCGGCATCGGGGCCGCCTTGCCAGGGTGGGGCGCCGTCTGCGCCAGCGCCCCACGGGGAATCGTCGGTGGGGTGGGGCTGTGCATGGGCAGCGTGCCCTGCGCCCGCGCCAGCAGGGGCGCGGCGGTGCGTGTCGTGGGCCGATGCCTGGCTCCACAAGGCCGCCAGGTCGTTGGCGGGCAGTTGTGTGAGCTGGGCCAGCTCGCCCAGCAGCTGGCGGCGCAGCACGCCGTCAGGCAGTGCAGACCACAGCGGGCGGGCGTTGCTGGCCATGTGGGCGCGGCCCTCGGCGGTGGCCAGGTCGCAGCCGTCGCTGGCGGTTTCGATCAGGAAGCGGCTCAGCGGCATGGCCTCGGCAATGCAGCGGGCGAAGGCGTCGGCGCCGTGCTCGCGCACATAGCTGTCGGGGTCGTGCTCGGCGGGCAAAAACAGGAATTTGATGCTGCGCGTATCCGTGGCGTGGGGCAGGGCGCCATCGAGCGCCTTGCGCGCGGCGCGGCGCCCGGCAGCATCGCCGTCAAAGCTGAACACCACGGCATCGGTAAAACGCAGCAGCTTTTGCACATGCTCGGGTGTGCAGGCAGTGCCCAGCGTGGCCACGGCGTTGGGAAAGCCCAGTTGGGCCAGGGCCACCACGTCCATGTAGCCCTCGGTCACCAGCGCATAGCCCGCCTCGCGGATGGGGGTGCGGGCCTCGAACAGGCCATACAGCTCGCGGCCCTTGTGGAAGACCGGGGTTTCAGGTGAGTTGAGGTACTTGGGTTTTTCATCGCCCAGCACCCGCCCGCCAAAGCCAATGCATTCGCCCTTGACGTTGCGGATCGGAAACATCACCCGGTCGCGGAAGCGGTCGTAGCGCTTGCCGCCGTCTTCTTCGTTGACGATGACCAGGCCGCTTTCTTCCAGCAACGGGTCGTCGTACGCCGGGAACACGCTGGCCAGGCTGCGCCAGCCCTCAGGGGCGTAGCCCAGGCCATAGCGCTTGGCCACATGGCCTGACACTCCCCGCGCCTTGAAGTAGCCAATGGCGCGCTGCGATTCGCGCAGGTGGCGGCGGTAGGCGTCGGCGGCTTTTTCCAGCACGTCGGTCAGCGTGGCCTGCTTTTGGCGGGCGGCGGCGGCACGTTCTCGGTCCTGGGGTGAAATGTCGTCATCAGGCACCTGCAGGCCCACGCTCTGGGCCAGGTCATTCACCGCTTCGATGAAGCCCATGCCCGCGTGGTCCATCAGAAAGCTGATGGCGTTGCCGTTCTTGCCGCAGCCAAAGCAGTGGTAGAACTGCTTGGAGGGGCTCACGCTGAACGAGGGCGACTTTTCCCCGTGAAAGGGGCACAGCCCCATGAAGTTGGCGCCCCCTTTTTTGAGCTGCACATAGCGGCCCACGATATCGACCACGTCGACGCGCGAGAGCAACTCCTGGATGAACGACTGGGGGATAGACACGCGCGTATTTTCCCCCATGGCTGGCCGCGGCAGAGCGGTTACAAACCAAAGACCCGGCCGCCCTTGTCCGGCGCCCCGACGCGGGGCTTTTCAGCGCCCTGTCAGCCGGGGGCGCTCTAACCCGGATATTTCACGCATGTAGGCAACGGCCTGCGCAGCGGGGCATCGCGGCGCGGATTTGAGCGAGCAAGGCCACGATGTTGGCCGCAGCCATGGGTGTGATGGTTGGCATGCGCAATGCGGTCGCACTGACCCCCACCCCGGCTTGGGTTGCGGGCCGTTTTTGTTTCATCGCGCCGGCCAGGCGCTGCTGGTGTGTTCAGGGTGAGCGCAGCTGGCTCATGGCGTGCGCGAAGGTCTGCGCACTGGGCCAGTTGGAGGCCAGGTACAGGCGGATGCGCCGCGTGTTGCGCGTCACCACTGCCGCCACCTTGAGCAGCTTCATGCGCAGCGTGTCGATCTGCGCCGTGGCCAGCTCTGTGCCCTGCAACGCCAACGCGCGCAGCCTCTCTACCAGCACGTAGCCCAGCGCGGCCAGCAGCATGCGCAGTTGGTTGGAGCGCAGCACATGGCAGCTCGTGCGCGTGGCGAACAGCCCTACCTGCGCTTCCTTGATCCGGTTCTCCGCCTCGCCGCGCTGGCAGTACACGCCGTCGTACAGCGCCTGGGGATCACCGGCAAGGTTTGTCACGATGAAGCGCGGGTTGCAGCCTTGCGCGCCCCATTCAAGCCGCGTGATCACGCGCCGCTCGTGCGGCCAGCTCTGTGCGGCGTAGTCGAATTCATCGACCATGCGCTGTTTGGCCCCGCTGCGCTCGTATTCGTCTTTCATTGAGAGTTCGGCAAACGCCACGCGCGCCTGCAGCCGTGCATTGCGCGCCAGACCCACGATGTAGTGCACGCCGGCGCGCTCGCACCAGTTCAGGATGCGTTGGCGGCAGAACCCGGAGTCGGCCCGAAACACGATGCGCACCTGCGGCCAACTCTGGCGCAGTCGGCGCACCAGCAGCTTGAGGATAGCCCCAGCGTGCTGCGCCGCATCGATGTTGCTGGGCCGCAAGTAGGCGCACAGCAGTTGCTGGCCGCAGAACACGTACAGGGGCAGGTAGCAGTAGCTGTCGTAGTAACCATGGAAGAAGCGTGCCTCCTGCTGGCCGTGCAACGGGTTGTCGGTGGCATCAAAGTCCAGCACCAACTCTTCGGGCGCGCTCTCGAAGCTGGCGATGAACTGATTGACCAACACCTCGTGCAGCCGCCACGCCGTGGCACGGTCGGCCCATTTCTCCAGTCGGCAAAGCGTAGGCGCGCTGGCAATCTCGTGGTCCACGCCAACAGCCGTCTGCACAGCCACGTCACAGCGCAGAGCACCGTGGTCGTTGAGGTCTTCCCAGCCCAGCGCCAGGCCGTACACCCGCTGGCGCAACATGTCGCGCACGTCGTGCGTGATCAGTAGCGGATTGCGCGGATCGGCGATGCAGCGCGCCGCCGCATCCATCAAGCCCAGCTTGCGATCGACCTGGCCAAGCAGCATCACGCCACCATCGCTGGTCATGCTGCCGCCGTCAAAACACCCCTGCACCACGCGCCGGCCCAACCGGCCAAAGTCCATGCTCCCAACGTCAATTTCTTCGGTACAGTTTGGCTTCGGCATTGCCCGCTCGTTGATCAAGATTCGACACCTGGATTTTCGGGCACACAAGGGCAATGCCGTCCTCGTTTGTGGCTCTACTACGGTGAAATATCCGGGTTAGCCCGGATATTTCACGCATGTAGGCAACGGCCTGCGCAGCGGGGCATCGCGGCGCGGATTTGAGCGAGCAAGGCCACGATGTTGGCCGCAGCCATGGGTGTGATGGTTGGCATGCGCAATGCGGTCGCACTGACCCCCACCCCGGCTTGGGTTGCGGGCCGTTTTTGTTTCATCGCGCCGGCCAGGCGCTGCTGGTGTGTTCAGGGTGAGCGCAGCTGGCTCATGGCGTGCGCGAAGGTCTGCGCACTGGGCCAGTTGGAGGCCAGGTACAGGCGGATGCGCCGCGTGTTGCGCGTCACCACTGCCGCCACCTTGAGCAGCTTCATGCGCAGCGTGTCGATCTGCGCCGTGGCCAGCTCTGTGCCCTGCAACGCCAACGCGCGCAGCCTCTCTACCAGCACGTAGCCCAGCGCGGCCAGCAGCATGCGCAGTTGGTTGGAGCGCAGCACATGGCAGCTCGTGCGCGTGGCGAACAGCCCTACCTGCGCTTCCTTGATCCGGTTCTCCGCCTCGCCGCGCTGGCAGTACACGCCGTCGTACAGCGCCTGGGGATCACCGGCAAGGTTTGTCACGATGAAGCGCGGGTTGCAGCCTTGCGCGCCCCATTCAAGCCGCGTGATCACGCGCCGCTCGTGCGGCCAGCTCTGTGCGGCGTAGTCGAATTCATCGACCATGCGCTGTTTGGCCCCGCTGCGCTCGTATTCGTCTTTCATTGAGAGTTCGGCAAACGCCACGCGCGCCTGCAGCCGTGCATTGCGCGCCAGACCCACGATGTAGTGCACGCCGGCGCGCTCGCACCAGTTCAGGATGCGTTGGCGGCAGAACCCGGAGTCGGCCCGAAACACGATGCGCACCTGCGGCCAACTCTGGCGCAGTCGGCGCACCAGCAGCTTGAGGATAGCCCCAGCGTGCTGCGCCGCATCGATGTTGCTGGGCCGCAAGTAGGCGCACAGCAGTTGCTGGCCGCAGAACACGTACAGGGGCAGGTAGCAGTAGCTGTCGTAGTAACCATGGAAGAAGCGTGCCTCCTGCTGGCCGTGCAACGGGTTGTCGGTGGCATCAAAGTCCAGCACCAACTCTTCGGGCGCGCTCTCGAAGCTGGCGATGAACTGATTGACCAACACCTCGTGCAGCCGCCACGCCGTGGCACGGTCGGCCCATTTCTCCAGTCGGCAAAGCGTAGGCGCGCTGGCAATCTCGTGGTCCACGCCAACAGCCGTCTGCACAGCCACGTCACAGCGCAGAGCACCGTGGTCGTTGAGGTCTTCCCAGCCCAGCGCCAGGCCGTACACCCGCTGGCGCAACATGTCGCGCACGTCGTGCGTGATCAGTAGCGGATTGCGCGGATCGGCGATGCAGCGCGCCGCCGCATCCATCAAGCCCAGCTTGCGATCGACCTGGCCAAGCAGCATCACGCCACCATCGCTGGTCATGCTGCCGCCGTCAAAACACCCCTGCACCACGCGCCGGCCCAACCGGCCAAAGTCCATGCTCCCAACGTCAATTTCTTCGGTACAGTTTGGCTTCGGCATTGCCCGCTCGTTGATCAAGATTCGACACCTGGATTTTCGGGCACACAAGGGCAATGCCGTCCTCGTTTGTGGCTCTACTACGGTGAAATATCCGGGCTAATGGCCGATTCCCTGTTTTCAGCCTGAGGATGGATGTGATGACTTCGAAGTACGACCAGCACCTGCCACGCAACCCCGCCAACTTTGCGCCGCTGTCGCCCCTGGGCTTCATCCAGCGCACGGCCGAGGTGTACCCCGAGCGCCTGGCCATCGTGCATGGCAGCCTGCGGCAGACCTGGAGCCAGACGTACACCCGCTGCCGCCAGCTGGCCAGTGCCCTGCAGCGCGCCGGCATCGGCAAGAACGACACCGTGGCCGTCATGCTTCCCAACACACCGCCCATGGTCGAGGCCCACTTTGGCGTGCCCATGGCCGGCGCGGTGCTCAATGCCCTGAACACCCGGCTGGACCCCGAAACCATCGCCTTCATGCTGGACCACGGCGAAGCCAAGGCCGTGATCGTGGACCCCGAATTCAACGGCACCATGGCCAAGGCGTTGGCCTTGCGCCAGGCCACTACGCCGCTGCTCATCGTGGAGGTGCAAGACGAGCTGTACGGCGCGCCTGCGCAGTCGCTCCATGGCACAGACTACGAAGCCTTCCTGGCCAGTGGCGATGCGCAATTTGCCTGGGAGCTGCCCGCCGACGAGTGGGATGCCATTGCCTTGAACTACACCAGCGGCACCACCGGCAACCCCAAGGGCGTGGTCTACCACCACCGCGGCGCAGCCACCAACGCCATCAGCAATGTGCTGGAGTGGGACATGCCCAAGCACGCGGTGTACCTGTGGACCTTGCCCATGTTCCACTGCAACGGCTGGTGTTTTCCGTGGACGGTGGCTGCCCGCGCGGGCGTGAACGTGTGCTTGCGCCGGGTGGAAGCCCAGGCCATCTTCGATGCGATCCGCAACCACGGCGTCACGCATTACTGCGGCGCACCCATCGTGCACGGCCTGCTGGTCAACGCCCCGGATGCGATGAAGGTGGGTGTGCCCGCGGGAGTGAAGGCCATGGTGGCAGGGGCGGCGCCCCCGGCCTCGATGATCGAAGGCATGGAAAAGATGGGGTTCGATTTGACCCATGTGTACGGCCTGACCGAGGTGTATGGCCCGGCCACGGTGTGCGCCAAACACGAGGCCTGGAACGACCTGGACATTGGCGAGCGCGCCCGCCTCAACGCCCGCCAGGGCGTGCGCTACCACCTGCAGCGCGACGTGCGCGTGCTGGACCCCGAAACCATGCAGCCCGTGCCATGGGATGGCGAGACCATGGGCGAAATCATGTTCAAGGGCAACATCGCCATGAAGGGCTACCTGAAGAACCCCAAAGCCACCGAAGACGCCTTTCGTGGCGGGTGGTTCCACAGCGGCGACCTGGCGGTGCAGTACCCCGACGGCTACATCAAGATCAAGGACCGCAGCAAAGACATCATCATCTCGGGCGGCGAGAACATCTCGTCCATCGAAGTGGAAGACGTGCTCTACCGCCACCCTGACGTACTGGCCGCCGCTGTGGTGGCCAAGCCCGACGCCAAGTGGGGCGAAACGCCCTGCGCCTTTGTGGAGCTGAAGGCCGGCGCCACCGCCACGCCCGAAGACATCGTGGCCCACTGCAAGAAGCATCTGGCCGGCTTCAAGGTGCCGCGCGCCGTGGTGTTTGGCGAGTTGCCCAAGACCAGCACCGGCAAGATCCAGAAGTTTGAGCTGCGCAAGCAGGCGGGCTCGGCCACGGCGATTGACGTGTGACCATGGGGGACTGGTCTGGGCACAGCCTGCCGCTGATGGCTGCATGAAGGCATGACAGCGCCTGTGTCTTACAGCACCCTGTTCGTTTCTCTGCTGGGCGGACTCGGGTTGTTCCTGCTTGGGATGACCATGCTGTCCGATGGTCTCAAGCTGGCGGCTGGCCGGGCGCTGGAGCGCATGCTGGAGGCCTGGACGCGAACCTGGCTGCATGGGCTGTTCACGGGTGTTTTGCTGACGGCGCTGGTGCAATCTTCCACGGCCATGACCGTGGCGGCCATTGGTTTCGTCAACGCCGGGCTGCTGAGTTTCACCTCGGCGCTGTGGGTGGTGTTCGGCTCCAACTTCGGCTCCACGGTCACTGGCTGGCTGGTGGCGTGGCTGGGCTTCAAGCTGAAGATTGATGCGTTTGCCCTGCCGTTCATCGGCATTGGCATGGCGCTCAAGCTCACGGGCGAGGGCTCGCGTCGCGGTGCGCTGGGCATGGCGGTGGCCGGGTTTGGCCTGCTGTTTCTGGGCATCGACATGCTCAAGCAGGGCTTTGAGGGGCTGGGGCCACAGGCTCTGCCCTCGCTCAGCGGCGATGCCGCAGGCGTGACCCTGTCGGTCTTGGTGGGGGTGCTGCTCACCATCGTGCTGCAGGCTTCCTCGGCCACGCTGGCCCTGGCGCTCACGGCCGTGGGTGGGGGCATGATGCCTGTTGAGGCGGGGGCTGGCATCGTGATTGGCGCCAACGTGGGCACCACGCTCACGGCCATCCTGGCTGCGATTGGCGCCACCTCCAACGCCCGCCGCTTGGCGGCCGCGCATGTGCTGTTCAACGTGCTGACGGCCGTGGTGGCGCTGGCGGTGTTCTCGCCGCTGCTGGACCTCATCCATGCGTTGGGCGTCTGGCTCACGGGCAGTGGCGACGCCGTGATGCAGCTGGTGCTGTTCCACAGCCTGTTCAACTTGCTGGGCGTGTTGCTGATGCTGCCGCTGTCGGCACCGCTGGTGCGTTTTCTGCTGGCACGTTTCCACTCAGCAGACGAGGATGCGGCACGGCCTCGCTACCTGGACCGCAACGTGGCGGCCGTGCCGGTGCTGGCGCTGCAGGCGCTGCGCCATGAGCTGGCGCGCATGGGCAGCCTCGCGTTTGCACTGGCGCGTAACGCCACGCCCGCCCATGCGCAGGGCGATGTTCGCCTGGCCCTGCAACTGGGCACGGTGGAGCATTTGCAGCGCGCCATCGGCGCGTTTGTCAGTGAGGTCAGCCGCCAGCAGATGCACCGCGATGTGTCCGCGCAGTTGCCAGAGCTGTTGCGCATTGCCACGCACTTCGACACGCTGGCGCGCGTGATGCATCACATAGGCCAGCAGCGCCCTGTACCAGGAACGCACCCGGGCATTGAAAGCCTGGTGCAGCCGGTGTTTGATGCGGCGCGCGCCTTTTTTGAAGCCGCCGACCCCGAATCGGCGAATGCTCCCGCGCAAGCTGGCGGCCCTTGGCTGGCCCTGGAGGCGCGTGACACGTTCGAGGATGCGTACCAGATTGCCAAGGCGGGTTTGCTGCAGGCCGGCGCAGGTGGCACGGTGGATGTGGTGGCGGTGTACGAGCACCTTGCCCGGCTCAGCGATCTGCGCCGGGCGGTGGGGCAGGGGTTCAAGGCCGTGCAGCGCATGGCGGCTTTGCCGGAGCTATCGACACTCAGCCATGGCGCACCCACCCGGCCTGCGGCCGAGTCCGACAGTGGGCGGAGTGTTGAGTCTGCGGAGTAGCCCAATGGCGCAAAGGTGTTTGTTTGCTATGTTTTTCATAGCTGCTGACGCTTTGTGGTAAAGCGCTAGAGGCATTTTTGGGCTCTTCTAGCGAATAGTAGTGATGGAAATCGCCGCACGTCTGTAAACGACGATTTCGACGTACGACATTTATCGAGTGCATCACTAGTGTGGTGTCTCAAAAGTAATCATCAAATAATGGTACTCGCTGCCCGCGCCACAGATGCCAAGATGGTGTCCGCACTTTTATGCCACACGAACGGCTTGGGATCCTCGTTGTGACGATCAATGTATTCCCGTATGGATTGCTCCAGCTGAGCAACGCTGGTGTGGGCGCTGCGCTTGATCCACTGCTCGCTGATCTGGCTAAAGAAACGCTCGACCAGATTGAGCCAGGACGCTGAGGTGGGCGTGAAGTGAACGTGGTAGCGAGGATGGGCTGCTAGCCAGGCCCGCACTGCCTGCGTCTTGTGCGTGCCGTAGTTGTCCATGATCAGGTGAATGTCTTGTTCGCCAGGCACCGCTGCATCGATGGCTTTGAGGAACTGCAGGAATTCCACACTGCGGTGACGGCGCTTGAGCTGTCCTATGACTTTGCCAGTGGCCACATCCAGCGCTGCAAACAGCGACGTTGTGCCATGGCGCTTGTAATCGTGCGTGCGCATGCTGGGTTTGCCAAACGTCAGTGGTAACCCTGGTTGGGTGCGATCCAGAGCCTGGATCTGGCTCTTCTCGTCCACGCACAGCACCAAGGCGCGATCGGGTGGTGCCATATACAGCCCCACCACATCCCGTACCTTGTCCACGAAATGGGGATCCGTCGATAGCTTGAAGGTTTCTTGCAGGTGCGGCTTCAGCCCAAAGGCATGCCAGATGCGCTGCACCGTCGCGGGCGATACGCCAGCGTGCCGACTCATCTGGCGCACGCTCCAGTGCGTGGCGTTGTCAGGCTTGCTCTGGCGAACCTTGTCCACAATGAGCTGAACCTGCTCGTCGCCCACACTGCGCGGGCGGCCAGCGCGCGGGGCATCGGTCAAACCCGCCAGACGATACGCCCGGTAGCGCCGCCGCCACTTGGAGACAGTTTGCACCGTCGTGCCCAAGCGTTGGGCAATCATGGTGCCTGACTCCCCATCTGCGCAGCCCAGCACGATTCGCATGCGCAGCTTCTCGTCCTCGGGCGCTTTGCGTACGCGCAGTCGCGCATGCAGCTCTGCGCGCTCGGCATCGGTGATCTGCAGTTTCGTGGCGGGGCGTCCAGGGTGGGCCATCGGTGTAGTCTCCTATAAGGAAGCTGATTCGACCAACACCGGTCAAAATAGTTCTATCTATTTTTGAGACGCCACACTAGCTACCAAAAGGAGGCCCCCCGGCTCTGCCGGGGAGGCAGTAGAAGTTTGACTTTTCAGGAGGTTGTCCACCGTAGAGACTTTCAATCGTGAGCCGCCAAGCAAACGAAAGGAAGAAACACGATGGACAAGTATGAAAGTTTGAGTCACACGGCCTGGGATTGCAAATATCACGTGGTCTTCATCCCCAAGTGTCGAAGGCGAACGCTGTACAAGCAGCTACGCGAACACCTGGGTGAGGTATTCAGAAAGTTGGCCGCGCAAAAGGAATGCAGGGTTGAAGAGGGGCATCTGATGCCCGATCACGTGCACATGATGCTGTCGATCCCACCGAAGTACTCGGTGTCGCAGGTGGTGGGCTTTATCAAAGGCAAGAGCGCAATCCACCTTGCGCGGGTGTACGGAGAGCGAAAGCGCAACTTCGTGGGTCAGCACTTCTGGGCGCGAGGGTACTTCGTCTCGACGGTGGGACGCGACGAAGCGGTGATACGGGAGTACATCCGAAACCAGGAGAAGGAAGACGAGAGGTTGGACCAACTCGGTCTATGGAGGTGAGTAGCCACCGATAGGTGGCCCCAAGAATGAGGGGCCGCGTTAGCGACCCCTTACAGCCGCTTTGAGCGGCTCACATCCCGAATGCCCCCGGCTTTGCCGGGGGATGGTTACTGATGCACTCGATAAATGTCGTACGTCGAAATCGTCGTTTACAGACGTGCGGCGATTTCCATCACTACTATTCGCTAGAAGAGCCCATTTTTACCTGATTAGCGACTTATCTCAGATAGACCCGTTCGCCCTGAGCTTGTCGAAGGGCTGCTCTCAAGGAGCGCCCTGGCTTCGACAAGCTCAGCCCGAACGGTTGAGGAAGATCGGTCTGAGACATGTACCTAATCAGGCATTTTTATTTAAATCCTTGGTTTCCCTGAATCACGGCCGCACCCCGCCCGGCAGTCTGATGGTGCGAGCGGGCCCTCAGGCGCGCACGGGGCCGGGCTTGCGGTCTTGCACCACAAACCGGGCTAGGGTGTGGGCGCTGCTGTGCGGGTCTAGGGGGTTGTCCACCGCGCGCAGGGTGGTCGTCCATTGCTCTGGGGTGATGTCTGCCAGCCCGTAGCCCCGCTCTTCGCAGCGGGCCAGCAGCACATGCGGGTTGTGGCGGGCAATGGCGTCCACCTTGTCTTGCGTGGTGCCAGCGCGTGAGCTGATGGACGTGCCGCAGAACTCGCTGGCCAGCACAGGCCGGTCGCCGCCAGCACCCGGTGCGTGCACGTTGCACACATAGTTTTGGTGGATGTCCCCACCCAGCAGCACCGTGTTGCGCGGGTTGTGGCCCTGCATGGATTGCAGCAGGCGTTCGCGCGCCGCAGGGTAGCCATCCCATCCGTCGGCGGCCACCTGGCCGCTGGGGTAGCGGCGGGGCGAGAACAGGGTTTGCTGGGCCAGCACACTCCAGCGGGTGTGGTCGTGCTTCGCATCTGCGGCCAGGCCCTCGCCCAGCCACTGTTCCTGCGCAGGGCCCAGCAGGCTGCGGGCGGGGTCGGCCAATTCGGCGCAGTCGGCGGGGCGCACGCTCCCCGCGTTGGTGGCGCCGGGTTTGCGGCATGCCTGCAGGGCGCGGTGTTGGCGGTCATCCAGCAGGTGCAACTGGGCCAGCCGGCCCCAGGGCAGGCGGCGGTGCACCTGCAGCCGGTCGAACTGCGCGCCCGCCAGGGCCGTGGCACGCAGGGGCATGTTTTCGTAGAACGCCTGCCAGGCTGCAGCGCGTTGGGCCAGGAAGGCCGCGGCATCGGCCTGTGCATTCGTGCCCCCTGCATAGTCGTTTTGCACTTCGTGGTCGTCCCAGGTCACGGCCCAGGGGCAGGCGGCGTGGGCGGCCTGCAGTGCAGGGTCGCTCTTGTGCAGGGCGTAGCGGTCGCGGTAGTCGGCCAGCGTGGTCGCATAACGCAATGTGTGGGTGCGGGCCAGGCCCTCGGTGTTTTTGGGCGTGGCGTATTCGTAGATGTAGTCGCCCAGAAACAGCGCCAGGTCGGGCTGGTCGTTGCAGACATGGCGCCAGGCGGCGTAGTGGCCATGCTCCCACCGCTGGCACGACGCAAACGCCACGCGCAGACGCCCCGGCAGCGCATCCAGGGCGGGCGCAGTGCAGGTGCGGCCGGTGGTGCTGGTGGCCGGCCCCAGCATGAAGCGGTAGTGGTACCAGCGGCCCGGCTCCAGCCCACGCACTTCCACATGCACGCTGTGGCCGCGCTCTGGTGCTGCGGTGGCCTGGCCCTTTTGCACGATGCGCGCAAATCCTTCATCGTGTGCCAGCTCCCAGTGCACGGTTTGGGCAGGCAGGGGCTCACCGGGTGAGGGCAGCAGCCGCGTCCACAGCACCATGCCATCGGGTGCAGGGTCGCCGCTGGCAACTCCCAGTGCAAAAGGGTTGGCAGCCAGGGGTGTGGGCTGCAACCATGCCCACCGGGGCAGGGCAGTGGCCGCAGCCGCCATGGCGGCACGCTGGACCCACTGGCGGCGCTGCAGGGGCATGGGTAAACGGGCTTGTGAACGCAGGGAGCGCCGGGGCTGCGTCAGGCCGCCATCACGCGGTTTTTGCCCGAGCGCTTGGCCAGGTACATGCTCTTGTCAGCACGCTGGAGCGCATCCATGCTGGTTTCGCTGTCGTGCAACTGGGCCACACCGGCGCTGAAGGTGATGAGGATTTTTTCGCTGCCTTGCAGGAAGAAGCGCGTGGTCAGCTCACGTTGCAGGCGGGTCATGGCAGCCACGCCGCTTTCTACATTGGTGTCGGGCAGCAGCAGCACAAACTCTTCACCGCCATAGCGGGCCAGCAGGTCTTGCGGGCGCATCACCTCGCGGGTGACCTGGGCCAGGTGCACCAGGGCAGCGTCGCCCACGGTGTGGCCCAGTCGGTCGTTGATGCTCTTGAAGTTGTCGATGTCGAGCAGCGCCAGGCACAGCGGGCTGCCCAGGCGGCGCGAGCGGGCAATCTCGCGCTCCATGGCTTCGTCCAGTCCCTTGCGGTTGAGGGTGCCCGTCAGCGGGTCGTGCCGCGCCTGGGTGCTGGCGCGTTCGAGTTCCTGTTGCAGCCGGGCCACTTCGGCATGCTTGGCGTCGGTGCGGTCTCGCAAGTCCTGCAGCTCGGTGTGGGTGAGTTTGGTATCCAGCGCCATGGCGCGGGTGGCTGACATCACCTCGGCCAGCACCGGGGCAATTTCCTGCAGGCTGGAGGCCTTGCCGATCAGGTCGGCGCAGCGTTCCATGGTCTCGTGATACGTGGTGCTGGAGGCCGTCATCTGCGCCAGGCGTTCGATGAACGTGGCCAGCATGTCCTTCATCTGCTCCTGGGCTTCGGCGGCGCGCGCCTTGGCTTCGGTCTGTTTGAAGATCACGTCCTTCAGGCGCAGTTGCACATCGTCCAGGCGCCGCAGCGTCAGCGGTGGGGTGGAGGCCGCCATGAGCGATTCGGCCTGCCCGCGCAGCCAGCGGTCGTCCACACTGAGCACTGCGATGTTTTCAAAAATCATGTGCAGCAACTGCAGCAGGCTGGCGCGGATGGCGGCCTGATCCTCCGTGGCAAACGAGAGCCGGTAGGTGAAGTTGCTGAGCATGAGCTGCACGGTAGACAGCGGCGGATCGGGCTCGCGCAAGAAGGTGATGAGCTGCGTCGCCATGTCGTGCACTCGGGCGTCGTCTTCGCCCAGGGCTGGCAGCGTGTTGTCAATCAGCCGCGCGAGTGCCTCGGCAAAGTCAGCGGGAAGAATGTGCACTGCCGCAGGTTCGCTCACCACAGGCGTGGCCGCCACAGGGTTGAGCCCCAGGTTGGCGTAGCCCACCAGCACGCTTTGCAGTGCCGACCAGTCTTTGGTGGCGATGGCTCTTTCAAATTGGGTGAGAAGCCGTTTTTGCCCCGGGGTTTGCGCAGGCAGCACGCGCTGGATGCTGCTTAGCTGCGCATCCGGAAAGGGCTGGAAGCTGCGGCTGCCCGCAATTTCGTCGTAAATGGCGAGGTAGTTGTCCGGGGTGGGTGCCAACCGGCGGGTGGCCAGTTGCTTGAGCGTTTCACGCGCGATTTCGTAGGGGGGACGGTCTGCCATGTGCGGACACCAGTATCAAGGGCAACGGGGTGCCCGAGTGTGACACAGCCCAGCCGTAAGCGCCCCCCTTTGTGGCGGCTGGGCCCGTTCCTAGCGTCAGTTCACCATCACCAGCTTGCCCATCACCCCGCGTGAGCCCATGTGGGCGTAGGCCTGGGGCAGCTGCGCCATAGGCATGGTGCGGTCAATCACGGGCTTGATCTTGCCTTGCCCATACCACTGGGCCAGCTCGGCCATCATGGCTGCGTTGGCCTTGGGCTCGCGCTTGGCGAATTCGCCCCAGAACACGCCCACGATCGATGCGCCCTTGAGCAGCGCGAGGTTGAAGGGCAGCGCTGGAATCGGGCCCGATGCAAAGCCCACCACCAGATACCGCCCCCGCCAGGCGATGGAGCGGAAAGCCGGTTCGGCAAAGTCGCCCCCGACGGGGTCGTAGATCACATCAGGCCCCTTGCCATCCGTCAGGGTCTTGATGGCCTCGCGCAGGTTTTCCTTGCTGTAGTTGATGGTGGCATCCGCACCGATGGAGGTGCACAGCGCGCACTTTTCATCGCTGGAAGCCGCGGCAATCACGCGGGCACCCAGGGCCTTGGCGATCTGGATGGCGGCCGTGCCCACCCCCCCGGCAGCGCCCAGCACCAGCACGGTTTCACCGGCCTTGAGTTGGGCTCGGTCTACCAGCGCGTGGTGTGATGTGGCGTAAATCATGATGAATGCAGCAGCGTCCACCGCCGGAAACCCGGGGGGCGGCGGCATGCACAGCGCGGCAGGGGCAATGGTGTGCGTACCAAAGCCGCCGGTGCCAGACAGGCAGGCCACGTTTTGGCCCACCTGAAGGTGCTTCACCCCCTCGCCCACTGCGACCACGGTGCCTGCGTATTCGGACCCGGGCACGAAGGGCAGGGGGGGCTTCATCTGGTACTTGTTCTGCACGATCAGCAGGTCCGGGAAATTCAGACTGGCTGCCTTGATTTCGATGAGAACCTCGCCCGCCTGGGGGGTGGGGGTGGGCAGTTCGGTCCAGGTCAGCGCTTCAACGCCAGTGGGGTTGGTGCAAAGCCAAGCGTGCATGGGGTGCGTCTCCGTTGATCTTGTGTGAAGTCAAATCATAGGTGGGGGGGCTGTGCGTCGATGTCCCACGAGCGACGTGGGCGTGGTGTGGTCTGTCGTGGGCTGGCTGCATCGGTTGATCTGCGTCTGCTGCGCAGCGCTGGGCGGGAACGCAGATGCGATGCCCACCCTACAATTCGCCTCATTCAGCACCAGCAACCCATGAAAATTCTCCTCTCCAACGACGACGGCTTCCAGGCGCCCGGCATTGTGGCGTTGTACGAGGCGCTCAAAACCCTGGCAGACGTTGAGGTTGTGGCTCCAGAGCACAACAACAGCGCAAAGTCGAACGCCTTGACCTTGCATTCGCCGCTGTACGTGCACCAGGCGGCCAACGGCTTTCGTTATGTGAATGGCACCCCGGCAGACTGCGTGCACATTGCGCTGACGGGGCTGTTGGGCTACCGGCCCGATTTGGTCGTGTCGGGCATCAACAACGGTGCCAACATGGGTGATGACACTATTTACTCCGGCACTGTGGGCGCTGCCATGGAGGGGTATCTGTTTGGTATCCCGGCGATTGCGTTCTCGCAGGTGGACAAGGGCTGGGGAGAGATTGAGTCTGCGGCTGCAAAGGCGCGTGAAATCGTTCAGCAGCTCATGGGTAACCGTTTGGTGAACCCTGCTGAGTCTTCAGACGCTGCGCCGTGGTTGCTCAACGTCAACATCCCCAATATGCCTCTGGAAGCGCTCAAGCCGCTGAAGCTGTGCCGCCTGGGCCGCCGCCATGCAGCGGAGCGGGTGATTGTTCAAGACAGCCCACGCGGCGAGAAGATGTACTGGATCGGGGGAGCGGGAGCCGCGAAGGATGACGCGGAGGGCACAGATTTCCACGCAACGGCGCAGGGGCATGTATCCATGACCCCCCTGAAAGTGGATCTGACCGATCACGACAACCTTGGTTACTGGGCGCAGACTGCCGCGCGCATGCAGGCCTCTGTCGCGGTCGAGGGCGTTCGCTGATGCAGCGGCGCCCTGGCTTCCCGGCCAAGCTGCCAGGGTCTGCGACGACCCCTGCGGGAGCGCCCTCTCAAAGATCTGCAGCCTTGGGCGCCAGACCCATTGCCGCCATGGCCGTGGGCGTGGGGCTGGATTCGGCGGCCGTTCGGACACGAATGGTCCAAAAGCTGGCAGCTGGGGGTGTGACGTCACCCCAGGTGTTGCAGGCCATGGGCCAGGTAGAGCGCCACAGGTTTGTGGACAGCGCCCTGGGCAACCAAGCCTATGAAGACACCAGTTTGCCCATCGGTATGGGCCAAACCATCTCCAAACCCAGCATCGTTGCCCGCATGTGTGAGCTGTTGCTCGGCGCCGAAGTCGCACGCACGGCAGGGCTGGGGAGGGTGCTGGAAATAGGCACGGGGTGCGGCTACCAGGCGGCTGTGTTGAGTTTGCTGGCCCGCGAGGTTTACACACTGGAGCGCGTTCGCAGCCTGCACGAGAAAGCGCGTGACAACCTGCGCCCTTTTCGGCTGGCCAATGTGCACCTGATGTTTGGCGATGGAATGCTCGGCTACCCCAGCGGGGCGCCTTACTCCGCCATCATCGCTGCAGCCGGGGGGGATTCTGTGCCCCAGGCTTGGTGCGATCAGTTGGCGGTGGGTGGACGACTTGTTGCTCCCATGGCTGTCGCCGGTGGCCAGCAAATGTTGCTTGTAATCGACAAAAGTGCGCACGGTTTGAAACAAAACGTGCTCGAACCCGTTCATTTTGTCCCCCTAAAATCGGGGATTGCCTAAAGGGAATTGCTTATGTTCGTATCGCGTGGTCTTGTGGTTGGGTTTACCGTAGCGCTGGCGGGAGTTCTGCTGGCAGGCTGCGGCACCCGGCTGAACAAGGCTCCTGTGGAAGATCGCGGAACATCTTCTAACCATGCGTCCAGCCCCAGCGTTCAGCCAGGTACTGTCGTCGCGACACCCATCAAGCCTCTGCCCGGTGCTGAAAATGCTGGAAAGCCCGGCTATTACACCGTCAAGCCCGGAGACACCCTGATTCGCATTGGCCTGGAAACAGGTCAGGGCTGGAAAGACATCGCCCGCTGGAACAATCTCGAGAACCCCAACCTGATCGAAGTCGGGCAGGTGCTTCGTGTCACATCCACCGTGCCTGCGCCGCCAAGTGCTGCGGCAGCCGCTGTTGCCGCGGATACCGGTGTCGTCACGCGCCCGGTGGCGTCTTCTTCGGTTGCGCCAGCCTCCGCTGCCAGCGCGGCAAGTGCCCCCAAGGCGCCGGTTTCTGCGCCCGCGTCCACCGCATCGGCGGCTTCGGCACCAGCCGCGGCGCCCGCTGCTTCGCCAGCCGCAGCGGGCGACGAAGATGTCGCTTTCATCTGGCCCGCTTCCGGCGCGCTATTGGCTGGGTTTGATGAGGTGCGAAACAAAGGCTATGACATCGCCGGCAAAGCCGGTGACCCTGTGCTGGCCGCAGCAGACGGACGTGTGGTGTACGCAGGCGCGGGTTTGCGTGGTTATGGCAACCTGATCATCCTCAAGCACAACAACACGTTTTTGACGGCCTACGCCCACAACCAGGCTTTGCTGGTCAAGGAAGATCAAACGGTACGGCGTGGCCAAAAAATTGCTGAGATGGGCAATACCGACGCGGACCGTGTCAAGTTGCATTTCGAAATACGTCGCCAGGGCAAGCCGGTGGATCCGGCTCGTTACCTGGCTGCGCGCTGAGCGTGGTCAAGGCCAAGTCAGTCAAAGGGGCGCAAGCCCCTTTGAACGTTTTGGAGGGTGTGGCCGTCGACTTGGGGTCTGGCGTGGAGGGTTCCCAACCGGTCAACTCCTCTGAGCTGATGCCCAGCCTGGATGAGTCGCTGGATGCCGAGTTGGTGGAAGGCACTCAGGGCGAGAGCGAGATTCGGTCTGTGCCGATTGGCGCAGCGTTGCATAGTGAGCGCATCGATCGCGCTTTGGCTGAACTGGTTCCAGAGTTTTCCCGCAGCTACCTGCAGCAGTTGCTGGGGCAGGGGCTGGTGGCGCTCAATGGCAAGCCGATATCCAAGTCCGCGTTCAAGGTCAAGGCGGGTGACGTGGTGGCATTGGAGATGCGGCCCACGTTGCAGAGTCAAGCGTTCCGACCCGAGCAGATTCTCATTGATGTGGTGTATGAGGATGAACACTTGCTGGTGGTGAATAAGCCGGCGGGTCTTGTGGTGCATCCTGCTCCCGGTAACTGGAGCGGAACACTGCTCAACGCGCTGTTGGGGCGCGATGCCCGTGCAGCTCTGGTGCCTCGTGCTGGAATCGTGCACAGGTTGGACAAGGACACCAGCGGCCTGATGGTGGTAGCGCGAGATCGGTCTACCATGGACGCCCTGGTCAGCATGATTGCCGCGCGGGAAGTCAGTCGCAAATATCTGGCCTTGGCGCACAAGCCGTGGACTGGCCCGGCCATGCGAACGGTGGCTGCGCCCATTGGCCGCGATCCGCGTAATCGACTGCGCATGGCGGTGGTGGATTTGGCGGTCCATGCAGGCAAGGCGGCGCGCACCGATATTCGCTTGCTGGAGTCGGCCGACTCAGGGTGTTGGGTCGAATGCACGTTGCACACGGGGCGCACCCATCAGATTCGCGTCCACATGGCTTCCATAGGGCATCCTCTGGTGGCTGATGCGCTTTACGGTGGGTCGCTGGTGGGAAAAATGGGTCGACAAGCGCTGCACGCGTACCGGCTAGCGTTTCAGCACCCCGTGACTGGACAGCAACTGGTCTTGCATGCTCCTTTGCCCGCCGACATGCGGGAGGCAATGGCAGATTGGGGTCTGAGCTACAATCCTTCCACTGGGTCGTGAGATCCATGTAGTGCCCGAAGACGGTATCCCGCCGGGCTGAGTGTCGTTGTACCGACCGCGCGCTTCCAGCGCTCCCAACCAATCTCTGCCATCCGTAAGTCGCCGTAACAGGCGTGCTTCTTTCCCGGAATCGCTGAACCATGAATACGGTGGATGCCAAGCGGGTCCTTGAGACAGCCTTGATTTGTGCGCCTCAGCCGGTGCCCCTGCGTGAGTTGAGGGTGCTCTTCAATGACGCGCTGGGGTCGGATACTCTGAAGATGTTGCTGCAGGACCTGCAGCGAGACTGGTCGCAGCGGGGCGTGGAATTGGTGCAGGTGGCTACCGGTTGGCGCTTTCAGAGCCGTCCCGAAATGCGTGAATACCTGGATCGACTCCATCCTGAGAAGCCTCCCCGGTACTCTCGGGCGACTCTCGAAACCCTGGCCATCATTGCTTATCGGCAGCCTGTGACGCGTGGCGACATCGAAGACATACGGGGCGTGACCGTCAACAGCCTGATCATCAAGCAGTTGGAGGATCGTGGCTGGGTGGAGGTGATCGGCCATCGGGAAACAGTCGGCCGTCCAGCACTGTTTGCGACCACGCGGCAGTTTTTGGATGATCTGGGTTTGGCCTCGCTGGACCAGTTGCCGGTACTGGATGATCCCACGTCCAATCCTCATCTGCTGGACACCTTGGCTTCGGCGCGTGGGGGGGGCGATGTTGCTGACCCCCTTGCGTCGGAAGGTGCCGCAGAGAATCCATCGGAGCAGGTTGCGCCGATGGGTAACGATTTATTTGATATGGCGGTGGAACAACCCCGCAATGACGATGTAGATGCCGACCACGGCGTTACAGGAAGCTCCCATGAATGATTCCCCCCAGGTGACGGCAGAAGGCTCGCAGCCAGATTCCACCTCGACCGTTGATGAAGCGGCTGTATCCGTGCCGAAAGCACGGACCCCGCGCAAGCGTTCAAGCAGCAAGGCCGACTCGTCTGTGGCTGATCATGGAAGTGCAATTGCCGAGGCGGTCGCAGAGCATGCGTCCGAAACCCAGGAACCGACCGTTTCTGGTACTGCCGAAGCATCTGTAACTCCAACGTCGCCCAAGCCTCGCCATGCTCGCTCTGGACAAGGCAAGACTCCGCAGGGCTATCAGTTCGCTGACGTTGTATCCGGGCGCTTTGACAGTGACGAGGGGGCTGATGCTGAGGCCTTGCCTGTCAAACGGGTGTTGCAGCCGCAGGTCGAAACGCCCAAGCTGCACAAGGTTCTGGCGCAAGCGGGTCTTGGTTCTCGCCTTGAAATGGAGCAACTCATCCTGGAAGGGCGTATCTCCGTCAACAACGAGCCAGCGCACATAGGGCAACGCATCCAGTTTGGCGACCAGGTCAAAGTCAATGGGAAGCCTATTCGTTATCGCATCGATCCCCCGCCACCGCGTGTGATCGCCTATCACAAGCCGGTTGGCGAGGTGGTGACGCATGATGACCCTCAGAACCGACCCACTGTGTTCCGCAAGTTGCCGCGTCTGCAACACGGCAAATGGCAGTCGGTAGGCCGGCTCGACCTCAACACAGAAGGGCTGCTTTTGTTCACCAGCTCTGGCGAGTTGGCAAACAAGCTGATGCATCCGCGCTTTGGCCTGGAACGTGAGTACGCGGTCCGGGTGTTGGGTGCGTTGAGCAACGAAGAGAAGCAACGCCTTTTGGAGGGCGTTCGCCTGGACGATGGCATGGCTGCGTTTGGGTCCATTGAAGATGGCGGTGGAGAGGGCTCCAACTGCTGGTATCGCGTCACGATCTCTGAGGGGCGTAATCGTGAAGTGCGTCGGATGATGGAGGCTGTCGGTCATGCAGTGAGCCGTCTGATTCGCATTCGATACGGGGCCATGATGCTGCCGCGTGGGCTCAAACGTGGGGCTTGGCTTGAGCTTGACGATGCCGACATCCGTTCCCTGTTGAAGGCAGCGGGTGGTTCGCAGCATGCGGACGGAGCTGATCATCAAGGCGGCTCAGCTGCTGCTCGCAGGTCTGGCCCTCCGCCTTTGGGGCGCAGTGGTGGAGTTGCTGCGGGGCGGGGGCGTCGCGCCCCAGGCGGTCCCGCCGGTTCGCAGGGGGCGGCCCGTGGGCGCCGTGGTGAAAGTGCTGGGTCGGCAGGCGATCGATCCCGCGCTGGCGCGCAGCCCGATCCTATGAAAACATCTGTGGGATACATCGGCTCCGACAGTCTTTCTCGTTATCGACAAGCGCAGAAATCAACAGGCGGCGGTCGCCGAGGCCGCAGTCGCTAGTCTATTTGCGCAGCACGGTTAGAATCGAGGGTTTTGTCCGCTGGACAAAAGAACTTCAGTAACATCCATTCAGGAAAAATACCATGGCCATCGAACGTACTCTCTCCATCATCAAGCCCGACGCAGTTGCTAAGAACGTGATCGGTCAGATCTACGCCCGTTTTGAAGCCGCTGGCCTCAAGGTGGTAGCCGCTCGCATGGCTCACCTGTCCCGCTTGGAAGCCGAGCAGTTCTATGCTGTGCACAAGGAACGTCCTTTCTTCAAGGATCTGGTGGATTTCATGATCTCCGGTCCTGTGATGATCCAGGCGCTGGAAGGTGAAAACGCCATCCTGAAAAACCGTGAGCTGATGGGCGCAACGGATCCCAAGAAGGCAGAACCAGGCACGATCCGCGCTGACTTTGCTGACAGCATCGATGCAAACGCTGTGCACGGCTCTGACGCCCCTGAAACCGCACAAGCCGAAGTGGCATTCTTCTTCCCTGGCTTGAACATCTACTCCCGCTGAGATGGCGGTCCCCATGCCTGATCCCACTTCAGTGGGGTTTTCACGCCATGGGGACAGCTGCGAGCGGTCTCGCGCAAGGCTGCCGCAATGACCACTAATCTTCTAGAGTTTGACCTGGACGCATTGATCGCCTTTTGCGAGCGGCTGGGTGAAAAACGTTTCCGCGCAACGCAGCTTTTCCGCTGGATTCACCAGCGCGGCGCCAAGGATTTTGGTGCCATGAGTGATTTGGCGAAGTCACTGAGGGAAAAGCTCCAGGGCTGCGCCCGTATTGAGGCGCTGCCAGTTATCAGCGAACACGTCTCTGCAGACGGCACCATCAAGTGGCTTTTTGATGTGGGTGACGGCAATGCGGTGGAGTCTGTGTTCATTCCAGAAGATGATCGTGGCACCTTGTGTGTTTCTTCGCAGGCGGGCTGTGCCGTCGGCTGCCGTTTTTGCTCGACGGGTCACCAGGGATTCAGTCGTAATCTGACTTCCGGTGAAATCATTGCCCAGCTGTGGTTTGCAGAGCACGCGCTGCGTACTCGGTTGCAGACGTCTGAGCGAGTGATCTCCAATGTGGTGATGATGGGCATGGGCGAGCCTTTGCAGAACTACGCAGCGTTGGTGCCTGCTCTTCGCATCATGCTGGATGATCATGGTTACGGCCTTTCCCGTCGCCGGGTTACGGTTTCTACGTCCGGTGTAGTGCCGATGATGGATCGCCTTGCACAAGATTGCCCTGTGGCACTGGCTGTATCGCTTCATGCACCGAGTGATGCGCTGCGTGACAACCTCGTTCCGCTCAACCGCAAATACCCCATTCACGAGTTGCTGGATGCGTGCAACCGGTATCTGGAGCACGCTCCTCGCGACTTCATTACTTTTGAGTACTGCATGCTGGACGGAGTCAATGACCAGCCCGAGCACGCGCAGCAACTCATTGACCTGGTGCAGCCAACACGTGGCCCAGGTGTTCGGTGCAAATTCAACCTGATTCCATTCAACCCGTTTCCTGCGTCCGGCCTTCTTCGCTCACCCCAGCATCGAGTGCTGGCATTTGCCAAATTGCTTAGCGATGCAGGTATCGTCACCACCGTGCGCAAGACACGCGGGGACGATATCGACGCTGCTTGCGGGCAATTGGCCGGCGACGTCAAAGACAGGACGCGTGCGGCAGAGCGTATGGCTAAGCAACGCACCATTGTGCTGAAGCCGATCACTTGAGTTGCAAATATAAATAGGGGGCTGTATGGCGAGACTGTTGGGGCGAGGTGATATCTTTTTCCGCAAGGCGCTGGTATCGCTGGGCGTAGCTGGTGCCGGGCTCTTCATCCAGGGCTGTGCCACTGACGGTGGGGTTCAAACCAGCAGTGCCGACGCCGGTATCGTGACGCCATCCGATGAAACGGATGTTCGGCGTAGGGCTCGAATCCGTCTTGAACTGGCAGCGAAGTATTTTGAAAATGGCCAGACCACGGTTGCGCTGGACGAAGTCAAACAGTCGCTCGCTACAGACCCGTCCTATGCAGACGCCTACAACATGCGTGGGCTCATTTACATGCGTCTTAACGACCTTGCCCAGGCAGAGGATAGTTTTCGCAGGGCTGTCTCGATGCGATCAGGCGACGCCAATCTTCTGCACAACTACGGTTGGCTTTTATGCCAAATGAAGAGATATCTCGATGCTGAGCAGCAGTTTGATAAGGCCTTGGCCAACCCTGCTTACATGGCTCGTGGCAAGACGTTGATGGCGCGAGGGCTCTGCCAGTCCGCTGCTGGAAAGTATGACGAGGCTGAGCAGTCGCTGTTGAAGTCCTACCAGTTGGATGCCGGCAATCCAGTGGTCAGTTATCACTTGGCCTCGTTGTTGTTTCGCCGTAACGAGTTCACCCGGGCGCAGTTTTACATCCGCCGCCTCAACAACGGCGCGCTAGCGAACTCTGAGTCATTGTGGTTGGGGATCAAAGTGGAGAAAGCACTTGGCGATAACGTGGCGTTGCTTCAGTTGGCGGACCAGTTGCGCAAGCGGTTTCCCGATTCTGCGGAATTGAGCGCTTATCAGCGTGGAGCTTTCAATGAGTGATTCTGTGGTTGAGTCCAAGTTGAGTGCGGACGGCGTTGACGCCCTGCAAACCACGGCTGGAGATATTCTCAAAAATGCTCGCCAATCGGCGGGTATTCACATCGAGGCCCTGGCCGTCGCGTTGAAGGTGCCAGTGAGCAAGTTGGAGGCGCTAGAGTCCAACAATTTCGATCTGCTCTCAGACACTGTTTTTTTGCGAGCTTTGGCGTCCAGTGTGTGTCGTACCCTCAAATTGGATCCCGCCTCCGTTTTATCGTTGCTGCCACAGTCTCAAGCTCCCCGATTGATTCCTGAGCGAACGGATATCAATACTCCAGTCAAGACAGCGGGCAAGACATTCGTCACCACTAAAAGCTCACGGCATTCTTCTTGGTTGACAGCCAGTGTTCTATTGCTTCTGGCTGGCGCCGCCGCAGTTTTTTATTGGCCAGCTGGGTATCAGCCTTGGGATGCATGGCGCACGAAGCAGATTCCAGCCGTTGCCGTTCCCGCTGCCCCCGAACCCGTTCCTCCTGATGCAGCTACTGTGTCTGTGTTGCCTACTTCGCCATCTGCAACGACAGTAAGTGAATCGGTGTCTGTGGGTATTCAGATGAGCGCCTCGCAACCAAGTTCCTCTGTTGCGCAGGCTGCAGCACCAGTCACACTCCAGCCCGCTGATCCAGCGGTTGCGCCCGAGTCTGTCAATGTGCCTTTGATGGTGCGTACACGAGGTGAATCCTGGGTTCAAGTTCGTGATGCTTCTGGGCGTGTTGTGTTTGAAAAGAAAATGGTCCAAGGCGATTCGGCGCCAGTGTCTGGCGTTTTGCCGTTCAGCGTAGTGGTCGGTCGCGCCGATGTGACCGATGTGTATGTGCGAGGAAAGCTCTTCGAGTTGAACTCGGTGTCTCGCGAGAATGTGGCTCGATTTGAGGTGAAACAGTGACTAGCCTATTCAGTGCTCAGGGCCCCATTCCGTTGTCTGCTCCATCTTTGCGTAAATCCCGGCAAGCGCGCGTCGTTTGGGGGGACCGTGTGGTGACGGTGGGTGGCGGATCGATGGTGCGCGTTCAGTCCATGACCAACACGGATACGGTAGACGTGATTGGGACAGCCATTCAGGTGAAGGAGCTCGCACAGGCGGGGTCAGAGTTCGTTCGTATTACCGTGAATACTCCAGAGGCAGCAGCGGCGGTTCCCTATATTCGTGAACAGCTCGACCGCATGGGGGAAAACGTCCCGCTGGTAGGAGACTTCCACTACAACGGCCACAAGCTTCTCACAGATTTTCCGGCATGTGCCGAAGCACTGTCCAAGTACCGGATCAATCCAGGTAACGTGGGCAAAGGTGAAAAGCGGGATCGTCAGTTTGGTCAGATGATCGAGGCCGCCATGCGGTGGAATAAGCCGGTGCGCATTGGCGTGAACTGGGGGAGTCTTGATCAGGAGTTGCTTGCCCACTTGATGGATGTGAACAGCCGCAGAAGTCAGCCTTGGGATGCCCGGCAGGTCATGTACGAGGCTTTGATTTCTTCCGCGATTGACTCCGCGCTCAGAGCTGAGGAAATGGGTATGGATGGTAATCAGATCATCCTCTCCTGCAAAGTCAGCGGAGTTCAAGACCTGATCGGTGTGTACCGGGAGTTGGCTCGCAGGTGCGACTATGCCTTGCATCTTGGACTGACGGAAGCTGGCATGGGTACCAAGGGAACAGTGGCTTCGACCGCAGCCCTTTCCATTCTGCTGCAAGAGGGGATCGGAGACACGATTCGTGTTTCACTCACCCCTCAGCCAGGAGAGTCTCGTAACCAGGAAGTCGTGGTCGCGTCTGAAATACTGCAGGCGCTTGGATTGCGTGTCTTTGTGCCGAGTGTCACTGCATGTCCCGGTTGTGGACGCACAACCAGCACCACGTTCCAAGAACTTGCCAAGCAAATCGATGACTTTTTGCGTGCGCAAATGCCAGTGTGGCGAGTTCAGTATCCAGGGGTTGAAGGATTGCGCGTTGCCGTGATGGGCTGCATCGTGAATGGGCCCGGAGAAAGCAAGCATGCCGATATTGGTATCAGCTTGCCGGGTACCGGTGAAGCGCCAGCAGCCCCTGTTTTCATTGATGGAGAAAAGGCTCTTACTTTGCGTGGCGAGAACATCGCTGCGGAGTTCCGGGACATTGTTGAAAGGTATGTCGCGCGTCGGTTTGGAGGCAACTCGCCGACAGATGCCGATGCGCGGTGAGCCTTAATCCACCCTCATTCAATCAACATAGAAAAGCATCGACGTGAGTACTGAAAAGGTTGCAGCGGCACCGAAGAGTGGAAAAGTGACGTCCGTTAAAGGGATGAACGATATTCTTCCGCCAGATTCCGCTCGTTGGGAGTGGCTGGAAAGTGTGGTTCGTTCTTTGATGGACCGTTATGCCTATCGAAATATTCGAACACCCATTGTCGAACCCACTGCACTCTTTGTGCGTGGTTTGGGTGAAGTCACTGATATCGTCGAAAAAGAGATGTACTCCTTTGAGGATCGACTCAACGGAGAGCATTTGAGTCTGCGGCCGGAGGCCACTGCCGGAGTGGTCAGGGCGGTTTCTGAGAACTCTCTGCTGTATGACGGTGGCAAACGTCTGTACTACATGGGACCGATGTTTCGCCATGAAAGGCCACAGCGCGGACGTTATCGCCAGTTCCACCAGATTGGTGCAGAGGCCTTGGGCTTCCCTGGAGCTGAGATTGACGCAGAGTTGATCCTGTTGGCCAATGCGCTCTGGCATGAACTCGGGTTGCAGAACGTGCGGCTGGAGTTGAATAGTCTGGGGCAGCCGCATGAACGTCAGGCGCATCGGGTGGCGTTGATTTCTTACCTGGAGCAGCACAGCGCGCTATTGGATGACGAAGCACGCCGTCGTTTGCACAGCAATCCCTTGCGCATTCTGGATACCAAGAATCCCGCTATGCAAGATGTAGTGAACGCTGCACCACGGCTGATCGATTTTCTCGGTGCCGAGTCGCTCACTCACTTTGAAACGGTAACTGCCATACTGGATGCCAATGAGATTGCTTGGACGTTGAACCCAAGGCTCGTTCGGGGCATGGACTATTACAACCTGACCGTATTTGAGTTCGTTACCGATCAGCTTGGATCGCAGGGGACGATATGCGGGGGGGGGCGTTACGACTATCTGATGGAGCAAGTCGGAGCCAAGGCCGCACCCGCTGTGGGTTGGGCATTGGGTGTGGAGCGGGTGCTTGAGTTGCTCAAAGAGCAAGGCAAGGTTCTGGTTGCCCCTGCTTGTGATGTGTACGCCATCATTCCAAATGCGGCTTCATTGCCTGCAGCGATCAAGGCTATTGAGGCAATGCGTGCTGCGGGCACAAGCGTGCAGATGCACGCTTGTGCTGCGTCAGGTGCTGGCATGGGTAGCATGAAATCCCAGTTCAAGCGTGCTGACAGTAGTGGGGCGGCCTACGCCGTTGTGTTTGGCGAGGATGAAATGGCCCGTGGGGTTGTTTCGGTCAAATCCCTTCGTGACGGATCTGGGGCTCAGGTCGAGCAGGCCTTGAACGATGTCTCCTCTTGGGCTCCCAACCTACAATCGCGCGCAACCAACTGAACTGACGTAAAGCTTCATGGCAAACCACTTAGATCTAGAAGAACAAGAGCAGCTTGACCAACTCAAGCATTTTTGGAACACATGGGGTACCCCAATCACGGCAGTATTGCTGGTAGTCATGGGTGGCCTCGCAGCTTGGAACGGATACCAGTATTGGCAAAATCGCCAGGCTTCGCAGGCCGCTGCTCTTCTGGATGCAGTGGAGGTGGCCGTGCAGGCGCGAGATCAAGCGCGAGTTGAACTCGCTTTTGGGGATCTCAAGAGCAAGTACGCTGGTACGCCGCAGGCAGATATGGGGGCTTTTGCGTCAGCGAAGGCGATGCAGGATTCTGGGAATCTTGATGCCGCCAAGTCGGCGTTGGCTTGGGTGGCAGAACACTCCTCGGATGCTGGATACAAGGCCATTGCTAAGCTCCGTCTTTCCGCCATCTTGCTCGAGCAAAAAGACTACGCCTCTGCCTTGCAGCAATTGCAAGGCAATTTCCCGGCGGAGTTTGAGGGCGTCGTTGCCGATCGCAAGGGAGACCTGCTGGTTCTATTGGATCGCCGAGCCGACGCCATCGCAGAATACAAGATTGCATTTAAAACGCTAGATGAAACAATTGAGTACAGGCGCCTGGTTGAGATCAAGTTGAATGCACTCGGCGTTGATCCCTTGGGTGGCTCTTCTACTGCGTCTACCTCGCAGGAGCTTAAAAAATGAAAATTGCCGCTTCCGTAACCTCAGCTGGCCCTATCCGGGTGCGCGCTTGCGTTTTTCCTGTGTTGTTCGCTGCCTTGTTGAGCGGCTGTTCCTTGTGGGGCGGGAGCAAAGTGAAGCTGCCTGAATTGGGGGAAAACGTTCCTTTGCTGGGAGTTAGGCAAGCTTGGTCCGCGAAGGTGGGGGGGGGCGGTGCCAAACCGTTGGATGTGCGCGTTCAGGAGCATCTTGTCACTATTGCAGCTGCGGATGGCAGCGTGGCTGCGCTTGATGCACGTACAGGTGGCGATTTGTGGCGTACCAATGTCGGAGAGCCGTTATCTGCGGGGGTTGGTACCGACGGCAGATATGCCGTCGTGGTTTCGCATGCGAATGCCCTTGTCCTGCTGGATCAGGGGAAAGAGGTGTGGCGTCAGACGCTGCCCTCGCAGGTGTTTACGGCACCTTTGATTGCGGGTGGCCGAGTCTTCGTGCTGGCTGCCGATCGTTCTGTATCCGCTTTTGACTTGGCTACCGGCAAAAAGCTTTGGTCTCAGGCAAGAACCGGTGGAGATGCGCTGGTACTTAAGCAAAGTGGTGTGATCTTGGCTGTGGGCGACACGTTAGTCGTTGGCGCTGCTGGGCGTATGGTTGGACACAACCCTGACACAGGCTCTATCCGTTGGGAGGTGCCCCTTGCTAGTCCACGCGGCGTCAATGACGTGGAGCGCTTGGTCGAGTTGGTCGGTCGAGTCAGCCGTGTGGGTGACTCCGTTTGTGCGCGAGCTTTTCAGGCGGCGGTTGGATGTGTGAACATTACCAGGGATCGGGCCAGTGTCTCTTGGACTCAGTCAGCCAATGGCTCTGAAGGTTTGCACGGTGATGCCGAAACTGTTTATGGAACTGAGAGCAACGGCAACGTCCTTGCCTGGCGGCGTAGTGATGGTGCCCGTGTCTGGTCTTCGGATCGACTCAAGTTGCGCAAGTTGACTTCACCTTTGCTGCTGGGACGATCCGTCGTTGTCGGCGATGGCGAAGGTTGGGTTCACTTTTTGTCGCGTACCGATGGAGCACCTCTCAATCGAGTCAGCACAGACTCGTCGGGGATTGCTGCAGCTCCTGTAGTGGCTGCTGACACACTGGTTGTCATTACGCGTAATGGCGGCGTTTTCGGCTTCCGCCCCGAATGATAGGTTCTGTTTAATGAAGCCAGTTATCGCCCTCGTGGGGCGTCCCAATGTTGGAAAGTCCACGCTTTTCAATCGCTTGACCAAATCTCGCGACGCCATCGTTGCTGATTTTGCTGGATTGACGCGGGATCGTCATTACGGTAACGGAAGACAAGGGAGACACGAATACATTGTTGTGGATACGGGTGGATTTGAGCCCGACGCCTCCGCTGGTATTTACCGCGAAATGGCAAAGCAAACTCAGCAGGCAGTTGCAGAGTCTGACGTCGTCTTTTTTGTGGTGGATGCCCGTGCTGGAGTGTCGGCGCAAGACCATGACATTGCCAAATACCTGCGTCGTTTGAGCAAGCCATGCATTCTCATTGCCAACAAAGCTGAAGGCATGGTGGAAGGCGTTCAACTTGCTGAGTTTTATGAGCTAGGGCTTGGCGCCGTCGTACCTGTTTCGGCAGCGCATGGTCAAGGCATCAGGGGGCTGGTGGATGCGGCTTTTGCGTTGCTGGAGATCCCTGAACCAGATGAAGAAGATGGAGCACAAGAATCCTCGGATGTCATCAAGCTCGCGGTCGCAGGTCGACCAAATGTGGGCAAGTCCACACTCATTAATACTTGGCTCGGCGAGGAGCGTCTTGTCGCTTTCGATATGCCTGGCACGACGCGAGATGCCATTTCCGTACCTTTCGAAAGGAATGGCCAGAAGTTCGAGCTGATTGACACTGCTGGCTTACGTCGCAAAGGTCGCGTATTCGAAGCCATCGAAAAATTCTCAGTAGTCAAAACTTTGCAGGCGATTGAGTCGTCGGATGTGGTGTTGTTGCTTCTGGATGCGACCCAAGGTGTGACAGACCAAGACGCGCACATTGCTGGGTATGTACTGGAGAGTGGTCGGGCTGTCGTGATTGCTGTCAACAAATGGGATGCCGTGGACGATTACCAGCGTCAGCTGCTGGAGCGTTCCATTGAGTCACGTTTGTCATTTCTGAAATTTGCTTCACTGCATTTCATTTCAGCGAAAAAAAGGCAAGGTCTTGGTCCTCTGTGGGCGTCTATTGCCCAAGCGTACAAGGCAGCCAATTGCAAGATGCCGACTCCGGTACTCACACGATTGCTGTTGGAAGCCGTTCAGTTCCAAAGTCCGCAACGCGCTGGGATGTTTCGACCAAAGCTGCGTTATGCCCACCAGGGTGGAATGAATCCCCCAGTGATCGTCATCCATGGCAATTCGCTGGAGCACGTAACAGCCGCCTACAAACGGTTTCTTGAAGGCCGTTTCCGCAAGGAGTTCGACTTGGTGGGTACACCGCTTCGAATCGAGATGAAGACTTCTCACAATCCGTTCAAGGAGGGAGAAGGGGCGTGATGTTGGGACACATTGCCGGTTGTCCCCATGATTGTTCTGGATGTGTCTTGCCATTTGTTTCTAAGGGCTAAGCACGGTTCTCCCGTTGGCAGTCAGTTGGTGTGGTAAGGTGCGGTTTTACAACAACATTTTGAACACGGAGCATATCGTGAGCAATAAAGGCCAACTTCTCCAAGATCCGTTCCTGAACGCACTGCGTCGTGAGCACGTCCCAGTTTCCATCTATCTGGTTAACGGAATCAAACTGCAAGGACAGATTGAATCTTTTGATCAGTATGTGGTCTTGCTGCGCAATACAGTGACCCAGATGGTTTACAAACACGCTATATCGACCATTGTCCCTGGTCGTGCCGTCAGCTTCTCGACTGCCGACTCCGCTGAGTCTGACGCTGTTGCCTGAGTCTGACATCGCAACTATTTGGTTCCGTCGTACGCGTATGGCATGGTCTTCAACTGACATGCCGAGGTTGAATGCATGAAGCCCCAGTCAGCACCGTCCGTTATCTTGGTTGGTGTAGATCTGGGGCTTCCCCATTTCGACGCCGAGTTGGAAGAGCTTGGTTTGCTTGCCCAAACGGCGGGTCTCCAGCCTGTGGCTCGTATCACCTGCAAGCGCAAAGCCCCGGACGCGGCACTGTTTGTGGGAAGCGGAAAGGCCGATGAAATTCGCTCGCTCGCGCAAATGCATGGCGCTGTCGAGGTGCTTTTTGATCAAGCCTTGAGTCCTGCACAGCAGCGTAATCTCGAACGCTATTTGGAGTTGCCGGTCAACGACCGCACGCTGCTGATTCTGGAAATATTTGCTCAGCGTGCCAGAAGCCATGAAGGCAAACTGCAAGTGGAATTGGCCAAATTACAGTACCTGAGTACCCGGCTAGTGCGTAGATGGTCGCACCTTGAGCGTCAGCGTGGTGGTATCGGGACGCGAGGCGGGCCAGGCGAGACTCAGATCGAGCTAGATCGGCGGATGATTGGGGATGCAATCAAGCGCACCAAAGAGCGATTGCAGAAAGTGAAGCGCCAACGGAATACTCAGCGCAGGCAACGCGAGCGGCGCGAGGCTTTCACTATCTCTTTGGTGGGCTATACGAACGCAGGGAAGTCAACGCTATTTAACGCCTTGGTCAAAGCTCGTGCGTATGCTGCAGATCAGTTGTTTGCAACGCTAGATACGACCACTCGGCAGTTGTATCTGTCTGAGGCTCAGCGTTCTGTGTCTCTGTCTGATACTGTGGGATTCATTCGTGACCTGCCTCACGGATTGGTTGATGCATTTCAGGCGACCTTGCAAGAGGCTGTAGATGCAGATCTTCTGCTGCATGTCGTCGATGGATCTAATCCAGCCTATCCAGAACAAATCGAGCAGGTGCAGCGCGTGCTTGCTGAAATCGGCGCAGATCATATTCCGCAACTACTCGTTTTTAACAAAATGGATGCGTTGGATGAGTCATTGCGTCCGACCGCTGAGAGTGATTCCTACGAGTTGGCCGGACGTGAGCATCGTCGTGTATTCGTCAGTGCTTTGACGGGATCTGGTTTGGGCGTATTGCGCTCTGTGTTGGGTGAAATTGTGGCCAAAGAAAGCGATCAGATGTCCCCAGCGTCTACCGTTGAATTGACTTAATGGTCAGGTCGGTTCGGCACAATGCCGTATGAAACGATATCTACAGAGATCAAGAGATTTTGCGCATGAATTTTCAAAATCATAGCTCACGCTTTGCATCGTTGCGTACTTTCGCACAAGGAATGTTCAATCTGAACGATCCGCGATGGGGGCGTGGCGAGGATAAAGGCGACGATGCCCATCGACCTGAGGATAGGGGCAGTGCAGGCCCAGAGCGCAGGCCTGGTCCTGGTGGCCCTGGTCAGTCTTCCGATTTGGATGAACTCTGGCGTGATTTGAACCGCCGGTTGTCTGGATTCTTCGGAGGCAGCTCGGGGGGGGGGCCTAAAGGGGGTGGGCAGCCGGACATGCGCAGTGCAGGCATTGGCTTGGCGCTACTGGGAGGTGTTGCATTTGCCGTCTGGATGGGTTCTGGCTTCTTCATCGTGAAGGAAGGGCAGCAAGCTGTGATTACTCAGTTTGGTAAATACAAGACGACAGTGGGCGCAGGTTTCAATTGGCGCTTGCCCTATCCGATTGAGCGTCACGAATTGGTTTTTGTGACGCAGATTCGGTCCGCGGACGTGGGGAGGGACGCTATTGTCAAGAGCACCGGGCTGCGAGAGTCTGCGATGCTGACCGAAGACGAGAACATTGTTGAAATCAAATTTGCGGTGCAATACCGTTTGAATGATGCCCGCGCTTGGTTGTTTGAGAGCAAAAACCCGTCCGATGCTGTTGTACAGGCGGCAGAGACTGCGGTTCGTGAGGTTGTCGGGAAAATGCGAATGGATACGGCTTTGGCGGAGGAGCGCGATCAAATAGCCCCTCGTGTTCGCCAACTGATGCAGACAATCCTGGACCGTTATGGCGTCGGAGTGGAAGTGGTAGGTATTAATTTGCAGCAAGGGGGAGTTCGCCCGCCAGAGCAAGTGCAGGCATCGTTTGATGACGTGCTCAAGGCCGGGCAGGAGCGTGAAAGGGCAAAGAATGAAGCCCAAGCCTATGCGAATGATGTAGTTCCCAGGGCTGTTGGTGCGGCATCCCGCTTGGCTGAGGAGTCTGCCGCCTACAAAGCCAAGATTGTCGCTCAGGCACAAGGTGACGCTCAGCGTTTTGCCTCCGTCTTAGCGGAGTACCAGAAGGCGCCTCAGGTGACCCGTGATCGAATGTATATCGATGCCATGCAGCAGATATATGGAAATGTCACCAAGGTGATCATCGAGTCGCGTCAAGGCTCTAATTTGCTTTACATGCCTTTGGACAAGTTGATGCAGAGCACTGGCAACGCAGCTGGTTCCAGTTCGCTGGAGATACCTCCGAGTTCAGCCGTGACTCCATCAACTGTCCCCAGTACCGCAGTCCCGCTCGAAACGAGAGCTCGAGACAGTGGTCGCACTCGCGAGCGTGAAGTTCGTTAGGAGAAACTTGTGAACCGTATCGGATTTTTGGCTACTACATGTTTGGTAGTGCTGGCGCTCATGAGCTCCATGTTCTTCGTAGTGGATCAGCGTCAGTTTGGTGTGGTGTACGCGCTTGGGCAAATCAAGGAGGTGATTACCGAGCCTGGTTTGAACTTCAAGCTGCCTCCCCCTTTTCAAAATGTTTCATACATTGATAAACGGCTTCTCACTTTGGATAGCAAGGACACTGAGCCCATGCTGACGGCCGAGAAGCAGCGCGTTGTCATTGATTGGTATGTGCGGTGGCGAATTTCTGAGCCTGCGCAGTACATTCGAAACGTGGGTTTGGACGAGGAGGCAGGCGCAGCGCAGCTCAATAGGGTTGTCCGCAATGCTTTTCAGGAAGAAATCAACAAACGTACCGTCAAGGAATTGCTTTCCCTCAAGCGTGAAGCCGTGATGGAAGACGTAAAACGCGAAGTTCTGGGGGCGGTTCGTGGCGCTAAGCCTTGGGGTGTTGATGTCGTTGATGTACGCATCACCCGGGTGGACTACGTTGAGGCAATCACAGAATCTGTTTACCGACGTATGGAGGCGGAGCGTAAGCGAGTTGCGAATGAACTTCGATCAACAGGGGCTGCTGAAGGTGAAAAGATCCGTGCGGATGCTGATCGTCAGCGAGAAGTGGCCATTGCCAACGCTACCCGTGACGCACAGAGAGTGAAGGGTGAAGGCGATGCAGAGGCAGCGCGTATCTACGCGGAGGCCTTTGGGCGAGATCCTCAATTTGCGCACTTTTATCGCAGTCTAGAAGCTTACAAAGCGACGTTGAGCAAGAAGTCGGACGTGATGGTTGTGGATCCATCAGGCTCTGAGTTCTTTAAAGTTCTACGAGACGGTCAGGCTTCCAATCTGTCTTCATCGCGTCGTTGAAGCTAAATTAGAGTGAGTTCGGTAGCAATTGCTTGCTGCCGAGCCTGTACTCCAGGGAGGCGAACAGAGGAAAGCTCGATGGCTCGGTGCTATCAGCCGGTAGAATCACGGTTTTAACAGCCTCCACCGATTTAAATGTCTGCTTGGATCCTGCCGGATCATATTGCCGATGTTCTGCCCTCAGAGGCTCGACACATCGAAGAGTTGCGTCGAGCCTTTCTCGATACAGCGCGCAGCTATGGCTATGAGTTGGTTATTCCCCCCCTGCTAGAGCACCTGGATTCATTGCTGACCGGATCCGGTGAAGCGTTAGATCTGCAGACGTTCAAGCTGGTGGATCAGTTGTCTGGGCGCTCCATGGGGCTGCGTGCAGACACCACTCAGCAGGTAGCCAGAATTGATGCGCATCTTCTGAATCGCCAGGGTGTGACGCGCTTGTGTTACTGCGGTCCTGTGCTGCACGCGAAGCCTGAAAAGCCTCATGCAACTCGGGAGCCCCTTCAATTTGGTAGCGAAATCTATGGCCACTCAGGGTTGGAGGCGGATGTTGAGATTTTGACGTTGGCCAGGCAGTGTCTTGAAGCTGCAGGTGTTACCGATTTCACCACCGATGTGGCGGATGTACGCATAGTTCGTCGACTATTAGATGGCGTCGAGGTAGCACCAGCGTTGCTGCGTGATTTGCATGGAGCATTGGCTCGCAAAGATGGCGCTGAGATCGGCCGACTTACTCGTGCTTTCCCGGAAAGCCAGCGTGAAGGTTTAAGAGCCTTGCCTCACCTGTTCGGCGATATCGAGGTGCTGAAGGAGGCCGAACAGACTCTTGGTCTGGTACCTGGTATCTCTGGTTTGCTCGGTGAGTTGAAACGTTTTGCGTCCATGCTGAATGCTCCACGTCTCTCTTTTGATCTAGCGGATCTGCGTGGGTACTCGTATTACAGCGGCATTCGCTTCGCTATGTTTGTGCCAGGTGGCAGCGATGCGTTAGTGCGTGGCGGAAGATACGATGAGGTAGGTTCTGTTTTTGGTAGGAATAGGCCCGCCGTAGGCTTCAGCCTGGACGTTAAGCAAATTGCATGTGTAACTCCGGACAGAGACCTTCGTGCCGCCATTAGAGCCCCTTGGTTGGAGAGTGCTGCTGCGAATGACGCTATAGCCGCATTGCGCAGGCGCGGAGAAACCGTGGTGTGCGTTCTTCCCGGGTGTGAGAGCAAAGTGGATGAATTCAACTGTGACCGAGAGCTTGTTGAAGTTTCCGGGCAATGGATAGTTCGCGCAATAAAACCAACTGAAATTTGAATTGGGTTTGAGATGAAAGCAACCAAAGGTCGTAACGTCGTTGTCGTTGGAACTCAGTGGGGTGATGAAGGCAAAGGAAAGCTGGTCGATTGGCTCACGGAAAGTGCCCAAGGTGTAGTGCGTTTTCAAGGTGGGCACAACGCTGGTCATACTTTGGTGATTAACGGCGTGAAGACAGCACTCCACCTTATCCCCAGCGGTATCATGCGCCCAGGGGTGAAGTGCTACATCGGCAATGGTGTGGTGCTCTCCGCCTCAAAGTTATTTGAAGAGATCGAAGGCCTTGAACGAGCAGGTGTGGAAGTGCGTTCGCGTCTTCGCATTAGTGAAGCTTGCCCTTTGATTCTTCCTTTTCATGCAGCTTTGGACGTTGCTCGTGAGGCGGCCAGAGAGCAGGGCGGTATTGAAAAAATTGGCACAACGGGTCGAGGTATCGGTCCTGCCTATGAAGACAAAATTGCTAGGCGAGCTCTTCGTGTGCAGGATTTGAAGCATCCCGAACGATTTGCATCGAAGCTTAAGGAATTGCTAGCTTTGCACAACCACGTGTTAACTACCTACCTTGGGTCGGCACGTTTCACGTTCGGAGAGGCTCTGGCTCCTTACTTGAAAGATGGAGAAGTTCAGTTCGATGTGGTGTACGCAGAGGCTATGCGCCATGCAGAAATGCTCCGCCCCATGATGGCTGATGTTTCTCGTGAACTGAATGAAGCGCATGGCGAGGGATGCAATCTCCTATTTGAAGGAGCTCAGGGTACTTTGCTGGATGTGGACCATGGAACATACCCCTATGTGACATCTAGCAACTGTGTTGCTGGAAATGCTGCTGCGGGAGCCGGCGTAGGTCCCAGCATGCTTCACTATGTTCTGGGTATC
>NZ_VFPV01000001.1:177500-865000 GCF_006716905.1 Acidovorax temperans | reverse complement strand
TTTTCTACGCAACGTTCATCGGCGTAGAGTGAGTCGGCCCCTAAGGCGAGGCAGAGATGCGTAGCTGATGGGAAACAGGTCAATATTCCTGTACCGATCAATAGTGCGATGTGGGGACGGAGAAGGTTAGCTCAGCCAACTGTTGGATATGTTGGTTCAAGCCTGTAGTCGTGCCTGGTAGGCAAATCCGCCGGGCTTAGATGAGGGGTGATAACGAGTCTGCTTGCAGACGAAGTGAGTGATACCCTGCTTCCAGGAAAAGCCACTAAGCTTCAGCTATTGACGACCGTACCGCAAACCGACACTGGTGCGCGAGATGAGTATTCTAAGGCGCTTGAGAGAACTCAGGAGAAGGAACTCGGCAAATTGATACCGTAACTTCGGGAGAAGGTATGCCCCAAGTAGGTGAACTCGTACAGAGGGAGCCCAAAGGGGTTGCAAAAAATCGGTGGCTGCGACTGTTTAATAAAAACACAGCACTCTGCAAACACGAAAGTGGACGTATAGGGTGTGACGCCTGCCCGGTGCTGGAAGATTAAATGATGGGGTGCAAGCTCTTGATTGAAGTCCCAGTAAACGGCGGCCGTAACTATAACGGTCCTAAGGTAGCGAAATTCCTTGTCGGGTAAGTTCCGACCTGCACGAATGGCGTAACGATGGCCACACTGTCTCCTCCTGAGACTCAGCGAAGTTGAAATGTTTGTGATGATGCAATCTCCCCGCGGAAAGACGGAAAGACCCCATGAACCTTTACTGTAGCTTTGTATTGGACTTTGAACAGATCTGTGTAGGATAGGTGGGAGGCTTTGAAGTGAGGACGCTAGTTCTCATGGAGCCAACGTTGAAATACCACCCTGGTGTGTTTGAGGTTCTAACCTAGGTCCATTATCTGGATCGGGGACAGTGCATGGTAGGCAGTTTGACTGGGGCGGTCTCCTCCCAAAGCGTAACGGAGGAGTTCGAAGGTACGCTAGTTACGGTCGGACATCGTGACGATAGTGCAATGGCATAAGCGTGCTTAACTGCGAGACTGACAAGTCGAGCAGATGCGAAAGCAGGACATAGTGATCCGGTGGTTCTGTATGGAAGGGCCATCGCTCAACGGATAAAAGGTACTCTGGGGATAACAGGCTGATACCGCCCAAGAGTTCATATCGACGGCGGTGTTTGGCACCTCGATGTCGGCTCATCTCATCCTGGGGCTGTAGCCGGTCCCAAGGGTATGGCTGTTCGCCATTTAAAGAGGTACGTGAGCTGGGTTTAAAACGTCGTGAGACAGTTTGGTCCCTATCTTCCGTGGGCGCTGCAGATTTGAGGAAGCCTGCTCCTAGTACGAGAGGACCGGAGTGGACACACCTCTGGTGTATCGGTTGTCACGCCAGTGGCATTGCCGAGTAGCTAAGTGTGGAAGAGATAACCGCTGAAAGCATCTAAGCGGGAAACTCGTTTCAAGATGAGATCTGCCGGGGCCTTGAGCCCCCTAAAGAGTCGTTCAAGACCAGGACGTTGATAGGCTGGGTGTGGAAGCGCAGTAATGCGTTAAGCTAACCAGTACTAATTGCTCGTGCGGCTTGACCCTATAACTTTGATAGCCAATGCACTTCAGTGCAAAAGCTCAAAGATTGTTATGCCAAGTTAGACGCAGTCAAATACAAAATCTGATTCCAAACTCTATGAATTCGCCAGGCTGTTCACAAAAACAGCCCAGCACCAAGTTATGCCTGATGACCATAGCAAGTTGGTACCACTCCTTCCCATCCCGAACAGGACAGTGAAACGACTTTGCGCCGATGATAGTGCGGGTTCCCGTGTGAAAGTAGGTCATCGTCAGGCTCTTACAGCCCGCATACCCCCCCTCTCCCTATGGAGTGGGGGGGTTTGTCTTATGGGCCTTTGATATTCACATTCACGTAACGCTTATACCCATAAGCCATCGGATATGCAGCTACAAGACATCCTGTTTTCGCAAGGGTTCGGAACCCGAAGGGTGTGTGCAGGGTTGGTTCAGCAAGGCTGGGTAGAGGTTAGTCTTGACGGACAGCCTTTTGATAAGTGCACTGATTCAAGTGCGGAGTACGAGCCTGAAGGTCTTCGGCTGCTAGTGCAAGGGCAGGAGTGGCCTTGGTGCGAAAAAGCTTATATCTTGTTGTACAAGCCGGCTGGAACGGAGTGTTCACAGAAGCCATCGGCTTATCCAAGTGTCTATACCCTGCTGCCTGCGCCATTGCGTCAGCGTCCTACAAAGAATGCCATCCAAGGAGTGCAGGCGGTTGGTCGGCTTGATCAAGACACCACAGGTCTGTTGTTGCTGAGCGATGATGGTCAATTTATCCATAGGATGACCTCTCCCAAGAAGCATGTGCCGAAGGTGTATGAGGTGACTACGAAACACCCCGTGGATGCTCGTCAAATTTCAAAATTGTTGGAAGGTGTCGTCCTGGATGATGACCCAACAGCTGTGAAGGCGGCGGGGGCTGAATTGATTGGCTCTCATCAGCTCAAGTTGACCTTGCTCGAAGGCAAATACCACCAAGTCAAACGCATGCTGGCTGCCGTGGGTAACAGGGTGGAGCAGCTCCACCGCTCACAAATTGGCGCATTGGAATTACCCGAGTCCTTAAAACCTGGTGAGTGGATGTGGCTGGGGAAAGAGCATTTGCGCGATTTGGGCTTTCAAGGCTGAGAGACGCCTTGGTTGGTATTAGGGCGACGATTTCATTCATCAAAAGGTCGTTTGTGGGTTCCTTTCTCTCATCCCGATTTCTCTTCTTCTTTTGGGCTTTTGTTGCGCTTTCTAGTTCGGCATTCGCGTCACAGACGACGCCATTGTTTGTTCTGAACTCGTTGGATGCCAACGTCAGTGTGATCAATCCTGTGACATGGGAGGAGATTCGCAGAATACCGACCGGTAAGGAGCCGCATCATCTGTATCTCACGCCGGACGAGCGTTCGATCATTATTGCCAATGCGCTCAGCGATACATTGACGTTCATTGATCCGCGGACCGCTGAGGTCCAGCGAACTGTTCGTGACATCGTCGATCCCTACCATCTTCGATTTACCCCTGACATGAAGTGGCTGGTCACTGCAGCCAATCGGCTGAACCATGTGGATTTTTATAAATGGGATGGTAAAGAGCTGACCTTGGCGAAACGGGTTGCCACGTCTCGCACGCCGAGCCATATCTGGATTGATAGCAAAAGCACCACTGCTTATGTGTCGATGCAGGACAGTGATGAGCTGGTTGCGATGGACATTGCGACGCAGTCGATCCGCTGGCGTACGAAAACAGGCGCCATGCCTGCCGATATTTACGGCAGCCCTGATGACAAACGGCTTTTTGTGGGGTTGACCGGTAGTGACAGCGTGGAGGTTTTTGATGTGAGCGGAGCTCAACCTTCAAGCATCAAAAGAATAAAAACAGGCAGTGGTGCACACGCTTTTCGCGCCGCGGGCGATAAGCGCCATCTCTACGTGAGTAACAGAGTGGCCAATACGATCAGCAAACTGGACATGCAGCGACAAGAGGTCGTGGACACTTATCCTGTTCCAGGAGGGCCTGACTGTATGGACGTCTCTGCAGACGGTCGCTTTATCTTTGTCAGTTCACGTTGGGCCAAAAAGATGTCTGTGGTGGATACTGTGGAGAAAAAAGTGATCAAGCAGGTACCGGTAGGTAAGTCACCTCACGGTGTCTGGACTTTGCAGCACGCGCCACGTTAATAATCTGGCCAAATGCTCTCCATGCGCTTTCTGCTCTGCGTAGCTGGAGGCTTCGCACTTGCCGGGTTGTATCACTCGCAAGCATCAGCCACGCCTGCGCAAGACTGCAAGAAGCCCGTTTATTTGACCTTCGATACCGGGCACATGGCCGTTGCACCGGTGATCGCAGATATCTTGGCGAGGCAGAAAGTGGTGGTTACCTTTTTTGCCGCCAATGAAAAGACGAAAGAGGGTGACGGTAGCCTCGGTGAGCATTGGGGGGGCTGGTGGCGTGAGCGGGCGAAAGAAGGGCATGAATTTGCTCCTCACACTTTTAACCATGTTTACTGGGTTGCGGATGCCGGTAAGGATGCATTTCGGGTGAAACCTTCGGCGGGCTCACGGCAGGGAGAGACCTACATTCTTGACCGTAACGGCTATTGCGAAGAGCTTTCACAATCTTCTCGTAGGCTTCATATGCTCACCGGCAAGTCACCTCTGCCATTGTTTCGAGCACCGGGTGGCAGGTTATCTCCATCTCTCGAACTCGCGGCCAAGTCATGTGGGTACCGGCATGTGGGATGGGCCGCAGCCGGTTTTTTGGGCGATGAGCTACCAAGCGAGAAGTTCAGTAATGCCATGTTGCTCGACAAGGCGCTGCGTGGCATTCGGTCTGGAGATATCTTGATGGCGCATTTGGGTATATGGTCCAGGCGAGACCCTTGGGCTCCAGCAGTACTGGAGCCTCTTATCGTTGGGCTCAAGCAAAAGGGCTTCTGCTTCAAGACTCTCAAGGATCATCCTCAATTGGGTATAGAGCAGGCTTTTTGAGTCCGCGGAATTTCCACTTCAAAAGAAGGATGCTGTCGTATGGATTGGGTTGCCGGCGTTTTTGACGCCGCCCAGCAGTGGGTGTTTGAAAATACGATTCAGCCGCTACTGTTTATGTTGGGTTGGGGCGGAATTCTGGAGTCCGGCTATGCGGCGGCTGGGTGGTTGCTGGTGGGTACGCTTCAGATCGCGGTGATCTGTCTGGTTATTGGGCCTCTGCAAAAGTGGAAACCAGTGGAGCCCGTAGTGAATAAAGCTGCAGTCCGGGTGGATGTGCTCTACACGCTCATTCACCGTTTGGGGGTGTTCCGTGTCGCAGTCTTTTTTCTGCTGATACCTCTCATGGACTCGATGTTTGGTGCGCTTCGCCTCATCGGCTTCAGTCCATTGCAGCTAGATGGTTTGCTTCCCGGAGTCACGGATATTCCTTGGGTTAGCCTGCTGATCTACCTGGTTGTCTTTGATTTTGTGGATTATTGGATTCACAGAGGCCAGCACCATTTTGAGTGGTGGTGGAAGCTGCATGCGCTACACCACTCTCAGCAGCAAATGACGATGTGGACGGACAACCGCAACCATTTGCTTGATGACGTCCTACGCGACATCATCTTGGTCGTAGTAGCCCAGTGCATTGGAGTCGCTCCGACCCAGTTCATCGCCATTGTGGCTATCACCCAATTGAGTGAGAGTTTTCAGCATGCCAATCTTCGCCTGTGGTTTGGCTCCATCGGCGAGCGGCTTTGGATCAGCCCTCGATTTCACCGCAGGCACCACAGTATCGGCATAGGGCATGAAACCGTTCAGACCCCCAATGGTGGCAAGCTCGGCCACCCCGCTGATGCCAGAAAGGTTGTCTTGGGCGGGCACAACTTTGGTGTGCTGCTTCCCTGGTGGGACATGCTGATGGGGACGGCCAATTTTGAGTTGAGATATGACCCTACCGGTATTCGAGACCAGGTCGAGCCCGATGCACATGGCCGCGTACGTGACTACGGAAAAGGCTTTTGGTCTCAACAATGGCTCGGCATCTGTCGATTGTTGGGACGGGCATAGGTGGATAGGTGCACGCCAGATCTGCGCGTTATGCTTGCGCCATGGGTTTGCTCTTTGATTCTTTTTGGCGAGCCGCCGCATATTGTTTGCGGCCGCGCGTCATGCTGCTGTCTGTAGTGCCGCTGCTGTTGATGGCGTTGCTGGCGCTGGTGTTGCAACATTTTTATTGGGATGCCGCTGTCCAGGGAATGGCTTCATGGCTGGACGATTCCACCCTGCTGGCAAGCATGCTGTCGTGGCTGGCGTCTTGGGGCCTTGCCAATGTGATGGATTGGCTCGCTCCGTTGATGGTGGTCTTGCTCGCTTCTCCGGTGTTGGTAGTCGTTTCCCTCTTGGCCGTCGCCTTTCTGATGACGCCCGCCCTGGTGAATATGGTGGCCGTTCGGAGGTTTCCGTCTCTAGAGCGAAAGCAGGGCGGTGCTTTGCTGGCCAGCATTTCGTGGTCGCTGGCTTCCACGGTGATGGCACTCCTGGCATTGTTGTTTTCTGTGCCTTTGTGGCTGGTTCCCCCCCTGGTACTGGTATTACCGCCTTTGATATGGGGATGGCTAACTTACCGGGTGATGGCTTTTGACGCGCTGACTGAGCATGCCAGCAAGGACGAGCGCAGAGAGGTGCTGCGACGCCATCGGGTCACCCTGCTGGGCATGGGGGTCCTGACGGGCTACCTTGGGGCTGCTCCCAGTATTGTGTGGGCCTCGGGTGTCGTGTTTGCCGCAGCGTTTGTGGTTCTCTTGCCGTTGGCCATTTGGATTTACACGCTGGTTTTTGCGTTTTCATCGCTGTGGTTTGCCCACTTCTGCTTGCAGGCGTTGGCGCAATTACGTGCCGCCAATTCTGCGGTGGGCACCGCCGCTCCTGTGCGCGCCTCAAACGGTGCTGCTGTACCGGGCGCGCCAGGGCAGGCGCAGCCTCCACCAAGCCCCCATCAACTCGATTGAAATCTATGGCTCCCTCTTTTGGTTTGATCATCGTCGGCGACGAGATTCTGTCGGGCAAGCGTGCGGACAAGCACCTGCCCAAAGTCATTGAGCTGTTAGGGGCGAGAGGCCTTGCGCTTTCTTACGCCGACTACGTGGGCGATAACCCAGAGCGACTCACTGCCACTTTGCAAAGGGGATTTGCATCGTCAGACGTTGTTTTTTCCTGTGGAGGCATCGGGGCAACGCCGGATGACCACACCCGCCAGTGCGCGGCCAAAGCTTTGGGCCGTGAGCTGGTGCTACATGACACAGCTGCAGCCCTGATTCGCGAGCGGATGCAAGACGTGGCCAAAGAACAAGGCGTTGCCTACGAGCCTGAGCGCGCCGACAATGTGCACCGTCTGAACATGGGTGTATTTCCCCAGGGCGCAGAGGTGATTCCTAACCCGTACAACAAGATTCCAGGGTTCAGCTGCACCAGCCCCGCGGGCGGAGTGGTGCATTTTTTCCCAGGTTTCCCCGTCATGGCGTGGCCCATGATGGAGTGGGTGCTGGACCAGCACTATCGCCATCTTTTTCACGTGGCTCCGCAGGTGGAGCATTCTGTGATCGTGCTGGGTGCCATGGAGGCTGCCCTGACGCCCCTCATGGAACAGGTGGAGCGTAACCATCCCGGTCTGCGGGTGTTCAGCCTGCCCAGTGTGGATCACCCCCAGTACGGACGCCATATTGAACTAGGGGTGAAAGGCCCCCAGGATTTGGTTCCTGCCGGCTGGACTGCGTTGCTGCAAGGTCTGCACGATATTGGTGCGGATATGGGCCCCGAGTTGGTGCGAACCTTGTAGTGCTTGCAGGCTTCACCGCGTGCGAACCTTTTTGGTGCAATGTGTTGTGCGCTTCTCGCAGGGGCTGCGTGCACTGCGCCACCGTAGTGCGGGATTGAGTGCGGCTGGCACGCAACCTGCTTAGTTTCAGTATATTTTTCAACAAGCGCTTTACCCAGGAGAACCTGATGGCCAAGACCGTTGCAGATGTGATGAAGATGGTGAAGGAAAACGAAGTCAAGTTCGTTGACTTCCGTTTTACCGATACCCGTGGCAAGCAGCAGCACACCACGGTGCCTGTCTCTCACTTTGACGAAGACAAGTTCATTTCGGGCCACGCCTTCGACGGCTCTTCGATTGCCGGCTGGAAGGGTATTGAAGCCTCCGACATGCAGCTGATTCCTGACCCGAGCAGCGCCAACATCGATCCCTTCTTTGAAGAAACCACGCTGATCCTGACCTGCGATGTGATCGAGCCCAGCGATGGCAAGGCCTACGACCGCGATCCACGCTCCATCGCCAAGCGCGCCGAAGCCTACCTGAAGGCTTCTGGTTTGGGCGATACCGCCTACTTTGGTCCTGAGCCAGAATTCTTCATCTTCGACGGCGTGCGCTGGAGCACAGAGCCCAACCACACCTTCTACGAAATCGAAGAGTACGAAGCCCCCTGGAACACCGGCTCCAAGCTCGAAGGCGGCAACCGCGGCCACCGTCCCACCGTCAAGGGCGGCTATTTCCCCGTGCCTCCCGTCGACAGCACGCAAGACATGCGCGCCGAGATGTCCCTGATTCTCGAATCCCTGGGTATTCCGGTTGAAGTGTTCCACCACGAAGTGGCAGGTGCTGGCCAGAACGAAATCGGTACCCGCTTCAGCACGCTGGTCGAGCGCGCTGACTGGACCATGCTGCAAAAGTATGTGATCCACAACGTGGCCAACGCCTACGGCAAGACCGCCACCTTCATGCCCAAGCCTTACCACGGCGACAACGGCTCCGGCATGCACGTGCACCAGTCCGTGTGGAAAGACGGCAAGAACCTGTTTGCTGGCGACGGCTACGCTGGCCTGTCTGACTACGCCCTGTACTACATCGGCGGCATCATCAAGCACGCCCGTGCCCTGAACGCCATCACGAACCCTGGCACCAACAGCTACAAGCGCCTGGTTCCTCACTTCGAGGCGCCTGTGAAGCTGGCGTACTCTGCCAAGAACCGCTCCGCTTCGATCCGTATTCCTTACGTGGCCAACCCCAAGGGCCGCCGCGTGGAAGCCCGCTTCCCCGATCCACTGATGAACCCCTACCTGGGCTTTGCCGCCCTGTTGATGGCGGGTCTGGACGGCGTGGAAAACAAGATCCATCCCGGCGAAGCCGCGACGAAGGACCTGTACCACCTGCCCCCAGAGGAAGACAAGCTGGTGCCCACCGTGTGCCACAGCCTCGACCAAGCGCTGGAGCACCTGGACAAGGATCGCGCGTTCCTGACCAAGGGTGGCGTGTTCACCGACAGCATGATCGACGCCTACATTGAGCTGAAGATGGCTGAAGTGACCCGCTTCCGCATGGCCGTGCATCCCGTCGAGTACGACATGTACTACTCGCTGTGATTGCCCGTCTTGGGTGATCAACCAAAAGGCGGCTTCGGCCCAATGCCAGTCAGTTAAGCCCGCAGGCGGCTTGATCCAGTAAAAGGGAGCGTGTTCAACACGTTCCCTTTTTTGCTTGATGAGCCTGCTTGCAAACGCCTTGCGCCAGACCCTGCCCCGAGTACCTGATCGCCTCGAGCAGCTCAGCGCGTTGATAGACCCTGCCTGGATCGCACAGGCGCTGGGGACCAGCGGCAAGGCCTCCATCCGCCGGCGCAAGCTGCCTGCCGAACATGCCGTGTGGCTTGTGATCGGACTGGCGCTGTTTCGCGACCGGCCACTGTGGCATGTGGTGCAGCAGCTGGATTTGAGCCTGGATGGACAAGCGCCGCCTGCACCGAGTGTCAGCGTGCAAGCCCGCCAGCGCCTGGGCGAGGAGCCTTTAGCCGAGCTGTTCGCTCTACTGACCCAAGCCTGGAGCCGTCCTGCGGTGAATGTGCGCCAGCCACTGCGCGTACTGGCTGTGGATGGTGTGGTCTGGTCGGCGCCGGACACCCCTGAGAATCGAGTCGAACTGGGCAGCTGCAGCAACCAGCATGGCCTCTCGCCCTGGCCGCAGATCCGCGCCACTTGCCTGATGGACACACACAGCCACGAAATGCTTGATGCCAAGCTCGGCGCCATGGACTGCGGCGAATTGAGCCTGGCAGCGCAGTTGCGCGGCGAGGATCACTCCGTGACCCTGTTTGACCGAGCGTACTTCTCGGCAGCGTTCTTGTTGGACTGGCAGGCTGCGGGTACGCAGCGCCACTGGTTGATGCGCGCGCGGGACAATCTGCGCCATGAGATCGTCCAGCAACTGGCGTGCGGCGATGCGCTGATCCGCATGCCGGTGTCCCCACAAGCGCGCAAGGCACACCCGCATCTGCCCAGCCACTGGCAGGCACGCCTGATCGAGGTGAGCGTGGGTGGACGGCTGCGCCGCTTCATCACATCCTTGCTGTGTCCCCGCACGCATCCGGCGCAGGAGCTGGCCGAGCTCTACCACCAGCGCTGGGAGATCGAGTTGGGGTTCCGGGAGATCAAGCAGACCCTGCAGGAGGGTGAGCCGGTGCTGCGCAGCAAGCAGCCCGCGCTGGTGCGCCAGGAGCTGTGGGGCGTGCTGATCGCCTACACGCTGCTGCGCCGCTGGATGCGCGAGATGGCAGCGCACGTCCAGGTCGAGCCCCAGCGCATCAGCTTCCACACAGCCAGCTACGCCATCGTGAACTTACTGGCGGTCCCCAGCCTAGACTCTGCGGGCACCTTGCCCAAGCAGTTGGCAGCCCTGTTGGCGCAATCGCGACACTTCGTGCTGCCGCCACGCCGCACTGGGCGCAGCTTCCCAAGGGTCGTCAAAAAACGCGCTTCCAAATTCCCAACGAAAAAAATGCCAGTCAGCTCTTAACTGACTGGCATTGGGCTCCGGCCGCCTTTTTTCTTGGGGCCTCTGTTTCGAGACGCCTGCCCGGGTGTTTGCAAGCGTTGCATCCTCACACAAATCCCTCCGTGACGTGGGCGGCGCTGCATTGGCTATGAGCAGCGATTGGGGGATACTCCAAGGCAATCCTGCATGAGCAGTGCGAGGAACTCTATGAAAAAAACGCTACTTACCCTGTGGATCATTGCGGCCTTGCCCGTGGCCGCTTTTGCGCAAGACCGAATCTATCGCTGTGGAAATGAATACACCAACAACGCCACGCAGGCCAAAGAACGTGGCTGCAAGTTGGTGGAGGGCGGCAACGTCACGGTGATTCAAGGCTCACGCCCCTCGGGCGGCGGGGGCGCTGCGTCCGGTGGTGGGGCGTCTGCCGCATCATCGTCATCGGCCACGTCTGCCTCCCCAGCTGGCGCACCGCGGGTGACCAACAACGACCAGCGCGCCCGCGACTCCGATGCCCGCGCGATTTTGGAAGCCGAACTGCGCAAAGCCGAAGCCCGCCATGCCGAGCTGGTCAAGGAATACAACGGCGGCCAGCCAGAGCGCAATGCGCTGGATTTGCGCAACCCCCAGCGCTATATGGAGCGCACGGCAGAACTCAAGGCTTCCGTGGCGCGCAGCGAGAGCGATATTGCCGGTATCAAGCGTGAGCTGAGCCGTTTGCCCGCCAACTGATTCTGACCCGTGAGCACTTCCACTGCGGCTGACGCCAACCAGGGCCTCAGCCGTTTTCATTCTCTGGACCTTCTATCCACGCTGATCGCCGTGCTGCGCGCCGATGGGGCTGTGCAGTTTGCCAATGCAGCGCTGGAGAACACGCTGGGCCTGTCGCGTCGCACGCTTGAAGGCGCTGATTTCTCCGCCTTCTTTACCGACCCTGCGCTGCTGCAAACAGCGCTCACCGGGGCCAAGGTGCAAGACTTTGCCGCGCTGCGGTTTGAGGCCAGCCTGCGACGGCCCACGCAAGACCCGGTGCCGGTGCATGTGAACGTGGCAGCTTCCGAGCGCATGGGCGAGATGCTGGTAGAGCTGTGGCCGCTGGAGCAGCAGGCCCGCCAGGACCGCGAGGAGCGCCTGCGCGAGCAGGCACTGGCCAACAAGGAGCTGATTCGCAACCTGGCGCACGAGATCAAGAACCCGCTGGGCGGCATTCGCGGCGCCGCGCAGCTGCTGGAGATGGAGCTCGAAAGCCGAGACCTCAAGGAATACACCCAGGTCATCATCCACGAGGCCGACCGGCTGCAAAGCCTGGTTGACCGCCTGCTGGCCCCCCACCGGCACCCCCATCTGGTGGGAGACGTGAACATCCACGAGGTGTGCGAACGCGTTCGCTCGCTGGTGCTGGTGGAGTACCCCCAGGGGCTCAAGGTGGTTCGCGATTACGACATCTCCATCCCAGAGTTTCGGGGCGACCGCGCGCAGCTCATCCAGGCGCTGCTCAATGTGGTGCAAAACGCGGCGCAGGCCCTGACCGAGCGTATCGCACAGGGCGATGCCGTGATCACCTTGCGCACCCGGGTGGCGCGGCAAGTCACCTTTGGTCGCCAACGCTATCGCCTGGCACTGGAATTGCATGTCATCGACAACGGACCCGGGGTGCCCGATGCCATCAAAGAGCGGATTTTTTACCCGCTGGTGTCAGGGCGTGACGGAGGGTCAGGGTTGGGTTTGACGCTGGCACAGACATTTGTGCAGCGACACCACGGGTTGATCGAGTGCGACAGTGTTCCGGGTCGCACCGATTTCCGAATCCTGATTCCGCTCCCCTGAGGTCTTAGAACCTGTTCAAAGTCTTTTTGGAGATTGCATTGGAGTGCAATCGGGATGAGTGGATGCTTCGGGTGCGCCGCATGGGCTCGTGCCCATGCAAGCAGCCGGGGCCTCCAATCGCCCGATTTCACTCCAACCCTTCGGGCAAGTGCCTTGCCGGGCGGTCTGCGGCGTTGCACCGCTTGCCAATAGCACGGGCCACCTTGGATGAATGTGGGCTGCGCGCTGCGCCTGGCAGCCCATCCCGGCAAGACGCTTGTGCAACTCCATAAAGACTTTGAACCAATGGGATGGACGCCCCCACCCTAAACGGCATCGAAAGTGCCACAGTGGAGATGTCAGTTTTTCCACCTCAACGAGCAGGAGCGTCCACCATGAAGATTACAACCATTGGCATCGATTTGGCCAAGAATGTGTTCCAGGTCCACGGCGTGGATGAGCACGGCAAAGCCGTGTTCAACAAGCCGCTCAAGCGCGAACAGATGGCTGCCTTCTTCGTGAACCTGCCGCCCTGCCTGATTGGCATGGAAGCCTGCGGCAGCGCCCACCACTGGGCGCGCAAGCTTCAGGGCATGGGCCACACCGTGCGCCTGATGGCACCCCAGTTCGTCAAGCCCTACGTCAAGACCAACAAGAACGATGCAGCCGATTCGGCTGCCATCTGCGAAGCCGTCACCCGCCCGAGCATGCGCTTCGTACCGATCAAGAACGTGGAGCAGCAAGGCGTGCTGGCCCTGCACCGGGTGCGCCAGGGCTTTGTCAAGGCCCGCACTGCACAGGCCAACCAGATCCGGGGCCTGCTGGCCGAGTTTGGGGTGATCGTTCCCCAAGGCATAGGCCACATTACCCAACGGGTGCCAATGCTCATTGAGGATGCAGCCAACGAGTTGCCCGGCGTGTTTAGACTGTTGATACAACGTCTGCTCGAGCACCTCAAGGAGCTTGACTGCCAGGTGCAGGAGCTGGAGGCACAAATCGTGGCCTGGCACCGCCAAAGCGACTTGAGTCGCAAACTCGGGCAGATCCCCGGCATTGGCCCCATCACGGCCTGCGCATTGGTGGCATCTCTGGGGGATGCAAAGAACTTCAAGGATGGCAGGCAGGTGGCAGCCTGGCTAGGGCTGGTGCCACGCCAACACTCCAGCGGGGGCAAACAAAACCTGCTGGGTATCAGCAAACGGGGCGACACGTATTTGCGCACCTTGCTGATTCACGGAGCGCGCTCGGTGATCTATCACGCCCAGAAAAAAGACCAGCACCAAGGCCAGGGCAGCGCGCAGTGTGGCTGGCTCAATGGTGTGCTGCAGCGGCGCAACAAGAACGTAGCGGCGGTGGCGCTGGCCAACAAGAATGCCCGCATCGTGTGGGCGTTGCTCGCGCATGACAGGAGCTACGAGCCGGGCTACGTACGAGAGTCGGTCTGAGCAACTAGCGCCGGCACGACAAGAACGAGGAGCGGGAGAAAACCAACCGATTGCTCAAGCAATCATGAAGTGATGGCAAGACAGGTCAGACCGTGGTGGATGAAATCCGATAAGAACGTGGCACTTGGAGTGCGTTGAACCGATAGGACCTCCACCAGCGATTCCCATCAGGGACCGTGGCTCGCGCCACAACAAGTCCGGATATACGGGTGCAATCTTTACCTTCTTGGCAGCAGTGAGTGAGGGCTTGGCTTATTCGGGGCGTCCATATAAGGTTCTTAAGCAACAACCACAGGGAAGGTAAACACACATGAAGCCGATCTGGTTAGTAGATGATGACCCGTCGATCCGCTTCGTCTTGGAAAAAGCGCTGGCGCGCGAGAACCTGCCCACGCGCAGCTTCACCCACCCGCGCGAGGTGCTCGACGCCCTGGCCGATGTGACGGCGGGTGACCCAGCCCGACAAGGCCCCCAGGTACTGGTCAGCGACATTCGGATGCCCGGCGGCTCAGGGCTGCAGCTGCTGGAGAAAGTGCGCGAGATGCAGCCGGGCTTGCCCGTCATCATCATGACGGCGTATTCCGATCTGGACAGTGCCGTCTCGGCCTTCCAGCGTGGCGCGTTTGAATACCTGCCCAAGCCGTTTGATTTGCCCAAAGCGGTGGAGCTGATCCGCCGCGCGGTCGAAGAAAGCCAGCGCGAAGAGGTGACCGAAGAGCGCCAGACTGCCACTCCCGAAATGCTGGGCCAGGCGCCTGCCATGCAGGACGTGTTTCGCGCCATCGGCCGGCTGAGCCAAAGCGTGGTCACAGTGCTCATTACCGGTGAATCGGGCTCGGGCAAGGAACTGGTGGCGCGCGCGCTGCACAAACATTCGCCCGTGGCTGACGGGCCGTTCGTGGCCATCAACACGGCGGCCATCCCGAAGGACCTGCTGGAGTCCGAACTGTTTGGCCATGAGCGCGGCGCCTTCACCGGTGCGCAGACGCAGCGGCGCGGGCGCTTTGAGCAAGCCGAGGGCGGCACGCTCTTTCTGGACGAAATCGGCGACATGCCGTTTGACCTGCAGACCCGCCTGCTGCGCGTGCTGTCTGACGGGCAGTTCTATCGTGTGGGTGGCCATGCTGCCGTCAAGTCGCATGTGCGTGTGATTGCCGCCACCCACCAGAACCTGGAGCAGCGCGTGAAGGAAGGCGGGTTCCGTGAAGACTTGTTCCACCGCCTGAACGTGATTCGCCTGCGGCTGCCCGCGCTGCGCGAGCGCCACGCCGATGTGCCCATGCTCACCCGCCACTTTCTGCAGCAAAGTGCGCGGCAGCTGGGGGTGGAGCCCAAGCGCATTTCGGATGCAGCACTGGCCCGCCTGGAGCAGTTTTCGTTTCCGGGCAACGTGCGGCAGCTGGAGAACATCTGCCACTGGCTTACGGTGATGGCGCCTGCACAGGTGATCTCGCTGCAAGACCTGCCCCCTGAAGTGCTGGAGGCACCCTTGGTGCCGGTCGCCGAGCCCGTGGCGGCTACGCCCAGCCCAGCACCTGTGCCCCTTCCTGAACCCGCGCCCGCTGCAGCTGCCATGGTGCCGGTGGCTGTGCCCAGCCAGGGGTCTGCGGGTTGGGCAGCCCCGCCAGCCGATGCATCCATCAGGCCCCTGGGTGACGCTGTAGCTCCCGTGGCTGCACCGCCCGTAGCTACGCCCCTGGGGTGGGAGCATGCGCTGGAGGCAGAAGCGCAAAAGCTGCTCGCCACGGGCGAGCCAGATGTGTGGGATGTACTCAACCGCCGGTTTGAATCGCAGCTGATCCGCACCGCGCTGGTGGCCACCCACGGCAGGCGCATGGAAGCCGCGCAGCGCCTGGGCATCGGTCGTAACACCATCACCCGCAAGATCCAGGAACTGGGCCTGGATGCGGCAGATGAAGGCTGAATTGGCCTCTAGCGCTCATGGGATAAGCGCCAGCAGCTATTGAATTGATAGCTGCTGAACGATGTCTGTGTGCGGCCTCGGGCCGCGCTGCAGCACTGGCGTGACGGTCAAGACAGGGGCACCCTGTCCTACACCGGTGGGGTCCTTCTTCCGACCTCGGTGGCGGGCGGTGGTTTCAATAATGAAATCACTGTCAACCAACCGGAGATTTTTTATGTCGGATTACAGAGATGCCAACCGTGACCCCATTACCGATGAGCCAGGCGCACACCCCGTGGGCACCGGCATAGGCGCAGCCCTGGGCGGCGCTGCTGCGGGTGCAGCCGCTGGTGCTTTTGGCGGGCCAGTGGGTGCCGTGGTGGGGGGCGTGGCAGGTGCCGTTGCTGGCGGGCTGGCCGGCAAGGCGGCTGCCGAGGCGGTGAACCCCACCGAAGAAGACGCTTACTGGCGTGACAACTACACCCGCGAGCCTTACCACGTGCCAGGCCGTCCTTACGAGCAATACCGTCCGGCCTACGAGCTGGGCTGGTCTGCCGTGGGCCGCTATGAAGGCGACTTCGATGCCGTGGAACCCCGACTGGCGGACGACTGGCGTGCCCGCCACGCCACGGGCGGCCTGGCCTGGTCTGATGTGCGGCCTGCGACCCGGGCGGCCTGGGATCGCGCTTCCACCCGTGCCCACACCCGCCTGGGCAGCGCAGGCACCCAGGGCGCTGCGAGTGCCGTGGGAGCCATGGATGCGTCTGACGGTGACGATGTGGTGGAAGTCCTCAACGACGTGCTGGAGTCTGCCCGCGACGGCGAGTACGGCTTCCAATCCTGCGCCGACCATGCAGATTCGGCCGAACTCAAGAGTATCTTCCTGCGCCACTCGCAGCAGTGCGCCGCAGCAGCGCAAGAGCTGGAGCGCGAAATTCGCCGCTTTGGGGGCGAGCCCGCTTCCGGCGGCACCATCGCAGGGGCGGTGCACCGGGGCTGGGTGTCGGTGAAGGCTGCGCTGTCATCACGCGACGACAAGGCCGTTCTGGAGGAGTGCGAGCGTGGTGAAGACGCTGCGGTGGCCCGCTATCGCAAGGCCTTGAACGCCACGTTGCCCGCCGACGTGCGCGCGCTGCTGGAGCGCCAGGCCCAGGGCGCCAAGCGCAACCACGACGAAGTGCGCGCGTTGCGCGACAGCTACGCCCAGCGATAAGCGGCGCCTGAAGCGAAACAAACCGGGGGTGTCCCGGCCTGTTATCAAGCTAGCGGCTGCAGAGTGAAAGCTCTGCAGCTTTTTTGCGTGGTGCGTTGGTAGGGGGCCGTGCGCGTGGATCAGGCGCCGAGGGTGACCACCACCGGCGCGTGGTCGCTGGGCTGGGGGTTCTTGCGCGGGGCGCGGTCTACCACGCACCCGGTGACCTGGGGGCGCAGCGCTTCGCTCACCAGAATGTGGTCAATGCGCAAGCCCCGGTTTTTCTGAAAGCCCAGCATACGGTAATCCCACCATGAAAAAGACTTCTCTGGCTGCTCAAACATGCGAAAGGCATCCGTCAGCCCCAGCGCCAATAGCGCCTTGAAATGGTCGCGCTCTTGCGTGGTGTGGTGAATGGTTTCGCGCAGGCCCTCCGGGTCGTAAGAGTCGCGGTCTTCGGGCGCCACGTTGAAGTCACCCACCAGCACCAGACGCGGGTGCACGGCCATTTCGGCCTGAATCCAGTCGTGCAGAGCCTGCAGCCAGCGCATCTTGTAGGCGAACTTTTCCGAGCCGGGCTCCTGGCCATTCACAAAGTAGCCATTGAGCAAGCGCAGCGGGCCCTCGGGGGTGTCCAGCGTAGCGGCGATCACGCGGGATTGCTCGTCGTCAAACCCCGGAATGTTGCGCACCACATCACGCACCGGCGTGCGGGTCAGGATGGCCACGCCGTTGTAAGTCTTTTGCCCAAACGCCACGGCGTGGTAGCCCGCGTCTTGCAGTGCAACGTGCGGAAACTTGTCGTCGGTCAGCTTCAGCTCTTGCAGGCACAAGGCATCCACCGGGTTGGTGGCCAGCCAGGCCAGCACTTGGGGCAGGCGCACAGACAGGGAGTTGACGTTCCAGGTGGCAATTTTCATGGGTGGATGTGGTGTGATGGGGTCCAGAGATGGAGAGGATTAGAACCTGTTGGGGCGCCCAGCTTCAGGTGAGGTGGCGGGTTCGGGGCGGTTGAAGGCGCCGCGTCAGGCTGCATTGTGGCCGCCTCCCCACTGGGAGGCGGGCAGTTGATAGATTGCCCATGATTCAAGGTGCTGTCTTGGGTGGCCTGGGTTATTGATCCGGCCCTGTGAAGTATTAAGCCGCGTAGCGAACGTAACGATCTTGGAAGTAGCCAATAACGCGCTCAGGGTTTTGCTCCAGCATCGCCATGTGATCATTGGCAGCCTCGCGTAACTTGGCCTTGGTTCTTACCGGCACTCGCTTGCCTATCTCTTGCTTGAGATCCGCATTCAGACGCTCCTCTGGATTGAGCTGGGGGCTGTAGCTGGGTAAGTAAAACAGCTCAATCTGGTCTTGATGTTCGGCCACCCAAGCCTTCACAAGTTTGCTGTGATGCACGCGCAAATTGTCCAGAATCAAAAAGACTTTTTTCCCAGCATCCTTGATCAAGGCTTGCAGGAATTCAATGAGCTTGTCGGCGTCAAATGCTTCATCAATGATCATCCAGCGTGTCTTGCCCTGGTTGGTCACTGTTGCAATCATCGATAGCTTCTGACGCGTGCCACCGATAGCCATGGTCACCGGAGTTTTGCCTGTCGGCGCATAGCTTCTGCCGCGCACGTCGGTGTTATTGAGTCGGCATCAACCAACTTGAATGCGTTGATGCGGTTCGAAGCTCTGCGCAAGGCTTCGACAGGCTCAGCCCGAACGGCTTGTTCAAGTTCAAAGGTGCCGACTCAATAACCAACGCCGTCTCATCGCCCCAGTGAATTTCCGCCCCTTCAGCTCTGGCGCGCTGCTCGATACCGGGATACTCGCCCTCCAACCAAGCTTGTACTGCGGCAGGGCTTTGCTCATAAGCTCGCTTGATGGGCTTTTGCGGTGTGAAGCCCCAGCGGGTGAGGTACTTTCCGGTACTTCGAGTCTGTAGCTTTACGCCAAATTCTTGCTCGATCAATTGGCTCACGGCAGCTCGGCTCCACAGATGAAAGTCCATCTTGAGTTGCTCGGGCCGCTTGTCAATAATCATCCGCTGAATCGTCTCTTCTTGCGCTGGGCTGAGCACACGGCCATCCCCTGGGCTGCGCCCTCGCAAGGCTGGTCGGATGGCGCCCCAGCCACCAGCTTCAAACAGATCAATCGTGGCGCGCACTGGCGGGTAGCTCAGCCCTGTCATCTCCACGATTTGCATGATCTTGATGCCCTTCTTGTGCAGCCGAACGACTTGCTTGCGGCGCTCGTGAAGTTGCTCCAGCGTTTGCTTTCTTGCGTTTTCTTTTTCCATCAATCTCTGACCAGAAAACGCAGAGAAAATTCATACTTTATTGGGCCTCATCTATATCCTAGTGTCGCTACGCGGCCGCTCAGCCCCTGGTGGCTTTCAGTGGCTTGTTGTCTGGCGTTGGGATGAGGGTCCCAGATGGGTTGGACCCCGTTCGCTTTGGAGTCCTTTGGTGTCGCCTGCTTTCTATGAACGAACGTCTATCCCACTCTGCAGCCCTTGGCGAGTCATTGCCCGCACCGCACTTGCTGGACATCGTCACTCGCCATACAGGCGCGACGATCTGCGTGGTCGACACCAGTCTGAACATCCTGTACGCCAACGAGGCCTATGCCAACTGGTTCAAGGTGCGCCCCAAGGAACTGCTGGGCCGCACTTTGACTTCGCTGTACAGCGAGGCTGCCCGCGCGCAGTTTGGCCCCCATATTGATCGCGCCCTGGCGGGCCATGAGGTCACCTACCAGCGGCAGATTTGCAACTTCGAGGGGCATGAGGTCTGGTTCTCCATCAGCCTGCACCCTTGGCTTGATGAGGATGGGCAAGTCGGTGGTCTGGTCAATTCTGCGCTGGAGGTGCACGAGCTCAAGGTGACCACGGAAGCGCTGCGTGCAGCCAATCAAAAGATTCTTTCGCACATGGAAAACAGCCCGCTGGCCGTGGTGGAGCTGGATGCGCAGTTGGGCCTTGTGCATTGCTCCAGTCGCGCTACCGAGTGGTTTGGCTGGCACCACGCCGCCCACCAGGGCGAATCGCTCTTGAATTTGGTGGGCGATGGCGCACGGGTCAGCGCGCTGCGCAAGGCGTTTCACCGCCTGCTGGCCGGGGCTGAGCGCCAAAACCGGGTCGAGGCCTCTTTCATCCGGCCCGATGGCAGCGTGCAGCACTGCATGTGGTTCAACTCTGCGCTCATCAATCTGCGCGGCGAGACGGTGTCCATCATGTGCCAGATCGAGGACATTACCGAGCGCGTCGCCGCTGCAGACCGACTGCTGCATCTGGCGCAGCACGATTCGCTCACAGGGCTGCTGAACCGCGGTGCCTTCATGGTGCGGGCGCACGAGGCTGTGGGCAGCCTGGACGGGCAGGGCGGTGACGCCACCGAGGGCGTGGTCATCCTGTTCATGGACCTGGACGGCTTCAAGGATGTGAACGATCTGCACGGCCACCACATGGGCGACACCGTGCTGCGCCTGGTAGCCCAGCGCCTGGGGCATGTGGTGCGCGCAGGCGACACGCTGGCGCGGCTGGGGGGCGACGAGTTCACCATCCTGATGCGTGGCAAACACAGCCCGCAGGAACTCCAGCAGTTCCTCGACCGCCTGCTGCAGATTTTTGACACGCCCTTTGCGCTGCCCGACACCGATGGTGTACAGGTGACACTGGGTGTGAGCATCGGGGTGGCCGCCCACCCGCCGCTGCCCGCGCAGGTGGACGAGTTGCTGACCCGCGCCGACCACGCCATGTACGAAGCCAAGCGGCGCGGCAAGGGCAGCGTGCACTACGCAGTGCCTGTCTCGGCCTGAGTGCCCTGCGCCCCGCAAGGCGCGGCACCACGCCCAGCCCGCAGGCGCGGCTTACAACGGTGCAATGCTCTGCTCGTAGCAGAAGAAGTTGGTGGGGTCGTACTTCGTCTTGATTTCGCGCAACCGCCGGTACGTTGCATCGCCCCAGTAGGCCTTGGCAAAGTCCTTCAGAGTCCGGTCGGGGTAGTTTTGGTACACATGCCCGTTCATGTAGGGCCTCAGCAGGTCGTACAGCCCGTCGATCCAGGCCTGTACTTTCACGCGTTCTTCCTCGTTGCGCCAGCTGCCGTCAATCACGATGTCCATGTCCACATGGCGGTGCACAAAGGCGCTGCCTTCCACCGGGTAGCGGGCAATCGCGCCGCCGTAGGGCTCGGTGTAGACCATGCTCCAGGGGTTGACGGCCCGGTGGAACTGGTCGATCACCTGCTGCCACACCGCCTGGGGAATGGGCTTGTCGATATACCCGCTGGCCTTGGTCTCGCAAATGCCGTCGGGCAGGTCTTGCGGCAGGGGGTAGGGGTGGTCTTCAAAATAGTTGTTCAGCTCTGGGTAGGAGCCCACCTTGTCCACCACCAGTTGTGCGCCTGGGATTTGCAGCAGGGGTTCGATGGCAGCGTAGCCCTCGTCCCGCGGGCCGCAGTACATGCCTTGCACCATGTACACCACCTGCCCGTTGTAGTAGCCCAGGTTCATCATGTAGCCCAGCTGTTCGGGGGGCGCCTTGGCGGGTGTAGTCCTTTTGCAGCAGCTCTAGCACTTGCGCGGCCTGCTCGGCTTGCCAGGTGATGGACCAGCCCCACACCGATGGCAGACGCACCATGTGGTAGCTGACCTGCAGCACCACGCCAAAGTTGCCACCCGTGCCGCCCCGCAAGGCCCAGAACAGGTCGGCGTTCGCGCGTTCGTTGGCGGTCACTACCGTTCCGCTGGCCAGCGCCACGCGAAACGCTGCTGCCTTGTCACTTTGGATGCCGTAGGTTCGGGAGGTGTAGCCATAGCCCCCACCCTGCACAAAACCGGCCACGCACACGCTGCCGCAAGCCCCCGTGGGCACATGCCAGCCCGTGCCGTTGAGTGCGCCGTTGAACACCTCAAACGGCGTGCCGGGCAGCACATGCACCAGCGCCCGGTCTTCGTCCAGCACCACGCCCTTCATCTCGCTCAGGTCAATCACCATGCCGCCGCTGTTCACCGAATACCCTGCCGTGCTGTGCCCGCCTGAGCGTACTGATACCGCCAGGCCCGCGTCCCGGGCGACACCCATGCTCACCAGCACGTCGGTTTCGCAAGCGCAGTACACGATGACCAGGGGGTAATACTGGAACGCAGGGTTGGTTTACTGCCGGTCCGCGTCGTAGTCGGCATCCCACGGAAAGACCACGCGCCCGACGGTGCGCGCTTCCAGGTCGGCCTTCTGTACCCCCGTCAACGTGGCGCTGTGGCCAGGGGTTGGCGCTTGCAGAGGCTGCGCCAAGAAGTGCGCGATGCGGCGTTGTTTTGCCGCGCGTGTGAGACTTTTTCTATGGGCCATGGACGCTTTCCCTCCTGAGAAAAACGCCGTTGTAGCGCGCGGGTTACGTCAGGCCCATGAAAAAATGGGCACAGTGGATGGCCCTGCGGTTTAGAGGTAAAAATGCCTGTAGCGCTTGATGGGTAAGCGCCAGCAGCTATGAAATCAAGAGCATTTGGGTGGGGCCTGAGAGCAGGCTCCCAATCCCTTGTGAGATTGCCACTCAGCCCCGCACGTAGCTCACAAAGTCAAAGGGCAGGCCGTTGGTGGAGACATGCGAACTGCGCGTGGCTTCCTTCCATTCAGCGCCCAGCGTGGGGGCGTACGCATCGCCGTCAAAGTCCTGCGCTATCTCTGTGACCTCGACCCGGTTGGCCAGGGGCAGGGCCTGGGCGTAGATCTGGGCTCCGCCCATCACCCACACCGGACGGTGGGGCTCGGTGGTGGCTGCGCGGGCCAGGGTCAGCGCGCCTTCGAGGCTGTCAGCGCGCAGCGCACCTTCGGCCTCCCAGTCACTTTGGCGGGTGACCACGATGTTGGTGCGCCCCGGCAGCGGCCGAAAACGTGGTGGCAATGAATCCCAGGTCTTGCGGCCCATGATGACCGCGCAGCCCTGCGTCAGTTGCTTGAAATGCGCCATGTCCTCGGGCAGGTGCCAGGGCATGGTGTTGTCCTTGCCAATCACGCCATTGGCGGCGCGGGCGTAAATCAGGTGCAGCGGTTGCATGGTGGCCTGTGCGGTGAGAGGGGTCAGATATGGAGCAGCGCCAGTGTGCCTACGCCCAAGCCAATGGCGGCCACGCCATACATGCCCCATTCCAGCCATTTTTTGCGTGTGAGCAGCGCAATCGCGGCCAGGGCAATCGCAACCTGCAGCGCCGTGGTGGCCTGCGCCCAGCGGTGGTGCTGGTGCATCTGCGCTTCGCTCTTTTCATCAAAGGCGCGGGCTTCGGCTTCCAGGCCCTCTGCAGCTTTCTTGATCTCGTTCTTCTCGGTTTCGTAGCGGTCAATCTTGGCCTGGTACTTGGCCTTTTCCTGCTCGCTGGGCGTCATGTCGCGCGCCAGTTCGGCCAGCGACTGCTTGGTGCTTTTGGACTGGAAGTAATTCCACTGGTTGGAGGCTTCCGTCTTCTTGATGGCGGCATCGTTCTTCATCAGCCCCGCATTGGCCTGCGTGGCGCCACCCATGTAGGCAAAGATGGCACCCACCGTGGCGACGATGGCGGTGAACATTGCGATCTTGTTGGTGCTGCTGCCATGGCCTTCAGTGCCGTGGCTCTCTGCAGGGTGCTCGCCGTGGCCATGCGTGGCGTGCTCAATGGCGTGGTCGTGGGGGCCGTGTACGTGAAATCCGCCGGAAGACATATGGGATGGAGGTCAGAGGGTTGCTAAGCACTACCGCAGCGCCCGGGCTACGGTGAAAGAAAGGGGCAAACGCCGCTTGGTCTGGGGCGCTACGGCTGCTTGCCCCGGCGCAGGGTCACACCGCCACAGGCGCCTTGATGGCCGGGTGGCATTGGTAATCCAGCACCTCGAAATCTTCGTACGCGTATTCGAAGATGCTGGCCGGTTTGCGCTTGATGCGCAGGGTGGGGTAGGCATAGGGCGTACGGGCCAGTTGCGTGGTGACCTGCTCGTAGTGGTTGCTGTAGATGTGGCAATCGCCACCTGTCCAGATGAAGTCACCCACGTCCAGGTCGCACTGCTGCGCCACCATGTGCGTGAGCAGCGCATAGCTGGCAATGTTGAAGGGCACGCCCAGAAAGATGTCGGCACTGCGCTGGTAGAGCTGGCAGCTCAAAGTGCCGCGCCCACCGGGCTCTTGCGCCGGGGCCACGTAGAACTGGAAGAACGCGTGGCAGGGCATCAGCGCCATCTTGCTGAGGTCGGCCACGTTCCAGGCGCTGACGATGATGCGGCGCGAGTCCGGGTTGGTCTTGAGCGTTTGGATCAAATCGCTGATCTGGTCGATGTGCCCGCCATCAGGCGTGGGCCAGCTGCGCCATTGCACACCATACACGGGGCCCAGCTCGCCGTCCTCGCGTGCCCACTCGTCCCAGATGGTTACGCCGCGTTCCTTGAGCCAGTTGTTGTTGCTCGACCCCGTGAGGAACCACAGCAGCTCAACGATGATGGATTTGAGGTGCACCTTCTTGGTGGTGACCAGCGGAAAGCCTTCACGCAAATCAAACCGCATCTGGTGGCCGAACACGCTCTTGGTGCCGGTGCCGGTGCGGTCGGCCTTCTCCACCCCTTGGGTGAACACCAGCCGCATGAGGTCTTCGTACTGAGACCGGACGGGGCGTTGCAGTGTGGGGGAGGCAGGCTGGTTCATGGGGGCTCGCAGGGTGAAACGGCACACGGCAGGGGCCGGGCCAAGCGGGCGATTTTAAGCGGGCTGGCCCCCGCGCGTTGAAGCCTCTCAGTAGCCGGAGGGCGGGCGAAGCGACGGCCCACGCGGGGCCGCGCCATGCAGAAGCCATATTCCCATCAAAAGTGCCTCTAGCGCTTTCAGATCAAGCGCTGGCAGCTATTGTTTTGATAGTGCAGGTGATGCTGCGGTGCACAAAAGACCTCTGGGTGGGTACCTGTGCGTACAAATTTGGCGGCACTAGGGATAAATACTAGGTTTTTGGTGCAATGAAGTATGGATGTTGGTGTTTTGAGTACCAATTGGGCAAGCGGAGATCGGTATCGTTCAACCCCTCAGCGCAGGAACCTGGGGTTTGCACAGGTTCCGGCCGCCCTGCGGTGCTGACCCCCGGAATCCATACCAACTATCCAGGAGACCTTTCGATGTCCTCTTCCCTTCGTGCCGTGCCCGCCCGCCTGGCCTGGGCTGCCGCCCTGGCGCTGACCGTGTGCGGCGGTGCCGCCCAGGCGCAGACCGAGCTGGTGATCGCCACCGTGAACAACGGCCACATGATCGAGATGCAGAAGCTCAGCAAGAACTTCGAGCAGGCCAACCCTGACATCAAGCTCAAGTGGGTGACGCTGGAAGAGGGCGTGCTGCGCCAGCGCGTGACGACCGACATCGCTACCAAGGGCGGCCAGTTCGACGTGATGACCATCGGCCTGTACGAGGCGCCCATCTGGGGCAAGAAGGGCTGGCTGCAAGAGCTCAAGACCGATGCGGCCTACGACGCAGACGACCTGCTGCCCGCCGTGCGCAGCGGCCTGTCGGTGGACGGCAAGCTGTTTGCCGCACCGTTCTATGCCGAAAGCTCTATGCTCATGTACCGCAAGGACCTGGCCGACAAGGCGGGTGTGCAGGTGCCCGAGCGCCCCACCTGGCCGCAGATCAAGGACCTGGCCGCCAAGATGCACGACCCCAAGAACGGCGTGTACGGCATCTGCCTGCGCGGCAAGCCGGGCTGGGGCGACAACATGACCCTCATCACCACGATGGTCAATACGTTTGGCGGCCAGTGGTTCGACATGCAATGGAAGCCCCAGCTCGAATCCAAGCCCTGGAAGGACGCGATCACTTTCTACGTGGACCTGCTCAAGAACTACGGCCCCCCTGGCTCTTCGTCCAACAGCTTCAACGAAATCCTGGCGCTGACCAACTCGGGCAAGTGCGGCATGTGGATCGACGCGACCATTGCAGCCTCGTTTGTGAGCGACCCCAAGCAGTCCAAGGTGGCTGAGCACATGGCCTTTGCCCAGGCTCCCATCATGAACACGCCCAAGGGCGCCAACTGGCTGTGGGCGTGGAGTCTGGCCATCCCCGCGGGCTCCAAAAAGGTCGACGCCGCGCAGAAGTTCATCACCTGGTCCACCAGCAAGGACTACATCCAGCTCGTGGCCAAAACCAATGGCTGGGCCAACGTGCCCACCGGCACGCGCAAGAGCACCTACGCATCGCCCGAGTTCCAGAAAGCTGCGCGTTTTGCTGCCGCAGAAAAGACCGCCATCGACTCGGCCAACCCCAACGATTCGACCCTGCCCAAGAGCCCGTATGTGGGCGTGCAGTTTGCGGCCATTCCTGAGTTCCAGGCCATTGGCATCGCCGTGGGCCAGCAGATGAGCGCTGCTCTGGCAGGCAAGACGACGGTGGATGCGGCCCTCAAGGCCAGCCAGGTGACCGCCGAGCGCGAGATGAAAAAGGGCGGCTACTACAAATAGGCATTCATTCGGCTACTGCGCGGGGCGAGACGGGGCCGGTGTTCCTCGTCGTACGTGAGTACGGCTCCGGTACAGCACCCCCGCCTAGTCCCTCGCTGTGCCGACTGAACGCCTATTTTGGTTGACCTTTTCTGAGACTCCCATGAACCGCCTGCTTCCCCGCCTGCTGCTCACGCCAGCCATGGCCACGCTCTTCCTGTGGATGATCGTGCCGCTGGTGATGACGATCTACTTCTCGCTCATCCGCTACAACCTCATGCAGCCCGACCAGTCGGGCTTTGCGGGGCTGGAGAACTTTGAGTATTTCGTCACCGACCCATCGTTTGGCACGGCGGTGCTCAACACCGTGTGGCTGCTGGGCAGTGTCATCCTGATCACGGTGGTGGTGGGCATTGCGATTGCGTTGCTCATCAACGACCCGTTTCCGGGGCGCGGCATCGTGCGGGTGTTGCTGATTTCGCCGTTCTTCGTCATGCCCACCGTGAACGCGCTGATGTGGAAGAACATGATGATGAACCCCATCTACGGCGTGCTGGCGCAGGTGTGGATGTTCTTTGGCGCGCAGCCGGTGGATTGGCTCACCGACTACCCGCTGTTCTCCGTCATCGTCATGGTGTCGTGGCAATGGCTGCCGTTTGCCACGCTGATCTTCATGACCTCGCTGCAGAGCATGAACCATGAGCAGCTCGAAGCCGCCCGGATGGACGGCGCGACCTACCTGCAGCAGTTGCGCTACCTGTACTTGCCGCACCTGGGCCGCTCGGTGGCTGTGGTCGTGATGATCGAGCTGATCTTCCTGCTCAGCATCTTTGCCGAGATCTACACCACCACGGGCGGTGGCCCGGGCGATGCGAGCACCAACGTCACCTTCCTCATCTTCAAGCAGGCACTGCTCAACTTTGACGCAGGTGTGGCCTCGGCCGGAGCACTGTTTGCCGTGGTGCTGGCCAATATCGCCGCGGTGTTTTTGATCCGCATGGTCGGCAAAAACCTCGACAAGTAAGGCACGCATTTTTATGACCGCACGACGCCGTTCACGATTCCCGCTGGGCCTGCTGGCCCTGCGCACCGCCCTGGCCTGGGCCGTGGCCCTGCTGCTGGTGTTTCCGCTGGCCTGGCTGTTCCTCACCGCCTTCAAGACCGAGCTGCAGGCCATTGCTGTGCCGCCGCAAATTCTGTTCACGCCCACGATCGAAAACTTCCACGAAGTGCAAGAGCGCAGCGACTACCTGCTGTACGCCAAGAACTCTGTCATCACCAGCGTGCTCTCCACGCTGCTGGGCCTCATGCTCGCAGCCCCCGCAGCGTATGCCATGGCGTTCTTCAAGGGCAAGTACACCAAAGACATCCTGATGTGGATGCTCTCGACCAAGATGATGCCCGCCGTGGGCGCGCTGGTGCCCATCTACGTGCTGGCGCAAAAGAGCCACCTGCTCGATACGCAGCTCGCACTCATCATCGTGTTCGCGCTGTCCAACCTGCCCATCATGGTCTGGATGCTGTACTCGCACTTCAAGGACATTCCGCGCGAGATTCTGGAGGCCGCCCGCATGGACGGCGCCACGCTGTGGCAAGAGGTGCGCCTGGTGCTGCTGCCACTGGGCATGGGCGGCCTGGCATCCACCGGCCTCCTGTGCCTGGTGCTGTCGTGGAACGAGGCCTTCTGGAGCCTGAACCTCAGCGCCGCCAAGGCAGGCACGCTGGCCACGCTGATCGCGTCGTACTCCAGCCCCGAGGGCCTGTTCTGGGCCAAGTTGTCTGCCGCGTCGCTCATGGCGATTGCGCCCATCGTGGTGTTTGGCTGGTTCAGCCAGAAGCAGCTCGTGCAGGGCCTGACCTTCGGTGCTGTGAAATGACTCCCCCCCGAAGCGCCTTCGGCGCCTCCCCCTGCAGGGGGCGCAGCCAGCGGCCCGGCAAAGCCGGTTGCGCGGCTACCGCGCCTTGCGCCCCTGTTCAAACCACCGCTGCTGGCGGATCGGAATCAACCTGTTATTCGGAGCACTAGAGTGGCCTACCTTCAACTGCGCGGCATCGAAAAATTCTTTGGCGAACACCGCGCCATCAAGGGCATCGACCTCACCATCAACCAGGGCGAGTTCATCGTCTTCGTCGGCCCTTCGGGCTGCGGCAAATCCACGCTGCTGCGGCTGATTGCGGGGCTCGAAGGCATCGACGGTGGCACGTTGATGCTGGACGGGCGCGACATCACCGACCAGCCGTCGAGCAAGCGCGACCTGGCCATGGTGTTCCAGAGCTACGCGCTGTACCCCCACATGAGCGTTTACGAGAACATGAGCTTTGCGCTCAAGCTCGCCAAGGTGGACAAGCAGGTCATCGACGAAAAGGTTCAGAACGCCGCGCGCATCCTCAACCTCACGCAGTACCTGCAGCGCACGCCCAAAGAGCTGTCGGGCGGCCAGCGCCAGCGCGTGGCCATTGGCCGCGCCATCGTGCGCGCACCCAAGGTGTTTTTGTTTGACGAGCCGCTGTCCAACCTCGACGCGGCGCTGCGCGGCCAGACCCGCGTGGAGATCGCCAAGCTGCACCGCGACCTGGGCGCCACCACCATCTACGTCACGCACGACCAGGTCGAAGCGATGACGCTGGCCGACAAGGTGGTGGTGCTGCGTGACGGGCAAATCGAGCAGGTGGGCACGCCGCTGCAGCTGTACGACCGGCCCGCCAACCAGTTCGTGGCGCAGTTCATTGGCACCCCGCAGATGAACGTGGTGCCCTGCGCCCAGCTGCCGGCTGCGGTGCAGCGGCAGGCGCCCGCCGCAGCCGCAGGCGGCTCCATGGGTTTGCGGCCTGAAGCGGTGACCGTGGTGCCCAAAGGGCAGGGCGCCATCACCGGGCAGGTCGAGCTGGTGGAAGCGCTGGGTGCAGAGACGCTGCTGTACGTGCGCACCGCCGAAGGCGCGCAGCTGGTGGCCCGCCTGAGCGAGCGCACCCTGCTGCTGCCGGGCGATGCCGTATCGCTGAACGTAGCCACCGAACAAGCCCACTGGTTTGACCCCGCAGGCCGCGTGGTGGGCCACTACGCCGCATGACCGCCATGACTGCTTCCGTCACTCCTGGCCAAGAACTGCACGGCAAGGTGGCCGCCGTCACCGGCGCCGCATCTGGCATTGGCTTTGCCAGCGCCCAGGCCCTGGCCGACGCTGGCGCGCGCGTGGTGCTCATCGACCGCGACGAAGCGGCGCTGGCGCGGGCCTGCGCTGCGATAGGCGAGAGGGCCTTGCCACTGGTGCTTGATTTGCTCGACGCCAAACAATGCGCCAGCCTGCTGCAGCGCACGCTGGCCCTGGCCGGGCCGCTCGATATTTTTCACGCCAATGCGGGGCTCTATGTGGGCGGCGATCTGGTCGATGCCGACCCCGACGCCATCGACCGCATGCTGAACTTGAACGTAAACGTGGTGATGAAGAACGTGCACAACGTGCTGCCCCACATGATCGAGCGCGGCACGGGCGACATCATCGTCACCAGTTCGCTGGCCGCGCACTTCCCCACGCCGTGGGAGCCGGTGTATGCCTCGTCCAAGTGGGCGGTGAACTGCTTTGTGCAGACCGTGCGCCGCCAGGTGTTCAAGCACGGCATCCGCGTGGGCTCTATCTCGCCCGGGCCTGTCATCACTTCGCTACTGGCCGACTGGCCTGAAGAAAAGCTTGCTGAGGCCAAGGCCAGCGGCAGCCTGATCGAGGCGGCCGAAGTGGCCAACGTGGTGCTGTTCATGCTCACCCGCCCACGCGGCATGACCATCCGCGACGTCGTGATGATGCCCACCCATTTCGATCTTTGAACCGCCCCCTTTTCCCGCATTCACGCACCATGAATTTCATCTTGCATCTGGGCCTGGGCTCCTTTCACCGCGCCCACCAGGCCGTCTACGTTCACCAGCTGCGCCAGCAAGGCACCGCCGATGATTGCGACTGGGCCATCGCAGCCGGCAACCTGCGCCCCGACATAGCCGACACCATTGCGGCGCTGCAAGCGCAGGGCGGGCGCTACACGCTCGAAACCGTCACGCCCCAGGGCGAGCGCAGCTATACCGTCATTGAATCGATCCAGCGCGTCATCCCCTACCAAGACGACCTGGCCCCGCTGATTGCGGCGGGGGCAGACCCTGCCACGCGCATCATCAGCTTCACGGTGACCGAGGCGGGCTACTACCTCAATGCCCAGAACCAGCTCGACTGGCCCACCTTTGCCGACCTGCGCGCCGACCTCGAAGCCGTCAGGGCAGGGCAGGCCGGCCACACCGTCTACGGCGGCCTGGTCAGCATCCTGCGCGCACGCATGCTGGCGGGCGCAGGCCCCGTCACGCTGATGAACTGCGACAACCTGCGCCACAACGGCGACCGCTCGCGCGGCGGGCTGCTGCAGTTCATCGACGCGCTGGGCGATGGCGCGCTGAAGGCCTGGGTGCTGGCCCACACCACCAGTCCCAACGCCATGGTCGACCGCATCACCCCCCGCCCCACGCCCGACGTGGCCGAGCGTGTGAAGGCAGCCACGGGCTGGGATGACAAGGCCGCGTTGATGGGCGAGAGCTTCATCCAATGGGTGATTGAAGACGACTTCATCGCCGGCCGCCCCGCGTGGGAAAAGGTGGGTGTGGAGATGGTGCAGTCGGTGCAGGCGCACGAAGAAGCCAAGATCCGCCTGCTCAACGCCACGCACAGCTGCATTGCCTGGGCCGGCACGCTGGCGGGCTACCTGTATATCCACGAAGGCACGCACGACGCCGCCATTCGCCAGATGGCCTACGACTACGTCACCGATGATGCTATCCCCGTGCTGCATACCCCAGAGCAGCCATGCCCCATCGACCTGGAGGCCTACCGCGACGTGGTGCTGGACCGCTTTGGCAACCCCGCCATTGCAGACACCAACCAGCGCGTGGCCATGGACGCGTTTTCCAAGATCCCCGGCATGATCGCGCCCACCATCCGCGACAAGCTGGCGCGCCAAGCGTCGTTCGACAGCGTGGCCCTGCTGCCTGCGCTGTTCCTGGCGTACCTGCAGCGCTGGCACGCGGGGCAGATCCCCTACACCTACCAGGACCAGGCCATGGACCCTGCGGTGGCGCATGCCCTATGCAGCGCCGCCGACCCGGTAGCCGCCTTTGCCGCTGACGCCACCCTGTGGGGCGAGATGGCCGGCCACCCGAAGCTGGTGGCCGCCCTGCGCAAAGCCTATGCCCGCGTGCAGGCATTTGTGGCGGGCCGGGCCAACGCCTGATGCTGGTGTAATTTCCGCACATTGCCCGCTACCCCCGCCATGACCGTGAAGACGCCCATCGCCCCGCGCCAGACCAAGCCCGAACTGGAGCACGACTATGTGCGCTCCCCCGCGCTGGGCTACGAGTCGCCCGAGACGGCGGGCTTCATCCGCTGCCTGTCGCACGGCTTTCCCACCCCGCTGGCGCGCTGGCACTACCACGATGAATACGAGCTGCACCTCATCACCGCCACGTCGGGCAAGGTGTTTGTGGGCGACTGGATCGGGCAGTTCCAGCCCGGCCAGTTGGTGTTGACCGGGCCGCGCCTGCCGCACAACTGGATCAGCATGGACCTGCCCGAAGGCGGCGTGCCACTGCGCGACCTGGTGATTCAGTTCTCGCACGCGCCCCTGGTGGCCAGCAGCGAGACCATTCCCGAGCTGCGCGAGGTGCTGCCCCTGCTCGAGCGCGCGCGGCATGGCATCGAGTTCTTTGGCATGGAGTTGCAGGCGCAAGAGCACTGGCAGCGCATCAAGGCGCGCCAGGGCCTGGCACGCTTTGGCGCGTTTTGCGAATTCATGAGCGACCTGGCCTGCTGCACCGACTTTCGCCTGCTGTCGAGCACCCAGCTGCAAAGCGAAGACAACGACACCCAGCTCGACCAGATCAACGCCATCGTCAGCCGCATCACCGACCACCTGGCCGAGCCGCTGTCCGCTGCCGATCTGGCGCAAGAGCTGGACATGACCGAAAGCCGCTTCTCCCGCTTCTTTCGCCGTGCCACGGGCAACACGTTTACTGATTTTGTGAACCTGGTGCGTGTGAACCGCGCCTGCCAGCTGCTGATGGAGACCGACCGCTATATCACTCACATCGCCTACGACGTGGGCTTCAACAACATGGCCAACTTCAACCGCCGCTTTCTGGACATCAAGGGCATGACGCCCAGCGAATACCGCAAGCAGGGCGCGGGCCGGTTCGGGAAGGTGTGATGTCTGGCGGGCTCCGGGGCTTCATTGCGTCCTGCGTTCCAACCCACATTCAATACCGCGTTCAAACCTGTGCTCGCAGCTATCCCCCCACCGTTCGGGCTGAGCTTGTCGAAGCCAGGGCGCGGAATCCTCAAAAACCATAGCTGCCAGCGCTTTATTGACGGGCCCTGCAGGCCATTTTTGGCTCTTCTAGCGAATGCTAGCTACCAAAAGGAGGCCCCCCGGCTCTGCCGGGGAGGCAGTAGAAGTTTGACTTTTCAGGAGGTTGTCCACCGTAGAGACTTTCAATCGTGAGCCGCCAAGCAAACGAAAGGAAGAAACACGATGGACAAGTATGAAAGTTTGAGTCACACGGCCTGGGATTGCAAATATCACGTGGTCTTCATCCCCAAGTGTCGAAGGCGAACGCTGTACAAGCAGCTACGCGAACACCTGGGTGAGGTATTCAGAAAGTTGGCCGCGCAAAAGGAATGCAGGGTTGAAGAGGGGCATCTGATGCCCGATCACGTGCACATGATGCTGTCGATCCCACCGAAGTACTCGGTGTCGCAGGTGGTGGGCTTTATCAAAGGCAAGAGCGCAATCCACCTTGCGCGGGTGTACGGAGAGCGAAAGCGCAACTTCGTGGGTCAGCACTTCTGGGCGCGAGGGTACTTCGTCTCGACGGTGGGACGCGACGAAGCGGTGATACGGGAGTACATCCGAAACCAGGAGAAGGAAGACGAGAGGTTGGACCAACTCGGTCTATGGAGGTGAGTAGCCACCGATAGGTGGCCCCAAGAATGAGGGGCCGCGTTAGCGACCCCTTACAGCCGCTTTGAGCGGCTCACATCCCGAATGCCCCCGGCTTTGCCGGGGGATGGTTACTGATGCACTCGATAAATGTCGTACGTCGAAATCGTCGTTTACAGACGTGCGGCGATTTCCATCACTACTATTCGCTAGAAGAGCCCCATTTTTATTCAAAAGACCATCGCCACAGCCGTTCGGGCTGAGCCTGTCGAAGCCGCCCCTCCGCATTCGCTTTCAAACCGCCTCGGCCCTCTTGGGCTGACCCATCGCATCACCACCCCATGTACCTCGGAATCGACTTAGGCACCTCCGGCGTCAAGCTATTGCTGCTGGACGAAGTGCACACCGTCATCGCCACGGCCGATGCCGCCGTGCCCCAGTACCGCCCGCACCCCACCTGGAGCGAGCAGCACCCGGCAGACTGGCTGGCCGCCGTCGAAGCCGCTGTGGCCCAGCTGCGCGTGCAGGTGCCCGCAGCCTGGGCCCAAGTGCGCGGCATCGGCCTGTCGGGCCACATGCACGGCGCCGTGGTGCTGGGCGCGCAGGGCCAGGTGCTGCGCCCCGCTATTCTGTGGAACGACGGCCGCGCCAGCGCCGAATGTGCGCTGCTCGAGCAGGCCGTGCCCACCTCGCGCCAGATCACCGGCAACCTCGCCATGCCCGGCTTCACCGCCCCCAAGCTGCTGTGGCTGCGCACGCACGAGCCCGACGTGTTCGCGCAAATCCGCACCGTGCTGCTGCCCAAAGATTGGCTGCGCCTGCAGCTCACCGGCGATGCAGTGAGCGACATGTCCGACGCATCGGGCACGCTGTGGCTGGACGTGCAGGCGCGCGCCTGGAGCCCGGCCATGTTGCAAGCCTGTGGGCTCGATGTTTCGCACATGCCGGCGCTGGCCGAGGGCAGTGCACCCACCGGCACACTGCGCAGCGATGTGGCGCGGCGCTGGGGGCTGCGCGAAGGTGTCGTCGTGGCCGCAGGCGCCGGCGACAACGCTGCCAGCGCCGTGGGCGTGGGTGCCCGCATGGCGGGGCAGGGCTTTGTGTCGCTGGGCACGTCGGGCGTGGTGTTTCGGGTGACCGATGCGTTTGCCCCCGCCACCGAGCGCGCCGTGCACGCCTTTGCCCACGCGCTGCCAGCGCGTTGGCACCACATGTCCGTCATGCTCAGTGCGGCCAGTGCCTTTGGCTGGGTCACCCGCCTGACTGGCCGCGGCGACGAGGCCCAGCTGTCTGCCGCCGTGGGTGCCTTGCCCGCCAGCCGCCAGGCCCAGGCCCCGCTGTTTTTGCCCTACCTGAGTGGTGAACGCACCCCGCACAACAACGCGGCGGCCACCGGCGTCTTCATGGGCTTGCGGGCCGAGCACGACGCCGCTGACCTGGCCTATGCCGTCATGGAGGGCGTGGGCTTTGGTTTGCTCGATGGCCTCAATGCCATGCGCGCTGCGGGTTCCACCCCAGCCGTTCAGGCTGAGCCTGTCGAAGCCCGTCCCCGTTCCACCACTGAAATCCACTCCAGCCCCCTGGCCCTGGTCGGCGGTGGTGCCCGCAGCAACCCCTGGGCACAGCTGCTGGCCAGCGCCCTGGGCACCCCGCTGCAGCGCCCTGAGGGCGCCCACGCCGCCGCCGCACTGGGCGCAGCCCGCCTGGCCGCCATGGCCTGCGGCGGCGACGAAGCCCATTGGAGCCAACCCCTGGCGGCCGATGCCACGTTCCAACCCGAGCCCGCCCAGCAAGCCCTGCTGGCCGAGCGTTATGCCCGTTTTGTGGCGCTGTATCCGGCGTTGCAAGCGCAATTCTGATCGGCTTTGATCAACGCGCCAGTGGTTGCCGTTTTATTGCCCGCTTTGTCCTCCCTGCCATGACTGTTTCCACCACCCATCAGCCCCCTCCTGTCCAAGTCGCCATCGCGGGCGAAGCCCTCATCGACCTGATCCGCCGCCCCGATGGCGGCTACCTGCCATGCCTGGGCGGCGCGCTGTACAACCTGTGCCGTGCACTGGCCCGCCAGGGCGTGGGCACGCAGTACCTCAACCCCTTGTCGCGCGACCGCTTTGGCCGCGAGCTGGCGGCCCAGTTGGCAGCCGATGGCGTGCACTTGGCGCAGCCCGATCCGGTGCAGCAAGTCACCTCGCTGGCCGTGGTCAACCTCAACGCCCACGGCCACCCCGACTACGCCTTCTACCGCGAAGGCGTGGCCGACCGCGCCGTGTCGGCGCAAGGCCTGGGCCATGCCTGCACTGCCTTGCCCGCTTTGCAGGTGGTCTGCACCGGCGCCCTGGCGCTCGATGCCCGCGACGCCGCCACCTACCTGCCCTGGCTGGCTGCCCAGCGCGCTGCAGGGCACTGCGTGGTGGTCGATGCGAACCTGCGCCCCTCCGTCATGCCCGACCTGGCTGCCTACCGCAGCGCCGTGCACGCCGCCCTGGCCCACGCCCACATCATCAAAGCCAGCGACGAAGACCTGGAACACCTAGCAGTCCCCGGCGCCGATGCGTTTGTCCGTGCCCGCCACCTGCTGGCCGCCAATCCCCAGGCCCATCTGCTGGCCCTGACGCTAGGGGCCAATGGCGCATGGCTGCTGCATCGCAACGGAGTCCAGTGCTTCGCGCAAGAGGCCCAGCCCTTGCCCGTGGCCGACACCGTGGGCGCGGGCGACAGCTTTCTGGCAGGCCTGCTGACCCACCTGCTGCGCCAGTCTCAACCAGCGGGTGCTGGCTCGTTTGCGCAGTGTGTGGAGACGCTGTCAGACACAGCCTGCCAAAAAGCCCTGCACCACGCCCTGGCGAGTGCCAGCCTCTGCGTGATAGAGCAGGGGTGTGTACCGCCGGGGTGGGAGGCTGCGGTGGATTGGGCGCAAAAGCATCCGGCGCAGACGGCGTAGTCCACGGCTGCTGCAAGCGATACAGCCACGCAGCGCTTGTTTTGGGCGGCGCTTGGCTCACCTTGCGACAAGCCTTCCGTAAATTTTCAGGTGGGCCCAAAAGCCGGGTCGAGTTAATGCCCGCAGGTGCGTGTAAACGAAGTCTGGCCCCGGATGCCCGCGTCGCTAAGATCACTGGTGCCTACATCGAGTCAGAGGATCACGGCGGAACCCATCCTTCAGTGCCCAATTTGCAGAGGTTGAATCGCTCTTTGGGCCGTGCAAAGTGCTTTCACATGTCACCACTGCCGCTGGGCACTGTCGTCGAACGTCCATGCGGTTATCTCAAAGTCGATCATCGTTGCAGTGATCGCAGAGGTACTTTTTCTCGCTGGCTTGTCGCTGTACTTTGGATCCTGGTCCTTCGCACTCGGCGTCTGGCTGGCTGCAGGATGCTTATTGGGGTTGGGGGCGGGATGGCTCTTTGTCAGCAGGGCTATGCGTCTGGTGCCGTTGCATCCTCCTCGCGCTGTCCCTGGAACCGGCTATTGAGTGGGTATTTTTCAGATGGAAGGCTGAGCCTGCCGCGCGCGCCCCAGCCACAGCAGCGCAGCGGCGGCCACCACCACGGGCGGCAGCGTCAGTGCGGCCACGGTGCTCCAGCCGTAGGCCGAGAGCAGGCTGCCCGATGCGAACGAGCCGATGACCATGGTGCCGAACACCACGAAGTCGTTGATGGACTGCACGCGCGGGCCTTCCTGTGGCGTGTGGCGTTGGAGCACCATGGCCGACGCACCCAGGAAGCCGAAGTTCCAGCCCACGCCCAGCAGGGCGAGTGCCCACCAGAAATGTGCCACCGTCTGGCCGCTCATGCCCACCAGGGCGGCCGCAGCAGTGAGCGCCAGGCCTGCCAGAACGATGGGGGTTTCGCCAAAGCGGGCGATGAGCCGCCCGGTGAAAAAGCTGGGCAGGTACATGGCTACCACATGCAACTCAATGCCGTAGTTGGAATATTCGCGCGGCAGGCCGCACAGTTCCATGGCCAGCGGTGCCGAGGTCATCATGAAGTTCATCAGCATGTAGCTGACCACGCCGCACAGCATGGCCACCACAAAGCGGGGCTGGCGCACCACGTCCCGGATGGGGCGACCGGCGGCAGGTGGGGCCAATGGCGCCGCGCCTGTAGCAGCGGGCGCGACGGGGCTGCCCGCAAACCGCACACCACGCAGCACCAGGGCCGACAGCACTGACACGGCCGCCGCACACAGGTAGGTGGCGGCGTAGGCGTGCGGTGGCCATTGGTTCATGGTGGCGGTGACCAGTTGCGGTCCCAGCACCCCCGCAAACACGCCACCGGCCAGCACCAGTGACAAGGCACGGGGCTTGTCGGCCGCAGGCACGCATTCGGCTGCCGCGAAGCGAAAGGTGAGCACCACCGCCGCATAGGCACCGCCAAAAAGCATGGCAAGGCAGAACAGCACAAACGATGCTTGCACCAGCGCCAGGCTGGCCAGCAGCCCCGACACCACGCCGCACCCATTGCCCAGAAAGAAGGCTGCATGGCGGCCATGCTTGCGTGCCACCGCGCCCACCGGCAGCGTGGACAAGGCCATGCCGATCACAAACACCGAAATCGGCAACGTGGCCATGCCGGGGCGCGGTGCCAGCAGGTGCCCAATGATGGCTGCCGTGGCATACACCACCGTGGTGTTGGCGCCCGACAGGGCCTGGGCAATCGCCAATCGCAAAACGGAGGGGTGCAGGGTCATGCAGGGCCGATCAGGAAGGTGGATGCGTGTGACGCCCACGCAAATAGGGAGGTGCTCAGTGTGCCTCAGCCATCTGTGGGCAGATTACAGAGCTGCGCTTGCGGGGATGCCCAGGGTGTGCAGGCCGCGTTGCGTGGCGTCCAGTGCCCCGGCCAGGTAACCGGGGTACTGCGGTGACCACTCGCTGCCGATGCCCACAATGCGCTCCGCCCAGGCACCTTCGCTGGTGAAGGCAGCGGGGGCGGCTGCGTGATGGCCGGTGCTGCTTTGGTCTTGTGCGGTGGCGGTCAGTGGGTCCTGGGTCCAATCCTTGAGCGCGTCGGCCACCGGGTGTGCCGCTGCCGGGCCAAACAGCCGTGCCAGTTGGGCTCGGCAGTGCTGGCGCAGCACATCTTCAGATACGGTGGCTCGAACAGCTGCAGGCACACCCACAAAACCAAACAGCGCGGCACCACCGCCGGGCTGCGACAGGTCGTGGATTTCTACCAGGGGTCCGCGTGCGCTGCGGGCTTGGCCTGACAGGCCCTGCTCGCGCCAGAAGGGCGTTTCGTACACAGCGACGTATTTGGCGTGGGGCGCCATCCAGGTGGGCGTGCGTTGCCACGCACTGTGCAAATCTGCAGGCAATGGCGGCTGCCAATCCAACTGCGCCACGGCCAGGCGCGGGGGCAGGGCCAGCAGAACATGCTCGGCCTGCCAGTGGTGGTCTTGCCCCAGGGCGTCCGCACTCGTCAGGTGCACCTGCGCGCCGTCGGCCCGCAGGCTGCGCACCGTGTGGCCTGTGCGGATTTGGTGCGGGGGCACCTCGGCCTGCAGCGCATCTACCAGGGCTTCGGTGCCACCCAGCAGGCGCATGGACGCAGGCGATTGGGCGTAGCCGGGCACGCGCATGGGAGCGCTCTGGGCCGACTGCTCGATCAGCGCGTGCAAGTCGGGCTGAAAGTCTGGCCAGTACCAGCTTGGGCCCAGGTCAAAGCGGTGCAGCGCAGCCGTTGCGGGTGTGGAGCTGGCCGGGCTGTGGAAAGAGGTGATGCGCCCGCCCAGTGCGCTGCGTGCTTCCAGCAACACAAAGTCATGGATGCCTTGGCGATGCAGAGCACGGGCTGCCAGCAGGCCGCTGAGGCCCCCACCGAGGATGGCGATGCGCGTAGAGGTCATGGAGGTTGGCAGCATGGGGCTCAAGCCGTGGCGATGTGGGGCGCAGTGCTTTTGAGGAGCACGGTAGCGCCTTGCGCGCCAGCGTGCCACACCGCCGTAGAACCCGGCGGCAGGCGCAACCAGCCGCGTTCGGGCAGCTCGTCGGTTGCGCTGTGCAGGCTGCCTTGGATGACGAAGGCTTCGGTTTGCCGTGTGGCCAGTAGGGGCAGCTGGCGTTGGGGTGCCAGGCGCAGCAGCCGGGTGTGCTCGTCGGCGTCGCGGTACAGCTCGCACGCAGCGTGCTCGCCTTCGGTGGCCCAGCAAGCCGTGTCATGGGTGTTGATGCGCAGCGACTCGCCAGCGGGGGCATTGGGGGCGGGCGGCAGATGCCCCAGCTTCACAAAAATCACGGCGCCCTCGGTGCTGTGCGGGGCGTGGCCCGAGCCTGCCGGGTTGCGCAGGTACCAGCCCTGGGGGTAGTGGTGGTCGCCTTCGGAAAACACACCCGACAGCACCAGAATTTCTTCACCCGCGGGGTGCTGGTGGTGCGGAAACCGCGAGTCGGGCGCGTAGCGCACGATGCTGGTGGCCCGCCCGCGCTCCGCGCCCGTGCGGTCGAGCATGATGCGTTCCACTCCCGCCTGGGGTGAGGCCACCCACTGGTGCTGCTGGGGGTGTACGAGCGCAGGTTGGGTGAAGTCGACGTTGATTTGCATGGAAGGGATCACCTCTGGGGGCGGTTGCGGCTTGAAGACTCGCGTATTTTTAGGTCTGGAGGCCTCTTGAACAACTGAGATAAAGTCGCAATCCACCAAAGAAAAACTTTATGGGTATGCGATCAATAGCCCACCTTAACGCCCTGCGTGCCTTTGAAGCCAGTGCCAGGCACCAGAGTTTTTCTCTGGCGGCGCAAGAGCTGAATGTGACCCCTGCGGCGGTAGGCCAGTTGGTGCGCACGTTGGAAGACTGGCTGGGCAGCCCGCTGTTCGTGCGCAGCACCAGCGGCCGCGCCCGGCTGGTGACCACGGAGGTGGCCGAGCAGGCCTTGCCTGACATACGTGCGGGGCTGGAGCGCTTGGCTGTGGGGCTGGAGCGCTTGCGCAGTGGCAGCGCGGGCGGCGTGCTCACGGTGACTGTGAGCCCGGCGTTTGCCGCCAAGTGGCTGCTTCCGCGCATTGAGCGCTTTCAGGCCGCCTGGCCTGAGACCGATTTGCGGCTGGACACCAGCCTGAAGCCGGTGGACTTTGTGGCCCAGCGCATCGACGTGGGCGTGCGCTATGGCCGGGGTCAGTGGCCAGGGTTGGCGGCAGAGAAGTTGATGGACGAAGAGGTGTACCCCGTGTGCGCCCCGGCGTTGCTGGCCACGGCAACGCTGCAGGCCCCGGGCGATTTGCGCGGGCAGGTGCTCATCCATGACCAGTCTGTTGATACCAGCACGGGTTTTGCCAGCTGGCAGGCCTGGCTGCGCCATGCGGGGGTGCAGGGGGTGCCCACCGACCGGGGCTTGCGCATCAACAACTCGGCCGCCGTGCTGCAGGCGGCCATTGATGGCCAAGGCGTGGCGCTGGCGCGCAGCGTGATGGCGCATGACGACCTGGCTGCGGGCCGGCTGGTGCGGCTGTTTCCGCAAGTGCGGCTGGAATCGGCCCTGGCGTATTACGTGGTGTACCGTCCCGAATGCATCGCACAGCCCAAGGTGGCCGCGTTTCGGGACTGGCTGCTGCGGGAGGCCCATGGCCCCGCGTAGGTTCCCAGCGCTGTTTAGGCTTTCAGCACGCGCCCAGGGTTCATGATGCCCTGCGGATCCAGCGCCTGCTTGATGGCGCGCATCATCGACAGCGCCACGGGCGACTGGTACTTCTCCAGCTTGTCGGCCTTGAGCTCGCCCACGCCGTGCTCGGCAGAGAACGAGCCGCCAAACTCAGCCACGGCGTCGTACACCAGCTGGTGTACGCGCTCTTCGTTGTCACGCAGGAAGGCCTTGGGGTCGCCCTCCACAGGTGCCTGCACGTTGTAGTGCAGGTTGCCATCGCCCAGGTGGCCGAAGTTGACCAGGCGCACGCCGGGAATCTCGCGCTGCAGCACCGCATCGGTGTGCGCCACAAAGGCGGGGATGCGCGAGATCTGTACCGAGATGTCGTGCTTGATGTTCAGGCCCTCTTCGGCCTGGGCGAGGGGAATGTTCTCGCGGATGTGCCAGAGCTGGTGCGCCTGCGTGAGGTTTTCGGCCACTACGGCATCGGTGACGCAGCCGACCTCAAACGCTTTTTCGAGCAGAGATTCGAAGCGCGCGCGGGCGTGTTCTTCGGATTCGCTGTCGGAATTTTCGAGCAGCACGCACCAGGGCGCATCGTCCTGGCCCAGGAAGGGCACGCGCAGTTGCGGCATGTGCTTGCCCACCAGGCTCAGCGCAAACTGGCCCATCACCTCAAAGCCCGTCAGGCCCGCGCCCAGCTTCTGGTGCGCCATGCCCAGCAGTTGCACGGCGTGTTCCATGGAAGGCACGGCGGCCCAGGCGGTGAGCTTGGCGGCGGGCTGGGGGTAGAGCTTCATGCACGCGGCGGTGATGATGCCCAGCGTGCCTTCGCTGCCGATGAACAGATCGCGCAGATCGTAGCCCGTGTTGTCCTTGCGCAGGCCTTTGAGGCCGCTCCACACCTCGCCCTGCGGGGTGACGACTTCCAGCCCCAGGCACAGGTCGCGCGTATTGCCGTAGCGCACCACCTGCGTGCCGCCCGCGTTGGTGCCCAGGTTGCCGCCAATGGTGCAACTGCCCTCGGCCGCCAGCGACAGGGGGAACAGTGCGCCCGCATTGCGCGCCACTTCCTGCAGGTTTTGCAGGATGCAGCCGGCCTCCACGGTCATGGTGAGGTTGTCGGTGTCCACGTTGCGCACGGCGTTCATGCGCGTGAGGCTGAGCACGATCTGCGTGCCCGATGCATCGGGCGTGGAGCCCACGGCCAGCCCGGTGTTGCCGCCCTGCGGCACGATGGCGGTGCCTGCCGCAGCGCAGGCCTTGACCACCGCTGCCACTTCGGGCGTGCTGGCCGGGCGCACCACAGCCAGGGCCTTGCCGCGCACGCGGCGGCGCCAGTCTTGTTCCCAGGCGGTGAGGTCGCCTTCGGTCAGTACATGGGCATCGCCCACGATGGAGCGCAGGGTGTCAAGCAAAGAGGTCATGGCAGAGCGTCTTCAAGATCGGTAAACAGGAGGACTGGCGGTGGCGTGTCAGACAGACGCCCCGGCGGTATCGACCGCCGCCCGGGCGTTGCGCTGGCGCAGGCGCACATGCAGCGTGCAGGCGGTGAACAGCACCAGGCACAGCGCCACTTCGGCCCAGGCCAGCCACTGTGATGGGGGCTTGTCGCTCCAGCCGCGCACCACGCCTTCGGTGAAATACAGCCAGATCACCAGGCTGACCCAGCGGTAGGTGTACATGCGGTTCTTGAGGATGCCTGCCAGCGGGATGCACAGCGGCAGGGCCTTGATGGCCAGCCAGGTGCCACCGGGGCGCACAGGTGCCAGCACCAGCTCCCAGGCCAGGCACAGAACGATCAGGGCCAGCAGGCTGCCCGTGGCCACCCAGCGTGTAGCGGCAACGCCGTGGTCGGCGGGGGGATTGGGGATGGCGGGGGATGCAGTCATTGGGGTGGCATCATATCGGCCATGTTCTTTCTAGATCGTGCTATGCACTTTTACGTACCCACGTTGGCCTGGTGGCCCAACCCTTCGGGAAAGCCGGGGAAAGGCCCGGCCGCGTTGTTGCAGAACGCTTGCGGTATCCATACCGCGGCGCGTCCTGCGCCTAGTTGCCTGGCCTTTCCCCGGCTTTCGTGGGCACGTAAAAGTGCATAGCACGCTCCAGACAGCCGCACTGCGCGTGGAGGCGCTCATGACCGAGCTGTCGCACTTCCCGTGGAAGACCACAGCCCAGACATTGCGCGAGCGCTTTCGTGAAGACCACCTGGGCCTCACGGCCAGCAGCCTGACCTTCACCACCATCCTGGCGCTGGTGCCGTTCTTTACCGTGGCGTTGGCGGTGTTCACCGCCTTCCCCATCTTTGGCAAGCTGCAAGATGCGCTGCAGGGCTGGCTGGTCAGCAGCCTGGTGCCTGACAGCATCTCGCGCCAGGTGCTGGGCTACCTCACGCTGTTTGCCTCCAAGGCCAGCAGCCTGGGGGCGGCGGGGTTCAGCATTCTGCTGGCCACGGCGCTGGCGTTGATACTCACCATCGACCGCACGCTCAACGACATCTGGCGCGTGCAGCGCCTGCGTCCGCTGGGGCAGCGGGTGCTGATCTACTGGGCCGCGATCACGCTGGGCCCGCTGCTGATGGGCGCGAGCCTCGCGCTCACGTCGTATGTGATGTCGGCATCGGGTGGGCTGGTCAAGCGCCTGCCCGACGGGGTGCAACTGCTGTTTGATTCGATCCAGTTTGTGGTGCTGGCGGGCGGCATGGCGGCGCTTTACCACTATGTGCCCAACACGCCGGTGAAGTGGCGCCACGCCTGGACGGGCGGGCTGTTTGTGGCCGTGTGCATTGAGCTGGCCAAGAAAGTGCTGGCGGTGTACCTGGGCAAGGTGCCCACCTATTCGGTGGTGTATGGCGCGTTTGCCACGCTGCCCATCCTGCTGGTGTGGATCTATGTGGCCTGGGTCATTGTGCTGCTGGGTGCGGTGGTCACAGCCTATTTGCCCAGCCTGCTGGCGGGCGTGGCGCGGCGCGGTACGGTGGCGGGCTGGACGTTTCAGCTGGCGGTGGAGGTGCTACAGCAGTTGCACCGCGTACGCCACCAGCCCCTCAAGGGCCTGCGCCCCAGCCAGCTCGCGCAGTTGCTGCGGGTGGATGGGTTGCAGCTGGCCCCGGTGCTGGAGGCGCTGACTGCGCTGGACTGGGTGGGCCAGGTCAACGATGCGGCGGTGGGCGAAGCGGATGTGCCCGAGTCCCGCTATGTGCTGCTGGCCAACCCGGGTGCCACCCCCCTGGCGCCGCTGGTGCAGCGGCTGCTGCTGGAGCGCTCTGAAAGCTTGCAACCGCTGTGGGCAAAAGCCCGGCTGGAAGGCTTGCTGCTGGAGGATGTGCTGCAGACCAGCGCGCGTACTGAGCCTGCGTTGGGCGTGCAGCGGATGGTTTAGTTTTGCTATATAAATAATAGCTGCTAGCGCTTGATTGGTAAGCGCTAGAGCCTGTTTTTTCTTGAATTGTTCACGGCGGAAGGTGCGCGAATCAGTGCTTCAAAACGGCACCTTCCCGGTCCAGATGTCCTTGTACATCACCCAGTCGCCCATGAAGCTGTAGAGCGGCCGCTTGAAGCTGGCGGGCTTGTTCTTTTCAAAGCCGAAGTGCCCCACCCAGGCAAAGCCGTAGCCGCAGAGCAGGCCATACAGCAGGTACTGCGGCTTGCCCGTGGCCAGCAGCATGGCCAGGCAGAGCAGGCTGAGCGTGGAGCCAACGAAGTGCAGGCGGCGGCAGGTGCGGTTGCTGTGCTCGCTCAGGTAGAACGGGTAGAACTCCGCAAAGCTTTTGAAGGCCCGAGGGTCCGTGCCGGGCGCGGGTTGCGGGGTGGCAGTCTGGCTGGTCATGGCGTTGTCTCCGGGCGGGGGTAAAGCCCCTCTGCCCGCGTTATACGCCACAGTTCTGGCGCGCACCAGTGGGGCAGTGCGGGTGGGCTGTCGCCAACGGGTCTGCCACCTTGAACCAGCGATTGAAACCCCGGCGGACTGTCAGCGCGCCGGGGTTTGGGGGCTCACCGGGCCAGGAAGTCCCGGATGGCGGCCAGTGTCTCTTCGGGCGCCTCGGTCATCTGGTTATGGCCCACGGGCAGGTGTGTGATCTGCACCTGCTTGCCCGCCGCCTGGGCGGCCTTGATGAGTCCTTGCGCCGCTTTGGGCGAGGTCATCTGGTCCTGGCTGCCCAGGGCAAACAGCACCGGGCAGGTCAGTTGCGCCATGGCCGCCTCGCCGCCTGCGTAGCTGTCGCAGGCCACAAAACCCCGGTGGAACACATTGACTGCCGTATTGCTGCGCAGCACCTTGCGCCCCAGCGCCATGCCCGCCCCAAACACCCAGGTGCCCGGGCCCAGGGCCGATGGGGGCGCAGACAAGGTGCTGCGCGAGAACACATTGACCATGCGCATCGCCTTCTCCGGGTCGGTCTGCGAGGCCTCGATGAGTGCGGGCGACACCTTCATCGGGAACGCCGTGCCCACCAGCACCAGATGGCTGATGCGGTCCTTGAGCCGCGCGGCCGCCTCCATGGCAATGAGCGATCCCCAGCTGTGGCCCACCAGTGCCGCGCGCTGCACGCCCGCGACATCCAGCAGCGCGCCGATGAAGTCCGCGCCTTGCTCCACCGTGGCGGGCGCATCGCCGCCACTGCGGCAGTGGCCGGGCAGGTCGATGGCCAGCACGTTCCAGCCGTGGTTGGCCATGTAGCGGCTTTGCAGGGCCCACACGCTGTGGTCGTTAAGCACGCCGTGGATGAACACCACGGTAGGCTTGGCGGCATCGAAGGCCTTGCCGCCGGTGTAGGCGTAGATGGCGGCACCGTTGACGTTGATATGCATGGTCAGGCCCCCGCTTTCTCAGCGGCTTTCAGCGCGCGCTTCAGGTCGTCGATGAGGTCGTCGGCGTCTTCGAGACCGATGGACAGGCGGATCGTGCCCTGGCTGATGCCTGCGCCCGCCAGCGCCTCGTCGCTCATGCGGAAGTGCGTGGTGCTGGCAGGGTGGATCACCAGGCTGCGGCAGTCGCCCACATTGGCCAGGTGGCTGAAGACCCTGAGGGTTTCGATGAACTTCTTGCCCTGCTCTCGGTTGCCCTTGAGGTCAAAGCTGAACACCGAGCCCGCGCCGCGTGGCAGCAGCTTTTGCGCGAGGGCATGGCTGGGGTGAGACTCCAGCAAGGGGTGGCCCACGCGCGACACAAACGGCTGCGCGGCCAGAAATTCGACCACCTTCTCGGTGTTGCGCATGTGCTGCGCCATGCGCAGCGGCAGGGTCTCGATGCCCTGCAGGATGAGCCAGGCCGTGTGCGGGCTCATGCAGGCGCCAAAGTCGCGCAGGCCCTCGCGCCGCGCACGCAACAGAAAGGCGCCCACGGTGCTCTCTTCGGTGAACACCATGTTGTGAAAGCCATCGTAGGGCTGCGTCAGCTCGGCAAACTTGCCAGCCGACTTTGGACCATCCCAGTCAAAGCTGCCGCCGTCCACCACGATGCCACCCACCACGGTGCCGTGGCCCGAGAGGAACTTGGTGGCCGAGTGGTAGACCAGATCTGCGCCATGTTCAAACGGCTTGATAAGCCAAGGCGAGGTGAGGGTGGAATCCACCAGCAGTGGCACACCCGCTTCGTGCGCAATGGACGACACGGTGGGGATGTCCAGCACATCCAGGCCGGGGTTGCCCACGGTTTCGCCAAAGAACAGGCGGGTAGTGGAGCGCACCGCAGCGCGCCAGCCGTCGATGTCGCCCGGCTTCACAAACGTGGTCTCGATGCCGAAGCGCGACAGCGTGTAGTGCAGCAGGTTTTGTGAGCCGCCATACAGCGCCGTGCTGGCCACGATGTGGCTGCCTGCGCCCATCAGCGTGGCAATCGCCAGGTGCAGTGCGGCCTGGCCACTGGCGGTGGCAATGGCACCCACGCCGCCTTCCAGGGCGGCCACGCGCTGCTCCAGCACCGCGTTGGTGGGGTTGCTGATGCGACTGTACACATGGCCGCCGCGTTCCAGGTTGAAGAGGGAGGCCGCGTGGTCGCTCGACTCAAAGACGAACGAGGTGGTCAGGTGGATGGGGGTGGCGCGTGCGCCGGTGGCGGGGTCGGGGCTGGCGCCTGCGTGCAGCGCCAGCGTGTCGAAGCCGGGGTCTGAATAACCGGGCATGGGTTCTGTCTCCGATGTTGTCGATGTGAGCGTAAATTGTGGGCTATATTTGATGCGATTACGCCTACAGCGCAGCGCGCCCCCCGGAGACCTTGCACCATGAAAGTCAGCGACATCCTTCGCGTCAAAGGAAACACCCTCTACACCGTGACGCCGGACGAGCCTTTGGCCCAAGCGGCCCAGGTGATGGCCGAGAAAGACATTGGGTCGCTGGTGGTGATGGAGCTCGGTGACCTGGTAGGCATGCTCACTTTCCGCGAAGTGATCCAGGCCATGGTGCGCAACGGGGGCTCGGTGGGCACCATGCGCGTGCGCTCTGCGATGGACGATGCGCCATTGACCTGCACGCTGGAAACCGACATGGACGAGGTGCGCCGCATGATGCTGGACCGCCACGCCCGTTACATGCCCGTGATGGACAAGCGCATGCTCATGGGCGTGATCAGCTTCTACGACGTGGCCAAGGCCGTGGTAGACAGCCAGAACTTCGAAAACCAGATGCTCAAGGCCTACATCCGCGACTGGCCTGCGGAAGACGATACCAAGGCCTGAGCGCAGGGGCTGCTGCCCAGGTGCTCAGCTGCAGCAAACGGCGCTGGCTTCCAAAGACCACGCGTGCAGCATGTGTGCCGGCATGGGGCGGCCCAGCAGGTAGCCCTGCATCACCTCGCAGCCGTGCTCTTTCAGCCAGCGGCACTGCTGCGACGTTTCCACGCCCTCGGCCACCACGGTCATGCCCAGACTCTTCGCGATGCTCAGCACGGAAATCGTGAGTGCTCGGGCCGTTTCGCTGTGTTCCAGGTCCTGCACGAAAGACTTGTCCAGCTTCAGCTCTGTGATTGGCAGGCGGTGCAGGTAGCTCAGGCTAGAGTAGCCGGTGCCAAAGTCATCCAGTGACAGGCGAAATCCCTGCTGGCTCAGCAACTCGATGTTCTCCTGGGTTATCTCGCGCGCATCCATCATCACGCTCTCGGTGATTTCCAGCAGCAGGTCGTGCGCCGCCAAGCCATGCTGGCGCAAGGTGTCGCTCACGTTCTGCGCAAACCCTTTTTGGTGAAAACTGCGCCCGGACAGATTCACTGCCACATGCGGCACCTCAACGCCGGCTGCGCGCCAGGTGTTGATTTGCTGGCAGACCTCATTCACCAGCCAATCGGTAAGCGCCGGAATCAACCCGGTTTCTTCGGCCAGTGGAATGAACTGCGCTGGAGAGACTGCGCCCCATTCGGGATGGCTCCAGCGGGCCAGGGCCTCCATGCCGTGCAGCGCCAGCACCGGGTCCGAGGTGATCTGGGGCTGGTAGTGCAGGGTCAGCTCGCCACGCTCCAGTGCGTGGTGCAGGGCCCGCTCCATGGCAGCGCGTTCCTGCGCGCGCCGGTTCATCTCCTGGCTGAAAAGTTGCAGGCTGTGGCGATGGTCGCTTTTGGCCTGGTACATCGCCTGGTCAGCATGGCGCACCAGGGTGTCGATGTCAGTGCCGTCATAGGGATAAATGGAAATCCCGACGCTGGCGCTGGGCAGGTTGATCTGCCCCTGGATGTCTACCGGCATGGCGATGCTGCCCAGTACACGCTGCGCCGTTTGCACCGCTTGTTCCGTGGTGCAGTTAGACAGCAGCAGTACGAATTCGTCGCCCGACAGGCGGCCAATGCAGTCCTGGGCGCGCACGCATTCGCCCAGGCGCTGCGCCACCACCCGCAGCAAGATGTCTCCGGCCGCATGGCCCTGGGTGTCGTTGACCTGCTTGAATCGGTCCAGGTCCACGAAGAGCAGGGCGCCGGTCTGGTGGTCACGTGCCATGCTGGACAGGGCCCTTTCCGCGTTGTTGCGGAACATGGCGCGGTTGGGCAGGCCGGTCAGCACGTCAAAGAACGCCAGCTGGTGGATGCGCTGGCGCGAAGCGTCGCGCTCAATGGCCAGGGCGCACAGGTGCAGGCAGACCTGCACCAGGCTCTTGTGCAGCGCATTGGGTTCGCGCGGCTCCTTGAAATAAAACGCGAATGTGCCAACCACCTGCCCCTGGTGGTTTTTGATGGGGCTGGACCAGCAGGCCTTCAGTCCGGTCGATTCGAAGAGAGCGCGGCAGTCATCCCAACGCGGGTCGGTGGCGATGCTGGTGGTGACCACAGGCTTGCCCAAATAGGCCGCCGTGCCGCAGGAGCCAACGTTGGGGCCGATCTGCACGCCATCGAGTGCCGCGCAGGTGTGGTCTGGTAAACCGGGGGCCGCCAGGGGATGAACCCGGCCGTTCGTGTCTACCGTCAGGATGGAGGCCGTGACCTCCGGGGCAATGTTTTCCACCTCTTTGCACACCCTGGTCATCAGCTCGGGCAGGCTGGTTTCGCTAACCATGCTTTCGAGCACGCGCTTTTGCAGCACTTCATGCATCTTGGTCAGGGTGATGTCGGTGAGCACCGTGATGGAGCCGCCGGGACCTCCCTGTGCTTCATCCGCTTTGTTGACCACCATCGATACCCAGCGCGGTTGGCCATCGCGGCTGTAGATGAGCGCATCGCCGTGGTAATGCCCTTGCAGGCGCAATCCGCTGCGAATGGCTTCCGTCAGGCCCTGGTGCGTGTGCGGGCCCTGCAGCATGTCGCTGAGGTAACGGCCCCGCGCCTCGTCAATGGTGAAGCCAAAAAGGCGCGTGAAGCCCTGGTTGACATACACCACCTGCCGGTCGCGGTTGGTCAGCGCGATGGCGTTGTCGCTGCAATCCAGGGCTTGGCGCAAGGGGCTGTCGGCCAGCAGGGGGGCGGCTCATGGTGCAACAGAGTGCGTGGCGTGGCGGGGGCTCCATGGAGCGATGGGGAGGTTGGCATGCGCTTCTCAAGAGTCTGACCCCATGCTAGTCCTACACAGGCGCTCTGCCAAGCGCTCTATGCGCATGTAGGACTGAATTGCTCTGGGATAATCCTCGCCATGAGCGGCAATACCCTAGGCACCCTTTTCACTGTCACCAATTTTGGTGAATCCCATGGTCCAGCCATCGGCTGCGTGATTGATGGCTGCCCGCCTGGCATGCCGCTGTCCGAGGCCGATATCCAGATCGACCTGGACCGCCGCCGCCCAGGCACCAGCCGGCACGTTACGCAGCGCAACGAGCCCGATGCCGTGGAAATTCTCTCGGGGGTGTACGAAGGCAAGACCACAGGCACCCCCATTGCCCTGCTCATTCGCAACACCGACCAGCGCAGCAAGGACTACGGCAACATCGCGCAGAGTTTTCGCCCTGGGCATGCCGACTACACCTACTGGCACAAATACGGCATTCGTGACCCTCGCGGTGGCGGCCGCTCGTCTGCCCGGCTCACGGCCCCCACCGTGGCGGCTGGTGCCGTGGCCAAGAAATGGCTGCAGCAGCAATACGGCACGCAGTTTCGTGCGTGCATGACGCAGCTGGGCGAGCTGCAAATCCCCTTTGAGAGCTGGGATCACGTGCGCAGCAATCCGTTCTTTGCGCCGGTGGCTGACGTCGCCGAATACGAGGACTACATGGACGCCTTGCGCAAGGCGGGTGATTCCTGCGGTGCGCGCATCCGTGTGCAGGCCACTGGCGTGCCGGTAGGCTTGGGTGAGCCGCTGTACGACAAGCTGGACGCCGACATCGCCTTCGTCATGATGGGGCTCAACGCCGTCAAGGGCGTGGAAATTGGCGTCGGCTTTGCCAGCGTGGCCCAGCGCGGCACCACCCATGGCGATTCCATGGCGCCCAACGGCTTCATGTCCAATAACGCTGGGGGGGTGCTGGGCGGTATCAGCACCGGGCAAGACCTGGAAGTGAGCCTGGCGATCAAGCCCACCAGCTCCATCATCAGCCCCCGTGAATCGATCGACGTCCACGGCAACCCCACCGAGGTGATCACCAAAGGGCGGCACGACCCCTGCGTGGGCATTCGTGCTGCGCCCATCGCCGAGGCACTGTTGGCCCTGGTGGTGATGGACCATGCCCTGCGCCACCGGGCCCAGTGCGGCGATGTGGTGCACGCGGTGGCGCCCATCAAAGCCTCGTTCCTGTAAGCCCTGCCAGGCAGTCGCCTCGCATGCAGCGCTTGCGCACGCTGGGGGCGCGGCGGCCGCTGGTGCCGTTTGCTGCCCTGTCGGCCAGTTACTTCGCACACATCGGGTTTTTCAACCCGTACCTGCCGCTCTGGCTCAAAAGTCTGGGCCTGCCCCTGGTCACCATCGGGGTGCTGACGTCGCTGCAATCCCTCACGCGCCTGTTTGCGCCTTATGGCTGGGGCGTGTTGAGCGACCATACCGGCCAGCGTGTGCCCTTGCTGCGCTGGTGTTCGACGCTTGCGCTGGTGATTTCAGCGGGCCTGTGGGTGCCCGGCGGCACTTGGTGGATTGCGGCCGTGCTGCTGCTCATGTTCACCCACACCAGCGCCATGATGCCGATGAGCGAGGCTGCCATGGCCCACTTGGTAAGCCAGGAAGGCAGCTTCGATGCGCGCCGCTATGGCCGGGTGCGGCTGTGGGGCTCGCTGGGCTTTCTGGTCACGGTGTTTGCGGCCGGGGCGTGGTTTGAGAAGTTTGGCATGGCCGACTTCCCAGGCTGGACGCTGGCCACCCTGGTGGCGGTGGTGGCCAGCACCTGGCTCTTGCCCCGCCTGGAAGAGGGGCAGCCTTCTTCCAGCACCAGTCATGGCGCCAGGCCTGCCATGGCCCCCGTCTTGCGCAGGCCCCAGGTGCGGTGGTTTTTCGCATCGGCTTGCTTTCACGTGCTGGCCCACATTGCGGTCTACGTGTTCTTCTCGCTGTACCTGGATGCCTTGGGGTATCGCAAATCCACCATTGGCGTGCTGTGGGCGGTGTCTGTGGTGGTAGAGATCGCATGGTTCTTCACCCAGGGGCGCTGGCTGCCGCGCTGGCCCTTGAGTCGCTGGCTGCTGGTGTGCGCTGCTGCCATGGCGCTGCGCATGGGCATGACGGCTGCCGCAGGTGCGTGGTTGCTGGTGCTGGTGGTGGCGCAGATGCTGCACGCGCTCACCTTTGCGGCCCACCATACAGTGTGCATGGCGCTGCTTTCGGAATACTTCCCAGGTCGTCTGCGCGGGCGCGGGCAGGCCTTGTACACGGTGCTGGCCTATGGCCTGCCTGGCGTGGTGGGGGCATTGGCAGGGGGCGCTTTGGGCGATGCTGCTGGCTTGGCGTCGGTGTACTGGGCGGCTATGGCGGCCAGTGTGTTGTCCTGCCTGTGTGCCTGGAAGGTGGGGCACAGCGCCCTCAAGGAACGGAGCTTGGAATGATCGCGAAAAAAGCTAGCAAAGCGGTCGCCGCACTGGCGGCAACCCTCACTTTGACCACGTTGATGGGCTGCGCCCATCCCCCCGGTTCGCAGACTCAGGCCAACTTCGTGGATATCGGGCTGATCGCCTTCAACGATTTTCACGGCAACCTGGAGCCGCCCCACATTGCGATACCCATCCGCAGCCAGCAGGGCGTGGAGCGTGTGCCCGCCGGTGGCGCCGCCTACCTGGCCAGCGCCATCGCGCAGCTCAAGGCCCGGCATCCGCACCATGCCGTGATCACCGCTGGGGACATGGTGAGTGCATCGCCCCTGGTGTCGGCCCTGTTCCTGGACGAGCCCACCATCGAAGCCGTGAACCATATGCAGATCGACTTCTCTGCAGTAGGCAATCACGAATTTGACCGGGGCTGGCAAGAGCTGCTGCGCCTGCAGCAGGGCGGTTGCGAGAAATTCACGGTGCGCGAGCCCTGCCAGATCAGCCAGCCCTTTGAAGGGGCCAAGTTCCGCTTTCTGGCCGCCAACACCGTGCGTGAAGATGGCCAGCCTTTGTTGCCAGCTACGGGCATCAAACGTTTCACGCAGGGCAATGCCACCGTGGCGGTGGGCTTCATCGGCATGACGCTCAAGGCCACGCCCACCATGGTGAGCCCTGCGGGCGTGAAAGGCCTGCGTTTTGAAGACGAGGCCGCCACGGCCAATGCCCTGGTGCCCCAGTTGCGCGCCCAGGGCGCGGATGTGATCGTGGTCGCCATCCACGAAGGGGGCTACACCGATGCCAAGGTGCTGGAGCAGGAATGCTCTGGCATCAACGGCGACATCGTGCCGATTCTGGAGCGGCTGGACCCCTCTGTGGATGTGGTCGTCTCCGGCCACACCCACCAGGCCTATGTCTGTGACTACGGCCGCATCAATCCAGCCCGCCCGTTTTTGCTGACCAGCGCCGGGCAGTACGGCGCGTTGCTGACCGAGGTGTCACTGCGGGTGGATACGGCCACCCGCAAGCTAGTGCGCAAAAGTGCCCACAACCACATCGTGCAGGGCGAGGCATTTACCGGCAGCCAGGGGCTGGTGCCCCTGAACGCTGCCGTTCCGGCCTATCCGGCCGACCCGTTCGTGCAACAACTCGTGGCGCGCTACAAGGCCGCAGCCGAACCCCTGGCGCAGCGGCCCGTGGGCCAGGCCAGCGCGCCGCTGCTGCGCGTGCGCAACGAAGCGCTGGAAAGCGCGTTGGGCAATCTGGTGGCAGATGCCCAGTTGGCCGCGACCCGCGCGCAGCAGAAAGGCGGTGCCCAGCTCTCGTTCATGAACTCCGGTGGCTTGCGGGCTGATCTGGTACCTGATGCGCAAGGCCAGCTGCGCTATGGGCAGCTTTTCAGCGTTCAGCCGTTTGGCAACAACATCATGGTGCGCACGTACACCGGCGCGCAGATCCGCGCGGTGCTGGAGCAACAGTTTGCCGGCGGCACCAGCACGCTGCAGTCCCCTCGGGTGCTGTCGGTGTCTGAAGGATTTGGCTACCGGTACGACCTGTCGCAACCCGCTGGCTCGCGCATCAGCCAGATGACCCTGCATGGCAAGCCGCTGGAGGACACCGCCGAAGTACGGGTGGCCATCAGCAGCTTTCTGGCCAGTGGCGGGGATGGCTTCACAGTGTTCATGGAGGGGCGAGACACCACGGGTGGTGATCTCGATCTGGATGTGCTGGAGGCCTACGTGCTGGCACACAGCCCGATTGCGCCACCGCTCACCAACCGCATCCAGCGCGCCCCGTAGTGGGCTGGGGTGAGAGCGCATCTGCCCGTGGGGGCTTTGAAGCGATTGATGCCCAGGTGATTGAAAAATATCGGCCAAATTGGCCTGCAGCGCTTATACGGTAAGCGCTGGCAGCTATAAAAATGATAGCTTGGTTGTATTTGCCTGCACAACCCCGGCAACACCAGCCTATTTGCGCACTTCGTCTACCAGCGCTCTGAACTCGTCAATGTCTTCAAAGCTGCGGTACACGCTGGCAAAGCGGATATAGGCCACCTTGTCGAGCTTCTTGAGCTCGCGCATCACCAGCTCGCCGATGCGGCCAGAGTTCACCTCACGCTGCCCCAGGTTCAGCAGCTTTTCTTCAATGCGCTCAATGGCGCTATCGATCTGCTCGGTGCTCACCGGGCGCTTGCGCAACGCCAGGTTGAAAGAGGCGAGCAGCTTGCCGCGTTCGTACTCGATGCGGCGACCGTCTTTCTTGACGATGGCCGGAAAGTTCACTTCCGGCCGCTCGTAGGTCGTGAAACGCTTGTCACAGGCGCCGCACTGGCGGCGGCGCCGGATGAACACCCCGTCTTCAGACACCCGTGTTTCAACGACTTGCGTTTCCAGGTGGCTGCAGAAGGGGCATTTCATGGTCGCTGGCTACCTGCTTAGCGGTAGACAGGGAAGCGTGCGGTCAGGGCGTTGACCTTTTCGCGCACGGCGGCGATGTTCGCTTCATCGCGTGGGTTGTCCAGCACGTCGGCGATCAGGTTGGCCGTCAGGCGCGCTTCTTCTTCCTTGAAGCCACGGGTGGTCATGGCGGGGGTGCCAATGCGCACGCCGCTGGTCACCATCGGCTTTTCAGGGTCGTTGGGAATGGCGTTCTTGTTGATGGTCATGTGAGCAGCGCCCAGCACAGCCTCGGCTTCCTTGCCCGTGATGCCCTTGGCGCGCAGGTCCACCAGCATCACGTGGCTTTGCGTGCCACCGCTCACGATGCGCAGACCACGCTGGGTCAGCGTCTCGGCCACGACCTTGGCGTTCTTCACCACTTGCTCTTGATAGGCCTTGAACTCGGGCGTCAGTGCTTCCTTGAAGGCCACGGCCTTCGCGGCAATCACGTGCATCAGGGGGCCGCCTTGCAGGCCGGGGAAGATGGCGCTGTTGATCGCCTTCTCGTGCTCGGCTTTCATCAGGATGATGCCGCCACGGGGGCCGCGCAGGCTCTTGTGCGTGGTGGATGTGACCACGTCGGCGTGGGGCACAGGGTTGGGGTATACACCGGCGGCGATCAGACCAGCGTAGTGGGCCATGTCCACCATGAAGATGGCACCGATTTCCTTGGCGATCTTGGCAAAGCGCTCGAAATCGATGTGCAGGCTGTAAGCAGATGCGCCAGCCACGATCAGCTTGGGCTTGTGCTCGCGGGCCTTGGCTTCCATCGCGTCATAGTCAATAGCTTCGTTCTTGTCCAGACCGTAGCTAACCACGTTGAACCACTTGCCCGACATGTTCAGTGGCATGCCGTGGGTCAGGTGGCCGCCTTCGGCCAGGCTCATGCCCATGATGGTGTCACCGGGCTTCAGGAAGGCCAGGAACACGGCTTCATTGGCAGATGCGCCGCAGTGGGGTTGCACGTTGGCCGCATCGGCGCCGAAGATCTTCTTCACGCGGTCAATGGCCAATTGCTCCGCCACGTCCACATGCTCGCAGCCACCGTAGTAGCGCTTGCCTGGGTAGCCTTCGGCGTATTTGTTGGTGAGCTGGGTGCCTTGCGCCCACATCACGGCGGGGGAGGCGTAGTTCTCGCTGGCGATCAGCTCGATGTGGTGCTCTTGGCGGGCGTTTTCAGCCTGGATGGCAGCAAACAGCTCGGGATCGGTTTGTTCGACAAGAATTTTGCGGTCGTACATGGTATGGCAGTCCTATGAACTTATGTCCCTTGAAACAAGGGCTGCCCAGGCGAACGGCGGAACGCTCAGGCCCAGGTCCTTCGCGGCACGCTCCCCAGTGGTTCACAAGATGACGGATCTTGTTGTTTTCCACGTCAGCGGTGACACCTGAAAAGTGCCACGCCTATCGCCAGTCGCGTACCCCCGTAGTGTAGCTGAGGTACTCATGGGCCTGCCGGGTGGCGGCGCTTTGAGTCCGCTGGGCGTTTTGGTAAGTGTCTGGTCTGAATACTGTGCTGCCACGCGGGGTGACAGCACCTGGCTTCAGGAGCCCACAGAGCCGAGCAACGCGACCTTGCTGTCGGCTTCGGCCGAGGGGCGTTCGCCAGCATTGCGCGATGCGGCTGGAATAGCTTGCGCCGGTGTGGCCGCAGGAGCTTGGGTGGAGAGCATGACGGGCGCATTGACAGGCACAGACCGACCATTGGCCACCTGGCGCAGGCGCGAATGCTCTGCCATCACCTTGGCGGTGTACCCGCCATCGTCTGGTAGGTTGGCGGCGCCCACGTAGTAGCGCAAACCCCCTTCGATCGAACCTGCGCGTGCAATGCACTCCTGCAGCACCTTCACGCCGACGCGAAGGTTGGACACAGGGTCGAACGCTGCAAAGTGCCCACCGAAATTCTGGTACTTCTCCGTATGCACACGGGTCATCACTTGCATCAGGCCTTGCGCACCGACCGCGCTTTGGGCAAACGGATTGAAGTTTGACTCGATGGCCATGATGGCGAGGATGAGTGTCGGATCCAGCTTGGTGCGTGTGCCAATGTCATACGCCTCAGCGACCAGAACGCTCAGGGGCTCTGGAGCCACCTTGTACTTTTTGCTCAGCCAAAAGGCCACAGCCGCCTGCTCTTTGGGCAGGTCCTTCGGGTTGCCTGCCGTAGCGCGTTCGCTGGCGTCGGGCTCTACGGGCATGCCGATGGCTGCGACTTGTCGCTCCTGCAGCCAGTTCATGAGTTGCTCCTCTCCTGCCTGGCGCAGATCAGGGCGCGCAGTCAAGGTGATCGCAACAAAGGCAACAGCCAGGCCGATGAGGGCAAAGCTGTTGTGGGTGATTTCAAGAAAACCATTGGTCACATCGGTCACGAAGGTTCGTAGGCCGGAGACAAATTTTCCTGACGCTGTCATAGCTCTTCCTTTCTGAGGCGGAGGCTCTGGAGTGACTGCTGGTGTTCGCAGTGCTGAAGCGAGCTTCCGCTTGGATTGGTACGCCATCAACTGCTGTCTGCGGTGACTGCGTAGTGCAGGGGAGACAGTGTTGACTTAGCCGGGTTCGGCAGCGGATTGGGACTTTGGATGCCTTGGTTTTCAAGGCTGGCGGATTCTAGGAGGGTACTTAATGCTTGGTCAATACTATCAAAAATAGTTTTAAGACAAAAAAATTATAAAATAACTGTGGTTTTAGCCAGTTTTTCTCTGTTGTGACAGTCCAAATTGCTGAATTTCCCTTGAGGGAGCGAGCATCGGTGTCAAAGAACCTATCGGTGGCATGAGTCCGATTTAAATTGCAGCTTGAAGTTCGATGCCCGGTTTGATAAGGTGAAATTGCCTGTGATTTCAGGCATCGCCGAACGAAGCCAAGCCTCCCTCCGATGGCATTCAGTGCCCAGGTGCAGCAGGCAAGGCTTTCAAGGCAACCCCTTGGGGGCAATCTCTTGCCCCCTCGCACGCAGGACGATTTCCTCCATCGTGCGAATAGATGGCAAAGACCGTTGTGTCAGCCGTCAAGCCCGGTCAGCCTGCCTTGTGGTGGTGCTGGTCGGGCTTTCTTGTTTGCGGCGCAGCCGTTGCTATGCAGGTAACTCTTGCGTGCTTTCGTCCCACCGTACGGTGCCAATGCAACTGCGCTTGCATATATATAGATAATGGGAGCCTTTCCTGGGGCGGTGCCATAGGTGCAGCCCCGCACGAGGCATGACGAGAAGTGCATTGGGAGTCTTTGTGTCAAGTCATGCCCCAGGGTTGAGTGCAGCGGCATCATTAGCGAGTTGTTCCTCGCTTGAGGTCAGGCCGCAGCTCCTTGCAGATATTTGTTCTCGTCATCGCGGCCCCTCTGTGTAGGGCCGGGAAGGTTCTCAGGGACTCCCATTGAGGCCTTCTCTGTTTTTCAATGAACCCATGTTTCCTTTTTTTTCCCGCAGCAAAATGTCTGAAGCACCTGAAGTGAATCCGGCCCCGGCCAAAACCCATGAGCCGCATCCACTGGATGCATTGACCGGTGGCGCGTTCTCTGCAGCCACGTCCGGAGAACGGGCGTCGCGTATCCGCGAGTGGTTGACCACACAGCCTGCGCCGGAGCAGTTGCAAGAAGTGTTCAAGGAGTTGAGCGGTCGTGACAAGGGTGCTGCCCGTGCGGTCCGCGAGCGACTGGACGAAATCCGCCGTGCCAAGGGCCAAGAGGCCATCGCGGCTGAATGGGCAGACAAAGCCCAGGCTTTGCTGTCTGCCTCCAAGCTCAACATTGCCGATGCCCTGGCATGGCAGCGCGATGCAGCGAAGGCCGGTGCGCCTTTGTCGAGGGAGCCGCTGTCGCTGTTGAAGGTACAGATTGCTGACCGTGTCAAAGTCATCGAAGATCTGCAGCACCGCGTGCAGGTGCAGCGCGAGGCCGCAGTGTTGCTGGCCCAGCGCATTGAGGTGCTTTCCACCAAGTCCTGGCGCGATGCCCAGGCAGCTCTGGAGTTATTGCGTGCTGACGTTGCGCGCTGGCAAGAACAAGCCCAGGGGCTGACCAGTGATGCCAGCTGGGTGAGCGTGGAAGCACGCTTTCCGCAACAGCTGGAAAGCTCCAAGGCCCAGTTGCTGGTGGTGTGGGAAGCGTTTCAGCCCGCTCTGGCGCAGGCTGTTGCGGCTGCTGAAGACGTCAATGCGCCTCTGCCCCCCGTGCCTGTGTGGGCCGATGAGCTGCGCGTAGCCCGTGGTTTGCCTTCTGAGGCAGCGGCTGCCGCGGCCAAGTCAGCCCGCCCCGCCAAGCCCAAGGTAGACCCCGAAGTGCGTGACAAAGCCGTACAGGCGGTGCGCGAAGCGTTGGCTACGCTGGAAAAAGAAACGGCTGAAGGCCACGGCAAAGCCAGTGCAGGCGCGGCTGCTGCGCTGCGCGCAGTGCTCAAGACCCAAGGGAAGCACATCGATGCTGCTTTGGAGCAGCAAGTCCATTCCGCTTTGGTTGCTGCAGGTGAACTGGAGGGCTGGCAGCGCTGGAGCGCTGACCAGGTGCGCGAGGACTTGGTCGCCAAAGCCGAAGGGCTGCTCAATCGCCCTGAAGGCCAGGCCTTGGGTGGCCGCAAGATGCAGGAAACGCTGCGTCAATTGCGTGAGCAGTGGAAGCAAACGGACCAAGGCGGCGCACCCAACCATGCGCTGTGGAAAAAGTTTGACGAAGCCTGCAATGCGGCTCACAAGGTGGTCGAGGCCTGGCTGGACAAGATCCGTAGCGAGGCTGCTGAGCACAAGGCCCAGCGTCTGGCGCTGATTGAAGAGGTCAAGGCATGGGCCCAGGAGCACGCTGCCTCTGGCGACTGGAAGGGCATCCACCGTGCGCTTTACCAGTTTGGTGACCGCTGGCGTGAAAGCGGACATGTGGGCGAAAAGCTGTTTGCTGAGTTGCAGCCCCTGTGGAAGCAGGCGATTGCTGCTGCCGCTGCTCCTCTGGAAGCTGCGCAGAAGGAAAGCCTGGCGCGACGCCATGCCATGATCGAAGAAGCGGCTGCGCTCGGTGCTGCTGCTGTGTTGCGCATCGATGCCGTCAAGTCCTTGCAGCAGCGTTGGCAAGCCGAAGCCCAGTCGGTGCCGCTGGACCGCAAGCAGGAGCAAAAACTTTGGGATGCCTTCCGCAAGCCGATTGATGAGGCATTCAATCGCAAATCGGCGGAGCGTGAGCGCGCCACGACGGAATTGAGCGCACGCGACCGCGTTGTGCTGGAGGCTTCCAAAGCGCTGGAGGCTGCCAATGCCAGTGGCGATGCCCAGCAGATTCGCGCCGCCATGCAAGCCCTTGAGGCGGCTTTGCGTGGCCAAGCGCTGGCGGCTCAGGCGGTTGCCGAAAGTGAAGCAGATTCCGAGAAGAGCCAAGCTGTGTCAGCGCAAGATGCTACAGAAACTGTAGCATCCGAGCAGCCGTCGGATGCCTCTGGCGAGACCGCGGCCCCAGCGCCCGCAGCTCCCAAGCCTGCTGCGCGCCCTGTGGTTGCGGTGCGTGGTGACGACCGGCCTGGCATGAAGAAGGATGCCCCTGCAGTGGCGGGGCGTGGTGCTCGTCCCGGAGATCGCCGAGATGGTCGCCCAGGTGATCGGGATGGCAGTCGCGGCCCTCGCGCAGATGGGCGCTTTGGTGATCGCAACGATCGGGGTGGTCGTTTTGGCGACCGCCCAGAACGCGAAGACCGTGGCCCACGTTTGGGGGATACGGCATTCCGTGCCCAGCGTGATGCCATGGAGCACGCGCAGCAAACGCTGAAAAAACTGGCTGCGCAGGCCCATGGCGAGGCATTGACGCACTTGCTGACGGCTTGGGAAAAGCGAGACGCGACCCAGCTACCCAGTGCTCAGGATTTGGGTGGACGTGTGTCTGCGTCCGTCCGTGCCGCCTGGGCGCAGGCGCTGTCTGCTGCTCCGAAGGGTGACGCTGCTGAAGCGTTGTTGCGCTTGGAGATTGCCGCAGAAGTGCCAACCCCCGCAGAGCACATCGCTGCCCGCCGCATGCTGCAACTGCAATTGCTGACGCGCCGCAATGATCCGTCGCCAGCCCAGACATGGGGTGACGACACCGCTCGTGTGTTGTCGAGTGCCAGTGATGCAGGCAGCGCCCGCCGTTTGCAGAACGTGCTCAAGACGCTGCTGCGCAAATAAGTGGCGGTACGGGCGTTGAAGATTCGCCCGTTTCGGGAGACCGATGCATCGGCCGCAGTCGCGCTATGGCGTGACTGCGGACTGATCCGGCCTTGGAACGATCCGTACAAGGATATTGAGCGCAAGAGTCATTGCCAGCCAGAGCTTTTCCTCGTGGGAAACTTGCCGGCCGATAGCCAAGGGGCTGATGTTCTGGTAGCCACCTCCATGGCGGGCTATGACGGGCATCGAGGATCTGTCTATTACCTGGCCGTCGCTCCCGGCCATCAGCAAATGTCCTTGGGGCGCGCCCTGATGGAGGAGGTGGAACAACGCTTGCTGGCGCTGGGCTGTCCCAAAGTCAATGTGCTTGTACGCACCAGTAACGCCAGTGTGCTCAGCTTCTGCGATAAGTTGGGTTATGCGCGGGACGATGCATTCTCGTCAGGCAAGCGTCTGATTCCTGATATCTGAAAGCTGGGGGGTAGTTTGAATCCCTCACCATGCTTTGGGCGAAAAAAAAACCGCTGCGTTTGCAGCGGTTTTTGAATTTGGTGCCCAGGAGAGGACTCGAACCTCCACGATGTTACTCGCTAGTACCTGAAACTAGTGCGTCTACCAATTCCGCCACCTGGGCATTTCAGGAAAGATTTGAATTATAGAGCAAATTTTTGATGCTCTCGGCTTTCTCGGTCATTTTTTAAAAAATGACTCAGCGAAGCTCCTGCTCCAACAAAAAAGCCACTGAACATGCAGTGGCTTTTTTATTTCGAAAACCGTCATCGGTTGTCGTTAAACTTGGTGCCCAGGAGAGGACTCGAACCTCCACGATGTTACTCGCTAGTACCTGAAACTAGTGCGTCTACCAATTCCGCCACCTGGGCATTTCAGGAAAGATTTAGATTGTATATCAAAAAAAACACCCCCGGCGCTGCGCCCGCACACCTGTCTGACGAAATCGAAGGCAGCATCCAGGGGCACCGTGATGGGCATGGTTTTGTCATTCGTGACGATGGTGAGGGAGATATCTACATCCCCCCGAACGAGATGCGAGCAGTGCTGCACAAAGACCGCGTTCGTGTGCGCATCGTTCGGCAAGATCGCCGCGGCCGTCCGGAAGGCCGGGTGGTAGAGATTATCGAGCGCCCCTCTCAGCCCATGATTGGCAGGCTTTTGCAAGAGAGTGGCGTCTGGCTCGTCGCCCCGGAAGACAAGCGTTACGGGCAAGACATTCTGATTCCCAAGGGTGCAACTGGTGCTGCCAAGCCAGGCCAGGTTGTGGTGGTGGAGTTGACTGAGCCGCCGGCATTGTTTGGGCAGCCCGTCGGGCGCATCACCGAGGTGCTGGGCGAGGTTGACGACCCTGGCATGGAGATTGAGATTGCGGTGCGCAAGTACGGTGTGCCGCATGAGTTTTCTGAAGCGTGCCTAGCCCAAGCCAAGGCGCTGCCAGAAAAAGTCAGGGCCATCGACAAGAAGCGCCGCATTGATCTGACCGATGTGCCGCTCGTCACCATTGACGGGGAAGATGCGCGCGACTTTGATGATGCCGTGTATTGCGAGCCTGCCAAGGTGGGGCGAGGCAAGGGCTGGCGCTTGCTGGTGGCGATTGCCGATGTGAGCCACTACGTGGAAACCGGCAGTGCCATCGATATTGATGCCTATGACCGTGCCACCAGTGTGTACTTCCCACGCCGGGTGATTCCCATGCTGCCCGAGAAGTTGAGCAATGGCTTGTGCTCGCTCAACCCTGAGGTGGAACGACTGTGCATGGTGTGCGACATGCTGGTCACGGCCAAGGGGGAGGTACACGCGTACCAGTTCTATCCCGCCGTGATGTACAGCCACGCGAGGTTCACATACACCGAGGTGGCGGCCATCCTGGCGAACACGCGTGGCCCTGAGGCCAGCAAGCGCAAGGATCGCGTGAAAGATCTGCTCAACCTGCACGACGTGTACCGCGCGTTGCAGGTGGCGCGCCAACAGCGTGGTGCGGTGGATTTTGAAACTACCGAAACCCAGATCGTGTGCGACGAAAACGGCCGTATCGAGAAGATCGTGCCCCGCACGCGCAACGATGCGCACAAGCTGATCGAAGAGGCGATGCTGGCGGCCAACGTCTGCAGCGCGGACTTCATTGAGCAGGGCGGCCAGCCCGGCTTGTTCCGTGTACACGAGGGCCCCACGCCTGAGAAGCAGGAGATCCTGCGCGGGTATCTCAAGGCCATGGCGGTGGGCATGTCGATCAGCGACAACCCCAAGCCCTCTGAATTCCAGGCCATTGCCGAGGCGACCAAAGAGCGGCCTGACGCGCAGCAAATTCACACCATGCTGCTGCGGTCTATGCAGCAAGCCATTTACACGCCCATCAACAGCGGTCATTTCGGCTTGGCATTTGAGGCCTACACCCACTTCACCAGCCCGATTCGCCGCTACCCAGACTTGCTGGTGCACCGGGTGATCAAGGCCATTTTGGGCAACACCCGGTACCAGTTGCCCGTGTTGCCCACCCCGGGCGAGGCCCATGCCAAGCTGGCCAAACGGCTGGCGGGGCGCGTTGCTGCCCCAGGAACCAAACCGAAAAAAGACGTCAAACCCCTAAGCCGGGAAATCCAGGCGTGGGAGGCTGCGGGCTTGCACTGCAGTGCCAATGAGCGCCGCGCCGACGAAGCCAGCCGTGATGTGGAAGCCTGGCTCAAATGCAAGTACATGCGCGAGCATCTGGGCGAGGAGTACAGCGGCGTGGTCAGTGCAGCCACCAGCTTCGGCATTTTTGTGACCCTGGACGCGATGTACGTCGAAGGCCTGGTGCACATCACGGAGCTGGGTGGCGAATACTTCAAGTTCGACGAGGCCCGACAAGAGCTGCGTGGTGAGCGCACTGGCATTCGCTATGCCATCGGCACGCGCGTGCGTGTGCAGGTCAGCCGTGTGGACCTGGATGGACGCAAGATCGACTTCCGATTGGTGCGCGAGAACGAGGAGCTGCTCGGGCGGGCACTCAGGGACAAAGGCGTAAGTGCCGACTCCGGCGCGCGAAAAGGTCGCTCGGAGACTGGTCGAAAAGAGACTGTGGCAGCCAAGGGGCGCAAGTCCAAGCCGGAAGCGGCCACTGATCTGGAGCCTGCGGGGCGTAGTCACGCGGCGCGCTCTCCCATCCAGTCGCTCAAGGCTGCGGTCAAGCAGGCGGCGACCTCGGGCAAATCATCCAGGGGTAAGGCCCGCAAACCCCGGCGAGGTTGAATGCTCAGCAAGCCTGAAAGCCGCTGAGAGGGCTGGTAGAGCCAGCCCCTGCATGGGTGAAGTTGGCTGGGCGCCTGGCCTTACCCGATTCTGATCCTCCGCGCCAAAGCTCCGGCGGTCAGAGGCTCATCGAGAGGCCACGCATCGGCCGCTTCGCCGTGTGCAAACACGGCCCGGATAGCCGCCTGTAATGGTGGCATGCCTGCGGCCAGCCCTGCGCCGATGAGCCCTGCGAGCACATCCCCTGTGCCCGCAGTGGCCAGTCTCCCATTGCCGGTGGGATTGATGTGCGGAATGTCGTCGGGGTGGGCAATGACCGTGCCGGACCCCTTGAGAGTCACTGTGCACTGGAATTTTTCTGCCAGTTCGCGGGCCGCCATGAGCCGGTGGGCTTGCACCTGTGCGGCTGTGGTGTGCAGCAGCCGCGCTGCCTCCAGCGGATGGGGGGTGAGCACCGTGGGGCGTTGCCTGGCGCTACGCGCTGTCAGCGCCTGTTGCAGGGCACCGTCGGTGCTGATGATGTTCAGTGCATCGGCGTCCAGCACCAGCGCCTGGGCCCGCTGCAGCACCGCGGGCAACACGGTGCGCACCGCCTGCCCGCCGCCGCAACCGCACACCACGCTGAGGCTTTCCAGTTCGAGTGCCTCAAATCGGCGCAGCATCAGTTCGGGTTGTGTGTGGATCTCGGTGGCCTGGTCTTGGTCCAGCAGGCTGACCAGCACGCGGCCCGCTCCGCCGTGCAATGCTGCGGAGCCCGCCAGCAAGGCGGCGCCGGTCATCCCCATGCCGCGCAAGGCCAGACCTTCTCCGCCGACGACGGCCACATCGCCATAGCTGCCCTTGTGGCTGGCATGCAGCCTGCTGCCGCGAGGGGGTGGGCCCGCTAGCCAGGCGGTGGGGGGCTCGTGGTTCAGCCCGGTCTCGGCGGTAGCTCCCAGGTCATGCCGCCACACCTGCCCTGCGGCGTCCCTGCCGTGGGCGGTGAACAGTCCGGGCTTTAACGTCAACAGGCTCAGCGTGTAATGTGCTGTGCCGGGTTTCGCCGACGCACGGTGAGTGGCAGGCTCCAGTCCGGGTGCGTATTGGCCTGTATCGGCGTCGAGCCCAGAGGGCACATCCACCGCCAGCACGGGGGCCGCGCTACTGCGCAGTTGTGCCAGCCAATGCGCAAGCACGGTGCCACGTGCCGAACCGGATGGTGTCTGCCTTGTGGATGACCGCACCCCAATGCCCAGCAGGGCGTCAATGCACAGGTCTTGTTCCGTCAGATCGGTGGGGGGCGTGCCGGCCCACACCATGTTCGTGCAGTGCCGGGCTTTTTCCCAGGATTGGCGTGCGTCGGGCGGTAATGTCTCGGTGGTGCCCAGCCAGCTGATGACGACTTTGCGCCCAGCGCGGGCCAAATGGTGCGCGGCCTCCAGCCCGTCTCCACCGTTATTGCCCGGGCCGCAGGCAATCCAGATCGTGCGGGCATGCGGTGCAATGGCTTGCGCCAGTTGCGCCACAGCCAGGCCCGCACGCTGCATCAAGGTGTGCGGCGCCAACTGGGCCGCCATGGCTTGCTCCAGGCGGCGTGTGGCTTCGGTGTTGAACAGGGGGTAGGTTTGGTCGGGCGTGATGCGTTGCATGGCAAGGTCTTGCAGTCCCGCAGTTCACGGGAACTGCTGTATCCGACATTGTGCGTGCTGGCTGCGCCCATGGGGTGGGCGCAGCGTGGGTTCAGAAGCGCTGCGCTTCCAGCCCCTGCACGCTGATCTCTGGTGCGCGTTGGCTCAGCATGTCTGCCAAAGCACGAGCGCAACCGCAGGCCAGTGCCCAGCCACCCGCTCCATGACCGGTGTTCAGCCAGATGCCGGGCAGGGCGGTGCTGCCCAGGGCTGGGGCGCCATCGGTCAGGGTGGGGCGGGCGCCGCGCCAGATTTGCAGCGGGCCCGACAACTGCGCCCCTCCCGGAAACCAGTCGTTGACGGTGCGGTACAGCTTTTGGAGCGTGGCGTGGTGGTGGGCAGCCTGGGGCGAGCCCAGCTCGGCGCCGCCGGTGATGCGCACGCGTTGGCCCTGGCGGGTGATGGTGATTTGCTCTTGTACGTCCAGTGCGCTGGTCAGCGGCGCATGGGTGGCTTCGCGCAAAGGGGCGCTTACCGAGTAGCCAAACACCGGGGCCATGGGCAGCCGAATGCCGCGCGGGCGCAGCAGTGTGTGCGAGGCTGCGCCCGCGCACACCACCACTGCATCAAAACGGCGCATGTCGGGCTCGCCATTCACCCAGATTCCCGTGGGCTGGCTCGACAAGCTGGTCACCTGGGCATTGAAAACAAATTGCACCCCGGCCCCCTGCATGCCCTGGCGCAGCATTTGCGCGAACAGCCGGCAGTTGCCTGACACGGCATGGGGCAGCAACACTGCGCTGTGCAGCGGGGCCTCGGGCGAGAGACCGGGTTCTACTTGGCGCGCTGCATCTGCGTCCATGTCTTGCACTGCCGTGCCCGCCTCGCGCATCCAGTCCAGCAGCGGCTGGTACTGCGCGCGTTGCTTGGTGGTGCGGAAAAACAGCAGTCGGCCCGTGCTGGCTTCAAAGTCCAGCTCGTGGCGCGCAGCAATCGCTTGCGTGCGTTCACGGCTGTATCGGGCCAGGCTCTCCAGGGTGGACAGGGGCGTGTGGCTGCGGCGCCAGCGCCACAGCCAGGCCAGTTCGTGCAGCCCAGCCCCCTGGGCCAGCCGAATGCCGGTGTGCGTGTGCCAAGGGCGCTGCGCTGTGGGGCTCGGTTTGCCCGCGATGGTGCAAGGGGTGGTCAGATAGGGCGATAACAGGCCGGCGTTGGCAAAACTGGCTTCTTCCGCTGCTGCGCTGCGTTGTTCCAGCACGGTGACTTCATGGCCGTCGTGCGCAAACTCGTATGCAGTGGTGACGCCGATGATTCCGGCGCCCACGATGGCGATCTTCATGGATTGATAGCGAAATGGGGCTCTAGCGCTTTGTAGATAAGCGCCAGCAGCTATTGTTTTTGTAGTAATTCTTCGATGCGTTGGCCAACGTTCAAGACGGCATCGTCACGCCCTGCGGCCTGCCAGACCATCAAGCCCACGGGCAACTCGCCCCGCACATGGCAGGGCAGTGACAAGGCGCACCCATCCAGCATGTTGACCACGCTGGTATTGCGCAGAACCAAGGCGTTGGCCTGGAAGAAGGCTGCGTCACGCGCTTCCCCTGGGGCTACGTCAGACAGCAGGGGCGGCACGATGGCGACGGTGGGGGAGAGCAGGGCATCAAAGCCTGCAACCCGCGCTTCCATTCGCGATATCCACGCTTGCCTCGCGTGCTGCAGGTGGATGTAGTCGGCCGCGCTCATCGCTGCGCCGCGCTCGATCCGGCTGCGCACGCGCGGGTCGTATTGCTCGGCATGCCGGGCCAGCACCGGGCGATGCCAGGCGTAGCTTTCGGCGGCAGCCAGGGTGCCCTGCGCCTGCATGGGGCCCAGCTCGCCCGTTTCTGGCAAATCAATCGACTCGATCTGTGCACCAGCCTGGCGCAGCAGGTCCAGCGTGCGCTGGAAGGCTGTGCTCACGGTGCCATCCAGTCCATCGAGAAATGTATGGGTTGGCACGGCCAGGCGCCAGGCAGACAAGGGGGCCGAGCTGCGGGTGACGCGGCGCGCGGCCAAAACCTCATGCACCACGATGGCATCGCGCACGCTGCGGGTCATGGCGCAGGTGGTGTCGAGGGTGGTGGACAGTGGCACGGCGCCAGTGGTGGGCACCAGGCGGGCTGTGCTTTTGAAACCCACGATGCCGTTGAACGCGGCAGGAATGCGAATCGACCCCCCGGTGTCTGAGCCCAGCGCTGCGTAGCACGCACCACTGGCGACCGACACTGCGGCGCCGGAAGAAGACCCGCCGGGCGCCCGCGCTGCCCCGGGCAGGGGGCCAAAGCGGTAGTCGAACGCGGCGGGCGTTGGGAAATGTGGGTTGGTGCCGATGCCGGAGAAAGCGAATTCCACCATGTGCGTGCGCCCGACGATGCTGCCGCCAGCGGCCCGCAAACGCGCCACGGCGGGCGCATCGCTGGTTGCGGCGGGTGCGTCTTGCAAGGCGAGGGAGCCTGCCGTAGTGACTTGCCCCGCCACGTCAAAAAGATCTTTGACAGAAATAGCCAGCCCAGCCAGCGGCAGGTGTGCTGTTTCTGTGTGTTGAAGGCGCTCGCGCTCTGCTTCAAAGCGCTCGGATACAAAGGCATGGGCGGCGGCGGGGGCTTGCGCTAGGCGCATGGATTCGTCCATCGCCTGGGCGGCAGTCAGGGCGCCCGCCTGTACCAAGGCCCGGGTTGCGATCAGGTCGGCTTGCATGGGTGTGCTAGAATCTTTGGGTTTTGCTGTATGCAGTGGCGCGTGGTCCTTTCGGCCTGAGCGCAGCAGTTGCGGCAAAGCCAATCGCAAACCAGCCCCGTCAAGGTGTTGTCACTTCAGCAGAAGTAACAAATTATGGGGCTGGATTTTAGACCCAACCTTTGGAGTATTTTATGTCCGTTACCATGCGCGAAATGCTGGAAGCCGGTGTCCACTTCGGTCACCAAACCCGCTTCTGGAACCCCAAGATGGCCCCCTACATCTTCGGCCATCGCAACAAGATTCACATCATCAACCTGGAAAAGTCGCTGCCACTGTTCCAGGAAGCCCAAAAGTTCGCCAAGCAACTGGCTGCCAACCGCGGCACGATCCTGATGGTCGGCACAAAGCGCCAAGCCCGTGAAATTCTGGCTACTGAAGCGCAACGCGCTGGCGTGCCTTTCGTGGACCAGCGCTGGCTGGGCGGCATGCTCACCAACTTCAAGACGGTGAAGACTTCCATCAAGCGCCTGAAGGACATGAAGGCCCAGCTGGAAACCGGCCTGGACAACCTGAGCAAGAAAGAACAACTGACTTTCAGCCGCGAAATCGCCAAGCTGGAAAAGGACATCGGCGGCATCCAGGATATGGCTGCTTTGCCTGACGCCATCTTCATCATCGACGTGGGTTTCCACAAGATTGCTGTGGCCGAAGCCAAGAAGCTGGGCATTCCTCTGATCGGTGTGGTCGATACGAACCACTCCCCAGAAGGCATCGACTACGTGATCCCCGGTAACGACGACTCGGCCAAGGCTGTGACGCTGTACGCCCGCGGCATTGCTGACGCGATCATCGAAGGCCGCGCCAACGCTGTGAACGAAGTCGTGAAGGCTGCTGCTTCGGAAAGCACCGACGAATTCGTGGAAGTGCAAGAGTCGGCTGCCTAAGCACCCGACTGCGCGACTGCGGTCGCGAAGGAAAGCGGGGCTCCTGGTTAGCCCCCTTTTTTTATCCCGAGTTTTAAATACTTTGAACTGAATACGGAAGGAACACAGATGGCTGCAATTACCGCAAGCATGGTTGCTGAACTGCGTGGCAAGACCGACGCCCCCATGATGGAATGCAAGAAGGCTCTGACGGAAGCTGATGGCGACATGGCCAAGGCTGAAGAGCTGCTGCGCGTCAAGCTCGGCACCAAGGCAGGCAAGGCCGCTTCCCGCATCACCGCTGAAGGCGTGGTCGCCAGCTTCATCGACGGCACCACGGGTGCCCTGGTGGAAGTGAACAGCGAAACTGACTTCGTGTCCAAGAACGACAGCTTCATCGCCATGGCCAAGGCCGCAGCGGAGCTGGTCGCCAAGCACAAGCCTGCCAGCATTGAAGCCCTGGGCGCTCTGGCCTACGAGCAAGACAGCTTCGGCCCCACCCTGGAAGACGTGCGCAAGGGCCTGATCGGCAAGATCGGCGAAAACATGTCGTTCCGCCGCTTCCAGTACTTCTCTGGCTCCAAGCTGGCTTCTTACCTGCACGGCTCGCGCATTGGTGTGGTCGTCGAGTTCGAAGGCGACGAAGTGGCTGCCAAGGACGTGGCCATGCACATCGCTGCCATGAAGCCCGTGGCCCTGACTAGCGCTGACGTGCCTGCTGACCTGATCGCCAAGGAGCGCTCGGTGGCCGAAGGCAAGGCTGACGAAGCCAACAAGGAACTGATCGCTGCTGGCAAGCCTGCCCAAAGCGCTGAAATCACCGCCAAGCGCATCGACGGCGCAGTGCAGAAGTACCTGAAGGAAGTCTCGCTGGCTGACCAGGTCTTTGTGAAGGCTGCTGACGGCAAGCAAACTGTGGCCCAAATGCTCAAGGCCGCCAACACCACCGTGAAGAGCTTCACGCTGTACGTGGTGGGTGAAGGCATTGAAAAGAAGGTGGACGACTTTGCAGCTGAAGTGGCTGCACAAGTGGCCGCTGCCAAGGCTGCTGCCTAATTTTTCGTCCCCGCTCAACCCCCAAACACCATCAACCATTGGAGAAATTGCCCATGACCATCGCCGCGCCAGCCCACAAGCGTATCTTGCTCAAGCTGTCCGGTGAGGCGCTGATGGGCGATGACTCCTTTGGTATCAACCGCGCCACCATCGTCCGCATGGTGGAGGAAATTGCTGATGTGACCCGCCTGGGTGTCCAGGTCGCGGTGGTGATTGGGGGGGGTAATATTTTTCGTGGTGTGGCGGGTGGCTCAGTCGGTATGGACCGAGCAACCGCTGACTACATGGGCATGCTGGCCACCGTGATGAACGCGCTGGCCCTGGCAGATGCCATGGACAAGCAGGGCCTCACCGCTCGCGTGATGTCTGCCATTGCGATTGAACAGGTGGTGGAACCCTATGTCCGCCCCAAGGCACTCCAGTACCTCGAAGAGGGCAAGGTGGTGGTGTTTGCGGCAGGCACGGGCAACCCCTTCTTCACCACGGACACGGCTGCCGCTCTGCGTGGTGCCGAGATCGGCGCTGAAGTGGTACTCAAGGCAACGAAGGTGGACGGCGTTTATACTGCCGACCCTCACAAGGATCCCACTGCCACGCGTTACACGAAGCTCAGCTTTGATGAGGCCATGTCCCGCAATCTGGGCATCATGGACGCTACCGCATTTGCCTTGTGCCGTGATCAAAAACTGCCAGTGCGAGTGTTCTCCATCATCAAGCATGGCGCCCTGCGGCGCGTGGTGATGGGCGAGGACGAAGGTACGTTGGTGTACGCCTGACCTTCCCCAAGAACCCCAGCAGTCTCGCCCCAAGGAACCCATCATGACGATTGCCGATATCAAGAAAACCGCTGAAACCAAGATGGACCAGTCCATCGCAGCGTTCAAGAACAACCTGCAAAAAATCCGCACGGGCCGTGCCAACCCTGCTTTGCTGGACAGCATTCAAGTCGAGTACTACGGCTCCATGGTGCCCCTGAGTCAAGTGGCCAACGTGACCTTGCTCGACTCGCGTACCATCAGCGTCCAGCCTTGGGAAAAGGGCATGGGCGCCAAGATTGAAAAGGCCATCCGTGAAAGCGATCTGGGTTTGAACCCTGCCTCCATGGGCGAGTTGATCCGCGTCCCCATGCCACCCATGAGCGAAGAGCGCCGCAAGGAAATGACCAAGCTGGCCCGCAATGAGGGTGAAAGCGCCAAGATCGCCGTGCGCAACCTGCGCCGCGACGCCAATGAAGGGGTCAAGAAGCTGGTCAAGGACAAACTCGCTTCTGAAGACGACCAAAAGCGCGCAGAAGCCGACGTTCAGAAGTTCACAGACAAGCATATTGCCGAGATCGATACTTTGGTCGCGGCCAAAGAACAAGAAATCATGGCGGTCTGAGCTCCCACCGCTGGAGCTGGCTGATCGTTGACATGTCTGATTCCCCGGTGGTGCCACACCACATTGCCATCGTCATGGATGGCAACGGCCGCTGGGCCAAACGTCGTTTTCTGCCGCGTTTGGCGGGGCACAAGCAAGGGGTGGATTCGCTTCGTCGCTGCGTACGTGCGTGCGTGCAGCGGGGCGTTTCCGTCCTGACCGTTTTTGCTTTCTCTTCTGAAAACTGGAACCGCCCGGCCGATGAGGTCTCGGGCCTCATGGAGCTTCTCGCGATGGCCCTGGGCCGTGAGGTTCCCCAGCTCAAGAAGGATGGCGTGCAGTTGCACTTTGTCGGCAGCCGCGAAGGTCTGTCTGCCAAAGTGAGTGAGGGCCTGGCCCAGGCGGAGGCGGCCACGGCTGACAACCACCGCCTCATCCTGAACGTGTGCTTCAACTACGGTGGCCGCTGGGACATCGCGCAAGCAGCAGCTGGCTTGGCCGCGAAGGGTATGCCGATTACCGAAGCAAGCCTGCACGCCGCCATGGGCATGTCCCATGTGCCTGACCCTGACCTGATCATCCGCACCGGCGGCGAGATGCGCATCAGCAATTTTCTGCTGTGGCAGGCCGCATACTCCGAGCTGTTTTTCAGTGACCGTCTGTGGCCCGACTTCGACGAAGCGGCTCTCGACGAGGCATTGGACTCCTTCCAATCGCGTGAGCGCCGTTTTGGCAAAACCTCTGAACAAATAGCGTCCGCGCATCGTGATCCGATGCCGGGCTGAAAGGCCCCATGCTGCTACAGCGCGTCATCACTGCCCTGGTCCTGCTGGCCATCCTGCTGCCAGCGTTGTTCTATCCCTCCATCACCCCCTTTGCCCTGGTGGTTCTGGTCTTCATGGCGGCTGGTGCCTGGGAGTGGGGGCGCTTGAATGGGCGTGGCAATGCAGCCGCCTTGGGCTTGTCGGCTGTGTGCTTGGCCCTGTGTGCTGGCAGTTGGTGGGCTGGGTGGCTGGATCGCCCGTTGCCGCTGTTGTGGACGCTGGGCTGCGGGCTGTGGGTGGCATGCACTGCTTGGTTGTTGCGCGCCGGTGTACCCGGCTGGCCGCTCATTCCCGCGCCTGTGCGCATCGTTTTGGGTGTGCTGGCGCTGTGGCTGGCGTGGCTTGCCGTGGTGCAGGCGCGCATTCTCGGTATCAATTTCTTGTTGTCGGTGCTCACCCTGGTGTGGGTGGCGGACATCTTTGCGTATTTTGCCGGCCGGGCTTTTGGCCTGCGCTTCACCCGCAACAAGCTGGCACCCTCCATCAGTCCAGGTAAAAGCTGGGAAGGGGTTTGGGGCGGTTTGGCGGGGGTGTTGTGCCTAGCCGTGGCCTGGGTTGTAGCTGACCGTTATTTCCAGGCGGGCGTCGCCAGTTTTTATACCCGCCTGTATTCCGCGGGCTGGTGGTTCCTGGCCATCGCCGTGGTGTTCATGGTGGCCATGAGTGTGGCGGGTGATCTGGTCGAATCGCTGATCAAGCGCAGCGCGGGCGTGAAGGACAGCAGTGGGCTGCTGCCCGGCCATGGGGGCGTGCTTGACCGGGTTGACGCGTTGCTGCCAACGCTTCCGCTGGCGCTGATGCTCACCCGACTTATTTCTGTATGAAGCAAAAAATCACGATTTTGGGCTCCACGGGGTCCATCGGAAAAAACACGCTCGACGTGGTGGCGAGGCACCCGGATCGCTACGAAGTCTTTGCGCTCAGCGCGGCGACCCAGGTCGATTTGATGCTGGAGCAGTGCGCCCAATTCAAGCCCCGCTTCGCTGTCATGGCGAGCGCTCCCCATGCGCAGTTGCTGGCAGAAAAAATCAAGCAAAATGGGCTTCAAACGTCCGTCCTGCAAGCGCAAGGCGCTCTTGAAATCATAGCGTCGCACGAAGAGGTGGATGCCGTCATGGCTGCCATCGTGGGGGCTGCTGGCTTGTCGCCCTGCCTTGCTGCTGCCCGCGCGGGCAAACGCCTGTTGCTGGCCAACAAAGAGGCGCTGGTGGTGGGTGGTAATGTGTTCATGCGCGCTGTGCGCGAGGGCGGCGCCACCCTCCTGCCCATCGACAGCGAGCATTCAGCCATTTTTCAGTGCCTGCCTGAAGATCCTGCGTGTTGGGCCGAGCGGGTGGACAGCATTTTGCTCACCGCTTCTGGCGGCCCGTTCCGTACCCGTGCGCCAGAGACCTTGGCGCAGATCACCCCCGAACAGGCCTGTGCGCATCCCAATTTCTCCATGGGAAGAAAAATCTCGGTGGACTCCGCCACGATGATGAACAAGGCTTTGGAAGTCATCGAGGCCCGCTGGCTTTTTGATTTGGCGCCTGAGCAGATCAAGGTGGTGATCCATCCGCAGCAGATCATCCATTCCATGGTGCAGTTCAAAGATGCGTCCATCCTGGCGCAACTGGGCACGCCCGACATGCGTGTGCCCATCGCTTGCGGTCTGGCCTGGCCCGAACGCATCGAGAGTGGTGCCAGCCGACTGGACTTTGCAGCGCTGGCGGCCCTCACGTTTGAAGAAGCGGATGTCCGGCGCTTTCCTGGACTGCATCTGTCGTGGCAGGCGTTGAACGCCCCAGAAGGCACCACGGCAGTGCTGAACGCCGCGAATGAGGTGGCTGTGGACGCCTTCCTGACGGGCAAACTGCGTTTTGACCATATCCATGCGGTCAACCTTGCAACTTTGGACGCGGTGCAGCCCTCCAAGCCGGATTCGTTGGAGTCCTTGCTGGCGCTGGATGCCACCGCTCGTGTGGCTGCGCAACGTGCGGCTGCGGCTCTGGCGCTTTGACTGACTGTTTCTTCAGGAGCGTCCCATGCTGACCGTTATTGCTTTTTTCGTGGCTCTGGGGCTACTCATCGCCATCCATGAATATGGGCATTACCGGGTGGCGGTGGCATGCGGTGTCAAGGTGTTGCGCTTTTCGGTGGGGTTTGGCAAACCGCTGTTCACCTGGAAGGGCAAGGGCTCCGATACGGAGTTTGTCATTGGCCTGTTCCCATTGGGGGGGTATGTCCGCATGCTGGACGAGCGTGAGGCCCCTGTGGATCCTCACGAGCGCCACCTGGCGTTCAATACCCAGCCGTTGCGCTCCCGCGCTGCGATTGTTGCTGCGGGTCCTCTGGCCAACCTGCTGCTGGCTGTGTTGCTGTATTCCATCGTCAATTGGGGTGGAGTGCAGGAGCCCAAAGCCGTGTTATCGAGCCCTGTTGCCGGTTCGGTGGCGGACAAGGCTGGTTTGGTGGGTGGTGAGCTGGTGCGCCGGGCTGCGACGGGCGACGACGAGCTGGTACCGATGCGTTCGTTTGAAGAGCTGCGCTGGGTATTGACCCAGGGCGCCCTGGACGGCGAGCGTGTGCGCCTGGAGCTGCAAAACACGCCCAGCGCTTCCCCGCGCGAAGTGGTGATGGATCTGTCTGTGCTGGATGTGCGCGATGCCGATGCCCAGCTCTTTAGAAAAATTGGCGTGATGGCCCCATGGACGCGCCCATCCATTGGTGAAGTCATGCCAGGGGGAGCTGCTGAGCGTGCAGGGCTGCGCAACGGCGACGTGGTGCGCCGGGTAGGCAATACCAATGTGGTGGACGGAATGCAGCTGCGCGAGCTGATTCGCTCGTCGGTGCAAGAGGGCAAAGTGGCTCCACAGATCTGGATGGTGGAGCGCAGTGGGCAGATGCTGGAGTTGGAGGTGGTGCCCGATAACGTCACGGACGGCAGCGTCTCCGTGGGGCGGATCAATGCCTATGTGGGGGATAGCCCCGAGATGGTCGAGGTGGACTACGGGCTGTGGGAGGGGCTGGCCCGGGGCTTTGAGCGTACGTGGGATGTGTCAACTCTCACCTTGCGCATGATGGGGCGCATGCTGACTGGCGAGGCATCCCTCAAGAACCTCAGCGGCCCTTTGACCATTGCTGACTATGCAGGTCGCTCCGCCGAGATGGGATTGATGCAGTACCTTGCCTACCTCGCGCTCATCAGCGTGAGCCTGGGCGTGCTGAACCTGTTACCTCTGCCAGTGCTCGATGGAGGGCACCTGATGTATTATCTTTGGGAGGGAGTCACTGGCAAAAGTGTCTCCGACACCTGGATGGAATACCTCCAGCGTGGCGGCGTGGCAGTGCTTGCCTTGATTATGTCTATCGCTCTTTTTAACGATATCTCCCGATACCTCGCCAAACTTCTGGCCGTATTTGCCTAGCCATATCGGCTTCAGTTCCATTCATGAAAAAACACATCACTCGCCTTGGCGTGCGCACCGCCTCTGCCGTTGCAGCCATGGTATTTGTTGCCAACGCTGCGTGGGCCCTGGAGCCTTTCAAGGTTCAGGACATCCGCGTGGAAGGCCTGCAGCGCGTGGAACCGGGAACCATCTTCGCTTCCATGCCGCTGCGCGTGGGCGACGATTACAACGATGACAAGGGCGCTGCGGCCATCCGCGCGCTGTTTGCCCTGGGGCTTTTCAAGGACGTGCGCCTTGAGGCGTCCGGCAACGTTCTTGTGGTGGTGGTGGAAGAGCGTCCTACCATTGCCGACGTAGAGTTTGCGGGCACGCGTGAATTCGACAAGGAAGTCCTCAAGAAAGCCATGCGGGATGTGGGTCTGACCGAAGGTCGTCCATTCGACAAGGCGCTGGCCGACCGAGCGGAGCAGGAGCTCAAGCGCCAGTACATCAACCGCAGCCTGTACGGCGCTGAAGTCGTCACCACCGTCACGCCCATTGAGCGCAATCGGGTGAACCTGACATTCACGGTGGTGGAAGGCGAGCCCGCACGCATCAAGGAAGTTCGCGTCAACGGCAACAAGGCCTTCAGTGAGTCCACCCTGAAGGGTTTGTTTGACCAGGATACGGGCGGCTGGCTCAGCTGGTACACCAAGTCTGACCGCTACTCGCGCACCAAGCTCAATGCTGACCTGGAAACGCTGCGCTCCTACTACCTGCAGCGCGGCTATCTTGAGTTCCGCGTGGATTCCACACAGGTGGCGATTTCTCCCGACAAGCAGGACATTACCATCACCGTCAACGTCACGGAAGGTGAGCGGTTTGTGGTGGCTGGCGTCAAGCTCGAAGGCAATTACCTGGAGCGTGAAGACGAGTTCAAGTCGCTGGTTTCCATCCGTGCGGGCGAGCCTTACAACGCTGACCAGGTGGCAGAAACCACCAAGGCGTTTTCGGAGTACTTCGGCCGCTTCGGGTTTGCGTTTTCCCGTGTCGAGGCGGTGCCAGAAATTGACCGTGAAAACAACCGCGTGACGCTGGTGTTGCAGGCCGAGCCTTCACGCCGCGCCTATGTGCGCAAGATCAACGTGAGCGGCAACAACCGCACGCGTGATGAAGTGATTCGCCGTGAATTCCGCCAATATGAAGCAGCCTGGTATGACGGTGAGCGCATTCGCTTGTCCCGCGACCGCGTGGACCGCTTGGGCTTTTTCACCGAAGTGAATGTGGAGACCCAGGATGTACCAGGCGCTCCCGACCAGGTGGATCTCGTGGTCAATGTGACCGAGAAGCCCACCGGTTCGCTGCAATTGGGCGCAGGTTTCTCCAGTGCCGAAAAGGTTGCGTTGTCGTTCGGTATCAAGCAGGAAAATTTCTTTGGCTCGGGCAACTACCTGGGTATCGACGTCAACACCAGCAAGTACCGCCGTACCCTGGTGTTCAGCACCACCAACCCCTATTTCACCCAGGACGGCATTTCGCGCACGGTGGATTTGTACTACCGCACCGACAAGCCTTATGTAAACCAGGGCGGTAACTACGAGCTGGTGACCACGGGTGCGTCGATGCGCTTTGGTATCCCGTTCAGTGAGACAGACACGGTCTTCTTTGGTGGTGGCTTTGAGCAGACCCAGATCAAGGCAGGTACCAATATCCCAGCCACCTATCTGGCCTATGCCAATACGTATGGCGCTACCAGCAACTCCATTCCCCTGACCGTTGGCTGGTCGCGCGACGACCGTGACAGTGCCTTGGCTCCCAACTCCGGGCGTTACCAACGTCTGAACTCGGAGTGGTCCGTGGCGGGTGATGCGCGCTATGTGCGGGGCAACTACCAGTACCAGCAGTACATCCCGCTGAACAAGCGCTTCACCGTGGCGTTCAACGGGGAACTGGGCTACGGCAAGGGGCTGAATGGCCGTCCGTTCCCGGTGTTCAAGAACTTCTATTCGGGCGGCTTGGGCTCGGTGCGCGGCTTCGACCAGGGTACCCTGGGTCCGCGTGACGTGACCGGCGCTTCCTTGGGTGGCCCGAAGAAGGTGACCCTCAATGCCGAGGTGATCGCACCATTCCCAGGCGCTGGCAATGACCGTACGCTGCGTGTGTTCACTTTCGTGGACGTGGGCAATGTGTACGGTGAAAACCAGAAGGTGACTTTCAGCGACATGCGGGCCTCTGCAGGGCTCGGTTTGAGCTGGATCTCGCCCTTGGGGCCGCTGCGCCTTGCCTTTGCCCAGCCAGTGCGTAAGTTCGCTGGCGATAAAATCCAGAAACTGCAATTCCAGATTGGAACGTCTTTCTAATGAAATCCCTTTTCCGTCAGACATCTTTGGCCCTGTTGATCGGTACTGCTGCGTTGGCCACCTCGGTTCAGGCGCAAGAGTTCAAGGCAGGTTTTGTCAATACGGATCGCATCTTCCGTGAAGCCAACACAGCCAAGACAGCGCAAGCCAAGCTGGAGCAGGAATTCGCCCGCCGCGAGAAAGAACTGGTGGACATCGGCAATTCCCTGAAGTCCGCCACCGAGAAGTTCGAGCGCGAAGCCCCCACGATGGCTGAGAGCCAGCGCACGACACGCCAGCGCCAGCTGGTGGACCAAGACCGCGACTTTCAGCGCAAGCGCCGTGAGTTCCAGGAAGACCTGAGCGCCCGCAAGAATGAAGAGCTGGCACAGGTGCTGGAACGCGCCAACCGGGTTGTCAAGCAAGTGGCCGAGGCTGAGAAGTACGACGTCATCCTGCAGGAAGCCGTCTACATCAACCCCAAGCACGACATCACCGACAAGGTGATCAAGGCTTTGAATGCGTCCAAATAATTGGATGCAGCTGCGGGTGGTGGCGTGAGCTTGCTACTGGGGCACATCGTTGATGTGCTGGGGGGCTCGCTGGAGGGCGGTGCAAATGACACCCCCATCCACCGCATAGCGCCACTGGAGTTTGCGGGGCCGGGTGACATCAGTTTTCTGAGTCACCCGCGCTACCAACAACAACTGGCCGCCTCACAGGCGGCCTGTGTCATTGTGGCGCCCGCCATGCGCGATGCCGCCTTGGCGCGTGGCGCATGCATCGTGGTGGACAACCCCTACGTGTATTTCGCACGGGTCACGCAGCTTTGGAAGCAGCGGCACATGCCTGCGCGTAGCGCGGGGGTCCACCCCAGTGCTGTGGTAGATCCCTCGGCGCAGATTCACCCTACGGCGACTGTCGGGCCTCTGTGCGTGGTCGAACGCGGCGCTGTGGTAGGTGAAGGCTCGGTGCTCACGTCCCGGGTCACGCTGGGCGAAAACTGCCAGGTCGGTGCGCGTTGCCTGCTGCATCCGGGGGTGGTCATCGGCGCAGACGGTTTTGGCTTTGCTCCCCACCAGGGCGCTTGGGTCAAGATCGAACAGCTGGGGGCCGTGCGCATTGGTGACGATGTGGAAATTGGCGCCAACACTTGCATTGATCGTGGAGCCCTGCAGGACACGGTGATTGAAGATGGTGTGAAGCTCGACAACCTCATTCAGATCGGGCACAACGTGCGCATCGGTCGCCACTCGGCCATGGCCGGGTGCGTGGGGGTGGCGGGCAGTGCAACGATTGGCGCCCACTGCACCGTGGGTGGGGGCGCCATCGTGCTGGGTCACCTGGAGCTGGCGGACAACGTGCACGTGTCGGCGGCAACGGTGGTGACCCGCTCGCTCACGCGGGCAGGCCAGTACACGGGCATGTTCCCCATCGACGACAATGCGAAGTGGGAAAAGAACGCTGCAACACTGAAACAACTGCACAGTCTGCGCGAGCGCATCAAGGCGCTTGAGCAGGCTCTTAAAGCAGCATGAACGGAAGAACAACTCGATGATGGATATTCACGCAATTCTCAAGCAACTGCCCCACCGCTACCCGTTTTTGCTGGTGGACCGTGTGCTTGAGCTCCAGCGCAATGAGCGCATTCTGGCCATCAAGAATGTGACCTTCAACGAGCCATATTTCATGGGCCATTTCCCAGGCCGCCCTGTGATGCCCGGGGTGCTGATTCTGGAAGCCCTGGCCCAGGCTGCGGGCCTGCTGGCGTTTGATGCCATGGGCCAGGTGCCGGATGAGAACAACATCTACTACTTCGTTGGCATTGATGGTGCGCGCTTCAAGCGGCCCGTGGAGCCCGGTGATCAACTGCACCTGGAGATCACGATCGATCGCGTGCGCGCCGGTATCTGGAAGTTCAAGGGCGTGGCCCGCGTGGGCGACGAAGTGGCTTGCGAAGCCGAGCTGATGTGCACCATGCGTGCCGTGGGTTGATGTTGACCGACCGTGAGCAATATCCACGCAACCGCCATCGTTGACCCTGCCGCCCGCATTGACCCGACGGCGACGATTGGGCCCTATGCGGTGATCGGCCCTGAGGTTTCCATTGGTGCGCGCACTACGGTGGGCGCCCACTGTGTGATCGAGGGGCGCACCACCATCGGCGAGGACAACCGGATCTTCCAGTTCGCTTCGCTGGGCGCTCAACCTCAAGACAAGAAATATGCAGGTGAGCCGACCGAACTGGTCATCGGCCACCGCAACACCATTCGCGAGTTCTGCACGTTCAATACCGGCACTGTGCAAGACCGTGCGGTCACGCGGGTGGGAGACGACAACTGGATCATGGCCTACGTGCACATTGCGCACGATTGCCAGGTGGGGAACCAGACCACCTTGGCCAACAACACGACCTTGGCAGGCCATGTGGACGTGGGCGACTGGGCCACGGTGGGCGGCCTCACGGGCGTGCTGCAACGCATGCGCATTGGCGCCCACACCATGATTGGCTTTGCAAGCCACGTGGGCAAAGATGTGCCGCCCTTCATGGTGGTGGACGGCAACCCGCTGGCTGTGCGCGGTGTCAACTTGGTGGGTTTGCGCCGCCGCGCTTTCTCCGATGAGCGCATTGCGGCCATCCGCGAAATGCACAAGCTGCTGTACCGCCAGGGGCTGACGCTGGAGCAGGCGCGCGCCGCCATCATGGCGCTGCCCGAGAAGATGCCGCAGGCGCGGGACGATGTGGCGTTGATGGACGCCTTCATCGCAGGCTCCAGCGCAGGCATTGCCCGCTGAGGGGGTGTTGATGGCATCCCATCCTCGCATCGCAATGGTGGCGGGCGAGGCCTCTGGCGATTTGCTGGCAGGCCTGCTGCTCGATGGCCTACAGGCCCGCTGGCCTGAACTACAAGCCAAAGGTATTGGTGGCCCTCAGATGGCCCGCCGGGGCTTTGAATGCCTGTGGCCCAGCGAAAAACTGGCCGTGCATGGCTACAGCATGGAAGTGCTGCGCCGCCTGCGCGAGTTGCTGGGCATTCGCAAACAACTGCGCGAGCGATTGCTGCGTGAACGCCCTGGAGTGTTCATTGGCGTAGACGCCCCGGATTTCAACCTGGGGCTGGAGGCAGACCTGCGCGCTGCGGGCATCAAAACGGTGCACTTTGTGTGCCCCTCGATCTGGGCCTGGCGCGCCGAGCGCGTGGAGAAAATCCGGCGCAGCGCCGACCACGTGTTGTGCATCTTCCCGTTCGAGCCTGAATTGTTGGCCAGGCACGGTATTGCGGCGACTTACGTGGGGCATCCGCTGGCCAACGTCATCCCCCGGGTGCCAGACCGCGCTGGTGCGCGCGCCGCGCTGGGCTTTGCCCCTGATGACGAGGTGCTGGCCATTTTGCCGGGCAGCCGCTCGGCCGAGGTGCAGTACATTGCTCCACCCTTCTTTTCGGCTGCAGCGCTTATCCATCAAGCGCGGCCAGCTACAAAATTCATAGTACCTGCCGTTCCGTTGTTGCAGGCGCGTATCGAGGAATTGGTGCGCTCTGCCGGGCTGGAGGGGGCCGTGCGCGTAGTCACCGGGCAGTCCCACACGGTGCTGGCGGCATGCGATGCGACCCTGATTGCCAGCGGCACGGCCACGCTGGAGGCCGCGCTGTTCAAGCGCCCCATGGTGATTGGCTACCACATGCACCCGTTGAGCTGGTGGCTCATGCGCCGCAAGCAACTGCAGCCTTGGGTGGGCTTGCCCAACATCCTGTGCGGTGAATTCGTGGTGCCCGAGCTGATCCAGGACGCTGCTACCCCCGAGGCCCTGTGCGCGGCCACCCTGCAATGGCTGCAGGCCCGTGAACAACAGCCCGAAAAAATCCTGGCCCTGGAGCAGCGCTTTGATGCCCTGCACGAAAGCCTGCAACGCAACACCTCCCAACTAGCCGCCCATGCGATCGAAAAAGTCCTCGCTGCCTGAGCAGGTCAGTTTGCCCTGGCACCCGCCCGGCTTGGTTGCGGGTGTGGACGAGGCTGGGCGTGGTCCGCTGGTGGGCCCCGTGGTCGCGGCGGCCGTCATCCTGGACGATCTGCGTCCGATTGCCGGCTTGGCGGATTCGAAAAAGCTCACCGAAGCCCGGCGAGAAAAGCTGTTTGATGAAATCCGTGCCAAGGCCTTGTGCTGCAGCATTGCCGAGGCCAGCGTGGAAGAAATCGACCAGCTCAACATCCTTCAAGCCACCATGCTGGCCATGCGCCGTGCGGTGCAGGGCCTGCGCCTGAAGCCCGTGATGGTGCTGGTCGATGGCAACCGCATTCCCACCCTCGATATTCCGGCCGAGGCCATCGTCAAAGGCGATGCGTTGGTGCAGTCCATTTCTGCGGCGTCCATCTTGGCCAAAGTGCACCGTGACCGCTGGTGCCGCCAGGTGCACGAGCAATACCCGCAATATGGTTTTGCCGGACACAAAGGTTACGGCACCGCGGCCCACATGGCGGCGCTGCAAGCCCATGGGGCTTCGATCTATCACCGTCGCTCGTTTGCCCCGGTGGCCAAGGTACTGGCTTCGGCCGCAGAAAGAACGCCCGCATGACATCCCCCGCCGTCACCCTGATCCAGTCGCGCGACAACGCGTTTGTCAAAGACCTGCGCCGCCTGGCGCAAGACACCACGGCTTACCGCAAGCAAGGCCGGGTCTGGCTGGAGGGTGACCACCTCTGCCGCGCCGCGCTGGAGCGTTCCGTGCGCCCGGCCATGGCCGTATTTTCAGAGTCTTATTGGCCGCAATGGCAGCACGAGAAAGCGCTGGCAGCTATCAAAATCGTAGTGATGCCAGATGCGCTTTTCAAGGACATCAGCGGGCTGGAATCGCCGGCGGGCATGGGCTTTCTTTGGGATCTGCCCGCTGCGCAGCCGCTGGACGCGATGGCCGCCACGGTCGTGCTGGATCGGGTGCAGGACGCGGGCAATGTGGGCTCCATCTTGCGCAGCGCCTCTGCGTTTGGCTTTCGGCAGGTGCTGGCCGTCAAAGGCAGTGCGGCCCTGTGGTCGCCCAAGGTGTTGCGCGCCGGCATGGGGGCCCACTTTGCACTGAACCTGGTCGAAGGCGTGGACGAGGAAGACCTGGCTGCGCTGCAGGTGCCCCTGGTGGTGACCAGCTCCCACGGCGGCAGCTACCTGCACCAGGCCGATCTGCCCTGGCCCTGTGCCTGGGTCATGGGGCACGAAGGGCAGGGCGTGGCCCCGTCGCTGGAGGCCCGCTCATCCTTGCGCATCCGCATCGCGCAACCTGGCGGTGAAGAGTCTTTGAACGTGGCGGCGGCGGCGGCCATCTGCCTGCACGCCAGCGGGGCTGCGCGTTGAGGTGACGGCCCTTGCCCAGGCAGCCCCTGGGGCAAATCACCGTTTTGTTACCGGAAATCCATGTTGCGGCGCATCATTTTGCATCGTGGTTTAGAGGTGTGCGGGTATAATCGGGGGCTTTTCTCGCAACAGCGTCGCCCGACCGCACCCAAAGCAATAACCCATCTGAGAGCAGCCATTGGCACTCGCCCTGCGAGTGGCTAGCAGGCGCCGGGCGACCGTAACCATCCGGAGAACCCAGTGCTTTTGTCTATCCAGGGAACCTTCCCGCCCGCCATCCTGGCGCTCGCAGACGGCACGGTCTTTATCGGCAATTCGATCGGTGCCACCGGCACCACCGTCGGCGAAGTGGTGTTCAACACCGCTATCACCGGCTACCAGGAAATCCTCACTGACCCCAGCTACTGCCAGCAGATCGTCACCCTGACGTACCCGCACATCGGCAATTACGGGGTCAACGCAGAGGACGTCGAAGCCGACAAGGTCCACGCCGCAGGCCTCATCATCAAAGATCTGCCATTGCTGGCCAGCAACTTCCGCCAGTCGGAAACGTTGTCGCAGTACCTGGTGCGCGAGAACACCGTCGCCATCGCCAACATCGACACCCGCAAGCTCACCCGCTTGCTGCGCAGCAAAGGCGCGCAAAACGGCGCCATTGTTGGCCTGGCTGCCGGTCAGGCGGTCACGCAGGCGCTGATCGACGAAGCGGTTGCCAAAGCCAAGGCTGCTCCCAACATGGCGGGCCTGGACTTGGCCAAGGTGGTCACTACTGCCCAGCGTTACGAGTGGACGCAGACCGAGTGGAAGCTCGGCTCGGGTTACGGTGAGTTGACAGCCCCCCAGTTCCACGTGGTCGCTTACGACTTTGGCGTGAAGAAGAACATCTTGCGCATGCTGGCCGAACGTGGCTGCAAGGTCACTGTGGTGCCTGCCAAGACGCCCGCTGCCGATGTGTTGGCGCTCAACCCCGATGGCGTGTTTCTCTCCAACGGCCCTGGCGACCCAGCGCCTTGCGACTACGCCATTGAAGCTGCTCGCACGCTGATGGACAGCGGCGTGCCCACCTTCGGCATCTGCCTGGGCCACCAGATCATGGCGCTGGCCTCCGGCGCCAAGACTTTCAAGATGGCCAATAGCCACCATGGTGCCAACCACCCTGTGAAGGATCTGGACACCGGCCGCGTCAGCATCACCAGCCAGAACCACGGTTTTGCGGTGGACATGGATTCGCTGCCTGCCACGCTGCGCCCCACCCACATCAGCCTGTTTGACGGCACGCTGCAAGGCCTGGAGCGCACCGACAAGCCCGCTTTCTGCTTCCAGGGTCACCCCGAAGCATCGCCCGGCCCGCACGATATCGCCTACCTGTTTGACCGCTTCACCCGCGCGATGCAGGCTGCAAAAGCCGCGTAAGCGGATCGCTCCGAGAAGGTCCTGTCCTATGAAGTTGTTCAGTTTTCCGGCGGCGTCGCTTGAAAAAGCGATCCACAAGCGCATTCTGACCTTGCCCTCTCCTCACAAGGAGTGGTTCACCGAACGCTGGGCGCAAAAGCCCTACAAAAAGGCGTTTGTGGAAAACAAGGCCATGACGCTTGTGACCCTGGTGGCCAAAGGCAAAACCTGGGACGACGCCACGTTTGCCGAAGCCATGCAGGACTGGGACGTCACCTTTTATGAGGCCGAAGCCGAGGTGCTGCGCCCGCTGATCCAGGGCGACGGTCTTTTGCAGCTGATGCAAAAGAATCTGCCGCCCGAGCGCGTGCAGGCCCTTCTCGACAAGCTGACACTGCGGCGCGACGCGATTGCCGCCGCCTCCACCACCAGCCCGGAGGTCCCTGCCTCCCAGGGCCAATGAACGCCGCACCATGCCAAAACGTACCGACATAAAAAGCATTCTCATCATCGGCGCTGGCCCGATCATCATCGGCCAGGCCTGTGAGTTCGACTACTCCGGCGTGCAGGCCTGCAAGGCCCTGCGCGAAGAGGGCTACAAGGTCATCCTGATCAACAGCAACCCCGCGACGATCATGACCGACCCAGCCACTGCCGACGTTACTTACATCGAGCCCATCACCTGGCAGACGGTCGAGAAGATCATCGCCAAGGAACGCCCCGACGCCATCCTGCCCACCATGGGTGGCCAGACCGCGCTGAACTGCGCACTCGACCTGTGGCGCAACGGCGTGCTCGACAAGTACAAGGTCGAGCTGATCGGTGCCACACCAGAAGCCATCGACAAGGCCGAAGACCGCCTGAAGTTCAAGGACGCCATGACCAAGATTGGTCTGGGCTCTGCACGTTCAGGCATTGCGCACAGCATGGAAGAAGCCTGGGCGGTGCAGAAGAACGTGGGTTTCCCCACGGTGATCCGTCCCAGCTTCACGCTGGGTGGCACGGGCGGCGGGATCGCCTACAACCCCGAAGAGTTTGAGACCATCTGCAAGCGCGGCCTGGAGGCCTCGCCCACCAACGAGCTGCTGATCGAAGAGTCGCTGCTCGGCTGGAAGGAGTACGAGATGGAAGTGGTCCGCGACAAGGCGGACAACTGCATCATCATCTGCTCCATCGAGAACCTGGACCCGATGGGTGTGCACACGGGCGACTCGATCACCGTGGCCCCGGCCCAGACGCTGACCGACAAGGAATACCAGATCATGCGCAACGCCTCTTTGGCGGTGCTGCGTGAAATTGGTGTGGACACCGGCGGCTCCAACGTGCAGTTCTCGGTGAACCCGAAGGACGGTCGCATGATCGTCATCGAGATGAACCCGCGCGTGTCGCGTTCGTCGGCGCTGGCCTCCAAGGCCACGGGCTTCCCGATTGCCAAGGTCGCGGCCAAGCTGGCTGTGGGTTACACGCTCGATGAGCTCAAGAACGAAATCACGGGCGGCGCCACGCCTGCATCGTTCGAGCCATCGATTGACTACGTGGTTACCAAGATTCCGCGCTTTGCGTTCGAAAAATTCCCTACGGCCGACAGCCGCCTGACCACACAGATGAAGTCGGTGGGTGAGGTCATGGCCATGGGCCGCACCTTCCAGGAATCCTTCCAGAAAGCCCTGCGCGGCCTGGAAGTGGGCGTGGACGGCATGAACGAGAAAACCCAGGACCGCGAGACGCTGGAAAAGGAGCTGGGCGAGCCCGGTCCCGAGCGCATCTGGTACGTGGGCGATGCGTTTGCCATGGGCCTGTCGGTGGACGAGGTGCATGACCTCACCAAGATCGACAAGTGGTTCCTGGTGCAGATCGAGCAGATCGTGAAGATCGAACTCGATATCGACAAGCTCGTCGCCGAGAAGGGTGAGGGCGCCCTGGCCGCACTGGACGCTGGCACGCTGCTCACCCTCAAGCAAAAGGGCTTCTCGGATCGCCGCTTGGCCAAGCTGCTCAAGACCACCGAAAAGGCGGTGCGTGAAGCACGCCGTGCACACCAAGTGCGCCCTGTGTACAAGCGCGTGGACACCTGTGCCGCAGAGTTCGCTACCAACACGGCGTACCTGTATTCGACCTACGAGGCTGCGCCTTACGGCGCCGCCGCGGAGTGCGAAGCCGCACCTACCGGCAACAAGAAGATCATGGTGCTGGGCGGTGGCCCGAACCGCATCGGTCAGGGCATCGAGTTCGACTACTGCTGCGTGCATGCCGCGCTTGCCATGCGCGAAGACGGCTATGAAACCATCATGGTCAACTGCAACCCTGAGACCGTGTCCACCGACTACGACACCTCCGACCGCCTGTACTTCGAGCCCGTCACGCTCGAAGACGTGCTGGAGATCGTGGACAAGGAAAAGCCGGTCGGCGTGATCGTGCAGTACGGCGGCCAGACGCCGCTCAAGCTTGCTTTGGGTCTCGAAGCCGAAGGCGTACCAATCATCGGCACCACGCCCGACATGATTGACGCCGCCGAAGACCGCGAGCGCTTCCAGAAGCTGTTGCACGACCTGGGTCTGAAGCAGCCACCGAACGCCACTGCCCGCACCGAAGCCGAAGCCCTGGAAAAAGCAGCCGCTTTGGGCTACCCCCTCGTGGTGCGCCCCAGCTACGTGCTGGGTGGCCGCGCGATGGAAATCGTGCACGAGCAGCGCGACCTGGAGCGCTACATGCGCGAAGCCGTCAAGGTAAGCAACGACTCGCCTGTGCTGCTGGACCGCTTCCTGTCCAACGCCATTGAGTGCGATGTGGACTGCGTGCGTGACTCCGCTGGTGTGACCTTCATTGGTGGCGTGATGGAGCACATCGAGCAAGCTGGTGTGCACTCGGGCGACTCCGCCTGCTCGCTGCCCCCGTATTACCTGTCGCAGTCGACTATCGACGAGATCAAGCGCCAGACTGCAGCTATGGCTGCCGGCCTGAATGTGGTGGGCCTCATGAACGTGCAGTTCGCCATCCAGGAAGTGGATAGCAAGGACGTGATCTACGTGCTGGAAGTGAACCCCCGCGCTTCGCGCACGGTTCCGTTCGTTTCCAAGGCTACGGGCATTCAGCTGGCCAAGGTGGCGGCACGTTGCATGGCCGGCCAGACCCTGGCTTCGCAAGGCATCACCAAGGAAGTCACACCGCCGTACTTCAGCGTGAAGGAAGCCGTGTTCCCGTTCGTCAAGTTCCCTGGCGTGGACACCATCCTCGGCCCCGAGATGAAGTCCACCGGTGAAGTGATGGGCGTGGGCAAAACCTTTGGTGAAGCCTTCGTGAAGAGCCAGCTGGGCGCGGGCACCAAGCTGCCCACCTCAGGCAGGGTGTTCCTCACGGTGAAAAACAGCGACAAGCCACGCGCGGTGGATATCGCCCGCCAGCTGGTGGCCCTTGGCTTTGAACTGGTGGCCACCAAAGGCACTGCAGCCGCGATTGCCGAGGCTGGTGTGCCCGTGGCGGTGGTGAATAAGGTGACCGAAGGCCGTCCGCACATCGTGGACATGATCAAGAACAACGAGATTGTCATGGTCATCAACACGGTGGAAGAGCGCCGCAATGCCATTGCGGATTCGCGCGCAATCCGTACATCGTCGCTGCTGGCCCGCGTGACCACCTTCACCACCATTTTTGGTGCCGAGGCGGCTGTCGAGGGCATGAAGTACATGGACAAACTCGACGTGTATTCGGTGCAAGAACTGCACGCTCAGCTGGCAGCCTGACCGGGTTTTCGCGGTGGCTTTTGCCGCCGCAAACACGGCATAATCGCCGCTGAACAAACACCGCCGCGCGGCAACGTGCGGCGGTTTCCTTTTTAGGGTCGTCCATGTCTACAGGCTGTTGGGCCTTGCGGGCGGAACCTATTGCTGCAGCCCTTTGAATTGGGCTGCATTCGATTTATGGAGAGTGACAAGAATGGCCACCATTCCAATTACCAAGCGCGGCGCTGAAAAGCTCAAGGAAGAGCTGCACCGCCTCAAAACCATCGAGCGTCCTGCCGTGATCACCGCCATTGCCGAAGCCCGTGCGCAAGGCGACTTGAGCGAAAACGCCGATTACGATGCCGCCAAGGATCGCCAAGGCTTCATTGAAGGCCGCATCCAGGAGATTGAAGGCAAGCTCTCGGTCGCCCAGGTGATCGACCCCAGTGCCGTGGATGGCGGCGGCAAGGTGGTGTTTGGTGCCACGGTGGAGCTGGAAGATGAAGACACGGGCGACCTGGTGAAGTACCAGATCGTGGGGGAAGACGAGGCCGATCTGAAGCAGGGTCTGATCAACATTTCAAGCCCCATCGCCCGCGCGTTGATCGGCAAGGAAGAGGGCGACACCGCTGAAGTGCAGGCGCCCGGCGGTATCCGCCGCTACGAGGTTGTGGCGGTCAGCTACGTGTGAGGCTAGGGCTGTGACAGGGCGCCTTTCATTCCTTGCCGCCGCCTTGTGGTGGGGCAGCCTCACCACGGTGGGGCTGCTGGTGGTGCCCATGTTGTTTGCACACCTGCCAACGCCTGCCACGGCGGGAACCATGGCTGCCAAGCTGTTTGCGGCGCAGACTTGGGTGTCTGTCTGCTGCGCTTTGCTCCTGTTACTGCTTTCAAGACCAAAAGGGGTTGTAGCGCTCTATCCATGGGCGCAAGCAGCTATGCTTTTCATAGTGGGTGGTATGCTGCTCGCCTTGGTGTCGCAATACGGCGTAGCCCCCCGCATCGTGGCGAGGCAGGATTTACGGCTTTGGCACACCGTGGGTTCGGTGCTGTATGGCTTGCAGTGGATGTGTGCTTTGGTGGTGCTACTGAAGATGCGACTGCTGGGTGCGGTATCGCATGACAGTGCAGCGCTGCCATCGGGCAGCCCCGATGAACCGGCAGGCGCTTGAAGACACCTTTGGCCAAGTAGGCTTGGCACCATAAAAAAACCGCCGTTCAGGCGGTTTTTTTTGGTGAGTTTCATCAACTCATTCTTTCCAGTGCTCTGCAACCCAGGTGGCAGGCTTGATGTAACGGAACCTGCGGTTGCGTCGCCCTGCCAGTGCGTCAGGCGGGTTGCATTCACCGTGAAAAATCACGATGCGCGCATCCGGTGGCACAAACGGCGCCTTCCAATAATTGGTGGGCCAGGCAGGAATGCCGTGGTATTTGAAGCTGGGACACCAGCTTGCAGGCCAGTACTGCAACTTGCCTTGCTTGTGCAAAAAGTCCGACAGGTAGGCCTGTTCATTACGGAACTTCTGGCGAATTTCGGCAAAGTGGCCGCGAAAGTATTCAAGAACGTCGGGGTGCGCGCCCAATTCAAAACGGTACACCGACGAATTGCCGGTAATGCGCCATGGGCGCTTGTAATCGTGAATGATCAGGAACTCGCCCGGCTGGGTAAAAAAGTCATCCAGGCTTCCGGTGACGACCACGTCTACGTCCAGGAACAGGGCGGTGCCTCGCAGGCCGTAAAGGTCTGCGCTGAAGGTGACGAGTTTGGTCCAGCCACGCTCTGGAATGCCGGGGGGCAAATCCAGAGGAGGAATGGGCTTGCATTCCACTTCGCTGCGAATGCCGCTGGCATCATCGGTCAGGCATACAAACCGGAAGTCGCCGCTCAGGTGGCGGCGAACCATGGCGTACAGCCGGTTGACGTATTCGGGGCCGTACTTCTTGCCCCACTTCATGCAGATGATGTGGCGCTCGTGACCCGCTTGTCCGTGTCCTGGCATGGGGTCAGTCGGCTTGGCGCTTTTTGATGGACTTTTGCTTGGGCTTTGCGCGCTTGATCTGGCCGCCAGACGTCAGGCGTTGGTTGCCCAGCACGCGCAGCTGTTTGATTTCAGGGCGCTGGCCGCCACGTTTGCTGAATTTGAGCACCTTCACATCGCGGGGGCCGGGCATGCGGTCTTCGTCCACGCTGCGTTCCTTGGGAGGAATGGGGCGCCAAAACACCAGTAGTTTGCCGATGTGCTGGATGGGGGCGGCATTGAGTTCAGCGGCCAGTTCCTGGTACATCAGTTCGCGGGCGGCGCGGTCGTCACCAAACACGCGAACCTTGATCAAACCATGGGCATTCAGGGCTGCATCGATTTCTTTTTTGACCGCAGGGGTCAGGCCATCTCCACCGACAAGGACCACAGGGTCCAGATGGTGGGCATTGGCGCGGTGTTCCCGGCGCTCTGCGGGAGTCAATTGAATTTGGGGCATGGCCGTATTATCGAGGCAGGAAGAAAAATGCAATGAAAGTAAAAACCCAAAGCAAGAAGGTCAACAAGGCATGGCTCAACGACCACGTCAACGACACCTATGTCAAATTGGCCCAGAAAGAAGGTTACCGTGCCCGCGCAGCCTACAAACTCAAGGAAATTGACGAGCAACTTGGCCTGATCAAACCCGGGTACACCGTGGTCGATCTGGGCTCTACCCCCGGGGCCTGGAGTCAATATGTGCGCCGCCGCTTGTCCCCGTCAGGTGCGGCAGCGGGGCAACTCAATGGGTGCATCATTTCGCTGGACATCTTGCCCATGGAGCCCATTGAAGGCGTCACGTTTCTGAACGGCGATTTTCGTGAGCCTGAAGTCCTGGAAAGGCTGGAGCAGGCGCTGGCTGGGCGCGTGGTGGATGTGGTGGTGTCTGACATGGCTCCCAATCTGTCCGGCATCGAGTCGGCAGACGCGGCGCGCATTGCGCATCTGGTGGAGCTGGCGGTGGAATTTGCCTGTGCCCACCTCAAGCCCGATGGCGCATTGGTGGTGAAGCTGTTTCATGGCAGTGGGTACAGCGATCTGGTGAACTTGTTCAAGCAGACCTTCAAGGCGGTGAAGCCCTTGAAGCCGAAAGCATCGCGGGATAAATCCTCCGAAACTTTCTTGGTGGGCATGGGGCTCAAAGCCAAGTCATAGCACTTATAGATAAGGCCCAATAAAGTATGAATTTTCTCTGCGTTTTCTGGTCAGAGATTGATGGAAAAAGAAAACGCAAGAAAGCAAACGCTGGAGCAACTTCACGAGCGCCGCAAGCAAGTCGTTCGGCTGCACAAGAAGGGCATCAAGATCATGCAAATCGTGGAGATGACAGGGCTGAGCTACCCGCCAGTGCGCGCCACGATTGATCTGTTTGAAGCTGGTGGCTGGGGCGCCATCCGACCAGCCTTGCGAGGGCGCAGCCCAGGGGATGGCCGTGTGCTCAGCCCAGCGCAAGAAGAGACGATTCAGCGGATGATTATTGACAAGCGGCCCGAGCAACTCAAGATGGACTTTCATCTGTGGAGCCGAGCTGCCGTGAGCCAATTGATCGAGCAAGAATTTGGCGTAAAGCTACAGACTCGAAGTACCGGAAAGTACCTCACCCGCTGGGGCTTCACGCCGCAAAAGCCCATCAAGCGAGCTTATGAGCAAAGCCCTGCCGCAGTACAAGCTTGGTTGGAGGGCGAGTATCCCGGTATCGAGCAGCGCGCCAGAGCTGAAGGGGCGGAAATTCACTGGGGCGATGAGACGGCGTTGGTTAACACCGACGTGCGCGGCAGAAGCTATGCGCCGACAGGCAAAACTCCGGTGACCATGGCTATCGGTGGCACGCGTCAGAAGCTATCGATGATTGCAACAGTGACCAACCAGGGCAAGACACGCTGGATGATCATTGATGAAGCATTTGACGCCGACAAGCTCATTGAATTCCTGCAAGCCTTGATCAAGGATGCTGGGAAAAAAGTCTTTTTGATTCTGGACAATTTGCGCGTGCATCACAGCAAACTTGTGAAGGCTTGGGTGGCCGAACATCAAGACCAGATTGAGCTGTTTTACTTACCCAGCTACAGCCCCCAGCTCAATCCAGAGGAGCGTCTGAATGCGGATCTCAAGCAAGAGATAGGCAAGCGAGTGCCGGTAAGAACCAAGGCCAAGTTACGCGAGGCTGCCAATGATCACATGGCGATGCTGGAGCAAAACCCTGAGCGCGTTATTGGCTACTTCCAAGATCGTTACGTTCGCTACGCGGCTTAATACTTCACAGGGCCGGATCAATAGTGGGTTTCCAGTCTTGGGGCATGGGGCATGGGGCTTGGGAACAAAATCGAGCTCCAACTTGCCTCAGGTCAATTCAGGGCGCAGACTTCACCCAATTTCCACACGGCGCCCATGGGTCCAGGGGGGGATAAACAGGTGGCCGCGCCTTGAAAGACCTAAAATCACCCAAAGCTACTGCCGTACTGGCAACTGGCCATTCTTCTCCCTTGTAACTGGAGTTCCGCTTGAACAATCAGTGGTTTTCGAAATTTGCCGTGTGGCTGGTCATCGCCATGGTGTTGTTCACGGTATTCAAACAGTTTGATACCCGAGGCAGCGCCGGTGCGACGACGGTGGGCTATTCCGAATTTCTGGATGAAGTTCGCAATAACCGTATCAAGAGTGCCGTGATCCCCGAGGGGCTGAGCGGCGGCGAAATCATCGCCACCACCACCGATGATCGAAAGATCCGCACCAATGCTTCCGTGCTGGATCGCGGACTGGTGGGTGATCTCATTGAGCACAAGGTCAAGTTCGATGTGAAGCCTCGCGAAGAGGGTTCCCTCTTGATGACGTTGCTGGTCAGCTGGGGGCCAATGCTGTTGTTGATCGGCGTATGGATCTACTTCATGCGCCAGATGCAGGGCGGTGGCAAGGGTGGTGCGTTCAGTTTTGGCAAAAGCAAAGCCCGCATGCTCGACGAAAACACCAACCAGGTCACCTTCGCGGATGTGGCTGGCTGCGACGAGGCGAAGGAAGAGGTCAAAGAAGTTGTGGACTTCTTGAAAGACCCGCAAAAATTCCAAAAGTTGGGTGGTCGTATTCCACGCGGTTTGCTGCTGGTGGGCCCTCCGGGCACCGGTAAGACTTTGCTCGCCAAGTCCATCGCCGGTGAAGCCAAAGTGCCGTTCTTCAGTATCTCGGGCTCTGATTTCGTGGAAATGTTCGTCGGTGTGGGGGCTGCCCGCGTACGCGACATGTTTGAAAACGCCAAGAAGAATGCGCCCTGCATCATCTTCATCGATGAAATCGATGCCGTAGGTCGCCAGCGTGGTGCAGGCCTGGGTGGCGGTAATGATGAGCGTGAGCAGACTCTGAACCAGATGCTGGTCGAGATGGACGGTTTCGAAACCAACCTCGGCGTGATCGTCGTGGCTGCGACCAACCGCCCCGACATTCTCGATGCTGCATTGCTGCGCCCAGGCCGTTTTGACCGCCAGGTCTATGTCACGCTGCCTGACATTCGGGGTCGTGAGCAGATCTTGAACGTGCACATGCGCAAGATTCCACTGGGCCAAGATGTGGCTCCTGCCATCATCGCCCGTGGCACGCCCGGTATGAGCGGAGCCGATTTGGCCAATCTCTGCAACGAAGCTGCCCTCATGGCTGCGCGTCGCAATGCGCGCACGGTGGAAATGCAGGACTTTGAAAAGGCCAAGGACAAGATCCTCATGGGGCCAGAGCGCAAGAGCATGGTCATGCCAGAGGAAGAGCGTCGCAACACGGCTTACCACGAGGCGGGCCACGCGCTGATCGGCAAGTTGCTGCCCAAGTGCGACCCCGTGCACAAGGTCACCATCATTCCCCGTGGTCGAGCCCTGGGTGTGACGATGAGCTTGCCGGCTCAGGACCGCTACAGCTATGACCGCGAGTACATGCTCAACCAGATCAGCATGCTGTTTGGTGGTCGTATCGCCGAAGAAGTGTTCATGAACCAGATGACCACTGGTGCCAGTAACGACTTCGAGCGAGCCACCCACATCGCGCGTGACATGGTGACCCGTTACGGTATGACGGAAGCGCTGGGCCCCATGGTCTATGCCGAGAACGAAGGCGAAGTGTTTCTGGGTCGCTCGGTAACCAAGACCACCAGCATGAGTGAGCAGACCATGGAAAAGGTTGATAGCGAGGTGCGTCGCATCATTGACGAGCAATACAACCTTGCCCGCCGCCTCATTGAAGAGCACAGCGACAAGATGCATGCCATGGCCAAGGCCCTGTTGGATTGGGAAACCATCGACAGCGAGCAACTGGATGACATCATGGCTGGCAAAGAACCGCGTCCTCCGAAGGACTGGACGCCCCGCACTCCCTCCTCGGGTGGTGATGGATCTGGAGGCGGAACTCCCGCCGTAGCGGCAGACACGGCACCCACCGTAGCCTGATAGGCTACTGAAACCAAGAACGGGGCTTTTGCCCCGTTTCTTTTTGACTGTTTCATTACAGTCGTGAACGCATGAACTGGCAAACTTCCCGCTTCTCCATTGCTCTGAATCGCCCCTTGGTCATGGGTATCGTCAACGCGACGCCTGACTCTTTTTCGGACGGGGGGCGTTACGCGCAGTCCGCTCGGGCGTTGCAGCATTGCGAGCAATTGATCAAGGACGGCGCTGATATCTTGGATATCGGAGGCGAGTCCACACGCCCCGGCAGTCCAGCAGTGGGTTTGGAAGAAGAGTTGTCGCGGGTATTGCCTGTGGTGCGCGGTGCGGTCTCGATGGGCGTTCCCGTTTCCGTTGATACCTACAAGCCTGAGGTGATGCGGGCTGTGCTTGACCTGGGCGCCGACATCATCAACGACATCTGGGCGCTGCGTCAGCCGGGTGCACAGGCGGTCGTGGCTTCGCACCCTGCTTGCGGTGTCTGCCTGATGCACATGCACCGCGATCCGCAGACCATGCAAGCCTCGCCCATGGATGGCGACATTGTTCTTCAGGTGCGGCGCTTCCTGCAGGAGTCTGCGGAGTCACTGTGCGCGATGGGCGTACAGCCAGATCGCATCGTGCTGGACCCTGGAGTGGGTTTCGGTAAAACAGTAGAGCAAAATTTCTCGCTGCTGGCACACCAGGCGGAGTTTTTGGCTGACGGTTACCCCTTGCTGGCAGGGTGGTCGCGCAAATCTTCGTTGGGTGCCGTGACTGGCATGGAGGTCGATCAGAGAATGGTGCCCAGCGTTGCCGCAGCCCTGCTGGCGGTAGAGCGTGGCGCGCACATTGTTCGCGTGCATGATGTTCGGGAGACTGTCGCTGCCCTGTCTGTATGTTCGGCCGCGCGTCCGTCAGCGAGTTTGGCGAGGTGAGGGGACGGCATTGCACAATGCCTTCAAGCACAAGGAAAGCAAAAAATGACACGCAAGTATTTCGGCACTGACGGTATTCGTGGAACAGTGGGCCAGTACCCCATCACCCCAGATTTTGTATTGCGGCTCGCCCACGCTGTGGGCCGTGTACTGCGCCGTACGGAAGAGCGCCCAACGGTGCTGATCGGAAAAGACACCCGTATTTCTGGCTACATGCTGGAAAGTGCTTTGGAGTCTGGATTCAACTCCGCTGGCGTGGACGTCGTGTTGCTGGGGCCGTTGCCGACCCCAGGAGTTGCCTACTTGACGCGTGCGCAGCGTGCAAGCCTGGGTGTGGTCATCAGTGCCAGCCACAACGCCTATCCAGACAACGGTATCAAGTTCTTCAGTGCCCAGGGCACCAAGTTACCCGACGCTTGGGAGCTGGATGTAGAGGCTGCGCTGGATGAGGCGCCTGTTTGGGCAGATTCTTCCAGCCTGGGCAAGGCGCGCCGACTGGACGATGCAGCAGGGCGATATATCGAGTTCTGCAAAAGCACGTTTCCTCAAGACCTCACCCTGAAGGGTCTCAAAATTGTGGTGGATGCCGCGCATGGCGCTGCGTACCAAGTGGCACCCAAGGTGTTCCACGAGTTGGGTGCCGAGGTGATCTCCATCGGCTGTGCACCCGATGGCTTGAACATCAACCACGAAGTCGGCGCCACCCACCCTGATGCACTCGTACGCTCTGTGCGCGCGAACCATGCCGATTACGGTGTGGCACTGGACGGAGATGCCGACCGACTGCAGATGGTGGACGCCACGGGGCGGCTTTACAACGGTGACGAACTGCTCTACTTGATGGCTGCTGACCGTATGGGGCGTGACGAGCACGTGCCAGGGGTTGTCGGTACATTGATGACGAACATGGCGGTTGAGGTCGCGTTAAAGCAACGTGGCGTCCGTTTGGAACGAGCCAAGGTGGGTGACCGCTACGTTTTGGAAGAGTTGGCCAAACACCGTTGGATTCTGGGCGGTGAAGGCTCGGGCCACTTGCTGGCTCTGGACAAGCACACCACCGGAGACGGCTTGGTGAGTGCCTTGCAGGTACTGCAGGCCTGCGTTCGTAGCGGCAGCAGCCTGCCCCAGCTTTTGCGGGAGGTTGTCCTCTTTCCGCAAGTGCTTCTCAACGTTCGACTCTTGCCTGGTCAGGACTGGAAGAACAACCCATTGCTATCTGCTGCCATTCGAGAAGTGGAAAACGAATTGGGCGAGTCAGGGCGGGTTCTGATTCGTGCCAGTGGAACCGAGCCCCTGCTGCGCGTAATGGTTGAGGCGCGTGATGCGGAGCAGGCCAACCGCTGCGCTCAGAAACTCGCCGATGCGGCGAAGGCCGGGTGAGTGAGCTGGACTGGGATACGCACTGGGTATGCGCTGCTGGACGGTTGGACTTCGCGGCCGCGCTCGCATAGCACGTGGTGACCATCTACCGCTAAAGCAGTATTGCAATGCTTCAGGGATGACCACCGACCGCGTGAAAATTCTCGTCTTGCTGTAGGGCCTGTTGAGAATCATTCTGAGAGGTGTGAAAGGATGTGATGCAATAGGCGCATGAGCATTCGATGGGTACTGACAGACGAGCAATGGGCCAAGATGGAGCCTCAATGCCTTGGCAAGCCAAGTGATCCTGGACGCAGCGGCACAGACAACCGCCGCTTCGTTGAGGCAGTGCTGTGGATTGCCCGCACAGGCAGCCCCTGGCGAGACCTGCCGCCAGAGTTCGGCAAGTGGAACACGGTGTTCAAACGCTTTAGAGACTGGGTTAAGGCCGATGTGTTCCAACGTCTGTTCGATGCAGTGAGCGAGCAGCCGGACATGGAATATGCGATGGTGGATGCCACGATTGTGAAAGTGCATCGGCACGGCCAGGGGGCAAAAGGGGGACTTCGGGCCAGGCCATAGGCCACTCGAGGGGCGGCATGACCACGAAGATACTGGCGCTGACGGATGCATTGGGCAATCTGGTGAAGTTCGTCTTGATGCCAGGGCAGCGCCACGACACCAAAGGGGTCAGAGAGCTGATTGCCGATGTGCGCTTTGATGCCTTGCTTGCCGACAAGGCCTTCGATGTGAATTGGCTGATCCAGGAGTTGGGTAAGCGCGGGGCGCAGGTGGTGATCTCACAGATGCCCCGCAGGAGAGCGCCACTGGAGATTGACCTGGAGGTCTACAAATGGCGCCACTTGATCGAGAACTTCTTTTGCAAGCTCAAGGAGTTCAAACGTATCGCAATGCGCAGCGACAAGACGGATAGCAGCTTCGCAGCGATGATCTATCTCGCAGCTGGGGTTATCAACTCCCGTTGATTCTCAACACGCCCTAGTCGGCAGTTTCCCTCCTGCTCACGGTTCAGTCTGTCATCATTCCGCCTCGATATTGCAACAGCGATGTCACGAGGCTCTTTCACACTCAAGTTCAGACATGTCAGGTTGGTGCTCCAGCCTGGCTTCAGATTCTTGGGTCGAACGAAGGAGCCTACTCATGCAAGAGCCCTCACTCAAAGGCTTATTGTCTATTTCAGATACTGCCACCAGTGGCTCCGTTTCTTCCTCTGGATCCAGTAGTGCCACATGGGGTATCGCAAAGCCTGCGTCTGCGGGCATCCAGGTCCGGTGGGCCCGTCACCTTGATGAGGTGAGGCAGGCTCAAAAGCTGCGTTTTGAGGTCTTCGGTTTGGAAATGGGGGCTCGGCTGTCCACCACCGTCCCGGGGCATGACATTGATTTGTTTGATGACTTTTGTGAGCATCTGCTGGTGCTTGATGAAGCCAGCCAGGCGGTGATTGGAACCTACCGCGTCTTGACTCCAGCGCAGGCTCAGCGGGTAGGCAGCACTTACAGCGACACCGAGTTTGATCTGACACGCTTGCGCAGTCTACGTTCCCGGATGGTAGAGCTCGGGCGTAGCTGTGTGCATCCAGACCATCGCCATGGGGGTGTCATCATGGCTTTGTGGGGTGCGCTGGCTGACTTCATGGTTCGCAACCAACTGGACACCATGATTGGGTGCGCCAGCATTCCCATGCTGCACAACGGTGTGGTCAGTGGGGATGTGGCCGCTAGCATCTGGCACCAATTACGCCAAACGCATCTGGCCCCCATCGAATACCACGTTCGGCCTCGCCTGCCTCTGCCGGTGGAGCGGCTTGACAGCTCCATCGCCACAGAACCCCCCGCATTGATCAAAGGCTACCTGCGTCTGGGCGCTCGTGTGCTGGGGGCTCCTGCCTGGGACCCCGATTTCAACACCGCCGATTTGCCCATGCTAATGCGCTTGGGCGATCTGCATCCCCGGTATCGCAAGCACTTTCTGGGTGCTTGATGCGTGCGCCCTGGGATTTGCAGGGTGGCTGGGATTCGGGCATGGCATTTCGGCAGCACCAGCTCCCGGAAGAGTCAAGCAAAGAGTGCGAATCAAATCCCCGATATCGGGCCGTGTTCATCTCAGACTTGCACCTGGGAACGCCTGGCTGTCAGGCGGCAGCATTGCTTGAGTTTTTGCGCCACCACACTTGTGATTCTCTGTACTTGGTGGGAGATATCGTGGATGGTTGGCAGTTGCGCCGTCGCTGGTTTTGGCCGCAGTTGCATAACGACGTCGTACAAAAGTTGCTCAGGCAAGCTAGAAAAGGCTGTCGCATCGTGTTTGTGCCCGGAAACCACGACGAGTTTGCGCGTGCGTTCGAGGGGCACTCCTTTGGCGGCATCCAGGTGGTCAACGAAGCCGTACACACCACTGCCGATGGGCGCAGCCTGTGGGTCATCCATGGCGATTATTTTGATGGGGTAATCCAGTGTGCGAAGTGGCTGGCCTATCTCGGTGACAACCTGTACGAGTTTTCTCTCAAGCTGAACCGTTATTTCAATAGCTTGCGAGCAAGGGCGGGCTTACCTTATTGGTCCTTGTCTGCGTACCTCAAAGGCAAGGTAAAGAAGGCGTTGAACTACGTGACCGATTTTGAGGAAGCCGTGGCTGCCGAGGCGCTTCGCCGAGGGCACCAGGGTGTCGTTTGCGGCCATATTCACCGCGCGGAGATGCGCGAAATTGGCGGTGTGCTCTATTGCAATGATGGTGACTGGGTCGAGAGCTGTACGGCTTTGGTAGAGCACCGTGATGGACGCCTGGAGTTGGTGCATTGGCATCAGCACCTGGCGGGCGGATTCACAGCCCCTGTGGGGCAAGGGGTGTCGGTATGAAAATCGCTCTGGTCACAGACGCATGGATGCCCCAGGTCAACGGCGTGGTGACCACGCTGGTGGAGTTGGTGCGACAGCTACAGCAGCGTGAGCATGAGGTGCTGGTCATTCATCCGGGTCTCTTTCGTACGCGCCCATGCCCAGGCTACGCGGGAATTGATCTTGCCGTGCGACCGTTCAAAAAATTGGCAATCCAATTGAAGGAATGGCGCCCTGATGCCATCCACCTGGCCACAGAAGGACCCTTGGGGTGGGCCGGGCGCAAGTACTGCATACGCAACGGGCTTTCGTTCACCACGGCTTTTCACACCCGATTCCCCGAAATTTTGCACGCTGCTTTGCGGATTCCGCTTGCCTGGGGCTATGCGTTATTTCGACACTTTCACCGCCCGTCTGCAGGGGTTATGGTTCCCACACGGGAGGTAATGAGCATGTTGGCGCGGCGCGGCTTTCGCCACTTGCGTTCATGGACGCATGGGGTAGATACCCAGTTGTTTCCTTTTGAGCCAGCCCCTAAGGTGTCTACGTTGACTGGGCCGCTCGCACATCCAGTGTGTTTGTATGTCGGGCGGGTTTCGTACGAAAAGAACATTGAAGCTTTTTTGCAAATGGAGATGCCCGGTACGAAGGTGGTGTGTGGTGTGGGGCCGCTCGAAGCAGGGTTGCGTGCCCGATACCCGCACGTCCGGTGGCTGGGAATTCTTGATCGGACAGCGCTGGCTGAGGTGTACGCGAGCGCCGATGTCTTCGTCTTTCCGAGTCGGTCTGAAACCTTTGGCTTGGTGATGCTGGAGGCCATGGCCTGCGGAACGCCCGTGGCAGCTTTTCCCGTAGAAGGGCCCAGGGAAGTCCTTGGTGCTCACGAAGGCACCAAGCCTCAGGGTGGGGTGTTAGACGAAGACCTGCTTCAAGCATGTCAACAAGCGCTGCGAGTACCGCGCCATGAAGCCCGTCAGCGTGCCATGCATTTCACCTGGGAGACTGCGGCAGAGCAGTTTTTGGATCATCTCGTGCCAGCAAATGGTTTTGTGACATCTAAAAAATTCGTCACAAAACCTGTCACACCCTTGTCATCTGAATAGCCAATACTGCACTGGATTGACTGCTTTCGATTACCTTCGCCATGCTTCCTCTGCCCTTGGACAAGCCCTTGAATAAACCCAGAGACAAAGGTGAGGTGGAAGCAGGGGGGTCGAGCGATGGAGGTATGCCGGCGGCCAGCCGTAAAGCTTCCGATCTTTTGCCTGTGCTTTTGGATCGGGATCAGAGCATTCTGGCGTTCAATGAACGTGTCTTCGATTGGGCAGCGCGTGCCGACGTGCCGCTTTTGGAGCGGCTGCGTTATCTGTGCATAGTTTCATCCAACTTGGATGAGTTTTTTGAGGTGCGGGTGGCCCCGCATGTCACGGCGGCCAAGACCGGTGACACCAAAGGCATCTACAGCCCGGCTTCTCTGGAGTCGCTTTCGGCAGCTGTTCACCAACTGGTCATGCGTCAATATGCGCTGTACAACGACGTATTGAGCCCGTCGTTTGCGGCCCACGGAATTCGCATCGTTCCCCACGGGGAGCGCAGCGCAGTGCAGCGGCGGTGGGTGCAGGAGTACTTTCAAAAAGAGGTACGTCCTCTCCTGATTCCAGTGGGGCTGGATCCCGCCCATCCTTTCCCGCAGGTTGCCAACAAGTCCTTGAATTTCATTGTGCGCCTGCGAGGCCCTGATGCTTTTGGGCGCGAGAACGAGGTCGCCATTGTGAAGGTGCCTCGCTCCCTGCCGCGGCTGGTCCGTCTGCCTGACAAGGTGACACCGACTGGCATGTGCTTTGTCAGTCTGTCCAGCATCGTGCGCGCCCATCTGGATGATTTGTTCCCTGGCCGTGAAGTGACCGAGTTTTCACAGTTCCGTGTGACCCGTCATTCAGACATGGCGCTGGACGAAGAAGACGTGCGCAACCTGCGAACCGCCTTGCGGCAAGGGCTGCAGCAACGGCACTACGGTCAGGCCGTGCGCCTGGAAGTGTCGGCAGGCTGCTCCGCCTTTTTGTCAGACTTTTTGCTAGAGCAATTTGCGCTGCCACCAGCTACTCTGTTTCGCGTCCCTGGGCCTGTCAATCTGGTGCGGCTGAGTCAGTTGGTGGATTTGGTCAACGATCCAGCATTGCTGTTCCCGCCCTGGAGCGCTTCATGGCCTCGCCAATTGCAATCGGGCGTGTCTATTCTGGAGCAATTGCGTCAGCGGGATGTGCTTATCCACCAGCCCTTCGAGAGCTTTGACGGGGTGCTGGCGTTCCTTCGCGAGGCGGTGAACGACCCCCATGTGCTGGTGATCAAGCAGACGATCTACAGAACGGGTGCTGATTCCGAACTGATGGAGTTGCTGGCGGAAGCGGTGCGCAGGGGCAAGGAAGTCATGGCGGTGGTGGAGCTCAAGGCGCGTTTTGACGAGGAAGCCAACATCAACTGGGCGGAGGCGTTGGAGTCGGTTGGCGCCCAGGTGGTCTACGGTGTCGTCGGGTTGAAGACGCACGCCAAGATGCTGCTGGTGACCCGCCGCGAGGGCAACCGTTTACGCAGGTATGGGCACCTATCTACCGGCAACTACAACGTGCGCACGGCGCGTCTGTATACGGATCTGAGCTACTTGACGGCCGATGAGGAAATCACTGCGGACATGGATGGCGTCTTCAGCCATCTGGCCAGTCAGAATCGTCCGCCCAAGTTGCGCCAGCTGATCTTGGCGCCTTTTCATCTGCAGCGGCGCATGCTGGAAAAAATTGATCAAGTGGCCCAGGCAGCCAGCCGTGGCGAGGATGCGCGCATAGTCGTCAAGATGAACGCCTTGACGGACGAGGCCTTGATCCGTGCTTTGGTGAGGGCAGGGCAATGCGGCGTCCGCATTGATCTCATTGTGCGGGGCGCCTGCATGCTGGCCGCCCAGGTTCCGGGCCTGACCGAAAACATCCGCGTGCGATCCGTGATTGGCCGCTTTCTTGAGCATACCCGGGTGTTCTATTTCAGGGTGGCTCAGCAAGAAGACCTGTACCTTTCCAGTGCTGACTGGATGAACCGCAACATGATGCGGCGGGTGGAGCTGGCGTGGCCTGTCAACGATCCAGCCTTGCGCCAGCAGATCATTGACGAGTGTTTGGTGGCCTATTTGCACGATGACCGCGATGCCTGGACACAGGCGGCCAATGGTGTGTACCAACGGGCGCCACATCCCACGACAGGGCGCGGGGCGCAGAACGCGCTGATGGGGCGCTATGGCCCTGCAGCGTCTGCTGCAGCATGAAGGAGCGCGAATGGACCTGATTTTGTGGCGCCATGCCGAAGCGGAAGAACTGGGTGAGGGCATGGATGACCTGACCCGTGCGTTGACCCCTCGCGGTGAAAAGCAGGCGGCGAAGGTGGCGGCTTGGCTGGATCGGCAGTTGCCAGAAGGCCTGAGGGTCATTGCAAGCCCTGCACGCCGTACGGAGCAAACCGCGGCCGCACTAGGCCGTAAATTCAAAATGCGTGCAGAACTGTTGCCAGGTGGCACCGCGCAAGACCTGCTCGACTTGGCCCAGTGGCCCAACGCCCGGGGCTCGATTCTCATCGTGGGCCATCAGCCTATGCTCGGGCAGGTGATTGCGCAGTTGCTGGGCATGCAAGCGCCAGAATGCGCTGTGCGAAAGGGGGCGGTGTGGTGGCTGCGCCAGCGGCAGCGCCTTGAGCAGAGCCAGACCGTGCTGATGACAGTGCAGTCGCCGGAGTATCTTTGAGTGCAAAGGGCCCGGAAAGACCTCAAAGGCCGGTGAGTCCTCTTTTTCGCCCAACGCCCGTCAGTGCGTGAACAGGACTGGAGTGCCGGGCCAGCTTTTTAACTGGCCCAGTCCAGCCCTTGTTACTTCGAGCGCGCTTTGGATGTAGCCTTGGCTTTGGCGGCTGCCTTGCCAGGCTTGACTTGCGCTGTGGCCTCTGGCTCTTTGGTAGGGCGACCGGTCTTGATGGATGGCACAGACTCCAGTGCGGTAAACAGCGCTGTGTCTGAAAGGCCTGCCAGCAGCTTCAGTCCAGCGCGAAGCAGTTCGCTTTTTTTGACGGGGCGGGAAAGACGCACTGCGCGCTCTTTCAAAGCATCGATGACCGCGTATTCGTCTTTGGGAATGGTGAAGCTGTCCCGCACTAGCTTGGGCTTCTTGGCTTTCACATCCTTGGCAGGACTTTCCTTGGCTTCTACCGACGGCTTCTTGGCGGTAGTCACCTTGCTGCTTGCTGCTTTGGTAACTTTGGGCTGCGTGGTGACCGGTGAAATGTGCTTTGGCTTGGCCGCAGCGACGGGCTTCGCCACCTTGACGGGCTCCTTGTCAGCAATTGCGGGTGCTGTCGCAGGCGTAGTAGTCATCTTATTCTCCTTAAACGGTATAAACAGTTTATACCGTTTAAAGCTTCGCATCAATCAGCCTGCACGCGCAGCTCCCACGGCGTTTTTTGCCAGGCCACCATTTCTTCCTGCAACAAATGCGCTGATTGCGGGAATGCCTGGGGCCATCGCGAAGGTATCTTCAGGGTGAAGGTCCCTGGCTCCATGAGCAACTGCATCTCTGTGATGTCGGGCGCGCGCCTGGCGTGGCACAGCGCTACTGCCAGTCGCAGGCAGATCAATTGCAAAGCAAAGGAGGCGTCCGAAAGATCTGCTTCCAGCTTGCGCACCTTGCCGCGCTGCCCCAGCACCAGGATGCCCAAACGGTGCAGTTCCGGCAAGGCAAAGCCTGCCGCATCGGTGTTGTCCAGGATGTAAGCGCCATGCCGGTGGTAGTCGCTGTGCGAAATACGACACCCCACTTCGTGGAGCTTGGCTGCCCACTCCAGTTTTCTTTCGGCCCTTTCGCTGCCTGGGGCGGCGGCTTGCCTGAACAGCGCGCAGGCCGTGGCTGCCACGCGCTCAGCATGGGCGGTGTCTACTGCGAATCTCTGCATGAGCGCATTCACGGTGGCGGTGCGCAGGTCTGTTTCCGGTTGCTCGCGATCCAGCAAGTCGTAGAGTGCGCCTTGGCGCAATGCTCCTTGAGCCACTTGCATTTCTTCGATTTCGAGCAAATCAAACACGGCGCGGAGCACACTGATACCCCCGCCAATCACCGCGCGTCGATCGTCTTTTAGCCCTTCCAAGCGCACGCGGTCGGCACTTTGGGCGCGCAGGAGCTTTTCTTGCAGAGCATTCAACCCCGCTCGGGTGATCAGTCCTTTGGGGCCACCCATGGCCGTCAGGATGTCCCCAACCGCACCTGCTGTGCCCGAAGATCCATAAGCAACCTCCCAGGCATCTCTTTGGAAAACGGAAAGTGCTTCGTCCATTACCGCCTTGGCAGCAATTTCTGCAGCCAGGAAGGCCTGCGGGGTGAATGCTCCGTCAGGAAAATACCGCGAAGACCATGCCACGCTACCCACTCGGTAGGATGCAACGGCATTGGCTGAGAACTGCTGTCCCAGAATGAACTCCGTGGAGCGTCCCCCGATGTCCACCACCAGACGGCGTTCGTCAGACTGGGGCAGCATGTGGGCCACCCCTTGGTAGATCAGGCGTGCTTCCTCCACACCCGAAACCACATCAATCGGGTAGCCCAGAAGGGCGCTGCCGCGTGTCAAAAATTCCTCGCGATTGCGTGCTTCGCGCAGGGTTTGCGTGGCCACGGCCCGGACATGCTCCCGGGGAAAGCCTGCCAGTCGCTCCGCGAACCTTGCGAGGCATGCCCATCCACGCTCCATGGCTTCTTGCGTCAGGTTGCGGTTTTCATCCAGTCCGTTGCCCTGGCGAACGGTTTCCTTGAGGTATTCCACACGTTGTATGTGACCGTGCTCGAAGCGGCCAATTTCCAGGCGAAAGCTGTTGGATCCAAGATCCACAGCGGCGAGCAGTGTTCCGTTTTGCATGGGGTGGCGCAGTGCGCGAAGTCTCTCTGGCGTTGATGTCAGCCAGCATAGCACCTGGGCTATACGAGCTTCCCCGGCTCAGCCCACGATGCGGCCGTCAGACGACAGCATGCTTTGGGTGACAAATGCTGCCGAGCGTTTTTTGTCTTGGTAAGGGGGTATCCACCCGCCCACATTGAGTGCTTTACGCTGCTGCAAGGCAGCCAGAACATTCGCCCTGGTAAGAGGTGCTGTCATTTGTTGCAGCACCTCCGCCGTGTACCGCGCTGCAATAAAGCCTGCCAAGCCTTGGGGCGAGGGGGGTTCGTCGTACAACTTGGCCAGCGCTTCGCGGTAGGCGCGTACCACGGGCAGGCTGGCCGAGACCAGAGGAACGGCTTGCGTGGCGATGATTGACACCCGCTTTGGCAGGTTGCCCATCTGTGCCAGCACCTGCAGATTGACGTCGGCCAGCGCAATCACGTAACACTGCCGCCCTGCTGGCAATTTCAGTTGCCCCACAAAAGCATGCAGTTCTGGGGTTCCCCCGACAAAGAGCACGATGGGCTGCGTCAGTTGAGCTGCGCTGTGGACGCGCTGGACCTTGACAGACTGCTCCTGCGCCGCCTGCCGAACGGCTGCCTGCGCCAGGGCTGTGTCCTGGCCTGTCGCATAGGCCACGCCCAGTTCTGGTACGCCCATGGAGGCCAGAGACTTCAATGCATGGGTGATTTGGGCCCTCAGGTCGGCAAAGACATCGAAAACAGTGTCTGTCGATTTTTCCTCCACGGCCTGGTGCAGCCAGGGGGCAACCAAGGGCAGCGGGGAGGCGGTTTCGCTCGCGAGTTGATGGCGTGCCAACGTCTGCGCCGCTGCGTTACCCACGCAGCCCGACAAGGCAACGCATGAGGCTTGCTGGTGTGCCGTTTTCCATGCCGATTGCAGTTGGGCTGTGGTGCCGTCGGTTTCTAGCACCAGATGCTGCACGGGCTTGCCCTGTACCCCGCCTCGGGCATTGAGGTCCACCCACGCGGCACGCGAACCCGTCAGAAAGTCACGACTGATGTCCTGCTGGGTGGCCGACATATCCACCACCTGCGCCACGGTAATACTGCGGGTGCTATCGCTTTGGCTCCAGGCACTGCTGCCAAAAGTGGTGGTTCCTATCGCCAAAGTGCTGCGCAGCCAGTCTCGTCGTCCCCAAAGGGGTGCGCGGGTGCCTGCGTCTTTTCCCTTGGGTGCGGGGGTGTTCCGGTTGTTCAAGGTTTTTTGCGATGCAGTGTTCTGCGCGACGGCGCGAGGAAGAGGGTGCTCAACGTGGGGCATGGGGTGGCGTGCTTTGGAAGAGCCGAAGGAGGGTTGGGGGGGCACAACGCCTTCCGCTGCGGGAGGGCTTGGCTATAGGCGGCAGGTTAGTGAGGCTTTGTGTCAGTAGCGTGACGCCTGCCGGCTGTGGAAGAGGGCTGACGGTGCTCGGTTGGATAGGATGCAAGCTTTCGAAGGAGGGGGCTGCAGGGCAATATGCGGCAGCGAAAGTTTGTGACATCCATTTTTTGTGTCACAACACTGTCATAGAGCGCTCCTAGAGTACGGATATCCCAACTTACCTACTCAAGAGGTTTATCCATGAAACTGTCCGCGATTCGAGTTCTGGTTGCCGGTGTGGTTGCTGCAGGAGCTTTTTCCAGCGCATTCGCGCAACAAGAGGCAACAGGCGCGGGAGCCAGCTTTCCTGCCCCTCTGTATTCCAAGTGGGCCTCTGATTACAACAAGGCCACCGGTGTGAAGATCAACTACCAATCGGTGGGCTCTGGTGCTGGTCTGCGTCAAATCGAGGCGAAGACAGTGGACTTTGGCGCCTCTGACGCTCCTCTGACGGACGAAGACCTGAACAAGAAGGGCCTGGTTCAGTTCCCTACGGTGATCGGTGGTGTTGTGCCTGTGGTCAACATCAAGGGCATTGCTCCTGGTCAGATCAAGCTCAGCGGCCAAGTGCTGGGTGACATTTACCTGGGCAAGATCAGCAACTGGAGCGATCCAGCGATCAAGGCGCTTAACCCTGGCGTGGCTCTGCCAGACGCTTCGATCGCTCCGGTTCGCCGCGCTGACGGTTCCGGCACCAGCTTCATCTTCACGAACTACCTGAGCAAGGTAAACGCTGAGTGGAAGTCCAAAGTGGGTGAGGGCACGGCTGTGAACTGGCCTACCGGCGCGGGTGGCAAGGGCAACGAAGGCGTGGCTGCATTTGTGGGCCGTCTGCCCAACTCCATTGGCTATGTGGAGTACGCATACGTCAAGCAAAACAAGATGACTTACGTGCAGATGCAAAATGCTGAAGGCCAGTTTGTTTCGCCTGATGACTCCGCATTCAAGGCTGCCGCTGCGGGCGCTGATTGGGCCAAGAGCTTCTATCAGATCCTGACCAATCAGCCTGGCAAGGAATCGTGGCCCATCACTGGTGCTACGTTCATTCTGATGCAGAAGTCACAAGAAAAGCCTGTGCAAGCTGCTACATCGTTGAAGTTCTTTGAATGGGCTTACAAGACAGGTGACAAGACAGCTTCTGATCTGGACTATGTGCCCATGCCTGACAGCGTGAAGGAAGCCATCCTGAAGTCCTGGACGGCCATCCAGGATACTTCTGGCAAGGCTATCGCTTACAAGTGATCTGTGCGGGCTGGCTGGGCATTGAGCCCGGCCAGTCCCTTGATTGCGTTCATAGAAGGCTCTCAACGTGTCCACTATCTTGCCGGTCCCGCAAACCCCCCCGTCTCAGGCGGAACGTGGTGCTCAACGGACCACTCCACCCCGCCCACGCCCCCTGATTTCCGGCATGCTGGCCGACCGCATTTTTGGCTGGTTGGCCCGTGGCGCTGCCGTGCTGACCCTGTTGTTGCTGATTGGCATTCTTGTCTCGTTGGTGCTTGGGGCCTGGCCATCGATTGAAAAATATGGTCTGAGCTTTTTGACCCGAAGCGTCTGGGACCCCGTACAAAATGAGTACGGCGGCCTGGTGATGATTTACGGCACCCTGGCCACCTCGGCCATTGCCTTGCTGATTGCGGTGCCGGTGAGTTTCGGCATCGCGCTTTTCTTGACAGAACTTTCGCCCGCCTGGCTCAAGCGCCCCTTGGGTACAGCCATTGAATTGTTGGCGGCGGTGCCCTCCATCGTGTATGGCATGTGGGGGCTCATGGTGTTTGGCCCGATTCTGGCGCGTTTTGTGCAGCAGCCATTGCAAGCCGCTTTCAGCGGCATTCCGTATTTGGGTGCTTTTGTGTCTGGCCCACCGGTGGGCATCGGCATTTTGTCGGCCGGCATCATTCTGGCCATCATGATCATCCCCTTCATTGCGTCAGTGATGCGTGATGTGTTCGAGGTCACGCCTGCGCTTCTCAAAGAATCTGCCTACGGTCTGGGTGCTACTACCTGGGAAGTGGTGTGGAAGGTGGTGCTTCCCTTCACCAAGACTGGCGTGCTCGGCGGCATCATGCTGGGGTTGGGGCGCGCATTGGGTGAGACCATGGCCGTGACGTTCGTCATCGGCAATATGAACCAGCTCGATTCCTTGTCGGTGTTTGAAGCCGCCAACAGCATCACGTCGGCGCTGGCCAATGAGTTTGCAGAAGCTGGCGAGGGCCTCCACCAGGCCTCGCTCATTTACCTGGGTCTGGTTCTTTTCTTCATCACCTTCGTGGTGTTGTCTTTGTCAAAGTTGTTGCTCTCGCAGCTCAAGAAGGGTGAAGGGGCGCGCTCATGAGTACTTCTCAACGCCTGATTTCTGCGGCAGAGCTGTCGCAAACGCGCTTGGCTCGCTATAACAGCCGCAAGCGTGTCAACCAGATCGCCTTGACCTTGTCGCTGGCCGCCATGCTGTTCGGCGTGTTCTGGCTGGTGTGGATTTTGTGGGAGACGATTCGCCTGGGTCTGGGTGGTCTGAGCGTGGCGCTGTTCACGCAGATGACGCCGCCCCCCAATGAGGTCGGCGGTATCTCCAATGCGATCTTCGGCTCCGTGGTCATGGTGTTGCTGGCCACATTCGTGGGCACGCCCATCGGCATCATGGCCGGCATCTACTTGGCCGAGTACGAGTCGCGCAGCTGGCTGGCGGCCACGACCCGGTTTGTGAACGACATTCTGCTGTCTGCTCCCAGCATCGTGATCGGTCTGTTCGTCTACGCCGTGGTGGTGGCCCGTTTCAAGAGCTTCTCAGGCTACGCAGGCGTTCTCGCCTTGGCGCTGATCGTGATTCCGGTGGTCATCCGCACCACCGAGAACATGCTGTTGCTGGTGCCTGCCAGCCTGCGCGAAGCGGCTTACGCCCTGGGCACACCCAAGTGGCGCGTCATCACCATGGTTACCTTGCGTGCCGCTCGCGCTGGCGTGATCACCGGGGTGTTGCTGGCTGTGGCACGCATTGCGGGTGAAACAGCGCCTTTGCTGTTTACGGCCCTCAACAACCAGTTCTGGAATGCTGACCTGTCCAAGCCCATGGCCAGCTTGCCGGTCACGATTTTTAAATTTGCGATGAGCCCGTATGAGAACTGGCAGGAACTGGCATGGGCCGGCGTGTTCCTGATCACGGTTGCGGTTCTCGGTCTCAACATCCTGGCGCGCGTCTTGACCCGCCAGAAATAAACAAGGAAGACATTCATGCCCTCCACCATCCAAGCATCCGCTCCCGCCAACGCCAAGATCACGGTACGTGATCTGAATTTCTATTACGGCAAGTTCCACGCCCTCAAGGGCATCAACCTGGACATCCCCGAAAACAAGGTCACGGCTTTCATTGGCCCATCGGGCTGCGGCAAGTCCACCTTGCTGCGTACGTTCAACCGCATGTTCGAGCTGTACCCCGAGCAGCGCGCTGAAGGCCAGATCGTACTGGACGGCGAAAACCTGCTCACCAGCAAGCAAGACGTAGCTCTGGTGCGGGCCAAGGTGGGCATGGTGTTTCAGAAGCCCACCCCGTTCCCCATGTCCATCTACGACAACATTGCGTTTGGTGTGAAGCTGTTCGAAAGCCTCAACGCCACCGACATGGATGACCGCGTGGAGTGGGCCCTGCGCAAGGCGGCACTGTGGAATGAAGTGAAGGACAAGCTCAACCAGAGCGGCTCCAGCCTCTCGGGCGGCCAACAGCAGCGCCTGTGCATCGCGCGCGGCATTGCCATCAAGCCCGAAGTGTTGCTGCTCGACGAGCCTTGCTCGGCGCTGGACCCGATCTCTACCGCCAAGGTGGAAGAGCTGATTGCCGAGCTGAAGAACGACTACACCGTGGTCATCGTGACGCACAACATGCAGCAAGCTGCGCGTTGCAGCGACTACACCGCTTACATGTACCTGGGCGATCTGGTGGAGTTTGGAGAAACAGAGCAGATGTTCTTCAAGCCCCAGCGCAAGGAAACCGAAGACTACATCACCGGCCGTTTCGGCTGAGGAGACACCATGCCAGAAAAACATCTCTCCACCCAGTTTGACAGCGAACTCAACAGCGTTTCTTCCCGCGTGATGGAGCTGGGCGGCCTGGTGGAGTCGCAAATTCGCCAGGCGATTTACGCCTTGTCCCAATTCAGCATGGAAGCCGTGGAACAAGTGGCCACCATGGAGCAGCGTGTGAACGCGATGGAAGTGGAGATCGACCACGAACTCTCCTCCATCATCGCCCGCCGCCAGCCCACAGCGCGCGATCTGCGTTTGCTGATCGCCTTCTCCAAGGCCACGGCCAACCTGGAGCGCATGGGCGACGAAGCGCACAAGATGGCCCGCATGGTCAAGTCCATCATCGAAAGCGGTGCCGCCCGTTCGTTGCCCTCCAGCGACCTGCGCATGGCAGCTGATCTTGCCTCCGGCCTGTTGCGCAAGGCGCTCGATGCCTTTGCTCGCCTCGATACCAAGGCGGCGCTGGACATCCTGAAAGAAGACGACCTCATCGACAAGGAGTTCGACGGGTTTGTGCGCAAGCTGGTCACCTACATGATGGAAGACCCCCGCACCATCTCGGCCAGCCTGGACCTGCTCTTTTTGGCCAAGGCCATTGAGCGCATTGGCGATCACTCGAAAAATGTGGCCGAACTCATCATTTATCTGGTCAAGGGCAAGGACGTGCGCCACGCCGCGATGAACGATATTGAATCGGCTGTGCTGCAGTAAGGGAAGGGCGTCGCCATGAAGAAAATGCCCCGGGTCTTGATCGTTGAGGATGAACCCGCCATTGCCGAGCTGATTGCCGTGAACCTGCGGCACAACGGGTTCCAGCCCATCTGGTCGGAAGATGGCGAATCGGCCCAGCGCGAGCTGGACGCCGTGCTGCCCGACGTCATCCTGCTGGACTGGATGCTGCCCGGCCAAAGCGGGTTGCAACTGGCCCGCAAGTGGCGTGCTGACAGCCGTCTCAAGCCCATTCCCATCCTGATGCTCACCGCGCGCGGCGATGAACCCGACAAAGTGGCTGGGCTCGATGCGGGTGCGGACGACTACATCACCAAGCCGTTCTCTACGCAGGAACTGCTTGCCCGCATTCGCGCCGTGCTGCGCCGCCGTGCGCCTGAGCAGGTCAACGACAGTGTGACGATTGGTGAGCTGGTGCTGGACGCGGCCACCTACCGCGTGACTTACCAGGGACAGCCCCTCAAGGTGGGCCCCACGGAGTTCAAACTGCTGCACTTTCTGATGAAGCACTCCGAGCGTGTGCACAGCCGTTCACAGTTGCTCGACAAGGTGTGGGGCGACCACGTCTTCATTGAAGAGCGCACGGTGGACGTTCACGTCAAGCGTCTGCGCGAGGCCCTGGGTGCCGCAGGGGCCATGGTGGAGACGGTGCGGGGCGCGGGTTACCGCCTGACCGCCCAACCCCAGGCGTTATTGCGCGCCTGAGCAGGCCCAGCGGCCTTTGTTGGGGTGCTTCATCACCACGGTTGGGCGCATGGCTTGCCAGGGGCATGGCCTCTCGGCGCGGTGGTGCTTGCGGGCCTGAGTATTGGACGGTGGAAGCGCCCCTGTAGAGGTTGTGCGTATTTTTGAGAAAGCTGTGCGTCCCCCATGTTCTGGCGTTTCGTATTTTTTCTGACTTGGCAGCTGGCAGGTGGTGCTTTGGGCTGGTGGCGCGCGGGGCCTTGGGGTGCGGCCCTGGGGGCTGCCGTGGCCGCATGGGCCTGGTTTTTGTGGGACTTGTCGCGCGGCGCCCGGGTGCTGCGGTGGCTGCGGACGGGTGACTTGGCTACGGCGCCCTCCATGCGCGGCATGTGGGGTGAGGCTGCAGACCGCGCTCGCCGCTTGCTGCGCCAGAGCGAGGCCAAGGAGCAAGACAGCCACAGCCGCTTGCAGGAGATTCTGGCGGCCCTGCAGGCCACGCCCAACGGGGTGGTGCTGCTCGACAGTGAAGGCCACATCGAGTGGTGCAACCAGATTGCTGCCAGCCAGTTTGGCATCGACGCGCAGCGCGATGTGATGCAGTCCATTGGCAATCTGGTGCGCGATCCTGACTTCAGCGCCTACTACGCGGCGCATGATTTTTCTCATGACGTGGTGCTGCAGGGGCGCGACAGCAAGCCTTCCAGGCCCGTGCGCATTTCGGTGCACCTGCATCCGTATGGCGACGGGCGCAAGCTGCTGCTCTCACGCGACGTCACTGCGCTGGAGCAGGCTGACGCCATGCGCCGCGATTTCGTGGCCAACGTGTCGCACGAGATTCGCACCCCTTTGACGGTGCTCATCGGCTTCATCGAAACCCTGCAGACGCTGCCGCTCTCTCCGCAGGAGCGGGCCCGCTACCTGGGCATGATGTCGCAGCAAGCCTCGCGCATGCAAAGCGTGGTGCAGGACTTGCTCACGCTATCCCGGCTGGAAGGTAGCCCGTTGCCGGGCATGACTGAATGGACGCCCGTGCTGGCGCTGATGCAGCGCTGCGAGGACGAGGCGCGTGGGCTTTCCGCATTGCTCACACAGAGCCAGGCGCGCCCGCATGTGCTGGAATTTCCGCCAGCCGAACAGTTGCGTGCGCTGGGAGAGATCGCTGGCGTTCCAACAGAGCTGCAAAGTGCGCTGTCCAATCTCATCAGCAACGCCCTTCGCTACACACCTGCGGGTGGCACCATCACCGTGGTCTGGGAGCGGGCCCATGATGGAGCGGCGCGGTTTTCCGTGCGCGACACGGGCCCGGGCATCGCGCCTGAGCACATTCCGCGTTTGACGGAGCGCTTCTATCGCGTGGACCGCAGCCGCTCCCGCGAAACGGGTGGCACGGGCCTGGGGCTGGCCATCGTGAAGCATGTACTGCAACGCCATGGCGCATCGCTCGATATCACCAGCGAGCTGGGCAAAGGCTCCACCTTTACGGTCACCTTCCCCGCCAACCGCCTACGCTGATGCGTGGTGCGTTGAACGCGCTGCTGCTTTGGCCAGCATCACCATAAACGCCGCTGCGGTGACGAGCAGTGCCAAGGCACTGCACGCCCAAAACGCAGCGGGTGATGCTGCCATGCTGCTCCACACCCCCGTGTCGCTGTAGGCCACCAGGTAGCCGCCGCCTAGCCCCAGCCCCCACAGCAATACGCAATACACCACCAAGGGGGCGACGGTGATGCGATAGCTTCGCAGCACGAAGACGCACAGCGTTTGCGACGCATCTGCCAGGTGATAGGCCGCCACCCACAGCAGCAGCCCTGACGCCACACCGACCACGGCGGGGCTGTCGGAATAAACAGACGCAACTTCCTGGTTTGCTATAAATAATATAGCTGCTAGCGCAATTCCAGTAAGCGCTGCAAGCCTAAAACCTATATAAACCACGCGCTGCGCACGCAGAGCCTGGCCAGCGCCCAGCCAGTAACTCACGCGGGTGCTGGTGGCGATGGCCAGCGACAGCGGCACCATGTACAGCAATGCGGCCATGTTGGCGGCGATCTGGTGTGCTGCGGCGGCCGTGGTGCCCTGGCGTGCAATGAACAAGGCCATCAGCGTGAAGGAAGTGACTTCCACCATGATGGCCAGCCCCGCAGGCACGCCCAGTTGCAAAAAGCCGGACAGGGTTGGGGCATGGGGCCGCTCCAGCGGGCGCCAGAGCTGCAAGGGGGGGTAGATGCTTTGGGTGCGCAGCAGCCATACCGCCAACGCCAGCATGGTGTAGTTGACCAACAGCGTGGCCCAGGCGCAGCCCACTACGCCCTGTGCGGGCAAGCCTGCGCCGCCCAGCGTGAACCAGATGGACAAAGGGACCTTGATGAACAGCGATGCGACCTGCAGCCAGGTCACCAGCTGGGGTTTGCCCAGCGCCTGGTTGAGCGTGCTGTAGACCCGAAACAGCAGTGCTGCGGGCAGCGCAAAGGCCAGTACGGCCAGGTATTGCTCCACCTCGGCACGCAGGGCAGGGGGGATTTCTGTCCAGCGCAGCAGCGGTGCGGGAAACAGCAGTACCGCCATGCCCAGTGCCGACGCCCCCATGCACAGGTAGAGCGACTGCCGCACCGAAAAACCCATGCCCTGCAGATCCCCTGCACCCCGTTGTTGGGCCCACACGGGCATCAGCGCCTGCAAGACACCCATCAGCCCGACATAGATGCTGATGAAGATGGCCGATCCCACCGAAAGCGCCGCCAGCGAGGCTTCTCCATCGCGGCCTGCCACCAAGGTGTCCGTCACGCCAAAGGCCATCACCGCCAACTGGCCTGCCAGCACGGTGGCCGCATGGCGCGCAATGCTGGGCAGATCGGCAGACTGGTCGGTGAGGTGCGGATGGGGCGTTGTCATGCGTTGGTTCAATGGCTGCGCTGGCAGCCCCTTGGTCTGCGGAAGGGCGCGCGTTGGTTGTGTTCTCAATGGCGAATGGCAGCGGCTGATTTTCAGCGCAATGTCGGTGCAGGCTCGCCCATGGGGCTACCGCAATTACTGATCGGCAGCTGCCCCGGCTTATTGCGGGGCCTGCGCGCGGCGCAGCAGCACAAGCTGGTCGTTCTTGTCCGTGGGGCGCGGCACGATCGCCACTTCTGCCCAGTCGCTGGTCTTCGCAATGCCTGGGGGCGCGGGCCAGGCGTTCAAATCCACCAGAAGCCAGTCGCAGTGGGCCTGGGGGTCTGCCACTTGCAGGTTCATGCCGCCGTGGTACTGGAAGGCCGCGATCTGTGCACGGCTCAGGCCGTAGGTTTGTACGCAGCCTTGGGGCGCGTTGTTCATCAAGCGCACCACGTTTTGCACCTGCGGTGCGTAGCTGCGCGCGTAATTGAGCAGGGGTAGCCACAACGTCAGCAGCAGCAGCCAACCCAGGGTAGCGCCGCTGGCGGGCAGCACCAGGCTCTTCCAGATGGGGGCACGGTCGCGCGATGCACGCCACCACACCAAACTGCACCACGCTACCGAGGCTGCCAGCGCCACCAGCAGTGCGAACAGCGAGAACGATGGGCTGAACCCAGGCGCCAGCTTGGCCACGTTGGCCGCTGGTTTGGCCGGTACACCGGTCTGCATGGCGATCCAGATGACCCAGATGGCCAAGGTGGAGATGCTGAAAAACAGCAGGGTGAACCAGTCAATCAGCGCAGCCACCGCCCGGCTCAGTGTAGGCAGTGCAAAAGCTGCCAGCGTGGCCATGGCGGGCAGGCCCAGCAGCAAAGCCCGGTCTGCCGGTGCTGTGCTGATGGTGGCGCCCACCGATACCAGCGAGAACCACAGTGGCAACCACAGGTGGCGGTGCCACTGGGTGCTGGCAATTTGTTTGCGCCAGCGCCACAGTGTCCAGATGGCCAGGGGCCACGCAGGCCAGCCAAACCACAGCAGCAGCCGGGCCAGGCTGGCCCACTCTTTGCCGCCGGCATCCGAGCCCACCAGTCGCCAGCGCCACAGGTCGAGCTGCCACGCCATCAGCGCCGCAGCTGCCACCAGAATCAAAGTTGCCGCAACCCATCTGCGCTGGTGGGCAATGTCCACACTGGCACTGCGCCATACCAGCCAGGCGCCGCCCAGGCCCAGCATGGCCGCCAGGGCAGGGGCACCCGCCAGGGTCAGCCCGGCCAGCCCGGCGGCCAGCGCCAGGGCGGGGGCTACGGTATGGAAGCCCAGCGCGGCAAATCCGAAGAACACCAGCGTGGTGCCGCACAGTTGCACCAGGTAGCTGGTGGCTTCGTGCGACAGCTGGGCCAGCCCCAGGCAGGCCAGCAGGGCCAGCAGCCCCCCGTCGGCCATGGCGCGGGCATAGTCGGTAGGCTGGGCCTCGCCGCCAAAAGCAAACGCCACGGGCTGCGCCGCAGGGCTTCGGGCCAGGTAATACACCCCGTACCAGGTGGCTATGAGCGTGAGGGCGAGCATCCCTGCGAAGGGCAGCCGTGCTGCCATGTCCGGGGTGAGCCCTGCAGGCGCCCATTGGATTGCCAGTGCTCCCAGCCAATAGGGCAGCAGCCCGTCCGTTTCTGGAGCCATGCCGCCCAGCAGAGGGTTCCACCAAGAGGTTGTGCCCTGGGCCAGTTCCAGCATGTAGCCGAACGCGGTGACGTCCGCGCTTTTCCACGGGTCACGACCCACAAAACCGGGTACCACATACGCCAGGCACAGCAGCAACAGCGCCCAGCGGGGCAATGCCTGTACTGCTTTTTGGCTGACGATGGCGGGGTTGGGTGGAGTCACGGGGAGTGCGGGGCAACGGGCAGAGCGGTTGCCAAGAATATAGGGAAAACCAAAGAAAAAGGCAGCGCGGTCGCCCGGGCTGCCTTTTTGGCGGATTGCGGCGAATTACTTCGCTGCGGTCTTGCCGAAACGGTTGCGGAAGCGCTCCACGCGGCCACCCATGTTGTCCACCGACTTTTGTGTGCCAGTGTAGAAGGGGTGCGATTCAGAGGAGGTATCCAGCTTGAACAGAGGATATTCCTTGCCTTCGAAGGTTTCGGTTTCCTTGGTGTTCACGCAGGAACGGGTCACGAACTTGAAGCCGTTGGACAGGTCCACGAACAGCACTTCGCGGTAATTGGGGTGAATGCCTTCTTTCATGATCTTCCTTGAGTCAGCTGCGGGAGCCGCATCGGCCAGTCCGATGTACTTTCCGCAAGAAAAAGCCCGCCATTATTGCACAGACTGTTGTTTGCCTTGTTTTCAGATGCCCCGTTCATCGCTTTGAAGCCAGTTAGGGGCAAGGCGGGGAGCCAAAAATCAGCCGCCGCGACGCATCATGTCGAAGAAGTCCACATTCGTTTTCGTGGCCTTCATGTTCTTGATCATCAGCTCCATCGACTCGATTTCGTCCATGTTGTACATGAACTGGCGCAGGATGCGGGTCTTCTGCAAGATCTCGGGCGCCAGCAGCAACTCTTCGCGGCGTGTACCGCTCTTGTTGAGCTCGATAGCGGGGAACACGCGCTTTTCGTACAGGCGGCGGTTCAGGTGGATTTCGCAGTTGCCGGTGCCCTTGAATTCTTCAAAGATCACTTCGTCCATGCGGCTGCCGGTATCGACCAGCGCCGTTGCAATGATGGTGAGCGAGCCGCCTTCTTCCACCTTGCGGGCCGCGCCGAAGAAGCGCTTGGGGCGCTGCAGCGCAGCGGCGTCCACACCACCCGACAGCACCTTGCCGGAAGACGGCACCACGTTGTTGTAGGCGCGGGCCAGGCGGGTGATCGAGTCCAGCAGGATCACCACGTCCTTCTTCAATTCGACCAGGCGCTTGGCGCGCTCGATCACCATTTCGGCCACATGCACGTGGCGGGCGGCGGGCTCGTCGAAGGTCGAAGCAATGATTTCGCCCTTCACCGTGCGCTGCATTTCGGTCACTTCTTCAGGGCGCTCGTCCACCAGCAGCACCATCAGGTGCACGTCGGGGTTGTTGGCCGTGATGGCGTGGGCGATGTGCTGCATCATCACCGTCTTGCCGCTCTTGGGCGGCGCAACGATCAGCGCGCGCTGGCCACGACCGATGGGGGCGATGATGTCGATGATGCGGCCGGTGATGTTCTCGTCGCCCTTGATGTCGCGTTCCAGGCGCATCTGTTCCTTGGGGAACAGGGGCGTCAGGTTTTCGAACATCACCTTGTGCTTGTTCTGCTCGGGTGGGCCGCCGTTGACCTTGTCCAGCTTGGTCAGGGCAAAGTAACGCTCGCCGTCCTTGGGCGTGCGCACTTCCCCTTCAATCATGTCGCCGGTGTGCAGGTTGAAGCGGCGCACCTGGCTGGGGCTGATGTAGATGTCGTCCGTGCTCGCGGTGAAGCTGGTGTCAGGGCTGCGCAGAAAGCCGAAGCCATCGGGCAGGATTTCCAGCACGCCATCCGCAAACACCTGTTCGCCCGCCTTGGCGCGCTTCTTGATGATGGCAAACATCAACTCCTGTTTGCGCATCCGGCCTGTGTTTTCGATTTCGAGTTCTTCGGCCTGCTTCAGGACTTCAGACACGTGCAGTGCCTTGAGTTCGTTTAAGTGCATGGAAAGACTCCTTGGCGGAGTAAGTAGGTATCTTGGGGGAGTGGGGCTGGTGCCACGGGAGCTGCTGTTTGCAGTCCGGGCGCGCCTGGGAGATCTCGGGCCGGTTGCCAATGCGTGCAAGCCGGTGATCTGGCGAAATTATGACAGGAAAAAAATGCGGGGATCCTGGGCTGTTGCGCAATGCCTGCCATGGCATTGCGCTCGCACAAAAAGAGCGGACGCCGACCGAGCCTTCGGGCGGCGTCTGCGCATCAAGCCAATTGTTGGTCGATGAAGGCTGTCAGCTGGGCCTTGCTCATGGCGCCCACCTTGGTGGCTGCCAGCTGGCCGTTCTTGAACAGCATCAGCGTGGGAATGCCGCGGATGCCGTACTTGGCGGGGATTTCGCGGTTTTCGTCCACGTTCATCTTTGCGATTTGCAGCTTGCCCTGGTAGGCGCCTGCGACTTCGTCCAGGATGGGGGCAATCATCTTGCAGGGGCCGCACCATTCGGCCCAGTAGTCCACCAGCACCGGGGTGCCGGGTTGCAGCACGTCGGCTTCAAAGCTGGCGTCGGAGACATGTTTGATGAGTTCGCTGGCCATGGCGGGATTCCTTGTTTTTCAGCGGGTTGGGACCGGTGTACGTTTAAAGTTCAGGCATTGTGACAGAAACCAATTCCACGTTCACCGGTGTGGCCGGGTCTCGCGATGCTATGACTGTCATAGCGAAAAGTGATCGGTACACCGCTCCGTGCGCTGCTGTATGGCACCGCGCTCTGGCCCAGGTGGCGGCCCATGCGCAGGCCCAGGGCGCGCATCTGGCGCGCACCGTGGTGCTGGTGCCCTACGCCCAGTTGATGCCTTGGGCCCAGCGTTTCTGGGCGCAGCAGTTTCCGCAGGGGTTTGCCCCGCGTTTTGAAACCACGCGCAACTGGGCCGGGCAGCTGCAAGGCTCTGAGCCCACGGGTGATGACTTTGCGGGCGACGTGGCGCGTGACACCCTGACGGCACGGGCGTTGCTCGAGCGTGTGGGGCAGGGCGCTTTGCGTGATGTGCTGGCCACCCCTTTGCAAGAGGCTGCAGCCCAGCTGGCCCCGGTGGTGGCTGCTGTGCCGCCCGAGCGCCGCGCCGCTTGGGGCGATGAGGCCCGTGCCCTGCTGGCCACCACCGACGAAGGCAGTGCCCTGCACTATGAAGCCCTGGTAGCCCGCCTGGCACTGGAATGGGTGCTGGCATCGCGCCACGCCACTGATGTGCTGTTTGAGCCCGGTGTGCGCGCCGCAGTGGATGCGCTGGTGGTGCTGGAGGGGTTTCAGTCCGACGCCCTCAACCTCGCCCTGGTGCAGCACTGGGGTGCCAGCGCCTGCTGCGTAGGGCTGTGGGATGCGGAGTCTGCCTCTGCACAACCCCCATCGCAGATGGCCCTGCACGCGGCGGCAGACGCCGAAGACGAAGCCCACCGTGCAGCCGCCTGCGTACTGCGCCACATCGAGCAGGGCCGCATCCCCGTGGCGCTGGCCGCCACCGACCGGGCCCTGATCCGTCGCGTGCTGGCCCATCTGGACAGCCAGGGCGTGCTGGTGCGCGATGAAAGCGGCTGGATTCTCTCCACCACCCGTTCGGCCGCAAGGCTGATGGCCGCGCTGGAGGCGGCTGCGTGGAACGCATCGTCCAACGCCGTGCTCGACTGGCTCAAGCACACGCCCGCGCTGCCACCTGCCGATGTCAACCGTCTGGAGCAATGGCTGCGCCGCAACGTGGTGCCGCAGTGGAGCGCCGCCGCAGCGCGTGATTTCAGCGCCCAGCCCGCCCTGGCCCGCACCGTGGCCACGGTGGAAGGCTGGCGGGATGCCCTGCGCACCGCACGGCCCCTGCCGCAGTGGCTGTTGGCGTTGCGCTCGGTGCTGGAGCAAGCGGGGCAATGGCAGGGCCTGCAGGCCGACCCTGCAGGCATGCGTGTGTTGGCGGCGCTGCGCCTGCAAGACGGCCAGCAAGCGGAGCTGCAAAGCTGGGGTGACAGTGCGGGCCGCCGCATGACGCTCGCGGAGTTCACCCGCTGGGTGAAGGATGTGCTGGAGGCCGGGCGCTACGTGGCAGCGCAGTCGGCTGAGGCGCCCGTGGTGGTCTTGCCCATGCCCCAGCTGCTGGGCCGCCCGTTTGCCGCCGCTGTGCTGCCCGGCAGCGATGAAAAGCGCCTGCAACCCGCGCCCGAACCCTCGGGCGACTGGTCCCAGGCCCAGCGCGAGGCCTGGGGCCTGCCCACACGCCAGACGCTGGAGGCTGCCCAGCGCGCCGCCTGGGCCAACGCCCTGCGCACACCCGTGATCGATGTGCTGTGGCGCACCAGCGATGAGGGCGGGGAGCCATTGCTGGCCAGCGCCCTGGTGCTGGCCCTGCAACTGCAAGGCGACGCAGACCAGGGTGCTGACGCCCGCCCGCCCCGCACCGTGCAGGCCGCCCCCACGCTGCGCCCCTTGCCCGTGGGCCAGGCCTTGCCCGTGCAGCAGCTTTCGTCCACCGCGTACTCTGACCTGCGCCACTGCCCCTATCGCTTCTTTGCCCAGCGCCAGCTCGGCCTGCGTGAAGCCGACGAGCTGGACGCCGAAGTAGATAAGCGCGACTTTGGCAACTGGCTGCATGCCGTGCTGCAGCGCTTTCATGAAGACCTGCGCGATCAGCCCACTGACGACGCGGGCGAACGCAGCGCCCGTATGGATGCCGCCGCCGAAGCCGTCACGCGCCAGCAGCGCCTGCAAGAAGGTGACTTTTTGCCCTTTGCCGCAGGCTGGACGCAACTGCGCGATGGCTACCTGCACTGGCTGGCCGGGCACGAGCAGCAGGGCGCAATGTTCCGCGAGGCCGAGGTCAAGACCCGCCAACCGCTGGGCGACCTGGAGCTGATCGGCACCATCGACCGCATCGACGGCGTGTCCAGCACCGGCGAGCCCACGGTGCTGGTGATTGACTACAAGACCGAAAGTGACAGCGTCACCCGCCAGCGCATCAAGAGTGGTGCGGAGGACACGCAATTGCCGTTCTACGCTGCGCTGCTGCACCACGACACGCTACGCGCCGCCTACGTCAACGTGGGCGAGCGCGGCGAGACGCAACTGCACGAACAGGACGAAGTGGTGCACCTGCGCGATGTGCTGATTGAAGGCATACAGCACGACATGGCCCGCATTGCCGCCGGAGCGCCCCTGCCCGCGCTGGGCGAGGGCTCGGTCTGCGAGTTCTGCGCCGTGCGCGGCCTGTGCCGCAAAGACTATTGGGCAGATGCCGAACAGGCACTGCCCGCGCCAGAGACGCCATGACCGAGAGCATTTCATCGCCCACCCAGGCCGCCTACGAACACAACGGCCGCCCCGTCTCGCGCGAGGCCTTCTACGCCATTGCCTGCGACCCTGCCCGTAGCGTGGCGGTGGAGGCCTGCGCGGGCGCGGGCAAGACCTGGATGCTGGTCTCGCGCATGCTGCGGGCGCTGCTCGATGGCTGCGCGCCGCACGAAATCCTGGCCATCACCTTCACGAAAAAGGCCGCGGGCGAGATGCGCCAGCGCCTGCAAGAGTGGCTGGAGCAGTTCAGCCACAAGCCGCTCGATGAACTCACTGCCGAGCTGATTGCACGCGGAATCAGCCCCCAAGGCGCACTGGAAAAGCGCGAGGCGCTACAAAATTTATACCGCCAGTTGCTGGAGGCGGGCCGCCCGGTGCAGATCCGCACCTTCCACAGCTGGTTTGCCGCGCTGCTGGGCACGGCCCCGCTGGCGCTGTTGCAGCAGCAAGGGCTGCCCGCGCACTTTGAGTTGCTGGAGGACGATGCCGAGGCCGTGCGTGAGGTGTGGCCCCCGTTTTTGCAGGCCGTGGCCGAGAGCGCCAGCCTGCGCGCCGACTACGAAGCCGTGGTGGCCCGCCATGGCCGATCGCAAACGCACAAGGCGCTGGCGGCGGCACTGGCCAAGCGGGTGGAGTTTGATCTGGCCGACGACGCGGGCGTAGTCGATGCCTCGGTGCCACCGTTCCAGCAGGCCTACCCTGAACTGGCCGCGTGGGCCGAGCCTGCCGAGGCCTTGCAGGATGCAGCCTGCCAGCAGCGTTGGCGCAGCCGTGCCAGCGCTTTGGGGGCCGAGTCCAACAAGACCCCGCAAAAGGCCGCAGATGCCATCATCGACGCGCTGGCCTGCACCGACCTGAACCAGCGCCTGGACATGCTGCGCAAAGCCATGTTCGTCGCCAAGGAAGACCGCCTCTCCAAGAACCTGGAGAAGTTCCCCGCCGCGCAAGAGGCCGAGCCCGAGCTGCAGCGCCTGCTCACCGCCCGCCGCCAGCACGAGGCCTGGCAGCACCAGCAGCGCATGGCCCGGCTGGCGCGCTGCCTGATTGCGCAGTTTGTGGCCGTCAAGCAGCAGCATGGCTGGGTGGACATGAACGACGTGGAGCGCACGGCCCTGGTCATGCTGGCCGACCCCGTCCTTTCTGGCTGGGTGCAAGAGCGGCTGGATGCGCGCATTCGCCACCTGCTGGTCGATGAGTTTCAGGACACCAACCCGCTGCAGTGGCAGGCGCTGCACGCGTGGCTGGCGGGCTACGCGGGATCGGGCGGCGGGTCTGCCGCGCCCAGCGTGTTCATCGTGGGTGACCCCAAGCAGAGCATCTACCGCTTTCGCCGGGCCGAGCCGCAGGTGTTCATCGCCGCGCAGGCCTTTGTGCGCGATGGGCTGGGCGGCGACCTGCTCAGCTGCGACCACACGCGCCGCAACGCGCAGGGCGTGATTGCCGCCGTCAACGCCGTCATGGGGCAGGCCCAGGCGCAGCACGAGACCACAGGCTTCCGCGACCACACCACCGAATCGAAACACCCAGGCCAGTTGCTGCGCCTGCCCGCCATCACCGATGACGACGATGCGAGCGATGGAAGCAGCACCGCCCGCGACCCGCTGGCCTGGCGCGACAGCCTGACCGAACCCCGCCACGAGGCCGAAGAAACCCAGCGCATGCGCGAATGCACACAGGCCGCTGCCTGGGTGGCCGCCCAAATCGCCAGCGGCACACCGCCCAAAGAGGTGCTGGTGCTGGCCCGCAAGCGCGACCGCCTGGCCAGCATGCAAGACGCCCTGCGCGCCCTGCACCTGCCCTGCGTGCAACCGGAAAAGGCCGATCTGTTCGACGCACCCGAGGTGCAGGACATGGTGGCGCTGCTCGATGTGCTGGTCTCGCCCACGCACGACCTGTCGCTCGCCCGTGCGCTCAAGTCGCCGCTGTTCGGTCTGGGCGACGATGCCCTGGTGGCCCTGGCCGTGCTGCGCCGCCAGCCCGAGCATGCGGGCTGCAGCTGGTTTGATTTGCTATTGAAAAGTGAGCTGCTTGCGCCCGATTTACAAGCGCTGGGGCCTATTTTGATGCAATACCAGGGTTGGGTGCAGCGCCTGCCGCCGCACGATGCGCTGCACGCCATCTACGAGCACGGCGACGTGCTGGCCCGCTTTGCCGCCGCTGCGCCCGCCACCCAGCGCCAGGCCGTGCAGGCCAACCTGCGGGCGCTGCTGGCGGCATCGCTGCAGCACGACGGGGGGCGCTACCTCACGCCCTATGCGTTTGTGCGCGCCATGAAGAAGGGCGGCGTGCGCGCCCCCGGCCGGGCCGATGCGCAGGCCATTCGTCTGCTGACGGTGCACGGTGCCAAGGGGCTGGAGGCCGATTGCGTGCTGCTGCTGGACACCGACACCCGCCCGCAAAAGGCCGAAACCATGGGCGTGCTGGTGGACTGGCCGGGCGAGCAGCCTGCGCCCTCAGCGTTCATCTTTTTGGCCAGCGAGTCCAACCCGCCCCCCAGTGCCGAGGCCACGCTGGCCGCCGAGCAGCAGGCCCGCAGCCGCGAGGAGCTGAACATGCTCTACGTGGCCATGACGCGCGCCAAGCACTGCCTGGCGCTGTCGTCGGTGCAGCCCAGCAACTCGGCCCCCGGCAGCTGGTGGAACCGGCTGGCTCCGCTGGTCACGGAAGTCGATCTGCAAGCCCAGGCCCCGGCGGCGCATGGCGCAGAAGCCGCTGCCCCCACTGATGCACCGGAAACCTTCACCATCCCCAGCCTGCCCGCGCTGCCTGAGGCGCTGCAGACCGCCCGCGTGCACACCGCCGCCGGGCTGGAGGGCGATGCCCCCGTGGCCATGCCGGGCGATGCGGAATCGACCCCGCTGTCGCGCCAGGGCGATGCCATGCACCAGCTGCTGGAGCAGGCCGGTGTGGCCGGTGCCCCGCTGGCCGATGTGCGTGCCCATGGCTGGCCCGCCGCGCGCTTGGCCCGCCTGGCTGCAGACCACGACATCACCCCCGCCGCCGCCGAGCAGGCCGCCCGCATGGCGCAGGCCATTCTGGCGGGCGAGGGCGCCTGGGCGTGGGATGCGGCACTGATCCAGACCGCCATCAACGAAGCCCCGCTGCACTACCAGGGCCAGAGCCTGCGCATTGACCGGCTGGTGCAGCGCCGCGCCGTCCAGGCCGATGACGCCCTGGCGGGCTGGTGGGTGCTGGACTACAAAAGCGCCACGCAGCCCCAGCGCCAGCAGGCTTTGGTGGCGCAGCTGCAGCGCTACCGCGAGGCCGTGTCTGTGTTGATGCCCGGCGAGGTGGTGCATGCCGCGTTCCTCACGGGCGATGGGCGCATGGTGATGGTGGGTGGGGCCGACGCCTCCGCCGCTATGGGGCATACTCCCGCCCCCGGCGCTGCGGCGACGGATGTGCCCGCGCTGCCCGCAGCGCCTGCCGCTCGTCCTGGTGCCGCCAAAGCTGCACCAACGGTGCCCGATTCCAGGCAGGGTTCCCTGTTCTGATCCGCGCATCCGCTCTCGCCATCTTCTCGACGTTGACCCAAAGGCCTCCCGTGTCCCAAGCCCCATCCTCCGCCCCCGCCACTTCTGCCGTTTCCGCAATCTCTTGCGATGTGGCCATCATTGGCGGTGGCCCGGCCGGGCTCATGGCGGCAGAAGTGCTGGCCCAAAGCGGCGTGGCCGCGCATCTGTTTGATGCCATGCCCTCGGTGGGCCGCAAGTTTCTGCTGGCGGGAAAGGGCGGGCTCAACCTCACGCACTCTGAGCCGCACGAGCCTTTTGCCAGCCGCTATGCCGCGCGCCAGCCGCAGATTGAGCCGCTGATCCGCGCCTTTGGCAGCCCCGAGGTGCGCGCCTGGGCGCAGGGCCTGGGGGTGGAGACGTTTGTGGGCACGTCGGGCCGCGTCTTCCCCACCGACATGAAGGCCGCCCCCTTGCTGCGCGCCTGGCTGCACCGCCTGCGCGGGCAGGGCGTGCAGCTGCACATGCGCCACCGCTGGCTGGGCTGGGCCAACGACCACGATGCCGCGCAAGCCGCGCAGCCTGCGCAGCAAGCGCTTGATTTCACGCCATCGTCAGCCCATGTCCTGCGCTTTGCCACCCCTGCGGGCGAGTGCCAGGTGACCTGCCGCGCCGTGGTGCTGGCCCTGGGTGGTGGCAGCTGGGCGCGGCTCGGTTCCGATGGGGCCTGGGTGCCCCTGCTGGCCGAGCGAGGCGTGGCCGTGGCCCCGCTGCGCCCATCGAACTGCGGCTTTGATGTGGCGGGCATGAACGCCCCTGCGGGCGAAACGCGGCGCGCCTTTTTGCAAGAGCTGCTGGGCCGCACGCCCGCCGTGCCGGTGGGCTGGACGCCGCATTTCGCAGAACGCTTTGCGGGCCAGCCGTTCAAGTCTGTGGCGCTGAGTTTTATCAGCAGCACCGGCCAGCACTTTCAACGCCGGGGCGAGTTTGTGGCCACGGCCACGGGCGTGGAGGGCAGCCTGGTGTACGCCGTGTCACATCTGTTGCGCGATGAGATCGAGGCCCACGGCCACGCCACCTTTCATCTCGACTTGCTGCCTGACCACAGCCCCGAGCGCGTGCTGGTCGAGGTGCGCCACCCGCGTGGCTCGCGTTCACTCTCCAGCCACCTCAAAAGCCGCCTGGGGCTTGATGGCATCAAGGCGGGCGTGCTGTACGAGCACCTGGGCAAAGATGGCATGAACAACCCCGTGGCCCTGGCCCACGCCATCAAGGCGCTGCCCATCACCGTGGTGGCCCCCCGGCCCATCGACGAGGCCATCAGCACCGCCGGGGGCGTGACCTTTGAGGCGCTGGACGCGCACCTCATGGCGCAGGCCTTACCCGGTCTGTTCTGTGCGGGCGAAATGCTGGACTGGGAGGCCCCGACCGGCGGCTACCTGCTGACGGCGTGCTTGGCCAGCGGCGTGCGTGCGGGGCAGGGGGTTTTAGCGTTTTTGGGGCGCAGCGCTTGATGGGCGCGCGCTAGAAGCTATCGATTTGATAGCGTGTGAGCCAAACGAGCAGAATGGCCGGGTACGATGTCCCTGGCCCAACGGAAAGAGATTTTTCGCATGACCACGTCCAACGGCCCCGCCATTGCCGAGATGCAGGCGCAGATTGCGCAGTTGCAGGAGCAAATCCGCACCCACGAAGTCGCCATCGCCGAGTTGCGTGAAAAGGAAACCGAGCTAAAGACCATCGTCTCCACGCTGCAGGAGATGGAGAAGTTCATGCGCGAATCCGGCGTGCGGCGCGGCTGAGCCCAGCGCACCTGAAGCCAGGTGCGGTATCCGCGATATCAGGAAGTGGGGGGAGAAATTCGACACCTGTCGGTGCCTTCTGGCGTGGATGCAGTGGCATCCGATCAATGAGGTGACGAGCCTTACCCCCGGCACTGACTCTACAGTTAGGGCTGCTTGGTTCCCCACCTGACCCGGTTGGCTGCTTTGCCATGCGGGGAGGCCCGTCACTGCGCATTGTACTGCGGTTGCCGGGCCCCATCGACCAGCGCGGGGATTTATCGCTGCCGTCAAAAGGGCGACCCCTGCCCAGCCCGTAGAATCCGGCCCCATGTCCTATCTCGTGCTCGCCCGCAAGTACCGCCCCCGCAATTTCACCGAAATGGTGGGGCAGGAGCATGTGGTTCAGGCCCTGTCCAATGCGCTGACCCAGCAGCGCCTGCACCACGCCTACCTGTTCACGGGTACGCGCGGCGTGGGCAAGACCACGGTGTCGCGCATTCTGGCCAAGTCGCTGAACTGCCAGGGGCCTGATGGCAACGGCGGCATCACCGCCACGCCCTGTGGTGTGTGCCAGGCGTGCACCGACATCGATAGCGGCCGCTTTGTGGACTACACCGAGCTGGACGCGGCCTCCAACCGCGGCGTGGATGAGGTGCAAAGCCTGCTGGAGCAGGCCGTGTACAAGCCGGTGCAAGGGCGCTTCAAGGTCTTCATGATCGACGAGGTGCACATGCTCACGAACACGGCGTTCAACGCCATGCTCAAGACGCTGGAAGAGCCGCCCGAATACCTCAAGTTTGTACTGGCCACGACGGACCCGCAAAAGGTGCCGGTCACGGTGCTGAGCCGTTGCCTGCAGTTCAACCTGCGCCCCATGGCCCCCGAGACGGTGCTGGACCACCTGACCCGCGTGCTGGGCAACGAAAACGTGCCTGCCGAGCCACAGGCGCTGCGCCTGCTCTCGCGCGCCGCGCGGGGCTCCATGCGCGATGCGCTCTCGCTCACCGACCAGGCCATTGCCTTTGGCAGCGGCCAGCTGCAGGAAGCGGGAGTGCGCCAGATGCTGGGCGCGGTGGATCGCTCTTACGTGTTCCGCCTCATCGATGCGCTGGCCCAGGGCGACGGCAAAACGGTGGTGGAAACCGCCGATGCCTTGCGCATGAACGGTCTGTCGGCCGCATCGACGCTGGAAGAAATGAGCGCCGTGCTGCAACGCATGGCCGTGTACCAGGCCGTGCCGCAGATGGCCCAGGCGGTGGATGCGAACGACCCTGAAGCCATGGAAACCGCCCGCCTGGCCAGCCAGATGCCCGCGGACGAAACTCAGCTGCTTTACAGCCTGTGCCTGCACGGCCGGGCCGAGCTGGGCCTGGCGCCCGACGAGTACGCGGCGCTCACCATGGTGCTGCTGCGCCTGCTGGCCTTCAAAGCCCCTGCAGACCCGGCTGAAAAAAAAACTCTGACGCGGCCTGAGGCGGCGCCCGCACCTGCTCCGGTGGCTGCGGCGCAGCCTGCAGCGACCCCTTCGCCAGTGGCGCTGCCACCGGCGCCTGCCCTGGCGCCAGCTCCCTCTGCTGCTGCAGCCCCAGTGGTATCTGTGGCCCCGGCCGTTGCGCAGCCACCCGAACCCGCTCCCCCGGTCCCAGCGCCTGTGCAGCCCGCTGCAGCACCCGCCTCGGTGGCAGAGTCTGTGCCGCCTTGGGAAGAAGACAGCAGCAGCGAACCCCCTCCATGGCCCGACGCGGACGATGGGTCGGTGCCCACCACCCCGGCCGTGCCGCCTGTGCGTATGGCTGAAAAGGTAGAGCAAAATCTGCCTCCAGCGCAAGCAGAAAAAGCGCAGGCAGCTCCTGAATTGGTAGCAATTCCGGTGCGCGAGGCGTCCGACCCCAGCGAGCGTTTGCAGCCCTTGCCCCTGTCGGCGCCCACACCGGTTTCCGCGCGCTACACGCCCACGGAAGAGGGCGACGTGTGGCACGCCACGGTGCAGCAGCTGGTGGCGGCTGAGGCCATTACTGCCCTGGTGCGCGAGCTGGCCTTGCAGTCCCAACTGGTGGCGCGCGACGGCGCCCACTGGCTGCTGCGGGTGGAGCGCGAATCGCTGAACCAGCCCACCGCCCGCGAACGCCTGCGCGCCGCGCTGGAGGCTGCGGGCTACGCCACGCAGATCAGCGTGGAAGTGGGCCGCGTCATCGACAGCCCCGCCCGCCGCAACGCCGCCGCTGCTGCCGAGCGCCAGCGACTGGCCGAAGAGATCGTGATGAACGACCCCTATGTGCAGACGCTGATGCGTGAGCACGGCGCGAAGATCGTGCCGGGCAGCATCAAGCCCGCGTGAGATGAAACACCCCCTGAGTCGCCTTCGGCGCCTTCCCCCTCTCTCGCTTCGCGGGAGGGGGACGCTCCCAGCGCACGCGAGCGAAGCGCCGCCTACGCGGCTTGGCGGCCCTTGCGCGGGAGCACTGGTCTGGGCAGCGGCGGTTTCGATGGCCGCTAACGGCGCAAAGCACAATACCGTGAATTTCGGATACTGAATTTCCGTCCCTACGTGGGAATCGATCAACCAGAAAGAAAGCAAAGGAAACCATCCATGTTCAATAAAGGACAACTCGCCGGCCTGATGAAGCAAGCCCAGGCCATGCAGGACAACCTCAAGAAGGCCCAGGACGAACTGGCTTTCATCGAAGTGGAAGGCGAATCGGGCGCGGGCCTGGTCAAGGTGGTGATGACCTGCAAGCACGACGTCAAGCGCATCACCATCGACCCCAGCCTGCTGGCCGAAGACAAGGACATGCTGGAAGACCTGGTGGCGGCTGCGTTCAATGCGGCTGTGCGCAAGGCTGAAGAGACTTCGGCGGAGAAGATGGGCAAACTCACCGCAGGGATGCCAGGCCTCCCCGGCGGCATGAAATTCCCTTTCTGAGGGGGTTGGCTACCGAGCGGGCGATCTGCGTTGTTGGGCGGTGCTCGCAATCCTCACGTACTTCAAGTACGTTCCGGTTGCTGTGCTCCGGCCGCCTTGCAGCTCATCCCGCTCGCTACGCCCTTGAGGGTGGGGTGTGAAAGGCCGGAAAAGCCAATCTTGCGTCTGCGTTTGGGCCGGGCGTGCCTACAACGGGTTGTTAACTGCGCTCACTTTTTTCTCAAATCTTCTCCCATGTCTTCCACCAACGCCCTTGAGGTCTTGATCCAGGCGCTGCGCCGTTTGCCGGGGGTGGGGGTCAAGTCTGCGCAGCGCATGGCGTTTCACTTGATGCAGCATGACCGTGCGGGGGCCGAGGCTTTGTCGGTGGCGCTGCACGATGCGGTGCAAAACGTTCACCACTGCGCGCGTTGCCACACGTTCACCGAAGACGATATCTGCAGCACCTGCCTGAACCCGGAGCGCGATGCATCGCGGCTGTGCGTGGTGGAGAGCCCGGCTGACCAGTCGGCGCTGGAGCGTACGGGGGCGTTCAAAGGGCTTTACTTTGTGCTGATGGGGCGGCTGAGCCCGCTCGATGGCATTGGCCCGAAAGAGATAGGCCTGCACAAGCTGATGGAGCGCGCCAGCGATGGCGTGGTGCAGGAGGTGATTCTGGCCACCAACTTCAATGCCGAGGGCGAGGCCACGGCCCATGTGTTGAGCGAAGCCCTCAAGAGCCGGGGCTTGCATGTGACGCGGCTGGCGCGCGGCGTGCCCGTGGGCAGCGAGCTGGAGTATGTGGACCTGGGCACGATTGCGCACGCGCTGGTCGATCGCCGCTGAATTGGCAGGGCATTTGGCCCCGCTTGTCGCAGGTAGAATACTCCCAAAATCATAGCGGCTCGCGCTGATAAACAGGGGCTTTGGGCCCTAAAAGGCTTACAAATGAATACATCCCTGCAAGTGGCCCGATTCACCGTGGCTTATTGGTGCGTTTTGGTGGCGGCGTTGCTGCCCATCGTGTGCGCCTGGATCGCCAAGAGCGGCACCCTGGGCAAGCCGCCCGCTCAGGGTGGCTATGACAACAGTGACCCGCGCAGCTGGCTTGCACGCCAGGGTGACTGGCGCGCCCGCGCCAACGCCGCGCAGGCCAACAGCTTTGAGTCGCTGCCCTTTTTCATTGGCGCCGTCATCATTGCGCACCAGCTTGGGGCGCGGCAGACCTGGCTGGACTTGCTGGACTTGCTGGCCATGCTGTTCGTCATGCTGCGCATGTTCTACGTCATGGTGTATGTCTCCAACATGCCCACAGCCCGCAGCGCTGTGTGGGCCGGGGCGTTCATGGTGAATGTCGCGATCTTGTTCGTGGGCTATCGCTGAGTTGCGGTGGGCAGGTTTTTTGCATGCCATGGGCACTAGCTACCAAAAGGAGGCCCCCCGGCTCTGCCGGGGGATGGTTACTTGCCCTCACTGGCTGAAAAAGCACGGCAGTACGTAAAAGTCCTCAGGGGTGTTCCCTGATGCTTCGTTTGCTGGGTGCTTGCACAATTGTTGCGGTGCAGCAATTCATTCCCTTCACATCTTTACCTTCATGCCGCGTGCTTTGATTCGCCGCCGTACTCTCGGGATCATGTCTGCCGCCTGTGCAGCGGGCGTGTTCGCGCCCCTGCTGGCGGCCCGTTCGCGCGCTGCGGCGCTCGGTGATCGCCTGACGCTGGCGGTGGCGGGGCAAGGCGAGATGTACCACTTGCCCGTGCTGCTGGCAGAGCAGCTGGGTTTCTTCAAGGCCGAGGGGCTGGATGTGGTGCTGCGCGACTTTTCTGCCGGTGCTCTGGCCCTGCAGGCGTTGCAGGATGGCTCGGTAGATGTGGTCTCGGGCTCTTACGAGCACACCATCCGGCAGCAGCTGAATGGATACGTATTGCGCTCGGTGGTGCTGCACGGACGGGCGCCGCAGATTGCGCTGGGCATTCTGCCGCGCATGCTGCCCCAGTATGAATCGGTGCGTGATCTGGCGGGCAAGCGCATTGGCGTGTCTGCACCGGGTTCCTCCACCCACTCGTTTGCCCGCTGGATTCTGGCTCGGGAAGGGCTGAACCCGCAGGGTGCGACGTATGTGTCAATGGCCTCTGCCACGGCGGCCATGGCCGCGCTGCGCGCAGGGCAGATCCATGCGCTGTGCCACTCCGACCCCATCATTGCGCAGGCCGAGCAGAAGCAGGGCTTGCGTGTGGTGGTGGACGCGCGAACGATCAAGGCTTCTCATGAACTGTTTGGCGGCACCATGCCGGCCAGCTGCCTGTACGCCTCGCAGCCTTTTGTACACAAGCGCCCCGATCAGGTGCAGGCCCTGGTGAACGCCATGGTCCACGCCCTCAAATGGCTGCAGACCGCCGAGCCAGCCGATATCGTCAAAGCATTGCCCGCCTCGTATTTGGCCACCGACCGACCTTTGTATCTGGCAGCGTTCCACCGTATCCGCGAAACGTTTTCGCCCAACGGGATGATGCCGGACGATGCCCCCGCAGTGGCGTTGCGTGCCCTCACGCTGGCCTACCCGGAGCTTGCCGCCACCAAGGTGGACCTGGCTCGCACCTTCTCGAACGACTGGGTGCGCAAGGCGCGGCAAAAATTCAACGTTTGATGCCGCCGGGCGATTGGGCTGGGGCAAGATAGCGGTTTTTCCACTCGCAGAAAGAACCGCGCATGTCGCTCAGTATCAGCATCGGCCCGTTGGTGTCCTTGATCGCCGGCATTCTCATCCTGGTCATGCCACGCCTGCTCAGCACCATCGTGGCGCTGTACCTGATCATCATGGGAATTTTGGGCCTGATGGGCATGGCGTCCATGCGCCTCTGAGCACCTAGAGGTGTCGGTGTGGGGGTTGTTGCTCCGCACACACTCAATCAAGGCAAGGCTGGTGACTGGCCAGCCCGCCCGAACGACTGTGTCAGCGCCTCCGCACCTTTGATGGCGTACCGCCACGGCGCTTGGGGGTTGATGCAGAGACCACCTTGCCAGGGGCACTGCGTGCTTGTGCCCGTGGCGCAGGCGCTGATGCCTGGCGCACCGGCAGGTACATCACGACTTGCTGGCCCGCCTTGAAGGCTGCGTTCAGTTTCACATCGTTCCAGTCGGCCACGTTCGCTGCGCTGACCTTGTAGCGCCTGGCCAGTGTGGCCACGGTTTCGCCCTTGCCCGCCCGCACCGAGGCGCGGCGCGTGACGATCTCGGGCGCCAGGGCCACCTGCCCGTTGTCGGCCAGGTGTGAAGACACGTCCTGGCGGGTGGTGGCGCTGCGTGGAACGATCAGTGCCGAGCCCGCCTTGATCATCATGCGCGGTGGGATGTTGTTCACGCTGCGCAGGTCGCTTTCGCTCATGTCCGTGCGCCGCGCAGCCTCGGCCACGGTCATGGTGGTGGGAACGGGCCACACCGTCCAGCTGGCGTATTGCCCCTCTTTGTGGGCTTCAAGGTTGCGCTGGAACACCTTGGCGTTGTCCCAGGGCAGCAGAATCTGCGGCGTGCCCGCTGCCAGGATCACCGGCTTGTGGAAGGAGGGGTTCAGTGCCCGGAAGTCTGATTCGCGAATCCCCGCGAGGCTGGCCGCCAGTGCAACGTCAATGTCGTGGGTGATGTCCACCGTCTGGAAGTAGGGGTGGTTCTCAATCACCGGCAACTCGGTTTTGAAGGCTTCCGGGTTGGCCACAATGTTTTTCACGGCCTGCAGCTTGGGCACGTACATGCGTGTTTCTGCCGGCATGTTCAGGTCGGTGTAGCTGGTGCCCAGACCCTGTTTCTGGTTGCGGGCAATGGCACGGCCCACGCTGCCTTCACCCCAGTTGTAGGCCGCCAGGGCCAGGTGCCAGTCGCCAAACATGCCGTAGAGCTTTTGCAGGTAGTCCAGCGCGGCGCGGGTGGAGGCCAGCACGTCGCGCCGGTCATCACGGAACGCGTTCTGCTTCAAGTCAAAGTAACTGCCGGTGGCCGGCATGAACTGCCACATGCCTGCCGCCTTGGCGCTGGAGACCGCCTGGGGGTTGAAGGCACTTTCGATGTAAGGCAGCAGGGCCAGTTCGGTGGGCATGCCGCGCCGCTCCAGCTCTTCAACGATATGGAACAGGTATTTGCTGGAGCGCTCTGTCATGCGCTGCATGTAGTCGGGGCGGCTGGCGTACCACTGCTCGCGGTCCTGCACCAGTTCGTGCTGCAGGTCGGGCATGGCAAAGCCACGCCGGATGCGGTCCCAGAGGTCTGCCGGGGTGGAGAGCGATGCGACCTCCTGGCTACTGGCATTGGCCGCCTTGATGGGCTGCAGGGGGCCCTTGGGGATGATGGGGGTGTGCGCAGGGCGACTGCTGGTGGGTGTGTCGTCAGGGGCGTTGCTGACCACCCCAGGGGCTCCGCCGGTGGTGGCGCAGCCCGTCAACCAGAGCATGCCTACCAGGCTGACAATGTGCAGAAATTTCATCGAAACTCGTTCTTCCAATTGCGCAAGGCCGCCAGTACGGCAATTGCGTCGTTGACATCGGTCTGCGGTGCATAAGCCTGGGCGGCTTGTGCGACTGCCGGTTGCTGAACCCGCAAAAACGGATTGATGGCGCGCTCCTGCGCCATGTGGGATGGCAGCGTGGGGCGGCCACTGGCGCGCTGTGCCGCGCACCAGGCGTTGTAGTTGAGCAATGCCTCGTTGGTGGGTTCCACCGCCAAGGCAAATTTCAGGTTAGAGAGTGTGTATTCATGCGCACAACACACCTGGGTGTGGTCGGGCAATGCGCTGAGTTTTTGCAGCGATGCATGCATCTGCGCAGGCGTGCCCTCAAACAGGCGACCGCACCCGCCGGAGAACAGTGTATCGCCGCAGAACAGCAAGGGGCCTTCGGGCGAGTCTGCGCAGTAGTAGGCGATGTGCCCAGCGGTGTGCCCCGGCACGTCCAGTACCTGCAGGGTAAGACCCAGCACTTGTACCTGCAGGCCTTCCGTGAGCCCGATGGGTTGGGGCGTGATTTTTTCGGTTGCAGGGCCGTAGACGGTCGCCCCCGTTTGCTGCTGCAAAGCCCCTACGCCACCGACATGATCCGCATGGTGGTGGGTGACTAGAATCGCCTGCAGCGTCAACCCCAGCGACTGCAATGCGTGCTGCACCGGGGTTGCATCCCCAGGGTCCACCACCACGGCATGCGTTCCGTCATGCAGCATCCAGATGTAGTTGTCGGTGAAGGCGGGTAGCGGCAGCAGTTTCATGAGCTCTGAAATTATAGATTTGCACCAGTGGTTCGACTCTGCCCCAGGCCGCTACCTGCTTGCCTGGGAGCAGGCCTGCATGGACGACGCCGTGGCCGACATCTTTGGCTACCACGCGCTGCAGCTGGGTATGCCGCGCATCGAAGGTCTGCGCACCAACCGTATGCCGCACCAGTGGCTGGCGCTGGGGGCGGATGCCATGCTCTCGCGCACTGAAGAGCCCTCGGACGCTGGCACGTCCCATGCGCCGCGTGCGGCGGCCCTGTGGGCTGAGCCCGAGGCCCTGCCGTTTCCCAATGCCAGTCTGGATTTGGTGGTGTTGCCCCACACCCTGGAATTGAGCGTGGACCCGCACATGGCGCTGCGTGAAGTGGAGCGTGTGCTGGTGCCCGAGGGCCGGGTGGTGATTGCCGGGCTCAACCCCCTGAGCCTGTGGGGCCTGCGGCAGATGCGTGTACGGCTGTGCCAGCGCTGGACACAGGAACCTCTTTATTTGCCCGATGTGGGGGAGTTCATCGGTGTTCGGCGCATGCGCGACTGGCTGCGTTTGTTGAGCTTCGAGGTCGAGACCGTCCGCTTTGGCTGTTATCGTCCAGCAGTGCGCAGTGCCGAATGGCTGGAGCGCTTTTCGTGGGTTGATCCCCTGGGCGAGAAGTGGTGGCCCATTCTTGGGGCTGGCTACTTTTTGGTGGCCGTCAAGCGTGTGCATGGCATGCGTCTGCTGGAGCCCGCATGGCGCTCGGGCCGCAAGCGGGTGGCTGCCACGGTGCCGGTGGCGCGAAAGTCTGGGCCGCATGGCCCCATGCCGCCGCGATGATCACCCCGGGCGGCGCTGCGCGTCGCGCTCAAGCATCGGCTCGCGACTCTTTTTAATCAATTGGCAGGAATCCGGTTTGAATCAGGTTGAGATCTACACAGATGGTGCGTGCAAAGGCAATCCCGGCCCCGGCGGCTGGGGCGTGCTGATGCGTTCTGGCGCGCTGGAAAAAGAATTGTTTGGCGGCGAGTTGGGCACCACGAACAACCGCATGGAGCTGATGGCCGTGATTGAGGCGCTGTCGGCCCTCAAGCGCCCTTGTGCCGTGACGCTTTTTCTGGACAGTGAATATGTGCGCAAGGGCATTACCGAGTGGATTCACGGCTGGAAGGCCAAGGGCTGGCGTACCGCGTCCAACCAGCCTGTGAAAAACGTGGAGCTGTGGAAGCGGCTGGACACCTTGGTGAACACGGGCGGGCACCGCATTGAATGGCGCTGGGTGAAGGGCCACTCGGGTCACCCCGGCAACGAGCGTGCTGACGCGCTGGCCAACCTGGGCGTTGACAAGGCGATGGGGCGCTGAGAGGCCTCTGACCTGCCTGGCATCTCGCCACAGTGCCAAGCCCGCCAGCCAGACTGTGGGCATGGTTGCTTGCCTGCGGCTTTCATTGGCGGCTGATAGCGATGAGGCAGCCTTTGTGCAGACTCCCGTCACCCTCTTTCTGACGGCGGCTCACTCGCGCCTTCCGTCCCCATGGTGATGGCCAGGCGACGGCGCAGTGTTTTCTCGTACAGCGTTCGTGTAAAGCTTGCGTAAATCTCAGGGAATGGCTGGCGGGGTTAAGCGCGGGGCGCCTGCGCAGGCCACAGCTCGCTGATACATTGTTTGGCTGCATTTCGCTCATCCCAGGTCTGTGATTTCATGGCGCTCAAGAACAAATACGTCGTTTTTGCTGTTCTCGGTTTGGCGGTTGCTTCAGGCGCCGCCTGGTGGTTTCAATCGCCTGCGCGGTCTTCTCGCGCCGGTGCTCCCGCACCGCAGGGCAACGCAGCGGCCAAGCCTGGTGCGCAAAGCCCTGCAAAACCCGTGATGGTGGAAGCGACCAAGGTGCGCCAGATGACCATGCGCGACGATGCAGAGGCTGTGGGCAGCTTGCGTTCGCGGCGCAGCGTGGTGCTGCGGCCTGAAATCAGCGGGCGCATCACGCAGCTCAATTTCAGCGATGGGCAGCGCGTGCGCAAGGGGCAGCTGCTGGTGCAGCTCGACGACCAGCTGCCCCGCGCCCAGGTGCAGCAAAGCCGCGCCGAGTTGTCAATCGCCCGCGCCAACCACAAGCGCAACCAGGAGCTGGTGGCGCAGGGGTTCATCAGCCAGCGATCGGTGGACGAAAGTGCCGCCAACCTTGAGGTGGCTGAGGCCAAGCTCGCCCTGGCCGAAGCCACAGCGCAGCGCCTGCGCATCCTGGCTCCGTTTGATGGCGTTGCAGGCATTCGCGGCGTGAACGTGGGCGACTACCTCAAGGATGGCGCCGACATCGTCAACGTGGAAGACCTGGACGCGGTGTACGTGGACTTCCGCCTGCCCGAGCGGTTGCAGAACAAGGTGAAAACCGGCCAGACGGCCCGCGTGGCCTTTGATGCGCTGCCGGGCGTGCAGTATTCGGCCGTGGTGCTGGCCATCAACCCGCAGATCGATGCCGATGGCCGCTCGCTCGCCGTGCGCGGCTGCATCGACAACCGCCGCCTGCAGTTGCGCCCCGGCATGTTTGCACGCGTCACGGCGGTGTTTGGTGAACGCTCTGACGCCAATGTGGTGCCTGAGGAGGCTATCGTTCCCGATGGTGCAGCGCCTTATGTGTTGCGAGTGGTGGCTGGCCCGGAAGAGGGCAGCCAGGTGGCCAAGCGCACCACCGTGCGGCTGGGCGCACGCACTCCAGGGTTTGTGGAGGTGGTGGAAGGGCTTGCACCGGGTGATGTGGTGGTAACGGCGGGGCAGCAGCGCTTGCAGCGCGATGGCATGGCGGTGCGCGTGGTGGAGCTGGGCCAGCCTTCTGCCGGGCGCTCTGCCGCAGGCGCGGAAGCTCCTGCCACGGCATCTTCCGCTGCGTCCCAGCCAGTATCGGGTGCGGCCACGGCAGCTGCCCCAGCCGCTTTGCCACCTTTGCCGGGCGCCAATCCGTGCCAGAGTCCGCTGAGCGCCACCACGCAGCCGACGCCGGTGCGCGGCGGCCAGTCTTCCTGAGTTCTGCATTTCTGACATTGCCCGACGCTCGCCATGCAACTTGCTGAAATCTCCATCCGCCGGCCGGTGTTCGCCACCGTCCTGTCCCTGCTGGTCTTGCTGGTAGGGGCCGTGAGTTTCACCCGCCTGACGGTGCGTGAGTACCCCAAGATCGACGAGCCTGTGGTCACGGTGAGCGTGCGCTACGCCGGGGCCTCGGCCGAGGTGATTGAATCCCAGGTCACCAAGCCCCTCGAAGACTCGATTGCGGGCATTGATGCGGTGGACGTGATCACCTCCATCAGCCGTGCCGAGCAAAGCCAGATCAGCGTGCGCTTCAGGCTGGAGAAAGATGCCGACAACGCCGCCGCCGAGGTGCGCGACCGCACGGCGCGGGTGCGTAACCGCCTGCCCGATGCGGTGGATGAACCCGTGATTGCCAAGGTGGAGGCCGATGCCTCGCCCGTGATGTGGCTGGCTTTCAGCAGCGACACGCGTAGCCCGCTGGAAATCAACGACCTGCTCAACCGTATCGTCAAGCCCCGGCTGCAGACGGTGACCGGCGTGGCCGATGTGCCCATTTACGGCGAGCGCCGCTACGCCATGCGCATCTGGCTGGACCCCGAGCGCATGGCGGGCTACCGCCTGACCACGCAGGACGTGGAAGACGCCATTCGCCGCAACAACCTGGAGCTGCCCGCGGGCCGTATCGAATCGCAGCAGCGCGAGTTCAGCGTGACTTCGCAGACCGAACTGGCCCGCCCGGCGCAGTTCTCCGACATTGTGATCCGCACCGTGAACGGCTTTCCCGTGCGCATGCGCGATGTGGCGCGCGTGGAAGAAAGCGCCGCCAGCGACCGCAGCCGCGTGCGCCTCAATGGCCGCGATGCCATTTCGATGGGCGTGATTCGCCAGGCCACGGCCAACCCACTGGAGCTGTCTGCCGGTGTGCGCGCGATGCTGCCCACCCTGAAGGCTGATTTACCTGCAGACATCACCATCGACATCGCCAACGACAACTCGCTGTTCATCGACCGCTCGGTCAAGAGCGTGTACCAGACCATTGCCGAGGCGGTGGTGCTGGTGGCGCTGGTGATTTTTGTGTTCCTGCGCACCCTGCGCGCGTCCATCATTCCCATCATCACCATTCCGGTCAGCTTGGTGGGCTCTTTTGCGCTGATGGCCCTGGCCGGCTTTTCCATCAACACGCTCACCTTGCTGGCGCTGGTGCTGGCGATTGGGCTGGTGGTGGACGATGCCATCGTGATGCTGGAGAACATCTACCGGCACATCGAAGAGGGGCTCGATCCGTTCTCTGCCGCCATCAAGGGTGCCAAGGAAATCGGCTTCGCCATCGTTGCCATGACACTCACGCTGGTGGCCGTGTATGCGCCGCTGGCCTTCACACCCGGCCGCACCGGGCGCCTGTTTGTGGAATTTGCGCTGGCCCTGGCCGGTGCGGTGGTGGTGTCCGGCTTTGTGGCGCTGACGCTGTCGCCCATGATGTGCTCGCTGCTGCTCAAGCACAACCCCAAGCCCAACTGGTTCGACCGATCCATGGAACGCTGGCTCACCGCCATGTCGGACGCTTATGGCCGGCTGCTGCGCTGGGTGGTCACGGCCCGTTGGGGCCGTGGTGGCGGACTGCGGGGCGCGCTGTTCCAGGCCCGCTGGCTGGTGGTGGGTGTGATGCTGGCCAGCGCAGTGGGGCTGGCGCTGGTGTACCCCAAGATGAAGCAAGAGCTGTCGCCGCTGGAAGACCGGGGCACCATTCTCGTCAACGTCACCGCACCCGATGGTGCCACGCTGGACTACACCAACCGCTATGCGCTGGAGCTGGAGAAGATCGGGCGCGACTACCCCGAGTTTGACCGCATCTTCGCCAACATTGGCAACCCCACCGTGGCGCAAGGCAGCGTGATCTACCGTACGGTGGACTGGGAGCAGCGCGAGCGCAGCACGCTCGATATGGCCCGCGAGCTGCAGCCCAAGGTGGGCGCGCTGCCGGGGGTGAATGCCTTTTTGATCACGCCGCCGTCCTTGGGCCAGGGCTTTCGGTCGCGGCCACTGACGTATGTGATCCAGACCTCGGACAGCTACGAAAACCTCAACGCCGTGACCCGGCAGATGTTGGCCGAGATGGCCAAGAACCCCGGCATCATCGCACCTGATGCAGACCTGCGCCTGAACAAGCCCGAGCTGCGCATCAGCGTGAACCGCGAGCGCGCAGCCGACTTGGGTGTGGGCGTGGACGTGGTGGCCCGGGCGATTGAGACCATGCTGGGCGGGCGCACCGTGACGCGCTACAAGCGCGATGCCGAGCAGTACGACGTGATCGTGCAAACCGAGGCCCGGGGCCGCACCACGCCCGAGAACATCGACAGCATCTACGTGCGGGGCCGCAACGACGCCATGATTCCGCTCTCCAGCCTGGTGAACGTGAAGGAAAGCGTGAGCCCGCGCGAGCTGAACCACTTCGGCCAGCGCCGCTCGGTCACCATCACCGCCAACCTGTCGCCCGACTATTCGCTGGGCGAAGCGCTGAACTTCATGGACGCCACGGCTGCCAAGGTGCTCAAACCCGGTTACACCACCGACTTGAACGGTACCTCGCGCGAGTTCAAGAGCTCGCAAGGGGCCTTGGGCGTGGTCTTCGTGCTGGCGCTGGTGTTCATCTTCCTGGTGCTGGCCGCGCAGTTCGAGAGCTTCATCGACCCGCTGGTCATCATGGTGTCGGTGCCGCTGTCCATGATTGGCGCGCTGCTGGCGCTGCAGTGGAGCGGGGGCTCGCTCAACGTGTATTCGCAGATCGGGCTCATCACGCTGGTGGGGCTGATCACCAAACACGGCATCTTGATTGTGGAGTTCACCAACCAACTGCGTGAAGAGGGCGTGGAGATGGTGGATGCTCTGGTCAAGGCCTCGGCCCAGCGCCTGCGCCCCATCCTGATGACCACGGGTGCCATGGTGCTGGGCGCGGTGCCGCTGGCGTTGGCCACCGGCGCCGGGGCCGAGACCCGCTCGCAGATTGGCTGGGTGATTGTGGGCGGCATGTCGCTGGGCACCTTGCTCACCATTTTTGTGGTGCCCACCATGTACACGCTGTTTGCCCGCAAAGCCGTACCGGGTGCCAAGACCACGGTGGCGGTGGATTCGGCAGCCCCGCACGCTGATGGGCCTGCAGGGTCCGCACCAGCGCACGGTTGACCGCCACACTGCCTCCAGAATGAGAAAGGCCCTTTGCGCAATGCAAAGGGCCTTTTTGATGAAATTGGCCTCTGGCGCTTTATAGGTAAGCGCTGGTAGCTATTAAATTAATAGCGTTTGGGCTTACTGCGCAGCCCAGCCACCGTCCATGTTCCATGCCACGCCGCGCACGTTGTTGGCGGCTGTGGAGCAGAAGAACACCGCCAGCTCGCCCAGCTCGTCGGGGGTGGTGAACTGCATGGAGGGTTCTTTTTCGCCCAACAGCAGCTTCGTGGCTTCTTCGTTGGTCAGGCCATGGGCGGCAGCCTTGGCGTCCACCTGCTTTTGCACCAGCGGGGTCAGCACCCAGCCGGGGCAGATGGCGTTGGCGGTGATGCCGGTGGTGGCGGTCTCCAGCGCCGTCACCTTGGTCAACCCCACGATGCCGTGCTTGGCGGCCACATAGGCCGATTTTTGCGCAGACCCCACCAAGCCGTGCACTGAGGCCACGTTGATGATGCGGCCCCAGTTGGCGCGGCGCATGGCGGGCAGGGCCAGGCGCGAGGTGTGGAAGGCGCTGGTCAGGTTGATGGCGATGATGGCGTCCCACCGCTCGACGGGGAAATCCTCCACATTGGCCACATGCTGGATACCTGCGTTGTTCACCAGAATGTCCACCTGGCCAAACTGCGCCTCGCTGTAGCGCATCAGGTCTTCGATGTCTGCGGTGCGACTCATGTCGGCACCGTGGTACGCCACTTGTGCCCCGCTGGCCTGGCCGGCGGCCAGCACTTCAGCGCGGGGGGTGTCCACATCGCCAAAGCCATTGAGCACAATGTTGGCCCCCTGGCGCGCCAGCGCTTTTGCAATGCCCAAACCAATGCCGCTGGTCGAGCCGGTGACGAGGGCCGTTTTGCCTTTCAGCATGAGAGTCTCTCCGTAATGAGCATGACTTGCGCAGCGTGGGGGCCAGACACCCCTTGGCAGGGCAAAAGCTTTGGTTGCATCCTGATTTGCGCAAGTCCGAATGAATTACGATGCAACGCGGCCATTATCAAGCGCTGCTCCCGGATTTCGCACCCATGATTGAACCTACGCTGAACTACGTACCGTGCCCAGGCCCTGCGGCCGCCTCGGCACCAGCAACCCATGCCGACGCCGCCGCTGCGCAGCACCGCATGGCCTACTGGGAATGGAATGCCACGGGCAACCCGGCCCACCCCCATGTGGTGGTGTGTGTGCACGGCCTTTCGCGACAGGGGCGGGACTTTGACACCTTGGCGCGCAGCCTGAGTGCCCACGCACGCGTGATCTGCCCTGATGTGGTGGGGCGTGGCCAAAGCGACTGGCTGGCCGACCCCCTGGGTTACCAATTGCCCGTCTACGCTGCCGACATGCTGGCCCTGCTGGCGCAAGTGCACCAGCAAGCGCCCATCACCACCCTGGACTGGGTGGGCACCAGCATGGGCGGGCTCATCGGCATGGCGGTGGCGGGGCAGCCCGGCTTGCCGCTGCCCGCACCTTTGCGTCGGCTGGTGTTGAACGATGTGGGCCCCGTCATCCAGTGGGAGGCGCTGCAGCGCATTGGCCAGTACCTGGGCTACCCGGCTAGGTTTGATTCGCTGCAGCAGGCGGCCGATGCGATGTGGGCCATCTCCACCAGCTTTGGGCCGCACACGCAGCAGCAGTGGCTGGAGCTTTCTAAGCCCATGCTGCGCAGCTTGCCCGATGGCGGCTTGACGCTGCACTACGACCCAGCGATTGCCGTGCCGTTCCGGGCCTTGACCCAGGAAGCCGCAGCCGCCGGCGAATCTGTGCTGTGGCAGCTGTACGACCAGATCCAGGCCCAAACGCTGTTGCTGCGCGGGGCGCAGTCCGACCTGCTGTCGCGCGAAACGGCCCAGGCCATGCAGGTCCGTGGGCCCAAGGCGCGTTGCGTGGAGTTTGAAGGTGTGGGACACGCCCCCACCTTGATCGCTGCCGACCAGGTGGCCGTCGTCCAGAATTTCCTATTGGCTGCCCCTGTCGCAGAAAGTGCATTGGCAGGATGAAGACAAACCCCGCTACCCAAGCCCCCGCCCTCACGCAGACCGAGCCGCTGCCGCAACTGATTGCGGCCACCGCCAACGCCTTGCCCGAGCAGGTTGATGCCCTGGCCCGCGCCCGCGCGTTTGCCGAGCCGTTGCTGGCCTGCGAGACGCTGGATTCGGGCGAGAACACCCTGGTCCATGCCGATGCCGTGGCCGCCATCCTCAAAGGCATTGGCGGGTCTGAAGCCATGCAGGCCGCCAGTTATCTGGTGTACGCCTGCGTGCATTTGAACAAGCCTGAAGAGGTCATTGCCAAAGCCTTTGGTGACAGCTTTGCGGCCCTGGCCGTCGAGACCACCAAGCTCATGCGCGTGCAGCGCCAGGCCCTGGCAGCCGAGCAGGTGGACGACCCTGCCGTGCAGACCGAGAACGTGCGCAAGATGCTGCTGGCCTTCTCGCGCGACCTGCGGGTGGTCATGCTGCGCCTGGCGTCGCGCCTGCAAACGCTGCGTTTTCATGCGGCCAGCAAGCGGCCTGTGTCGCCCAGCCTGGCCCGCGAGTCACTGCAGGTGTTTGCGCCGCTGGCCAACCGCCTGGGCATCTGGCAGATGAAGTGGGAGCTGGAGGACTTGTCCTTCCGCTTTCTGGAGCCGGACACCTACAAGGAAGTGGCCCGCCTGCTCGATGAAAAGCGCGGCGAGCGCGAGATGTACATGCAGCAGCTGCGCCTGCGGCTGGAGTCTGAACTGCGCAGCCGCAGCATCAGCGCCACCGTGCAGGGCCGGCCCAAGCACATCTACAGCATCGTCAAGAAGATGCGGGGCAAGTCGCTGAATTTTGACCAGGTGCTGGATCTGCGCGCCCTGCGCGTGGTGGTGCCCACCGTGAAGGACTGCTACGCCGCCCTGAGCTGGGTGCATGAGCAGTTCACCCCCATCGTGGAAGAGTTTGACGACTACATCGCCAAGCCCAAGCCCAACGGTTACCAGTCGCTGCACACCATCGTGCGCGACGAGCAGGGCCGCCCGGTGGAAATCCAGATCCGTACCCAGGCCATGCACGAACATGCCGAGCATGGCGTGGCCGCGCACTGGGCCTACAAAGAGGCGGGCAGCAAGGGCTACGCGGGCGTGTCTGCCGCAGGAGAGTACGACGCCAAGATCGCCGTGCTGCGCCAGCTGCTGGCGTGGGAGCGTGACCTGGCAGGCGCCGTGCCCAACCGTGGCCTGTTTGAAGACCGCATCTACGTGCTGACGCCCGACGCAGCGGTGATTGAGCTCTCGCAAGGCTCCACCCCGGTAGACTTTGCCTACGCCGTGCACACCAGCGTGGGCCACCGCTGCCGGGGCGCGCGCGTGGATGGCGCCATGGTGCCGCTCAACACCCCGCTGCAAAACGGGCAGACGGTGGAGATCACCACCGTCAAGGAAGGGCGCCCCTCGCGCGACTGGCTCAATGCCGAGCTGGGCTACCTCACCAGCAACCGGGCCAAGGCCAAGGTACGCGCCTGGTTCAACGCCCAGGCCACGCATGAAACCGTGGCCCGTGGCCGCGAGGCGGTGGAAAAGCTGCTGCAGCGCGAGGGCAAGACGGCGATGAAGCTGGATGACCTGGCCACCCAGCTGGGCTTCAAGTCGGCCGATGCGCTGTTTGAAGTGGTGGGCAAGGACGAGTTCTCGCTGCGCAACATCGAAAACCTGCTGCGCCCGCCAGAGCCTGTGCTGCAACCGGACGAGTATCTGCTGCTCAAAAAAACCCGCACCAATGAATCTGCACCTAAAGGCGGGGTGCTGGTGGTGGGCATCGATTCGCTGATGACCCAGCTGGCCAAATGCTGCAAGCCCGCGCCACCCGACGTCATCCGGGGTTTTGTCACCCGGGGCAAGGGCGTGAGCGTTCACCGTGCCGACTGCAGCAACTTCCGCGAAATGGCCGCCCGCAGTGCCGAGCGCGTGATCGATGTGGAGTGGGGCACCCCCAAGGCCGCTGCCGCTGCGGTGTACCCGGTGGATGTGGCTGTGGAAGCTGCCGACCGCCAGGGCCTGCTGCGTGACATCTCTGAAGTGTTTGCCCGTGAGAAAACCAATGTGATCGGGGTGCAGACCCAGTCGGTCAAGGGTACGGCGTGGATGACATTCACCGTGGAGGTGGCTGATTCGGGCCGTCTCAACAAGGTGCTGGGCATTGTGGCCAGCGTGGCCGGCGTGCGTTCGGCGCGCAGGCGCTGAGCTTCGGGCGATCTTGAACTTGGATTTATTGATTCGGCGTAAAAACTGATGCTATAATCGCATTCTCGAATACAAACAGGCGCGTAGCTCAGCTGGTTAGAGCACCACCTTGACATGGTGGGGGTCGTTGGTTCGAGTCCAATCGCGCCTACCAACTAACCATTGGTAAAAAGCCTTCCAAAGCAAATCGCTTGGAAGGCTTTTTTATTTTCCGGGCCGCTCTGTCGCGCGTCGTGGACTTTGCGTTCAGGCGATTCATCAGGGTATTCCTCGGAGAGGGGCTTGCCTGCGGCTCTCTAGAATGTGTTGCACTGCAATACACACATGGGTGTTCTGCCCGAGGAGTTCCGTTTTGCCCGAATCCACCAGCGCCGCTCACAAGACTACGCAGCGCGTGATCAAAAAATACCCCAACCGTCGCCTGTACGACACCGACACTTCCACCTATATCACCCTGTCTGAAGTGCGGCAGCTGGTGATCGACAACCAGAACGTGGTGGTGCGCGATGCCAAGACGGGAGAAGACCTCACCCGCAGCATCCTGCTGCAAATCATTCTGGAAGAGGAAGCGGGCGGGGCGCCGATGTTCAGCGAGGCGGTACTTGCCAACATCATCCGCTTCTATGGCCATGCCATGCAGGGTTTCATGGGGGCGTACCTCGAAAAAAATGTGCAGGCGTTCACTGATGTGCAAAAGAAGCTGGCAGAGCAATCCCAGAGCGTGACGCCCGAAATGTGGGCGCAGTTCATGAATCTGCAGTCGCCCATGCTCAAGGGCATGATGGGCAACTACGTGGAGCAGTCCCAGTCCATGCTCACGCAAATGCAGGAGCAGATGCAAAAGCAGACCGAGCAGATGCTGGGCGCATTCGGGCTCAAGCGCTGATCGCACGATTTTTTGCACCTGCATCCAGTGCTTTCTGGCCCGATGTGGGGTGGCAATAGGCGTCCGCCTCGCGGAACTGGGACAATAGGGGGATGAGCGAAGCACTCTCCCCCACAAAAACACCCAAAGTCGGATTCGTCAGCCTGGGCTGCCCCAAGGCTCTGACGGACTCCGAACTCATCCTCACGCAACTCAGCGCCGAGGGCTACGAAACCTCCAAGACCTTCGAGGGCGCGGACCTCGTCATCGTCAACACCTGCGGGTTCATTGACGACGCTGTGAAGGAAAGCCTGGACACGATTGGCGAGGCCCTGGCCGAAAACGGCAAGGTCATCGTCACGGGCTGCCTGGGTGCACGCGCTGGCGAAAGCGGCGGCAATCTGGTCAAAGACGTGCACCCCAGCGTGCTGGCCGTCACCGGCCCACACGCCACGCAAGAGGTGATGGAGGCGGTACACGCCCACCTGCCCAAGCCGCACGACCCGTTCCTCGACCTAGCTACCAAAAGGAGGCCCCCCGGCTCTGCCGGGGAGGCAGTAGAAGTTTGACTTTTCAGGAGGTTGTCCACCGTAGAGACTTTCAATCGTGAGCCGCCAAGCAAACGAAAGGAAGAAACACGATGGACAAGTATGAAAGTTTGAGTCACACGGCCTGGGATTGCAAATATCACGTGGTCTTCATCCCCAAGTGTCGAAGGCGAACGCTGTACAAGCAGCTACGCGAACACCTGGGTGAGGTATTCAGAAAGTTGGCCGCGCAAAAGGAATGCAGGGTTGAAGAGGGGCATCTGATGCCCGATCACGTGCACATGATGCTGTCGATCCCACCGAAGTACTCGGTGTCGCAGGTGGTGGGCTTTATCAAAGGCAAGAGCGCAATCCACCTTGCGCGGGTGTACGGAGAGCGAAAGCGCAACTTCGTGGGTCAGCACTTCTGGGCGCGAGGGTACTTCGTCTCGACGGTGGGACGCGACGAAGCGGTGATACGGGAGTACATCCGAAACCAGGAGAAGGAAGACGAGAGGTTGGACCAACTCGGTCTATGGAGGTGAGTAGCCACCGATAGGTGGCCCCAAGAATGAGGGGCCGCGTTAGCGACCCCTTACAGCCGCTTTGAGCGGCTCACATCCCGAATGCCCCCGGCTTTGCCGGGGGATGGTTACCTGCCCGGCGCCTTTGGCGAGGCGGGCATCAAGCTCACGCCGCGCCACTATGCGTACCTGAAGATCAGCGAAGGCTGTAACCACCGCTGCACCTTCTGCATCATCCCTTCGATGCGTGGCGACCTCGTTTCGCGCCCTGTGGGCGATGTGCTCAAGGAAGCCAAGGCTCTGTTTGAAGGCGGCGTGAAGGAGCTGCTGGTCATCAGCCAGGACACATCGGCCTATGGCGTGGACGTGAAATACCGCACCGGCTTCTGGGACGGCAAGCCCGTCAAGACCCGCATGCTGGAACTGGTGCAGACCCTGGGCGAGATTGCCGAGCCCTACGGCGCCTGGGTGCGCCTGCATTACGTGTACCCGTACCCCAGCGTGGATGAAGTGATTCCGCTCATGGCCACAGGCCGCGTGCTGCCTTACCTGGATGTACCGTTCCAGCACAGCCACCCCGATGTGCTCAAGCGCATGAAGCGCCCTGCCAGCGGCGAGCGCAATCTGGAGCGCATCCAGCGCTGGCGCGAGGCCTGTCCTGAGATCGTGATCCGCAGCACCTTCATTGCAGGCTTCCCCGGCGAGACGGAAGAAGAGTTCCAGCACCTGCTGGACTTTGTGCGCGAAGCGCAGATCGACCGTGCGGGCTGCTTTGCCTACAGCGACGTGACGGGCGCTGTGGCCAACGAGCTACCCGGCATGCTGCCCCTGGAAGTGCGCGAGGAGCGCCGTGCGCGCTTCATGGCCGTGGCCGAAGAAGTGTCGATTGCCAAGCTGCAACGCCGCGTGGGCGCCACCATGCAGGTGCTGGTGGACCATGCCCCGGCCATGGGCCGCAAGGGCGGGGTGGGCCGCACCTACGCCGACGCGCCAGAGATCGACGGTACCGTGCAGTTGCTGCCGCCCGAGAAGATCAGCAAACAGCTCAAGGTGGGCGAATTCACCAAGGCCCGCATCGTGGCGGTGCAGGGGCACGACCTGGTGGCCTTGCCGATTTGATGACTGCTTTGGCTGGGGGCGATGGCCTCCAGTCAAAGCAAGCAGGACATAAAAAAGGAGCCTTGAAGACCAATGCCGCTCAGTTAAGTCTGAGCGGCATTTTTTTGACGGGATACTGGGTCTTGGTCATACGAACCTCACGCGGATACCGCCTGTGGGATCTGCGAGGCGGCAGCACGAAGCGGCGGATGTTCTTTCTCATGGCCGCAAGCTTGGCCGGGATGGCCCCAGGGGTGTGTGATCCTGAACTCCACAGCCACTCATCCACGATGTAGCGCAGCGCCGTGATGAAGCTGATGCGACAGGGCTGCACTTTGGCCTCGTCTGCGATGCGCGTGATCTCCAAGCGGATCAGGTTGTACATCAGCAAGGTTGCCCACAGCTCTTGCTTGACCCCATCGGGTTGCTGGCTGCGCAACGTCATCGCCTGGCCCAGCATGTCCGTCTTCATCTCTCCATAGGCCAGCTCAATCTCCCAGCGTTCGTGGTACAGCGCGAACACCTCCTCGGCCTTGTAGCGTGCCGGATCCATCAGGGACGTGAACAAGGTTCTGGGTTTGCCATCGAGTTCACGGGTGATGGCGCGCACCTCCCACGTGAGCGGCAAGCCGGGGTCTTTCTTGCGAGCTTGGGGCGAGACCTTCATGCGCAAGCTCACATCGCCAGGGCCATGCGTTTGCACCACCTCGCCCCTGAGTCCGGCACGCGCAGGGATCAGCCAGTGACGTCCCTGGCGGTGTTGCAGCGGCCACAGCAGACTTGCCGAGTAAAACCCTTTGTCCACAATCACCAGCGAGTCAGGCGGCAACTTCGGCCACAAGCGTTCAGCCAATGCGTACTCACTGGTGTCGTAGGCATCCAGGCTGGCATCTACCAATAAACGAGCTCTGGCATCGAGCAAGCAGGCCATGCGCACCAGGGGGAAGGGACTTTGGTGGTCTGCGTGGTTGCGCTGGCAACCAAAGTGCTGGCGGTTGTCTTGTGTGTCGGGGGTACGCCAGACCACGCCATCCAATGCGTACAGCGCCAAGCCTTGCCAGCGGTGGCGAGCGGCCTGCTGGTGCGCCCAATGGGCAGCAGTGTGGCGAAACAGCCATTGCAGGGGCTCACTGCCCAGCCGTTGGCGCGCCTGGCTCAGCGCGCTGGAGCTGATGGGTTCATTGTGCTGCCCAGGCAGTGCCAGCTCCAGTACCTCGGCCACGTTCACGATGGAGCGGTCTCTAAGCAAGGCCACACCCAATACCAGCCAAAGTGCCTGCTCCATGGGCAGTCGCCGCTTGCGCAGCGTGGCTACACCCGTCATCTGCAAGGCCTGTTCAATCCACTGCTGGGGTATGTTGCTTTGAACGACACCCCATTGTTCGGGGCTCGCAAACTCATGGGTATCGTTCAGGTACTCTTGCAGCAGCATTGGCTATCGCTTGACCTCTATGGCCAAAGCTCAATTGATCAAGCCTGCACTGTACAAACAACAAAGACCCCGAAGGGCCTTTGCTTAACTTACTGGCATTGGCCTTGAAGACTCCTTTTTTATGGTCTGCGCCACCTCGCAAGTGAGGTGGCTGGCACAGCGGCCAGCGAGACCTTAGACGCGCTTGCGGTATTCGCCGGTGCGGGTGTCGATTTCGATCTTGTCGCCTTGCGACACGAACAGGGGCACGGCCACTTCGAAACCGGTAGCGATCTTGGCGGGCTTCAGAACCTTGCCAGAGGTGTCGCCCTTGACGGCGGGTTCTGTCCAGGTGATTTCGCGTTCGACGCTGGTGGGCAGTTCCACCGAGATGGCCTTGCCGTCGTAGAACACGACTTCCAGGGCCATGCCGTCTTCTAGGTAGTTCAGTGCGTCGCCCATGTTTTCGGCTTCGACTTCGTACTGGTTGTAGTCAGCGTCCATGCAAACGTACATGGGATCGGCAAAGTAAGAGTAGGTGCACTCTTTCTTGTCCAGGATCACGTTGTCGATCTTGTCGTCGGCCTTGAACACGTTTTCGGTGCCGAAGTTGCCGATCAGGCTCTTGAGCTTCATGCGCACGGTGGCAGCACCGCGGCCGCCACGGGCGTATTCGGTCTTCAGGACGACCATGGGGTCCTTGCCGTGCATGATGACGTTGCCGGCGCGGATTTCTTGAGCGATTTTCATAGCTGATTGCTTGGGTTGGGGCCGCTCAATGCGGACGGGCTGCTGATGAAGGCGGGGCCCGCCGGTGCATGTTCCGCGGCGGAAGTGCGCTGTTGCGGGGCACGGGTGTGCCGCGTAGGAATTGCGCAAAGCCTTGGATTTTACCGTTTTTCCATTACGAAGCCTAAAAGCTGTGCAACAAGGTTGTCCTGCATCAGCAGTCGGGCCCTGGCTGCCTGCACACAGGCCGTCCATTCGCGCAGCGTGCCGTCATCGGGCCACTGCAGGGGCAAGTCATCCAGGCCGTTCCAGGTGTGGTGAAACTGGCGCAGCGATGCGGGGGCTTGCAGCCAGTCCAGAAACGCCTGCAGCTTGGCATGGTGCGCATCGTCGTCCTGCGGGTAGATGTGCCAGATCAGCGCCTTGCCGGCCCACAGGCCGCGCACCAGGGAGTCTTCTCCGCGCACGGCATTGAGGTCGCAAGCCCAGAGCATTTCATCAAAAACCGCCTGGGGGCACGGCGTGCGGTATGAAATATATAGCTGCCCGCGCTTATCTGTCGTGCCCTGGAGCACATTTTTGCTTGAAATTCCCAGCGCCTGCCGCACCGCGTGCGCGGGGCGACCAGGGGCTACCAGCAGGTGGGTGGGCGTGCTGGCGGCCTCGCAAAGCTGCAGCCATTGGGGCAGGGCGGCGGGCTCGTAGCAGAACAGCGACATCCATCGCACGGCCGCACCGGCGGCGCCGGCTGGCACTGGCAGGCTGGGGTGCGCGTGGGCGTTGCGCCATGCGGCCACGTCGTAGGCTTCTTGCCGCTGCATCAAGTCGGGTTCGCGCAGCAGGCCGCCGGTGGCGGCGGTAAAGCCTGGGTAGAAGAACCACCGCGTCCAGCCCTGGGCTGGGCCTGAGGAGAGGAGCGAGGGCAGGCGGTGGTTGCGTTCCACATAGCGCTCTGCCGACAGGTACTCCAGGTTGATCCATACAGGTTTTTGGCCTCTGACGCTTGCCTGGTAAGCGGCACTAGCTATGAATTCAGGAGTAATTTCGCAGCCGAAGGCCTCCACCATCACATCCGTGGGTGCTTCTTGCGCGCCAGGGGGCGGGGCGTGCCAGTCGCGCAGCTCCACGCCGGGGCAGCCCTGTGGTGCCATCCAGGCCAGGGCCGAGGCGTCGTCCACCCACAGGCGCACGCGCTGGCCTTGGCCGGCCAGCTGGGTTGCCAGGCGCCAGCACACGCCAATATCGCCAAAGTTGTCGATCACGCGGCAGAACACGTCCCACTGCAGTGTGGGCTGGGTGGTCCAAGTGGGGAAGTGGGTTCGGCTCATATCAGTGGTTAAAGTTGCGAGCACACCCATGGCCCATGAAACTGGTGCTGCCCACGCCAGGGCCGCCGCGCAAGGCGCTGCGAGAGCGGGGGGATGGCCCGCAGGGCCTCAGGGGGCGTTTCATGGCATGCGCAGGTGGTCCACCAGCAGGCGCGCCACGCTGGAGAGAGACTCTTCCGAGCGCACGCACAGCTTGAGGTGGCGGTGCGCCCACGGCTCGTTCAAGGTGATGGTGCGGATGCCCAGCGTGCCTTTGTACAGCGCCGCGCTGCCCCTGGGCATGACACCCACGCCCAGCCCGGCGTTGACCATGAGGCACAGTGCGTCGTAGCTGGTGACCTGGATGCGCAGCTTCAGCGGCAGCCCGGCTTGTGCGGCAGCCTGGGTGAGCTGGTTATTGATGGCGCTGCCAGGGTGGGCGCCCACAAAGTCGTAGGCCAGTGCATCGCACAGCTTGACGGCCTTGCGCCGCGCCAGGGGGTGTTCAGAGGGGATGACCAGCACCAGCTCATCGGTGCGGTAAGGCAGCAGGGCCACCCGGTCGCCGTAGTCGCCATCGTTCAGGATGCCGATGTCGGCCGCGTTCTCGGCCACCGAATTGGCAATGGCCGTGCTGATCTGTTCCTGCAGCCGCACATCTACCTGCGGGTGCAGCGCCATGAAGCTTTGCAGCTGGGCCGGCAGAAACTGCGTGATGGCCGAGATGTTGGCCACCACCCGCACATGGCCGCGCACCCCGGTGCCGTATTCGCGCATCTGGCTGGCAATGCCGTCCAGATCGTTGAGTACGCCCCGCGCCAGGTGCAGCAAGGCAAAGGCGGCGGCCGTGGGGGTGGCGCCCCGATTGCTGCGGGTGAACAGCTCCACCCGCAAGGCCTCTTCAAGGTCGGCCAGGCGGCGGCTGACGGCCGAGGCCGCCATGTGCTCGCGCTCTGCCGCGGCAGCGATGGTGCTTTCTTCCATCACGGCTACGAAAAGCCGCAGGGACACGGGATCAAGTTTCATGGTCTGCCGATGGTACTGCCGAGCGACCCAGCCATGCCCGTTTGCGATGGCGGCTTCGTGCATCAGCGTTTTGCGGTGCGCCCGCCCTTGCGCATGATGCCCGCCAAACCCCAACGCATTGATTGTTTGCAGGAGAACCACCGCATGGCTTTGCCGCCCGCCGCACCGCCCCTTCCACCCAGCCCCGCCGCACTGCAAGGCGTGCGCGTCATTGAAATGGGCCAGCTGATCGCCGGGCCGTTTTGCGGCAAGACGCTGGGCGAGTTTGGCGCCGATGTGATCAAGATTGAGGCGCCTGAGACTGGCGACCCGCTGCGCAACTGGCGCCTGATCAAGGAAGGCACCTCGGTGTGGTGGCAAGTGCAGTCGCGCAACAAGCGCTCGGTGGCGCTGGACCTGCGCCAGACCGAAGGGCAGACAATAGCCCGCCAGCTGATTGCCGAGGCCGATGTGCTGGTGGAAAACTTCCGCCCCGGCACGCTCGAAGGCTGGGGCATGTCGCCCGAAGAGTTGCACCAACTCAACCCCGGCCTGGTGATGCTGCGCATTTCTGGCTATGGCCAGACAGGGCCCTACCGCGACCTGCCCGGCTTTGGCGCGATCGGCGAGGCCATGGGCGGCCTGCGCCACCTGACGGGCGAGCCCGGCCGCGTGCCGGTGCGCGTCGGTGTCTCGATTGGCGACACGCTGGCCGCGCTGCACGGCACCATCGGCGTGCTGACTGCGCTGTACCACCGCAAGGTCAACGGCGGCAAAGGCCAGGTGATTGACGTGGCGCTGCACGAGGCGGTGTTCAACGTGATGGAAAGCCTGATCCCCGAATACAGCGCCTTCGGTGTGGTGCGCGAGGCGGCTGGCAGTGCGCTGCCGGGCATTGCACCGAGCAACGCCTACCCCTGCACCGACGGCTGGGTGCTGGTGGCGGGCAATGGCGACAGCATCTTCAAGCGGTTGATGGACGCCATCGGCCGGCCGGACCTGGGCGCGGCGCCCGACCTGGCCAACAACACCGGCCGCGTGGCGCGTGTGGAGGAAATCGACGCGGCCATTGGCGCCTGGAGCGCGCAGCGCACCGTGCAGCAGGTGCTGGACGCGCTGGGCGCCGCCCGCGTGCCCGCGGGCAAGGTCTACACCGCCAAGGACATTGCCGAAGATCCACACTACCGAGCCCGCGACATGCTGCTGACGCAAGAGACGCGCGATGGCTACAGCGTGGAAGTGCCGGGCATCGTGCCCAAGCTCTCGGCCACGCCGGGCACCATTCGCAGCAGTGCACCGCACCTGGGTGATGACACCGATGCCGTGCTGGCAGAAATGGGGCTCAATGCCGAGCAGATTGCGTTGCTGCGCAGCAAAGGAGTCGTGCAATGAACGCACCCAGCACCGTTTGGCAAGGCGCAGGCCGCCGCATCCACATGCAGGAAGTGGGCCTGCGCGATGGCCTGCAGATGGAGAAGGCCTTCGTGCCCACTGAAGACAAGATCGCGCTGTGCAATGCGTTGTCGTCAGCGGGCCTGTCCAAGATCGAGGTGACTTCGTTCACGTCGCCCACGGCCATCCCCGCGCTGAAAGACGCTGAAATTGTGATGCGCGAGATCACGCGCCGCCCCGGAACGGTGTACACCGCGCTGGTGCCCAACCTGCGCGGTGCGGAGCGCGCCATTGAGTCGGGCACGGACGAGCTGAACCTGGTCATGTCCGTCAGTGCCACCCACAACCTGGCCAACCTGCGCATGACGCAGGAACAGTCGTTCGCCGCACTGTCGCAGGTAGTGGCCCTGGCGCAGGGCGCCAAGGTAGCGGTGAATGTGTCGCTGTCGTGCGTGTTCGGCTGCCCCATGGAAGGCGATGTACCCGAGGCCGATGTGTTCGGCTGGGTGCAGCGTTTTGTGGATGTGGGCGTGCGCGGCATCACGCTGTGTGACACCACGGGCATGGCCTACCCCACGCAGGTGCACCGGCTCACGGCAGCAGCGCGCGCGCGCTGGCCGGGGGTGGAGTTCACCCTGCATTTCCACAACACGCGCGGCATGGGGCTGGCCAATGTGCTGGCCGCCATAGACGCGGGGGCAGACCGGTTTGACGCGTCGCTGGGTGGCCTGGGCGGTTGCCCCTACGCGCCGGGCGCCAGCGGCAACGTGTGCAGCGAAGAAATCGTGCATGCGCTCGATTGCATGGGCTATGACACGGGGGTGGACCTCGCCCAGCTGGTGGCGGCGGCGCAGCAGTTGCCCGCACTGATCGGCCACGACATCCCCAGCCAGATCGCCAAGGCCGGGCCGCGCCTGGCCTTGCATCCGGTACCGGCCGACTTTGAAGCGATTCGCCAGCGGGCACTGGCACGCTGACCTGCACCTTTTTTCTCATCCATAACACCAGGAGACAACGCCATGACTTTCCCCACTCTGTCACGCCGCATCTTCACGGTGGCCGTGCTGTGCTCTGCTGCTTTCACCGCGGGCGCGCAGGACAAATACCCTTCCAAGCCCATCACCCTGGTGGTGCCGCAGGCGGCTGGTGGTGCCAATGACGCGATTGCGCGGGTGGTGGCGCAAAAGCTGGGCGAGCAACTGGGCCAGAGCGTGATCGTGGAAAACCGCCCTGGCGCGGGTGGCACGCTGGCCACAGGCACCACGGCCCGCGCGCGCAACGACGGCTACACCCTGCTGCTGACGGCCGACAGCGCCCATGTGATTGGCCCCGCGCTGTACAAGAACCCCGGCTTTGATCCGGTGAAAGACTTTGCACCCGTGGCCCCGGTGGCCACAGCGGGCTATGTTCTGGTGGCGCACCCATCGTTCCCTGCCAACACCGTGGCCGAAATGGTGGCCCTGGCCAAGGCCAGCCCTGGCAAGTATTCGATTGCCTCGGCGGGCAATGGCACGCTGAACCACCTGATTGGCGAGATGCTGCAAAAGGCTGCCGGCATCCAGCTGCAACACATCCCCTACAAGGGCTCGGCCGCAGCCGCCACCGACGTGGTGGGCGGGCAGGTGCCGCTGTCGGTGCAAAGCCTGCCGTCGGCCATTGCGTTCATCAAGGCGGGCAAGCTCAAGGTGCTGGGCGTGGTCAACGAAAAGCGCGTGGCCGCGCTGCCCGATACGCCCACCATTGGCGAAACCATCAAGGGCTTTGGCCAGGCGCCCTGGTACGCGCTGTTTGCGCCCGCAGGCACGCCTGCTGCCATCGTGGCGCAGTTGCAAACCGAAGTGGCCCGCGCGCTGGAGCACAAGGACGTGGTCGAGAAACTGGCCACCGTGGGCTGCGAGCCCTTCAAGGGCACGGCGGCGCAGTTGGCGGCCCTGGTGCAGGCAGACCTGCCCAAGTGGAGCCTGGTGGTGAAAGACACCGGCGCCACGGTGGACTGAACCCTGCCGCACCACAGTCCCCCATTCACAACATCAACGACGGAGACCCCATGAAGCTACATCGCAAGCAATTCACCACCCTCGCCCTGGCGGCCCTGGCCACAGGCTTTCTGGGCAGCGCCACAGCGCAATCTGCCTACCCCAGCAAGACCGTGACCATGGTGGTGCCTACCGCCGCTGGCGGCACCACCGACCTGTCGGCCCGCATGCTGGCGCAGGCCCTGGGCCCCGTGCTGGGCCAGACGGTGGTGGTGGACAACAAGGGCGGTGGTAACGGCAACATTGCCGCCAGCATCGTCAAGCGCGCCGAGGCCGATGGCTACACGCTGCTGATGCAGTACTCGGGCTACCACGTCATCTCGCCCCACATCACCAAGCAAAAGCAGTGGGACCAGGGCGACTTCCAGCCTGTGGCCAACATCATCTCGGCCCCGCAGATCATCGTGGTACGGGCCGACCTGCCGGTGAAAACGCTGCCTGAGCTGATCGCCTACGCCAAGGCCAACCCCGGCAAGCTCAACTACGCCTCGTCGGGTAACGGCTCGCTGCAGCACGTCACGGGTGCCATGCTGGAGCAGCAGGGTGCCATCAAGATGGTGCACGTGCCTTACAAGGGCACCGGCCCCGCGCTGCAGGACCTGCTGGGCGGCCAGGTGGACCTGACTTTTGGCACCGCGCCTCCGTTCATGCCGCACATCGCCAGCGGCAAGCTGCGCGTGCTGGCGGTGACGGGCAAGCAGCGCCTGCCCAGCCTGCCGGATGTGCCGACCACGGCCGAGGCGGGCTACCCCAAGGTTGATGCCACGTCCTGGTTTGCGGTGTTTGCCCCAGCCGGCGTGCCCAAGGCCGTGGTGGACAAGCTGACAGCGGACATCCGCACCGTGGTGCAAAGCCCCACATTCCAGCAAAAGGCGCAGGAGCAGGGCGCGACGGCCGATTACCAGACGCCCGCGCAGCTGGGTGACAAGGTGCGTGCTGACCTGGCCAACTGGGCCACGGTGGTGAAAACCTCGAAGATCGAGGCGGAATAAGCATAAAAATGGCTTGTAGCGCTTGTTGGATAAGCGCTGCAAGCTATAAAAAATGTAGCTATAGGAGTCACGTTGCTGCTGCACCGTTGTGGCGCGGCCACAATACGCTGCATGTCTGATGTGCATTCCGAAGAACTTCTGGCCCAGGTGGCTGCGCTGCCTGCGCTGCCGGGCGTGTACCGCTATTTCGACGCGCAGGATGCGCTGCTGTACGTGGGCAAGGCGCTCAACCTCAAGCGCCGGGTATCGAGCTACTTCCAGAAGAACCATGGCGGCACGCGCATTGGCCACATGGTCAGCAAGATCGTGCGCATGGAGACCACGGTGGTGCGCTCCGAGGCCGAGGCGCTGCTGCTGGAAAACAACCTGATCAAGACGTTGAACCCCAAGTTCAACATCCTGTTCCGCGACGACAAGAGCTACCCTTACCTCAAGATCACCGGCACGGCTGGGGGCACTGGTGACGCGCCGGGCCAAGTCTTTCCGCGCATGGCGTACTACCGTGGGGCGGTGGACAAAAAGCACCGCTACTTTGGCCCGTACCCCAGCGCCTGGGCGGTGAAGGAGAGCATTCAGCTTCTGCAAAAAGTGTTCAGGCTGCGCACCTGCGAAGACACGGTGTTTGCCAACCGCACGCGGCCCTGCCTGCTGTACCAGATCAAGCGCTGCACCGGGCCTTGTGTGGACCTGATTTCGCCCGAAGCCTATGCCGCCGACGTGCAGCATGCTGAGGCGCTGCTGCGTGGTGAAACGCAGGAGCTGCTGCAGGCGCTGGAGGTGCGCATGATGGCGCACTCTGACAAGCTCGAATTCGAGCAGGCGGCCGAGGTGCGCAACCAGATCCAGGCGCTGTCGCGGGTGCTGCACCAGCAGGCCATTGAAACGGTGGACGACAAGGATGTGGACATCCTCGCCGTGCGTGTGCAAGGCGGGCGCGCCTGCGTCAATCTGGCCATGGTGCGCGGTGGCCGCCACCTGGGTGACCGGCCTTACTTCCCCGTGCACGTAGAGGATGCCGCCGCCGTGTTTGAGGAAGAGGGCGGTGATGGCTCTGACGAAGCCGCATCCCATCCCGCGCCTGTCGCGCGCCCGGTAGAGGCACTGGTGCTGGAAGCCTTCATCGCCCAGCATTACATCGGCGTGCCGGTGCCGCCCTTGCTGGTCACCAGCGTGGCGGTGGACAAGGCGCTGATGGACGCATTGACCGAGCAAACCGGTGTGCGCGTACATGCCATCCACCAGCCGCGCGAGCAGCGCCGTGCCTGGCTCGACATGGCGCAAAAGAACGCCGACTTGCAACTGGCCCGCCTTTTGGCGGAAGAGGGCTCGCAACAGGCCCGCACGCGTGCCTTGGCCGAGGCATTGGACTTGCCGCCTGAGGACCTGGACCAGCTCACGATCGAGTGCTTCGACATTTCGCACACTGCGGGCGAAGCCACCCAGGCATCATGCGTGGTGTTCCATCACCACAAGCTGCAAAGCAGCGAGTACCGGCGCTACAAGATCGAAGGCATCACCGGTGGCGACGACTACGCCGCCATGCGCCAGGTGCTGACGCGGCGCTACAGCAAGGTGGTTGAAGCCCAGCGCGAAGAGGGCGGTATCGACTTTGCCGCGGCAGGGGCCGATGGCGCAGCGCCACAGCGCAAAGGGGCCGCGCGCCTGCCCGACCTGGTGCTCATCGACGGTGGCAAGGGCCAGGTGGGTGTGGCCCGTGAGGTGTTCACCACCCTGGGCCTGGACCTGGCACGCATCGTGGGCGTGGAGAAGGGCGAGGGCCGCAAGGTGGGCCTGGAAGAACTGGTGTTTGCCGATGGGCGCGAAAAGATCTACCTGGGCAAAGACTCTGCCGCGCTGATGCTGGTGGCGCAGATCCGCGACGAGGCACACCGCTTTGCCATCACCGGCATGCGGGCTGCGCGGGCCAAGGTGCGGGTGGGTGGCGGTCAGCTCGAAGAAATTGCGGGGGTTGGCCCCAAGAAGCGCGCGCGTCTGCTGCAGCGCTTTGGCGGGGTGCGCGGCGTGGCTGCGGCCAGTGTGGAAGACCTGGCCACGGTGGAGGGCATTTCGCGCGAGCTGGCGGAAGAGATTTACCGCGCCTTGCGCTAGGGATCCTCTGCACGAATCGAGCGGCAAGTGAGCGCTGCGGATCGGGATGGGCTGCCAGGCGCAAAACGCAGCAGACCGCCCGAGGCCGCAGATGCACACGGCGCGGTGATTTGTGCAGATGGCATGGACGTCTCCACCTACACCGCCGTTGGCGCCGTCGGCCTGTTACCCGATACAAGGTGGGGCCTGGCGGTAACGGCATCAAAGTGCCAAAGTGGAAGTTCGTCGCAACCACCTTTGAACCGGAGGCCCCACCATGCAATTTACTGCAACGCTGCCAGTCATCGGAATGGATATTGCCAAGCACGTGTTCCAGCTGCACGTCGTGGATGCCCAGACAGGCGAGGTCACCCGGCACAAGCTCAGGCGTGATCGAGTAACCGCATTCTTTGCCAATCGTCAGAAGTCCCTCGTCGCGATGGAGGCTTGTGGCGGTGCGCACCACTGGGCCAGAACGCTGCAGACGCTGGGACATGAGGTCAAGCTGCTGCCCGCCAAGCATGTTCGCGCCTTTGTGCTGCGCGACAAGACTGACGCCCGTGATGCCCAGGCCATCTGGGTAGCGGCCCAGCAACCTCACATCAAGGCCGTGCCTGTCAAGAACGAGCAGCAGCAAGCTTGCCTGACACTGCACCGTATGCGCGCTCAGCTCATGAAGGTGCGCATCATGCAAACCAACGCGCTGCGCGGGTTGCTCTACGAGTTCGGAATCGTGCTGCCTGAGGGGCACCGGGCATTGCTCAAGCTCGTTCAGGACGCACTGGCCAAAGCCCAGGAACAGCGGCTGCCAGAAGTGGTGGTCGTCAGCATTCAGGATCAACTGCGTCGTATCGACAGCCTGCAGTGCGATATCGATCAGCTGGACAAACGGCTGGCCTCGATGGTCAAGCAAAACCAGCACATGCTGGCACTGCAAGCCATACCGGGCATCGGTCCGTTGACGGCGACAGCCTTGGTATCTACTGCAACCGACCTGTCCAGCTTCGAGTCCGGCAGGCAATTCGCCGCCTGGCTGGGACTGACGCCCCGACAGACTGGCACCGGAGGGAAGACCCGGCAGTTGGGGATATCCAAACGCGGAGACCCTTATGTGAGGACCATGCTGATGCACGGCGCTCGCGCCGTGATTGCCAGGAGTCAGCGAAGCGGCTGGATCGAGAGACTGTTACTGCGCCGCCCATACAGCGTGGTGGTCGCGGCGCTGGCCAACAAGCTGGCCCGAACAGTCTGGGCAGTCCTGGTCAAAGGCAAGGCCTTTGACCAGGTGAGATGGAATCCGGTCGACCTCGCCGCAGCCTGAGACCACCACAATGAACTGAGAACACCAAACGCTAGGAAACCGTTTTGAAGGAGAGCATGCAAGAAGCTTGTGTGATGGGTCAACAGGTCAAACCGGGGTGGGGGCAATCCGATAGGGATACAGGGCATCAAGCCCGATGTGCAGACAGGAGCCTCACCCGCGAATGCCATCAGGGCCAGCAGGACGAACACCCTGCACCGACAGGCCGTATGTAAGACTGCAAACCCTTCAGACCTTCACGCCGCCGAATCTTGCTCTTCTGGAGACGTCCATGTAAGGGGATCCCTAGGGTTGATTCCTCTGTCGTCGAGGCCGTGGCGCCGCCGCCACAGAGGGGTGGGCTGGTTCCGTCAGTGGCTTGGGCTATGCGCCTCCTGTGGATTTGCCCGCGTTGAGACTTTGACGCCCGCAGGCACCGACTTTGCAAAAAGCCAGCGCTCGCCAGAGATCACGCCCGGGACGTCGGGTGCATGACACAATTGCGCCCATGTTTTGGACTATCCCCACCCTGATGACTTGGACGCGCATTGTCGCGATACCTTTGATCGTGGGGGTGTTCTACGCACCCATCGATCCGGCCACCCGCAATCTCATCGCCACGGTGATGTTTGTGGTGTTTGCCGCCACCGATTGGCTGGACGGATTTCTGGCCCGCAAGCTCAATCAAACCTCATCGTTTGGTGCGTTTCTGGATCCGGTCGCTGACAAGTTTCTGGTCTGCGCCTCCTTGCTTGTTTTGGTGCACTTGCAGCGCGCCGATGTGTTCGTGGCGCTCATCATCATCGGCCGTGAAATCGCGATCTCGGCCCTGCGCGAATGGATGGCCCAAATCGGTGCAAGCAAGAGTGTGGCCGTTCACATGATCGGCAAGGTCAAGACCACGGTGCAGATGCTGGCGATCCCCTTCCTGCTGTACGACGGGCGCTTGTTTGGCGTGATCGACACGGGCGTGTGGGGAACTTGGCTGATCTGGGCTTCTGCAGTGCTCACCGTCTGGTCGATGGTTTACTACCTGCAAAAAGCCCTTCCTGAAATTCGCGCCCGGGTTCGCTGAGCGCGATCTGGCGCAGCCTCACAGTGTCTGGCAGGTGTCAATCGGTGAAGCCGCTCATGCGGCATGGGGGCGACAAAAACGCGCTGCATGCCCGGCGGGGCGCAGAAATGAGACTAGAATTCACGCAGCGCCGCCGCAAAACGGCGTGTTGTATTGACACCCCGGAAGTCGATGGCTTTAATCTGACGCAGCAGACCCTGCTGCGTACCCCAGTCATTCCCCCGTCCTAAGCTAACGCTCTTCAGCGAAGCGCTTTGACGTGTGAAGGCCAGATACCCGAGACATTCCATCAACGCTATTCCCGAGAGGCTTCTTGTGAACAAAACCGAACTGATCGAGCACATCGCTAACAATGCCGACATCTCCAAGGCAGCCGCTGCACGCGCTCTGGAGTCGACCATTGAAGCCGTCAAGAAGACCCTGAAGAAGGGTGGCACTGTCTCTCTGGTTGGTTTTGGTACGTTCGCAGTGGGCAAGCGCGCAGCTCGCACAGGTCGCAATCCCCGTACCGGCGCTGCGATTAAAATCAAAGCTGCTAAAGTTCCGAAGTTCCGTCCAGGCAAAGCATTGAAAGATGCTGTGAACTGAAAATTGTTTTAGGCGGGTCCTTAGCTCAGTTGGTAGAGCGGCTCCTTTACACGGAGTAGGTCGGCGGTTCGAGACCGTCAGGACCCACCACCATACAAACAAAGGCGAACGAAAGTTCGCCTTTTGTTTTTGTCACTGAAAGATCGAGACCATGTTTGAAGCCATCCGCAAGCATTCCAAGATCGTGATGTTCTTGTTGTTCTTGCTGGTCATTCCTTCGTTTGTCCTGGTGGGTATCGACAGCAACTACTTCTCTGAAAAGAGCCCAGTGGTGGCGCGCGTTGATGGGCACAAGATCACGCAGGCGGACTGGGATAACGCCCACAGGGAAGAAACGGACCGCATCCGCGCCCAATCCCCCAATGTGGATCCCAAGCAGCTGGACACCCCCCAAGCGCGTTATGCCACGCTGGAGCGGCTGGTTCGTGACCGCGTGTTTGCCGCGGCAGCGCAGAACTCGCACCTGATCACCAGCGACGCTCGTCTGGCCCGTGCCCTTCAAGATATCCCAGCCATCGCCGCGTTGAAGCGTCCCGACGGCTCGCTCGATACCGAAGCCTATCGTTCATTGGTCGGCGCCCAAGGCCTGACACCTGAAGGGTTCGAAGCAAACGTCCGCCGCGAATTGTCGGTGAGCCAAGTGATGGGTGGCGTGATGAGTACGGCGTTCGCTACCGACGCTGCCGCCAAGCTGGCATTCGATTCGCTCTACCAGCGCCGCGAAATTCAAGTGGCTCGCTTCAATGCCACCGACTACGCGAAGCAGGTCAACCCTACCGAGGCGGACATCGAAGCCTTCTACAAGGCCAATGCCCAGCGTTTCCAGCAGCAGGAGCAAGCTGCCGTGGAATATGTCGTTCTCGACCTGGACAGCGTCCGCTCGGGCATCCGTGTGAACGAAGATGACCTGCGTACTTACTACAAGGAAAATCTGACGCGTCTGGCCGCGAAAGAAGAGCGCCGTGCCAGCCACATCCTGATCAACGCCGCTAAAGACGCACCGGCTGCTGACCGCGAGCAAGCCAAGGCACGTGCGCAAGAGTTGCTGGCGCAAGTGCGTAAGTCTCCAGCGTCATTTGCGGAGGTTGCCAAGAAGTCATCGCAGGACTCCGGGTCGGCGCCAGCGGGTGGAGATCTCAACTTCTTTGGCCGCGGTGCGATGGTGAAGCCTTTTGAAGATGCTGTATTTGCGATGAAAAAGGGTGAGATCAGCGACGTGGTGGAGTCTGACTTTGGCTACCACATCATTTTGCTGACGGATATCAAGACTCCACGCCAACCTTCGTTTGAAGAACTGCGTCCGTCTTTGGAAGCTGAACTCAAGCAGCAGCAAGCGCAACGCAAGTTTGCGGAAGTGGCTGAGGCATTCACCAACAGCGTGTACGAGCAACCAGACAGTCTCAAGCCTGTGGCTGACAGCCTGAAGCTCAAAATCCAGACGGCTGAAGGTGTCACGCGCGTTCCTGGTCCTGGCGCCAGCGGCCCGTTGGCCAACCCCAAGTTTTTGGAAGCACTGTTTGCCAACGATTCCGTGGAAGGTAAGCGCAATACCAGTGCGATCGAAGTCGGTCCAAGCCAGCTGGTAGCCGGGCGCATCTCGACTTACACCCCTACACGTACGCTTGCCCTGCAAGAGGTCAGCGATCGCGTACGTCTTTTGCTGATCGCGGAAAAGTCGGCAGAGTTGGCCCGCAAGGACGCAGAAGCCAAGAAGGCCGCGTGGATGGGCAATGCCGCGCCTGCTGCAGGGCTGGCACCGGCGGTAGTTGTGTCCCGCGATCAGACGCAGAACCTGCCTCGTGCTGTGGTGGATGCAGCCTTGCGTGCCTCGCCCGACAATTTGCCCGCCTGGGTGAGTGCAGATCTGGGATCGCAGGGAACCGCAGTGGTGAAGGTGTTGCGGATCATTCCTCGCGAAGGGGTGGATGCCCAGCAAGCTGCTCAGCAACGTCAGCAGTTGCAGCAGTGGTGGACCACAGCCGAAGGGTTTGCTTACTACGAAATGCTCAAAGAGCGTTTCAAGGTTCAAATAAAACCTGCCCGGCCCCAGTCTTCCAATATTTGATCATTTAAGTTTCTCGCGTTGAAATTAGTGCGGGAATTTGGGTTATAATTTATGTCTACGGTGGCTGTAGCTCAGTTGGTAGAGTCCAGGATTGTGATTCCTGTTGTCGTGGGTTCGAGCCCCATCAGCCACCCCAAGTAAACAAAGGAAACCCCGCTATCAATTTGGTAGTGGGGTTTTTTCTTTTCTGTTGCTTGTAGGCAATCTGTAGGCAACTTACCCAAATCCAGCCCCGGTCACGGCACAGAAAAAGCCCCACGGCGGCAGGCACTCGGCCACCAGCGCCAGCAAAAGAAAACCCGCTCGCGGCGGGTCTGTAGGTCGTTCTGCTGGGTGGGCACTCAGTACCCACCCTCAGCGCTGCTCTCTGCAATCGGGTACTTAGTGCCCGTTTGAATGCAGCGCCAGGGTGTAACCATCGCCGTAACCATGGCCTGCGTAACCGTCACCCAGCGGATGCCCCTACGGCAACAGCAACTCAAGCTGCGCAGTTGGGTCGGGCGGTTGCGGTACGTGCTGGGCATCATCCAGCCCCGGCCCCTTTGGCTTTCTCCTGGGTCTGGTGGGTCGCGGTGCTGCCTCGCGCCTACTGCTGGCGGCGTCGTCTTCCTGCTCAATGTTGGCCCACCTCTCTTGCACCCCTTCAACCTCCTGAACATCCCCGCTGCGCTGTGCTGTAGATGGTTTCTCTAGATGGTCACCGTCTCCCGGTGTAGAGAAAGTACCAAAACCCCCCTCTACAGCACCGGGAGACGGTGCAGTAGGCAGCGCTCCTACACCGGGAGACGGTGCACGCGAAGCCCTCTCTACACCGGGAGACGGTGTAAGGCTCGCGTTTTTCTCTGCACCGGGAGACGGTGTAGGCGGGGCAATTTCGGTAGGGCGCTGGGCTGCTACCCAAAGCCGGTACGCACCACGCTGGAAGCTCTCCATGGTGCCCACGTCGTAGCCTGGGTGCCGGTCAAGCGCTCGCCAGGTCACGGCGTACCAGCTCGCCTTGCTCGGGCGGTGCCCTTGCGCGGTCTGGTGAACGAACCCAGCGGCCACCAGCTCGCGCACGGCGCGGGTAATGACGTCGTTGGACTTCCAGCCACGCGGGCCAAGGTAGGTCATGCTGCACAGCAACCTCCCGTTGTTGTCACGCACGAACTGGCGGGCGAACTCCAGCAGCAAAGCCTTGGCCGGATGGCTCAAGCCTGAGTAGGCGGGCGAGTCCAGCACCGACCACGGCAGGGCCACGAACCCGCCAGCGTCCCGGCCCGCATCGCCCCGGCGTAGCTTGTTGCGTCCGTTCGCCATGGCTCAGTGCTGCGCCGTGGTGCTGACTCTACGCTGTGCTTTGCTGAGTCTGACGGCCTTCATGCGCTCCACGAAAGCGGCCTTCTCTTTTGCGTCCAGCTCCGCCATGGTTGCTTGCAAGCGCTCGGCCTCGGCAATCTTTGCGGCCATGTATTGCCCGTGCAGGGAGTGTCGGGCCATGAAAGTCAGGGCCTCACCGACAATCTCCATGAAAGCGGAACCTGCACCGCGCCGGGATGGCTTGCTGTAGGGTTCACCACTGGCTTGCAGTGCTTCCTTGATGACGTGTTGCTTGATGATGTGCGGCCCGTATCCACGCGCCAGGGCCTCCAGCAGTTCAGCGGCGCAGCGGTAGCCCGTGACGCACCCAGAGTAGAAGTCCTCTTGGGGAACATCAAAGCAGCGCTCTGCTTTGTATCCGCCTGCTGGGCCGACTTCCTCGGTGACAAAGGACAGAGCCCCTCGGCGCGTGCGGGTGCCGTCTGGGTGGCGGATGATGGGGTGGGCCACATGCTTGCGCAGTCGCTGCACATCTGCCTGTGGCAGCTCAGAGAACAACGGGTGCCAAGCGTCTGCCTCGGTGGGCAGGTCAATCGTGCGCTGCCAGCCGCCAGGGAACTCCAGCAGCGCGGTCTTTCCGTATTCCCCTGTGCCCAGCGCCAGCAAGCGAATGGGCTTGGTCACCCCATCTTTGATGTGGTTGGCGGGCGTCCATGGCCCAGCGGCGGGTGCTGCGGGGGCTCTGGCCTCGGTCGGGTTGAGTGGGGTATCTGCGGGGATGAAGTACGCCATGGCTCAATCCCCTTTTCTGGTCAGGGCGTCATGGGCCAGGGCGCAGATACCGCCAAAAGTCCAGGTGTCGCCGTCAATCGTCATCCGGTCGTGCGCTTCGATGGCGCAGCCGTCATCAAGGGCCTTCTCCAGCGCGGCCAGTGCCAGGCGCAGGGCTTCACGCAATGCGGCGGCCTCGCCCTGGGGGTGGGCGGTGTGGGTAGTGCTGCTCATGGTCAGCCCCCCGCTTGCAGTTGGCCGATGGATGCCAGCGCCTGCACCAGCTTGCGGCGGGCAGCGGCGAAGTTGCCGCGCTCGATGTAGTTGGATGCCAGGTTTGCCGCGTTGAAGGCGGCCAGAACGGCGGTCAGGTTGGCGGTGGGGATGGTGTCCGGTGTGGACGTGCTGGGCGCGGGTTTGCGCTCAGTGATTGCGGTCATGGTCTTGGCTCCTTCGGGAGTGGCAAGGAATCCACCGTTTGCGTTTGAACGCGCAGCAGGTGGGCGGGATGTTTCAAACACGTCCGAAGCCGTGCGGCCATCCTTGCGGGTAAGCCCATCCCGCCCGAAACCATGGGAGACAAGTGCAGGCGCACCGGCCCCAGAATTTGGGCATGACAAAACCCCGCTTATCGGTGGGGGCTGCTACCGCTTCGGATGTGGTGTTTGAACGCACCGAGCCTTTCGGCTTGAGCGAACTGTAGCACGGCAAGTTGTGTCGGCCAATATCGAACCTCGTAAACTGCTGGCCGTGCCGAACCGGCGAGTTGTGTCACCCGGTTCACATACTTGGCGGTGTTCATCGTCGCGCCAGGGGCACACCACATTGCTTTGCCGGTCAGGCGAATTCTGACCACATACCGAGTGGTGCCAGTCGTCGCACTCGGAGCAACCCAAAGTCTGGATTACCGCTTTGCTGGCAGCGCCAAAAAGCGAAACCCAATCTGACATATGTGGTTGCCTGGGGTAGAGTTGGGGCGGTCCGCTCCCTCCTGATTCCGAATACCAGAGGACTCAGGTGCGTAGGTGCCGTCTGCGTTACCCGCAGTGGCACCATCGGACTCCACATCATCGTTCTCGGCGTGTTATGGGCGCAAAGCCAGCCTCGATAGGGGCGCTGGGCATCGGCGGCAACTGTTGCCCCACGCTCGAATCATGCCTGGGCCATGCGCGGAACATGCTCACACCGTGCGGGCACCCAGCGCCAGCAGGTGCGTCACCAGCCGCTCAAAGGCATCCTGCCAGCGCAGTGCTTGGCTCACGGGTAGGTCTTGGGCCTGTTGCGTTTTGGTGCGCGGTGGTGCTGCCGTGTCGCTGGCCTGCCACCCTCCAGCAGGCACCGGCTCGGGGTCATCGCTCAGGTGGTAGGGGTTGCACCGGCCCTTGCCTTGCATCTCCAGGCTCTTTGCCTGGGTGCAGTCCGCGCAGTAGTTCAGGCGGGTATTGAATGCCGGTTCGCCATCAGCGGCCACGATGATGACGGGCTGGCTACCCTTGTGGTTCTGCGCTGCGGCTGCGCTCTTGAGGTACAGCATCCAACTGCTGCGGTTGAAAAAGCACGGCGGAGGCGGCGGTGCCAGGTCATCCACAGCATCGGACAGGTTCAGGCGCATCGCTTTGCTTCGGGTTGGTTTGGGTGCCTAAATTTTAAGCAGAGCGTGATTTCCTGCTTAGGCTTTGTGCAGTCTGTAAACCCAGTGGCAACCCAGTGGCACCCACGGGAAACCAAGCGGTGACCGGGCGGTGATGCCAAAGTGATGCTTTCATGCGTACCGGCCTCGCGTATTTGGTCGATGCGTACCGGCAGGAACATCATTTTTTTGTGGAAACACCTTCGAAACTAGGACTGGAAACACATACGCAAGTAGCGCATTTGCTGCTACAGCGGAAGTTACGGTTTTCAGGAAAGTGTTTTTCCGTGGATACCTGGGCTCGATACCGCCCCTTAAAGCAAGTCTTTTCAATCCCGCAATCGGTTTCTAAACGGTGCGCCAGCACGGTGAATGCCGATGAAATCACAAAACACATCGATGGCTCTATTCAGCAACCCACACTTGCGCGTCTCTATTTCAGTATTCCGTTTGTACCAACCAGAGTCGTATTGCGTATCGCCTGCTGGTACTTGCGGCTTGTGACTCGCAGGGCCGTAATTCCCATGAGTCACTGCCTCTGCGGGCTCAGGGCTACGGCCTTTGCTGGTTGGTTGGAGTGGCATAAAAGCAAAGGAAAACTAAGCGTCACAGACACTGTAACGCAGCAGTGACCCCAAAGTGAGCTTTCCATAACCCTTCACGGGCTTGGGTTGCGCGGCCTGCCACCCTTGGCCCCGTTGATGCGCGATTGCTCCCGGCCTGCATCGGTTTTCGGCCCGGTGGACATACCCCCATGCAGCTTGCAGCGGCCCGACTTGTAGAGCCCGGTCAGTTTGCATGGGGTGCCTGCACGCGTCGTAGCACCGCATTGGAGCCCCTGCACCGCTTCTGGCTGGGTAGGCATGGGCGGGCGCGGAAAGGGCCTTCCTGCGGCCTCCCACGCCCCTTGCGCTCGAAAGTAGGCGTCCACGTAGCTGCGCCACATGCGGCGTCGTTCTGCATCGGTCATGTCCAGTTCCTCAGAGCAATGAAGCCTGGGCGGCGGGTGCACTGGTGCACTCGGGCGGCGTGGTCTGTTGTTGCGGGCCTTCGCCAAAGCCTTCGGGTAAGCCTTCCTCGAAGTCCGCACACCACTCGCCCGCCAGGTCTTGCAGCGCACGTAGCTGGGTCGTTTCATAACTCAGGTCGGCGTGCGCGTGGTCGCTGTGATTTGCCATCCAGTCGGCCAAGTTGTCGATACGGTCGCGCAGTCCCACCATGCGGCGCTGCAATGTGGCGATGGTCTTTGCCGCACGGGTGTCACTGGCGATGATGCCGAACTGTTCACAGACTGCCCGAAGCTGGAACGGATGCACCAGCACGGATTGCGGTTCTTCAATCCCGTCTTGCTGGGTCAGCATGATGGCCGTGCCGTGCTCGTCGTTTACCTGCTCGGCGCTCAAGTGGTGGTGGGTCAGTTTGGTGGTCATGGTGGTGTCCTCGGGTTCAATCGTTCCAGGCGTGCAGGTCTTGGGCTTCGCTGCGGTCAACATGCCGGTCGTCGTCTGGGTCGGCCAGCACGGGCGCAGGCTGCTTGCGGGTCTGCCGGGCGATGGCCTCAAGCTGGGCGGCCCGCGCCACGCTCAGGCGGTCGGTGCGTCCGGCGGCGGTCTTGTCGGCCAGCAGAGCCCCGGCGCGGCCAATCTTGGGTAGAGCCATCGCACGGATGCCGACACGCTGCCAAAGGTCGTCCAGCGATTCGATGACGTTGCGCTTCCCGATGCCATCAGCACCAGCGCCCGAACTGTCTTTGTGGGCCGGTTCTGGCATCGCTGGTGCTCGGCCTGGGCGGGACGCAGGGGCTGTTTTGAGGGGGGTTTTTGAGTCAATCCCTACACAGGATAGGGATTGGATTTTTTCGCCCTGTTTTTCAATCCCTATAGGGTTTGCTTTGCTGCTCATCGTGGTTCCTTCAATCCCTATAGGGTTTGGCTCGGCCTGGGTTTGGCGGTCTTTTTGGGCGCTCAGTTCAATCCCCAACGCACGCACGGCGGCGGTCGGGTCGCGCTCGATGGCGGCCATCAGCACCGGCCATAGCGGGCCATTGACGGCAGGCAGTCCCATCGCTTCACAGCGGGTCAGGACGGCGGTAACTGCCCAGCGTTTGGCCTGTCCGCGCAGCTTGGCCGACTCGCGCTGCAATCCGGCAGGCCCGGCCACCACGTTGAAAAAGCCATCGCGCAATCGCAGCAGCTTGGGGCGTTCCACGGGTTTGCCCCCCACATGCACGCCATCAGCCAGCGGCAGCAGCAGAACGTGAAGGTGCGGCGCAAGCTCGTCGGCATGGCTCACGGCAGACAGCACCGGCAGCGGCAGAGCCTCCATCAGCCACGCAAGGCAGCGGGCAAAGTAGGTGGCAGGGTCAACCCCACACGATGGCGGCAGGCTGAAAACAAACTCCAGCGCCTGAACGTGGTCGCGGCGCATGGCAGCAGGTTTGAGCCCAGCAGCGGCCAGCAAGTCCACGGCCAGGGCCTGAACCTGGGCGGCCTCGGCTGGGCCTGCCAGGATGGCATTCGTGGCGCTGCGGCCTGGGTCAATCCGGCCCACGCTGCCAAGCTCTGCCTGAATCTCGCGCAGGTTGTGGCGGGCGGCAGTCAGCAGGTCGCAGGGCTTGCGCCCGTTGACCTTGCTCATGCTGACAGTCTTTGCCGCGAAGTAGGCAATGTCTGCGGCCATGTCAGAAGCCCGCCTCAAACAACCCCTGCTGCCCCGGATGCACACGGCTTGCGCGTCGCATGGCGTTCAGCCGTGCGGCCTCGCGCTCGGCCTGGGCGGCCTTGCGACGTAAATCGCGCCGGGCTTTGAACACGGCGGCGCACCATGCGGCAGCGCCTGGGCCAGCCTTCGCAATCACCTCTGTGCGCAGGTAGTACTTGTGCGGCCACGAAACCCGGCCATCTTTGCAACCGGCGGCGAAGGGCTCCGATTCAATCTCCCAGCCGTTCCCGTTGAGGGTGAAAATGAATGCGCTCAGGCGCGTGGTGCTGGAATCAAAAACAGAATCCAGTGACGTGAGCACTTCGCCACGCAGCAGCCGGGCCAAAACTTCGGCGATAACGGTGTTGGTTCTTTGAGGGAAAATCGGAGTGCCTGCCACGGCGGCCCCTTGCTTCATAGCGGGGGCTTTTTTCATTGCTTCGCCCCTTCAAACTTCGGCAGGTTCGCAATGCCCAGCACCAGCACGGCAACCAGTGCCACTGCGAAGCCACCAGCGGCGCGGTCGAAGTGCTCCAGCTTGTGCAGGGCCAGCAGCTTGCCGTGAACGTGGCGCAGTGCATCGGCCTGGGGGCTGCAACGCAGCGCCAGCAGTTCGGCCAGCAACTCGCCGCCCAATGCTGCACCGGCACGTTCAGCCCCATCGGCCTCGTCTGCATCGGCCAGCGCCAGCAGCTTTGCAGCCACATCGCGCAGGCCAGCCGGGCCAATGGGCATAGACAGTGCAAACCCGTCGCTTGTGCAGGCGGTCAGGAGTCCATCGCCCACGGTGATTTCGTGCCCGTCCGGGTGGGTGTAGATGGTGGTCGTGCTCATGCTGCCACCCCCAGCGCGGCGCGGATGCCAGCTACCGGCCAGCCCAAGCGGCCATTGATGCGCACCGGGCGCAGGCCATCAGGGAATGTTTCGGCGCAGGCCCAGCCCCTCAAGGTCTGCGGGCGGCGCAGCAGGTAATGGGCGGCTTGCTCGGTCGGCACCGTGGGGCGGTTGACCTGTTCCAGCGGGGGGAACTGTTGGGGCTCAGTGACAGCGCTGCGGGTGTCTGCGCTGTGTTGGGTTGTGCTGGCTTTCATCGCTTTGCATTCCGTAAAGTTGGTATGCAGCGATGATTTTTCTGGGGTGTGTGTTTCCCCTATCCTGTCGGCTCTGGCGGGCGCTTATCGGCTCTAGCTACCAAAAGGAGGCCCCCCGGCTCTGCCGGGGAGGCAGTAGAAGTTTGACTTTTCAGGAGGTTGTCCACCGTAGAGACTTTCAATCGTGAGCCGCCAAGCAAACGAAAGGAAGAAACACGATGGACAAGTATGAAAGTTTGAGTCACACGGCCTGGGATTGCAAATATCACGTGGTCTTCATCCCCAAGTGTCGAAGGCGAACGCTGTACAAGCAGCTACGCGAACACCTGGGTGAGGTATTCAGAAAGTTGGCCGCGCAAAAGGAATGCAGGGTTGAAGAGGGGCATCTGATGCCCGATCACGTGCACATGATGCTGTCGATCCCACCGAAGTACTCGGTGTCGCAGGTGGTGGGCTTTATCAAAGGCAAGAGCGCAATCCACCTTGCGCGGGTGTACGGAGAGCGAAAGCGCAACTTCGTGGGTCAGCACTTCTGGGCGCGAGGGTACTTCGTCTCGACGGTGGGACGCGACGAAGCGGTGATACGGGAGTACATCCGAAACCAGGAGAAGGAAGACGAGAGGTTGGACCAACTCGGTCTATGGAGGTGAGTAGCCACCGATAGGTGGCCCCAAGAATGAGGGGCCGCGTTAGCGACCCCTTACAGCCGCTTTGAGCGGCTCACATCCCGAATGCCCCCGGCTTTGCCGGGGGATGGTTACCGGGCGCTTACCGGGCGATTTTCATCCGTCCGATTGCCTTACGGATTGCTTCAAGGTCGGCTGTTTTTGTGTTGCCTTTGGCGTCGTAGTAATCGAACCCGTCCGGCAGCACTTTTGCAATTTCGGCGGGGGCGTTGTTGCGCCACGCCTCCACCACATCGCGGGCGGTCGGGCACGGATTGCCGTCCCGATGCGCGGCGGCAAGCAGGCGATGCAGGGGTGCGGCATATCCGTTGTATCGCTGGGGCTTCCTAACTGTCCAATCGGGCGCAGTGCTGGCGCTGTCTGCCACCACTGGCGCGGGCGGTGCGGCCTGGGGCTGCACTGGCGAAGCCTCTACTGCGGCGGGCTCGGGCTGTTGCTGCGCTGGTACTGCGGGTTCTAGGCTTTCGGTTGTGCTCGGCTCGGCATCGGGGTTCAGCAGCGCAGTCAGCCTGCTTTCCAGTTTCTCCAACTCCTGTTTGGCAATCGCTCGCTCGGTGATTGTGGTCGGCTTGAGGCTTTTCAGCTCGGCAATCTCCGCTCTGCATTCATCAATCTGGCAGCTTGTTTCCCACGCTGTCAGGTACTCATCGTCCGCGCCTGCCAGCACACCACAAACCATGGCAGCAGCAGCCTCGCCACGACTCGCCAGCTCTTTCAGCGCACCCTCATCAAGTGTGCCGTCGTCGTTCGTAAACACCGATTCGATGGCTTCCCATTCAAACGTCGGGTGCCAATCGCAAAACGCCTTGAACTGCTCCAAGGTGAAGGTTGGCAGTGGCAACACCAGCCCTTCGCGGCCAGGATGCACCCAAGGCTTGGGAGCCTTTTCGCAGTCGTTCAGGTACAGCCCGTCGCTCTTGATGGTCAGCCACTTCCCGATGCGGTCTGCCTGCTCCCAGCGACCACAAACAAGCTCCCAATCCCCGCGAACCAGGCGTCCAAGGTCTGTTTTGCTGAACTGCAATTCCACTGAGCATCCCCCGATGCACCCCGGTATCAGGAGCCCCAGCAGGCCAGCGGGGGGACTGGCTTTTCGGCAGGATTGCGGCCCGGCCTATCTGGGGCGAAACGGTCAGGCGTGCGTGCGCACCCAGCTTTTCAGGGCCTCATTGATGCGGGTTTGCCAGCCATCACCCGATGCCTTGAACTTCTCCAACACCTCCACGTCCAGGCGTAGCGTTACCTGGGCTTTGGTGCCACTGCCCAGCGGGCGGCCACGACGCACCAGCGGCTTGACCTGCTCCCATTCGGCATCGGTGAAAGGTACGGCATCAGGGTCTGCCAGCGCAGCGGCAGTAATTGCGGCATCCTCGGCAGGGGTGGGCAGGATGGTTCCGGCTTTAAGTTTCGGCATAGCGTTTCACCTCTCGGCTGTTGGCCTTTCTCAAACTGATGATGCGGCGCTCGGTCGGCTGCTCTGGGGGCCGGTCAACAAACACCAGCGCCATGATGCGCAGGCCGATGTACCCCAGCGCCACCATGCGGGCCTCGCCATAGTCCCGGCGCGTGTCCGGCCACACTACGGCGGTTCCCCATTCAAAGCCTGCTGCCTCGGTCAGTGAGACGCCATGCTTTGCCATATTGGCGGCATCTTTTGCCGGGTCGAACGTCACATTCATGGTTTAGTGTAGCTACGTTTATTTGAAGTTCAAGGATTATTTGTAGTTGCGTTATTTCAAGCAGCACCTACTACGCGCAGCTTGCCCGGTTCGGCCTTGGCATCAAACACAATCCCGGCCTGTTCCAGAATCCACGCCTCGATGCGCTCATGGTGTACGCGCAGCAGTTCCAGCGGTCGCACCTTGTAGTGCTTTTCAGCGGTTGCGCTGGGCTTGTGGCCCTGAATCTGCGCCACCACTCCGGCGGGCACCTCCAGCCACTCGGTCAGACTGGCAAAGGAGCGGCGCAGGCCATGCAGGGTCAAGCCCTCCAGGCCAGCGGCGGCACAGGCGCGTGTGTGCGGGTTGTTTGGTTCGGTCAGGCACCCGCTGGCGCTTGTGGGGCTGGAGAACACCCATTCATTGCGGCGGGGCAGGGCGGCCAGCAAGTGCAGCATATAAGGCGTTGCGGGAATCTCGCGTGTGCCTTCCACCTTGTCGCGGATGCTGATTCCCTTCCATTGCGTGTTCACGTCCTCCCAGCGCAGCGCCAGCACTTCGCCAGGGCGGGCACCCGTCAGAAGCATCATTTGCAGGCAGGCGGCAATAACCGGGTTCTGTATCTGCTGCACAGCGGCAAACCATGCGGCCAGTTGCTCACGCTGTAGCACGTCCGATTTCGTCCCGGCCTTGCCCAATGCCTCGCGGGCCTTCTTGGTTTTGGCGGGGTTCTTGTCGGGCAGCAGGTTGGCATATTCCGGCTGTTCTGCGCACCACGTCAAAAACACCGTCAGCAGTCGCCATGCCAGCCGGGCCGATGAGGGGCGGGTCTTGCCTTCATTGGCGGCCCATCGCTCTATCGTGGCTTGGTCAAGGTCTTTCAGCGCCAGCGGCATCAGTGCGGCCAGCGGCCCCGGCTTGGTCAGTTGCTTGCCACCACCACGGCGGCCCGATGGCAGGCCACCGGCCTTTGCCTTGTCGATATGGTCACGGTAGTGCAGGTCACCCCAAAACGGGCGGCGCTTTTCTAGGTAGTCCGCCCAGACTTCGCCCACGGTTACGGCGGCCACTTTGTCGGCTTTCACCTTTGCAACGGCTGCGGCCCTTTCGGCGGCCTGGGCGGCCTGTTGCTGGCGCTCTAGCTCTCGGGGGTCTGTACCACTGTCCACCAGCACCTTTAGACGCTGTGCCTCGCCTCTGGCCTTTTCAAGCGGCCAGTCGGCGGCAGTGCCGATGCTCAGGCGCAAGGTTGCCCCGTTCAAGCGCGATTCAAACACGTAGGTTTTACGGCCCGTAGGCGTCACACGCAGCGCCAGTGCTGGGGCTTCGGTGTCCCATAGAAAAGCCTGGGATTTACCAGCCGGGCAGGTGAAGGCGTCAACCCTGCCAGCGGTAAGCCTCACGCGGTTTTGTGGCTTGCTCATGGTGCCCCCTTGAAATCTGTAGGCAATCTGTAGGCAAATTCAGTAGAAATTACCGAATTTCAATCAACGATAAGGCTGTTTACTTGTCCAGTGCTTTACGTCTAAGTTGTTGATTTGTATTGATTCTATCAGCATCAATCAACGGGGTGAAATACTAAAAAGTCAGGATTGTGATTCCTGTTGTCGTGGGTTCGAGCCCCATCAGCCACCCCAAAATATGTTGTTTCACTAGGATGTGAAATGTAGCGATCAAAAGCCTCTGTGGTACCCCACAGAGGCTTTTTTGTTTTTAGCTTCGCTTTACGGGCTCATCGCATCGTCGGGTATGGGCGTGATGTAATTTCTGACATCTCGACTGGCGTGACTGTGCTTCATGAGTTGTTCCAATCGCAACGCCACAGTTCTTTGGTCCTGCGTGTTGTCTCTCCATGCTCTGCCAACGGTGAACGGTCATCACATTGAACATGGTGAGGCGCAAAAAAAACCCGCTACGCCTGAGGTGTGCGGGTTTTGGTTTGAAGCGTAGAAGGCTCTTGGCCTGCCCGGAGGGACTCGAACCCCCGACCTATTGCTTAGAAGGCAATTGCTCTATCCGGTTGAGCTACGGGCAGTTTGGGATGTGGCGGTGGACTTGGGGATAATCCAAATTCTCCAAGATGGAGCAAGTTTGCTCTACCGTCGCAAGCTGCGATGATAACCCGCTACAGGCACCACCGAAGCAAGCCCAGCGGTGAGTGCAGCCCTAAACAATCCGTCAATGGATCACCAGGTTGTGGAACCTGCGCCTGGTAGTCTTTCGTTCAGTCGATTTCCTCAAACACCAATGCTGGCGTCGCCATCACGCGGGCAGTGTGGTTCAAGTCGTCCACTAGGCGGTTGGCGAAATAGCTGTTTTGCGTGTCGGGCTCCAGTGCCGCGACAGCGAGGTTTGCAAGGGGCTGATTCAGAGGAATGTAATAGCTCTGCGCAGGAACATCCATCGCTGCGCGCACCGGGTTGACCTTGACTCGGATGATTTCACCGTTTCCAGCGATACCTCCACGCACATCGCGCCGTTCGCTCACTTCACGGGCAGTTTCTTCGTATTTTTCAACTAAAAGTGAGCCAGCCTCTGCCACGCGCATGACCTGAATGCCCAGAAGCTTGAAGCGTTCTACTGCAGAAGTCGCACTGGCGTCGAGCCAGTACCCACAAGGCCGAGCTCTGGCTTGAAGGGTTCGCAGCGTCAGCGATGAGTTCCAATCGACGCGTGTAGTTCGGTCTTCGCCCGACGTGGGATCCAGAAAGGTGAGATCTCGTTGAGTGGGTGTTGCCGCCGCATTCACGATGATTTGGTCGCGGCAGGCTTGGGCAGATGTGTCTTTGACGACAAAGGAGCGAACCTGCTCCAAGGGTCCCACTTTTTCTGAAGCACTGCGCAGAGCACTTGTCATGGCCACGACCTGGGCGTGCACACGTCTTTGGGCATGCAGGCGACCGATGCCTACTCCCCGCGTTTCTACCAGCAGGCTGACGGTATTTTTCAGACCATGCACATTGCGCCCGGTATCTGGCTGGGTACCACCCATGGAGATGGATTTATCGTCCCGGTTGGTGGAGGTTGTGTAGTACCACTCACTGCTCAGGCCCTGGTCCTTCAATGCAGCAACCATGGGGCCATGAAACCACTCCAGCGAGGCCTTGGTCAGGAATTTTGGATAGTTGGCTGTGGTGGTGTGCTGCAGGAGTGCGTCGTACTTCTGGATGCCGTTGAATTTTTCAAGGAATCGGCCGACCACTGTGTATTCATGCGAGTCGATGACCAGTATGGGGCGATAGTCGCGTACCAGACGCGCAATGGCTCTGGCTTCTGGTGTGTGCAAGAGCAGATGGTCTCTGTTCATGTCGATCCCATTGGCGGTGACGCGCGTGCCCGCTTCACTTCCGTCAGGGTTGGCTCGTGGCACAACAATCACATTGATTTTGTCCAGCAGTGTTTCCATCAGACCGCCTGGTGCCAACTCTCTGGCCAGAACTAGCAGCGCCTCGGCGCTTGCGGGTTCATCACCGTGTTGCTGCCCCACCAGTACCACCGTAGGACGACCGGCGGATTCCAGGACCGCTGGGGTGGGACTTTTGGCTCGCGTCAGCAGCAATCCAAGGATGGGTGTGCCGCGTTGGGAGGTACCTAGATTGATCAGGTGAGGGCGGGCCTCATTGGCTGGGCGCATGCCAGCCAAGTCTTTCAGCCATTGGGCCAATTCGGCATTGGTTGTGAAAGCGCGGCGGTCTTTGCCCAGGCCAGGGGTGCTGTATTGGATGGTCGGTTCAGGAAAACGAGCCGCTACTGCCGCGTTGTACGGCGGCGTCAGCGAATCTTCGTTGCGGCTGACGATGACTGGCGTGGGGGCAACGGGCGTTGCGACTGGCTCTGCGACGCGGGCAGGTGCGCCCAAGGGCTGTGGTGCGGGCTTCGCTGCTGTTCGTGGAAGCGGTGCGGGGGCCTGGGCTTGTGGAGCCGACGAAGGGTTTGCAGGCCAGGGCGGTAGCGGGGTACTGCTGCATGCACCAAGGAGTGTCGCCGCCCCGAGTAGCGCGGCCATGACATTGAGTCGCCTAGCGCTGAGGCGATAGGGAGCCTTGGTGACGGGTTGTTGGTTGAGGGCGGGGGAGGGATCACGCAAGGTCATGGTTCGAGGGCCGTTGTGGGCGCTGGTGTCGTCATGGTTTTGTGGATGTTACCTGTTGGCGCTGGGCGCGCCCTCGCTGCGCGTCTTCACTATCTTGTGCTCCTCCATTCAGCTATGAGCCTCATGGTTTGGATGGCTTCATTTGATTGCTGTGGAACGAAGGCAGGCTCTGAGTGCACTGGTGTGAAAGCCTCTCCCAATGTAACTGCGCCCAACTCCCACACAAAAATGGGAGCTGGGCGCGTTGATCGGGGGGAGTGGTTAACGATTGAATGAACCGCGAGGGCCGCCAGAGCCACGTGGTCCGTTGCCTCGGCCGCCGCCGCCGCCACCGCCACCACCGTACCCGCCTCCGCCGCTACGGTATCCACCTCCGCCGCCACGGCGACCGCGTTCGGCCATGCTGTCTACGCTGGTACGCATGGGGTCGGGTTGTCCACCCGCGCCGTGGCCTCCATTGCGATGGACGGGGTTGCTATGTCCGAGGTGGGTTCCCAGATGCGCATTGGCCCGTGGAGGCTGTGCATCGTCGTAGCGAGGGGAATTGTCTGGGCGTGGGCCACGGCTGCGTGCAGATGCCGGTTGAGCGTTGCCGCGACCTGCACCACCACCTTGGCCAGCACGGCCTCCGCCTGCGTTCGGGCCTTGGCCGCGTGGGCCGCTGCCATTCCCAGACCGTCCACCGCCGCCATTGCCTTGGCGAGGGCTGCGTTCGCCTTGGCCCTGGGCTGCCTTGTTGGTGCGAATGCGGTCCATCATTTCAGAGCGAGCGGCCTTGGCTGCGGCCTGCATCACTTCGCGGCTCGGTGGCTTGCCTGCACCACCCCAGATCGTCTGGCGGCCCATGGCGATAGGCTCGGCCTTTTCGCCTGGCTCAGGGCCAAAGCCTTCAATGACCTGGACGGGAATTTGCTGCTTGGTAAAGCGCTCGATGTCCATCATGAAGCCTTCCTCGTCCATGCAGACGAGGCTGACTGCTTCGCCAGTGGCGCCCGCCCGGCCCGTGCGGCCGATGCGGTGAACGTAGTCCTCGGACACGTTGGGAATCTCGTAGTTCACGACGTGTGGCAGGTCGTCGATGTCGATCCCGCGGGCAGCAATGTCTGTGGCTACCAGGGCGCGGATCTCGCCACTCTTGAAGCCTGCCAATGCCTGGGTGCGGGCGCTCTGGCTCTTGTTGCCGTGCAGCGCCATCGCGCTCACGCCATTCTTGGTGAGGAACTCAGCCACATTGTTGGCGCCGAATTTGGTGCGGGTGAACACCAGCACCTGGCTCCAGTTGTGCTGCTGGATGATGTGCAACAGCACCTGCTTTTTCTTGCCACGGCCCACGGGGTGAATCACCTGGGTGATGCGCTGCACCGTGGTGTTGCTGGGCGTGACCTGGATGCTTTGGGGGTTCTTGAGCAGCGTGTTGGCCAACTCGCGGATTTCATCGCTGAACGTGGCAGAGAAAAGCAGGCTTTGCTTGTCTTTGGGCACCAAAGCCAGCACCTTCTTGACGTCATGGATGAACCCCATGTCGAGCATGCGGTCCGCTTCGTCCAGCACCAGAATTTCAACCGTGGAAAGATCCAGGAAACCTTGCTGCTGCAGGTCGAGCAAACGCCCGGGTGTGGCAACCAGTACATCCACCCCGCGCTTGATGCGGTCGATCTGCGGGTTCATGCCCACACCACCAAACACCACGGTCGAGTTGATGTCCAGGTATTTTCCGTAATCGCGCACCGACTCTTCGACCTGAGCGGCCAGTTCACGGGTGGGTGTGAGTACCAGCGCACGAATGCCCTTGCCGCCAAATTTGCTCTTGGGGGCTGTGCCCTGGCTCAGGCGATGCAGCATCGGCAGGGTGAACGCAGCCGTCTTGCCGGTGCCGGTCTGCGCCCCGGCCAGAAGGTCATGCCCTTCAAGCACGGCGGGGATTGCCTGCGCCTGAATGGGGGTCGGTGTCTCATAGCCTTGTTCGAGCACAGCCTTCAGGATGGCAGGGGCCAGATTCAGTTCTTCAAATTTCATGTCATTGATTGCACCCGTCCGGGGCGCGGGGTATCGGCCTGTCGTCGCAACCGCGAGAGGGTTGCCGAGCCAGTCTCAGGCAGATGAGGTTCAAAGGTGGGAGCCCGGAAAGAGAGATTCCATCGTCCCCAGCAAACTGCTGATGTGATGAGCAACTGGAGCCCATTACGGCGTCTATTGTCGCATGGGCCGATAATCTCGGTTTGAACGCAGAATTTCTGCCCACTTTCGCAGGTTAGACAAGCAATGGCCCAATACGTTTATTCGATGAATCGCGTCAGCAAGACGGTGCCCCCCAAGCGCCAGATCTTGAAAGACATTTCCCTGAGCTTTTTCCCCGGCGCCAAGATTGGTGTGCTGGGCCTGAACGGCTCGGGCAAGTCAACGCTGCTCAAGATCATGGCCGGCGTGGACAAGGAGATCGAGGGTGAAGCCATCCCGATGCCTGGCATCAAGATTGGCTACCTGCCCCAGGAGCCTCAACTCAATCCAGAGCACACCGTGCGTGAAAGCGTGGAAGAGGCGATGGGCGAGGTCTTTGCTGCCAAGGCCAAGCTCGAAGAGGTGTACGCCGCCTATGCTGAGCCCGATGCTGACTTTGACGCCCTGGCTGCAGAGCAGGCCCGTCTGGAGGCCATCATTGCCACCGCTGGCACAGATTCCGAGCACCAACTGGAAATCGCAGCTGACGCCCTGCGCCTGCCTCCGTGGGACGCCAAGGTGGGCGTGCTCTCCGGCGGTGAAAAGCGTCGCATTGCGCTGTGCCGCCTGTTGCTGTCCAAGCCTGACATGCTGCTGCTGGACGAACCCACCAACCACTTGGACGCTGAGTCGGTGGACTGGCTGGAACAGTTCCTGCACCGCTTCCCCGGCACCGTGGTGGCCATCACCCACGATCGCTACTTCCTGGACAACGCCGCCGAGTGGATTCTGGAACTGGACCGTGGTCACGGCATTCCGTACAAGGGCAACTACAGCACCTGGCTGGACCAGAAGCAGGCCCGTTTGGAGTCTGAACAAAAGGGTGAAGAAGCCCGCGCCAAGGCCCTGAAGAAGGAACTGGAATGGGTGCGCCAGAACGCCAAGGGCCGCCAGGCCAAGAGCAAGGCACGTATTGCCCGCTTCGAGGAATTGAGCGATTTCGAATACCAAAAGCGCAACGAAACGCAGGAAATCTTCATTCCTGTGGCCGACCGCTTGGGCACCCAGGTCATCGAGTTCAAGAACGTTACCAAGTCGTTTGGTGATCGCGTCCTGATCGACAACCTGAGCATGAACATCCCTGCAGGCGCCATCGTCGGCATCATCGGCCCCAACGGTGCCGGTAAATCCACGTTGTTCAAGCTGATTGCAGGCCGTGAGCAGCCTGACGCAGGCGAAGTCATCATTGGCTCTACCGTGAAAATGGCCTACGTAGACCAGTCGCGTGATTCGTTGTCGGACGATAAAACCGTCTGGGAAGACATCTCCGGCGGTCTGGACATCATCAACATCGGCAAGTTCCAGATGGCCAGCCGTGCTTACGCGGGCCGCTTCAACTTCAACGGTGGAGATCAGCAAAAGAAGGTGGGCATGCTCTCCGGTGGTGAGCGCGGTCGTCTGCACTTGGCCAAAACGCTGATCCAGGGCGGCAACGTGCTGCTGCTGGACGAGCCATCGAACGACTTGGACGTGGAAACCCTGCGTGCCCTGGAAGATGCCCTGCTGGAATACGCGGGTACGGTGTTGGTCATCAGCCACGATCGCTGGTTCCTGGACCGCATTGCCACGCACATTCTGGCCGCCGAAGGTGACAGCCAATGGACGTTTTTTGACGGCAATTACCAAGAGTACGAAGCCGACAAGAAAAAGCGCCTGGGCGAAGAAGGTGCGAAGCCCAAGCGCATGCGTTACAAGGCGCTCAAGTAAGCGCCCCAACGCCCGCAGGTCAAGTAGGATTGCATCCGAAAACTTCTCTTTCTTTCACTCACCATGTCCCAGGCAGCGCTCGATCTGAGAACCGTCTTCCGCGCCTGCGTTGTCAGTGCGGTGCGTGAAGGCGAGTCGCTCATGGGCAAACTGGTGGAGGTCACGCGCAATGCGTTGACCCAGGAAGAGTCCTCGGTTCGCAATATCCAGCAGCGCAACAATCTGAGTGATGCGCTGAATGCGCTCAAGCAGCATGAGGCAGCCTTGCTCAAGGGCTACCCCATGGCGCTGCTGGAGATCTTTGCGGAGGGGCCTGCCAACGCCAAGGTTCGCCCGGCAGATGCCTCTGGTATGGACTTCGGCGAGCTATCGCTGATGGACGACAGCGAAGTGCAAGACCAGGTGGAACTGGCTCGCGCGCAACAACTGGCGGCCCATGCGACCGAAGGTGTACTGTCAGAACTCAATACGCTGGTCAGCTCCGCGCAGGGCTTGCGCAGCGTGCAGCCCGAGCGCAACCCCTTGCGTCCCGAAAATTACATCCGTGCATTGCAGCGGGTTGTGTCTGAAACGGGCGCCACGTCTGAGGTGCGCCAGCTCTGGATGCAGCACATGCGAGGCCTTTTGGGCAAGTTGCTGGAGGGTGAGTACCAGCGCATGGCCAAAATGCTGCGTGACCAGGGCGTGCAGCCTGTGGGATACGCGGTGCTGGGCATTCCCGGCGGTGCGGTGGGCCGATCAGGCTACGGCGCTCCCCAGCCTGTGGCCACGGGTTACGGCGGTGGCTATGCCACGGGCTACGGGCACACCAGCGGATACGGTGGGGCTTCCGGGTACAACAACCGTGGCATGGGTGCACCTACCGGGTGGCAGGGCGATTCCCAGCAGTCCCCCTTGGCGGCAGAGGCGGAGGAAGCCATTCTGACCGTGGGCATGCTGCGCCAGATGCTGGCTGGAGCCGACCCGTTCAATCCGCCCGGTTACGGGGATGTTGCCCCCCAGATGATCGCGCAACCAGGCAGTCGCTGGCAGGATGCCCCGGCTGCCGTGCCCAGCGTTCCTGGCCCATTGGGATCTGCTTACGCAGCAATTCCTGCCGTGGCCGTTGACGCCATGGAAGACATGGCCCAGCTGGAACGGCTGGTAAACCGCCTGGCGGGCGGGGCCCAGGCGGCGGCGCCGTTGTCCGCCTGGCGTGCGCCAGTGCAGTTGGCACAACCCATCTACACGGTTCCTTTTGTGGCGCCTACGGAATCCCCTGCGGTGGCGGCCGACGTGGTGGCCAACATGATGGCGACGCTGGCGCAAGACGCGCGGCTGCTGCCACCCATGCAGCTCGCCGTAAAGAAGCTGGAGGAGCCGCTCAAACAATTGGTGCGCTTTGACCCGCGTTTCTTTACGGATGCAGGCCATCCGGCGCGGCGCCTGCTGGATGAGATCACGCAGCGTAGTCTGGCGTTCACTACCGAAGATGCGCCGGGCTTTGCCCAGTTTGTGCGCTTGGTGAATGAAGGCGTGGCCCATTTGGCGGCCAGCCAGATCAAAGACTCCACGCCTTTCGAGACCGTTCTGCGGGCACTGTACTCCGCGTGGGACACCCAGGAGCAGCGCAAGAAGGCCCAGGAAGCGGCAGGGCAGCAGGCACGTCAGCGGGCTGAGCAACGGGCCATGCTGGCTGAACGTGTGGCGGCCGATATTCGCAAGCTGCACGACATAGGCAATGTGCCTGCCGATATTCTGGATTTTGCTGCGGGCCCTTGGGCAGACGTGGTGTCTCTGGCGCAGGTGAGCGCCGAAGGGCAGCAAGATGACCCCTCGGGATACCTGGCGCTGGTGCCATTGCTTCTTTGGAGTGCCCAGCCCGAACTGACCCGGCTGGAGCCGGAGCGCTTGACCCACGCCATCCCTGACATGCTGGCGAAGTTGCGCCAAGGTCTGCGCTCCATTGATTACCCGGCGGACAAGGCCAGCGCTTTCATTGCCAGGCTGGTGGCATTGCACCAGGCGGCCTTTGAAGCTCCCCCAGCGCCTGGCATCTCGATTCCATTGCCACAGGGCGATGCAGTAGCCGAGCCTGGCGACAGCATGGGCTCGGAACTTCCGCCGGAAGAGGACAGCAGCCAGGCGCTGCTGCAGCCCACCGCCAGCCAGGCTGCAGCTTTGGCTGAAGACCCATTTGCCAATTTTGTGGTGGGTGCGTGGGTGGAATTGATCTCCAACCAGCGCCCGGTGCGCACGCAGCTCACCTGGACCAGTCCCAACGGAACGCTGTTCCTTTTCACCTCGCCCGATGGCAGCACGCAGTCGATGACGCGCCGCATGCGCGACAAACTCGCCAGCGAAGGCACGCTGCGCGTGATTCGCTACAAGCCCTCGTCTCGCAGTGCCAATTCGGCACCGGCTGACCTGTCCCGCACTCCCCCCAAGGTTTCCAAAGGCCGCTGATTCAACCGGGCCGCAAGGCACGCCAGTCGCAGGGGGCTTGGAGTCAGGCCAAGCCCTCAGGGCCGCATGAGCTTCTTGCGGATCAGGTGAATGTGGTTGCGCAAGGCGTACAACTCGTCGGCGTATGACAGCGGCACGGTCACCTTTTCAACCTGGGCTTCCAGCGCATCGAGCGCCTGCAGCATTTGCGGGGCCTTGTCTGGCTCAGACTCCACCGTGTCTTCGATCTCGCGCAGGCGGCCGTACCAGCGGAAAATGCGCGAGCGCACCCGGAACTGGTACAGCGGCGGCACGACCCGGGACAGGGGCAGCAGGGCTGCCAGCAAAATCCCCAGCACCAGCCACATCCGCTCGATCAGATTGGCCAGCCAGAACGGCAGGTAGCGCTGCAGCATGGGCACCGGTTCGTTCATGGCCCGCTCGCCCTCTTTGGCGATGGGAAGTTCGCTGTTGCGCATGTTGGGAAACTCACGCGCACGGTTGAACCAGCCCGCGGTGCTGTGCACCTGCTGGGCGCGCTGCGCAAACAGCGTGAGCAAGGCCGGGTGTGTGGATTCCCGCGCCAGCAGCGAGGTGGTGGATGCCACCATGCGCACGTCCCGCGCTGGCACGTTGCTGGCCAGGTCCACCACCCCCCGGGGCAGGGTGACCGGGGAGAGGAAGGGGAACCGCCGCGCGTAGGCCTCGTGCTGGGCAATGTCGAGCAACTGCACGCCGGGGGTTTGCAGCAGCATCTGCACCATCAGCGATTCGGGGGCCGAGGCAAACACCAGTGCGTCCAGCTTGCCCGCTAGGAAGGCGACAGTGGCAGGCGTTTCGTCCAGCCGGGTCATGGTCACGGCACCCGCCTCCAGCCGGTTGGCTTCCAGCAACTGGTTCATGAGCCAAGGTACGCCACTGCCTTCCGAACCCACATTCACCCGCATCCCGCGCAATTGCCGCAGCCCGTCCAGCCGGGGGCGCTCGTGCATGCGCTGGGCGGCTTCGGTGCGGTAGAACACCCACACCGGCTCCACAAATAGGCTGCCCAGTGACACCAGGTTTTCCGGGTCGTCCGGCAGCAGCTCGGCCGTGCCGCCTTGCACAAATGCCAGGTCTGCCTGGCCATCTCGCAGCAACTGCAGATTGGCCGACGAGCCATCGCTGGGCAGCAACCGCACTTCGATGCCCTCGGCCGCCAGCGCTTTCTGGTAGCGCTTGCCAAATTCTTCGTAGGCGCTTTGGGCCGGGCCGGTGGCCAGCGTGACCGATTTGGGCGGGGTGGGGTTGAGCCACCAATAGGCCAGCACCAACAGGCCCACCGCCAGGAAGGCCAGGGGCCCAGCAGACAGGACCAGATCACGAAACGACAGCAACGCAGAGCGCAGTGCCTTGGACATGCGGGGGGACATAACGGGGGGCACCCATGGAAAAAAGAAAGCAGGCGGTGCACCGGCTGGTGCCCGCCGCAGAATCAGCTGCGCAAGTCTGCCATGGCTGGCAGGTACAGGCCGTCTGCGGTGGTGACAGAACGTGCCGCCTGCACTGCCCGGACGGTGGCGCGTGCGGTGGCTTCGGCCGCCATGGTGGCCAGCACCATCATGCCCAGACTTTTGCCCGCACGGCCCGTGCCCAGGCTGAACAGGGTGTCGCCGTCCGACATGGTGTGCACGGGGTTGATGCTGCGTGCCAGCCCGTCGTGCGCGGCAATGGCCAGACGGTGCGCCTGCACTTTGGTCAGGATGGCATCGGTGGCCACGACGCCGATGGTGGTGTTGGTGCCCGCCAGCAAGGGCTGGGGTGGCTGGCCGCGCAGCAGGGCGCGGCGCGTGTCGCGCATTCCCTGGCCATCGTCGGTGCGTGCGCCGGCCATCACATGGCCGGTGTCGGGGTCGATCACATCGCCCAGGGCGTTGCAGGCGATCAAGGCTCCCACCGTGACCCCGTCCACCGTGATGGACGCAGTGCCCACGCCGCCCTTCATGGCGTGCTGGATGCCAAAGACCTTGCCCACCACGGCACCTGCCCCAGCGCCCACATTGCCTTCGGTGGGGTCGGCGCCAGACGCTGCGGCGCACGCGGCGTAGCCCGCTGCGGCATCGGGGCGAATGCGCATGTCGCCCACCAGCAGGTCAAACAGCACCGCCGCAGGCACGATGGGCAGGCGGCCCACGGCCACATCCAGGCCCACACCGCGCTCTTCCAGCCAGCGCACCGCACCCGTGGCGGCTTCCAGGCCCCAGGCGCTGCCGCCAGCGAGCATGATGGCGTGCACCTTGTCCACCAGGTTGGAGGGGTGCAGCAGGTCGGTTTCGCGTGTGCCGGGAGCGGCGCCGCGCACGTCCACCCCGGCCACAGCGCCCTCGCGCGCCATGACCACGGTGCAGCCGGTGGGCCGGCGGGTGTCGGTGAAATGGCCGACTTCAATGCCAGCCACGCGGGTGATGCTGCCGGCGTCGCCAGCGGGGAAGGGGGCGTTCATGGGGCCTGATTATGGTGGCCCCGTTTCTACCTGCACCTTACCGCCGCAGCCATTCACTGGGCCTTTTCGATGCGTGTGGCGTAGTAAGCGCCCTTGACCTGCTCTGCCCGAAAGCGCACCTTGTCGCCCGCCTTGAGCGGCGCGAGCAGGGCGGCGTCCTGCACACGGAACACCATGGTCATGGGCGGCATGTTGAGGTTCTTGAGCTCGCCATGGCGCAGCGTGACTTTGAGGGCGGCAACGTCTACCCGGGTGACCTCGCCTTCGCTCAAGTCGGCCTGCTGTGCGTTGGCGGCAGCTGTGTGATGCGCCGCGTGGCTGTCAGAGGCGGGAGCCTGTGCCCATGCGGGGGCGCTGGTGAGCAGGGCTGCGGCAAACAGTGCAAACCACTGCGGGAGGGATTTGGGGAAGGAGGTCATGTGGACGCCTTTTTGTTGTAGCTCTTGAAAACACGGGTGCTGCCGTCGTGCGCCACCAGCAGCACGTCGTAGGGGTCGCGGCGGTCGCCATACACGGCGCCGTCCATGCCGGGCGAGCCTACGGGCATGCCGGGCACGGTAATGCCCAGAGCCTTGGGCTTTTGCTGCAGCAGGGCGCGCACATCGCTGGCGGGCACATGGCCTTCCACCACGTAGCCGCCCACCAGGGCGGTGTGGCACGAGCCCAGCTTTTGCGGCAGGCCCAGCCGTGCGCGCACGGCGTTGTTACCGGTTTCGTGCACGGTCACCTTGAATCCATTGGCCTGCATGTGGTCCACCCAATCCTTGCAGCAGCCGCAGTTGGGGTCTTTCCACACTTCGACCGGTGTGGGGGCAGACCCGGCAGCGCGTGCCAGGGATGGGGCCAGGGCCGCCACCGCGCCTGCGCCGAGCAGCGTCAGCGCGGTGGTCAGCCACTGGCGGCGGCTGAGGGTAGGAGCAGTGCGGGAGGGGGTACTGATGGGTTGCATGAGGATCTCCGGGGGATTATTCAATGGGCGCGGGGCAGCACGGTGATGGTGCCGGTCATGCCCGCCTGGTAGTGGCCCGCGATCAGGCAGGCAAAGTCAAAAGTGCCTGGGCGGTTGAAGTGCCACACGATGTCGCCGCGCTGGCCGGGTTTGACGTGGGCCATGTACGGCTCGTCGTGCTCCATGCCAGGGTGCTTCGCCATCATCTCGGCGTGCTGGTCCAGCTCGGCCTTGGTGCCGATGACGATTTCGTGCATCACCTTGCCCTGGTTCTGGGCCCGCAGGCGCACGGTTTCGCCCTCGCGCACTTCGATATGGCTTGGGGCAAAGCGCATGTCGTCGCCCATGCGCAGGGTGATGGTGCGGGTCACGGCCTTGGCGTCGCCGGCAATGCCCCACGCTTTTTGCTCTTTCACCACGTCCGCTGGTTTGGCGGCATGGGGCATATTTTCATGGCCAAAAGTGGCTGTAGCGCCCATGAATAAAGCGCAGGCAGCTATTAATTTGATAGTTTTCATGGTGTGTTCAGGGTTCAATGTTGGTGGCTGCTGGCAGCGGGCTTGCGGGCGGTGGCCGCGCCGGGCACTGTGCCGGGGGTGTCGGCACGCGCGGGGCGTGGGGTGTGGGCGGGGGCGCCTTGCCATTCGTAGGCCTGTGTGCCTGCGGGCTGGGCGTAGTCGCCGGGGTCGCGGTAGTCGCCCGCCGGCTGGTTGGCGCGCACCTTGAGGGTGGTGAACATGCAGGCAGTCCATCGGCGCAGTGGGGGCGAAATGCGCGGCAGGGCTGGCGCAAAAAGAGGCGATAAATCAGGGGCGCGCATGGCGGTCTCCAGACAACGAACAAAGGCATTGGCGCTGCGAAGCAAGCCCGGCTGGCTGACAGCAGGGCCACGGCAGACGCACTTCGGGCGTCGGAGATCAGGCGATGGGCGGTTTGATCAGCAACGCCGCAGGGGCGTTGTGCAAGGGCGCGGGGGTATGGCGCAGGTGCGCGCCGGGCAGCCGGGGCACATTCGGGGAAACGCCAGGCGCGGCGAGCATGGCTGAATGGCAAATCTCACAGGCCGAGCAGGTGGCGTGCTCGTGCGGGTGGCATTCGGCAGATGCGTCTGCGCAATGGTTGCCCAGGTCTGCAGCGGTGCTGTGGTGGCTGGCGTCGTCGTGGGTCTTGTGCTGAGCAGCTTCGTGCTGGTGCGCTGCGGTGGCTTGCGTCAGCGCCAGGGGCGGTAGCACCCCCGCAGCCATGGCGGTGCCCGTGAGGCCCCGAAGGACCAGCACCACCATGAGGACGAAAAACAGGCCGCGACGCATGCCGGGAATGATACGGCCAGGTGGGCTAAGGTTCCCGCGCTGGGGAATTCAGTGCCTGGCCTTGCAAGGCTGCCAAAGGTTCTTACACCGCCATGTAGCGCCCAGGGCGGTGGTTCATGGCCAGCACCAGGTTCAGCGCCACGGCACCGGCTACCGACCATGCCACGCGCAGGGGCTCCACCGTCCACAGTGCCAGCAGCACGATGGCGCAGTCCAACGCCATCTGCACCTTGCCAGCGCGCCAGCCGTAGCGGTCTTGCAGGTACAGCGCCAGAATGCCCACGCCCCCCAGGCTGCAACGGTGGCGAAACAGCACCAGAAACCCCGTGCCGGTGATGAGCCCGCCCGCCACGGCGGCATACACCGGCTGCAACTGCGCGAACTGCAGGAACTGCGATTGCGCCTCCGTCAGCACCGACAGCAGCAGCACGGCGATGAAGGTTTTGAGCGTGAAGGCCCGGCCCAGCTTGCGCAGCGCCAGCCAGTAAAAGGGCAGGTTCAGCACGAAGAAAATCTTGCCGAAGCCGATGCCCGTGGCGTAGTGCAGCAAGAACGCCAGCCCCGCCGTGCCGCCGGTCAGCAAGCCCGCATTGGTGAAAAACGCCACGCCCACCGAAATCAGCAGCACCCCGGTGAAGATCGCCACGGCGTCTTCAGTGAGGGTGTGGGGCACCGCCACGGGGGGCGGAACAGCGGGGGCGGCGGAGGTGCGGGACATGGCTGAAAGCGGGAAACGAGGGCGGATTGAACCATGCAAGCCCCATGCCTGGGCTTGTGGTGCGTCAAAAAACCAGCAAGCAGGCGCTGTGTGCCACCTGGGCAGCTTGCTGATTCAATGCTTATTTGCTATTGATTTTATAGCTTCTTGCGCTTGTGGTTAAAGCGCCTGCGGCTGATTTTCCTTCGAAGCATGGGCCAGCTCCTGGCGGGCCTGGCGCACCACGCTCCACCCGCCAGAGATGGCCAGGGCCGCCATCACACCGGCCACCACCAGGTCGGGCCAGCTGCGGCCCGTGCCAAACACCCCCAGCGCGGCCAGCATCACGGCCACGTTGCTCAACGCATCGTTGCGGGTGCACAGCCACACGCCGCGCATGTTGGCGTCGCCATCGCGCCAGGCGTACAGCAGCAGGGCCACGCCCACGTTGGCAGCCAGTGCCAGCAGGCCGACCGAGCCCATGGTGAGCGCCTCGGGCGTGATGCCCTGCCATGCGCCCCAGGCCACCCGGCCAATCACAAACACCCCGAAGGCCAGCATGCTGGCGCCTTTGAGCAGCGCTGCCCGGGCGCGCCACTGCAGCGCCATGGCCAGCACTAGGAGCGATACGCCGTAGTTGGCCGCATCGCCGAGAAAATCGATGGCGTCGGCCAGCAGGGAGGCGGAGCCTGAACTCAGCCCCGCGCCCAGCTCCACCACAAACATGGCGGCGTTGACGAGCAGGGCGATCCACAGAATGCGCCGGTAGCGCGGGTCTGCGCTGGCGGTGGGGGTGTGGCAATGGTCGGTGCACTGGGCAGACATGGTGGTCTTTCTGAACAGAGGTTCGGGTTGCAATGGCATCATTGGAAACCTTGAAGCCACTTGAAGGTCAAGCCCCATGATTGATGACGTTGCAGTGCACCGCATTGGCGAGGCCGCCCGGCAGTCGGGCGTGTCGCCCGCCAACATCCGTTACTACGAAAAAGAGGGCCTGCTGCCGCCCGGCGCCCGGGGTGACAACAGTTACCGACTTTACAGCGCCGCCGATGTGCACCGGCTGCGCTTTGTGCGCCTGTGCCGCGCCATGGACATGTCGCTGGACGAGGTGCGCACCCTGCTGGCGCTGGACCTGACGCGCAAGGAAGACTGCCACGCCGCCTGCGACACCCTGGACGAGCACCTGCGGCATGTGCGCGCACGCCTGGCAGAGTTGCAGGCGCTGGAGGCTGATCTGATGGCCCTGCGCAGCCGCTGTGATGGTTCGGACGCGCAGTGCCACATCATCGAAGCCCTGCACCAGCGGGCCGATGCGCAAAGCAATGCACCCATTGCGCCGGGGCCCGCGGCTGGCAAGCGCCATGTGTGATGCGAGGCGTGACGGCAACTTTGCCAACAGCCAGGGCAGGCGGCGCGCCATGCGCATGTTTCAAAGTGCTTTGTGTGCTTCTGTTTTGATAGCTGGGAGCGCTTGATGGGTAAGCGCTGGAGGCCAAAAACGTTTGATGTCATCGCCCCCTGCCTGAAACACGGTGTGGCCCGGTGCACCGCTATGATCCAGCCATGATTTCGCGCTTGCCCGGCCTTTCCCTGCCCGAACTCGCCTGGGGCGTGGTGCGGCGCTGGGCGCTGGCCTGGTGGCGCATCTTGTACCTGGGTGCCGTGGTGTGTGTGCTGGTGCTGTCGCCGTCCAGTTATGGCAAGGTCACCCGGCGCGCTCTGGCACGCCATCTGTACCTGGACACTGCCCCCGTGCTGCTGGGTTTTACCGTGCTGGCAGCGCTCATCAGCCTGGTGCTCACGCGCATCGTGGTCGTCACGGCCATCAGCTATGGCTTGTCGCGCTACGCGCTGGAGATGGTGATCCGCGTGCTGGTGCTGGAGCTGATCCCTTTGACGGCTGCGCTGTTCGTTGCCATGCGCTGCACCATACCCAACGGCACGCAGCTGGCGCTGCTGCGCCAGTCTGGCCACCTGGCCCGCCTGAGCAATGCGGGGGCTGACCCCATTCGTGTGGAACTGCTGCCCCGCGCCGTAGCGGGCGTGTTTGCCTGTATCACCCTGGCGGCGTTGAGCTGCGTGGTCGCCCTGGTGTTGGCTTACCTCGGCGTGTATGGCTTCAGCCTGGCGGGCCTGCCCAGCTACACGCGCATGTTTGGGCATGTGTTTGCGCCTGCGGTCACGCTGGTCTTCGTCATCAAAACCGTGCTGTTCAGCCTGGCGGTGGCGCTCATCCCCATGGCCGCCGGGTTGTACGACACGGGCGAGCGCACCCAGCCCGATTCAGAGCTGGGCGGGCTGGCGCGCATGTTTGCTGTGTTGCTGCTGATCGAAATCGGCTCGCTGGTGGGGAACTACTACTGATGCGGCCCCTGAACCAGACCATGCCCCCACCATCCCCGGCCCGTTGGGGCCGTACAGATTGTTTGCCATGAACCCTTCCGTACCCCCGCCCCCCTCTGCTGCACCACCCGATCCGGCGGGCACGCCCATCGCTGCCGATGCTGCGCATGTGGAATCCCTGCGCCCCGTGGCCTATCTGGAGCTGAAGGCCGCGATGCTGCTGCTGTTCACGCTGGCGTTGATCGTGGGGTCCGGCCTGTACCTGCTGTATGCGCGGGGCGCGTTCGAGCCCACGCAAACCCTGGTGCTCACTGCCGATGATTCCGAAGGCGTGGTGGTGGGCATGGACATGACGTTCTCGGGCTTTCCCATCGGCCGCGTGCGCCGCATTGAACTGGCCGAAACCGGCAACGCCCGCATCGTGGTGGATGTGGCCCAGAAAGATGCGCACTGGCTGCGCGAGTCCAGCGTGTTCACGCTGGTGCGCGGCGTGGTGGGGGGCACCAACATCCGCGCGTACAGCGGCATCCTGACCGACCCACCGCTGCCTGCCGGTGCCGTGCGCCCCGTGCTGCGCGGTGATGCCACGGCCGAGATTCCGCAGTTGATGGCATCTGCCCGTGAACTGTTGGGCAACCTCAATGCCCTCACCGCGCAAGACGCGGCCCTGGGCAGCAGCTTGACCAACGTGCAGGCCCTGACCCAGCGGCTGAACGGCCCCGGTGGCGCCCTGGGCGTGCTGATGGGCAACGAAGCCGATGCCCGAAAAATCATCACCACGCTGGAGCGCACCAACACCCTGCTGGCGCGCCTGGATGGCCTGGCCAAGCAGGCCGATCGCCAGGTGTTTGGTGAAAACGGCAAAGACGCGCTGGTGCCTGACCTGCGGGCCTCGGTCGGGCAGCTCAATGCCTTGCTGGCCGAGACGCGCAACAGCCTCAAGAAGGTGGATGCGGTGCTGGTGGAGGCTCAGGCCATCGGCGCCAACACCCGCGAAGCCACCACCGACCTGGGCGCCTTGCGCGCCGATGTGGAAAGCAACCTGCGCAAGGTGGAAAGCCTGGTGAACGAAATCCAGCGCAAATGGCCTTTTGCGCGCGACACCGAAATCCGACTGCCATGACACAGCGCACTTGTTTTTTTCTGACTGCCTGGCCCCGCTGGATATGCCCGCCTTCCAGCCCGTCTGCGCCCCGCCTGCGCACCGTTTGGGCCCCGCTGCTGGTATGCACTGCCCTGGCAGCTTGTTCCAGCAAGCCCGCCATCCCAGACTGGCAGATGAATGCGCACGGCTCCACCGAAAAGGCCTTGCAGGCCTACCTGACAGGCAACAGCCGGGTAGAGGGGCAGGAATGGACACGTGTACGCCGAGAGCTCGCCAGCACTGGCCGGCTGGACCTGGTGGCCCGGGCAGAACTGTTGCGCTGTGCGGCGCAGGCAGCCAGCTTGGCGCTGACGCAAGCTTGCCCGCCCTTTGAGGCCCTGCAGCAGGATGCCGCAGGCCCTGAAAAAGCCTATGCCAATTACCTGCTGGGCCGCCCCTTGGCAGCTGATGAACTGGCTTTGTTGCCGCCTGCGCAGCGCCCGGTGGCTACCGCCTTGGCGCAGTCGAGTGCTGCCAACGCTGCGGCCGTGCTCAAGGGGGTGGAAGATCCCCTCTCGCGCCTGGTGGCCGCTGGCACCTTGTTCCGTGCAGGGCAGGCCGGGCGCGAAGTGGCTGCCGTGGCCGTAGACACCGCTTCAGCCCAGGGCTGGCGACGCCCCCTGATGGCATGGCTGACCGTGCAGGCTGATCTGGCCCAGGTCGCAGGGGACGCAGAAGCCGCAGCGCAAGCCCGCAGGCGATTGGCTCTGATGGCTCCTTGAAGGCATCAAGCCCAGGGGATCTGCGGCTTCAGCTCAGCGTGTAAGCGGTGGTCTGCACAGCGCTGTGTTAGCCACTCAGCGTGCAGGTTCTACAGGTAAAAGCATGTCCAGTTGCCCAGGGAGCAGCGGCAGAGAGTCTGCCGACTGCACAACCCAATCGGGCGCGGAGCCCACCAGGGCTGCCACGAGTGCCAAAGTCACCGTGGCAACAAATGCCAGCAAAGCAACGGCTTGCGAAGAGAGGTGACTGGATGTCATGGCGTTGCTCCTTCAAAGGGTGTGAACACCGTTGATTGGGGACGCGGGGGCCTCAATGGTCCATCCCACTCTGGCCTCAATAGCCAGTGGGTGAGATTCCACCAAAAGCCCGCAGTTCCATGTGTCAGACAAGTTCGCATCGGGGCATCGCGTTGTCGCGATTTGTATCTGAGCTCTGCGGCTGGATGCGCACCTGCTTACTGTTCATCCCCCACCGTTGGTGAATGGACCCGCTGGAAGGGGCTTGCAGGAGCGGCAACGCATTCCTCAAGACCCTTCATGCCCATGTCACGCGTCAGGACAGGCGCACATCAAAGTACATGCACTCTGCTTCACCCAGGTCGCGAAATCCCGCCTGCCTCGCAGCGGTGCAAGCCTTGGCCCAGCGTGCTGCCAGTTCCAGGTCTGCTTGCGAAATATCTTCGTCGGCAGCACCCTCCAGCCCCGACATCGTGTCCAGCGCGGCAGCCACTTCTTCCGGACCTCCAAGCGCCTGCTCCAAGGCCTTGGCATAACGTGCCTCGGCTTGCGCGCGCGCCCGCTCTGGCACCTCATCGGGGCAGTCTTGCAGGGTGACGGTGTACAGCGTATCAATCACTTCCATGGTCGAACTCCTTGATAAATACTGTTTAAATATAAGGGGTATCTATTTAGCTCCAGCAGCCCCGTTGATACTGTGATTTCATCCAGCAATGGTATCCGATTGGCTCTCCCCGGTGTTCTTGCTCACGACATCCCCATACGTCACTGGCGGCGTAACCACCGCTTGCTGCAGCAAGCGGTAAAACAGCATCCCGCGTGAGTTGGATGTGCGCCGGTTGAAACGGAACACGAATTCATCGAGATAGGCGTCCAGGTGGTCTGGCTGTACAGAGCCATGATGTGTTCCCAGCACCCAGCGCTGTACCAGTGAGGCGACCCGGTGCACTCCCGCCATGGAGACATGGGCAGGTACGCCTGAGCCGAGCATGACGGTGCGCTGGTGGGTGTAACCCAGTTCTCCCAGAGCGCGGTATGCCGCCGAACCATCCGTGCGTACCTGGGCTCCAGGCTCGACCACCTCCTGCACAAAGGGGATTACGTGGGTGGCGGCGTCTCGGTCAATGCGGCGTAACCGGATGCGCCCAAACCCCTTGGGCTCCACGATCTCCACCGCCATGACCATCAACACTTTGGTGGTACTGCTCTTGCGCCCTGCAGGGGTGGCGGGATTCTTGCGATCCGTGATGGACAGGTACGTTTCATCCACCTCCACAAGCCCCTTGAGCTTGTCCCGACCCGGGCGGACCATGGCACGTCGAAACCGGTGCAGCATGGTCCAGGCGGTCTGGTAGCTCCCCAAACCCAATACGCGCTGCAGCCCCAGGGCGCTCACGCCTTGTTTCTGATTGGTCAGGTACCAAGCTGCAGCCAGCCAGACACGCAGCGGTGTGCGCGTCTTGTCAAAGATGGTTCCAGATGTCACTGTGCCTTGGTACTGGCATGAGCGGCACATCAGGCGGGTGCGGCTGGCGCGGTACACATCGCCAGCGTTGCCGCAACGCGGGCAGACGAAGCCTTGGGGCCACCGAAGCTTCTCCAGGAACGCCTGGCAAGCCTCTTCGGTGGCAAACCAGTCAAGAAATTCGTTCCAGGTGCGGGGGTAGTCCCGTCCAGGAGTTGGCGTTAGCATCTGGGTTTCCATCCAGCTATTCTGATGCCACTGGAGCTAAATAGATACCCCTTTTAAATATACAGTATTTTGATGAAAGTTCAATCACACTGGGTGAGTTATTCCGTCGCTCCGGGTGAGCAGTTTCATCGCCTCGCTCACCATGGGTGCGCTTTGCCATCTGGGCAGAAGTTTCCTCGCACAGACCCGTGTGATGCATGGGCATGGCGCAGCTTTCGCTACGCTCTGCCACATGGCGAGGTGGCTGAAAGCACGATGTCTGAAGCTTGTTGGGCGGCGGAGTGGACCCGCCTTGGAGCCATTGACCTTTGTGACCAGATGGGTATGGCTGTTGGGCGCCGCCGATCTGCACGGTGATGGGAGAGGCAGCGCCAAAGCCCTCAGGTGGTGGTGCCCCTGACACTCGCGCACCACAGTCGCGTGCCATCCAAAGCCCATTTCGCCGCGGAAAAAGAAAAAGGCCGGAAGCTCGTGGAAGCTTCCGGCCTTATCTATGGTGCCCGGGGCCGGAATCGAACCGGCACGCCTTGCGGCGGGGGATTTTGAGTCCCCTGCGTCTACCAATTTCACCACCCGGGCGGGTAATTTGTGAAGACGCAAATTATGGCACAGTAGTGACCATGAATTACCAAACTATCGAACAAGCGGTTGGCAACACGCCACTGGTGGCCTTGCAGCGCATTGGTGCGCAGGAAAACGCGGCGCGTGGCAATGTGGTTTTGGGCAAGTTGGAAGGCAACAACCCTGCGGGCTCGGTGAAGGACCGGCCTGCGCTGTCCATGATCCGCCGTGCGGAGGAGCGTGGTGACATTCGGCCGGGCGATACGCTGATCGAAGCGACGTCGGGCAACACCGGCATTGCGCTGGCCATGGCTGCTGCCATTAAGGGCTACCGCATGGTGCTGGTGATGCCTGAGGATTTGTCGATTGAGCGGGCCCAGACCATGAAGGCCTTTGGTGCCGAGCTGGTGCTGACCCCCAAGAGTGGTGGCATGGAGCACGCCCGCGACTTGGCTGAGGCCATGCAAAAGCGCGGAGAGGGCAAGGTGCTGGACCAGTTCGGCAATGAGGACAACCCCCGCATCCACTACGAAACGACGGGACCTGAAATTTGGGAGCAGACGGGCGGACGCGTCACGCACTTTGTGAGTGCGATGGGAACCACTGGAACCATCTCGGGGGTGTCGCGTTACCTCAAGGAGAAAAATCCGGGCATCCAGATCATCGGAGCCCAGCCTCAGGAAGGCTCGCGCATTCCGGGCATTCGCAAGTGGCCGCAGGAATACCTGCCCAAGATTTACGACCCGCGTGCGGTGGACGAGCTGGTGTACGTGAGCCAGGACGATGCCGAGGAAATGTGCCGCCGCCTGGCCCGTGAGGAAGGCATTTTCGCGGGGATTTCTGCCGCTGGCGCTTGCTGGGTAGCCCAGCAGATCGCGCTGCGTGAGCAAGACGCCACCATCGTCTTTGTGGTGTGTGACCGGGGCGATCGCTACCTCTCTACAGGGGTGTTTCCTGCCTGAAGCAGGCTCAGGCCATCTTGATATGGCCTGGTGCGCTGGGGTTTGAATTTTGAATGAAATATGGCTCTGGCGCTTGATGGATAAGCGCAGTCAGCTATCTTTTTGGAAGCACCCATGACCCAGTATGAAACCCGCTACTGCACCCACTGTGGCACGGCCCTTGCCTGGATCACCCAGTTGGAAGACGGGGGTGACAAGGCGCGCTTGCGCTGCCCTGCTTGCGGGTGGACGCACTGGAACAACCCCACGCCCGTGTTGGCTGCCATCGTGGAGGTGAATGGCCAGGTCCTGCTGGCGCGCAATGCGGCCTGGCAAGAGAAAATGTATGCATTGATCACCGGCTTCATGGAGGCAGGTGAGTCGCCGCAGGAAGGCATTGCCCGCGAGGTGAAGGAAGAAACCAACCTGGATGTTCAGAGTGCCAAACTTGTGGGAGCCTACGAGTTTTTGCGCATGAACCAAGTGATCATTGCCTACCATGTCGTGGCAACAGGCCAGGTGAAGCTGTCCCCTGAACTGGTGGACTATCGCCTGTACGATCTGGACAAACTCAAATGCTGGCCCGCTGGCACAGGCTACGCATTGGCCGACTGGCTGCGCGCCCGAGGGCACGAGCCAGTGTTTTTTACCGAAGAAGAAAATGCAGAGCGGCGCCGTGGGCTGGGCCTGCCGAGCAAGGATTGATGACCATGGAAACACACAAAGAAATCGACACCCGGGGCTTGAACTGCCCTTTGCCCATTCTCAAAGCCAAAAAGGCCTTGGCAGAAATGGCCAGCGGCCAGCTCTTGAAGGTATTGGCCACCGATGTGGGGTCGGTGCGCGACTTCCAGGCGTTTGCCAAGCAAACGGGCAATGAGCTGGTGGAGCAGCAAACCGTGGGTGAAGAGTTCATCCACGTTCTGCGCCGCCGCTAAGGGTGGGTGCGGTGCACGGTTGCGCCTGCAGTTCCGAACCGTGCGTTGGGCGCCGGGAAGCCCATCCCCGGCCAACGCAATTGAATAGCTCGCCGTGCACGCTGGTCATGCGCGTACGGCGTGCGCTCAGCTTCAGAGGCTCAGCCCTTTGAGGTATTTGCGGAACGTCGCGCCCACTTGTGGGTGCTGCAACGCCAGTTCCACCGTGGCCTCCAGAAAGCCTTCTTTGCTGCCGCAGTCGTAGCGCTTGCCTTCGTACTGGAAGGCGTACACGGCTTCGTGCTGCATCAGGCGGGCAATGCCATCCGTGAGCTGGATCTCGCCGCCCACGCCGCGTGGCTGGTTGCGGATCTCGTCGAAAACGCCGGGCGTGAGGATGTAGCGGCCGGCCACGCCCATGCGCGAGGGGGCGACATCGGCCTTGGGCTTTTCCACGATGCGTTCAATGCGGATCAGCGGGCCGCCAGCGGGCTCGCCGGCCACGATGCCGTATTTGTGGACCTGGTCTTCCGGCACTTCCTGCACTGCGATGACCGAGCGGCCTTGCTGGCGGAAGGCGGTGGCCATCTGGGCCAGCACAGGCTGGCCGCCTGGGGGGCCCACCATCAGGTCGTCGGCCAGCAGCACGGCAAAGGGTTCCTTGCCCACCAGCGGCTCGGCGCACAACACGGCGTGGCCCAGGCCCAGCGAGCGGGGCTGGCGCACGAACGCGCAGTCCATGTCGTCGGGCTGGATGGAGCGCACCAGCGCCAGCAGTTCCTTCTTGCCGGCGGCTTCGAGTTCGGCCTCCAGCTCATATGCCGTGTCGAAATGGTCTTCGATGGCGCGCTTGCTGCGGCCGGTCACAAAGATCATGTGGCGGATGCCAGCGGCATAAGCCTCTCCCACGGCGTACTGGATCAGCGGCTTGTCAACCACGGGCAGCATTTCCTTCGGAGACGCCTTGGTGGCAGGCAGAAAACGGGTGCCCAGGCCAGCGACGGGAAATACGGCTTTGCGAACGGTGGTGGCAACAGTCATGAGACTCCTTGAGTGAAGACAGGGATTCGGGGTGTTGTGGTCGTCGTGGATATGCAAGTGTCAGGCCAGAGCTGCCCGGCCCTTCACTTTTGTTCTGTCAGCCCAGGCGACCCAGCTGGTCGCGCAGGCGGGTCAGCGTGGCGCCGAAGTCAGCGATGCGCTTCTTTTCCTGGTCGATCACGGCCGGTGGGGCCTTGGCCACAAAGGCTTCGTTCGAGAGCTTGTTGTTGGCCTTGGCGACTTCGCCTTCGATGCGGGCGATTTCCTTGGACAAGCGGGCCTTCTCGGCGGCCACGTCAATCTCCATGTACAGCGCCAGCCGAGCTTCGCCCACCACGGCCACAGGCGCTGCCTGCGCGGCAGCGGCCCAGGCGGCCTCGTCGTCAAACACCTTGACCTCGCTGAGCTTGGCCAGTGCCTGCAGCACCGGGCCTACGCCGCGCATGAGGTCGGTGTCGCCCACGGTGTACAGCGGCAGGCGGGTGGACGGGGACACGTTCATTTCGCCACGCAATGCGCGGCAAGCGTCCACCAGGCCCTTCACGCGGCCCATGTGGGCAATCGCGGCCTCGTCGATCTTCTCGGGCTGGGCCTGGGGGTAGCGCGCAATGCTGACCGACTCGCCCGGGATGCCGGCCACAGGCGCCACCACCTGCCACAGGGCTTCGGTGATGAACGGGATGATGGGGTGGGCCAGGCGCAGGATGGCTTCGAGCGTGCGGATCAGCGTGCGGCGCGTGGCACGCTGCTGCGCTTCGGTGCCGTTCTGGATCTGCACCTTGGCAATTTCCAGGTACCAGTCGCAGTACTCGTTCCAGACAAAGTCATAGATCGTGTTGGCCACGTTGTCCAGGCGGTACTCTTCAAAGCCCTTGGCCACCTCGGCCTCGGTCTTTTGCAGCAGCGAGGTGATCCAGCGGTCGGCCTGACTGAACTGCATGTAGCCGTGGGCGGGGCCACCTGGCTGGCATTCTTCCTTGGTGTGCTCTTTCAGGCCGCAGTCCTGGCCTTCGCAGTTCATCAGCACAAAGCGGCTGGCGTTCCAGAGCTTGTTGCAGAAGTTGCGGTAGCCCTCGCAGCGCTTGCTGTCGAAGTTGATGCTGCGGCCCAGTGATGCCAGCGCGGCAAACGTAAAGCGCAACGCATCGGCGCCATAGGCCGGAATGCCGTCGGGGAATTCCTTTTGCGTGTTCTTGCGCACGGTGGGCGCAGTCTCGGGCTTGCGCAGGCCGGTGGTGCGCTTGTCCAGCAGCGGCTCCAGCGCAATGCCGTCGATCAGGTCCACCGGGTCGAGCACGTTGCCTTCGGACTTGGACATCTTCTTGCCCTGCGCGTCGCGCACCAGGCCGTGGATGTACACGTGCTTGAACGGCACGCGGCCCGTGAAGTGCGTGGTCATCATGATCATCCGGGCGACCCAGAAGAAGATGATGTCGTAGCCCGTGACCAGCACGCTGCTGGGCAGGTACAGATTGAAGTCGTCGGTGGCGCTGTCGCCCTGGTTGGGCCAGCCCATGGTGCTGAAGGGCACGAGGGCGGATGAGTACCAGGTGTCGAGCACGTCTTCATCGCGGCGCAGCGTCTTGCCGGGCGCCTTGGCCTGGGCCTCGGCTTCGTTGCGGGCCACGATCACGTTGCCGTCTTCGTCGTACCAGGCCGGGATCTGGTGGCCCCACCACAGCTGGCGGCTGATGCACCAGTCCTGGATGTTGTTCATCCACTGGTTGTACGTGTTCACCCAGTTTTCGGGCACAAAGGTCACCTCGCCACTGGCCACCGCATCGATGGCCTTTTGCGCAATGCTCTTGCCGGTGGCATCGCCTTCGCCCACCTTGCTCATGGCCACGAACCATTGGTCCGTCAGCATGGGCTCGATGACCTGGCCGGTGCGGGTGCAAATCGGCACCATGAGCTTGTGCTTCTTCACCTCGACCAGCGCACCGATGGCTTCAAGGTCGGCCACGATGGCCTTGCGGGCCACGAAGCGGTCCATGCCCTGGTACTTTGCGGGCGCGTTCTCGTTGATGGTGGCTTGCAGCGTCAGCACCACGATCATGGGCAGCTTGTGGCGCTGGCCCACGGCGTAGTCGTTCTGGTCGTGCGCGGGGGTGACCTTGACCACGCCGGTGCCGAATTCCTTGTCCACGTACTCGTCGGCAATCACCGGGATCTGACGGTCACACAGCGGCAGGTTGACCATCTTGCCGATGAGGTGCGTGTAACGCGCGTCCTCCGGGTGCACCATCAGCGCCACGTCGCCCAGCATGGTCTCAGGCCGGGTGGTGGCTACCGTCAGGCTGCCCGATCCATCGGCCAGGGGGTAGGCGATGTGCCACAGCGAGCCGTCTTTTTCTTCGCTCTCCACTTCCAGGTCAGACACGGCGGACTGCAGCTTCGGGTCCCAGTTCACCAGGCGCTTGCCGCGGTAGATCAGGCCCTGCTCGTACAGCTTCACGAAGGTGTCGGTCACCACGGCGCTCAGCTTGTCGTCCATGGTGAAGTATTCGCGGCTCCAGTCCACGCTGTCGCCCATGCGGCGCATCTGCGTGGTGATGGTGTTGCCGGACTTTTCCTTCCACTCCCATACCTTGCTCACGAAGTTCTTGCGCGCCTCGGGCGGGGTGGGGCCCATGTCGTAGCGGCTGATGCCCTGCTCCTGCAGCTGGCGCTCCACCACGATCTGCGTGGCGATGCCCGCGTGGTCAGTGCCCGGCACCCACACCGTGTTGAAGCCGCGCATGCGGTGGTAGCGCGTGAGGCTGTCCATGATCGTCTGGTTGAACGCATGGCCCATGTGCAGCGTGCCCGTCACGTTGGGGGGCGGCAGCTGGATGGAGAAAGCGGGCTCGCCCGCCACTGGCGCGCCCGTGCCGCGGTGGCCCGCCGCGCCGTATCCACGTTTTTCCCATTCAGGGCCCCAGTGGGCTTCCAATGCAGCAGGTTCAAACGACTTGGACAGGCTTTCGAGGCCGGGTTGTTGCAGGGGCGTGCTCATGGGTGGTAGTTGGTGCAGGAAAGGGCCTGGTTGGCCGAGTCCAGAGACAGGAAGGTTAGCCGGCCATTTTAAGGCAGGGCTGCCACGGCTTCGCTGATGCGTGCGTGGAGCTGCGGCGTGGCGGGAGGATTTGCCGACGCGGGCGGCGACGACTTCGCAAGCGCGCTCGATAACGCTCGACGGCGTTGTTGCACAAATGCCGGTCGCAGCTGATGTAGGCTCGGGAGATGAGAGAGACGAGCTGGGGTCGGGTTAAGTACCGCACAACGAACTGGAAGGCTTACAACGCAGCGTTGAAGGCGCGAGGTGAGCTGGCCTCGCCTTCAAACAGCACATCACCTGGCAGCAATTCGTCCTGGCCACGCAGCAGGTAGCGCCCTGGCAGGTCTTCGGCGCGGAGCGCGTTGGTGGGGTGAGGCAGCGCTTGCTCAGCGCGGCAGATTTTTGCCCAGTAGCGACAGCGGTCGTCGACAGGGGCAATGGTGACGGAAGCCGAACAACCACCTTACGCAGCATCCCCTGCTGATGCAGGACATTGGCCTGCACGAGCATATGACCAACGCCTGAGGTTGCCCCCGAAAAGTGGAGTTCTTAGCTCATGACCACAATGCTGGAAAGGAGCGAAGAAATGGTCGACAAGCAGGTACGTGGCAAGTACACCCTGGAGTACAAACTGGAGGCTGTCAGGCAGGTCAAGGCCGGGCAGTCTGGGGCGGTGGTGGCCAAGGTGCTGGGCATCCCGTCATCAAATGTGTCCAACTGGGTTCGCCTGGATGCCAAGGGGCAATTGGGCGGTGTTGTGCCGAGCCAGAAGGCCCCGGTGGTCACAGCCGAACAGATGGAGCTTGCGCGTTTGAGGGCCGAGGTGGCTCGCCTGAAGATGGAGCGCGACATCGCAAAAAAAGCCGCAGCGTACTTTGCGCAGGATGTGCTGCAAAGTACGCTTGGGTCCGGCAAATGAGCGGCAAGGCATGGCCTGTGAGCCTGATGTGCGAGGTGCTGGAGATCAGCACCAGCGGGTACTTCAACTGGAAGCGAGGTCAGGGTGAACCTGATCATTGCCCCAGCCGGTTTCAGAGCGACGAAGCCTTGCTGGCGCACATACGTGCCATTCACGCGGAGATCAAAGGCGAGTACGGTTGGCCCCGCATGCACAAGGAGCTGTTGGCCAGGGGCATCCGCGTGGGCAAAGAGCGTGTGCGCGTGCTGATGCAGCGCCACGGGATCAAGGCGCGCACCAAGAAGAAGTTCGTCGTTACCACCGACAGCAAGCACCACCTGCCGGTGGCTCCGGATCTCGTGCAGCGGCGCTTCAACCCCGAGGCGCCCAATCTGCTGTGGAGCGGCGACATCACTTACATCCCCACCGATGAGGGGTGGCTGTACCTGGCTGCGGTGCTTGACCTGCACAGCCGCCAGGTGGTGGGCTGGAGCATGCAGCCGCACATGCAGACCAGCCTGGTCAAAGACGCGCTGCTGATGGCCTGCTGGCGCCGCAGGCCAGCCAAGGGGCTGATCTTCCACAGCGACCGCGGCAGCCAGTACTGCAGCCATGAGTTCCAGACCACGATGAAGGCCTGGGGTATCAGTTCATCCATGAGCCGCAAGGGCAACTGCTGGGACAACGCGCCCACGGAGAGCTTCTGGGGCCATCTGAAGGTGGCTTGCGTGCTGGGGCAAAGGTTTGCCACCCGAGAGCAGGCCAGGACAGCCATTCTGAACTGGATGGCCTTCTACAATCACTCTCGTCTGCATTCGGCGCTGGGCTATCTCAGCCCCATGCAATACGAGCAACGCTGGCTGGCGGCTCAGCGCAAGAACGCCGCATGAAACCCGGGCTAAGCGCTCCGAAATTCAGGGGCAACCTCAGCTCGCTTGCTTGAGCTCAAGCAAGGCGTGGTCGAAATGTTTACGTGCGCCAACAACCATTAACAGGCCGTTGAAAAATCCCCCGCCGACGCTGGCGTCGGCCAGTACGATCTGAAGCCATCGGCGAACAACCCAGACGAGGACGATGAGAGGCAACCAAGACTTCCAGGGGGCGATGTTCAGCTACATCAGCCTTGAAGAGCGCGTGCCGCAGACACACCCGCTGCGCAAACTGCGCGCCGCAGTCGATGCGCTGCTGGCGACGATGAACCGCGAGTTCGACGCGGTGTACGCCCGCCGGGGCCGCCCCTCGGTGCCGCCGGAGATGCTGCTCAAGGCCCTGCTGCTGCAGATCCTGTTCTCCATCCGCAGCGAGCGCCAGTTGGTCGAAGCGGTCAACTACAACCTGCTGTACCGCTGGTTCGTGGGCCTGAACATCGAGGACAAGGTCTGGGACCACTCCACCTTCAGCGCCAACCGCGAGCGGCTCTTCAACGAAGACTTGGCCCGCGCCTTCTTCGAGCGGGTCAAGCACACCGCCGATTGGGCGAAGTTGACCAGCGACGAACACTTCAGCGTGGACGGCACGCTGATCGAGGCCTGGGCCTCGCACAAAAGTTTCAAGCGCCGGGACGACGACCAAACCCCGACTGAGGGGCGCAATCCCGAGGTGGACTTCAAAGGACAGCAGCGCTGCAACGACACCCACGCCAGTACCACGGACCCCGATGCCCGGCTGTTCAAGAAGAGCGCGGGCGACAAGGCTCGCCTGTGCCACATGGCGCACATCCTCATGGAAAACCGCAACGGTCTGATCGTGGACGTGGAGATCACCCATGCCAGCGGCACCGCCGAGCGCGAGGCGGCGCTCGCGATGCTTGGGCGCCGGGACAACAAGAACAAGCGGGCTACGGTCGGGGCCGACAAGGGCTACGACAGCAAGGCCTTCATCAAGGGCTGCCGAAAGCTCAAGGTCACGCCGCACGTGGCGGCCAAGGACAAGCACTCGGCGGTGGATGCCCGGATCACCCGACACGAGGGCTACAAGACCAGTCAGAAGGTGCGCAAGCGCATTGAGGAGGCCTTTGGCTGGATCAAGACCGTGGGTGGTCTGGCCAAGACCAAGCTCATCGGTCAGGCCAAGCTCACGGGTCAGGCGCTGCTGTGCTTTGCCACCTACAACCTGGTGCGCATGGGCAGCATCGGCGGCTGGTGGGACGCGCATCATGCGTGAGCCCGGGGATACGTGCGCCCGAAATGGGCGAGATGGCCTGCAAACAGGCCAGATTGGCCGGTGCAATCGCTGCGCAGACGCGTCTGGGCCACTCGTTTCTTCGAAAACAGTGTCCCTGATGCGTTCGATGCCCACTTTTTCAACGGCCTGTTAAGTACTCCTGTATTGGCAAGTATGAGCTTGAACTCGCCAGGGAGGCAAGTGCCGCCTGTCAGCTGCCAGACGGGCCATTGGCGCCAAAACGTTTAGTTGACTAAACCATCCCGGGGCTAGCCTCACCCTCGCTTGCTCAGAGCTCGTCAATATCTACCTCGATGGCGCGGAGCTGATTGACCAAGCGACTCGATGCCCTGCAGTAGAGCTCTTGGTCGGCGAGTTCATCCATCATTGCTTCGAACAGACGTGGCTCGAGCACGTAAAAGGCGACGCGATTGCGCTTGAGAACCGCCACCGGGCGGTGATTTGCCCCTCTGAGCACTGCTGCAGGTCTCATCTTGAACTTAGGGCTACGCTGAACAAGCCCTCGAAATTTCCCGCGCGAACGCGGAAGACGCCATTTTTTGGATTTTGTGGCCTCTTGCGCCGCCCATTTGGGCCGTTCGCAGGGCCTTGAGGCCCGATTTCCACCCTTACGGGCGCACCTGTCCCAGCAAGCGCCCGCGGGCGAGGTAGATGTTGGCCAGCGCCAAGGCCGTGAACGCACGCGTGGCGTTCTTTTGCAGCCCGCGATAGCGCACCTTGGTGAATCCCCACAGGCGCTTTACCACCGCAAAGACATGCTCGACCCGAGCGCGCACCCGTGACTTGTTGCGGTTCTTGGCCCGCTGAACTTCGTCCACCTCGCCCGCACGGCGGGTGCGCTGGTTGGTGAAGTCCTTGGCCCTGGGGGCTTAGCTCGCTATCAGTGTTTTCTGGCTGGCATAGGCCGAGTCGCCGTACACGCGTCGCTCATTGCCATGCAGCAGATCGGGCAGTGGGTGTTTGTCGTGCACGTTGGCCGCCGTCACCACGGCGCTGTGCGCCAGCCCGCTTTGGCTGTCCACCCCAATGTGCAGCTTCATGCCGAAATACCATTGCTGGCCTTTGCGGGTCTGGTGCATGTCGGGGTCGCGCGCCTTGTCGGCGTTCTTGGTAGAACTGGGCGCGGCGATGATGGTGGCATCCACGATGGTGCCGGTGTTGACCTTGAAGCCGCGCTCCTGCAATTGCTGGCCTACCTTGGCAAACAGGGCTTCGCCCAGTTTGTGCTCATGGAGCAGTTTGCGAAACTTCAGCAGCGTGGTGGCGTCGGGCACGCGTTCGCGGCCCAGGTCAATCCCCACAAAGCGGCGCAGACTGGCACTGTCATACAGAGCCTCCTCGCACGCCAGATCGGCCAGGTTGAACCAGTGCTGAAGAAAATGGATGCGCAGCATGCGCTCAAGGCCAATGGGCGGGCGGCCGTTGCCTGCTTTGGGGTAGTGCGGCTCTATCACCTGGCACAGAGCGGCCCATGGCACTATTGTCTCCATGGTCCGCAAGAACTCTTCGCGTCGGGTGGGTTTGCGCGAATGCTCGAATCCGTTGTCTTGATCTGCGGCCATTGCCAGGGTCTGCTGCTTCATCTGCGGATAACGTTTGACCCCCCTCAACGGTGGACCTTAATCAGCGTTGCCCTAAATTTCTTCGCCTCAGCGAAGCCGCTCCCGACTTCCCTCGACAGCTGACGTAATGATGCGCAATGAGGCCTGCCGGATGGGGTGGTTCTTCGCCATCGTAGGGAACGCATCGACCAGGCTGAGGGCTCGCTCCAAGCTGTCCTGAGCGAATGCCACGGGCACATCCCCTTGCCTGGCCAGGTCCATCATGTGGTTTCGTGTGATGGAGCGTCCCTCGCCACAGACATCCATCTGGTGTTCACCCCCTGGACCTTCGCAATACGTCAGGTCGTAAGCGGGGGAAAGGTGCCAGGTCCGGTCCTGTGACAGTCGGAATGAAATGTTCTTGGCGTGGTCGTCACGGTTGTTGAACACCACGTTGAACACTGCTCGCTCATACGCCTTGTTCACCTCAACCTGACTGCGGGTCAGGAATCGGGTGGCTCTGAGGAAGGTTGTGTAGTCCACTGCCGACGGCAGTCGGAAATTGGCATGCAACAGGCCCGCAAGCGTGTGCACTGGCACACGCATGCCGCGCTCCACGTCAAAGCGCTCGATGCCAAAGCCAGCCAGCTTTTTGTCCAGGTCAAAGTAACGGGTGGCCGGAATGTCCAACCCAAAAGCGCGCGCCAAATCGGCGTACAGGTTTTCGATGGCGCAGACCTCTTTGTGTTCCGCCTGCGCCTGGAACTTGACCAGCCAAGCCCCGCCGCCTGCAAACGGTTGGTTGCTCATGTGACCAGTGTGCGGGTCGTGAAAGACCAGCACCTTGGGACGCGCACCATGCGGTGAGCCGCCCATCAGCGCCAGGGCTTTCAACGCGACGCTATCCTGGCCAGCAATGACCGCCTGCGCCTGCTGGGCCAGCGCCAACAGCTGGACATCCTCGCCTGACAGGGCCAACGGGTCAGCGGGCTCGAACGTCAATGCTCCCATGGCCCTGGTGCCGATGAACGCCAGCCGGTCCAGCGGCGACAACTCAGATGACTGGCGCCCAGCTTTGCGAAATAGCCGGTCCATCAGCATCAGCCCCCAGCCATCGGGCAGGGCATCGGCCACCAGGCCAGGTAAGCGCATCTGGTGTTCCGGAAAACCGCCGTAGGCTTGGGCTCTGAGGACCAGGTGCCTGGGCGAAAGCTCCAGTCCCTGTTCAAGCGCTTCCGCGCTGTATTCAAACAGCAGGTGTCGGCCATCATCGGCCAGGGTGGCCATTGGCCAACGCTCGCCCCAGCCTTCGTAGAACACCTGCAGCTTCTTCATGGCCGACTCCGCAGGGGAACCCGGGTCTTGCGCGGTGCCCGCTGACGTTGGGCCAGCTGGGCTTGCTCCATCTCGGCAATCGACTGCACCTTGAGCACAAACAGCGATTGCAGCTGGTCGGTCAGCCCCAAGGCCTGCACGACGCGGACCAGCGACGCCACAGAGGACTGGCCGGTTCTTTCGAGGGACTTGACCGTGCCAACCGAAATCCCGGCTCGCTCGGCCAGGTCGGCCTGCGTCAGCGACTGCGACAGGCGCACTGCTTTGAGCCGCAGGCCCAACTCTGCGGTTATTTCATCGCTGGTGGAGAATGCAAAGTCTATCATATTGGCTATTAAATCACTAAATACCAACTAATGGTCAATTTAGTGGCTCTTTGAATCACCTGTGTTGGTCTTGTCTTCAACGTCGTTTTGCATGAGAGGTTTGCCCTTGAAATGGCTTTGTTGCATAAATCGGCCATAGGCCAAGGCATCGGCTTGAGCAGTCGGCCTGGTACGAGGGCATGGTGTTGTCACTGACGGCAACGACCGACCAGGCATTGACCGCCGAGTGTTTCGAGCGACTGGCTCCACAGATGACCGCCAAGGGATGGAAGGTCAGCAATGCTTCCGTGCTCACATTCACCACAGGGGTGGAGGACAACTTGTTGATTCCGCCCATTACATTGGTTTCGGAGCTGCAAGCCTGGGCCTCAGAGGTGGCCTCGACGGTAGTCGAAGCCATCGATGGCTTGTATGAGCTCTTTGAAGGCGCTGAAAACGCACACAAAGCCTTCAATGCTCGTGCAACACCGCCCGGTTCGGAGGTCCTGGTCTCAGATGCGCTGGCTAAGGACGCAAGCAATGATGACCGAATAGAAACGGCTATTGAATCCCGTGGGTTGGATGCCAGCGAGGATGGTGAAGGGAGCATTGACATGACCGAATGCCTGGCCTGGATGGGCGACACCATTCAGTCGTATTTGGATGGGGCACAGGAAACTCCTCCAAGGGGAGAGGGCACCTGAGCTTTTACGGTGCAGCAGATGAGGAAGCTGTTGATTGCCGCTTGATTCGTCGCTCGACGTCTTGCAGAAAGTCGGATGCGGGAATGTCCAGCGCATCGCACAGCTTGAAGAGTAGGCGCACGCTCGGGCTGTTGCGCCCCAACTCAATCAGCGAAATGTAGTTGCGGTCCACGTCCGCACGCAGTGCCAAGTCAGTCTGACTCCACTTGCGTTTGGTGCGCAGGTTTCGAAGTGCCTGCCCGAGTGCGTGATCCGGTTCCAAATGACTTGCTCAATAAGTTGAGCAAGGTTCGCGGAGACAGCTCCATAAATTGCCGCATATATGCTGCAAAATGTTTGTTACGTAACTACGACCCCATGGCTGGGTTGTCTTTGCGCACCGGGTGTTCGCCGCCCAACTGACGATCCCGACGTCGCATACCAGAACTACCGAATCACTTTTGAAGGAGAAAAACCGATGAGAGAAGGCGTTGCAATTTTTTGGGCAGGTGCAACCATGTTTGTGCTGATATCCCTCATACAAGGCTACACATGGCCGCTGTACATCTATCTGCCCGTCGTTGGCTGGTTCGCTTACTCGGGGCACAAGCGACGCAAAGCGCAAAAAGAGCTTTTTGCACAGGAAGGGTTCACTGTCAGTGATAGCTATGAGTTCGACGGGACCGACATTGCCATTGACACCCAAACGCGCCGCCTCGCTATCAACGACCATGGAAGCATGCGAATTCTGTCGGGGGACGACATCGTCAAATGCAAGGCAGGCAAGTCGAGTCGTACGGTCCGCCCCGACTGGTCGGACAAGGATCGCAAGGTTCGCGAAATCGTGTACTACCTCGATGTCTCGACACGTGACCTAGACAACCCGAACTTCCGTGTGCACTTTCATCACACTGCGGACTTGGAACAGTGGCGGGCGCGGATTAACGCGTTGATGGACGATGAGTGAGCACGCCGGGCTATCAATCCAGCAGGGTGCGGGGGAGCCCATCCAAAGCCTGCTTTCAAGTATGGTTAGAAATATGGCTTGAAAACAAAAAAGCCACCTTGCGGTCAATGCCAGTCAGTTAAGAGCTGACTGGCATTTTTTTCGTTGGGAATTTGGAAGCGCGTTTTTTGACGACCCTTGGGAAGCTGCGCCCAGTGCGGCGTGGCGGCAGCACGAAGTGTCGCGATTGCGCCAACAGGGCTGCCAACTGCTTGGGCAAGGTGCCGGCAGAGTCCAGGCTGGGGACCGCCAGTAAGTTCACGATGGCGTAGCTGGCTGTGTGGAAGCTGATGCGCTGGGGCTCGACCTGGACGTGCGCTGCCATCTCGCGCATCCAGCGGCGCAGCAGCGTGTAGGCGATTAGCACACCCCACAGCTCCTGGCGCACCAGCGCGGGCTGCTTGCTGCGCAGCACCGGCTCACCCTCCTGCAGGGTCTGCTTGATCTCCCGGAACCCCAACTCGATCTCCCAGCGCTGGTGGTAGAGCTCGGCCAGCTCCTGCGCCGGATGCGTGCGGGGACACAGCAAGGATGTGATGAAGCGGCGCAGCCGTCCACCCACGCTCACCTCGATCAGGCGTGCCTGCCAGTGGCTGGGCAGATGCGGGTGTGCCTTGCGCGCTTGTGGGGACACCGGCATGCGGATCAGCGCATCGCCGCACGCCAGTTGCTGGACGATCTCATGGCGCAGATTGTCCCGCGCGCGCATCAACCAGTGGCGCTGCGTACCCGCAGCCTGCCAGTCCAACAGGAACGCGGCCGAGAAGTACGCCCGGTCGAACAGGGTCACCGAGTGATCCTCGCCGCGCAACTGCGCTGCCAGGCTCAATTCGCCGCAGTCCATGGCGCCGAGCTTGGCATCAAGCATCTCGTGGCTGTGTGTGTCCATCAGGCAAGTGGCGCGGATCTGCGGCCAGGGCGAGAGGCCATGCTGGTTGCTGCAGCTGCCCAGTTCGACTCGATTCTCAGGGGTGTCCGGCGCCGACCAGACCACACCATCCACAGCCAGCACGCGCAGTGGCTGGCGCACATTCACCGCAGGACGGCTCCAGGCTTGGGTCAACAGGCCGAACAGCTCGGCCAAAGGCTCCTCGCCCAGGCGCTGGCGGGCTTGCACGCTGACACTCGGTGCAGGCGGCGCTTGTCCATCCAGGCTCAAATCCAGCTGCTGCACCACCTGCCACAGTGGCCGATCTCGAAACAGCGCCAAACCGATCACAAGCCACACGGCATGCTCGGCAGGCAGCTTGCGCCGGCGGATGGAGGCCTTGCCGCTGGTCCCCAGCGCCTGTGCGATCCAGGCAGGGTCTATCAACGCGCTGAGCTGCTCGAGGCGATCAGGTACTCGGGGCAGGGTCTGGCGCAAGGCGTTTGCAAGCAGGCTCATCAAGAAAAAAGGGAACGTGTTGAACACGCTCCCTTTTACTGGATCAAGCCGCCTGCGGGCTTAACTGACTGGCATTGACCTTGCGGTGGCTTTTTTCTTTCTAAATCAACAGCTTAGAAAATATTTCTGGCGGAGAGGGCGGGATTCGAACCCGCGGTGGGGATTAGCCCACACACGCTTTCCAGGCGTGCGACTTAAACCGCTCATCCACCTCTCCGAAGCCCGCTACTATAACATTGCTTTTGGATCGGATGGCGCAGCCCACAGAATTTCTTTGCGCACGCGCTGCGGTCGAGGGTCGCCCTGGGAATGATTGGGTGTAGGCTGCTTGCATGACCACTTCCATCATTCCTACTCTTTCACAGGCGCCTTCTGAAGGCGGTGCTCCCGTCTCGCGTTTGGCGGTGCGCCGTGTGGCCATCGACACCTGGCGCGAGAACGTTGCTTACCTGCACCGTGACTGTGCTGTGTACCGTGCGGAGGGTTTCCAGGCGTTGTCCAAGATTGAGGTGCGCGCCAATGGCCGGCGCATTCTGGCCACGGTGAACGTGGTGGATGACCTCGGCATCGTTGCGTGCGATGAGCTGGGGCTGTCCGAAGACGCCTTTGCCCTTCTGGGGGTGGAGGCTGGCTACAAGGTGGCGGTAGCGCAGGCCGAGCCTCCCGAATCCATGGGGGCGCTGTTCCGCAAGATCGCGGGGGAGCGCCTGCGGCGCGAGGACCTGCGTGCCATCGTGCGTGATATCGCCGAGCACCGCTATTCCAAGATTGAGCTCACGGCCTTCGTTGTCGCGTGCAACCGCGACGAGTTGGACCGCGAAGAAGTGTTCTTCCTCTCCGACGCCATGGTGGCCACGGGCCAGCGGCTCGATTGGCACGAAGGCTTGGTGGTGGACAAGCACTGCATCGGCGGCATCCCGGGCAACCGTACCTCCATGCTGGTCGTGCCCATCGTGGCGGCGCACGGCATGCTGTGTCCCAAGACGTCGTCGCGTGCCATCACATCGCCGGCGGGCACAGCCGACACCATGGAGGTGCTGGCCAATGTCGAGCTGCCGCTGCAAGACCTGCAGCGCATCGTGCGCGACCACCGCGGCTGCTTGGCCTGGGGGGGCACGGCCCAGCTCTCGCCCGCCGACGATGTGCTGATCTCTGTCGAGCGCCCGCTGTCCATCGACTCGCCGGGGCAGATGGTGGCGTCCATCCTGTCGAAGAAGATCGCCGCAGGCTCCACCCATCTGGTGCTCGACATTCCTATCGGCCCCACGGCCAAAGTGCGCTCCATGCCTGAAGCGCAGCGCCTGCGCCGCCTGTTTGAGTACGTGGCGCGGCGCCTGGGCCTGTCGCTCGACGTGGTCATTACCGACGGGCGTCAGCCCATCGGCAACGGCATTGGCCCGGTGCTGGAAGCGCGCGACGTGATGCGGGTGCTGGAAAACGATCCGCGCGCGCCCAATGATCTGCGCCAGAAATCCCTGCGCCTGGCAGGCCGCCTGATCGAATGCGACCCAGACGTGCGCGGCGGCGACGGCTACGCCATCGCACGCGACATTCTTGACTCCGGCCGCGCCTTGGCGCGCATGCAGGCCATCATCGCCGCCCAGGGCGGCAAGGCGTTTGACCACAACCACCCGCGTCTGGGTGCGCTGCATTTTGAAGTTTGCGCCCCGGCTGACGGTGTGGTGGCAGGCATTGACAACCAGCAGATTGCCCGCATCGCCCGCCTGGCTGGCGCGCCCAAGGTGCAGGGCGCGGGCGTCGATTTGCTGTGCAAGCTGGGCGATGCCGTGGTCAGCGGCCAGCCGTTGTACCGCGTGTATGCCGACTTCCCGGCTGATCTGGAATTCGCCCGCCAGGCCTGCGCGCAGGGCAGCGGCTATCGCCTGGGCACCGCCGACGAGGTGCCGCGCGTTTTTGTGGAGTTTTGAACATGACCGGATCGCCTGCAGCCCAAACCTGTCTGCTGTACTTCGACGACGAACGCCCTGCTGCCGAGCGTCTGGCCGCCGCCAGCGGCCTGGCCCTGCGGCCCGTGCAGCGCCATCGCTTTCCGGATGGCGAGCTCAAACTGACTTTGCCGGTGGACGGGGCGGGCCAATTGCCCGTGCGCGCCGCAGCCTCTACCAGCCCAACGACAAGCTGGTCGAACTGCTGCTGGCCGCCCGCGCCCTGGGCGTGCGCCACCTCACGCTGGTGGCGCCGTATTTGGCCTACATGCGCCAGGACATCGCCTTCCATCCAGGCGAAGCCGTGAGCCAGCGCATCGTTGGTCCGTTCCTGGCCAGCCTGTTTGACGCTGTGGTCACCGTCGATCCGCACCTGCACCGCGTTGCCACGCTGCCCGAGGCCGTACCCGCGGCCCAGGCCGTGGTGGTCAGCGGTGCACCGCTGCTGGCCGACTGGATCGTGCAGCAGCGTCCCGGCGCGCTGCTGGTGGGCCCTGATGGCGAATCGGCCCAGTGGGTGGCCCAGGCCGCACAGCGCCACGGGCTGCAGCATGCCGTGTGCACCAAAGAGCGCCATGGCGACCGCAGCGTCACCATCGCACTGCCGCCGCTGGACGTGCAGGGCCGGGCCGTGGTGCTGCTCGACGATATGGCCAGCACTGGCCATACCCTGGCGCAGGCCACGCGCCTGCTGCTGCAGGCGGGCGCCGCCTCGGTCGATGTGGCGGTGACCCATGCCCTCATCGCGCCCGACGCGCTTGCCGCGCTGCACGAGGCAGGCGTGGGCAGCTTCTGGAGCACCGACTGCGTGGCCCATGCCAGCAATGCCGTAGCCATGGCACCGGCCCTGGCCGAGGCTCTGGCGCAGGTGGCTGCCGCGCTGGAGTGATCTGGGAAACTCCTTTTTTGATAGCTGCTGGCGCTTGCCCCGTAAGGGCTGGTGCCATATTTTGCTTCAAACGACTCAGCCCGCCCTTTGCTGCACCCGCAGCCACGCGTTCGATAGTTTACAAAGGGCCGGGGCAATGCGTAGGTTGGCGTGTAGCTTTCAAGGGAGGAAAAACTGCTCGCACAGCGTCCAAGGGTGGTAGACGCACCCAACAGGTGGGCTGAGAGGTGGAAATGCAAAACGGGCCACAAGGGCCCGTTAGTCATGAATGCTTGAAGTGGAGGGCGGGATTCGATCCCGCGCTGGGGATTAGCCCACACACGCTTTCCAGGCGTGCGACTTAAACCGCTCGTCCGCTCATCCGCATCTCCGCAGCCCACTGCTACAACATTGCTGTTGGTGCAGATGGCGCATCCCGCAGAATTTCTTCACGCATGCGCTGCGCTCAAGAAGCGCGTTGTGTCGTCTGCACCATCTTCATGGCCGATCCGATCAGGGCGGACACTTCGGTCATGTTGCTCGGCACGATGAGTGTGGTGGCTGCGTCAGCGGCCACCTGGCTGTAGGCATCCACGGCTTTTTCTGCGACCTTGAGCTGTACGGCTTGCTCTCCCCCTGGCTGGCGGATGGCCGCAGCCACGCGTTCAATGGCCTGTGCGGTGGCCTCGGCCACGGCCTTGATGGATTCGGCTTCGCCCTGGGCCTTGTTGATGACGGCCTGCTTTTCACCTTCAGAGCGGGCGATGAAGGCCTCGCGCTCGCCGGTGGCGATGTTGATTTGCTCCTGGCGGCGGCCCTCGGAGGCGGCGATCAGCGCGCGCTTCTCGCGCTCGGCCGTGATCTGCTGCTGCATGGCGTGCAGGATTTCCTTCGGGGGCGTCAAGTCCTTGATTTCGTAACGCAGCACCTTTACACCCCAGTTCAAGGCGGCTTCGTCAATCGCCTGCACCACCTGGGCGTTGATGATGTCGCGCTCTTCAAAGGTCTTGTCCAGCTCCAGCTTGCCGATCACCGAGCGCAGCGAGGTTTGTGCCAGCTGGGTCACCGCCATGATGTAGTTGCTGGAGCCGTAGCTGGCGCGCATGGGGTCTGTGACCTGAAAGTACAGGATGCCGTCCACCTGCAACTGTGTGTTGTCTTTGGTGATGCAAATTTGGCTGGGCACGTCGAGCGGGATTTCCTTGAGGCTGTGCCGATAGGCCACGCGGTCCACAAACGGCACCAGAAAGTTGAGGCCAGGGGTGAGGGTGCCAGCGTATTTGCCCAGACGTTCTTTGACCCAGGCGTTCTGTTGTGGAACGACCTTGACGGATCGGGCGATGAAGATGACCGCGATCATCAGGATGACGATGGCAATTTCCATGGATGCGCCTTTCGGTTGCGATGTGAAAAACAAAGGGGTGACTAGGACGTGTTGAGAATCAGCGAGAGTTGATAACCCCAGCTGCGAGATAGATCATCGCTGCGAAGCTGCTATCCGTCTTGTCGCTGCGCATTGCGATACGTTTGAACTCCTTGAGCTTGCAAAAGAAGTTCTCGATCAAGTGGCGCCATTTGTAGACCTCCAGGTCAATCTCCAGTGGCGCTCTCCTGCGGGGCATCTGTGAGATCACCACCTGCGCCCCGCGCTTACCCAACTCCTGGATCAGCCAATTCACATCGAAGGCCTTGTCGGCAAGCAAGGCATCAAAGCGCACATCGGCAATCAGCTCTCTGACCCCTTTGGTGTCGTGGCGCTGCCCTGGCATCAAGACGAACTTCACCAGATTGCCCAATGCATCCGTCAGCGCCAGTATCTTCGTGGTCATGCCGCCCCTCGAGTGGCCTATGGCCTGGCCCGAAGTCCCCCTTTTGCCCCCTGGCCGTGCCGATGCACTTTCACAATCGTGGCATCCACCATCGCATATTCCATGTCCGGCTGCTCGCTCACTGCATCGAACAGACGTTGGAACACATCGGCCTTAACAGGCCGTTGAAAAATCCCCCGCCGACGCTGGCGTCGGCCAGTACGATCTGAAGCCATCGGCGAACAACCCAGACGAGGACGATGAGAGGCAACCAAGACTTCCAGGGGGCGATGTTCAGCTACATCAGCCTTGAAGAGCGCGTGCCGCAGACACACCCGCTGCGCAAACTGCGCGCCGCAGTCGATGCGCTGCTGGCGACGATGAACCGCGAGTTCGACGCGGTGTACGCCCGCCGGGGCCGCCCCTCGGTGCCGCCGGAGATGCTGCTCAAGGCCCTGCTGCTGCAGATCCTGTTCTCCATCCGCAGCGAGCGCCAGTTGGTCGAAGCGGTCAACTACAACCTGCTGTACCGCTGGTTCGTGGGCCTGAACATCGAGGACAAGGTCTGGGACCACTCCACCTTCAGCGCCAACCGCGAGCGGCTCTTCAACGAAGACTTGGCCCGCGCCTTCTTCGAGCGGGTCAAGCACACCGCCGATTGGGCGAAGTTGACCAGCGACGAACACTTCAGCGTGGACGGCACGCTGATCGAGGCCTGGGCCTCGCACAAAAGTTTCAAGCGCCGGGACGACGACCAAACCCCGACTGAGGGGCGCAATCCCGAGGTGGACTTCAAAGGACAGCAGCGCTGCAACGACACCCACGCCAGTACCACGGACCCCGATGCCCGCCTGTTCAAGAAGAGCCAGGGCGACAAGTCCCGCCTGTGCCACATGGGCCACATCCTGATGGAAAACCGCAACGGGTTGATCGTGGACGTGGAGATCACCCATGCCAGCGGCACCGCCGAGCGCGAGGCGGCGCTGGCCATGTTGAAGCGTCGGGACAACAAGAACAAGCGGGCTACGGTCGGGGCCGACAAGGGCTACGACAGCAAGGCCTTCATCAAGGGCTGCCGAAAGCTCAAGGTCACGCCGCACGTGGCGGCCAAGGACAAGCACTCGGCGGTGGATGCCCGGATCACCCGACACGAGGGCTACAAGACCAGTCAGAAGGTGCGCAAGCGCATTGAGGAGGCCTTTGGCTGGATCAAGACCGTGGGTGGTCTGGCCAAGACCAAGCTCATCGGTCAGGCCAAGCTCACGGGTCAGGCGCTGCTGTGCTTTGCCACCTACAACCTGGTGCGCATGGGCAGCATCGGCGGCTGGTGGGACGCGCATCATGCGTGAGCCCGGGGATACGTGCGCCCGAAATGGGCGAGATGGCCTGCAAACAGGCCAGATTGGCCGGTGCAATCGCTGCGCAGACGCGTCTGGGCCACTCGTTTCTTCGAAAACAGCGTCCCTGATGCGTTCGATGCCCACTTTTTCAACGGCCTGTTAAGGCTACGCTGAACAAGCCCTCGAAATTTCCCGCGCGAACGCGGAAGACGCCATTTTTTGGATTTTGTGGCCTCTTGCGCCGCCCATTTGGGCCGTTCGCAGGGCCTTGAGGCCCGATTTCCACCCTTACGGGCGCACCTGTCCCTGCAGGCGCCCTCGGGCAAGGTAGATGTTGGCCAGCGCCAAGGCCGTGAACGCACGCGTGGCGTTCTTTTGCAGCCCGCGATAGCGCACCTTGGTGAATCCCCACAGGCGCTTTACCACCGCAAAGACATGCTCGACCCGAGCGCGCACCCGTGACTTGTTGCGGTTCTTGGCCCGCTGAACTTCGTCCACCTCGCCCGCACGGCGGGTGCGCTGGTTGGTGAAGTCCTTGGCCCTGGGGGCTTTGCTCGCTATCAGTGTTTTCTGGCTGGCATAGGCCGAGTCGCCGTACACGCGTCGCTCATTGCCATGCAGCAGATCGGGCAGTGGGTGTTTGTCGTGCACGTTGGCCGCCGTCACCACGGCGCTGTGCGCCAGCCCGCTTTGGCTGTCCACCCCAATGTGCAGCTTCATGCCGAAATACCATTGCTGGCCTTTGCGGGTCTGGTGCATGTCGGGGTCGCGCGCCTTGTCGGCGTTCTTGGTAGAACTGGGCGCGGCGATGATGGTGGCATCCACGATGGTGCCGGTGTTGACCTTGAAGCCGCGCTCCTGCAATTGCTGGCCTACCTTGGCAAACAGGGCTTCGCCCAGTTTGTGCTCATGGAGCAGTTTGCGAAACTTCAGCAGCGTGGTGGCGTCGGGCACGCGTTCGCGGCCCAGGTCAATCCCCACAAAGCGGCGCAGACTGGCACTGTCATACAGAGCCTCCTCGCACGCCAGATCGGCCAGGTTGAACCAGTGCTGCAGGAAGTGGATGCGCAGCATGCGCTCTAGGCCAATGGGCGGGCGGCCGTTGCCTGCCTTGGGGTAGTGCGGCTCTATCACCTGACACAGAGCGGCCCATGGCACTATTGTCTGCATGGTCCGCAAGAACTCTTCGCGTCGGGTGGGTTTGCGCGAATGCTCGAATCCGTTGTCTTGATCTGCGGCCATTGCCAGGGTCTGCTGCTTCATCTGCGGATAACGTTTGACCCCCCTGAGGTTGCCCCTGAATTTCGGAGCGCTTAGCCCGGGTTTCATGCGGCGTTCTTGCGCTGAGCCGCCAGCCAGCGTTGCTCGTATTGCATGGGGCTGAGATAGCCCAGCGCCGAATGCAGACGAGAGTGATTGTAGAAGGCCATCCAGTTCAGAATGGCTGTCCTGGCCTGCTCTCGGGTGGCAAACCTTTGCCCCAGCACGCAAGCCACCTTCAGATGGCCCCAGAAGCTCTCCGTGGGCGCGTTGTCCCAGCAGTTGCCCTTGCGGCTCATGGATGAACTGATACCCCAGGCCTTCATCGTGGTCTGGAACTCATGGCTGCAGTACTGGCTGCCGCGGTCGCTGTGGAAGATCAGCCCCTTGGCTGGCCTGCGGCGCCAGCAGGCCATCAGCAGCGCGTCTTTGACCAGGCTGGTCTGCATGTGCGGCTGCATGCTCCAGCCCACCACCTGGCGGCTGTGCAGGTCAAGCACCGCAGCCAGGTACAGCCACCCCTCATCGGTGGGGATGTAAGTGATGTCGCCGCTCCACAGCAGATTGGGCGCCTCGGGGTTGAAGCGCCGCTGCACGAGATCCGGAGCCACCGGCAGGTGGTGCTTGCTGTCGGTGGTAACGACGAACTTCTTCTTGGTGCGCGCCTTGATCCCGTGGCGCTGCATCAGCACGCGCACACGCTCTTTGCCCACGCGGATGCCCCTGGCCAACAGCTCCTTGTGCATGCGGGGCCAACCGTACTCGCCTTTGATCTCCGCGTGAATGGCACGTATGTGCGCCAGCAAGGCTTCGTCGCTCTGAAACCGGCTGGGGCAATGATCAGGTTCACCCTGACCTCGCTTCCAGTTGAAGTACCCGCTGGTGCTGATCTCCAGCACCTCGCACATCAGGCTCACAGGCCATGCCTTGCCGCTCATTTGCCGGACCCAAGCGTACTTTGCAGCACATCCTGCGCAAAGTACGCTGCGGCTTTTTTTGCGATGTCGCGCTCCATCTTCAGGCGAGCCACCTCGGCCCTCAAACGCGCAAGCTCCATCTGTTCGGCTGTGACCACCGGGGCCTTCTGGCTCGGCACAACACCGCCCAATTGCCCCTTGGCATCCAGGCGAACCCAGTTGGACACATTTGATGACGGGATGCCCAGCACCTTGGCCACCACCGCCCCAGACTGCCCGGCCTTGACCTGCCTGACAGCCTCCAGTTTGTACTCCAGGGTGTACTTGCCACGTACCTGCTTGTCGACCATTTCTTCGCTCCTTTCCAGCATTGTGGTCATGAGCTAAGAACTCCACTTTTCGGGGGCAACCTCACCCCTCAACGGTGGACCTTAATCAGCGTTGCCTTAACCCAGTCTCTAAAGCGTTTGAACACCGTGTTCCACTTGCCGAACTCTGGCGGCAGGTCTCGCCAGGGGCTGCCTGTGCGGGCAATCCACAGCACTGCCTCAACGAAGCGGCGGTTGTCTGTGCCGCTGCGTCCAGGATCACTTGGCTTGCCAAGGCATTGAGGCTCCATCTTGGCCCATTGCTCGTCTGTCAGTACCCATCGAATGCTCATGCGCCTATTGCATCACAGCCCTCCGAGCCGTTGTGCTTGATTCTCAACAGCCCCTAGCAGGCTGCTGAAATACTCCCCACCGACAGTCCGCGACAGCCGCCCAGCCGCGACAATCAAGCCCCCTACTGACCAGACAGACGAGCCATCCATGCGCGGAGCCGACACCTTCACCGAGAGCCTGTTCACGATGCGCCATCTCGATGACTTCGTGCCCGCCGACCACACCCTGAGGGTGATCCGCATCATGGTCAACAAGGCCCTGCAGAAGATGGACGATCTGTTTGCCCAGATGTATGCGGCCGACATCAAGGGCGGACGCCCCAGCATTGCCCCCGAGAAGCTGCTGCGCGCCATGCTCATCCAGGTGCTCTACAGCGTGCGCTCGGAGCGCCAGCTCATGGAGCAGACCCAGTACAACCTTCTGTTTCGCTGGTTCATTGGCCTGGCCATGGACGATGCCGTTTGGGTGCCCACCGTCTTCAGCAAGAACCGCGAACGCCTGATCGAGCACGATGCGGTCATCGAGTTCTTCAATCAGATCGTGCAACAAGCCCAGGAGCAGGAACTGCTCTCGGGCGAGCACTTCAGCGTGGATGGCACCCTGATCCAGGCCTGGGCGGGCCACAAGAGTTTTGTGCGCAAAGACCGCCAGGGCGACGACGATACCGACGCGGGGAACTTCAAAGACCAAAAGCGCAGCAACGACACCCACGAGTCCACAACGGACGCGGATGCAAGGCTGTACCGCAAAGGCAAGACAGCCAGCGAGTTGCGCTTCATGGGCCACACACTCACCGACAACCGCCACGGGCTGGTGGTCAGCGCCGTGGTCACACAGGCCGACGGATATGCAGAGCGCGAAGCGGCCAAGGCCATGATCAACGATGCGCGGCAGGCACTACCGGGCGATGAGCCCATCACTATCACGCTGGGCGCGGACAAAGGCTACGACGCCAAGGAATTCATTGAAGCCCTGCAAGCGATGAACGTGCTGCCCCATGTGGCGCAGAACAAATCAGGGCGTCAATCGGCGGTGCCTGACAGGATCGCGGGCAGCGAAGGCTACGCCATCTCCCAGCAAAAGAGAAAGCTGATCGAACAAGGCTTTGGCTGGGCCAAGATGATCGGCAGCATCCGGCAAGTGATGGTGCGCGGACTGCAAAAGGTCGACCAGTTGTTTGTGCTGAACATGGCTGCGTACAACCTCACGCGCATGCGCACCTTGGGACAGGTGCGTCTGCAGGGTGCCAGCGGGGTGTAAAGGGCGAAGAAAAGGGCTCAAAAACGAGCAAAACAGGCCCAGACTGCTGAAAAATCAGGCGGTTCCGTCAAAAGCGGGGAGGTGGGCTGGGCTGCGGCGGGGAGTATTTCAGCAGCCTGCTAGAGCGGATCGACCAGCAGACGGTTGCCCACCAGCTCGGCAACGCGGTGTGGGCCGGTCGATGGCTGTACGCCTTGCCGGTGGATGGCCACCCAGTTGGCGCCCCGGTATTTGACCGAACTGGTGCCGTCCGCATTCCAGCTTTCGATCATGACGGTTTCGCCCACGTCCAGGTTCACGCTGCGGTCGGCCCTGGCAGATGGATCGCCGGGGCGCTTGCGCCGCAGGAGATGCCAGCCCACCACCGAGCCACCGCCGACCAGAGCCGCCGTGAGGATTTGTGCGGTGGTCGATGCGCCCAGATGGGCTGCAATGCCCGCCGCTCCCACGCCCACGGCCAGCATGAGCAGATAAAAAGTGCCGGTGAGCAGTTCTGCTACCACCAGCCCTCCCGCCAGCAACCACCAGATGGTGGATTCCTCCATGGAGCCTCCTTGCGCAGATGCGTCTGTGTGATGTGTTTAGTGCACCACATTCTGGGTCAAAAGGATGGCGCTTCAAAGGCAGGACACCGTTATTCCGTACACTTCGCGCCTATTTTGTTTTTTGGCCGGGCAGGGCACGGTTTCACGGAGGCTGCGCATGAAGTTTCGCTTTCCCATCATCATCATCGATGAGGACTATCGTTCCGAGAACACTTCGGGTCTCGGCATCCGCGCTTTGGCGCAGGCCATCGAGGCCGAGGGCTTTGAGGTGGTGGGGGTGACCAGCTATGGTGACCTGTCTCAGTTTGCGCAGCAGCAAAGCCGCGCCAGCGCGTTCATCTTGTCGATTGACGACGAGGAATTCACGGGCGGCGATGAGCTGGACCCCATCGTGCTGAACCTGCGCCACTTCATCGGTGAAGTGCGTCGCAAGAACTCCGAAGTGCCCATTTACGTGCACGGCGAAACCAAAACCAGCCGCCACCTGCCCAACGACATCCTGCGCGAGCTGCATGGCTTCATCCACATGTTCGAGGACACCCCCGAATTCGTGGCCAAGCACATCATCCGTGAGGCCAAGAGCTACCTCGAAAGCGTGCAGCCTCCGTTCTTCAAGGCGCTGCTGGACTACGCCGAAGACGGCTCCTACAGCTGGCACTGTCCCGGTCACTCGGGCGGCGTGGCGTTCTTGAAGAGCCCTGTGGGCCAGATGTACCACCAGTTCTACGGCGAGAACATGCTGCGCGCCGACGTGTGCAACGCGGTGGAAGAACTGGGCCAGCTGCTGGATCACAACGGGGCCATTGGCGAATCTGAACGGAATGCGGCGCGCATCTTCAATGCCGACCACTGCTTCTTCGTGACCAACGGCACGTCCACATCGAACAAGATGGTGTGGCACCACACCGTGGCGCCCGGTGATGTGGTGGTGGTGGACCGCAACTGCCACAAGTCCATCCTGCACAGCATCATCATGACCGGGGCCATCCCGGTGTTCCTGAAGCCCACGCGCAACCACTTCGGCATCATCGGCCCGATCCCGCAAAGCGAGTTCGAGCCCGCAGCCATCCAGGCCAAGATCAAGGCCAACCCGCTGCTCAAGGGCGTGGATGCCAAGAAGGTGAAGCCCCGCGTGCTGACGCTCACGCAATCCACCTATGACGGCGTGCTCTACAACACCGAAACCATCAAGGGCATGCTCGACGGCTACGTGGACAACCTGCATTTTGACGAGGCCTGGTTGCCCCACGCGGCCTTCCACCCGTTCTATGGCAGCTACCACGCCATGGGCAAGAAGCGCGCGCGCCCCAAGCACTCAGTGGTGTACGCCACGCAGTCCATCCACAAGCTGCTGGCGGGTATCAGCCAGGCATCGCATGTGCTGGTGCAGGACTCGCAAACGGTGAAGCTCGACCGGCCCCTGTTCAACGAGGCCTACCTGATGCACACCTCGACCAGCCCGCAGTACAGCATCATTGCCAGCTGCGACGTGGCTGCCGCCATGATGGAGCCGCCCGGTGGCACCGCGCTGGTGGAAGAAAGCATTCTGGAAGCCCTCGACTTCCGCCGCGCCATGCGCCAGGTGGAAGAAGACTTCGGCAAGAACGACTGGTGGTTCAAGGTCTGGGGCCCTGAAAAGCTCGTGGATGAAGGCATGGGCCGTGCGGAGGACTGGATCATCCGCAGCGACGCCAAGGGCAAGAAGGGCAGCAAGTGGCACGGCTTTGGCCAACTGGCCGACGGCTTCAACATGCTGGACCCGATCAAGTCCACCATCGTCACGCCCGGCCTGAGCCTGGATGGCAAGTTCGACAAGACCGGCATTCCTGCGTCCATCGTCACCAAGTACCTGGCCGAGCACGGCGTGGTGGTGGAAAAGACGGGCCTGTACAGCTTCTTTGTGATGTTCACCATCGGCATCACCAAGGGCCGCTGGAACACGCTGCTGACGGCGCTGCAACAGTTCAAGGACGACTACGAGAAGAACCAGCCCATGTGGCGCATCCTTCCCGAGTTCTGCCAGCAGCACAAGCGCTACGAGCGCATGGGCTTGCGCGACCTGTGCCAGCACGTGCACGAGATGTACGCCAAGTACGACATTGCCCGCCTGACGACGGAGATGTACCTGTCGGACCTGACGCCGGCCATGAAGCCTTCGGACGCATACGCACACATTGCCCAGCGCAAGACCGAGCGTGTGGAAATCGACCATCTGGAAGGCCGCATCACCGTGGGTCTGGTCACGCCTTACCCACCCGGCATTCCGCTGCTCATTCCTGGCGAAGTGTTCAACAAGAAGATCGTGGACTACCTCAAGTTCGCCCGCGAATTCGCCAAGCTGTGCCCCGGCTTTGAAACCGACATCCACGGTCTGGTGGAAGTGGAAGACGAGAACGGCCAGGTGCGCTTCTATGCCGACTGTGTGGCCGCCGAAGACAAGCCATCCAGGGCAGCGAAGACTCCGCGTGTCACGGCCGACAACATCGTGCAGCGGGGAGACGACGGCCCTTACGGCCGCACCATCTGAGACGAACAGCGTGGCGCGGTGAGCGCGCCAGCCGCTGCAAACGCTCCCTGGCGTGCCTCGGAGCGTTTTTTATTGGGGGTTTTGAGGCGAGGCAGGGGGCATGTCCAGCCGCACCCGCACAAAGCTCGCAAACCGGGGCAGGCCCCCGTCGTGTGTGCCTCGATAGCGGTAAGTCACCCAGCTGCCCAGCGGCGGCGGCTGGTCGCGGTCTGCGTCGGTCAGCCCGGCCCCGAGCTTGAAGCGCTGGCCTGTGGGCATCTCTACCAACAGGGCGCCCAGCCGCCCGGCGTGCTTGCCTTTGCCGGGCAGGTGGCCTACGACCAGGGCCTCCGCGTCGTCATGCGTCTTCAGCTTGATGAGGTCATCGCTGCGGCCTGATCGGTACAGCGAGCTGCCTTTGTGCAGCATCAGCCCCTCGCCACCCGATCGCACCGTGCGTTGCAACAGGGCCTGCAAGGCGGCATCGGTGGCCACACGTTGCTGTGGCACGGCCTGCACCCAGTCTTGCTGGATGGATGCGACCAGCGTTTTCAAGGCAGCCAGGCGTTCGTCAAACACACCGCCGTGGGCGGGCAGGTCAAACACCATGAAGCGCATCTGTCGCCACGCGGCATCGTCAGGTTGCTGTTGCCGGGTGGTGGACTGGGCATGGGCAAAGCGGCCACGCCCGGCCCACAGCTCGCCGTCCATGGGCGTGGTGGGCCAGCCTGCGGTAAACCACGCGGGGGCCACCACGGTTTCGCCGCCGCGCGTGCGCAAGGTGTGCCCATCCCAATAGCCGCGCACGCCGTCGTATTTCTCGCTCACCCAGTAGTCGGCCAATGGCATTCCGGGGCGGTACACGTTGGCCAGCAGCAGGGCGGGTGCATCGGCTGCCCAAGCTGCAGGGGTAGTCAGCGGGAGCAGGGGGGTGAGAGGGCTCAGGGGCATCAGGCCCAGCCAGGTCAGGCAGCGTCTGCGGTGCATCGTGGAAGTGTGTTGCTATCAAAAAAATAGCTGCTAGCGCTTGTTAAATAAACGCTAGCAGCCAATTTGATGTGGAGCCTGTTCAGCCCTGCGCAGTTTTACACCTGGTCTGCGCTCAGGCCTGCGGTCTGGCTGAAGCCGCCGTCCACATAGGTGATTTCGGCCGTCATGCCGCTGGCCAGGTCGGACAGCAGGAAGGCGGCCACATTGCCCACGTCTTCAATGGTCACGTTGCGGCGCAGGGGCGAGGCGTCGGCCACGCGGCTGAGCAGCTTGCCAAAGTCCTTGATGCCGCTGGCGGCCAGGGTCTTGATGGGGCCGGCGCTGATGCCGTTGGCGCGGATGCTGCGGCCGTCTTCGGTGCGGCCCACGGCTTCGGCCAGGTAGCGCACGCTGGCTTCCAGGCTGGCCTTGGCCAGGCCCATGGTGTTGTAGTTGGGGATGGAGCGCAACGCGCCCAGGTAAGACAGCGTCAGCAACGACGACTTGTCGTTCAGGTAAGGCAGGGCAGCCTTGGCCATGGCAGGGAAGCTGTAGGCGCTGATGTCATGCGCAATGCGGAAGTTCTCGCGCGAGAGGCCGTCCAGGAAGTTGCCAGCAATGGCTTCGCGAGGGGCAAAGCCAATGCTGTGCACAAAGCCGTCGAATTTGGGCCAGACCTGGCTCAGGTCGGCAAACATGCGGGCAATCTGCTCGTCGCTGGCTACATCGCAGTCAAACACCAGCTTGGAATTGAACTCGGCAGCGAACTCGGTGATGCGGTCCTTGAAGCGCTCACCCACGTAGCTGAAAGCCAGCTCGGCACCCTGTTCGTGGCAGGCCTTGGCAATGCCATAGGCGATGGAACGGTTGGACAGCACGCCGGTGATGAGCAGTTTCTTGCCGGTCAGAAAACCCATGTTTCTTCTCCTTCGGGGATGGGGGTGGGGCCCACGGGCTTAGCGCATAGGGGAATGCGCCAAGCGGTGCGGTGGCCAATGAACGTAGTGCAGAATTGTCGCATGCGGTTTTGGCTTACTTTTTTGCTGGCGGGATGTGTCGGGGGCGCGGCCCCTGCCTGGGCGGCGCACGCTTACGCCCTGTGGGGCGAGCCCAAATACCCTGCCGGGTTTGATCACTTTGCCTACGTGAACCCCGCCGCCCCCAAGGGCGGTGAGCTGCGTTTGGTGAGCAACCTGCGCGTGTCCACGTTCGACAAGTACAACCCCTTCACCATCAAAGGCAATGCGCCGGCCTACCTGTCGTCGCTGATGTTCGACTCGCTACTGGTGGGGGCGCAAGACGAAACTGCCACCGGCTACGGTCTGCTGGCCGAAGATGTGGACGTGGCTGCAGATGGCCTGTCGGCGACCTTCCGCCTGCGGCCTGAAGCGCGTTTTCACCACGGCAAGCCGGTGCTGGCGCAGGATGTGAAGCACAGCTTCGACACTTTGGTGGGCCCCTTTACCTCGCCCGCCTACAAAACCTTGCTGGCCGAGGTGGCCGGGGTGGACGTGGTGGACGACCGCACTGTGCGCTACAGCTTCAAGCTGCCCAACCGCGAGTTGCCCCTCACCGTGGGTGGCCTGCCGGTGTTCAGCCGCGACTGGGGGGTAGAAAACGGCAAGGCCAAGCCGTTCGATCAGGTGGTGACGGACATCCCAATTGGCAGCGGCCCTTACAAGATCGGCCCGGTGCAGTTTGGCAAAGACATCACCTACGTGCGTGACCCGCAATACTGGGCGCGCGATTTGAATGTGCGCAAAGGCACGGCCAACTTTGACCGCATCCTGGTCAAGATCTACAAAGACAGCACGGCACGGCTCGAGGCCCTGAAAGCGGGCGAGTTTGACCTGATGCGCTTTTTCAGCGCGGGCGACTGGGCCCGGCGCGTGAACGGCAAGAAGTTCGATACCGGCGAGCTGGTCAAGGGCGAGTTCAAGCACAAGCTGCCCGCAGGGTTTCAAAGCTACGTGCTCAACACCCGCCGCCCCTTCCTGCAGGACGTGCGCGTGCGCGAGGCGCTGGGCCTGGCGGTGGACTATGAATGGATGAACCGCCAGCTGTTCTACGGTGCCTACCAGCGGGTGAACGGCCTGTTTGGCAACACGGCCTGCGAAACCCGGGGCACCCCGTCGCCTGAAGAACTGGCGCTGATGGAACCCTGGCGCAAGCACATCCCCGCAGCCGCTTTCGGCCCCATGACGGTGCCACCCCGCACCGATGGCGACTCGTCACTGCGCGCCAACCTTCGCCGGGCCCAGGCCTTGCTCAAGGAAGCGGGCTGGGAGGTGCGCGATGGTGCCCTGCGCAACGCCCAGGGTCAGGCCATGGTGCTGGAGTATATGGACAGCAACGAAGGCGGCGTGCGCACCGTCACGCCCTGGATGCGCGCGCTGGAGAAGCTCGGCATCACGCTCAAGTTCCGCTCGGTGGACTTTGCCCTGTACCAGCAGCGGCTGCAGAAGTTTGACTTCGACATTACCTCCATGGCCTACCAGGGCACCAACAACCCGGGCCAGGAGTTTGCTGACATGTTTGGCAGCGCGGCGGCCGACATGGAAGACTCCGGCAACTTCCCCGGCGTGAAGAACCCTGCGGTGGACGCGATGATCAAGGCCATGACTTCGGCCAAGACCGAGGCGCAACTGCTGCCCGCCTGCCATGCGCTCGAACGCATCATTGCCCACAGCCACTACCTGATTCCGCAGTGGACGGCGGGCACGCACCGCATGGCCTACAACGCATGGCGGCTGGCGCGGCCGGACGCCATGCCGCCCTACGCCAGTGGCGAGGGCTGGGCGATCGACACGTGGTGGGCGCGCAACCCGCCGCAGACGGCGCCTGACAAGAAGTGAGAAGCAGCGCAGCGTTTGCCTCCAGCGCCTTCTTGCCCCACAGCCCAACGCTCGGACTTCACCCAACCAGCCCATGTTTGCCTACATCCTCAAACGTTTTTTGCTGATGTTTCCCACCCTGCTGGGCGTGCTGCTGCTCACTTTTGTGGTGGTGCAGTTCGTGCCCGGCGGCCCGGTGGAGCAGTACATGGCCGAAGCCAAGGCCGGGATGGCGGGCGGCGGCGGTGCCGAAGGCGGCGGCATGGGCTACCGCGGCGCGCAGGGGGTGGATCCCAAGCGGCTGGAGCAGATCAAGGCGCTGTACGGCTTCGACAAACCTGCGCACGAGCGCTTCTTTCAAATGCTGGGCCAGTTCGCACGGTTTGACCTGGGCCGCAGCTTCTTCCAGAACAAGGATGTGTGGCAACTGGTGAAAGAGAAGCTGCCGGTCTCCATCAGTCTGGGCCTGTGGACCTTCTTCATCAGCTACCTGGTGGCCGTGCCGCTGGGCGTGGCCAAGGCGGTGCGGGCGGGCTCGCGGTTTGACCTGGTCACCACCTTGCTGGTGCTGGTGGGCTATGCCATTCCGGGCTTTGTGCTGGGCGTGGCGCTGCTGGTGGTGTTTGGCGGGCAGTTGCAGTGGTTTCCGCTGCGCGGGCTCACCTCGGCCAACTGGGAAGAACTGTCGATGTGGGGCAAGGTGACGGACTACCTCTGGCACATCGCCTTGCCCATCACGTCCATGGTACTGGGCAGCTTTGCCGTCACCACCATGCTTACCAAAAATGCCTTTTTGGAAGAGATCCGCAAGCAATACGTGCTCACCGCCCGTGCCAAGGGGCTGAGCGACCGGCAGGTGCTGTGGAAGCATGTGCTGCGCAATGCGCTCATTCCCATCATCACCGGCTTTCCGGCGGCGTTCATTGGCGCGTTCTTCACCGGGTCGCTGCTGATCGAGACGCTGTATTCCCTCGACGGCCTGGGCCTGCTCAGCTACGAAAGCGTGATCCGCCGCGACTACCCGGTGGTGCTGGGCACGCTGTATTTGTTCACGCTGATCGGCTTGGTGACCAAGCTGGTGAGCGACCTGTGCTACGTGTGGGTAGACCCCCGCGTGAAGTTTGATTGAAAGACTCGTAATGCCCTCGACGCACACGCTCCCCGCACCTTTGTCCCTTGAGGGGATAGAGCGCACCGTGCACCTGCTACAAGCTCAATTGCCTGGGCTGTTGGCGGTGTATGCCTTTGGCAGCCGGGTGCACGGTGTGGCAACGCCCCAGAGTGATTTGGACTTGGCAGTCCTGGTGGCTGGTTACGCCGATGTGCACCAGCTGTGGAGCTTGTCGGGCGAGTTGGCTGATGTGGCCGGTTGTCCTGTCGATTTGCTGGATTTGCGTGCTGCTTCCACCGTGATGCAGTACCAGGTCATCACGCAGGGCGTGCGCTGGTGGGCCAGAGATGCCCAGGCGGCTATTTTTGAGAGCGCTGTCCTGAGTGATAAGACTGAGCTGGATGCTGCACGGACTGGCTTGCTGGCGGACATTCAACAGCGTGGGAGCGTGTATGGTGGATGACGTTCTGATTAACAAGGCCGCAACGATTGAGCGCTGCGTGCAGCGCGCGCGCGAAGAGTATTTCAGTGACCCCGCCAGTTTTGCCACCAATTTCAGCCGCCAGGACGCCGCAATTTTGAACATCCAACGCGCCTGTGAGGCCGCGTTGGACATGGGGCAGCACCTGATCCGGCGTGACCGGTTGGGCGTTCCGCAAAGTGCGCGGGATGTGTTTGCTCTGCTGGCCCGTGCAGGCCGGATTGAACAGGAGCTGGCTGCAGGCTTGCAGCGCATGGTGGGCTTTCGCAACATTGCGGTGCACGATTACCAGAGCCTGCAACTGCCCATCACTGTCGCCATCATTGAAAAGCACCTGGACGAATTTTTGCAGTACAGCAAGGCCCTCTTGCTGCACGACGCTGTGTGACTTTGGAAGACGAAGCAACCATCCGCACCATGGGTTCCACCACACCTTCTTTACCCGCTGCATCTGACAGCGCTGCATCCGCTTCACTGTCGCCCTCCCGCCGCGCCTGGCTGCGTTTCAAGCGCAACCGGCAGGGTTACTGGAGCCTGTGGCTGTTTTGCGCACTGGTACTGGTCAGCCTGTGTGCCGAACTGGTCAGCAACGACAAGCCCCTGATCGTGCGCTACGAGGGGCAAACCTACTTCCCCATGCTGCGGGACTATTCCGAAAAAACCTTCGGGGGCGACTTTGACACGCCCACCGATTACCTCGACCCCTTCATCCAGCAGCGGCTGAGTGCTGATGGCAACTGGGCGCTCTACACCCTCAACCGCTACGGTCCCAACACGCTCAACTACTTTGCCAAGTCGCCCAACCCCTCGGCCCCCACGGCCGACAACTGGCTGGGCACCGACGACCGGGGGCGGGACCTGCTGGCGCAATTGCTCTATGGTTTTCGGGTGAGCGTGCTGTTCGGGCTCGCGCTCACGGCCACGGGCGTGGTGCTGGGCGTGGTCACCGGTGCCATTCAGGGCTTTTTTGGGGGCAAGACGGACCTGGCCTTTCAGCGCTTTATTGAAATCTGGGGCTCCATGCCCGAGCTGTATCTGCTCATCATCTTCAGCGCGGTGTTTGCGCCCAGCATTGCGCTGCTGCTGATTTTGCTGAGCCTGTTTGGCTGGATGGGCCTGTCGGACTATGTGCGTGCCGAATTTCTGCGCAACCGCCAGCTGGACTACGTGAAGGCGGCCCGCGCACTGGGCGTGGGCAACTGGCACATCATCTGGCGCCACATCCTGCCCAACAGCCTCACGCCGGTGGTCACCTTCCTGCCGTTTCGCATGAGCGCGGCCATCCTCGCGCTCACCTCGCTCGACTTTCTGGGCCTAGGCGTGCCACCCGGCACCCCCAGCCTGGGCGAGCTGCTGAGCCAGGGCAAGAACAGCATCGACGCCTGGTGGATTTCGCTCTCCACCTTTGCGGTGCTGGTGGTCACCTTGCTGCTGCTGACCTTCATGGGCGATGCCTTGCGCGATGCTCTGGATCCACGAAAGGCCGACAAGTGATGCAGGCACACAGCACAACCCCCGCCACCCCTTTGCTGCAGGTGCGTGACCTGCAGGTTCGCTTTGGCGCCAAGTCGGTGGTACGTGGCGTGGGCTTCGAGATTGCACGGGGCGAAAAGCTGGCGCTGGTGGGCGAGTCTGGCTCGGGCAAGACGATCACCGCGCTCAGCCTGCTGCGCCTGCTGGGTGATGCAGCGGTGGAGGGCCAGGCCCTGTTTGCCGGGCGCGACCTGCTGCAGCTTTCCGAGCGTGAAATGCGCGGCGTGCGCGGTGGAGACATTGCCATGGTCTTCCAGGAGCCCATGACCGCGCTCAACCCGCTCATGACCATCGGCCAGCAGATCGCCGAGATCTTGATGCTAAAAAAGGGTTTGACCGGCGCAGAATGTGCGCAAGCAGCTATTGAATTGCTAGCAAAAACCGGCATTCCTGAGCCTGCCAGGCGCGCGGGCAGCTTTCCGCACCAGCTTTCGGGCGGGCAGCGCCAGCGCGCCATGATTGCCATGGCCCTGGCCAGCGAACCCCAGCTGCTGCTGGCCGACGAGCCCACCACCGCGCTGGATGTGACGCTGCGCGGGCAGATTCTGGATTTGCTCTCTGACCTGCAACGCCAGACCGGCATGGCCGTGCTGCTCATCACGCACGATTTGAACCTGGTGCGCCGCTTTGCCGACCGCGTGGCGGTGATGGAGCAGGGCGTGCTGGTAGAGCAGGGCGCTGTGGCCGAGGTGTTTGCGAACCCACAGCACCCCTACACGCGCCGCCTGATCACCAGCCAGCCCCGGCGCGATGTGGTGGAGGCGGCCCCGCCCGCAGGTACACCGCCCGTAGTGCAAGCGCGCCAGTTGCGCGTGGCGTACCCCACGCCGCTGCCGGGCGTGCGCGGCTGGTTCAAGAGGGGCGAGTTCGTGGCCGTGCAGGGGGCCGATCTGCAATTGCTGCCGGGGCAGACGCTGGGCGTGGTGGGCGAATCGGGCTCGGGCAAGTCCACCCTGGCGCAGGCCATCCTGGGCCTGCTGCCGTCGCAGGGCGATCTGCAGGTCAACAGCCAGGCCTGGCAGCAGCCAGCCACCCGCAACACACCCGCCAACCAGGCACTGCGCAAGCGGGTGCAGGTGGTGTTCCAGGACCCGTTCTCGTCGCTCTCGCCGCGCCTCACGGTCGAAGAAATCGTGGGCGAGGGGCTGCTGGTGCATGAACCTGGCATCCACACTGCCGAGCGCCGCACCCGCGTGGAAGCCGCCCTGGCCGAGGTGGGCCTGACGGAGGCGCAGTTCCCTGGCCTGCTCGCGCGCTACCCGCATGAATTTTCAGGCGGCCAGCGCCAGCGCCTGGCCGTGGCCCGCGCCCTCATCGTGCAGCCCCAGGTGCTGGTGCTGGACGAGCCCACCAGCGCCCTCGATGTCACCATCCAGCAACAGGTGCTGGCCTTGCTGCAGCGCCTGCAACGAGAGAAGGGCCTGAGCTACCTGCTCATCACGCACGATGTGGAGGTCATCCGCGCCATGGCGCACGACGTGCTGGTGATGAAGGACGGCGCCATCGTGGAATGCGGGACGGTGGACGCGGTGCTGAACCGCCCTGCACACCCTTACACGCAAAAGTTGGTGGCGGCAGCCACGGTGACCGCTGTGCCAACGTAGTTCGCGGCCCGCGGTCGGGCGGCGAGTCAGGCGAAGGTGTCTACGTTGTCGCCCAGGCCGGGCGTGCGTTGGCGGCCGGGCGTGGCGCTGTTGTTTTGCTTGGTCTGGGTTTCGGCGGCTTTTTGCGCCTTGGCAAGCTCGGCCTGCTTTTGCTTTTCGATCTGCGCTTGCTGGTTCTGGCGCTGAATGGCCTCAATTTGCGCTTGCACCATCTGGATCTGCGCTTGCAGGGCCTCTACCCTTTGCTTCTTGGCCTTGGCGTCCAGGTCAGAGGTGGCCACGCTTTTGAGTTCGTCGGTCAACTGGCGCAGTTGCTTTTGCAGTTTGGCGCTTTCGCTGGAGGACTGGGCGCCCGATGCGCTGCTGGCGGAGGAGGCGATAGAGACTTGCATGGCAGGGTTATCGGCATATTCGCGCAAAACTGAACGGGCCTCAATGCATTCTTAAGACTGGGCGTGTAGCCTGTGGGGCCTCACTGAATTTGAATCAGAGCCCATGAATTTCAACGAACTGGACGACACCGAAGACACCGAGCACTCGCCGCAAGAGCGCGCCGCTGCCGCCTCGCGCAGCACCTGGGTCAGCGTGGTAGTCAACCTGGTGCTGTCCACCGTGCAGATCGTGGTGGGGGTGTGGGCCAAATCGCAGAGCCTGATTGCCGATGGCATCCACTCCCTGTCCGATCTGGTGGCGGATTTTGTGGTGCTGTTTGCCAACCACCACTCGCAAAAAGACGCCGACGAAGACCATCCCTATGGCCACCAGCGGTTTGAGACCGCCGCATCTTTGGTGCTGGGCTTGCTGCTGCTCGCCGTGGGCGTGGGCATGGTCTGGTCTGCGGTGGTGAAGCTCGAAAACCCCGAATCCGTGCCCCAGGTGCACTCGGTGGCGCTGTGGGTGGCCGGGGGCGCGCTGGTGGGCAAGGAACTGCTCTTTCGCTACATGCTGGCGGTGGCCAAAAAGGTCAAGTCGAGCATGCTGGTGGCCAACGCGTGGCATGCGCGCTCGGATGCGGCCTCGTCGCTGGTGGTGGGCGTGGGCATTGCGGGCAACCTGGCGGGCTACCCCATCCTGGACCCGATAGCCGCGCTGATCGTGGGTTTCATGGTGGGCAAGATGGGCTGGGAGTTTGGCTGGGACGCCATGCACGACCTGATGGACCGCGCGGTGGATGAGCAGGAGGTGCAGGCCATTCGCCAGACCTTGCTGGACACCCCCGGCGTGGCTGGCGTGCACGATGTGCGCACCCGCAAGATGGGCGACATGGTGGTGGTGGACGCCCACCTGGAGGTGGACGCCCAGATCACCGTGGAAGAGGGTCACGACATTGCGGTGGAGGCCCGCCAGCGCGTGATGCAGCGCCACCGGGTGCTCAACCTGATGACCCATGTGGACCCCTGGCGCAAGCCAGACCGGGACCACACCGTCCAGCCCAGGTAGCGCAGCGGGCCCGGCGCGGGGGGGCTTTACTTCGCAGCAGCCTGGGCTTGCTGCGTCTTTTTGTAGACCTCCATCACCGTCGCGAAATCACGCTCGAAATTGATGGGCAGCATGGTGTCGTTGCCCGGCAGCAATTGCTTGAGCTTGGGTGAGAAGCTGTAGGCGTAAGAGCATTTCTGCACGCGGTTTTGCACATCGGGCGATGCCGATTTGCCCAGCGTCCAGGTCTCGGTCATGAAGGGGGCGCTTTCCCACAGCGTGCGAATGCTCGAACCCTTCACGTCGCCCTTGAGCACCATGCGCTGGTACAGGTCGCTGGCCACGGCGGCTGCGGGGTAAAAGCCGTGCATCACGCCCGTTACCGAGCGTTCGTGCCCGTTGGAGAAAACCACTTCGTAGTTCTTGTCCGGCACCAGCCCAATGGCCGGGAACAGCGCGCGCGGCGCCAGGTTGCCCGAGTTGGAGGTGGGTGTGGAGTGGGCAATCTTCTTGCCGATCAGGTCCTTGGGTTCCTTGTAGGGGCTGTCCACCCGCGCAATCAGGATCAGGTGGTAAGAGTTGCGCTTGCCCGACGCCTTGTTGCCCGGCACAGCGAACGGCGTGGGCTGGCCTGCGGCCACCAGTTGCGGCACCAATCCGGGGTTGACCTGGGCCAGTTGCACCTTGCCCGACGTGATGCCATCGATCAGCTCTTTCTCGCCCAGCAGGTCGATGTTGGAGCTGCGCTCCAGCGATTCCCCATGCTGGTTCTGCAAGTCCAGGTTGCCGCAGCGTGCCAGGTGGTTGAAGTAGTCGCCCCACAGCAGCATGGTCTCGGCCCGCGCATATGTCTTGGGCATGGCCACCACGAGCTTTTCGCGGGGGCTGCTGGCAAAGTTGGGGGCCGGGCTGGCGGCTGCAGCGCGCGCCTGGGCGGCTGCGTTGTTGTTCTGTGCCACGGCAGTGCCTAGCACCGCGCCAGCGCCTGCCAAAAGCACCACCCAGCGTGCATTACGTCGCATGTCGTTCCTTCCTTGAAGATGTGAGAACAGGTCCAAGACCCGGGCAGGAGCAGAGCATCTGCTGCACAGCCTTCGATAGACCGCCTGCACCCATCACCGCGCCCTGGGGCGGGATACGTGCAGAAGAGCCCAAACCAGCAAAGTATGCAGGGAAATTGTTGCAAAAACGTCAACTTTGTGACGTTTCAATGACGCAGGAGCGACATCGCCACGCTGGCCCACGGTGCAGGCGGTGCCTTTGAACAGAGGTTCAGCGCTTCTTTTTCTTGTGGCTGGGGTGTGGGGCCACCTTGGCCGGGGCGCCCAGGGCAGCGCGGGCCAGGGTGTCGGCGGCGCTGTTGCGGTGGCGCGGAATCCACTGCCACTGCACGCTGTCAAAGCGCGCCAGCCAGGCGCGTGCGCTGTCAAACAGCTCGGCCAGCCGGGTAATCGGGGCAGCGGGGCGCTGGCCTGGTTGCGGCGGCCGCAATTGTTCGAGGAGAAGGCTGCTGTCGCTGCGCACGGCAATCGCGCGTGCGCCCAGGGCGTGGGCTTGTTGCAGTGCGGCCATCAAGGCGCGCAGCTCGGCTTCGTTGTTGCAGCCCACCAGGCTGCTGGTGTGCGACAGGGTGTGCTGCTGCCCATCGGGAGCCAGCAGCGTAGCGCCCAGGCCCATGCGGCCAGGGTTGGGAATGGCGCTGCCATCGCAGTGGATGACCCACAGCCCCGGCGGCGCGGGCTGCGCCACGGGCAAAGCGGCGGTACGGGTCATGCAGGCGTGAAGGCGGCAGCGCCGGGCGGGGTCAGCGGTAAAACGCCTCGACCGTGCCCTTGAGCTTGATCAGCAGGGGCTGGCCCTTGCGGTCCACCGTCTTGCCGGCGGGCACTTTGACCCAGCCTTCGCTGACGCAGTATTCCTGCACGTCAAAACGTTCCTTGCCATTGAAGCGGATGCCAATGTCGTGCTCGAACACGGCGGCGTTGTGGTGCGGGCTGCGCGGGTCGGACGAGAGGTGGTCGGGCAGGGCGGGTGCAGAGGTTGCGTCGGTCATGAGAGCCTGGGGCAGAAGAAATGCTAAGGGCCGAGATTCTCGCGGATTTACCCACCCGTTGGGCCCTTGGGGCTGCTGGCCCGGGGCGAGTGTGCTTGGGTGTGAGCGATGTTTTTTATCAAAATGCCCTGTAGCGCCCGCCATTAGCAGGCCGTTGAAAAATCCCCCGCCGACGCTGGCGTCGGCCAGTACGATCTGAAGCCATCGGCGAACAACCCAGACGAGGACGATGAGAGGCAACCAAGACTTCCAGGGGGCGATGTTCAGCTACATCAGCCTTGAAGAGCGCGTGCCGCAGACACACCCGCTGCGCAAACTGCGCGCCGCAGTCGATGCGCTGCTGGCGACGATGAACCGCGAGTTCGACGCGGTGTACGCCCGCCGGGGCCGCCCCTCGGTGCCGCCGGAGATGCTGCTCAAGGCCCTGCTGCTGCAGATCCTGTTCTCCATCCGCAGCGAGCGCCAGTTGGTCGAAGCGGTCAACTACAACCTGCTGTACCGCTGGTTCGTGGGCCTGAACATCGAGGACAAGGTCTGGGACCACTCCACCTTCAGCGCCAACCGCGAGCGGCTCTTCAACGAAGACTTGGCCCGCGCCTTCTTCGAGCGGGTCAAGCACACCGCCGATTGGGCGAAGTTGACCAGCGACGAACACTTCAGCGTGGACGGCACGCTGATCGAGGCCTGGGCCTCGCACAAAAGTTTCAAGCGCCGGGACGACGACCAAACCCCGACTGAGGGGCGCAATCCCGAGGTGGACTTCAAAGGACAGCAGCGCTGCAACGACACCCACGCCAGTACCACGGACCCCGATGCCCGGCTGTTCAAGAAGAGCGCGGGCGACAAGGCTCGCCTGTGCCACATGGCGCACATCCTCATGGAAAACCGCAACGGTCTGATCGTGGACGTGGAGATCACCCATGCCAGCGGCACCGCCGAGCGCGAGGCGGCGCTCGCGATGCTTGGGCGCCGGGACAACAAGAACAAGCGGGCTACGGTCGGGGCCGACAAGGGCTACGACAGCAAGGCCTTCATCAAGGGCTGCCGAAAGCTCAAGGTCACGCCGCACGTGGCGGCCAAGGACAAGCACTCGGCGGTGGATGCCCGGATCACCCGACACGAGGGCTACAAGACCAGTCAGAAGGTGCGCAAGCGCATTGAGGAGGCCTTTGGCTGGATCAAGACCGTGGGTGGTCTGGCCAAGACCAAGCTCATCGGTCAGGCCAAGCTCACGGGTCAGGCGCTGCTGTGCTTTGCCACCTACAACCTGGTGCGCATGGGCAGCATCGGCGGCTGGTGGGACGCGCATCATGCGTGAGCCCGGGGATACGTGCGCCCGAAATGGGCGAGATGGCCTGCAAACAGGCCAGATTGGCCGGTGCAATCGCTGCGCAGACGCGTCTGGGCCACTCGTTTCTTCGAAAACAGCGTCCCTGATGCGTTCGATGCCCACTTTTTCAACGGCCTGTTAAAGCGCTGGAAGCTATTTATTTTGTAGCAAGCAGCGCAGGCACTGCCTAGCCTAGCCGAGGCCGCCGCGCCACCATCCATTCATACAGCGATTGCGCCGCGATCGACAGGCTCTGGTCGCGACGCCGCACCAGATAAATCTGCCTTTGCAAACCTGGCAACTGCAGCGGGCGGGTGACCACCCCCGGCTGCTGGAAGTGGAACAGCGTGAGCGCTGGCACCACGCTGATGCCCAGGCCCGCGCGCACCATGCCGGTCACCGTGGCCAGTTGCTCCACCTCCATCAGCGTGCGCATGGCCTGCGGGCGAAAGGCCGCCTCCAGGTACTGGCGCACGCTGCTGTGGCGTGCCAGGTGGATGAACGGGTAGCCCGCCAAGTCGGCCACCGCCAGCGGCTTTCTGCGCCGCGCCAGCGGGTGGGCGTCGGGGCACACCAGGTGAAAGCCATCGCTGCAAAACGGCTCGGCCTGCAGTGCGGGTGTGTCGGCGCGGATGGCGGCCAGGGCAAAGTCGGCCGCGCCGCTGGCCACGCGGTCAATGCAGGGCTCCGACAGCACATCGGCAATGTCCACCGCAATGCCGGGGTGGGCTTGCTGGTAGCTGGCCAGCACCTGCGGCAGCCAGCCCGCTGCCAGCGATGGCAGCAGCGCCACGCCCACGCGGCCGCGCTGCAGCGTCACGGCATCGCGCAGGGCCGGCACGGCGGCGCGCATCTCGGCACGAATGCGGTGGGCCGATTCGAGAAAGTTCACCCCCTCGGGCGTCAAATCCACATGCCGCGTGCTCCGGTCAAACAGGCGCGCGCCCAGCGCGTCTTCCAGCGCCTTGATCAGCGCGCTGAACGCGGGCTGCGACAAATGGCACTGCATGGCCGCGCGCGTAAAGCTGCGGTGCTCGGCCAGCGCCACAAACGCATCGAGCTGGCGGGTGGAAAGGGCGGGGTTTTCATTCATTTGAATCGCAGATGGATTGATTGCAACAATCGATTTCACAGAATAGCGCAGCCTGCGTACATTGCGCCGCAGGAGACAGCGACTGATGTCACAACACATTCCCCACCTGCGCATTGGCTGCGCGGCAGGCTTTTCGGGCGACCGCACCGATGCCGCTGCGCCCGTGGTGCAGGCCCTGATTGCCAGCGGCCAGCCTGCCGTGCTGATTTTTGAAACCCTGGCCGAGCGCACCCTGGCGCTGGCCCAACTGGCCCGCCGCACCCAGCCCGATGCAGGCTATGAGCCGCTGCTGGTGGATTTGCTGCAGCCCGTGCTGGCCGACTGCCTGGCGCATGGCGTGCGCATCGTCAGCAACTTTGGCGCGGCCAACCCTGCGGACGCGTCAAGGCGCATTCACCAACTGGCGGCTGCGCTGGGCCTGCGCGCCCCGCGCATAGCGGTGGTGCAGGGCGACGACCTGAGCGGCCCCCATCACCGGGCGCTGCTGGAGCGTGCCCTGGGCCCCGCCATGCCCACCGAGCCCATCGTCAGCGCCAACGCCTACATCGGCGCGCAGGCCATTGCCGATGCGCTGCGCGCCGGGGCCGACATCGTGGTCTGCGGCCGCGTGGCCGACCCATCGCTGGTGCTGGGCCCGGCCATGGCGCACTACGGCTGGGCGGCCGACGACTGGAACCGCCTGGCCCGCGCCACCATGGCGGGCCATTTGCTCGAATGCGGCGCGCAAGTCACCGGCGGCTACTTTGCCGACCCCGGCTACAAAGATGTGCCCGGCCTGGCCACGCTGGGCTACCCCATTGCCGAGATCGACCCCGACGGCCACTGCACCATCACCAAGCCCGCAGGCACCGGCGGCTGCATCAACGAGCGCACGGTGAAAGAGCAGCTGCTGTACGAGCTGCACGACCCCGCTGCCTACCTGACCCCTGATGTGGTGGCCGACATCACCACCGCCCAGGTGCTGCCCGTGGGGCCCGATGCGGTGCGGCTGGAAGGCGTGCGCGGCCATCCGCAGCCGCCCACGCTCAAGGTGAATGTGTGCTTTGAATCTGGCTGGTTTGCCGAAGGCGAAATCTCTTACGCAGGCCCCCGCGCCGAGGCCCGCGCCCGCCTGGCAGGCCAGGTGCTGCGCGAGCGGCTGCAGGGCCTGGGCCCCGTGCGCGTGGATTTGATTGGCGTGACCAGCGTGCTGGGCGACGACGCCAGCACCTGGCTGGATGCGCCTGCTGCGGGCCTGGACGAAGCCCGCGATGTGCGCCTGCGCGTGGCCCTGCAGCACCGTGACCACGCCAGCGCCCAGCGCCTGGTGCGCGAGGTGACGGCGCTCTACACCTGCGGCCCCGCAGGCGGCGGTGGCGTGCGCACCGCCATGCGCCCGCGCCTGGGCACCGTGTCGTGCCTGGTGCCGCGCAGTGCCGTGGTCACCGGCTATCAAATGTGGAACGAAGGAGGCATGCAATGACCGACACGCGCAATGCCGAGGCTGCCCCCATGCTCACCGTTCCTCTTTACCGATTGGCCCACAGCCGCACGGGTGACAAGGGCAACCGCTCCAACCTCAGCGTCATCGCCTGGCACCCCGCGCTGTGGGATGTGCTGGTGCAGCAAGTGACCGAAGAGGTCGTGGCCCGCCACTTTGCTGCCCGCCAGCCTAGCCGTGTCGCCCGCTACCTGCTGCCCCAGCTGCACGCCATGAACCTGGTGCTGGACGACGTGCTGGACGGCGGCGTGAACGACGCCCTCAACCTCGACAGCCACGGCAAGACGCTGAGCTACTGGCTGCTGTCCCTGCCCGTGCAGGTGCCTGCCGCGCTGGCCGACTATCTGGCTGGACCAACTCCATGATCGCCCCCGTTTTCGTTTGACATGACCCATAGAACAGAAGGAGACAACATGCCCGCTAACCGCTTTGCCTTGACCCGACGCCACGCACTGACTGCCGCCGCCGGTGCCCTGATGGCCTTGTCCATCACCGCGCCCGCCGCTGCACAAACCTTTCCGGCCAAGCCCATCACCTTTGTGGTGCCGTTTGCCGCAGGCAGCGCCACCGACCAGCTGGCCCGTGCCATCGGCCAGTCCATCACCAACGACACCAAGCAGGCCGTGGTGGTGGACAACAAGGCCGGTGCCAGCGGCATGATTGCCGCCGCCGCCGTGGCCAAGGCCGCGCCCGATGGTTACACCATTCTTATCACCACCAACACCACGCACGCCGCCAACGAGCACCTGTACAAAAAGCTCTCGTATGACCCGGTGAAGGACTTTGCCCCCATCACCGGCCTGGGCAAGGGCGGACAGGTGCTGGTGGTCAACCCCGCATCGCCGCACAAGAGCGTGGGCGACCTGGTGGTCTTTGCCAAGAAGAACCCCGGCAAGCTGACCTTTGGCAGCGGCAGTGCCTCCAGCCGCGTGGCGGGCGAGATGTTCAAGCAGCTTGCGGGCGTGGACATCCTTCATGTGCCGTACAAGAGCAACCCGTTTGCCATCACCGACTTGCTGGCCGGGCAGATTGACTTGATGATCACCGACACCTCCACCGGCGTACCCCAGGTCAAGGCTGGCAAGCTGCGTGCTCTGGGCTACTCCACGCAAAAACGCAGCACCCAGCTGCCTGACGTGCCCACCATCGACGAAGCCGGGGTGAAGGGCTACGACATGGGCTACTGGTTTGCCGCATATGCCCCCGCAGGCACACCCGCACCCGTGGTTGCACGCCTGAACGAACTGCTTGGCGCAGCCACCCAAAGTGCTGGTGCAAAGACCTTCTTTGACAACGCAGGCTCTGAAGCATGGCGCACCAGCCCGGACGAGCTGGCCAAGTTCCAGGCCGCTGAAACGGTGAAGTGGGGCAAGGTGATCAAGGCTGCGGGCATCGAGCCCGAATAAACGCAAGGCCGTACCGGTCTGCCATCGACGGGGCACAACAGCCCCCACATCCAGCAAAAAAAGTTGCACGGTTGCGCAGTGCAGGGCGCAGCTATGCCCAGACCAACAACGACAGGAGACAACAATGCGATCACTTTTCACCCGCGGCCTGATCGGTTGCGCCACCCTGGCCGTGCTCGGCGGCTGCGGTGGCTCCGGCGGCGACGCCCCGACCACACCGGTGGCCACCCCCAAGAGCTGTGAGCCAGCGGCGCTGGCTCCAGTGCAGCTGACCGGCGCCACCGTCACCGGCGCCAGTGCGGTGGCTGCTGGCAGCTACACCCCGACGGGCAGCAGGACGGCCATTACCAACCTGCCGGCGTTCTGCCGCATCACCGGCCAGGCCACCCCCAGCAGCGACTCGCTCGTCAATTTCGAGGTTTGGGTGCCCGAAGGCGCAGCCTGGAATGGAAAGATGGTGGTCACTGGCAACGGAGGCTACAGCCCGGCGCTCAGCACCGGCGACATGGCCTACGCGATGCGTCAGGGCTACGCGGTGGTGGGGGGCGACACCGGCCACCAATCCACAGACCCCAACGAGATGTTCTGGGGGGTGGGACATCCCGAGAAAATTCGGGACTGGGGATCGCGCTCCATCCACGCCATCACGGCGCCCTCGCGTGCACTGGTCGAGGGCCTCAAGGCCCAGCCGCCCAGCCGCTCTTACTACTATGGCTGTTCGACTGGTGGCCACCAGGCCTATGTCCAGATGCAGCGCTTTCCGCAGGACTTTGACGGAGTGATTGCTGGCGCGCCGGGCAACAACCGCACCCGGCTGAACGTGGAGTTCCTGCACCGCTACCTGTCCAACCGCGTGCAGAGCACCAGCGGCCCGGTGATCCTGACATCCGCCAAGGCCAACCTCATCACCCAGCGCGCCGTGACTGCCTGCGACGCTCTCGATGGCGTGACTGACGGCGTCCTGGAGAACCCCCTGGACTGCACCAGCGACAAGTTCAACGTGGCGAGCCTGCAGTGCACAGGCGCCGATGCCGCCGACTGCCTGACAGCCGACCAAGTCGCCGTGGCCCAAAAGATTTATGCCGGCCCGAGAAATCCACGCACCGGTGCGCAGATCTACCCCGGCTACCCGGTGGGCAGTGAGTCTGGCTGGCCCGGCTACTGGGGTGGTGCCGAGCCCGTGCGCGCCGACTACTGGCGGCTGTGGGTGTTCGAAAACCCGCGGTGGGACTGGTGGACCTTCGACTTCGACCGCGACCTGATGTTCGCAGATGCCAAGATCAGCCCGCTCGTGGACCATAACAGCGCCGACCTGTCGGCTTTCAAGGCGGCTGGTGCCAAGGCCATCGTGTTCCAGGGCTGGCAGGACGCAGTGGTCAACCCGGTTGACACCATCGCCTACGCCGAGCGCGTGGCCGCCGCACAGGGCAGCCAGGCCGAGCGCGACAAGTTCTACCGCCTGTTCCTGGTCCCTGGCATGGGCCATTGCAGCGGCGGGGCGGGTGCCACGACCTTTGGCAACAGCGGCGGCCAGGCCCCCAACCCCAACGCTGACAACGACTTGCTGATGGCGCTGGACCGGTGGGTGGAGCAGGGGCAAGCGCCCACGCACATCGTGGCGTCGCGCGTGAGTGCGGGCAACGTCGTTCGCACGCGGCCGCTGTGTCCGCACCCGCAGACCGCCGTCTACAAAGGTGCAGGCAGCACCGACGAGGCTGCCAGCTTCATCTGCCAATGACCGCACCAACAGGAGACAAGCCATGAAGACCCTCTGGACACCCGCGGCCCTGGTGGCCGCCACCTTGCTCGCCGCCTGCGGCGGCAGTGACACCAGCAATCCCCCTGCCGCAACACCACAGCTCCGGCTCAGCATCACCGCCACCGAAGCCTTCCCCGGCACCTACGGCGACGTGGGCGAGTACGAGCGGCTGACCGGCACGGTCAGCGGCGAGGTGGACCCCAAGGACCCCAAGAACGCCGTCATCCAGGACCTGGCGCTTGCACCCACCAATGCCAACGGCATGGTCGAGTACAAGGCCGACTTCGTCATGCTCAAGCCCAAGAACATGGCCAAGGCCAGCGGTGTGCTGCGCTACGACGCTCCCAATCGCGGCAACATCCTCACCATGCTCAACCCCACGGCCACACCCAGCGATGCGGTGTACCTGGAGCGGGGCTACGTGATGCTGTATTCGGCCTGGCAGGGCGATGTGCCCAAGAGCACCGCCGCGCGCCTCACGGTGACCGTGCCCGTGGCCAAGAACAAGGATGGCAGCAGCATCACCGGCCCCTACCGCGCCGAGCTGGTGCCCACGGCCGCCAGCCCTGCCATGACGCTGCCCGGCGGCGTTTTTAACGGCACGATGATTCCCTACGAGCCTGCGAGCCTGGACAACACCCAGCCCGGCTACTCACTCACCCGCCGCGCCAACGAGACCGATGCGCGCGTGCCCGTGCCTGCCAGCGACTGGAAGTTCGCCACCTGCGACACCGGCACCAACGCCTTCCCCGGTACGCCCAGCGCCACCAGCGTGTGCCTGAAGGGCGGGTTCGACCCGGCGTATCTGTATGAGCTGGTCTACGTCGCCAAAGACCCCAAGGTGATGGGCGTGGGCCTGGCTGCGCTGCGCGACACGGTGAGCTTCTTCCGGAGCAAGGCGGCCGATTCGAATGGCACGCCGAACCCCGTGGCTGGTCGTATCACCCACACGCTGGGGCAGGGCACCTCGCAGTCGGGCAACGCGATGAAGACCTTCCTGCACCTGGGCTTCAACCAGGCACTGGATGGTGGCAAGGTGTTTGACGGCATGTACGCCCACGTGGCGGCGCGCCAGACCAACATCAACACCCGCTTTGCAGTGCCCGGTGGCGGCGGTGGCCTGCGCACCGACCACACCGCCTTCGGCCAGACGGCACCGCGCGGGCTGGATAAGGACTACATGGACGACATCAGCGGCCGCCAGGGCGGCGTGATGAAGCGCTGCGCCACCACCAACACCTGCCCCAAGTTCTTTCTGGGCCTGTCGGGCACCGAGTTCTGGCAGCTGCAAGGCTCACCGGTGCTGACGGACGCTAACGGCACCAAGGACCTGGCCCAGCCCGACAACGCCCGCATCTACTACTACGCCAGCACCCAGCACGGCGGGGCAGGAGGCACCGCCAGCATTGCCTATGCGCCCACGCGCTCCACGTACCCCACGGGCACGGTGGTGCACTTCAACGATACCTTCCGCGCACTGTTCCTGAACCTGGAAGACTGGGTGGTGCGCGGCACGCTGCCGCCCGCCAGCCAGGTGCCCAAGCTGGCGGACGGAACGCTGGTGCGGCCCGAGGCGCTGGCCTTCCCGGCCATGAAGGGGCTGACCTGGGCGGTGGGCGGCGTGCAGACGGCGATCCCGGACTTCAGCTACCGGGGCCTGTACAACAACTTCCCGCTGTTCGACTTTGGCCCGCAGTACATCCCGCAGGACGAAGCAGGCATCGCCACCGTGCTGCCCCCGCGCAACCTGGGCCGCGACTACGCCATCCTGGTGCCGCAGGTCGATGCCAGCACAGGCCTCACCCGCTCTGGTATCCGCAGCGTGGAGGCGCGTGCACCACTGGGCACCAGCATCGAGTTCAACTATGTGGCCACGCCTGGCATTACCGATCTGGCCAACCTCACGGGCAGCTTCATTCCCTTCCACAAGACGCGTGCCGCGCGGCTGGCGGCGGGCGATGCACGGCCATCGCTGGAGGAGCTGTATGGCACGCAGGAAGGCTATGTGGCTGCCGTGACCCAGGCCGCACAAGAGCTGGTCGCCCAGCGCCTGCTGCTGCAGCGTGATGCTGATGCGCAGATTGCGCGGGCGAAGGCGACGGCTGTTTTGCCCTGAACATTTCGTGCGAGGGCATGCATTCAGGCGGGGGCTGTGCGGTCCTCGGTCTGGATGTTGTGGATATGAGTAAAAAGTGGCTCCTGCGCTTGATATTCAAGCGCAGGCAGCTATCAAAACTGCAGCAATTCAGATTTTTTCAGCAGGCGGCTACCACGCCACTCCTTCAAACCGCTGCACCAAAAAGTCCAGCAGCGCCCGCACCGCTGGTGACAGGTGCCTGCGCGAGGGGTACAGCGCATAGATCGTCATCACCGGCAGATCCCAGCCAGGCAGCACCGCCTGCAACTCGCCACTGCGCAGGTACGGGTTCACGAGGTAGGTGGGCTGCAGCGCAATGCCGCCACCCGCCAGGGCCGCGCGCATCAGCGTCGTGGCCTCGTTGGCGCTGAAGGGGCTCGTTACGCTCACGCGCTCCACCACATCGCCCCGTGAAAGCTGCCACACGCTTTTGCCAAAGTTGGCGTAGCTCAGGCAGCGGTGCCGGGCCAGGTCGGCGGGCTGCTGCGGGGTGCCATGGGCGGCTAAGTAGGCGGGCGATGCGACCAGCACCGAATCGCACTGCGCCAGCGGGCGGCCAATCAGCATCGGGTCCGGATCGGCGCTGATGCGGATGGCCAGGTCAATGCGCCGCTCCACCAGGTTCAATGAGCCTTCGCTCGCGTCCAGGTCGATCTTGAGCTGCGGGTGCCGGGCCAGAAAGTCCGCAATCGCTGCGCCCAGCTGGGCATAGGCAAACGACACGCTGCACGTCAGCCGCAGCTGGCCGCGCAGCTCGCCCTCGGCGGTGGTGGCGGTTTCTTCTTCCAGGTCTGTGGTCAGTGCCAGCATCTGCTGGCAGCGGCGCAGGGCCAGCTCGCCCGCATCGGTCAGCGTCACGCTGCATCAGGCTGGACGAGGGAGCGCAGTTGCAATGCAGTGGTGGGTATGGTGGCGGTGGTGGTCATGCATGCCTTTCGAGAAGAACGAGGGCGCGCCTTGCCTTGTGCAGCGCGGCCCGGTGTGGAGTCATTAGAGCGTGCATGTGCCGCGAACACCGTCGAGCAGGTGCCTTGCGGCGGCCATCGGGGGTGAGTGCAGCTGAGCGCGCAGGCGCTGGCTTGGTCTACCGCGCCACCAGCCGCACCACCATCGGCCGGTGGTCCGAGCCCAGGTCCGGCCCCGTGTGTGCCTCCACCAGTTGCCACCCCGGCGAGGCCAGCACATGGTCTAGCTACCAAAAGGAGGCCCCCCGGCTCTGCCGGGGAGGCAGTAGAAGTTTGACTTTTCAGGAGGTTGTCCACCGTAGAGACTTTCAATCGTGAGCCGCCAAGCAAACGAAAGGAAGAAACACGATGGACAAGTATGAAAGTTTGAGTCACACGGCCTGGGATTGCAAATATCACGTGGTCTTCATCCCCAAGTGTCGAAGGCGAACGCTGTACAAGCAGCTACGCGAACACCTGGGTGAGGTATTCAGAAAGTTGGCCGCGCAAAAGGAATGCAGGGTTGAAGAGGGGCATCTGATGCCCGATCACGTGCACATGATGCTGTCGATCCCACCGAAGTACTCGGTGTCGCAGGTGGTGGGCTTTATCAAAGGCAAGAGCGCAATCCACCTTGCGCGGGTGTACGGAGAGCGAAAGCGCAACTTCGTGGGTCAGCACTTCTGGGCGCGAGGGTACTTCGTCTCGACGGTGGGACGCGACGAAGCGGTGATACGGGAGTACATCCGAAACCAGGAGAAGGAAGACGAGAGGTTGGACCAACTCGGTCTATGGAGGTGAGTAGCCACCGATAGGTGGCCCCAAGAATGAGGGGCCGCGTTAGCGACCCCTTACAGCCGCTTTGAGCGGCTCACATCCCGAATGCCCCCGGCTTTGCCGGGGGATGGTTACCGGCAGCACCGACAGCCAGCCCCAGGCATTGGGCCAGGTGGGCACCCCAGGGCCTGCGCGGCGCATCTGAGCTTGCTCGGCCCCCCAAAGGCCGCGTGCCCAGGGCGTGGTGTTGAGGTCGCCTGCCATCACACCCAGCCCGCCTGATTGGGACAGGCGCAGCGCCTCGTCCCGCAACGCGTGGTCACGCGCCTGGGCATATGCGCTGCTCAGCGGCGGCATGGGGTGCAGCGCGCTCAGGTGCACTGGCTGGCCTTGCCACAGCAGCGTAGCGTGCAGGCGCAAGGTGTCGTAATCGGTGCGGGGCTGCAGCGCCCGCGCATCAGCCAGCGGGTGGCGCGAAAGAATTGCCAAGCCAAAGGGGTCGGGCTGGGGCACAGCCAGCCGGTGTGGGTAGCGCGCCGCAATGGCTGTGTCATCGTCCAGTGCACGCTGGGCCAGTTCGGTGAATTCCTGCAAAAACACCACATCCGGCGCATCGGCAGATGCCAGCCATTGCCGCAGCGGCGTGAAGTCGGTGGTGTCCAGATTCAAGTTGGCGGTGCCTACCTTCAGCACCTTCGCGTTGGAGATGTCAGGCTCGGCTGCTGGGGGCAGGGTAGCGGGCTGCCAAACGAATGACCCCGCCACCACCAGCGCGGGCACAGCCAGCCGCCATGCACTGCGCCGCAACATCCACGCCGCCAGGCCCATCGCCACAGCGCCCAACGTGGCATAGACCCACTGCCAATGCGCTGCCAGCTCCACCAGCCACTGCAGCCAAGGCACATGGTTTGTGGGCAGCGTGCGCGACAAGGGCGCTGTCAGCCCACCCAATGCGCACAGCCACACCAGCCACCGGGCTCTGATGGCGAAGAACTGAGAAACGGAGGAGCGGCTTGGCATGGTGGGGGAACGGGATTTGTGGCTGTCGCGCTATGCCCGGCTTCGGGTGGCATGCGGCGCAGTGCCGGAGTATGCGTGCTGGGCGCGAGACAAGGCCGCATCGTATTTGGTGGTGCTGACGCTGGATGAGGCTGTGCTGTTCCAGGCGAGGCTCAACGATGTGCGGATGTTGTATGTGGGGTTTGCGTTTCGGGGGGAGGTGGCGTACGGGTGTTCGGGAGGAAAGACTGTTTTCGGCTATGAGCAACCGGCGAGCATGTTTGTCAGGCAGGCAGCTTCAGGCTGAACGGAGGTATCCGGTGATGGCTGCGTCCAATCGTTGCGAAGCCCGTTTGCGGTCATTCAGTCAGTCTCCGCAGCAGTGAACTTTGGCATCAAACGGGGGGCAGGTTCATGATCTGTCCAGACCACGAGGGCCGAGTGCAACGAGCCATGCGACAGCCGCGCAGAAAGTCGCCTCGGACATCTTTTATTGAAACACGCACACGCCCGATGACTGACTTTTGGCCCGGTACATGGCGGCGTCTGCAGCGCGCAGGTAGTCGTCCACCGTCGCCAGCCTGGATGCACTGCTGACCAATCCAATACTCGCGCCACTGATCACGGTGTGTTCGCCGACCACATAAGGCGCTGCGAGGGCGGCGGCAATCTGCTCTGCGCGTTGGCTGGCTTCCGCGGGGTCAATGGACTCCAGCAGCACATTGAACTCGTCGCCGCTCATGCGGGCGACCAGATCCACCGACCGCACGCAGGATTCGAGCCGCCGCGCCACCTGTTGCAAAAGCTGGTCGCCCACATGGTGCCCGTAGGTGTCATTGACGGCCTTGAACCCATTGAGGTCCAGCAGCAGCACGGCGAACATCGTGGTTTCGCCGCGTGTCGGCCTACCATCATCGTTCACCGCCTCGTTTTGCTGTAGCGCGATGAGTTGCGCAAGGCGATCGCGGAACAACGGCCGTCCCGGCAAGTTGGTCAGCGCATCGTAGGAACTGCCACGCTCGGCCAGATCGCTGAGCGACCCCGCCATGCGCACCGCAACGCCGTTTTCAAACTCGGCGAGCCCGCGCCAGTTGACCCACACCAGCCGCCCATCTCCGTGGAACGCCCGGAAATCCACCGAAAAATTCGGGCTGTTCCCCGCCAGGTGTCTGCGGTAGGCCGCCTGCACGCGAGCACGATCCTCGGGATCGATGAACTGCTCCAGAAAGCGCCAGCCACCGCTATGCACCAGATCGAAGCTGCCCAGCCCGACGATCTGGTAAAAACGCCCTGACACATGCAGGGCGTCCGTGCGCAAGTCCCAGTACCAGATGCCGTCGTTGGACCCACGCGTGGCCAGCGAATAGCGGTTTTCGGAGCGCAACAACTCCAGCTCGGTGTTCTTCTGCTGGGTCACGTCGATCATCAGGCCGATCATGCGGTTCGGCCGCCCCGGCTCGACCACCGCGCGGCACAGATCGCGCACCCACACGACCTTGCCCGACTTGGCAATGAGCCGGTAGCTCATCTCGTAGGCATGGCTGTGCGTGGCGTTATAGGCCGCATCGTCGATGCGCAGGGCCTCCTCCAGATCATCGGGATGCACATGCGCCCGCCAGAAGCCCGGGTCGGCCCGCCACTCCTCGACGGAGTAGCCGAACAAGCGTTCGACCTGTGGGCTCAGAAAGGTGTTGCCCACGCCGATTTCAGCTTCCCATACCACGCCGTCAATGGTTTCCAGCAAGCGCAAAAAGCGCTGGCGCACCTCCACCAGCACCTGCTCGGTGACCTCGGTGATCTCGATCAGGACACCCTGGCGGCTGATCACCCGCTACGCTGCGTCTGTCTCAGGGTGGGGTTGCAGGCGCACCCAGCGATAGTCCGCGTCGGCAAAGCGCAAGCGGAACACTGGCATGCCTGAACGCAGGGTGCCGATGTCATCGGGGTGTACGAACTCCAGCAAAGACCTGCCGAGCGCCGCCGCCACCGGATGGCCGGTGAGCTTGTACCACGCGGGATTCAGATAAGTGATCTCCCACAGCGCATCGGTCTGCACCACCGCCTCGGGCAGCAGTTGCAGCAGTTTTGCGGACGGCGGGGAAGTGGTAAGCATGCAGGGCGGTCGCAAAAGGGGAAGTCAGGTGAAGCCAACGGATAGGAAAACCACCCGCTCCAGATCAAGTGTGGCAGGGGTTTGGGGTGGGTTCGTGCCATACCCCACTGACGAGTCGTTACTCGATTGGTTGGTCACGATCGAAGCACTTGCTCAGCCCGTCGAAGGTGAATGACTGCAGTCAACATGGAGCGACTGCTTTTCCTTGGGCACCACCGAGCGCTACGAGTCGAAACCGTCAGTCTAATTTACTGAGTAGTGGTCGCTGCGGGGTAGCAGTTGGGTTGCGGAACGATCTGGCAGCAGCAACTTCTCCAACCGCCACTCGGGCCGGGGAAAGTCGAAGCGCCCAACAGCCGCTTCGCTGCATTCAGCGCGAGTATCAGCGAAACCGGCAACTGACTCCGGGCGCTGCGAAGCGGCTCTATCCCTGAACGCTGTAGGTTGGCGGTTCTGGCCCCTGACCCGCTCAAGTCGCGCTGCACACCGCGTTACCCATGTTCCACAGCAGTTCAGGGTTTGCCCTAATCATTGAATAACGTACTAGTTCGTACATTTCATGCACTTCCCATCAACCAAGGCATTTATCTGAGCCGGATGTGCATGACTTCCAATCTTCCAGGCCAGCCGCAGCGGCTGGCGCCAGCCGCTGCCACTCCCGCTAAGCCGCATGGGCCCGCCGGGCTGGCGGCGGGGTGGGGCTGCGCAGTGGCGCTGGCTGCTGCACTGGCATGGGTACTGCGCGGAGTGCACACCGCATGATCTCGGGAACCACGCAACTGATTGCCCATCTCGGCTACCCCACGGAGTCGTTCAAGGCACCGATGATCTACAACCCCTGGTTTGAAAAGCGGGGGATCGACGCGGTGGTGGTGCCCATGGGCGTGAAGCCCGGTGACTACGCTGGCACGCTGGCGGCGCTTGCGCGTGTGACCAACCTCAGGGGCGCCTTGGTGACCATGCCGCACAAGGTCACCACCTTGTCGCTGGCCGATGAAATCACGCCCACCGCCCGCATTGCCGGGGCCTGCAACGCGCTGCTGCTGCGGCCCGATGGCACCTGGCTGGGCGACCAGTTTGATGGCGCCGGCTTTGTGCGCGGCCTGCTGCGCAAGGGGCGCACGTTGCGTGGGGCGCGGGTGATCGTGTCGGGTGCGGGCGGCGTGGGCTCGGCCATTGCGGCATCGCTGGCCGCAGAGGGCGTGGCCCACATTAGCCTGTTTGATACCAACACGGCCAGCGCCGAAGGCCTGGCCGAGCGCCTGCGCGCCCACTACCCGCAGCTGGTGGTGCAGACGGGCTCCAACGACCCTGCCGGTTTTGACGTGGTGGTGAACGCCACGCCGCTGGGCATGAAAGAGGGCGACCCGCTGCCCTTTGATGTGGCGCGCATCGACGCTGGTGCCATGGTGGGCGAGGTGGTGATGAAGACCGAATACACGCCCCTGCTGCAAGCCGCGCTGGCCAAGGGCTGCGGCGTGCAGGTGGGTACCGACATGCTGTTCGAGATGATTCCGGCTTACCTGGAATTCTTTGGCTACGGCACCGCCACGGCCGATGAGCTGCGCGCTGTGGCGCAAATCAAGTACTGACGCTGCCGCCCGCAGGGCGGGCGCGCTGCCCGGCCCTTGGCTTTTCTGAACCATTGATTGCTGAGACACGAGGTGTACCCATGCGCCGATCCATTGCCACCGTCTCTTTGAGCGGAACCCTGCGCCAGAAGCTCGAAGCCATTGCCGCTGCGCGCTTCGATGGCATTGAGCTGTTTGAGCCCGACTTCATCAGCTTCACCGGCAGCGCCCGCGAGCTGCGCCAGCAAGCCGCTGACCTGGGCCTGGGCATTGACCTGTACCAGCCGTTTCGCGACTTTGAAGGCATGCCCGACGAGCTGTTTCGCCGCAGCCTGTACCGCGCCGAACGCAAGTTCGATGTGATGCAGGAGCTGGGCTGCCCGCTGATGCTGGTGTGCTCCAACACCTCGCCCGCATCGCTGGGCGATGCCGAGCGGGCGGCGGCGCAGCTGCACGAGCTGGCCGAGCGCGCCAGCCGCCGCAACCTGCGCATTGGCTACGAGGCCCTGGCCTGGGGCAAGTGGGTCAACCTCTACAAGCAGGCGTGGAACATTGTCGAGAAGGCCGACCACCCGCACCTGGGGCTGATTCTGGACAGCTTTCACACCCTGTCGCTGCGCGACGACCCGACGGGCATTGCCGACATTCCCGGCGACCGCATCTTCTTTGTGCAGATGGCCGATGCGCCGCTGCTGGCCATGGACGTGATCCAGTGGGCGCGTCACCACCGCAACTTTCCCGGCCAGGGGCAGCTGGATGTGGTGACGTTTTTTGAGCAGGCGCTGCTGGCGGGCTACACCGGCAACCTGTCGCTCGAAATCTTCAACGACGTGTTCCGCGAAACGCCCAACCGCCGCACGGCGCTGGACGCCATGCGCTCGCTGCTGTTTCTGGAGAGCGAATGCAAGAACCGGCTGACGGCCCGCACGCAGGCCGCATCTGCCGAGGCCCGCGCCCCTGCCGCCACCCGCGCCTTGCAGCGGCTGGACTTGGCCGCGCCGCCCGCTGCGCAGCCGCTGGGTGGCTTCAGCTTCATCGAATTTGGTGTGGACGAGGCCACGGGCCAGGCCCTGGCCAGCACCTTCACCGCCCTGGGCTTTGCGCACACGGGCCGCCACCGCAGCAAGGCGGTGGATTTGTATTGCCAGGGCGACATCCAGTTCGTCATCAACACCCAGCCGGGGTCGGAGGCTCGCCAGCGCTTTGACGAGCTGGGCCCCTCGGTGTGTGCCATGGGCCTGGTCGCGCCCGACCCGGTGCAGGCCGCCAACCGCGCAGCAGCCCTGCTGTCGGCCCGGCACACCAGCCCGCTGGGGCCGAACGAGCTGCAGCTGCCCGCCATCATCTCGCCCGGCGGCGCGGTGGTGCACTTTGTGCACGCGGGCTCCACGCTGGATGCTGACTTTGTGGCGCCCGTGCCGCGCGCGCCGGTGCCGCAGGCAGGCGGCCTCACGCATGTGGACCACATGGCGCTGGCGCTGGCGCACGACCAGCTCGACACCTGGACGCTGTTTGCCCAGTCCATCCTGGGCCTGAGCGCGGGCGAGAGTCTGGAGCTGGCCGACCCGTTTGGGCTGGTGCGCAGCTGTGCGCTGAGCAACGCGCAGCGCAGCCTGCGCATGGTGCTCAATGTCTCCAAAAGCCAGCGCACGCGCACGGCGCAGCAGGTGCGGGCCACTGGCCGATCGGGCGGCGGCGTGCACCACATCGCGCTGGCCACGCAGGATATTTTTGCCACGGTGCAGACCTTGCAGGCCCGGGGCGTGAAGTGGCTGCCCATCAGCCCCAACTATTACGAAGACCTGCTGGCCCGCCTGGATCTGGATGAAGGCCTGGTGCGCCGCATGCAGGCGCTGAACATCGTGGCCGATGTGTCGCCCGGCGGCGGGCGCTTTTTGCACGCCTACACCGAGCCCTTTGCCGACCGCTTCTTCTTTGAAGTGGTGCAGCGCGAGGGCGGCTACGACGGCTATGGCGCCGTGAATGCCGCCGTGCGCATGGCCGCGCAAGAGAACGCGCACCAGCGCGCTGGTGCGGGGCCGTGAGAGGGATGCCCGTGGGCCTATTGCTAGGGCGGGAACATGGATAAAAACGGCACTGGCGCTTGCTGCATAAGCGCTAGCAGCTATTGATTTGATAGTGCTAGTGCCTGGAGTCAAGCCGCAGCCCTGACGCATGACGCCAGGCCCTGCGCGGCTGAGCACCCCTGCCATACCCTTTGGTGTAAGCCCCGCACCCGGCATGCAGCGCGCTGCGGGCTTAAAGTGCGGGGTGTTGCAGGCCTTGCGCCGCGTTTTTGATCCCCACACCAAGACCCATGATCGATTCTTTACGCACCCGGCTGCGCCCCCTGGCGCTGTGGGGCGCCGCCCTGGCTTGTAGTGCTGCAGCCGCGGCGCCCAGTCCCGCTGATCCTGTTCCTGCCACCTCTGCAGCCCCTGCGGCCCCTGCCGCCACCGTGCCCGCTGGCATGGCATCGCGCGTGCTGGCCTGCACCACCTGCCACGGCAAGGAAGGCCGCGCCACGGCCGAGGGTTACTTCCCCCGCATTGCGGGCAAGCCTGCGGGTTACCTGCACAACCAGTTGCTCAACTTTCGGGATGGGCGGCGCAGCTACCCGCAAATGGGTTACCTCATCGAGCACCTGACGGATGACTACCTGCGCGAAATGGCCGTGCACTTCGCCGCGCTCGACCTGCCTTACCCGCCTCCGCCCGCCCCGCAGGGCACCCCCGCGCAACTGGAGCAGGGCCGCGCCTTGGTGCAGCAGGGCGATGCTGCGCGCAAGATTCCGGCATGCGTGCAATGCCACGGCGCAGCCATGACGGGGGTGGCGCCGTCCATTCCCGGTCTGCTGGGCCTGCCGCGTGATTACCTCAACAGCCAGCTCGGCGCCTGGAAGACCGGCCAGCGCAAGGCCCACGCGCCCGACTGCATGGCCGACGTGGCCCGCCAGCTCACGCCCGAAGATGTGAGCGCCGTGTCTGCCTGGCTGGCCGCGCAGCCTGTGCCTGGCAACGGCAAGCCGGTGGCCAGCCTGCCGGGCCCCATGCCCGCACGCTGCGGCGGCGTGCCTGAAGGAGGCCGCCCATGAACCCGCAACGCTTTGTGCGGCTGGTATCGGGCGCGATGGCCGCCCTGGGCATCAGCGCCGCCGCCATCGTGGCCCTGAACCTGCGCGGCGAGGACCCCTTGCCCAGCGCCGAAACCTTGAAGCCCACCCCCGCTCTGGTGGCGCAGGGCGAATACCTGACCCGCGTGGGCAACTGCATGGCCTGCCACACGGTGCAGGGCGGCGCGCCGTTTGCGGGCGGGCGCGGCATTGAAACGCCATTTGGCGTGGTCTACAGCTCCAACCTCACACCCGACAAAGCCACCGGCCTGGGCGCGTGGACGTCGGCTGAGTTCTGGCGCGCCATGCACAACGGCCGTGGCAAGGAAGGGCGGCTGCTGTACCCCGCCTTTCCGTACACCAGCTACACCCACGTCACGCGCGAAGACTCCGACGCCATCTTCGCCTACCTGCAAAGCTTGCCGCCGGTGGCGCAGGCCAACAAGGCGCATGCGCTGCGCTTTCCATACAGCACCCAGGCGGCGCTGGGTGTGTGGCGGGCCTTGTTCTTCACCCCGGCAGACGCGGCCCAGCCAGCCGCGCTGCCACCGCAGGCACTGGCCGCAGCGCAGGTGCCTGACTACCAGCGCGGCGCCTCCTTGGTGAACGGGCTGGGCCACTGTGCCGCTTGCCACACCCCCCGCAACAGCTTGGGGGCCGAGCAGCAAGGGCAGGCCTTGGCGGGCGGGCTGATCCCCGTGCAGAACTGGCTGGCCCCGGCGCTGACCGACGCTGGCCAGGCCGGCGTGCAGCGCTGGCCGCAGGCCGATGTGGTGGCCTTGCTCAAGACAGGCGTGGCCCCGCAGGCTTCCGTCATCGGCCCCATGGCCGAGGTGGTGTTCCGCAGCACGCAGTACCTGAGCGACGCCGACGCCCGCGCCATGGCCGTCTATTTGCAGGCGCTGCCCCAGCATGCAGCCACCCCCGCCAAGCAGGCCGTGGCCCCCGCGTCGGTCATGGAGCGCGGCGCCAAGGTGTACGAGGCGCAATGCGCCCAGTGCCACGGCGCGCAAGGGCAGGGCGCCAAGGACGAGGCCGGGCAACCCGCCTTCCCGCCGCTGGCGGGCAACCGCGCCGTAGTGCTGGCTGACCCGACCAACCTGGTGCGCGTGGTGCTGCAGGGTGGCTATTTGCCAGCCACCGCAGGCAACCCGCGCCCGCATGGCATGCCGCCCTTCCAGCACCTGCTGGGCGATGAAGACGTGGCAGCCGTGGCCACTTTTGTGAGGAATAGCTGGGGCCACCAGGCAGCGGGTGTGGGTACCATCGAGGTTTACCGCGCCCGCGAGCGGCGCAGCCCCTGACACCGTTGTTGCCCTGGCCCGCCTGATTGGCGGGCTGGAGGAGTTGTATTCATGCCCAGCCACACCGCCTTGCCCGTTGATTCCACTGCCCCCGCCGCCCAGCCCGGCGGCTGGTGGGCCGTGTGCCTGTGTGCCGGCTGGTGCGGCACCTGCCGCGACTACCGGGCGCTGTTTGACGCCCTGGCCCAGGCCCACCCCGAGGTGCGCTTTGAGTGGGTGGATATTGAAGACGAATCGGAACTGGCGGGCGACCTGGATGTAGAGACCTTCCCCACGCTGCTGATTGCCGATGGCCGCAAGGCGCATTTTCTGGGCCCCTTGCTGCCCCAGGCTGCGGTGTTGGAACGGCTGCTGACCACCCTGCGCAGCGGTGCCCCTTCTGGTGCCGCCACCGACCCCATGGCGCAAGAGGTGTTTGACCGCGTGCGTGCAGACCGCACTGTGGCAGGCACTTGATGCTATTAAATAGATAGCTGCTGGCGCTTATTCATCAAGCGCTAGAGGCCAATTTGACCTGTAATGCCTGACACCTTCTGGTTTGACCCCGACTCCTTGCGCGCTCTGTGCGAGGACGGCCCCTGGATGCGTGGCAAGGCCCTGCTGGCACAGGGCGTGGTGAGCGAGCCAGACATTGAGCCGTTGGACGAAGGCTGGCGCATACAGGCCCTGGTGCAGGGCACGCAGCACCTGCCGTATGAAGTGGCCGTCACCCTGGCGGTGATGCCCGATGGCCAGGTGGACTACTGGCGTAGCGTGTGCGACTGCCCCGTGGGCCGCCAGTGCAAGCATGCGGTGGCGTTGATGCTGAAGGCGGCCCGTCTGCCGCTGAGCGATGAAGCCCGCGCTGCCGCAGCCCCGCGCAAGGATGTGAGCGCGGCGGCGGCGTCCTTGTCGGCCCGCGAACGCATGGCCGCCGTGCAGCAGGCCGAGGCCCAGGCCCAGCTGGTGAACTGGCTGGCCGCGCTGGACCGCGCCGCCGGGGGCGATGTGGTACTCAGCCCCAATGGCCGCAGTGCGCGGCCGGAGCAATATCTCTATTTGCTGTCGGTGGTGGGCGGCATGCGCCAGCCCACCCAGTTGCAGCTTGAAGCCGTGGTGTCTTACCCCAAGGTGACCGGTGGCTGGGCCAAGCCCAAGCAGGTGCGTACCCAGCCCGCCAAGGGCCAGGCGGTGTACGACCAGGCCAGCGAGACCGATCGCCAGGTGTTGCAACTGCTGCGCGCTATGCCGCGCAGTCAGGTGTATTACTCGGCCTACAGCGGCGCGCCCTGCGCGGTGCTGGAAGGGCAGGTGGGTTTGCTGGCGCTGCAACAGGCCGCCAGCACCGGGCGGCTGTTTGCCGATGCGGGTGGATCTACCGTGGGCAACGCCCTGCGATGGGGCCCCTCACGCCCCTTGCAGTGGTGTTGGCACGAGCTGCCCGCCCAGCCCGGGGCTTTGTCGGCCGAGCCCGCTTGGCAACTGCGCGCTGCTCTTGCCGGTGGCAGCGGTGTGCTGTGCCACAACAGCCCGCCCTTGTTCATAGATGCCGAGCGGGGCGAATGCGGGCCGGTAGAGCTGGGCTCTGTATCACCCGCACAGCTGGAGGTGCTGCTCAAGGCCCCCGCGCTGCGCGAGTCGGCCATCGAAAAATACCAGGATGAAATGGCTCGCAGCCTGCACCATCTGCCCCTGCCCCCGGTGGTGCAAAGCGTGCAGCGGTTGCAGGGTGTGGTGCCCCGGCCTTGCCTGCACCTGGCCCCCACGCCGCTGGCCGACCGGCCCACGCTGGGCCTGGTGATGGCGCGGCTCACCTTTGACTATGCCGGCCACCGTGGCTGGTGGCCAGGGCAGGGCGCGCAGGTGATGTTGCCGCCGCTGAATGGGGGCGATGGCCCCAAGGTGCTGCTGCAGCGCCACCCCCAGGCCGAGCTGGAAGCCATCCAAAAACTGATGGCGCTGGGCCTGCTGGCCACCGACGACGGCGTGTTTGGCCTGCCCGGCGAGCGCTCGCAGCAGGCCTGGCTGCCGTGGGCCGATGCGGGCTTTGCGGTGTTTATCGAAGCAGGGTTTGACGTGACCCAGGACCCGGCGCTGCAGGGCTGGGTAAGCCATGCGCAAAACCTGACGGTGGCGCTCGCGCCGCAGCCGGTGGCTCGCGCTGCCAGGCCTGGGCAAGAAGATCCGGTCGAAGAACCGGAACCACTCAGCGCCTTTGGACAGAAGCAGGGGCGCGATGGCGAGTCAGAAGTGATGCCGGATGAGATGCAAGACACCTCGCCCTGGTTCTCGCTCTCACTGGGCGTGGAACTGGACGGCCAGCGCCACAACGTGCTGCCCTGGCTGCCCGACCTGATCGCCCAGGCCGCGCAGCACCCGCCAGATGCCGCCACCGGGCAGCCCCAACTGCCGCCGTTTGTCTACGTGCCGCGTGGCGATGCCCAAGGCGGCTTTGTGCGCCTGCCCACCGAGCCGCTGCGCCCCTGGCTGGCCGCCTTGCTGGAACTGGTGGGCGAGCGGGGCTCGGATTTTGCCCAACCCAGCCTGCGCTTGTCGCGCCTGGAAGCCTTGCGAGCCAGTGCCACCCTGGGCGAAGGCGCTGTGTGGCAGGGTGCTGCATCGTTGCAGGCCCTGGTGCAGCAGCTACAGGGCGCGAGCCCCATCGCCGAGGTGCCCGTGCCTGCCAGCGTGCACGCCAGCCTGCGCCCGTACCAGCAGCAGGGGCTGAACTGGCTGCAGTTTCTGCGCGCCCAGGGCCTAGGCGGCATCCTGGCCGACGACATGGGCCTGGGCAAAACGCTGCAAACCCTGGCCCACATCCAGGTCGAAAAAGACGCAGGCCGCCTCACGGCCCCCGCGCTGGTGATCGCCCCGGTGAGCCTGATGGGCAACTGGCACAGCGAAGCCGCGCGGTTTTGCCCCGGTCTGCGCACCCTGGTGCTGCACGGCGCAGGCCGCCATGAAATGGCGGATTCCGTGGCCGAGCACGATCTGGTCATCGCCCCTTATTCATTGCTTCAGCGCGACCGTGAGCGCTGGCTGCAACTGCAGTGGCACCTGGTGGTGCTGGACGAGGCGCAAAACATCAAGAACGCCAGCACCAACGCGGCCCAGGTGGTGTCGGCACTGCAGGCGCGCCACCGGCTGTGCCTGTCGGGCACGCCCATGGAAAACCACCTGGGCGAAATCTGGAGTCTGTTCCACTTCCTGATGCCCGGCTTTTTGGGCAGCCAGCAGCGGTTTCGCGAGCTGTTTCGCAACCCCGTAGAAAAACAGGGTGACACCGGACGGCTGGCCCAATTGCGTGCCCGCGTAGCGCCGTTCATGCTGCGCCGCACTAAGGCCTTGGTGGCGGCCGAGCTGCCCCCCAAGGTGGAAACCGTGATGCGGGTGGAGCTGACGGGCGCCCAGGCCGATCTGTACGAAACCATCCGCTTGGGCATGGAAAAAACCGTGCGCGAAGCCCTGCATTCCAAAGGCTTGGCCAAGTCGCAGATCACGATCCTGGATGCGCTGCTCAAGCTGCGCCAGGTCTGCTGTGACCCGCACCTGGTGCCGCTGGAGTCCGCCCGCCAGGTGCGCGAATCGGCCAAGATGGCGCAGTTGATGGAGCTTTTGCCCGAAATGCTGGCCGAGGGGCGGCGGGTGCTGCTGTTTTCGCAGTTCACCAGCATGCTCGGCTTGATCGAGGCGGAGCTCAAGGCCCGGGGCTTGCCCTGGGTCAAGCTCACCGGCCAAAGCCAAAAGCGCGATGAGATCATCCAGCGATTCACCAGCGGCGAGGTGCCGCTGTTCCTCATCAGCCTGAAGGCGGGCGGTGTGGGGCTGAACCTGCCCCAGGCCGATACCGTCATCCACTACGACCCCTGGTGGAACCCCGCTGCCGAAGCGCAGGCCACCGACCGCGCCCACCGCATCGGCCAGACGCAAAACCTGTGGGTGGTGAAAATGGTGGCCCAGGGTACGATTGAGGAGCGCATTTTGGCCTTGCAGGAGCGCAAGGCACAGCTGGCCCAGTCCATCTACGGGGGCGAAGCGGCCCGCCGCGAACCGCTGTTCACCGAGAGCGACCTTCAGCAGCTGTTGCAGCCCTTGGGAGCAGACTGAATCGCTGTTGCTAGGTGTGCACTGTCGTTGCAAATCAATGCTTTAAAGAGTACAATCCAGTTCTCACGACCAAACGGGCGGGTACCAACCGCCCGTTTTTTTTGGTCGATTGGTTTTGGAGCTCGAAGCTGTCAGAAGGGGGTCTTCTGGGGGTTATCGGGTTTTTCGTTTTTCCCGGGATTGAACTGAACACGTGGCACTGCAGCAAATCGTTGAACAAGTTGTGACTGGTTTGGGCTATGACCTGGTGGAGATTGAACGCTCTGCCGGAGGCCTCTTGCGCATCACCATTGATTTGCCCTGGGTGGCTCCGGCCACCGATGCACCCGCCCCGCTGTTGGACCAGTTTGTCACCGTGGAAGATTGCGAAAAAGTCACCCGCCAGCTGCAGTTTGCGCTGGAGGTGGACGGTGTGGAATACAAGCGCCTGGAAGTGTCATCCCCAGGCATTGACCGCCCCCTGCGCCACGAACAGGATTTCGTGCGTTTCGAGGGTTCGGTCATCGACATCACCCTGAAGGCGCCCATGGGTGCGGCAGCGGCCGGTCAGGTCAGCGCCAATCGCAAGAAATTTCGCGGCACGCTGGAGCGTGCAGAGTCTGGTGGCTGGCAGATCGTCTGGAGAGACGAGCCTGCAGTCAAGCCTGGTCAAAAAGTCAGCAAGAAACGCGTTCCAGCGCCTTTGCAGGCACTGGGTTTCACCTTGGATGAATTGCGTGATGCGCGCCTGGCGCCCATTGTTGATTTCAAGGGCCGTGCTGGCAAGGCGGGGCAGGGCGCTGCCTGAGCCGCAGATTAAAAATACAGGATGGCGGGTTGCCCCACGGTGGCCAGCAATCTTCAGTGATTGAAATAGGAGAGTCGTCGCATGAATCGCGAATTGTTGATGTTGGTTGAGGCCATTTCGCGCGAGAAGAACGTGGAGCGTGATGTGGTCTTGGGTGCCGTGGAATCGGCCCTGGCCCAGGCTACCAAGAAGCTGTACCAAGGCGAAGTGGATATCCGCGTGTCCATCGACCGTGACAGCGGCAACTACGAGACTTTCCGCCGCTGGCTGGTGGTGCCTGATGATGCCGGCCTGCAAAACCCAGATGCTGAAGAGCTGCTGATGGATGCCCGCGAGCGCGTGGCTGACATCGAGGTGGGCGAGTACATCGAAGAAGGTGTCGAATCCGTGCCCATCGGTCGTATCGGCGCCATGGCGGCCAAGCAGGTCATCCTGCAAAAGATCCGCGATGCAGAGCGTGAAATGTTGCTCAACGACTTCATGTCGCGGGGCGAAAAGATCTTCACCGGCACCGTCAAGCGCATGGACAAGGGCGACATCATTGTCGAATCCGGCCGCGTGGAAGGCCGCCTGCGTCGCTCGGAAATGATTCCGAAGGAAAACCTGCGCAGTGGCGACCGTGTACGCGCCATGATCATGGAAGTGGATCTGACGCTGCGCGGCGCACCGATCATCCTGTCGCGTTCGGCCCCCGAATTCATGGTGGAGCTGTTCCGCCAGGAAGTGCCCGAGATCGAGCAAGGCCTGCTGGAGATCAAGTCCTGCGCCCGTGACCCCGGTTCGCGCGCCAAGATTGCCGTTCTGTCGCACGACAAGCGCGTGGACCCCATCGGCACCTGCGTCGGCGTGCGTGGCACCCGCGTCAATGCTGTGACCAATGAACTGGCTGGTGAGCGTGTGGATATCGTGCTGTGGTCGGAAGATCCCGCGCAGTTCGTGATTGGTGCGCTGGCACCCGCGAACGTGTCCTCCATCGTGGTGGACGAAGAAAAACACGCCATGGATGTGGTGGTGGACGAGGAAAACCTGGCCATCGCCATCGGCCGTGGTGGTCAGAACGTGCGCCTGGCTTCCGACCTGACGGGCTGGAAGATCAACATCATGGACGCTGCCGAGTCTGCCCAAAAGCAGGCCAACGAGTCCGACGCCTCGCGCCGCCTGTTCATGGAAAAGCTGGATGTAGACGAGGAAATCGCCGACATCCTGATCTCCGAAGGCTTTGCCACCCTGGAAGAAGTGGCCTATGTGCCGCTGCAGGAAATGCTGGAGATCGAATCGTTTGACGAAGACACCGTGAACGAGCTGCGCGCCCGCGCCAAGGATGCGCTGCTCACCATGGAAATCGCCCGTGAGGAAAGCGTGGAAGAGGTCTCTCAAGACCTGCGCGACCTCGAAGGCATGACTCCCGACCTGATTGCCAAGCTGGCCGAAGGCGGTGTGCATACACGTGACGACTTGGCCGATCTGGCCATTGATGAGCTGACCGACCTGACCGGACAGTCTGCTGAAGAAGCCAAGGCCTTGATCATGAAGGCCCGCGAACATTGGTTCGTGGCAGGGCAAGAGTAAGGTCAGGGAGGCACGAACCAAATATGTCGAGTAATACTGTCGCCGAGTTCGCTAACGAACTCAAGAAATCGCCTGAAACCCTGCTGGATCAGCTCAAGGCTGCTGGTGTGGGCAAGACTGCCGCTTCAGACCCCCTGACCGAGTCTGACAAGCAAAAACTGCTGGCTTACCTGCAGGCCAGCCATGGCACCGCTTCGGCGGATCGCAAAAAGATCACCATGGTGAAGAAGTCCACCAGCGAGATCAAGCAGGCCGATGCCACCGGCAAGGCCCGCACGATCCAGGTGGAAGTACGCAAGAAGCGCACCTTCATCCAGCGCGATGAAGGCGCTGAGGCGTCTGCGCCGGCCGCCCAGGCGCGTGAAGCTGCGGTGGAAGAATCCGCCGTGTCGCGCGAGGACCAGGAACTGGTTCGCCGCGAGGAAGAAGCTCGTCGCCAGGCTGAGCTGATTCGTCGCCAGGAAGCTGAACTGGCTACCAAACGTGCTGAGCGTGAAGAGCGCGAGCGCCGCGAACGTGAAGCGGAAGAGCGCGCTGCAGCCTACGCTGCCCAGGAAGCCGCCAAGAAGGCGCAAGCCTCTGCGCAGCAGCAGGAAGCTACACGCGAGCAGCAGGCCGAAGCGGCTGCCCGTGCCGCAGCCCAGAATGAAGCCCGTGAAAAGGCCGCCGCAGAAGCCAAGGCCCGTGCCGAAGAAGAAGCTGCGCGAGCCCGCGATCTGGAAGAGCGTCGTCGCAAGGCCCTGGCGGAAGCCGAGGCCATTCGCGCGATGATGGCGGCGCCCAAGAAGTCCGTCATGGTGGCCAAGAAGCCTGAGGAACCCAAGCCAGCAGCCAAGCCTGCCGCCGTGGGTGACGCGAAGAAGGGCACCCTGCACAAGCCTGCCGTTGGTACCGGCACAGGCCCACGCAATGCGGGTGCTGCCGCACCAGTCGCCCCCGGCGGTGGTTCGGGCAAGGAGGTCAAGTCGGCCAAGTTGTCCTCCAGCTGGGCGAACGACACGGCCAAGAAGAAAGAAATCAAGACCCGCGGCGACAGCAGTGGTGGCGTGGGCCGCAACAACTGGCGTGGTGGCCCCCGTGGCCGCCGTGGTGAAAACCGCGATCAACGTGACGATCACCAGAACTCCGCACCGGTGGAAGCCCGGATCATCGAAGTGCATGTGCCTGAAACCATCACGGTGGCAGAGCTGGCACACAAGATGTCGATCAAGGCCTCTGAAGTGATCAAGGCCCTGATGAAAATGGGCCAGATGGTCACCATCAACCAGCCTCTGGACCAGGACACCGCCATGATCGTGGTGGAAGAAATGGGCCACAAGGCAGTGGTGGCGGCGCTGGACGATCCAGAAGCCTTCACCGACGAAGATGCGGGTCAAAAAGACGCCGAGCTGCTGCCACGCGCTCCAGTGGTCACCGTCATGGGCCACGTGGACCACGGCAAGACCTCGCTGCTGGACTACATTCGCCGCGCCAAGGTGGCGTCTGGCGAAGCTGGTGGTATCACGCAGCACATTGGTGCTTACCACGTTGAAACCCCACGCGGCATGGTGTCGTTCCTCGATACCCCTGGTCACGAGGCCTTCACGGCCATGCGTGCCCGTGGTGCGCAGGCCACCGACATTGTGATTCTGGTGGTGGCGGCCGACGACGGTGTCATGCCCCAGACCAAGGAAGCCATCAAGCACGCCAAGGCTGCCAATGTGCCGATCGTGGTGGCCATCACCAAGGCTGACAAGCCTGATGCCAACCCCGACCGCGTCAAGCAGGAACTGGTGGTCGAGGAAGTGGTGCCTGAAGAGTACGGCGGTGATTCGCCCTTCGTGCCGGTGTCCTCCAAGACCGGTATGGGCATCGACGAGTTGCTGGAGCAAGTGCTGCTGCAAGCTGAAGTGCTGGAGCTCAAGGCGCCTGTTGACGCCATGGCCAAGGGTTTGGTCATCGAAGCGCAGCTGGACAAGGGCCGCGGCCCTGTGGCCACTGTGCTGGTGCAGTCCGGTACGCTGAAGGTGGGCGATGTGGTGCTGGCGGGTCAAACCTCGGGCCGCGTGCGCGCCATGCTGGACGAAAACGGCAAGCCTGCCAAGACGGCTGGCCCGTCGATTCCGGTGGAAATCCAGGGTCTGTCCGATGTGCCGCAGGCTGGTGACGAGTTCATGGTGCTCAGCGATGAGCGCCGTGCTCGCGAGATCGCGACCTACCGCGCTGGCAAGTTCCGCAACACCAAGCTGGCCAAGCAACAGGCTGCCAAGCTGGAAAACGTCTTCAACGAGATGACGGCGGGCGAGGTGCAGACGCTGCCCATCATCATCAAGGCCGACGTGCAGGGCTCGCAGGAAGCGCTGGCAGCCTCGCTGCTCAAGCTGTCCACAGACGAGATCCGCGTGCAGCTGGTGTATGCCGGCGTGGGCGGTATCAGCGAATCCGACGTCAACCTGGCGATTGCCTCTAAGGCCATCGTGATCGGCTTCAACGTGCGAGCCGATGCCGGTGCGCGCAAGCTGGCCGAGTCGAGCGATGTGAGCCTGCATTACTACAACATCATTTACGACGCCGTGGATGAGTTGAAGGCCGCCATGTCTGGCATGCTAGCCCCCGAGCAGCGCGAAGAAGCCATTGGTACGGCCGAGATCCGCACGGTGTTCGTAGCTTCCAAGATCGGTACGGTGGCGGGTTCGTACATCACCTCCGGCCAGGTCACGCGCAACTGCAAGTTCCGCCTGCTGCGCGACAACGTGGTCATCTACACCGGCGAAGTCGAGTCTGTGCGCCGCCTCAAGGACGATGTCAAGGAAGTCAAGGAAGGCTTCGAGTGCGGTATCAAGCTGCGCAACTACAACGACATCAAGGAAGGCGATCAGCTGGAGTTCTTCGAGATCAAGGAAATCGCACGGACGCTGTAAGGCGAACGAGGTACAAGCGACAACATGGCTGCGAAGAAATCTGCTACCCCTAACCGTGCCTTCAAGGTGGCCGATCAGATCCAGCGCGATCTGACCGAGCTCATCGCGCGCGAGTTGAAAGACCCACGCGTGGGCATGGTGACGCTGCAAGGCGTGGAGGTCACTCCCGACTATGCCCATGCCAAGGTGTTTTTCAGCCTGCTGGTGGGTGACCCCGTGGAAACCCAGGCGGCGCTCAACCAGGCTGCGGGTTTCCTGCGCAATGGCCTGTTCAAGCGCTTGCACATCCACACCGTGCCTACGTTGCACTTCGTGTTCGACCGCACTTCCGAGCGCGCGGCCGACATGAATGCCTTGATCGCCAAGGCTGTCTCTTCACGCGCGAAAGACGACGAGGAAGCATGACCGAGCGCGCTCCCCGCATCCGGGTGCAGCGGCGCCCGGTGCACGGAGTGCTGCTGCTCGACAAACCGCTCGGCCTTTCGAGCAACGACGCCTTGCAAAAGGTGAAGTGGTTGCTGCGCGCCGAAAAAGCGGGCCATACCGGTACGCTGGATCCCTTGGCATCCGGCGTGCTGCCTCTGTGCTTTGGTGCGGCTACCAAATTCAGCCAACTGCAACTTGACGCCCCCAAGACCTACGAAGCCGTGGCGTTGCTGGGCGTGACCACCGCCACCGGCGATGCCGAGGGCGACGTGCTGGAGCGCCGCGAGGTGCTGCCCGAACACCTGACGCCAGAGCGCCTGGCCGCCGTGCAGCAGCAGTTCACCGGCCCCATCAGCCAGGTGCCCCCCATGCACAGCGCGCTCAAAAAAGATGGCAAGGCGCTGTACGAGTACGCCCGCGCTGGCATTGCCGTGGAACGTGAGGCGCGCCAGGTCGTCATTCATGCATTGAAACTGGAGCTGATCCAGACAGAGAAAGCGCAAGCAGCTATCAAAATGATAGTGACTTGCAGCAAAGGTACGTACATCCGTACCTTGGGAGAAGACATTGGTGCAGCGCTGGGGGTGGGGGCTCACCTGACCTTTTTGCGCCGCATCGATACGGGAGGCCTGGGGGTCGAGCGTTGCGTCACTTTGGCGCAGCTCGAAGCCATGGACGAGGCGCAGCGCCTGGCTTGCGTTCTGCCTCCCGAGTCGCTGCTGGTGGGGCACACCCGTGTCACGTTGGACGGCGACAATGCAGCCCGGTTTCTGTCGGGTGTGCGTCGCCGTGGACCCTGGCCTGACGCCAGTGCCGTGGCGGTCTTTGGCGATCAACCTGCAGCGTTGCTGGGGGTGGGCCACATCGTTGGCGGGGAGCTGGTGCCGGGCAGGCTCCTGAGTCCGCTGGAAATTCAACAAATTTTGGAAGGCACGCCGCATTCCGCGTCCATGGCGCACAGCGGCACATTGGAAAAACTATGACGAAACAAATCCGCAATATCGCGATCATTGCCCACGTTGACCATGGCAAAACCACCATGGTGGACCAGCTGCTGCGCCAGTCCGGCACCTTCGCCGACCACGAAAAGGTCGTCGACACCGTGATGGACAACAACGCGATTGAAAAAGAGCGTGGCATCACCATCCTGGCCAAAAACTGTGCCGTGAGCTGGAAGGGCACGCACATCAACATCGTGGATACCCCCGGTCACGCGGACTTCGGCGGCGAAGTGGAACGTGCCCTGTCCATGGTGGATAGCGTGGTGCTGCTGATTGACGCGCAAGAAGGCCCCATGCCCCAGACGCGTTTCGTGACCAAGAAGGCCCTGGCCCTGGGCCTGCGCCCCATCCTGGTGGTGAACAAGGTGGACAAGCCCGGCGCTAACCCCGACAAGGTCGTGAACGCTGCGTTCGACCTGTTCGACAAGCTGGGTGCCACCGACGAACAGCTGGACTTCCCCGTGGTGTACGCCTCGGGCATCAACGGCTGGTCGTCGCTCGAAGAAGGCGCTCCTGGTGAGCAGTGGGGTCCCGACATGTCGGCCCTGTTCGACACCATCCTCAAGCACGTGCCGCCGAACACTGGCAACCCTGACGCTCCCCTGCAACTGCAGATCTCGGCGCTGGACTTCTCCACTTTCGTGGGCCGCATCGGTGTGGGCCGCATCAGCCAGGGCACTTTGAAGCCCATGCAGGACGTGGTCGTCATGGAAGGCCCCGGTGGCAAGACCGTCAAGGGCCGCGTGAACCAGGTGCTGACCTTCCAGGGCCTGGATCGCATGCAGACCCCCCTGGCTGGCCCTGGCGACATCGTGCTGATCAACGGCATTGAAGACATCGGCATCGGCGTGACCGTGACCGACCCGGCCAACCCTGCGCCGCTGCCCATGCTGAAGGTGGACGAGCCCACGCTGACCATGAACTTCTGCGTGAACACGTCGCCTCTGGCCGGCCGCGAAGGCAAGTTCGTGACCAGCCGCCAGATCTGGGACCGCCTGCAAAAGGAACTGCAGCACAACGTGGCCCTGCGCGTGAACGAAACGGACGAAGAAGGTGTGTTTGAAGTGATGGGCCGTGGTGAATTGCACCTGACCATCCTCTTGGAAAACATGCGCCGTGAAGGTTACGAGCTGGCAGTGTCCAAGCCCCGCGTGGTGTTCAAGGACATCGACGGCGTCAAGCACGAGCCCATCGAGCTGGTGACGGCTGACATCGAAGAAGGCCACCAAGGCGGCGTGATGCAAGCCCTGGGCGAGCGCAAGGGCGAGCTGGTGAACATGGAGTCCGACGGCCGTGGCCGTGTACGCCTGGAGTACCGCATTCCTGCCCGTGGCCTGATCGGTTTCACCAACGAGTTTCTGAACCTGACGCGCGGTTCCGGTCTGATCTCCAACATCTTCGACGGCTACGAGCCGCACAAGGGTGACATTGGTGGCCGCAAGAACGGCGTGCTGATCTCCATGGACGATGGCGAAATCTTCACCTACGCCCTGGGCAAGCTCGACGACCGTGGCCGCATGTTCGTGAAGGCAGGCGACCCCGTGTACGAAGGCATGATCGTCGGCGTGCACAACCGCGACAACGACCTGGTGGTGAACGCCACGCGTACCAAGCAGCTCACCAACTTCCGCGTTAGCGGCAAGGAAGACGCGATCAAGATCACGCCCCCGATCGACCTCACGCTGGAGTACGGTGTCGAGTTCATCGAAGACGACGAGCTGGTCGAAATCACGCCCAAGTCCGTGCGTCTGCGCAAGCGCTATTTGACCGAAAATGAGCGCAAGCGCGCCAGCCGCTCTTGATCTGAAGCGCGCTGACTTCGTGCCGAGCCCACCAGCCCGGCGCGCAGGTTGATCGATGAAAGGGCCCAGCTGTGCTGAGGCCCTTTTTTTCGTCCGTTGGTAGTTCTGACACAGCCGTTCCATGCTCAAACTCACACACACCCGCGCGGTGTTCCTGATGGTGATGGTGACCTTGCTCTGGTCGATTGCAGGGTTGGTCACGCGCCACCTGGAGCAGGCTCGCAGTTTTGAAGTCACTTTCTGGCGCAGTTTCTTCACCTTGCTGAGCCTGCTGGTCATGCTGCCCGCCATCCAGGGGCGAGGGGTGTTTGGCACCATTCGTCGCGGTGGCGCCGCGCTGTGGCTGTCAGGCCTGTGTTGGGCGACGATGTTCACCGCCTTCATGGTGGCCCTGACGTTGATGCCCGTGGCCAACGTGCTGGTCACCATGGCCGTGGGGCCGCTGCTGACGGCACTTTTTGCTCGGATCTTCATCGGCCACCGCATTGCGCTGCGCACCTGGGTGGCGATTGGGCTGGCCGGGCTGGGTATTGGCTGGATGTACGGCTCGCAAATGGCGGGTCTGCCACTGTCTGGCACCTTGGTGGCCCTGTGCGTGCCCGTGGCTGCTGCCGCCAACTGGACGGTGGTGCAGCACGCTCAGCGCCATGGCCATGCGGTGGATCTGGTCCCTGCGGTGCTGGTGGGGGCTGTGGTGTCGGTGATAGTGACATTGCCACTGGCCTTGCCGCTGCAAGCCACCGCACATGATTTATTCTTGCTGGCTTTGCTGGGGGTGTTCCAGTTGGCCATTCCTTGCGTTTTGGCCGTGCGCTGCGGGCGCGTGCTCAAGGCTCCCGAGATGGCACTGCTGGGCTTGCTGGAGGTGATCTTTGGCATTCTCTTGGCATGGTTTGGCGCCGGAGAGCGCCCAGCCTCTGCCGTACTGGCCGGTGGGGCACTGGTGATCGGTGCCCTGGTTTTCAATGAAATGTTGGGTTGGAAGGAACAAAAATGACGGAGACAGTGGTGGCTGCTGAGGTGTTGAGTGAAGTGCGTGGTCAGGTGGGTTTCATCACCCTGAACCGGCCCCGGGCGCTGAATGCGCTTTCTTTGGGCATGGTGCGTGACCTGATGGCCACCTTGCTTGCCTGGCAGGCCGATGACCGGGTGCTGGCCGTGGCCATTCGCGGCAGCAACAAGGAAGGCCCCTTTGGCGCGTTTTGCGCGGGCGGCGACATTCGCTTTCTGCACCAGGCGGGCAGCCAGGGCAACCCTCTGATCGAAGACTTCTTCACGGAAGAGTACGCCCTCAACCACCTGATCCACAACTACACCAAGCCCTACATTGCCTTCATGGACGGCATCGTGATGGGGGGCGGCATGGGCATCAGCCAGGGGGCAGCCCTGCGCGTGGTGACAGAGCGCACCAAGATGGCCATGCCCGAAACCGCCATTGGCCTGTTCCCCGATGTGGGTGGCGGCTACTTCCTGAGCCGTTGCCCTGGCAGCGTGGGTGAGTGGCTGGCCCTGACGGGCGACACCATTGGCGCGGGCGATGCCATCGAGAACCAGTTGGCCGACGGCTGCCTGCCTTCAGACCAGCAAGCCGCTGTGTGGGATGCCCTGGGCAGCCAGCACTTTGCAGATGGGCAAGCCATTCGCGCCTTTGTTGCTACAAAATTTGTAGCTGCCAGCGCTCACCACACAAGCGCTAGAGCCGATATTGACCAATATTTTTCGCTGCCCACAGTGGGCGATATTGTGCGCGCCCTGGAGTCCGCTGACACCGACTGGGCGCGTGCCACAGCGGCCACGCTGCGCAAGCGCTCGCCCCTCATGTTGCACGTGGTGCTGGAGCAGATCCGCCGTGCGCGCCACATGGGCCTGGCCGATGACTTGCGCATGGAGCGCGACATGGTGCGCCACTGCTTCTTCCTGCGCCCCGGCCAGAGTGAGACGGTGGAAGGCATCCGCGCCCTGGCGGTCGACAAAGACCATGCCCCGAAATGGAACCCCGGCCGCATCGAGGATGTGACGCCCGAGATGGTCACGCCTTTCTTCGCTAGCCCCTGGCCTGCGCACGCCCATCCATTGGCCGCGTTGAAGTAAGCCCGTAGCACATAGGTGAGCACATGAGACAAAAAAGCCGCTGATGAAGCGTATCCGTCCGGTCATCCCCTCTTGAACCACGACGAAGCGGTGTGGTTGCCAGCGGCATAAACTGCCGGGCATGAGCACGAGGCAAACCGTTGTAGACCGAGAGATGTTCGTTCAAGCCCTGCGCCACATGGGTGAAGAGGATTTGCTGTTCCTCAATCGCATGGTCGTCGAGCGCCTGAACCTGCTGGCTCAGGCCCGCAGCACGGTGCAACTGGCACAGTTTGCCGAGGGTGACCGTGTGCACTTCACCACCAACGACGGTGCCGTCAAGCAAGCTACGGTGGTGCGCCTGAACAAGAAGACCGCCAGCTTGCTCACCGACGACGGCCAGCACTGGAAGGTCTCCTCCGCCTTGCTGCGCAAGCAGGTAACCGCCTGAGTCCGCGCCGGATCTTCAGGGTGTGGCTGGCTTCCAGCGGTGCGGCAGCAGTTCTTCGATCTGGCTAGCCTTGTGCGTGGGTAGCCGCGTGAGCACATCCCTGAGATAGGCATAGGGATCGAGACCATTCATGCGCGCCGACTGAATCAGACTCATCACCGCCGCCGCCCGCTGGCCCGCACGCAAACTGCCCGCAAACAGCCAGTTGTTTCTGCCAAGGGCAATCGGCCGGATCTGGTTCTCGATCCAGTTGTTGTCCACGGGAAGTTGCGCATCATTGACAAAACGTGTCAACGCCACCCAGCGCTTGAGGCTGTAGTCCAGCGCCTTGGCGGTGGCCGAGTTGCCCGCCACCTGCTGGCGTTGCAGCACCATCCACTCGTGCAAGGCATCCAGCACGGGCCTGCTCTGGCGCTGACGAATTTCCAGGCGCTGATCGGCGCTCAGCTCCTTGACCTCACGCTCTATCTCATAGAGCCGGGCAAACTGCTGCAGCGCAAACGCCGCAATCTGGCTTTTGTTGGCCACATGCAGATCGAAGAATTTACGACGGGCATGGGCCAGACACCCCACCTCCGTCACCTGCTGCCCAAAGCTGGCCTTGTAACCCGCATAGTCGTCACAGACCAGGCTGCCCGCCCAATCGCCCAGGAATGCGCGAACATGCTCACCGGCACGCGATTCGCAAAAGTCATAGACAACTGCCTTCATGTCTTCGAAGGCACCTGGCGCGTAGGCCCAGAGGTAGGCGCGGTGGGTGGTGCCCTTGCCAGGTTTTAGCATCTGCACCGGCGTTTCGTCGGCGTGCAGCACGCGGCGCGTGAGTATCTCGGCCTTGAGGGCATCGACCAGGGGCTGCAACCTCACCCCGCAGATGCCCACCCACTGCGCCAGGGTGGATCTGGGGATGTGCAGGCCGGCACGTCCAAAGATCGCCTCCTGGCGATACAGCGGTAAGTGGTCCTGGTACTTGGCCACCAGCACCTGGGCCAGCAGGCCGGCCGTGGGAATGCCTTTGTCGATGACCTGGGCGGGCACGGGCGCCTGGGTGATGGTCTCGCACTTGGCGCAAGCCCACTTGCCCCGGACATGGCGCTCGACGGTGAAGACACCCGGCACGTAATCGAGCTTCTCGGCCACATCCTCACCGATGCGTTTCATCTGGTAGCCACAGCCCGGTCTCTGACAGAGCGTCGAGGCGGGCTCATGGACAATCTCACGCCGTGGCAGGTGGGCGGGAAGCGGGGACCGTTTGGGTTGCCGTTTGTGGCTGTGGGCCTGGCCAGTGGGTGCCAGCTGTTCGATCTGCTGGATCACAGCGGCCAGATCCGCATCGAGTTCTTCTTCGAGCAGGCTCCTTTGCTCGGCGCTGTGGCGCTCGGATTTGGCGGCGAACTTCAGGCGTTTGAGCAAGGCACATTCGTAGCTCAACTTCTCGTTGAGTGCCCTTTGGTGGCGCAGCTCGCCGAGCAGCCGCTGGGTGAGCTCACGCAGCTGCGGCGCGTCCAGTTCGTGCAGGGTTTGCTCGTCAATCACCATGGCCTGCAGTGTGCCAACGGACAGGGGAGATGGCCATTGGTGCATCTGCCGATTGCCACCAAGGCGTGCCGCCATGACGATTCAGACCACGGTGATCACGCCTGCCTGGCCCACGCGCTGCCAGGGCAGGCCCAGCACCAGGGCGTTGAGCTGGGCGTGTTCGAGCGCCACGTTGGCACTGCCTGCCTGCGGCCAGATGAACTTGCCCTGGTGCAGGCGCCGGGCGGCCAGCCAGATACCGATGCCGTCATGCACCAAGACCTTCAGGCGGTTGGCGCGTTGGTTGGCGAAGACGTAGGCGTGGTGCGGCTGGGCGGCGCCGAAGGTGGCGATCACCCGGGCCAGGGCGGTGTCGATGCCAGCGCGCATATCCAGTGGGGCGGTGGCCAGCCAGGCGCAATCGATGCGGATCATCGCAGTAGCTCCCGCAGCAACTGGGCGCACTCGGCAGCGGCGGACAAGGGCCAGCTCACGCTGACAGTCGCCTCACCACGGCGTAGCTCGATTTGAATGGCCCCTGATGTGGCAGGCGGAGCCGGCAACGCCAGCGGTACGAAAGCCGGTGCGGGCGGCGAGCCATGATCGGGAACAGAGACAGGTCGGGACGGGTGAGCCTGTGCCGGCACAGATCGCTTGCGCTCCTCGATGATCCACTTGCGCACCATGTTGGCGTTGAGGCCGTTGGCCAGGGCCACGGCGGCAATCGATACGCCGGGTTGCAGGCAGGCCTGGATGACAGAGGCTCGGAACTCGGGGGAATGGCGCCGGCGCTGGCGTCCGGCTGGGGGGTGGGCGATGTTGGTGTTCATGTGTCCGCGCGTAGATAAGCGGACACAAGCATCCTTCAGGGAAAGGGGAGTTTCAAGGTGGGGTTCACCGGACGGATACGATGAAGCGGCTTTTTTGCGGGGTGGCAGTTGCTGCTGGTGCCGTGATGGTCAGCGGTTACGGCTCTTCATGGCGCGCTCCACCTCGCGCTTGCCTTCGCGGTCCTTGATGGTGTCGCGCTTGTCGTGCTCTGCCTTGCCCTTGGCCAGTGCAATTTCGCATTTCACAAAGCCATTTTTCCAGTGCAGATTCAGGGGCACCAGGGTGTAGCCCTTTTGCTCCACCTTGCCAATCAGCCGCTTGATCTCGTCTTTCTTGAGTAGCAGTTTCTTGGTGCGTGCTGACTCGGGGTTGACGTGGGTGGAAGCGGTTTTGAGCGGGTGGATCAGGCAGCCCAGCAGGTACAACTCGCCATCGCGGATCAGCACATAGCCATCGGTCAGTTGTACCTTGCCTTCCCGCAGCGCCTTGACCTCCCAGCCGTGCAGCACCATGCCTGCCTCGTGGCGTTCTTCGAAGAAATAATTGAAAGCCGCTTTCTTGTTGTCAGCAATGCGGGACGAGGGATCGGGTTTTTTGGCCATGAGGAATTAGATAAGACGCAAACCGGAAGATAAAAGGCCTCCCTACAATTGTCGCTGTCTCGCACCCGCGATTCTAATTTCTCTGGCCCCCACATCAGCCCTCCCTGCCACGGGGTGCCGGGCCCCGTCTGCATGAAAACCGTTCAAAAGTCTGTCCTCATCTGGTACTCGCCCAAAGAAATGTTTGATTTGGTCACGGCCGTGGAGCGTTATCCCGAATTTCTCCCCTGGTGCGACCGTGCCCAGGTACTGGAGCGCAGCGAAGCGGGGATGACTGCGGAAGTGGGGATTGCGCTGGGCGGCATTCGCCAGACCTTCGTCACCCGCAATGTTCACGAACTCGGTGAGCGGGTGCAAATGCACCTCGTCAAAGGTCCGTTTTCCAAGCTGGAGGGCGACTGGCGCTTTTTGCCAGTGGGCGACGGCACCCAGCGGGCGTGCAAGGTGGAATTGCAATTGAACTACGGCTTTAGCAGCGCCGCACTGGCAGCCCTGGTGGGCCCGGTGTTTGACCGCATTGCGGCCACCATGGTGGATGCTTTCGTCAAGCGCGCAGAGCAGGTGTATGGCTGAGCAGAGGGTGGAAGCTGCTGGCCACGATGTGACAGAGGATCACGCCTTGCAGGCCCCTTTGACCGTGATCGTGGTGGTGTGCCTGGCCCCGCGGCAAACCCAGCAGTGGGAGCTGCAGTTACCGCCAGGGTCTACCGTGGCAGACGCGCTGCAGGCTGGCCCCAGCGGCTCCGCCTGGCGCCAAGTGAGCAAGGGAACGGCTCTGTGTGGGATCTGGGGGCGTGTGGTGGAAAAAACCACGGTGTTGCAACACCAGGACCGGGTGGAGGTGTACCGCGCCCTGAAGGTAGACCCCAAAGTGGCCCGGCGTGAACGTTTTGCCAAACAGGGCGCGCGCACCACCGGGCTGTTTGCCAGCAAGCGCCCAGGAGCCAAGGCCGGTTACTGAGCCCTGGCTGCCTTGGCCTCAGCGTGTGCAGTCTGAGGCGATGATGTCGTTGGTGCGCTTGATTTCTGCGTTGCGGCTGGCTTCGTCCATGATGACTCGCTCGCCCTGTGCATTGGTTTGCTTCATCAAAACGCCGGATTCCAGCGTTGCCTTGGCCTGGCGCGCCCGCGTGCAGTTCTCGGCTTTGGCTCGCGCTATCTTTTCTTCTTCCGCCTTTTTCTTGGCGGCTTCAGCTGCTTCAGCGGCGGCCTTTTTCTCTTCCAGTTCCTTGTCTTTGCCCGCCGCTACAGGTTTGGCGGCCGGTTTGGATGCGGCCGCCGCGGGCGTCGCGTTCTCGGCGCTGCTGGCTTCTGGCGTGGCAGCAGGGCGAGCCACCGGCGCACCGCCGGGCTGCTTCAGGATGCTTTTGGCGGGGACTTCGGCTGGCGGGGGGCGGTCGCTGAACACCTTGCGGCCGTCCTTGTCGATCCACTGCCACTGAGCAGCAGCGCCCAGGGCCCATGTGCAGGCCACGGCCAGCAGGAGAAGCTTGTGCATTTTCATGCGGGCAAGTTTAGCGGTGAGGGCGGTGAGCTGTCACAGCATTCGCACTTGGTTACAGATGGGCGGAGAGTTGGGCTCCCTAGCCGGTTGTATCGCCGCCAACAGCGCGGGGGGCAGTGCGGGTACAATCCTTTTTTTGGAGCTTTCTCATGCGCCTTCTTGGAAAAGCGCTCACCTTCGACGATGTGTTGCTGGTGCCAGCGTACTCCCAGGTCCTGCCCAAGGACACGTCCCTCGCGACGAAACTCTCCCGCAACATCCAGTTGAACCTGCCGCTCGTGTCCGCCGCCATGGACACTGTGACGGAAGCACGCCTGGCCATCGCCATCGCCCAAGAGGGCGGCATCGGCATCGTGCACAAAAACCTCACACCGCAGGAGCAAGCAGCGCACGTGGCCAAGGTCAAGCGCTATGAATCCGGCGTGCTGCGCGATCCCGTGGTGATCACGCCAGAGCACACGGTTTTGCAAGTGCTTCAGTTGTCTGAGCAACTGGGCATCTCGGGATTCCCCGTATGCGACGGCGGCAAGGTGGTTGGCATTGTCACTGGCCGTGACCTGCGTTTTGAGACACGCTACGACGTCAAGGTCCACCAGATCATGACGCCGCGCGAGAAGCTCATCACCGTCAACGAAAAAGACGGCACCACGCCCGAACAAGCCAAGGCGCTGCTCAACAAGCACAAGCTGGAGCGCATCCTGGTCATCAACGATGCGTTCGAGCTCAAGGGCTTGATCACGGTGAAGGACATCACTAAGCAAACCAGCTTCCCCAATGCAGCGCGTGACGCGTCTGGCCGTTTGCGCGTGGGCGCTGCGGTGGGCGTGGGCGAGGGCACTGAAGAGCGTGTAGAAGCTCTGGTGCGCGCCGGTGTGGATGCCATCGTGGTGGACACAGCCCACGGCCACAGCAAGGGCGTGATCGAGCGTGTGCGCTGGGTCAAGCAAAACTACCCGCAAGTGGATGTGATCGGCGGCAACATCGCCACTGGCGCGGCTGCGCTGGCCTTGGTGGAAGCCGGTGCCGACGCCGTGAAGGTGGGCATTGGCCCTGGCTCGATCTGCACCACACGTATCGTGGCCGGTGTGGGTGTGCCCCAGATCATGGCTATCGACAACGTGGCCACTGCCCTCAAGGGCACCGGCGTGCCACTGATTGCAGACGGCGGTATTCGCTACAGCGGCGACATTGCCAAGGCTTTGGCGGCTGGCGCCAGCACCATCATGATGGGCGGCATGTTCGCGGGTACTGAAGAGGCTCCCGGCGAAGTGATCCTGTTCCAGGGCCGCAGCTACAAGAGCTACCGCGGCATGGGCTCGATCGGCGCCATGCAGCAAGGCAGTGCCGACCGCTATTTCCAGGAGTCGAGCACCGGCAACCCCAACGCCGACAAGCTGGTGCCTGAAGGCATTGAAGGCCGTGTGCCGTACAAGGGCTCGATGGTTTCCATCGTGTTCCAGATGGCTGGCGGCGTTCGTGCAGCCATGGGCTACTGCGGTTGCGCCACGATCGAAGAGATGAACAACAAGGCAGAGTTCGTCGAGATCACCACCGCTGGTATCCGCGAAAGCCACGTCCATGACGTGCAGATCACCAAGGAAGCACCTAACTACCGCGCGGATTGATCCTTCCGCAACCACAGGCCCGAACCCATCTCCCAGGTGTTCGGGCCTTTGTCTTTTCTCAAGCCCTCACGCACCTTTCTGTCGCCCGCCATGCAACACCAGAAAATCCTCATCCTTGATTTCGGCTCGCAAGTCACCCAGCTCATCGCCCGCCGTGTGCGCGAGGCCCATGTCTACTGCGAAGTGCACCCTTGCGATGTGACCGACGAGTGGATTCGCGAATACGCGAAGGACGGTCAGCTCAAGGGCGTGATCCTCTCGGGCAGCCACGCCAGCGTGTATGAAGTGGACGACAAGGCGCCTGCCGCAGTGTTTGAGCTGGGTATCCCTGTGCTGGGTATTTGCTACGGCATGCAGACCATGGCCAATCAACTGGGCGGCAAGGTCGAAGGCTCCAACACCCGCGAATTCGGCTACGCCGAAGTGCGTGCGCATGGCCATACCGAACTGCTCAAAGGCATTGAAGACTTTGCCACGCCCGAAGGCCACGGCATGCTCAAGGTGTGGATGAGCCACGGCGACAAGGTCACCGAGCTACCCCCAGGCTTCAAGGTGATGTGTTCCACGCCGTCGTGCCCCATCGCAGGCATGGCCGATGAAAGCCGCCACTATTACGCCGTGCAGTTCCACCCTGAAGTGACGCACACCGTGCAAGGCCGTGCCTTGCTGGAGCGCTTTGTGCTGGGCATCTGCGGCACACGCGCCGACTGGATCATGCGCGACCACATCGAAGAAGCGGTGCAAAAGATTCGCGAGCAGGTGGGTGACGAGGAGGTGATTCTCGGCCTGTCCGGTGGTGTGGATTCTTCAGTGGCTGCCGCGTTGATCCACTGCGCCATTGGCGACCAGCTCACCTGCGTATTTGTCGATCACGGCTTGCTGCGCCTGAACGAAGGCGACATGGTCATGGACATGTTCGAAGGCAAGCTGCACGCCAAGGTGATCCGCGTGGACGCCAGCGATTTGTTCCTCGGCAAGCTGGCAGGTGTCAGCGAGCCCGAGCAAAAGCGCAAGATCATCGGCGGCCTGTTCGTCGATGTGTTCAAGGCTGAGGCTGCCAAGCTCAAGGCGGGCACTGGCGGCCACAAAGGCGCTACCTTCCTGGCCCAGGGCACCATCTACCCCGACGTGATTGAAAGCGGCGGTGCCAAGAGCAAGAAGGCCGTCACCATCAAGAGCCACCACAACGTGGGTGGCCTGCCTGAGCAGTTGGGCCTGAAGTTGCTCGAACCTCTGCGCGACCTGTTCAAGGACGAAGTGCGCGAGTTGGGCGTAGCCCTGGGCCTGCCGCACGAGATGGTCTATCGCCACCCGTTCCCTGGCCCTGGCCTGGGTGTGCGTATCTTGGGCGAGGTGAAAAAAGAATACGCCGACCTGCTGCGCCGTGCCGACGCGATCTTCATTGAAGAGCTGCGCAACTTCAAGGACGAAGCGACAGGCAAGACCTGGTATGACCTGACTAGCCAGGCCTTCACCGTGTTTCTGCCCGTCAAGAGCGTGGGGGTGATGGGCGATGGCCGCACCTACGATTACGTGGTCGCCCTGCGCGCTGTGCAGACCAGCGATTTCATGACCGCCGACTGGGCCGAGCTGCCCTACGCCTTGCTCAAGAAGGTGTCTGGCCGCATCATCAACGAAGTGCGCGGCATCAACCGCGTGACGTATGACGTGAGCAGCAAGCCGCCAGCGACGATCGAGTGGGAATGATCGACACGCAGCTCAGATCCACCGACTGAGCTTCGATGCACAAGCAAAAAGGCCTTGAAGTCATTCAAGGCCTTTTTGTTTCAGGGACTTCGCTCTAGGGTGCGGCTACAGGGCCGCCGGCGGCTACTGTCCGCCAAACAGCCCGCCTTCGTCCAGCAATTCGTAGCTGATCTCGGGCCGTCGCTCCAGCGCTTGGCGGATGGCGGCGGGGATGGACTGGCGGGTTTTGCGGCACAGGCCGCGTTGTTCGTGGACCAGGATGGTGATGCCGCGCAGCGTGCGCACTTCATTGGGCCCGGGGGCGATGGTCAGGCGGATGCCGAGTTGCTGCTCCATGCGGTCTTGCAGGCGGCGCAGGTCGGCCAGGCTGGTGATCTGCTCCAGGCGCTGCAGCAGGCGCTTTTCTTCTTCGCGGGTGAGCAGCAGCACCCGGGCATCGGCCTGGGGGTCTTGCAGCAGGGCGTCGCGGTCGCATACGCAGGCGCCGGGCGGGCATTCGGTGCGGATGGGCAGCGTGGGGGGCGGCGCGTTCATGGTGCGGTGATTGTGCCGTTGGCCTTGCAATTGCGCATGGCTTTGAGGGAAAGCTCGGGTGCCGCGGGGTGGGTGTTGTAGCCTCGGAGGTTTTGATTTTCGGGGATCGCTTTCGTGACGCCACACAACGATTTTTGGCCAGGCAGCCACTTTTCGCTCTTGCAACGCGATGCGCGGGGCTGGCTGGTGCCTACCGAGGCGTACGTGCGCACCCTGCTGGCACGGCCTGAACTGGCGCTGGTGCCGGAGTCCTGCGCTGCAGAAATCGCCTTGCACGAGGGGCTGGTGGCCGCACCCCTGGCACCTGTGCAGCGCGAGCAATTGGCGGCAGTGCAGGATGACGATGCGCGTGAGAACTACACGGTGTTTCTGCGCTTTCGCGATGGCCTTCTGGCTGCGGGCACGCTGGAGGCTTACTACCTGCGGCTGATGCGCAGCGGCGCGGTGGATGTGCCTGCGGTGTTCATCGACGCGGTGGTGCAGGCCCTGCTGCGCAATGTGCTGGACGCCAGCAACGACGCGCTGGAAGCCCGTGCGGCCGAGATGCTGTTTCGCCCGCAGCGCATCACCTTGCAAGAGGGCCAGATGCTGGCGGGTGACCGCGATGCCCTCGACCTGCTGCACGAAACCGCAGGCCTCGGTGAAGTAGGGCGCCTGCTGCGCCAAGGCGGTGTGCTGCAACCGACCGCGCAGGTGCAGGTGCAGGTGCTCACGCCCGACAACGCCGTGGTCTATTGGGCCGAGAGCGAGCGCCACCACTTTCTGCTGGACCTGACCCACGAGCTGACGCAGGACCTGAGCCATGGCCTCACCCTCAAGCTGACCCGCGCCCGCTCGGGCCTGAAGGCCCTGGCGCGGGTGCTGGAACGCTGGGTGCTGCATATGCTGGGCGTGCAGGTACAGATCGAGCCGGTGCACCAGATCAATGACAGCGCCTGGCGCTGGCATGTGGGGCTGGACGTGGAGTCCACCGCCATCCTGAACGACCTGTACCAGGACCGGCCGGTGGAGGCAGAACGCATGGCAAGGCTGGTCAGCCTGTTCACGCTGACTTTTGCCAACCCCGCCGAGATGCGCGCCGATGTGGCGGGCAAGCCGGTGTACCTGGGGTTGGCGACTAACGCCGAAGGGCTGGTGCGCATCAAGCCGCAGAACCTGCTGCTGAACTTGCCGTTGGCTACCGTGTCCTGAATTGCTATTGAATCAATAGCTGCCAGCGCTTTTCTAATAAGCGCTAGCGGCCATTTTGATTAAAAACCGCCGCAGCGCATGCGTAGCAGTGCGGCGGGTGCTCAGCCCAGCGTCATCAGGCTGGCGTTACCGCCCGCAGCGGCGGTGTTCACGCTCAAGGCGCGTTCGATCACCAGGCGCTCCAGCGGAATGTCCACCGCGCCGGGCTGCATGGCCGTCACGCCCACGATGGGGCCGGGGCGCTGGGCCAGGGCTGTGCACACGGCCTGCAAGGCCTTGCCATCGCCATGGTGCAGCACCGCGTCCAGCGCCACGCTGGCATCGGTGAGGGCGTTGTCTTGCAGCACCACCTGGGCTTGCGCGGCAGCGGGCAGCTGGTTGCGCAGGCTGGCCTGTGCGGTGGGCCACAGCGCCTTGCCGCCACTGGCCAGCACAGCGGCTGTTTGCACCAGCAGGTCGCTGACGGACGTTGCCATGCACAGCACATGGGCGCGCGGGGCCAGGGTGTACACATTGCGCTCGCCCGTGGGGCCGGGCAGGGTGCGGGAGGTGCCGCTTTGCGTTTCCTGTGCAAAGCGCTGGCAGGTGCTGGCCAGTGCCGCGTTGCCCTGGCTTTGCGCCCACTGCTGCAGGGCCGACAAGGCGGGCAACTGGCGGTTGCGGGCCGCGGCCTCGGGCGGCGTGGCGCGGTCAGCGTCGGCAAAGGTGCGTGCCAGCGCATCGGCGGGGCGTTGCGACAGCAAGCGCAGCAGGTACAGCGGCCCGCCGGCCTTGGGGCCCGTGCCCGACAGGCCTTCGCCACCAAACGGCTGCACGCCCACCACGGCGCCGACCATGTTGCGGTTCACGTACACGTTACCGGCATGGGCGCGGTCCACCACGCGGGCAATGGTTTCGTCGATGCGGGTGTGCACGCCCTGGGTCAGGCCGTAACCGGTGGCGTTGATCTGGTCGAGCAACTGGTCCAGATTCTTGCGGGCGTAGCGCACCAGGTGCAGCACGGGGCCGAAGACTTCGCGTTGCAGCTCGCCGATGTGGTTCAGCTCGATCAGCGTGGGCGGCACAAAGGTGCCGGTTGCGCTGCGGGCCGCCAGGTGGCTGGGGTGCTGGTACACGCGGTGGCCTTGGGCTTTGAACTTTTCGATGTGCTGGATGATGCCGGTTTGCGCTTCGGCGTCGATCACCGGGCCCACGTCCACGCGCAGTTCGGCGGTGTTGCCCACGCGCAGTTCGCCCATGGCGCCTTGCAGCATCTCGACCACGCGGTCGGCGGCTTCTTCCTGCACGCACAGCACGCGCAGGGCCGAGCAGCGTTGGCCCGCGCTGTCAAAGGCCGACGACACGGCATCGCCCACCACCTGTTCGGCCAGGGCGGACGAGTCCACAATCATCGCGTTCTGCCCACCCGTTTCGGCGATCAGCGGGATGGGGCGGCCTGCGGCGTCCAGGCGCCCGGCCACGGTGCGCTGCAGGATGCGGGCGACTTCGGTGGAGCCGGTGAACATCACGCCCATCACGCGCTCATCGCCAATCAGGCGCGCGCCCACCGTCTCACCCTGGCCGGGCAGCAGTTGCACTGCGGCGCGGGGCACACCGGCCTGCCACAGCAGGCGCACGGCCTCGGCGGCGATCAGCGGGGTTTGCTCTGCCGGCTTGGCCAGCACGGGGTTGCCTGCGGCTAATGCTGCGGCCACCTGGCCCATGAAGATGGCGAGCGGGAAGTTCCAGGGGCTGATGCAGGCCACGGGGCCGAGCGGGATGTGGGTGGCGTTGTCGAAGGTGCTTTGCACCTGCGCTGCGTAGTAGCGCAAAAAGTCCACGGCTTCGCGAACTTCGGCCACGGCGTTGCTGGCGCTTTTGCCCGCTTCGCGCATCAGCAGGCCCAGCAGGGGCTGCATGCGCTCTTCCAGCAGGTCGGCGGTGCGCAGCAGGGCGGCGGCGCGCTCAGCCGGCGGTGTGGCGGCCCAGGGGGCTGCGGCGGCCTGGGCGTGGGCCAGGGCCTGGTCTACGTCGGCGGTGGTGGCTTCTTGCACTTGGCCCACCACGTCGTTGTGGTCAGCGGGGTTGCGCACGGGCTGGGTGGTGCCTGCGGGCGCGTCAGTGGCGAGCAGGGGTGCTGCCGTCCAGGCGTGGCTTGTCGTGGCTTGCAGGGTGGCAGCCAGCTCGGTCAGCGTGTTTTCATTCGACAAATCCAGCCCGCGTGAGTTGCTACGGTGGGCGCCGTACAGCGCCGCTGGCAGAGGAATGCGCGGGTGGGGCAGACCTGCGGTGCCTTCCTTGGCTGCCTGCTCATCCACCACCTGCACGGGGCTCTTCACCAGCTCGTCCAGCGCAATGGTTTCGTCGGCAATACGGTTCACGAACGAGGTGTTGGCGCCGTTCTCCAGCAGGCGGCGCACCAGGTAGGCCAGCAGCGTTTCGTGCGTGCCCACGGGGGCGTAGATGCGGCACGGGCGGCCCAGGCCGCCCTTTCCTGTGTCTCGGCCCAGCTTGCCAGCCGTGATGGCGCCCACCACCTGCTCATACAGTGGCTCGCCCATGCCGTGCAGGCACTGGAACTCGTACTGCCCGGCGTAGTAGTTGCTGCCCGCCAGATGGTAGATGGTGGCCAGTGTTTCAGCGTTGTGCGTGGCGAACTGGGGGTACACGGCTTCGGGTGCGGCCAGCAGCTTCTTGGCGCAGGCGATGTACGAAATGTCGGTGTGCACCTTGCGGGTGTAGACGGGGTAGTCCTCCAGGCCATCGACCTGGGCGCGCTTGATTTCGCTGTCCCAGTACGCGCCCTTCACCAGGCGCACCATCAGGCGGCGCTGGGTGCGGCGGGCCAAATCCACCACGTAGTCGATGACGAAGGGGCAGCGCTTTTGGTAGGCCTGGATGACGAAGCCAATGCCGTTCCAGCCTGCCAGCGTGGGCTCGTGGCACAGGCGCTCCAGCAGGTCCAGCGACAGTTCCAGGCGGTCGGTTTCTTCGGCGTCGATGTTCAGGCCAATGTCGTACTGTTTGGCCAGCGCCGTGAGGCGCAACACCAGCGGGTACAGCTCTTCCATCACGCGGTCGAACTGTGCGCGGCTGTAGCGGGGGTGCAGGGCCGAGAGCTTGATGGAGATGCCCGGCCCTTCGTAAATGCCGCGCCCGGCGGATGCCTTGCCAATCGCGTGGATGGCTTGCTCGTACGAGGCGTAGTAGCGCTTGGCGTCTTCGCTGGTCAGCGCAGCCTCGCCCAGCATGTCGTACGAATAGCGAAAGCCCTCGGCCTCCATCGTGCGGGCGTTGCGCAGGGCTTCGTCGATGGTTTCGCCGGTCACAAACTGCTCGCCCATCATGCGCATGGCCATGTCCACGCCCTTGCGGATCAGGGGCTCGCCGCCCTTGCCGATCAGGCGGCTGAGCGAGCTCCCCAGGCTGCTTTCGCTGTGCGTGGCCACCAGCTTGCCGGTGATGAGCAGCCCCCAGGTGGCGGCGTTGACGAACAGCGAGGGGCTCTTGCCCAGGTGCGAATCCCATTGGCCGTTGCTGATCTTGTCGCGAATGAGCGCGTCGCGCGTGGCCTTGTCGGGAATGCGCAGCAGCGCCTCGGCCAGGCACATCAGCGCCACGCCTTCTTGGGATGACAGTGAAAACTCTTGCAGCAAGCCCTGCACCAGGCCAGCCCGGCCTGCGCTGGCCTTGCGCTCGCGCAGCGACTTGGCAATGCGCAGCGCCAGTTGCTGTGATGCCGTGGCCAGCTCTTGCGGCAGGCGGGCCTGTGCCAGCAGCGGTGCCAGGGCCTCGGGCTCGGGGCGGCGGTAGGCGGCGGTGATGGGGGCGCGCAGCGGGTTGGTGAGCGGGGTGCGGGGCGCGAACTGGGCGAACGGAGCTGTGGGTTGCGTCATGGCGAGGCCTTGGGTGGAAGGTGGGTGCCAAACAGGGTTTGGCGCAATGAAAGCGATGATCCCCGGACTTGAGCCGAATGAATATTCAAAGAATGCGCTATCGTTTGAATAATTCACTAAAAATAGGGTCTATGGAAAATAATCTAGACCGCATCGACCGAAAAATCTTGTCAATCCTGCAAGAAGACGGGCGCATCGCCAATCTGAAGCTGGCCGAGGCCGTGGCCTTATCGCCCACCGCCGTGCTGGCACGGGTGCAGCGCCTCACGCGCGAAGGCTACATCCTGGGTTACGAAGCGCGCCTCAATCCCATGAAGCTGGGCGCGGGCATGCTGGTGTTTGTAGAGGTGCTGCTGGACCGCACCACGCTCAATGTGTTCGACCAGTTCAAGGCGGCCGTGCAGGTACACCCCGAGATCATGGAATGCCACCTGGTGGCGGGTGGCTTTGACTACCTGCTCAAGACCCGTGCCGCCGACATGAACGCCTACCGGGTGTTTGCAGGCAACGTGCTGTGGCAACTGCCCGGCGTGCGTGAAACCCGCACCTATGCGGTGATGGAAGAGGTCAAGCACAGCAACCATCTGCATCTGCATGTGTGAGGCTGGCAGCTGTCCCATGGGGGTGGAGCCGCCGAGGACGCCGCCGCATAATGCAGCCACAAATTTTGAACTGATACCCGAGGAGAGGAATATGCCCGCATTGCCCCATGTCGCAGCCGTTGCCGCTCTGGCCGCCGCCCTGTTCAGCCCCGTGGCGTCTGCTGCCTGCTACCAAATCTATGCGCCCGATGGTGAATTGATCTACCGCTCCACCGAGCCACCGGTAGACATGTCGTACCCCCTGCACCAGACGCTGCCCAAGGTTGCCCCTGGTGGCAAGTTGATCTTCTCGCTCGACTTGCACGGCTGTGAACTCACCATCAACAAGCTGTCCGTGCGTGCGGGCAAGCCTGCGTCCGTTCCCCTGCCAGTCCAAGACCGCCGCGCCGACCGCGGCTGAACCAGGTCGCGAGCCTGAGACAATCGGGGGATGAGCGAACAGACCGAACCACTCTCCCCACCCCTTCAAGACACCGCAGACCAGCCCGATCTTCCCGAGGGCTGGCTTGCCGTCCAGTCCATGGACCTGGATGCCCAGGGCGTGGCCCGCAAGCCCGACGGTAAGGTGGTCTTCATTGATGGTGCCCTGCCGTTCGAGTGGGTCAGCGCCAACACCCACCGCAAAAAGAACAACTGGGAACAGGCCAGCCTGACGCACATCCACCGCGAGTCCTCCCAGCGCGTGCGCCCCGGCTGCCCGCACTTTGGCCTGCACGGTGGCGCCTGCGGCGGCTGCAAGATGCAGCACCTGGACACGCGCGCCCAGGTGGCCGTCAAGCAGCGGGCGCTGGAGGACAACCTCTGGCACCTGGGCAAGGTGAAGGCCGAAACCATCCTGCGCCCGATCGAGGGCCCCGCCTGGGGCTACCGCTACCGCGCTCGCCTGGCCGTGCGCCATGTCATCAAAAAGGGCGCGGTGCTGGTGGGCTTTCACGAGCGCAAGAGCCGCTACGTGGCCGACATGGAAGTCTGCCCCGTGCTGCCGCCCCACGTCAGCGCCATGCTGATGCCGCTGCGCAAGCTGGTGGCCGACATGGATGCGCGCGACACCTGCCCGCAAATTGAGCTGGCCTGCGGTGACCACGTCACGGCCCTGGTGCTGCGCCACCTGGAGCCCTTGTCGGCCGAAGACATTGCCCGCCTGCGCGCCTTTGCCGCCCAGCACCAGGTGCAGTGGTGGCTGCAGCCCAAGGGGCCCGACACCGTCAAGTTGCTGGACGAAGGCGGCGAGACACTGTCGTATGCGCTGCCCGACTTCGGCATCACCATGCCGTTCAAGCCCACCGATTTCACGCAGGTGAACCCGCACATCAACCGCGTGCTGGTGTCGCGCGCCCTGCGCTTGCTGGACGTGCAAAAGCACGAACGGGTGATTGACTGGTTCTGTGGCCTGGGCAACTTCACGCTGCCCCTGGCCACCCAGGCGCGCGAGGTGCTGGGCATTGAGGGCAGTGAGGCTCTGGTGGCCCGCTCGCGTGAAAATTACAAGTCAAATCAGGCTCAAAGGCAGGATGGAAAAGCGCTGGCAGCTACTGATTTTGTAGCGCGCAACCTGTTTGAGATGACGCCAGAGATGCTGATTGCCGACGGCACCGCCGACAAGTGGCTGGTAGACCCACCGCGCGAAGGCGCCTTTGCCCTGGCCAAGGCCCTGGCAGACATCGAACAGGCCCGCATTGGCGCTGAGGGAGCTGGCCCGTTGCCCGCAGGGGCCGAAGGTTGGACGCCGCCCAAGCGCATTGTGTACGTGAGCTGCAACCCCGCCACGCTGGCGCGCGATGCGGGCCTGCTGGTGCATTTGGCGGGCTACCGCTGCGTGGCGGCGGGCATGGTCAACATGTTCCCGCACACCGCGCACGTTGAAAGCATGGCGGTGTTTGAGCGGGCCTGAGCAGGCCCGGTAGGCGCAGCGGCCGGCCCCAGGCCGGCTGCGCCGCTGTGAGGCGGCTTTGGAGGATCAGCCCGGGTCGCGGGCGCCAGAGGCTGGCGTGCTCTTCTTCTCGGGTTTTTCATTGCGGTCAATGACCGAGGGGGCGCCTTCGAGCTTGTTCTCGCGCATGTAGGCGTCCATCTCCTTCCAGCCCGCAAACACTGCTGCCTTCGAAGCCTTGGGATTCAGGGTGTAGCAGTCTTCCAGCCCGCGCAGGGCATGGCGGCAGGCGCCGCCGATGGCTTTGGATTCTTCTTCCCGCTGCGCAATGCGGGGGTCAGGCCAGATGCCTGGGATTTCACAGCCAGTCAGCACCACCACCGCCATGGCGGCAACAAGCAAACGCGAAGGGTGGACGCGGAGGTATGGAAACATCTTGTCTCATTATCGGCACGCTGGGCCCAAACCTTGAGAGTACCCTGCGCCGCAGTCAACATAGTCGTTGAGTGCCGTGGCCGCGGCGTACCGTTATTTCGCAGGGGCGCTGCGTTAAGGGTGCGAGGGATTCCCTCACTGCAGGGATGAACTCTTTCACCCCAGCTGGTCATCGCCAACGCCGCCGTGGGCGCTATGCTCCGGGAGCGTTGGCACCGGATTGATCCCGTGGCCCGCCTCAAAGGACATTCCATGAAAACCAAATTTGAACTCGAACTCGCCGATGTCAAGCGCATCGCCGCCGCTGCAGAAGCCGAAGCGCTCAAGAACCAATGGGCCGTGACCATTGCCATCGTGGACGACGGCGGCCACCTGCTGTGGTTGCAGCGCCTGGATGGGGCTCCCGCCATTTCCTCGCACATTGCGCCAGCCAAGGCCCACACTGCCGCCCTGGGCCGGCGTGAGAGCAAGGTGTATGAAGACGTCATCAACGGCGGCCGCACCTCGTTCCTGAGCGCACCTGCCGTGGCGGGCATGCTCGAAGGCGGTGTGCCTATCCTGAAGGACGGCCAGTGCCTGGGTGCGGTGGGGGTCAGTGGCGTGAAGTCTTCCGAAGACGCGCAGATTGCCCGTGCGGGCATTGCCGCCATCGGCCTGTAAAAGCCCAAGCCGTGCCAGTGGCACGCGCCAACAAAAAACCGGCCGCTGGGCCGGTTTTTTGTTGGGGAAACGAAGATCGCAGGGGAAAAAAAAGCCTGGCTACGCGGGATCAACCGTTGGCTGGCAAAAACGACCCTTGCGGACTGCTGATGAGCCCGGGAGTCGCCCCACGATGAAACTCATTTGGTCAGGATCAGCTTGCCCAGCTTGGTGGCTTGCAAGCGGTACAGCGAACCGTTGTGGCTGATGGCCACGGCCTTTTGGCCTTGCAGGAGGGTGCTGCTGTCCACCGCCAGCACGGGGCCATCAGCGGTGGGAGAGGGGGCAGAACCCGTGTTGGCGGAGGCCACGGAAGAACGCAAGAACGCGGCGGTGGTCAGGGTGGCTTGCATGTCTGTGTTCCTGAAGCGGTGTAATGCTGTCGATGTGCTAATGATAACGATTCGCAATTACTTTGCAAGCGGTTTCTGAAAAATATTTCCCTGTTCGGGTTGAGATCCGGGATTCAGGCGGTGAGCATGGTGCGGAAGGCAGTAGGGTGCTCGTCCACCAGGGCTGACGCCTTCACCGCTCGCCATCGTTGCGCTGCTTGCCCGTGACTGCGGAGATAAAAACCTCGACCCCCAGGTACAGGAAGTACAAGACGCTTGCCAGTCTTCCCTGGTCAGCGAACAGCAGCCCCAGGCAGACGGCGGCGCAGGTGAGGTGGGCGGCGAGGCGAATCTTCATGCAAGGTCTCCTGAGGGTGGGGCTGTGGACCCCTTGGGGGATGGAGTGCGTGGCTGTGGTGGCCTGAGAGGGGCGTGCCACAGTGGGCAGGTGCGGCTGGTGCGCACAAAGCACTGAGGGGTGCCACTGCGATCGCTGCACCGCGGCTCACAACGCAAAAAGCCCCGCGCGCGGGGCTCGGGGCTTTCGGAGGGGCACGGTGCCGTGCCAGAGGGCGGGCGTGACCACCACGATGCCTTGCTTATTGCTGCGGGTCCGTCACAAACCCGATCTTGCGCACACCGGCACGTTGGGCGGCTGCCATGGCGGTGGCCACCTTTTCATAGCGCACGGCCTTGTCGCCGCGGATGTGCAGGTCGGGCTGCGGTTCCTTGGCGGCTTCGGCTTGCAGGCGGGGGAAGAGTTCTTCCTCCGTCACTTCCGATTCGTTCCAGTAGTACTTGCCATCGGCCGACACGCTCAGGCGCACGGTTTCGGGCTTCACGTCCTCGGGCTGGTTGGTGGCCCTGGGCAGGTCCACGTTGACCGAGTGTTTCATCACCGGCACGGTGATGATGAAGATGATCAGCAGAACCAGCATCACGTCCACCAGGGGCGTCATGTTGATCTCGTTCATCACCTCATCGGAGCTGTCCTGGGTTCCGAACGACATGGCTTAGCTGCCTTTCTTCATGGGCAGCACCTTGCCTTGTTCGCCGCCCGCGTTCACACGGGCACCCGTCACAAAGTAGGCGTGCAGGTCGTGCGCAAAGCTGTTGAGGCTGCCTAGGATGGACTTGTTGCCGCGCACCAGGGCGTTGTAGCCCAGCACCGCAGGGATGGCAACGGCCAGGCCCAGGGCGGTCATGATGAGTGCCTCGCCAATAGGGCCGGCCACCTTGTCGATGGTGGATTGGCCCGAGGTGCCGATGGCCAGCAGCGCGTGGTAGATGCCCCACACAGTGCCGAACAGGCCGATGAACGGCGCGGTGGAGCCCACCGAGGCCAGGACGGCCAGGCCCGATTGCAGGCGGGCGGTGAATTCATCAATGCAGTTGCGCAGGCAGCGTGTCACCCAGTCGCTCACGTCCAGTGCGTCGTGCAGGTGCGCCTTGGTGTTGCGGTGGTGGGCGGTGGCTTCGCGGCCTTCCAGGGCCAGGTGGCGGAAGGGGTTGGTGGGGTCGGCACCCAGCTTGGTCATGCCGGCGGCAAAGTCTTCGCTGTGCCAGAAGTCTTGCGCGGCGCGGGCGTGCTTCTTGAACTTGATGATGTCCAGCGCCTTGATCAGGATGACGATCCACGAGGCCAGCGACATACCCAGCAGCAGCACGGCCACGGCCCGGGTAACAAAGTCGCCTTGAATCCAGACATTGGCGATACCGAATTGCGATTCCATGAAAACTCCCTAAGCGTTGATTGGTTTATTCGAGAACAAAGTTGACGGGGACCAGGTTCCACATGGTTTCTGGAACACCGTTGCGCTTGCCGGGCACAAAGCGCCAGCGCATCACGGCCTCCTGGGCCTGGCGGTCCAGGCGCTCGTAGCCGCTGGACTTATTGATTTCCACCTTCTGCGGGGCGCCATCGGTGCCGATCAGCACGCGCAGCACCACCTTGCCTTGCTCACCCATGCGCTTGCTGATGGCGGGGTAGCTGGGCTTGGGGTTGTTGAGGTAGGCGGCGTCGCTGGAGGGCAGCTCGATCTTGGGCGGTGCCGGGGGCGCGGGCGGCGCAGCAGGCGCGGGGGCGGCGGCCACGGGCTCGGTGATGGGCGGCGCTGGCGGCTGCGGCGTGGTCACCCCGGTGGGCGCGTTGGGCGCGGGCGTGGGGTCGTTGATGGCCAGGGGCATGGGCGCCGGGGTGGGCTTGGGCGCTTGCACCTTCGGTGCTGGCTTAGGCGGTGTGGGCGCGGGTGGCTTGGGCGGCGGGGGGGCTACCTTGGGGGCGGGCGGGGCAATGAACTCGCTGAGCAACTCGGCGGGAACAATCACTTCGGCTGCTTTGCGCACCAGGCCCGACTGCAGGGCCCAGATGGCCGCAACGTGAAACAGCACCACGCTGCCCACGATGACGGTGTTGCGACTCAGGCCCCCAGCAGGGGCAAAACGATCAGGCTGCGACATAAAAATGATAGCTGCCAGCGCTTACTGCATAAGCGCTAGAGGCCAAAAAGACCTTGTTTATTTGCGAAAGATCCACCAGGCGGAGCCCGCCACCAGGATCAAGCTGCCTGCGAGTGTAGAGAGGAGGTCCATGCCTTGCTTTCCGTGATGGAGCTGGCAAGCTGGATCGCCCGTGGCGCGGTGTCATTGTGCACCGCAGCAACCGGATGAGACGCACTGCATTGCGCCACGACATCGCGGGCGCAGCTCTCGCAGCGGCCGCATTGGGTGGCAACGCCCAGTTCGAACTGGATTTCGTCAAAGCTCAGACCCGCCCGGGCGTGGCGGGCAATTTCTCGGTCCGAAACTCGGCGGCATACACAGACGATCATGGCGGCAAGCTAAGTAGCTGGCTGTTGATAATGAGCGAATTATAAATGCGAATCCATCGCATTTGCAATGCAATTCCTTGTTTTGGTGGGGTTGATAGGGCACAAGCCATGTGGAGGGCCCGCGCGCCGGGGCGGGGCCCCATTGCTCGATCAGTCAGCGGACAGGGCTGCGGGCGCGTCTGCCAGGGTTTTGCAGCCGGTCAGGGCCATGGCCACCTCCAGTTCGTCACGCAGCAGGCGCAGCACATGGGCCACGCCCGCCGCGCCCGCGTGGGCCAGTCCGTGCACGGCAGGTCTGCCCACCAGCACCGCGCTGGCGCCCAGCGCCATGGCCTTGAGCACATCGGTGCCCCGGCGGATGCCGCCATCCACCAGCACGGGCACGGCGCCCGCCACGGCCTGCGCCACACGGGGCAGGGCCACGGCGGTGGGTGGGGCGGTGTCGAGCGTGCGCCCACCGTGGTTGGACACGATGACCCCTGCCGCCCCTGCCGCCACGGCCTGCGTGGCGTCAGCCGGGTGCAGCACGCCCTTGAGCAGCACGGGCAGGCGGGTGATGGACCGGAGCCAGGCGATGTCGTCCCAGGTGGGGGCCTGGTGCAGCAGGCCATCGAACAGTGCGCTTTGCCCAGGTTGCAGTTGCGGCGCGGGCGCGGGCTGCAGGCCGGCCAGGTTCACCGGGCCGATGCCTGGCGGCAGGCGAAACTGCGCACGGCGCTCCCGGTCGCGGATGCCGCTGGTGGGGGCGTCCACGGTCAGCACCAGGGCCTCGTAACCTGCGGCTTCCGCGCGCTGCACCAGGGCCTGGGTAAAGCCCCGGTCGTGCTGTAGGTACAGCTGAAACCACAGCGGCCCGCGCCCTGGGTCGCTGAGCACCGCCTGGGCGATGGGCTCCAGCGGCAAACTGGCCTGGGTGCTGAGCACCAGCCCTGCGCCCAGCGCCGCAGCAGCATAGGCAGTGGCCAGTTCGCCGTCAGGGTGGGCCATGCGCTGAAAGGCAATGGGGGCCAGCAAGATGGGGTGGGCCAGCGTGCGGCCCAGCAGGCTGACGCGGGTGTGCCCGCCCGCCAGGGGGCGCAGCACGCGCGGCCACAGGGGCAGGGCGTCCCACGCGCTGCGGTTGGCGCGCAGGGTGATTTCATCGGCAGCCCCGCCACTGAAGTAGGCCCAGGCGTTGTCGTCCAGTTGCTGGCGCGCGTGCTGTTCGTGGTCGGCCAGGCTCACCACCGTGGGGGGAACCTTTTGCAGGGCGGGGGAATGGGTCATTGCAATGAAAAAAGCACCTGGCGCTTGTCTAGTAAGCGCAATGTGCTATCAAAAAGAGAGTGTTTCGGGGCAAGCCATGGGGGCGATGGTGCCATGGCACTCAGAACCTGTTCAAGGTCTTTTTGGGGGATCGCATTGGAGTGCAATCGGGATGAGTGGATGCCCCGGCTGCTTGCATGGGCTCGTGCCCATGCAAGCAGCCGGGGCGCCAAAGCTCCAAGTTCATCGGCCCGATTTCACTCCAACCCTTCGGGCAAATGTCTTGCCGGGCGGTCTGCGGCGTTGCGGCGTTTGCCAATAGCCGAGCTATTGGCTGCACACCGCGCCTTGCATCCCATCCCGGCAAGGCACTTGTGCGACCCCAAAAAGATCTTGAACAGGTTCTCACACATCGGCCCACATGCGCAGCAGGTTATGGTACGTGCCCGACAGGGCAATCACCGCAGGATCAGTTTCGCCCACGCTTTGGCGCAGCTTGAGCAAGGCCATGTCCATGTCAAACAGCAGCTGGCGCTGCTCCAGCCCACGCACCATGCTCTCCACCCAGAAGAAGCTGCAGATGCGGTGCCCGCGTGTGACGGGCGAGACCTGGTGCACGGTGCTGCTGGGGTAGAGGATGAGGTCGCCTGCGGGCAGCTTGATGCGCTTTTCGCCCAGGGCCTGGGCGATGACCAGCTCGCCACCGTCGTAGTCTTCGGGCGCGGTCAAAAACAGGGTGCAAGACAAGTCGCTGCGCACCCAGCAGCCATCGGCCTTGGAGTGCATGACGGCGCTGTCTACATGGTTGCCGTAGTAGTTGGCGCTGTCGCCATAGTTATTGAACAGCGGGTTGAAGATGCGCCGTGGCAGGGCCGCTGAAAAAAACAGGGCGCTGCGGTGCACCGCAGCCTTCACCTTGGCCTGCAGCAGGGCAGACAGCTCGCTGGCTTGCGACAGCTGCAGGTTGTTTTTCTGGTGCTGCGCCTGGCCCCCTGCGCTGCGTACTCCGTCCACCCAGGGGGCGTCCGGGCCAAGGGATTGCTGGAAGAAAGCGATTTCCTCAGCGGTCAGAACGTTCTGGATGTGCAGGAACATGGTGTGCAGGAGGGCAAGGGGCCGTGGCGCAGGGGATCAGAAGCGGGTCTTCAGGGTCAGCTGGACAGAGCGCGCCGCGCCAGGGATGTAGAAGCCGCGGTACAGGCCGTCAGCGTAGACCTTGTCAAACAGGTTGTTCACGTTGAGCTTGACGGAGGTTTTGTCGTCGATGGCGTACTCGACCATCGCATCCACCACACCGAAACCGCTGGCATACACGGCGCGCGAGCCCTCGGGGTTTTGCTTGCCGCGGTAAGTAATACCAGCGCCTGCACGGATCTTGGACGTGATGGCGTAGGTGCTCCACACGCTGCCGCTGTGCTTGGGGGTGAGGCCTGGGCGGTCGCCCTGCACCTGCGCACCGCCACCGTTGGCAGCGAGCACCACGTTGCTGCGGTCGATCTTGGCGTCAGGAATCCAGGTGTGATTCCAGAACACTTCCCATTGGGGCGAAATGCGGCCAGCGAGGTTGAATTCCATGCCGGTGGCGTGGCGCTTGCCGGACAGCAGCTCTTGCGCGGCAGCCGTGTCGGGGTCGGTGTTGCGCTCGTTGTATTTCTCGCTGTAGAACATGGCCACGCCCAGCAGTGCGCGGCGTTCGAACAGCTCGAACTTGCTGCCAATTTCGATGTTGCGGCTCTTTTCGGGCGGTGTGGCCGCTGCACGGTTGGTGCTGTTGCTCAGGCTGATGTCGTACTGGTACGTATCGCCCGAGGTGTTGTACGAAGTGCCGTAAGACACGTAGTACGAAGTCAGCTCGTCGGGCTGGAAGATCAGGCCGACGCGGGGGCTGACCAGGCTGTCCGAGATCTTGTTGCTGATCGTGCCGGCGGGGTTGCGGTAAGACGCGCTGAAGTCGTCATAGCGCAGGCCGCCCACCAGCTTGAGGGTGTTGGTGAGCGAGACGGTGTCTTGCGCATACAGACCCAGGTTGCGCGACGTGAAGGTGTTCCACTGTACGGGAGCGCGGCCATCCACCACCGAGGCGCCGTTGTTGGGCGCGCCCACGATGGTGGTGGGGCGTGCTGTGGTGTTGGCGTAGCTTTGGTTGCGCTTGGCGTCGTCGTCGTAATAGTCCACACCCGCCAGCACGGCGTGCTTCTTGCCGCCCCAGTTGAAGGTGTTGCTGTAGTCGCTTTGTGCTTGCAGCACATCGCTTTCGCCGATGCGACCCTTGGAACCACGGGTCAGCACGGTGCTTTCGTTGATCTGACCCAGGGTGATGCCGCTGTTCTGGAAGCCAATGGTGCTGGCCAGCATGTCGCGCTTGTAGTTGCCCCAGCGCAGGCGGGTGTTCAGCTCGCCGTTGTCGTCAAAGCGGTGGATATGGCCCAGCGTGACGTACTTGGATTCGGTGTTGTTGTAGTCGCTTTGCAGCCCGTAGAAGTTGCGGGCGGGCAGGGTGGTGTTGATCTTGCCGTCGGCCGACAGGCGCCAGGGGTGGTTGTAGATCGGGCGGCCTTCGGTGGTCAGGTAGTAAGCGCCGATGGAGAACTCATCGCGCGTGCCGATGCCCCAGGCAAAGCTGGGTGCAATGCCGCGCTTGTCTTGCTTGGCACCGAAGTTGTCGGACTCCTGCACCATGGCGTTCAGGCGGAATGCCGCGTTTTCGCCGGTGATGAAGTTGAGGTCGGCGGTGGCGCGGTGGGTGTTGCCGGTGCCGTAGGTGTACGAGGCTTCGTGCTGGTCGATCAGCAGAGGAGACTTGCTCACCTGGTTGACCACGCCGCCAGTCGAGCCTTTGCCGAACAGCATCGAGGCCGAGCCCTTGAGCACTTCAACGCGGTCGTTGTTGAAGGTGTCGCGCTCCAGCAGCGGGGCGTCCTTCATGCCGTCGTTGTAGATATCACCGGCCTGGCCCAGCGAGAAGCCGCGCAGACGCACGTCTTCCTCACCCGTTTCGCCTGCCAGAAAGGTCACGCCGGCGGTGGTGCGCAGCACTTCGCGGAAGTCGTCCTGGTTGCGGTCGTTCATCAGCTTTTCAGTGAACACCGTGACCGACTGCGGAATGTCCTTGATCTCTTGCTTGCCCTTGCCCACGGTAGTCTGCTTGATCAGCAGGGTGTCTTTGCCCTGTGGGGCGGCCTGCTCCTTCACCGTCACGGCGGGCAGCGTGGCTTCGGGTGTGGTGCCGGTCTGCGCCCAGCTGCCAACCGAGGCGGCCAGCATCATGGCGCCCAGGGGCAGCAAGACTTTGTCGGACTGGGGGGGCGGAAGAGGGAGTCGATTGCAGCATGCTGCTGCCGCGCGGTGCGCAGGTTTTTGCCAAGGTGGCCTCCGAAAATGGATGGTGCAGGTGGTGTGGCATCGCTCGTCAGCGCGCACCAGCGGTGGCCGCGCAGCATGGGCGAGGGATGTACCAAGAGCAGACCAGAGGCAATGGCTAGATTCACGCAGCGGGGCGCGGTGTGCATGGCTATGCGTTTGTCAGCTGTTATGTATTGTATCAAATGAGGGTCATTCTCATTTGTATTGGTGTTTGTAAACAACAGCGTGATCAACGGACCGAGACGCCACGGTCAGCGGGGCCCCAAAAAGCAAAAAGCCGGCAGAGCCGGCTTTTGCGTGACTGGGCGAGGGGCTCAGCTGACGTGCTTGCCAATCAGGCCAGCGAGTTCGAACATGGAAACCTGAGGTTTGCCGAACAGTTCCTTGAGCTTGGCATCGGCGTTGATGTTGCGCTTGTTGGCGGCGTCTTGCAGGTTGTTGGCCTTGATGTAGACCCACAGCTTGCTGATGATCTCCGTGCGTGGCAGTGGCGCAGAACCCACCACGGCAGCCAGTGCGGGGCTGGGTGTGAGGGCCTTCATGAAGGCTGCGTTGGGAGTGCGCTTCTTTGCCGGTGCTGCGGCCTTGTCCGCAGCGGTCTTTGCCGGAGCTTTTTTTGCAGTTGCCATGTTGGGTTTTTCCTTTTTGGACATCAATCTTCACCAGAGAAAAGCGGCTTTCCCACTGGCCAGCCGATGCTACTTTGAAAAAAACGGGTTTCCAAGGGAGAAAAGGCTTTTTTTGCCTCGATTTGTAGCGGCCCTTACCTTGGCTGCGTGGCACGGCAATGAATGATTAACAAACGTAGGCTGGCTGTGTGGCATGACTCGCCTGCAATGTCTGGTGACAATGTGAGCGTTGGAACTGGCGGCTTGAGTCCGCTGGGGCCGCTTTCCTCCTCTCTGACAAAAGGTTTCTCCATGGTTGACCATCCAACGGCTGCATTCAGCACCTGTGATTTGTGCGACGTTCACAAAGCCGATGACAGCGGTGCATTCCGGGTGTTGCCCCCAGGCTTTCTTCACTACGGTGGCAAGGGGGCGTTTTGTGGCCCGGTTGCAACGGTAAAGTGCTTTGAGGACAACACGCTGGTCAAGTCCGCGCTCGATACGCCTGGGCAAGGCCGTGTGCTGGTGGTGGATGGCGGTGCATCGCTGCGCCGCGCACTGGTCGGCGGCAACCTGGCAGCCGCTGGGGCCCGCAATGGCTGGGCGGGGGTGGTCGTCAACGGCTGCGTGCGGGACGCTGCGGAGTTGCGGGCCGCTGCCGTGGGCATCTGCGCCTTGGGGCTCATGCCGCTGCCGACCGAAAAACGCAATGAAGGCCAGAGCAACGTGGCCGTGCTGATCCAGGGCGTGTGGGTGCGCCCCGGCGATTGGCTTTATGCAGACGAGGACGGCATCGTGGTCAGTGCCACATCACTGCTGGGCTGAGGCTGGGCTGGCCGTTTTGCGGGGCGGCAGAGTGGCCAGCAGCACGCTGGCCAAGGCAATGCCCAAGGCCAGGGTCTGGATGCCGGTGAGTGTTTCGCCGAGCACGCACACCCCGACCAGCGCCGCACTCACGGGGAGCATCACGGTGAACACGCCGCCTTGCGCGGCGGGGATGGACTTCAGCCCCGTCATCCACAGCCACACCGTCCACACGCTGGCAGCCAGCGCGTAGAAAACCAGCAGCAGCCACATGCCCGTGCTCACGGCTGCAAAGTCAAACGTGTAAGCGGTATACAGGCCCAAGGGCGTGGCCAGCACAAACCCCCAGACGTTGATCAGTGAGGTGATGCGCTTGGGGCCCAGCGAGCCGGTGAGCTTCTTGCCAATGACCGAATACGCGGCTTCGCATAGCACAGCGCCGATCAGCAGCAGTTGCCCCAGCCAAGTGAGATTGGCAGTGCTATCGCCCGCTTGCGCAACTCCGCCGTGCGTTGAATGCTCTGATTTTGATAGCGATAGCAGTGCAATACCCAGCACGGCGAGCGCTACGGCCGCCCACGTCCGGGGCGGCACCCGTTCACGCAAAAACGCCCAGCTCATCACGGCCACCGCTGCCGGAATGGCAGCCATCGTGACGCCTGCCGACACGGCACTCGTCAGGCTGACGCCATAGAGCATGCACATGGTGAACAGGAAATTGCCCAGGAACGACTCCAGGAATAGCAATCGCTTGGTCTGTGCGCTCATGGGGGGCTCGTCTGCAGGCTTGCGCAGCCAGCCCAGCATGGCAACACCGCCAATCCCAAAACGCAGCCACGCCAGCAAGAACACCGGAATGACCCCTGCCAGCGGTTTGGACAGGGCAACATAACTGCCCACCAAGAACATGCTGAGTGCCAGACAAACGTAGGCCAAGGGTCGGCTGGGGTGGTGCATAACGAACGTCAAATAGTGCAAACAACCCAGCATCATGCACGACGGAACCCACCTTGTTGGCGTGTCACAGACTCATGCGTGGGTGTGAGGCTCCCCGCGTGCAAGCCCCTCAACTGCGATGGCCGCACTGCCTGCCAGTGCCTTCGGCGGGCTTTGTCTTCGTAATGCAACCCGGCATGGCTACCTTGGTGTGCCATCGCAAGACAGGGAGTTGGTTGACCGACGGTTGGCGCTTGCTGGGTTGTGAACGCGCATCGAGAGCCTCTTGGCGTGATGGGTCGCAAAAGCCTGGGGTGAGGAGGGTAGGGGCTGCACGGCCTATGGACTCCTGCTCGTTGCGGCTCCAGCCAGCTTCAGCGTTTTCGGCTTGGTAGAAATTTCTTATCGTAAAAATTCATTTTTGCATTGTGAAATAAAAAGACGTTTCGACTTCTCTAAAAATTTCTTATTGCGATAACAAACTACCGCATTGAGGAATCATGTATTTAAGTCATTGTTTTTAAATAAAAAAATTTATCTCTTGTATAAGACATAAGAGCTTGCTTGTGTCTTATACAAGACTTAAAGTTGTGTCCATGGGCAGAGCAAATTGCCCGGTGTTTTCAACCAACCTCAGGAGTGTCCACATGCCTCAATCCCTCAACGAACAACTGAGCCGCGAACAGCAAATTGCTGCCCTGGAAAAAGACTGGGCGCAAAACCCCCGCTGGAAGGGTGTGAAGCGCGGTTATTCCGCCGCTGATGTGGTGCGCCTGCGTGGTTCGCTGCCCATCGAGTACACCCTGGCCAAGCGCGGTGCTGAAAAGCTGTGGGACAAGATCAACGGTGGCGCCAAGAAGGGCTACGTCAACGCGTTCGGCGCCATCTCCGCTGGCCAAGCCATGCAACAAGCCAAGGCAGGACTGGAAGCCGTGTACCTGTCGGGCTGGCAAGTGGCCGCTGACGGCAACACGTCTGAAACCATGTACCCCGACCAGTCGCTGTACGCCTACGACTCGGTACCCACCATGGTTCGCCGCATCAACAACACCTTCAAGCGCGCTGACGAAATCCAGTGGGGCCGTGGCGTGAACCCTGGCGACAAGGAGTTCATTGACTACTTCCTGCCCATCGTGGCCGACGCGGAAGCCGGTTTCGGCGGTGTGCTCAACGCCTTCGAACTGATGAAGAACATGATTGCCGCAGGCGCAGCCGGCGTGCACTTTGAAGACCAGCTGGCTGCGGTGAAGAAGTGCGGTCACATGGGTGGCAAGGTGCTGGTGCCCACGCAGGAAGCCTGCGAAAAGCTGATCGCTGCCCGCTTCGCTGCCGACGTGATGGGTGTTCCCACCATCGTGCTGGCGCGTACTGACGCTGAAGCCGCCAACCTGATCACCTCTGACCATGACGCCAACGACAAGCCTTTCCTGACTGGCGAGCGCACACAAGAAGGCTTCTACCGCGTGAAGAACGGTCTGGAACAAGCCATCAGCCGTGGCGTGGCCTACGCCCCCTACGCCGACTTGGTGTGGTGCGAAACTGGCGTGCCAGACATCGGCTTCGCCCGTGAATTCGCGCAAGCTGTGCACGCTGCCTGCCCCGGCAAGCTGCTGTCGTACAACTGCTCGCCATCGTTTAACTGGAAGAAGAACCTCAACGACAGCCAGATCGCTTCCTTCCAGGAAGAGCTGTCCGCACTGGGCTACAAGTACCAGTTCATCACGCTGGCGGGCATCCATATCAACTGGTACAACACCTTCCAGTTCGCCCACGCCTACGCTCGCGGCGAAGGCATGAAGCACTACGTTGAAATGGTGCAAGAGCCTGAGTTCGCAGCACGCGACAAGGGCTACACCTTCGTGTCGCACCAGCAGGAAGTCGGCGCAGGCTACTTCGACGACGTGACCACCGTGATCCAGGGCGGTTCGTCCTCCGTGAAGGCCCTCACTGGCTCTACCGAAGAAGAGCAGTTCCACTGATCTGCGCTGGCAGGTAGTGATTCAGAGCCCGGGCTTGCCCGGGCTTTTTGCTGTCCATTCCTCGTGGGTGGTTAAAATGTCGCCAGTTACCACCTACAAGAGCGAGAAAGGCATCTTGGTTATGACACCGCGAACTACGACGGAGATCCTCACCGGCCGCTAGTGGCTGGCCGTTCGCGCCTGCACGAGATGCACTCCCTCCAAAAAGCGCGGCCGGTTCCGCGCTTTTTTGTTTTGAACTTTCTGCGGATGCTGGTGCGTCTGCCTCCTTTCTTACGGACATCCCATGATTCACATTACGCTTCCTGATGGCTCGCAGCGCGAATTTCCAGGACCGGTCACCGTGGCTGAAGTCGCTGCGTCGATTGGCGCAGGTCTGGCCAAGGCCGCATTGGCCGGCAAGATCGGTGACAAGGTGGTCGATACCAGCTACCAGATCACTGCAGACAGCCCGCTGTCGATCATTACAGCCAAGGATGCGGATGGTCTTGAAGTGATTCGCCACTCCACAGCCCACTTGCTGGCTTACGCCGTCAAGCAGCTGTTCCCTGATGCGCAGGTCACCATCGGGCCAGTGATCGAAAACGGGTTTTATTACGACTTTGCGTACAAGCGCCCCTTTACACCTGAAGATCTGGCAGCCATCGAGAAGAAGATGGCTGAGTTGGCTGCGAAGGACGAGCCGGTGGTGCGCCGGGTGCTGCCGCGCGATGAAGCCGTGGCTTATTTCAAGGGCCTGGGGGAACACTACAAGGCTGAAATCATTGCCAGCATTCCCAGCAATGAAGATGTGAGTCTGTACCGCGAAGGTGATTTTGAAGACCTCTGCCGCGGACCGCACGTGCCCAGCACTGGCAAGCTGAAGTTCTTCAAGCTGATGAAGGTGGCGGGCGCGTACTGGCGCGGTGACCACCGCAACGAAATGCTGCAGCGCGTGTATGGCACGGCTTGGGCGAGCAAGGATGAGTTGCAGCAGTACCTCACGATGCTGGAGGAGGCCGAGAAGCGCGACCACCGCAAGCTCGGCCGTGAGCTGGATCTGTTCCATATCGACGAGCACTCGCCCGGTACCGTGTTCTGGCACCCCAAGGGCTGGACTGTGTGGCAAGAGGTGGAGCAATACATGCGCCGCGTGTACCGCGACAACGGCTACCAGGAGGTCAAGGGCCCGCAGATCCTGGACCAGAGCCTTTGGGAAAAGACCGGGCACTGGGACAAGTACCGCGAGAACATGTTCGTGACCGAGTCGGAAAAGCGCGACTATGCGCTCAAGCCGATGAACTGCCCTGGTCACATCATCATCTTCAAGCAAGGCATCAAGAGCTACCGCGATCTGCCGCTGCGGTTTGGTGAGTTCGGACAGTGTCACCGCAACGAGCCGACCGGCGGCTTGCACGGCATCATGCGGGTGCGTGCCTTTACGCAAGACGATGGCCACATCTTCTGCACCGAAGACCAGATCCAGTCGGAAGTGGTGGCTTTCACCAAGCTGCTGCAGAAGGTCTACAAGGACTTTGGTTTCACCGACATCATCTACAAGCTCTCGACTCGTCCAGAAAAGCGCATCGGTACAGCGGAAAGTTGGGACCGTGCGGAAAGCGCACTGGCCGAAGGCCTGCGCGCCTCCGGTTGTGAGTTTGAGTACCTGCCGGGCGAAGGCGCTTTCTACGGCCCCAAGATCGAATACACGCTCAAGGATGCTTTGGGGCGCCAGTGGCAGTGCGGCACGATCCAGGTGGACCCCAATCTGCCAGAGCGCCTGGATGCAGAATTTGTGGGGGAAGACGGTGCGCGCCACCGCCCCATCATGCTGCACCGTGCCATCGTGGGCAGCCTGGAGCGTTTCATCGGAATTTTGATCGAGCAGCATTCGGGCGCACTGCCCACATGGTTGGCTCCAGTGCAGGTTTCGGTGCTCAACATCACTGATTCGCAAGCCGATTACTGTCGTGAAATTGCAGCAAAACTGCAAAAAGCACTGCCCAATCAAGACCTTAGGGTGGCCCTGGATCTGCGTAACGAGAAGATTACGTATAAAATACGTGAGCATTCGTTGCAAAAGCTGCCTTACATCCTTGTCGCGGGCGACAAAGAGAAGGCGGCAGGAGCCGTCGCAGTGCGCGCCCGAGGCAATCGTGACCTCGGTGTGATGTCGGTAGATGCGTTCATTGAACTCATCGCCAAAGACATCGCTGACAAAGCCTGATTTTGAATAAATCTAGCTCTGGGGCACGCCAGTTGCGCGGGTGTAGCTACAATTTTCGTAGCATTTTGATTCAAGGAAGATAGCCATCGCTACTGAATTTCGTGATCGTCGCCAGCGCGAAGAGCGCAAGCACCGCCTGAACCGTGAAATCATGGCCCCAGAAGTTCGTCTTTCTGGGCCTGACAACGAGCCTTTGGGCGTTGTGAGTTTGATGGAAGCCCTTCGCATGGCTGGCGAGCTGGATGTGGATCTGGTGGAAATTGCTGCAACGGCCAACCCCCCGGTTTGCCGCCTGATGGACTACGGAAAGTTCAAGTACCAGGAGCAAAAACGCGCTGCAGAAGCCAAGGCGAAGCAGACGGTCATCGAGATCAAGGAAGTCAAGTTCCGTCCCGGTACGGACGACGGCGACTACAACATCAAAATGCGTAACATCCGCCGCTTTTTGGCGGATGGGGACAAATGCAAGATCACCCTGCGTTTTCGCGGGCGTGAAATTACCCATCAGGAACTCGGCTTGGCACTGCTCAACCGTATTCGTGATGAGTTGGCCGATTCGATCATCGTCGAGCAGTTTCCCAAGTTGGAAGGGCGCCAGATGATCATGATGATCGCACCAGGCAAGAAGAAGCCTGCTGCGGCCAAGCCTGCTGCAGACAACGCAGCAGGTGGCACCGCTGCCTGAGTGAGCAGAGCCGTCTTAGCGAGGTTTGATAAGTTTGTCGGCTTGCGTGTAAACGCATGCCGGTCAAAGGCAGTGTTCGCACTGCCAGCCCCCAGGAGTCACATCCTGGGTAAAAGTGGCTCGGGGCCAACAAGTTTGCAGATCGGTTTGCAAACGCCTCACGAGCACAACGAAAAGGAGCATTCAAATGCCCAAAATGAAGACCAAGAGCAGCGCGAAAAAACGTTTCCGCGTTCGTCCAGGTGGTACCGTCAAGCGCGGTCAGGCCTTCAAGCGTCACATCTTGACCAAGAAGACCACCAAGAACAAGCGCCATCTGCGTGGTGCAGTGAATGTGCATGAGACCAACATGGGCTCGATCGCACAAATGCTGCCTAGCGCTGGCCTGTAATAACTGACGAACAAGGAGTACATACATGCCTCGCGTCAAACGTGGTGTAACGGCCCGTGCCCGTCACAAGAAAGTTCTCGCCCTTGCCAAGGGTTTCCGTGGTCGCCGCGGTAATGTCTTCCGTATCGCCAAACAGGCGGTAATGAAGGCTGGGCAATATGCCTACCGTGACCGCCGCAACAAGAAGCGCGTGTTCCGCCAGTTGTGGATTGCCCGTATCAACGCCGCTGCACGTGAACTGGGCCTGACATACAGCCAGTTCGCCAACGGCCTTAAGAAGGCTTCCATCGAGATCGACCGCAAGATGCTGGCCGACCTCGCAGTGCACGACAAGGCTGCCTTCGGCAGCATCGTGAACCAAGTCAAGGCCAAGCTGGCTGCTTGAGATCACGATAAGGGGCTATCGTTTTGATAGCTTCTTGCGCAATAACAGCAAGGGCTAGAGCTTGAAAAGGCACTAGCCCTTGTTTATTTTCAAGAGTCGATATGAACGAGTTGGATTCTCTGGTCGAAAGCGCGAAGCAACTGTTTGCACAAAGCGCTACCCCTGCTGAGCTGGAAAATGCCAAGGCGCAGTTTTTGGGCAAATCGGGCCGTGTGACGGAGCTCATGAAGGGGATGGCGCAGCTGTCCGTCGAAGAGAAGAAGTCCCGTGGCGCTGCCATCAACCTGACCAAGCAGGCGATCGAAGCCGCACTGACCGCCCGTCGTCAGGCACTGGCAGATGCCGAGCTGCAAGCCCAACTCAAGGCCGAGGCCTTGGATGTGAGCCTGCCAGGCCGCCAGCGCGGGCAGGGCGGTTTGCACCCTGTGTCGCTCACGCTGGAGCGCATCGAGGGCATTTTCGGCTCCATGGGTTTCGATGTGGCTCAAGGCCCCGAGATCGAGACCGACTGGTTCAACTTCACTGCACTGAACACGCCGGAAGACCATCCTGCGCGTTCCATGCACGATACGTTTTACGTGGAGGGCGGCACTGCCACCGCCCCCAACCTGCTGCGCACCCACACCAGCCCGATGCAGATTCGCCATGCCGTGCAGCATGTGAAAAAGCACCGTGCGCTGCTCGACGCAGGCCAGGCCATGCCCGAGATTCGCGTGATCGCCCCGGGCCGCACCTACCGCGTGGACAGCGATGCCACGCATTCGCCCATGTTCCACCAATGCGAAGGCTTGTGGATTGGCGAGAACGTGAGCTTCAAGGATTTGAAGGTCATCTTCACGGACTTCTGCCGCACCTTCTTCGAGAGCGACGACTTGGTGCTGCGGTTCCGCCCCAGCTTCTTCCCGTTCACAGAGCCCAGTGCCGAAATCGACATCCAGTTCCAGACAGGCCCATTGGCCGGTCGTTGGCTGGAGGTGGCGGGTTCCGGTCAGGTGCACCCCAACGTGGTGCGCAACATGGGGCTCGATCCTGAAAAGTACATCGGCTTCGCCTTCGGCATGGGGCCTGACCGCCTGACCATGCTGCGCTATGGCGTCAACGATTTGCGCCTGTTCTTCGACGGTGACATCCGTTTCCTGTCGCAGTTCCAATAACGCAAAAAAGTGAGCTGGCTGCGCTTGTATTCATTGGGTTTCACCATGTTTGGTTGCTGAAACCCTTTCGCAAAAAGCGCTAGCTGCTACTTTTTTAAGAGCAACGCCAAAGAATCCCACTATGCAATTTCCTGAGTCCTGGTTGCGCGAATTCTGCAATCCACCGCTGACGACGCAAGAGCTGGCCGACACCCTGACCATGGCAGGGCTGGAGGTCGAAGAACTGCGTCCCGTGGCGCCTCCCTTCACCAAAATCGTCGTGGGCGAGATCAAGGAAGCTGTGCAGCATCCTGACGCCGATCGCCTGCGCGTGTGCCAGGTCGATGTGGGGCAGGGCGCCCTGCTGAACATCGTTTGCGGCGCGCCCAACGCCCGTGTGGGCATCAAGGTGCCTTGCGCCTTGGTGGGTGCCGAGTTGCCACCCGGTGACGATGGCAAGCCCTTCCTCATCAAGGTGGGCAAGTTGCGCGGTGTGGAGAGCCAGGGCATGTTGTGCTCGGCCCGTGAGCTCAAACTGTCGGAAGACCATGGTGGCTTGCTGGAGCTGGATGCTGCAGCGCCCGTGGGGCAGGACATTCGTGCCTACCTGAATCTGGACGACACGCTGTTCACCCTCAAGCTCACGCCCAATCTCGCGCATTGCCTGAGCGTTTACGGTATTGCCCGCGAGGTGTCAGCGCTGACGGGGGCTCCGCTGCTGCAGCCCGCGTTCCCTGCAGTGCAAACCCAGCTGGCCGACAAGTTGCCGGTGAAGGTCAGTGCGCCTGATTTGTGCGGTCGTTTCTCGGGCCGCATCGTGCGCAATGTGAACACCCGCGCCGCCACGCCGCAGTGGATGCTGGATCGCCTGGCCCGTTGCGGCCAGCGGGGCGTGTCGCCCTTGGTGGATATTTCCAACTACGTGATGTTCGAGCTGGGCCGTCCATCGCACATTTTTGACCTCGACAAGATCCACGGCGGCCTTGACGTGCGCTGGGGCAAGGCGGGCGAGCAACTCAAGCTGCTCAACGGCAATACCGTCACGGTGGATGAAAAAGTCGGTGTGATTGCCGACGACAGCCAGGTGGAGTCGCTCGCCGGGATCATGGGCGGTGATGCCACTGCCGTTTCCGACGACACAAAAAACATCTACATCGAAGCTGCGTTCTGGTGGCCCAAAGCAGTGGCGGGGCGTTCGCGCCGCTTCAATTTCTCTACCGATGCAGGCCACCGCTTTGAACGCGGTGTGGACCCGAGCCTGACGGTAGAGCACATCGAGCGCATTACCCAACTGGTGATCGACATCTGCGGCACGCCCGAGACAGTTTGCGGCCCGGTGGACGACCAAGTGGTGCATCTGCCGGCGTCTCAGCCTGTGGCGCTGCGCGTGGCCCGCGCTGCCAAGGTCATTGGCATGCCGCTCACGCAAGCGCAATGTGTGGACGCCTTGAAGCGCCTGGGCTTGCCCGTGTCTGAGGCCGACGGTGTGATCACGGTGACTCCTCCGAGCTACCGTTTTGATATTGCGATCGAAGAAGACCTGATCGAAGAGGTGGCACGCATGGTGGGTTACAACAACCTGCCGACCACCCCGCCCTTGGCGCCCATCACGCCCAAGCTGCCGGCCGAAGCAACGCGCAGCCCCTTTGCCGTGCGCCGCCTACTGGCCGGGCTGGGTTACCAAGAGACGATCAACTTCAGCTTCGTGGAAGAGCGCTGGGAACATGAGCTGGCTGGCAATCCCAACCCGATCAAGTTGCTCAACCCGATTGCCAGTCAGATGAGCGTGATGCGTTCCACGCTGCTGGGCTCGTTGCTGCAGGTGCTCAAGTTCAACCTGGACCGCAAGGCCCAGCGCGTGCGCGTGTTCGAGCTGGGCCGCGTGTTCTTGCGCGATGCTTCTGTGGCCAACACCGACACCACCGTGGAAGGCTTTCACCAGCCCATGCGGGTGGCGGGTGTGGCCTATGGTGCCAACGATGTGCTCCAGTGGGGGCGCAAAGAGCAGGGCATTGACTTCTTCGACGTCAAGGGCGATGTTGAAGCGATGCTGGCACCGCTGCGTGCCACCTTCGAGCCTGGTACCCATCCGGCGATGCACCCTGGCCGCTGCGCCCGTGTGCTGATGAACGGCAAGCTGATTGGCCACGTGGGTGAGTTGCATCCGCAATGGCGCCAGTCATGGGAGTTGCCTCAAGCGCCTGTGCTGTTCGAACTGGAGCTGGATGCCGTGCTGCAACGCACCGTGCCTCAGTTCAAGGCTGTGGCCAAACACCAGGCGGTGGAACGCGATCTGGCAATTGTTGTGGCAGAGCGTGTGACCCACAGCGAAGTCATGGCTGCGGTGGAGTCGGCTGTGCCTGCGTCACTGCTGCGTTCCGCTGTGCTGTTTGACGTGTACCGTCCCAAGGCGGTCCGGCCTGGGGAAGAGCACGCCGCAGGTGGCGCTGTGGCTGCCGGAGAAAAGAGTCTGGCGGTGCGCTTGACCTTGGGGCGCGACGAAGCCTCGCTCACCGAGGCTGAAATCGAAGCGGCCGTGCAGGCCGTGGTCACGCAGCTGGTTGCCCGCACGGGTGGCCGCCTGCGCGTTTGATGCTGGAAGATGCCCCAAGTGATTGAATTCGCAGTTGACAGCCTTGAGACCAACGCGCTGACGAAAGCCCAGCTGGCAGACCTGTTGTTTGACCAGATCGGCTTGAACAAGCGCGAGTCCAAGGACATGGTCGATGCCTTCTTTGATCTCATCGTGCAGAGCTTGATTGACGGCAAGGACGTGAAGCTGTCCGGATTTGGCAACTTCCAGATCCGGACCAAGGCTCCACGGCCTGGACGCAACCCCCGTACCGGGGAAGAGATCCCGATCGAGGCTCGGCGCGTGGTTACCTTTCACGCCAGCAGCAAACTCAAGGAGCAGATACAAGGCAGCGCCGCTGACAGCGCGGCGTGAACCATTTATCGGATCTCCGAGAAATCTGCGCAACGACAGTGGTGACGCAGCCGCCTCTGCAGTACGCTAGGCGGTTTAACGTCTTCGTCGGTCTCCCATCATGGGCGTAACGCTTCCTGTCATTCCGGCCAAACGCTACTTCACCATCGGTGAGGTCGCTGAACTCTGCGGCGTCAAGCCGCATGTGCTGCGTTATTGGGAGCAGGAATTCACGCAGCTGCGTCCCATGAAGCGTCGAGGCAATCGCCGTTATTACCAGCACCATGAGGTGCTGATGATCCGCCGGATTCGGGATCTGCTCTACGACCAAGGCTTCACGATCAGCGGTGCACGCAACCGTCTGCAAGAGCTGTCCCATGTAGAGCGTGAAAATGCAGCGCCCATGCTTGACGTTAACGACGCGACTGATGGTGCAGAGGGTGATGCTGAACACGGCACCCTTGCAGCATCTGCAGTGGACGGCGGCGTCGTTCTGGACTTGATCGCGGTGCGTCGAGAATTGTTGGAGATAAAGGCGCTTCTTTCGTGAGAAGGTCGATTTTGTGTATATAATCTAAGTCTTGTCGGCGTGTAGCGCAGCCTGGTAGCGCACTTGCATGGGGTGCAAGGGGTCGCGAGTTCGAATCCCGCCACGCCGACCATTGATTGCAAAAGCCCGGTTCTGAAAGGAGCCGGGCTTTTTTGCTTTGTGCAATGCAAAACATGGGATCGGGGACAACATGATTGAAGGTTTGGTGGCAGGCCGAGTGTGGAGTTCGGCCGAGCGCCGGGTGGACAAGGCCGGCAGGCCTTATTGCGTTGCCAAGCTCAGGGTTCTGGGTGCTGACTCTGAAGGTGTGCTGGTCAATCTGATCGCTTTTGATTCCGATGTGTGTGACAGCCTTTTGCGCACCCACGAAGGGGATGCCATCTCGGTGACCGGTGCGCTGACTCCCAAGGTGTGGACGGACAAACAAGGGATCAGCAAGCCTGCTCTGGACATGGTTGCGCACCGCATCTTGCGCATGGGAGACGCCCAGCATTTCGACTGAGGTGCTGTGATCACCACGTCTGGCTTGCGCCACAGCTGGGCTTGGAATTGTGACAAGTGCTAGGAAGATGGCGGTGTGCCCTGCCGGGTAGCGAACCCCATGGCATCCAACTCTTCCGGGGTGACTTCAATCTCAATCACCTCGGGTTGGCGAGGCTCAACCGTTACTCTTCTTTCATGATTCAGCGGGGGTTGGCCCACCGTTTGCCTGCGGTCTCGTCCGCTGCGGCGATCCATTGGTTGCTTGGGTTGCACGGCCTTTATGCCTCCCTGCAGTGGTGTTGGCAAGATCATCTGTTGATGGCTCGACTTGCGCTGCATCTTTGCGCAGTGCGCTAGCCCTGAAGTTTCCATGCCCCGCAGAAATTCGCAAGCAAATTTTTGCACGGTGTGTCTTGGAAGGTGTGGTGTTAACTGTGACGAGCAGGGCGTCGTACTGAATGCACTTAGCGTGAGTTGCTATGTGTTTGAGTTCGAGGCGCGTTCGAGTGACTGGTGCCGATCATCAAAGTCGGCATCTGCTCGGCTCAGGTCCCGAGAGCTGAAGCTATTCGATTGCATCTCCTCTCCCGCCCATCGCCAATAAAAAAGCCCTGACTCTTGCGAATCAGGGCCTTTTATTTGGTGCCGGAGAGATGAATCGAACACCCGACCTTCTCATTACGAATGAGCTGCTCTACCGACTGAGCTACACCGGCTTTAGACTCAAATTATAGCGTCGAATGGTAGCTGGTGACCCGCTCCACTTCGTTCTTGGAGCCGAGGATGACGCTCACGCGTTCGTGCAGTTGCTGGGGCTGGATGTCCAGAATACGTTGCTTGCCGTTGGTGGCTGCGCCGCCAGCTTGTTCGACCAGCCAGCTCATGGGGTTGGCTTCGTACATGAGGCGTAGCTTGCCTGGCTTGTTGGGCTCACGCTTGTCCCAGGGGTACATGAAAACGCCGCCGCGGGTCAGGATGCGGTGCACGTCGGCCACCATGGAGGCGATCCAGCGCATGTTGAAATCCTTGCCGCGCGGGCCTTCCTTGCCTTGCAGGCATTCGTCGATGTAACGCTTCACGGGCTCGTCCCAGTGGCGCATGTTGCTCATGTTGATCGCGAATTCCTTGGTGTCTTCAGGGATGCGCACGTTTTCTTGCGTGAGCACGAAGGAGCCTTGTTCGCGGTCCAGGGTGAACATGGCCACGCCATCGCCCACCGTGAGCACCAGGGTGGTTTGCGGGCCATAGACGCAATAGCCGGCTGCGACCTGTTGGGCGCCGGCTTGCAGGAAGTCCTGCTCGGTCACGCCAGGCGAGCCTTCGGGCTTCTTGAGCACGCTGAAGATGGTGCCGATGCTCACGTTCACATCGATGTTGCTGGAGCCGTCGAGGGGGTCGAACAGCAGCAGGTATTCGCCTTGTGGGTAACGGTTGGGCACCAGGTAGATGCTGTCCATCTCTTCTGAAGCCATGGCTGCCAGGTGACCGCCCCACTCGTTGGCTTCGATCAGCACTTCGTTGGCAATGATGTCCAGCTTCTTCTGCACTTCGCCTTGCACGTTCTCGCTGTCGGCGCTGCCCAGCACGCCGCCGAGCGCGCCTTTGTTCACGGCCTGGCTGATGCGTTTGCAGGCGCGGGCAACCACCTCCAGCAGCAGGCGCAGGTCGCCGGGGATGTGGCCGTCAACGCGTTGCTGCTCGACGAGGTAACGGGTGAGGCTGATGGGTTTTGCCATGGGGTTCTCCTTGATTATTCAGACAGCGCGCGGTTGACGACTTCGCGCACGTCGTTGCTCAGTCCCTCGCGGGCGGCCACGCGGGCGATGGCTTCGCGGGCCGCCGTGCGCCAGGGGTCAGCCAGCTTCTTCCAGCGGTCCAGTGCGCGGGCCAGGCGGGCAGCCACTTGCGGATTGATGGCGTCGAGCTCAATCACGCGCTCGCTCCAGAACACATAGCCACCTGCGTCCTGGCGGTGGAAGGCGCCGGGGTTGGCGTTGCAGTAGCTGAAGATGACGCTCCGCGCACGGTTGGGGTTCTTGAGGCTGAAGTCCGGGTGCTGCATCAGCTGGCGCACGATGGGCAGGATGTTACCGCCCCGGTCCGGGGCGCCCGCCTGCAGGGCAAACCACTTGTCGATGACCAAGGGTTCGTCCTTGAACAGAGCGTGGAAGCGGGCCAGGGCAGGGGCGGCCAGCTCATGGCCGCTGGCGACCAGGGCTGTGAGCGCGTTGAAGCGGTCGGTCATGTTGCCGGCGTCCTTGAAACGCTGGTAGGCCTTGCCGGGCCAGACGGCATCGCCCGTTGTCTTGGCGGCGATGCACAGCATGTGCAAGGCCATGCCGCTGAGTGCGCGGCGGCCGGCAGACACGCTGTCGGGTCGGTAGCCACCGGTGTTCTGGTGTTGTTCCCAGGCCCATTCCCAATCGGCCTGCAAGGCCAGCGCCAGTTCGGTGCGCATGGCTTCGCGCACGGCGTGGATACGCTGCGGGTCCACCACGTCCAGTTGCTCGGCGATGTAGGTCTCTGAAGGCAGGGTGAGCACCAGTTCCTTGAAGGCTGCGTCCAGGGCGGGATGGCGCAGCACGGCGCGCATGGCCTCCACAAAAGCAGTGCCCAGAAGTTTAGGCTCAAAAGTGCCTGTAGCGCCCGCCAGATCAGCGCTGCCAGCTATGTGATTGATAGCAATGCGCAGTGCCAGGCGCTGGCCTGCTTCCCAGCGGTTGAAGGCATCGGTGTCGTGCGCCAGCAGGGTCAGCAGTTCGGCATCGGTGTAGTCGATGTCCAGCACCACGGGCGCGCTGAAGTTGCGCAGCAGCGATGGCACCGGGGCTGCATCCAGGTTGGTGAAGGTGAAGGTTTGCGACGCTTCGGTCAGCACCAGCACTTGAGACGTTGCGCCACTGGCGCCTTCGCCCTCCAGTTGCAGGGCCAAGGGGGCGCCCGATGCGCTGAGCAGCCCCAGCTCTACCGGAATCACAAACGGCTCTTTGCTCGACTGGCCAGGCGTGGCGGGGCAGCTTTGCGACAGCGTGAGCGCGTAGCTGCGCGTGGCGGCGTCATACACGCCCGTAGCGCGCACGCGGGGTGTGCCGGCCTGGCTGTACCAGCGCTTGAACTGGGGCAGATGCTGCGCCAAGGGGCTTGCCGGGTTGGCATCGGCAATGGCTTGTACGAAGTCGTCACAGGTCACGGCCTGGCCGTCGTGGCGCTCGAAGTACAGCTTTATGCCCTTGGCAAAACCGTCGCGGCCCACCAGGTTGTGCTGCATGCGCACGACCTCGGAGCCTTTTTCGTAGATGGTGACGGTGTAGAAGTTGTTGATCTCGACGTAGCTGTCAGGCCGCACCGGGTGGGCCATGGGGCCTGCGTCTTCGGGGAACTGTGCGGTGCGCAGCACGCGCACGTCTTCGATGCGTTTGACGGCGCGGGCCGACGGGCTGCCCGCCAGGTCCATGCTGAATTCCTGGTCACGGAAGACCGTGAGGCCTTCCTTCAGACTCAGCTGGAACCAGTCGCGGCAGGTCACGCGGTTGCCAGTCCAGTTGTGGAAGTACTCGTGACCGACCACGCTCTCGATGTTGGCAAAGTCGGTGTCGGTGGCGGTGGCTTCGCTGGCCAGAACGTACTTCGTGTTGAAGATGTTCAGGCCCTTGTTTTCCATGGCGCCCATGTTGAAGTCGCTGGTGGCGACGATCATGAAGCGCTCCAGGTCCAGCGGCAGGCCAAAGCGGGCTTCGTCCCAGGCAATGCTGGCCATCAGCGAATTCATGGCGTGCTCGGTCTTGCCCAGGTCGCCGGGGCGCACATACACCTGCAGCAGGTGATCTGTGCCCGCGCGGGTGCGGATCTTTTGCTCCCGTGCCACCAGCTTGCCCGCCACCAGGGCAAACAGGTAGCAGGGCTTCTTGTGCGGATCCACCCACTTGGCAAAGTGGCGGCCGTCTTCCAGGTCGCCGCTGTCCACCAGGTTGCCGTTGCTCAGCAGCACGGGGTATTGCGTCTTGTCGGCCCGCAGCGTCACGCTGTAGCTGGCCATCACATCGGGGCGGTCCAGGAAGTAGGTGATGCGGCGGAAACCTTCGGCCTCGCACTGGGTGAAGAACGAATCGTTGCTCACGTACAGGCCCATGAGCTTGGTGTTCTTGGCGGGCGCGCAGGTGGTGAAGATTTCAAGCGCGAAGGCGTCAGTGCCTTCGGGCAGGTTTTCCAGCACCAGCTGGCCGCCGTCCATCTTGAACGAGGTGCCCTGGCCGTTGACCAGCACGCGCGCCAGGTTCAGGTCTTCGCCGTCCAGGCGCAGCGGCTGCGCGGGCACATCGGCGTTGCGGCGCAGCACCATGCGGTTGAGCACGCGGGTCTTGGCGGGGTCCAGGTCGAACGTGAGCTCAACGCTGTCGATCCAGTAGGCGGGGGCGGTGTAGTCTTCGCGGCGGATGGCTACAGGCGCGGCCTGTCCATCTTCTTTAGACAGTTGCAACATGGATGCTCTCCAGAAAGTCGGTGTTCATGAGTTCGGTGTAGTCGCGCACGGCAGCCAGCACATGGGGGCCTGCCAATTGCGTGGGGCTGTGCGTGCTGCACACCGCCACGGCGCGCATGCCTGCGCGGCGGGCGGCTTCAATGCCAAAAGGGGCGTCTTCAAAAACGATGCAGTGCTGCGGCAGCACGTCTATCCGGCGGGCGGCTTCTAGGAAGATGGCGGGCTCGGGCTTGCCCGGCAGGCCTTCATCGCCACGCACAATGGCCAGGGGCTGCACATCCATCTGCAGGTGCGACAGGGCAAAGTGCACGTTGTGGATGTCGCCTGCCGTGCCCACTGCCACCTTCAAGCCGCAGTCTGCCACCTGCCGCGCAAATTGGCGAAACCCTGCCACTTCGGCAAAACGGGGGCCGAAGAGCTCGCGGTAGATGTCTTCCTTCTCGCGCGTCAGGGCGTCGGCTTCGTCCTGCTGCACCTCGCGGCCCAGCAGTTCGCGGATGCACTCGGTGCCGTTGCGCCCGGTGGTGCGAGCCATCAGGTCGGGCACGTCCACGTTCATGCGGCGGCGGCGCACAAATTCGACCCATGCCTGAGCGTGCCAGGGCATGGAGTCGATCATCGTGCCATCCATGTCGAAGATGATGGCCTGGGTGGGGATGCGGCTCATGCCGGGCACCCACCCAGGGGCAGGGCGGCGGGGCCCAGCGGCTGCGGCAGGGGGCGCATCACACGCCCTGCTTGAGCGAGGCCTCGATGAACACATCGAGGTCGCCGTCCAGCACCTTTTGCGTGGCCGAGACTTCCACGTTGGTGCGCAAGTCCTTGATACGGCTGTTGTCCAGCACGTACGAGCGGATCTGGTGGCCCCAGCCCACATCGGTCTTGGTGTCTTCCAGCTTCTGCTGCTCTTCCTGGCGCTTGCGCATTTCGTAGTCGTACAGGCGGCTGCGCAGGCGCTGCCAGGCCACGTCGCGGTTGCTGTGCTGGCTGCGGCCGTCCTGGCACTGCACGACGATGCCGGTGGGGATGTGCGTCAGGCGCACGGCCGAGTCGGTCTTGTTGATGTGCTGGCCGCCGGCGCCGGAGGCACGGTAGGTGTCGGTGCGCACGTCGGCCGGGTTGATGTTGATCTCGATCGAGTCATCAATCTCGGGGTAGACGAACAGCGAGGCAAACGAGGTGTGGCGGCCGCCCGAGCTGTCGAACGGGCTCTTGCGCACCAGGCGGTGCACGCCGGTTTCGGTGCGCAGCAGGCCATAGGCGTATTCGCCTTCGATCTTGATCGTGGCGCTCTTGATGCCGGCCACGTCGCCCGCAGTTTCTTCCTCCACCGTGGCCTTGAAGCCCTTGCGCTCGGCGTACTTGAGGTATTGGCGCAGCAACATGCTGGCCCAGTCGCACGCTTCGGTGCCACCGGCGCCGGCCTGGATGTCCACAAAGCAGTTCAGCGGATCGGCCTCGTTGCTGAACATGCGGCGGAATTCCAGCTCTTCGATCAGCGGGCGCAGCTTGTCGGCTTCGGCTTCGATGGTGAGCAGGCCGGCTTCATCGCCTTCTTCCTTGCTCATCTCGTACAGCTCGGCGTTGTCGGCCAGCTCGCGAGTCAGCTTGTCCAGCGTGACAACCACACTGGAGAGCGACTTTTGTTCTTTGCCCAGCTCCTGGGCCTTCTTGGGATCGTTCCAGACCGAGGGGTCTTCGAGCGACGCGTTGACGGTTCTCAGACGTTCGAATTTGGCATCGAAGTCAAAGATACCTCCGTAACTCTTGCGTGCGGGTGGCCAGGTCCGCCAGGGTGGTGCCGATGAGGTTGATGCGTTCTGCGTCCATGGTGCGTATCCTGTGTGTTCTGTGAAATAACCGGCGATTTTCTCACGGGACGCCCCAAGGGCTGATCTCCTCGAAGAACACGGGGATAGCCAAGGCCGTGGGCTTGCGGGGCGGTGCTGCAACCCGCCTGCCGGACTGGCTCAGACGGCCCACCCACGGCACACCTGATTGCCCTGGGGATTCAAGAATTTGCTATTTATTTAATAGCTGCTTGCGCTTTTGCCAATTGGCTTGGAGGCATTTTTCCCTCAATATGGCAGAAACGCATCAGTCTAGAAAATCTTCTATCAGCCGTGCCACGGCCTCGGGCTGGTCGTGGTGCAGCATGTGGCCCGCGTCCTGCACCACGGCCACGCGGCAGTTGGGCACATGGGTAAGGCGCTCGTGGTATTCGTCCAGGCTGTAGCGCTCTTTCCACCACTGGCCCAGGCTGTCGTCGCTGGCCTCCACCGCCAGCACCGGGGCGGTGATGCGGGCGTACAGGGCCAGCGTCTCGTCCACGCGAAACAGTTGGGCGCTGGTCACCTTGTGGGCCGGGTCGCCCAGGATTTCCCACCGGCCCTGGGCATTGGGCCGCGCCCAGTGCTGCGCAAGCCACTCGGCCTTGTCTTGCGGGAGGCGGGGGTTGGTCTTCATCAGGCGGCGGGCCACCCCGCTGGCGTCGTCGTAAGTGTTCAGGGTTTTTTCGCCCTGGTGCAGTTGCTTGATCTCATCGATCCACTGGGCGTACCGCGTGGGCGCCTGCGCCGGGCGGGTGGCGGGCATGCCAAAGCCCTCCAGGTTGACCAGACGGCGAATGCGCTCGGGCCGCACACCAGCGTACATCATGGCCACGTTGCCGCCCATGCTGTGGCCCACCAGGTTCACGGCCTGGCCGGGGGCGTAATGGTCGAGCAGCATGTCCAGGTCTGCCAGGTAGTCGGCAAACACGTAGTGGTCGGCCTGCGGCGTGCTGGTCTGCCCAAAGCCGCGCCAGTCGGGCGCCAGAATGCGCCGCTGCTGGCGCAGCGCATCCACCGTGAACTGGTACGAGGCGCCCACGTCCATCCAGCCATGCAGCAGCACCAGCGGGGGCAGGGGGCTTTGCTCGGGGCCCCAGTGGTTCACGTGGTAGGTGAGGCGGCGCAGGGGCAAGGTGCTGCTGCGCAGAGGGTGGATGGGCTGGTACATGGGGCGGAAAACTCGGGGCAGGGCCGCTTGGCGCGGGCGTGATGGGTTGGCCCAATGTTACGGCGCACCGCCGCAAGGCCGGGCGGGGCGGCTGTCACCTTGGAGTCTGGCGGCGTGCCGCCCGGCCTGGCTTCTCGCCCCATGCCACCGCCCCACGCATTTCGGCAGGTTGCTGCGCCCAGTCAGGTTCTTGGAGGGCTGTAGCATTCGCGTCTCGCTCACGTTTCACATTCTCCCGATAGGACCTGAAGATGGCACCCCTTTTCCGCTCTCTCTGCGTTGCAACGCTGCGCCGCACGGCGCACCTGACGGCCTGGGCCACGCTGGCTGCATTCGCCAGCGCCCCCGCCCATGCCCAGGGCTCGCCGATCAAGGTGGGGGTGGCGCTGGATGTGTCGGGCCCGTTCGCCGGCCCCGGCGCCGAGGCACGCGACGGGTTTGCGCTGGCCATCAAGCAACTGGGCAGCAAGCTGGGCGGCCAGCCTGCAGAATTTGTGCAGACCGACATGGCGGGCAGCCCCGACCAGGCCAAGCAGCTGGTAGACCGCTTTGTGCAGCGCGAAAAGATCGACCTGTTCACCGGCCCCATCGCCAGCAATGTGGCCCTGGCCGTGGCACCCACGCTGTTTGCCGCCAAGGTGCCCTACCTGTCGAACAACGCAGGCCCCAGCCAGCTGGCAGGGGCGCAGTGCAACCCCTACTTTTTCGGCACGGCTTACCAGAACGACCAGTTTCACGAAGCCGCCGGCCAGTTTGCGGCCGACCAGAAATTTGGCCGCATGGTGCTGATCGCCCCCAATTACCCCGCAGGCAAGGATTCGCTCACTGGCTTCAAGCGCAAGTTCAAGGGCCAGGTGGCCGACGAGATCTACACCAAGGTGGGGCAGATCGACTACGCGACCGAGCTGGCCCAGCTGCGCGCCGCCAAGCCCGATGCTGTGTATTTCTTCCTGCCCGGCGCCATGGGCATCAACTTCATCAAGCAGTTTGTGGGAGCGGGCCTGTCCAAGGACATCACGCTGGTTACCAGCGGTTTTTCGTCGGATGAAGACGTGATTGGTGCCGTGGGCGAGCCCATGCTGGGCCTGTTCAACACCACCCACTGGGCGCACGACCTGGACAACGCTGCCAACAAGGCCTTCGTGGCCGCCTTCCGCAAGGAATACGGTGGCCGCTACCCCTCGCTGTACGCAGCCCAGGCCTATGACGTGATCATGGCCATGGACGCTGCCGTGAAAGCCACAGGCGGCAAGGTCAGCGACAAGGAAGCGCTGACCAAGGCCATTGCCAAGGCGCAGTTCCCGTCGGTGCGCGGCAATTTCCGCTACGCCAACAACCACTTTCCGGTGCAGAACTTTTACCTGCGCAGCATCGGCAAAAACGCCGAAGGCCGCGTGACCAACAAGACCATCCGTACCGTGCTGGAGAACTACGGCGACGCGTACGCCGCGCAGTGCAAGCTGAAGTGAGCTTGGCCCTGAATCAAGTAAGCCTGTCTCGCCCGCCCCGCCTTTCTCTATGACCCAGCGCCGCGACCTTTGCATGGACGTGCCTTCCTTTTCGCGCACCGCCGCCTTGCCATGAACGCCATTCTTGTTTTTGAGCAACTGCTCAACGGTGCGGGCTACGGGCTCATGCTGTTCCTGATTGCCGCCGGCCTGACCCTGGTCTTCGGCGTGATGGACGTGCTGAACCTGTCGCACGGCTCACTGTTCATGGTGGGGGCGTATGTGGCTGCGCAGGTGCATGTGCAGTCAGGCTCGTTTGCGTTGGCGGTGGGGGTGGCGGTGGTGGTGACGGCCGCAGTGGCGGCGCTGCTGGAAGTCACGCTCATGCGCCGCCTGTACGGGCGCGACCACCTGGCGCAGGTGCTGGCCACGTTTGGCGTCATCCTGGTGGCGGACGACGCAGTCAAGATGATCTGGGGCCCCTCGCCGGTGATGGCTTCGGCCCCGGCCGCACTGGCTGGGCCGGTGGAGCTGTTTGTGGGTCTGCCATACCCCTCGTACCGACTGCTGGTGCTGGGCGCCGGGGTGCTGGTGGCGCTGCTGCTGTACCTGCTGGTCAACCACAGCCGCGTGGGCATGCTGGTGCGCGCGGGCGCATCCAACCGCTGGATGGCCGAGCTGATGGGGGTGCGCGTCACGCGCATCTTCAGCGGCATTTTTGTGCTGGGTGCGGCCCTGGCCGCGCTGGCGGGCGCGCTCATGGGGCCACTGGTGGCCGTGCAGGTGGGCATGGGTGAATCGATCCTGATTCCGGCGCTGGTGGTCATTGTCATTGGCGGCATTGGCTCGGTGCGCGGGGCCTTTGTGGCGGCGATGCTGGTGGGGCTGGTGGACACGATTGGCCGCGCCTTTTTGCCCCTGCTGCTGCGCGCCACGCTGCCCCCAGCCCTGGCGGCCGACCTGGGGCCGCTGTTTGCCGAGGTGTCCATGTACGCCCTGATGGCCGCCGTGCTGGCTTTTCGCCCTGCGGGGCTGTTTTCTGCGAAAGCCTGAGCCGTTTTTATGCAGGCGACCTTGTCTTCCTCGACTTCCCCCTCGCGCTGGAAAGCCGCCGCCTGGCCCCTGGCCATCCTGCTCGCGCTGGCCTTGTTTCCCCCAGTAGCTGCGGCGCTGGGGCTTGATTTCTACATCGGCTTTGTGCGCCGTGTGCTGGTGGTGGCGCTGGCTGCGGCCAGCCTGAACTTCATCATGGGCTTTGGCGGCATGGTGGCGCTGGGCCACGCGGGCTTCATGGGCGTGGGAGCCTATGCGGTGGTGCTGCTCAGCGATGCCGGGTTCGTCTCGGCCTGGGTCATGTGGCCTGCGGCAGCGCTGCTCGCGGCGTTTGCGGCGCTGGTCATTGGCTCGATTTCACTGCGCACCAAGGGCGTGTACTTCATCATGATCACGCTGGCGTTTGCGCAGATGCTGTACTTCGTCTTTGTGTCGCTGCGCAGCTATGGGGGCGATGATGGCTACACGCTGATGGCGCGGCCCGCGCTGGGCATGGGGCTGGAGATGGCTGATGAGGCTACGCTGTACTGGGTGGTGCTGGCCATCGTTGCCGCGCTGCTGTGGTGGCTGGACCGGGCCGCGGGTTCGCGCTTTGGCACCGCGCTGGTCGGCATTCGCGACAATGAAATCCGCATGCGGGCACTGGGCTACCCGGTGTACCTGCTGCAGCTCACGGCCTTTGTGGTGGCCGGGGCCATTGCCGGGCTGGCAGGTGCACTGCTGGCCACGGGGAACAGCTTTGTCAGCCCGTCGATGATGCACTGGACGCAGTCGGCCACGCTCATCGTCATGGTGATCATTGGCGGCCTGGGCCGCCGCTGGGGCGGGCCGGTGGGCGCGGCCGTGTGGCTGGCGCTGGAAGAGGCGCTCAAGCTGCACACCAGCCACTGGCACATGCCGCTCGGCCTGCTGTTGATTGCTACCGCCCTCTATGCCCCCAAGGGGCTGGCGGCGCTGAGTGATCTGTGGGCCAGGAGCAAGCCATGAGCCTTTTTCAGGTGCAAGGGCTGGTCAAGCGGTTTGGCGGCCTGCTGGCCACGGACCATGTGAGCCTGACGGTAGAGCCGGGCGAAATCCACGCGCTCATCGGCCCCAACGGGGCGGGCAAGACCACGCTGGTGAACCAAATATCGGGCCTGCTGGCGCCAGACGCCGGGCGCATCGTGCTGGGCGGTCAAGACCTGACCCACCTGCCCATGCATCGGCGGGTGGCGCTGGGCCTGTCGCGCTGCTTCCAGGTCACGCGCATTTTTCCGAACCAAAGCGTGCGCGACAACCTGGTGCTGGCTGTGCAGGCGCACAGCGGTTCCAGCTTTCGGTTCTTGCAGCCCCGCTCCAGTTCGCATGGCTTGTACGAACGCGCCGAGCAACTGGCCGAGCGGGTGGGCCTGCAGCACCAGCTGCACGGACTGGCGGGAGCACTGCCGCATGGTGCCCAGCGCACGCTCGACGTCGCCCTGGCGCTGGCAGCCAAGCCCAAGCTGTTGTTGCTGGACGAGCCCATGGCCGGCATGGGGCCCGATGAATCGCTGCAGATGGTGGAGCTGATCGACACCCTGCGGCGCGACATGGCCGTGCTGTTGATCGAGCACGACATGGACGCCGTGTTCCGCCTGGCCGACCGCATTTCTGTGTTGGTGTATGGCCGCGTGCTGACCAGCGGCACCCCCGACGCCATTCGCAACAACGCCGAGGTGCAGGCCGTGTATCTGGGCACCGAAACGCTGGAGACTGCTGAATGAGCGCGCCACCGCCCTTGTTGAGTTGCCAGGGCCTGGAGGCCGGGTACGGCGCCAGCCAGGTGCTGTTCGGCATTCACCTGCAGATTGCTGCGGGCGAGGTGGTGTCGCTGCTGGGCCGCAACGGCATGGGCAAAAGCACCACCATCAAAGCGCTGGTGGGGGCGCTGCGGCCCACGGCAGGCAGCATCCACTTTGCCGGCCAGCCCACGGCGCGCTTGCCGTGCGATGCAATAGCCCGCATGGGCCTGGCGATCGTGCCCGAGGGGCGCCATGTGTTTCCCAACCTCACCGTACGTGAACATCTGGTGGCCTTTGCCGACCGGCGCAACGGCCTGAGCGATGTGTGGGACCTGGAGCGCATCTACGGCGTGTTCCCCCGCCTCAAAGAGCGGCAGCACCACCTGGGCAGCCAGCTCTCGGGCGGTGAGCAGCAGATGCTGGCCATTGGCCGCGCGCTGTCTACCAACCCGCGGCTGCTCATCCTCGACGAGGCCACCGAGGGGCTGGCCCCCGTGATCCGTGAGGAAATCTGGCGCTGCCTGGCCGCCCTGAAAGCCGCAGGCCAGACCATCTTGGTGGTGGACAAGTACGTGCACCGGCTCATGGACTTGGCCGACCGCCATCTCATCCTGGAGCGGGGGCGGCTGGTGTGGGAAGGGGACTCTGCCGCGCTCAACGCCGACCGCCGCCTGTGGGAGCGCTATTTGGCGGTGTGAGGCGCGGGGTGCTGTAGTTGATTTGCTATTAAATATATAGCTGGTGGCGCTTGTTTTATAAGCGCTGGAGCCAATTTTTATTCAAACTATTGTAGAGGCGCTGACAAGGCCCATCGCCTGCAGCCCGGCGCAATCGCTTGTACGATGTCTGCCGCCGCGGGTGGGCTCTTGCCCCGGTGTTTCTTCTTCCCCTGGGCGTTGCCTGCACCGCAAGTGGCGCCTGCCTTCGGAGTTTGTACTGCATGCAACACATCACACTGGGTCAGAGCGATCTGCGCGTGACCCCCATCTGCCTGGGCACCATGACGTTTGGCGAGCAGGTCAACGAGGCAGATTCCCACGCCATCCTCAGCCACTCGCTGGCGCGCGGCGTCAACTTCATCGACACGGCCGAGATGTATTCGGTGCCCGCACGGGCCGAGACTTTTGGCGCGACGGAAACCATCATCGGCAACTGGTTTGCCAAGAACCCCGGTGCCCGCCAAAAGCTGGTGCTGGCCACCAAGGTGGCTGGCCCTTCGCGTGGCATGCCCTGGGTGCGCGAAGGCAAGGGCATGACATCGGCGGACATCATTGCCTCGTGCGAAGGCAGCCTGCGCCGCCTGCAGACCGATGTGATCGACCTCTACCAGATCCACTGGCCTGAGCGCCATGTGCCCGCCTTTGGCACGCTGTATTACGACCCGGCCAAAGAAACCTCGCAAACGCCCATCCACGAGCAACTGGAGACGCTGGCCAAGCTGGTGAAGGCGGGCAAGGTGCGCACCATCGGCCTCTCGAACGAAACCCCCTATGGCGTGCATGAATTCGTGCGCCTGGCCGAGCAGCACGGCCTGCCGCGCGTGGTCACGGTGCAGAACCCCTATTGCCTCATCAACCGCACCTGGGAAAACGCACTCGACGAAACCTGCCATCGCCTGAATGTGTCGCTGCTGGCCTATTCGCCCCTGGGCTTTGGTTTGCTGACAGGCAAGTACGACGAGCACGCCCCCACCGACGCAGGGGCCCCCCAGGGCGCACGCATTTCCCGCTATGAATCGGTGCGCAAGCAGCGCTGGGGCCGCCCCGAGTCGTTGGCCGCCGCCCGCCGCTACAACCAGCTCGCGCGCGACAACGGCCTCACGCCCACGCAGATGGCGCTGGCGTTCTGCTACACCAAGTGGCAGGTGGCCAGCACCATCATCGGTGTGACATCGCTGGCGCAGCTGGACGAAGACCTGAACGCCTGGGGTACCACGCTGTCGCCCGAGGTGCTGCAGGCGATTGATGCGATCCGCTGGGAGGTGCGCGACCCAGCGCTGTGAATAGGGTGCCGATGAGGCTCCATCAACGCAAAAGGGCAACCCTGGCGTTGCCCTTTTTGATGGCGCTAGCCAAGAAGATTCATGCGGTGGCCGACGGTAAATGCGCCTCGCGGTTCAGGCTGGGGATGGTTACCATCGGGAGTCACCCTGTTTTGCACCATGGCCAAGAGAGAACACGTTTCCGAAACCCCCGCCACTCAGTTGCTCAAGGCCCACAAGGTGGCCTACACCGAGCATCCTTACGAGTACCTGGAGCATGGCGGCGCCCAGCACAGCGCTGCGGTGCTGGGGCTCGACCCGTTCATGGTGGTCAAAACACTGATCATGCAGGACCAGGATGCCAAGCCGCTGGTGGTGCTGATGCACGGCAACCGCAAGGTGTCCACCAAAAACCTGGCCCGGCAGATCGGTGCCAAGTCGGTGGAGCCTTGTGCCCCCGAGGTGGCGAACCGCCACAGCGGATATTTGGTGGGGGGCACGTCTCCGTTCGGCACCCGACGTGACATGCCGGTTTACATCGAAGAGAGCATTCTGGGCTTGCCGCGCATCGCCATCAACGGCGGTCGCCGAGGCTTTCTGGTGCAGATCGACCCGCGCGTGTGCGTCGAACTGCTGGGTGCACGGCCCGTGCAGTGCGCACTGGCAGAATAGCCGCCGCATGCGGGCGTGCCCGTACCGAATCTATCCAAGGAGTTGTTTTGACCGCCGTGTATCCCCTTTTAGCCACCGTGGCTGCCTACTTGCTGGGCTCGCTGTCGTTCGCTGTCATCGTCACCCGGGTGATGGGGCTCAGTGACCCACGTACTTACGGCAGCAAGAACCCGGGGGCAACCAATGTGCTGCGCTCGGGCAGCAAGGTCGCTGCTGTGGTGACTCTGCTGCTGGACGCCGTGAAGGGCTGGTTGCCCGTGGCGCTGGTGCACTGGTTTGGCAAGCCCTATGGTCTGGAAGAGGGAACCATCGCTCTGGTGGGTTTGGCCGCATTCCTGGGACATTTGTGGCCCGTGTTTTTCCGCTTTCAGGGTGGCAAGGGCGTTGCGACCGCCTTGGGGGTTCTGGTGGGTATCAATGCCTGGCTGGGGTTGGCTACCGCCGTGACCTGGCTGCTGATCGCCGTGTTCTTTCGCTATTCCTCGCTGGCGTCACTGGTGGCTGCGGTGTTTGCACCGGTGTTCTATCTGCTGGTGGATGGGGCTGTCTGGAATGCAGAGCAAAGCATTGCCGCAGCCGTTGCCGTGATGGCCATGTTGCTGGTGTGGCGCCACCGCGAAAACATCAAGCGTTTGCTGGAAGGCAAGGAGTCCAAGCTGGGCAAGTCAAAGAAGTAGTCGGAAGGTCCGAGCACGCGGGCGTCAGTGCGGCTGGCACGCCTCAGTGCAGTCCCAGCGTGGCGGGGGTGGTGACCAGGCTGTGCATACCGACGTTGTGCTGGGCGGCATACAACCCGAGCCGCACCATGGTACGGTGGTTGAGTTCCACAGTCACCGCCGAGCGGGCCAGCGCAGACTGTATGCGTGGTTTGCCTTGGGCTGTAGGGTGCAGCAGGGGCTTGGCCTGGTGGTTGCCAGCCCGGTCCAGCAGGCTGGCCACCAGAGGGTGATTGGCCTTTTCGCTACGGCGCAAAACAATTGCTGTGTCGCCGTTGTCGAGCTTTACGAAAGTGCCTGGTGGGCACAAGCCGATGGCCCGCACCAGTGCGTAGCTCACCTCGTCGTTCTGCTCCACCTCCTGTCCCACAATGGCACGTACCGAATCGGTGGCGCTGCGCCCGGCTCGGGACTTGCGGGGGCTGATCATTGCGGCATACCGGTCGATGGTTCCGAGAATGCGTGTCAGTCGATCAGGGGGTGTCTGCGATTCCAGCGGTATCCGGTCTGAAATGTGTGTGTGGTGCTGCCCCACCACGTCCAGCCACAAAGGGTCTGTGATGAACAGCCGCGCCAGCAGCGCCTGGCTTTGCAGGGGGTGATTTTGAATGGCTTCCTGCTGCTGCGGCGTGGGCTTTTCCCGCTGCTGTGCGAGCTGGTCTTGCAACGCGGTCATGCCGATGTTCATGGTCAACGCAGCGCGCACCAGGCTGTCTCGCTCGGCAGCTGGAAGCTTCAGCTCCTGGGCCAGGATGTGGCACAGCGTTGCACATACCAGAGCGTGTGAGGCGCTGTAGCTGGCTGTTGACGTGGCCGCCAGCTGAAACATCAGGTACAGCGCCGCGTCGTTGTCGTGGGCAACCAGATCCTGCAACCACACATCCAGCTGGCGAAGCTTTCCCGGGAAGTCGTGGATCAGCAAGGGTTTGGAGAGCAGCAGCGACAGCGCCGTTTCCAGGTCAGACCACAGGCTGAGCAAGTCTTCGTACTCGCCTTCGTGCTGCTTTGCCGCGGGCAGAGGGATGGCCATGGGGGGTCAGTTGCGCTTTTCCAGCACCAGCTGGTCATTGGTGCGGGTCATTTGGAAGGCGCCCAGCAAGCTATTGCCAAGCAGGACGTAGGGCATGCCCTGAGGGGTGACCACTGCCTCCACCCCGTACACCTCTACGTCACCGATCCTGACCGAATCCAGCCGAATCAGCCAGCCCTGGGCTACGCCATTGGCGGTGTTCATCTGCACCGGTTGGCCTTTGGTGTACTGCAGTCCCATGCGGTCGGCATCGGGCTTGCCAATGGCGACGGTGGAAGCCCCGGTGTCCACCATGTATTGCATGCGCGTGCCGTTGATCATGCCGGTGTTGATGAAATGGCCGCGCGCGTCCGCCATCAAGACAACCCGCCGACCTCCAGTCCGGCTACCCACGCTCACTGGGGCCTCACCCAGCCGTAAGGAGCGTCGAGCCCCGTCTACTTCGACTAGGGCCTGCTCTTTCTCGACAGAGATCACTCGCACGCCCTGGTGGGTTTCGCCCACGGCAATACCACGCGGTGCACTGCCATTGACCACCAACAGTGCCTTGCTTCCAAGAATGCCCGCCAATGCCACGGCCGTCTGTGCATGAACCAGCCCGGTACTCAGTGCGGTCAGCAGCAGCGCTAAGGCGTACAGGCGGGCGTGGTACAGCACGTTTCGATCTCCAGACAGTGAGGTTCTGCCAGCACGCCCAGAACGGCGAATCAATCGCGGAAGTTGTCGAAAGACAGCGGAACGTCCGCAACGTCTTTGCGAATCAATGCCATGGCGGCTTGCAAGTCGTCGCGTTTGGCCCCGGTCACGCGCACCTTGTCCTCTTGAATGGCGCCTTGAACCTTGAGTTTGCTCTCTTTGAGCAGCTTCTGAATCTTTTTGGCCAATTCGCTCTCGATGCCGTTGCGCACCTTGATGACCTGCTTGACCTTGTCGCCACCCATCTTCTGGACGTCGCCCTTGTCAAGGAAGCGCACGTCCACGTTGCGCTTGGTGAGCTTGTTGCGCAGCACGTCTTCTATTTGTGTGAGCTGGAACTCGGCATCACCGATCAGGGTGATTTCCTTGTCCTTGATCTCAATGCTGGCAGCGGTGCCTTTGAAGTCAAAGCGTGTGGAGATTTCCTTGACGGTGTTTTCCACGGCGTTTTTTACTTCTACGAGGTTGGCTTCACAAACGGTGTCAAAGGATGGCATAACGGGCTCTCACGGGCTAAGCAATAGGGGAGGATCGCCAGGGCAGGGCCCAATGCGACAATCGTGGCAATGGTAGTCGAGAAAAACGTCCCTTTACAGCCTTGGAACACCTTCGGTATCGCAGCCCGTGCGTTGAATCTGGTTCGCATTCGCGAGGTGGCAGATCTGTTGCAGGCGCGTAGCGATCCAGCGCTGAGCCAAGCTCCATTTTTTGTGTTGGGAGGCGGCAGCAACATTGTGCTGACGGGGGATGTCAAACCCACCGTGCTCAAGATGGAGATCAAGGGTTTTCGTCTGGTCGAGGAAACCTCCAAAGCCTGGATTGTCGAGGCTGGGGCCGGAGAGGCCTGGCACGACTGCGTGGCTTGGACGCTGCGCCAGGGTTACCCAGGTCTGGAAAACATGGCGCTGATTCCCGGAACGGTGGGCGCATCGCCAGTGCAAAACATCGGCGCCTATGGCGTGGAGCTGCAAGACCGATTCGAGTCGCTGGATGCGGTAGATATGGCCACCGGCCAGGTGTTCACCCTCACTGCAGAGCAATGCGCTTTTGGATACCGTGACTCAGTCTTCAAGCATGGCGCGCCTGTCACGCCCATTGAGCGGGAAGGCGTGCAGCCCTTGGGCTTGGCGGGCCGAGCGGTCATCACCCATGTGCGCTTTCGTTTGCCTCGGCCGTGGAAGCCGGAGTTGGGATATCTGGACCTGGAACGTCGACGTGCCGAGGCTGGTATCGAGTCCCCCACGGCACAACAAATTTTCGATTGGGTGTGTGAAATCCGCCGTGCGAAACTGCCTGACCCTGCGGTGTTGGGAAACGCCGGGAGTTTCTTCAAGAACCCCACGGTGACCCCTGAGCAATGCTCTGACATCATTGCCCGAGAGCCTCGAATTGTTCACTACCCCATGCCCGATGGCTCGGTCAAACTGGCGGCAGGGTGGCTGATCGATGCCTGCGGCTGGCGCGGCAAGACCATCGGCAAGGCAGGTGTCTATGAAAAACAGGCGCTGGTGCTCGTCAACCGAGGTACAGCTCAAGACAGCGTGACGGGGGGCGAAGTCATGACGCTGGCGAAGGCCATCCAGACCAGCGTGTACGAGCGTTTCGGCATTCGTTTGGAGCCTGAGCCCGTCGTGGTCTAGCCTGCGTTTGTGCTGGCATCTTTGGGAAGCTTGCGGTGCCTTTCCTGCACGGCCTCTACGTCGGTCAGTCCCATTCGCAAGCACAGTGCATGGGTCATCTCCCATGCATCTAGCAGTTGCTCATGTGTGCTGCCTTCCGGTGGGTATTCCCCTTTTTCCAGGTGAAACGCCAGCGCCGCCAACTTTGAAAACCCAAGGTTGGATGATGCGCCCTTGAACCCGTGGGCTGCTGCTTGCAATGTCTCCTGAGGGCCTTCTGCCATTGCTTGTAGCAAGGCATCCAGACTACCGGACTCGTCGCTGAAGTAGCCCTGCAGCAGTGAGCGGTAGCCTTGCACCGTCACTCCCACGCAAACTTCACCCACCATCGCCATGTCAATGTGCGAAGTGACATCCCCGGATTTGAAGCGCCTGCGCGCAGTGCGTTTGGCTTGTGGCGGGGCGGTTGCCTGCTGCTGCGATGTCAGAGGCGCCGTGCTGCTCGTTGTTTCTTTGATGGTGGGCGCTGAAGAGGCTGGGACGGTGCTATCTGTTGCTGGTGCAGCAAACATTTCTGACAGCAGCGATTGAATGGTGTCTACGCTCACCGGCTTAGCGATGAACGTCGTCATGCCTGCTTCAGTGGCCTTCTCACGGGTTTGTGCAAAGACATCGGCGGTCAATGCCACGATGGGCAAGGCCTTGTATTGAGGCCATTGACGCAGTGTTCGGGTCGCCTCAAACCCATCCATGACGGGCATGTGCAAATCCATGAACACCAACTGAGGTAGCTTTTTCTGAACCTCAGCAACGGCTTGTTCGCCGTTTTCTGCGAATCGGGGCACATGCCCCATGCTGGATAGCAGTGCACCCATGTATTTGCGATTGACCATTTGATCATCCGCCACCAAGATATCCAGCCCAGCCAGCTCAGCTGAGGACGCCGCCGGAGTGTGGGGCTGGCCGAGTGAAACGGGCAGTTTCGGAGGCGCTGCCAATGTCAGAGGTAGCGTCACCGTGAAGGTGCTGCCTTGACCCAAAACGCTGTGCGCTTTGATGTCTCCACCCATTCTTCGCGCGAGGTTGCGCGATATTTCCAACCCGAGCCCTGTACCCCCAAAGCGCCGGGATGTACTTGCATCCCCCTGGGCAAAACGTTCAAAAAGCTTTGTCAGGGTTGCGTGATCCATACCAATTCCCTCATCCACCACGTCCAGGCGCAGAGGGTAGATGTTAGGTTGGTCTGGCCCGGCTTTTTCATCCCTGCCTACCCTGACGGCGACGGTGCCTGCATCGCTGAACTTGATCGCGTTGGTGACCAGATTCAAAAATATCTGCCGGAGCCGCGTTCCATCTGCTTCCACCCACGAGGGCAGGTCGTTCGTTAATTCCATGGCGAACCCCAAGCCTTTTTGCTGGGCGAGCGGTCGCATGAGCTTCTCAATGCCTTCCAGCAGGGGTGGCAATTGAACCGGAACGGGATGAATGCTCATCTTTCCCGCCTCCATCGCCGAAACGTCCAAAATATCGTTGAGAAGCGACAGCAGGTGATCTGCCGAATGGCGGGCCGTGTAAACGTATTCTCTCTGGCTGGAGTCCAGGCGAGTTCTCTCCAGCAAAGTGAGCATGCCCAGAACTCCGTTGAAGGGCGTGCGCAACTCATGACTCATGTTTGCCAAAAACTGGCTCTTGCCCCTGTTCGCCTCCTCTGCTGCTGCATTGGCTGCCTGCAGGCTTTCGGTCAGTTGTTGCAGAGCCTGGCGTTCTTTTTCCTGCCGGTATTGGCGCCATGCCAATGCTGCCGCAGCCAGCAGCAGGATGACCAATTGCGCCACGATCAACGCCATGATGTGACCGCTTTGCGTCAACATGGTTGACTCCTGCTCCTCCAGCAAGGTAGACACATGGCGATTGGCGGCCATGGTTAACTCCTGCACGTCAGGGCCGAGTCCGTTGAACTCTTCGACCAGTTGCTGAAATTCTTTTTGGCTGGGTGCCTTGTCACTGCCCAGCAACTGATCTATCCGAGTCACCAGCGCTTCGAGCCGCGGCATGGTCTCCATGTACGCGCGTTGCTCATGGAGGGCCGTGGTGCTGGGCGTGTCATGCATCACCTGAAAACGGCTAGCGAAGATATCGCTGCGCAAGCGAAGCTCGTTCAAGGGCTTAGGCACTTCGCTTTGTGCATGAAGTTCCAGGGCCTGCCTAAGACGTAAAAACTCCCGTTCTAGCTGGAATGCGAGCGCAGTGATGGAGTCACTTCGCAGATCACTGCTTTTGCGAATTGATCGCTGTTGCGTTACCTGCAGCGCCAAAAGCACCGCCATGGCCGCCGCCATGAATGTGGTGCCTAGCGCCAGCCATAAGAGGTAGCGCCGGTTGTTGCGACGGGCAGGCATGAAACTTTTATTCGACTTTGATGGACTTGAGCTGCCAGGCGGAGCGGCCATAGTATTTCGACGCCTTCAGTTCAGGCTTGGAATCGAAAGGATAGATGATGAAAAGCGGGCCCTTGGTGCGCACTGAAATCGCCATATCGTCGATCTTGTGAGCCACGATGACGTCGAACAGGTTCGCATCTTCGGCAGGAATGGTCGTTTTATAGTCATTCAGTGCCAATGCTGTCAGTGTTTTTCCGCTGGACTTCACTGCCGCCAGAACGTCACGCAGCAGTGGGCCGGTGAACTTGGTTGGCTTTTTGTCCCACGGGGTTTTCGTGACAAAAGTTTGTTGGGGAAGCTTTTGCAGCATCTCCAAGTCAAAAACCGCGACGTTGTCCCGGTTGGTTTCACCAATTTTTCCCGATATCGTCAGGATGACTTCGCCTGCAGGGGGTTGCAAGGCCCATGCGGGGGCGGTGACCAAGGTAAGGGCTGTGATCCGGGCGATCCAGCGGGATAGAAAAGAGATGATGTGCATAGATGACCTCTCATGAGAGGAAAAGTGATGGTGAATTCTATGTTAAAAATGATTTAAATGATTGTTTTGGTTAAAAAAGGCTCTGTCACCTGAACGTGTTGGTGTCCTCTGCCAGATGAGATTCGGCGTCTTCGCCTGAAACCCACGCCAGCGCTTGGCTCGCGGCTCGTCGACAGAATTTCATCAACACGAATAGGTGACAGAGCCTAAAAAAAGCCCCTGAGGACGGCTTTAGGCAGCAATAAGGCCTAGCTACCAAAAGGAGGCCCCCCGGCTCTGCCGGGGAGGCAGTAGAAGTTTGACTTTTCAGGAGGTTGTCCACCGTAGAGACTTTCAATCGTGAGCCGCCAAGCAAACGAAAGGAAGAAACACGATGGACAAGTATGAAAGTTTGAGTCACACGGCCTGGGATTGCAAATATCACGTGGTCTTCATCCCCAAGTGTCGAAGGCGAACGCTGTACAAGCAGCTACGCGAACACCTGGGTGAGGTATTCAGAAAGTTGGCCGCGCAAAAGGAATGCAGGGTTGAAGAGGGGCATCTGATGCCCGATCACGTGCACATGATGCTGTCGATCCCACCGAAGTACTCGGTGTCGCAGGTGGTGGGCTTTATCAAAGGCAAGAGCGCAATCCACCTTGCGCGGGTGTACGGAGAGCGAAAGCGCAACTTCGTGGGTCAGCACTTCTGGGCGCGAGGGTACTTCGTCTCGACGGTGGGACGCGACGAAGCGGTGATACGGGAGTACATCCGAAACCAGGAGAAGGAAGACGAGAGGTTGGACCAACTCGGTCTATGGAGGTGAGTAGCCACCGATAGGTGGCCCCAAGAATGAGGGGCCGCGTTAGCGACCCCTTACAGCCGCTTTGAGCGGCTCACATCCCGAATGCCCCCGGCTTTGCCGGGGGATGGTTACCTTTTAATCTTTGCTGGCGGTCAGGGTGAGCAAATCGTTTTGCGATCCTGGCAGCAGCAAGCCGGCACGTGAGTAAACCCCGAGCTTGCCGCGGGTGTCGGAAATGTCCAGATTACGCATCGTCAGTTGACCGATGCGGTCCAACGGAGAAAACGGAGCATCTTCCACCTTCTCCATCGACAGGCGTTCTGGCGCGTAGGTCAGGTTGGGGCTCTCGGTGTTGAGCAGTGAGTAATCGTTACCTCTGCGCAGTTCGAGCGTGACCGTACCCGTGATTGCTCGTGCAACCCAGCGCTGGGCTGTTTCGCGCAGCATGATGGCTTGGGGGTCGAACCAGCGGCCTTGGTAGAGCAGGCGCCCCAGTTTCAGGCCGTTCATGCGGTACTGCTCGATCGTGTCCTCGTTGTGGATGCCCGTGACCAGGCGTTCGTAGGCGATGTGCAACAAGGCCAAGCCTGGAGCTTCGTAAATTCCACGGCTCTTGGCTTCAATGATGCGGTTCTCGATCTGATCGCTCATGCCCAGTCCGTGGCGGCCGCCGATGCGGTTGGCTTCGAGGATCAGTTCTACGGGATCAGAGAACTCGACGCCGTTCAGTGCGACGGGCTGACCTTCTTCAAAACGCACGGAAACTTCCTCGCGCTTGACTTCAACCTCGTCCTTCCAGAAAGCGACACCCATGATGGGGTTCACAATGCGAATGCCGCTATTGAGGAATTCCAGATCCTTGGCTTCATGCGTGGCCCCCAGCATGTTGCTGTCGGTGCTGTAGGCTTTTTCGGCGCTCATCTTGTAACCAAAGCCTGCCTTGGTCATGAATGCAGACATTTCAGCACGGCCGCCGAGTTCATCGATGAACAACTGATCCAGCCAGGGCTTGTAAATACGCAGCGATGGGTTGGTCAAGAGGCCGTAGCGGTAGAAACGCTCAATGTCGTTGCCCTTGAAGGTGGAGCCGTCGCCCCAGATGTTGACATCATCTTCCTTCATGGCCGCCACCAGCATGGTGCCTGTCACCGCACGACCCAGTGGGGTCGTGTTGAAGTAGGTGAGTCCGCCGGTAGAGATATGGAAGGCGCCTGCTTGCAGAGCCGCAATGCCTTCATGGGCCAATTGCAAGCGGCAATCGATCAGGCGTGCCTGCTCGGCGCCGTACTCCATGGCTTTGCGGGGAATGGCTTCGTAATCGGGCTCGTCGGGCTGCCCCAGGTTGGCTGTATAGGCGTAAGGTACTGCGCCTTTGAGCTTCATCCAGTGCAGGGCTGCACTGGTGTCCAGCCCGCCAGAGAATGCGATACCGACTTTTTGACCAATCGGAAGGTGTTGAAGAATGGTTGCCATGTAAGGAATCAGGTTCGATGAGAGGGGTTAGGCGAAGTGGCAAATGTAGTGATACGACTCGGTCACCCGAATGTCGAATTTCGAGTTGCCAGGAATGCTGAATTTTTCGCCGGGAGTGGATTTCACCCAGTTATCCGTGCCATCCAGCTTGTATTCGCACGAGCCCGCAACACATTCCATGATTTCTGGTGCGCCTGTATTGAAAGTCAGGGTCGAAGGCAAGATTACGCCCACGGACTTCTTCGTGCCATCTGCCAGCGTAATGCCGTGGCTCACGCATTTACCGTCAAAGTACACATTGGCTTGGGTGTTGACGGTCACACCGTCGAGAGTTTGGGTGGTCATGGTCGTGAGCAAGTGAGGACAACTTTCGATTTTAGGGCAGTCAATCCATGTAACGACGGTTGATGCGACGCTGAGGTGTGAAAGGTGTCTGCCGAATGAGAAAAGCCCCACAAAGGGGCAATGCCAGTCAGTTAAGAGCTGACTGGCATTTTTTCGTTGGGAATTTGGAAGCGCGTTTTTTGACGACCCTTGGGAAGCTGCGCCCAGTGCGGCGTGGCGGCAGCACGAAGTGTCGCGATTGCGCCAACAGGGCTGCCAACTGCTTGGGCAAGGTGCCGGCAGAGTCCAGGCTGGGGACCGCCAGTAAGTTCACGATGGCGTAGCTGGCTGTGTGGAAGCTGATGCGCTGGGGCTCGACCTGGACGTGCACTGCCATCTCGCGCATCCAGCGGCGCAGCAGCGTGTAGGCGATCAGCACACCCCACAGCTCCTGGCGCACCAGCGCGGGCTGCTTGCTGCGCAGCACCGGCTCACCCTCTTGCAGGGTCTGCTTGATCTCCCGGAACCCCAACTCGATCTCCCAGCGCTGGTGGTAGAGCTCGGCCAGCTCCTGCGCCGGATGCGTGCGGGGACACAGCAAGGATGTGATGAAGCGGCGCAGCCGTCCACCCACGCTCACCTCGATCAGGCGTGCCTGCCAGTGGCTGGGCAGATGCGGGTGTGCCTTGCGCGCTTGTGGGGACACCGGCATGCGGATCAGCGCATCGCCGCACGCCAGTTGCTGGACGATCTCATGGCGCAGATTGTCCCGCGCGCGCATCAACCAGTGGCGCTGCGTACCCGCAGCCTGCCAGTCCAACAAGAACGCTGCCGAGAAGTACGCTCGGTCAAACAGGGTCACGGAGTGATCCTCGCCGCGCAACTGCGCTGCCAGGCTCAATTCGCCGCAGTCCATGGCGCCGAGCTTGGCATCAAGCATTTCGTGGCTGTGTGTGTCCATCAGGCAAGTGGCGCGGATCTGCGGCCAGGGCGAGAGGCCATGCTGGTTGCTGCAGCTGCCCAGTTCGACTCGATTCTCAGGGGTGTCCGGGGCCGACCAGACCACACCATCCACAGCCAGCACGCGCAGTGGCTGGCGCACATTCACCGCAGGACGGCTCCAGGCTTGGGTCAACAGGCCGAACAGCTCGGCTAAAGGCTCCTCGCCCAGGCGCTGGCGGGCTTGCACGCTGACGCTCGGCGCGGGCAACGCTTGTCCATCCAGGCTCAAATCCAGCTGCTGCACCACCTGCCACAGTGGCCGGTCGCGAAACAGCGCCAGTCCGATCACAAGCCACACGGCATGTTCGGCAGGCAGCTTGCGCCGGCGGATGGAGGCCTTGCCGCTGGTCCCCAGCGCCTGTGCGATCCAGGTGGGGTCTATCAACGCGCTGAGCTGCTCGAGGCGATCAGGTACTCGGGGCAGGGTCTGGCGCAAGGCGTTTGCAAGCAGGCTCATCAAGCAAAAAAGGGAACGTGTTGAACACGCTCCCTTTTTACTGGATCAAGCCGCCTGCGGGCTTAACTGACTGGCATTGCACAAAGGGGGCTCTTCTATGTTGACGGCTATGGGCTACTCAACGCCAGTAGGGGTTGCCGTGGTGATGGTAGGGGCGGCGGCCATCCGTGTAGTTGTATTCAATCACTGTCACGGGCGGGGTAATGTAGGCCGCAGGAGCCGGGTAGGTCGATGTGACCACGCCAGGTTGCGCGTAGGTGTTTCCTGATCCATAGACGCCATAGTTGCTTGGCTGCGTTGAATAACTTTGCCCTACCTGTGGCTGGACGGTGACAGGAATCCATTGGCCTGGGTCGTACTGGGTGCGAGTGGTGTATTGGCGACCTGCGTATTCATACACCACGTTGTAGCCCACCGTACGATTTTCAAAATACGTTTCGGTCGTGCAGCGCTGCACGGTTTCGTACTGGGGGCGGCCGCTTCCTTCAATCTGGTTGCCTAGGACTGCTCCGCCAATCACGCCCAATGCGGTAGCTGCAACTCTCCCATTTCCCTTGCCAATGGCGTTGCCGGCTGCGCCGCCTGCAATGGCTCCCATGACCGCTCCTGCGCCCGAATTACGCGAACCGCTGTAAACCGTCTCGTTGCCGCACACTTGCTGGGGAACGCCCACCTGCTGAACGATAGGGGTGGCGGAGAGTACGCGTCCTTGTTCCTGAGCCCATACGGCAGTGGAGCAAAGCGCTACTGCGGTGAGGATGACTGTCTTTCTCATGGGAAAACTCCTGTCTTGACGGCTTTACAACGCGCGACATCAGAAAGACGTTGAGCGTTTTGCCGCAGTTTTCAGAAAAGAAGTGTGAAGTTGGGTAAATCAAGCCCAAATCCGCACTTTTCGAAGCACATCCTGTATGAGCTAGGGCTGTGCTCTATGAGTCGCAGTGCTGCATCCAGGTCACGGGGGAAAAACCAACCGTCAACGTGGATGCTTCCCCAGAACTCCACGCCACGACGGGTCGCTTGATCAGGCTGGTGTGCTCTTGCATCAGTCGGAGCGCACTTTCGAAGTTGCTTGCGGTTTCTTGCTGAGTAGGAGTCAATGCGCGCCAGGTAGTTCCTTTTCGATTGAGTACCTGGTCCACACCCAGCGTTTCACACCAGACTCGCAATTGCTGTAGCGAGATGCCTTGCTTTTTGAAGTCGTGGAACGCGTATTCCAAAGACCTCTCGGAAAGCCAGGCCCTGGCTTTTTTGACAGTGTCGCAATTGGGAATCCCGTACAGGGTAATTTGGGGTTGTTTCATGGGCGAAATGATGCCTGATCTGCTGCCTCGGCGACAATCGGAGGTCTATGCACACCACACCCCACACATTGGAAGGCTGGCTCCGTCATTGCGAGCAGATTCACCCGGTCGGCATCGATATGGGCTTGGAGCGTGTCCGAGAGGTTGCGCACCGAATGGCGTTGAAGTTCAACTGTCCAGTCATCACTGTGGCTGGAACCAATGGAAAAGGGTCAACCTGCGCAATGCTGGAAGCGGTTGCGCTACAGGCGGGGTATCGCACCGGCGTGTACACATCGCCCCATCTTGTGCACTTCCAAGAGCGTTGCAGGGTTCATGGCGAGATTGTCAGTCCTGCGGACCTTCTTCCTCACTTCGAGGCTGTGGAGAAAGCGCGCACCCAAGGGGGGGACGAAGTCTCTCTGACCTATTTCGAATTCACGACCTTGGCAATCCTGCGGTTGATGAGCCATTCGTTGCTCGATGTTGCTATTCTTGAAGTAGGTTTGGGGGGGCGGCTGGACGCCACCAATGTCATCGATGCGGATTGCGCCATCATCACCAGCATCGACATTGACCATGTGGAGTTTCTTGGGCCGGACCGTGAGTCTATTGGCCGTGAGAAGGCCGGCATCATGCGCACGGGGCGTCCCGCGATCGTGAGTGATCCGATGGCGCCCCAAAGCGTTGTCGACCACGCCCGTGAAATTGGGGCAGACCTGTGGCGCGTAGGTCATGATTTCAATGTTGGTGGCGACAAGCAGCAATGGAACTGGGCTGGAAGAGGCCGTCGCTATGCTGGTTTGGCGTACCCGGCGCTGCGCGGTGCCAATCAGTTGGTCAATGCAGCGGGTGTCTTGGCGGCATTTGAAGCGTTGCGAGACAAATTGCCCGTAACCGCACAGGCCGTGCGAAACGGTATGGCCATGGTCGATTTGCCCGGGCGTTTCCAAATCGTGCCCGGCCAGCCAACCTTGGTGCTGGATGTTGCCCACAACCCGCACTCTGTGGCTGCGCTCACGGCCAATTTGGACGCCATGGGCTACTACCCGGTCACCCACGCGGTGTTTGGCGCGATGGCTGATAAAGACTTGGGGCCTATGCTTGGGAAGATTGGCCCCTTGGTGGATCGCTGGTATTTCACCAGTTTGCCTGCCCCCAGGGCGTTGTCGGGGGCCGAGCTTCAGCAGAAATGGAATGCCGTGCACATGGTCGCGGGAGGCCGAAAGGATGTGAGTTCCAGCGTTTATCCGGATCCCTTGGTCGCGCTAAAGGCCGCAGTAGAGGCTGCAGACCCGGCTGATAGAATCGTGGTCTTTGGCTCGTTTTACACGGTGGGCGGGGTTCTTGTGAATGGAATCCCTCGCCTGAATGCCAAACATCTGGGCGCTTAAGGTCCACACGAGTCGTACTCTCCATGGCATTTTTCAAGTTTCGGTGGCCCGGTCAGGGCGCTTCTGCCGAAAAACCGGCGAAACGCTCCCGCTCTCCGCAAGCGGAAAGCATCGAGGTCATGCGGCGCCGCGCACGGCATCGCCTGATGGGGGCTGCCGTACTGGTTTTGTTGGGCGTGGTGGGGTTCCCCATGTTGTTCGACACTCAACCGCGCCCCATCCCCGTGGACGTGCCTATCGAAATTCCTGATCGCAACAAGGCTGCACCACTGATGGTGCCTGCAAATGCTGGCGATGCAGATGCGACCAAGTCCGTCGTTGCTAGTTCTGATCGTTCGGGGCAGCAGAGCCGCACCGGTACTGAGCGTTTGACTGCTAGTTCCACTTTGGCGGATGGCGAGGAGTTGGTGTCCTCCAGCTCCAGTGGCAGTAACCGAGCGGCGGTCAAGCCGAATCCTGGCTCGACTGCCGGGGCTGCTGCCAGTGCCGGCACCAAGGCGCCCGAGACAAAAAGCCCTTCAGCCAACGCGCCCAAGGCGGTAGCGCGGACTGAGGACGCAGCCACAAAACAGCACCCGGCGGATGTACGAAAGCCTGCAGTGCCCGAGCGCTTCGATGATGAGCGATTCATCGTTCAAGTTGGAGCTTTCGCCGATGCAGACAAGGCCAGAGAGGTGCGTGTCAAGCTGGAGCGCGCAGGACTGAAAACTTACACCCAGGTGGTGGATTCCAAAGATGGAAAAAGGACGCGGGTGCGCGTAGGCCCCTACAGCAGCCGAGCTGAAGCTGACAAGGCGGCCGCACGCATCAAGGGGCTGGATTTGTCGGCATCCATTTTGACGCTTTGATTCAAGCGCTGCCTTGAGTGATTCATGCACGCACTTGACTGGATCTTCTTGGTGGTTTTGGGAGCCTCCTTGCTGATCGGCGCATGGCGCGGGTTGATCTTTGAGTTGTTTTCTCTTGCCGGGTGGGTTGCTGCATTTTTTGCCGCCCAGTGGTTTGCCGCTGACGTCGGTCAGCGCCTGCCCGTTGCAGGGGGCGAAGGGGCGCTCAGTTATGCCGCAGGATTTGCGGTGGTATTCGTGATCGCAGTTTTTGTTTTTGGCTTGGTGGCTTGGCTTGCCAAGAAAATGATCGAAGCAATCGGCCTGCGCCCTGCTGATCGCAGTATGGGGGCGCTGTTTGGGCTGGTCCGCGGTGGCGTATTGTTGTTGGTGGTTGCTGTGATCGTGGGACTCACGCCGCTGCGCGATAACGCGTGGTGGAAAGAGTCCCTGGGTGCTTATGTGTTGACCCAGGTGCTGGAGTCTTTGAGGCCCACGCTGCCACAAGAATTCGGAAGTCTTCTTCCTTCGTGGGAATAAGCGACTGCCCTTTGCGGTCGCTTGTGAAATTGGCTTAGTGCAGAAGTTACTGCAATTGGATGGGAACAAACTATGTGTGGAATCGTTGGTGTTGTCAGTGCTGCGCCAGTCAATCAGCTGATTTATGACGCGTTGCTGTTGTTGCAGCATCGTGGCCAGGATGCCGCAGGTATCGTTACCCAGCAAGGCCGCAAGTTCTTCATGCACAAGGCTAAAGGAATGGTGCGTGATGTGTTTCGCACCCGCAATATGCGGGCGCTGCCGGGCAATGTGGGGCTGGGCCAGGTGCGTTACCCCACAGCGGGCAATGCGTACAGCGAAGAAGAAGCGCAGCCTTTTTACGTCAATGCCCCATTCGGTATCGTGATGGTGCACAACGGGAACCTGACCAACGCGCATTCTTTGCGTGCGGAGTTGTTCCAAACAGATCACCGGCACACCAACACTGAGAGCGATTCGGAGGTTTTGCTCAACGTTTTCGCACACGAATTGGAGCGTGCGACGCGTGGTGTACCGCTGCAGCCTGATGATGTCTTCACGGCGGTGCGTGCCGTGCACCGGCGGATCAAGGGTTCCTATGCCGTGATCGCATTGATTGCCGGCCACGGTTTGCTGGCATTTCGCGATCCGCACGGGATTCGCCCGTTGGCGATGGGCCGCAGCCAAGACGGCACCGTGATGGTGGGCAGTGAATCCGTCGCACTGGAGGGAACGTCCCACGCATTCGAACGCGATATTCAGCCCGGAGAGGCGGTGTTCATCACGCTGGACGGCACCGTGCATTCCCGCCAATGCGCGGAGGCGCCTCAACTCAACCCATGCATTTTCGAGTTTGTGTATCTGGCACGTCCCGACTCTGTGCTGGACGGTATTTCGGTCTATCAAGCACGCTTGAACTTGGGTGAGGCCCTTGCCAAACGCGTGGTGTCTACGGTGCCACCCAACGAAATCGACGTGATCATTCCGATCCCCGAATCCAGCCGTCCCAGCGCCACTCAGTTGGCGCATTTGTTGGGTATTCCTTACCGCGAAGGTTTTGTGAAAAACCGCTACGTGGGCCGCACGTTCATCATGCCAGGGCAGGGCGTGCGCAAAAAGTCGGTTCGTCAGAAGCTCAATGTGATTGCCAGCGAATTCAAGGGCCGAAATGTATTGCTGGTGGATGATTCCATCGTTCGAGGCACCACTTCCCGCGAAATCGTGCAGATGGCTCGTGATGCAGGTGCTCGCAAGGTGTATCTTGCCAGTGCAGCACCGCCGGTGCGCTACCCGAACGTCTACGGTATCGACATGCCTACCAGCAAAGAGCTGGTAGCCCATGGCCGTACCGTTGAAGAAGTGCGTGAAGCGATTGGATGTGACGCACTGATTTACCAAGACGTGGAAGCCATGAAGCGGGCTGTAGGCTCGCTCAACAGTGCGATCTCCGGGTTTGATGCTTCCTGCTTTGACGGTGTTTACGTGACAGGAGACATTACCGCAGAAGGTATTGCTCGACTGAATGAAGGCCGTGTGGGAACCGAGGAGAACGAAGAAGATACGTCTCGCCTTGCGCTTCCAAACGCCCAGGAGGCCTGACTGCTGACTGGCCGATCAGGCACCACTTCGCTTTGATCCCGTAAAACCAATGAACCAGCAGCGCCGTGAAGTGCGGCGTTGTGCATCCCACTTGCTATGACCGATAACACCTCTGCACGCGTTCGCACGCGCTTTGCCCCTTCACCTACCGGCTTCATCCATCTCGGAAACATTCGCTCTGCACTGTATCCCTGGGCATTTGCGCGAGCTACGGGCGGGGATTTCATCTTGCGCATCGAAGACACGGATGTGGAGCGTTCCAGCCAAGCTGCGGTGGATGTGATCCTGGAAGGCATGCAGTGGTTGGGCATGCAGCCGGACGAGGGGCCGTTCTACCAAATGCAGCGCATGGATCGTTACAAGGCTGTGCTGGCGCAGATGCAGGAAAAGGGTCAGGTGTACCCTTGCTACATGAGCGTTGCAGAACTCGATGCCCTGCGGGAGCGTCAGATGGCTGCCAAGGAAAAGCCCCGTTATGACGGCACCTGGCGACCAGAAGAGGGCAAAACCTTGCCACCCGTGCCTGAAGGTGTTCAGCCAGTCCTGCGTTTCCGCAACCCCAAAGACGGCGTGGTGGCATGGGATGACAAGGTCAAGGGCCGCATTGAAATCCGCAACGATGAACTCGATGATCTGGTGATTGCCCGCCCGGATGGGACACCCACGTACAACTTCTGCGTGGTGGTGGACGATATCGACATGGCCATCACCCATGTCATTCGTGGGGACGATCACGTCAACAACACGCCTCGGCAGATCAACATCTTCCGTGCGCTGGGCGTAGAGCCTCCCGTATACGCACACTTGCCGACAGTTCTGAACGAACAGGGCGAGAAGATGAGCAAGCGCAACGGCGCCAAGCCTGTGACGCAGTATCGCGACGAAGGCTATTTGCCTGAGGCCATGATCAATTACTTGGCCCGTTTGGGCTGGAGCCATGGTGATGACGAGATCTTCAGCCGCGAGCAGTTCTTGCAGTGGTTCAACCTGGATCATCTTGGCCGTAGTGCAGCGCAGTTTGACGAGGCCAAACTGCGGTGGGTGAATGCGCAGCACATCAAGTTGATGGCGGATGACGCCTTGGCTGCTTTGGTGGCAGAGCAACTGGTGCAGCGCGGTGTGCAGCGTGCAGCTCTGGAGGACGGTCGACTCACGCGCATTTGCGGTTTATTCAAAGATCGATGCGACACCACGGTGGCGTTGGCGGATTGGGCGTATGTCTTCTACGGCGACGTGCAGCCCCAGGCTGCCGAACTGGCCCAGCATGTGACGCCCGCCGTGGCTCCGGCGCTTGACGCGCTGGGCGAAGCTTTGGCTTCTTGTGCCTGGGACAAGGCGTCCATCAGTGCTGCTTTTAAAACCGTCTTGGCTGCGCACGGTCTCAAGATGCCTCAGTTGGCCATGCCTGTGCGCGTGTTGACGGTGGGCACTGCCCATACGCCATCAGTGGATGCGGTGCTGGAACTGGTAGGACGCGAAAAAGTTCTCTCGCGTTTGCAGAACCGCTAAAAATCTGTATATAATTCAAGGCTGTGATGACGACGACATGAAATATAGTTGTTGTTAAAACTGGGGGTATAGCTCAGCTGGGAGAGCGCTTGCATGGCATGCAAGAGGTCATCGGTTCGATCCCGTTTACCTCCACCACAGGTTAGTAAGTTCCAAGGTTTTGACCCTATCGTCTAGAGGCCTAGGACATCACCCTTTCACGGTGAGTACCGGGGTTCGAATCCCCGTAGGGTCGCCAAGTTGTAGCGCTTGGCTTGTGTCTGAGATGCAAGCGAAAGCTATCTACCAGGAGTGGTAGTTCAGTTGGTTAGAATACCGGCCTGTCACGCCGGGGGTCGCGGGTTCGAGTCCCGTCCACTCCGCCAAGTCAAGAAGCTTGTGGTTCGCCGCACGCTCTTGCTCTGAAGAAATTCAGAGTTCAGTGGGGGTATAGCTCAGCTGGGAGAGCGCTTGCATGGCATGCAAGAGGTCATCGGTTCGATCCCGTTTACCTCCACCATAGGTTAGTAAGTTCCAAGGTTTTGACCCTATCGTCTAGAGGCCTAGGACATCACCCTTTCACGGTGAGTACCGGGGTTCGAATCCCCGTAGGGTCGCCAAGTTGTAGCGCTTGGCTTGTGTCTGAGATGCAAGCGAAAGCTATCTACCAGGAGTGGTAGTTCAGTTGGTTAGAATACCGGCCTGTCACGCCGGGGGTCGCGGGTTCGAGTCCCGTCCACTCCGCCATCATAGAAAAAGCCGTTGATTTTCAACGGCTTTTTTCTTTTTGGTCTCGCAAGCAGTGTCACATTTAGGTGTCCCATTTCATGGGAAAACCACAATGAAACTGCCTTCCTATCTGGTCAAGTCCAGACATGGGATCTTCTACTTCCGATTGACTGTGCGAAATGAGTCAGGAGTTCACGAGAGACGGTTCTCTTTGGGAACCCGTGAACCACATCAGGCCAAGCTCAAGGCACTGTATATTTCAGCAGAGTTAAAGGGATCAAAAGTGAGCAAGGATTACCAGCCGAAAAACATCAATCTGAATGATCTGAGTACCTTCCCAAGTGATGAAGCTCTCAGGCGAGAAATTGCCGGGGGAGATGCGCCAGACTGAGACTGCCTGATGCCCTGAAGGACGTTCAACTGGTCCGATATGGCTTTTGCCTCCAGAGAGCCAACTTCACAGTCGTTGAGCTGAATGCTCAGCGACCTAATTTGCTCAGCGATTTCTGCAAGTGGGTTGAAAGCGGTGATTGGTCGTCCCCCCCTCCATTGCCCCCCTCGTCCTGATCCGTTTTGATATGGGTCCTGACGAAGTGGGACAGCTTGTTGTGATTGATCTGAAGCATCTCCAAGTCCTTGGCCATCTTTCGGATGACTCCAGCCATGTGAATCACTCCACTGTCCTCCACGCGCCTGAAGCACGTTTCGCTCCAAGCCACTTGAGACATCAGTGTGTTTCACTGCTGTCCGGTTAAATCATATGCGCCGAGCCGAATATCAAGCATTGGCGCGGCTTGCAGGCCGATTTTGTTTGGTGCCGACTTGAACTTCGCTGGACTAAAACCGCGTACTTTCCCGGGATTGGCTTTCCCGAGGAGTGCGCATGTATGTTGGCAAGACCCTGTTCGCCCAGGTCATGGAGTTCATGCCCTGGACGAGTTTTTCCCGCATCGTCCATCGCTACCAAGGCAATGCCGGGGTTCGCACGCTGTCGTGCGCCGAGCAGTTTCGTGCCATGGCGTTCGCGCAACTGACCTGGCGCGAGAGCCTGCGCGACATCGAAGTCAGCCTCTCAGCCAACGCCACCAAGCTGTATGCGATGGGTTTTCGTTCGACCGTCAAGCGCTCTACGCTGGCCGATGCCAACGAGTCGCGCGACTGGCGCATTTGGGCCGATCTGGCGGCGCTGCTCATCCGGCGGGCACGCAAACTCTATGTCGATCATCTCAGCGATCTAGCATCATCCCGAACCATCTATGCGGCTTGCCCGGCTCCAGTGAACGCGGCGCTGAGCGCCGAATTCACTGATTTCAATGACCCCGGCGTGGACTGCATGCATTCACACCGAAGTCATGCGGTCCAATCAAACGGGTCCGTTCAGTAAGTGCTGACCAGCGGCATCTGGCCCGTGCGAACCGCCTCGGCCAGTTCGGTCTTGACCTGCTCGCGGGTCTTGCCCTGGGCCACCGGTTTAGCCGGGTAGCGGCCGGGGAAAAGTTCGTTGGCTTTCTTGCCGCTCTCTTGGTCGACCACGATGTCGCCGGTGCGGATGGCTTCGGCCAGCTCGGCTTTGACTTGCTCGCGGGTCTTACCTTCGACGACCGGTTTGGCCGGGTAGCGGCCAGGGAAAAGTTCGTTGGCTTTCTTGCCGCTCTCTTGGTCGACCACGATGTCGCCGGTGCGGATGGCTTCGGCCAGCTCGGCTTTGACTTGCTCGCGGGTCTTACCTTCGACGACCGGTTTGGCCGGGTAGCGGCCAGGGAAAAGTTCATTGGCTTTTTGGCCAGTTTCACCATTGACCACGATGTCGCCGGTGCGGATGGCTTCGGCCAATTCAGCCTTGACCTGTTCGCGGGTTTTGGGGGCCGAGGCATCAAAGGCCAGGGCATGGCCAGCGGACAGGGCTGCCACCACGGCAAGGGTCAGGGCGGAGAGGGTATAGCGGTTCATGATTGGTTTCCTTTCGGTTTCAAGAAACGGCCGGTCTGTCAACATGACGGAGCTTCTGGCCGGGTCGATGGACCTTCGTGTGGAAAGCGCTGCATCGATGGGATGAACTTTAAAATTTCTTTTTCGAAGGAAAAATAGCTAATAAAACATTGGGTCATTTCCAAAAGAGAAATAATGCAAGCTCTTGAAGAGCCTGTAAGGAGCGCTGGATGGACCGACTGCAGTCGATGCGTGTTTTTGAGAGCGTGGTGGACGAGGGCGGCTTTGCCGCTGCAGCGCGGGCGCTGGACATGTCGGCCCCCGTGGTCACCCGGCTCGTGGCCGACCTGGAAGAACACTTGGGCACGAGGCTGTTGCAGCGCTCCACTCGGCGCCTCTCACTCACCGAGGCTGGCCAGCAATACCTCAGCCGCATACGCCACATCCTGCAGGACATCGATGAAGCCGATGCGATGGCGAGTTCGCACACCACCGAGATGGCCGGCGTGCTGCGAATCCAAGCGCCGCCCCTGCTGGCCACCTATGTTGTCGCGCCTTTGCTGGGCCGCTTTCGCAGCCAGCACCCTGCGGTGCGGATCGAGCTGCATGTGTCGCCCGTGGCCGAGCCAGCCATTGAGGACTTCGACATCACCTTGCTCGGCACCGATGACAACTTCGACGCTGACATCGTGGCGCGCAAGGTCATCGAGTCAGAAGCTTTCCTGGTCGCTTCGCCGGCTTATCTGCAGCGCCGGGGGGAGCCACGCAGGCCAGAGGAGCTGGCGCACCATGATTGCCTGAGATCGAAATCGCCCCAAACCCGACCACGCATTTGGCGTTTGTGGAGTCCTCAACGAGAAGAACAATGGCAGGAGGTGGAGGTTCAGCCTGTTTTGTTGTCCAACCACATGGACACGCTGTTGCGCGCTGCGCTTGATGGCGCCGGCATCATGTCTTTGCCCTTGGATATCGCGGCACCTTACCTCTCACAAGGCACTTTGGTTCGGGTGCTCTCTCCCTGGATCACAGGGCGGCTGGCCTTGTATGCGGCATTGCCGAGCCGTAAGTTCATTCCCGACCGGACACGGGTTTTTCTGGAGTATCTGATCGAGCAAACAAAGCTTCAGACCGACAAGGCCTTGAAGGCATTCACTTCAACGAAAGCGGATTCCGTTGGTTGAGCCACCGACGCACGCGGGCCGCGGTTCAGCCTGAAATTTTCAGATGCCTTCAAATGGAGAAAGCGTGTCGATGGACGCCTGCAGACTGACCATCGACGCGCTAGGTCGGTTCCATCACACGGGTTTGGAGTGCGTTTTTCATGAATGCGGCGGCTTGGTTGCTCAATCGGGGCAAATGGGCAATCTGGTCTTGCTCGATGTGCTGCAGCACCATTTCGTTGATTCCACCAATCAGCCCAGTGGCCAGCCATTGCGGGATCGGAGTTGAGCGATGGTTGGCGGCGGCCGCCAGAAGTACCCCCGCTAGTCTTTCCATTGCCAAGCGCCTGGCGACCAGCCCAGCAGGTCCAAGCGCAAGGATCTCCACAAACAACGCGCGCAGTAGCAAGGGATTGGCGGCCAAGGTCTCCAGATAGAGCCTGATGGTCAGATCAATCTGCGAACTCCAATCTCGCTTGGGATCGATGCTGGCACGCAGCGTGGCCTCGATCTTTTGCGCAGAGTGGTTGAACAGCGCGATCAGGCAGTCGGTCTTGTCCTTGAAGTATTGGTAGAAGGTCCTCTTGGACACATTCGCCTCGCGAACGATGTCTGAAGTCGTGAGTTGCGCGTACCCGTGAGCAGTGACCGCGCGTGCCATTCCCTCCAGCAACCGGGTGCGGTGTTCATCGTCAGGGATCTGTGGTCGGCTCATGGTTCGAGTATCTCATGCTCGGTACTTGACAGTACCGAAAATCGGCGTAGAATTTTGATTGTGGTACCGATTGGTACCGAACTAGAGAATGCCATGTTGAATCAACAAAATCGATTGCTTGCCAGGCTGACACTCAGTGCCTTGATGGGGGTGGCAGCTTGCCTTCCCACGCTGACACATGCCGAAGCTCTCAACTTCGAAGAAGCCGCCCATCGACTGCAAGCCAATTCAGATCGCCTGGCAATGACTCGCTTTTCTGTTGAGAGCGCACAATTAAAAGAGCAGGCCACTCGGCATCTGGGTGGTCCCGTGGTGACCGCAGGAGCTGCGGCTTTCCGCTTCCAGGGCGCCGTACAGGGCATTGATCTGACCCCCCTGACGCACACGATCGGTTCGTCGATTGCAGCGTTGCCGGCGCCGCTGGCGGCCGGTCTGACACGCCTGCCGCCACTTCCGAACAGCCTCGATCTGAGCACGCAGCGCAGTGGCAATACCTCATCAGTCTCGGCCATATTGCCGATCTACACCGGGGGCGCCACCACGGCAATCAAACAGGCCTTGCAAGCCAAAACCGAAGAGGCCCGGGCAGACGGCCGCCAGGTACAACAGGAAGTGTTCAATGAGTTCGTGCAGCGCTACTTCGGCGCCCAACTGGCTGAACGCGTCGCCGGATTGCGTGAAGTGGCCTACCGAACCGTCTCGGAGCATGACGCCGCCACGCAGCGAATGCTGGAAGCAGGTCTTGTCGCACAGGTCGAGCGACTACAGGCTCGCGCAGCGATGGAGGATGCCAAGCGTAACGCCCTGAAGGCCCGGGATGACGCTGAATTAGCCTCGACGGCGTTGGCCAGAATCCTTCGCAACAATGAGCGGATTCAACCGATGAGCCCGCTGTTCGTGATCAGTTCGCCGATCGAGCCACTCGGCTACTTCACTGACGCGGCCCTGGAACGTCACCCGGGATTGGCCAAGGTGGCTGCCAAGAAGCGTGAAGCCGAGCAAATTCATGCGCTGGAAGAGTCTCAGAAGAAGCCTGCGGTGTTCGCCTTTGGCCAACGCCAACTGCGCTCCTCGGACCAGGCCAATTGGGTTGTGGGCGTCGGGGTCAGCTGGAGGTTGTGGGGTGGCGTGGACCGCTCCTTAATGAGCGAAGCCTCTCACCGGCTCATCGAGATGGCGGACAGCCAGGACAAGCAAGCCCGAAATGACATTGCCTTGCTGGTCGAGAAACGTTGGATGGCCGTCGACCAAACCCGGCGCCAGTTCCTTGCGCTGACCCCGAGTCTGGAGTTGGCCAATGCAGTCCTCCAACTCAAGACCAAGGGCCAGAAGGCGGGTACCAACTCCACGCTGGAACTGATCGACGCCGAAGTGAACCTGGCCAAAGCCAAAACGGAACAGGCGCAAGCGGCTTACGACTATGTCAAGGCGCTCGCCGATCTCCTTGAAGTGTCTGGCCTGTCCGATCAATTCGGCAGTTACATGGCTCGTGCCGATCTGAAAGTGCAATGAGATGAACAAGAAACTACCCATCACTCTGGCCATCATCGGCGCAGTCACCGTTCTCAGCGTGGGCCTATGGAAGGCCCAACAGCCTGGCGCCGAGGCGTTCCAGGGGCAAATGGAGGTTCAGGAAGTAGACGTCGCTTCCAAGGTCAGTGCCCGGATCGCGGACATCTTGGTCAAGGAAGGGGATGTCATCACGGTCGGCTCGCCGCTGATTCGCCTGGACAGTCCTGAGGTGACCGCAAAACTGGCGCAGGCCACTGCGGCCCAGGAGGCTGCGCAGGCCACCGCGGCCAAGGCACAAAATGGCGCCCGCCCCCAGGAGGTGGAAATCGCCCGTCTGAACTGGCAGCGCGCATTGGCGGCGGCGGACCTGGCACAGGCGTCGTTCAAGCGGATCGAAGGATTGGCCAGGGACGGCTTGATCGCTGCGCAAAAGCGCGACGAGGCCGAAGCCAATTTCAAGACAGCCCGCGATCAAGCCCTGGCTGCACAGGCCCAATACGAGATGGCTCGCGCCGGGGCCCGTGCCGAGGACAAGCAAGCTGCCGCCGCACAGGCGCGTCAATTGGCTGGAGTCGTAGCTGAAGTCCAGGCGGCCAAGGCCGAGACGGAACTCAAGAGCCCAGTGGCCGGCGAAGTCGTCAAGGTGCTGGGGCGCGTGGGTGAAATTTCGCCCCAAGGCGTCCCCGTGGTCACGGTTGCCAACATGGCAGATCAGTGGGTGGTGCTCAACGTGCGCGAAGACAAACTCGACAAGTTCGCCGTCGGCAAAGAATTCGATGCCACCTTGCCTGCCCTGAAAGGCCGTAAGGTTCGCTTCAAGGTCTACCGGGCAGCAGTCCTGCCTGATTTCGCCACGTGGCGTGCCACCAGGTCCGATCAGGGCTTTGACATCAAGACCTTCGAGGTGCGTGCCCGCCCGTCCCAAATGATTGAGGGCGTTCGCCCTGGCATGTCCGTGCTGGTCGAGTGAATTGACCATGCGCCACTTCTTCAACAGCACCAGGCGGGAGGTCCATCGCCTTGGTCAAAGTCCCTGGGACTTGGCGATGGTGACGTGGGTGCCTGTATTGGCCGTGGTGTTGGTCGTTTGGATATTCTCAAGCGCCATCCCCAGGAATCTGCCTGTTGGCGTGATGGATGAAGACCATTCCGCGCTATCGCGACAACTGGTCCGCATGCTCAACGCCTCGCCTGGCATGCAAGTGGTGGACGAATTCGACAGCGAGTCCTCGGTCCAACTTGCCCTAAGAGAGGTGCGGGTCTACGGGATGATCAACATCCCCCGGGACTTCGAGAGAGACATCAAGCGTGGGATAAAGGCGGAGGTCATTCTGCGTCACAACGCTCAGTTCGCCACGCATTCGAGTCTGCTGCAGCGGGATGTACGCACGGTGGTTGGGACCCTGGCCGCCGGCATCGAAATGTCTGCTCGAAACAAGCGAGGTGAATCGGCCCAACAGGCCAAGGTCAGCTTTAACCCGATCCAAATCCAATCAATCGCGTTGTTCAACGGGTCTGGCAACTACGAAAAGTACCTGACTGCCGCCGCGATCCCCGCCATCCTTCACATCCTCGCGATGACGGCTGGGGCATGGGCGGTCGGCCGTGAGTTCAGGGATAGGACGCTGGGGCAGTGGCTGCAGCACGAGGGGCCGCGGGCCGTCGGAGCAGCCCTGCTGGGCAAGCTGGCGATTCCTTGGGTGACTCTGACCAGCGTGGGAGCCGCAGCGCTCTGGTACATCACGGCCGGGCGTGGCTGGGACATCTCTGGGAGCCTTCTCTGGATCTTCTTGGCCATGACCTTACTGATGGCGCTATCGCTGGCCGCGGGTGCAGCGGCGGCCACTCTGACCAAGTCCTTGCGCACTGCGTTGTCCGTCACGGGGCTTTTGACCGCCCCGGCATTCGCGTTCAGCGGTATGAGTTTCCCGCTGAGTGCGATGCCTGACAGTGCTCGGATGTGGGCGACCTCAATGCCGTTCACCCACTACATCCGATTGCAGACCGAGCAATTGCTGATGGGCTTAACCTTCGGCGCGAGTGCCGCCACACCTGCTGTATTCCTGCTGGCCACCCTCGGGTTGCTCGGGCTGGCGGCCTTGGGCTTGGTTCAGGCTCGCGACAAGCCATCGACCTGGGGAGCGCGTTGACATGACCTCGCACCATCCCACTTCGCTGAGGTCAGGGTTCGTCGCAACGCTGAGGGACGTCTTGCGCGACAAGGGCGCATTGATGATCTTTGTGGCTGCGCCCCTGTTCTATGCTTTCTTCTACCCCTGGTTCTTTGGCCCGGAGGTCGTGACCCGGATCCCGGTGGCGGTTGTCGACCAGGATCACTCGGCGCTTTCACGCTCGATTCATCGTCTGGCACTTGCCAATCCTCGCATCGAGGTCAAGGCAGTTGGGGCGGATGAGCGAGCCGCGCAAGCCGCCATGAGCCGTGGTGAGATTGATGGCTATCTGGTCCTGCCCGACGACCTGAAAGCCCATGTTGCCAGGGGAATGCCCGCTATGGTGACCGTGGTCTCGAACGGGGCCTATCCCCTCATCAGCAAGGCAGTTCAGTACGGCTTTTCTGAGGCCGTGGGCGCAGCCTCGGCAGGTGTTGAGATCAGGCAGCGAGAGGCCAAAGGACAGAGTCCCTGCCAAGCCGGCGAGAGCCGCACTCCCGTGGATTTCCGGGCCATGGCGCTGTTCAACCCTACAGAAGGCTATAGCAGCTTCATTGTTCCTGCCGTTGCCTTGTTCATCATGCACCAGACCCTCCTGATGGGCGTGGGTATGCTGGTGGCGACCTGGGTCGAACGAGGCGCGGCTCATGCCAGTCCAATGGCCTGGATCGGGCGCTGGCTGGCATTCCTGTTGCCGGGATTGGTGTCTGGCCTGTTCTATTTCGGATGGGTCTTTTGGCTCTACGGTTACCCTCGCGCTAACAACGTGGCTGGCTCCCTAGTTTTCCTGGTCCTGTACGTGTCGGCCATCGTGACGCTGGGGTCACTTGTGGGCCTGTGGTGTAGAGATCGCGAACGGGTCCTTCAAGTCCTGCTTTTTTCGACATTGCCGATGGTGTTTCTTGCCGGATTTTCCTGGCCGCCAGAAGCGTTGCCGCTCCCGTTGCAGTATCTGCGGTGGTTGATACCGACAACGTCTGGAGTGCAGGCTGCATTGCGCCTGAATCAAATGGGAGCCCCTCTGCAAAGCGTGATGCCCTATCTCGGTTGCCTGTTGGCACTGACCGTGGTGGCCGGCAGCTTCGTCTTGAAATTCGGCGGTAAGCCGCAGGGCGATTGAGGACGGAGATACTTGCACACGCGCAGGCAATGGGCTGCTGTGAAGGCACGCTGCTGGTTCGAGGAAGAGCCACGCGTCGACTTCATCCGCAATATCGCCCCCTGGGACGCCGACGATCTGGACGCTGATCGCAGCCGAGGATTGCGATTGGACCCTGAGCGGCCGTTGATCAAAGTTCTGCTGATGGCAGCTTCTGGCCGTATGCGGTCATTTCTGCCGTATTTGGGAGTTCTTTTTTGTCGCGTACGTTAAATGCCTTTCGCATTAATTGCCGCCTCACTTTGGTTCTGTTTGGCTAAGCTTGTACCCCCATAAATCAGTCTGAGCTGCTGCCCAAAAGAGTGGACTTTGGTGTAGCATGACTGGTGTCACAACAAGGGGTCACACTTTTTGTGAACACTTTTGCGATTTTTTCTGAAAAAAATCCTTTTAAATCATTGGCTTAGAACTTTTTCAGTGAGTGTCCCGTCCACTCCGCCAAAAAGCAAAACGCCGCAATGAAATTCATTGCGGCGTTTTTGTTTTTGCGTTTCCTGTTTAGGAATGAAGAATCTCGGTGTTTTGGCTTGTAGTGCTTATGGGGTAAGCGCTACAAGCTATTAAATTTATAGCAATTAACGTGGTGCCAGGCGAATCGCACCGTCCAGGCGAATGACTTCACCGTTGAGCATATCGTTCTCAAAAATGTGCACGGCCAGTTTGGCATAGTCTTCGGGTGTGCCCAGGCGGCTCGGGAACGGAACGCCGGCGGCCAGTGCGTCTTGCACTTCCTGGGGCATGCCAAACAGCATGGGAGTGCCGAAGATGCCTGGGGCAATGGTCATGTTGCGGATACCGTTGCGGGCCAGATCACGAGCGATGGGCAGGGTCATGCCCACGATCCCACCCTTGGATGCGGAATACGCGGCTTGCCCAATTTGGCCATCGTACGCAGCCACGCTGGCCGTAGAAATCATGGCACCGCGTTCGCCTGTGACTTCCGGGTCGTTTTTGGCCATGGCTTCAGCGGCCAAGCGGATCATGTTGAAGCTGCCCACTAGGTTCACCGTGATGGTTTTGCTGAACAAGGCCAGGGAATGCGCGCCGTTCTTGCCCACGGTTTTCTCAGCGGGTGCAATGCCTGCGCAGTTGACCAAGCCCATCAGTTTGCCCAGCGATACTGCTTTGTCAACCACTGCCTGTGCATCGGCTTCATTGCTGACATCGCAGCGCACAAAAGCCCCACCGATCTCCTTGGCGACGGCTTCGCCTTTTTCGACCTGCATGTCCGCGATGACGACGGTGCCGCCCCGCAACGCCAGCATGCGTGCAGTGCCTTCGCCCAGCCCCGAGGCGCCGCCGGTGACGATGAATACTTTGCCCTTGATTTCCATAGCGTGTCTCCTGGTTGAATTACGTTGACGTAAACGTCAATTATCAACCACCTCCGGGAAGGCGCTGCGCGAGCGCACACAAAAAAGCCCGGCATGTGCCGGGCTCTCGGGAGTGGGTTGTGACGGAGTTACTGGAAGCCGACGCGGTCCAGCATCTGCTGCACCTTGGTCACATTGGCTCCCACGGCGCTGATGGGAATGGTTTCGCTCTTGAAGGGGGCATTGCCCGTCATGGCCTTGAGTGCGGGGTTGTCCAGCGTCACGCTCTTGACCGCCGGCCACTCGTTGTTGCCGTTGGCGAAGTAGTTCTGGGCTTCTGGACTTGCCAGGTATTCGAGGAACTTGACGGCGTTTTCCTTGTTTTTAGCGTGTTTGGCGACTGCGCCCCCCGCAATGTTCAGGTGCGTGCCCCACGATGCCTGGTTGGGGAACACCACGCCGACCTTGTTCACCACCGCAACGTCTTCCGGTTTGTTGGAGCGCATCATGCGGGCGAGGTAGTAGCTGTTGGTCACGCCAATATCGCATTCACCGGAGGCCACCGCCTTGATCTGGTCGGTGTCACCGCCCTTGGGGGGGCGGGCCAGATTAGCCACCACGCCCTTGAGCCAGGCCTCGGCTTTTTGCTCACCCAAATGCTCGGTCACTGCGCCAAACAGGCTCAGGTTGTAGGGGTGCGAACCCGAGCGAATGCAGAGCTTGCCCTTGTTCTTGGGGTCTCCCAGCTCCTCATACGTGTCCACGTCGGCTTTTTGGACCTTGACCTTGTTGTAAACGATGACGCGGGCGCGGGTGGACAGGCCAAACCACGAAATGCCGCCATCGGCTGCGGGGGCGCTGCGCAGGTTGGCGGGAATGGCGTCGTTCAGCACCTTGGACTGGATGGGCTGGAACAGCCCGTCCACTTCACCCTTGTAGAGCCGGGCCGCATCCACCAGCAAGATGACATCTGCCGGAGATGCAGAACCTTCAGCCTTCAGTCGAGCGAGGATGCCCGCATCGTCGGCGTCCACGCGGTTGATCTTGATACCCGTGGCCTTGGTGAACCCCGTGTAGAGCGCCTCGTCGGTGGAGTAGTGGCGGGCGGAGTACAGATTCACGACTTGCTCTTGGGCCAATGTGGCGCCCGCAGTGGCGGCCAGTGCGCAGGCGGTCAGCAGGGCTTTCACGGTCTTCGACATGGAAATGCTTCTTTCGGGGTTGCGATGCTCTAATGATAAAACAAACGCGAATTATTCTTAATAAAAACCCGTACAGCAGAGGTACTTCCGCACACAGCACCTCCGTGCGAGGCGCCGTTACCGCAATCATTTATTCGTCAATCGAGGCGCTCCAGCGGCTACCCCAGTCTCGGGCGCGGTCGATGTTGCGGCGGTCGCGCTTGGTGGGGCGACCTTCTTGCAGCGCGGCGGCGGGTTCTGGGGCCAGGCGCCGCTGTTCGGCGGCGCGCTCGCGGGCGGCAATGCTTTCGGGTGTTTCTTCGTACAGCAGTTGTGCCACGGGGGCAGGGCCACGTGCACCGCTCAGGGCTCGAACCAGCACCGTGCGGGCCACCGGCCCCTGGCGCAGCGCCACGGTGTCACCACAGCGCAAGTCCCGGGCGGGCTTGGCGGCTTGGCCGTTCACGGTGACGCGTCCCTTCGCAATTTCCTCGGTGGCCAGGCTGCGCGTTTTGTAAAAGCGCGCACACCAAAGCCACTTGTCCAGCCGCATCGTTTCAGTCACGTTCATTCGCTCAATTGTGCCGGGTTGCCATGGGCGGTGCTGGCAAAGTGCTGCGCAAGCGGCAGGCGAACCACGGCGTCCAGCCCCAGGACTCGGGTGCCTTGTTCGCGGTTGGTGAGGGTGATGCTTCCTCCCAGCGCTTGCACGATTTCCTGACAAATGGCCAGGCCCAGGCCGCTGCCGCTGCGCACATCGCCTGCCGAAAACGGTTGAAACAGCCGCGCTGCCAGTTCGGGTTCAATGCCCGGCCCGCAGTCGCTGATGGTGAGCGCCGTATGGTGGGCGTCGCAGCGCAGGTCCACCGCCAGTTCGCTGCCGTGCGGCGCGTGGCGCACCGCGTTGTGCAGCAGGTTGCGGGTCAGTTCGCGAAGCATCCACTCATGAGCGCGCACGGGTGCGGCCTCGGTGTGGATGCCGAAGTCCAGATCGCGCTGGGCGATGAGCGGGGAGATTTCCAGCGCCACGGTGCGCAGCACCTCGTCCAGCCGGGTGATGGGGGGCTCGCTTTGCTGGCGCAATTGCTCCACCTTGGCCAGCGCCAGCATCTGGTTGGCCAGCTGTGTGGCACGGTCTACCGTGTCGCTGATTTCATGCAGTGCCTGCTCGGCAGGCATGTCGCCGCGCAGCGCCGATTGCACCTGAGTTTTGAGCACCGCCAGCGGTGTGCGCAACTGGTGCGATGCGTCGCGCACAAACCGTTTTTGGTGGCGCAGCAGATGGCGCAGTCGTTGCATCACTTGGTTGGTCGCAGCAATCAGCGGTTGCAACTCACGCGGGGCGGTGGGGGCGGCGATGGGGCTCAGGTCGCCCTCGCCACGGGCCTGCAGTTGCAGGCTCAGGTGTCGCACGGGGCGTGTAGCGCGTTGCACCACCCACAACACGGTGAAGGCAATCACTGCGATCAGCAGGGCCTGACGCATCAAGGTCTTCCACAGAATTTGCAGCGCCAGGGTTTCACGCACCTCCAGCGTCTCTGCCACCTGGATCACGGCCATGCCGCGGCCTTCGGCACTGGCCACCGGCTGCAGTAGCACTGCCACGCGCACGGGTTGGTCGCGGAAGACGTCGTCGTAAAAATCCACCAGGGCAGCATACGGGGGCTTGAGCGGAATCTTGCCGCGCCACTCGGGCAGGTCGCCAAACCCGGAGATCACTTCACCCCCCTGGGTGGAGATGCGGTAGAACATGTGGCTCTGGTTGTCCGCCTCGAAAGCCTCCAGCGCCGAGTACGGCACGATCGCGCGGATCTGGGCCTCGTCGTCGTAGCCCTCCACATCGAGTTGCTCGCTGATGCTTTTGGCCGATGCCAGCAGCGTCCGGTCGTACGCCGTGTGCAAAGACGCCAGCGTCTGGTGGTACAGGCTGTAGGTGTTGAAGCTGATGAAGGCAATCACCGGCACCAGAATGCCCAGCAACAGCCTGCGCCGCAGGGAGTGGGTGGCTTGCTGGGGTTCGCTCATGGTTTGGCTGTGTGCGTCACGCATCGGTGCGTAGCAGGTACCCCAGGCCGCGCAAGGTCATCAGGGTCAGGCCTGTGCCCACCAGTTTTTTACGCAGCCGGTACACCACCACCTCGATGGCTTCGTACTGCACATCCAACTGCCCTGGAAACACCAGTTCGTACAGCCGCTCTTTGGTCACGGCGTGCCCAGGCTGCGCCAGCAGCGCGTGCATCAGCGCCAGCTCGCGCGGAGTCAGCTCCATGACTTCGCCGTGCAGGTACAGGGCGCCACTGTCCTTGTCATAACGAATGGCGCCAATCTGCGTGATATTGCTGCCCACTGGCGTGGCGCCCGGGTCGGCACTGCGCCTTACCAAGGCGCGCAGGCGGGCTTCGAGCTCGTCCAGATCAAAGGGCTTGGGCAGGTAGTCGTCAGCCCCGGCGTTCAGCCCCATCACCCGGTCGCCCACGGTGCCGCGCGCGGTGAGGATCAGCACCGGTGTGCGCAGGCCGAGTGCGCGTGCACGCTGCAGCACTTGCAGGCCGGGCAGGGTCAGGTCGAGCACCACGGCGTCGGGCACGCGCCCCACCCACTGGCTGAGAGCTGCCTTGCCATCACCCACCGCTGCCACCTCCATGCCACGCCGCGTCAGCGCGCGCTGCAAGGTGGTCTGCATGGTGGGGTCGTCTTCTACTAGGAGCAATTGCATGCGCGGCACCATAGCACCGACTGGGCTGCGGTTTGCAGAGTTTTTCCAGCGGCGGTACACAAAAAATGCGGTGACGGCATTCTGCACGGAGCCCCCACTTTGTATGGGTGTTTTCCCTGAGTTCGCAGACAGCCTTTTGACAGGCAGGGCGCGCATCATCCAGCCATTCGCTAACCGTTCTAGGAGACACCGATGCGTCGCGATACTTTCCTCAAGTCCTTGGCCGCCATGGCCGCCGTCGGCAGCTTGCCGGTGTCGGCCCAGACGGCTGCGTTGAAGATGATGATTCCCGCCAACCCTGGCGGTGGCTGGGACACCACGGGCCGCGCCCTGGGCAAGGCCATGCAAGATGCGGGTGCCGCTTCGTCGGTGTCTTATGACAACAAGGGCGGCGCCGCAGGCGCCATCGGCCTGGCGCAGTTTGTTAACGCCAGCAAGGGTGACCCGAATGCACTGATGGTGATGGGCGCTGTGATGCTGGGCGGCATCATCACCGGCAAGCCACCCGTGGGCCTGGACAAGGTCACGCCTCTGGCACGCCTGACCAGCGAATACAACGTGTTTGTGCTGCCTGCGAACTCCCCCTTCAAGACCATGAAGGACGTGATCGAGCAGCTCAAGAAAGACCCCGGCAGCGTGAAGTGGGGTGGTGGTTCGCGTGGTTCTACTGAGCACATTGCCGCTGCCATGATTGCGCGCGAAGTGGGTGTGGACCCTGCCAAGATCAACTACGTCGCGTTCCGTGGGGGTGGCGAGGCCACCGCCGCCATCCTGGGTGGCAACGTCACCATCGGCGGCAGCGGCTACAGCGAGTTTGCGGAATACATTGCCGCCGGCAAGATGCGCGCTGTGGGCGTCACGTCTTCCGCACGCCTCAAGGGTGTCAACGTGCCTACGCTCAAGGAGCAGGGCATCAACGTGGACATCGGCAACTGGCGTGGCGTGTACGGTGCCCCTGGCATCACGGCCGAACAACGCAAGGCCCTGATTGACGCGCTGTCCAAGACCTTCAAGCACAAGGCTTGGCAAGACGCGATGGAAAAGAACGGCTGGACGCCCGCATGGCTGGCTGGCGATGAGTTCTCGAACTTCGTGGACTCGGAATTTGCCAGCCTGCGTGCCACGATGGCCAAGTCCGGAATGATCTAAAACCAGCACGGCGTGCGCGGCCTTGCGCCTGCTCGAAAGAGCGGGCGCAGCGCCGCTGTGCCGCATTGCAGGTGTGTGCGAGGGAACAACCATGACACAACAACATTCATCGCGCTCCAAGCCGCTGCAGACCCTGCTGGGTCTCGGCATCGTGGTGCTTGCTGGGGGCTTGGCCTGGGGCGCCAGCTCGGTCAGCTCGGAAGCTGGCTACGGGGGCGTTGGCCCCAACTTCTTGCCATGGGTGGTTTCGGCCGCCTTGCTGGTGTGTGGGGTGTTGTGCGTTGCCCATGCGCTGACCGGCGGTTTTCGCGAACTGGAAGAGGGCTCGGGTGACGAGCGGGCGCACTGGAAGGGCTTCATCTGGGTGTCCGCCGGGCTGCTGCTCAACGCCATGCTCATCACCACCCTGGGCTTCATCCTGAGCTGCGCGTTGTGCTTCGTGCTGTCGGTGCGGGGTTTCAAAAGCTCCGAAGGTGAACTGGACTTGCGCCTGCAGGCCTGGATCAAGGATTCCGCCATTGGCATCGCGGTAGCGGCGCCGGTGTACTGGATGTTTACGCAACTGCTGGCCATCAACCTGCCCGGCCTCACCAACACGGGGTGGCTGTAAAGCCAGCACGCCATGGATACGCTCAATCTTCTGATGCAGGGGTTCATCACCGCTGCCACTCCTATCAACTTGATGTGGGCCTTTGTGGGCTGCATCATCGGCACCGCTGTGGGCGTGTTGCCGGGCATCGGCCCCGCCGTGGCCGTGGCCATGCTGCTGCCCATCACCGTCAAGGTTGAGGCCACGGCCTCCATGATCTTCTTTGGCGGCATTTATTACGGCGCCATGTACGGTGGCTCCACCACGTCCATCCTGCTGAACACGCCCGGTGAGGCGGGCTCCATGGTCACGGCCATGGAGGGCAACAAGATGGCCAAGAGCGGGCGCGCTGGCGCTGCGCTGGCCACAGCGGCGATTGGCTCATTTGTGGCAGGCACGATTGCGACGGTGCTGGTCACGTTCTTTGCGCCGCTGGTGGCTGAATATGCTGTGCGCCTGGGTCCCCCTGAATATTTCATGCTGATGGTGCTGGCTTTCACCACCGTGAGTGCGGTGCTGGGCAAGAGCACGCTGCGTGGCATGGTGGCGTTGTTCGTCGGGCTGGCGATGGGCTTGATCGGCATCGACCAGATCACCGGCCAGGCTCGCTACACCGGTGGCGTGCCCGAGCTGATGGACGGCATCGAAGTGGTGTTGATTGCGGTGGGCCTGTTCGCCGTGGGCGAGGCGCTGTACAACGTGATGTACGAAGGCCGGGTGGACGAAACCCAGAACCGCCTGACCAGCACGCACATGACCAAGGAAGAGTGGAAGCGCTCCTGGCCCGCCTGGATTCGCGCCACCTTCATCGGCTTTCCGTTTGGCACGGTGCCTGCGGGTGGCAGCGAGATTCCGACCTTCCTGAGCTACGCGGCTGAAAAGAAGCTGAGCAAGCACAAGGAAGAATTTGGCACCACCGGCGCCATTGAGGGCGTGGCCGGCCCCGAGGCGGCCAACAACGCAGCCATCACGGCCACGCTGATTCCGCTGCTCACGCTGGGCATTCCCACGTCGAACACCACGGCCATTTTGCTGGGTGCCTTCCAGAACTACGGCATCCAGCCTGGCCCGCAACTCTTTGACACCAACGGTGCGATGGTGTGGGCGCTGATCGCGTCGATGTACATCGGCAACGTGATGCTGCTGATCCTGAACCTGCCGCTGGTGGGCCTGTGGGTCAAGTTGCTGAACATTCCCAAGTCGTACCTGTACGCCGGCATTCTGGTGTTCTCCACGCTGGGCGTGTATGGCATGCGCCAAAGCGCGTTCGATCTGGTGCTGCTGTACGCGATTGGCCTCTTGGGCGTGGTCATGCGGCGTTTTGACTTCCCGGCAGCCCCGGTCGTGGTGGGCATGATCCTGGGCCCCTTGGCCGAGGCGCAGATGCGCAACGCCGTGGCGATTGGCGAAGGCAAGTGGACGATCTTCCTGGAGCGCCCAGGCTCGCTCACCCTGATCGTGATCGTGCTGTGCGTGCTGATCATTCCGCGCCTGCTGCGCCGCTGGGCTGCCAAGAAACTGCGGGCGATAGAGGCCGGCGCTGGCTGACAAGGCAAAGCGATAACCCCAAGGGTGTGCAGAGTGATCTGCGCACCCTTTTTTTCTGGGGTTCTGGAAAAAGAGGAAGGGGGAGCGCGCGCTGCGCCAGGCGGCATGGGGGTGGAGCGTGGGTGCTGCGGGGTGGGAGGAGAACCGTGCCACCCACCCCCTGCACACCGGCTTCGCAAGCAGACATCAGGGGGTGGTCCCCCGATGTCCTCCCACCAGGTACTTGCTTTTGCAGCTGCCCATTGTACCATAGAATGAGAATAATTCTTATTTGTATGGGTGGCGCATGCACACACTGTCGCAAGAGTTTCTGGCCCTGTGCCGCCAGTTGGGCGAGGCGCAAACACGCTGCAGCGAGGTGGTGGCCGCGCAGGCTGCCGAGCTGGAATGGTTGCAGCGCGAAGTGGTGCGCTTGCGCGCAGCGGTGATCGTGCGCGATACGCAACTGGAGCAGGCCCGCGCTGCCCTGGAAGATGCCCGCCAGGCCCAGCCGCCTGGGTTGCCACGGCGCAAGGAGATGGCCCGCCACATTCACATGCTGGCAGAGCGTGTGGCCAGCCTCTCGCGCGAATGCCTGCGCTGGCGGCTGCAGGTCACCGTGCAGGAGGTTTCTGAGCCTGCCGTGCTATCGCAGGATGAGGCAGTTGCGCCCGCCGCGCACCCCATACCCGCACACCAGCCACCCCACGCACTGGACGAAAGCCTGGCTGCGGCCGACCTGGTGATCTGCCAGACCGGCTGCATCAGCCACGACGACTACTGGCGCGTGCAAGACCATTGCCGCCGCACAGGCAAGCCCTGCATTCTGGTGGACCAGGCGGCATTGCCTTGTGCAGCGCAGGGCACTGGCCAGCCCGTGGTGGTGCTGCGCCTGGCGGGGGGTGGGCGTTCAGCGCTGCCCCACGCCATGCTGCATGCAGTGCAGGATTGATAGGCAAAATAGCCTCTGGCGCTTTTGCAATCAGCGCGGGCAGCTATTCTTTTGATAGTGTTTGACCTAGCCTTGGGCAAGCTGGGGCACCCTTGGGCTGGCGGCGGCCATCGCAGGTGCACGCCTCATGCCAACGGAAGCATCACGCTACCATCGCACCCATGCCCGCGCTTCCCGACGACACCCCCGCACTGCCGCTCGATGCCCAGAGCATTCTGGAGCTGGCGGCGCGCTCCATGTTCCAGCTGTTTTCCAGCGTCAGCCAGGGCATGTTCCTGGTCGATCGCACCTGCCGCATCGTGTGGGTGAACGAGGGCTACCAGCGCTTCCTGCCCGACCTGGGCTTTTCGTCCCTGGACCAGTTCCTGGGCCGCACGGTGGAAGAGGTCATCCCCAACACCCAGATGCGCCGCGTGCTGGAAACGGGCCAGCCCGTGCTGATTGATTTGCTCACTAACAAGGCGGGCACCTTTGTGGTCAGCCGCATTCCGCTGCGTGATGAGGCAGACCGCGTGATTGGCGCCATCGGCATCGTGCTGTTTGACCACCCCGAGACCACGCTGCAACCCCTCATCAGCAAGTTTGCGCTGCTGCAGCGCGACCTGGACGATGCCCGGCGCGAGCTGGCCAGCCAGCGCCGCCGCACGCTGGCCGTGGCGGGGGATGGAGAGCGCCGCGCCAAATACACCTTTGCCAGCTTCATCGGCTCCAGCCCCGCAGCGGCCGAGGTCAAGCGCCAGGCGCGGCGTGCCGCACAATCACAAAGCCCGGTGCTGCTGCTGGGCGAGACGGGCACGGGCAAGGAGCTGCTGGCCCATGCCATCCATTCCGCGTCCAGCCGCGCCAGCGGCCCCTTTGTCAGCGTGAATATTGCCGCCGTGCCCGACACGCTGCTCGAAGCCGAATTCTTCGGCGTGGCCCCCGGGGCCTATACCGGTGCCGACCGCAAGGGGCGCGATGGCAAGTTCAAGCTGGCCGATGGCGGCACGCTGTTCCTCGATGAAATCGGCGACATGCCCCAAAGTCTGCAGGCCAAGCTGCTGCGGGCGCTGCAAGAGGGCGAGATCGAGCCGTTGGGCAGCAACAAGCTGGTGCCTTTTGATGTGCGCATCATCGCCGCCACTTCGCGCGATCTGGGTGTGCTGGTGCGCGAGGGCAAGTTCCGCGAAGACCTGTTCTACCGCCTGCATGTGCTGCCCGTGCGCGTGCCGCCGCTGCGGGTGCGGCGCAGCGATATCCCCGCGCTGGTCGAATCCCTCGGCGAAGACCTGGCCCTGCGCAATGGCACCGCGCCGCCCGAACTGGCCCCCGACGCCCTGGCCCTGTTGGCCGGCCAGCCCTGGCGCGGCAACATCCGCGAGCTGCGCAACGTGCTGGAACAGGCCGTGATGCGCAGCGACGCCAGCACCATCGACGCCGAACAACTGGCCCGCGTGCTGCGCGAAGCCGGGGTGGAGCCCGCAGCCCCCGCGCCGGTGATGGACCACCCCGCGCCCGATGCCGACAGCGAAGCCAGTTACCTGCGGCCCCTGGCCGAGCAGGTGGCCGAGCTGGAGCGCAAAGCCATCGCCGCCGCCCTCAAGGCCCATGGCGGCAACAAGCTGGCCACGGCGCGGCAGCTGGGTATCTCGCGCGCCACCTTGTACGAACGTCTGGAAAACCCTGATTGGAAATCAGCCATTTGACTGAATTTCAGACAGATCAATTGTCTGAAATTCAGGCATTCTGAGCGCGAGGCAGGCGCTTTGGCCTGCGCGGGGTGATTCAAATCAAGCACTTAGCGTGGCTGCATGGTGTGTTGGGCTGCTGGCATGGACTGTGCACTGGTGGCTTGCACAACCACAGGAGACATTCGCCATGCAACGCCGCACCCTGGTCACCGCCACCGCCTTTGCTGCCACCGCACTCGCCGCCATCGCGGTCCCTTCGTGGGCCCAGTCGGGCGAAATCCGCATTGCCCACGTTTACAGCAAAACCGGCGCGCTGGAGGCCTACGGCAAGCAGACGCAGATTGGCCTGATGATGGGCCTGGAGTACGCCACGGGCGGCACCATGCAGGTGGCGGGCAAGAAGCTGGTGGTGATCGAGAAAGACGACCAGGGCAAGCCTGACCTGGGCAAGAGCCTGCTGGCCTCGGCCTATTCCGACGACAAGGCTGACATTGCCGTGGGCCCCACCTCCAGCGGCGTGGCGATGGCGCTGCTGCCCGTGGCCGAGGAATACAAAAAGATCTTGCTGGTGGAGCCCGCCGTGGCCGACGCCATCACTGGCGACAAGTGGAACAAGTACATCTTCCGCACCGGCCGCAACAGCAGCCAGGACGCCATCAGCAACGCCGTGGCGGTGGACAAGGCGGGCACCACCATCGTCACCCTGGCGCAAGACTATGCCTTTGGCCGCGACGGCGTAAAAGCCTTCAAGGAAGCCATCAAGAACGCCAAGCTGGTGCACGAAGAGTACCTGCCGCAAAACACCACCGACTTCACCGCAGGCATCCAGCGCGTGGTCGACAAGCTCAAGGACCAGCCCGGCCGCAAGGTGGTGATGGTGATCTGGGCTGGTGGCACGCCGCCCTACGCCGCGCTAGCTGCACAAGAGCTGTCCAAGCGCTTCGGCATTGACGTGGCCTCGGGCGGCAACATCCTTTCCGCCATGGCCAGCTACAAGGCCTTCCCGGGCATGGAAGGGGCCACGTACTACTACTTCGGAATTCCCAAGAACCCCGTGAACGAAGCGCTGGTGGCGATGCACTACAAGCAGTTCAAGGCCCCGCCAGACTTCTTCACCGCCGGGGGCTTCACCTCGGCCATGGCGCTGGTCACCGCCCTCAAGGCCACCAATGGCGAGACCAGTACCAACAAGCTCATCCGAACCATGGAAGGCATGAGCTTTGACACACCCAAGGGCAAGATGACCTTCCGCAAGGAAGACCACCAGGCCCTGCAGAGCATGTACCACTTCAAGATCAAGGTGGACCCGGCCTTTGCCTGGGGCGTGCCCGAGCTGGTGCGCGAGATCAAGCCCGAAGAGATGAACGTTCCGATCCGGAACAAGAGGTGAGCATCCCCCTGAGCGGCTTTGCCGCTTCCCCCTTCTCTCGTTTCGCTGCGCGAAGCGGGAAGGGGGACGCCACCAGCGCGGCGGGGCGGTGCGGCCGGCTCAGGCCCTTGCGCGGTGGCCGCTGACATCTGCCGTGCTTAGTGCAGTCATCGTGCTCGATTGCTGCGAATTTGATAGCTGCTTGCGCTTGATGGATAAGCCCTAGAGGCTGTTTTGACCTTGATCTTTGTGCTGGCCTGCCGTTTGCCTCCACACCACCTGCTGCCCCCATGCTTGCAACCCACAACCTGACCATCCGCTTTGGCGGCCATGTGGCGGTCAATGGTGTGACCTGTGCCTTTGCGCCGGGCACGCTCACCGCCATCGTGGGCCCCAATGGCGCGGGTAAGACGACGTACTTCAACCTCATCTCGGGCCAGCTCAAGGCCAGTGCGGGCAGCGTGCAGCTGGGCGGGCAAGACCTGACGGCGCTCAGCCCCTCGGCCCGCACCCGTGCGGGGCTGGGTCGGGCGTTTCAACTCACCAACCTGTTCCCCAACCTGAGCGTGCTGGAGAACGTGCGCCTGGCCGTGCAGGCCACGCAGGGCGGGGCGCACCGCCGGGGGCTCAACCTGTGGAGCATCTGGAGCGACCACCGCCACCTCACCGAGCGGGCCGAATCCATCCTGCGCAGCGTGGCCCTGTTCGAGCGGCGCGATACGCCCGTGGCTAGCCTGCCGCATGGCGACCAGCGCAAGCTGGAAGTGGCCTTGCTCATGGCGCTGGAGCCACAGGTCTACATGTTTGACGAACCCACCGCGGGCATGAGCCACGACGAGGCCCCGGTGATCCTGAACCTGATCCGCGAACTGAAGAAGGACAAGACCAAGATCATCCTGCTGGTGGAGCACAAGATGGACGTGGTGCGCGAGCTGGCCGACCGCATCATCGTGCTGACCAATGGCACGCTGGTGGCCGATGGTGCACCGGCCGAAGTGATTGCATCGCCCGTGGTGCAGGAGGCGTACCTGGGCATCAGCAAGGATGCCGACAAGGACGCAGAGAAGGAGGCCGCATGAGCAGCACCGCCAACCTTCTGGAGCTCAAGGGCGTGCACACGCACATCGGCGCGTACCACATCCTGCACGGCGTGAACCTCGCCATCCCCAAAGGCCAGCTCACCATGCTGCTGGGCCGCAACGGCGCAGGCAAGACGACCACGCTGCGCACCATCATGGGCCTGTGGCAGGCCTCGCAGGGCAGCATCCACTTCAACGGGCGCGACATCACACGCCTGCACACACCGCAGATTGCGGGGCTCAACATTGCCTACGTGCCGGAAAACATGGGCATCTTTGCCGACCTGACGGTGAAGGAAAACCTGCTGCTGGCCGCACGCAAGGCCAGCAATGCAGCGCAGATGGATGCCGCGCGGCTGCAATGGATCTTCCGCCTGTTCCCGGCCGTGGAGAAGTTCTGGAACCACCCCGCAGGCAAGCTCAGCGGCGGTCAAAAGCAGATGGTGGCCGTGGCCCGCGTCATCATCGAGCCGCGCGATCTGCTCATCGTGGACGAGCCCAGCAAAGGCCTGGCCCCTGCCATCATCAACAACATGATCGAGGCCTTCGACCAGCTCAAGAAGAGCGGCGTGACCATTCTGCTGGTCGAGCAGAACATCCACTTTGCCAAACGCCTGGGCGACAACGTCGCCGTAATGGACAACGGCCGCGTGGTGCACGCGGGCAGCATGGCCGCGCTGGCAGCGGACGAGGCATTGCAGCAGTCGCTGCTGGGGCTGTCGCTATGAATATCAAACCAAATCGACCTCTAGCGCTTATCCATCAAGCGCAACCAGCTATCAAAAAAATAGCGAGTCAAAACCAAACCGGAGGCCACGCATGACTGCCAGCGATTTCGACTGGAAGCCCCTGGCGCTGGTGCCGCTGCTCGCGCTCGTCACGCTGCCGCTGGTGGGCTCGCCCAGCACCTGGCTCACGCTCACGGTGGCGGGGCTGGCCATGGGCATGATCATCTTCATCATCGCCTCGGGCCTCACGCTGGTGTTCGGGCTGATGGACGTGCTCAACTTTGGCCACGGCGTGTTCATTGCGCTGGGCGCCTTTGTGGCCACCAGCGTGCTGGGCGCGATGGGCGACTGGACGGGCTCGGCCGAGCTGTGGCGCAACATGGTGGCCGTGCTGCCCGCCATGCTGGTGGCCATGGCGGTGGCAGGCGCGCTGGGCCTGGCGTTTGAGCGCTTCATCGTGCGGCCCGTGTATGGTCAGCACCTCAAGCAGATCCTCATCACCATGGGCGGCATGATCATTGGTGAAGAACTCATCAAGGTCATCTGGGGCCCGCAGCAAATCCCGCTGCCGCTGCCCGAAGGCATGCGTGGCTCGCTGCTGCTGGGCGATGCCGCCATCGAAAAGTACCGCCTCGTGGCCGTGGCTGTGGGCCTGGTGGTCTTTGGCGTGCTGGCGTGGACGCTTTCGCGCACCAAGGTCGGCCTGCTCATCCGCGCCGGTGTGCAAGACCGCGAGATGGTTGAAAGCCTGGGCTACCGCATCCGCCGCCTGTTTGTGGCCGTGTTTGTGGTGGGCTCGGCCCTGGCGGGGCTGGGCGGCGTGATGTGGGGCCTGTACCAGCAAAACGTGGTGCCGCAGATGGGCGCACAGGTCAATGTGCTGATCTTCATCGTCATCATCATCGGCGGCCTGGGCAGCACGGGCGGGGCGCTGATTGGCGCGCTGCTGGTGGGCCTCATGGCCAACTACACCGGCTTTCTGGCCCCCAAGGTGGCGCTGTTTTCCAACATCGCGCTCATGGTCGCCATCCTGCTGTGGCGCCCGCAGGGCGTCTATCCAGTCACTAACCGTTGAGGAGGAGCGCAACCATGTTGAACCGACTTCTCTCTGGCGACTCCCCCCGCAGCAAGGTGCTGGCGGCCATCTTGCTGGCCGTGCTGCTGGGCCTGGCGTTGGCACCGTTTCTGTTTCCGGGCGTCAAGGCGTTGAACGTGGCGGCCAAGGTGCTGGTGTTTGTGGTGCTGGTGGCCAGCTTTGACTTGCTGCTGGGCTACACCGGCATCGTCAGCTTTGCGCACACCATGTTCTTTGGCATTGGGGCCTATGGCATTGCCGTGGCCACCACGCGCATGGGGCCGACGTGGTCGGCCCTGCTGGTGGGCGTGGGGGGGGCGCTGCTGTTGTCGCTGCTCCTGTCGCTGGCGGTGGGGCTGTTCTCACTGCGGGTGCGGGCCATCTTTTTCGCCATGATCACGCTGGCCGTGGCCGCGGCGTTCCAGACGCTGGCCTCGCAACTTTCAGAGATCACCGGCGGTGAGGATGGCCTCACCTTCAAGGTGCCCGAGGTGCTGTCCCCGAGCTTCGAGCCGTTTGACGATCCGTTTCTGGGTGTGACGGTGGATGGACGGCTGATCTGCTATTACCTGCTGTTCGTCACGGCGGTGGTGCTAGTGCTGGCGCTGCTGCGCATCGTCAATTCGCCCTTCGGCCGCGTGCTGCAGGCCATCCGCGAAAACGAGTTCCGCGCCGAAGCCATTGGCTACCGCGTGGTGGTGTACCGCACCACGTCCAGCGTGCTGTCTGCCCTGTTTGCCACGCTGGCGGGCTGCATGCTGGCGCTCTGGCTGCGCTACAACGGGCCAGACACCTCGCTCAGTTTTGAAATCATGATGGACTGCCTGCTCATCGTCGTTATCGGCGGCATGGGCACCCTCTACGGCTCTGTCATCGGTGCCGTGCTCTTCCTGGTGGCGCAAAGCTACCTGCAGGATTTGCTGCGCTTGGCCAGCGAGGCCGCCAGCGGCTTGCCCTGGCTGGCGGCGCTGCTCTCGCCCGACCGCTGGCTGCTGTGGCTGGGCGTCTTGTTTGTTTTGTCGGTGTACTACTTTCCCACAGGCGTCGTCGGGCGTCTGCGATCCCTGCGTGCTGCACGCTGAGCACGCTCCTTTGTGTCAGTAGAAAAATGAGGAGACAACATGATGAGAGCGAATCTGCAAAAACACCGCGTCGCCCAGTGGGCGCTGACGGCACTGGCGGGCGCGGTGCTGACCGCGTGTGGCGGCTCTGACGCCCCCACGAATGACCTGCCCGCAGGCATCACGCAAGTCAGCAGCACGGTGTACCCCGCCACCGCTGCAGGCAAGGGCGACACCGCTGCCACGCAAGACTTGCTGACGGGCGGCATCGGCAAAACCGGCCTGGGCCTGGCCACCGCGCCCGCCTATGCCGACCCTGCCAACCCCACGGCGGCCGAGCTGCGCCGCAACGCGTTGTATTCCAACTACCGCGGCATTCTGGACGGCACCACTGCTGGCGGCTACGGCAGCCTGTATGGCCCCAATGTGACGGCCACGGGCACCGTGACCAGCAGCGAGGGCCTGATTCCTGGCCGTGAATATGTGGCCGTGCTCGACGACGGCTCGGGCCGCAAGCGCACCGTGATTGCCGTGCAGGTGCCCGACAGCTTCAACCCTGCCAACCCGTGCGTGGTGCTGGGCGCTTCGTCCGGTTCGCGCGGTGTGTATGGCGCCATCGGCACCGCAGGCGAGTGGGGCTTGAAGAAGGGCTGCGCCGTGGCACTGACCGATGCGGGCAAGGGCGTGGGCATTCACGACCTGACCGATGACACCGTGCACAAGGTCGATGGCACCCGCGCCACCCGCACGGCGGCGGGCTCGCTGTCGTTCTTTGCCGCCAACATCACCGATGCTGCACGCGCAGCCTACAACGCTCTGTTCCCGAACCGCCTGGCCATCAAGCATGTGCACTCGCAAATGAACCCCGAGAAGGACTGGGGCAGCGACACGCTGGCGGCGGGTCGCTATGCCATGTACGTGCTCAATGAGCGCTACGGCACCGACGCCAACCGCGTGCCGTTCACGACCGACAACACCATCGTGATTGCGGGCTCCGCATCCAACGGCGGCGCGGCTTCGCTGCGCGCGGCCGAGCAGGACACCAGCGGCCTGATCGACGGGGTGGTGGCCTCCGAACCTGTGACCGAAATGCCCACGGCCACCGGCTACGGCATCCAGTTTGGCGGCGCTGCCGTGGCGGGCTATGGCAAGACCCTGGCCGACTTCACCACCTTCGGCAACATCTACCAGCCCTGCGCAGCCCTGGCGCCCGGCGCGGCGTCGACGGAAACCTCCATCTTCAACTACATCGGCCTGGTGGGCATGACTGCCCGCGCCACGGCGCGCTGCGACAGTCTGGCCGCCAAGGGCCTGGTCAGTGGTGCCGACACCGCCGCCCGTGCGCAAGACGCCTTGAACAAGCTGCGCGCCTTCGGCTGGACGCCTGAGACGGACCAGATGCACAACGCCCACTATGCGCTGGGCAACGGCCCCATCCTGTCGGCCATGTACCCCGTGAGCTACGGCCGCTTTGCGGTGGACGCCAACGTGTGCAACACCAGCTTTGCTTCGGTGAATGCCACGGGGGTTCCCGTCGCTGCGAGCCCTGCAGCCCTGGCGCAGAGCTTTGCCACGGCCAACGGCACTTCCAATGGCACGCCGGTGTCGGTGGTCTACAACGACTCGGTGGGCGGCGCGAAGTCGTGGCAGTTTGCGGTGTCGCCCTCCACCGGCGTGGCTGACTTTGGCCTGGACAACGCCCTGTGCCAGCGCGCGCTGGTGACGGGCGTGGACTCGGTGACCGGCGCTGCGCTCACGGCCAGCAGCACCCCCACCAAGGCGCAGAGCGACGCCGTGCGTGCCGGCATTGCCGAAGTGGTGCTCAACGGCAACCTGCGTGGCAAGCCCACCATCATCGTCAGCGGCCGCAGTGATGCGCTGGTGCCGGTGAACAACAACTCGCGTGCTTACACGGCCTACAACCGCGTGGTCGAAGGTGCGTCCACCAAGCTGCGCTACATCGAGGTGACCAACGGCCAGCATTTCGACACCTTCCTGCCCTTCAGCGGGTTTGATACGCGCTTTGTGCCGCTGCATCCGTACTTCAACCAGGCGATGGACGCGATGTACGCCCACTTGAAGTCGGGCAGCGCGCTGCCCCCCAGCCAGGTGGTGCGTACTACACCGCGTGGTGGCGTGCCGGGCGCGGCTCCCGCCATCACGGCAGCCAACGTGCCGCCCTTTGTGGCAGCACCTGCTGCAGGTGACCAGATCGGCTTTGTGGGCACATCCGTCAGCGTGCCTAACTGATCCGAGCGCGCGGTGCCGGGCTCTGTTGAGGGGCCTGGCCCGCAATGTTTTGCCAACCCATGCTCCACACCATGTCTCCATCGTCACGCTACATCCGCTGTGCGGGTTACGAAATCCACGTCACCGAGTGGGGCGCGGCGGATGCCCCCGTGGTCGTGGCATGGCATGGCCTGGCGCGCACCGGGCGCGACATGGACGAGCTGGCCCGCCACCTGGCGCCTCGCTACCGGGTTATCTGCCCCGACACCCTGGGGCGGGGCCTGAGCCAGTGGGCGGCCCGGCCGGCCGAGGAATACTGCCTTGCGTTTTATGCGCGCCTGGCGGCAGACCTGTTCGACGAACTTGACATTGAAACGGCCCAGTGGGTGGGCACCAGCATGGGCGGTGCCATTGGCACCGTGTGTGCGGCTGGCACGTATGAACCGCGCCTGCAGGGCCGCATCACCCGCCTGCTGCTCAACGACAATGCGCCCGAACTGGCGTCTGCCGCCCTGCAGCGCATCCGGGCGTACGCGGGCCAGCCGCCAGCGTTTGACACCGTGCTGGAACTGGAAACGTTTTTCCGGCAGGTCTACCAGCCCTATGGCTGGCTGAGCGATGCGCAGTGGCGGCACCTTACCGAAACCTCCACCCGGCGCCTGCCTGACGGGCGGGTCACGCCGCACTACGACCCGGCCATGGTGCAGCAGTTCACCCACCATGAAAACGATTACCTGATGTGGGATCACTATGACCGGCTGCACATCCCTGTGCTGTGCCTGCGCGGGGTGGATTCCGACCTGGTCTTGCCCGCCACGATTGCCGAGATGCAGCGCCGGGGCCCCGGCCAGCGGGGCCTGCTGCAGGTGGTGGAAGTGCCCGGCTGCGGCCACGCACCGGCGCTGAATGTGCCCGCGCACTACGCGCTGGTGGATGGCTTCTTGGCCGCTGGCTGAAGCGCGCGCCGCGCAGTGGGGGCGTTGCTCAGTCCTTGCGCGGCCCAATGCCACAGCCCAGCGCCTGGCTCAATTGTTCGGCCGGAATGGCCCAGTCGGCATCGGCAGCAATCGCCTCGCGCAAAAACTTGGCCTGCGCAGGCGTCCATATCGCAACGTCTGGCAGCGTGAAGTTCACCGCGGTGGTGCGGTGGGTGGCGATGAAGGTGGTCATCGACTCTTCGTCTGAAGGCAGGCCCAGCTGCTCAAACAGGTCGGACATGGTGTGAATCCCGAGTTCCATGGTGCTCCTCAATAGCTCAGCGATAACAACGCGGGCCGCAAAGCCTGCGTCTGGTGGCTGCAGCGCCCCCCTGGGGGCTCTTGTGCAGTGCTTTATTGCAGCACTGCCGTCGCGCGCACCGTGTAGGACACCCGCGCACGTGGAAGGAGGGCGCCTGCGGCAGTACCAGTGGAGTGCTCAGGAGTGGAAGAGGCGGTTTGCCGCTGCAAATGGAGCCGCCAGTAAAAAGGGCCGAGGTATTGGCCCGGCCCTTGAAAGGGAGATGAGGGAGATCGGGCCCTCACAGGCCCAGTTGCTGCAGCGCGGCCTGCAGCCCGGTGAGCCCACCCACGCGCTGGTCGTTGATGAACACCTGCGGCATCTGCCGCACGGCGGGGCCGCACTTGGCGTAGAAGGCCAGGCGTTCGGCTTCATCGTCGATCTTGATTTCTTCGTAGGGCAGTGAGCGCGCCTTCAGCAGGCTCTTGGCCGATTCGCACTGGGGGCAGGCGGACTTGGAATAAACGGTGATCTTGAGGGTCATGGGTGCCAAGTTTAAGCGGCGGCGCGGGCAGGTGCTGGCGGGGCTGCTGATGGCCTGCGCAGGCGGGCAGAGGGGCGCAGCGTGCAGCTTCGTGGTGCCTGCTTTGTTTGGTATACCATTCGGTTCGTTTTGTGACTGATTGGTTTTTATGCCTCCACCCACCCCCATGCTTCGCCGTGCAGTGCTGCTCGCCTCCCTGGGCGCGGCAGCCGTTTTGGCGGGCTGCGCTTCCATGCAGCCGCCCCAGGGTATAGCGGCTGTTTCGCCGTTCGACCTGGCTCGCTACGAGGGCCGCTGGTACGAATTGGCGCGGCTAGACCATTCGTTTGAACGCGGCATGATGGACGTGAGTGCCACCTACCAGCGCCAGAGCGACGGCAGTGTGCGGGTGGTGAACCGGGGTTTTGACGTGGCCAAGAACCAATGGCGCCAGGCCGTGGGCAAGGCCCTGTTCACGGGCGACGCCAACACCGCTTCGCTCAAGGTGTCATTCTTCGGCCCGTTCTACGGTGGCTACCACGTGGCGGCGCTGGATGCGGACTACCAGTGGGCCTTGGTGGTGGGGCCAGACCGCGGTTACTTCTGGGTTCTGTCGCGCACCAAGCAACTCGCGCCCGCACTGCGTGAGCAGATCGTCGCCCGTGCCAAGGCCTTGGGCATCGACACCCAGGCGCTGATCTGGGTGACCCACGAGCGCACGGACCCGCAGCCATGACCACCACTGCGCAAGCGTTGCCCGTCGCCATCATTGGCGCGGGTTTGGCGGGCTTGTCATGTGCCCAAGCCCTGGTTCAGGCCGGGCACCAGGTGCATGTGTTTGACAAAAGCCGGGGCCCCTCTGGCCGCATGAGCACGCGCCGCGCCGACGACCCCGCAGGCCCCTGGCAGTGCGACCACGGCGCGCAGTACTTCACGGCACGCGATGCCACCTTTCGCGCCGAAGTAGCCCGCTGGCAGCAGGCCGGCGTGGCCGCGCTATGGGACGCACGCCTCGCCAGCTTTGACGGCAGCACCTGGTCCACGCCCGAGACGCCGCTGGAACGTTTTGTCGGCGCACCCCGCATGACATCCCCCGCCGCCTGGCTGGTGCAGGGCTTGCAGCAGGCGGGCGAATGTACCCAAACCCAGTGGCAAACCACGGTGCAGTGGCTGGATCGGCAGGTAGACGGCTGGGCCCTTACCTCGGCAGAGCATGGCTTGCACGCCCAGCGTTACAGCGCGGTGCTGTTGGCCGTGCCAGCCCCCCAAGCCGTGCCATTGCTGCAGCCCGTGGCAGCGGCGGGCGCTGCGGTGGCCGCCAGTGCCCGCATGCGCGGCAGCTGGGCCGTGATGGTGCGCTGCCCCGCGCCCGTGCCGCTGCCGTGGGATGGCGCCTTCATCAACGACGGGCCGTTGCGCTGGGTAGCCCGCGACAGCAGCAAGCCGGGCCGCACCGTGCCCCCCGGCACGGAAACCTGGCTGCTGCATGCGAGCCCCGAGTGGAGCGAAGCCCATATCGAAGACAGCGCCGACACTGTGACCGCCACCTTGCTCGCCGCGTTTGCCGCGCTGGGCGGCCCGGCCGCACACCTCGTGCAGGCCACGGCCCATCGCTGGCGCTATGCCGACACCGAACCTGCACTCACCCAAGGCTACTGGTGGGACGCCACCATGCGCGTGGGCATGTGCGGTGACTGGCTCAACGGCGGCAAGGTGGAAGGCGCGTGGCTCAGCGGCCAATCGCTGGCGCATCAATTGCAGCAGGCCCGCTGAACCAAAGGGCCCGCCATGCGCATGCGCAAAAAACAAGACCTGCCGCAGAAAACCTGCCTGCGCTGTGGCCTGCCTTTCACGTGGCGCAAGAAGTGGGAAAAGGTGTGGGACGAGGTGAAGTACTGCTCCGACCGCTGCCGCAGCGAACGCAAGCGCACTGGCAACGCCGTAGGGGAGGGAGCCGCATGAGCACCGTGCTGTTCTGGTTCCGCAACGACCTGCGCCTGCACGACCAACCCGCGCTGTGCGCAGCGCTCACCAGCGGTGCTACCCACCTGCTGCCCGTGGTGTGCCTGCCCGCGCCCGATGAACGCACGTCCTGGGGCTTTGCCCGTGTGGGCGCACACCGCCGGGCCTTCACCGCCGCAGCGCTGCGTGGGTTGCAAGGGCAGATGAAAGCGTTGGGCAACCCGCTGCTCATCTGCCAGGCCCCGCCCGCCACCGCCTTGCCGCAACTGGCCCAGGCCGTGGGTGCCACCACTGTGGTGTGTGAAGACATTGCCGCCCCCTACGAGCAGGCCGAGGTGGCCGCACTGCGCGCTGCGGGCCTGCAAGTGCGCACGGTGTGGCACAGCAGCCTGCTGCCTCCGGTGAGTATGCCGTGGCCGGTAGACCAGCTGCCCGGCGTGTTCACCACCTTCCGCCAGAAGGTGGAGCGTGCAGGCATCACCCCCGCCGCGCCATTGCCCGTGCCCACGAAGCTGTTGCCGCCACCCGAGGTACCCGCGCCTGTGTTGCAAGCCGTGGGTGCAGAGCAGGGCGCTGCCAGCATCCAGCAACCCACACCGCCCCAGGGCAGCGATGGCCGCTCGTCCTTCCCCTACGGAACGACCGCGTGTGATGGCAGCGAGACTGCCGCGTTGGCCCACCTGGCCCAGTACCTTGCCCGCAAGCTGCCCCACAGCTACAAGGACACGCGCAACGGGCTCACGGGGCTGGATTACTCCAGCAAGTTCTCGCCCTGGCTGGCCACGGGGGCACTCTCGCCGCGCCAGATTGATGCTGAGCTGAAAGATTTCGAGCGCGACCACGGCGCGAACGACGGCACCTACTGGCTCTGGTTTGAGCTGCTGTGGCGCGACTACTTTCGGCTGCTGCACCTGCAATATGGCGCAGCGCTGTACCGGGCGCGGGGGCTGTCAGAACTGCCGCCTGCTCCGCACAACCCGCGCGGTTTTGATCGCTGGTGCCGGGGCGATACCGGCCAGCCCCTGGTCGATGCCGCCATGCGCGAGCTGGCCGCTACCGGCTACCTCAGCAACCGCCTGCGCCAGGTGGTGGCCAGCTACCTCATCTACGACCTACGGGGCGACTGGCGTGCGGGCGCGGCATGGTTTGAATCGCAACTGGTGGACTACGACGTGTACAGCAACCAGGCCAACTGGCTCTACATCGCCGGGCGCGGCACCGACCCGCGCGGAGGCCGCCGCTTCAACCCCATCAAGCAGGCGCAAGACCACGATGCCGACGGCAGCTACCGCCGACTGTGGGGCACGGCATGACCACGCAGCAATCCTCCACCCCACAGCGTGCCCACACGCTGCGCCTGCTGCTGGGCGACCAGCTCAACCCTGAGCACTCATGGTTCGCCACGCACGACGAATGCGTGGTCTACGTGCTGATGGAAGTGCGGCAAGAAACGGACTATGTGCTGCACCACGCGCAAAAAATCCTCGCCATCTTTGCCGCCATGCGCGACCTGGCCCGCCACTTGCGCGAAGCCGGGCACCGCGTGCGCTACGTGGCGATTGACGACCCCAGCAACCGCCAGTCGATGCCTGACAACCTGGCCGCCCTCATGGCCCACTACGGCGCGCACACGCTGCAATACCAGCACCCCGACGAATGGCGGCTGGACGAGCAACTGCGCACCTGGGGTGCAGAGCAAGCCTTTGCCGTGCAGGCCGTCAGCAGCGGGCACTTCTACACCACCCGCACCGAAATGGCCGAGGTGTTCAAAGGCCGCAAGCAGTGGCTCATGGAGCACTTTTACCGCCGCATGCGCCAGCGCCACAGCGTGTTGATCGATGAGGCAGGCGAGCCCGAAGGCGGCCAGTGGAACTACGGCCACGACAACCGCAAGCCCTGGCCCGGCACCCCCGCACTGCCGCCCGACGCCCGCCCCACGCACGACCACAGCGCCCTGTGGGCCACCCTCCAGGCCGCAGGCGTGCAAAGCTTTGGCAACCCGCAGGCCCACGCACTGCGCTGGCCGCTGAACCGGGCCGAGGCGCTGGCGTGGCTGGAACACTTCATCGCCACCACGCTGCCCGACTTTGGTGCTTACGAAGACGCCATGAGCACCAAGAGCGCGCGGCTCTTTCACTCCCTTCTGTCCTTCGCGCTCAACACCAAAATGCTGCGCCCGCACGAGGTGGTGCAGCGCGCCCAGGCTGCGTACCACGCGGGCACCGCGCCCCTGCCTGCGGTGGAGGGCTTTATCCGCCAGATATTGGGTTGGCGCGAATACGTGCGCAGCATCTATTGGGCCCACATGCCTGGCTACGACGAGCGCAACGCCCTGGGCCACAGCACGCCACTGCCAGCGTGGTTCTGGACGGGCAAGACCCAGATGCGCTGCATGCAGCACGCCGTGGGCCAGTCGCTGGAGCATGCGTATGCCCACCATATCCAGCGCCTCATGGTCATCGGCAACTTTGCATTGCTGGCGGGGCTCGACCCTGCTGCCGTGCACCGCTGGTACCTGGGTGTGTACATCGACGCCTTTGAATGGGTGGAAGTGCCCAACACCTTGGGCATGAGCCAGTTTGCCGACGGCGGCCTGCTGGCCACCAAACCCTACGTGAGCAGCGCCGCCTACATCGACCGCATGAGCGACTACTGCAGCGGCTGCCACTACGACAAAAAGCAAAAGGTGGGTGAGCGCGCCTGCCCGTACAACGCGCTGTACTGGGACTTTTTTGCGCGCAACGAAGGCACGCTGGGCAACAACTTCCGCCTCGGCATGGTGTATCGCCAGTTGCAGAAGATGCAGGGCCCGCAACTCGATGCGCTGCGCGAGCATGCGGCCGGCCTGCGTACGCGGCTGGATGCGCTGTAGCCCGTTTGCCTCACCATCTCAAGACCCCTCACCGCAGGACTGCGCCATGTCTCAAGCTCAACCCGCCGCAAGCCCGTTCACCTCTTTGCAGTCATTGCCCGACGGCTACCGCGCCCTCGTCATCGGCGCCACCGGCGCCATCGGCAGCGCCTTCCTTGCCCACCTGCAATCCGACCCACGCTGCGCCCTGGCTGTTGGCCTGGGCCGCCACACTCAACCAGCGGTCGATCTGGACGACGAGGCGACCATCGCCGCCGCCGCGCAGCAACTCAAGGCCCAGGGGCCGTGGCATTGCATCATCCACGCCGCGGGCATGCTGCACGGCCCCCACGGCATGCCTGAAAAGCGCCTGGGCCAGTTGAACTACGCACAGATGGAAGCTACCTTCCGCACCAACACCTTCGGCCCCGCGCTGGTGCTGGCCCATTTCGCACCGCTGCTGCCCAAGCAGGGGCGCGGTCTGCTGGCCGTGCTGTCGGCCAAGGTGGGCAGCATTGGCGACAACCGCCTGGGCGGCTGGTACAGCTACCGCGCCAGCAAGGCCGCGCTCAACATGCTGGTCAAAACGGCGTCCATCGAAGTGGCCCGCACCCACCCGCAGGCCGTGCTGGTGGCGCTGCACCCAGGCACCGTCAACTCGGCGCTGTCGGCTCCGTTCAACGGGGCAGAAATTGGACGACCAGCCGCCGATGCGGCGGGGGGCATGCTGCGGGTGCTCGACGGGCTGCCAGCGGAGCAAACCGGCAGCTTTCACGCCTACAGCGGCGAGCCACTGCCGTGGTGAGTCATGCCGCGGTTTGCTATCTTTTTGATATGGCCGGCGCGCTCCCATCAAGCGCTGGCGGCCGATTTGCCTTGAATACCCGCGCCAGTGGGTTCGGTCAAATGGGCGGGTAGACGCCGGTGCCGCCCGGCCAGGCGGTGAGTACCTCGTAGCCGCTGTCGGTCACGGCCACCATGTGTTCCCACTGGGCAGACAGAGAACGGTCCTGCGTCACCACCGTCCAGCCATCGGCCAGCTCTTTGGTTTCGCGCTGACCTGCGTTGAGCATGGGCTCGATGGTGAAGACCATGCCTGCCTCCAGCCGCAGGCCCTGGCCGCGCCGCCCGTAGTGCAGCACCTGGGGCTCGTCGTGGTACACGGTGCCAATGCCGTGGCCGCAGTATTCGCGCACCACGCTGAACTTCTCGCGGTGCGCTACGGCGGCAATGGCGTGGCCCACATCGCCCAGCGTGGCGCCGGGCTTCACTTCGCGAATGCCTGCGCACAGGGCTTCGTACGTGGTGCGCACGAGCCGCTGTGCCAGCGTGCTGGGCGTGCCCACGCAGAACATGCGGCTGGTGTCGCCGTACCAGCCGTCTTTTTCCACCGCCACATCAATGTTCACGATGTCGCCCTTTTTCAGCGTCTGCTGGGGCGACGGGATGCCGTGGCACACGACATGGTTCACCGAGGTGAGCACCGTCTTGGGGTAACCCAGGTAGCCCACGTTGGCAGGCCGCGCGCCTTGCACGTTGACGATGTGGTCATGGCACAACTGATCCAGCGCCTCGGTGGTCACGCCTGGCACCACATGCGGCTCGATCATGGCCAGTACTTCGGCTGCCAACTGCGCCGCGTGGCGCGCCTTCACCAATTCATCGGCCGAGCGAATCGGCACCCCACGGTGTGTGCGGGCCATCAGTGCTGCTTTCCTGTGCGGGCGGGGGCCGTGGTTGCCACCTTGTCCAGCTCGCCCCGCGCAGCCAGTGCTACATCCAGGCCACCGGCCAGCTCGGCGCGCACCAGCATCTGACAAATCTCGCGGTGGTCCAGGTCGGGGTACATCTCGGCCAGCATGCCGACACGCATCCAGTGCTCGGCCTGGGAGTTGATGGAACGGCTCAATGCGTTACTGGCCAAGCGCAGGTTCTCGTGCATTTGATCGGAAATTTTGACGATGCCCATGGTCTAAGAAATATGTAAAACGTATGTTAATTGTATATGTTTTGCTTATTATTGCTGGGGCAATGCAGACTCCGCATGGCAAGGGGGGCAGGGCTGGGCATCATTGGCTGCGTGCCTAGGGGCACCTTGAGACATCGGCATGGGCATCAGCGACACATTGAGAATGTGGGCCAAGCGCATCAAGCGCGATGGGGTCACCCTGTGGTTTGCTGGCAAGCACCCCAAGACGCCTTGGAATGCCAAGGCGCTCGGGTTGTTTGTGGTGGCGTATGCGCTGAGCCCGATTGACTTGATCCCTGACTTCATCCCGGTGCTGGGCTATGTGGACGATGTGCTGCTGCTTCCGGGCTTGATCTGGCTGACGTTGCAGCTGTTGCCGCCCGATGTGCTGACCGAGTGCCGTGGCCAAGCCGATGCCTGGATGCAGACCCAGGGCGCCAAACCCCGCAGCATGGCAGGGGCGGTGCTGGTGGTGGCGTTGTGGCTGTTGGTGGGGAGCGCTTTGTGGGTGTGGTTGCGGCCCCTGGGTTGAAGGCTAATGTCCACTGATGGCCGCTTGCGGTGATGGGCTGGCTGAAGGGGCGCATGGACAACGCCTTTGGCATCGTCAACCAGCACCTGGTCAACCGGGCCTTCAAGGTGGGCGATCAGCCCACCATGGCTGACTTTTCTCTGTGCGGTTACATGTTCTAACCGCTGGAAGAAAGCGGCTACGACGTGGCCGCGAGCTACCCCCACATTCATGCGTGGCTGCAGCGCCTGCGCCAACTGCCCGGATGGGCCAGCCCCTACGACATGCTGCCTGGTGAGCGCATCCTGCCCAAGTGGTAACGGGGTAATCGGCAACGGGTAGCAGGGTCAAAAAAATTGCGGTGGCAGTGGCCGCAAATCTGTCATGGCCGGTTTCGCGTGCCACGCCGCTGCAGCACGTAGGCCAGCGCCATGGCCATGGCCTACTGCACAGCGCCCCCGCATCAGGCGGCGATGATGCGCAAGCGACAGCGCGGCCCCATCACTGTGCCAGAATGACCCGATGAGCACTACCACCTCCTCATTCCAGTCCAACGCCGACGGCACCCGTATCACCACCTACACCTGGGCCGAAACCCCGGGCCAACCGGTGGGCGTCGTCCAAATCTCCCACGGCCTTGCCGAACATGGCGAGCGCTACGACCGCTTTGCCCGTGCCCTCAACGCAGCAGGCTTCATCGTCCACGCTGTGGACCATCGCGGCCACGGGCGCACGGCAGGTGACAACCTGGGTGACTTTGGCAGCGCTGGCTTCAGCGGCCTCATTGCCGACGTGGCCCAGTTCGGCGCACTGCTGCGCGCGCAGCATGGGCCGCAGCTTCCACTCTTTCTGTTCGGCCACTCCATGGGCTCGTTCGCAGCGCAGGCGGCCATCATTGACCATTCATCCACCTGGTCCGGCGTCATCCTGTCAGGCTCCACAGCCCTCGACCTATTTGCTGCCGCCATGGCCAATGCGCCTGCTGATGCCCCCGCCGGGCTCGCGGCCTTCAACGCAGGCTTTGAGCACCGCACTGGCTACGAATGGCTGTCGCGCGACGCTGCCGAGGTGGATGCCTACGTGGCCGACCCGTGGTGCGGGTGGGACGTGCCACCCGACGTGATCCCCTCACTCTTCGCCCCCGCGCCGCGGCTGGCCGACCCCGCGCAACTCGCGCGCATCCGCAGCGACCTGCCCATCCTCATCGCATCCGGCGACGCAGACCCGCTGGCCGCAAGCGGGGTGTTGTTGGAGCAACTGGGGCAGCGGTATCGCGATGCCGGTGTGGCCGATGTGGCGTTAAAGCTGTACCCAGCCGCGCGGCATGAGATCTTGAATGAGACGAATCGGGATGAGGTGACGGGGGATGTTGTGGCGTGGCTGCGGGCGCATACGGGTCTGGCGTAGTCGGTACCCGATCCCTGTGAAATAGGCAGGTTTTGGGCAAGTAACCAGGGGGTAATGGCTGGCTGCTCCCGGCCCAAAGCAGAAGATCACGTTTGCATCTTGAGCCGCCGGTAAGTAGCGGCGGGCAGCCGTTCGCGGCCTAACCGTCACCGCAGGATGGGAGGATAGTGCGGCCTCGGTACTGTTTGAACCGGAAACGATGTACGTCGTACGAGTACGGCGGGCGGCGGAGCAAACCGAGGCAACTTATCCATTAAAGATCGTGATGGCGCACAACACTCGGTAGACGCCATCGATTCACAGCTTCGCAAGATCGAAGGGCAGAGCCTTGGGTATAAAGCGGCTCGTTTCTTCGATCTTTTGGGGCGGTGATTTATGCGACCTGCAGTGTCGGATAGTCTGTATAGCCCTTGGCGCCACCTGTGTAGAACGTGTTGGAGTCAGGCGCGTTCAGCGGTGCCTTGGCCCTGATGCGTGCGGGCAGGTCCGGGTTAGCCAGGAAGGCGGTGCCAAAGGCCACAGCGTCAAGCTTACCTTCGGCAATGGCTGCCTCTGCCTCATCAGCGCTGTAACCCATATTGCCCACCAACACACCCTTGTACTTTTCACGCGCTACGGGCATGACATCAGCCTTCTGCAAGCCGAAGAAATCGGCGCGCATCACGTGCAGGTAGGCCAGCTTGAAGGCATTGAGCTTATCGGCCAGGAAGCCGATGAGGGCCAGCGGGTCGCTGTCCTTCATGCTGTTGAAGCTGTTGAGGGGCGACAGGCGCAGGCCCACACGTTCGGAACCGATCGCCTGGGTCACGGCAGTGAGTACCTCGAACAGCAAACGTGCACGGTTTTCCAGCGATCCGCCGTAAGCATCGGTGCGCTGGTTGGGCGTGTCGCGCAGAAACTGGTCAATCAGGTAGCCGTTGGCGCCGTGTACTTCCACACCATCAAAGCCGGCGGCAATGGCGTTGCGTGCGCCTTGAGCAAATGCAGCCACGATGCCGGGAATTTCTTCGACGGTCAGGGCGCGGGGCACCGCGTGCGGCACCTTGCCTTGGGGCGTGTGGATCTCACCCTCAATGGCGGTGGCACTGCTGGAGACAATGGGGGCGCCATCGGCAGCGCCAGGGTAGGCTGCGCGGCCAGCGTGCCAAATCTGCATGAAGATGCGTCCACCCTTGGCGTGCACCGCATCGGTCACCTGCCTCCAGGCCGCAATCTGCGCGTCGTTGTAGATGCCAGGCTCATTGACGAAGGCTGATGTACCGGGCGCCACCATGGTGCATTCGGAAATCAGCAGGCCGCCGGTGGCACGCTGGCTGTAGTACTCGGCCATCAGCGCGTTGGGCATGTGGCCGGCGTCGGCACGGGCGCGTGTCAGTGGTGCCAGAAGGATGCGGTTGGGCAGGGTGAGAGAACCTACTTGAAGTGGATTGAATAGCATGCGAATGAAAATCCAGGTTACTGGTTACTGAACAGAAAGCAGTCGTAAAGGTAACAGTTTCCCAATACTCCGACATTCGAGAGGTCACTGAAGACAGCTTTGGCAGGGCTGGTGCTTTTGCACCCAACGCACTATGTAGTGGACACGGGTTGGGAAGGCTTTGCTACCGACAGTTTCGCGGCGGTCTCCAGCCGTACATGCGCCAAACGCCTTTGGTCATCCACCGCGTCGCAACTCCCTGATCCCCCGGCCCAGCTTGCGGCGCAACAGGGTCCGCAGCGTCACCCCATCGGAGTACCCGACCTGTGCGGCGACCTGGTCGACGCTGGCGTTCCCGGTGCGCAAGAGATGGACGGCATGCTCCACGCGCAGGTCCTGGAAATACGACAGTGGTGTCTTGCCCAAAACGCTTTGCAGCCGCCGCGCCAAGGTGCGCTCGCTTGTGCCCGCGGCGCTGGCCGCCTCGGCCAGCGAGAAACCTTGCGCGAGCCGACGTCTGGCCCAGCACTCGAAGCGCTCCACCATCGGGTCGGCATGCGCAAGGTGGTCGGGAATCACGAACTCGGCTTGCGAACTGCGTGTCTCGACCAGCAGATAGCGTGCCACCAGGGCCGCCAGCGCCGGACTGCGCCCTCGGATGATGCGCAAGGCCAAGTCGACGTGGGCCAAAGCGGCACCCGCGGTGGTGAAGCGTGTCGAGTTCACGATCATGCGTGACTCGTCCAGCGTGACGTTCGGATAGCGCTGCCGAAACATCGGCCCCAGCCACCATGACGTTGTTGCACGATGCCCATCAAGCAGACCACTCTCTGCAAGCAAGAAACTACCGGAGCAAGCGGCACCAAGGTGCGCGCCAGCGGTGGACCACTGCTGTAGCGCCGCGACCGCGTCGGGCACATCGGGGCGTGTGAGCCGAGCCGAGAGCGTGTCAGGCATCTTGTCGCCAAAAGCGGGCACGAGCACGACGTCTGGTTCGGGCACACCACGCGCAGTGACCACGGGCACCGTCAAGCCTTGCGCTGTTCGGATGCGACGCCGCACGCCCACCAGCGTGAGCTCTATGTGCCCGGGAGCCTGTGGCAGCGAGCCCGCCATCGCATTGGCCAAGCCCACTGTGTCAGTGAGTGCCGCAAGCCCCAGATCAAACACGCCATCACAAACAAGGAGGTGGAGTTTCATGGCAACAATGATACCAATGTTGTCATTATTGCCACTGGAGATGTCTGTCATGAGGACTTAGACTGCAGTCTCGTCGATCCCTTCAACCACTTTTCCATTTACCCAAAGGAATACAGCATGACCAAGCTCGCCCTGTTTGTTCGCCTCGAAGCCAAACCCGGCCAGGAGGCTGCGCTTGCCGACTTCCTCGCCAGCGCACTGCCGCTCGCCAACGCCGAGTCCGGCACCACGGCCTGGTTCGCATTGAAGTTTGGTCCTTCGACGTTTGGTGTGTTCGATGCCTTTGCCGATGAGGCAGGTCGCCAGGCACATCTGAACGGCCAGATCGCCGCGGCCTTGATGGCCAACGCCGCGACCTTGCTCAGTTCTCCGCCCAACATCGAGAAGGTCGAACTGCTTGCAGCCAAACTGCCTGCATGACAACCCGGCCTTGACCCCATCAGGTCACGCTGCAGGATGGGCGTCACACGGCCCTGCGCGGCGCTACCGCTCGATTGACCGGTGGGGATCAAGGCATGGCCCAGGCTGCTCGTGGCGAATGACTCAGTCTGGCGTTCATAGCCGCTAACAAAACCATGTCACCGTCAAACACCTGATCGGCGTTTGACGCTGCATGGGGCGTAACAAGAACAATGAGGTCAGCGCCGCGCTGTTCAAGAAAATCGCACCGCTGTTGCCGGTAGTCATACCCTCGGCCCAGGGTGGTCGATCGGGGGTGCCGGACCCCAGCGCCTTTAGTCTTCGGCGCACTGAGCGAGCTAGCGTCCCCGAACGGCGCGCCCCCTCCGCGCTGCGCCCGCCGCCTGGCAAGCCCTCCGATACGCCCGCAGCGTCATCTCTGCCCGCTGCATCACTGTGTCCTCCATCGTGGCCGCGCCTCCGGCCAGCTCATCCGCCTGGGCTTGCAGCAACTCCGCCGGGCTCATGCCCGACGCCTCGCCCGTCAGCAATGCAATGCCTTCGCTCACATGCTGCATGGTGTAGACGTGGAACAGGCCGCGTTCGACCGCATCGGCAACCTCGCTCGACAGCATCAGGTGGCGCTGGTTGCGTGCAGGAATGAGCACGCCCTGGGTACCGTCCAGCCCCGCCGTGGTGCAGGCGCGGAACCAGCCTTCGATCTTTTCGTTGATGCCGCCCACGGGCAGCACCTCACCGTGCTGGTTCAATGCGCCCGTCACGGCAATGCCCTGGCGCAGGGGCAGGCCTGACAGGCTGGACAGCAGCGCGTACAGCTCGGCGCAGGAGGCCGAGTCGCCTTCCACGCCGCTGTACTCCTGCTCGAACACGATGGACGCGTTGAGCGCCAGCGGTGCCACATGGCTGAACAGCGCGGTGAGGTAGCTGTGCAATATCAGCACGCCCTTGTCATGGATGGGGCCGGACATGTCCACTTCGCGCTCGATGTTGAGCAGGCCTTCCTGCCCGGCAAACGTGCGCGCGGTGATGCGCACCGGAAAGCCAAAGCGGTAGTCACCCAGATCGATCTGCGTGAGGGCATTGATCTGCCCGGTGACGCTGCCGGTGAGGGTGATGAGGCGTTCCCCCTCCACGATGGATTCGTGCAGCTGCTCTTCGGGGTAGTTGTGGCGCAGCATGCGGGCCTGCTGCGCGGCACGCACATCGGCTGGCTCCACCAGCGTGCCACCCCTGGCCTGGCAAAGCGCGGCGGCTTCCATCAGCAGGGCTTCGATCAGTGCGAACTGGGCGCTTTGGCGGCCCTGGTCGTCGGCCTCGCGGTGGGCTTGTTCCAGCAGCAGCGCCACGGCGGGTGCGCCAAAGTGCGGCAGGTTGCGGCGCTTGCAGCTGTGGGCCACAAAGATGGCGCTGGCAATGCGGGTGGCGGGGCTGGCGGCAAAGCGTTCCACAAAGTCCACCTTGGCGCGAAAGCGCCGGGCGGTGTCGGGGTCGGTTTCCTGCAAGGCGTAGTACTCGTCCACCGAGCCGATCAGCACGATCTTCACATCCACCGTCACGGCTTCGGGTTGCAGGGCCACGGGGGCAGAGCCACTGCCGCTGCTGCCGGATTCGTCAATGTGCAGGCGGCTGCAGCGCAAAAAGCGGCGCAGGCGCGCCCACAGCCCTTCTTCGCTGACCAGGTCGTGCAGGTGCAGCAGCAAGAAGCCGCCGTGCGCACGCAACAGGCTGCCAGCGCGAATGCCGGCGAAGTCGGCGTGGGGCGTGTCGCCGTCGCTGTGCGGTTCGATGTTGCCAAACAGCGTGCGGTGCTGCGGGTTGTCTTCCACGATGACGGGCGCGCTGGTTTGACCGTGGTGGTCTACCGCCACATGCACCTGGCACAGGTGCAGCAGCCGGTTCAGGGCGTCATGGGCATCGCCGTCGTCTTCGTCATCGCTGGGCGTGCTGGCCGGGTTGCTGCTTTTGTCGGTACTGGTGTCACCGGGGCTGTCTTTGGGGGGCTCCGCCAGTTCAAACCAGTGCAGGTGCTGCAGCAGTTCGCGTTCCACTTGCTGCAGCCAGGTTTGCAGCACCCCGGGTTGTTCGGGCACGGTGCTGCGCACGGTGGCCAGGGCTTGCTGCACCAGGGGGCGCACGGTGCGCTTGCGCAGGTCATTCAGGGCGTCGTCACGCACGCGTTCCAGCGGGCGCAAGGTTTGCGCAAACGCGATGATTTCGGCGCGCAGGGCTTGTTCGGCTTCGTCGATGCGGGCGCGTTGCTCGGGGGGCAGGGCGCGGGCTTCGGCTTCGGTCAGGGGCTGGCCGCTGGCGCCTGTGAGGGTGAACACCATGTGCCCGCCGTCTTCGTCAGAGCGCTGCAGCCGGAACTGCCGGGCCTGGGCAAAGGCCTCCAGCACGGCAAATGCCTTGGCTTCTTGCGCTTCGTAGGTTTGCTCAATGGCGCGGGCCTGGGCGCGGAAGTCAGGGCTGCTCAGGTGGCGCGGAATATCGGTTTGCAGGGCCTTGGCCAGCTCTGCCATGGCCCGGCGCAACACACGGCCCTGGCCTGCGGGCAGGCGCAGGGCGCGGGGGCGCTCGGGGGCCTCAAAGTTGTGCAAGTAGCACAGGTCTGGCGGCACCGGCCGCAGGGCTGCGGCCGTCTGCATGGCCTGGCGCATGAGGGATGTCCTCCCGCTGCCCACTTCGCCCAGCACAAAGAGGTGGTAGTCGGGCTGGTTCATCTGCAGCCCGAACTGTGCGGCAGCCTGCGCGCGTTCTTGCCCGATCCATGGCAGGGGCAAATCTTGCAACTCGGCGGTGCTGGCAAAACCGAGCGAGGTGGGGTCGATGGTCAGGCGCAGTTGCGAGGCAGAGAGGGCGTTGGCGGGCATGGCTGGGTGCAAAAACCTTCCAGCGTTTGCCGCTGGGCGCAGGTTGTTATCAATGAAAAGTGCCTGCAGCGCTTGATGGATAAGCGCAGCAAGCTATAAAAATAGTAGCAAAAGGCATTGGGCGCAGTTGCACACCTACCGTGGCGTGGTGCAGCTGCTGGTACGCATTGCCAATCAGTGTGCCACCGGGCAACGCCCTTGGGGTGCACCGCCGGCCAGCGCGTGCTTGCGGGCGTCTTCCTGCGCGTCAGCCCCGGCCACGGTGGTGGGCCAGCCTTGCAGGTGCTGCTGGGTGATGCGGCTCAGGGCGCCAATCCACGGGTGGGTGTCGTTCAGGCAAGGGATGTAGTGGAACTCCTTGCCACCGTGGTGCAGGAAGGCTTCACGCACTTCCATGTTGATTTCTTCCAGCGTTTCCAGGCAGTCGCTGGTAAAGCCGGGGCAGATCACATCGACACGGCGCGTGCCTTTTTGGGCCAGGGCTTCGATGGTGGGCTGGGTGTAGGGCTCCAGCCACTTGGCCTTGCCAAAGCGCGACTGGAAGGTGATCTGGTAGCGGTCTTCCCGCAGGCCCAGGCGTTCGGCCAGCAGGCGGCCGGTTTTGCGGGCTTCGCAGTGGTAGGGGTCGCCCAGGTGCAGGGTGCGCTCGGGCACGCCGTGAAAGCTCATCACCAGTTGGTCTGGCTGGCCGTTCTCTTTCCAGTGCGACTCCACCGTGCGCGCCAGCGCTTCGATGTAGCCGGCGTCGTCGTGGTAGCGGTTCACAAAGCGCAGTTCGGGCACGTTGCGGGTGCTGGCCGCCCAGGTGTAGACGGCGTCAAACACGCTGGCGGTGGTGGTGCCGGAGTATTGCGGGTACAGCGGCAGGATCAGGATGCGTGTGGCACCCTCGGCCTTCAGCGCATCGAGCTGGCTGGCAATCGATGGGTTGCCATAGCGCATGGCGTGGCGCACCAGCACGTTGTGCCCGGCTTCGCCCAGCCAGCCGCGCAGCAAGGTGGCCTGCTTTGCCGTCCACACCGCCAGGGGCGAGCCTTCAGGCGTCCAGACACTGGCGTATTTGGCGGCAGATTTGGCCGGCCGCACCCGCAAAATGATGCCGTGCAGGATCAGCATCCACACCAGCTTGGGAATCTCGACCACGCGGTGGTCTGACAGGAACTGGCCAAGGTAGCGCCGCAGCGCGGGCGCTGTGGCTTCGTCGGGCGTGCCCAGGTTGCACAGCAGCACGGCGGTGCGCTCGGGTTGGCCGTGGGTGTAGGGGGGTTCTGGGTGGAAGAAAGGCATGCGGTATTTTCGCCCACGCGCTCGACCGGCGCGATGCGGGGCTTTTAGGGTGTGCGTTGCAGCGTTTTGGGTGCGCATCGGGTATTCCCCGATGTGGTTGTGAAACCGGTTTCATAAACTGGCGTCACTTCGAAATAACGACTGTTCACCGTGAATTACCAGTTCCAGTTCGATGCCGTGTTTGCCGCGTGGCCCTTGCTGCTCAAGGGCACCTGGATCACCGTGCAGCTGTCGCTCACCGCCACTTTGCTGGGGCTGGTGGTGGCCATCTTTTGCGCCTGGGGCAAGACGGGCGGGCCGGGCTGGCTGCGGTTTTTGATCAACGCGTACATCGAGGTCATCCGCAACACGCCGTTTCTGGTGCAGCTTTTTTTCTTCTTCTTTGCGCTGCCGTCCATCGGCCTGCGCTGGTCGCCTTACACCGCAGCGCTCACCGCCATGGTGGTCAACCTGGGGGCGTATGCGGCCGAGATCGTGCGGGCGGGTATCGAGTCCATCCCCAAGGGGCAGATTGAGGCGGGCAAGGCGCTCAACCTCAAGCCGTGGGAGATCTTCCGGTTTGTGATCGGCGGATTCAAGTACGAAGCGCAACAAAGATGAACCCGGTGACGGGTGGCTGAGGATGCCAAGGCATCATGGCCGCTCAAACCGCCAAGTCCAAGTTGCCCGATGTACAAGCACCTCAGCCGAGAAGAACGATACCAAATCCACAGTCTCTTGAAAGCCAATCACACCATCAGCGAGATTGCCCGCCTGCTGGGTCGAAGCCGCAGCACCATCAGCCGCGAATTGAACCGCGGTCGTGGTCAGCGCGGGTACCGCGCTGAGCAGGCGTGCCGCAAGGCAGCCCAACGAGCGCAGCGCAGCCGCAACGCCCGACGCGTGAGTGCTCAGGTCTGGGGCGATGTAGTGTTCTACCTTGGACTGCAATGGAGTCCTGAGCAGATTGCCCAGAAGGTTGCAGTCAGCCACGAGAGCGTGTACCTGCGTGTCTATGCGGACAAGGCCGCTGGTGGCAAGCTGCACCAGAACCTGCGCAGTCAAAAACCTCGGCGCAAACGCTATCTACACGGCCGCGACAGACGCGGGCAAATCCCCAACAGACGCCCGATCAGCGAGCGGCCAGGCCATATTGAAGAGCGCAAGCAGGTAGGCCACTGGGAGGGCGACACCGTCATTGGCGCAGCACACAAGCAGGCCATCGTGACTTTGGTAGAGCGCAAGAGCGGCTATGCCGTTTTGGCCAAGGTCAGCAACAAGACCGCTGATCTGGTGGGCCAAGCCATTGAGGACAAACTGGGGCCCTTGGCTGCGCGGGTGAAGACGTTGACGGTGGACAACGGAAAGGAGTTTGCCAACCACCAGGCCATCGATCAGGCCTTGGGCATCCAGACCTACTTTGCCGATCCGTATTGCAGCTGGCAGCGCGGAAGCAACGAGAACTTCAATGGGCTGCTGCGCCAGTACATCCCAAAGAAGCGGCGCATGGAAACCGTGACGGATGAAGAGCTGGCTATGATCCAAAACAGATTGAATCACAGACCTCGAAAGCGGCTCGGATTCAAGACACCCCACGAGGTGTTTCACGCCTCGTTAAACCGTGTTGCACCTCGTACTTGAATCCGCCATCCTCAAGCCTGCGCTCAAGGCCATTTACCCGGCGCTCACCAGCCAGTTCATCCTGCTCATGCTCAGCTCGGCCGTGGTGTCGGTCATCTCGGCGGACGACCTGACCTCGGTGGCGGCCAACCTACAGTCGCAGACCTTCCGCAGCTTTGAGATCTACATCGTGGTGACGGCCATCTACCTGGCGCTGGCGCTGAGTTTCTCGGCGCTGTTCAAGCTGATTTATCAGCGCGTCCTTAACTACCCCGACCGCCGATAAGGAGACCGACCATGCGTACCTTCGGACTCTCCGAGTTTCTTTTCATCGTGCAGGCCGCGCAGTGGACGCTGGCGCTGTCGGCTATTGCCTTCGTCGGCGGTGCGCTGCTGGGGCTGGTGGTTGCGCTGTCGCGCACCTCAGAGAACGCTGTGGCACGCAATGCGGCGCGCGTGTTCATCCAGGTGTTCCAGGGCACGCCGCTGCTGCTGCAGCTGTTCCTCATCTTCTTTGGCGCACCCGTGCTGGGGTTTGACATCAACCCCTGGGTGGCGGCGGGCGTGGCGCTGGTGCTGAACAGCGCGGCTTTTCTGGCCGAGATCTGGCGCGGGTGTATTGAGGCCGTGCCACGCGGCCAGTGGGAGGCCGCCCAGGCGCTGAACCTCAAGTACGTGGCCCGCATGCGGTTTGTGGTGTTGCCCCAGGCTTTCAAAATTGCACTGCCGCCCACGGTGGGCTACATGGTGCAGATCATCAAGGGCACGTCGCTGGCCGCCATCATCGGCTTCACCGAGATCACGCGGGCGGGGCAGATCATCAACAACGCCACGTTTCAGCCGCTGCATGTGTTCACCACCGTGGCCGCGCTGTATTTCGTGATCTGCTGGCCGCTGTCGCTGCTGGCCGCACGCATGGAGCGCAAGCGCGCCCGTGCTCTGGCGCGCTGACCCATGCGCCGCAACCTTCTTCTTTTCTTTCTGTTCTCGTTCACACCAACCACCAGGAGACATGCGATGACTTTTTCTTTGCAACGCCGCACCGCTACCGCCGCTTTGGCCGCCTTGGGCCTGGGCGCCGCCCTCACGGCGTTTGCGCCGCTGGCCGCGGCACAGTCCGTGGCCGACATCAAGAAGAAGGGTGAGATCACCATCGGCATGCTGGTGGACTTTCCCCCCTACGGCACCACCAACGCGCAAAACCAGCCCGACGGCTATGACGCCGACGTGGCCAAGCTGCTGGCCAAGGACCTGGGCGTGAAGGCCAACATCGTGCCCGTCACCGGCCCCAACCGCATTCCGTTTCTGCTGACCAACAAGGTCGATGTGCTGGTGGCCTCGCTGGCCATCACGCCCGAGCGCTCCAAGCAGGTGCAGTTCTCGCAGCCCTATGCGGCCGCGACCATCGTGCTGTACGGTAAGACGGGCGCCAACATCAAGAGTGCGGCAGACCTCAAGACCGCGCGTGTGGGCGTGGCCCGTGCCAGCACCCAAGACGTGGCCGTGACCAAGGCCGCGCCCGAGGGCACCGAAATCCGCCGCTTTGACGACGACGCATCGGCCATGCAGGCACTGATCTCGGGCCAGGTCGATGCGATCGGCTGCTCGGTCACCGTGGCGGCGCAGATCGCCAAGCGCGTGCCCGCCAACACGTTCGAGAACAAGTTCAACCTGCTGCAGCAAGCCATGGGCATTGCCCTGCGCCCCGGCCAGGACGAGCTGACCAAGGCCGTGAACGACTTTGTGGCCCGCAACACCGCCAATGGCGAGCTGAACAAGCTGTACCAAAAGTGGCTTGGCGCTGACTTGCCCAAGCTGCAGTAAGCCTGCCTGAACGATAAGGAGCCATTGATGAGCGACGCAGTCACGACCGCCCCCGGCACGCCGCCGATCATCCGCGTGGAAGGAGTCAACAAGTGGTACGACAGCTTCCAGGTGCTCACCGACATCAACCTGTCGGTGCGGCCCGGTGAGCGCATCGTGATCTGCGGGCCATCGGGCTCGGGCAAGTCCACGCTGATTCGCTGCATCAACCGGCTGGAGACGGTGCAAAAGGGCCGTATCGAGGTCGATGGCATTGACCTGACCGCCGGCGGCAAGAACGTGGATGCCGTGCGCGCCGAAGTGGGCATGGTGTTCCAGCAGTTCAACCTGTTCCCGCACCTGACCATTCTGGAAAACTGCACGCTGGCCCCCATGCGTTCACGCGGCATGAGCAAGGCGCAGGCCGAAGAAGTGGCCATGAAGTACCTGACCCGCGTTCGCATCCCCGAGCAGGCGCACAAGCACCCCAGCCAGCTGTCGGGCGGGCAGCAGCAGCGCGTGGCCATTGCGCGTGCGCTGTGCATGGCGCCCAAGGTGATGCTGTTTGACGAGCCCACTTCGGCGCTGGACCCCGAGATGGTCAAGGAAGTGCTGGACACCATGATCAGCTTGGCCGAAGACGGCATGACCATGCTGTGCGTGACACACGAGATGGGCTTTGCTCGCAGCGTGGCCGACCGGGTGATCTTCATGGCCGACGGCAAGATCCTGGAGCAGGCTCCGCCTCAGCAGTTCTTCAGCCAGCCGCAGCACGACAAGACGCGGCAGTTCCTGGGCCAGATCCTGACTTCCCACCACGCACATTGAGACCTGGCAGGTCGTGCGCGGTTGATAGCCTGCGCCCCGTGGGGGCGCGGCGTGAAAGAAACACATGAAGGTATTGATTTCTCTGTCCTCCTTCGGCGCGGCCGAAACCGGCCGCCACGGCCAGCTGTGGTGCACCGACCTGGCCCAGCAAGCGGGCGCGGATGGCGTGGAGGTGCGTGGCGAGCTGCTGCGCGATGCGGCCACCGAGCTGCCCGCGCTGGCGGGTCGGGCGGCGGTGTACTCCAGCCCCGAAGGCCTGTGGACCCCGCAGGGCGCGCTGGACGAAGCAGCCCTGGCGCGCGGCGTGCAGGCTGCGCAGGTGTTGCGCGCGCCGCGCCTGAAGATGTCGATTGGCGGCTTTAGCTCTTCGTCGCATGCCTCGCTGCATCGCCTCAAGGCCCTGCTGCAGGCCGCCCCGCAGGTGGAGCTGGTGATCGAGAACGACCAGACCGCCACTGCCGGTACGCTGGCCGCGATGCAGGCTTTTTTTGCGGCCCAGGCACAGGCGGGGCTCGACCTGGGCATGACCTTTGACATGGGCAACTGGCACTGGCAGGGCGAATGCCCGCTGCAGGCCGCGCAGGCCTTGGCACCCTATGTGCGCTATGTGCACTGCAAGGGCGTGCAGCGCCTGCCCGCCAAGTGGGTGGCGGTGCCGCTGGCCGATTCGGTGGCGCCATGGCGCGCCGTGTTGCGCGCTTTGCCTGCCGATGTGCCGCATGCCATTGAATACCCGCTGGTGGGTGACGACCTGGTGGCCGTCACGCGCGAGCAGGTGGCCTTTATCCGCGCTGCACGGGAGGCTGCATGACCGCCCCGGCTTTTGACGTTGCATTGTTTGGCGAGGCCATGCTGCTGCTGGTGGCCAACGAGCCCGGCCCGCTGGAGAACGCCACCGGCTTCCACAAGCGCACAGCCGGGGCCGAGACCAATGTGGCCATTGGCCTCGCGCGCCTGGGCCTGAAGGTAGGCTGGGCCAGCCGCCTGGGCACCGATTCGATGGGCCGCGCGCTGCTGGCTGCCATGCAGGGCGAAGGCATTGATTGCTCGCACGTGGTGTGCGATGCCACACAGCGCACGGGCTTCCAGTTCAAGGAGCGCGTGACCGATGGCCGCGACCCGCAGGTGGAATACCACCGCAAGGGCTCTGCCGCCAGCCAGATGGGGCCCGCCGATGTGGACGAGCCCTGGCTGCGGTCCGCGCGCCACCTGCATGCCACGGGCGTGTTTGCCGCCATCTCTGACACCAGCCTGCAGGCGGCCATCCGCACGCTGGAGGTGATGCGCGCCGCGGGCCGCACCATCTCGTTCGACCCCAACCTGCGCCCCACGCTGTGGTCGTCGCCCGAGACCATGCGCCACTGGATCAACACCCTGGCCACCTATGCCGACTGGGTGCTGCCGGGCATGGAAGAGGGCGTTTTTTTGACCGGTGAAACCACCCCTGAGGGTGTGGCACGCTTTTACCGCGAGCGGGGCGCCAAGCTGGTGGTGGTCAAGCTTGGCCCCGAGGGCGCTTACTACGACAGCGATGTGGCCGGCACCGGCCGCGTGCCCGGCGTGCCCGTGGCGCAGGTGGTAGACACCGTGGGCGCGGGCGACGGCTTTGCGGTGGGCGTGATCAGCGCGCTGCTGGAAGGCCTGCCCGTGCCCGCCGCCGTGCGCCGTGGCGCCTGGATTGGTGCGCGCGCCGTGCAAGTGCTAGGCGACACCGAGGGGCTGCCTACCCGCGCGCAACTGCAGGAGGCGGGTCTGTGAGCCTGGCGCCATCTTCAGCAGACAGCACCACAAGCCCAGCGCGCAAGCAGGTGCTGGTGTTTCGCGAGCTGCCACCCGACCAGCTCGCGCGGTTGACTGCAGTGCACGACGTGACCGTGGCCGACCCGCGCAAGCCCGATGAGCGAGCGCGGTTCGATGCCGCGCTGGCGCAGGCGCACGGGCTCATTGGCTCCAGCTTTCCCATCGATGCCGCCGTGCTGGGGTGTGCGCACCGGCTGCAGGTGGTGTCCAGCATTTCGGTGGGCGTGGACAACTACGCGCTGGACGTGCTCCAGACGCGCGGCATCATGCTGTGCCACACCCCCGGGGTGCTCGACGAAACGGTGGCAGACTCGGTGTTTGCCCTCCTCATGGCCACCAGCCGCAGGCTGGTGGAGCTGTCGCAGTTGGTGCGCGAGGGCCGGTGGACCAAGAACATTGGAGAAGACCTGTTTGGCAGCGATGTGCATGGCAAGACGCTGGGCCTGCTCGGATTTGGCCGCATTGGCCAGGCCGTGGCGCGCCGCGCCGCACTGGGGTTTGGCATGCCCGTGATGTACCACGCCCGCCGCCCGGTGGACTTGGCCACCCAAGCCCCTGAATTGCAGGGCAAGGCCATCCACACGCCGCTGCCCGCGTTGCTGGCGCATTCTGACTTTGTGGTGGCCATGTTGCCCTTGTCCGACAGCACGCGGGGCATGGTCAACGCCGAACTGTTTGCGGCCATGAAGCCTGGCGCCATCTTCATCAACGGCGGCCGGGGTGCCACCGTGGTGGAGCAAGACCTGCTGCACGCGCTGGACCACGGCCCCCTGCGCGCAGCGGGGCTCGATGTATTTGCCACCGAGCCGTTGCCACTGGCGTCGCCCCTGCGCACCCACCCGCGCGTGACCCCGCTGCCGCACATCGGCTCGGCCACGCACGACACGCGCCACGCCATGGCCGCGCTGGCCACCTCCAACCTGCTGCAGGCCCTGGCGGGCAAACGGCCCGCCGCCGTGTACAACCCCGTACCCGCATGAGCCCGCCGACACCCGCATCCTCCGCCACGCCCCGCGCCCGCCCCACCATCGCTGATGTGGCGGCCGAGGCCGGTGTGTCCAAGGCCACGGTGTCGCGCTACTTCAACCACCGTGAACGACTGCTCAGCCCCGACATTGCGGCGCGGGTCGAGGCCGCCATCGCCAAGCTGGCCTATGTGCCCAGCCCCATGGCCCAGGCGCTGAGCCATGGCCGTTCGCGGCTCATTGGTCTGGTGGTGGCCGACATCACCAACCCCTATTCAGTGGCCGTATTGCGCGGCGCCGAGAAAGCCTGCCAGGACGCGGGCTACCTGGTCATGCTGTTCAACCTGGGCAACGACCGCGAGCGCGAGCGTGCGGCCATCGACGCGTTGGCCAGCTACCAGGTAGATGGTTTCATCCTCAACACGCTGGGGCAGGGCGAGGGGCAGGCGGATGTGAACACCTTGCACGGCAAGCCCGCTGTGCTGGTGGACCGGCGCCACGCCGGGCTGGCGGCAGACTTCGTCTCGCTGGACAACCAGGGCGCCATGCGCGAAGCCTGTGCCCACCTGCAGCAGCAAGGCTGGCAGCGTCTGCTCTACATTACCCAGCCCTTGCTGGGCGTGAGTTCCCGCATCGAGCGCACGGAGGCCTTCCGTGCGCTGGTGTCCTCCAAGCGCTCGGCGGTGCGCGGTACGGTGCTGGAGCTGGCAGCCGAGCAGGGCGACGAGGTGCTGGACCAGGCACTCACCGATCTGCTGCGGCAGGCCCGGCCCGGCGAGCGCTGCGCGGTGGTGGCGGGCAATTCGGTGGTCACGCTGCGGGTGGCTGCAGCCGTCTCGCGCATGGGGTGGACGTTTGGGCAGCAGCTGGGCTTTGTGGGCTTTGACGACCCCGAATGGGCATCGCTGATCCGGCCCGGCCTGAGCGCGGTGGCACAGCCCACCGATGCGATCGGGCAATGCGCGGCGCAGTGCCTGCTTGAGCGTATTAGCGGTCTACAGGGGCCGGCGCGCGAGAGCCTGCTGCCTGGGTTGCTGGTGGTGCGCGGATCGTCGCTGGGGTCGGAAGCAGCCGTGTGAGCGCGCTATGAGGCACAAGGGCCTCGGTTATGCTCAGGGTCATCTCACCTTCAAGTTGCAGGGTGTTTTCCCCCTGCTTTCACCGTCCCAGGTATGCCCCGTGCCAACTTTTTCTTTGGACACTTCCTGCATTCGCGCCATCTCCATCGACCTGGACGACACCCTGTGGCCCATCTTGCCCACCATTGCCAAGGCCGAACAAGTGCTGCTGCACTGGCTGACCTTGCACGCACCGGCCACGGCCAGGCTGTTTGCCAACACCGAGGCGCTGCGCGCCATACGCAACCAGATGGTGGCCTTGCGGCCCGACCTGGTGCACGACTTGAGCGCCCTGCGGCTGGAGTCGATTCGCCTGGCGTTGCAGCAAGCGGGCGATGAACCCGCCCTGGCCGAACCTGCATTTGATGTGTTTTTTGACCAGCGCCAGCGGGTGGAACTGTTTGACGACGCGCACGACACGCTGGCGTTTCTGTCGGCCCGCTACCCGGTGGTCGCCGTGTCCAACGGCAACGCCGATGTGCACCGCGTGGGCATTGGCCACTATTTCAAGGCCAGCATCAGCGCCAAGGATTTTGGCGTGCCCAAGCCCGATGTGCGAATTTTTTACGCGGCGGCCCAGGCAGCCCAGGTGCAGCCCCACGAAGTGCTGCATGTGGGCGACGACGCCACAGCGGACGCCCAGGGCGCGTTGGCGGCCGGTATGCAGGCCGTGTGGCTGAACACCGCCGGGCACGACTGGCCGCACCCCGAGCGACCCCATGCCACGGTGGCAAGCCTCACGCACCTTTGCCGCCTGCTGGGCTGAAGGACTGGCTTGCGCTGTCCATTGTTTGAACGCCGATTGATTGACCCTAGCCCGAGACGCCCATGCCGAAAACGCCGATTCCCCTGCCGCAGGTACGCACCGTCGGACTCATGCAGCCCATGACCTGGTTGGTGCTTGCGTGGCGTGACATGGCCCGCTCGGGCTGGATCAGCTTTGCGCACGGCCTGGCCATCACCGCCTTTGGCGGGGCCATTCTGGCGGTGGCACACCACCGCTTCTGGCTGCTGGCGGGGGCTTTGTCCGGCTTTTTGGTGGTGGCGCCCGTGCTGGCCACGAGCCTGTATGCCCTCAGCCGGGCGCTGGAGCAGCGCCAGGAGGCCAACCTGGGGGTCGTGCTCAAGACCTGGTTGAACTGGCAAAACAGCCACTTCAACAAGTGGGGCAACGACTATTGGTGCATGGTGCAGTTTGGCGCGCTGCTGGCGCTGGCGGCCACGGGCTGGGTGATTACCTCTGCCGCCTTCATCACCTTGCTGGCGCCGGTGCCTGTGGAGACCCCTATGGACTTCATGCGCCATGTGGTGCTGGCCAACAACGGCTGGTTGTTTGAGCTGTGGCTGGGTTTGGGCAGCCTGCTGGCGGCGCCGATCTTCGCGTCGAGCGTGATTGCCATGCCGCTGCTGCTGGACCGGCGCGCTTCGCTGCGGGTGGCGGTGCTGACCAGCTGGCAAGTGGTGGTGGCCAACCCGCTGCCCATGGCGTTTTGGGCAGCTTTGATTCTGGGCTTCACCTTGCTGGGGCTGGGCTCCTTGCTGCTGGGGCTGATTTTTGTGATGCCGATGCTGGGCCACGCCAGCTGGCACGCCTATCGTGACCTGGTGGATGCATCCAGCCTGCCGCTGCGCGATGCGGCAGTGGCCACGGGGCAACGCAGTGGGGTGTCGTCGTGATTTTTGGTTTTACCGAGGCGCAGATTTCGGGCTTCTTCCTCACCTATGGCGTGGGGGCTTTCATCCTCTACATGCTGTTCATTATTGGGCAGCTGGCGTGGGAGTCCAAGGCGGGTCGCTTTGGCACCTTCGTGCTGTTTCTGGGGCTGGGGGTGGGCTTCCTGGGCTTTCTGGCCAAGGTGGTTATCCAGTGGTGGCTGGAGCGCTGACAAGCGCCCACCACCCCCTCGGTCATTCGCCGCACCGGGTGTCTCTGGCCCATTGCCATGTACCCGTCATGAGTGATCTGACAGAGTTTCTTACAATCCACAGCTTCTTGGTACACAGGGCGCGTTCGGCGCCCTTCATATGGAAATAGCAATACTGTTCGCTCTCATCTGCCTCAACGGTGTATTTGCCATGTCGGAAATCGCGCTGGTGACTGCGCGCAAGGCGCGGCTGCAGAAGTTGATTGATGAGGGCGACAACGGCGCTGCCGCCGCCGTCAAGCTGGGTGAAGACCCCACGCGATTCCTGTCCACGATCCAGATCGGTATCACCTCCATCGGTGTGCTGAACGGTATCGTGGGTGAGGCAGCTTTGGCTGCGCCTCTGGCCGAGTGGCTGACCGTGGTGGGGGTTCCATCGCCCTACGCTGGGTATGCCTCCACCGGTTTGGTGGTGGTGCTCATCACCTATTTCTCCATCGTGGTGGGCGAGTTGGTGCCCAAGCGCATCGGGCAGTCTCATCCCGAGACATTCGCCCGCCTGGTGGCGCGCCCCATCAATCTGCTGGCGGTTGCGACCAAGCCGTTTGTGCTGCTGCTGTCGGGCTCCACCCGCACGCTGCTGCGCTTGCTGGGTGTGAAAGAGACCAGCGGCAGCCCGGTGACGGAAGAAGAAATCCACGCCATGCTGGTCGAAGGCACGACGGCCGGGGTGATCGAGTCGCACGAGCACACCATGGTGCGCAACGTGTTCCGCCTAGACGATCGCCAGATTGGCTCCCTCATGGTTCCTCGTGGCGATGTGGTGTGTCTGGACCTGGATGCGCCTTTTGAAGAGAACCTGCGCCGCATCGAAGAATCTGACCACGCCCGCTTCCCGGTGGTGCGCGGTGGCATGGATCACCTGAAAGGCGTGCTCAATGCCCGCCAATGGTTGTCGCGCGCGCTGCGCGACCCCAAGCACACGCTGGAAGACCAGCCCTTGCAGACCGCACTGTATGTGCCTGAGACCATCACGGGCATGGAGCTGCTGGACAACTTCCGGCTGTCGGACGTGCACATGGCCTTTGTCATCGATGAGTACGGCGAAGTGCAGGGCATCGTCACGCTGCAAGACCTGATCGAGGCCATCACCGGCGAGTTCCAGCCCCGCGATCCAGAGACCTCCTGGGCTCTGCAGCGGGAAGATGGCAGCTGGCTGCTGGATGGGCACATTCCCGTGCCCGAGCTCAAGGATCGCCTCAACCTCGACTCCGTGCCAGAGGAAGAGCGCGGTCGCTACCACACCCTCAGCGGCATGGTCATGCTGCTCACCGGCCGTCTGCCCAAGGTTACGGACACCGTGCAGTGGGAGAACTGGAAGCTGGAAGTGGTGGACATGGATGGCAAGACCATCGACAAGGTGTTGGCAACCCGCCTCCCCAGCCCGGAAGACGCAGCGGCTGAAGCGCAGGAAGCGGGCGGCTGAGCACGGGCTTGGCTGCCAAGCGGCCAGCTAATTCAGGCCGTGCCTGTTTTCCAGAGCCGCAAGCCCAGCTCCCGCGCGAGCTGGCGGTATTCCTCCACACGGGCTTGCAGGTAGGTCTCCAAGGCGGCTCCGGTGAGCCGGTGAGGAGTCAATCCATGCACTTGGCACAGTGCCGCATAGCCGGGGTCTGCATGGGCCTGCGCGAAGGCTGCCGTCCAGGCCGACACCAGCGCGGGTGGCGTACCCATGGCCATGTAGACGCCCCGAACGGTGGGCCATACCAGAGGCGTGGCTTGCTCTGTGGCGGTGGGTACCTGGCTCAGTGCGCCAGGAAGTCGGGCGGGCGAGAGCACTGCCAGCAGCCGAAATTTCGAGCCATGGGCCTGTGCCTTCATGGCCTCGGCGGCGTCCCCGGTAAAGACGTTGATGTGCCCGCCTACCAGCGCCTTGATGGCCTCACCGCCCCCTTCAAAAGATACGAAGCGCATGTGGCGGGGGTCTTTGCCGGCATGGCGCACCAGCAGCGCGGCTTTCATCCAATCCTGGCTGCCCAGCGTGCCGCCAGCCCCAAACACCATCCGCTGGTTGCTGTCGCGCAGCGCTTGCATCAACTGCGAAAGTGTTTGAAAGGGGCTTTGGGGGTGTACAGCCACCACGCCGTAGTCAGTGCCCAGCGTGGCCACCCAGCGCACGGCGTCCAGCGGATGCGGGCCAAAACGGCCTTGGGCAATGTTCAGCAGCGAGCCGCTGGAGAAGGCCACCAGAGCGTGGCGAGAATCCAGCCGACCCGTGGCTGCCCGGTCAAAAGCCACGGCGCCAATGCCGCCTGGCAGGTAGCGGGTGCGCAGTGGCGCAAAGGCGGGGCGCACCTTGGCGATGGCCTGGGAGGCCAAGGTGCAGGTCAGATCAAAACCGCCACCCGGCTTGGAGGGTGCGATGCATTCGCTACCAGATAAATCCTGTGCGGTGGCATCTTGCGCCCACACCCAGTGCGGAGTCAGCGCCAGCGCGGCTGCGTGCAGTGCAACGCGGCGGGGCAGAACAGCGGATTCCGAAGTGCTTGGCATGGTGCTGGATGCAAGGTTTTCAGTAGCTGGCTCGCGGCGGATGCTGCTGCGTCGGCGATTATGTGGGCCCGGCTGTACCACCCTGGTGGGCGGCGGGCTTGGGCCACCACACCAGGGCCAACAGGCCTTGGCCACTTTCCCGGTTTTGCAGGCGTAACGCGCCCCCATGCCGTTGTGCGATGGACCGCGCAATTGACAACCCCAGGCCCGAGCCAGCCGTCTTCGCCTGCGGCCCGCGTTTGAAACGCTGGCCCAGGGTAGCCTGTTCCTGCTCGGTCAGTCCGGGTCCGTTGTCTTCCACGCTCAGGCTCCAGCCCAGCTCGTCCCCGGCTGCCGCCAGCGTGACGGTGCCCCCTGATGGGGTGTAGGCAATGGCGTTGGCTGCCAGATTGGTCAGCGCTTCGTGCATCAGGTGGGCATCGGCCACGGCCATGGCATGCGAGGGGGCGGGCGGCTGAATGCCAAAGTCGATCTGCTTGGCGCGTGCCTGGGGTAGCAGTTCCAGAGCGACCGTGCGCAGCAGGCTGGACAAGTCCAGGGGCGCGAAATCCAGGGCGGCTGTGTCGCTGCGCCCCAGGGCCAGCAATTGCTGCGTGCTGCGGGTGGCGCGGGCAATTTCGGTTCCCAGGGCTTGCAGTGTCTGCTGCACCAGGTCGCCGTTGGGCTCTCGCCGTGCATAGTCCACCTGCATCTGCAAAGTGGTCAGGTGGGTGCGCAACTGGTGCGATGCGTCGTCCAGAAATTCTCTTTGCTGCGTGATGAGCGCCTGGTTGCGTGCCATGTGCTGGTTGACGGCGGACACCAGGGGGCGGATGTCTGCGGGCAGATCCTGTGGCGGGATAGGCGTCATATCTTCCGGGCTGCGGTCTTGCACGCCTTGCGCCAAACGTGCCAGCGGGCGCAAGGCCAGCGCCAGGGTTCCGGCAGCACCTAGCACCATCAGCACCAGGATCAGTCCATCCCGCAGGGCTGCGCGGCGCACAAAGCGCAGGGTGAAGTCGCGGCGCGATTGGGTGCTTTCACCCACTTGCACGATGACGCTGGTATTCGACTGCCCCGGGCTGGTTCCGTTCAGACTCGCATCTGCCGAAATGGGGCGCTGGTAAGCCACCAGGCGCAAGGACTCTCCAAAATACCGGGCGTCGTAAAAACGCGGAACACCTGGCTCCAGCGGGCGGGGCGGTAAGGGCAGATCGGCATTGCCCAGCTCTACCAATGCATCGGACGTAGCTACCCGGAAGTACACCGATCCGCTGGCTGTCAGCTCAAAGAACTCCAGCATGCTGTAGGGCAGCTCGGCCGTGAGCCCGCCCGATGCGGTGGAGATGCCCGCGTCGATGGCCTTGAGCGCCCCCACCAGCGAGCGGTCATACGCCGCGTTGGCTGCCTCCAGCGCATCGTGCCGTGTCATCCAGAGTTCCAGCGCCGTTACCAGCACCAGCAGGGGCAGCAGCACGATGGCCAGGCGCTGCCACAGGCGCAGGCCGGAGAGCGTGGATGGCCATGTGCTGCGCCACAGCGCCATCAATTGCACTCCAGTGCGTAGCCCAACCCGCGCAGGGTGGTGATGCGTACGTCGCTGCCTTCCAGACGCTTGCGCAGCCGGTGCACAAACACTTCCACTGCTTCGGGGTGAACGTCTTCGTCGTCAGAGAACACCCGATCCAGTATTTGCTGTTTGGAAAAGGGCTCGCCGCTGCGTTGCACCAGCACCCGCAGCACTGCCAGTTCGCGCGGGGACAAGGCCAGTGGCGCGCCTTGCAGTGTGAACTGCTTGCGCTGGCCGTCATAAACCAGCGAGCCGCAGGCCAGCCGGGGGTGTTCGTTGCCCCGTGCGCGTCGCACCAGGGCGTGCAGGCGTGCCTCCAGCTCCGCCAGCTCGAAAGGTTTGGCCAGAAAGTCGTCTGCGCCGGCGTTGAGTAGGCGCACCCGCTCGTCCAGCGAATCACGCGCCGTCAGAATCAGCGCGGGAAGGCGTTGGTCGCGTTCGCGCAGCCGTTGCAACACGCCATGGCCGTCCAGCCCCGGCAGGCCCAGGTCCAGCACCAAGGCGTCGTGGTCGGCATGTTGCAGGGCCCGATCGGCCATCAGCCCGTCGCTTACCCATTCGACCTGGATGCCGGCGTGCTCCAGCGCCCGGCTGAGCCAGGTTCCCAGGCTGTGTTCGTCTTCTGCCAAAAGGATGCGCATGATGGGGCGATGCTAATGCGGGATAGACGGCCTGAGGGTAGGCTCGGCAACGTCCACAGCCATTCAAGCCTGCGGTGCAGGCCAGGAGGAGGGGCAGGCGCAGTCTGTGGTGTGCTCAGTCGGGCTTGACCTTGGCGCGCAGCAATACCTTCTTCCAGCGTTCCTGCTCTGCGGCGATGAACTGGGCGAACTGCGCAGGCGTACCCCCAATGGCCTCGGCTGCGTCGGCGTTGAGCCGTTCCAGCGAGGCGGGGGCTTTGACGGCCTTCATGGTTTCGACCGAGAGCTTTTCGAGGTTGGCTGCGGGCATGTTGGCCGGGGCGAGCATGCCGTACCACTGGGTCATTTCAAAGCCAGGAAAGCCTTGCTCGGCCACGGTGGGCACGTCGGGCAATTGCGGCAGGCGCTTGGCCGAGCCGGTGGCAATGCAGCGCACCTTGCCCGACTTGATGAAAGGCAGCATCGCGGCTGCACCCACGGCTGAGGCCTCAAGGCGGCCCGAGAGCAGGTCGGTCATCATGGGGCCGGTGCCACGGTAGGGCACGTGCAACAGGAACAGGTCGGCAGTCATCTTGAGGTATTCAAACGCCAGGTGCCCCGCGCTGCCATTGCCGGCAGAGCCGTAGCTGAACCTGCCGGGGCTTTTCTTGGCGTAGGCGATGAATTCCTTGAGGTTCTTGACCGGCACATCGGGGTGCACCACATACAGGCTGGGCACCTTGGCCAGCAGGCTCACCGGCTTGAAGTCCTTGTTGGCATCGTAGGGCAGCTTGTCGAAGATGAAGGGATTGACCGCCAGCGTGCCGATGTGCCCCAGGATCAAGGTGTGCTGGTCTTCGGCGCGTGCCACTTCCGACATCGCGATGTTGCCAGCAGCCCCTGGCTTGTTGTCCACAAAAACGCTTTGACCCAGGGTCTTTGACAGTTCGGCGGCCGTGGATCGAGCCACGATTTCTGAGCTGCCCCCTGGTGCAAACGGCACCACAAAACGCACTGATTTGCTGGGCCAGGCGGCTTGGGCTGCTGCGCTGGCAGGCAAAAGCCCTCCCAGAGCGAGCGCGGAACCTGCGCTGAGCAGGTGGCGGCGTGCAGGGTTGAAGGTGGGGGGAAGTTCAAACATGGCGATGTCTCCTCGTTCTGGTCAGTGATTCATAGGCCTGGTTGCCTTGAAGCATCGTGCCGAGTGACAGCTTTCGGAATGCTGTCAGTGTGGCATGGTCGCACTGACACAGGCTTGTATTTGTTGCCCTTGCTACCCGGCAGCCCATGGCTTCACAGCGCGCTGTCAGGCATCTGGGGTGCCTGCCCGCACGACCCGGTTGCGTCCGGTGTTCTTGGCCTGGTAAAGCGCCGCGTCGGAACTGGCCAAGGTCGATGCCGAGTCTGGCAAGACCGGACACAAGCCCACGCTCATGGTGACTCGGATGGTCTGGCCGTCATCGCTTGCGATGGTGCTTTGCTCCAAGGCCATGCGCAGACGCTCGGCGATGGCGTGGCCTTGCTCCACCGTGGTGTTGGGCAACAGCACCGCAAACTCCTCGCCACCCAGTCGCCCAGCCATGTCTTCCTTGCGCAGCAGATTCCCGCGCAACAAGTTGGCCAGATGAACCAATACCTTGTCGCCCGTGGCGTGTCCCCAGGTGTCATTGACGCGCTTGAAGTGGTCCAGGTCCAGCATCAGGAAGGCCGCGGGAGGCGCACCGTGGGCGATATGGGTGATCTCGGCTTCGAGGCGGGCCATGAAAGCGCGCCGGTTGGTCAGGCCCGTCAGGGTGTCGGTGGTGGCCAGCCGCTCCTCGCGGCGGCGGCGCTCGGTGATGTCTTGCGCCAGCCACAACCTGCCCAGGTCATCGCCTCGGGCGGTGCGTATCTGCACCATGTCGATCCGCACGGTGGTGCCTTGTGCCAGTGCCACTTCGTAAGTCGCGTTGTTACCCATGGTGTACAGCTGCTCTGTGGGGGGCAGCGCATCCAAAACCTCGGACGGAACCATGGCACGCAACTTGTTTCGATCACAACCCACCAGCTCTTCTGAGGGCGTGCTGACGCCAAAAAGATCACACAGGGCCTGGTTCAGCACCACGGCGGTGCCAACTTGGTTTTGTACCAGCACCCCTCCAGGGAAGTGCCGAATCACCTCCATCAAGTGCGCCTGGGCTGTTGCCAAGGCCTCTTCGGTCTCGCGCCGCTCGGTGGTGTCCACCAGGGTCCAAATCACGTCGCCCTCTGGCTGCTGCGGATCCAGGGGGGTGCCTCTGATCGAAAACCAGCGAAGGGCGCCTGTGGCAGTGCGCATGAGGTATTCCACCTCCACGCCACCTTGCTCCCGCACGGCATCCACGTACGGTAGAAATTGCGTGAACGCTGCTTCGTGCCGGTGCAGGACGCTCAGGCTTTTGCCTTGCAGGGGCAGTCCGTCCTGCGAGAAGGTCTCCACGGCTCTGTGGTTGGCCAGCGCAATGATGCGCTCGGGGGTCGAGATAAGCAGGGCTGCGGCGGCATTGTCGAGCAGTGCTTGCCGAAGGTGTGTTTCCTGCTTGCGGGGGGTGATGTCGGTCTGGGTGCCGATCACCAGCCCGGCAATTTCTGTGTCGTCGGGCGCAACTTGCCCTCGGATTTCCATCCACCGCCATGTGCCTTGCTGGGTGAGCAGGCGTGTTTCCATGTCGAAGGGCTCGCCCAGGGCAATCTGGCGTTGCAGCGTGGTAAGCACCCGGTGGCGGTCATCAGGGTGCACATACTCTTGCCATGTCTGAAAGCTCAACTTTTGGGGAAGCACTTCGTAGCCCAGCATCTGGTGGCAACGCTGGTCCATCTCGATGATGCCGGTGCGGGTGTCCCATTCCCACAAGTCGTCCTGCGCGGCGGCCATGGTCAGGCGCAGCCGCGCTTCGCTGCGACGCAGTGCTTCCATCACGGAGTGTTGTTCAGTCACGTCGTGGATGTACCCGTGCCACAACGTGGACCCATCAGCTTCGCGCTCAGGCTTGGCCTGGCCGGCCAACCACCGGATTTGGCCGTTGGGCAGCACTTGGCGCCATTCGTGGCTCCACAGTTCCAGCGTGCGGGCTGACTCCAGGATGCTGGAGCGCAATGCTTCAAGATCCTCAGGATGGGCACTTGCAAATGCTTGGCGGGAATCCGTCTGCGCCAGCTCTGGGGTGATGCCGTAGATGTCGGCAATGCCAGGGCTCGCATACGGAAAGCAACTGCTTCCGTCAGGCCGCAACCTGAATTGGTACACCGTGCCAGGAACCTGCACCAGCAGTTTGGCCAGGCGTTGCTGTAGTTCCTGGCGCACCGCGTCGATCTCGTGCCGCTGCGTGACGTCAATATAAGTGCCGGTGATGCGTTGCGAAGACGGCTTACCCGCGCGGCGCACGATGCGTCCACGCACCTGCATCCAGATCCAATGGCCGTCCTGGTGGCGCAGCCGGGGCTCTGCCTCGAAGAATTCGGAGTCCCCGCGAACGTGAGCGTCGAGGGCATCACACCAGGCTGGCCAATCCTCAGGGTGGATCAACGCTTGGAGTTGCTCAGGGTTGGGGTGGTAGGCTTCCTTTGGCAACCCCAGCAGACGGACCCAGCGGCGGTCAAAAAAGAAATCTCCCGCAGGCGGGCTCCAATTCCATGTGCCCAGCTTACCCCCTTCCAGTGCCAGTCGGTAACGTTGCCTTTGGCGCTCGAGCCGTTCACGGTCCTGCTTTTGACGCTGGAAGAGCAGCGCAATCCAGCACGCCGCCAGCACAAACGCCAGCGTTCCCACGGCATTGCGCAGGCGGCTGTCGCGCACGGATTGGTACGTTCCCGCCATGGCCTGGTCGCGGCTGAGCCCGACGCTGACGCCAAGGGATAGTGCGCGAGTCGCTGCCAGGCGTAGAACCGGTGCACATCTTCAATAGGCGCGGCAACTTGGTATCGCCCACTGGTGCGCTCTGGGTAGCGCATAAATTCGCGGTCTGCGGGTACGTTCAGGGCCATTACCTCCTTTTGACCGTGGGAGCGCGCGAGATACGCCCCATCAGCACGCAGCAGCAGTGCTGCGTCGTTGCCCTGGGTGAATACATCGCGCAGGTTATTGGACAGGTAGTCCGGGTTGATGGAAAGCACCACCACGCCGCCAAAGCGGTTGCCTTGGCTGATAGGGTAAGACACTTGCACCGACCACTGCCTTGACACCCGGCCCAGTGTGGGGCGGCTAATGTAGAGGCGCTTTTCCGTCTCCAAGGTGTGGGCCTGGAAGTGGGGACGGTCTCCGATCGATGTGCCCAGCGTTGCGCTGTCGGGCGACAGCGACGAATACACGATGCGTCCACTGGAGTCTGCCACCGCGATTTGCAAAATACTGCCCGGCGGGAACGACGCAAGGGCGTCGGTCGCTGCCAACTGAAAGGTGTGCTGCGGGTCGTGTTCGTGCAGAACGGCCAGACTGCGCGCCAGGTATTCCAGCCCGCCCATCAATGTTTCCATTTGGGCCGCAAGGGTGCGCGCAATGTGCGTGGCACGCAGTTCGGTCTGTGTCTCCGCAAAGGTGGTTTGCTCTTGCTGTTGCGCGAGCAAAAGCCACCAGTAAGCGCCACAGGCAACGAGTACCGCGGCCAATGCGCCCGTCACCCTCCAGTGCATCCAGAACGTTTTCATCGGGTGCATCCTGACCGTGAACGGATGAGGGCTAAGAAGGCTCGTTTGTGGCAGGGCTTTGTCGCAAGCCCGGCGGGCTTGGCCCACAGTGCGGCCGAGACAGCTGGCAGGGAAACTGCAGGTACCGTTCGGGGTGAGGAGACTGCGGGGTAGGCGAAAAAACGCATTAATACCGACTTTATCGTTCTGTAGCAGATAGTTACTGATAAAGCGTCGGACCCTTTCCCGTAGAGGGCCCCGTTCGGTATCCAGATCGACGATTTTTGATGCGTATCAAGGTCGCTCTGGTCGGTTGGACTGCTTGCGACCGCGCCAGGATTAGCCCGCCAAGCGGGTCGTTTTCAGTGGCGCAGGCCTGTGATTTGCTGCGCTGCGTGCAGGCCGCTGCGGATGGCGCCTTCCAGCGTGGCTGGGTAGGGGCCTTCCGTGTAGTCGCCTGCGGCCCACAGGCCTGAGAGCACGCGATTTCCTGGACGGCGCAGCCTTGGGGTACAGGCAAAGGTTGCGCGTTTTTCCACCACGGTTTGGAGGGGGCGCAGGGTTTTGAGGCCCAGCTGTTCCTGGGCCTGGCGCACTACCTGATCCTCAAGCGTGGAACGGTCTTGCTCACTGACGCTGACCACAAAGGCCAGCAAACCGGCAGGCCCCCCCAGGTGCCCGCGGTCGAACACAAACTGTGCGGGTTGCTCGGGGCCTGGGCGCAAGGCCAGCATTGCCTGGTTCAGGGTATGGCGACTTTCCTCAGTGTGCCCAGACCCATTCGGGAGGCTTGTGGCAGAGGCCTGTGCGTACACCGTACCGATGGATGTGAACCGCAGTGCTTGGGTTACATGGATCCACTCGGCGGCTTCGCCTTGTTCGGTTTGGGAAAGGCTGCCGTGGGCCGCTTGCGCCAGGCGGGCGGCTTCCGTGCTGTGGGTGGCCAGCACCACCGAGTCAAAGCGTGTGCCGTCCACGTCCCAGCCATCAGCGGTGCGCGCCAGGCCCGCCACGCGTTGCCCCGTGTGCAGCGCCGCCCCCTGGGCTTGCAGCCACTGCGCGGCGGTATCGGGGAACAGCGCACCCAGGTCGGTGCGCGGCAGCAGCAGGTTCGAGCCACCGCGCCCGCTGAACAGGCTGTCGCGCAACACGCGCAAGAACACTTCCGCGCTGGCCTCGTGCGCCGGGGTGTTGAGTGCCGATACGCAAAGGGGCTCGATGAACTCCTGCAGCAGGCGCTGCGGCAGGCTTTCGCACAGCTGCGCTACCGACCAGCGCGCATCGCACCGGAAGCCCTTGAGCTGCCAGCTGGCGCAGGTGCGCAGCAACGCGACTTTGTCGGTCCAACTCCAGCCGCGTGCCCGCGCCACGCCCACCAGCGCATCCCAGGGGGGCGGCAGGTTGGGCAGTTCCAGGCCTCTGCGGTCGGCGTAGGTCAAGGTCAGGGGGAGGCGCAGCATGGCGCTGGGCACGTCCACGCCCACCGTGCGCATCAAGCGCAGGGTTTCGGTGTAGGCACCAATCAGGATGTGTTGCCCGTTGTCCAGCACGAGGGGCTGGCCTGCTGCATCCACGGTGTGCAGGGCCCGCGCCCGCCCGCCCAGGGTGCGAGCGGCTTCCATCACCGTGACGTGGTGGCCTGCCTGCGTCAACGCCACCGCTGCCGCCATGCCGGCCCAGCCGGCCCCCACCACCGCGACGCGCATCACATGCGCCCCAGGGCCTGGACCTTCCATGCCAGCCAGAACTTGCGCAGGGGCGTGAGGCGAATGCGCTGGTGCAGCACCTGGAAGTTGTCGTGTTCGATTTCGCGCAGCAGGGTGCGGTAGATGCTGGCCATCATGAGCCCAGGCTTTTGGGCGCGGCGGTCTGCGTCGGGCAATAGGGCCAGCGCCTCGTCGTACAGGCGGTGCGCTCGCTCGGCCTGAAAGCGCATGAGGGCGGTGAAACGGTCGGAATACGTGCGCTTCAGAATTTCGTGCGCCTTCACATCAAACTGCTGCAGCTCGCTGACGGGCAGGTAAATGCGGCCCAGCATGGCGTCTTCACCCACGTCGCGGATGATGTTGGTGAGCTGAAACGCCAGCCCCAGCGTGTGTGCGTATTGGGTGGTGCGCTCGTCGGTCTGGCCAAAAATGCGTGCAGCCACCTCGCCCACAATGCCTGCCACCAGGTGGCAATAGCCCTTGAGGCCTGCAAAGTCGAGGTAGCGGGTTTGCTCCAGGTCCATCTGGCAGCCGTCGATGACGGCCTGCAGATGGCGTTGCTCAATTCCGTAATCGCGGGTGTGCGGCATCAATGCCTGCATGACCGGGTGGGTTGGCTGGCCGCCGAAGGCCTTGGCCACTTCTGCATGCCACCAGGCCAGTTTGGTGCGGGCCACGCCGGGGTCAGACACTTCGTCCACCACGTCATCCACCTCGCGGCAAAACGCATAGAACGCGGTAATCGCTGCGCGCCGGGGCGCGGGCAGGAACAAGAAGGCGTAATAGAAGCTGCTGCCTGAGGCAACGGCTTTTTGTTGGACGTACTGTTCCGGAGTCATGGGGCGCGATTGTCCCACGCGCTGTGTGGCCCGCACCCGAGAATCTGCGCGCCAGGGGCTTTGCCCGGCCCCTGGCGAGGGCATGCGGGGTTTAGAACGCGATCTGCTCTACACCGATGTCGCTGGGGCGACGCAGCGCTTCTTTCATGAAGATGCTGATCGGCAGGGTGCCTTGTTCGGAGCTGAACCACTTTTTGTACAAGGCCGCCATCTCGCCGTTCTGGATCATGCGGCGGGTCACGCGGTCCACCAGCTCCTTGAACTTGGGGTCGTCCTTGCGCAGGCCAATGCTGTAGGGCTCCACAGAGAGGCGTTTTTCCAGGAAGTGGTAGTCATCCATGGACTTGCCCAGGCGGGTGAGCGGGATCCAGATGCCTGCGTCGTCTGCAAAGGCGGCATCGGCCTCGCCCTTGGCCAACGCGTTCACGGCGTCCAGAGTGCTTTCCACCAGCACGTAGTTGAACTTGCGGTTGAAGGTGCGCTCATTGGCGCGCAGCAGGTTTTCGTTCGTGGTCTTGCCCTGCACGGCGATTTTCTTGCCCTGCAGATCGTCCAGCGTTTTGATGTTGGAGCTTTTGCGCACCAAAAATGCCGAAGACGCCACAAAGATATGGTGGCTGAAAGCAATTTCCTTCTGCCGTGCTGCGGTGTTGGCTGTGCCGCCGCATTCCAGATCCACCATGTTGTTTTTCACGTCGGTGATGCGGTTCTTGCCGTCCACCAGCAGGTAATTCACGCGCAGGTCGGGGCGCTTCAGTTCTTTTTTGATCTCTTCAAAGATCTGCAGGCAGATGTCCACCGTGTAGCCCTGTACCTTGCCAGAGGCGCTGTCTTTGTACGAGAAGGGCAGTGATTTCTCGCGGTGGCCCAGACGCAGCTCTCTGGAACTGGCAATACGTGAAATGGTGTCTTGTGCAAGGGCTGGCACGGCGGCCAGGCTGAGGGCGGCCATCAAGGCCCACTGGCGCAGTTTGGAAGGGTTTGACATGCTTGAGCAGGGGGAAAGGTGGGTAAAAAGGACGTGCCTTTTGTGCGTTGCAGCATCCATCCCCCCACCGTGATTGCCTCAGGGCCTACCGTGCGCAAACTTGCTTGCGCACCGTCAGCATTCCACAACGTTCACGGCCAGCCCGCCGCGCGAGGTCTCCTTGTATTTGCTCTTCATGTCGGCGCCGGTCTGCATCATGGTTTTGATGACCTTGTCGAGCGACACCACATGCTGGCCATCGCCGTGCAGGGCCATGCGGGCGGCGTTGATTGCTTTGATGGCGCCCATGGCGTTGCGCTCAATGCAGGGTATTTGCACCTGCCCACCCACGGGGTCGCAGGTCATGCCCAGGTTGTGCTCCATGCCGATTTCTGCGGCGTTTTCCACCTGCTCGGGCGTGCCGCCCATCACAGCGGCGAGGGCACCCGCGGCCATGGAGCAGGCCACGCCCACCTCGCCCTGGCAGCCCACCTCGGCACCCGAAAGCGATGCGTTGACCTTGTAAATGATGCCGATGGCGCCCGCAGTGAGCAAAAAGGTGGCAATGCCCGCATCGTTCGCACCGGGCAGGAACCGCACGTAGTAGTGCAGCACTGCGGGGATGACCCCGGCGGCACCGTTGGTGGGTGCTGTGACCACGCGGCCGCCCGCCGCGTTTTCCTCGTTCACCGCCATGGCGTACAGGTTCACCCAGTCCAGCATCGATAGCGGGTCGCGCAGCGCGGCCTCGGGGTGGCTGCTCAGGTTGCGGTGCAGTTCGGCCGCGCGGCGGCGCACATGCATGGGGCCGGGCAGAGTGCCAGTGGCCGCGCAGCCGCGTTGCACGGCCCCAGCCATGGTCTGCCAGATGCGCAGCAGCTGGCGTTGCACTTCGTCGGCGCTGTGCCAGTGCTGCTCGTTGGCGGCAGTGACCTGGGCCATGCTCAAGCCCGTGGCGCGGCACTGCGCCAGAAGTTCTGCCCCGGTGCTGTAAGGGTAGGGCAGCCCCTGGCCATGGCCCTGGCTGCCGGAAGCAGCTGCTGCGCCGGGGTTGGTCACGCGCTGGCCTTGCTCGTCCACTACAAAGCCGCCGCCAATCGAGTAGTACTCGCGCACGGCGATTTCCTGGCCCTGCGCGTCAAAGGCACGAAAACACAGGCCGTTGGGGTGGCGGGGCAGGCTTTTGCGCCGCAGCAGCATGTGTTCCTTCTCGATCCAGGGAATGCTGTGTTCGCCCAGCAGCGGCAGGCGTTGGCTGCTGCGAATCTGGGCCACGGTGGGCGCGATCTGGTCGGGGTCGATGGTGTCAGGCTCGTGGCCTGCCAGGCCCAGCATCACAGCGGTGTCGGTGCCATGCCCTATACCCGTGGCGGACAGCGATCCAAACAGCTCGGCCACCACATGGTGCACTGCCGCCAGCCCCACGGTGGCTTGCAGGTGGCATGAGAACTGCCGCGCAGCAATCATGGGGCCCACGGTGTGGGAGCTGGAGGGGCCGATGCCAATTTTGAAAAGGTCGAAGACGCTGACGGACATGGTGGTGCGAGGCCGTGGTTCGGGTTGTGGTTCTGCCAAGGCTAGCGGCGCCGTGCTGCCGCCGCACGCGCGGAATCCCTGCCCCTCATGCCGGTGGCGGCAAGGCAGGCCAGGTTGGCTGGCGTGCTGGGTTGTCTGCCAATCATCAATGATGCTATTAAAAATGTAGCTGCTGGCGCTTTTGGATAAAGCGCTAGAGCCTGATTTGACTTGAATTTTTCGGGCGCTTGAAGCCGGCGGGTTAGCGCCCGTTGTGGGGCATAAATCTTTCTTACATTGCCACGGCGCGGGCCAGCATCACGATCCAGTCCGGGGCATGCAGGCGGGGGCGGGTGTGCAGGCTGCCGCCTTGAAGGGCGTCCACCTTGTCCAGAATGCGCAGGCCGCCTTGCACTACCAGGCGCAGCTCCCACCCCATGCGACCGGGCAGGCGGTGCACCAGGGGCGCGCCTTGCACCATCAGGGCCCGTGCCCAGTCGGCGCTGTCTTGAATCAGCCGCGCATTCTGCGGCGTGGTCTGGCGTGCCAGCAGCTCGGCCTGGCAGGCGCCGTAGGCCGCGCAGTCGGCGCGGGGCAGGTAGTGGCGGCCGCGCGGAATGTCCACGCTCAAGTCCTGCCAGAAATTGGCCAGCTGCAAGGCTGTGCAGATGGCGTCGCTTTGCTGCAGTGCCTGGGCATCGCTCACGCCATACAGGTGCAGCAGCAAGCGGCCTACCGGGTTGGCAGAGCGGCGGCAGTAGTCCAGCAGCTCTGCCCGGTCGGCGTAGCCCTCGGCGTCACGCGTCTTTTCCACGTCTTGGGCGAAGGCGCTGAGCAGGTCGGCCAGCAGGTTCACAGGCAGCTGGTGCTGTTCGATCATGGCGCGCAGCGGAAGAAACACCGTCTCCCAACGCTCCGATGGTGCGTGCCCCCGGGCGACAGCTTGCAAGTCGGTCTCGAACGCTGCCAGGTCTTGCAGGCGCTGCGCTGGCGGGGCGTCGCCTTCGTCAGCAATGTCGTCGGCGGTGCGTGCAAAAGCGTAGATCGCCCGAATGGGCGGGCGCAGGCGGGGCGGGCACAGCAGCGACGCCACCGGAAAATTCTCATAGTGCGTGACTGCCGCTGCGGCCTGGGCCGCTGGGGCGGCCAAAGGGGTCGCAGAAGGGGCAGGGGAAGAGCGGTTTTCAGGATTCATGGCGGCGTGGATTGTCGCTTGACAATGCCCGGGCCTTCTCATAGATTACTAACCGGTCAGTCAGTAGCTGTTTCGGCACTGTCTGACCAGGGCTGGTTGAAGGCCTCTCTCCTGAATAAATCACCGCTTTTGCAGCCCCGAAACAAGGGGTGGTTCCCGGTTGCGCCTGTCGCGCCGGTCCATCGCTGTGGCGTGCACGACTGTGTTGTCGTGCCCTATCGCGTGATTTGCCGGGGGAGGGGCTCATCGGCTTTGGCCTGGGCGCAGAGCAAGGGGCAGTCCAACTTGCACCGCCCGGTCGCACCATTTTTCATCACTGGATTTTCCATGCGTACACCTTCCGCTTCGCGGCCATTTCACGGGTTTCACAGGTATCTCACGCTTCTGGGCGCAGTGGCGCTGATGACCGCTTGTTCGCGGCCTGCGCCGCCGCAGGAGCCCGTGCGTGCCGTCAAGTTGATGACCGTGGGCGTGGGTGCGTTGGAGTCGCAGCTCGAATATGCAGGCGAGGTGCGCGCCAGGGTGGAGTCCCGCCTGGGCTTTCGCGTGGGCGGCAAGATCGTGCAGCGCCAGGCCGAACTGGGCCAGCGCGTGAAGGCTGGCGATGTGCTGGCGCAGCTGGACCCCAAGGACTACCAGTTGGCGGCGGAGGCCGCCCGCGCGCAGCTGGCTGCAGCCACCACCCAGCGCGACCTGGCGGCGGCCGACTACAAGCGCTACGCAGCGCTGAAAGACCAGAATTTCATCAGCGGTGCCGAGCTGGAGCGGCGCGACACCGCCCTGAAGGCCGCGCAGGCCACGCTGGACCAGGCCCAGGCCCAACTGGCCTCGCAAGGCAACCAGGCCGCCTACACGCGGCTGGTGGCCGATGCGGCTGGCGTGGTGACCGGCATTGATGCTGAGCCAGGCCAGGTGGTGGCGGCAGGTGCGCCCGTGGTGCGCATCGCCCAGGACGGCGCCCGTGATGTGGTGTTTGCCGTGCCCGAGGACAAGGTGGCCGCCATGGCCCCCGGCCAGGAAGTGGCCGTGCGTGGCTGGGCCAATGGCAAGACGTTGACGGGCAAGGTGCGCGAAGTGGCCGCCAGTGCCGACGCTGCCACCCGCACCTTCCAGGTCAAGGTGGCCATCGATCGCGCCGAAGCGCCGGCTTTGGGCTCCACTGTGTACGTCACCCCCAAGGCGCTGAGCCATGCCGGCACCCCCGCCATCAAGCTGCCCACCACGGCCTTGCGCCAGGAAGGGCAGTCCACCGCGGTGTGGGTGTATGACCCTGCCACCAGCACCGTCAAGTCCCAGGTCATCCAGATTGCCACTGCTGATGGCAACGACGCCGTGGTGGCCTCCGGCCTCACGCCTGGCATGCAGGTGGTGGCCACCGGGGTGCATGTGCTCTCACCAGGGCAGAAGGTAACGGTATATCAGCCAAAAACGGCTGTAGCGCCCGTGAATCAAGCGCCAGCAGCTACTGATTCAGTAGCAAGCGGTGCATCCCAGCCCGCTGCGAAGTAAGGCACACCATGAGCCAGAACCAACCAAAAGAGGGGTTCAACCTCTCCAAGTGGGCGCTCGACCACCCGGCGCTCACGCGCTACCTGATGGTCGTGCTGATGCTGCTGGGCTTCGCGGCCTATTTCCAGCTGGGGCAGGACGAAGACCCGCCGTTCACCTTCCGGGTGATGGTGGTGCGCACCTACTGGCCTGGCGCCACAGCGCAGCAGGTGGCCGAGCAGGTGACCGACAAGATCGAGCGCACGCTGCAGGAAGTGCCTTACGCCGACAAGATCCGCAGCTACTCCAAGCCAGGCGAGTCGCAGATCATCTTCCAGATCAAGGATTCATCGCGCCCGAACGAGGTGGCCAATATCTGGTACACGGTGCGCAAGAAGGTGGGCGACATGCGCTACACGCTGCCCACCGGCGTGCAGGGCCCGTTCTTCAACGATGAGTTCGGCGATGTGTATGGCGTGATCTACGCGCTGGAGTCCGAAGGCTTCAGCTACGCAGAGCTGAAGACCTTTGCCGACGATGTGCGCCAGCAACTGCTGCGCGTGCGCGATGTGGCCAAGGTCGAGCAGTTCGGCGTGCAGGACGAAAAGCTGTTTGTCGAAATCTCGCAAAAGCGCCTGTCGCAGCTGGGGCTGGATTTCAACCAGGTGCTGGCCCAGCTGGGCCAGCAAAACGCCGTGGAGTCGGCCGGGGCTGTGCAGACCCCGCTGGACCAGGTGCAGGTGCGTGTGGGCGGCCAGTTCAACGCCATTGAAGACCTGCGGGCCATGCCGATTCGCGGCCCGTCGGGTGCGCAGTTCCGCCTGGGCGATATTGCAGAGGTCAAGCGTGGCTACGTAGACCCGTCCACCGTGAAGGTGCGCCACCAGGGGCGTGAGGTGATTGCGCTGGGTATCTCGATGGCCAAGGGTGGCGACATCATTGCCCTGGGCAAGGCGCTGGAACAAGCCACGCAGCGCATCGGCAACTCGTTGCCAGCGGGCGTCAAGCTGGTCAATGTGCAAGACCAGCCCAAGGCCGTGTCCACATCGGTCAACGAATTTGTGAAGGTGCTGATCGAAGCCGTGGTCATCGTGCTGGCCGTGAGCTTCATCAGCCTGGGCCTGCACAAGCGCCCTGGCAACCACCCGCTGTGGAAGCGCTGGTACATCGACCCCCGGCCCGGCCTGGTGGTGTGCATCACCATTCCCATGGTGCTGGCCGTGACCTTTTTGGCCATGTGGTACTGGGGCATTGGCCTGCACAAGATTTCGCTGGGCTCGCTCATCATTGCGCTGGGCCTGCTGGTGGACGACGCCATCATCGCCGTCGAAATGATGGTGCTGAAGCTGGAAGAGGGCTACGACAAGGTGCGCGCCGCCACCTTTGCCTATGAGCTGACAGCCATGCCCATGCTGACGGGCACCCTGATCACGGCGGCTGGCTTTTTGCCGATTGGCATTGCCAAGTCGATGACGGGTGAATACACCTTCGCGATTTTTGCCGTGACGGTGATTTCGCTGGTGCTGTCATGGGTGGTGTCGGTGTACTTCGTGCCTTACCTGGGCACGCTGCTGCTCAAGGTGCCGCCCCATGTGCAGGCCGCCCAGGCCAACAAGGGCATCACCGACGACCCGCACGAGGTGTTTGACAGCCCGTTCTACACCGCCTTCCGGCGGCTGGTGGATTGGTGCGTGCAGCACCGCTGGATCACCATTGGCCTCACGGCCCTGACCTTTGCCCTGGGTATTGTGGGCATGGGCAAGGTGCAGCAGCAGTTTTTCCCGGATTCCAGCCGTCTCGAAATCATGGTGGAAGTCTGGTTCCCTGAAGGCACATCGTTTGCGGGCAACGAAGAGGTCACCAAGCGGGTGGAGCAGCGTCTGCTGACCGAAGCCGGCGTGAATTCCGTGACCACCTGGGTGGGTTCGGGTGTGCCGCGTTTCTATCTGCCGCTGGACCAGGTGCTGCCGCAAACCAACGTGTCGCAGTTCATCGTCTTGCCCAAGGACCTGGCGGTGCGTGAATCGCTGCGCATCAAGCTGCCCACGCTGCTGGCACAGGAATTTCCTGAAGTGCGCGGGCGCGTGAAATTGCTGCCCAACGGCCCGCCCGTGGCCTACCCCGTTCAGTTCCGCGTGATGGGTCCCGACCCGGTGGTGCTGCGTGAGCGTGCTGACGAGGTGAAGGCTGCACTGCGCGCCAGCCCCGACATGCGCGGCGTGAACGACAACTGGAACGAGTCCGTGAAAGTGCTGCGCATGGAGGTGGACCAGGACAAGGCGCGTGCGCTGGGGGTCAGCAGCCAGTCCATCGCCCAGGCCGCCAAGATCATGCTGGCCGGCTCGCAGATCGGGCAGTTCCGCGAGGGTGACAAGCTCATCGACATCGTGCTGCGCCAGCCGCTGGACGAGCGCAACGCCATTACCGATATCGGTAGCGCTTATCTGCCTACGGCCTCGGGCAAGTCCATCCCGCTCACGCAAATTGCCAAGCCTGTGTTCACCTGGGAGCCCGGTGTGATGTGGCGCGAGAACCGCGACTACGCTATCACGGTGCAGGGGGATGTGACCGAAGGCATGCAGGGCGCCACGGTGACGGCCGCTCTGCTGCCCGGCCTGCGCGAGATCGAAGCCCGCTGGCATGCGGCAGGGCAGGGCGGCTATCGCATTGAAGTGGCTGGTGCCGTGGAGGAAAGCTCCAAGGGGTCTGCGTCGATTGCGGCAGGCATTCCGATCATGCTGTTCATTACCTTCACGCTGTTGATGCTGCAACTGCACAGCTTCAGTCGCGCGATGCTCGTCTTCCTGACCGGCCCGCTGGGGCTGGCCGGGGTGGCTGGTGCGTTGCTGCTGCTGAACCGTCCGTTTGGCTTTGTGGCGTTGCTGGGGGTGATTGCCCTCATGGGCATGATCCAGCGCAATTCGGTGATCCTCATCGACCAGATCGAGCAAGACCGTGCACGCGGCGTGCCTGCGTGGGACGCGATTGTGGAGTCGGCCGTCCGCCGTCTGCGCCCCATCGTGCTCACTGCCGCGGCGGCGGTGCTGGCCATGATCCCCTTGTCGCGCAGCGTTTTCTGGGGCCCTATGGCCGTGGCCATCATGGGTGGTTTGGTGGTTGCCACCGTGCTGACTTTGCTGGCTTTGCCAGCGATGTACGCGGCGTGGTTCAGGGTGCGTCGCCCGGAGCCTGAAGTATTTTGAAGAAAGGATTCGGTCAGCCGCCCCGCACATCAGGGTAAAATAGAAGGTTGACCGATTTCACACAGGCGGCGAGCCGTGCTTGCCGCCTGTTTGTTTGTAGAACCGCGCGGGTGGCGAAATTGGTAGACGCACCAGGTTTAGGTCCTGACGCCAGCAATGGTGTGGGGGTTCGAGTCCCCCCCCGCGCACCATCCATGTGAGACTTTGCGGAACACGGCGCTGCTGCGCTGCAGCCAGCACGATCCACATTCATAAGAGGAATAGCCATGGCCGTTACTGTTGAAACCCTTGAAAAGCTCGAGCGCAAGATCACGCTGAGCGTGCCCGTTACCTTGATCCAGGCTGAAGTGGACTCGCGCCTGAAGCGCCTGGCCCGCACGGTCAAGATGGACGGTTTCCGTCCTGGCAAGGTGCCCATGAATGTGGTGGCTCAGCGCTATGGCTACTCAGTTCAGTACGAAGTGCTGAATGACAAGGTGGGCGAGGCTTTTGCCGTGGCCGCCAACGAAGCCAAGCTGCGCGTGGCGGGTCAGCCCCGTATCACGGAAAAAGAAGGCGCTCCTGAAGGTCAAGTTACTTTCGACGCCGTTTTCGAAGTGTTCCCTGAAGTCAAGATCGCCGATCTGTCGGATGCCGAAGTGGAAAAGCTGTCGGCTGAAGTGACCGATGCCGCTATCGACAAGACCATCGACATCCTGCGCAAGCAGCGCCGCAGCTTCGCCCAGCGCGCGCTGGACGCAGCAGCCCAAGACGGTGACCGCGTGGCGGTGGACTTCGAAGGCAAGATCGATGGCGAACCCTTTGAAGGCGGCAAGGCCGAAGGCTTTCAGTTCCTGGTGGGCGAAGGCCAGATGCTCAAGGAATTTGAAGACGCTGTGCGCGGCATGAAGGCCGGTGAAAGCAAGACTTTCCCGCTGGCTTTCCCGGCCGATTACCACGGCAAGGAAGTGGCTGGCAAGACTGCTGATTTCCTGGTCACCGTCAAAAAGATTGAAGCTGCTCACCTGCCTGAAGTGAACGACGCCCTGGCAAAGTCTCTGGGCATTGCTGACGGCTCCGTCGAAGGCCTGCGCGCAGACATCAAAAAGAACCTCGAGCGTGAAGTCAAGTTCCGCCTGCTGGCTCGCAACAAGCAAGCCGTGATGGACGCTCTGGTGGCCAAAGCTGAGCTGGATCTGCCCAACGCCAGCGTGCAAGCCGAAATCGCCCGCCTGATGGAAGGTGCCCGTGCCGAGCTGAAGCAGCGCGGCATCAAGGACGCCGACAAGGCAGAAATCCCTGAAGACGTGTTCCGCCCCCAGGCTGAGCGCCGTGTGCGCTTGGGTCTGGTTGTTGCTGAGCTGGTGCGTGCTAACGAACTGCAAGCCAAGCCTGAGCAACTGAAGGCCCACATCGACGAGCTGGCTGCCAGCTACGAGAAGCCTGAAGACGTGGTGCGCTGGTACTTCGGTGACCGCCAGCGTCTGGCAGAAGTGGAAGCCGTGGTGATCGAAAACAACGTGACCGAGTTCGTGCTGAGCAAGGCCAAGGTGGTTGAAAAGGCCGTGTCGTTCGACGAACTGATGGGCCAGGGCTGAAGCCCTGCTGCTGGCCATTTCCTACGGAATTGAGCTGGCGGTAATGCCAACCAAGGGGCTTGTGCTTTTGCGCACAGGCCCCAATTCATTTCTGGGTACAGTACCTGCTTGACTGGAGAAAACATGAGCGCATTGGAAACACAAGGCCTGGGCATGATCCCCATGGTCATCGAGCAGTCTGGCCGTGGTGAACGGTCGTATGACATTTACTCGCGCCTGCTCAAGGAGCGCGTGATTTTCTTGGTAGGGCCTGTCAACGACCAGACTGCCAATCTGGTGGTGGCGCAGTTGCTGTTCCTCGAGAGCGAAAATCCTGACAAGGACATTTCGTTCTACATCAACTCGCCTGGCGGTTCTGTCAGCGCGGGCATGGCGATTTTCGACACGATGAACTTCATCAAGCCCGATGTGTCAACGCTGTGCACCGGCATGGCTGCGAGCATGGGCGCCTTTTTGTTGGCAGCAGGTGCCAAAGGCAAACGCTTTGCACTGCCCAACTCCAAGGTCATGATCCACCAGCCTCTGGGTGGTATGCAGGGGCAGGCCACTGAAATTGAGATCCACGCCCGTGAAATTCTCAAGACCCGTGAGCAACTGAACAAAATCCTGGCCGAACGCACAGGTCAGCCGCTGGAGAAGATCCAGCGCGACACTGAGCGCGACTATTTCCTGTCTGCCGATGAAGCCAAGGATTACGGCTTGGTGGATCAGGTGATCAGCCAGCGCGCCTGAACCCGGTAGCACACTGGGCGGCGTTTTCCCTTGGGGAAGACGCCGTTTTTATTTGGTTATCATCCCGACAACTTTCCGTAACAAGGCATTGCCCCATGGCCGAGAAAAAAGGCTCCTCCAGCGAAAAAACCCTTTACTGCTCCTTCTGCGGTAAAAGCCAGCACGAAGTCAAAAAGCTGATCGCTGGTCCTTCGGTCTTTATCTGTGATGAGTGCATTGACCTTTGCAATGAAATCATCCGTGATGAGTTGCCGGTGGGCGAGTTGTCCAAGGATGGGCGAAGTGACCTGCCGACACCGGCTGAGATCAAGACCAATCTTGACAACTATGTGATCGGCCAAGACGTAGCCAAGCGAACGCTTGCTGTGGCCGTGTACAACCATTACAAGCGTTTGCGTCACAAGGACAAGGCGCTCAAGGACGATGTTGAGCTCTCGAAGAGCAATATCTTGCTGATTGGCCCCACGGGCTCTGGCAAGACTTTGCTGGCCCAGACACTCGCGCGCATGCTGGATGTGCCTTTTGTCATGGCCGATGCCACCACGCTGACCGAGGCTGGCTACGTGGGCGAGGACGTAGAAAACATCGTGCAGAAGCTTCTGCAAAGCTGCAATTACGATGTGGAGCGTGCCCAGCGTGGCATCGTTTACATCGATGAGATCGACAAGATTTCTCGCAAATCTGACAACCCGTCCATCACCCGTGACGTGTCTGGTGAAGGCGTTCAGCAGGCATTGCTCAAGCTGATTGAAGGAACGATGGCGAGCGTGCCTCCCCAGGGTGGCCGTAAGCATCCCAACCAGGATTTCTTGCAGATCGACACGACCAACATCTTGTTCATTTGCGGCGGCGCTTTTGCCGGTTTGGAAAAGGTCATCGAAAACCGTACCGAAGCTTCTGGCATCGGTTTTGGTGCAGCAGTGCGCAGCAAGAAGCAGCGGTCGCTGACGGATGTCTTCCAGGAGATCGAACCTGAAGACCTGATCAAGTTTGGCATCATCCCTGAGCTGGTAGGCCGTATGCCGGTGGTGACGGCGCTGGCTGAGTTGAGCGAAGACGCGCTGGTGCAGATCCTGACAGAGCCCAAGAACGCGCTCGTCAAACAGTACAGCAAGCTCCTCTCCATGGAAGGTGTGGAGTTGGAGATTCGCCCAGCGGCCTTGAAGGCAATTGCGCGCAAGGCGTTGGCACGCAAGACGGGTGCGCGCGGTTTGCGATCCATCCTGGAGCAATCGCTCATTGGCACCATGTTTGACCTGCCCAACACCAGCAATGTTGAGAAAGTGGTTGTTGACGAGGCAACCATCGAAGAAAACAAGCCGCCGCTTCTCGTGTACCGCGAAGCGGCCAAGAAGGCCTGAGATGCCCGGTACGGGCTTGCACCCAGCAGCCCTTTCTTTCAGCAACCCTTGCGCCAGTGCGGCTGCGTGCAAGGGTTGAAAATCCCCATATGTGGACCATATTCCACAGAGTTAACTGAGGATTTCCATGTCCGGACATACCCCCCTCCCAGCCACCCCCCTTGACCTTCCACTGTTGCCCTTGCGTGATGTGGTGGTGTTTCCCCATATGGTTATCCCGCTGTTTGTGGGAAGACCCAAAAGCATCAAGGCGTTGGAGTTGGCCATGGAAGCCGAGCGGCGCATCATGTTGGTCGCCCAGAAGGCCGCCGCCAAAGACGAGCCTTCGGTGTCTGATATGTTTGATGTCGGCTGTGTCTCGACCATTTTGCAGATGCTCAAACTTCCCGACGGCACCGTCAAGGTGCTGGTGGAAGGCCAGCAGCGTGCCTTGGTCTCCTCCATAGAGGATGCAGAAACCCATTTCAACGCTACGGTGACGCCAGTTGCCCCTGCTGCTGACGAAGCCAAGTCGAGTGAAATTGAGGCTTTGCGTCGAGCAGTGATGCAGCAGTTTGACCAATACGTCAAACTGAACAAAAAGATCCCACCCGAGATTTTGACGTCGATCGCCAGCATCGATGATCCGGGCCGTTTGGCCGACACCATTGCGGCCCATCTGCCTCTGAAGCTTGAGAACAAGCAGGTGGTACTGGACCTCTCCGATGTGAAGGCTCGCCTTGAGAATCTGTTCGAGCAGCTTGATCGTGAAGTCGACATCCTGAACGTTGACAAGAAAATCCGTGGGCGCGTGAAGCGCCAGATGGAGAAGAACCAGCGCGACTTCTATCTGAATGAGCAGGTCAAAGCCATCCAGAAAGAATTGGGTGAGGGCGACGACGGCGCGGACATCGAAGAGATTGAGAAGAAGATCAAGCTCGCCAAGATGCCTGCCGAGGCTCGCAAGAAGGCAGAAGCTGAATTGAAAAAGCTCAAGCTGATGTCTCCCATGTCTGCTGAGGCATCGGTCGTGCGCAATTACATCGATGTGTTGACAGCTTTGCCTTGGGCTAAAAAGACCAAGATCAAGCATGATTTGGTCAACGCCGAAGGTGTCTTGAACGAAGACCACTTTGGTCTCGATAAAGTCAAAGACCGCATCCTTGAATACCTTGCTGTGCAGCAACGCGTCGACAAGGTCAAGGCGCCTATTCTGTGTCTGGTGGGGCCTCCAGGGGTGGGCAAGACTTCGCTCGGACAGTCGATTGCCAAAGCCACTGGGCGCAAGTACGTACGCATGGCGCTGGGCGGTATGCGGGACGAAGCCGAAATTCGCGGGCACCGGCGCACCTACATCGGGGCTTTGCCTGGGAAGGTGCTCCAAAGCTTGTCCAAGGTGGGAACGCGCAATCCGCTGTTCCTTTTGGATGAGATTGACAAGCTTGGCACTGATTTCCGAGGCGATCCATCCAGCGCACTGCTGGAGGTGTTGGACCCTGAGCAGAACCACACATTTGGCGACCATTACGTAGAGGTTGACTTCGACCTGAGCGACGTGATGTTTGTGGCGACGTCCAACTCGATGAACATTCCTCCTGCACTGCTGGACCGGATGGAAGTGATTCGCTTGTCGGGATACACCGAGGACGAGAAGACCAACATTGCCATGCGCTATTTGTTGCCCAAGCAGCTGAAGAACAACGGAGTCAAGGACGAAGAGTTGTTGATTACCGAAGCTGCGGTGCGCGACATGGTTCGCTACTACACCCGTGAGGCGGGTGTGCGGTCGTTGGAGCGGGAGTTGTCCAAGATCTGCCGCAAGGTGGTGAAGGGCTTGCAGCTGAAAAAGCTCACGCCCCAGGTGGTGGTCACGGAAGACAACCTGCCCGATTACCTGGGTGTGCGCAAGTACACCTACGGGCGAGCTGAGCAGCAAAACCAGATCGGCCAAGTGGTCGGATTGGCCTGGACCGAGGTGGGTGGCGACCTGCTCACCATCGAAGCTGCGACCATGCCAGGCAAGGGTGTCATTACTCGCACAGGATCACTGGGTGATGTGATGAAGGAATCCGTGGAGGCTGCGCGAACGGTTGTGCGCAGCCGTGCCCGGCTGCTGGGCATCAAGGATGAAGTGTTTGAAAAACGGGACATTCATATCCACGTGCCGGATGGCGCCACGCCGAAGGATGGCCCGAGCGCAGGTGCTGCAATGACCACTGCATTTGTCTCCGCCCTCACAGGCATTCCTGTTCGTGGAGATGTTGCCATGACGGGTGAGATCACCTTGCGCGGTGAAGTTACGGCGATTGGCGGGTTGAAGGAAAAATTGCTGGCGGCCTTGCGTGGCGGCATCAAGACCGTGTTGATCCCGGAAGAGAACGTCAAGGATCTGCAGGAGATTCCCGAGAATGTGAAAAGCGGACTCGAGATCATTCCTGTGAAGTGGATTGATAAGGTTCTTGAGGTGGCGCTGGAGCGCAAGCCTGTCCCCTTGTCAGACGAGGAGGCTGCAGTTACTGCAGTGACGGCAGACAAAACTTCTCCGGCAGTCAGTAACGATTCTTTGAAGCACTGAAGTTTTTTTCGAAAACCTCCAAAAAATGCGCTACAATTCATCCCATCGCAGCAAACGTTGTAGAATGTAAGGCTTCGATAAATGCGGGAATAGCTCAGTTGGTAGAGCGCAACCTTGCCAAGGTTGAGGTCGAGAGTTCGAGACTCTTTTCCCGCTCCAAATTCCAAAAAAGGGAAGCATCAGCTTCCCTTTTTTGCCAAGGCAGTGGTTTCTGGCGCGGTAGCAAAGCGGTTATGCCCCGGATTGCAAATCCGGTTAGTCCGGTTCGACTCCGGACCGCGCCTCCAGGATGCGGCTGACTTGCTGAAGTGACTTGAGTTACTTCAGAGAGTTGGAAAAATTTTTGAAATTTCGCAGAAATTCAAAAATTGTGTTATAATTTAATTCTTGCTGATGCACTGAAGTGTTGATGCAAAATGCGGGAATAGCTCAGTTGGTAGAGCGCAACCTTGCCAAGGTTGAGGTCGAGAGTTCGAGACTCTTTTCCCGCTCCAAATTCAAAGGGAAGCTCAGGCTTCCCTTTTTTCTTGGTGCAACGCAATCATCCAATCTTCAGTGATTGCGTTGCTCTTGTTCGATGGGACGTTGCTCTGCGGCGACGTCCGGGTTACGCTGCCGGGCAACACGCACTCGGTGGCTGGCGCCCCGATGGTGAAATTGGTAGACACTGCGGACTTAAAATCTGTTTTGTCAAGTCCTTCCTGCTAGAACTACCGAGCCAGAAGGTCAATAGTGACAACGGTTTGCGGGCATCCGAGCTGTGGCTTTGCAGCTAGGTTTGACGGCCAGGGGCCAGCTAGGCGCCAGTAGATGGAGGTAGGTGTTTTTAGTGTGTTGAGCACTACGCCCGAGTGGTGAAATCGGTAGACACAAGGGACTTGAACAATTTGAGCCTTCGGGGGGAAACGCCCGAAGTGAAGCCCGTCAAAGTCGGCGAACGCCCTGGATGCTTTTGCATCCGAGCCAACGCCGAGCCAAGCCCAAGCTACAGCTTGGGAAGGTGTAGAGAGCAGACGGCGGGCACCTACGGCCGCAAGGCTATGGTGAAGGCGTGCTCCAGACCACGAACGCCCTGCGTTGAGCAGGGCGGCGGCGAAAGTCGAAGTGGTAAGAAAATCCCTCGCCGAAAGGCGTGCCGGTTCGATTCCGGCCTCGGGCACCAATCCAGAGCCGCCCCTGTTCACGCAGGGGCGGCTTTTCCGTTCTTGGGCTGTGTGCGCTTGAATCCCCGATCCCCCGCCATGAACGCCTCCAGCATGTGCGGGATCAGCGTCACGGCATCGACCGCCTCGCCATACGCCTGCGCGTGCAGCGCGGCGTAGCGGTCGAGGTCGGCTTTCAAGCTGGCCGGGCAGGCAAAGGTCAGTTTGACGCTTTCGGTCTTGGGCAGCGGCCCGAGCCGCAGCTTCTTGGTCGCACTCATTGGGAAGCTCCACGATTGAAGAACAGGGGCTGGTACGGCCGCAGCACCAGATCCCGGTTGACGATGATCCGCACCGGCAGGCCCGGCCGCTCGGTCAGCGTCGGCTGGATATTCATGTTGCGCCGGGTGATCTCCTGGCCGACCTGGTTGATGCTGTCCTGCGCGCTGTCACGCCCGGCGATGACGATGCGGTTGCCGTCCTGGCCGTTCTCCGGCGCGGCCAGTTCTGCGCCGACGCCAAGCAGCGTCGTCAGCACCGCACCGGCAAAGATGCGGTTCCAGTGCCAGTCCACGTCATCCTCCAAGCCCGCGTAGCCGGCCGGGCCGGTGCCCACGAGGTTGTCGAGCGTCAGCGATGACGTATCCGGCAGGATGATGCGGTTCCACACCACCTGCACGCGGCTCTGCCCGTAGCTGACCTGGCTGTTGTAACGCCCGAGGATGCGCGATCCCTGCGGTATCAGCAGGAACTTGCCGGTGGCCGTGTCATAGACCGGCTCCGTCACAGTGCCGATCACGTCGCCCGGCAAGTCCGACTTGATGCCTGTCACCAGCGCACCGGCGATCACCGTTCCGGCCATCACCTGATACGGCGACGCGGGCAGCGCCAGATTGCCGGAATTGCGGGTTTCCGTAGAACCGGCTTTCAGGAACGCCTCTTTCTGGTCTTGCCGGTTCTGCACGGCGGTCGGGTCGGCGGGCTGGGCCGCCGTCGAGGCAGGCCCAGCAGCGAGCGGATCGAAGGCCGCAAGCGTACTTGCAGCCCCCGGCGCTGCCTGCGCGACCGTGGCGGCGGTCTGCCCTTGGCCGCCCGAGCGGAAGAACACCGACGAGGCCGCCGCCGCGTCCGCCTCCTTGCGCAAGGCATCTTCGGGATCATGGCCTGGCGGCGAATAGCCCGGCGTCACCGGCTGCTGCGAAGCGACGATGGCCGGGCCAAGGTCGCCGGGCAACGGCGGCCCCAGCTCGGGCACATCGGGCGGTAAGGCTGGTGGCAGCTTCGAGTAGTCCGTCGGCAGCGCATCCAGCCCTTCGGATTTCGAGACGCGATCGACGTTGTAAAGCTCGGTTTGCTCGCCCGCACTGCGTCGCTGCGGTTGTAGCGACCAGATCGTGGCCCCAAGGACGGCGACCGACAGGCCGCCGACGAGGATGGCCAGCGTGCGCCGGTTCAGGCGAGTGACCGGGCGCGGCTGGGCGCGCAGCGCCACCGCTTCCGGCGCGACCTTGCCTGCCTGCGGCGTGGCGAGGTCGGGGGTGTCGTCTTGGCTCATGGTCAGTTCCTCCGCGCAACGCCGTCCGTGCGCTCAATTCGCACCACGTCGCCCTTGTCCCCGCCCAGGCGCAGTTCGGCGGCACCGAACAGCCGATCCACGATGTAGTACGGCGAGCGGAAGCGGGAGTTGACCAGTTGCCCGTCGCCTTCCGGCCCGATCACGAACAGCGGCGGCAGCTCGCCTTGCGCGATGCCGGCGGGGAACTGGATATAGACCTTCTGCCCGTCGTCGAAGGCGCGCAGCGGCTTCCACGGCGGGTTGCTACCGCTGACCGCGTAGCGGAAGCGCAGGTTTTCCAGCGACAAGCCGGAGTCCACCGGCGCGGCGGCGCTGGCCGCCTGCGCCTGGCGCTGCAAGGCCAGCATCCGGTCACGCGGATACTCCCAAGAAGCCGACGCCATCCACGTCTTTTCCGTCGAAGCCAACTCCAGCAGGTACGTCCTGCGGTTGGTGGTGATGACGAGATTGGTCTTGAGGCCCGAGCGGATCGGCTTGACCAGCACATTGACGCGCAGGTCGGCACCGCTGCCGCTCGATGTATCGCCCACGATCCAGCGCACGGTATCGCCGGCGGCCACCGTCACCAGCTCCTCGCCCGGCTGGAGCGAAATCACGGTCACGCGGCCCACGGCTGCATAGACCTGATAGAGCGCGCCATCGGTGAACGGCCACACCTGAATTGCGTTGACGTAGCCCTCGCGCGTGGGCGCGACGCGGGCCTCTGCATTGGCGCGCGAGACGCGCACCTTCTCGTCGGCTGGCTCCGGCGTGGGCTTGGCGTCCTCGGCTTCGGGCAATGGCTTCAACTGCGCCGGCATCGGCAGCACCTCGGGCACGGCCACCACCTCCACCGGCGCGGGTGGCTCGGGCAGCGGCTGGGCCTGCACCGGCTCATCGAGCGAGATGGTCGGCGATGGCTTGCCCTGCGTGGCGCAGCCCGTCAGGGCAAGCAAGATCACCGGCAAGGCGGATTTACGGAAAAGATCATTCATGGCTTGGCTCCTTCGGAAGAATCCAGTTCGCGGCTCCACGACAGGCCGTTGACGTAGATGCCCAGGGGGTTCTTGCGCAGGCGTTCTTCGGTGCGCGGCGGCTGGAGCACGATGGACACCACGGCCGTCCACCGCTCCAAGCCCGCTGCGGCGCCGTTGACGTAGCGGCGTTCCGTCCAGCGCACGTTGAAAGACGTGTCGCTGGCGCGCACGACGCTGGTGATCTGCACCGTCACCGACTCCTTGCCGATGCGCGCGAACGGGTCGTTGACCCGTGCGTAGTCGTTGAGCACGGCCGCGCCCTTGTCGGTCGTGTAGTCGTAGGCGTCCAGCCAGTTCTGGCGGACGACGATGGGGTCGATGGACAGCGAGCGCACCAGCGTCACGAAGCGCGCGATGTGGTGCGCGGTCTGCGCATCGTTGGGCCGGTATGGCGTGGCGGCTTCGCCCACTGCGCGCACCTGGCCCGCGTTGTCCACCTCCACGACGTAGGGCGTCACGAAGGACTGCGCCGAGCGCCATACCAGGCCGCCGGCCATCAACAGCGCGAGCGTGAGGCAGCCGAAGGCCATCAGGCGCCAGTTCTTCGCCTGCACGCGCGGCGAGCCGATGCGCTCGTCCCACACCTGGCCGGCAGCTTGGTACGGCGTGGCAGGCTGCGGCGTGTCGGCGTAGCGCACCTGCGGTTTCTTGAATCGCATGGTCAGTTCTCCTTATGAATCGGAATCGCGCAGGCTCGGCCCCTGGCCGGAGCCGCCGCCATCGCCACCGCGCAGTGCGTGGGCGGTGGTGGTCGCGGCATGGGTGAGTTGCTGGCGGCGATGCAGGCGCTTGGCCCAAGCGGGCTGTTCCTGTGTCTGCGCCGTAGCGGCGCCGGATGCGGCCTCGCCTGCGGCACCCTGACCGGATGCCGCACCCGCGCCGCCAGCGGCAGCAGCGCCATTCCAGCCAGCGCGGAAGGGAGCGGCCATTCGCTGCCCGGCAGCGGAAGCGCGGGATGCAGCGCCTCGCCCGGCTGCCTGCGCGCCGGTCTTGGCGACGTTGCCCAGGCCCGCCATCGCGCCCTTTGCGCCGCCGCCAGCGGCGGCGGAACCGGCCTGGAACGCCGACTTCGCACTGCTGGCCGCCGACGTGGCGGCGCGCGCACCGCTACCGGCCAGCTTGGCGGCAGCCGGGGCCATGCGCGCACCAGCAGCCACGGCGCCACCCACGCCCGTCGCGGCGGCGCCGATGGCGACGGCCGTGCCGGCAGCGCCGACAGCAGCACCGGCCATTGCGCCAGCGCCGAGCTGTGGCGCACCGGAGACGAGGCCCGTGGCGATGCCGGGGCCGAAGATCCCGAGCGCCAGCAAGGTGAGCGAGGCCAGCATGATGACCAGCGCGTGGTCAATAGATGGCTCGGCGGGATGGACTTGGAACTGAGCGAACAAGCCCGAGCCGATACCGACGATCACGGCCAGTACCAGCACCTTGACACCGGAGGCCACCACATTGCCCAAGACCTTTTCGGCCAGGAACGAAGTCTTGTTCCAGAGCGCGAACGGCACCAGCACGAAGCCCGCGAGCGTGGTCAGCTTGAACTCGATCAGCGTGATGAACAGTTGAATCGCCAGCACGAAGAAGCACAAGACCACGACCAGCCACGCGAGGAACATCACCACGATGGGGTCGAGGTTCACGAACACTTCGGGAAAGCCCGCCATCTCGCCGATTTGCTCCAGGATCGGCGCACCGGCGTCAATGCCGGTTTTCGCCAGCCGGCCCGGCTGCAAGAAGTTCTCCATCGTGATGGCCGAGCCGGTGGCGGTGATGCCCAATCCCGCGAACGAGCGGAAGACGATGCTCGCCAGCCAGTTGAAGTTGTTGATGATGTAGGCGAAGGCGCCGACGTAGAGCACCTTGCGCAGCAGCTTGGCGATCACGTCCTCGCCCTGGCCGGTGGCATGGCTCATGGCCCAATACAGCCCGGCGATCGTCATGTCGATGACGATCAGCGTGGCAGTGAGGAACGCCACTTCGCCCCGCAGCAGCCCGAAACCCGAGTCGATATAAGCGGCAAAAGTGTTGAGGAATTGGTCGATGATGGTCACGTCATTCATGGCGTGTCCTCCGGTTCGGGTGGCATTGCGGGCGCCACGCCATCGGCCGGCTCCTCGAAGCTCGGCGGGATCGGCGGCAAGTCGGCCAGCGTCTGGTATTCATCCGGCCGAGCCTGGCCGGAGAAGAAGCGCTGCCGGAAGGCTTCGGCGGCGGCGCGGCAAGCGTCCTCGCCCGTGGCCTGCATGACCTGTCGTGGATGGGCCGTGCATTGCTCGCGCAACGCCTTGAGCCGCACTGGATCGGCGGCCAGGGCATCTGCAAGGTGGCCGACCGGCTGCTCGCCGCAAGCGGCCAGCAGCGCGGTACACAGGACGAGGACGCATCGCATGGCGGCCTCCGTCAGTTGCCGTAGAAATTCACGGACTGCGGCGTGTATGGCGTGCCGTCACCCAGGAAGCGTCGCCGCACCTCGCGGGCGCGCTCCGTGGCCGCCGCCTGCCGCGCCAGCTCCAGCGAGGCCGCCCGGTCTTGCGTGATCTGAAGCCGCTGCGCTTGGATCGACTGCTTGGCCTGCAAGGCCAGCAACTGGTTCATGGCCTGCATGGCTTGGAGCGCGCCTTGGGCTGACTGGCTCTTTCCGACAAGATCGGCCAGCACGCTTTCGTCTTCGCCCAGGTTCTGCGACACCTGCGCCTGCATCTGCATCGTGGTCTGCAAGCCGTTGAGCGTGTTCCGCCAACGCTCCTGCGCGTCACGGTACATCTGGTCGCCGCTGACGGTGGTGGCGTATTGCTCGGGATACAGACGTGCGAACTCCCGATCCAGATTCGTCACGTCGTAGGCCAAGCCTCTGGCCTGGGCGATCAGCCGCTCGGTCGTCGCCAGGTTGGCGCGCAACTGGTTCACCACGCTGGACGGCAGGCTGGCGAGGTTGCGCGCCTGGTTCATCAGCATCTGCGCTTCGTTTTGGAGCTGACGAATCTGGTTGTTGATCTGCTCCAGCGTGCGGATCGCGGTCAGCGTGTTTTGCACATAGTTGGTCGGATCAAAGACGATGCGCCAGGCCAATGCTGGTGAAGGCGTCAATGTCGTCAGCGACAGTGCGGCAGCAAGCGAAATGGAAAGCGCACGGATCTTCATGGCTGGTTCTCCAATAGGTGGTCAGCGGTACGGAGGAAACCCGGCGCGAGGCCGGGGAACGAGAGCAGCAGGTCGGCCGCCCAATCGAGGCCGCGATGGCGCAGCCAGGCGCCAGCGAAGCTGGGCACGCCGACATCCAGCAGCACGCGGTCTATGTCGCGCTGGTCTTGCGGCGTGGACGCGCCTGCGAAGGCGAGCGCCGTCGGCCCCAGGTCGAGGTCGAACAGACGGTTTCCGAGACGGGATTGGTAGTAGTAGTCGCGCTTGGGCTGCGCGGTGGCAACGATTTCGATCTGCCGCCTGTTGAGGCCGAAGCCCTCGTAGATCGTGCGAATCTGCGGCTCGGTGGCCTGCGGGTTCGGCAGGAAGATGCGGCTTGCGCAGCTCTCGATGATCGCGGGCGCGATGCTCGAATCCTTGATGTCGGCGAGGCTCTGCGTGGCGAAGATCACCGAGACGTTCTTCTTGCGCAACGTCTTGAGCCACTGGCGGATGCGCGCGGCAAACACCGGGTCATCGAGGAACAGCCACGCTTCATCGAGGATCAGCAGCGTGGGCGCCCCGTCGAAGCGTTCATCGAAACGCGCAAAGAGGTAATGCAGCACGGCCATGACGGCGGCCTTGCTGTGCATCAGCTCCTCCATCTCGAAGCACTGCACGTCGGCCATGCCGAGGCGGTCATGGTCGGCATCTAGCAGCTTGCCGTGCGCGCCACCCAGCACATAGGGCGACAACGCCTGCCGCAGCGTGTTCGATTGCAGCAGCACGGAAAGTCCCGTCATCGTGCGCTGCTCCACCGGCGCACCGGCGAGACTTCCCAGCGCCGACCAGATAGCCGCCTTCTCGTCGGGGCCGACCGCCACGCCCTCATGCAGCAAGCGGCCTTCGATCCATTCTGCCGCCCAGGTGCGGTAGCCTTCGCGGTCGATGCGTGCCAAGGGCTGGAAGGCGATTTCGCCATCCGTCCCGAGGTCGTAGTGCTCGCCGCCCAGGCCGAGGATGGTGGCCCGCATCGAGCGGCCCATGTCAAACGCGTAGATGCGCGAGCCGCGATAGCGGCGGAACTGCATCGCCAGCGTGGCGAGCAAGACCGACTTGCCCATGCCGGTCGGGCCTGCGACCAGCGTGTGGCCCACGTCGCCGATATGCGTCACGAGGCGAAACGGCGTCGCGCCATCGGTGCGCGTGACGATCAGCGGCGGGCCGTCGAGATGGTCGTTCTTCTCCGGGCCGGCCCATACCGCCGACACCGGCATCATGTGCGCCAGGTTCAGCGTCGAGACGATGGGCTGGCGCACGTTGGCGTAGGCGTTGCCCGGAATGGACGACAGCCACGCATCCACGGCGTTGAGCGTTTCGGGGATGGTGACGAAGCCCCGGCCCTGGATGACGCGCTCCACCATGCGCAGCTTCTCGTCGGCCACGGCGGCGTCCGCGTCCATGACGGCGACAGTCGCCGTCAGGTAGCCGAAGGCAACTTGGTCGCTGCCCAACTCCTGCAAGGCGGCGTCGGCGTCAGCCGCCTTGTTGTTGGCGTCGGTATCCACCAGCGGGCTTTCCTGCTGGAAGATCGTTTCGCGCAGCAGAGCGATGACGTTCTTGCGCTTGGCGAACCACTGCCGGCGCAGGCGGGCGAGTTCCTTTTCCGCCTCGGCTTTGTCCAGGCAGAGAAAGCGCGTACTCCAGCGGTAGGCAAAGTCGAGGCGGTTGAGGTCGTCCAGAATCCCCGGCCAGGTCGAGGTCGGGAAGCCCCGCACCGACACCACGCGCAGGTTCTGGTCGCCCAGCATGGGCGCCAGGCCGCCGACGAGTGCGGAGTCGGTCAGCAGCGCGTCGATGTGGAACGGCACTTCGGGCACGCCGACGCGGTAGCGCCGCGTCGAAATGGTGGCGTGCAGGTAGGTCAGCGTCTGGCTGTCATCCAGCCAGGCGATTTCCGGCATCACGCCGTCGAGCAGGTCAAAGATGCGATCCGTTTCTGCGGCGAAAGCTTGCAGCCGCTCGCGCCAGTCCACGCCGTCGGTAGGCCGGTTCTCGTACAGCATCCCCGCCGCGCGGGCGTGCGATTCCTCGGGTGGCAGGTACACGAGCGTCAGGTGATAGCCGCTCTCGAAGTGATTGCCCGATTCCTCGAAGGCGGCCCGGCGTTCTTCCTCCACCAGCCACGAAAGCGGCTCGGGAAACTCCGAGCGCGGATAGTCGGCGGCGGCGCGGCGCTCGGCCTCGATGAACAGCGCCCAGCCCGATCCCATGCGACGCAGCGCGTTGTTCAAGCGCGCCGACGTGGCGATCAACTCGCCTTGCGTCGCGCTGTCGAGGTCAGGCCCGCGAAACCGGGCCGTGCGCTGGAAACTGCCGTCCTTGTTCAAGACGACGCCCGGTGCGATCAGCCCGGCCCAGGGCAGCCAGTCGGCAAGCAAGGCCGGGCGCTGGCGGTATTCGGCGAGGTTCAGCATCGCGGCGTCCTCCCCTCACACGTCCAGCAGCGGGCGGTGCTTGATGTGCCGGGCGAAGACCTGCATGAACTGCGGATCGACGCGCGCGCCCCATACCGCCAGCGAATGGCCGACAACCCAGAGCACCACGCCCGGAATCCACAGTTGCAGGCCCAGGCCGACAGCGGCGGCCAGCGTGCCGTTGGCGATCGCAACGGTGCGCGGCGCACCGCCAAGCAGAATCGGCTCGGTCAGCGAGCGATGCAGCGGCACCTCGAAGCCGTCCGCGAAGGTGTCCGGGGCACTCATACGACGGCCCCGCCGGAGAAGCTGAAGAACGACAGGAAGAAGCTCGAAGCTGCGAAGGCGATGGACAGACCGAAGACGATCTGGATCAGCTTGCGGAAGCCGCCGGACGTGTCGCCGAAGGCGAGCGCGAGGCCCGTGGCGATGATGATGATGACCGCGACGATGCGCGCCACCGGCCCCTGGATGGATTCGAGGATGGATTGCAGCGGGCCTTCCCACGGCATCGAGGAACCGGCGGCCTGCGCGGTTCCGGCCAGGAACAGCAGTAGCGCGGCCAGCAGCAGCCCTTGCCCCGCAGGGCGGGCCAGGCAGCGCAGCCGCGCAAGACGCAAAGCCGGATTTGCAGAAATACGGAAAGCAGGAATGGTCATCTGCGTCATGGCAGTTCTCCAAGTGAGTCAGGGGATGGGGAAGTCGCCGCAGCGGGTGCGGCATCGGGAAGTGGCGGCAGCTCCGGAAACGGCGTTTCCAGTGCATCCGCCAGTTGGTAGCCCACGCCGTCGAAGCCGACGACGCGGGCGATGTTCTCGATGCGGCGTTTGCGCCCGCGCCCGGCGATGTGAATCACTACGTTGACCGCCTCGGCGATCAGCGCACGGGGCGGGTTCACCGCCACTTCGAGAATCAGTTGCTCCAGGCGCAGCAGAGCGCCGAGCGCGGAGCCGGCATGGATCGTGGCGATGCCGCCCGGATGGCCTGTGCCCCACACCTTGATGAGATCCAGTGCCTCGGCGCCGCGCACTTCGCCAACGACGACGCGATCAGGCCGCAGGCGCATGGACGAGCGCACCAGCTCGGTCATCGACACCACGCCTGCGCGGGTGCGCAGAGGAACGTGGTCGCGGACCGTGCATTGCAGCTCCACCGTGTCTTCGAGCACCAGCACGCGGTCGCCGGTGGCGGCGATTTCGGCGAGCAAAGCATTGGCGAGCGTGGTCTTGCCGCTGCTGGTGGCGCCGGCGATCAGCACGTTCTGCCGCTCGCGCACGGCGCGAACGAGAAAGCCCGCTTGCGCGCTGGTCATCATCCCGTCGATGACGTACCGCTCCAGCGGAATCACCCCGATGGCGCGCTTGCGCAGCGCGAAGGCCGGCCCCGGCGCTGCCGGCGGCAAGATGCCCTCGAAGCGTTCGCCCGTTTCGGGCAACTCGGCGGACAGCAGCGGCTGGCCGCGATGGACTTCTGCGCCAATGTGGGCCGCGACCAGGCGGATGATTCGCTCGCCGTCCGCCTCGGGCAGTTCCACGCCCATCGGCGCGCGTCCACTGGAAAGCCGATCCACCCAAAGGGTGCGATCAGGATTCAGCATCACCTCCACCACGTCTGGGTCTTCGAGCGCGGCGGCGATCAGCGGCCCCATCGCCGTGCGCAGCATCTGGATGCGGCGGTCGAGCGACGTGGCACTCATGGACTGCGGAACGGCGCTCATGATGCACGCTCCTGCGCTTGCGCGGCTGCCGCCGCGTCTTCCATCCGCATCGGGTCGGGATGCAGTTCCTCCACCACGTCGCGCACCAGGCTGCGGCCCCGCAGCAGGTGGCGGCCAAGCTGCTCGGTGAACTGCTCGAAGCGCGCTTTGCCCTGCGCGCGTGCCGCGTCTTGGTGCGCCTCGGGAACCGGCGTGCTCACGGTCAGGTAGTAGCGGATGAACAGCGCCAGCGTTTCGATGGCGATGTTCTGGTCGCGCTCCATGCGCTCGGCTTGGCGCGACAGGCGATCAAGCCGCTTGGCAATGGCCGCCTCGCGCTGGTCGGCAGCATCGGGCGACAGCCACGATGCGAGCGCCGCCGCGACGATGGACGACTTGGATACGCCCTTCTTGGCGGCCAGTTCGTCCAGGCGCTTGGCGTGCTCAGGCTGGATAAAGAGATTCAGGCGGTATTGGCTCATAGCTCGATTCCGTCGTTGGGGTCGAGGGAAGCCAGCCGGGCCGTGCGCTGCATGGCTGGATCGAGCTGGCGCGGGAGGGGAAGCGGTGCGTCGTCGTCATCGAGCAACCCGAGGTCGGCTAGTGGCGCGGCCAGCTCAGGGTCGTAGGCGACGGTTTCGGAGAGTTCGGGCTGACGGCGCGGGCCGTCGTCATCGGCGCTGCCCATGTCATCCACGGGAGAGGTGGCCAGTGCGACAGGTACAGCAGGAATCGCCAGCGCGCTCCAGTCGTCCGGGCGCAGTGGCGGCGCGTCGGCGTACTGCCCGTCCGCCAGCGTGGGCGGTGGCAGCACGCGACGCTTGAAATTGGCGTCCGCGTAGTAGCGCAACTTCTTCGCCTTGATCGGCGCCACGCTGGACACCATCACCACGGCCTCGTCAGGCGGAAGCTGCATCACTTCGCCCGGCGTCAGCAGCGGGCGCGCGGTTTCCTGGCGCGACACCATCAGGTGGCCCAGCCACGGCGCGAGCCGGTGGCCCGCGTAGTTGCGCTGCGCGCGCAGCTCGGTCGCGGTGCCCAGCGTCTCGGAAATGCGTTTGGCCGTGCGTTCATCGTTCGTCGCGAACGTCACCCGAACGTGGCAGTTGTCCAGAATCGAATGGTTCTGGCCGTAGGCTTTGTCGATCTGGTTGAGCGACTGCGCGATGAGGAAGCTGCGGATGCCGTAGCCCGCCATGAAGGCCAAGGCCGTCTCGAAGAAGTCCAGACGCCCCAGCGCCGGGAACTCATCGAGCATCAGCAGCAGCTTGTGGCGGCGCTCGATGCCGTCGGAGCCATCGAGCGATTCGGTGAGGCGCCGGCCGATCTGGTTGAGGATCAGGCGGATGAGCGGCTTCGTCCGCGAAATGTCCGAAGGCGGCACCACCAGATATAGCGACACCGGATGCTCGGCCGCGATCAGGTCAGCGATGCGCCAGTCGCAGCGCGAGGTGACTTCGGCCACCGTGGGATCGCGGTACAGGCCGAGGAACGACATGGCCGTGGAAAGCACGCCCGAGCGTTCGTTGTCGCTCTTGTTGAGGACTTCACGCGCCGCCGATGCGACGACCGGATGCTGGCCATCGCCGAGGTGCGGCGTGGTCATCATCCGGTGCAAGGTCAGCTCGAACGGGCTGGCCGGGTCGGAGAGGAAGTTGGCGACGCCGCGCAGCGTCTTGTCTTCGCCTGCGTAGAGCACATGCAGGATGGCACCGACCAGCAGCGCGTGCGAAGTCTTTTCCCAATGGTTGCGCTTCTCCAGCGCGCCTTCGGGATCGACCAGAATGTCCGCGATGTTCTGTACGTCGCGCACCTCATGCGCGCCGCGCCGTACCTCCAGCAGTGGGTTGTAGGCCGCCGACTTCGCATCGGTCGGGTTGAACAGCAGGCAATGCGAGAAACGCGAGCGCCAGCCTGCGGTGATCTGCCAGTTCTCGCCTTTGATGTCGTGGATGACGGCGGATGCAGGCCAGGAAAGCAGCGTCGGCACCACGAGGCCCACGCCCTTGCCCGAGCGCGTAGGCGCGAAGGTCAGGACGTGTTCCGGGCCTTCATGCCGCAGGTATTGGTGATCGTGCTGGCCGAGGAACACGCCGGCTGGTTGCGTGAGGCCCGCCTTGCGAATGTCTTGCCCGTTAGCCCAGCGCGCAGAGCCGTAGGTGGTGACGAGGCGCGCTTGGCGCGAGCGCCAGACCGACATGGCGATGGCAACGCCCACGGCGACCATGCCGCTGGCGCCGGCGATGGCGCCGCCGGTGTCGAATACTTCCGGTGCATAGGCCCCGAAGAAGAACCACCACTCAAACAGTTTCCAGGGGTGGTAGATCGACGTGCCAAGGAAGTCGAACCAGGGCGAGCCAAGGCGTACTTGATAGCCAAGGGCGGCTGCTGTCCATTGTGTGGCGCCCCACACGCCGGCGATCACGATGCCGAATACGACGGCGATCTGACCGAACAGCACGTTCGTCCCTTGCATGACCTGGCCTCCGATTTCTCCTGAGCTGATTCCTCATGGAAAGAGCGGCACAAAGGCGTGCCGCAGGCGTCAGGATCGGTGCCGGGCCAGTGCCGGTCAAAGACCGTTTTCAGCAGAAAGGTCGAGCAAAAGGACAGAATGAGTACGACGGCGAGCCAAAGAAAAACGCCGCAAGCGCGGGCGCATTGCGGCGTATCGAGCAAAAAATTAAGGCGATTCGGCGAACCGCCAACGATCAGAACTTAGGCGGTTCCTTCGGTGGTGTGTACGGCGTTTCGCCGCCGCCATAGAACCGCTTGCGCGTGGCCTCGGCCACCCGGTTGCACAGCACGTCGCCCAGCTTCGGGCGGTCGGTCTTGCATTGCTGGCGCAGCTCTTTGAGCCGCTCAGGATTGGCCGCCAGTTCTTCCACCGTTGGGATATTCGCTTCCGAGGTGTCGGCCTTCTGAGGCATCTCGGACGGGCCGCAAGCAGTCAACGCGGCAGCCAGTAAAAGCGGAAGTATCTTCCTCATGATGCGGGTTCCTCCGATATGTCAGAACAGCGGCCTCGCATAGGCCTGGGAGATTCCAGGGATTCGATCGCCTGTACGCGCCCAATAAATCGTTCTAGCACTTCCAGCGGCTCACTTTCGGGATACAGCAAATAAGTGGTCAGCGGCGGTACGCGCGCCGCCAGAGGCCGGGCCACTACGCCAGGTTCACGGCTGGCAGCAATGTGCGCCGCACCTGCCAGTCCAAGCGCAAAGCCTGCCGCCACCAGCGCCATCATCAGGTCGGCGGATGCCACTCGTTCCGCGATCAGCGGCTCCATTTCGGTACGGCGCAACACTCGCTCGACATGCTTGGCATGGCCTTCACAGATTTGTGGGTCACACAGGACAAGCGGATAGCGCAGCAGCTCGTCCAAGGGGATGCGCTTGTGGGCCAGTAATGGGTGCCGGGCCGGCACCGCAACCATGAGTGCATCCCTCCATGCAGGCATAGCGGCAATGCCATCACCAACCTCGTCTGACTGTGCGAACCCGACGTCATACAGGTCGTCATGCAGCCCCTTGATCTGCTGCGACAGCGGCACCTCGAAGAAGCGGATTTTGATCTCTGGTTCTTCTTGTCGGCATAGCGCAAGAAGTGCAGGGAGGCGCGACGGCGTGATCCCATCGGACAGTGCAATGCGCAACTGCCCGTGAAAACCATTGGCAGCAGCTTTCACACTGTCGCGGGCCTGCTGCAAGGCGGCAAATACTCGCGGCACATGCTCCAGAAATAGCTTGCCGGCTCGGGTTAGGCGCGTGCAGCGCGTTGTGCGGGCAAACAGCACCACGCCAAGTTCTTCTTCCAGTTCCTTGATGGCACGCGACAACGGCGACTGCTCAATATGCAACTTCTCCGCTGCTCGGGCGAAGTGCAGTTCTTCGGCTACAGCCAAAAAGCATCGCAGGTGTCGCAGTTCCATGCATCGGGCGTCCGTTTAGCGGTACACGGGATGGCGGCGACAGAGATCCACCACCTGTTCGCGCACCGCATCGCGTACCGCCGCTGGGGCATCACCGCCAGCCTCCTGTGCATCCAGCACGTCGCACAGCCAGCTCGCGAGCTGCTCGCACTCGGGCACCCCGAAGCCACGCGTGGTCACGGCGGGCGTGCCGATTCGCAATCCCGAGGTGACGAAGGGCGAGCGCGGATCGTTGGGCACCGAATTCTTGTTCGTCGTGATGTAAGCATCGGCCAACGCAGCGTCCGCATCCTTGCCGGTGTATGGCTTGGCGGACAGGTCGATCAGCATCAGGTGGTTATCGGTGCCGCCGGAAACGATCTTGTAGCCACGCTGCTGGAGCACGGCGGCCATCGCTCGGGCATTGGTCACTACCCGGCGCTGGTAGGCCTTGAACTCCGGGCGTAGCGCCTCCTTGAAGGCCACCGCCTTGGCCGCGATGATGTGCATAAGCGGGCCGCCCTGTATGCCCGGAAACACGGCGGAATTGAGCTTCTTGTAGAAGTCCTCGTCCTGCCCCTTGGCGAGAATGATGCCGCCACGCGGGCCGCGCAGGGTCTTGTGGGTGGTGCTGGTCACTACATGGGCATGGGGCAGCGGATTCGGGTACTCGCCCGCCGCTACCAGGCCGGCAACGTGCGCCATGTCCACCCAAAAGATCGCCCCTACCTTGTCGGCGATGACACGCATGCGCGCCCAGTCCTTGTGGCGCGAATATGCAGAGAAGCCGCCGATCAGCATCTTCGGCCAAGTCTCCAGCGCGATGCGCTCCATCTCGTCGTAGTCGATCAATCCCGTTTCAGGATCAAGTCCGTAGGGAACGATCTTGTAGTGTTGGCCGGAGAAATTGGACGGGTTGCCGTGCGTAAGGTGGCCGCCTTGGGCGAGGTTCATGCCCATCACCGTGTCGCCAGGATTGGTCAGTGCCAGAAATACCGCGGCATTGGCCTGGGCGCCGGCATGGGGCTGGACATTGGCGTAGTCGCAGTCGAACAGTTCCTTGATCCGCTCAATGGCGAGGCGTTCGGCCACGTCCACATACTCGCAGCCGCTGTAGTAGCGTTTGCCGGGGTAGCCCTCGGCGTACTTGTTGGTGAACACCGAGTTCTGGATGCGCATTACCAGCGGGCTGGCGTAGTTCTCGGAGGCAATCAGCTCAACGTGATCCTCCTGCCGGCGTTCTTCATGCTGCACGGCTTGAGCCAGTTCGGGGTCGAAGTCGATGAGAGTGAGCGAGGTGTCGTACATGGGTGCATCCTATGGTTTGGAATACTTGGGCTTCGGGCATGACTGGCCTGTATGTCATCTGCCCACTATTGTTTGTGCGGCAGCTTCCACGATGGCGTTTTTCGCTACATTCGATGCCAACAGGCGCGCGACGCGAACCACGATGTCGTCGATCTGCATCTCATCGCAAATCAGCGGTGGAAGCAGCCTGATGACGCTGCCGCGTGTGACCGTGATGAGCAGGCGTTGCTCTGCCAGTGCACGACCAACCAGTTCTGTGCAGTTCCTGTCCAGCTCAATGCCGACCATCAGCCCCTGGCCGCGGATGGCGTTGACGTTCGGGTGACCGCCCAGCGCCTTTTGCAGGCTGTCCAGCAAGCGCGCCCCCAATACAGCGGCGCGCCTCGGCAGTTCATCGCGGGTCATAAGATCCAGCACCGTGCAGCCCACCCGGCAGGCCAGCGGATTACCGCCGAAAGTCGAGCCGTGCTGACCAGGCGAGAACAGGTCGGCCGCCGCGCCGCGTGCGAGGCAGGCGCCGATGGGAAAGCCGTTGCCCAACGCCTTCGCCACCGTCATCACGTCGGGCGTGATGGCCGCATGTTGATAACCGAACCATGCGCCCGTGCGGCCCATTCCGGTCTGGATTTCATCCAGCATCAGCAACCATCCATGCTGGTCACACAATGCCCGGAGTTCGCGCAAGTAGTCGGCCCTGGCGACCCGAATGCCGCCTTCACCCTGTACCGGCTCGATCAGTACCGCCACGATGTCAGGCGATTGCTCGGCTGCCTGCCGAACCGCTTCAATATCGTCGTAAGACAAGTGCAGAAAGCCGGGCAGTAGCGGCTCGAAGCCGCCTTGCTTTGCGAGGTTCCCCGTGGCGGAAAGCGTGGCGATGGTGCGGCCGTGAAAACCGTTCTCCATCACAACGATCTTGGGGTTCGCAACCTGCTTGCGATGGCCGTGCAGCCTCGCTAGCTTGAGCGCGGTTTCATTGGCCTCGGCGCCGGAATTGCAGAAGAAAGCTCTTTGCATACCCGTTAAGGCACACAGCCGCTCCCCCAGCCGCTCCTGCCAGTCAATGCGGAAGACATTGGAGGTGTGCAGCAACGTCCCCGCCTGCTGGGCGATGGCCGCCGAGATTTCAGGGTGAGCATGGCCCAGGCTGGTGACTGCAACGCCAGCGATGGCGTCTAGATACTCCACGCCCTGGTCATCCCAAAGCCGAGCGCCGCTGCCACGCACGAATGAAACTGGCTGGCGGGCGTAGGCCCGCATCAGGTGTGAAGCCGCAGGCTGCATGGAAAGATCCCCATTTCCGATCTGGTAAGTAAACTGGCGGACATCACGCTCGTGCGCCTGTGGCTGGCCATCGTCTTGACGGGTCGCCATCGGTGGGAAAAGCAGTTCGGCGCATTGGCCTTGCTGGGTATGGCGCAGTGCTCGTACAACCTGGCGGCACGCCTGGGCGGTCGCCTGCGGTACGCTGGCTCCGTTGAGCCAATACCCGGTCAAGGTGGCGCAGAACAGGTCGCCCGTCCCCTTGGAGGTGGCGTCGATACGTGGATGCCGGATGACCTCGGCTTGGGTGCGCGTAACCAGCACCACCTGCATCTCGTCATGCGCCCAGGTGTCCGGCGCGGCACTTGTCACCGCGACCCATTGGGTTCGACCCGTCAACAAGGTGCGTGCGGCGGCGACCACGCTTTCGACTCTATTCACCGCCATGCCGGTGAGGTGTGCCAGCTCAAAGCCGTTCGGTGTCAGTCCATCGGCCAGGGACAGCAGATGGCGGCGGTACGCATCGGCCATGCCTGGACTGACGTATTCGCCGTGGTCATGGTCGCCGAGCACGGGATCAACCACGACCCGCAAGGCGGGTTGCACTTCCATCGCCTGGCCGATCCAGCTACCCAGCGCTTGCGCCTGTTCCGGGCCGCCGAGGTAACCGGTGAGGATCGCCCGAAGCGGAGGCAGCACGCCTCGCGCGGACAGGTCACGGAGATAGCCCTCGAACCAAGCGGCAGGCACAGGGCCGCCGTGGATCGTCGGATAGTGCGGCGTATTGCTGAGAACCACAGTGGGCACGGCGGCAACGGTCAGTCCCTGCGCTTGCAGCGCGGGCACGGCCACGTTGTTGCCGACCCGGCCATAGACGACCTGCGACTGGATGGAAACCACGTCGATAGGCAGCGGGCGGAGCGATGGCGCAGGCTCGGCGCTGGCGGCGGTAGGCTGGATCAAGTCGGCTCTCCGTCTCCGGCCGACGGCCAGTAGTAGGCATCCGGCGTGGCCCTCGCACCGAAGATGGCTTGCCCGACGCGCACGACGGTCGCGCCTTCTTCGATGGCGATCTCGTAGTCGCCGGACATGCCCATCGACAATTCATCCAGGCCGATCCCGTCCGGGGCCTCCTGCCGCAGCCGGTCGCGCAGACCACGCAGGAGCACGAAGCACTCGCGCACCCGTTCGGCTTCGGCTGAAAACAGCGCCAGCGTCATCAGGCCGCGCACGCGCAGTGCTGGGAACGCTGGCAGCTCACGCAGGAACGCGGCCACCTCGTCCGGTGGCAGCCCGTACTTGCTAGCTTCCCCCGACGTGTTGACCTGCACGAACACGTCCAGCCCGCGCCCCTCGGCTTGCAGACGCCTCTCCAGCGCCTCGGCCACGCGCAGGCTGTCCAGCGCCTGAAACTCGCTGGCGAAGCGCGCCACCAGCTTGGCCTTGTTGGTCTGCAGGTGGCCGATGACCGACCACTGCAAGTCGGTCAAGTCCTGCATGGCCTCCCATTTGCGATAAGCCTCCTGCGGCTTGTTCTCGCCCAGCACGCGGCAGCCGGCAGCGTAGGCCATGCGCAAGCTCGCGTCGGGTTTGGTCTTGCTGACCGGCAGCAGGCGCACACCGGCCGGATCGCGCCCGACGCGCTGGCAGGCGGCCGCAATGCGCGCATGAACCGCTGCCAGGTTGTGGCGGAAATCCTCTACCGATTCCGCCTGCGGCCAGCGCCCATGCTGGTCATGTCTGGTGGAGGTCTCCAAGGAGATGTCAGTGTTCACAGATCAGCCTCTTTCCCGGGAAACCTGTCGCGCTCAAGAGGGTGCTAGCGTTGTCGGTCCCGTGTATCATTGTCCTATGCCAAACTTTATCACGTCCTAGATCATCATGGAAATTGTCGGGAAAACCGCTGCAGAGATCTTCGACAGCATCCGTGCGTTGACACAGGCTGGCTCGTTCAAGCCAGGCCAGGAACTGCCCACGACACGCGATCTGGCGGCCACGCTGGGCGTCAACCGCAACACGGTGTCGATGGCCTACCAACGGCTGTCGGCGGCCGGGATCGCGGTCACGCAGGGGCGGTTGGGCACGTTCATCCGCAAGCAGCCCGACCCCGGCGAGCAGGAAGGACTGCTGCTCGGTTCGCCGTTGGCCGACCTGGGCAGCGGCAATCCCAACCCGGTCTGGCTGCCCGACATTGGCGCGGCCTTGACGCGCAAGCCCTATCGCCCGCGTCTGTATGGCGAGGCGACCGTTGACCCGGAAATGGAAGTCCTGGCACGGCAGTCGCTGACCGGCGACTGCCCGGGGCAGTTCGAAGTAAGCCTGACGAGCGGTGCGGTGGACGCGATTGAGCGCCTGCTGACGGCATACCTTGTGGCGGGCGATAAGGTGGCGGTCGAAGATCCGTGCTTCATCGGCAGCGTCAACACGCTGCGCATCGCGGGTCTGCAAGCCGTAGGCGTGCCCGTCGATACCCAGGGCATGAGCGTCGAAGGGCTGGAGCAGGCGTTGGCTCAGGGTGCGCAAGCGGTCATCGTGACGCCGCGCGCACACAACCCAACCGGGTGCAGCCTGAGCGCGGCGCGCGCGCGCAAGCTGCGCGCAGTGCTGGCGCGCTATCCCCATGTGCTGGTCATTGCAGACGATCATTTCTCGCTGCTGGCGGCCACCGGCTACCACGACGTGATTCCGCCGTCGGCCAAGCGTTGGGCGCTGGTGCGCTCGGTGTCCAAGATGCTTGGCCCCGATCTTCGCTTTGCCTTTGTCGCCAGCGATGAACAGACCGCTCAGCGGCTGCGCCTGCGCCTGGCGCCGGGCACGAACTGGGTCAGCCACCTGTTGCAGGATGCCGTCGTCGCCTGCCTGTCATCGCCGGAGGTTGCCAAGCAGCTTGTCCAGGCCCGCGAGGACTACGCGCGGCGCCGGGACCTGCTGACGGCCGCCCTTGGTGTGCAAGGCATCGCCGTCACTTCACCTGCCGATGGCCTGAATCTGTGGGTACCGCTGCCGGGCGATAGCCATCAGACGGTACTTGCACTGGCTCAGCGCGGCTGGCTGGTGCGCGGTGGCGAAGCCTTTGCCGTGCAGGCACCGGCGCACGGGCTGCGCATTACGGTTTCCACCATGGATGAGCAGGCAGCAGACGCGTTTGCGCGTGCTCTGTCCACTTCGTACAGGCCATAAGAACCATGGAGGGTTTTCATTTTTCGACGCCCGGAGTCGCTTGTCGGCTGTCCAAGACGCTTCGAGTCGTCTGTTCGCATCCGAAGCTGTTTAGCTGAACTTCGGGAAACCATCGACGACATACCGATCCTATGAGTAGTTCTGACCTCAATCGACTTCCTGAAAATCTACCCAGGCTCAGCGATGATGGCGCAGCGGCTCACCTGGAAGGCTCACACCTGCCAAGTACCGCGCTTGAGAGCACTGACGGGGCTCGTGTCGACTTGAGCACACTGATCGGTATGTGGGTCATTTATGTGTACCCCATGACCAGCCGGCCCGACGTGCCTTCGCCAGAAGGATGGGATGGCATTCCCGGGGCGCGCGGATGCACCCCGCAATCATGTGGCTTCCGGGATCACCAAAAGGAACTGCTGGCCCTTGGTGCCAGTGTTTTGGGACTTAGCGCGCAGACATCCTCCGAGCAGTGCGAAGCTCAGGAGCGATTGCATCTTCCATTCGAGCTCTTGAGCGATGCCTCGCTGCGATTGAAACAAGCGCTGCGGCTCCCGACGTTCAGGGTCGGCCGCTTGGAGTTGTTCAAGCGAATTACGCTCATCGTCGAGGGAGGCCGTATTCGTAAGGTGTTTTATCCGGTGTTTCCTCCCGATCGAAACGCGGCTGAAGTTATCTCATGGCTGCACGCTTCAGCTTGATTGGCTGTGAGCCACGCAAAGCTCAGGGCAGGCTATCCGGCATGGCGTCTTCAGCTCCACATATCCGACACCAACCGGCTGCCGGATACATCTTGCAGATACACAGGAACACGACATGAGCCAGGTGATTCAACAAAGAGCGCCCTCCTGGGAAGTGGAGCGCTGGTTCAATACACAACAACCGCTGACCCTAGAAAGCCTGCGAGGGAAGGTGATCGTCTTGGAAGCCTTCCAGATGCTGTGTCCGGGCTGCGTGGCACATGGCCTGCCACAAGCTGATCGCGTGTCCCATGCGTTCTCGCCGTCTCAGGTGGCTGTCGTCGGGTTGCATACGGTCTTCGAACACCATGACGCTATGACGCCGACTTCGCTGCAGGCTTTCCTGCACGAGTACCGGGTCGGGTTCCCTGTCGGCGTAGACCAGCCGGACGGTCGTGGCGGTCTGCCGCGCACGATGCGCGCCTATCACATGCAGGGCACGCCGACGCTGATCCTGATCGACGGCCAGGGCCGGCTTCGGCATCACCATTTCGGCCGGATTGGCGATCTGGAGCTGGGTGCGCAAATCGCGGAGCTGGTTCTCGAGGAGAAGGCAGTGTCCGTTGGTGCGGCGCCCTCTACGTCCATTCCCGCGGCCGCGACCCGGGGCTGTGTCGGGGACGCGTGCGCACCGGAAGTCACGCCATGAGGCGGCCATACTCCTTGGCGTCGGCGAGCATTAACGGCTGGCGCCGTACATTCGGATATCAACGGACGAGGACTGTTAACTCTGGCCTCGGCCAGCGGGCCCCGGTCAAAGGTGGCGCCGTGCCGATACATGGCGTGAGCTTGTAAAGCAGCTCCGGGGGACAGGGATGTCATATCTCCTATGGTCGCTGCCCGCACTGGCCGTCGTGGCAGCGATCGGCAGCGGCCGGTTCAATACGACGTGGGCCGCCATGATGGGCTTGCTGATCGCGGTGCCCGTAGCGACGCTGACGGGGCCCGTGGCATTCGGGCCCGAGCCATTGCTGCGATCGCTGGCGCGTGGGCTGTGGATCGGAGCAACGATCGCGCCGTACATCCTGGGTGGATTGCTGTTCTGGCAGATGGCGGCCCGCAACACGACGGCCACGCCCAGCGATGATGTAGGTGATTCAGGGGCGAACGCCGGCATGACGCAGCTCGCGCAGCGCCGCCTGCTGTTCTTCGCCTGCTTCCTGGTCGGCCCGTTTGCCGAGTCCGCAACGGGATTCGGTGTCGGCATGCTCGGCACCGTCGCGCTGGTACGCTGCCTCGGCATTGCCCCTCGCCACCTGATGAACTTTGCCTTGTTGAGCCAGACCATGATCCCCTGGGGAGCGATGGGCAGCGGAACCATGCTTGCGGCCGCATATGCGCGCATCCCGGCAACGCAACTGGGCTTGTACGCGATGGTGCCGGTCACCTTGCTGATGCTGGTGTGGCTGCCCTTGTTCTGGCGAACCGCCCGGCGGGCGGGATTCGGCGCCCCCATCGCCGAATGTGCACGGGAAGCAGCCTGGATCGCGGCGGCGCTGGCGCTGCTCGCTCCTGCAAGCTTCCATCTGGGGCCGGAAACCGCATTGATGACCGTCTACGGACCGCTCATCGTCCTGCGTTACCTGGTGGATGGCCCCGTGGATGGACGCTCGCTGGGAGCGACTGTGCGAAACGTGCTGCCTTATGCCCTGCTCATCGGCGGGCTGGTCTCGACTCGCTTGCTGCCTCCTCTGCGAGACGTGCTCCGCTCTGCCTGGACGGTCACGCCTTTCGAGGATCTGCCGGCATGGATGCCCCTCTTCCACGCGGGGGCATGGCTGCTGGTCGGCGGTGTGCTCACCGGCCTGATCCGCGGGCAAGGCCACCTGCTCGGCCATGAGGCGCGTGCAGCATGGGCCACCGGCAAGCACGCCGTCCTGGCGGTTTTCCTGTTCGCCATGATGGCGGAAGTGCTGTCCGCAGCGGGCATATCGCGCGCGTTTGCCGAGGGCATGTTCGCCACGCTGCACGAAGGGGCCGTGCTGGCGACGCCGATACTGGCCAGCCTGTTCGGCATCCTCACCAATAGCGGCAACGCCCCGAACAGCCTGTTCATGCCTTCGCAGGTCGTGCTGGCGATGCAGGCCGGCCTGAGCGTTCCCATGGTGACTGCCCTCCAACACGTGGCGGGCACCTCGATGGGGTTCTTCTCTCCAGTCAGGATGTCGATTGCGGCAAGCCTGTCTCACGGAATGGGCCAGGAGCGCGCCGTCTACCTCACGCTGCTGCCGTATGCCGGTGCTGCGCTTGCCTTGCTTTTGCTGCAAGCGACGTGGATCGTGCTTGCCCGATAAGTTCCCCATCCATTTAAAGGTGAATCATGAAAGTCCATTTTGTCGTACACGAATCGTTTGAGGCGCCAGGCGCCTACGAAACCTGGATCCGGGAACGCGGCCACCAGGTAAGCTATTCTCGCGTCTACGCTCATGAGCCGCTGCCTCAGTCCATCGACGACATCGACCTGCTGGTGGTCATGGGGGGGCCGCAGTCACCCTCGACCACAGTAGAGGAATGCCCGCATTTTGACTCCAGGGCCGAGCAAGCGCTGATCGCGCGATGTGTTGCTGTGGGAAAGGCCGTCATCGGCGTCTGCTTGGGCGCACAGTTGCTCGGCGAGGCGCTGGGTGGTCGATGTGTGCGCAGCCCTGAGAAGGAAATCGGCAAGTTTCCCATCACGCTCACGGCCGAGGGGAAAGCGAGCGGCAAGTTCGCTCACTTCGGCGACACCCTGGAGGTCGGCCACTGGCACAGCGACATGCCCGGTCTGACCGACAGTGCCAAGGTTATTGCATACAGCGAAGGATGCCCATGCCAGATCGTCGAATACAGCGATCTCGTGTACGGTTTCCAGTGCCACATGGAATTCACGCCGAAGGTGATCGAACTGCTGATCGAGGCATCCGAACGCGAACTGGCGACGCTGACCGCACACCGCTTCGTGCAGCAGCCCGCAGCCCTACGTGCCAACGACTATGACGCCATGAACCAGAAATTGTTTGCCTTCCTCGACAAGCTCGTGGCGGCCTACACTGCCAAGAGCCAATGAGCTGAATCGAACGCCCAGTGACCAAGTGAAGCTCAGTCACTGGACGGTTCGCCGTCATCAGGCGCCGGCGATCGCTTCCTCCAGCATGTCCAGCCTGTCCTGACCCCAGAACAGTTCGCCACGATAGACATATGAGGGAGACCCAAACACCCCAGCGCTCACGGCCTGGTCGGTGTATTTCCGATACCGTTGAACAATTTCAGCGGCTTTCGCTCGGCTCAGCAGCGTTGTGCTGTCCAGATCCTGATCGTCCAGAACATCGCGCAGGGTTTCCTCTGCAGATATGTCGCGCTCCTCGACCCACTCGGCTCGCAGAATGGCTTTGTACAAGGGAAGAACCGCCAACCCTTGCAAATCAGCCGCGATCACGAGGCAAGAGGCTAGTTCAGCATTGGGGCACATGAACTTGGGGCGCGGGTTCACGTACATGCCCAGTTTCCGGCACCAGCCTTGGAGTTCGGTCACACGGTAGTTCTGCCGATCCTGAGACCGCTGCCCCAGCAGCACGCCCCCGGTCCGGGAATACACGTTGGGCAAATCCACGGGCATGTACGGGATGCTGACACCTTGACGTGTCGCCAAAGCCTCCAGGCGATCAGCACCAAGTTAGGCCCAGTCCGAGTTCATCCAGAAGTAGTAGTCGATGTGCTCGTGCTTCATGCTTGGCCTCTCAAGCCACCCGTTGTGGGAAGGGCGAAGCGCAATGGGTCGTGCTTGAACAGCGAACTGACGATCGCGACGATGCCAAGAGCAGTCAGGTACCACACGATGTAGCGCGCGTCGCCGCCACCATAGGCAAGCAGCGATGTCGCGACCAGAGGAGCCAGACCGCCGCCAATGGAACCTGAAACCTGAACCGCGATCGAAATACCGCTGTATCGCACCTCGGGTGGGAACTGAGCAGAGAACAGCCCGCCCTGGGGGCCGCGTCTGCAATGCTTGGCTGTGTGGACGTTGCAACCCAGGAATTTTCTCTTTGACGGAGTAATTGCCCCTCCAGCAACGCAAGCGCTGAGCGAGCCTCCTGGGCTAGCTTCACGAACTCGGCGCTGGCAGCATCGCCGTCGCGCCTGAGCGCCAGATGGAGGCGCAGCAGAGCTAGCGGCTTCATGTGAACCTCCTGCTCAAAGGATAGCCAACTCATCACCTGGGCTTGTGCCAGCCTGTCCTCGGGCGACCAAGGCGTGTCTCGTGTGAGGTAGAAGAGGATGGCCGCGGATTCGGTGATGCGCTGTCCATCCGGGAGTTCGAGAACGGGAACGCGGCCGAGCGGCGCGACGTCGCGGAATGACTGACTCGCCAGGTCGCCGCGGCGCCGCATTACGGGGGCCACATCGAACGGCTGATCGGCACGATGATGGGCAAGGTCCACCTGCTGCCGGGAACGACCTTCTCCAACGTGCAGACCAAGGGCGACCTCGATCCCTCCAAGAGCGCGGTGATGACCCTGGAGGAAGTCGAGCGGTGGTTGGGACACGCCATCGCCGGCGTGTATCACCGGGAAGTGCATCGAGGGCTGGGCGTGCCGCCGCAGGCTAAGTGGCTTGTCCGTGTTCAGCCAATCGCTGGCTTCGATCTCCTAGGGAAGGTCTGCACGAATCACTTGGAAGAGAGCTACGCTTGTCTGTGAGATAAAGCCTTCCCCGGCAAGGCGTCCAAACGCTGTCCAAGCGCCTCCTAGGGAAGCAATTGCCCGATTGCGTGGGCATTACGCCCCTTGCACGCGCACCTGTGCCATGGCTTGCAGCTTGTGCCTGGGCATCCACAGGTTGCTCAACGCGAATAGGGTGACGATCTGCGCCGTGTTTTTCTTGAGGCCACGGTAGCGCACCTTCACATATCCAAACTGCTGCTTGAGCACCCTGAAGGGGTGTTCCACCTTGGCCCGAATGCGCGCCTTGGTGCGCTCCAACTGGCCGATCAGATCATCAAGAGGCTTGTGCTTGTCTAGCGCTCGGCGCAGGCCTGGGCGCATGGCTACGTGCCAGCACACGGCTTGCCTGGCATCGGGGCGCTTGTCCACCCCTTGGTAGCCTGCATCGCCAAAGGCGTCCGTCTCCTGCCCGTGCAGCAGGCTGTTGGCTTGGACTACGTCGCTTACGTTGCCGCTGGTGCCCCGCACCGTGTGCACCAGGCCCGAATCCGCATCCACTCCAATGTGGACCTTCATGCCGAAGTACCACTGGTTGCCCTTCTTGCTCTGGTGCATCTCGGGGTCTCGCGCCTTGCCTTCGTTCTTGGTGGAGGTGGGCGCCGCAATCAGCGTGGCATCCACCGTAAGCGTCCGACCGCCACCGCCTTCCCTTCCCCGACCCTGCGCGCAATGATCGCCCGCACCTGGGCACCTCAATGTTGTGTCCACAAAGGAGATCATGGACACAAATCCCCGCACTGGACGTGCGTACAAGCGCGGCCCCTACAAGCGTCATCCGGTCGCGTTCAAGCGCGCTGTGGTCGAGGCATCGTTTGCGCCCGGCGCGTCGGTATCGCGTGTGGCGCGCGATCATGACATCAACGCCAACCAGGTCTTTCTGTGGCGCACGCTGTATCGGGACGGTCTGCTCGGGGACGATGAGCCGGCGCTGCTGCCGGTACGCATCGATGCGCCGATGCGCTCGCCGGCAACGGACCGTTGTGCCGCGCCGGTCGAACGCATCCGCACGGCAGCGCCCGGCGGCGTGTTGACGGTCGAGTTCGGCACGGTTCGGCTGCGCATCGAAGGCCGGCCCGATGCCGACACGCTGGCGCAGGTGCTCGAACGCCTGTCCGCGCGATGCTGATTCCATCGGGCACGCGCATCTGGCTGGCGGCCGGTGCCACCGACATGCGCCGCGGCTTCGACGGGCTGGCCTCTCTGGTGCAGCAGCGCCTGGGGGCGGACCCGTTCAGTGGCCACCTGTTCATCTTCCGCGGCCGGCGCGGCGACCGGGTCAAGCTCCTGTGGTGGGACGGCGACGGCATGTGCCTCTTGGCCAAACGGCTGGAGCGCGGTCGCTTCGTGTGGCCGCAGGCGGCCGATGGCGCCGTGCATCTGAGTGCGGCGCAACTGTCCATGCTGCTCGAGGGGATTGACTGGCGCACCCCGCGCAGGAGCGCGCCCGAACTGGCTGCCTGAGCCATTTCCGGCGCTCCACGCCCCGCCCGTTCGCCCAGCGCGTGCCTCCTGTTCACAGCGCGATTGATCGCGTAGACTGCGCCGCATGCCTGCGGCTTCCCCCTTCACCGACACCGACGCCCGCCGCGACGCCCACTCCGGGGCACTGTCGGCGCAGGTAGCCGCACTGCCCGACGACCCGATGCTGCTCAAGCATCTGCTCGATGCGCGTCTGGCCGAGATCGAACGGCTCAAGCTGCAGGTCGCCAAGCTCAAGCACGCACAGTTCGGCCGCCGCTCGGAGCGGCTGGGCGCGCTCTGCGGCCAGCTTGATCTCGGGTTGAGTACGGCGCAGCAAGAAGACGGCGAGGCCCGTGGCGCATCAGTCGATCTCGCCGCACTCGCCGAGGTCATCCCGATCGAATCCGCCCCGCGACACCCCGGCCGCAACCGGCTGCCCGATCACCTGCCGCGCAGCCGCATGGAACATCTGCCAACCTGCAGCGGCTGCCCGCAATGCGGCGGCGCTCTCAAGCACCTGGGCGAGGACGTGTCCGAAGAGCTGGAGTACGTCCCGGCCCGCTTCCGCGTGGTGCGCCACGTGCGCCCGAAGTTTGCCTGCGGTCGGTGCGAGGCCATCGTGCAGGCGCCCGCCCCCAGCCGGCCGATCATGGGCGGGCTGCCCGGCCCCGGGCTGCTCGCCCACGTGCTCACCGCCAAGTACTGCGACCACCTGCCGCTGTACCGGCAAAGCGCCATTTACGCGCGCGAGGGTGTGCGGCTGGAGCGTTCGACCCTGGCCGACTGGGTGAGCGCCACGGCGGATCTGCTCGCTCCGCTGGTGCAGGTGCTGTCGCGCTACGTGAGAGCAGGCGAGAAGATCCACGCCGACGATACGCCCTTGCCGGTGCTTGCTCCGGGCCGGGGACGCACGCGCACCGGGCGGCTGTGGGTGTATGTGCGCGACGACCGGCCGGCCGCCGGCACGGCTGCGCCCGCGGTGTGGTTCGCCTACTCGCCGGACCGGCGCGGTGCGCATCCGCAAGAGCACTTGCGCGACTTCAGCGGCATCGTGCAGGCGGACGCCTTCGCTGGCTTCGATGCGCTGTACGCCGGCGGGCGGATGCAGGAAGCCGGTTGCTGGGCGCATGTGCGACGCAAGTTCTTCGATCTCGTGCGCGCGCACGACTCGCCCATCGCCGAAGAGGCGCTGGTGCGCATCGGCGCCCTGTATGCCGTCGAAGCTGCGGTGCGCGGTGCGCCACCGCCGGTCAGGTGCGAAGCGCGCCAGATGCGCGCTCGTCCGCTGCTCGATGCGCTGCACGACTGGCTCACCACACAGAGACGGCGCGTGTCGGGCAAATCCGGCATTGGCGAGGCGATCCAGTACGCGCTCAACCACTGGCGGGCGCTGGTGCGCTATGCCGGCGACGGGCGCATCGAGATCGACAACAACGCGGCCGAACGCGCGCTGCGCGGCGTCGCTCTGGGGCGCAAGAATTATCTGTTTGCCGGGTCGGATGCCGGAGGTGAGCGCGCGGCCGCGATCTACAGCCTGATCGGCTCGGCCAAACTGAACGGGCTGGACCCGGAGGCCTATCTGCGCGAAGTGCTCGCACGCATTGCGGACCACCCGATCAATCGCATCGAGGAACTGTTGCCATGGAACATCGAAGCCGAAGCGCGCGCCCTGCACAGGCAAGCGGCGTGAAACCCGACCCGGCCAGCGACCCGCTGGCTGCACTCGAACACCTCAACGCACTGATACAGACCGAAGGCCAGATCACCCTGGGCCTCATGCGCCCGGTCGGCTGTGTGGCCATCGCCAACGACGACCACACCTGTCTGGCCATGCTGCGCAAGCGCAAGGACGAAACCCTGCATCAACTGCTGGTACGCCTGGATGCCGCCATCGGCAAAGCATGGGACGAGGGCGAATTCGCCGACGAGATCAACGCGCCACGCTGAGCACTCAAACGCAAGACGGCGGCGGTCGGACGCTTACCATCCACCGACGTCCCCCCAGTTTTGAGTAGCGCAACGATCTGGAGTCCAATCCCCCCCATCAAGGAGATTGGACGTGAAGAAGCGCTTTTCCGAAGAACAAATCATCGGGTTCCTGCGTGAGGCGGAGGCTGGCCTGCCGGTCAAGGAGCTGTGCCGCAGGCACGTCATGCAGCGCTTCTTCCATGGCCGGATCGCTGAGCTTGAACCACTGCTGCATGAAGTGGATGCGCAGCAGTGTCTGCACTGCAAAGGGCTGCTGACCCCGCCTGCCGCCCTCGGGTGCGTGGGGCTGTATCAGCGCTACCAGTTCAGCCCAGGGAACGACCAGTTCCATCGCATCCAGGAATTCGCGCTTGCGGGTGCGTTTGACTGTGTTGCTCAGGCCCAGGCTGCTTTGCTTCATGTCTGTATTGTCTGGGCTTCAGGCCCTTGCAAGCACATCAGGCGTGGATTCGTGCAGAGGGTCCCTAGGGCATGACGTCAACGCCTCGCATGCGAGCGAGTCTCACCCATTGCTGGGTGAGGCTTACTGCAGATCACTTGAGAGCAACCTTCGGAAAGTCGACTGGGATATCCAAGGCGACGTTGATGTAGTTGGTAAAGAGATTCAGGGCGACATGCGCCATGATCTCGACGATCTGCTCGTCGCCGAAGCCAGCCTCCCGCAGGGTCGCGACATCGGAATTCGTGATCTGGGCGCGCTGCTCAACCACCTTCAGGGCGAAGACCAAGGCCGCAGCGGTCTTGGTATCACCCGATTGGCCGACTTGGGCAGCGGACATTTCGGCGGAAGACGCACCGGCCTTCTGGCCGAGCACGGTATGGGCTGCCAGGCAGTATTCGCAGCGATTGCGGTTAGCGACGGCCACGGCAATCTGCTCGCCGAGCTTGGCGCCCAGAGTACCTTTGCCCAATGCGCCAAAGGCGGCCCACATGCTCTGCAAGGCAGCAGGCGAGTTAGCCACGGCCGTGAACATGTTGGGTGTGGTGCCGAAGGCTTGCTTGATCTGGGCCAGCAGGGGCTGGCTTGCTGCGGGGATGTGTTGAGTTTGAATGTTTACGCGAGACATATCGATTTCCTTAAGGATGTCAGGTTGAAGTGAAGAGAGGAAGTTGGATAGATACGTGTTACTTGTTGACCTTGCCGGGTAGCGACAGGTCGCCCGATGCGACCTTGAAGACGTTTGCAACGCAAAGCAGCGGGCTGTGCACGCTGGCGTTTACGCGCAGCGCAGCCGTCACGCCGTCGAAAGCACCCGATTCGACCGCGCCGATGTCATCGAACGGCACGCGCACTTCGACGGTCCCGCCCTTGAACGTCGGGCTCCAGCCCGGGCTGTCGATCAGGATGGGAAGGCCCGGCCAAGTCTTGGGCACACGAGGCTTGGCGCCTTCGGGGATGTCCACCACCTTCAAGGCATCCTTCCCGCAGGCCGGGTCCGGCTGCAGGACCACCCAGTGCGAGTGCCAGAGGTCGCCATCGTTGTCCAGCTTCCCGTCGCCGTTTTCGTCGAACAGCGGCGTGTCGTCGAAGTCGGGGTGGGAAGTGACTGCGAACGCCAGGATGCCGGCCTTCGGCTCGAAGCCGATCACGGACGGGTCCAAGCTGGTCGGCCAGACGTAAGAGAAGACCGAACTGCCGGCGAGTTTGCCGGACTTGGCAGGACGGCTGGCACCGGCCTTGCCGGACACAGCAATGTGGAAGATGGCGACGTTACCTTCGGTGGAAATCTTGGTATGAACGATGTCAAAGGACGCCTTGACGGCTTTGCTAGCCTTAGTGGCAAGACCGCTAAGGTGGCCCGTATCGTGGGCGGCTGCGCCACCGGCGAAGCCGGTCAGCAGCGAGGCGATGAGGAGGGGTAATTTCAGCGATTTCATGGACTTCCCTTTCTGGAGAGTGATTTGATGTAGGTAGTATGGGTGGTCTGAATGTATGATTGGGATCAATTTGTTCATAAAACATACCATTTAGTTCAATGAAAGCCTCTCCTTCTATCGACCGTCTTTCCGGCATCCTCGAACGATTCCGGGTGCAGGCCCAGTTGCATCATTCCGGCGCACTGTGCGGGCTCAACCACTTCGACGCCTGCGAGGGACATGGTTATCTGCACGTGTTACGTCGTGGCCAGTTGAAGGTGAGTCACCCGGGTGCGCGCGATTTGCCCAAGTCGATGCACTTCGACGAGCCGACCCTGCTGCTGTATCCGCGCCCCTTCACTCATCGCTTCCACAACGCCCCCGTGGAGGGCTCTGATTTCACCTGCGCGCGGTTGCACTTCGACGGTGGCTTATACAACCCTCTCGCACGAGCGCTGCCCCCTTTGATCGCGTTGCCACTGGCGCGAGTGTCGGGTCTGGATTTGGCGCTTGAATTGCTGTTTGCTGAGACTGATCGAGTGCGCTGCGGTCAGCGGTTGCTGGTCGATCGGATATTCGAGGTGGTTGTGATCCAGCTAATTCGCTGGTTGCTTGACCATCCGCTGGAAGCGGGTGTGCGTCCTGGCTTCATCACCGGATTGTCGGATCCGCGTTTGGCACGTGCTCTGGTCGCCATGCACGATGCTCCGGGTGAGCCTTGGTCGGTGGAGCGTATGTCTGAATGTGCCGGCATGTCGCGCACGGCGTTTTCCAACACCTTTCGCGAGGTGGTAGGTCAAACTCCGGCAGACTACCTGAACGACTGGCGTATGGCGCTAGCGCAGAACAGACTGCGCGAAGGCCAACCCATCAAGGTCCTGGCTGAAGAACTCGGATATGCGAACCCCTCGGCACTATCGCGCGCATTCTCGGCCAAGGTAGGAATGTCCCCTCGTGATTGGCTAACGAAGACCTCAGTGGGATCGGACGAATGAGCTTCGGCGGACCAAAAATTCCTCTGCAGTTCCACTCTCACCCACTTTGGACTCTTTAACCAACCGAAGGATCGCGCTGTCGGCCAAACTTTCAGGACACCCTGCTCCGCGCAACACCGCGAAGATCTGTTGCCCCAGTCGCGGCTCAATCACGGGCTTCCACGGCACCAGGCTGAACCCCGGCCGTCATCGAGCACGATGTAACTATCACTGGCAAGCATGAAGTTGCGCCGGTAGATGCCGGACACGCCGCGCAGGCTCGCCAGGGCTGGAGGCTTCAGCAACTGACTTGAATGTCAAGCGTGCGGCTCGATAGGCGTTCCATTGCAGCCTCGCGTTGACACGCGGCCTGATATGAAACATCATTAGTTACATGAAACGTGACAGCCGCCTGTCTTCTGTCCTGCATGCGCTGCTACACATGGCCGAGCAGGATGGGCCGATCACCTCCGAAACCTTGGCCCAATGCCTGGGCACCAACCCTGTTGTCGTCCGGCGCACCATGGGATATCTGCGAGAGGCTGGCATCGTGACTTCGGATCGAGGCCACGCGGGTGGATGGCGCATCCATGCCAACCTTGGCTCCGTCACCCTCCGCCAGCTGCACGAAGCGCTGGGCGAGCCGGCCATGTTTGCTATCGGCAACCGCAACGAAACACCGGAGTGCTTGGTAGAGCAGGCGGTGAATGCCGCGCTCGAAGGCGCCTTTGCCGAAGCCGAGGCGCTGCTGCTGAAGCGGTTTTCGGAAATTACCCTCGCCGATCTGGCCGCTGACTTTGCGCGCCGGCATGCGGCGGTGCGACGCAAAAGGAGTTGACCATGCACCACGACGTCATCGTCATCGGTGGGAGCTATGCGGGAATGGCTGCAGCCCTGCAACTGGTGCGGGCGCGCAGATCCGTGCTAGTGATCGATGCGGGCGAGCGGCGCAACCGCTTCGCCAGCCATTCACACGGGTTTCTCGGCCAGGATGGCGTTCCCCCCGGCGAGATCGCGGCGAACGCGCGCCGCCAGCTCGAAGCCTATCCGACGATCTCCTGGCTTGAGGGCCGGGCCGAAGCCGTTACAGGGCAGGTGGACGAATTCACTGTCACTACGTCCGATGGCGTATCGCACCAAGGCCGCCGCATCCTGCTGGCCACCGGCGTGGCCGACCAGTTGCCTGCCGTGCAGGGCCTCGGGGAGCGTTGGGGCACGGCAATCTTCCATTGTCCGTACTGCCATGGTTATGAACTCCGTCAGGGTCACATCGGCATCGTTGGCGCCGGCCCGATGTCCATTCACCAGGCCGAACTGTTGACCGACTGGGGCGACGTGACCTTGCTCGTCAACGGCGCTGTGGAACTGAGTCTAGAGGCCAGGTCCACCTTGGAGCGCCGGGGCGTGACGATCGAAGAAGCGCCCATCGACAGGATCGAAGGGCATGCCGATGTGGTGATGGCCGATGGGCATCTACTTCGATTTACTGGCCTGTTCACAGCGACGCGCACCTCTCCTTCGAATTCCCTGGCTGAAGCGCTGGGCTGTGCGCTGGAAGAGACGCCTATGGGTATCCAGGTTCGCACCGATGCCGAGAGCAAGACCTCGGTGACTGGCGCATTTGCCTGCGGTGACGTCGCGCGGGCACCCCATTCGGTATCGCTGGCCGTGGGCAACGGCGCGATGGCAGGAGCCCAGGTCCACCGCTCTCTGCTTTGGCCCGAGACCATTGCCCCAGTGCAATCGGAAGGCCGCGCTCGATGACGCCGTTCTCCGACCCGACGGCTGTATCAGGCTATGCAGACAGGACCGCAAGGATCGTACCGGGCCTTCGGGATCTGCACCGGATGGCAGGTGTGTTACTGGCCGAACGCGCGCCTACCGACGCGCGCATCCTGGTGCTCGGCGCCGGCGGCGGGCTGGAGTTGAAGGCCTTTGCCGAAATGCAGCCCGGCTGGCACTTTGACGGCGTCGATCCCTCCGCAGAGATGCTCGAACTCGCCCGCACGACCCTGGGCCCGATGGCGCCTCGCGTGCGCTTGCACGAAGGGTATATCGACAGCGCCCCTAAGGGGCTGTTCGATGGCGCGACCTGCCTGCTGACACTGCACTTCCTGCCACCAGCTGAGCGCCTGAAGACGTTGCAGGAGATGCACCTGCGGCTCAAGCCCGGTGCGCCCTTTGTCGTCGCGCATCACAGCTTTCCTTGCGAAGATCCCGCCAGGGACAGATGGCTTTCGCGCAATGCGGCGTTTGCGGCAGCCTCCGGTGTGCCCGTGGTCCAGGCCGAAGGCAGCATCACGGCGATAAAAGAGCGGCTGCCAGTGCTTTCACCGCAGCAGGATGTCGATCTGCTTCGCGAGGCTGGATTCACGGACATCGACCTTTTCTATTGCGCGTTCACCTTCAAGGGCTGGGTTGCCTACCCACCATGAGGGATGGAGTCCACTCGGCCTCATGTGACACAAGGCCACCCTCAGCATCGGTGCGCCCAGGTGCGGCCCTTCTTTCCAGGGCCTGGCGGTTCTCACCATGGCATTCAGAATATTCAGCAGCTTGCGCATGCAAGCCACGATGGCGACCTTCTTGGGCTTGCCTACTGCCACCAACCGCTCATACCAGGTTTGGGACACAGGGTTGTGCCGCATAGCCACGATTGCCGCCTTGTAGAGAGCGCTGCGCACTGCTGTCCGACCACCGCAAATCATGCGCTTTCCGCGTGACTGGCCCGAGTCCAATTCATTGGCGCTCCACCCACCAGCGATATCTACTTGGCCTTCAGCTGGCCCAGGTCTGGAAGCTCGGAAATCAGCGCACCATCGTCGCCAGCCCAACGCCTTTGACGTTCTGCAAGAGCTTCGTCAGATTGGCTTGATGCTTGGAAAAACGTGCTGCGATCCTCGCATCGATGTCATGAACGTGGTGCTTCAGATTGTTCATCAACTCAATGATTCCCGGCTGCACATCTCCGTGAGAGGTGTACTTGCGCTGACGTTCACTGACTTGCAAGCGCACATGCTGCCTCCGGCGAGTCACCAGCGCATGCAGACACTGCTGTGTTTCATCTGTCATCGGTTTGGTGAAACGATGCTTGGTGCGTCACGGACTGAATCTGGACGCGCTCACTGTGCGATTGGTGCTGCCGTCCAATGGCGCGGCGCTGGAAGCGGTAGGGGCCCCGGCGGGCTGATTGCAGCAGTGTCCGATCTGGCTGCGACGTCGCGGCTGGCCACAGGGCAGGTTGTGCGGCTGAACTATGAGTTGTCGCCCCGAGACTTTCGCTTCATCACGCACCGGTCGCGGCGGGAAAGCCGGGCGGTGGCCGCCTTCGTTCAATCGCATGACCCTCTCGAACACTCGCTCCGACCTTAGGGGCTCGTATATCCGATGGACGGCCCGCGTGCCCAACCAATCTCCCATGACACCCCACCGCCGCGCACCGTGGCGGCAATCTGCTGCCCCACCCGCTGCTCGATCACCGGCTTCCATGGCACCAGGCTGAACCTCATGCCGTCATCGAGCATGGCGTAGCGCCCGCTGGCGAGCATGACGGAACGCCGGTAGATGCCGGCGACGCGTTGGCCGTCTGTGACAGGGCGATGCTCCAATCCGGTTTCGGTGGCAATGTCCTTTGCAGCCTGCGCCAGTTCCCGATTGCGCAGTGTGCCTAACAGGTTGCGCGCCAGGATCACACGCTGTCCTCGCCGCTCGGCCAGCCCCTGTTCGGCCAGGAAGTCGGCGCGCTGCTGCAAAGCGTCCTTGGCCTCGCCGCCAAAGCCCAGGTCACCCAGCCCCTTGCCGCCGCCGATCAACTGCTGATCCAGCCAGGTCGCGCCGATCACCCGCGCCTGCCGCTCAATCGGCAGATGCGATTTCAGCTCCACGGCGACACCACCCAGCCGTTGTGCGTCGTACTGGCGGCCACGCTCCGCCAGATCGTCCGGCACCTTCCATAGCCCCTCGGCCACGCGCTCCACGATGCCGGCGCGGCGCAGGGCTTCCAGCCGGCGGACGTGGGTCGCAACGACTTCCTGCGGATCACGGCCCGGCACTGCCTGCCCCTGCGCGATGGCCAGGTGATGGTCGGTGCGGTACAGGCCACCGCTCGCCAGAGCAGTGATGTTCCTGTCGGCGGCACGCACGTCGGCCGATCCCTTCACCTCCACCACGGCGCCGGTCGGGTAGTTCGCCAGCTCGTCGCGGGCATTGAGCGCAACGTAGTGGGCCTTGCCGTCCACGCCGTCGATGACCAGATAGCCCCGGTCGCGCAGCTCGTCGGCCAGCCCCTTCGCGGCCACGCGGCCGAGAATGATTCGGCCATCCTCGCCCGGCTCGAACACCGCCAGCTCGCGCGGCTCGCCGCGCATGGCCCGCTGCATGGTGCGAATGATGTCGCCACGCTCGCCCAGGGCGCGCAAGGTCTTCTCCGCATCGGCATGAATGGCCCAGGTGCCGGGCTGCATCTCGTCGGCCAAGCCCAGGCGCTGCAAGCGTTGCAGGCGGCCGATCAGCAGCAGGCGCTGGCGTTGCAACTTCGGTTCGTTGAAGCGTTCGATCTGCACTCGGCCATCCTCGCCCGCCTCCCGTTGCAGAGTGCGATCGAGGCTCGTCCATCGCCCTTGTTCCACCTCGCGCCCCAAGGTCTGCTGGATCTCCAGTTCGGTGCGCGGCCCCAGCCATTCCGTCGCCAGCTCGGCGGCCCGGTGACGGAAGCCGTGGGCGATATAGTCGCCGGCGATGATGAGGTCTTTGCCGGTGTCGTCGCGCCCGCGCACCACGATGTGCGTGTGCAGGTTGTCGGTGTTCCAGTGGTTGACGGCCACCCAATCGAGGCCCGTGCCCAGGTCGGCTTCCATGCGGCTCATGAGGTGCCGCGTGTAGGTGCGCAAGTCTTCGAGTTCCGCGCCATCCTCGGGCGAGAGGATGAAGCGGAAATGGTGCCGGTCGTCGGCGCAGCGTTCCTTGAAGGCGTCGAGGTCGGCGGCATCGATCTGCGGCCCGTAGGCTTGGCCAGGCTCGCCATCGCGGCCCACGCCGTCGCGCTCGATGTAGCGCAGGTGCTTGGCGAGCGACTGCGGGCTGGCCTGGCGCTGGTTGACCAGCAGCGTCTTGATGGTCACGCGCCGCGACATGGGTGTCAGCTTCGCCCCCGCGAAGCGCGCCGCCGTGTGGCCGCGACCCAGGCGCGAGCCGGGCCGCTGGCCCGTGCCCCTCCCGGAGCCGCTGGCAACGCCAGGACGACGCACCGACGGCTTGCCGCCGCTGGCCTTGCCTGCCTGCTCGAGCACCTTGGAGACGAAGCCCTGGCCCCGGTTCTTGGAGGCGTTGGGGCGGATGCGGAAATCGTCGTCGCGGCGATCCGTCATGGCTGTGCCCTCTGCAAGCTCCGGCGTGTTTGGTCGTGCGAAGCACGCGGACATGCCTGCATTGGCGCGGGCTTCGCGCCACAAGCGGCACGGCGACGAAGCCGCTCCGTGCCGCGCAACCCCCATGTGCAGACTGGCTTTCGACGCGGCCCGGTGCCGCGTCCTTTTGTCTTGCCTTCCGCCTTTGCCCTTCGCTGGCGCTCCGGGCAGCGGCGGCCAGGCGGCGCTGCTGCGCGAGCAGCCAGCGCGCCGGCGAACGCGGCGACGGCCATAGGCCGGGCGCGTTCGAGGCAAGACGCCTGCACGTTGGACGGCTGCGCCGGAGGCAGCGCGAAGTGCGGTGCGAATGCACCCGCACTGCACGCGCGACGACACGGCGACGGCCAGCAGAACGACACGCCCGATGGCACGATGAGATGCACGGCAACGTGCAGCGAATCGACGGCCATCATGGGCGGGATTCCAGCCAGACCGGATGCGCGATGCCGATCACGGCGGATGCGCTGACCGGCCCGAAATACCGGCTGTCGAACGACGCTGGGTTGGTCACGCTCAAGAGGAACAGTTCGCCGGGTTCGAGACGACGGCATTGCTGCCAGGATGGCAGCGGCCGACCCCAGCGGTCAGCAGGCAGCACGGCGGCCGAAGGCGCGCCGTCGATGCGGACAACGCGGTCGGTGATGCACACCTCCTGCGGCGCGACGGCGCCCACGCGCTTGAGCAGCGGCACGCGCGTCGGCAGGTAGCCGCGCTGCGCGGCCAGCAAGGCGGCGTGTGGCGGCAGCGTGGTCAGGACGATGCTGCCCACGGACAAAGGACGTGGCAGCGAGGTGGTGCCGTGGTGCAGCGGATCGACGCGATACCAGCCGACCGCCACGCTGTCGGATGGGTTGTAGATCAGGCGCGGCAGCGGATGCACGAAGGACGCCCAAGCCAGCGCAGCGAGGCCGCAGGCGGACAGGCCCGCCAGCACGAGGCGAGCGCGCAAGCGCGAGCGAGGACGCGGCGCGGTGCTGGCAGTCGAAACGGCGGTCATGGTAGTTCCCTCCCGATGAGCCAGGCGGCGTGCCGCTCGGCGGTGTATTCGGGCAGCGGTAAGCGCGCAGCGAGACGGTTGGCGAGCGTGCGCCAGTACGCGGGCGAGACAGCGGCGGGTGCGATACCCAGCGCTTCGATGGCGTCGATGCGCTCCAGCACGGCGCGCACCTGGTTCTCGCCCTCGGCGTGCAGCAGCAGGCGCGCGCCCGGCTGCACGCCGGGGATGCGCTGTGCCGCATCTAGCTACCAAAAGGAGGCCCCCCGGCTCTGCCGGGGAGGCAGTAGAAGTTTGACTTTTCAGGAGGTTGTCCACCGTAGAGACTTTCAATCGTGAGCCGCCAAGCAAACGAAAGGAAGAAACACGATGGACAAGTATGAAAGTTTGAGTCACACGGCCTGGGATTGCAAATATCACGTGGTCTTCATCCCCAAGTGTCGAAGGCGAACGCTGTACAAGCAGCTACGCGAACACCTGGGTGAGGTATTCAGAAAGTTGGCCGCGCAAAAGGAATGCAGGGTTGAAGAGGGGCATCTGATGCCCGATCACGTGCACATGATGCTGTCGATCCCACCGAAGTACTCGGTGTCGCAGGTGGTGGGCTTTATCAAAGGCAAGAGCGCAATCCACCTTGCGCGGGTGTACGGAGAGCGAAAGCGCAACTTCGTGGGTCAGCACTTCTGGGCGCGAGGGTACTTCGTCTCGACGGTGGGACGCGACGAAGCGGTGATACGGGAGTACATCCGAAACCAGGAGAAGGAAGACGAGAGGTTGGACCAACTCGGTCTATGGAGGTGAGTAGCCACCGATAGGTGGCCCCAAGAATGAGGGGCCGCGTTAGCGACCCCTTACAGCCGCTTTGAGCGGCTCACATCCCGAATGCCCCCGGCTTTGCCGGGGGATGGTTACCTGGCGTGCAAGCCTGCATCACCATGAGCTGCCAGCGAACAGTGCCGTAGTCGTTGGCCTGCCACCGGATGCGGCCCAACATGGCGCCCGGCAGGAACACTGCGCAGCGCCGCCAGCGGTCGAGCTGGTGCGTGCGCGCAGGTTCGCCGAAGCGCAGGTAGAGCTTGAAGCGCGGTTCGATGTAGGCCAGCGCCACGCGCGTCAGCGGCGCGCTGGCAGGCTGGCCGGAAGGTGCTGCGAGCGCAGCCGTGGCCGCGCCAGAGGCAGGCGAAGCGGATGCGGTCATGGGGTGTTCTCCCTGCGGTGCTCTGGAAACTCCCTTTCCAGCAGGCCGCGCAGCAGGTCGGCCACGGTCACGCCCTGCGTGAAGGCCGATACCTTGATGCGCGCCCGCATCGCGGGCGTGATGTCGAGGGTCAGACGGGCGGTGTAGAGGTCGCCCTTGTTAAGCGCATCGGCATCGCCCTGGCGAATCCACGCCTCGGCGTGCGGATTAGCCGGTGGACGCGCGCCGATGCCGACGCGCTTTGCGCGAGGTGGCGGCTTCGCTGTCATGTCGGCCACCGCAGCAGTTCTTCCACCAGCGCAGTGATTTCGCGCGCGGCGGTGCTGTCCGGCGCCGTCTCGCGTGCAAGCCGGCCAGCGGCCACGCTGTCGGCGAACACGATGCGCTGATGCACTTCCGCACGCAGCGCAGGAAGCGGCTGGTCGGCCAGCGCCTGGCGCGCTTCGCGCCCGATCACGGTGGTACTGACGCGCCGGTTGATGACGAAGGCCGCGCGCAGCGCGGGCCGAAACACCTGCGCTTCGCGGATCAGCGCCACCATCTCGGCGCTGGCCCACAGGTCGTAGGGACTGGGCTGCACCGGGATCAGCACGCGCTCGGCCGACAGAAGCGCGGAGCGCGCCAGCGCCGCGATGCGCGGCGGGCCGTCGATGACGACGTGATCGGCCCGCTTGGCGACTTCTGGCGCCTCTTGGTGCAGCGTTTCGCGTGCGAGGCCCACGGCGCTGAACAGCCGCGGCAAGCCTTGTTGGCTTCTGCGCTGTGTCCAGTCCAGCGATGAACCCTGCGGGTCGGCGTCCAGCAGGACGACGTGCTGGCCGCGCATCGCCAGCTCGCCGGCGATGTGCGTGGCGAGCGTGGTCTTGCCCACGCCGCCTTTCTGGTTGAGCAGAGCGACGATCATGGCGCGGCCCTCCGTGTTGGAAAGCCGGGCTTTGGCTGCTGCGCTTGTGGCCGCGTGGTGGTTGTCCACCGCAACGGCGTTTCTCTACTAAAAGTTAGAGAAATTAAGTTAGGGAAGTTAGAGGGCGAACAAACCCAATGCTGGCGCGGGTTTGCGGCCGATCGGCACGCCTGATAGCACGATAGTCCCACGCCTGATAGCACGATACCCCGCACGCCTGATAGCACGACACCATCCACAGGCTTTCCCGGAGTTATCCCCGTGCCGTCTGCGGCACGGGCCGGAAGGTCAGCAGCTCCATGCCGTTGTCCGGCATCCGCTCGATGCCCAGGACGTAGCCGGGCAGCGATTGCCGCGCGACCAGCGCGCGCAGGTCGCAGGCGAAGTCGTAGGGCTTGGCGGTGCTGCCGGATTTCTGGTGCAGGTAGCGGAAGTCGAACTGCCAGCCGTATGCCTGCTTGCCGCCGTGCTTGCGCACCAGGCGGTACAGCCACCGCTCGATGCCGCCGGTCAGCCGGAAGTACGCCGGGTCGATGGTCAGCACCAGGGCGGCGTCGAGCACGCCGGCGTAAAACCAGTCCGGCAGGATCAGCTCGATGCCCAGCGGCGTGCCGCTGGCATCGGCCAGTTCCTTCCATTCGTTGATCCACGAGAAGCGGTGCAGGCGCCGCCCGGTCGTCTCGCGGATGGACGTGGCCACCGTGGTCGATTGCAGCCGGTCGAGCGCGGCCTTGAGGCGCTGGTAGTCGCGCAGCGACTTGCCGCGCCCGATGAAGCGCAGGATTTCGTAGGGCGTGGCGCGCATCAGCCGCGACGGGCGCAGGCCCGCGTCCTTCGCCTCCACGATCTGCGAGGCCGCCCATATCAGCACGTCCGCATCCCAAATCGTGGCGATGCCGTGCTCCTGCGTGCCTTCCACGCGGATCGTCACGTTGCCCGCACGGAAGTCGATGGGCTTGACCCGCTTGGACTTGCCGAGCGAGAAGAACGGATAGGCCATCAAGTCCTGGCTGTCGCGCGGCGCCATGTCGCCGGGCAAGGCGCGGAACAGGTCGAGCTGTTCGCGCTCCTGCAACGGCCGCTGCCGCATGGGCAGCGCAGTGCTGGACATGGCGATGGCCTGCCGCGCGCCGCCGATCAGCGCGCACGGCTGTCGGCCGAGTGGTGCTCGGCGTATTCGGGGTCGGAAGTCGTCTCGAAACTGCGGTCGGCGGCCCAGGCATCGAGGTCGGCCACGGCGTACATGACGCGGCGGCCGAACTTGCGAAAGCGCGGGCCGCCGCCGATCACGCGCTGCTTTTCCAGCGTGCGCGGCGACAGGCGCAGGTACTCGGCGGCTTCGTCGTTGGTGAGATAGCGTTGGGGCTGTGCGGCAGCGGTCGAGACAGTGGCGGCAGGCCGCAAGGGAGCGGGACGCATGGTGTGAACCTCCATCGGTTGAAAGCGCCCGGTCACACAGCGCGACCGGATGGAGGCAGTCTCAGAAAACCAAGCTGTCCTGCTCAGGGCCGTTTTGCGTCGTCCTCAAAACGACCCTTCTCAAGCGGCGGAAGCTGTGCTAGGTGGCGATAGCCGCCGCGCATCAGCGCATCGCCGCGCCGCACCAGGCGGCGCACCTTCGAGCGCAGCCCGCCATCGCTGTACCAATCGGCTGCGGCATCTACGCCGAACAGTCCTTCCGCGACTTCACGCAAGGACGCGCCCGCCAGGGTCGCGTCGAGCGCCTGCAAGCTGTGCAGTTCCAGCAGCGCGGTAGGTGTCGGCCTGGGCTTGGCGGCCGCCAGTGCCGCTTGGAGCGCATGACCGCGCGTAGGCGCGGCAGCCTCGCCGCGGTGGGCATAGGCCACGGCCATGCCGTCCTCCAGGCCGGCCGCGAGCGCGAAGCGCAGGCAGTGGCCTGGGCTGCGCGCGATCAGCGCCAGCCCTTTGCCGTCATGGAGCAGTTGCTTGTGACCGGGGATGCGCCAGAACGCGAAGGTCGCCGCATCCTGTGGCGGATCGACATCGGGGTAGAGCTGTACCACGGCGGCATGGCCGGGCAGCCAGGCCGGATGCGCGTCGCGCGCATCGAGCGCCGGGTCTTCCAGTAGGCGCAAACCCCAGCGATGCGCCGTGTCTGGCCCGCGATGACGGCGAAGCCAGTCGAGCCGGTAGTCCGGATGCCTGCGCAAATACTCCCAAGCGAGCGCGAGCGCATCCAGCCAAAAGACATACAGGTATGCGGCAGTCGGATACCAATGCGCGAGGTGATGAGGATTGACCATGACGCCTCCTCCTGCGAACAGGACTCGCCGCCACGGAAGAACTACGCGCTACATCGCCATCGTCAGAGCGTCGTGGGTTAAAAAGGCGAATGGGGTTGTCAAGACCGATTGGCTCCGATGCGTTGCGATATTCGTCTCAATGATGCGGCGGCAGCGCCCCGAACTTGGAGTGCTGCACAGGCCAGCCTGCCGCAGCCCGCGCTGGGCATCATGTCTATTTGGATCAGACTGGTGGGGCTACGCTGCAAGAATGCTGATTAAGACCTGCCCGGTATGACGCCAGACTGAAAAAGTCACAGTCGGCCGTATTCAGTCCGGGATCGCGCCGTCGCGCTCGGCCAGCCGGGTGTACTCCGATAGCGTGCGTGTGGGGCGGAAATAGCGGTCGCGCAGCACGGGCTGCTGGCGCGGCCCGACGATGCCGGCCAGCTCGGACAGCTTGACGGTTCCCTGCGCCGGCATCCCGATTCCCAGGTCGATGAGACCCCAGGCGGTATCGCCATCGGCGGGATCGAGTGCGGCCAGCAGCCAGGTCACATGCGCGTCCGGCGTGAACAGCCGCACCACAGGCACCGGGTCGATGGCCCGGCCAGCGGCGCGGGCCTCGCCGTTGGCGAGCAGTTGCGCGCGCTCCGGGACGGTGGCGAGTGGCTGGGGCATGGTCGGCAATCCCACAAATCCAATGATGCACGGATGCGGTTTCACGTTGAAGCGCAGAACCGCCAAACCGGATTTACGCCTTCGTGCGCAAGCACGGATGCGCTTGCGTGGCTTTGCTGGAACCCGCCGATGCGGATTTCCGTAAAGGCACAAAAACGGAGAACACCAAATGAACACTATAGATTGTAGCTCTATAGGGTGCAATGGGATGTCATCTTGGTTTTTGAGAGGAAACCATAGGTGGCGGCTGGGAACTCATTGGCGAAGGCGTTGAAGACAGTCAGAAAGGCGCGTGGCTTGAGCCAGGAAGCCTTCTCTGACGTGTCCAGCCGCACCTATATGAGTACCCTGGAGCGCGACCTCAAGAGCCCGACTCTGAATAAGCTGGCCGAGCTGTGCGAGGTGATGGAGATCCATCCGCTCACGCTGCTGACGCTGGCCTTTGCGGGCGACAGCCCGCGCAAGGCCGACGAGCTGCTGGCGCAGGTGCGCCGGGAGCTGGAGGCGGTGTTGAGCGAACGCGATACGGCGAAGCCGCGCGCGTGATGCGGTGATGTGCTGCTATTAGCAGCGCAGCGCCCCGCCGCGATGGGCGGGGCGCTGCGGCGGTCACGCCGCCTGGGGCTTGCTGCGCGACCAAATCAGGTCGTGCGTGCCGTCCTCGCCTTCGATCAGGCGGGCATAGACCGGAGCCGGGAACGAAGGATCGTCGAGGGTCACGGACTTGTATTCCCGCCCGGCCTCGCTGGTCTTGTTCCACGCCGCGCCGATGTCGTGGCCAGCGGCCTGGAGGCGGAAGTCGGGAGCGTTCTCGCTGCTGCCCTTGTCGTTGGGAACCAGCTTGACCTTGACGTTGAGCGTCAGGGTGCGCAGCGTGCCGGTGAAGCCGTCTTTGTCGGTGGTGAAGGTGCCGATGTTGGCCATGATGTTTTTTCCTTTCGGTTGAACAAGGTTCGCGCCCATCGCGTCCTTGTTGTGATCCGGCCGGCGGGGGGCGGGCTGGCTGCACCGCTTGCGGTCGCAACGCAGTGGAGAGCCGGGAGGCGAAAAGAATTTGGCCCGCGAGGAATGCGCGCAGCGCAGGGGAAATTGTTTTCGCCGGACGGTTGCAGCCATAAGCCCGAGGCGCAGCCGCGCCCCCGCCAGGATTCACAACGAGACAAGGACGCCTTGGGCCGGACCGCTCCGAAAGGAGATGGGGCCGACTCGGCATCCCCGCATGAAGGCTTCTCCGGCTCGCCCACTGACGCGGGCCAGGTCAACCACCCGACGACAAGCGAGAACGCCCCCGCCGCACCTTGCGGCGCCGCTCTTGAGGCGTGGCGTGGAAGCTCCATAGCGATGCCGGGCGGGTTGTCCGTGAACCGTCCTTCGTGACGTGATGGGCAGGAACCGCCAGCGTTGAGGACGGCACGCACCTGCACAACCTGTCGCAGCGAGCGCCAGCGTGTTCGCCAGCGCCCGTCCATCGCGGCGGGGCGCTGGACGGGCCGATTCGGCCGCATCGAGGGGCGCCAAGCATCGCGCGGCGGGGATAGCCCGCAGGACTTTCCCCTGGAGGCAAGCGAAGCGCGCAGCGCCGCAGGCGCGAAGGCGTGAGGGATTGAAGCCGAATGGCCGTGACGGCAAAGGCGGCACGGGGCGCAGCCCGAAAGCCCGGCGGCGCTGTGCGCCGACACGCCCAGGCCGTTCTATATTTTCAGGAAGCAATCGAAGACAAGCCCATGACCCTCCAGCTCCGACACGAAACCCCGGACGACATTGCCGCCATCGAGGCCGTGACCATCGCCGCGTTCGCTGATGCACCACACACCAGCCACACCGAGCAATTCATCGTGCGCGCCTTGCGTGCCGCCAACGAACTGACGCTTTCCATCGTGGCCGAAGAACATGGGCGCGTCGTCGGTCACGTCGCGCTGTCGCCAGTAACGATCACCCATGAGCACGGGCGAAAGACCGAGGGCTGGTATGGGTTGGGGCCGATCTCCGTCCTGCCGCCAAGGCAGGGGCAAGGCATCGGTTCGCGCCTGATGGAACAGGCGCTGTCTGAACTGCGGGCTATGCAGGCCGCAGGCTGCGTGCTGCTGGGCGATCCAACGTACTCTACACGCGCTTTGGCTTCCAGGCCCATGCGCGCTTGCAACTGCCGGGCGTGCCGCCCGGCTATTTCATGGCGCTGGCCCTGCATGGGACAGTGCCGGAAGGCATCGCGCACTACAGCGATGCCTTCAACGCCGCCGCCTGAGCCAGCGCGAAGGCGGCGGCGTTTTGATTCGACTATTGGCCTTGAACACTGGGCGCGGTCACTGTCGCACCCGGATTTCGCGTCCACCGCGCCCAGGGCGGAACGGCCTGGGCGCGGTGCTGATCGCGGTTATTCCTTCGTCTCGATGCGCCACCACACAAAGCGAAGCGCCCCGGTCGAGGCCGGGGCGCTTGCCTTCGGCGCGGGTCAAGCGGCCAGTGCCTCGGTATCCTCCGGGGCGTCCTGCTCCGGGCCTTCTTCCTGCGCGGCCTCCTGCGGGCCTTCGGCCTTGAAGATGGCGGGCATCCAGCCGGTGCCATCGGCCAGCCGCTCGGCCTCGCTGGCAATGTCGGCCTTCTTGAGCTTCGCCAGCCGGGTGATGGATTCCGGTGCAAACGCGCTCACGGCATCCAGAATCACAGCCTTGGAAACGTGCTTGAAGTAGCCTTCTGCGGTCGGCTTCCACCATGCGGCCATGTCGAGGCCCACGGCCTGCGCCAGTTCCTTGCCGGGCTGGTGCGGCACGGCACGGGGCGTCACCACGTCCACCGTGGAAGCCACGCACACGGCCAGCAGCCGCACCAGTTCGTCTTGCGACTTCGCCAGCAACGCGGCGAACAGTTCGGCGCTGTCCTCCGGCAAGGCTTCGCCTACCACCTGTTGCAGTTCGCGCAGCGCCACGGCGGCGGGCGATTCCGGCCAGTCCGGGGCCATGCCTTCCAGCCGGTCTTGCGCAGTGAGGCGCACGCCGAGCGGCAGGCCGTCGCCGTAGGCGTCGGGCTGCAAGACGGTCTGCACCATGCCATGCACCAGCGCGGCCAGCGCGACCTGCGGATGCCGGGCGACTTCGATTTGCAGCGCCGCCGTGCGATGGGCGCTCAACCGCTGCGCCAGCCGGTCGGACAGGCTCGCGGCCTTGGGCGCGTCGTCGGCGTCCTCGTGCTCGTCGTTGGCGGCTTCGCCTTCGGTACTGCCGAAACCGCGCCGCAGCTTTTCCAGCGTGCGCAGCGCCTTCGCCTCGGCTTCGCGCAGCAGGCCGCGATGAATGACGGCCTCACCGTTGCGGTCGATGGTGACGATGGCACCGGCCACCTTGCGCACCTCGGGCGCATAGCCTCGCAAGGCGTCCTCCGCGTCTTGCAGTTCCCCGATCACCTGATCGCGCCGCTGTTCCAGTTTCTCGGCCTTGGCCTCGTCCTCGGCGTCGCTCGCGTCTTCCAGTTCGGCGTCGATCTTTTCAAGGCGGTTTTCCAGCGAGGCGATGCGGCGGGCCTCGCGGGTGGTCGGCTCGCGGCGGTTGCGCGGGGCGTTCTGGAACGCCTGCCGTTCTTCGTAGGCCAGATGCGGCACGGCCTCCACCCACGCCCAGCCCTCGGCGCGCACGTCCTCGGCCAGTGTTGCCAGCTTGTCGCGCACCAGCGTTTCCAGCACTGCGGTATCGGTGAGGTAGGTTCCGGCATCGCCCTCGGCGAACAGGTCGCGGCGGATGCCGCCGCCTGCCGCCGTGTAGGCGTCCAGCCCGACGAAGCGCACCAGCGCATGCGTGGCGTCGATTTCACGCTCGGTCAGGCGCTCGCGCAGCTTGGACGGGCTGCGCTGCCATTCCGGCGCACCAAAGAACGCGGCTTCCTGCGCGGCGTGGTCGTCGGTGATGGTCAAGGCCATCAACTGTTCCAGCGTCACGCCACCGGCGCGATAGTCGGCCATGAGGCGCGGCGAGACATTCGCCAGCTTCAAGCGGCGCTGCACCACCAGCGGGGACACGCCGAAGTCGGCGGCAATGTCCTCGACGAGGCGTCCTTCCTTGACCAGCGCGGCGAAGGCCGCGAACTGGTCGGCGGGGTGCATGTTCTCGCGCTGCACGTTCTCCGCGAGGCTGACGGTGCGGGCCGAAGCATCGGCCACCAGCAGGCACGGCACTTCGTAGTCGGCGGGGATGCGCTTCTTCTTCGCCAGCAGCTTCAAGGCGGTCAGGCGGCGGTCGCCTGCGACGACTTCGTATTGCTCCCCATCGGCGGACAGGATGACGATCAGGTTTTGCAGCAGGCCGATGCGGGCAATGCTCGCGGCCAGTTCGGGGATGGACTGGCGCGGGGTCGTGCGGACGTTGCGCTTGGAGCGGCGCGGCAGCAACTGCGAGAGGGGAACCAAGATCAGGTTCTTGGTCGGGTCGGCCACTTCCAGCGGTGCGGCGGCTTCGATGGCGACGGCTTCGGTTTTGAGTACGGCGTTCATGGTGATGACTCCTTGCGGTTGGGATGCAGCAGCGAGAGAAACGGCAAGGGCTGCTGCCTGCCCCTGCCGCGTGGGATTCAGGCTTTCAACTGGCGCAGGCCATCGGCCAGCAGCCACAGGGCGCGGTTCAGGCGCACGTTCTGGTCGATGCCCTGCACGGGTCGGGTGGTCTGGCGGCGGCCATTCGCGGCGCGGGCGGACAGGCCGCCTTTGGTCAAGTTCTCCTGCGTGCGGTTGAACACGCTCCACAGGTCGCGGCGGTCGTCGTCATGGCGGCGCGGCATCAGGATTTGCGATTCCGTGATGGGCGCGGGCCTGTCCTCGTCGTACTTCAACGCCAGCGCAGCACGGGCGAACACTTCCGATTCCCCGGCGTCCAGCGTGATGGCGCGCATAGCATCGCGGGATTCCTGCGCCCGATCGAAGCCGTGCAGGACTTCGTAAGCGCCTTCGATGACGTGCCCGGCTACGTCGCCCTTGTGCGGCACGCGCACGTCGGCCACGGTGTCGCCGCAGACAAGGCCATTGCTGCAAACGAAGCGGAACATTCCGGCCAGCATCTGATAGCTGCTGGTGCCGTCATGGGAGTTCAGCAGGATGATTTCGTTGGCCTCGCGGCCGTTGATCTGGCTGGCGTGGCGCAGCCGGATCATGTGCTTGGTGTAGTCGCGGCGGTCGTCATGGCGCACGCGGGTTTGCGTCACCATGAAAGGCTCGAAGCCTTCCCCGCGCAGTTCCTGCAGCACGGTGGCGGTGGGGATGTAGCTGTAGCGTTCCGAGCGGCTTTCGTGCGGGGCCTCCGCGAAGATGGACGGGGCCACGGCCCGGATTTGGTCATCGGACAAGGGACGTTCCGAACGCAGCACCGGGGAACGGGAAGCGAAGCGGGATGCGAGTTGCATGGCATTTCTCCTGACAAAGAAAAAAGGGTTTGCTGTTCACCGCACACCGGATTCCTAGATTCGGAGCCCAGCCTTTCGGCTGTTCGGTGCGGTCGGCACGAGGAACCCGGTTGGCCCTGTTGCCACCGTCTTTCCTGAGTTCATCGCCCGCGACGGTCAGGAGCGCGCGGACGGGGGCCGTCAAGGAGACAAGCGCAGGGTTGGTGCGGCCCGCAGGCGCAGCCGAGGACACGGCCCTGCGCGCCTTGACGGCCCCCGGCCGCGGGCTACAGTCGCGGACAAGGTGATGGAGTCAGGGAAGACGGCTGGACATGGCAACGGCCGCCTCGATGTGCAGACCGCACGGCAAGCGAAGCGCGCAGGCCCGAAGCTGGAAGCCGGGCCGGAGGCGTCAGCCGAGCGGAGCGAGGGAACGATGGAAGCCCGTCAGGGGCGAGACGCCGCAGGCGGCTCGATGCGCCACGCGCATGACAGCGCGACCGGCCATGTTTCTTGGCCGGGGACGCCCATGCAAAAGCGAAGATGCAGCGTGGATCTTCCGTACCGAGCGATGAACTGCCACGGTTTCGGTGTTGCCGCGCCGGCGCAGCCGGGGCGGCGGTCTTGCAGGGGCGCCAAGCGAAGCGCGGCGGGGATGTGCCGAAGGCACTTCCCTTGGAGTGCAAGCGCAGCGCGCAGCGCCGCAGGCGCGAAGTCCCGGCACCAGGACACAGCAGAAAAAAGGTGCGCCGCCCCGCAGGGCAGCGCACCGGATGAAACCAGGCGCGATCAGTTCGCCGCCGTCATCGTCTGCAACTGCTCGATCACGCCGGGTTCGACGAAGACGCACGGTTGATTGGCCGCAATCGGCGCGTTGAACACCTGGGCGAACACCTCGCGTTTCAGGTGCGCCAGGCGCCCCGTCCGGTAAGCCTGTTGGGGCTTCATGCGGGAAGCATTCGACGGCGAAGGGAACAGCAAGACCGCCCCACAGCCACACCCTCGCAGCCCCGCCGTTGGCAAGCGGAGCGCGCAGGCCCGCGAGGGCCGAAGGCGTCAGGGGTCAACGCCGGATGGCCGCGACTCGGGACGAGGCGCGGGGCGCAAGCCCGCGAACCCGACGGCGGTACGCCGGGACGCCCCCGCGGATTGGTTACACGATGGCACAAATGGGCTACGATGTGGCTACACTTTTTTAGAGTCTGTTTCATGGCAAGCAGTGATGTCGTTCGCGCCCGGATTGACAAAGAGATCAAGGAGGAAGCCAGCAATGTCTTATCCGGAATGGGGTTGTCGATTTCGGATGCGATTCGCATGCTGCTAACACGCATCGCGACCGATAAGGCTTTGCCTTTCGATCTGAATCGTGTCGCTTCTCCGCTGAAGCGCAAGTCTCCATGAGTATGCGAAATATCTATCAGGACTCGCGATGACAGAGCCAACGATCATTTGCCCAAACTGCAAGACCGAAATTCGGTTAACAGAATCCCTTGCAGCTCCGCTTATTGCTGCGACACGTCAGCAGTACGAACAACAAATCGCACAAAAAGACTTAGATTTCGCCAAGCGCGAACAAAGCCTGCGGGAAAAGGAAAAACAGGTTGCCGAGGAAAAACGCGCTCTTGATGACCAAGTTGCAGATCAGGTTGCAGCACAACTAAAGACCGAGCGCGCACGAGTCATAGCTGATGAAGCCAAGAAAGCGAAGCTCGCGAGTGCGGCAGAGTTGGACGCGAAAGCACGTGAGCTAGTTGAGCTTCAGGAGGTGTTGAAGTCACGCGATGAGAAGTTGGCCGAAGCCCAAAAGGCGCAGGCTGACTTGATCAAGAAGCAGCGCGAACTCGACGATGCCAAACGCGAACTGGAATTGACTGTTGAGAAACGTGTTCAAGAGGGCTTGACCGAAGTGCGCGCTATGGCACGGCGAGAGGCCGAAGATGGTTTGAAGCTCAAGGTAATGGAGAAAGATCAAACCATCGCGTCGATGCAACAGAAGATCGAGGAATTGAAGCAAAAGGCAGAGCAAGGCTCTCAGCAACTGCAGGGCGAAGTCCAGGAAATGGATCTTGAAAACCTGCTGCGCGCGAAATTCCCATTTGACTCTATCGAGCCTGTTGCAAAGGGAGAGTTCGGTGGTGACGTGCTGCAACGTGTGATCAGCCAAACTGGACAACCAAGCGGCGAAATACTCTGGGAGTCAAAGCGAACCAAGAATTGGAGCGACGGCTGGCTCTCCAAGTTGCGCGATGATCAGCGAACTGCCAAAGCGGAGGTGTCGGTTCTCGTGAGTCAGGTATTGCCAAAAGGCATAGAAACTTTTGATGTTATTGATGGTGTTTGGGTAACCAGCCCACGGGCGGTTCTGCCAGTAGCAACGATACTCCGCCACACTCTGCTTCAGGTGAGCATGACTAGGCAGGTCAGCGAGGGTCAGCAAACCAAGACCGAAATGGTTTATCAGTACCTAACGGGACCGCGATTCCGTCATCGCGTGGAAGCGATCGTTGAAGCATTCTCCTCGATGCAGCAAGACCTAGATAAAGAACGAAAGGCCATCATGAAGCAATGGGCGAAGCGTGAGGAGCAGATCGAACGTGTGATGGGCGCCACTGTTGGTATGTATGGGGATCTGCAAGGCATAGCAGGTAAGTCACTGCAGGAAATCGAAGGCCTGAGCCTGGTGGCTCTGCCCGGCCCAAATGATGAAGAACAAGGAAGCTGAAAGCCGTGACTCAAAATTCAAATACGAGTGATGCGCCAGTCCCATCACCTGCTGATGTTGTGCCTGCAAAAACAACGCCTTTACCCGCCATACACGACGCAGCGCAGCAGGCACGAAATCTTCGGCTGGTACTTCAAGACGACAAGCAGCGCATAGGTTGTTTCCTTGGGGCTGGCTGCCCTCTAGGTGTCTACGATGCCGAAGGAAAAAGTAGCATCGTGCTGATTCCAGCGGTTGTGGAATTGACGAAGCGTATTGCTGGTGGGCTGTTGTCGGCAGATGAAGCATCTGGAGCTACGTCGAAGTTCAAGAAACACTGGGACGCATTGTGTGAAGAATGCAAACCAGCAGATGGCAAAGACCCTACCGTAGAAGACGTGCTGACGGAATTGCGTACTTTGGCGAATCGCCGAGGAAGTGCGGAAATTTTGGGGATGACGAAAAAGGACTTGAGCGACCTTGACGAGAAAGTTTGCGCGTTAATCGCAACGGAAATACGGAAGCCATTGCCCGTGTATCGCAACGCGTACAACCGTTTTGCGTCTTGGATCGGCGGGGTATACCGAAGCTCACCTGCTGAAATATTTACTCCCAACTACGATGTTCTCTTCGAGCAGGCATTTGAGCAGCACCCGCTCCCACACTTCGACGGATTTGTTGGTTCGCACAAGCCCTGGTTTGATTTGGCCTCGATCGAGCACGACGTTATCCCCTCCAGATGGACGAGGTTGTGGAAGCTCCACGGATCAATCAATTGGGAGAAGAGCGAAGAGATCGTAAATGGGGCGAAGGTAACCCGCGTCGTTCGTGTGACCCGTGAGGCAGAGGCGGGTAAGGTCATGATCTTTCCATCTCATCTCAAATATGACCAAAGCCGTCGCATGCCATACCTTGCGATGCTTGATCGACTAAGAGCCTTCTTCCATGGGAAAGATGCCCCTAGGTTAGTGGTGTGTGGATATTCTTTTCTTGACGATCACTTGAATGAAGTCTTGCTTGATGGGTTGAGAGGGAATCGCAATGCCCAGTGCTTCGCGCTGATGTATTCAGGGCTTGGACAGCACTCTAGAGCTGTGGACTATGCAGTAAAGCAAAGCAATCTCACCGTTCTTGCTTGGGATGGAGCGGTCGTAGGAACACGAGTAGGCCGATATCGACCTGGAACCATTGGTGGCAATGAGCACACCCCTTGGCTCACTGAAGAAGAGACCGAGGTTGAGGATGGTTCCAAAGAGCAGCAACCACGCAGCCGTTTAGGCGATTTCCACTACTTTGGCCTTTTTCTTGAACAGCTTTGCGGCGGGGGCACTCACGATGCACAACCAGCCGGGTAACCCAGACCCATCACGGCTTGGAACCGTTGAAGATGTCAACGGTTCGAGTGTGAGCGTGAAGCTCTCAGAGAGCACGCCTGGCGGCCTTCTTTTTGTTAACGGGGAAGCATACCGTGTTGGACAAGTTGGAGGGTTTGTTCGTATTCCATCAGGATATGTCGATCTGTATGGAGTGATATCTCAGGTCGGTGCCGGAGCTGCACCTGGGCCGCCCGAGCTTGCTCCTCAGCTCGGCAATCGGTGGCTCAGAGTTGAACTTGTTGGCCAAGGGAGAAGGGGAACAAAGTTTGAACGAGGCATAGCGCAGTATCCCTCTATCGGCGACTCGGTTCACGTAGTCACTGAGTCGGATTTGAAAACTGTGTACGCGCCGGGGGATGATGATGGATACGTCGCCATAGGACGCGTTGCGAGTGCCGAATCAATCCGTGCGTACCTGGACATGAATCGCCTTGTTACTCGTCACTCGGCTGTTGTTGGGAGCACCGGCTCCGGAAAGTCGAATGCCGTTGCAAATCTATTGGGAGCAGTTTCTGACCAAGCACGCTTCAAGTCTGCACGCGTCGTACTGTTTGACCTCCACGGGGAGTACGCAAAGGCTTTTGGCGATCAAGCCAAGGTATTTAGAGTCGGAGCCGATACGACCATAGGTGAGCGCGAGCTGCATGTCCCATTTTGGGCGCTAACGGCCGAGGAATTCATTTCCATAACGATGGGGGCAGCCTCAGGGACGCCTCTGACCTTGCTGCAAGAGAAACTGCTATCAAGCAAGCGCTCGTCAAAGGCAGCAGGTGTTGCACATGGCCTGCCAGATCTCACGGTCACGATTGACACCCCGCTGCCGTTCTCTGTTTACCAACTCTGGCATGATTTGTATTCGCTACATTGCGCGACCCACAGCGTAAGTAAGAACCAAAACCAGACTGAGGCTACGCGCACATATATCGAGGAAGGCGCGCCCCCAGTCAAAGCAGTTGGCGATGGCGACCAACTTGTTCGTCCGAGGTTTCGTCCGCTCAAAGACGAAAAGAATGATCCTGACAAGGTGTATGCGGGAATCTACGGTGACTTACCGCGTGGCCACCTTGATAGTTTGGAAAGCAAACTTCGAGATCCTCGCATGCAGTTTCTGTTTCGTCCCGGCCAGTGGGCACCCGACAAAGACGGAACAACGGCCGCTGATCTTGACGCGTTGCTTGAGGCGTGGATAGGCGCAGATAAGCCAATCTCTGTTTTCGATTTATCAGGTATTCCTACCGCTGTTGTGGATGACTTGGTAGGGGCCGTGTTGCGAATTTTGTATGACGCAATCTTTTGGGGTAGAAATAAGCAAGAAGGTGGTAGAGAGCGGCCTCTTCTCGTCGTTCTTGAAGAGGCTCATGTATACCTTGGTCCTCAGTCAAAGAATAGAGCTGCAATTGCAGCGCGACGCATAGCGAAAGAGGGGCGGAAATACGGCGTTGGCTTGATGTTAGTTAGCCAACGGCCATCCGAAGTGGATACCACAATTCTTTCTCAATGCGGTACGGTTGTCGCCTTGCGTTTAACCAACGATTCTGATCGATCCCAAGTCACATCCTGCGCATCGGACAATCTCAAAGGGCTCTTTTCAATGCTTCCAGTTCTCCGAACTGGTGAGGCATTGATCGTGGGCGAAGCCGTCAATATGCCAATAAGGGCAATCATTGACCGTCCACCTGAGGGTCGGCGCCCGGAAAGTGACGATCCTATGGTCGTTGTGCCCAAGGGGGAAGGCGGCAAGCGTATAAGGTCTGGCGGATGGACCGAACCTGTTAAAGATGAAAATTACAAGCCTCTAGTCGAGGCTTGGCGCAAGCAAGATCCCAATGCTGGTACAGAACAGGCAGTGGATTCAGAAACCTAATTTTCAACCGAAGGAGACGACACTATGGAACGCGCCCCAGTCACTTCAAGCAACATCAGCTCCATTGGCTATGATGCCGACAGCCAGATACTAGAAATAGAGTTCAATAATGGATCTGTGTACGAATACTCAGGGGTTCCTGAGGGCGAGCATGCTGGGCTTATGAACGCGGACTCCAAAGGGACGTACTTCAATGCCAACATTAAGAATCGGTATCCCTTTTCGAAACACTGATGGCAGCCGCGGTCAGTAGATACGAATAGGTATCAGATGATGGCTTGCAAGCCCTTGTCAGCGATGACGTTGAGCAGCTTGAGCGCCGGGCCGGTGGGGTGAGTTTCACCTTGCTCCCACTTGCGCACGGTCGAGGCCGACGTATGCAGGTGGAGTGCGAACACCGGCTGACTGAACTTCAAGGTTTCGCGCAGGCGCTTGATATCCGCCGCGCCAAACTCCCGCACCGGCGGCGGGCAGATCGCGTCGAACTCGCGCATCGTCACCTTGCCGATCGCTCCCGCTTCGTGGAGCGCCGCCAGGTCGCCGCGCAACGATTCAATGATCTTGCTCACAATGCACCTCCACTAAAACACCCGACTGCAACGCCTTCGACAAGGCCTCGGCAGACAGTTCCAGAAACACCTTGCCTGCGAATTGCAGCGCCTTCTTCTCGTCCTGCGTGATGTTCGCCTTGTCGCTCTTGGGGAACCCATGCAGGAACACATAGCGGTCGCCAATCCTGGCCGACAGCAACGTGCGATAGCCGCCGCTCTTGCCGCCACCGGGGCGGGCCACCCGCTTCTTGTAGAGGGAGCCGCCCAAGTCCGCGTCGATCAGACCGCTTTCCATCTCCGTGACCGCCTTGCACAAGGCGGCATCGGGCAGCTTCTCGCCCGTCTGCCACCGAGCAAAATCCTTCCGCTTAAGGATGCACATCATCTCGACCTCCAAACTATACCCGAAACGGGTACACTTTTCCAGTCCCCGGTATGGCTCCCAAGCTGAAGGAGTAACCCACCCGATTGTCGTGTCACCGTCACGACAATCGGAGCAGACAGGGCGGGATGCTGGCCGCCGGTCATGCGGCCACCTGTTCCGGTTCCTGGCGTGCGCTGACAACCGACTTGCGGCGGTTCGCCACCAGTTCGGCGGCCTTGCGCACAGGGTCATCCTCGGTGTGGACGTAGCGCATGAACATCGCCACGGTCTTGTGCGCCGTCAGCGCCATGCCGACCTTGACCGGGATGCCCGAATTGGCAATATCGGTCGCCGAGCGATGGCGGATGCCGTGGGTGCCGACCTTCGGCACGCCAGCGCGATCGAGGATGCGCCGCCATGCTTGGTAGTAGGAATGGGGACCGAGCGCCTTGTCGTGATCGAGGATGGCCGGGCAGACGTAAGGCGACTTGCCGTACCGCGGCGCGTTCGTCAGTAGTCGGCGGGCTTCCTCGCTCAACGGCTTGGACATATCGCCCGTCTTGCTGTCCGGCCAGACGACTCGGCCGTTGGGCAGATCGAGCCAATCCCACTGCAACAGCAGGATCTCCGACATGCGCGCCGCGAACTCGAATTGCAGCCGGACGGCCAGCAGGTAGATCGGATGCTCCAACTTCTCGGCCTCGGCCTTGTCGAGGTAGGCGAACAGGCTGACCATCTGCTCGTCGGTGATGAGGCGGGTCGAGCCTTTCTCCGGGTACTTGGGTACGTGGCGGCATGGGTTCGAGCCGTCGGGCCGGTAGCCCCACAGCTCTGACAGGTTGAACATCTTGCGAGCGAGCGACAGCACGCGGTTGGCCTGCGTGGGGGACTTCTCCATGCGCTTCATCAGCGCGGTGATGTCGTGGCGCGTGACCTCGTGAACCTTCTTGCTGCCGAAGGCAGGGATGACGAAGCTGTCGATTTGGTACTGGTAGCCGTCCTGCGTGCTCGGCTTGTTGTGCGGCTTGGAGTGGTCTTCCATGAACCGGCCGCACAGCTCTTTGACCGTCGGCGCCTTGCGGGCCTCGGCCTTGTCGTGTCCGGGGTCGCCGCCGCGCCGGACTTCGGCCAGCCAATCTTGCGCCAGCGACCGTGCCTGTTCGACAGTCAGCTCGCCGAACTGGCCGAGCGCCGGCTTGCGCCGCACACCGGAGTTCGTGCGGTACTGAAGCATGAACACCTTGCGGCCTGCTGGTGTAACCTTGCACAAGAAGCCCGGAACGATCGTATCCCGGAGTTCCACGTCGCAGGTCTTTGGTTGTGCAGCGTCAACCGCGGTCTTGGTTAGTTTGATCTTCGCCATGATGTGCTCCTGAAAGGCCCCGATTTCCAGGAGCCGGCCAAGAGCCAAGCGAAGGAGAACCGGGGCGGTTTGCGTCGCGCACCGGGATATGATCTAAGGCTTGGCCTCGAAGGAAAACCCGCCATAGCAAGCTGTATCCAAGCCCAGCATTACCCGGTGCGGAACACATGCTCAGGCTTAAAATCCGCCGCTTCCTGAAAAGGGGCGTGCCGGTTCGACCCCGGCTCGGGGCACCATTACGATTCAATCATGTCAAGTTATAACGCTCCCTTCGAAATTCATGTCCACGGGCAGGTGCAGTTGCGGGCAGATGCCAGTTTCGAGCAACTGCAGGATGCCTTGAAGCCTTTGTGGAAATATGCAGGAGCGCGTTCTCTCGCTGACGGCGCTACCAGTGCCTATGAAGAAGAACCTGGCATCAAGTTCGACCCTAAAGAGCACCTTCTGCAGATTTGCTGGACCGTGCGGGGCGATGAAGATTTTCGCCAGACACTCGACGAGATGTGCATGAACCTCAACGAGCTTTGCGAAACAGGAGCTGCCTTGGAGGTGACCTTCTACGACGCAGAGTTTGAAGAAGAGGACGGTCAAGACGGCGCCGAATCCCGCGACGATTTTGTGATGCTTTTTGTTGGGCCCACACCGGCTGCCATCATGCAAGTGCAGCGCGATCTGCTGGTGCAAGACGTGGTGAACATGATGGAGCGCCACTTTGATGGCGCTGAGCTGGGTGGCGTGGTCGCCGAGATCGACAAGCTGTTCACGCAGCGTTTTGATGCGTTGGTGAATTCGCTGGAAATTGGCAAGCCCCCAAGGGGCCCTGGTGGCTCTGGCAGTGGGCACGGCGGTGGTCGTCGCCCCCGCCATCTGCATTGAGACCCTGGCTGCAGGTGAAAAGACGCGGGCGTTTTGGGCGCTCGGGTAAGGCCTTTCACAAAAATGGCCTGCCTGCGCAATGTTCCAGGGCGCTGCCATTGTTTTTAGTCATCCATGGCTTCTGATCTTCCGTATCTGCGCGCCTACCCTGTGGCGCTGCAGGAGCAGGCACGCGATTTGTTGGAGCAGGGGCAACTGGCAAACGTGCTGCTGCGCAAGTATCCCCAGCCCCACAGCGTACGCAGCGACAAGGCCTTGTACGACTACGTACAAGAGCTGAAGACTCGTTACTTGCGCAACGCTGGTACGGTCAACAAGGTGCTTTTTGACAACAAGATCCACGTGGTGCGCAATGCCTTGGGCTTGCACACTGCGGTCTCGCGGGTGCAAGGAAGCCGCCTTGCGGCCAAGCATGAGATTCGCATCGCCTCGATGTTCAAGCAGGCTCCTGATGAGTTTCTGCGCATGATCGTGGTCCACGAATTGGCTCACCTGCGTGAAAAGAACCACGACAAGGCGTTTTACCAGTTGTGCAGCCACATGGAGCCGCAGTATCACCAGTACGAGTTTGACCTGCGCCTGTACCTCACACACATGGACCACGCAGGTGCCCGGTTGTGGGGCGATGAGCTTGTTTGAATTTGTTGGTTGATTGCTATAAAGTTAATAGCTTGTGGCGCTTATTCATCAAGCGCTTGAGCCACTTTTTATCTATATTTTTCAGCGCACTGATACGGACCGGCAGTGTTCCGTTGGCAGGTTTAGCCAACGCTTGGCAGCCGCTTCCATCATGGCCACTGGGCCTGTGGTCAGCAGGAGTACGGAAGGAGTAACGTCCGCACTTTCCTCGGAGAGGTTGCCGCCAGCGGAGCCTGCTGTTTGCAACAAGCCTGCAGCGTCGAGCAGGCGCTTGGTTTGGCGAGCAACAGGTTCACCGGTTTCTATGAACTGCACGTCTGGGCCCACCAGCGTGCGCAACTCGTGGGCTACGAAAATATAGTGGGTACAGCCCAGAACCAAGGTATCCATTTCCCCTGGCGCTGTACCAAAGGCACCCATGGCATTCACATAACGTTTGCACAATGCGCCCGTTTCAGTGCTTTCAACTGGGTAGGAGGCTGGGGCTACAGGCAATGCCACGCTGCGTTCGATGGCGTGTGCGAGCCCATCGCAGGGTTGCACCACAAAATGGGCTTGATCGGCCAATGAAGCCATCAGCTTGCCAAATTTGGCACTGGTGAGCGTACCGCGGGTGCCGATCACGCCCACATGCCCAGTCTTTGTGACTGCCAGAGCCGATTTGATAGCGGGCTCCAGCCCCACCAGGAGCAGGTCGGGATGGCTACTGCGCACTTCATGGATGGCCGCCGCCGTGGCGGTGTTGCAGGCCACCACCAGCGCTTTGATGTCGTGTTGCTCACGCAGGTACTGGGTGATGGCGTGGGTGCGTGCCGCCACAAAAGCGTCGCCGCGCTCGCCATAAGGGGCGTTGGCGCTATCGGCCAGGTACACAAAACGTTCGTGGGGCAGGGCTGCCAACAGCGCTCGCAGCACGCTCAGCCCGCCGACGCCGCTGTCAAATACACCGATGGGAGAAGAAGCCTGCGGCATCGTGAACCAAGCTCTGGCAGTGGGAAAACCGGGATTGTAGGAAAGACGAGGAGCCTGCGCGGAAACGCCAGCTTGAATCAGGATGTCAGTCACTATGCAGAAATGAAAAAACCGCCCGAAGGCCAATGCCAGTCAGTTAAGCCCGCAGGCGGCTTGATCCAGTAAAAGGGAGCGTGTTCAACACGTTCCCTTTTTTGCTTGATGAGCCTGCTTGCAAACGCCTTGCGCCAGACCCTGCCCCGAGTACCTGATCGCCTCGAGCAGCTCAGCGCGTTGATAGACCCCACCTGGATCGCACAGGCGCTGGGGACCAGCGGCAAGGCCTCCATCCGCCGGCGCAAGCTGCCTGCCGAACATGCCGTGTGGCTTGTGATCGGACTGGCGCTGTTTCGCGACCGGCCACTGTGGCAGGTGGTGCAGCAGCTGGATTTGAGCCTGGATGGACAAGCGCCGCCCGCACCGAGCGTCAGCGTGCAAGCCCGCCAGCGCCTGGGCGAGGAGCCTTTGGCCGAGCTGTTCGCTCTACTGACCCAAGCCTGGAGCCGTCCTGCGGTGAATGTGCGCCAGCCACTGCGCGTACTGGCTGTGGATGGTGTGGTCTGGTCGGCCCCGGACACCCCTGAGAATCGAGTCGAACTGGGCAGCTGCAGCAACCAGCATGGCCTCTCGCCCTGGCCGCAGATCCGCGCCACTTGCCTGATGGACACACACAGCCACGAGATGCTTGATGCCAAGCTCGGCGCCATGGACTGCGGCGAATTGAGCCTGGCAGCGCAGTTGCGCGGCGAGGATCACTCGGTGACCCTGTTTGACCGGGCGTACTTCTCGGCAGCGTTCTTGTTGGACTGGCAGGCTGCGGGTACGCAGCGCCACTGGTTGATGCGCGCGCGGGACAATCTGCGCCATGAGATCGTCCAGCAACTGGCGTGCGGCGATGCGCTGATCCGCATGCCGGTGTCCCCACAAGCGCGCAAGGCACACCCGCATCTGCCCAGCCACTGGCAGGCACGCCTGATCGAGGTGAGCGTGGGTGGACGGCTGCGCCGCTTCATCACATCCTTGCTGTGTCCCCGCACGCATCCGGCGCAGGAGCTGGCCGAGCTCTACCACCAGCGCTGGGAGATCGAGTTGGGGTTCCGGGAGATCAAGCAGACCCTGCAGGAGGGTGAGCCGGTGCTGCGCAGCAAGCAGCCCGCGCTGGTGCGCCAGGAGCTGTGGGGCGTGCTGATCGCCTACACGCTGCTGCGCCGCTGGATGCGCGAGATGGCAGTGCACGTCCAGGTCGAGCCCCAGCGCATCAGCTTCCATACGGCCAGCTACGCCATCGTGAACTTACTGGCGGTCCCCAGCCTGGACTCTGCCGGCACCTTGCCCAAGCAGTTGGCAGCCCTGTTGGCGCAATCGCGACACTTCGTGCTGCGGCCACGCCGCACTGGGCGCAGCTTCCCAAGGGTCGTCAAAAAACGCGCTTCCAAATTCCCAACGAAAAAAATGCCAGTCAGCTCTTAACTGACTGGCATTGGCCCGAAGGCGGCTTTTCAAGATACGGCCATGCGCCAGGCAAGAGCACTTGGCCGTCTGTGCGTGTCAGCCTGCAGCCACTTCAATGCCCTTGAACTCGCCCGAGGCAATGCGCTTTTGCCATTCGGCCGGGCCGGTGATGTGGGCGCTGGTGCCGCCAGAGTCCACGGCCACGGTCACCGGCATGTCCACCACTTCGAATTCATAAATGGCTTCCATGCCGAGGTCTTCGAAGCCCACCACCTTGGCGGTCTTGATGGCTTTGGAGACCAGGTAGGCGGCGCCGCCTACGGCCATGAGGTAGGCCGACTTGTGCTTCTTGATGGCTTCAATGGCAACCGGGCCGCGCTCGGCCTTGCCCACCATGGCGATCAGGCCGGTCTGGGCCAGCATCATCTCTGTGAAGCCATCCATGCGTGTGGCGGTGGTCGGGCCTGCGGGGCCCACGGCCTCGCCCTTCACCGGGTCCACAGGGCCCACGTAGTAAATGATGCGGTTGGTGAAGTCCACAGGCAGCTTTTCGCCCTTGGCCAGCATGTCCTGGATGCGCTTGTGCGCGGCATCGCGGCCGGTCAGCATCTTGCCGTTGAGCAGCAGCGTGTCGCCGGGCTTCCAGCTGGCGACTTCTTCCTTGGTCAGGGTGTCGAGGTTGACCTTCTTGCTCTTGTTGTAGTCGGGCGCCCATTCCACGTTGGGCCACAGGTCCAGGCTGGGGGGCGTGAGGTACACGGGGCCCGAGCCGTCCATCACGAAGTGGGCGTGGCGCGTGGCGGCGCAGTTGGGGATCATCGCAATCGGCTTGCTGGCCGCGTGCGTGGGGTACATCTTGATCTTGACGTCCAGCACGGTGGTCAGGCCGCCCAGGCCTTGCGCGCCGATGCCCAGGGCGTTGACCTTTTCATACAACTCCAGGCGCAGCTTTTCGACATTGTCGAGTTCGGCCCCGCTGGCTTGCTTGGCCTGCAGTTCGTACATGTCCAGGTCGTCCATCAGACTTTCCTTGGCCATGAGCACTGCTTTTTCAGCCGTGCCGCCAATGCCGATGCCCAGCATGCCGGGCGGGCACCAGCCAGCGCCCATGGTGGGCACGGTCTTGAGCACCCAGTCCACCACGTTGTCGCCGGGGTTCAGCATGTACATCTTGGACTTGTTCTCCGAGCCGCCGCCCTTGGCCGCCACGGTGATGTCCACGGTGTTGCCGGGCACGATCTCGGTGAAGATCACGGCGGGGGTGTTGTCCTTGGTGTTCTTACGGGCGAACTGCGGGTCGGCCACGACCGAGGCGCGCAGCGTGTTGTCGGGGTGGTTGTAGCCACGGCGTACGCCTTCGTTGATGGCGTCATCCAGGCTGCCGGTAAAACCTTCCCAGCGCACATCCATACCCACCTTCAGGAACACGTTGACGATGCCGGTGTCCTGGCAGATGGGGCGGTGGCCAGTGGCGCTCATCTTGCTGTTGGTGAGGATCTGGGCGATCGCGTCCTTGGCCGCTGGGCTCTTTTCGCGCTCGTAGGCGCGGGCCAGGTGGGCGATGTAGTCGGTGGGGTGGTAGTAGCTGATGTACTGCAGCGCACCAGCGATGGATTCGATCAGGTCTTCTTGGCGAATGGATGTCGTGGTCATGGCGGGAAGTTTGTGGGGATGAAATCGACAGCCTTCGATTATCCCTCCGTGGGCTTGCGTGGTTCTGTCAGGGTTATCTGGTCGCTTGCATGCCTGCTTTGAGCCACGGGCTTGTGCGCCATGGGAGCGACTGGTTATGCTGAGTACCGTCTTTCACTCGCAAGCCAGGATCCCGCACATGACACTGCACAACGGCAAAGCATCGGCCTACCGCACGGAGCGCGACACTTTTGGCCCCATCGACGTGCCTGCTCGGCGCTTGTGGGGGGCGCAAACCCAACGCTCTTTGCAGCACTTTGCCATCTCGGGTGAGCGTATGGCCCCTGAACTCATCCGGGCGCTGGCCCAGGTCAAGCGTGCCAGCGCGTATGTGAACCACAGCCTGGGTTTGCTGGATGCCACCCGCACCACGGCCATCGTGGCGGCTTGCGATGAAGTGATGGCTGGCGCGCATGAAGAGGAATTTCCTCTGGTGGTCTGGCAGACCGGCTCGGGCACCCAGACCAACATGAACATGAACGAGGTGCTGGCCAACCGGGCGAGTGAATTGCTCGGTGGCCCGCGTGGGGAAGGCCGCCTGGTGCACCCCAACGACGACGTGAACAAGAGCCAGTCGAGCAACGACGTCTTTCCTACTGCGATGCACCTGGCGGCGGTGGATGCGCTGACCCACAAACTGCTGCCCGCCCTGCATGCGTTGCGCATGACGCTGGCCGCCAAGGCTGAAGCGTTTGCCGACATCGTGAAGATTGGCCGCACTCACCTGCAGGACGCGACTCCGCTGACTTTGGGGCAAGAGGTATCTGGCTGGGTGGCACAACTAGACCATGCCGAGCGCCACGTTCGCGCAGCCATGCCCCACTTGTGTGAGCTGGCCTTGGGCGGCACGGCCGTGGGCACGGGCTTGAACGCCCCGGCGGGCTATGCCCAGGCCGTGGCCAAAGAACTGGCTGACTTGACCGGGTTGAACCTGGTGACGGCACCGAACAAGTTTGAAGCCCTGGCCAGCTGCGATGCCCTGGTGCAGGCTCACGGCGCGCTCAAGGGGCTGGCGGTCAGTTTGATGAAGATTGCCAACGATGTGCGTTGGCTGGCCAGCGGGCCGCGCAGCGGGCTGGGCGAGATCACCATCCCGGAAAACGAGCCTGGCTCGTCCATCATGCCCGGCAAGGTCAACCCGACGCAGTGCGAGGCCATGACCATGCTGTGCGCTCAGGTCATGGGCAACGATGTGGCGATTGGGGTGGGTGGGGCGTCGGGCAATTTCGAACTCAACGTGTTCCGGCCCATGGTGATCCACAACTTTTTGCAGAGCGTTCGCCTGCTGGCCGATGGCATGGTCAGTTTCGACAAGCACTGTGCCTCGGGCATTGAGCCGAACCACGAACGGATTGAAGCGCTGGTCGAGCAGTCTTTGATGCTGGTGACTGCGCTCAACCCCCATATTGGCTATGACAAGGCTGCCGCCATTGCCAAGGCGGCCCACCAGCAAGGAATCAGCTTGCGAGAGGCCGCTCTGGCCTCGGGCCATGTGACGGCCCAGGAGTTCGACGCCTGGGTCGTGCCGCGCAATATGGTCTGATAGAAGGAATCGCCCCGGGGCGTTCAGCGATGGTCCGGGGCGTCAGCGGTTCAATGCGAGTCTCTGGGGTGCGACATCAATCGGTCGGTCAGCGCAATCGCCAGGGCGCTCAGCAAGAACACCACATGAATGATGGTCTGCCACATCAGCACCTTGAGGTCATAGTTGGCCGCATTGATAAAGGTCTTGAGCAGATGGATGGAGCTGATGCCGATGATCGCCGTGGCCAGCTTCACCTTGAGCACCGACGCGTTCACATGGCTCAGCCACTCGGGCTGGTCGGGGTGCTCTTCCAGGTGCAAGCGCGACACAAAAGTCTCGTAGCCGCCCACGATCACCATGATCAGCAGGTTGGAGATCATCACCACGTCGATCAGCGCCAGCACCACCAGCATGATGATGGTCTCGTTGAGCGCAGTGACTTCGAAGTCACTCTTGTAACCAATGCTGGCAACCAGTTGCTTCAGGGCGGCGGTGTTGCCGAATGCGGCTTCCACCAAGTGAACCAGCTCGACCCAAAAGTGAAAGACATACACCGCCTGCGCAAGAATCAGCCCCAGGTACAGCGGTAGCTGCAGCCAGCGGCTGGCAAAGATGAGCGAGGGCAGGGGGCGCAGTGGAGCGCTGGTTTTATGCTGGGATTTGGACATGCGAACCTGCGTGAGGCAAGAAAGTTAAGGGGCAAAAAGCGAACGTGCGATTCTAGGGGCGCTCAGTGACGGCCGTCGAAACCAAGGGCTAACCCTGAGCCGAATAGTCACCTGCGAGTCAGTAGCATGTAAGTGGGGCAGAAGACAGTACCTGCGAATTCTTATTCCAATGACCCAGGAGACAACACCATGAGTGCAACAACATCTTCAATTGAGTCTGTGTTGGTGGAAAACCGAGTGTTTCCGCCAGCCGACGCAGTGGTCAAAGCTGCGCGCATCTCCGGCATGGCCGGGTACGAGGCTCTGTGCAAAGAAGCTGAAGCTGACTTCGAAGGCTTCTGGGCCAAGCAGGCGCGCGCCAATGTGCAGTGGACCAAGCCTTTCACCCGCACGCTGGATGAGTCCAACGCCCCGTTTTTCCGCTGGTTCGATGATGGCGAATTGAACGCCAGTGCCAACTGCCTTGACAAGCACATTGGCACGCCCACCGAGAACAAGACCGCCATCATTTTCGAAGCCGATGACGGCGAGGTCACCAAGATCACCTACAAGGAGCTGCTGGCCCGCGTGAGCCAGTTTGCCAACGCGCTCAAGGCCCACGGCGTGGCCAAGGGCGACCGCGTGCTGATCTACATGCCCATGACCATCGAGGGCGTGATTGCCATGCAGGCCTGCGCCCGCATTGGTGCCACGCATAGCGTGGTGTTTGGCGGCTTCAGCGCCAAGGCTGTGCATGAACGCATCATCGACGCAGGCGCAGTGGCCGTGATCACCGCCAACTACCAGATGCGTGGTGGCAAAGAGTTGCCGCTGAAGGCCATCATTGACGAGGCCTTGGCCATGGGCGGCTGCGACACCATCCGCAACGTGTTCGTCTACCAGCGCACGGCCACGGCCTGCAACATGGTGGCCGGGCGCGACAAGACCTTTGCCGAAGCGCTGGCAGGCCAAAGCACCGAGTGCGCTCCTGTGGCCGTGGGCGCCGAGCACCCGCTGTTCATCCTGTACACCAGCGGCTCCACAGGCAAGCCCAAGGGCGTGCAGCACAGCACCGGCGGTTATCTGCTGTGGGCCAAGATGACCATGGACTGGACGTTTGACCTGCGTGCAGACGATATCTTCTGGTGCACGGCCGACATTGGCTGGATCACGGGCCACACCTACGTGGCTTACGGCCCGCTGGCCGCAGGCGCCACGCAGATCATCTTCGAAGGCATCCCCACCTTCCCGAACGCAGGCCGCTTCTGGCAGATGATCGAGCGCCACAAGTGCACCATTTTCTACACCGCTCCCACGGCCATCCGCTCGCTCATCAAGGCAGCCGAAGCCGACGAGGCCGTGCACCCTGCGCGCTCCGATCTGTCGAGCCTGCGCATTCTGGGCAGCGTGGGCGAGCCCATCAACCCCGAGGCCTGGATGTGGTACCACAAGAACGTGGGCGGCGAGCGCTGCCCCATCGTGGACACCTTCTGGCAGACCGAAACGGGCGGCCACGTCATCACCCCGTTGCCCGGCGCTACACCACTGGTGCCCGGCAGCTGCACGCTGCCCCTGCCCGGCATCACGGCGGCCATCGTTGATGAGATGGGCAACGACGTGCCCAACGGCTCAGGTGGCATTTTGGTCATCAAGCGCCCTTGGCCCAGCATGATCCGCACGATCTGGAATGACCCCGAGCGTTTCAAGAAGAGCTACTTCCCCGAAGAGCTCAAGGGCTACTACCTGGCAGGCGACGGCGCTGTGCGCAGCGCTGACCGTGGCTACTTCCGCATCACTGGCCGTATTGACGATGTGCTGAACGTGTCGGGCCACCGCATGGGGACCATGGAGATCGAATCCGCACTTGTCGCTAAGACCGACCTGGTGGCCGAGGCCGCTGTGGTGGGCCGCCCTGACGATGTGACGGGCGAGGCCATTTGCGCCTTCGTGGTGCTCAAGCGTTCACGTCCCACTGGCGAAGAAGCCAAGCAGATCGCCAACGAGTTGCGCAACTGGGTGGCCAAGGAAATTGGCCCCATTGCCAAGCCCAAGGACATCCGCTTTGGTGACAACCTGCCCAAGACCCGCAGCGGCAAGATCATGCGCCGCCTGCTGCGCAGCATTGCCAAGGGCGAGGCCATTACGCAGGACACCAGCACGCTGGAAAACCCCGCAATCCTGGATCAACTGGCCCAGACCAACTGACCTTTTTAAGGTCTGATCTCACAAAGCGCCTGCCAAGCAGGCGCTTTTTTTATGGCCTGAGCGATTTGCGCTTGCTTGGCCCATTCATCGGGCGCATCGCTGCGCCTTTGTAGGATGGAGGCGCAACTTTGGCTTGGCATCGCTGCCAGCTCCGCAGTTGGGGTACAAACGCCCTCTACATGCCCTGCCGCTGGCCTTAGAGGATTCGCCCACGTGTTTGATGGTGTGAATCGCTCTTCCAGTCAGGGCTACAAGGTGCCAGTCTGGTTTGCGAAGGAGTTTTTATGAAGATGTTGTCCACCCTGTTGCTACTGATCATCGTGGCGATTGCAGGTTTGGCCTTGCTCAATTGGGACGCCTTGTCCGTGGTGACAGCGGTGTCTGTGGGCTTGGCGACCTTTGACGCCCCTCTGGGGCTGCTCATGCTGGGGCTTACCGCGCTGCTGGCCGTCTTGCTGGTGGCCTACGTGTTGTCTTTGCAAGGCTCGGTATTGCTGGAAACGCGTCGCCATACCAAGGAAATGCAGGCCCAGCGGGAGCTGGCCGACAAGGCCGAAGCATCGCGCTTTACCGAGCTTCGCGCATTTCTGGAGCAACAGCAAAGCCAGGCCCATGCTGCATTGTTGAACCGGCTAGACAACATGGAAACCCGGCTCACCGCGCGTGCGCAGGAGTCTGACAACACCACGGCGGCCTACGTGGGCCACTTGGAACAAAAGCTGGTGGGGCGCAGCGAACCGATGGTCTGAGGCTGGGTACACGCGTATTCGCCTGCTGCACTGTCTTACCCCACAGCAACAAAAAAGCCGCCAACCCAAAGGTTTGCGGCTTTTTTGCTTGGCGGGCTTGCGGCCCGCCGAAGTAGCGCGATGCGCTGATTACTTCTGGGCCATCACCCAGGCAGCCAGCTTCTTGGCTTCGGCTTCGTTCACTTGTGCGTTGGCTGGCATGGGCACGGGGCCCCACACGCCAGAGCCGCCCTTGATGATCTTGACGGCCAGCTTGTCCACAGCGTCTTTTTGACCAGCGTACTTGGCAGCCACGTCCTTGTAAGAAGGACCCACCAGCTTCTTGTCGACAGCGTGGCAAGCCATGCAATTCTTGGAAGTTGCGAGGGCTTGGTCGGCCATGGCAGGGGCAGCAACGGCAAGCGTCATGGCGATGGTGATCAGGGCACGTTTCATGGTGGGTTTCCTGTGGTTGGGTTACAGTTATTTCAACGCGATTGTAGTGATGCGCGTTGACTTCCGGTTGTGTTTGGTCAACGAATGCAATCACATTTTTTGAGGGGGCGGTTATGTATCTTTTAGGCATTTCACTTCTGTTGCTACTGCTCAAGTACATGGAGATTGGCCCCGTGGCTACATGGTCCTGGTGGGTGATTGTGGGCTCCTTCGGCGCCACGGCCGCATGGTGGATGTGGGCCGATGCCACCGGGTACACCAAGCGCAAGGCCGTTGAGCGCATGGAAAAGCGCAAGCAGGATCGCATCAACAAGAACAAGGAAGCCCTGGGCATGCGCCCACGCAAGCCCCGCTGAGGCTGTGTGGCGTCAAGACCCGTTCTTGGGTGGCCCCAGCTTCGTTTCCTCGCCTTTGCGCTCTTGGGGCCATGGCGAATGGCTCAGGGTTAACCTGCGGCTTCTCGCAAGGCCGGTTTTTTTCTGCTGGGGGATAATTCCCCGGCGCTCTTTCGCCTTTTTCCAACACTTCACCCGACATCACGATGCCCGTTTACCGCTCCAAAACCTCTACCGCTGGTCGCAACATGGCTGGTGCCCGCTCGCTGTGGCGTGCCACCGGCATGAAGGACGACGACTTCAGCAAGCCGATCATTGCGGTGGTCAACTCGTTCACGCAGTTTGTGCCAGGCCACGTTCACCTCAAGGACCTGGGCCAGCTGGTGGCGCGTGAGATCGAGGCGGCGGGCGGTGTGGCCAAAGAATTCAACACCATCGCCGTGGACGATGGCATTGCGATGGGCCACGACGGCATGCTGTACTCGCTGCCCAGCCGCGACATCATTGCCGACTCGGTGGAATACATGGTCAACGCGCATTGCGCCGATGCCATGGTGTGCATCTCCAACTGCGACAAGATCACCCCCGGCATGCTGATGGCCGCCATGCGGCTGAACATCCCCGTGGTGTTCGTCTCGGGTGGCCCCATGGAAGCTGGCAAGGTCAAGCTGGCCAACCCACAAACACAAAAAATCGAATTCAAAAAGCTCGACCTGATCGACGCCATGGTGATGGCCGCCGACGACAAGGTGAGCGATGCCGACGTGGCCGAGGTCGAGCGCTCTGCCTGCCCCACCTGCGGTTCCTGCTCGGGCATGTTCACTGCCAACTCGATGAACTGCCTGACCGAAGCCCTGGGCCTGTCGCTGCCCGGCAACGGTACCGTGGTGGCCACGCACGCCGACCGCGAGCAACTCTTCAAGCGCGCTGGCCGTCTGGCGGTAGAGCTGTGCAAGCGCTACTACGAAGAAGAAGACACCACCGTGCTGCCGCGCTCCATGGGCTTCAAGGCCTTTGAGAACGCCATGACGCTGGACATCGCCATGGGCGGCTCCACCAACACCATCCTGCACATCCTGGCTATCGCGCAAGAAGCCGAGATCGACTTCACCATGGCCGACATTGACCGCATTTCGCGCGATGTGCCCCAGCTGTGCAAGGTGGCGCCCAACACCAACAAGTACCACATCGAAGACGTGCACCGCGCAGGCGGCATCTACGGCATCCTGGGCGAGCTGGACCGTGCGGGCAAGCTGCACACTGATGTGCCCACCGTGCACACCAAAACGCTCAAGGAAGCGCTGGACGCGTGGGACATCAAGCGCAACCCATCCGACGCGGTGAAGACCTTCTACATGGCCGGCCCCGCTGGCATCCCCACGCAAGTGGCCTTCAGCCAAAGCACCCGCTGGCCCAGCCTGGACGAAGACCGCGCCGAAGGCTGCATTCGCGCCTATGAGCACGCCTTCTCCAAGGAAGGCGGCCTGGCCGTGCTGACCGGCAATATCGCCGTCAACGGCTGCGTGGTCAAGACCGCAGGCGTGGACGACAGCCTGCTGGTGTTTGAAGGCCCCGCCCATGTGGTCGAGTCGCAGGACGAAGCCGTGGCCAACATCCTGGCCGACAAGGTCAAGGCGGGCGATGTGGTCATCGTGCGCTACGAAGGCCCCAAGGGCGGCCCCGGCATGCAAGAGATGCTGTACCCCACCAGCTACATCAAGTCCAAGGGCCTGGGCAAAGCCTGCGCGCTGCTGACCGATGGGCGCTTTTCGGGCGGCACCTCGGGCCTGTCCATCGGCCACGCCTCGCCCGAAGCCGCTGCTGGCGGCGCGATTGGCTTGGTGAAGAATGGCGACCGCATCCGCATCGACATCCCCAACCGCAGCATCAACGTGCTGGTGTCTGACGAAGAACTGGCCCAGCGCCGTGCAGAGCAAGACGCCAAGGGCTGGAAGCCCGCGCAGCCACGCCCTCGCAAGGTGTCTGCTGCGCTCAAGGCCTACGCCAAGCTGGTCATGTCGGCCGACAAGGGCGCTGTGCGCGATTTGTCGTTGCTGGACGACTGAGAGGCTCCCTCTCGGCAGTCATAAGCTCCAGTCATCGCCACCCGCGCTGCGGCGCACCTGGAGTGGCTTGGTTGGATGCACTGACCCCATGCAAAAGGCCGCCAAGCAGTGATGCTTGGCGGCCTTTTTGATGGTTATGCTATTGATTTAATAGCTGCTTGCGCTTGATTGGAGGGCGCTAGAGCTTGATTTGATCAAATATTGCGAAGTGAGCGGTTGCCCTGGGCTCAGCCCATTAAGACCCTTCAGGCCGCAGCTTGCGACTGGCTTTGCAGGTAGTTGGGCAGGCCCATTTTTTCGATCAGCCCCAGTTGCTTCTCCAGCCAGTAGGCGTGGTCTTCCTCGGTGTCGCGCAGCTGGGCCAGCAGCAGGTCGCGGCTTACGTAGTCGCGCACGCTCTCGCACAGCTCCATGCCTTTTTGCAGGGCATCGCGCACTTCGTATTCCACGGCCAGGTCTTTTTGCAGCATCTCTACCACCGTGGTGCCGGGGGTGAAGGGGTTGGGGCGCATGTCAGGCATGCCGCCCAAAAAGAGGATGCGGCGCAGCAGCGCGTCGGCGTGCTGGGTTTCTTCCTGCATTTCGTGGTCCAGGCGGGTGTACATCTTCACCAGGCCCTGGTCTTCGTAAATGCGCGAGTGGATGAAATACTGGTCACGCGCGGCCAGCTCGCCGCGCAGCAGGTTCTTGAAATATTCGATGACTTGTGGGTTGCCTTGCATGGCGCTACTTCCTTGTTTTTTGTGTTTTTGAGGGGGAGAGTATCGCGCCCGCGCAGACGGTTTCCGGGTTTTTCGCGTGATAACCCCTGTGCGCCAGTCTGCATGCGCACAGGGATCAGAAGCGTTCGCATTGCCCCCGCAGGGCCCGCACGCTATGTGCGCGTTTTTCGCAGTGCGGGCAAGGGGCGGCTCTCAGAAATCGACCTGTGCCGACACGGTCAGTGTGCGTGGCAACCCGGTGGTCGAATAGCTGTTGAGGCCGGTGATCCAGTAGGCCTTGTCGGTCACGTTCTCCAGGTTGGCGCGGAACACCACCGCCTTGCCCGCCAGTTTGGTGGCGTAGCGCGCGCCCAGGTCCAGCCGTGTCCAGCCGGATGTGCTCAGCGTGTTGGCCACGTCGCTGTACACGGAGGACGAGCTGACAACGCGGCCATTGAGGCTCAGGCCCTGCACCCAGGGCGTGTCCCAGTCCAGCCCTAGTGTGGTGTCTCAAAAGTAAGCATCAAATAATGGTACTCGCTGCCCGCGCCACAGATGCCAAGATGGTGTCCGCACTTTTATGCCACACGAACGGCTTGGGATCCTCGTTGTGACGATCAATGTATTCCCGTATGGATTGCTCCAGCTGAGCAACGCTGGTGTGGGCGCTGCGCTTGATCCACTGCTCGCTGATCTGGCTAAAGAAACGCTCGACCAGATTGAGCCAGGACGCTGAGGTGGGCGTGAAGTGAACGTGGTAGCGAGGATGGGCTGCTAGCCAGGCCCGCACTGCCTGCGTCTTGTGCGTGCCGTAGTTGTCCATGATCAGGTGGATGTCTTGTTCGCCAGGCACCGCTGCATCGATGGCTTTGAGGAACTGCAGGAATTCCACACTGCGGTGACGGCGCTTGAGCTGTCCTATGACTTTGCCAGTGGCCACATCCAGCGCTGCAAACAGCGACGTTGTGCCATGGCGCTTGTAATCGTGCGTGCGCGTGCTGGGTTTGCCAAACGTCAGTGGTAACCCTGGTTGGGTGCGATCCAGAGCCTGGATCTGGCTCTTCTCGTCCACGCACAGCACCAAGGCGCGATCGGGTGGTGCCATATACAGCCCCACCACATCCCGTACCTTGTCCACGAAATGGGGATCCGTCGATAGCTTGAAGGTTTCTTGCAGGTGCGGCTTCAGCTCAAAGGCATGCCAGATGCGCTGCACCGTCGCGGGCGATACGCCAGCGTGCCGACTCATCTGGCGCACGCTCCAGTGCGTGGCGTTGTCAGGCTTGCTCTGGCGAACCTTGTCCACAATGAGCTGAACCTGCTCGTCGCCCACACTGCGCGGGCGGCCAGCGCGCGGGGCATCGGTCAAACCCGCCAGACGATACGCCCGGTAGCGCCGCCGCCACTTGGAGACAGTTTGCACCGTCGTGCCCAAGCGTTGGGCAATCATGGTGCCCGACTCCCCATCTGCGCAGCCCAGCACGATTCGCATGCGCAGCTTCTCGTCCTCGGGCGCTTTGCGTACGCGCAGTCGCGCATGCAGCTCTGCGCGCTCGGCATCGGTGATCTGCAGCTTCGTGGCGGGGCGTCCAGGGTGGGCCATCAGCGTAGTCTCCTATAAGGAAGCTGATTCGACCAACACCGGTCAAAATAGTTCTATCTATTTTTGAGACACCACACTAGGTTGTAGTTGATTTTGGGCACGCCGGTGGCTGTGTTGCCCTGGTTCACGCCACTCTGGGTGCGGGTGAGCTTGGCGCTGGTGAACGCGGTGCTGGCCATCAGGCGCAGGCCGCGTTGCAGCTCGCCGTAGGCTGTCAGTTCCAGTCCGCGGTTGCGCTGCTCTCCGTCGTAGCTGTAGTGGTTCATGCTGGGGTCTACCGCCGACGGCGTAGCGTAGGCGCTGGGCCGTTTGATTTGGTAGATGGCGGCCTGCGTCGTGATGCGGCCCCAGTCCACCTTCACGCCCACTTCGATCTGCTTGGACTTGAAGGGCGGAATGGTTTCGCCTGCATTGTCATAGGGCGGGGTGGCTGTTTCCGACACCTTGCTGCCGCGCGAAAGGCCTGCGGTGTAGTTGGCGTAAATCGATGTGTTTTTGGCGGGCTTGAAGACCACCCCCGCCAGCGGTGTGGTGCTGCTGGCCTTGTACTGGCTGGTGGACGCGCCCGTGGTCACGTTGAAGCCCTGGTAGTCCATGGTCTGCCTGCGCAGCCCCAGCGTGACCAGCAGGCGCCCGTCCAGAAAACCCATGGTGTCGGCGATGGCCACGCTGTGCTGGAGGTTCTCCACGCTCTTGGCGGGTGCTCCGCGCACGCCCGTCATGGCCGGGGCAGGCACCGGGTTGTAGAGGTTGGACGCTGCGGATGATCCGGTGGCGTAGAAGTAGCCCGTCTCCTGCTCCATGTAGTTCACGCCCACCGCCACGGTGTGCTTGACGGAGCCCGTCGTGAAGCGGGTGCGAAGGCCTGCGTCGGCGGCCTTGGAGTCGGTGTACTGGTCGTACCACGCATTGCGCACGGTGAAGTCGCCCGCCGCGTTCAGCCCCGAGCCGCCAGGAAAGTCCTGCATGTAGTCCAGCTTGGACCAGCCCACGCCGCCATAGAGGGTGGTGCTGTCGGTGAGGTCATGCTCCAGGCGCGACGTCATCAGTTTGAAGTTGTCTTTCAACTGGGTGCCTGGGTACCAGGCCGTGCGCGTGTCGGGCACGGCAGGGATGGCAACAGCGGCTGGCAGGGTGATGTGGTTGCGGAAGTTGTCGGTCTGGCCGCGCGTGGCCATGGCGTCCAGCGACCAGCGGGTGCGTGCGCCTGCGTAGTCCAGCGCCACCGAGCCCAGGTTCAGGTTCTGCTTGCCCTCGTCAATGGTGCCCTCGCCGCCGCGCACCAGGCCGTTGACGCGCACCCCCCACTGGTTGTCTTCGCCAAAGCGGCGGCCCACGTCCAGATGCGCGGCCAGGTTGGCTTGGCTCATGAATGTGGTGGTGACGCGCGTAAGCGGCACATCGCCTGCGCGCTTGAGCACGGTGTTGATGCTGCCGCCCACGCTGCCGCTCGGGCCCACGCCGTTGGTCAGCGCCCCCGGGCCTTTGAGCACCTCCACACGCTCGATGGATTCCAGCGGAATGCGGGTGGAGGGGGCCAGCCCATACAGGCCGTTGATGGCCAGGTCGCCGTTGGGCAGGGTGAGGCCACGAATCTGGAACTCGTCACCGAAGCCGCCGCGTGCGGCCAGGGGGCGCACCGATGCGTCGTTCATCACCACGTCCGACACGCTTTGGGCCTGCTGGTTTTCGATCAGCTCCGAGGTGTAGTTGGTGGTGCTGAACGGCACGTTCATCAAGTCGGTCTTGCCCAGCATGCCCAGGTCGCCCCCACGCGCCAGTTGGCCGCCCGAATAGGTCTTTTGCAGGCCGCCAATGGCCTCGGCCTCTTCCGAAACCACCACCTCGGCCAGCGCTGCCTTTTGCACGGGCGCAGCCGCGGCGCGCAGCACATAGGCGCCGTTGGCCTCGCGCACGGCGCGCCAGCCGGTGCCCTCCAGCGCCTTGGCAAAACCTGCGTCCACGCCATAGCTGCCTTGCAGTCCGCCAGAGCGGGCACCGCCCAGCTGCGCGGCGTCAAAGGCCAGGGTCACACCGGCAGCGTGTGCGTACTGCGCCAGCACCTGGGCCAGGGGGCCTGCCTCAATCGCAAAGGACTTGGCGGCCGTGGCCGGTGCGGTGGTGGCCGTGCCCTGTGCGTAAGCCAGCGGCGTGAGCAGTGCAGCGGCGCTCAGCGCCGCAATGCGGGCGGCACGGGCCAGGGGGGGCAGGGCAAATTGGGGGTGATCGGCGCGGCCGCCGTTCATTCGGGTGCGGGACATGGAGCTTCCTCGGTTCGGTGGGATGGAAAAAATTCGCTTCACTGGTATGCCGAACGAGGCGCGCCGATCATGCAAAGGTTGTTACAAATTTGCGGAAAAAATTCAGGCAGCGTGTGCCCAATTTATAAGCCATTTAGGCACCTAGCGCTTATGGGTAAATCGCGGTCAGCTATCAATTTGATAGTTTTTTGAAGCGGGCAGGGCGGTGGCAAGGGGCGTTGGGCTCAGGCCCTCGGGCCCTCGGGCCCTTCATGCAGCCTCCACCCGCACCCAGTAGCGCGTGCGGTAGTGCACCTGCACGGCAAAGCTGGCGGCCAGGGCGGCCAGCGCTCGGTCGGTGTTGTCCAGCGTAAAAGCGCCAGACACCTGCAGGTGGGCCACTTCGGGCGCGCAGCCCAGATAGCCGGGGCGGTAGCGGGCCAGCTCTTGCACCAGCTCGGCCAGCGGCATGTCCAGGGCGACCAGCCCGCCGTCGCGCCAGCTGGCCTGCGCCAGATGGGCCGGTTGAGGGGGCAGGGCTTCGGTGGACGAAAAAACCATCTGCTGCCCGGCCACCAGCAGGCGCGCCTCGCCATGGGTGGGCTGCACGCGCACCGATTTTTCTTGCACCGCCACGCGGGTGTGCTGGGCGTCCAGCACCTGCACGGTGAACTGTGTGCCCAGCGCCAGCACGCTGCCCTGTGGCGTTTGCACGCTGAAGGGGCGTTGGTGCAGGTCCGGGCGGGTGGTGATCTGGATGCGGCCAGACCGCAGACTCAGCCTGCGGTCGTTGGCGTCAAAGTGCTCGTCCACCGCCGTGGCGGTGTCCAGCGCCAGCTCTGACCCATCGGGCAGGCCCAGCTGCTGGCGCTCGCCCGTGGCGGTGTGGTAGCTGGCGCCCAGCGCCTGCCAGGGGCTGGCTTGCCACGCCAGCCAGGTGGCTGCGCACCCGCCCAGGCCCAGCGCCACGCCACGCAGCGCCGCGCGTCGCGCCATCGGCGGTTGCGCCAAAGCCTGCATCGCCACGGGGGCTGGAATGCGCGCCAACCGCTGGCTCACGGCCTGCACCGTTTGCCAGGCCCACTGGTGGCTGGGGTGGGCGCTGTGCCACTGCTGCCAGGCCTGCAGGTCTTCGGGCGTGGCGGCCTCGTCATGCAGGCGGGTGTGCCAGCGTGCGGCCTCGTTCAGGGCTTGGCGCTCGGCCGGGGTGCGGGTGGCGGCGGATTTCATGCAGGCGGGCAGGGTGCAACGATTCAGAGGCTCAGAGTTTTTTGCCCGTGCCCGAAAGGTGCGTCAAAACGCCGCTGATCGAGGCGGAAAGCGCAGGCATAGCTCGGGCTAAGGCGAGCATTTGCAACGACGAGCAGCGGTGTTTTGGCGTGCAAGGCGGGCATAGGCAAAAGACTTTCAGCCTCTCAGGCCAAGGCCAGGCAGCAGTGCTCCATGGCGCGCGTCAGGTAGTTGCTCACCGTGCGGTGCGATATGCCCAGGCGCCGGGCGATTTCTGCATAGGGCAGCTCTTCCAGCTGCGCCAGCAAAAACGCCTGCCGCACCTTGGTGGGCAAGGCGCGCAGCAGGGCGTCTACCTCCAGCAGGGCCTGCTGGGCTTGGGCCTGGTCCTCGGGGGAGGGGGCTTGTTCCTCGGGGGAGGGGGCTTGTTCCTCGGGTAAGGCAACCAGGTATTCCAGGTAGGCCTGCTCCAGAGTGCGCCGCCTGAACAGGTCCGCCACCAGCCCACGCGCCACCGTTGCCAAAAAGCCCCGCGGCTCGCACAGGTCTGTAGGCGACAACTCTGAGCGCATCACCCGCACAAAGGTGTCGTGCGCCAGGTCCGCCGCGTCCTCGCGGTTGCCCAGTCGCTTGCGCAGCAGGCTTTGCAGCCAGGGGTGGTGGTCTAGGTAAAGCTCTTGCACGGCAAAGAACGGGCCAAGGGGCAGACGGGCGGAACCAGTTGGAGGGATGTGAATGCAAATGGGAATGCTTATCAATTATGTCAAAGTTGCATCCATCCCGTTCACGTGCCCATGCCTGGCTGCGTTGAGCTTTGGCACGCAGCGCCCTTTGGCCCCACGCCAGGCCCGTCATGGCTTGCGGGCACAATACCGCCCACCATGCTGACTTACCCCCACATCGACCCCGTTGCCCTGCAGTTGGGCCCCCTCGCCATTCACTGGTACGGCATCACGTATCTGGTGGCGTTTGGGCTGTTCATGTTCCTGGGCACGCGCCGCCTGCGGCACGAGCCCTTTGCCTCCATCACCGGCCCCAGCGCCTGGACGCGCAAGGATGTCGAGGACATTCTTTTCCTCGGCGTGGTGGGCGTGGTCATTGGCGGGCGGCTAGGGTACTGCCTGTTCTACAAGCCCGGCTACTACCTCACCCACCCGCTGGAGATTTTTGCGGTGTGGCAGGGCGGCATGGCGTTTCACGGTGGCCTGCTGGGGGTGATTGCCGCCATGCTGTGGTTTGCCCATTCGCGCAAACGCCCCTGGCTGCAGGTGGCTGATTTTGTGGCGCCCTGCGTACCCACTGGCCTGGCTGCAGGCCGTGTGGGTAACTTCATCAACGGCGAACTGTGGGGCCGCTTTGCCAGCCCCGATCTGCCCTGGGGCATGGTGTTTGCGCACAGCGGTTCGCTGCAGCCGCGCCACCCTTCGCAGGTCTACCAGTTCTTGCTGGAAGGGCTGCTGCTGTTCGTGCTGCTGTGGCTGTATGCCCGGCGCGAGCGCAAACAGGGCCAAGTGGCCGCCGCCTTCCTGGTGGGCTACGGCAGCTTCCGCTTCATTGCCGAATATTTCCGCGAACCCGACAGCTTCCTCGGCCTGTTGTCGCTGGGTATGAGCATGGGTCAGTGGCTGTGCGTGCCCATGGTGGCTGCGGGCGTGGCACTCTGGGTGTGGGCGCAGCGCCAGCCGGTGGCTGCACGCCGTTAAGCCGCGCGTTGTTCAATTCCCCGGCTCCGGGTTGTTGAGCTGGGGGCGCCGTCCTCCAGGCGCTTTCTGTGCGCTGAAATCTTTGTGGTCCGACCTCAGTGCCAGCAACGCAACGTTGCTGGCCGGGCATCCTGCTGCGCATCGACCGCCTTCGTGAATTGCTATTATTTTAATAGCTGCTTGCGCTTTTCTATCGGGCGCTAGAGCCTCATTTGGCTCAAATTTCAGCCAAGCACCGCTGGCGCTTCGCCCAGACCCGGCCGCCCACTCATCACCCTCCAAGTGTTGTGCAACCGCCGCAGACTGCGGCTATTTACCCCGCCCGGGCCAAAACTCGGGGTTTCCATCTTGTGATTTTTCATAATTATGAGAAATTACAAACGAAATCGACAGATGCCGTGCTGTTGAACGCGGTAGGGTGAAAAAACACCCCCGGCTTACGTTCTTCAGCATCCGTCGTCCTCCCATTCGGGGGGCGTGCTTTCATTTTCCAGGAGCTGCTTCAGACCATGCGCCCGGTTCCCAATTCACTGCACGATGAAGTCGCCTCGCGGCTGCGCGAGCAGATTTTTGGTGGCGCACTGCCGCCAGGCAGCTTTCTGGACGAGGCTGCGCTGTGCGAGCGGCTGGAGATTTCGCGCACCCCGCTGCGCGAGGCGCTGAAGGTGCTGGTGGCCGAGGGGCTGCTGCGCCACGAACCGCGCCGGGGCTGCTTTGTGGCCGAGGTGACGGAGCGCGACCTCGACGAAATCTTCCCCGTGATCGCCTTGCTGGAAGGCCGTGCCGCCCACGAGGCCACGCAAAAGGCCAGCAGTGCCGATGTGGCGGCGCTCGAGACCCTGCACCAGCGCCTGCAGCAATGCGCCAGCGAAGGCCGCATCCCCGACTACTACGCCGCCAACCACGCCATCCACGAGGCCTTCATCACCCTGGCCGACAACCGCTGGCTGGCGCAGGTGATTGGCGATTTGCGCAAGATTTTGCGGCTGGCCCGCCTGCAGCAGTTGCACGCGCCGGGCCGGTTGCAGCAAAGCCTGGCCGAGCACCTGGCAGTGTTCACCGCGCTGAAGGCGGGCGACAGCGCCGCCGCCGAAGATGCCATGCGCACCCATTTGTTACGCCAGCGCGATGCGCTGCGCGATGTGGCCCGTAACCAGCAATCGAGGTTGACACCATGAACAGCACCGCCGAATGGATCTCCCGCAGTGTCTCCCGTCTGCGCGCTGCCGCCCCCGTGGCCGACAAGGAGGGCGCCAAGGGCCCTGAAAAACTGGCCCGTGCCAGCACCGATAAATCGGGCGTGACCGATGTGGTACCCAAGGTGGCCGCGCCGCGCTCCACGCACGAACGGCTGCAGGCCACCCTGCGCCGGGGGCAAGAGGCCCTGTCGCCCCGCGCACTGCGCCGCCTGCACACTGATTTGCAAGCCGTGGTGGCCCCGCAGGTGAGCGAGCTGGAAGGCGGCCGCCGCGCCCAGGCCGTGGCCGAGTGGTATGCCACCGCCGAGCTGGAAGAGCGCCGCGACATGTGGCTGCTGCTGTGCGAGCAGTTTGCGCCCGACGCCACCGAATTCAAATCGGCCCGCCAGCGCTACGAGGCCGCCGCAGGCACGGCCGAAGAGGGGCAGGCCGAAATCTCGCTGCGCCGTGCGCTGGTGTCGCCGCGCACCCGGCTGCTGCAGCGGTTTGCGGTGTTCCCCGATGGGATGCGCTTTTTGGTGGACATGCGCGCCGAGTTGCTGCCCCTGCTCAAAAGCGACAAGCGCCTGCTGGCGCTCGATGCCGAGCTGGAGCAGTTGTTCTCTACCTGGTTTGACGTGGCGTTTTTGGAGCTGCGCCGCCTGTCGTGGGACTCGCCTGCCTCGCTGATCGAAAAGCTCATCAAGTACGAGGCCGTGCACGACATTCGCAGCTGGGCCGACCTGAAAAACCGGCTGGACAGCGACCGCCGCTGCTATGGCTTCTTCCACCCCCGGCTGCCCAACGAGCCGCTGATTTTTGTGGAAGTGGCGCTGGTCGACAAAATCTCGCCCAGCATCACGCCGCTGCTGGATGAATCTGCCGCACCCGTCGATATCACCCGCGCCACCACGGCGATTTTTTACTCCATCAGCAACACGCAAACCGGCCTGCGTGGCGTGAGCTTTGGCGACTCGCTCATCAAGCATGTGGTGGAGACGCTGACGCAGGAGTTTCCGCGCCTGCGCACCTTTGCCACGCTGTCGCCCATTCCGGGGTTCCGCGCATGGCTTTCCAAGAACGCGGGGGCCATGCTTGACCGCCTGGACGACAAGCGCCGCAGCGAACTGGGCCGGGCCGTGGGGTTTGAGCCGCCACAGGCCACGCACTTTCTGGCGGCGGTAGATAAACCGCTCGACCTGGACGCCAAATCGCCCGTGCGGCAAATGCTGCTCGAATGCGCGGCCCACTACCTCGCCCGCGAAATGGTGGACGGCAAGCCGGTGGATGCCGTGGCACGCTTTCACCTGGGCAACGGCGCGCGGGTAGAACGGCTGAACTGGGCGGGCGACCCGTCTGCCAAGGGATTGAAACAATCGTATGGGTTGATGGTGAATTACCTGTACGACTTGAAGCGCATAGACAAGCACCGGAGCTTGCTGGCGCAGGGCAAAGTGCCAGCGTCGGGAGACATCGACAGCCTTTGCCGCCATTGATGGTCGGTTCGCGGGCCACTGAACAGGTTCTCAGAGGCTCCGCCAGGGACGGACTTCCTTTTTTATAACGACGACAGGAGACAAGGAATGACAACAGAAAACATGGTGCAGCGCCGCGACGTGCTGCGAACCGCCGCAGGTGCTGGCCTGGGCTTGCTGGGCGCGGGCAGCGTGTGGGCGCAGGCATCGGCCTGGCCCACCAAGCCGGTGAACCTGGTGGTGCCGTTTCCTGCCGGTGGGGGCACCGATGCCTTTGCGCGCCCCCTGGCAGCGCAGTTCTCCAAAGCCACGGGCAAGACGCTGGTGATTGACAACCGCGGCGGCGCGGGCGGCACCGTGGGCGCCAGCTTTGCGGCCCGCGCGGCGGCCGATGGCTACACGCTGTTCATGGGCGGCGTGCACCATTCCATTGCCCCCGCCATGTACCCCAAGCTCGATTACGACATCGAGAAAGACTTCATCCCCCTAGCCCTGCTGGCCCAAGTGCCCCAGGTGCTGGTGGTCAACCCCAAGACGCCCTCGGCCAACTTCAAGCAGTTCCTCGACCATGTGAAGAAGAACCCTGCCAAGCTCAACTACGGCTCGGCCGGCGCAGGCACGTCGCACCACCTGGCGGGCGAGCTGTTCAAGCAGCAAACGGGCACCTTTATCACGCACATCCCTTACCGTGGCGCGGGCCCCGCATTGCAAGACCTGATTGGCGGCAATGTGGACATGATGTTTGACGGCCTGGGCTCGTCCGCCGCGCACATCAAGGGTGGGCGCATCAAGGCGCTGATGGTGTCGGGCACCAAGCGCAACCCCGCCTTCCCCGATGTGCCCTGCGCCGCCGAAGTGGGCTTGCCGGACTACACCGTCACCACCTGGTACGGCCTGTGGGCGCCCAAGGGCACGCCCGCCGACGTGCAGGCCAAAATCGTGGAAGAAATTCGCAAGCTCGGTTCGTTTGACGAACTCAAGTCCATCTGGGCCAGCAACGGCGCAGAGTACGGCGGCATGACGCAGCAGCAATTCGCCGCCTTCGTGAGCGGCGAAGTCAAGCGCTGGTCTGACGTGGTCAAGGCCTCTGGCGCCAAATTGGACTAACCCCCAAGACGGTGCAAACAAACCCGCCATGCCCGCTCGTTCCGCACAAGCGCACACCGTCGTTGTTGCAAATGCTCGCCATAGCCAGTGCTATGGCTGCGCTTTGCGCCTAGACGGAGCGTGCTTGTGCGGCGCGCTCGGGCACGCCGGGCTTATTCGCACCGTCCGCGCTTTGCGCCTTCCCCCTGAAGGGGGACGCCACCGGTGGCCTGGCAGAGCCAGTTCCACGGTGGCGCTGGTGATAGTGCAGTGCGGGTGCGAAGGTTGCGGGGAATGTGAAGGAAATGGATACCAAGATGTCGGGTGAGGTGCTGGTTCAGGACGGCGAAGCCGGTGTGGTGTGCGTCACGTTGCGCCACACCGGGCGGCTCAATGCCATGTCGCGCACCATGTGGCGCCAGTTGCGGTCGGTGTTTGAAGGCATCCAGGCCAGCAACGCGCGCTGCGTGGTAATTGCGGGCGAGGGCGGCGCCTTCTGCGCCGGGGGAGACATTTCGGAATACCCCGGTTTCCGGTTTGACGCAGCCGCGCTGCGCGACTTTCACGAAAACGACGTGTGGGGCGGCCTGAATGCCATGCTGGCGTGCGATGTGCCCATCGTCGCCAGCATCAGCGGCGCCTGCATGGGCGCGGGGGTCGAGATTGCCAGCTGCTGCGATGTGCGCGTGGCGGGCGCTGCGGCCCGCTTTGGCGCGCCCATTGCCAAGCTCGGCTTTCCCATGGCCCCGCGCGAGGCGCAGCTGGTAGCCGCCGCCGTGGGCGAAACCGCTGCCCGCCAAATGCTGCTGGAAGCCGCCACCTTCACCGCCGCTGACATGCTGGCGCGCGGCTTTTTGAGCCGCGTGGTGCCCGACGACGATGTGCCCGCCGAAGCCCTGGCCAGCGCCCGCCGCATCGCCGCCCTGGCCCCGGGCGCCGCACGCATGAACAAGCAAGTGCTTCGAGCATTAAAAACGCATCCAGCGCTTGATGGGAAAGCGCCAGCAGCTATTGAAATGATAGTAAATGGCCCGCACGACCCCTATGCCTACGCCGACAGTGCCGAGCACCGCGAAGGCATTACCGCGTTTCTTGCCAAAAGACCCCCTGTGTTTTAACCGCTGAACTGCCCGCCTACTTATGAGCAACCAAAACCTCTTCAGCGCCCTGCGCGCCGCCTTCCCGTCTGACCTGGACAGCACCGCCGTCGAGACCACCGCCGCAGACGGCAGCCCGCTGTTCTACACCTGGCGCGACCTGGACCGCGCCAGCGCCCGCATCGCCAACCTGCTCGCATCGCTCAAGCTGCCCGAAGGCAGCCGCGTGGCCGTGCAGGTCGAAAAGTCCGTCGAAGCCATGGCCCTGTACCTGGCCACGCTGCGTGCGGGCTACGTGTTCTTGCCACTCAACACCGCCTACCAAAGCGCCGAGATCGAATACTTCATCGGCAACGCCGAGCCCGCCGTGGTGGTGTGCAGCCCCGGCAACTTTGGCTGGGTCAGCAAAATCGCCTTCACCCTGGGCACGCAGCATGTGTTCACCCTGGGCGATGACCGCACCGGCAGCCTGCTCGATCGTGCCGCCCACCACGGCGACGAGCACCAGGCAGTGGCCCGCAGCGCCGACGACCTGGCCGCCATCCTCTACACCAGCGGCACCACCGGCCGCAGCAAGGGCGCCATGCTCACGCACGGCAACATGCTCAGCAACGCCGTCATGCTCAAAGACTACTGGGGTTGGAAGAAGGGTGACGTGCTCATCCACGCCTTGCCCATCTTCCACGTCCACGGCCTGTTCGTCGCCATCCACGGTGCGCTCATCAACGGCAGCAAGATGATCTGGTGCCCCAAGTTCGACCCTAAGGCCGTCATCGCCGCCATGCCCCGCGCCACTGTGTTCATGGGTGTGCCCACGCTGTACGTGCGCATGCTGGCTGAGGCGGCTTTGAACAAGGATGCGGTGAAGAACATGCGCCTGTTCATCGCAGGCTCTGCACCGCTGCTCATCGAAACCTTCAAGGAATGGCAGCAACGCACCGGCCACACCATTCTCGAACGCTACGGCATGAGCGAAACCATCATGCTCACCAGCAACCCCTACGCCGCTGACAAGCGCTACCAAGGCCAGGACGAACGCCGTGGCGGCACCGTCGGCTTCCCCCTGCCGGGCGTGAGCCTGCGCGTGCAGGGCGACGACGGCAAAGACCTGCCCGTGGGCGAGATCGGCGGCATCCAGGTCAAGGGCCCCAACGTGTTCAAGGGCTACTGGCGCATGCCCGAGAAGACGGCGGAAGAGTTCACGAAGGACGGTTACTTCAAAACCGGCGACGTGGGCAAGGTCGACGAGCGCGGGTACGTCCACATCGTGGGCCGTAGCAAAGACCTGATCATCAGCGGCGGCTACAACGTCTACCCCGCAGAGATCGAGGGCTACATCAACGAAATGCCCGGCGTGGCCGAAAGCGCCCTGGTCGGCGTGCCCCACCCTGACTTTGGCGAAGTGGGCGTGGCCGTGGTCATCGCCAAGCCCGGCGCCCAACTGGATGCCGACGCCATCGTGGCCCAGCTCAAGTCGCAACTGGCCAATTTCAAGATTCCCAAGAAGTGCTTTGTGGTGGCGGAGTTGCCGCGCAACACGATGGGGAAGGTGCAGAAGAATCTGCTGCGGGATCAGTACAAGGGGTTGTTTGCTTGATGGTTGGAGGCCGACATCTAAGCCCGCCTTGGCGGGCCCGAGCAGCGCAAGCATCGGAATGCGCATCCATCCGCAAAACTTTAGGTTTGCCTAAAAGGCGAGGGGGTGCATACTGCCGCCGAAATCGCAGTGTTGAAATGTGTTATCAGACTTCTGTCAATTTTATTGTTGTCGTCTAAATCTAGTTAGCTTTCACTGAATCGAAGCCTAGCTTCTAGATAAACAAAGGATATTATTATGGCGAATAAAACTGAACTACCGAGCAACTGGGTCTGTGACGGAAAAGAACTCAAGCCAAAAAGTGGCGCCTCTTTTTCAAACACTTGGGTTTTTGATGGCAAGGAAATAAAACCAAAAACCGGTGCGTCCTTTTCAAACACTTGGATTTGGGATGGCAAAGAATTGAAGCCAAAAACAGGAGCATCTTTCTCAAATACATGGGTTATTGAAGGTCAAAAAGCAAAACCAAAAACCGGCGCTAACTCATCTAATACCTACGAAATAGGAAGATCGCCAATTTTAGTTGTTGCTGGTCAATTGGCTCTAAGGCTCTGGTAACTCGATGATTGAATTGCCAGTTCACACATTGATTGGCCGCGAAAATAGAGAAGGAGGACTTCTACTATGCGGCCTAAATCACGGCTATAGTAAAGAAGATGAGCGACAAGATGCTGCCGGAATTAACAGGGCAGACCCGCATAAATCTTTTTTTTCAGACGGCGAGGTCAATGACTATCCATTTAGGAATCGTATTGTTTCTTGGTTTTCACTATGGGGCTACGAGCTTGCACGAAGTAGCGAGAGAGCAGGTTCGTTCGAAAGGTCAATCGTTCAAACAAACTGGCTACAAACATGCTCAAACAATATGGATGGCATAAACACTCAGCAGGCATGCATCGAGAATAACGAGTCATTCTTCCAGACGTGCGAAGCATTGAAACCAAGCGTAATTTTTTTCTTTGGCAGAGAACTTCTTTGGGCATTTACTTCACCTGCCCTAAGCATTAGGGTCGAATCCATCTTTGGCGCTCGTAAAGGGGAAACTAGGTGGCTTCAAAAAGACGTATATTTCAACGGTAAGCCACGAAGGCGCTTCCGATTTGGTTTTCAGCAGTATGAGAAGCTGACTGTTGTTGTCCTACCGCATGCCACAGGGGCACAGGGCGTAGCTGATGATTACATCTCGGAATTTAAGCCTGAAATGTCTGCGGTGATAGACATGTGGTGGGCTAAGCACAAAGAAAAGCTAACAAATCATTCAACAGGGACGCGCTAAAGCGCGCCCGTTAATTCCAACGTTAGTCCCATCACCCGTTCCATGCGCGCAGCCACCTGTTCCAGCGCTCGGCCCTGTTCCAAAGGCTTTCAAGCCTTTTTGGCCTCCAGCACTTGTGCAGCAAGCGCCACCAGCTATCCTTCTTGCAGCGCTGCGTCGCTTCCGTGGCCCAGCGGTTTTTCTTGGGCTGCGCCCGTCTTCAAGTCTGGGCGCCCCCTTTTGGCCTTCGGGTCTAACTCTGCGGTCAAGCGGACCCGCATTCTGCGGGCCGCTTACCTTGGCCGTTAGTCCCATCACCCGCTTTATGCAGGCCGTTATTAATTCCAAGGTTTTGCCTTTCTCAAAGGTTTCTCCTTTGGAGTTTGGGCCGCCCGCTGGGCTTCGCCTGCATGCGTTGGGCAAGTTTTCAGTCTTTTTGGCCCCTAGCGCTTGCCAGTCAAGCGCCACCAGCTATCATTCTTGCAGCGCTGCGCCGCTTCCGTGGCGCAGCGCTTTTTCGTGGGCCGCGCCCTTCTTCAAGTCAGGGCGTTCCCTTTTGGCCTTCGGGTCTAACCCGGCGTTCAAGCCGACCCGCATACTGCGGGCGGCTTACCTTGGGCGTTAGTCCCATTACCCGCTTTATGCGCACAGCCACTTATTCCAGCGCTCGGCCCTATTCCAGGGGCTTTGAAGCCTTTTTGGCCTCCAGCGCTTTTGCAGCAAGCGCCACCAGCTATCATTCTTGCAGCGCTGCGCCGCTTTCGTGGCCCAGCGCTTTTTCGTGGGCTGCGCCCTTGTTCAAGTCCGGGCGCTCCCTTTTGGCTTTCGGGTCTAACCCGGCGTTCAAGCCGACCCGCCTACGGCGGGCGGCTTACCTTGGGCGTTAGTCCCTTCATATTCCGCGTCATGCAGGCCGCCATTAACTCCAGCGCTTCGCCTTTCTCCAAGGTTTCTCCTTGGGGGTTTTGGCGCTCTGCGGGGCTTCGCCTGCGTTCGCTTCGGCAGGTTCAAGCCTTTTTGGCCTCTGGCGCCCGTTTATCCAGCGCCACCTGCTATCTTTCTTGCAGCGCTGCGCCGCTTCCGTGGCCCAGCGCTTTTGCGTGGGTTGTGCCCGTCTTCAAGTCAGGGCGCCCCTTTTTGGCCTTCGGGTCTAACTCTGCGCTCAAGCGGACTGGCTTTCAGCCAGCCGCTTACCTTGGCCGTTAGTCCCTTCATATTCCGCTTTATGCAGGCCAGCATTTACTCCAGCGGTTCGCCTTTCTCACAGGTTTCTCCTTTGGGGTTTCGGCGCTGCGCCGGGCTTCGCCTGCATTCGCCGCGCAAGTTTCAAGCCTTTTTGGCCTCTAGCCCTTGTTCAGCAAGCGCTGCCAGCTATCATTCTTGCAGCGTTGCGCCGCTCCCGAGGCCCAGCGCTTTTTCCTGGGCCGCACCCGTCTTTAAGTTTGGGCGCTCCCTTCTGGCCTTCGGGTCTAACTATTCGTCGCAGCCGACCGCCTACGGCGGCGGCTGAACTCAGGGCGTTAGTCCCATCACCCGCTTTATGCGCGCAGCCACTTATTTCAGCGCTCCGCCCTGTTCCAAAGGCTTTCAAGCCTTTTGGGCCTCCAGCGCTTGTGCAGCAAGCGCCACCAGCTATCCTTCTTGCAGCGCTGCTCCGCTTTCGTGGCCCAGCGGTTTTTCTTGGGCTGCGCCCGTCTTCAAGGCTGGGCGCTCCCTTTTGGCCTTCGGGTCTAACTTTGCGCTCAAGCCGACCCGCCTACGGCGGGCGGCTTATCTGGGCTGTTAGTAGATCAGAAGGGCGTTGTTGCACAAATGCCGGTCGCAGCTGATGTAGGCTCGGGAGATGAGAGAGACGAGCTGGGGTCGGGTTAAGTACCGCACAACGAACTGGAAGGCTTACAACGCAGCGTTGAAGGCGCGAGGTGAGCTGACCATTTGGCTCGATAGGGATATGCAGTGGCTAGCTCAGCCCACGGGCAAGCGTGGTCGTTGCCAAAAATTCTCAGATGCGGCCATTCAGTTTTGCCTGACCATCAAGTGCTTGTTTGGCCAGCCCTTGCGCCAGACACTGGGCCTGGTTGAGTCGCTATTGGGTATGGCAGGCCTGGATATTGGCCAGTGCCCGACTACAGCACGGTGTGTCGCAGGCAAAAGAGCTTGGATGTGCAGGTGCGCTACCGTGCAAGTGACAAAGGCTTGCACATGCTGGCCGACTCCACGGGCATCAAGTTCTTGGGCGAAGGTGAGTGGAAAACCAAAAAGCACGGCGCACAGCGGCGCCGCCAGTGGCGCAAGGTGCATCTGGGTATTGATGCCCAGACACTGCAGATTCGGGCCATCGCAGTAACAACCAATGAAGTGGGCGACTCGCCCATGGCAGCAGACCTGCTAGCAGGCTGCTGAAATACTCCCCACCGACAGTCCGCGACAGCCGCCCAGCCGCGACAATCAAGCCCCCCACTGACCAGACAGACGAGCCATCCATGCGCGGAGCCGACACCTTCACCGAGAGCCTGTTCACGATGCGCCATCTCGATGACTTCGTGCCCCTTGATCACCCCCTGCGGGTGATCCGCATCATGGTCAACAAGGCCCTGCAGAAGATGGACGATCTGTTTGCCCAGATGTATGCGGCCGACATCAAGGGCGGGCGCCCCAGCATTGCCCCCGAGAAGCTGCTGCGCGCCATGCTCATCCAGGTGCTCTACAGCGTGCGCTCGGAGCGCCAGCTCATGGAGCAGACCCAGTACAACCTTCTGTTTCGCTGGTTCATTGGCCTGGCCATGGACGATGCCGTTTGGGTGCCCACCGTCTTCAGCAAGAACCGCGAACGCCTGATCGAGCACGATGCGGTCATCGAGTTCTTCAATCAGATCGTGCAACAAGCCCAGGAGCAGGAACTGCTCTCGGGCGAGCACTTCAGCGTGGATGGCACCCTGATCCAGGCCTGGGCGGGCCACAAGAGTTTTGTGCGCAAAGACCGCCAGGGCGACGACGATACCGACGCGGGGAACTTCAAAGACCAAAAGCGCAGCAACGACACCCACGAGTCCACAACGGACGCGGATGCAAGGCTGTACCGCAAGGGCAAGACGGCCAGTGAGTTGCGCTTCATGGGCCACACACTCACCGACAACCGCCACGGGCTGGTGGTCAGCGCCGTGGTCACACAGGCCGACGGATATGCAGAGCGCGAAGCGGCCAAGGCCATGATCAACGATGCGCGACAGGCACTGCCCGGCGATGACCCCATCACGATCACGCTGGGCGCAGACAAGGGTTACGACGCCAGGGAGTTCATCGACGCGCTGCAAGAGATGAACGTGCTGCCCCATGTAGCGCAGAACAAGTCGGGGCGCCAGTCGGCAGTTCCTGACGCGATTGCAAACAGCGAAGGCTACGCCATCTCCCAGCAAAAGAGAAAGCTGATCGAACAAGGCTTTGGCTGGGCCAAGATGATCGGCAGCATCCGGCAAGTGATGGTGCGCGGACTGCAAAAGGTCGACCAGTTGTTTGTGCTGAACATGGCTGCGTACAACCTCACGCGCATGCGCACCTTGGGACAGGTGCGTCTGCAGGGTGCCAGCGGGGTGTAAAGGGCGAAGAAAAGGGCTCAAAAACGAGCAAAACAGGCCCAGACTGCTGAAAAATCAGGCGGTTCCGTCAAAAGCGGGGAGGTGGGCTGGGCTGCGGCGGGGAGTATTTCAGCAGCCTGCTAGGTCAAATTCCAAGCAATGAAGAGATAGCTAGCTTTACCGGTGATGGGGCGTACGACACGCAGGATGTACATAAGGCGTGCTACCTGCGGGGAGCCATTCCAATCATCCCGCCGCGCAAAGGAGCGAAGCTGCGCAAAGGGCTGGCATTTGCTCACCGCAATGAAGCGGTCAAGGCGTGTAGGCAGTTGGGGCGGGCTATCTGGAAACGCTGGAGCGGCTACCACCGAAGGTCACTGGTGGAGACCAAGATGAATTGCTTCAAGCGCCTGGGCGAGAAGGTCATGGCCAGGACGTTTGAGCGCCAGGTGACCGAGCTGCACATCCGAGCTTCAATCCTCAATCAATTTACCGATCTGGGCACGCCCCAGACGGTCGCTGCTGCGTAAATCTTTTTGGGATTGGGGATGCCTTGGCCTATGGCCGATTTATGCAACAAAGCCGGTCAACAGGTCAAACCGGGGTGGGGGCAATCCGATAGGGATACAGGGCATCAAGCCCGATGTGCAGACAGGAGCCTCACCCGCGAATGCCATCAGGGCCAGCAGGACGAACACCCTGCACCGACAGGCCGTATGTAAGACTGCAAACCCTTCAGACCTTCACGCCGCCGAATCTTGCTCTTCTGGAGACGTCCATGTAAGGACATCCCTAGCCGTACTGGATGGCGGCGTCGAACTCGTGCGGCGTCGCAAAGTCGTGCGCGTGCTGGTAGCGCACGAAGTTCAGCGACACCTGCGGCAGCGTGCGCTTGAAGTGGCCCAGGCGGGGCGGCAGGCATTGCTCTGCCAATGGGCCGCCGCTGGGCTGCCCGCAAACCAGTCGGGAATGAAAAAACACCGAGAGGGCGCAGAGCCTTCTCGGTGTTTTGCTATGATTTGCATAGCTGCTAGCGCTTGCTGAATAAGCGCTAGAGCCTGTTTTGATGCTTAACTTGGTGATTAGCGCAGCACCAGCACGGGGATGTGCGAGTGCGTCAGCACGTGCTGGGTTTCGCTGCCCAGCAGCAGGCGCTTGAGGCCCTTGCGGCCGTGCGATGCCATCACGATCAGGTCGCACTTGTGCTTTTTGGCGGCAGAAATCACGGCCTCGGCCACCAGGTCGGACTTGGCGGTGACGGCTTTCACGGTCACGCCTTGGGCTGCGCCCTGGGCCTTGACGGCATCCACCATGGCCTGGGCGGCGTCGCCCCACTGGCCTTCGATGCGTTTCACGTCGCTTGCGTCCACCGGCATGCCCCCTTCAAAGTAGCTGCGGGGGTAGCGGGGCACCACTTTGAGTGCGACCACGGAGGCGCCGGTCAAAGCCGCCAGAGACAGGCCGCTTTCAACAGCCTTGTCGGACAAAGGTGAACCGTCGGTTGCAATCAGGATGCGTTTGTACATGGGGGGGCTCCTCAAAGTGATGTAACAAGCTTAGGATGCATCATCTTTTGTGGCTTGATTCAGGTCAATAAGGATGTCATGTTCCGCGGATAGGCTTGAACCATGTCAATGTTTCGCTCCGGTGCGCCGGAAATTCCGGTGGCGCCTGTGGTTGGCGCTTCCGAGGCGGCGGTGGACCCAGCAGCCGTGTCTCTTCTGGACGACCCACAAGAGTGGCTGGGTTTTGGTCGGCCTTGCACGCCTTCAGGCTCTGCGCTGGACGCAAGTGCCGTGGCAGACCCTGCCAGCTCAACCTGGGATTCGCATGTGGTGCTGGATGGAATGCATTGCGCGGCCTGTGCCCTCACCATTGAAGATGCCTTGAAGTCTGTGCCCGGTGTGTTGCAGGCCGATGTGAGCGCAGCCACCCGTCGCGCCCGCGTGGTGTGGCAGCCGGGCAGGGTGTTGCCATCGCAGTGGATGGCAGCGGTGCGCAGCGCGGGGTATCGCGCGGTTCCGGCCATGGATGCTTTTGTGCGCGGCCAGCGGCTGGTGGAAAGTCGCCGTGCGCTGTGGCGCTGGCTGGTGGCCGGTTTTTGCATGATGCAGGTGATGATGTACGCATGGCCTGCGTACGTGGCGCAGCCCGGCGATTTGTCGCAAGAGATGGAAACGCTGCTGCGCTGGGCCTCGTGGGTGATTTCGCTGCCCGTGGTCTTTTTTGCCTGCGGCCCTTTCTTTACCAGTGCCTTGCGCGATGTACGCCAGCGGCAGGTGAGCATGGACCTGCCCGTGGCGCTTGGCATGGGCATCACCTTTGTGGTGAGCACGGCAGGCACCTTCGACCCCAATGGCATTTTTGGTCGCGAGGTGTACTTCGACTCGCTGACCATGTTCGTTTTCTTCCTGCTCACCGGGCGCTGGCTGGAGCTGCGCCTGCGTGACCGCACGGCAGGTGCGCTGGAAGCGGTGCTCAATCGCCTGCCCGACAGCGTGGAGCGCTTGGGCGCTGACGGTGCATTCACCCGCGTGGCGGTGCGTCGCCTGGTGGTGGGCGACACGGTGCGCGTCTTGCCAGGAGAGGCGTTTCCGGCCGACGGCACGATTCTCAAAGGCAGCACCCAGGCCGACGAAGCCCTGCTGACTGGTGAATCGACCCCGGTGCACAAGCCCGAAGGCAGCGCGGTAACGGCTGGCAGCTACAACCTGCAGTCGTCGGTAGAAGTTCGCGTGGAATGTGTGGGCGCCCAAACCCGCTTTGCACAGATCGTGGCCTTAATGGAGAGCGCTGGCCTGCAAAAGCCACGTCTGGCCCAGCTGGCGGACCGCATCGCCAAACCGTTTTTGGTGGCAGTGTTGCTGGCCGCCTTTGCTGCTGCTGCCTGGTGGTGGCCCAAAGACCCAGGGCACGCGCTGATGGTGGCGGTGGCGGTGCTCATCGTCACTTGCCCCTGTGCGTTGTCGTTGGCCACCCCGGTGGCGATGTTGACGGCAGCAGGTACGCTGGCGCGGCAGGGCGTGCTGGTGCGCAACCTGCAAGGGCTGGAGGCCCTGGCGCAGATCGATACGGTGGTGTTTGACAAAACGGGCACGCTCACCCGCGATGCGATGGCATTGCACACGGTGCGGCTGGCGGGTGGCGATCTGGATCGGGCAAGTGCCTTGTCGTTGGCTGCCGCGTTGGCGCGGCAGTCCTTGCATCCGGCATCGCGTGCCCTGGTGGAAGCTGCTGGCGCGGACGATGGTCGTTGGCTGGTTTCCCATCTGGAAGAGCAGGCAGGGCTCGGTTTGAGTGCTGATGTGCAAGACCGCACGGGGCAATGCCCGCCACGCCGCGTGCGCCTGGGCTCTGCCATTCATGCTGGTGTGGTGGCGCGTGAGGCTGGTGCTACCGAATTCGCAGAAGATGCGGACGGCGCTGCCCTGTGGGTCGTTTTGGCCGAGGAGCGTGGTCAGCCAGGCCATGCGCAGACGCTGGAAATGGCCCGGTTTGGATTGGTTGAAGACCTGCGCGCAGAGGCTGCCATGGTGGTGCGTGCGCTGGCCGATGCGGGTTTGAGTGTGCAGATGCTGTCTGGCGACCGCCCAGAAGCCGTGCAACGTGTGGCTGCGCAGGCGGGTATCACCGAGGCCCGCGGGGCTTGTACGCCGCAAGACAAACTGGCGGCGCTGCAAAGCCTGCAGGCCCAGGGCCACCGCGTGGCCATGGTGGGCGATGGCTTGAACGATGGCCCCGTGATGGCGGGGGCCCATGTGTCATTCGCTTTTGGCCGGGCCGTGCCCTTGGCGCGCTCGCGCGCAGATTTCGTGGTGCTGCGGGACAGTTTGACTCAGGTGCCCCAGGCAGTGCTTCTGGCGCGCAAAACCTTACAGATTGTGCGGCAAAATCTATGGTGGGCCGCTGGGTACAACGCTCTGTGTGTTCCTTTGGCTGTGGTGGGCTGGATGCCTGCCTGGCTTGCGGGATTGGGCATGGCGCTCAGTTCGCTGTTGGTGGTGCTCAATGCCGCCCGCCTTTCCAAGGGATTGCCAGAGGCGCCGGGTGGCGCTCATGGCGATCCGTCGCCTTCTATTTCGCAGGCAGCAGGGGGTTCATCTGCTGCCGTGTCGTCATTTCAAACTGCGGAGCCCGCCTGATGGACATCCTTTATTTATTGATTCCTCTGTCTGTGGTTCTGGTGCTGATGATCCTGGCCGGCCTGTGGTGGGCCGTGTACCGCGGACAGTTTGAAAGTGTGGAACAAGAGGGGGAGCGCATTCTCCGAGACGGTTGACTTTCGTCAATAACCGCAATGGCAGTCTGGTTAAAACTTGTATCGCAATACAAAGAGGTGTCCGATGGATTTTCCAAAAACAAATGCTGCGCATTACAACGACACGGTCGTGCGTCAGTTCTCAATCATGGCCGTGGTTTGGGGGGTGGTCGGCATGCTGGTGGGCGTCATCATTGCCGCCCAGTTGGCATGGCCAGAACTCAACCTAGGCATTTCATGGCTTAGTTATGGCCGTTTGCGCCCACTGCATACCAATGCGGTGATTTTTGCTTTTGGTGGCTGCGCTTTGTTCGCCACCAGCTACTACGTGGTGCAGCGTACCTGCCAGGTTCGGTTGTTTGCGCCGGCCCTCGCATCGTTCACGTTCTGGGGTTGGCAGTTAGTCATTCTGGCTGCCGCCATCAGCCTGCCGCTGGGTTACACCTCCGGCAAGGAATACGCTGAACTGGAATGGCCTATCGACATCCTGATCACGCTGGTCTGGGTGTCCTATGCCATCGTGTTCTTTGGCACGGTAGGTACGCGCAAGGTCAAGCACATCTACGTGGCCAACTGGTTCTTTGGCGCCTTCATTCTGGCTGTGGCATTGCTGCACCTGGTGAACAGTGCTGCAGTGCCCGCAGGCTTCATGAAGAGCTACTCGGCCTATGCGGGTGTGCAGGATGCCATGGTGCAGTGGTGGTATGGCCACAATGCCGTGGGCTTCTTCCTGACCGCAGGCTTCCTGGGCATGATGTATTACTTCATCCCCAAGCAGGCTGGCCGCCCCGTGTACTCGTATCGCCTGTCGATCGTGCACTTCTGGGCCCTGATCTTCACTTACATGTGGGCGGGTCCTCACCATCTGCACTACACCGCGTTGCCTGACTGGACGCAGTCCGTCGGTATGGTGTTCTCCCTGATCCTGCTGGCTCCCAGCTGGGGCGGCATGATCAACGGGATCATGACCCTGTCGGGCGCATGGCACAAGCTGCGCGACGATCCTATCCTGCGCTTCCTGATCGTGTCGCTGTCGTTCTACGGCATGTCCACGTTCGAAGGTCCGATGATGTCCATCAAGACCGTGAACGCACTGAGCCACTACACCGACTGGACCGTGGGCCACGTGCACTCTGGTGCCCTGGGCTGGGTGGGTCTGATCTCCATGGGCTCGCTGTACTACCTGGTGCCCCGCCTGTTTGGCCGCGAAAAGATGCACTCCATCAAGGCGATTGAACTGCACTTCTGGATGGCCACCATCGGTATCGTGCTGTACATCGCTGCAATGTGGATTGCCGGTGTGATGCAAGGCCTGATGTGGCGCGCTGTGAACCCTGATGGCACGCTGACCTACACCTTCGTTGAAAGCGTGAAGGCTACTTATCCCTTCTATGTGATCCGTGTGGCCGGTGGTCTGCTGTATCTGGGCGGCATGCTGGTGATGGCATGGAACGTGTGGGCAACCGCAATCTCTGGCCGTTCGGTCAAGGTGGCTATCCCCGCCGTGAACACTGCCCACGCTTGAGCCTCAAGGAGCTAACCCATGTCTCAAAACAACAAGCAAGCTTCTGCCGGTTTCAGCCACGAGAAGATTGAAACCAACAACTTCTTGATGATCGTGCTGATCCTGCTGGTGATCGCCATTGGCGGCCTGGTGGAGATCGTGCCCCTGTTCTTCCAGAAGTCCACCACGGAGGCTGTGAAGGGCGTGGAGCCCTACACAGCCACCCAGCTGATCGGGCGTGATGTGTACATCCGTGAGGGTTGCTACAACTGCCACTCGCAGATGATCCGTCCCTTCCGTGCAGAAACCCTGCGCTATGGCCACTACTCGGTGGCGGGTGAGTTCGTGTATGACCACCCCTTCCAATGGGGCAGCAAGCGCACAGGTCCTGACCTGCATCGCGTGGGCGGCAAGTACAGCGACGAATGGCATCGCATCCACTTGAACAACCCACGTGACGTGGTGCCTGAGTCCAACATGCCTGCCTACCCCTGGCTTGAGAAGACCCTGGTCAATCCGGCCGATTTGGCTCCTCGCATGAAGGCGCTGCGCACTGTGGGCGTTCCATACACCGACGCGCAAATCACCGCTGCCGCTGATGAGGTCAAGGGCAAGACGGAGTTGGATGCACTGATCGCCTATCTGCAAGTCATGGGCCGCGCGCTCAAGTAAGGGAGGGTTGGCATATGGACATCACCACCATGCGCATTGTGGCCACGCTGGCTTCAATGGTCTGCTTCATCGGCATCTGGGTGTGGGCCTACATGGGCCGCAACCGTGCCAAATTTGATGAGGCTGCTCGCTTGCCCTTTGAGCAAGAATGAACTCCACCAGAATGAGAAAAACCCATGAGTGACTTCACCAGCAATTTCTGGTCGGTCTTTGTGACCGCGCTGACCTTGGTCGGCATCATTGGCTGCGCCGTGCTGCTTTGGATGGCAGGCCGCAAGAAGGTCGTATCAACGGCCGACAACACTACAGGCCACGTCTGGGATGAAGACCTGGTGGAAATGAACAACCCCCTGCCGCGCTGGTGGGTGTGGATGTTCGTTCTGACCATCATCTTTGGCTTGGGCTACCTGGCTGCCTACCCAGGTTTGGGTAGTTCAGCCGGCAAGCTTGGCTGGACCCAGAAGGGCGAATATGAGGCAGAAGTGGCCAAGGCCAACAAGGAGTTGGAACCCCTGTACGCCCGCTTTGCATCCATGACCCCTGAAGCGATTGCCGTGGACACGCAAGCCAAGGCCATCGGTGAACGCCTGTTCATGAACAATTGCGCTCAGTGCCATGGCTCTGACGCCCGCGGCAGCAAGGGTTTCCCCAACTTGGCCGACGGCGACTGGTTGTACGGTGGCACACACGACAAGATTCTGGAAACCCTGCAAAAGGGCCGCATTGGCAACATGCCTCCCATGGCTGCTGCCGTAGGTTCTCCAGAAGATGTGCGTAACCTCTCGCACTATGTGCTCAGTCTGTCGGGTAGCCCCCACGATTCTCTGCGTGCTTCTTTGGGCAAGTCCAAGTTTGGTGCTTGCGCCGCCTGCCACGGCATGGACGGCAAGGGCAATCAGGCTTTGGGTGCGCCCAACCTGACTGACGACATCTGGCTGCATGGCTGGGGTGAAGCCGCGATTACCGCCATGATCAACAATGGCAAGGTCAATCAGATGCCTGCACAGGCAGACAAGTTGACCGAAGCGCAGATCAAGGTGCTGGCCTCGTATGTTTGGGGATTGTCAAACAACAAGGCGCAGTGATGTGAACGCGGGGCGGTGCCTGAGGGCGCCGCCCCTTTGTTGTTTCTGAAGTTTTGGATTAAGTAGAGAGCGCCACCATGAAGCCACCCAGCGAGTCTCCTCGCAAGGTTATTCCTGTCGCTCCTGTTGCCGCAGATGGTTCGGAAGTGCCCAGCAGCCAGGTCGAGATCGTCTCCCTGTACGAAGCGCAAAAGAAGATCTACCCGCGATCCATCAGCGGAGTATTTGCCCGGTGGCGCTGGGCGATGGTGTTTCTCACACAACTGGTGTTTTATGGCTTGCCCTGGCTGGAGTGGGTGCAGCGCCAGATGGTGCTCTTCGATTTGGGAGCGCGTCGCTTTTATATCTTTGGCTTGGTGCTGTACCCGCAGGACTTCATCTACCTGACGGGTTTGCTGATCATTTCAGCGCTCTCACTGTTCCTGTTCACCGCCGTGGCCGGGCGTTTGTGGTGTGGCTTTTCATGTCCGCAAACGGTGTACACCGAAATTTTCATGTGGATCGAGCACAAGATCGAAGGTGATCGCAGTGCCCGTTTGCGCCTGGATGGTGGGCCTTGGACTTTCGAGAAGATCCGCAAAAAATTCTTCAAGCAGATTGTCTGGATCACCGTAGCCTTGTGGACAGGCTTTACTTTTGTGGGCTACTTCGTGCCGATCCGCGAGTTGGGTGCGGAGTTGCTGGCATGGCAGGGCGGTTGGCAGATTTTCTGGGTGCTCTTCTACGGGTTCGCTACCTATGGGAACGCTGGCTTCATGCGCGAGCAGGTGTGCAAGTACATGTGCCCTTATGCCCGCTTCCAGAGCGCCATGTTCGACAAAGACACCTTGATCGTCAGCTATGACGTAGAGCGTGGCGAGCCTCGTGGCCCACGTAACAAGACGGTGGATTACAAGGCGAAAGGCCTGGGCGATTGCATTGATTGCACGTTGTGTGTTCAGGTGTGTCCGGTGGGCATCGATATCCGCAAGGGTTTGCAGTACGAGTGCATCGGTTGCGGTTTGTGCGTTGATGCGTGCAATACCGTCATGGACAAGATGAAGTACCCACGCGGGTTGATTCGCTTCACTACCCAGAATGGTGTGGTCAAACGCTGGACCCAATCGCAGATGTTGCGGCGTGTGCTGCGTCCCCGCGTCTTGGTCTACAGTGCCGTGCTTGTCGCCTTGTGTGTGGCGATGTTGGCGAGCCTGGTGACGAGAACACCGCTGAAAGTGGACGTGGTTCGCGACCGGGCCGCCTTGTCGCGCATCGTGGCTGGGGGTAAGTTGGAAAACATCTACCGCATTCAGATCATGAACGCTACCGAAACTCCGCAGCGCTACCGCATAGATGCCAAGGGTCTTGAGGGGCTTGAAGTGGTGTCTGAAGTGTCGGTGGAGGTCGATCCCGCTCAGTCTCGCTGGGTCGCTGTGCGATTGCAGGTGCCTTATGGGTCTGCTTCACCTGGGTCTCATCCCATCACCTTTGAAATTGGTGCCGAGGGTGGCGGTGCCCACGTGGCAGAAAAAACCGTATTTTTGGTTCCCAGGTAGTACCGTTCTCATTCAACGTACAAGCCTGAGTTAATGGAGTTTGCTATGTCTACTGTTTCTTCCTCAGCCACGCCAGCCGCAGCCCCATGGTGGAAGTTTGGCCATGTGTGGCTGGTATTGGCGGGCCCCTTGGTGGTCATTGTTGCGGGGTTCATTACTTTGTGGCTTGCGATGTCGCGCCCAGATCCTGTGGTCGCGGAGGATTACTACCAGCGAGGTATCGACATCAACAAGACCCTGGAACACCCAGAGAAGAGCTTGGCGCCCGCGATGAAAGGGCGCAATCACGCTGCGACCCCGCCAGAAGCGCAGCCGAGGTGATTGTGAAGTCACTCTGGTTCACTGAATTTCGCAACGACCCAATACAACACCGCAAGGAAACAGCACGATGTGGACACAGCGCCTGATGTGGATTGCCTGGCCAGCCTTTTTGGTGGCAGGTGTGATTGAGATGCTCGTCTTTGCGATGGTGGACCCGCAAGACCTTCACTGGTTCGGGCAGCCTGTCACCTTGTCGAGAACAGGCGTCTACACCTTGGCGTTCTTTGGGTTCTGGGCGCTCACCATGGTGTCCAGTGCGCTCACCACCTTGCTTGCGATGTCCCCCTTTGAACTGAATCGCTGCCCGGTGCCTGACGAGGAGCGCCCTGACGATTGCCGCAAGCATCCCTCCTGCACTTGAATAAAAAAAATGCCGCGCTGTATGGCGCGGCATTGTCGGAGGCGTCAGCGAAGTGCTCGTCAGTTGTCCGGCACCTCTGTCGAAAATTTTTCAGTGGCAGGCTTGTTGGTTGTTCACGATGCGGCGTAGGGCATCGGTATCTAGAATGCGGACATGTCTTTGCCGCACTTCCACGGTGCCTTCTTCTACGAACTTGGAGAAGGTGCGGCTCACGGTTTCAAGCTTGAGGCCGAGATAACTGCCAATTTCTTCTCGCGTCATTCGCAACACCAGTTCCGATTGAGAGAAACCTCGCGCGTGCAGGCGTTGCACCAAATTGAGCAAAAACGCTGCCAGACGCTCTTCTGCTCGCATGCTTCCGAGCAGCAGCATCACGCCATGCTCACGCACGATTTCACGGCTCATGATTTTGTGCACATGGTGCTGTAGCGCAGTGACTTCTCGCGAGAATTCCTCTATGCGATCAAAGGGCATGACGCAAACTTCCGCGTCTTCCAGAGCGACGGCATCGCAGGTGTGATGGTCATTCACAATGCCATCCAGACCAATGATTTCACCGGCCATCTGGAATCCTGTGACTTGGTCGCGACCATCTTCTGTCGCCACGCAGGTCTTGAAGAAGCCCGTGCGAATGGCATACAGCGAGGTGAAAGCTTCTCCGTTGCGGAAAAGCGTTCCGCCGCGCTTGATCTTGCGCCGCACGGCTACCACTTCGTCGATGCGTTGCAGCTGCTCTTCGTTGAGCCCCACAGGCATGCAAAGCTCACGGAGATTGCAGTTGGAGCAGGCGACTTTGATGGTGAGCGGATTCATGGCGCAGAAACCAGTTGGTTGTTCGAGCATATCGTGCTCGACGAGAGAGGCCGAAGTGCCTCGCACAGTGCTTAGAAGCGGATGATATGCATCAAATTGTCGCTCCACCAGCAGTGGGTTCACTTGATTCAGGTCAAGGACGAAGAGGGTAAGGTGCGGCACAGTAACCGAGTACGCAAGGATATCTCATGACCGCTGTTACCCCAGAACTCCTTACCCGGTTTGATGTGCCGGGTCCCCGATACACCTCTTATCCAACGGCAGACCGTTTTGTGGAGGCTTTTGGTCAGGAGGACTATGCCTTGGCGTTGGCCCAAAGGCATTTGGGGACAGGCTCCAAAGCCATGCCGTTGTCGCTGTATGTACACATCCCATTTTGCGAGTCGCTATGCTACTACTGCGCTTGCAACAAGATCATTACCAAACACCATGATCGTGCTGATGTCTATTTGCGGTACCTGAGCCGCGAAATCGACTTGCATACAGCCCAATGTGGTGTGGGGCAGGTGGTTAGCCAGTTGCATCTGGGTGGCGGGACCCCCACGTTCCTGTCTGATGATGGGCTGTGTGAGTTGATGTCCATGCTCAAGCGCAGCTTCACTCTGGCTCCCGGTGGGGAATATTCCATCGAAGTGGATCCCCGCACGGTCAACGCGGAGCGTCTGGCATTGTTGGCAGAGTTGGGTTTCAACCGGTTGAGTTTTGGCGTCCAAGACTTCGACTCTGAAGTCCAAAAGGCAGTACACCGTGTTCAGCCCGCAGAGCAAGTTTTTGCTTTGGTCGAATCTGCACGCACCATCGGGTTTGACTCCATCAATGTGGACTTGATTTACGGCTTGCCACGCCAAACCCCTGAGTCATTTGATCGGACGTTGTCACAGATTGCCCAGCTTCGACCCGATCGCATTGCGTTGTACGCATATGCACATCTGCCTGAGCGCTTCAAGCCCCAGCGTCGCATCATTTCAGCGGAGTTGCCCACAGCAGGTGCCAAAGTCGCCATGCTTTCGCGTTCGCTGGATGCATTTATTGACGCTGGCTATGTATACGTCGGCATGGATCATTTCGCTTTGCCTACTGATGCGTTGGCCATTGCAAAACGGCAGGGGCGCCTGCACCGCAATTTCCAGGGATACAGCACCCAACCCGATTGCGATTTGATTGGGCTGGGCGTGTCAGCGATTGGACGCATTGGGGCGACCTACAGCCAAAACGCCAAGACCCTGGATGAGTATTACGATTTCCTTGACCAGGGTCGCCTGCCAGTCGTTCGGGGGCTGGCATTGAACCGGGATGACTTGGTGAGACGCGCTGCCATCATGGCGTTGATGTGCCAAGGTGAACTGCTGATTGAGCCGATGGAGCAGGCATGGCTGATCGACTTCAAAAAGTACTTTGCTGCTGAACTGGACCGTTTGAAGGACATGGAAACCCAAGGTCTGGTGGAGTTGGGCAGTGAAGGCGTTCGAGTGACGCCCATGGGCTGGTTCTTTGTGCGCGGTATTGCGATGGTCTTTGATCGTTACCTGCAGGCCGATCGCACCCGCGCCCGCTTCTCCCGCATCATCTGAGCAGGGCTACGAACAGCATGTCGGCTACTGTTGCATGGACCGCCCTGGTCATGGGTTTGGTGGGTGGTAGCCACTGCTTGGCCATGTGCTCTGCTCCGTGCGCTGCGGTGGTGGGGGTAGGGCGCAAGCCGGAAGGCTTGACTGCGCTTGAGCAGCCTATTCAATGGACAAATAAAAAGCCTCGTTCCGTCCAGCCGTGGTTGCGCACAGGGGTTTTTCATGCCGGGCGCATCGTTGGGTATGCGGCGCTGGGTGCCATGGCGGCCTGGGCCATGGACAGTTTGGCTTGGCTTACACAGCAAACCATGGCACTTAGGCCTTTGTGGACCCTGACGCACGTCGCCATTCTGGCCTGGGGTTTGATGATGCTGATCCAGTCGCGACAGCCAGCCTGGATTGAACAGGCGGGCCGTTCAGTCTGGGGGCGTGTCCAGCCGCTGCTTGGTTCGTCAACAGGTGTGGCCAGTGCGGGCGCATTGTGGGCATTCATGCCGTGCGGTTTGCTCTATTCGGCCTTGCTGGTGGCAGCACTCAGCGGCGGGCCTTTGCAGGGTGCTTGGACCATGGCGCTGTTTGCTGTGGGCAGCGGTCTTTGGCTCGTGGGTGGCCCCTTAGCCTGGCGGTGGGTACGGCAGCGTTTGGGTTCACTGCGGGGTGACTGGGGCACGCGCATCAGTGGCGCTCTTCTCTGCGGTGTCGCCGTGTGGGCGTTGTGGATGGATTTGGTATACAAGCCCTCGCTCTGGTGCCGTTGAGGTGTTCATAGGCCTGAGGCCGCAGCGCTTTCAGAACCGAGCGTGTCGAAGGGCGACCGTGCGCATTGACGTTCGAGCCGCTCCGCATTCCTTTGTGTGGTGAGCCCGCGCTCTGCATACGTCAGGAGCGATTACATCGCAGCTAACGTGAACCAATCTCTCCCTTGTTAAGAGGCTGTCTGCACTGAGCATGCAAAAGACATTTGCATCCGAGGCGAGACACCACGTTCCTCAAGGAAGCATCAGAAGTGGTGATAATGGGCCCCAACAATTGTGGTTCTATTGTTACCTTTTGCTTCCTATTCCCGGGCTGTTGTGAATACGTTCGTTCTCATCGATATAAGCCAATTGCGTATTGGCATGTATATCCAGTTGGATCTGGGCTGGATGCACCATCCCTTTCCGGTGAGCAGCTTTCGGATTGGTTCGGCAGAGCAGATTGCCACTTTGCGCGAATTGGGGCTCACAAGCGTCAAAGTTCTTCCCAAAAAGAGCGATCCAGAATTTCGTGATGGGTTACTGGCCACCCCTGTAAATTCATCCGGCAATGCAACTGATGGCTCGGCGGACTCCAGCGGCGCGCCTGCTGAACAGCCCACTTACTCCTCGCCAGGCGAGTCGGCAGCGTTGCGCCGCAGAATGTTGCTTGCAGCTCAGAACGCGTCGCTCCTCGCTTGTGACCGGCGGTTTAGGCAGGCTACCAAGCAATACATGTCGATGGAAAAGCTGGTGGTCCAGCAGCCCCAGCAGGCTCAGGCAGAAGGGCAGTCTTTGGTTGCCGAGTGCGTTACAGACCTTCTGGAAAATGGGGACTCGGCCATTCGCCTTCTTTCCGAGGGGGTAGGAGAACCCGGGGCCTTGCACCCCGTCAATGTGATGGTTCTCAGTCTGCTGCTGGGCAAGGCACTCGGGATGAAGAGCGCCGAGCTTCATGATTTGGGAGTCGCAGCGCTGTTGCATGACATCGGCAAGGTCGGCATGCCGTTGCGCGTCGCTTTTGCCTCACCCGCCATGACGCCAGCAGAGCGTGTGAAGTATGAAAGCCATGTTGCTGCATCGGTCGCTCTTGCCACCCGCATGGGATGGGGCAAGGCAGTCCTCGCGACGATTGCCCAGCACCACGAAATGGTGGATGGCTCTGGGTTCCCGCTGCAAAGGCGTGCTTCGGAGTTGGGGCGTTCCAGCCAGGTGGTGGCTCTGGTCAACCACTACGACCGCATGTGCAGTCCGGTGGGGGGGGGAGGGTTGACCCCCCACGAAACCCTGTCGATCATCTTTGCGCAGCACAAGGCACGTTTCGATTCTGTAGTGCTCGGCGCTTTCATCCGCATGATGGGGGTCTATCCCCCCGGCTCCATCGTGCAATTGGTGAATGACCGTTATGCCATCGTGGCCTCGGTCAATTCCTCGCGCCCCCTGCGCCCTCGGGTGATCGTGCATGACTCGCGCGTTCCCAAAGACGAGGCCCCGATCTTGGACCTGGAGTCCGTCCCTGAGCTGGGTATTCGTCGTAGCTTGAAGCCATCGCAGTTGCCCCGTGATGCGCTGGACTATCTGTCTCCACGCAAGCGCATCTGCTATTTCTTTGAGCGTGCCGTGAACTCCGACGCTCCTGACTCAGAGGCCCAGGCGTCGTGACTTATTCCTTGCCGCAGTCCTGGCTGGACGCGATGCTGGAAGCGGTTTGCCTGGTAGATGAAGCCTCCCTGCTCATTCTTGCCGCCAACCACGCTGTGGCCGAGCTGGTGGGTAAGCCCGTCCACGAATTGGTAAACACGCCCGTTCAAGGCTTGGCAGCCACTCCACAAGACTTTGTGTTTTGGTCTCAGCCGGTGCAGGCCCTGGCAGAAGGCATTCATTCAGAGACCAGCGTGTTGCATGCCAGCGGTGCCCTTGTGCCTGTGGAGCGAAGCGTACGCGGAGTGACCCTCCCAAATGGGGGAGGGGCTCTCCTCCTGACCATGATTGATCTGACGGCTCAACGTTCTACCGAGCGAGAGCTGGAGACTTTGCTATCGGAATTAAGGGCAACCCTGGACTCCGCAGCAGATGGCATGCTGGTGTGCGCCATGGATGGCAGCATTCGAGCTTTCAACCAGCGGTTGGTCAACATCTGGCGCATCCCTGCGGAGCTGCTCACGCGACGTGATGATCCGGCTGTTTTTGCGCACATGGCAAAACAGGTGCGTGAGGCAGAACTGTATTCCGAGCGGTTGCGGGAGATTGCTGCCGATCCGATGCAGGAGAGCTCGGACATCCTTGAACTGACCGAAGGCACCGTGCTGGAGCGCCGCTCGGTACCGCAGTTCAGTCGTGGTCTGCCGGTGGGCAGGGTGTATTCATTCCGTGACGTCACGCGTCAGGCGGAAACGCAGGCCCATTTGCGTCTGGCTGCCCGGGTGTTCGAATCCAGTCTCGACGCCATTTTCATCGCAGACAGCCAGCACCGTATCCTGCGCATGAATCCTGGTTGCCTGAAGCTGATTGGCTCGGCAACAGAGTTGCACGTGGGCCAGCCCGCAGTCTCGCTCTTTGAGCTAGAAAGTCCAGACCGCTGGATGACTGACGTGAAAGCGGGATGGAAGACATCGGGTTTCTGGGAGGGGGAGCTTTGGCTGCCGCGGGTCGGCTTGCCGCCTTGTGCGGTGCAGCTTTCCTGGGTCGTCGTGTACGACGATGGCGGGAAGGTCATGCAGAGCATTGGCTTCATGCGCGATCTGACTGCCCAGCATAACGCTCAAAAGCGGATCAAGGAGCTCGCTTACACCGATGTCCTCACGGGATTGCCCAACCGATTGTTGCTGTCACAGCGTGTGGAAACCGCGATTGCGGATGCGCAGGAGCAGTCTGATGGCTTCGCCGTGTTGTTTTTGGATCTCGATCGTTTCAAGATCATCAACGATTCGTTGGGGCATCCCTTTGGTGACCGGGTTCTTCAGCTGGTGGCGGAGCGACTGCAAACCTGCCTGCGCCAGACCGACATGCTCTGTCGGCTGGGTGGAGATGAGTTTGTGATCTACCTGCATGGAGGAAATGCCAAGGTGGCTGAGGGCGTTTCGCGGCGCATTCTGGATGAGATGCTGCGGCCGTTCACGCTGGATGACATGGGTTTCTCCATTCAGTGCAGCATCGGTATTGCGTTGTACCCGCATGATGGCTTGTCACTGGACGATCTGATCAAGCAGGCAGATACGGCCATGTACCGCATCAAGGACAGGGGGCGCGGGAGCTATGGCTTTTACCAACCCCAAATGAATGCCAACTTGCTATCTCGCATGAAGCTGGAGCATTCCATGCGGCAGGCATTGGGATTGGATCGCATGGCTGTGCATTACCAGCCTCAGGTCAATCTGGAGACAGGTCGCATCACGGGTGCCGAAGCCTTGCTTCGGTGGCGGGATCCGGATCTTGGTGCGGTGTCTCCTGCAGTGTTCATTCCTTTGGCGGAAGAGTGTGGCTACATCGTTGCTTTGGGCGCCTGGGTCATGGAGCAGGCCATCCGTCAGTGCGCCGGATGGGTGGAGTTGGGGCACCCCATGGTGGTGTCGGTCAACGTATCGGCACTAGAGTTCAGGCAGCCTGACTTTATCGATCGGCTGACTGCGTTGCTGGCCACGTACCAGCTCCCAGCTCACTGGCTGGAATTGGAGTTGACGGAAAGCATCCTGCTCCAAGATGCGCATGAAACAGAGCAGCGTTTGAGACTTCTGGGCGACCTGGGTGTGCGCCTGGCCATTGATGACTTCGGGACGGGGTACTCCAATCTGGGCTACCTCAAGAAGTTACCTATCCAGAAGCTCAAGGTGGATCAGTCCTTCGTGCGTGGCTTGCCTGAAGATGAGGGCGACCGTGCCATCGTGGGTGCCGTCATCAGCATGGGGCATGCACTGCGCATAGAAGTGGTGGCCGAGGGGGTGGAAACGTTGGCCCAAAAAGAGCTGCTGCAGCAAATGGGCTGCGACCAATTCCAAGGTTTTTTATGTGCCCCGGGCCTTACGCCCGAGGACTTGGGTGAACTGCTGCTCAACCCTGAGCTGGTGCAGCAGCGGATTCAGGGTTGATCAGTTCCCCGGCGCTGCGCCCGGGATTGCTGCGCATCGCAGCGAGCCCACCAATGTAGTCAGAGCCCGCGCGGTCGCTGGCGCATCAGGACGCGAAGGCGCCCTTCCAGAACATGTAGGCGGCCAAGCCGAAGAGCAGGCTGGCAAACACCCGTTTGAGCTTTTTGACCGGAAGGTTATGCGCTGCCTTGGCTCCCAGAGGGGCAGTGAGCACGCTGCAGGTGGCAATGACGCCCAGAGCAGGTAGCCACACGTAGCCCAAAGAACCTGCAGGCAACGAGGTAACCGACTGGCCGCTGATCACATAGCCCAGCACGTTGGCCAGCGCGATGGGAAAACCAAGGGCAGCACTGGTGGCAACCGCATTGTGGATGGGTACGTTGCACCATGTCATGAAGGGCACGCTGACAAAGCCACCTCCTGCACCGACCAGCCCAGACAGAAAGCCGATGAAGCCACCAGCGCCCAGTTGGCCTGTGGTTCCAGGCATCTGGCGTGTGGGGGCAGGCTTCTTGTCCAGAAACATCTGCACGGCTGAGAAACTCACAAACAGGCCAAAGAAAACGGCGAGGAAGCTGCCTTTGAGCAGTGCGAACACACCGAGGCTGGCCACAAAGCCACCCAGCACAATGCCTGGAGCGAGCTTGGTGACGATGTCCCAACGCACGGCTCCACGCTTGTGGTGTGCACGCACGCTGGATACCGAGGTGAACACGATGGTGGCCATCGATGTGGCGATGGCCATCTTGACGGCCAGGTCTGGTGCCACCTGCCTTGCGCCCAGCAGGTAGGTCAGAAAAGGCACCAGCAGCATGCCGCCACCAATGCCCAAGAGCCCCGCCAGGAAGCCGGTGCACAAACCCAATAAACCCAGCTCAACAATCAATAGGGGATCCAGCATCGAAGAATCACAGGAGGGGCATTGAAGGGGCGTAGAGGCCGCACCCGGGATGATGAGTGGGACCACCAGCCAGGAAGAAGGTGTCTGCGAATGCCACCGAACCGGCATCCTGAACCGGGGGTTCAGGTGGGCGAGGGCAGCCTAACGTTGGGTTCATCTAACGCGAGACGATCACGCTCATCAGGCGATGTACCAAGCCCGTGCTCAGTGAGCATTGGTTCAAGGAAATATAAAGCCCGGCAGCACCGCAGACCCTTGCATTGTAGGCGCTTGGCTATCGCCCTGCAGGCGGATAGGCCAGTACCGTGGCGGGCGTTCGGATCAGGTCGCTGGTGCGTGCCCATCTTCAAGCCCATGGGGCATGACCCCTGTGAGGGTGGCGCGGGGGGGCACCGCGTAGCGATGGCCTCACCCAGCTGGAAGGGAGTTACAACAACTGTCCGTCCTGCCCGAGGGCTTGGTCCAGCCGACTTAGCAAGCTCTGCAGGCGCAATGTATCTTCTTCAGTTGGAGCGACTGCAGAAATGGGTGCACCGGCGGGCGCAGGTTGCGCGGCTGCCTGGGCTGCGGCGGCATCACGGTCGGCCACTTCAAAAGCCAGGTTCAACGCCGCCAATACAGCAATGCGCTCGCGTGCACGCACCTTGCCTGCATCGCGGATTCGGGTCATGGCCGTGTCCACCCGTTCCACGGCGTCCAGCAAACGTGATTCCTGTCCGTCTGGGCAGGCCAGCAGGTAGCTTTGCTGCAGGATTTGGACCTCGATTTGCTTCATTCGGCGTCCTTGTGGACAGGGGTGACAGGGGCGTTGGCAGGCAGCCGCTCGAGCAGTGCGTCAATCCGGGCGCGAGCCGCGTTCAGGCGCGATTTCAGGGAGTCGCGTTCCTGCGTCAGGGCGCTGACCTGATCTGCCAACAAGGCATTGGTGCGTTGCAACTCGGCGTGGCGCAAGAGCAGGCGCTCGACACGCTCGGCGATCTGGTCGGTGGTGGAGGGTTCAGCCATAGAGATCGCAATTGTAGGGTTGTCTTTTTGGGACGGGGTGCCGCAAGGTTTTAAAATCCGACGGTTGGTGCTCGCAGGCTGGTTCACAGACTGCAGTTCAACGGGAAGCAGGGAGGTTTCACCCAACATGGGTGCGCCCAGCCTGCGCTGCCCCCGCAACGGTCAGCGGACGAATCATCCGATTCCCTCTCCATTCACAAGCCACTGGGCGCCTTGAACAAGCGCCTGGGAAGGCATTGGAGGGCGTTCCGCCAGCCCGGATACCGGCCAACACGGTGGTTTCGCGCGCCCTTTGAGGCAGCGAAGCCTTGTCTCCCACATGCTGGCGGGGAAGCCGGCTCGGGTTGTTTGCTTGCTTTTCGATTTTCATGAATAAACATATCTCGTACGCGCGCCTGGCTGCGCTGCCCCTCGCCGTTGCTGGCGCATTTCCGCTGGCCGCCCTGGCCCAGATGAATGCCGGCATGCTGCCGGAAACGGTGATCACCGCGACACGCTTTCCCGAACAGGCTGCCAGCCTGCCGCTGGGTGTGAGTGTGATCACGGCCCCAGAGATCCGCGCCGCCGGCGTGAGCACCGTGAACGAGGCCCTGATGCGTTTGTTGGGCGTGGTAGGGCGCCAGGATTTGTATGGAGGCGGCGACTATGCGCTGGACTTGCGCGGATTCGGCGCCACGGCCGATAGCAACCAGGCAGTGATTGTCGATGGCATCAAGATCAATGAAGCCGACCTGGGCGGTACGCGCCTGGCCGGCATCCCGATCGAGAGTGTGGAGCGCATCGAAGTGCTGCGCGGCAGCGGCGCGGTGCTCTACGGCGAGGGCGCCACGGCGGGCGCCATCATCATCACCACCAAGGCCGGTGCAGGCAAGGAGCGCAAAAACAGCGCCTCGGTCTATGCGGGTGCGGGCAGCAATGGTCTGCGTGAAGGCCGCGCTAATGCCACGGTGGCGGGCGGCGGGTTTTCGGTGGACATGTCCGGTGTCAAGCGCAAGGCCGACAACCACCGCGATAACTTCCAGTCGGACCTGGATGGGGTGTCTGTTACTGGCCAGTGGGCCAACGATTGGTTGCGCGCGGGCGTGCGCTACGCTGAAGACAGGCTCGATACGGGCCTGCCGGGCTCGCTGACCGCGGCCGAGTATGCAGCCAACCCGCGCCAGACCACCACGCCGGGCGACCACGCCAACATCGACAACCAGCGCACCACCGTGTTTGCCGCCGCCACTCTGGGCGATTGGCAGCTGGCGGCCGATGTCGGCCACCGCGAGAAGCAGTTGCGTTCCATCAGCGCCTTCGGCCCTTATGACTACGACATCGAGGCCGACAACGCCGCGCTGCGCGCTCGCCATGCCACCCGTCTGGCGGGCTTCGACAACGTGTTCGTTGTCGGCACCGACCATGGCCGCTGGACGCGCGACGTGCAGGGTGCTATCGGCTCGGTGTCCAAGGCGACTTCGCGCGCCTTCTATCTGAAGGACGACCTGACGCTGCCGGGCAGCCGCACCCGTTTGAGTGCGGGCCTGCGCACCGAGCGCATCGAAAAGACCTCGGCCAATACGACGAACGGCGTGGACGACCGCCAGAACGCCTGGGAGCTGGGCGTGAGCCAGCCGCTGGGCGCTGCCTGGACGGTATATGCCCGGCTGGGCCGCAGTTTTCGCCTGGCCAATGTGGACGAGTTTGGTTTCACCAACCCCGCAGTGGCGCTGCGGCCACAGACCTCGCGCGACACCGAGCTGGGCGTGCGTTGGGTGGCTGTGGGCACCAAGGTCGATGCCCGCCTGTACCGCAGTGCGATCGACAACGAAATCGGCTTCGACCCCAATGGCATTGGCCCCTTCGGCCCCTTTGGCTCCAACATCAACTTCGACCCGACCCGCCGCCAGGGCATCGAGATCAACGCCAGCCATGCCGTGAGCCGCACGGTGGACCTGACTGCCAACGCCGCGCTGCGCCGTTCCACCTTCCGCTCGGGGCCGTACGCCGGTCGCCAGGTGCCGTTGTCACCCAATCGCACGCTTTCGCTGCGCGCTGGTTGGCAGGTTTCGCCATCGCAGCGCCTGACGGGCGGTATCAACCTGGTGTCTTCGCAGCGGCCGGATTTTGCCAACCAGTGTCGTATGCCTGGCTACACGACGGCGGATGTGCGCTATGCCTACCAATGGCGCAACACCGAACTCTCGCTGGGGGTGAGCAACCTGTCTGACCGTAAGTTCTACACCCAGGCTTTTGGTTGCGTGGGCGGGATCACCACGTCCATTTACCCTGAAGCCGGTCGCGCGGTCACGGCGGCGCTGCGCTACACGTTCTGACGATGAACACGGGCAGCGCCAGAGCGGACCCGGGCGTCGCCCGTAGCGAGTTCATCCTCGGCGGCCAGAAAAGCGGCAAATCGCGTCGCGCCGAGCTGCTGGCGCGCGACTGGCTCGCGCAATCGCCGGACCACCGCGCCGTGCTCATCGCCACGGGCCAGGCCTGGGATGATGAAATGCGCGAGCGCATCGCGCGCCACCAGCGCGACCGCGCCGAGCGCGTGCCGGGCCTGCAAACGGTGGAGGAGCCGCACGACGTGGCCGCTGCCATCAAGCGGCACAGCACGCCGCAGACCCTGGTGGTGGTGGACTGCCTCACGCTGTGGCTCACGCACTGGGCGATGCCGCTGGGTGTAGAAACCATGGAATTTGAACAAAAACAGGCCCTGGCGCTTGACTGGCAAGCGCAAGCAGCTATGTTTTTGGAAGCGCTTCGGCAATCCCCCGGGCCTGTGGTTCTGGTGGGCAACGAAATTGGCCTGGGCGTCATCCCGCTGGGGCGCGAGGTGCGCGCCTTTGTGGATGCCCTCGGCATGCTGAACCAGCAAGTGGCCCAGGTGTGCCCGCGCGTCACGCTGATGGCGGCGGGCCTGCCCCTCACTTTGAAAGACTCTGCCTGATGAAACCCACCCCCGTTCGCCACATCCTGTGGGTGATCGCCATTCTTGTCGCGCTGGGCCTGCTCATGGCCGGGCTGGCGCAAGCACAAGCGGTGCAGATCACCGACGACCGGGGCCGCGTTGTCAATCTGCCCCGTCCGCCACAGCGCATCGTCAGCCTGCTGCCGTCGCTGACCGAAACCGTCTGTGCGCTGGACCAGTGTCACCGCCTGGTGGGTGTGGACCGTTATTCCAATTACCCCGCCAGCGTGCAAAAGCTGCCCAAGGTGGGCGGTGGGCACGGCCTTCCGTGCGCCCACGCTGTACCAGCGTTTCAGCCAGTACGGCGTTGCCTCGCTGCGGCCAGAGTCTGCGCGCAATGCGGAACTGGGCTTGCGTTACGCGCAGGGGGACAGCAGCTTCTCGGCCGTGGCCTATCGCAACCGCGTCACCAACCTGATCAGCTTTGTGGACGCATCGGCATGCTCGCCGCTGCAAACTCAGGGCTGCTACGCCAACACCCGTGCCGAATACAAGGGCGTGACGCTGGCCGCATCGCACCGCCTGGGCCCCGTGCAATTGCGCGGCTCGCTCGACCTGCAGCGCCCGCGTGATCTGGACACTGGCAAGCAACTGGCCCGCCGCGCCAAGCACCACGGCACCTTCGGGGCCGATACCGTGGTGGCTGGGTGGACGCTGGGGGCAGAAGTGCAGGCCTCGGGCCGCCGCTATGACTATGACACCGTTGGCAACACCTACGTGCTGGGCGGCTACACCCTGGTCAACCTGTACGCCAGCACCCGCATTGCGCGCGACTACACCCTGCTGGCCCGCGTGGACAATCTGGCCGACAAGGACTACCAGTTGGCCCGCACCTATGCCACGCCCGGCCGCACGCTGTTTGTGGGCCTGAAGTGGGCTCCCCAGTGACCACACCATCGCCCTGGAATGCCATGACACAGCCCGCCGCCCGCTGCCCCGCTTTGCTGATTGCCGCCCCGGCCTCGGGGCAGGGCAAGACCACGGTGACGGCGGCGCTGGCGCGGCTGCATGCGCGCCGGGGTCTTCGCGTGCAGGTGTTCAAGTGCGGGCCAGACTTTCTGGACCCGCACTGGCACCAGCTCGCCAGCGGCCAGCCGGTGCACCAGCTGGACCTGTGGATGAACGGCGAGGCCGACTGCCGCCAGCGCTTGCATGCGGCGGCGCAAAGCAACGACCTCATCCTCATCGAAGGCGTGATGGGCCTGTTCGACGGCACCCCCAGCGCAGCAGACCTGGCACAGCACTTTGGCGTGCCGGTGCTGGCGGTGGTCGATGCATCGGCCATGGCGGGCACTTTTGGCGCGCTGGCCTTTGGCCTGCAGCACTACCGCCCCGGCATGCCCTGGGCGGGTGTGCTGGCCAACCGCGTGGGCAGCGAGCGGCATGCGCAAATGCTGCGCGATGGCCTGCGCGACAGCGCCGACTGGATGGGCGCGCTGATGCGCGTGAGCCATGGCGATGCCCCCGCCGCCAGCAAACAGGGCGCCGCCTTGCTGCCCGAGCGCCACCTGGGCCTGGTGGCGGCACACGAGCTGGCCGACAGCGCCCAGCGCCTGGACGCTGCGGCCGATGCCTTGGCCGCCACCCCGCTGGGCCAGATGACCGCTCAAGACCTGCAGCGCTGGGCGGTGGACTTTTCGGCGCCTGACAACACCACGCCCGTGCCCGCCTTGCTTGCGGGCCGCACCGTGGCCGTGGGGCGTGACGCCGCGTTTTGCTTTACCTACGCGGCGAATCTGCAAACGCTGGAGCAACTGGGCGCGCGCGTGGTGTTCTTCTCGCCCTTGGATGACGCCGCCTTGCCCGAATGCGACGCCGTGTGGCTGCCCGGCGGCTACCCCGAGCTGCACACCGATCGCATCGCAGCCAACACCGGCATGAAGGCCAGCCTGATGGCCCATGTGCTGCAGCGCAAACCCCTGTGGGCCGAGTGCGGCGGCATGATGGCGCTGTTCGAATCCATCACGTTGACCGACGGCACCCAGCACCCCGTGTGGGGCCTACTGCCCGGCCATGTCACGGTGCACAAGCGCCTGGCCGCGCTGGGCCCGCAGCAACTGGTGGTGGATGGGCACACGCTGCGTGGGCACACCTTCCACTACTCCACCGCGCAAAGCGATGCGCCCGTGGTGTCGCGCACCTCGCGGCCCGATGAGCCTGTGGCGGCCGATGCGGGCGAGGCGCTGTACCGCCTGGGCAGCATCCACGCCAGCTATTTCCACGCCTGGTTCCCTTCCAATCCGGTGGCGGTGGCGCGGCTGCTGGGCGGGGTGGCTGCGTGAGCCACGCCATGCAAGTCAGCCGCTCTGAGCTGATCCTCGGCGGCCAGAAAAGCGGCAAGTCCCGCCGTGCCGAGCTGCTGGCGCGTGACTGGCTGGCCCAATCGCCCGCGCACCACGCCCTGCTCATCGCCACCGCCCAGCCGTGGGACGGCGAGATGCGCGAGCGCATTGCCCGCCACCAGCGCGACCGGGCCGAGCGCGTGCCCGGCCTGCAAACGCTGGAAGAACCCCGCGACTTGGCCACCGCACTGGCGCAGCACAGCACGGCGCGCACGCTGGTGGTGGTGGACTGCCTCACGCTGTGGCTGACCCACTGGCTCATGCCTGCAGGCGATGAGGCTCTGGATTTGAAGCAAAAACAGGCTCTGGCGCTTGACTGGAAAGCGCAAGCAGCTCACTTTTTAATAGCGATTGAGCAAGCCCCAGGCCCTGTGGTGCTGGTGGGCAACGAGATTGGCCTGGGCGTCATCCCCATGGGCCGCGAAGTGCGTGCCTTTGTCGATGCGCTGGGCGTGCTCAACCAGCAAGTGGCGCAGGCGTGTGAGCGCGTCACGTTGATGGCGGCTGGCTTGCCGCTGACCTTGAAAGAACCCTTGCGATGAAACCCACCCCCGTGCGCCGCATTCTGATGGTGCTGGCCATCGTGCTGTTGTTGCTGGTGCTGATGGTGTCACTGGCGCGCGCGCAGGGCGCTGCGGCGAATGCATCGCCCGCTACCACGGGCGTGCGCGTCACAGACGACCGGGGCCGCACGGTGGCTTTGCCCCAGGTGCCGCAGCGCATCGTCAGCCTGCTGCCATCGCTGACCGAAACCGTCTGTGCGCTGGACCAGTGTCACCGCCTGGTGGGTGTGGACCGTTATTCCAATTACCCCGCCAGCGTGCAAAAGCTGCCCAAGGTGGGCGGTGGGCTGGACCCCAACATCGAGGCCATCGTGGCCCTGCGGCCCGACGTGGTGGTGATGTCCGTCTCATCCCGCGCAGGCGAGCGGCTGGAGGCGCTGGGTGTGAAAGTCGTCACGCTGGAGCCCAAGACCCATGCCGACGTGCAGCGTGTGCTGGCCACCATGGCCCGCTTGCTCGGCCAGCCCGACGATGCCGCGCGCAAGGTGTGGCGCGTGATTGATGCCGCTGTGTCTGCCGCCGCCCAGAGCCTGGCGCCCGAGGCGCGAAACACCCGCGTGTACTTTGAAGTAAGCCGGGGCCCCTACGGCGCGGGCGAGTCGTCGTTCATTGGCGAGACGCTCACGCGCCTGGGCGTGAAGAACATCGTGCCCGCATCGCTCGGGCCGTTTCCGCGCCTGAACCCTGAGTTTGTGGTGCGCGCCAACCCCGACCTCATCATGATGGGCAACCGCAGCATGCAAAGCATGGTGCCGTACCCCGGGTGGGACACCATCAAGGCTGTGCGTGAGCAGCGCGTGTGCGTGTTTGGGCCGGACGATTCGGACACCGTGGTGCGCCCCGGCCCCCGCATGGCCGAGGCCGCCCGGCTGATGGCCCAGTGCATCAACGACAAGATGGCCCGCCAACCCAAGCCCTTGGCGGCCCGGCCATGAGCGAATCTGCCATGCCCTCAGCCGCGCGCCGCGCCACAGCCCACGCCGGCATTGCCACGGCGCGCCAGCGCGCAGCCTTGCTGTTGCTGGGCTTGATCGTGCTCTCCGTGCTGCTGGCGGGGCTGGGCGCTAGCGTGGGCAGCACGGGTTTTGACAGCGTGCTTCGCCTGGCCGACGACCCCTTGGCCGCCCGCATCGTGTGGGACATTCGCCTGCCGCGCAGCCTGGGCGCCTGGCTGGCGGGGGCACTGCTGGGCCTGGCGGGCGCCGTGGCGCAGGGCTTGTTTCGCAACCCGCTGGCCGATCCGTTTTTGCTGGGCAGTGCCTCGGGCGCATCGCTGGGTGTGGCATTGGCCCTGGCGTTGTTTGGCGTGGCCCCGGCCACCGTATGGCTGGTGAAGCTGGGGCTCACGGGGGCTGCCTTTGCAGGCGCTGTGCTGGCCGTGCTGCTCACGCTGCAACTGGCGCGCGGCGTGCAGCACACCCTGCGGCTGCTGCTGGCCGGGGTGATCGTGGGCGTGGTGCTGGGCGCCGTCAAAGACCTCATTACTTTGGCCGCGCCGGACATCATCCCGTCCATGCAGGGCTTCAATCTGGGCAGTGCGGGCTTCATCGGCTGGGCCTCATGCGTGCTGATGGCTGCGGCCTGGTGCGTGTGCGCTTTGGCGGCCTGGGTGTTCAGCCGTGCGCTGGATGGCCTGAGCCTGGGAGAGGCCACGGCCGCCAGCCTGGGCCTGCCGCTGGCCCCCATGCGTCTGGCGCTGGTGGTGGTGCTGGCCCTGGCCACTGGCACGGCCGTGGCGCAAACCGGGCTCATCGCCTTTGTGGGCCTGGCCGCGCCGCACCTGGTGCGCTCCATGGCCAAAGTCACCCACGCCTGGCTGGTGTTGCTGGCCAGCCTGATGGGCGGCGTGTTGCTGATGGGCGCCGATGTGATGGCCCGCTGGGTCATCGCCCCGCAAGAGCTGCCGGTGGGCGTGCTCACCGCCGTGCTGGGCGGCGGCTACCTGCTGTGGCTGATGCACCGGCGCACCGGCCAAGGGGGCGTGCTGTGACCACGTTGCATGCTCCTCAATTGATAGCTATCCACGCTCACCAGATGGGCGCTAGCGTCGGTCCGTGCCCTGTACTGCAAGACATTCACCTGCCCGTGCTGGCGGGGTGCTGGACGAGCATCGTCGGCCCCAACGGCGCCGGCAAATCCACCCTGCTGCGCGCACTGGCGGGGCTGATGCCACACACCGGCACGGTGCACCTTCTGGGCCGCGAGCTGGTCGACTGGCCCCGGCGCGACAAGGCGCGGGCGCTGGCATGGCTGGGGCAGAACGAAGCGGCGGCCGATGATCTCACCGTGTATGACGTAGCCATGCTGGGCCGTCTGCCGCACCAGCCCTGGCTGGCCCCGCCCAGTGCCGCCGACCACGCCGCAGTAGAGCAAGCCCTGCGCGCCACCCACGCGTGGGACTGGCGCCAGCGCACGTTGGGCGGCCTCTCGGGCGGCGAGCGTCAGCGCGTGTTGCTGGCCCGCGCCCTGGCCGTGCAGGCGCAGGTGCTGCTGATGGACGAACCCCTGGCCAACCTCGACCCCCCCCACCAGGCCGACTGGCTGCTGCTGGTGCGCGCCCTGGTGGCCGAAGGCAAGACGGTGGTCAGCGTGCTGCACGAGGTGTCGATGGCGCTGCAGGCCGATCATGTGGCCGTGCTGGCGCGCGGGCGCATCGTGCACCACGGCGCCGCGGCAGACCCCGACACACACCGTGCGGTAGAGCGCGTGTTTGACCACCGCATTGCCATCCACAGCGTGGCCGGGCAGTGGATGGCGCTGCCGCGACTGCATCCCACGGCTGCGCCGCCTTTCCCTGATTTGAACGAGAACCCATCCCATGCAAATTGAAGCCGCCCCCACCGAAAAGCGCTACGAAAAACCCGAGGGCGAACGCCGTGGCCTCATCATCGTCAACACCGGCGATGGCAAGGGCAAAAGCACCGCAGCGTTTGGCCTGGCCCTGCGCGCCCATGGCCGGGGCAAGGCCGTCAAGATCTACCAGTTCATGAAAGTGCCCACCGCCCGGTTCGGCGAGCACCGCATGTTCGAGCAGATCGGCATCCCCATCGAAGGGCTGGGCGACGGCTTCAGCTGGAAGAGCCAGGACTTGGAGCATTCCGCCCAACTGGCCCGCGATGGCTGGGAAAAGGCCCGCGCCACCATCATGGGGGGCGAGCATTTCATGGTGGTGCTCGATGAGATCACCTACCCGCTGATTTACGGCTGGCTGCCGCTGGAAGGCGTGCTGCAAACCCTGCGCGACCGGCCCAAGGACGTGCACGTGGTGCTCACCGGCCGCCGCTGCCCCGAAGAGATCAACGAGCTGGCCGACACGGTGACCGAGATGAAGCTCATCAAGCACGCCTTCAAGGCAGGCGTGCCTGCACAGCGCGGCATTGAGGACTGAGCTGAGGTTTCGGCTTCGCACCCGGCAGCCTGGTGCGGTGCCGGGGCGTGCCAGTGACCGTCAACAGGCTTTTACAGCCCGTAGAACCCCTTGATGAAATCCCAGGCTTCTTGCGGGTCGTCGGTATAGAGGAAGAGGCCCAGGTCTTGGGGCGAGATCGTGCCTTCTTCGACCAAGGCCTCGAAGTTGATGAGCTTCTTCCAGAAGGTGGTGCCAAACAGCACGATGGGCACGGGCTTGGCCTTGCCGGTTTGTACCAGCGTGAGCACTTCAAACAGTTCGTCTAGCGTGCCAAAACCGCCGGGGAAGGCCACCAGTGCCTTGGCGCGCATCATGAAGTGCATCTTGCGCAGCGCGAAGTAGTGGAACTTGAAGCTTAGCGACGGCGTGATGTACGGGTTGCCGTTTTGCTCATGGGGCAGGGCGATGTTCAGGCCCACGTTCATGGCGCCCACGTCGTGTGCGCCACGGTTGGCCGCTTCCATGATGCCGGGGCCGCCGCCGGTGCAGATGTACAGGCGTTCGGCTTCAGGCTTGCCATTGCTGTATTGCGCCACCAGGCGTGAGAACTGGCGGGCCAGGTCGTAATGGCGGGCGTTGCGCACGTCGCGCTTGGCCAGTGCGATGCGGGCTGCGTCGCCGCTGGCCTCGGCTTCGGCCAAGCGCTGCTGGGCTGTCTCCGGGTCTACGAACCGGGCGCTGCCGAACACCACCACGGTGCTTTCAATGCCTGCTTCGGCCTGCCCCAGGTCGGGCTTGAGCATTTCGAGCTGGAAACGGATGCCGCGCGTTTCGCGGCGGAAGAGAAATTCAGGGTCGGCAAAAGCCATGCGATAGGCGTCGGCTTGCAGCGGGTTTCCGTTGATGGTGTGTGCGTGCAACTCTGCCCAGGCATCGGCCAGGCGGCGTTCGTTGAGTTGGGTGTTGGCTTCCATGGTTTTGGCGTCGGATAGGGTCACAAAAGGAATGGCGAGTGCTTTGGCGCGCGGCCTGCTTTGATAGTGAAAAGTGGCGTTAAGGCAGATGTATCAAGCGCGATCAGCTATCAAGAATGTAGCGTTGTGCAGCCCGACGATGGTGAGCAGCAGTGAGCCCAGCAAGTGAACGGCGGTGGTTCCCACGGCCAGCAGGTAGCGCTGCTGCTGCAGCATTCCCACCACTTCGGCAGAAAAGCTGGAGAAGGTGGTGAGTGCGCCCAGAAAGCCGGTGACCAGCGCCAGGCGCCAGGCCGGGTCCAGCTGCGGCAGGGCCTGGAACACGGCCACACACACGCCAATGAGGTAACCCCCGATGAGGTTGGCTGCCAGCGTGCCCCAGGGGATCAACCCGCCGGGGCTGAGCCACAACCCCAGGCGCCAGCGGGCCAGCGCACCCAGGCTGGCACCGATGCAAATGGCAAGGGGAGAGATCATGGCGCGATTCTAGTGCTCAAGCGGGGGTGGATTCAGCACAATTTCGGGCTGCAAGCTCGTCTATCAAGCGCAAGGCGCTATCAAATCAGGAGCTTTTGCGCGGGCTGCCAGCCGGCGCGCTGAGGTTGGGGGGCACGTTGTCATTGGCCTGCCGCGCGCGAAACAGCGCCGCACGCATCAGAAAAATCGTGCTCACCGGCACGGTGATGGACACGAAGGCGGCAATCAGCAGGGCGTGCAGCGCCAGCTCGCCGCTTTCCATCGAAAAGTACAGCACCGAACCCCACACAATGCACCAGCAGGCCAGCGTCGAGATGATGGCCGGTGCGTGCACCCGCTCGAAGAAGGTGGGCAGGCGCAGCAGGCCGATGGTGCCCAGCAGCGCCAACCCGGCGCCCAGCAGCACCAGCGCCGCCACCAGCCATTCGGCCCACAGGGGCAGGGCAGTCACGGCAGCGGGGCTCATTCGATCACCTCGCCACGCAGCAGAAATTTGGCCATGGCCATGGTGCTCACAAAACTCAGCAGCGCCAGCAGCAGGGCGGCTTCAAAGTAGTTCTTGCTGCTGTAGTGCAGGCCCAGCACCAGCATGAGCAACATGCCGTTGAGCGCCATGCAGTCCAGCGCCAGCACGCGGTCTTGGGCCGAGGGGCCTTTGAGCATGCGCAGCAGCGCGCAACCCATGGCCAGCGCCAGCATGATGAGGGCCAGCGGCAGGGCCCATTGCAGCACGGGGGTCATTCAAAAATCTCCATGAGGGGGCGTTCGTAGCGCTGTTTGACATGGGCGATGACGGCCTCGGGGTCGTCCACCTCCAGCACATGCAGCAGCAGGGCGCTGCGGTCCAGCGCCAGCTCTGCCCAGGCCGTTCCGGGGGTGATGCAGACAATCATGGCCAGCGTTGCCAGGGCGTTGGGGTCGCGCATCTCCAGGGGAATGCGCACGAAACCCGCCGGGTGCTTTCGGGAGCTGGGCCGCAGCAGCAGCCGCACCACGGCCATGTTGGACTGGGTGGTATCAACCACCACCGTGCAGGCCAGCTTGAACGCAGCCCAAGGGCTGTGGATGTGCACTGGCAGCGGGCGCAAACCGGCCGTGAGGCGGGGAATGGCCAGGGCCAGCAGCGTACCAAGCAGGATGTGCCCTGCACTCATCGAACGGTTGAGCAGCAGCCACAGCACCAGCAGCGCTATCGACAGCACGGGCGTGGGCAAGAGGGCGTGGACGATGCGTTTCATGGCCTGCTTTCTTGCTGCGACCCTGCGGGTGCGGCTGTGGGGTTGGGAACGGGCTGGGCAGACATGACGGCACGGATGTAACCCGCCGGTGCATGCAGCGCGTTGGCGGTGGCCTCGGTGTAGCGCAGCACGGGCCCGGCCTTCCAGGCCAGGGCTGCGCACATCAGCACCAGTAGGGCCACTGGCAGGCCTTCCATTACCAGCAGCTTGGGTGCAGCGCGGTCGTGGGCCGACCAGAAATGCAAGACACCCACCCGTGTGAGCGCCACCAGGGCGAACAGGCCCGACACCAGCATCAACCCCACCATGACCCAGCTGCTCATGGCCAGCGGGGCACCCGCGGCGCCCAGGCCCAGCGGGTTGAGCAGGGCGTGGATGAGCGCAAATTTGCCGATGAAGCCCGACAGCGGCGGCAGCCCCGCGACCACCAGCGTGCAGGTGATGAAGGCCAGACCCAGAAACGCGGCGGCAGCGGGAATGACCTCGCCGATCACTTCCTGTTCATCGTCATCCAGCGGCGCAGAGGCGCTGTGCACCAGGTCGGCCGAGAGGAAGGGGGCGTCGTCCTTGCGTTCATAGGGGGCCACGCTGAAGCCGTCGTTGCGCCAGCGCTCAATCAGGTCGGTGAGCAGGAACAGCGCACTCACGGCCACGGTAGAGCTCAGCAGGTAGTACAGCAGGCCCCCGGTGAGCTGGTTGTGGCCCATGCCCACGGCGGCCAGCAGCGTGCCCGATGAGCTGATGGCGGCAAAGCCCGCCAGGTGCCCCAGCCGCTGCGAGCCCAGCATGCCCACCGCGCCAAATGCCATGGTCACCATGCCGCCGCCCACCAGCCAGGCACTGCCGAACTGGGCCGAGGGGCCGGCATCGGGGCTGAACAGCAAGGTCCACAGGCGCAGGATGACGTACACACCCACCTTGGTCATCAGCGCAAACAGTGCGCCCACCGGGGCGGTGGCAGCGCTGTAGGCGGGCACCAGCCAGAAGTTGAGCGGCCACAGGGCTGCCTTGATGAGAAAGGCCACGCCCAGAATGGCGCAGGCAGCGTGCAGCAGCCCCCGGTCGGTGCTGGCCACGCCGGCGATGCTGCGGGCAAGGTCTGCCATGTTGAGCGTGCCGGTGATGCCGTACAGCATGGACGCGCCGATCAGGAACAGCGAAGACGCCGCGAGGTTGATGGCGATGTAGTGCAGGCCCGCAGACACGCGCGGGCGGCCCGAACCGTGCAGCAGCAGGCCGTACGAAGCGGCCAGCATGATCTCGAAAAACACGAACAGGTTGAACAGATCTGCCGTGAGAAACGCCCCGGCCAGCCCCATCAGCTGTAGCTGGAACAGGGGATGAAAATGCACACCGGCCCGGTGCCAGCGTGCGCTGGCGTAGGCGGCTGCGGCCAGTGCCACGCTGTAGCACAGCACCAGCATCATGGCCGAGAGCCTGTCCAGCGCCAGCACAATGCCAAAGGGCGCCGGCCAGTTGCCCGGCAGGTAGATGCCCAGGCTGCCCGGCATGCCCGGTTGCTTGACTTGCAGCAACAACAGCACGGCGACCAGCAGCCCCAGCGCGGTGGAGCCCAGGTTGAGGGCCACCTTGCTGCGCTGCTGCTCTTCGCGCAGCAACAGCATCAGCCCCGCCGTCAGCAGTGGCAGCACGATGGGAACCAAGATGAGGTGCGGCATCCAGTGCGAGGCCACGAAAGAGAGGATGGCGTTCATGGCTGGCGCCCTCCGGGGCTGGCTAGCCCGGATGGAGAGGGCTGCGGCGTGCCTTGCCCTTGCCCCGCTGGGGTGGAGCGGGGAAGGGCGTCGTGGTAAGAGTCCTGGTAGGAGTCATGCCAGTCACCGGCATCTTCGGCGTGTGTGCCGTCCACATGGTCGGTGCCCGCCAGGCCGCGCGAGGCCAGCAAGACCACCAGGAAAAGGGCCGTCATGGCGAAGCCGATGACGATGGCCGTGAGGGCCAGCGCCTGGGGCATGGGGTCGGCATAGTGCGCCAGGTCTTGCGGCAGGCCGGGCTGCAGCACAGGTTCCTTGCCAATGGCCAGACCCAGCCGCCCCATGCTGAAGATGAACAAATTGACCGCGTAGGACAGCAGCGCCAGGCCCATGATGACCTGGAAGGTGCGCGGGCGCAGCAGCAGCCAGACACCCGAACCAGTGAGTACCCCGATGGCCAGGGCCAAAACCATTTCCATCATTGGCCTCCTTGGGGATGGTTTGTGAAGGGTGCGCGGGCCGCTGTGGGCGCAACCGGTGAATCCATCGGTGGAACTGTTGTTGTACTTGTGGATGCAGCTTCGGCGGCCTCGGCTTCGTCTGCCTGCACGCGCGCGTGGAATCGGTGGCTGCGCACCGATTGGTGGGCAATGGCCGTGAGGATGAGCAGGGTGGAACCCACCACCAGTGTGAACACGCCGATGTCAAAGAACAAGGCGCTGGCGATGAGCACCTCGCCCACCCACGGCCAGTGGAAGTGGGCGGTGTGGCTGGTCAGGAACGGATAACCAAACCACCAGGAGCCCAGCCCTGTGGCCAGTGCCACGAGCATGCCCGCGCCGACCCAGCGGCGGGGATAGAGCGCCAGATGGGCCTCCACCCAGGTGGTGCCCGAGACGATGTATTGCAGCAGCAGCGCCACCGAAAACACGAGCCCGGCCACAAAGCCGCCGCCGGGCTCATTGTGTCCGCGCATGAACAGGTAAACCGCCACCAAGGTGGCAAAGGGCAGCAGCAGCCGCACCAGCACAGCGGGTACGGTCAGATAGCCCACGGCGGTGTCGGCGGTCTGGCGCGGGTTGGCCAGGTCGGTGGCCACATCCGGCGGCAGGGCGCGCTGTTGCGGGGGCAAGTCCATGACTTCGCGCGCGGGCCGGAAGCGCCGCAGCAGGGCGTACACCGTGAGGGCCACGATGCCCAGCACGACAATTTCTCCGAAGGTGTCGAAGCCCCGGAAGTCCACCAGCATCACGTTGACCACGTTGGTGCCCCCGCCCTCGCTCAGTGCCCGCTCCAGGAAGAAGGTGGAAGTGCTTTCAGGGAAGGGGCGGCTCATCATGGCCAGCGCCAGCACCGTCATGCCCCCGCCGGCCGCTATGGCCAGGGCCATGTCACGCCAGCGGCGCAGCAGGGTGCGTCGCTCCTGCGCCTGTGAGGAGGGGCGCAGATTTTCGTCACGCTTCGGTAACCAGCGCAGTCCCAGCAGGATCAGGATGGTGGTGACCACCTCCACCACGATCTGTGTGAGGGCCAGGTCGGGCGCAGAGAACCACAGGAACGTGATGCACACGCAAAGCCCCGCAGCCCCGGCCAGCGTCAGGGCCGCCAGGCGGTGGTATTTGGCCTGCCATGCGGCCGCCAAAGCGCAGGTGCCGCCAATCACCCAAAGCACCGCAAAGACGGGCGACAGTGGCAGGCCAGCGCGGTTGCCAATGTGCAGGCCGCGCAACCAAAGCGGCCAGCTGCTGGCCACCACGGCGGCTGCAACCAGCCACAGCATCTGCCACTGAAGCCGCTTGGTGGACAGGGCGCGGCGGCCATTGCGCCCGCCCAGGCTCAGGCGTGCGAGGCCCCCCGCAAACAGGCGTTCGCCGTCAATCCGGTGCATCAGCGGTGGGGCGTCCAGCGTGCCTTTGGCGCGTTGCCAACGCAGCAGGGCATACAGCACGATTCCGCCTGCCAGTGCCACCAGGCTCATCACCAGCGGCATGTTCACCCCATGCCAGATGGCCAGGCTGTATTCAGGCAAGTCGCCGCCCACCACGGGCCGTGCTGCCGCTGCCAGGAAGGCGCCGACCGACCATGCGGGCAGCGTGCCCACAATCACGCACACCAGTACCAGCAGTTCCACGGGCACGCGCATCCAGTGCGGGGGCTCGTGGGGCGTGAGGGGAAGATCGGTGGCGCGTGGGCCCCAAAACACGTCTACCGTGAAACGCAGTGAATAGGCCACGCTGAACATGCCCGCCACCGTGGCGGCCACGGGCAGCAACCACTGCAACCAGGGGGTGGCGTCTACCAGCACGGCTTCGGCAAAGAACATCTCTTTGGACAAAAAGCCGTTGAGCAGCGGCACCCCCGCCATGGCGGCACTGGCCACCATGGCCAGCGTGGCGGTGATGGGCATCATGCTGCGCAGGCCCGACAGGCGACGGATATCGCGCGTACCGGTTTCATGGTCAATGATGCCCACGGCCATGAACAGCGACGCCTTGAAGGTGGCGTGGTTCATGATGTGGAACACGGCGGCCACGGCGGCCAACGGGCTGTTCAGGCCCAGCAGCAGGGTGATGAGGCCCAGGTGGGAGATGGTCGAATAGGCGAGCAGCCCTTTGAGGTCGTTCTGGAACATGGCCGCATAGCCGCCAATCAGCAAGGTGCACAAGCCCGCACCGCCCACCAGCCAGAACCAGGGCTCGGTGCCGCTGAGCACCGGCCACAGCCGTGCCAGCAAAAAAACCCCCGCCTTGACCATGGTGGCCGAGTGCAGGTACGCCGACACGGGGGTGGGCGCAGCCATCGCACGCGGCAGCCAGAAGTGAAAGGGGAACTGCGCGCTCTTGGTGAGTGCGCCCATCAGGATCAACACCAGCGCCGTGAGGTACAGCGGATGCGCCTGGATTTTGGCGGCCGAGGCCAGCACTGTGTCCAGGTCATAGCTGCCCACGATATGGCCGAGCACCAGCATCCCCGCCAGCATGCACAGCCCGCCCGTGCCGGTGACCGTGAGCGCCATGCGGGCGCCTCGCCTGGCGTCTTTGCGGTGGTGCCAATACCCGATCAGCAGAAACGAGAACAGGCTGGTCAGTTCCCAGAACAGTGCGATCTGGATCAGGTTGCCCGACAGCACCACGCCCACCATGGAGCCCATGAAGGCAAGGAAGAACGAGAAGAAGCGCGGCACCGGGTCGGCCGCCGACATGTAGTAGCGCGCATAGAGCACCACCAGGCTGCCCACCCCCAGAACCAGCAAGCAGAACATCCAGGCAAACCCGTCCAGTCGCAGCGTCAGGTTCAACCCCAGCTGGGGAATCCATTCAATGTGCTGAATCAGCACGCCGCCATTGGCAATGTCTGGAAAGTACAGAGCCGCCTGGATGGCGCAAAACACCGCGACGAGACCCGCCAAGGTGGACTCGGTGTTCCGCGCGTTGGTCGGCAGGACGGCCGCCAGCAGGCTGCCAATGAATGGGAGGAGTACGAGGGTGGTCAAAGACATGTGCGGCCCATTCTAGAAGGTAGGCATTCGCACTGAAAAAATAGGGCGGTATGGGCTTGGGCTATTGCTCCGCCCGAGCAGACAGGGCACTGCGAAGCTGCGTGCACCGCGTCGCACGCACCCTCTCGTAACCCCCGCGGAAAGGATCGAGGGTTTCTTTTGACTCAGTAAGGGCTGCTACGCCCTGAGTTCAGGGCTTGGGCTGCGCAGCAGGTTGCTGGCTTGCAGGCTCGGCGGCCTGACTTGCGGGCGAAGCACTTTTGGTTGGTGTCTGCCGTGGTGCCGTGCCTTCTTTGTTCTTGGCTTTGGCTTGTGCCCTGGCCCAGGCTGCCGCGTTGAAGCGTTTGCCTTGCACGGTCAGCCCGCCTGCCGAGAACTTGGTTGCAGTCTTGTCGCCAATACCTTTGACGCGCTCAATCAAGTCAGCCCAGTCTTTGAACTCGCCCTTCTCGCGTTCGGCCAGGATCCGCTGGGACAAGCCCGGGCCAATGCCATTGACGCCGTCCAGGTCTGCCTCGGTGGCCTGGTTCACATCCACGGCAGCAAAGGCCGCGGCAGCAAAAAAGAAAGCAACGCAAAAGAAGAGTTTTTTGAGCATGGTGATCGGCCTGAAAACGAAAACTGACAAGGAGCGTGCTGGTACGCCGGGCTCAGAGTTCTTCCACCCGGCGTGCGGGGTAGCTGTCCCAAGTCTGGCAACCGGGGCATTGCCAGAAATGCTGGCGGGCTTCAAAACCACAGGCGGCGCAGCGGTAGCGAGTCAGGGGCTTCACCGCGTGTTCCAGAGCGCGCTGGATCTGTGGGTGGAATTCTTCATGTTCCAGCTTCTCTGCCGACAGCCATTTGGCCGCCGCGACCAGCGAGCGCTCCTTGTCCAGGTGCTGCACATACCTCACCCGCGCGGTGGCTTGGGTGGCGTCATTGGCGGCTTCCATGGCCACGATGCTTTCCAGAACATCCAGGCTGGGCGATTGCTCGTAGTGTGCTACCAGCCGTGCATGCACTTCGGCTTGGCGGCCAGTGGCGTTGCCGGCCTCTACCAGCAGCGGGGCGGCCAAGGGCAGGGCGGCGGGGGCCCGTTCGCCCAGCGTCTGCAGGGTGGCCAGCACGGCATCGGGCTGGCCCATCAATTGCTGTAGCCGTGCCAACTCAATGCGGGCCCGGGCAGCGTCGGGCGCAGCCGCAATGGCTTGTTCAAGCAGCGCCTTCGCGCCTGCGCGATCACCTTGCACGCTCAGCGCCAGGGCTTGCTCGCAGAGGTAATGGGCTTGTCGGGTGCTGAAGTCACCCTGGTCTGCCGCATGCATTTTTTGAGCAATGCTGGCTGCGTGCGACCAGTCGCGTGAACGTTCGTAAATGGCCAGCAAGGCAAGCCGTGCCTGGGCCTCGAAGGGCGTCCCCTCCAGGCGGTTGAGGGCGTCCTCGGCGCGGTCGAGCAAGCCGGCCTTCAGAAAATCAAGGGCCAGGGCATGCTGGGCTCGTTCCCTGTCGGCCGGTGTCAGGTCGCCACGCGAGAGCAGGTGCTCGTGCACCCGCACCGCCCGGTCGTACTCGCCACGGCGGCGAAACAGGTTGCCCAGCGCAAAGTGAAGTTCCGAGGTGTCGGGGTCGTTCTGCACGGCCTCGATGAAGGCATCGATGGCCTGGTCCTGCTGCTCGTTCAGCAGAAAGTTCAGGCCCTTGAAGTAGGCCTTGGGGGCTCTGCGGTTTTCTGCACGCAGCTGGCGCAGATCAAACCGCGAGGCCAGCCAGCCCAGCACAAAGGCCAGGGGCAGCCCCAGCAGCATCCAGGTTGCATCAAATTCCATGAACAGGCGGGTAGTCGTTAGGTGCAGGGGGAACTGCTGGAGCAGACGCTGTGGTCTGCGCAGGGGGCGTGGTTGCCGCCGTTTGCTGCGCCTTCAGCGCGATGTTGCGATGCCGCCACCAGCGCGGCACCATGCCCAGCACCCCGGTGACCAGTCCTGCCGCAAAAGCGGTCAGCACCACCAACACCAGTGGCGCCCGCCATTGCGTGCCAAAGAAGAAGTGAACGGTGGCGTCTTGCTGGTTGTTCAGCGCAAACGCAAACAGGGTAAAGAAAATGGCCGCTTTCAGCAGCCACAGCAGGTATTTCATGGTGTCCCCGGTGGTGCGGAGATTCTACGTGCAGCGCCTGGGCTGACTGTCTGGATCGCCTCAGCGTTATTTTCGAGCGCTGTGGAGAAGTATGAATGCTCAAAATTTAATAGAAATTGCCTGCAGCGCCCGTGAATAAAGCGCGAGGTGCTATGAATTTTGATGCTGCTTGCGTGCCGTGCCGTGTAGTGGCATGGGGCCTGAGTGCCAGATCTGCCGCGCTTTGCCGGACTGCCCGTACCGCGTGTGGTTTTCGCAGCGCTGATCTTTGAACAGGTTCTTGGGGCTGCTCAAGGTTGCACGTCGAGGGGCTGGGTGCGCTGGTCTACCGCTTCGCGCAGGGCTTTGCCTGGCTTGAAGTGCGGGACGCGCTTTTCAGGGATCGCCACGGCTTCGCCGCTGCGTGGATTGCGGCCCATGCGAGGAGGGCGGTGATTGACGGAAAAACTGCCAAAGCCCCGAATCTCGATCCGATGGCCTTTGACCAAGGCTTCGCCCACGGCGTCCAGGATGGTCTTGACGGCGAATTCAGCGTCCTTGTGCGTGAGTTGGCCAAAGCGGGCGGCCAGTTCTTCGACGAGGTCAGAGCGGGTCATGGAGTCTTGGGGCATCGCGTTATCCAATGAGAACGGGCGCATAAGAAACCCACCACGCCGGGAAATTTGAGGTTTCCCGAGCGGCGGGCACTTGTGCGCCCGATGTTGCCAGCTGGCCGGTTACCCGGCCAGAAGCGGCTTTACTTTTCCGAATTGTCCAGCTTCGCGCGCAGCAGGGCGCCCAGGCTGGTCGTGCCGGCGCTTTCGCGGCTCGATTGCTGGCTCAGGCTGGCCATGGCTTCTTGCTGGTCAGCTTGGTCCTTGGCCTTGATCGACAGCTGGATGTTGCGGGTCTTGCGATCCACGTTCACCACCACGGCTGTCACTTCGTCGCCTTCCTTCAGCACATTGCGGGCATCTTCCACGCGGTCGCGGGAGATTTCCGAAGCGCGCAGGTAGCCGACGATGTCGTCGCCCAGGTCGATTTCAGCGCCACGGGCGTCCACGGTCTTGACCTTGCCGGTCACCGTCTGGCCCTTGTCGTTCACCGTCACGAAGGTGGTGAACGGGTCGCCGTCGAGCTGCTTGATGCCCAGGGAGATACGCTCGCGGTCCACGTCCACGGCCAGCACGATCGCCTCGACTTCCTGGCCCTTCTTGTAGTTGCGAACAGCGGCTTCGCCGGGCTCGTTCCAGGACAGGTCGGACAGGTGCACCAGACCGTCGATGCCGGCAGCCAGACCCACGAACACGCCGAAGTCGGTGATGGACTTGATCGGGCCCTTCACGCGGTCACCGCGCTTGGTTTCCTGAGCAAACTCTTGCCATGGGTTGGCCTTGCACTGCTTCATGCCCAGGCTGATACGGCGCTTGTCTTCGTCGATTTCCAGAACCATGACTTCGACTTCGTCGCCCAGCGAAACCAGCTTGGCGGGAGCGATGTTCTTGTTGGTCCAGTCCATTTCAGACACGTGCACCAGGCCTTCGATGCCGGGTTCGAGTTCGACGAACGCGCCGTAGTCGGCAATGTTCGTGATCTTGCCGAACAGGCGGGTGCCTTGGGGGTAGCGGCGGTTCACGCCCATCCATGGGTCGTCGCCCATTTGCTTCAGGCCCAGGGACACGCGGTTCTTTTCGGTGTCGAACTTCAGGATCTTGGCAGTGATTTCCTGACCAGCGGTCACCACTTCGGACGGGTGACGCACGCGGCGCCATGCCATGTCGGTGATGTGCAGCAGGCCGTCGATGCCGCCCAGGTCCACGAATGCACCGTATTCGGTGATGTTCTTGACCACGCCTTGAACGATGGAGCCTTCCTTCAGGGTTTCCATCAGCTTGGCGCGTTCTTCGCCCATGGAAGCTTCCACCACAGCGCGGCGGCTCAGCACCACGTTGTTGCGCTTGCGGTCCAGCTTGATGACCTTGAATTCCATGGTCTTGTTTTCGTACGGCGTCAGATCCTTGATCGGACGTGTATCGATCAGCGAACCGGGCAGGAATGCGCGGATGCCGTTGACCAGAACGGTCAGACCGCCCTTGACCTTGCCGCTGGTCGTGCCAGTGACGAATTCGCCGGATTCCAGGGCCTTTTCCAGGCTCATCCAGGAAGCCAGACGCTTGGCGGTGTCACGCGACAGGATGGTGTCGCCGTAACCGTTTTCGATGGAGCCGATGGCCACCGAAACGAAGTCACCGACTTGGACTTCAACTTCGCCCTTGTCGTTCTTGAACTCTTCCAGCGGCACGTAGGCTTCGGACTTGAGGCCGGCGTTCACGACCACGAAGTTGTGCTCAACGCGCACGACTTCAGCGGTGATGACTTCGCCTGGGCGCATTTCCGTACGCTGCAAGGATTCTTCAAAAAGGGCGGCAAAAGATTCGGACATGTGTTTCCTTGCCACAAACAGGATTCCGGTAGCACCATTGCTACCGTTTTTATAGCTGCTTGCGGTGGTTTTTTGCGGTGTGACCGCGGGTTAAGTTAAAAAACCAAACCGCCTGTGCGCTGACGCGCGGTAGGGGCGGAATGGGCTTGGCAGGGCCTTACGACCCGCCTTGTCAGCCTTGCGCAGGGGTTGCGAAAGGTTGACGCTCCAGCCACCAGTTCATCACCTGATTGACGGCTTGTTCAATCGTCAAAGTGGAGTTGTCCAGGACCAAAGCATCTTGCGCTGGCTTGAGAGGAGCCACGCTGCGGGAACTGTCCCGTGCGTCGCGCGCTTCCAAATCGGCACGAAGGTCATCGATGTTAGCTTGAAAACCCTTTGAAATCAACTGTTTATACCGCCGCTCGGCCCGGCAGGCTGCACTGGCAGTCAAAAACACCTTCAAAGGGGCGTCTGGGAAGATCACGGTGCCCATGTCGCGCCCGTCTGCCACCAGACCGGGCAGGCGCTGGAAGCCGTGTTGCAGGTCTACCAGCGCCGTGCGAACGGAGGGCAGGGCAGACACGCGTGATGCGTTCATGCCCGCCTCTTCGGTGCGGATAGCATCGGTCACGTCTTCATTGCCCAGATAAACACGGCCACCGTCAAAGCGCACTGGCAAGCTCTTGGCCAATTGGGCGATGGCTGTTTCATGGGCTGGATCAATCACCAAGCCCGCCTGGAGTGCTGCGTAGGCCGTGATGCGGTACATGGCCCCAGAATCGAGAAAGTGGTACCCGAGGCGCTTTGCAACTTCTGCCGCGACGGTGCCCTTGCCGGAAGCGGTAGGGCCGTCAATACAGATCACTGGAATGCGCTGAGCGGGCAGGACGGCGGTTCCGAGGAAGGCCTCGAAGTAGTCCGGGAAAGTCTTGGCCACGCATTTAGGGTCTTCAATGCGCACCGGCAGCTGAGCGGGGTTGAAGGTCGCCAGTGAGAAGCACATTGCCACCCGGTGGTCGTCATAGGTGTGGATGCTTGCGGCTTTCCAGTGCTCGATGCTGGCAGGTGGCGTGATCTGGATGTAATCGGCGCCTTCCTGCACGGTGGCCCCCAATTTGCGGAGCTCATTGGCCATGGCCGCAATGCGGTCGGTTTCCTTGACGCGCCAGCTGGCAATGTTGCGCAGGGTGGTGGTGCCCGTGGCGTAGAGCGCCATCACGGCCAGGGTCATGGCTGCGTCAGGGATGTGGTTGCAGTCCAGATCAATGGCCTTGAGGGGCCATGCACCCCGCTGCACCTCCAGCCAGTTGGGGCCGCCGGTGACTTTGGCGCCCATGGCCTGGGCTGCTTCCACAAAGCGGATGTCGCCCTGGATCGAGTCCAGCCCCACGCCTTGAATCTTGATGGAGTTTGAGGCTTCAGCGCTTGATGCTATTGCGCCAAGCGCTATGAAATAGCTAGCAGAAGATGCATCCGCCTCCACGTAGATGCTGCCGGGCGACTGGTACTGGCTGCCTGCAGGGATGGTGAACCGCTGCCAGTTGTCGTGGTGGACCTGAATGCCGAACCGCGCCAGCAACTGCAGGGTGATGGCGATGTAGGGCTTGGAGATCAGCTCGCCCACCACTTCAATGTGTACAGCGGTCTGGGTGGCGACCAAGGGCAGCGCCATGAGCAGCGCTGTGAGGAACTGGCTGGACACATCCCCACGCACCTGGATGGGATGGTTCAGTGCCAGTGCAGGAACTCCGTTGCTGTGCGCGATGCGCAGCGGAGGGTAGCCGGGATTGCCCAGGTAGTCGATGTGGCAGCCCAGTTGCCGCAGGGCATCCACCAGGTCGCCAATGGGGCGTTCGTGCATGCGCGGCACGCCCGAGAGTTCAAACTCGCCACCCAGCAGCGCCAGCGCAGCGGTCAGTGGGCGCATGGCCGTGCCTGCATTGCCCATGAACAGGCTGCAGGGCGACACGGGTTTGCGTCCACCCAGGCCGGTAATGCGCACCGTGCTACCTGATTCTTCGACTTCGCAACCAATCTGGCGCAAGCCGTCCAGCATGACGCGCGTGTCGTCTGATGCCAGCAAGTCGTACACCGTGGTCGTGCCCAGGCTCAAAGCGGAGAGCAGGAGAACCCGGTTGGAGATGCTTTTGGAGCCAGGCAGCAGCACTTCACCCGCAGCCGCATCCAGCGCGGGGAGATCAAGGAAAGCGGTAGTGAACATTTATGGTTGCTTGGATGTGCGTTGTGCACCCATGCGCCAGTGGGCGCGGGTTTCGCTGGCCAGCGTCAGCATGTCTTCGAGTGCCTGGGCGTTGCCACTGGCGATGGCTTGTTCCAGCTGTGCCAGCGCTTGCTGAAAGAGCTTGGATTGCGCCAGCAGCTCATCACGGTTGGCCAGCATGATGTCGCGCCACATCTTCGGCTCGCCAGCCGCGATGCGGGTGAAGTCCCGGAAACCAGGGCCGGCCAATGACAGGTAATCGTCCCCCTCGGGTTGGCCGGTGAGGGTGTTCATCATCGCGAATGCCAGCAGATGGGGCAGGTGGCTGACGGCGGCAAACGCGCTGTCATGCGATTCAGGGGACATGCTGCTCACGCGGCAGCCAATGGCTTGCCACACTTCTTGCGCTTGCAGCAACTGCGCGGTGAGTGTGCGTTCCGTCGGGGTCAGAATGACCTGACGGCCGTAATACAGCTCAGCGTCTGCATGTTCCACCCCTGCCACTTCGCGGCCGGTGATGGGGTGTGCTGGCACGAAGGAACCCACCTGATCACGCAGCGCACGCCGTGCAGCCTGCACCACGTCGGCCTTGGTGGAGCCCACGTCCATGATCAGCATCTGGGGGGTGACCAAGTGCTTGATGGCCTTGAGCGTGGCTTCGGTCGCGGCCACAGGCACAGCCACCAGCACGATGTCAGCGCCTGCCACGGCGAGCAGGGCGGAGGGAGCCTCTACATCGATGACGCCGAGCTGGCGAGCCCGGTCGGTGGTGGAGGGCGACTTGCTGTACCCCACGACGCGCTTCACCAGCCCGGCCTTTTTCAGTGCCAGCGCAAAGGAGCCGCCCATGAGGCCGCAGCCGATCAATCCCAGTTGTTCAAACATGGATCGACTCTCCTCACGCAGTGACCGGGTAGGTACCCAGCACTTTGTAGAAGGCGCACAGGCTGCGCAGTTCTTCCAGCGCCCGGCCTACATGGGGCTGTGCGGGATGCCCGTCCAGGTCGATGTAGAAATAGTATTCCCATTGACCGGTGCGCGCGGGGCGCGACTCAAACCGAGTCATGGATACCCCGTGGTTCTTCAGCGGCACCAGCAGGTCATGCACAGCTCCGGGCCGGTTGGGCACGGAAACAATCAGGCTGGTGCAATCTTTGCCGGAAGGTGGTGGGGTCTGCAGCGTGTGCGGCAGGCAAATGATGGCAAACCGTGTGCGGTTGTACGCATCGTCCTGGATGGCGTGCGACACGATGTGCAGGCCAAACTGACTGGCCGCCCGTTCGCTGGACAACGCGGCCCAGGCCGGATTGGTGGTGGCCAGGCGTGCGCCTTCTGCATTGCTGGAGACGGGGCGGCGCTCTGCATGCGGCAAGTGCTTGGAGAGCCATGCCTGGCATTGGGCCAAGGCCTGGGGGTGCGCCAACACCGCTTCGATGTTGTCCAGAGAATTGGTAGTGCGCAGCAGGTTGTGGCGCACCAGCAAGCTCACCTCGCCCACCACATGGGTGGGGGTGTGCAGGAACAAATCCAGTGAGCGGGTGACCACGCCTTCGGTGGAGTTTTCAACACCCACCACGCCGTACTGGGCGCTACCCGCGGCGGTGGCGTGAAAGACTTCGTCGAAGTTGGCGCAGTACATCAGGTCGGCCGCGCCGCCAAAGAACTCGATCGCTGCCTGCTCGCAGAAAGTGCCTTCCGGGCCCAGTACGGCTACACGCTGCGGCGATTCAAGCGCCAGGCAAGCCGACATGATTTCGCGCCAGATGGCTGCCACATGCGGGCCCTTGAGCGGGCCGGGATTGGCCGTGGTGATCTTTTCAATGACCTGGGCAACGCGATCAGGCCGGAAGAACGGCGTGCCTTCGCGTTTCTTGACCTCGCCCACCTGCTCGGCCACCAGCGCCCGCTGGTTCAGCAGCGAGAGCAGTTGCTGGTCGATGGTGTCGATCTGCACGCGCAGGCTGGCGAGATCAGGGGATGCTTGCGGAGTATTCATGGGTGGGGCGTGGGTGGCTGCCGCTCAGGCGTGCTTTTGTTCAAATTCTCGCATGTAGGTCACCAGCGCCTGAACGCCCTCCAAGGGCATGGCGTTGTAGAGGCTGGCACGCATACCGCCCACGGACTTGTGGCCCTTGAGTTGCAGCAGACCGCGTTCGCGGGCACCGGTCAGGAATGCCTCGTTGCGGCTTTCATCGCGCAGGAAGAACGGGATGTTCATGCGCGAGCGGCAGTTCACTGCCACTTTGTTCACGTAAAACTGGGAGTTGTCGATGGCGCTGTACAGCAACTCGGCCTTGGCAAGGTTGCGCTGCTCGATGGCGGCAATGCCCGTCAAACCACCTTCGCGCTGGCGCTTGAGCCACTGGAAGGTGAGGCCGGCCATGTAGATGCCCCAGGTGGGCGGTGTGTTGTACATCGACTGGTTGTCCGCAACGATCTTGTAATCGAACGCGCTGGGGCAGATCGGCAGGGCGTGCCCGAGCAGGTCTTCGCGCACTACGACCAGCGTCAGGCCGGCGGGGCCGAGGTTCTTTTGGGCGCCGCCGAACGCGACACCCACGCGCGACCAGTCCACACCGCGCGAGGCCACGTGGGAGGAGAAGTCGATGACCAACGGTGCATCGCTACCCAGGCTCTGGAGGTCCGGCAGTTCATGAAACTCCACCCCGTGGATGGTTTCATTGCTGCACAGGTGCACATAGCTGGCGCCCTTGCTCAGTTGCCACGTTGATGGCGCGGGCAGGGTGGTGAACCCTGACTCTTGTCCCGAGGCCGCAATGCGCGATTCCGATGCGTACTTGAGCGCTTCTTTTTGAGACTTTTGGCTCCAGCCGCCCGTCACCACAAAGTCCACCGTCGCTGCGCGCGAAAGATTCAGCGGAACGATGGCGTTTTCCGCCAAGCCACCACCTTGCATGAACAGGATCTTGAAATTGGCCGGCACCGCCAGCAGCTCGCGCAGGTCGGCTTCTGCCTGCTCGTAAATCGAGATGAATTCCTTGCCCCGGTGGCTCATCTCCATCACGCCCATACCGCTGCCGTGCCAGTCGAGCATTTCAGCAGCGGCTTGTTCAAGGACTTCGGCAGGGATGGCGGCCGGGCCGGCGGAGAAGTTGTAGGGGCGGTTCATCGGTTAATGATAAAAAGAGGCTCTTCTAGCGAATAGTAGTGATGGAAATCGCCGCACGTCTGTAAACGACGATTTCGACGTACGACATTTATCGAGTGCATCACTAGCATTCGCTAGAAGAGCCTAAAAAGAGCTTCCAGCGCTTGCTGAGTAAGCGGCAGAAGCTCTGATTTTGATAGCAAGTGCAGCCAAGGCTCAAAGCCGTGGCTGCGGCTTGGCGGTCAAGCCTCAGGCGTTGTGCGGCCTTCGCTGGCGTTACCGCCTTCAGATTCATCACCAGCCTCTGTGGCTGAATCCGGAGCGTTGGCATCGTTTTCCACAATGCGCTGCAGGCCGCTGAGCTTGGAGCCTTCGTCCAGTGCAATCAGCGTCACGCCCTGCGTGGCGCGGCCCAGTTCGCGGATCTCGCTCACACGGGTGCGCACCAGCACGCCCTTGTCGGTGATCAGCATGATCTCGTCTTCAGCATGCACCAGCGTGGCGGCAACGACCTTGCCATTGCGCTCGCTTTGCTGGATGGCGATCATGCCCTTGGTGCCACGGCCGTGGCGCGTGTATTCGACGATGCTGGTGCGTTTGCCATAGCCGTTTTCGGTGGCGGTGAGCACGCTTTGGCTTTCGTCTTCGGCCACCAGCATGGCGATCACGCTCTGGCCTTCTTCCAGCATCATGCCGCGCACACCGCGCGCCGCACGGCCCAGCGGACGCACATCGTTTTCGTCAAAGCGCACGGCCTTGCCGCCGTCGCTGAACAGCATCACGTCATGTTTGCCATCGGTGAGGGCCGCGCCGATCAGGTAGTCGCCGTCATCCAGGTTCACGGCAATGATGCCGCCCTTGCGCGGGTTGCTGAACTCGTCCAGCGCCGTTTTCTTGACTGTGCCCATGCTTGTCGCCATGAACACGAAGCGGTCGGCTGGGAAGCTGCGCATGTCGCCGGTGAGCGGCAGCACCACGTTGATCTTCTCGCCGTCCTGCAGGGGGAACATGTTGACGATGGGGCGGCCACGCGATCCGCGCGAGCCCGCTGGCACTTCCCACACCTTGAGCCAGTACAGGCGGCCGCGATTGGAAAAGCACAGGATGTAGTCGTGCGTGTTGGCGATGAAGAGCTGGTCGATCCAGTCGTCTTCTTTCGTAGCCGTAGCCTGCTTGCCGCGGCCGCCACGCTTTTGGGCGCGGTATTCGGACAGCGGCTGGCTCTTGATGTAGCCGGTGTGGCTGAGCGTCACCACCATGTCGGTGGGGGTGATCAGGTCTTCGGTGGAGAGGTCCTGTGCACTGTATTCAACGATCGAGCGGCGTGCGCCCAGCTTGTGCTGGCCGAACTCCTGCTTGATGGAAGTGAGCTCTTCGCCAATGATGGTCGAGACACGCTCGGGCTTGGCCAGGATGTCCAGCAGGTCTTCGATGACCGCCATGACTTCCTTGTACTCGGCCACGATCTTGTCTTGCTCCAGGCCCGTGAGGCGCTGCAGGCGCATCTGCAGGATTTCCTGGGCCTGCGTTTCAGACAGTCGGTACAGGCCGTCCTGGCCCATGCCGAATTCTTTTTCCAGGCCTTCAGGGCGGTAGTCGTCGGCGTTGATCACGCCGCCATCGGCGCGCGTGCGGGTCAGCATCTCGCGCACCAGTTTGCTGTCCCAAGAGCGGGTCATCAGCTCAGCCTTGGCCACTGGGGGGGTTGGGGCGTTGCGGATGATGGCAATGAAATCGTCAATGTTGGCCAATGCCACGGCCAAGCCTTCGAGTACGTGCCCGCGATCACGGGCTTTGCGCAGCTCGAACACCGTGCGGCGTGTCACCACTTCGCGGCGGTGCTGCAGGAAGACGCTGATCAGGTCCTTGAGGTTGCACAGGCGGGGTTGGCCGTCAATCAGCGCCACCATGTTCATGCCGAATGTGTCCTGCAGCTGCGTCTGCTTGTACAGGTTGTTCAGCACCACCTCGGGCACTTCGCCGCGCTTGAGTTCGATCACCAGGCGCATGCCGGATTTGTCCGACTCGTCCTGGATGTGGCTGATGCCTTCGATTTTCTTCTCGTGCACCAGCTCGGCCATGCGCTCCTGCAGGGTCTTCTTGTTGACCTGGTAGGGCAGCTCGTCCACGATGATCGCCTGGCGCTGGCCGCGGTCGATGTCCTCGAAGTGGCACTTGGCGCGCATCACCACCTTGCCGCGGCCGGTGCGATAGCCATCCTTCACACCATTGATGCCGTAGATGATCCCGGCCGTGGGGAAGTCAGGCGCGGGAATGATCTCCATCAGCTCATCAATGGAAGCATCCGGGTTGCGCAGCATGTGCAGGCAGGCATCCACCACTTCGTTCAGGTTGTGCGGTGGAATATTGGTGGCCATGCCCACCGCAATGCCTGCGGAGCCATTGACCAGCAGGTTGGGCAGCTTGCTGGGCAATACCAGCGGCTCTTTTTCGCTGCCGTCGTAGTTGGGGCCGAAATCGACCGTTTCCTTGTCGATGTCGCCCAGCATTTCGTGAGCAATTTTTGCCAGGCGGATTTCGGTGTACCGCATGGCAGCGGCGTTGTCGCCGTCCACCGAGCCGAAGTTGCCCTGACCGTCCACCAGCATGTGACGCAATGAGAAGTCTTGCGCCATCCGCACGATGGTGTCGTACACCGCCGAGTCTCCGTGGGGGTGGTACTTACCAATCACGTCGCCAACGATACGGGCCGACTTTTTATAGGGTCGATTCCAATCGTTGTTGAGTTCGTGCATTGCGTAAAGCACGCGCCGGTGCACCGGCTTCAAGCCGTCTCGTGCGTCAGGCAAGGCCCGGCCTACGATCACGCTCATCGCGTAATCGAGGTAACTGCGCCGCATTTCTTCTTCAAGACTGATCGGCAGGGTTTCTTTGGCAAACTGGGTCATTTGGACGGCGGAGGCAGCAAAGGAGAGCCATTTTAGGCTTAGATGCTTGTAGCGCCCGAGCAACATATGAGGGCTATTGCGGTTTTGTCCTACGGTGCCTTATGAAGTAGAGCCGCTTTTCGCCTGTTACGTATGGCACAATCGTTTCAACGTTTTTGGTGGTGGTCACCCTAAGCGTCCTGATTCGCAGCGCGGCTGCGGCTTTTTCCCCAAGAGGAGAACCATGAAGAAACTGAACAAAGTGGCGATGTTGTTTGCCTCTGCAGCGCTCGCAACCGCCGCTGGCGCACAAACTGTAGACAACTGGAAGAACGGTTCCGGCGATCTGGTCTGGAAGAACGGCACCAACGAACTGTGCTGGCGCGATGCCAACTGGACGCCTGCTACTGCAGCTCCTGGCTGCGACGGCGCTATCGCTGCCAAGGCAGCAGCTCCTGCCGCCGCACCCGCGGCAGCTCCTGCAGCTCCCGCCGCAGCAGCTCCTGCCGTAGCAGCTCCCGCTGTTGCCGCTCAAAAGGTTACCTACGCTGCTGACGCATTCTTCGACTTCGACAAGTCTGTCCTGAAGGCAGAAGGCAAGGCCAAGTTGGACGATCTGGTCTCCAAGGTCAAGGGTATCAACCTGGAAGTGATCATCGCTGTGGGTCACACTGACTCCGTGGGTTCCGATGCTTACAACCAAAAGCTGTCTGTGCGTCGTTCCGAAGCTGTGAAGGCTTACTTGGTGTCCAAGGGCATCGAAAAGAACCGCGTGTACACCGAAGGCAAGGGCGAAAAGCAACCTGTGGCTGACAACAAGACTGCCGAAGGCCGCGCCAAGAACCGTCGCGTGGAAATCGAAGTGGTCGGCACCCGTGCTACCAAGTAATCTCTGATTACTCCAAAAAAAGCCCCGGTGACGGGGCTTTTTTTATGTCCAGATGATTTGTACATCCTCGATAGGGCATAGGTCCTTGGGGGAAAATGGCGATATGACTGAAGCACTCAACGCAGACCCTGCAGAATTGGCCAAGTTCTCAGACTTGGCCCACCACTGGTGGGACCCAGAGAGCGAATTCAAGCCTCTGCACCAAATCAATCCTCTTCGCTTGGACTGGATTCACGCCCTTGCTGACCTGAACCAGAAACGAGTTCTGGACGTTGGCTGTGGGGGCGGGATATTGGCAGACTCCATGGCGCGCAAAGGAGCAAATGTCACCGGGATTGACCTGGCATCCAAGTCACTTAGGGTTGCGCAGTTACATGCCTTGGAAACAGGCACTCCGAATATTCAATACCGGGAAATCAGTGTCGAGGCGCTCGCGCAAGAGCAGCCCGCCAGCTTTGATGTGGTGACTTGCATGGAAATGCTGGAGCATGTTCCAGATCCCGGCTCTGTGGTGCGGGCTTGCGCTGAATTGGTGAAACCCGACGGATGGGTGTTTTTCTCGACTTTGCACCGCAGTGCCAAGGCTTTCATGCTTGCTATCGTGGGGGCGGAATATGTTCTCAACATGCTGCCCCGCGGCACCCACGAATATGCCAAGATGATTCGACCCAGTGAGTTGGCCGCTAGCTGCCGTGAGGCTGGGTTGGACCTGGTTGGCATAAAAGGGATGGAATACAACCCGATCACGAAGCGGTATGCCCTGACTACAGACACCAGCATCAACTATATGCTGGCAGCACGCAAGTTTTCCTGAAATCCACGCTATGTTCAAAAACGTTGCGGCCGTCCTGTTTGACTTGGATGGAACCTTGGTGGACAGCGCGCCCGATCTTGGGGCTGCGGCTGACAAGATGCGAACGGATCGAGGCTTGACGTCTTATTCCTTGGATCACTACCGGCCCATGGCTGGCGCTGGGGCGCGGGGCATGTTGTACAAGGCGTTTGATATGACGCCCGAGCACCCCGACTTTCCCGCCATGCGTGAAGAGTTCTTCGTCAATTATGAGAACCGGTTGACCGAGTTGACCTCGGTATTCGACGGTGTGGAGCATTTGTTGCAATCTCTTCAGGCCCGAGGTTTGCCTTGGGGCATCGTTACCAACAAATCTGCCCGCTTTACTGATCCGCTGGTGCGGGCCACTGCGCTGTTTGCATCCGCTGGTGTGGTGATCAGTGGTGACACGACACCCCACGCCAAACCGCATCCGGCTCCGCTACTGGAAGCGGCTAGGCGCCTGGGAGTGGAGCCTATCCGCTGTGTCTACGTCGGTGATGATGAGAGAGACATCGTGGCAGGGCATGCTGCGGGCATGTCTACTGTGAGCGCAACATACGGCTACTTGGGTGCGCATTCCGATGTTTCCAGCTGGAATGCGCATGCTTCAATTAATTCTCCAGTCGAGCTCTTGCAATGGATCGCTGTGGCCTAAAATAGGACGCATGGGGCTGTCCTGGTTTCGACGTGGGTTCGGAATCGGTGTGGTGCATGTCGAGCTTGAGTCACGCTCGTAAATCTCGATTTAAAAAACTAACTGCAAACGACGAACGTTTCGCACTCGCTGCTTAATTGCCAGTGAGCCTTGCAACAGTTGGCCGATGGGCTGGGCAAGGGGGTTCTGAGCAATCAGTGCCTCCCGGCTGCAAGGATAATTACATGGGCTGGCCTTGATCCGGGTACCTTGGGTCGAGGTAAGAAAATAGGGTGCTGGCTGTGGGTGTAGCGTGCGACTGCGCGATATTCATGGCGAGATTTAAAACAGACCGCTAAACATGTAGATCTGCTCGATGAAGGCTGACGGACGCGGGTTCAATTCCCGCCAGCTCCACCATCCACCAAAACAAAGGCCGCCAAGGAACACCACCTGGCGGCCTTTTTCATTGGTAAATCAAGAGCTTACACAGCAGGGATAGACAGGGGCAACCATTGACAGCCAAACCGTGAGCGGGGAACATATCGGGGAACAAAACCTGTTTTACCCCGGTAGGCGGGGAACAACTGCCCTGCCAAGAGCGGGGAACACCCCCAGGAAACGCCCCATGCTGACCGACGCCCAGTGCCGAAATGCCACCTGCCCACCCGACAAGAAAAGGGAGCGCCTGACCGACGGCGCGGGGCTGTACCTGGAAATCAGTCCGGCGGGTTCCAAGCGCTGGTTCCAGAAAATTTACCGGGAAGGCAAGGAAACACGGCTGGCGCTGGGCAGCTACCCGGCTGTAGGGCTGACTGCGGCGCGGCGGGCGCGGGATGCTGCCAAGTTGCAAAAAGCCGAGGGACAAGACCCCATTCAAGCGCGCAAGGTGGAAAAGCTCAAAGCAATGAACCCGGCAGGCGACAGCTTCAAAGTGGTGGCCCTGGAGTGGTACGAAAAGCAGGAACCCCAATGGAGCGAAGCCCATGCAGTGCGGGCAAAGCGCCAGTTTGAGCGTGACCTGTTCCCGTGGCTGGGGGATCGGCGGCTGGCCGATATCGAACCCGTGGAGCTGCTGGCAACGCTGCGCAAGATCGAGGAACGCGGCGCTGTAGAGACTGCCGACCGTGGCCTGATGCTGGCGCGGCAAGTGTGGCGCTACGGGGTAGCCACGGGCAGAGTGAACCGGGACATTACCGGCGACCTGAAAGGCGCACTGGCCCCCTACCGGGGAACTCACTTCGCTGCTATCACCGACCCCGAGCGGCTGGGCGAGTTGCTGCGCGCCATCAAGGGCTACAAGGGCGGCCCTGTAGTGCGGGCAGCGCTGCGGCTGGCCCCCCTACTGTTCCAGCGCCCCGGCGAACTGCGCGGCGCGAGCTGGGCAGAAATCGACCTGGAGGCAGCGCTGTGGACGATCCCCGCTGCGCGCATGAAGCGCACCAAGGACGGCAAGGAAAACGGACAGCCTCACCTTGTCCCCCTGCCCACCCAGGCCGTGCAGATTCTGGAAGTCTTGAAGCCCTACACCGAATCAACCGGGCTGGTGTTCCCCGGCGAGCGCCAGCGCAGCAAGCCTATATCTGAAAACTCAGTGCGCACGGCGCTGATATCCATGGGCTACACACCCGACATTCAGACCTGGCACGGGTTCAGGGCGACGGCACGCACCATGCTGGCCGAACGGCTGGAATGCGACCCGCTGGTGATCGAGGCGCAATTGGCCCATGCCGTGCGCGATGCCAACGGACGCGCCTACAACCGCACCACCTACCTGAAGCAGCGCCAGACGATGATGCAGCGCTGGGCGGACTACCTGGACAAGCTGGCCGCTGGTGCTGACGTGGTGCAACTCAAGCGGGCATAGACAACAGTTTGACGCCACGCCTTACCCGACGGGGGACAACCGGGACACCCTGAACCGGCGGCGCTGGCCTTTCTTTTCAGGTGAGCGAGAAAGGGGACGCGATGGAAGAGCCGATGGACATAGCGGTTTCGGTTTGGCGCTTCAAGAATGACCCAGAATTTCGGGAGCGAACAAAAGCGCTTGCGGGCGTTGCTGTGTCATTCCACAAGCAGCAGGCGTTATACCTTTTGGAGCTTTGCCAAGGGAGTGACCCTTCTGATTTTTACGAAGAAATCCAGACATTCCAACCGTCCTCATATGTGATTGCAGAGCTTGTTGCACTGGCGAAAAGAAGCCAAGCAAAGGATGCGGGGCGTGTTGGCGCTGCTGGCCGTCACACTGAGAACCGCGCCATCAAGCAAGATGTTTTCGCATGGCTGGATGCCAATCCGCCCAAGCCCAGGGGCAAGTCTGCGGCAGCAACTGCAATTGCCGGGAAGGTTGCGCCCGTGGTTTTTACTACTGCCCTGAAGTGGGTGAACGAGTGGGAAAAACTACACTCTACCGGCACACCGTAGGCCCTGCGGGCAGGCTGTAGGTTCTACCGGCAGACCCTGCACTGTACCGGCTGACAGGCTTCAAATAGCAAGCCCCAAAAAACAAACTGCCATCCATCGCAACACCGGCAACCAATGCCGTGAAAGGATGGGCAGCAATGGCACTTTGGAGAATCGACGCCTGCAAGGCTGAAACAGGCGACCGCAGCAACACCAGCATCTACAACGCAATCCGGGCGGGGCTTTTCACACGGCCAGTAGCCATTGGGCAGCGTGCAAAGGCATGGCCTGACTACGAGGTGAAGGCCATCACCCGTGCCCGCATTGCAGGCCAGTCCGACGATGAAATCCGCGAACTGGTGAACCGCCTGCATGCCAAGCGGGTAGATCAACTGGCGACGGTTTGAAGGGGCGACCATGACCACGCCCCAAACCCTTCTCGCACTGGCGCAAGCCGCCATTCACTACGCCCAGGCCGTGGCCCACACCCAGCACTGCAAAGAGCTGCTGCGCGGCGGGTACATCGCCTGGCGCAATTCCACCGGTCACCAGCACACCGACCTTGCGCGGGGCGATGCCAACTGGAAAGCCATGATGGCCGCAACGGCTGGCGAATACCAGCACCTGCGCAATGCCAAAAGCCGCGAGCGACGTTCACAGCAAAAACTGCTGGCGCTGGCAAAGCAGTGGGAGGGCGTGCAATGACACCAAAGAAAACGCCCGACCCCACCAAAGCAGAATCGAGCGCGCCGAACACCGCGCAGTCTATCGCTACCGGCAAGGATTTTCACGCCCTGCGCAGTGCCTTTGCCCAGCAAGGCCACCACCTGCACAGCGTCACGTCCAAGGACGGCGCAACCACCTATTGGGCCGAGCGCTGGGGGCTGGTGCGCTACCTGCCCAGCCTGCACGATGCCGCGCTGTTCCTGGCGCAGATTGGGGGGCGGCTGTGATCGCATCCGAACAATTCCAACAAGCCATTGCAGGTGCTGGCCTGCCCGTGCCCGAGGTGATCCACGGCGACGGCACGCTGTACCGATTCAGCACCAACGGCAAGCGCATGGATCAATCGGGCTGGTATGTCTTGCACGACGATGGCGACGTTCCGGCGGGCGCTTTTGGCTGCTGGCGCAGCGGTCTATCTCAGACCTGGTGCAGCAAGGACACCCAGGCAATGACCCAGGCCGAGCGCAGCGCCCACCAGCAGCGCATGCAGGCCATTGCCCAGCAGCGCGAAGCCGACAAGGCCCAGCGCCAGCACGATGCAGCGACGGCGGCGGCGCAGCGCTGGGAAGCTGCTGAACCTGCCCCAGCAGATCATCCGTATCTGGCAAAAAAGGGCGTGCATGCCCACGGAACAAGGGTTGAGTCGGATGGTTTTCTGATCGTCCCCATGCGCGACACAAACGGCAAGCTGTGGAACATCGAGCGCATCAACCCAGCGAACTTCAAGGACAAGAAGGGATTGCTTGGAGGACGGCGCACCGGCCTGTATTACTCGATTGGCAAGCCCAAGGGCGTGCTGATCGTATGCGAGGGTTTCGCTACGGGCGCATCTATCCATGAGGCTACCGGCGATGCCGTTGCCGTGGCTTTCAACGCTGGCAATCTACGGGAAGTGGCCCAGGCACTGCACAGCAAGTACCCCAGGCTGCGCTTGATCCTGGCAGCGGACGATGATGCGTTTACCGACGGCAATCCGGGTATCACCAAGGCCACCGAGGCGGCAAAGGCCGTAGGTGGCTACCTCACAAAACCTCACTTTTCCGGCGAGCGTAACGACAAGGAAACCGACTTCAACGACTTGCACCAGCAGGCCGGATTGGACGCTGTGAAGGCATGTATTGAAGCGGCTGCGCCCGTGGCGCAAGAGCCTGCATTCCCGCCATTGGAGGGTGCGGGCGACGGCGGCGCATGGCCTGACCCCACGCCCCTGCCCGACGCCCTGCCACCCGTGGCCCCGTTTGATGCCGAGCTGTTGCCCCACGCGCTGCGCGGCTGGATCGTGGACATTGCCGAGCGCATGCAGTGCCCGCCGGATTTTCCGGCTGTAGGTGTCATCACGGCGCTGTCTGGCCTGATCGGTGCGCGTGCCGTGGTGGCGCCCAAGCAGCACGATGATTGGCGCGTAGTGCCCAACCTGTGGGGGCTGATCGTGGGCCGCCCAGGCGTGATGAAGTCCCCGGCGCTGGGTGAAGTCCTGAAGCCGCTGCACCGGCTGGAATCGACCGAGCGCGAGCAATGGCAGGCCGCGCATGAAGCATGGGAACTCGACACCAAGGTGGCCGAACTGGCAGGCAAGGCGAACGAGAAGCAAGCAGCGGCTGTTGCGGCAAAAGACCCCGATAAGGCACGGGCGCTGCTGGCCCCCACCGAACAGCCCACCGAGCCGACGATGCGGCGCTACGTGGTCAACGACAGCACGGTGGAGGCACTGGCCGACCTGTTGGTAGAAAACCCATGGGGCCTGCTGGTATACCGCGATGAAGTCCACGGCCTGCTGTGCAGCATGGATCGGCAGGGGCAGGAAGGCGCACGCGGTTTCTACCTGACAGGCTACGACGGCAATCAAGGCCATGCGGTGGATCGGATCGGGCGCGGGCACAGCTATGTGCCCCGTGTCTGCATGGCGATGCTGGGCGGCATTCAACCGGGCAAGGTGCAGAGCTATGTGCGCGAAGCCGTGAACGGCGGCGCGGGCGACGATGGCCTGTTGCAGCGCTTTGGCCTGGCGGTATGGCCCGACATTCAGCAGGAATTCAAGCTGGTAGATCGGTGGCCCGACACACCGGCGAAGCAAGCGGCATGGGCCGTGTTCGAGCGCCTGAATGGACTGCTGCCAGCCACCGACGATGATCCCCAGGAATGGCGATTCAGTCCCGAGGCGCAGGCCATTTTTTATGAATGGCTGATCCCGTTCGAGACCGGCATCCGGGGGGATGATTTGCATCCGGCGCTGGTGTCGCACCTTGCCAAGTGGCGCAAGCTGATTCCGGCGTTGGCGCTGATCTTTGCATTGGTGGACACACCCGACACCAACGGCGTGATCCATGAGGGCGAGTTGATCCGGGCACTGGCGTGGGCCGAGTACCTGCGCACCCATGCCGAGCGGCTGTATGCGGCGGCACTGATCCCGGAGACCACGGGGGCGCATGCGCTGCTGGTGAAGATCAAGGGCGGCAAGCTGTGCGACGGCGACGGGGTGCTGTGGGAGTCGTTCACACCCCGGCTGGTAGCCGTCAAAAGCTGGGCCGGATTGAATTCAGTGGACAGCGTGCGCAAGGCGGCGGAACTGCTGGCCGATTACGGCTGGCTGGCACGGGAGACCGTTCCATCGGGCGACACCATGGGCAGGGGCAGGCCCAGCGACCGCTACATGATCCATCCGGCGCTGCTGGCAGGGGGGCAAGCATGAGCACCTGGCTTGCACGGCTGAAAAATCTAAAAGCCCCCAGCACCCACACTACAAAAACTACGGAAACCCCAAGGGAGGGTTTTTGTAGTTTTCGTAGCCTACCCGCCGGGGAGTTTCAGAAATTCGACGGGGCTGTGGCGAACCCCGAAACCCCGGCTGCGAACGCACCCACCACCGACCCCGACCGCTGGGCCTGGCCGCACAGCAGCGCCATGAACGGGCAGGAACTCGACACCTTCATGGCGCGGCAGGCCCTGTTCTGCCAGCGTGGTGCAGCGCCCCAAGATGCCGAGCGCCTGGCCGACAGTCTGGTGAACCGGGATCGTGACGACGACGACCGGCGGCTGTGCCTGGAGTGCCGACACCTGCACGGTGCTGGCCCCTACCGCTGCGGCAATGCACGGGCGGCTGGCGTGCATGCTGACCTGGCCCGTGGCCTGGTGCTGATATTGCAGCGCTGCCATGGGTATGACGATGCACGCTTGCCCATGGGGGTGATGGTTGACGCGGCACCACCGACAGCAGCGCCAGCGACCGAACCACCCCGCACGCCATCCGGCCCATCCTGGCGGGAACTGGATCGCGCCTATCTGGCGCACCACCAGCAATGCAGTGTCTGCCAGTGTGCAGGCCGGGGCTACGGGCAGCGCTGCGCTACGGGCTTTGAGCTTTGGGCGGCGTACAGCAACATGAATTCAGACTTGAAGGAATAAACCATGGCAACCACCAAAAACACCAAGGGCAAGGACAAGACCCCGCCTGATCCCAATGCATTGCGGGTTGAAGTGCAGCCGGATGACAACCGTTCCGAAAAGCTGGCCGCGATGGCAACCGCTGGCGCATTCACTGCGGCAACGATGCACACCTACACAGACGCAGGCGAAGCGCTGGGAGTGACGGAGCTATTGGCCGCCATGCGCAAGGCCGGGGACGAGACCGTGGCCGGAGACATGGGCCGGTTTGAGCGCGTACTGACGAACCAGTTTCTGACCCTGGACGCGCTGTTCAACAACCTGGCGCAACGCTCAGGGCGGCAGGAATCTTTCAAGGGCATTGAGGTGCTGATGCGGCTGGCCCTGAAGGCGCAGTCCCAGGCACGCGCAACGGCGGAGACCCTGGCACTGATGAAGAACCCCATGCCCTACATCCGGCAAGCCAACATTGCCCATGGCCCCCAGCAGGTCAACAACGGCACTCCCACGAGCGCGGGGAAAAATCAAAGTCCACCAAACGAACTATTGGAGCACCAGCATGGCAACACCCTGGACATTGGAGCGACGGCAACGGCAGGCCGAGCTGATCCGGCAATGGCAACCGTGGAAGCAAAGCACCGGCCCACGAACACCCGAGGGTAAGGCCGCGTCATCACGCAACGCCTGGCAGGGCGGGCACCGGGCGCAACTGCGGGAGCTGACCCAGGCGCTGAATGCCGAGCTGGCAGAGATGCGACGGATTAACAAGCTGGCGCGGGGCTAACCCGGATATTTCACCGTAGTAGAGCCACAAACGAGGACGGCATTGCCCTTGTGTGCCCGAAAATCCAGGTGTCGAATCTTGATCAACGAGCGGGCAATGCCGAAGCCAAACTGTACCGAAGAAATTGACGTTGGGAGCATGGACTTTGGCCGGTTGGGCCGGCGCGTGGTGCAGGGGTGTTTTGACGGCGGCAGCATGACCAGCGATGGTGGCGTGATGCTGCTTGGCCAGGTCGATCGCAAGCTGGGCTTGATGGATGCGGCGGCGCGCTGCATCGCCGATCCGCGCAATCCGCTACTGATCACGCACGACGTGCGCGACATGTTGCGCCAGCGGGTGTACGGCCTGGCGCTGGGCTGGGAAGACCTCAACGACCACGGTGCTCTGCGCTGTGACGTGGCTGTGCAGACGGCTGTTGGCGTGGACCACGAGATTGCCAGCGCGCCTACGCTTTGCCGACTGGAGAAATGGGCCGACCGTGCCACGGCGTGGCGGCTGCACGAGGTGTTGGTCAATCAGTTCATCGCCAGCTTCGAGAGCGCGCCCGAAGAGTTGGTGCTGGACTTTGATGCCACCGACAACCCGTTGCACGGCCAGCAGGAGGCACGCTTCTTCCATGGTTACTACGACAGCTACTGCTACCTGCCCCTGTACGTGTTCTGCGGCCAGCAACTGCTGTGCGCCTACTTGCGGCCCAGCAACATCGATGCGGCGCAGCACGCTGGGGCTATCCTCAAGCTGCTGGTGCGCCGACTGCGCCAGAGTTGGCCGCAGGTGCGCATCGTGTTTCGGGCCGACTCCGGGTTCTGCCGCCAACGCATCCTGAACTGGTGCGAGCGCGCCGGCGTGCACTACATCGTGGGTCTGGCGCGCAATGCACGGCTGCAGGCGCGCGTGGCGTTTGCCGAACTCTCAATGAAAGACGAATACGAGCGCAGCGGGGCCAAACAGCGCATGGTCGATGAATTCGACTACGCCGCACAGAGCTGGCCGCACGAGCGGCGCGTGATCACGCGGCTTGAATGGGGCGCGCAAGGCTGCAACCCGCGCTTCATCGTGACAAACCTTGCCGGTGATCCCCAGGCGCTGTACGACGGCGTGTACTGCCAGCGCGGCGAGGCGGAGAACCGGATCAAGGAAGCGCAGGTAGGGCTGTTCGCCACGCGCACGAGCTGCCATGTGCTGCGCTCCAACCAACTGCGCATGCTGCTGGCCGCGCTGGGCTACGTGCTGGTAGAGAGGCTGCGCGCGTTGGCGTTGCAGGGCACAGAGCTGGCCACGGCGCAGATCGACACGCTGCGCATGAAGCTGCTCAAGGTGGCGGCAGTGGTGACGCGCAACACGCGGCGCATCCGCCTGTACCTGGCCTCCAACTGGCCCAGTGCGCAGACCTTCGCGCACGCCATGAGCCAGCTGCGCTCACCCTGAACACACCAGCAGCGCCTGGCCGGCGCGATGAAACAAAAACGGCCCGCAACCCAAGCCGGGGTGGGGGTCAGTGCGACCGCATTGCGCATGCCAACCATCACACCCATGGCTGCGGCCAACATCGTGGCCTTGCTCGCTCAAATCCGCGCCGCGATGCCCCGCTGCGCAGGCCGTTGCCTACATGCGTGAAATATCCGGGCTAACCCGGATATTTCACCGTAGTAGAGCCACAAACGAGGACGGCATTGCCCTTGTGTGCCCGAAAATCCAGGTGTCGAATCTTGATCAACGAGCGGGCAATGCCGAAGCCAAACTGTACCGAAGAAATTGACGTTGGGAGCATGGACTTTGGCCGGTTGGGCCGGCGCGTGGTGCAGGGGTGTTTTGACGGCGGCAGCATGACCAGCGATGGTGGCGTGATGCTGCTTGGCCAGGTCGATCGCAAGCTGGGCTTGATGGATGCGGCGGCGCGCTGCATCGCCGATCCGCGCAATCCGCTACTGATCACGCACGACGTGCGCGACATGTTGCGCCAGCGGGTGTACGGCCTGGCGCTGGGCTGGGAAGACCTCAACGACCACGGTGCTCTGCGCTGTGACGTGGCTGTGCAGACGGCTGTTGGCGTGGACCACGAGATTGCCAGCGCGCCTACGCTTTGCCGACTGGAGAAATGGGCCGACCGTGCCACGGCGTGGCGGCTGCACGAGGTGTTGGTCAATCAGTTCATCGCCAGCTTCGAGAGCGCGCCCGAAGAGTTGGTGCTGGACTTTGATGCCACCGACAACCCGTTGCACGGCCAGCAGGAGGCACGCTTCTTCCATGGTTACTACGACAGCTACTGCTACCTGCCCCTGTACGTGTTCTGCGGCCAGCAACTGCTGTGCGCCTACTTGCGGCCCAGCAACATCGATGCGGCGCAGCACGCTGGGGCTATCCTCAAGCTGCTGGTGCGCCGACTGCGCCAGAGTTGGCCGCAGGTGCGCATCGTGTTTCGGGCCGACTCCGGGTTCTGCCGCCAACGCATCCTGAACTGGTGCGAGCGCGCCGGCGTGCACTACATCGTGGGTCTGGCGCGCAATGCACGGCTGCAGGCGCGCGTGGCGTTTGCCGAACTCTCAATGAAAGACGAATACGAGCGCAGCGGGGCCAAACAGCGCATGGTCGATGAATTCGACTACGCCGCACAGAGCTGGCCGCACGAGCGGCGCGTGATCACGCGGCTTGAATGGGGCGCGCAAGGCTGCAACCCGCGCTTCATCGTGACAAACCTTGCCGGTGATCCCCAGGCGCTGTACGACGGCGTGTACTGCCAGCGCGGCGAGGCGGAGAACCGGATCAAGGAAGCGCAGGTAGGGCTGTTCGCCACGCGCACGAGCTGCCATGTGCTGCGCTCCAACCAACTGCGCATGCTGCTGGCCGCGCTGGGCTACGTGCTGGTAGAGAGGCTGCGCGCGTTGGCGTTGCAGGGCACAGAGCTGGCCACGGCGCAGATCGACACGCTGCGCATGAAGCTGCTCAAGGTGGCGGCAGTGGTGACGCGCAACACGCGGCGCATCCGCCTGTACCTGGCCTCCAACTGGCCCAGTGCGCAGACCTTCGCGCACGCCATGAGCCAGCTGCGCTCACCCTGAACACACCAGCAGCGCCTGGCCGGCGCGATGAAACAAAAACGGCCCGCAACCCAAGCCGGGGTGGGGGTCAGTGCGACCGCATTGCGCATGCCAACCATCACACCCATGGCTGCGGCCAACATCGTGGCCTTGCTCGCTCAAATCCGCGCCGCGATGCCCCGCTGCGCAGGCCGTTGCCTACATGCGTGAAATATCCGGGCTAATCGCGGGCGGGGGAGTTTTCCGAACAGTACGCACGCGCGCGCGAGGATCAAAAACATGGCGCGGGGCTGGGGGGCACAGAGTCGGGAAAATGCAACAGAGAGTAGAAAATATGCAACGAAGGATGAGCAGGTTTTGATGGCACAGGTTGGCCCCAGAAATCGGGGTATCACGACCGGCACCGGGGAACAAATCGGGGAACAAATTTCAAAACTGCATTGGCAAAGTCATTGAAAATCAATCACTTACGGCGTTCATTCAGTAGACGCCAGCCCATTTACTCAAAGCCCAACCCTTATCGGTTGGGCTTTTTTCTGCCCGAAACGCCATTGTTGGCGCGGTTCCGGACACCTGCCTCTTGAGCGCGCCCTTGCCGGGCCGCCGACTTTCGGCCTCGACATCGCCGGTTTTCTCTCTCCGTTCTCTGTTGGCCTCTTGACCGTCCAAGTGCCCAAGTCCACTGTTTTCGCGGGTTTGAGAGCAGGCGGTTGCGGTTTTCGTCTGCTCAGGAGACGGCGACCGAGAACGCAGAGCAACCGGCCTGGATGTTCACGCCGCCTGCAACGCCGCGATCAGCGGACACTGCACCTGCCCGCTCGTCGCGCAGCAGCGCTCGACAAGCCCCTGCAGCGCACCCTCAATCCTTTGCAGATCGGCAAGCCGGGCGCGCACGTCTGCTAGTTTGTGCTCTGCCTGCTCGCGAGCCTCGGTGCAATGCGACCCATCCTCGAGCTTGAGCAAATCCCCGATCTCGTCGAGGCTGAAGCCTAGGCGCTGAGCGGACTTGATGAAGCGCACGCGCCCCCGATCCGTCTCGCCATAGCGGCGGATGCCGCCCAGCGGGCGGTCGGGCTCCTGCATCAAACCCTTGCGCTGGTAGAAGCGGATCGTTTCGACGTTGACCCCGGCGGCCTCGGCCAGCACACCGATGGTCAGGGTTTCGGGTAGTTCGTTCATGGCGCTTGACTCCGTACTTAAGTACGGAAGTAAGCTTACGCCATGAATGCAGATTCCCCAACCGAACCTCGACCCAGCGGTGGGCGTGGTGCGCTGTTGACCGGCGGTCTGGCGGCCATCCTCGCGTCCACCTGCTGTCTCGGCCCATTGGTGCTGATCACGCTGGGTGTCTCCGGCGCGTGGATCAGTAACCTGACTCTGCTCGAACCGTATCAACCCTACTTCATCGGTGCGGCGCTCGTGGCACTGTTTTTCGCGTACAGGCGCATCTGGCGCCCCGTTGCAGCCTGTGAGCCTGGGCAGGTCTGCGCGCTGCCGCAGGTCAACCGCAGCTACAAGGCCTTGTTCTGGATCGTGGTGGCGCTGGTTATCGCTGCACTCGCATTCCCGCTGATCGCGCCCTGGTTCTACTGAAAGGAAACTGCCATGAAAAAACTCGTCGCCCTGGCCGCGTTGGCAGCGATGACCTCGCCCCTCTGGGCTGCCACCCAGAGCGTCACGCTGTCCGTGCCGGGCATGAACTGCGCCACCTGCCCGATCACGGTCAAGAAAGCGCTGACGAAGGTCTCCGGCGTCAGCAAGATCGACGTGAACCTGGATCGACGCGAGGCCAGGGTGACATTCGATGATGCGAAGGCGAATGTCGAGGCCCTCACACGCGCCACCAAGGACGCGGGTTATCCCTCGACCGTGGTGGGAGCCGCCAAGTGACGGTGGTGATCCTGGAATCGACGCTGACCTGTCCCGAGTGCGGCCACGCCAAGGCCGAGACGATGCCCACGGACGCCTGCCAGTGGTTCTACGAGTGCGAGCAGTGTCACTCCGTGCTCAAGCCCAAGCCGGGTGACTGCTGCGTGTATTGCTCCTACGGCACAGTGCCTTGTCCGCCGATACAGGAGCGTGGCAAGGACCGTTGCTGCGGCAGCTGATCACGCTAGGCGCAGTCGTTCACGCTGCTCGTCCCACCGTTGGGGAATGGCACGACGGCTGACGCTTTCCAGTGTCACGCCCGCAGCCGCGCCGATTGCGCAGGCTTCAACGATGCTGGGTGCCAACTGCGCCAATCGGGCGATCCGGCTGGCACGACCCAGATCGAGACCTTCAGCTTCGGCGATCTCAGTGATCGATGCGAAGCGTCCTTCGTCCATCAGCCTTTGCCAGTGGTGCGCGAGGCCGAGCGCGCGCATCAAAGGCGTGTCCTGCGCGGCCGCCTTCATCAATCGCTCGCGGCGGGCCTCGTCCAGGAATTCCTGCGGCGCGTCCAAGGGCGTGATGACCTGCTTCTTCAGCCCCCGCTTCACCAGCGTCCAGGGCACGAAGGTTTCCAGTTGCACGCCGCCTGCCGGGTTCGGCAGTTGATAGGTGACCGGATCACCCTTGAACCGGCCCCGGTGCTTCTTGCTCATGCGTCCTCCTCAAAGCGCTTCACGATCTGGCGTTGCGCCTCCCAATCCACCGGCAGCGGGTTGCGCTGGAACCAGATCAGGTTCATCCGGCGGGGCTGCCGCCCGGCCATCAGCAGTTCGAGGATGTCGGGCGCGAGCAGGGTCAGGCGCATCAGCTCGTTGGGCACCGAGGGGTGCAGTCCTTCGGCCCGGGCAATGTCTGACCCACTCTTCATCACGCCGGTGTCCACGAGGTGCTGCCAGTAGAAACCGCGTGCCACCCCCTCCAGCAGCGTCACATCGTGAACGTGGCGGTCGTCGGCGGCCACCCGCCGCGCGCCCCGGCGGCGAAACGTCAGGGGCACGAAGGTTTCCAGTGTGTCGTCCATCAGGCCTCAACCTCCACCAGCTCCGCGCCGATGCCCCTCGGGGCGAACTCACCGATCAGGGCGTCCCAGCCCAGTTCCCGCCACTTCACCTTGATGCCCTGCACCTCGCCAACGTGGACGAGGTCGATGCGCTCGATCATCAGGTTGGCGATGCGGTGACGCTCGACCGGGAACAACTGATCCCACACGTCGTTGAGCCGTCCCATCGCCATCACCGTGGTGGCCTCGTCGATCTGACCGCCGTTGCGCTGGATGTGGCGTACCACCGATGCGATGGATTCCGGGCTGGTCAGCACCGTGCGGATCTGAGCCACCACTGCAGCCTCAATCTCCGGCGCAGGTAAGCGCTCGTAGCTCTTGCCGGGTGCTCCGAACCGGCTTTCCGACTTGGACACGTAGTAGTGGTACTTGCGCCCGTTCTTGCGCGAGTAGGTGTGACGCAGTAGGTTGCCCCAGAGGTCGAGGGCCTGTAATTGCGCCGCAGTGGCTTTGTGGTGTGGTCTGGTTGTCTTGCCCAGCGACAGGTGGGACCGTTTTCGAGACTCGGGTTGTACTGGGGGCGACGAGTTCATCGCGTACAGGGGGGGGCGGCATGCTCCGACTGACCTCGGTATGCATGCCCCTTCCGTGTGCACATTTCAGTTTTCTGACGTCGGGCGGTTTTAGCAATCAACGCCAACTGACTCAGCACGTGCACCTCCTTGGGTGTGGGAGGGAGGCTGTCGCTGGTGGAATGCTCACGTTGACTGTTCCGTCCGAACACGCCAGCCATTTGCAGCGTTTGATGGACATGTGTTGTGAACGGTTGGCCGCACCAGGCGCAGATCTTGGTGGGCATCAAATTTCTCCATACGAAAATTCGTATGGAACCCAGTGGCCAACACCTCTCAGGCGACTGGACCTGATGAATAAGCGATTCGGTGCACCCAGGCGTGCGGCGAATGGGTGTTTATTCGCCGCATTTAATGTGCAGAATGTATTGCCTATGCGGCGAATTGGGCGTGTAATCTCCGCATGAATGACGGAGAAAAACTCTACATCTGGCAGGCAGACGTTTGGCCGCAGTGGCGCTACGACCTGGCGGCGCTCGCCGGTCCATTGACAGACGTCAGCCGTTCTCAGGGATTGTTGCTCGGGCGATTGGCGGATGTGGGGATGGCGTTGCGGGACCAGGCCAGTCTGGCGGCGTTGACCGAAGACGTGGTCAAGACCAGCGAGATCGAAGGCGAAGTCCTCAACGTGCAATCGGTGCGATCTTCCATCGCCCGCCGCATGGGCGTGGATATCGGCGCAGTGGCGCCTGTGGACCGGCATGTGGAGGGGGTGGTGGAGATGGTGCTGGATGCGACCACCCGTGCCACCGACCCTCTGACGGCCGAGCGCTTGTTTGGCTGGCACGCCGCTTTGTTTCCCACCGGCTACTCCGGTATGACCCGGATTGAGGTGGGACAGTGGCGAACCGATGCCGAGGGGCCCATGCAAGTGGTGTCAGGGCATATGGGGCGGCGCAAGGTGCACTTTCAGGCCCCGCCTGCGCAGGCGCTGGCCGCCGAGATCGACCGCTTTCTGGCCTGGGCCAATGCCGAGACGGGGGAGCCTATGCTGATCAAAGCGGGGTTGGCGCATCTCTGGTTCGTGACTCTCCATCCGTTTGACGATGGCAACGGACGCATCGCCCGCGCCGTGGGCGACCTGTTCCTGGCCCGAGCTGATGGCAGCCCGCAGCGCTTTTACAGCCTGTCGGCCCAAATCCAGCGGGAGCGCAAGGACTACTACGAAGTGCTCGAGCGAACCCAGAAAGGCTCGCTCGACGTGACAGGCTGGCTGTCTTGGTTCCTGGGCACCCTGGGCCGCGCGGTAGCCAGTTCTCAGACCACCCTGGACGCGGTGTTGGTCAAGGCGCGTTTCTGGCAACGCTGGGCGGGTCAGCCGCTGAATGAACGCCAGGTGAAATTGCTCAACCGTCTGCTCGACGGTTTCGACGGCAAGTTGACCAGCAGCAAATGGGCGGCGATCGCCAAGTGCTCGCCCGATACTGCGCTGCGCGACATCACGCAGCTGTTGGATCTTGGGGTGCTACAGAAAACACCGGGTGGGGGCCGCAGTACGGGTTACGAGTTGGCGGGGTGATTTGGCCAAATCGTTGAATCCACGCCCTCAAGGCCAAGGCGTTACCATCTGGCTCGGATTGCGGACGCGGGTTCGGTTCCGTGTTCCACCGTCAAGGGACAAATGGCCGAAACGGTGGACTTTGGGCCAAAACCGGGGACATTTGTTCGGACTACGAAGTGGAATCGAACTGTTCTCTGTCCAGTTCCCGGGCGAGTTCATGCCATAGTGGCACGCGCGATGGCGGTGCAGGCTCTGGCTCCGTATCTGGTTGTCGGGGTGCTTTGGGCTCCGGCGGCCGACCGACAGTGCTGTGGTTTTGCTCCCATTCCCAGAGGGCTTGCAGCGAGAAGCGGATGCTGCCAACCAAGGCCAGATGTGGAACCTGCTTCCTGGCACGGTATTCCGGGGTTGTGAACCAGTGTTTGGGCAGTCCGGTCGCCTCAATCACATCCTGGGCCGTGACGTAGAACGCCCCGGCATCTTCTTCCGTTTCAGGCTGTTCCTGCGGCCGAGTCACGACTTTGGGCACGCGTTCACCGTCACCAAGAATCGCTGACCAGTGCTGCGCGCTCTGTCGCTCGAAGCCGAGGATGTCGGCTTCGTGGTAACGGACATACTGGAACAATTTGTGCCAGGTGGGCCCTTCGTTGTCAGAACGCCAGCGTCGCAAGGTTTTCAGGCTGATCTTCCAGCGGGCGGCAAGCTGCCTTTCGGTCATCACGGGGTAATGCATCTTCTTCTCCAAGACTGATGCCCCCATGACAACGCTGTTCCTTGTAGAAGCCAAGCTCAGTGTTCGATGATTACCCTGCGGCCGTCTCCGCAATCAGCACGTCGGCCGGGATGCCCAGGCTCTTGTGCAGCCTGCGGATCATGGCCAGCGTCAACGGGCGCTTGCGGCTCAGGACTTCGTAGACGCGGTTGCTTTTGCCAATCATCGGCTCGAGATCTTTAACGGACAGACCGCTTTGATCCATCCGGAATTTGATGGCTTCTACTGGATCAGGCGCAGTGATGGGCACGTGCTTGGCCTCGTAGGCTTGCACCAGCGTGGCGAGGATATCCAGGCGATCCCCCTCCGGCGTGCCCAGATCAGGGTCGGACTCCATCAAGGCCGAAATCTCTTTAAGCGTGGCCTTGTAGTCTGTTTCGGTGTGGATAGGGCGGATGTCCATGTTTTCCTCCGTGGCCGGTCAGGCCATTCCAACGGTTTCTGCGTCCACTGCGTCGTACTCCTTGTGGGTGCCGACGAACTTCACGTAGACGATCTGCAACTTGTACGCAACGGCCACGATCAGCCGGTAATCATTGCCTTTGATGTTGAAGACCACGCGACGGTTCTTCAGCACGCTGGCGCTGCGGTACAGCGCCTTGATGTCTGCGGGCTGAGTCCAGGTCGCATTCGTTGCTTCCTCATACCAAGCCTTCAGCGGCTGCTCGGCGTCGGGATGGCGCTCCCAGAAGGCTCGAAGGGTGGACACAGCAATCACTCGCATTGGTCGGAGTTTAGTCCCATTTTGGGACTATTGCAACGGCAGGCTGGCCCAACAGGGGGTTCCCACGATGCAAAACGGCCATTTGATAGAGGCGAGCACCCTCAAGATCAGTGCTTTTCTAAAGAACCTCATATGCGGGCGCGGGTTCGGTTCCGTATTCCGCCACCAAATTGAAGGGCTCGGATACTCTCCGGGCCCTTTTTCTTGCCCGAAATCCCCGCGCCACGCGGGGTTCCGGCCACCTGTGCTGCGGGTGACCACCGGCCGAAACGCCCGAAATCGGCCACTTTCTCGGCCAGAGCTGTCTCTGTTCTCCGTTTGGCCTGCGGGTAGGCGCAGATGGTGGTCTTGCAAAATCAACAACTTACGCGTGGCGGTTCACCGTCAACCATGACCACCGGTCAGGCATCGAACACAGTCAGAGCATCTCCCGCAGCACCCCCAGCCGGTGGTCAGCGAGTGAATCGGACCCTTGAAGCGAAAATGTCGACGATGACCAACAAGACGAAAATCGCCGCCGATCTGCAGTCTGCGTTGTCTGGGCAGAGCCCACTGAGCATCGATCTGTATGTGGAAGTTCTGGCCGAGTACGAGGACGAACTCAAAGCCTCGCTGGACAAGGACGCCGATGACGCCCTGCTGTGTATGCTGGCCGACGACGGTGACGTGGCGATGATGGTCATCGACTGGGATGGCAGCATCTACCGGAATGAAAACGCGTTGAAAAAGCTGCAGGCCATGTGGCGGCACAGCTTTGAGATCAATGTGCAGACCCTCCTGCCCATCCTCAGTGACCACATCAGCCAGAAAAACCTGGGGGTGGCAGGTATCAAGTGGCTGCCCGCATCCAGCGATTGAAGCGGGCTGACGAACGGCGGTCCTGGTTACGAATCGAAGGCGGCCACCGCCTCCCGCTGCGCCACCCAGTCGGTTGGCAGCGGATTCCGCTGGAACCACAGCAGGCTCATGCATTTGGGCTGCTGCCCGGCCAGGATGCTCTGGATGATGGCGGGCTCCAGCAAGGTCAGACGCAGCAGTTCGTTCACCGTCGAGTGGTGCAGGCTTTCGCGTTGGGCGATTTCGCTGCCGCTGCCGACCACGCCTTCGTCCAACAGTTGCTGCCAGTAGAAGGCCCGCGTCAGTGCCACCAGCAAGGGCTGGTCGATCTGGGTCGCCACTTTCCCCGGTGTCTCGACTTGCCCATCGGGCCGCACCACCACCTTGCTGGCACCGCGTTTCCGGATCTTCAGCGGGATGAATGTTGAGAGCTTGACCCGTCCGCCATCCCGGCGTTCGCGAGCGACTGGCGTGCCGGTGGCACTGACCTTGAGTTTCATGCCAACTCCTCCATCTGCTCCCATTCTTGCAATTCTGCGCCTATGGTGCCGGGCACCAACTCGCCGGCCAGTTCCTGCCAGCCCTGATCGCGCCAGATGATTTCCAGCCCGCCATCGGCAATTACCGCACGCTCGATCAGCAACTGCGCCAGTCGGCATTGTTCGGCGGGGAAAAGCTGCTGCCACATCGCAGCCAGATTGCGCATCGGCAGCACCACTTGGGGTTCGGTCAGATCAGGCCGAATCTGCTGCATCCGATCCCACACCGACTGCACGACGTGCGGGGCTGACAGCGCTGCTACGATTTGCTGGGTTACCAATTCCTCAATGGGCGCCGCTGGCAGAGGTCCGTGGCTGCTGGCCCACGCGCCGAAGCGCCGGTGTTTGACGGGTGTGTAGTACCGATATGTCTTGCCCTTCTTGACCGTGTAGCTGGGCACCAACCGTTCGCCGTCGGGCGTGAACAGCAAGCCGCGCAGCAATACCGGGTCACGCTGGCGGTCGTTGGTCTCGCGCCGCCGCTCGATGCCATCGGTGGCGATCAGGGTGTGCACAGCATCCCACTGCGTCTGGGTGATGATGGCCTGATGCTGACCCGGAAAAGCCTGCCCCTTGTGCACGATGTCTCCCAGGTACATCCGGTTGTGCAGCATCTTGTAGATGGTCTGCTTCGTGAAAGACTTGCCACCCTTGGTGACCACGCCTTCCGCGTCGTAGGCCTTCACCATCAGTGTGGCCGAGCGCATCGTCACGAAGTCGTCGAAGATGTGGCGCACCAGCGCAGCCTCGGTTTCATTGATAACCAGCAATCGGTCGCGCACGTCGTACCCCAGTGGCAGCGGCCCGCCCATCCACATCCCCTTGGCCTTGCTGGCCGCGATCTTGTCGCGGATGCGTTCCCCCGTCACCTCGCGTTCGAACTGGGCAAACGACAGCAGCACGTTGAGCATCAGCCGCCCCATCGAGGTGGCCGAGTTGATCTGCTGCGTGACGGCGCTGAAGCTGACTCGATGGCGGTCGAACACATCGACCATACGCGCAAAATCGGCCAGCGAGCGTGACAGCCGGTCGATCTTGTAAACCACCACGATGTCGACCTTGCCCATCTGGATGTCGGCCATCAAGCGCTTCAAGGCAGGCCGATCCATGTTCCCGCCGGAGAAACCGCCATCTTCGTAATCATCGGCCACGGCGATCCAGCCCTCGTGGCTCTGGCTCTTGATGAATGCGTGCCCGGCTTCCTTCTGGGCATCGATGGAATTGAAGGACTGGTCCAGCCTTTCGTCGCTGGAGACGCGGCAGTACACCGCGCAGCGTTTCGGTGGCACGAGCAACGGCGCGTTCATTGAGCTTCCCCCTTGGCGCCCCGCAGACCAAAGAACTTCGGCCCGTTCCAGTGCGTGCCGGTGATGTGGCGGGCCGCCGCCGACAGGCTCTTGAACACCTGGCCATCCAGGGCATACAGACCATCTGGCGTGACCGTCACGCGGTACTCGCGCTCGTTCCATTCCCGAATCAGCGTGGTGCCGGGCATCAGCAGGGTCTGCGCGCTGCGCCCGGCGGCTGACTTGATCTTGGAATGCTTGGCGCCAGCCTCGACCAGCATCTTGCGCACGTTGGTGGGCAATGCGCCGTAGGACAGTTCCTGAATACGGTACGCCAATCGGGATTCGACGTAGTTGCGGTTGCGATGGCTGGGCCGCCGAGGGAAGTGCTGGTCCCACAGCGCCCAGAGCTCGGCCATGGGCAGGGAGGGCAGCGAGGCCAGCTGCGCAGCGATGGTGTGTTGCTGTTCGGCGGCCATCCTCAGTCCTCCCAGATTGCGGTGCCACCGAGCGTGATCCATAGGCGGGCATCGTCAGCGGTTGCCATTTCGCGGGTTGCCACGCCACTGGCGCGGTGGGTGCCGGATTTGCCGGTGAACCAGTAGGCTTGGCCATCGTGCTGTACGCGGTAGGGCCCGAGGTGATCGAAATCGGCCTCGATGGTCATCACGCCGCGCGGGCGCTGGTTGGTGTCGGTAACCTGTACGCGCAGGGTTTGGTGGGTGCTCATTGCTTTCTCCGAGAGGGGTTTGCGGACCTCCATGAACGCGCTGTGGCGACCAGAAGCCAAGTCAAACCGCGCTCTGTTCAACGTCATCGACCTGACCTGTCGCTACATCGAAACGCCCGCCCAGCAGGGTCTTCGCACGCCCGGTGCGTTTGTCCTTGACACCCAGGATGTAGACCTCGCCGTTCCAGACCCCGCAGGCCACGTCGGTGTCTTCAGAGTCGGCGGGCAGCAACCAGCCGGTGATGCCCTCGGGCAGATGCAGCAGGTCCTCCGGCGCGTGGATCGGCCAGCGCATCGACTCCTGATGTCGGTCGGCAAACTGCAGAATCTCTGGCGGTGTGCCGGGGAAGTTTTCTTGGCCGAGGATCGGAATCCAGGCTAACAGCTGCCCGCTGGCGAGCCAGCACTGCACGCGCTGCGCGACCTCCGGGTCGTAGTGGGCCAGTGGCTGGCCGGGGATGGTGTCGTTGTTGTTGATCGTGGTGGTCATTTCATTTCCTTGAAGGCTGGTAACCCGGCGCATCGCCGGGTGGTAACCGAGGTGGTAACTGGTAACCCCGTTTCGGGGCCTGTCACTGGCGAGGCAGCGCGCTCGCGCCCCCCGTATTGCTTGATGGCGAGGAAGGACCCAATTCGCCTGTGGGCAGGTGGCGTGACGATCAAGCCGCTGGCATTTCTGCCGCCAGTGCATCGCCAGCGGCTTCGATCAACGCTCGAGGAATCTCAACCGGGAAGCGACTTTCGTCGTGGTGGTAGTTGATCTGGCGCCGGGCTGCCGAGGCGCGAGCCAATGCGTTCATCACCGGCATCAGCTGTTCGTGCAGCTCGATTTCGGCCATTGCCGCACGGCAGTGGATGAAGTGGTCCCGCGCCTTGCGCACGGCATCGGGCAGGCCAGCCAGTTGAACTTGAATCGCATCACGCTGGCGCTCAAGCTCGGCCTGCGATGCCCGGGTAATGCGCAGCTCCACCTCCAGCTTGGTCAAGGTTTCAGGCACCACGAATTCCGCTTCGGTATCCAGCAGCGCCCGAGATGCCGACTTCGTTTCGACAGCAATGCGCGCGTCGAGGTCCTCCAGCCGCTTGGCGATCTTGCCCAGTTGGCCATCAACCGTCTGCGCTTCAGCGGTGAGCGCCTTGCGTTGTGCCATCAGATCGTCAAGTTGTTTGCGTGCCACTGCGAAGCGCTCGGGGGTGGCCAGGACCTGCTGCAGCGGACGCAGTTGGCTCTCCAGGTTGGACACCTTCGACTTGAGCCTTTCCATCCGCTGATTGGCCTCGCACAGGATGGGCCAGTGGGCTTTGGCGGCCGGTGGCGTGTTCATCGACAGAGAGCCAGCGGCATCACGCAGCCGGTTTTGCTTCTCGCGTGCCGCGGCGTGCTCGGCTTCCGCCTCCGCCAATTCGGCCTTGAGGGGCGCGAGTTCCAAGTTGAGCGCGTCGTGCTCAGACTTGATCTTGTCGAGGTAGGGGTTGGACTTCTTGCTGAACGGGTTCAGTTTCATGGTGGTGGTCTCCGGGTTTGATCAGGGATGGACGGGGTAATGGGTGTCGCCGGGCCGCGCAACGGTGCTGACCCAAAGGCCTGGGCCGACCTGTTTCTTGATGCCGACCGGCCCGCCGGGGCGATGCGGATGACCAGTGGCCTGCCAACCCTGGTGGGAGTTGGTTTGCCCGGTCATCGCCGCAATCGCGGCAGCCAGCGGGGACAGCTGCGTTTCGGCAGAGGTGGATGGGCTGGTGGTCTGCGGCGTGATGCTGAGAACCTTGGCCCAGATGGGATGCAAGTTGGGATTACTCACGGTGAGCTCCATATCGAGTGCCACCCTCGATGCCGGGTGGCGTGGCAGGATTGGTTTGGGAACGGGTCTGGGCAATGCGCCAGCGCGCCCCCTCCCGGCTGTGGCCGAGGTGGGTGATGTCGATGCCCTTGGCGCGGTAGGCCGGGGCGATGCGGCGCAACTGATCCGACAGGCCCTTAGGTGAGCGCGGCCAACTGCTGCGGTCGGGGATGCTGTGGGTGTTCAGCAGGTCGTAGAGCTGGCCTGCGGTGCCTTGCCAGTTGATGGGCAGCACGCGCTCGGCGAGGTACTTGTCCAGGGCTTGCGCGACGGCGTTGCTTTCCAAGGCCCGGTCGATGCCCGCGCGCACGAGCTCGGCGTACTGCTGCTGGAATTCACCCGGGGCAAAGCCCAGGGCGCGGGCTACTGCCTCGCCCAGGCGCTCGTAATCGGCCATGCGCTGTTTCTGGGTCAGCTTGACCGTCGGAAGGATGGCCAGCGCCGCCGAGAACAGATCCAGCAGACCCGCGAAGACCTTGGGTTGATCACGTTCCCAGCCCGCGTGGGTATCTGCATCGTCACGCCGGGCATCTGCGGGGATGGTCGGCAGATCGACGTGAATGACCCGGTCGATCAAGTCGGGGCGCGTGGCGACCACGGCGATGCCGTTGAGCACCACCGGTCGTTTAGTCTCCATGACATGCTCTTCGCCGTTGGTGTAGAGCTGGCGCGAGGCAAAGCCGCCGCCGGTGGCCAGGGTGCAAAAGGCATCCTGTTGCTCGGGCGTGAGGCCGGACAGGTTCTCGTAGCTGACCAGCCAGTTGTTGGCTGCGGCGACGAACACGTCCTCCACCGTCTTGGGCCGCCCCCGCAGCATCACCTTGTTGGGATCGACCAGGCTGCGCAGCACGGACTGCGTGGTCGACTGGGCCGAGCCTTGCTCGCCCACCAGCTCCAGCGCCGGGAAAGGGGTGTCCGGACGGAAGCAGTCCAGCAGCCACGCCAGCACCATCACGCGGCTGTGCGTCGGGACGTTGGTGTGCTGCCAGAGCAGCCCGACATCGCCATGGGTCATCCTTGTCGGCACCGGCATAGGCAGCGGGCGCATCGAAGGCGTGCGGGTGAAATACACCGGCGACTCGTTCACCACCCGCCAGCCCTGGGGTGTGACGTGGATGGCCTGCCACTGCTCATCGGCCAGATCGATCAGGTAGCCGTCGTCGCAGCGGGCGGCGCGGACGTGGACTTCAATCTCGTCGCCATCGTTGACGCCTGCAGCGGCGAGCGTGGCCAGGGCCGATTTCATTGTGGTTTCCGGCACGCCCATTTCCTTGGCGCGCCAGTAGGCGGCGCGCAGCCAGTCTTCGAAGCCGGAGGAATACACCCGCCACACTTCGCGCCGACTGGGCATCGGGATCACGGCGACCGCATTGCGATCCGCGTCGGGTGCAACTGGCATTGCGCCCGGGCCAGGGTGACCAGTTCATCGAGCGCGCTGGCATCGTCGTCGCTGCCCGGCAGTTCGTCACGCACCAGTTTGTCGAGCACCGTCACCGAGCAATCGCGGTTGGTCTTCTTGGCGGCGTGGCGCAAACGCAAGTAGCTGGGCAGGTCCGTGGCCTTGAGGATCGCGAAGGCGCGCACCACGTCTTCCTTGGCCAACACGCCCACGTCATCGACCAGACGGACCAGCGCCGCCTCGATCACACCAACGGGATCGGTGTCAGGTGTCGGTGCCAGAGTTGCCGCAGCATCCACCTCGACCGTGTGATGGTCGTGATGGTGGTGATGGTCGTTCTCTACTGCTCCGTCCGGCGAAGGGATGGACGCGCTCACCATCACCCCCGTTCCGCCAGTTCGGAGGTGCGCTCAATGCGGCGGCTGTTGGCCTCCAGCCAAGCCAGCACATCGGCCTTGCGATAGCGGACGGTACGTCCGATCTTGGTGAGGATGGGGCCGCCGCCGTGGGTGGCAGACCACTCCAGCTAGCCGACGGTGTAGCCCATGCCAGCGGCGGCTGTTTTACGGTCGAGCAAGGCCTCGACGGGCGCTTGCCAGAATTCAGCACGCAGATCAGCGGTGCTGGCAATGTGTGATGTTCGGGCCCGTTTGGGCATGGCGGCATTCCTTCGGGTTCATTTGGAATGCCGCCATCGTGGTTCGCCTCGAACTTGGCGAACAGGAAGTTCAGAAAGGTTTTCTGAACTTCAAAAATCCATCGTCAGGTCCGGTGCCGATTGATCTCCGGCCCGAACAGCTTGAGCGCCTCGCCCAGCTTCTTGTTGAAGGACAGCAGGCCGCGCGTGTCACTGGGCATCAGCTCTTCGGCCGCCTGGATGACGGCCTCGCTGATGGCAGAGGCGTTTGGGCGGTTGCCCACTTGGTATTTGCTGGCGGACTTGGCCAAAAGATGCGCCATGAGCGCGATGGCCTTCAGGCTGTTCATCTCGGCTGCCTCGCTGCCATCAGGCAGAACGGCTTGGCGGGCCTCGTCAAACAGGAAGGCTGGGCGATCCTCGAACGGCAGTTGCTCGAACCACCGGCGCAGGCTGGCCTTGTCGATCACCAGACGATCCTTCTCTAGCAACTCGTCGATGGGAGCGCCCTTGAACACTTGGCCACGCGCGGTGAGGATACCCAGGTCTTCATATTCGAGGTGCTCCGTGCGCAGGGCTGTGACCAGCGCGGCCCGCTTGGCGCTCATGCACTGGGTCTCGAAATTCAGACTGGCGAGCTCGGCAGGCTCCACGCCGCACCACAGGGCAATCGCGTCATCAATGCGGATGTGGTCGGCCAGGTCCCAGTAGCGCAGGCAGTTGTTTGGGTTGGGCATGGATGCCTTTTTTCGGTATGGTGGAATTTTCGTCTTGCCAAATTTTGCCAAAGAACCTACGCTTGCGCCATGAGCACGATGAACATCTCTCTCCCCGACACCCTGAAGTCCTTCGTGGATGAACAGGTCAGCCAGCGCGGCTACGGCACGAGCAGCGAGTACGTGCGCGAGTTGATCCGCAAGGATCAAGACCGCCTGCAACTGCGCAACCTGCTGCTGGCCGGAGCAGCCTCGGCCCCGGCGGCCCATGCCGATGCCAGCTACTTCGAAGACCTGCGGGATCGGGTGCGCAAGGCCGGCAAGCCCGCTGCCAAGGCGTGAAGGCCAAGCCAGTCATCCCGCGTGAGCAGGCCAACCGGGATGTTGACGAGGCCGTTACCTACTATCTGACTGAAGCAAATGAGGCCGTGGCGCTTGGCTTCATCGATGCGCTGGAGAAGGCCTACGGCCACATTGCCCGCCATCCGGCAACGGGTTCTCCCCGCTACGCACACGAACTCAACTTGCCCGGCCTGCGCGCCTGGCCGCTGACGCGCTACCCGTACATCATCTTCTACGTCGAGCGTCCCGATCACATCGACGTCTGGCGCGTACTTCACGGCCAGCGCGACATCCCGGCGTGGATGCAGGAGCCCGACGCAGTGTGATGGTCGGACCGCCGGGAGATATCTGCGCTTTCGCCTGTGTAAACAATAAGCGACGACCATCACAACCATCACCACTGTCACAGCGGGCCATCGACCGTGATGGTTGTGACGGTAGTGATGGTCACCGCCATTGTTATGGTCGGCGCATGCACATATGCCCCAGGTAAAAGGGGTCCTTACTGGCGATATTCCAATACGGAGGGCGCAAGCGCAGCATCTCGCCACCGTCTGGCCAGGAAACAAGGTTTGCAGGGTTTGCGGTTCGCACCTGGCAGTGTGGGCAAGCGGGCCGAAAGCCCGGTCAGCGCGCGCCTGTGCGGGATGGCGGCAACGCGGAAGGTGCGAACCTTCGTGCGTACCCGGCTCGCAGGTTTGCACCCAGGCGAAACGAAAAACGGCCAGGATAGAAAACTCAATGCTGGCGCGGGTTTGCAGTCGATTCGTTGGCTGGATTGCAGAAATCGGCCCACGAGCCTTTGCGCAACGTCTGACGCATCGGACACAGGTTGTCATAACTTTCCGTGAGGCGCGCACACGCGCACGCGTGTAGAGAGTTACGTGGAACTGCGTCAGACCTTGGTATCGGCAAGGACCTCCAGAAACTGGACACCCTTGGCCGCCGATCAGACCACGCGATACACCCGCTCGCCGGATTTGTTGTGCGCCAGCACCACGTTCAGGCCAAGTTTCTTGCGCAGCATTCCGGAAATGGCTCCACGCACGGTGTGGGGCTGCCAGCCCGTGGCCAGCATCAGTTGCAGGCTGGTCGACCCCTGCGGGCGGCGCAGCGCCACCACCAGCGCGGCGAGCTTGGAGCCGGGGCGCACCGGGATGCCATCCAGAAGTTGGAGGTCGTCGGTGGTGTCCATCGGCTGGACATCATCCGGCGGCATGGGGCGTTGCTGGCCGATGGCCGCGTAGCCCGCGTCGGTCAGCACGTGGCCGCCGCCGGCTGGCTCGATCCACCCGCGCTGCAGCAGTGCAGTCAGCACCTTGGCCCGAGCGCCGCCGCGCAGGGTGTGAGGCGGAATCACACGCCCATCGGCACGGCGGGCCGCAGTACGCAGTAGCAGGCTTTGCGCTGGGGAGAGTTTGAGCAGGGTCTCCATCATGGCCTCCGTCACTTGGCCTGGCCGTCAAAGATCGCCAGCAGGTCATCCAGCGCCTGATCCACCCGGCCAAGGTCACCGACGTGGCCCCAGTGGATGGCCTCCGGGTCGTGGCCGAAGTGATCGTCGGCCAATTGCTGCAGCCGGGCGAACTTGATGTGGATGTCTGCGGCGCGGGCGAGGTAGGCGTCGATGGCGGTGGTCTGGGTGTTCATGGTGGGCTCCGGGTTGATTGATGACGCCACCATTCACGCGCTGAACGATCAAGAAGCCAAGCGATAGGGGTAATAACCATCAAAAATGGGGTAACGGTGCCAGCCATTACCCCAATCGCCACACCGTCAATCACAGCCATTTCAAGGTGGCCGCCACCGCGGCCGTCTGGTAGACTGATGACGACTTAAAACGACTTTGATGCCTCTGTGAGCGCCAATGCCATGAACGCCGAACCGTGGGTCACTGCCATCGATGTCGCCCGGCATTTGGGCGTGGTGAAAGACACCGTCTACCGCTGGCGTGAACGCAAAGGACTGCCCGCGCACAAGATCGGGCGGCTGTGGAAATTCCAGCTCTCCGAGGTGGATGAATGGGTGCGTGCCGGGGGCGCGGATGAAGACAGCAGCGCATCCGCTGAACAGAACAATGAGAACAACGCATGAACGTGCAGCAACTCGAAAACGAACTGTGGGAAGCCGCTGACCAGCTGCGCGCCAACTCCAAGCTCACCGCCGCCGAATACTCGATGCCGGTGCTGGGCCTGATCTTCCTGCGCCACGCCGATAACCGATTCAAGGCCTACCTGCCCGCAATCGAATCCGACATCCCGCCGCAAGTACCCGCCGCCCAGCGCGAAGCACTGATCAAACTCGGCTTTCAAGGCAAAGCCGCCATCTATCTGCCCGAGGTGGCGCGTTTTGACCGCATCGTCAGCCTGCCGCAAGGGGCCAAGGTGGGCGAAATCATCGACGCCGCCATGGACGCGGTCGAGGCCGAGTACCCGGTGTTGTCCGGTGCCTTGCCGCGTGGCTATGCCGCCTTCGAGCCTGATCTGCTGGCCGAACTGGTCAAGATTTTCGACCGCCCCGCCATCAAGGCCGCCACCGGCGATGTTTTCGGGCGCATTTACGAATACTTCCTCAACAAGTTCGCCATGAGCGGCGCGCAGGAAGGCGGCGAATTTTTCACGCCACCGTCGCTGGTGCGCATGATCGTCAACGTCATCGAGCCCGATCACGGCCTCGTGCTCGATCCGGCCTGCGGCTCGGCGGGCATGTTCGTGCAGACCGGCCATTTCATCGAAGATGTGCGTCATGCCGTGGTCAACGATTCCGTCACCTTTCACGGTCAGGAAAAAAGCGACACCAACACCAAACTGGCACGCATGAACCTGGTGGTGCACGGGCTGGATGCCTCCAACATCCGCCAGGGCAACACCTTCTACGACCAGGCTGAACACCTGATCGGCCAGTGCGATTTCGTCATGGCCAACCCACCCTTCAACGTGGACGGGGTGGATACCAAAAAGGTGGAAGCCCAGGTGGATGAGGCCGGGCGCTTGCCCTTTGGCCTGCCCGGCACCAATGCCAAAACAGGTGCCATCAGCAACGCCAACAGCCTGTGGATTCAGTACTTCTACGCCTACCTGAACGAAACTGGCCGCGCCGGTTTCGTCATGGCCTCCAGTGCCTCGGACGCCGGCAACAAAGACCGCGACATCCGCGAGCAACTGGTCAAAACCGGCCACGTCGATGTGATGATGGCCATTGGCAACAAGTTCTTCTACACCCGCAGCCTGCCCTGCACCCTGTGGTTCTTCGACAAAGGCAAGCCGCAGGATCTGCAAGACCAGGTGCTGATGATCGACGCGCGCAACGTCTACCACGTGGTCTCGGCGCGCTCCCATGTATTCACCGATGAGCAACTCGCCAACCTCAACGCCATCGTTTGGCTGTACCGGGGCGAGCGCGAGAAATTCGTCGCCTTGGTGGCCCGCTACCAGCGGCAAGTGGATGACTGGCTGGCCGCCATTCCCGAACGCATCGAGGCCGACACCGCCGCCGTGCAGGCCTTGGCTGTGCCGCTGCAAGCCTTTGCCAGCCAGGCCACGCTTGCTGAATTGAACGCCGACCAAGCCGAGGACGCGCAGATTTCTCAGGCCCAGCTTGATGCTTTCAAAGCCGAGCTGGCCGCAGCCCAGGCCGACACGCACGTGGCGGACAGCATTGCCGCGCTGCTCACCGCCTGCACCCAGAGCCGCGCCGCCATTGCGCAGGCAGACTTGAGCGACCACGCCGCACAAGTGGCACTGCAAGCCACGCTCGATGCCCTGGCCCCGCAACTCAAAGCGACGGCCAAGCTGCTCGAAGCCCGCCACAAGCAATGGTTAAAGCTCTTAGACACGGCAGAAAAACAGCTGCGCGCCCGTCAGAGCAAAGCCTTCGACGGCAAAGCCGCCCGCGACGCCAAGCGCGCCCTGCTGGCCGCCGACAGCAAAAAGAACGAAGCCCCCACCGTGCGCGACGCGGTGCTCGACGCCCTCAAGCAGGCCGCCTACTTCATCCATCAGGTGCACTGGCTGCACAGCCGCTTTCCACAGGCTTTGTTTGAAGATGTGGCCGGCCTGTGCAAGGCCGTCAGCGTGGAGGACATCGCCGCCAACGATTACTCGCTCACGCCGGGGCGTTATGTGGGCGTGGCAGCCGCCGCAGAGCACGATGAAGAAGACTTTGCGGAAACCCTGCGCGGCATCCATGCCGAACTGGCGGAACTGAACGACAAGGCGGTGGAACTGGCAGGGCGAATTGCCGGCAACTTTGAGGAGTTGTTGGGATGAGCTGGCCCGAAGTTGACTTTGAATCCCTCTTCGCAGCACCAAGTCGTAATGGTGTTTACAAGAGCAAGGATCACCACGGTTCGGGGGTGCCCATCGTCAACATGGGGGAGCTGTTTGCGTTTAACCGGATAGGCAATCAGCCAATGTCTCTGATTCGGATGTCCGATGCAGAAATGGACAAAAGTGGCCTCATCGATGGCGATTTGCTATTCGGCCGCCGTTCACTTGTTGAAGAAGGTGCGGGCAAGTGCTCCATCGTTTACAAGCCAGCCGGGCCACTGACCTTTGAATCGTCCATCATTCGAGTTCGTCTCGATAGAGCGATTGCCGACCCCGAGTTTTTCTTTAACTACTTTCGTTCCCCAATCGGGCGATCGAGAATTCGAGCAATCGTTGGAGGTGCTGCCGTAAAAGGGATTCGTGGCAGCGACTTGAAATTGATTAAGGTGCATGTGCCACCACTTGACGAGCAGATCGCGATTCGCCAAGTTGTTGCCCTGTACGACGACCTGATCGCCACCAACCAGCGCCGCATCGCCTTGCTCGAAGACGCCGCCCGCCGCCTCTACCGCGAGTGGTTCGTGCACCTGCGCTTTCCCGGCCATGAATCGGTGCCGGTGAAGGATGGGGTGCCGGCGGGGTGGTTATCGCTGACTTTGGGTGATGTCTGTGACGCAGTGGGCGGTGGAACACCATCCACGGCGCGCCCTGAGTATTGGGGTGGTGATGTGACATGGGTGACGCCTACCGACGTGACCCGGAACGATTGCCTCGTGATGCTCGACTCGGAAAAGAAAATCACCGAAGCCGGTCTTGCCAACTCGTCGGCCAAACTGGTGCCACCTGAAACGATCCTGATGACCAGTCGCGCATCGATTGGTTTCTTCGCGCTGATGGACAAGCCCGCCTGCACGAACCAAGGGTTTATTTCTGTATTGCCCAAGCAAGATAGTGCTCGGATGTTCCTGCTGTTCAATTTGCTGGACCGAGTCGAAGAAATGATCGGATTGGCAACGGGAGCGACCTTCAAAGAGCTCTCGAAAAAGACTTTCCGGGCACTGCCAGTGCTATGGCCAACCGATGCTCTCTTGAAATTTTATGAGGATAAAACGTACCCCTTGATTCAGCAGGTTCGATTGATCAAGAAACAGAATCAAGAATTGACCAAAGCACGCGACCGTCTGCTCCCCAAACTGATGTCCGGTCAGCTTGATGTCTCCGGTATCGCCTTGCCTGCTGAGGTCGCAGCGTGACCACAGTCGCGGCTTCCATCCCGGTGCTGCGCTGGGCCGTGCAGCGGGCACGTCTGCACGACGAAGATTTGTCGGCGCGCTTTCGCAAGTGGCCCCTGTGGTTAACCGGCGAGGCCCAGCCCACGCTCAAGCAGTTGGAAGACTTCGCGCGGCTGACCCACACCGCCATCGGCTATTTCTTTCTGCCCGAGCCGCCCGCGCTGGCTTTGCCGGTGCCGGATTTCCGCACCCTGCGCGACGAGGAACTGCGCGAGCCGAGCAGCGCCTTGCTGGACACGCTGTATCTGTGCCAGCAGCGGCAAGATTGGTACCGCGACTATGCCCGTGTGCACGGCCTTGCCCGTCTGGCCTTTGTTGGCAGCGCGCAGGTGAACGAAGCGCCGCAGGCCGTGGCCGAGCGCATGCGTGTGGAGCTCAAGCTTTCCACCCAAGAACGACGCCAATTGCCCACCTGGACGGACGCGCTGCGGCAGTTGATCGCCAAGGCCGAAGAGGCCGGGGTGATGGTGATGGCCAGTGGCATCGTGGGCAGCAACAGCCACCGCAAGCTGGATGTGGGGGAGTTTCGCGGCTTTGCGCTGGCCGATGATCTGGCCCCGTTAGTATTCCTGAACGGTGCGGACAGCAAGGCCGCGCAGATGTTCACCCTGGCACACGAGCTGGCCCACCTGTGGCTGGGCGCGACCGGCGTATCGGACACCGAGGCAGGCCAGGTGCCCGAGCAGGGCATTGAGCGCTGGTGCAACCAGGTGGCTGCCGAACTGCTGATGCCGCTGGAGGCGCTGCGTGTGGCCTACCAACCCGGCACGCCTGTGCCGGATGAAATCCAGCGGCTGGCACGGGAATTCAAGGTCAGCACCTTGGTGGCCCTGCGGCGCTTGTTCGATGCCGGATTTCTGGATCAGGCCCGGCTGTGGCAGCACTACCGCGATGAACATGCCCGCTTGCGTGCACTGGAGCGGCACGGTACCGGCGGTGGCGACTTCTACCGCACCTTGAGCGCACGCACCAGCAAGCGTTTTGCCCGCGCGATTGTGACCAGCACACTGGAGGGGCAGACCCTGTTCCAGGATGCTTTCCGCATGCTGGGCGTGCGCAAAACCGCCACCTTCTATGAAGCGGCGCGCGAGCTGGGGGTGATGGCATGAGCTATTTGCTGGACGCCAACGTCTTCATCCAGGCAAAGAACCTGCACTACGGTCTGGATTTCTGCCCGGCGTTCTGGCAGTGGTTGATCGACGGCCACGCCGACGGGCGGGTGTTCAGCATCGACAAGGTGGCCGATGAGATCGCCGCCGGCGCGGACGAGCTGACCCAGTGGATGCACGACCACGGCAATGGCCTGTTCCGCAAAACGGATGCCGCTGTGGCCGCCCAGTTCGGCAAGGTGAGCACCTGGGTGACTGGCCAGCAGTACGAACCTGCGGCCATCAACACCTTTTTGCAGGTGGCCGATTTCTACCTGGTGGCACATGCCCTTGCAGGCGGGCATATCGTGGTGACCCACGAGGTGGCCGCGAATTCGGTCAAGCGCATCAAGATTCCCAATGTGTGCATCGGACTGGGGCTGCGCTTCATGACGCCCTACGAGATGCTGCGTGTGGAAAAAGCCAAGTTCGTTCTGGGAGGCGGACAGCCGTGATCGAAGCCCTGCATACCGCCCCGTTTGCCCCCGACCTTCTACCCACTGCCAGCCGGTTGGGTTGCCAAAACGCGCGCATTGCGCGTATACTGCGCCCTAACAAAACCCGCCAAGGCTATGCGCGCGAGCGTATCCTCAAACCGGCGGGTTACTTTTTTGTGCGCCCGAAATCAGCAACCCACTGCGGGTTGGGGAGCGCACGATGAAGCGCCCCTTCGCCAAGCCTGCCACCACCCACGCCCAACAAGTGGCGCTGCTTCAGCAGCGTGGCATGGTCATCGAGGACCCGGCCGCCGCCGAGTTCTACCTGCAGCACCTCAACTACTACCGGCTTGGGGCCTACTGGCTGCCCTTCGAAGCCGACCACGCCACGCACACTTTCAAGCCCGGCACCCACTTTGCGCAGGTGCTGGACCTCTACGTGTTCGACCGGGAGCTGCGCCTGTTGGTGCTGGACGCCATCGAGCGCGTGGAGGTGTCGGTGCGTAGCCAGTGGGCTTATCAATTGGCACACCAGCATGGCCCACATGCCCACCTGGATGTCACGCTGGCCTTCAAGCCGCATCTCTGGCAAACCAACCTCGACAAGCTGAGCGATGAAGTGGGCCGCTCTGACGAGGCTTTCATCAAGCATTTGCAGAACACCTACTCGGAAAGCCTGCCGCCGGTGTGGGCCGTGTGTGAGGTGATGTCGCTGGGATTGCTCTCGCGCTGGTACAACAATCTCAAGCCGATGCCCACGCGCCGCGCCATCGCTGCTGCCTATGGCGTGGACGAGAAGGTGCTCGAATCCTGGCTGCGGCACCTCTCACTGGTGCGCAATACCTGCGCGCATCACAGCCGTTTGTGGAACCGCGAGTTCACCATCACACCGCTGCTGCCGCGCAACAAGCCGGCCGGTTTGGCGGCGCAGTTCCATGGTGGTTCGCGCAAGCTTTACAACGCACTGGTCATCCTGCTGCATTGCATGGATGTGATCGCGCCACAGCATCATTGGCGTAGTCGTCTGAAAGGTCTGATCGCCCGGCACGGTGTGTCCGTAGCGGCCATGGACTTTCCCGCCAACCGGCAAAACCTGCCCATCTGGCAGGACCCAAAGCCAGGCACGCCATAACAAGAAACAGGGGGGCCGATGGCCAAGAAGGATTATTCCGAAGACCTGTTGATTCAGGCACCCACGGCGGAACTGCTGGAACAACAGCTCGGCTGGGAGAGCGTGTTTGCGCAGGATGAAGGTGCCAAAGGTGGATGGGGGCCAGATAGTCTGCTGGGCCGTGCATCGGATGCGGAAGTTGTGCTCACCCGGGATGTACTGGCAGCACTCAAGCGCTTGAACCCGGGCTTGCCCGATGCGGCCTATCAGGATGCCTTGGCGCTGGTGGTTCAGGATGACATCACCAAATCGTTGATCGCGCAAAACGAGGAAAAGTACAAGCTGTTGCGCGATGGCGTGCCGGTGAAATACCGCGACGCTGCGGGTCGGCTGGTCGACAAACGCTTGCGCTTGATCGATTTTGATGAGCCCAAGAACAATCGCTACCTGGCGGTGCGTGAGTTGTGGGTACGTGGCAAATTGTGGCTGCGTCGCCCGGATGTGATCGGCTTCGTCAACGGCTTGCCCCTTGTGTTCATCGAGCTCAAGCGGTTCGAGGTGCACATCGACAGCGCGTACAAGAAAAACTACGCCGATTACCTGGACACCATCCCGCATCTGTTTCACTGGAACGCGCTGGTCATCATTTCCAACGGCCACGACGCGCAGTACGGCTCGTTGACCTCCAGCAAGGAGCATTTCTATCGCTGGAAGCGACTCGACGAGGACGATCCGGAACCCGGCAAGGACCAGCCCCTGCTGCCGTTTCTCTTGCAGGGCATGCTGCAGCAGCAACGCCTGCTGGATATCGTTGAGAACTTCATCCTGTTTGATGCCTCTGAGGGCAGCACGCACAAGATCGTGGCACGCAACCACCAGTACCTCGGGGTGAATCGCGTGATCGACCGGCTGACCTCCACCGACCCCAAGATTCAGGCAGAGGTCGCCGCCGGGCAGTTGGGCGTGTTCTGGCATACCCAGGGTTCGGGCAAGTCGTATTCGATGGTGTTTTTGACCGAAAAAATCCATCGCAAACTGTCGGCATCGTGGTCGTTCGTGGTCATCACCGACCGTACCGAGCTGGATGATCAGATTGCATCGACCTACACCAACTGCGGGCGTGCCAATAGCAAAACCGATCAAGCCAAGAATGGTGCTGCGTTGAGGTCGATGTTGCGCGACCAGAACCGCCGCTATGTGTTCGGCCTGATCCAAAAATATCGGGAGCGCGTCACGGAGGCTTATTCCGACCGTGATGACATTATCGTCATCAGCGACGAGGCACACCGGACGCAGTATGGACGGCTGGCGCTGAATATGCGCAAAGGACTGCCAAACGCCAAGTTCCTGGGCTTCACGGGCACCCCGTTGATCGACGCCGGCGAGAAGCAACTGACCCGGGAGGTATTCGGTGACTATGTCTCGATCTACGATTTCCAGCGTGCGGTGGCCGATGGTGCGACGCTGCCCTTGTTCTATGAGAACGCTGGCGAAAAGCTGAAGATCATCGATCCCAAGGTGAGTGAACGCATCGCGCAGCACATCGAAGCGGCAAAGCAGGCGGCCACGCTGGATGATCCGTGGACTGACGAAAAAGAGGAAAAGCTCTACCGGGAATTGGCACGTGATTACCCCATCCTGACATCACCCACGCGACTGGACAAGGTGGCGCAAGACTTTGTTGACCACTTTCACCAGCGCTGGCGCGTGGTCGAAAACGGGGGTGGCAAGGCCTTGATGGTGTGCCTGGACAAGATCACCTGCGTGAAGATGCACGATCTGATCGTGGCCAAGTGGCAGGAGAAAGCCGCCCAGTTGGAAACGGCGGTGGCGGCCGAAGAAGCCTTGTTCGCAGCAAAGGGCAAAGCACCTACCGGACTCCTCAAGCAGCGACGGGAGCACGTGGAGTGGATGAAAGCCACCGAGTGCTGTGTGGTGGTCTCACAGGAGCAAGGCGAGATCGCGGAGTTTGCCAAGTGGAAGAATTTCCGTGATGAGCCGCTGGATATCACGCCGCACCGCGAAAAGATGGTCAAACGCGACCTGGAAAAGGAGTTCAAGAAGGCAGACAACCCGTTCCGCATCGCGATTGTTTGCGCGATGTGGTTGACCGGCTTCGACGTCAAATGCCTGGCCACTCTGTATCTGGACAAGCCGATGCAGGGCCATACCCTGATGCAGGCCATCGCCCGCGTTAATCGGGTTGGCGGTGGCAAGAAGCATGGACTGATCATCGATTACAACGGCATGATCAAAAGCCTGCGACGGGCACTGGCGACTTTTGCCCAGGGTGATCGTGCTGGCACGGGCAAGGGAGAGGCCGAACAGGATACGGTGCGGGACGATGCGGAGGCTCTGGCGGAATATGCCGATAGCCTCAAGGCTGCGACGGAGTTCCTGATGGATCTGGGTTTTGATGTTGACGAATTGGTCAATGCCAAAGGCTTCGATAAACAAAAGCAGATCTTGGTGGCAGTCAACCTTCTCTGCGAAAGTGACGAGCGCCGCAAGACCTATCAGGTGATTGTTGAGGATGTGCAAGCGCGCCATCGCGGCCTGTTCCCGCATCCGGGTCTGTTTGATTTCGATGCGGTGGAGAGTGCTGTCACTGCCATCTACAACAAGATGCAGGATGCGCGTGTATCACCGGATGTCAGTAGCTTGCTACAAGATTTGTACGACGTGGTAGATGTGGCAGTAGCAACTGACGCTCCATCAGTGCGCGAACCTACAGCCCGGTATGACCTTTCCAACATCGATTTTTCTCGCCTGCGTGCCGAATTCGAGAAGTCGCCCTTCAAGAATGTCGTGGCGATGAACTTGATGGAGAAGATCGAGGAACGCCTGGCTGCGATGGTGGCGCGCAACCCCACTCGTGTGGACCTCTATGAGCGTTATCAGGAAATCGTTCAGGAATACAACAAAGACAAGGATGCGGCAGAAATACAGAAGGTGATGGACGACCTGTTTGCCTTCAATGACGATTGCAGCGAAGAGGAAAAACGCTACCTGCGCGAAGGGCTCGATAGCGAAACTGAACTGGCCGTGTTCGACTTGCTTCAGAAGGATTCACTCACCAAGGGTGATCGTGAAGCGATCAAGAAAGTCGCCAAGGACTTACTGGGCAAATTGGCCGATCAACGTTTCGCGCTGGAGCGCTTGCGCAGTATGGCGACCGTGCAGGCGCAAATGAAGGCAGAGATCATCAAGCACTTGTATGCCCACCTGCCAGCCAGCGCCTATGACCCTGACGAAATCAACATCAAGGCGGGCGCCGTGTTCGCACACATCTACAGCGCCGGCCTGGGCGGGGGGACGCCGGTTTACCACTGAGGGAAAACGGCTACGTGGTACATCAACCTCTATGCTCAAAAAGGCGAATGCTGGACAGTTGTTCGAAATTTTCGAATAACTGCCTGCAAGCTTGGTACTCAAACAGTCAGGATCGCTGTTGAACGAGTGGTGACATCAACATCAACGATGGGCGATAGAAGTCAGTTGTCCTGAAATTTCGGATAACTGCGCGCGAACCCGCAGCAACCCGCGCCAGTGCTCATGAGCTCGGGAGGCCAGTCGGCACATGGTCAACTGTCCGCCACCACACAAGACACCGCCACACACTGGAAACCCCAGTCTGTGGCGGTTTTTCTTTGTGTCTCGGTGTCGTGTGGTGTCCTGATATTCACACTGATTTCACATCGAATTCACACGGGTCATCTGGATGCGGCAACACGCGCTCTAATCGTGTCTGCATACAAGGCCACTTGCCTCGCAGCCATAACACTGTCCAGGATGGATGTTGAGGGCCGGAGAAGATCGCCCCGTCCCTGAAACAAAAAAAGCCCGGCAGAGCCGGGCTTGAAGTGGATCCGTGAAACCCGTGTTTCGAGAGGATCCAAGGAGACAACTGGAGTGAAACCGGCGGAGGTCTGCCGATTTCTGGGCGTGCTTAGCGCTTGCGTGGTGCAGCTGTCTTGGCTGCGTTCACGGCGGTGTTGGTCACGGCGTTGAAGTTGGCTTCGGCCATGTCGCTGGCTTGCTTGACGGCCTTCTGGACCGATTCAAAAGCGTTGTTGGCAGCAGAGACGGCGCTCTTCATCATGGCGACAGCGGTTTCGGAGCCGGCAGGAGCGTTCTTTGCAGCGCTGTCCACCAAGTTGGTGAAGGCCTTTTGTGCGTCAGCGGTCTTGGCTTCGAAAGCCTTGCCGAATTCAGCGCCGGTGCCCGAGGCGATGTCGTACAGGTGGCGGCTGTAAGCGGCAGTCTTTTCCGCCAGGGGCTGGAACAGGCTGGCTTGCAGGGCCAGCAGCTCTTGCGCGTCCTTCACGCCCAGCACGGCTTGTGTGTGGCTGGCGGCTTCAGTCAGGGCTGCACGTGAAGCGGTCACGTTCAATTCGACCAGCTTTTCCACGCCTTCGAATGCCTTGGTGGTCAGGCCGAACAGGGTTTCGATGTTGGCTTTGTGGGATGCCAGGATTTGTTCTGCGGTCAGCGTCATGTGATATCTCCTAAAAAGGTGGGTCTCGAAAGACCGGGTACTTACAGACATCTGCGCTGACGTTGTGATTCGGATGAATCATGTTGCAGTGCAGCATGGGTTGAATTTTAGGCAGCTATGGTGTGATTGCAAGTGTTTTTTGTTGCAATGCAGCAAATTAGAGGCAACCCTCCAGGAAATGCCCGAGTTGCCACAATCACATCATGGATGCCTATTACGCCGATGAATTTGTGCTGCCGTTGCCCGAGGGGCATCGCTTTCCCATGGCGAAGTACCGCCTGTTGCGCGACCGCATTGCCGAGGAGTTGCCTGAAACCCGTCTGCATATAGCGCCCACGGCAGAAGACGAGGATTTGGCGCGCGTGCATTCGCCTGAATACATCGCCGCCATTGCCCAGGGCACGCTGGAGCCCGCTGCGCAGCGGGAAATCGGTTTCCCCTGGAGTGAGGCCATGGCCGAGCGCGCGCGCCGCTCGGTGGGGGCTACGCTGGCTGCGGCCCGCTCGGCCCTGCGCCACGGCCTGGCAGGCAACCTGGCGGGGGGAACACACCATGCCTATGCCGGCAAAGGCAGTGGCTTTTGCGTGTTCAACGATGTGGCAGTGGCGGCGCGTTGCATGCAGGCGGAATGGGCCCAGGCCCACCCAGGTCGCGCGCAGCCCTTGCAGGTGGCCGTGATTGATCTGGACGTGCACCAGGGCAATGGCACTGCGCACATCTTTCAAGGCGATGCCAGTGTGTTCACCCTGTCATTGCACGGCGAGCGCAACTTTCCGTTCCGCAAGGAAGACAGCGACCTGGATGTGCCGCTGCCGGATGGATGTGGCGACGCGCAATACCTGGATGCGCTGGAACATGCACTGCAGACTCTGGAGCAGCGCTTCGAGCCCGGCCTGGTGCTGTACCTGGCGGGCGCCGACCCGCACGAAGGCGACCGGCTGGGGCGCCTGGCCTTGAGCTACGACGGGCTGGAAGCACGGGACCGCAGGGTGTTCGACTGGGCGTGGCAGCGGCGGGTGCCGCTGGCGTTTTCCATGGCCGGAGGATATGGGCATGACATCGCCACGACCGTGCAAGCCCAACTGAACACCTGGCGCGTGGCACTGCAATACCACAGCCGCTGGCAGAATGCAGCGCCATGAGCACGCCAACCCCTTCCTCTGCCGCGCCCAGCCAGGCGCCAGCCCGCCCCGCACCACAGCCGCGCAGCGCCTACCGGGCCTTCCGCTCCATCAGCACCCGCTGGGCCGACAACGATGTGTACGGCCATGTAAACAACGTCGTGTACTACAGCTGGTTCGACACCGCCGTGAACGCCCATTTAATTGAGCAGGGTGTGCTCGACATCCACGCGGGCGGCACGATTGGGCTGGTGATCGAAACCCAGTGCAACTACTTTGCACCGCTGGCCTTTCCGCAGACGGTGGAGGCTGGCATTCGGGTAGCGAAGCTCGGTGGCTCCAGCGTGCGTTACGAAGTAGGGCTGTTTGCGCAAGGCGAGGCGATGACTGCGGCGGCCGGCCATTTTGTGCACGTGTACGTTGACCGTGACACCCGCCGCCCGGTCCCGGTGCCCGCGCCCCTGCGGGCGGTGCTGGAAAAACTGCTGGTTCCCGCCCAATAAACATCAAAAAGCATAGCTGCCAGCGCTTGCCAGATAAGCGCTAGAGGCAGTTTTTGCTTGAGGTTCTCGCTGGCGGCGCGGCGGTGAAAGTCGTCAGGCAAATGCTGGCCTGCAGCCATGTCGGTTGTTCTGCAAGGGCTACACTTTGGCGCTTCGTTCCTGAGCGCACGTGCCGTGCCGTACTTCGGGGCTTTTGCAAGGGCTCCGCACCGTCCATGATCATCACCAGCCTGCTCGATACCGACCTGTACAAGTTCACCATGATGCAAGTGGTGCTGCACCAGTTTCCGAGTGCCCAGGTCGAATACCGCTTCAAGTGCCGCAACCCTGGCGTGCAACTGGCGCCGTTTGTGGGCGAGATCCGGGACGAGATACGCTCGCTGTGCAGCCTGCAGTTTCAAGATGCCGAACTGGCTTACCTGCGCTCGCTGCGGTTCATCAAGAGCGATTTTGTGGATTTTCTGGGGCTGTTCCGGCTCAACGAAAAGTACATCACCATCACCCCCCAGCCCTCGGGCGAGATCGAGATCGTTATCCGTGGGCCCTGGCTGCACACCATCTTGTTCGAGATTCCGGTGCTGGCGATCATCAACGAGGTGTACTTCCGCAACACGCAAAAGGTGCCCGACTTCCCCGAAGGCCGCCGTCGGCTGGACGCCAAGATTGCCGCCCTGCAGGCCGATGGCCTGGGCGATCTGAAAATTGCCGACTACGGCACCCGCCGCCGCTTTTCCCGTGCCTGGCATGAAGAAGTGCTGCGCGTGCTGGTGGCCCGCCTGGGTACGGGCGACCGCCGCCCCGGCTCGCCGCAAGGGCCGGGGCAGTTTGCGGGCACCAGCAATGTGCTGTACGCCATGAAGCTGGGTGTGACGCCCCTGGGCACGATGGCCCATGAATATCTGCAGGCTTGCCAGGCCCTGGGCCCGCGCTTGCGCGACAGCCAGGTGTTCGGTTTTGAAATGTGGGCCAAGGAATACAGGGGTGACCTGGGCATTGCGCTGTCGGACGTGTACGGCATGAGCGCCTTCCTGCGCGACTTCGACCTGTATTTCTGCAAGCTGTTCGATGGCGCACGCCACGACAGCGGCGACCCCTTTGCCTGGGGCGAGCGCTTGCTGGAGCATTACCGCACCAACCGCGTGGACCCGCTCACCAAGACCCTGATCTTCAGCGACGGGCTCACCATTCCGCGCATCATCGAGCTGTACAACCAGTTCCGTGGGCGCTGCCAACTGGCCTTTGGCATTGGCACCAACCTCACCAACGACCTGGGCGACCCGCCCGCGCACGAGCCGTTGCAGGTCGTCATCAAGATGACCCGCTGCAACGGCCAGCCGGTGGCCAAGCTGTCAGACACCCCCGGCAAGGGCATGTGCGACGACGAAAAATACCTGGCCTACCTGCGCCAGGTGTTCGATATCCCTGCACCCCAGTGAAACCCCAGTGATTTTTTGCCCCGCAGCGCAACGCGCCGGGGCCTGCCCGATGACATAACGCATTGATGGAGACAACACTATGAAAATTTCTCGCCGCGCTGCGCCTTGGGTGGCCGCCGCCGGGGCCCTGTTGCCTGGCCTGTGCATGGCTGCCGACATGGATGGCAGCACGCTCTCGGTGCTGTGGGGTGTGCCGTTCGCGGGCATCCTGCTGTCGATTGCGCTCATGCCGCTCTTGGCCCCCATCTTCTGGCACCACCACTTTGGCAAGGTGGCTGCGGCCTGGGGCCTGGCGTTTTTGCTGCCCTTTGCCATCACCTTCGGGCCCGCGGTGGCGGGCGTGAGCCTGGTGCATGCGCTGTTGGCCGAATACATCCCGTTCGTGATCCTGCTGACGGCGCTGTTCACTGTGGCGGGCGGCATCTTCATTCGGGGCAACCTGCACGGCAGCCCGGGGCTCAACACGGCCATCCTGGCGATTGGTGCGGTGCTGGCCAGCTTCATGGGCACCACGGGCGCGTCCATGCTGCTCATTCGCCCGCTGATCCGCGCCAACGACAACCGCAAGCATGTGGCCCATGTGGTGGTGTTCTTCATCTTCATCGTCTCCAACGCCGGAGGCTCGCTCACACCGCTGGGCGACCCGCCGCTGTTCCTAGGCTTCCTGAAGGGCGTGGACTTTTTCTGGACGGTGCGCCACATCTTCCCTGAAAGCCTGTTCCTCATCGGCGCGCTGCTGGTCATCTTCTTTGTGCTGGACAGCTGGTATTACCACCGCCGCGAAGAGGTGCTCAACACCGACCCCACGCCCGACAGCCGCTCGATTGGCTTTGACGGCAAGGTCAACTTTGCGCTGCTGGGCGCGGTGGTGGGGCTGGTGCTGCTCAGCGGCTTCTGGAAATCACCCGTGGTGTTCAACATTGCGGGCACCGAAGTGGGCCTGCCCGGCATCGTGCGCGATGTGGGCTTGGTCTTGGTGACTTTTGCGTCGCTGTGGCTCACGCCCAAGCAGGTGCATGAAGACAACCAGTTCGGCTGGGGGCCCATGCAGGAAGTGGCCAAGCTGTTTGCTGGCATCTTCCTCACCATCATCCCCGTCATCGCCATGCTCAAGGCCGGCGTCAACGGCCCCTTCGGTGCCATCGTGGCGGCCGTCACGCGGCCCGATGGTTCGCCCGACCCGGCCATGTACTTCTGGGCCACAGGCGCACTCAGCTCGTTCCTCGACAACGCGCCCACCTACCTCGTGTTCTTCAACACCGCCGGCGGCGACCCTGCCGCGCTGATGACCACCCTGGCCCCCACGCTGGCCGCCATCTCCGCCGGGGCCGTGTTCATGGGCGCCAACACCTACATCGGCAATGCACCCAACCTCATGGTCAAGGCCATTGCCGAAGACCGGGGTGTGAAGATGCCGAGCTTCTTCGGCTACATGCTGTGGTCGGGCGGCATTTTGGTGCCGCTGTTCATCGTGATGACGTTCATCTGGTTCAAGTAACACCATGAGCAAACCCCGCATCCTGGTCGCCCGTGCGATCTTCCCTGACATCGTGGACCGTCTGCGCGAGCACTTCGACGTGGAAGCCAATCCCGACGACGTGATCTGGACGCAGCAAGAGCTAGCCGAGCGCCTGGCTGACAAAGACGGCGTGCTGACCACTGGCAGCCAGCGCGTGGATGCCGCGCTGCTGGCTGCTGCGCCGCGCCTCAAAATCTGCGCCAACATGGCCGTGGGCTACAACAACTTTGATGTGGACGCCATGACCGCCGCTGGCGTGCAGGGCACCAATACGCCCGATGTGCTGACCGAGACCACGGCCGACTTCGGCTTTGCATTGCTCATGGCCACGGCCCGCCGCTTGACCGAGAGCGAGCATTTCCTGCGCGCTGGCCAATGGACCAAGTGGAGCTACGACATGTTTGCGGGCAGCGACATCCACGGCAGCACGCTGGGCATCATCGGCATGGGCCGCATCGGGCAGGGCATTGCCAAGCGCGGCGCGCACGGTTTTGGCATGAGGGTGATCTATCACAACCGCTCACGCCTCGCGCCCGCTCTGGAGGCCGAATGCAAGGCCACCTACGTGGGCAAGGAAGAACTGTTGCGCACGGCAGATCACGTCATGCTGGTGGTGCCCTACAGCGCGGCATCGCACCACACCATTGGCGCTGCCGAGCTGGCGCTGATGAAGCCCACGGCCACCCTCATCAACATTGCGCGCGGCGGCATCGTGGACGATGCGGCGCTAGCCGTGGCGTTGCGTGAGCAGCGCATTGCCGCAGCCGGCCTGGATGTGTTTGAAGGCGAGCCCAGCGTTCACCCCGATCTGCTCACCGTGCCCAACGTGGTGCTTACCCCGCACATTGCCAGCGCCACGGTGCCCACGCGCCGCGCCATGGCCAATCTGGCGGCAGACAACCTGATCGCGTTCTTTGATGGGCGCGGCCCGCTCACCCCCGTCAACCAGCCCGTGCCCGGCCTGCGTGTCTGAGCTGTTTTGAGTGAAATTGGCCTCCAGCGCTTATGTATCAAGCGCTGGCAGCTATTAAAAACATAGTAAATCTGCCTTGACTACCGATACCCTCGTTTTGCTGGCCGCTGTGGCCCTGGTGCTGGTTTTGCTGGTGCTGATCCTGCTGCGTCGCCCCCGGGTCGATCTGCCGCCCGAATGGCTGGCCCGCCTGCAGGCGCTGGAGCAAACGGCGCAAGCCACCCAGCTTGCCGTGGCCAAGAACGATGGCGCGATGGACGGCATGGGCCAGCAGCTGCGCGGCTTCACGCAAACCACGCAGACCACGCTGGAAGGGCTGCGCGGCGCGGTGGACGAGCGCCTGGCGCAGGCCGTGGCCGAATCGCGCAATGGCCGCTCTGAGTTGCTTGCCGCCTTCACCGGGTTTGAGGGCCGTCTGGAGCAGCGCTTCACGGCGTTTGACAGTGCCTTGACCCAGCGCCAGGCCGCGCAAGACGCCGCCCTGGCCCAGCGCTTTGACGCCCTGCAACTGGCTGTGGCCAGCCGCCTGGAAGAAAGCAGCAAGGCGCTACTGGCCCACCTGGCGCAAGGGCAGGCCGATGCGGCGGCTGCGCGCAAGGAGCTGTCGGACACGCTCACCGGCTTCCGCACCGAGCTGACCACTACCACGGCGGCGCTGGCGGCCGAAAGCGTCAAGTCCCGCGAAGCCATGGCCGAGAGCACCGCGCTGTTTGAAAAGCGCATTCAAGAGCGCTTTGAGGCCCTGCAGGCCGCCACGCGGCTCACGCTCGATTCGCTCAAGGGCGACATCCAGACGCAGTTGGGTGCCATGTCCACCGCGCTCAAGGACCAGCTCGAAGCCAACGGCTTTCAGATCAAGAACCAGTTCTCGGTGCTGCAGGATGCCGTGTCGCAGCAACTGGTGGGCATGGTGCAGGGCAGCCAGCAAAACGCCGAGCAACTGCGCACCGCGCTCAACGAACGCCTCGCCGCCATCCAGGCCGACAACGCCACCAAGCTCGAAGAAATGCGCCGCACGGTGGACGAAAAGCTCCACGCCACGCTCGAGCAGCGCCTGGGCGAATCTTTCAAACTCGTCAGCGACCGGCTCGAACAAGTGCACAAGGGCCTGGGCGAAATGCAGACCCTGGCGGGCAGCGTGGGCGACTTGAAGCGCGTGATGACCAATGTGAAAACGCGCGGCACCTGGGGCGAAATGCAGTTGGGTGCCATCATCGACAACGTGCTCACGCCCGACCAGTACGCACGCAACGTCAAGACCGTGCCGGGCAGCGATGAGCTGGTGGAATTCGCCATCCGCCTGCCAGGCAAGCGCGAAGAAGAGCCCGTGTGGCTGCCCATCGACTCCAAATATCCCGTGGAGCAATACCAGCGCCTGCTCGATGCGCAAGACGTGGCAGACAAAGCCGCCATCCAGTCGGCAGGCAATGCGTTTGAAAGCTCCATCAAGCTCGAAGCGAAGAAGATCTTCGCCAAGTACGTGTCGCCACCGCACACCACCGACTTTGCGGTGCTCTACCTGCCCACCGAAGGCCTGTTTGCCGAAGTCATGCGCCGCCCCGGCCTGGTCGAAGCCGTGCAGAACGAGTGCCGCGTGATGATCACTGGCCCGGCCAATCTGGCTGCCATGCTCAATAGTTTGCAAATGGGCTTCAAGACCCTGGCGATTGAAAAGCGTTCGTCCGAGGTGTGGAGCCTGCTGGGCGTGGTCAAGACCGAGTTCGCCAAGTTTGGCGATGTGGTGGAGGCCACCAAAAAATCCATCGACGCCGCCGCCAAAAAGTTTGACGAGGTGGGCGTGCGCACCCGCGCCATCCAGCGCAAGCTGCGCGATGTGCAGGAGTTGCCCGCGCCCGACGCCGCAACGTCTTCCGCAGTACCTGGCGCCACGGCATCGCTGCTGGGCCTGGAGGACGACGCCCCGTGAACATGGCGCTGGCCCGCCTGATTGCCGGGCAGATTTTTCTGCACGCCTGCATGACGGGCATGCGCATGGCCACGCCGCTGCTGGCCCTGCGCGAGGGCTACAGCGCCGCTGCCGTGGGGGTGCTGCTGGCGCTGTTTGCGCTCACGCAGGTGTTTCTGGCGCTGCCTGCGGGGCGCTACGCGGATCGGCACGGCCTCAAGCGCTCCGTGGGCATTGCGGTGGTCATGGCGTGTGCGGGGGCAGGGCTTTCGCTGATTTTTCCGGTGTTTTCGGTGATGTGCCTGTCGGCTCTGATGACGGGCGGTGCCACAGGCCTGGCCATCATTGCGCTGCAGCGCCACGTGGGCCGCGCTGCGCACGACACCGCCCAGTTGCGCCAGGTGTTCAGCTGGCTGGCCATTGGCCCGGCGGTGTCCAACTTCATCGGGCCGTTTTTTGCGGGGCTGATGATTGACCACGCGGGCAGCACTGCGGGCAGTACCGAGGGGTACCGCGCCGCGTTTGCCTTACTGGCCGTGCTGCCTTTAGCCACCTGGTTCTGGGTGCGCCACACCGAAGAATTGCCGCCCGTGATCGCCGCTGCCGGCGGCCCGCCCCAGCGCTCGTGGGATCTGCTCAACGAGCCTGCGTTTCGCCGCCTCATCATCGTGAACTGGGTGCTCTCTTCCTGCTGGGATGTGCACACCTTTGTGGTGCCGCTCATCGGGCACGAACGGGGGCTGTCGGCCTCGGTCATCGGTTCCATCCTGGGTGCGTTCGCTGTGGCCGCGGCCGTGGTGCGGCTGCTGCTGCCGCTGGTGGCCAAGCATGTGCGTGAACACGCCGTGGTGGCGGGCGCCATGGTGGTCACGGCCGTGTTATTCGGGGTGTACCCGGTCTTGCCATCGGCCCTGGCGATGGGCTTGTGCTCGGTGCTGCTGGGCTTTGCGCTGGGCTCGGTGCAGCCCATGGTCATGAGCCTGCTACACCAGATCACGCCCGAGCATCGCCATGGCGAAGCCCTGGGCCTGCGGCTCATGGCCATCAACGCGTCCAGCGTGGTCATGCCCATGCTGTTCGGCACGGCAGGTGCCGTCATTGGGGTGGCGGGCGTGTTCTGGGTGGTGGGTGCCACTGTGGGGGCATGTGCACGCACCGCATGGCGCATGAATGTGGAGGAGGGCAGGGCGCATGGCAGGTAGTTGGCTCAGCGCTGGGGGCACGCCGGGCCTGGCGTGGGCGCTGGTGTGCGCGCTGGCGCTGGGCTTGGCCTTGCTGGTGGATTGGTACCTGGGCGAGCCACCGGTGCGCCTGCACCCTGTGGTGTGGATGGGGCGCTACCTGGGCTGGGCCGGGCCGCACATTGCGCCGCTGACCACGGCGGACCCCCCGCGCCACGCACAAAAACGCCGTTCTTTCTGGCTGGGCGCGCTGGCGTGGTGCACCGGGGCCGGTGCCACAGGCGCGTTGGCCTGGTGGCTGCAAAGCCAGTTGCAGCAAGCGCCCTGGTGGCTGGCGGCTCCCTTGCTGGCAGTGCTGCTCAAGCCCCTGCTGGCGTGGCGCATGCTGCGCGATGAAGTCTTGGCGGTGGAACGGGCGCTGGCCCGCTCGCTGCCCGAGGGGCGCGAACAACTGGCCCGCCTGGTCAGCCGCGACGTGAGCCAGCTCACCCCTGCCGAGGTGCGTGAATCGGCCATCGAATCGCTGGCCGAAAACCTCAACGATTCGGTGGTGGCGCCCGTGTTCTGGTTCGTGCTGCTGGGCCTGCCCGGTGCGGCCATCTACCGTTTTGCCAACACGGCCGATGCCATGTGGGGCTACCCCGGCAGTCGGGGCGCGCGCTACTGGCAATGGGCAGGCAAGTGGGCCGCACGGGCTGACGATGTGCTCTCGTGGCTGCCCGCGCGCATCACCGCGCTGCTGCTGGCCGCACTGCATGGCGGCTTGCCCGCCCGGGCGCTGGCCAAAGAGGCGCGCAAAACCCCATCGCCCAACAGCGGCTGGCCCATGGCCGCCATGGCCCTGGCGCTGGGTGTGCGGCTGGCCAAGCCGGGGGTGTACACCTTGCACCCGGGCGGGCATGCGCCGGGCCCGCTGCACACGCAGCGCGCTGCAGCTTATGGGGAAAAAGTGGTTCTGACGCTTATTCCATCAGCGCTGGCAGCTCTTGTTTTAATAGCGATGGCCGGAGGTTGAGGCATGCTGACCCTTCCATCCATCCCGCTGGGCGTGCATGGTGGCCCGGACGCGCTGGGCGTGCCGGTGCATGATTTTTCCACCAACAGCAATGCGTGCGGCCCATGCCCTGCCGTGCTGGATGCACTGCAGCAGGCCGATGCCACGCGCTACCCCGACCCCGCCTACACCGCCCTGCGCGCCGCGCTGGCCGCGCTGCATGGTGTGACGCCCGATCGCATCGTGGTGGCGGGTAGCGCGTCTGAGTTCATCCACCGTATCACCACCTGGGCACGGCTGCACGGCTGCACCCAGGTGCAGCTGCCGCCCCACAGCTACGGTGACTACGCCCAGGCGGCCCAGGCCCATGGGCTGGCGGTGTTGCGACGCAGTGCCAAGGCTCTGGTGGGCATGGAGGGTACGGACGCTGCCGCACCCGCCACCTTGCACTGGGCCTGCGAGCCCGCCAGCCCGCTGGGCACGGTGGACGGTGTGCTGTCTGCATGGCACGGCCCCACGCCGCCCGGCAGCGTGCGGGTGCTGGACTGTGCCTACCGCCCGCTGCGGCTCGCGGTCAACAGCACAGATCCGGCGCTACCTGCATCCGCGTGGCAACTGTGGTCGCCCAACAAATCCCTGGGCTTGACGGGCGTGCGTGCTGCCTACGCCGTGGCCCCTGCAGGCGCAGAGGGCACAGTGCTGGCGCTGCAAGGCCTGGCGGCATCCTGGCCCGTGGGCGCACATGGCGTGGCCTTGTTAGAGGTCTGGGCCACACCGGCCGTGCAGCAATGGGTGGCAGACTGCTTGCCTACCCTGCGCAGCTGGAAAGACCGGCAAATGGCCCTGTGTACCCAACTGGGCTGGTCCGTGGTGCCCGGCAGCCTGGCCAACTACTTTGTCGCCACCTTGCCCACAGCACAGTGCGCGGGTGACTCCAGCGCGCAAACAGCCAGCCTGCTGGCCGCGCTGCGCCAACATGGCATCAAGCTGCGCGACTGCACCTCGTTTGGCTTGCCTGGTGCCGTGCGCCTGGGTGTACTGCCGCCCGCGTCGCAGGATGCCTTGCGGACTGCGTGGCAGGCGATGCACGTTGGAGGCCCGTAGGCCGCACCTTTGGAACGAACATGAATGCACCGATGAACACTCCCGTGACTGCTCCGCCCGCCCATCCGCTGGCCCGCTGCGTGATGGTGCTGGGCACCACCAGCGGCGCCGGCAAAAGCTGGCTTACCACCGCGCTGTGCCGCTACTACAGCAACCTGGGCCTGAAGGTGGCGCCGTTCAAGGCGCAGAACATGAGCAACAACGCCCGCGTGGTAGCTGCCCCCACGCTTGCCACTGCGTCTGCTGCGCTGCCCCCCGAGGGGGCGCACCCCGCCTTGGGGCGGCCCGGCGGCGGGGTGGCAGGCATCGAAGGCGCCTGGGGCGAGATCGGCTCGGCGCAGTATTTCCAGGCCTTGGCTGCGCGCGCCGTGCCTGAAGTGCGCATGAACCCGCTCCTCCTCAAGCCCGAGGCCGACACGCGCAGCCAGGTGGTGCTGATGGGTCAGGTGAGCGCCGAGCTCACCGCGCTGCCCTGGCGCGGCCGCAGCCAACTGGTGTGGCCGCAGATTGCCGCCGCGCTTGATGCGCTGCGCGCCGAGAACGACGTGGTAGTGATCGAGGGCGCGGGTTCGCCCGCCGAGACCAACCTGCACGCCAGCGACATCGTGAACATGCGCGTGGCGCGCCACGCCGGTGCGCGCTGCCTGTTGGTCACCGACATCGACCGGGGCGGCGCTTTTGCCCACCTGTATGGCACCTGGGCGCTACTGCCCGAGGACGAGCGGGCGCTGATCCACGGCTTCGTGCTCAACAAGTTCCGGGGCGATGCCAGCCTGCTCGCGCCCGCGCCGCAGCACCTGCAGGAGCGCACCGGCGTGCCCACCGTGGCCACCATTCCCATGCAGTGGCACCACGGCCTGCCCGAGGAAGACGGTGTGTTTGATATGACCCCCACGCTCGGCACTGGCGTGTCCTCGCTGCCCCCCGAGGGGGCTCTCGCGGCTAGGGGCGGCCCGTCGCCGCTCAATCGACCGCACACCACGCCCGGCGCCGTGCACACCACCGTGGCCGTGGTGGCCTACCCGCGCATCAGCAACCTCGATGAATTCCAGCCGCTCAAAAACGTGCCCGGCCTGCGCCTGCAATGGGTGCGCAGCCCGGCCGATGTGGCAGGCCTGCGGCCAACGGACTGGATCGTGCTGCCCGGCTCCAAAGCCACCGCCGCCGACCTGGCCTGGCTGCGCGCGCAGGGGCTGGACCAGTCCATCGCTGCGCACGCGGGGCAGGGCGGCACCGTGCTGGGTGTGTGCGGCGGCCTGCAGATGCTGGGCGAGGCGCTGATCGACCCCGAGGGCATCGACGGCAACGCTCCCGGCCTGGGCCTGCTGCCCCTGGTCACCGTGTTCGAGCCTGCCAAGACCGTGCAGCGCACCAGCGCAGCCTTCGGGCAGCTCACGGGTGCCTGGGCGCCGCTCTCGGGCGTGGCTGCCTGCGGCTACGAAATCCACCACGGCCAGACCGCCCAGCACCCCGCCATGGCCGCCAAGGGTGATGTGGCGCGCGAGGTCATGCCCGGTATTGCCTGGCAGAACCCGGCGGGCAATGTGCTGGGCGTGTACCTGCACGGTTTGTTCGAGGACGCCGCCGTGCTGCACGCCCTGTTTGGCGCCCAGGCCCCCACGCTCGATACCGTGTTCGACGGCCTGGCCGATGGGGTGGCCCGGCACTTCGACCCGGGCGTGCTGGACGCGCTGATCGCGTAAGAAATACGCGGTTCACCGGCTGCTATCATCCCCGCCCTCAGGTGCCCAATGCGATGACGCAAAGGGAGAATCGGGAAGGCGGTGCAACTCCGCCGCGTGCCCAACGCTGTAAGGACGATGCCGCCCGCTGAATGCCACTGGTCGCCAAGGCCGGGAAGGTGCGGGGGCCAGATGACTCCAAGCCAGAAGACCGGCCTGAGCCATTTTTGGCGCTGCAAGGCCGGGCAGCGCTGCCACTATTCACGCACAGGGGACTGCCATGAATACCAGCGCAGTGGCGCAAGCCACGCCCAGCGCGCACGCCTTCACGCAACAAGCGCGCGACGCCATCTACCACGCCATCTTTTCACGCCGCGACGTGCGCGGGCAGTTTTTGCCCACGCCGGTGCCTGACGAGGTGCTCAGCCGCATCCTCACCGCCGCGCACCACGCGCCCTCGGTGGGCTTCATGCAGCCCTGGAACTTTCTCGTGGTGCGTTCGCCAGACACCAAGCGCCGCGTGCAGGGTGCCTTTGCCAAGGCCCACGCCGAGGCCGCCGGCATGTTCGAGGGCGACAAACGTTCCACGTACCAAAAGCTCAAGCTCGAAGGCATCATCGAGTCGCCCGTCGGCATCTGCATCACCTGCGACCGTGAGCGCACCGGCCCCGTGGTGGTGGGCCGCACCCACATGAAGACCATGGACCTGTACAGCAGTGTCTGCGCCGTGCAGAACCTGTGGCTGGCCGCGCGCGCCGAAGGGTTGGGTGTGGGCTGGGTCAGCATCTTCCACCAGGCCGACCTGCAAGAGGCGCTGGGTATTCCCAAGGGCATCACCCCCATTGCCTACCTGTGCGTGGGCTACGTGAGCCACTTCCACGCCAAGCCCGAGCTGGAAACCGCTGGCTGGCTGCCGCGCCTGCCCATCGAAGACCTGGTGTACTTCGACCAATGGGGCCAGCGCGACGACCAACAGCCGCTCATTGCGCACTTGCAGCGTGACCAGGCCGCCGCCCAGCGCGGGCGGGAAACCATCGCCTGACCTTGCCGCCGCGCCCTTGCTTGACGCGCAACGCCGTTGATTTGCGCGGGCCTGCGAGTGCGGGCCGCGCTTCCCTGTTGAAAGTTGAAAAGCCATGAATGCCCACCTGCCCCTGATTGCCGACATCGCCGACCCGCAACTCACCCAGGCCCTGCAACACAAGCTGGACCACAAGACCAAACCCCTCGGTTCGCTGGGCCGCCTGGAGCAGCTTGCGCTGCGCCTGGGCCAGATCCAGGGCACCGCATCCCCCCGGCTGGAGCAGCCGCAAATGGTCGTTTTCGCAGGCGACCACGGCCTGGCCGCGCGCGGCGTCTCGGCCTTTCCGAGCGACGTGACCTGGCAGATGGTGGAGAACTTCCTCGCCGGTGGCGCCGCCGTCAGCGTGCTGGCGCGCCAGCATGGCCTGGCCCTCACGGTGGTGGACTGCGGCGTGGCGCGCGACATTGCTCCGCGCGAAGCCGCCCCCGGCCAGCCGAGCCTGCTGCTGCGCAAGGTGGCCCCCGGCACGAATGACGCAAGCCAAGGCCCAGCCATGAGCACCGACCAATGCGTGCAGGCGCTGACCAACGGAATGGAACTGGTGCGCGACCTGCCGGGCAATGCGCTGCTGCTGGGTGAAATGGGCATTGGCAACACCTCGGTGGCCTCGCTGCTGCTGGCGCGCCTGTGCGGCCTCTCACTGGCCGAATGCACCGGCGCGGGCACCGGGCTGGACGCCGCAGGCATTGAACGCAAACGCGCCGTGCTGCAACAGGCGCTGGACGTGAATGCCGCCGCCACCACGCCGCTCGACGCGCTGGCAGCGCTCGGCGGCTACGAAGTCGCCACCATGGTGGGTGCCGTGCTGCAGGCCGCAGCTGAGCGCCGTGTGATCCTGGTGGACGGCTTCATCACCAGCGCCGCCGTGCTGGTTGCCAGCCGCCTGCAGCCCCATGTGCTGCAACGCTGTGTGTTTGCCCACCGCTCGGGCGAACGCGGCCACCAACTCATGCTGGCGCAGATGCAGGCCGAGCCGTTGCTCGACCTGGGCTTGCGCCTGGGCGAAGGCTCCGGCGCGGCGCTGGCCTGGCCCCTGCTGCCCTCGGCCTGCGCCATCCTGCGCGAGATGGCGAGCTTCGAAGCGGCAGGGGTGTCGGAGCAGACTGCGGCAGCATAAGAATCTGCCTTTGCGTTGCCACTACTGAGCAGCCGCAAAGTGTGCTGAATGCTATTAAAGTGATAGCTGCTAGCGCTTATCAGATAAGCGCTGCAGAGCTATTTGGTTTGAGTTTTGAGCAGCCCCGCTCAGGGGCCACTCCCATCGCGTGATGGGGCAGCCCGCCGCTGTCAGACAGGACTGACACCAGCGTAGGAACTCGTCCCGCTGATGCCTTGAGGATTGATACCTATCCTCACGGTTTTCAACAGGAGGAAGCATCATGCCGATCTGGTTCTGGGTTGTGGGCTTGCAGGCCATTGCGGTGGCTGCTGCTACAGTCATCCTGACGGCGGCCAGTCGGTTTTGATGCCCTGCGGCGTCTGCTGCTCTGCAGTCGCTCAGGCGCAGAGGGCTTCAGTGGCCGGGTTCCCCTGGCAGGCGCTGCTACCCAGCACCAGCACCAAGCAGCGTTGTCACGCTCTGGTCAGCCGATGGATCAGTTCAGCGTGTTGTGGGTAGCAGGCAAGAAGCTGCTTCGCTTGCGCCAATTCAAAGTCAGCAAAGTCAAAACCGGGTGCCACCGTGCAGCCCACCAGGGCAAAGTCGCCTTCGGCCAACTCTGCGCCAAACCAGCAGCCCGCAGGCACCACGGCCTGGAAGTGTTCGCCCGCAGCCAGGTTGGCGCCGAGTTTCCACTCCTGGTACGTGCCATCTGGAAAGATGCCGTGCACGCGCAGTGTGGAGCCTGCATAAAAGTGCCACACCTCGTCAGACTGAATGCGGTGCAGCGCCGAGATGTCGCCCGCCTCCAGCAAGAAGTAGATGGCGGTGGAAGCAGACCGGTCTCCGCCAAACCGCGCGGGCAGGGCTTGTGCGGCAAGCTTGTCGCTGGCGCGGTAGGTTTCCTTGAACCAGCCTCCTTCGGGATGGCGGGCCAGTGCCAGTTGTTCGATGAGCGTCTTTGCGGTGGTGCTGTGCATGGGCAGAAGGTTAATGCCTATGTCAGCCGGCTGCGAGGGTGGATGCAACGATTCAAGGGTGTTGCGACGAAATACCTTGATTCGTCTCTGGGTTGGTTCAGGTTGTTGGACCGATCAGACCCCAGGGGGGCTGCAGCCCGCACTGGTGCTGGAGGCGGCCATGGGAAATCAAAGTGTCAGTAGCATTCGCTAGAAGAGCCTCTTTAGCCTTCTAGCTCTCGTCGTTAAAGCGCAGGCCGCTATGAAATTAGTAGCATTTAAGGCAAAAAAAAACCGCCTTGGTGAGGCGGCTTGCGGGGCTGCTGCCGCAGGGGCAGCGGTGCCGATCGGTCAGTCCAGCGTTGCGCCAGAGGTCTTCACGCGTTCGCCCTGCACCTTGAGGTCGCGGGCCAGGAAGGCCTTGTATTCGGCGGGGGTGGAAGCCACGGCCACGTAGGAGTAGGCGTCCACGTTGGTCTTGCGGAACTCGGGGTCCATCAGGATGCGGCGCACGTCAGCGGCGATTTTTTCCACGATGGCGGCGGGCGTACCAGCAGGGGCGACGAGGCCGATGTTGAACACGGCGTCAATGTCCTTCACGCCAGCTTCCTTGAACGTAGGTACGTCAGGCAGCGCCAGGCTGCGTGCTTCTGATGAAACGGCCAGGGCCTTGAGCTTGCCTGACTTCACGTGCTGCTCGATCACCGACACGCCCAGCACGGCAGAGTCGATCTGGCCGGAGATGACTTCCGGAATCAGCGGTGCGGCGCCCTTGTAGGGCACGTGCACCATTTCCAGGCCTTCTTGCTTGGCGAACATCGCCAAGGGCAGGTGGACGATGCCGCCCGCGCCGGAGGAGCCATAAGTCAGTGGCGTGCCCTTGGCGTTTTTGGCCAGCTCGATGAACTCCTTCAAGGTGTTGGCCTTGGAGGCCTTGGGCACGAAGAACACCATGGGCACGCTGATGAGGCGCGAGATGGGGGTGAAGTCCTTCTCGGGGTTGTACGGCAGCTTCTTGTACAGGTGCGGGTTCATGGTGAGCGCGGCCTCGGTGGCGGCGAACAGTGTGTAGCCGTCAGCGGGGCTCTTGGCCACAAATTCCGCGCCGATGATTTCGTTGGCGCCGGTTTTGTTGACCACCAGCACGGACTGGCCCCATTCCTTGCCCAGGCGGGTGGCCAGCACGCGAGCGAGGTTGTCCACCGGGCCGCCAGGGGCGTAAGGCACAACGATGCTCACAGGCTTTGAGGGGAAGGCAGGGGCTTGTGCGTGAGCCAAGGGCAGCGCGAGGGTGGCGGCCAGCGACAGGGCCAGGTGGGCAAGGGTGCGTTTTTTCATGGTGAGAGGAGAGAGCAGAAAAGGAAGTCGAAGGCTGCGGCTGGTGCACAGGCACGCAGGCGCATCGCACCAGCACCCCGCTGTGGGGGGCGTGGCGCAGGCGGCCCTGCCAGCAGCGGGGAGGGCGAATCAGTCGAGCTTGATGCCGCGTTCCTGGATCAGCTTGGTCCAGCGTTCGCTTTCGCGCGCCAGGTGCTGTGCCATTTCTTCGGGCGTGGAGCCCACGGGTTCGGCGCCGATGGTTTCAAAGCGCTTGACCACGTCGGGGTCTTTCATGGCTTCGAGCAAGGCGGAGTTGACCTTGGCCACGATGTCCTTGGGCGTGGCGGCGGGCATGAATACGGCAAACCAGGGCGAGACCTCGTAGCCGGGCAGACCCGCTTCGGCCAGCGTGGGCACGTTGGGCAAGGTCTTGGAGCGCTTGGCAGTCGTCACGCCCAAAGCGCGCAGCTTGCCCGATTCGATGTGCGGACGGGCCGAGGTGATGCTGTCGAACATGTAGTTGACCTGACCGCCCAGCAGGTCGGACACGGCCGGGCCGCTTCCCTTGTAGGGCACATGCAGCATATCCACCTGCGCCAGCGAGGTGAACACTTCGCCCGCCAGGTGGATGGAGGTGCCGTTGCCAGCCGAGGCGTAGGTGAGCTTACCGGGCGCCTTGCGCGCGGCGGCAATCACATCCTTGGCGGTCTTCACATCGGGCTGGGTGGCGTTGGTCACCAGCACGTTGGGCACCACGGCCAGCAGGCTCACCGGGGCAAAGTCCTTGATGGGGTCGTAACTCAGCTTGCCGTACAACGGCTTGTTGGTGGCCATGCCGATGGAGGTGATCATCAGCGTGTAGCCATCGCCCGGCTGCTTGGCCACGAAGTCGGCACCAATGTTGCCGCCCGCGCCGGGCTTGTTCTCGATGACGAAGGGCTGGCCCAGCGTCTTGCCAGCCTTCTCGCCCAGCGTGCGCGCAATGGCGTCCATGGCGCCGCCCGGAGGGAAGGGCACCACCCAGCGGATGGGCTTGCTGGGCCAGGAGGCAGCAGGTGCCTGGGCGCGGGCTGCAGGCAGGGTGGCCGAGGCCAGGGCGCAGGCCAGCAGCGCCAGCGTCTGTCGTTTCGTCATCATGGTTTTGTCTCGTGTTGGTGTTGTGGCGGGTGTGGCAGGGCTCATGCGGTTTTGCATTCAATCGGATAACCAGGCGGGAAGCCGCAGACAGTGCTGTAGCACGGCAGGGCGAACCAACGACGTTATGCGTTTGAAGGCAAAGCCGTATCAGATGGCCGAGGGGTGCGTGGCCAGGGGGGTCACGTGGATCTTCATGAACGGGAACAGGGGCAGGCCCTGCAGCAGCTGGTGCAGCTCGTCGTTGGAAGACACGTCGAAGATGCTGTAGTTGGCGTATTCGCCCACCACGCGCCAGATGCTCTTCCAGCGGCCATCGCGCTGCAGGTCTTGCGAATAGGCCTTTTCGCGGGCCTTGATCTCGTTGGCCTGGGCTTCGGGAAGGTCTCGGGGGATGTTCACATCCATACGAACCAGAAACAGCATGGTTTGCTCCTTGAAGGGGTCAGAAAAATGGGGCGCGTTGCCCATCAGGCAACGGTTGGGGTGGTGGGTGCCATATCGACATGCACTGGCGCCTGGCCCTGGCGTGCGCGGTCAAAGCGGTTGAGCTGCGCAAGCGACACCTCGACACCAAAGCCCGGGCCGTCGGGCAGTTGCAGTGCAAAGTTGGTGATGGGCATTTGCTGCTCCACGATGTCGTCCACCAGCAGTTGCGGGCCAAACAGCTCGCAGCCGTGGTGTTGTGCGCCCAGGGTAGAGAACACATGGGCCGATGCGGCGCTGCCGAGCGATGTCTCCAGCATGGTGCCGCCATACCAGCCGATGTCGGCCGCTTCAGCCACCGCAGCAATCTTGCGGGTGCGCACCAGGCCGCCATGCTTGGCCACCTTGAGCGAGAAGACATGGCTGGCCTTGAGGCTGGCCAGCATGAACGCGTCTTGCGGCGTGCACACGGTTTCGTCGGCCATGATGAGTGCGCCGTCCAGCGTGGCGGTGAGGCTGCGCAGCGCCTCCACATTCCAGCGCGCCACGGGCTGTTCGATCAGCGTCACGCCGGCTTCCACCAGTGGGGGCAGATAGCGGCGGGCGGTGTTGCCGTCCCACGCCTGGTTCACATCCACCGTGAGCGTGGCCTTGCCTTGCAGGCCGCGGGCGATTTGTGCTACGTGCGCCACGTCGTCCTCGGGTGCGCGGGCGCCAATTTTCATCTTGAAGATGTGGTGGCGTTTTTGCTCCAGCCGCAGGTGCGCCTCTTGCAGGTCGCGCGCCACGTCGCCACTGGCCAGCGTCCAGGCCAGGGGCAGGCTCTGGTGCACTTTGCCGCCCAGCAGTTGCCAGGCAGGCATGTTCAGGGTGCGGGCTAGGGCGTCCACCAGCGCCATTTCCACCGCGCTTTTGGCGAAGGCGTTGCCCTTGCAGGCACGGTCCATGCGTGCCAGGGCACTTTCAAAGCCGCCGCCAAACTCGCCGAGCAGTGCGGGTGCCAGGTACTGCGTAATGGCGTGGAGGATGCTCTCAGGCGATTCTTCGTTCCACGAAGGGCCGCCGATCGTGGCCGCCTCGCCAAAACCGCAGGCACCGTTCTTCAGCCAGAGCTGAACGATGACGGGGCTTTGCCGGCTGATGGAGCCGAACGACAGCTTGTGCGGGCGAATGGTGGGAATGTCCAGAATGCGCGCTTCGATGCGTTCAATGGCAAAGCCCGTCAGATCGTGTGCGGGTGTATCTGGAGCGGAGGACAAAAGAGTCATGCGTGTATAGGTTCTCAACGGGCCGCCCAGGGGCGGGGCAAGGGCTGGGGCTGACTTCTGCTGGATGAAGCGTTGCTCGCAGCCAGTGCGGGGTATGGGTGGGGCTGTCGCGCTGCGTTTTTCAACGTGCTTTGACAGCTTGTTCGCGCGAGGATAGTTTTTGCAATGAAACTAATCCAATGATTCCTTTGGAACTGTTCGTTCGATAACATCGATGATTCGAGGCGCCCGTGTGTAGGCCACATGGCCGCCCCTGAAGCCTTGCTCTGCCGGTCTGCCTTGCCCTTCACGCCCACTTGCCATGGAAATCCGCCAGCTTCGCTACTTTCTCGACATCGCTCGCACCGAGCACCTGACCCAGTCGGCCCACAACCTGTTCGTCACGCAGTCCACCTTGTCGCACGGACTGCGGCAACTGGAGCAGGAGCTGGGCGTGGATCTGTTTGACCGCGTGGGACGGCGGCTGCGGCTTTCGCAGGCCGGGCTGGCGTTTCGGGTGTATGCGGCGCGGGCGCTGCATGAGATTGAGGCAGGCCGTATGGCGCTGGCCGATCTGGGGGCGCTGCGATCCGGCTCGCTGACCGTGGGGGTCATCCCCACCTTCTTGCACACACTGGTGCCTGCGGCGGTGGCGGCCTTCAGCCGGGCCTATCCGGGGGTAAGCGTGGTGGTGCGGGACCTGCGCGCTGGGCCCATCGAAGAACAACTGGTGGAGGGCTTGCTGGATGTGGGCATTGCCTTCTACCCCACCGAACGCGAGGACATCGACACCGAGCCCTTGTTTGAAGAGCGCATGCAGCTGGTGGTGAACCCCGCCCACCCCCTGGCGCGGCGCAAGAGCCTGGCGGTGAAAGACCTCGCCCAGGTGCCGCTGGCCATGTTGCCGCGTGCCTTCGCTACCCGGCGGCTGGTGGATGACAGCCTGCGCGCCGCCGGGGTGTTGCCCCAGGTGCGGGTGGAAATGGAATCGGTAGAAGGGCTGCTGGATGTGTGCCGCTGGGGTGACCTGGCCTGCATTGCGCCCGAGCGTGCGGCCCGGCAGGCGAGTGATCTGCACACCATTGAACTGCGCTCACCCACCATGGTGCGGCACGCGGGCATTCTGTGGCGCAAGGGCGCTTCGCGCAGCCGCGCAGCGCTGGAGTTTGCGGCCTTGCTCAAACAGTAAGGCGCGCGTGATGTCTGGTCAGGCGGCTGTGGTCTTGGGCTGGTAGTCGCAATAGCTGCTCACCGCGCATTCCCAGCAGCGAGGCTTGCGTGCCTGGCACACATAGCGGCCGTGCAGGATGAGCCAGTGGTGCGAATCCACGGCGTATTCCTTGGGCACGCGCTTCATCAGCTGCAGCTCCACAGCCAGCGGGTTTTTGCCCGGCGCCAGGCCTGTGCGGTTGCTCACGCGAAAGATGTGCGTGTCCACCGCCATGGTGGGCTGGCCGAAGGCCACGTTCAGCACCACGTTGGCGGTTTTGCGGCCCACGCCGGGCAGTTGTTCCAGTTCTTCACGCGTGCGGGGCACCACGCCGCCGTGCCGCTCCACCAGAATGCGACAAGTCTCCATCAGGTGACGGGCCTTGCTTTTGTAGAGACCAATCGTCTTGATGTAGCCCTCCAGCCCTTCCAGCCCCAAATCCAGAATGGCCTGCGGCGTGCCCGCCACCGGGAACAGTTTGCGCGTGGCCTTGTTCACCCCCACATCGGTGGCCTGGGCTGACAGCAGCACGGCGGCCAGCAACTCGAACACGGTGGTGTATTCCAGCTCGGTATTGGGCAGCGGGTTGGCGGCCCGCAGGGTGGCAAAAAAGGGTTCGATGTGGGCGGTTTTCATCGGGTCAGCACGGTGTGGGGCTCTGCCTGGCGGCAGGCCGGTGGATCCATAGCGCCGCATTGTCGGTCAGGTGGGGGGCAGTTGCTGGCGCAGGTGGGCAATGAAGGCGCGCACGCCTTCGGGCAGGGTGCGACCGGCCAGGGTCTGCAGCTCAATGTCACGTTCGGCCGTGCGGCTGTAGGTGAGTCCAATGCCGGCTTCGGTGTTGAGCACCGCCTGCGTCACAGCGGCGGGGGCTGCCACGCGCAGGTGGAACTGCATGCCGGGGTGCTGCTCGCGGAACTGGGCCATGGCCTTGGGCAGAAACTCAATCGCAAAGCCTGCCGAGCAGCACACCCGGATCAACCCGCGCCGCAGGCCCTTTAGCGCTTCGATGTCGGCCACCACACGGTCGGCCTCCAGTGCATTGCGCAGCGCGTGGGTGGCCAGCAGCTCCCCGGCAGGTCTGGCGGCCACACCTTCAACCCCGTGTACGGCACCACGCGCAACGCCTTTGACCCACAGCGCTCGGCTGGCGGCAGCAGCGGTGGCGCAGGGGTGGTCGTGGCTTTGCGCATGCTGCCGGTGGCCGACGGCTCGGACATGATGGGGTCGCTGCGCACCCCCTCGGCGTTCAACAACGTGTATGGCCTGCGCACCTCCATGGGCTGCGTGCCGCATGGGCCCACCGACGAGGTGTTCTTCCAGCAGTTCAGCGTGGCGGGCCCCATGGCGCGCAACATTCCTGATCTGGCGATGCTGCTGTCGGTGCAGGCGGGGTTTGATGCTCGCCTGCCGCTGACCCGCCGCAGCGAGGGGCCCCAAGACTGGAGCTGGGCGCTGGAGCGGGACTTTCGCGGCACACGCATTGGCTGGTTGGGTGATCTGGGCGGTCACCTGCCGACGGAGCCAGGGTTGCTGGACACCTGCCGCGCGGCGCTGGGCCATTTCAAAACCATTGGCTGCGCGGTGGAGGAGGTGACCCCCGCGTTTGACTTTGAACAGGTGTGGCGCGCCTGGATTGACCTGCGCAGCTTCATGGTGGCGGGCGCCAACGCGGCGCTGTACCGCAGCCCCGCCCGCCGCGCCTTGCTCAAACCCGAAGCGCTATGGAAGATCGAGTGCGGGCTGGCCCTGTCGGCCATGGTGCGCAGCCCCCTGTTGGCTGCAGAGCGCCGTTGATGAGCGTGACTGAGTGATGCACAGCCGCTGTTGTTTCGTGTTTCTTTTCCTGCTTTGAGGAGTTTGCGCCATGGCCATGACACGTTTTCGCTTTCTTTCCTGCCTGGGCGCTGGTGCCCTGGCGCTGGGCTTGCACGGGCTGGCGCTGGCGCAGGGGTACCCTGAGCGCCCGATCAAGTTCGTCATTCCCTATGCCGCAGGCGGCGCCACCGACATCCTGGGCCGCTTGCTCGCCTCGGGCTTGAGCGAAAAGCTGGGCCAGCCCGTGGTGGTGGAAAACCGGCCTGGCGCAGGCACCGTGCTGGCAGCCGGGCAGGTGGCCAAGGCGGCGCCGGATGGCTACACACTGCTGGCCGGGGCCAGCACCACGCTCACGCTGAACCCGGCCATTCGCAACAACCTGCCCTACGACCCGGTCAACAGCTTCACACCGCTGGGCCTGGTGGCAGACATGGGGCTGACGCCCGCCTGGGGCAACGGCGAAGCCTTGCGCAGCCGGGTAGAGCGTGAGCTGCCGCTCATGCGCGCCGTGGCTGCGCGTGCGGACATCCGGGTGGATTGAGGCGGGGGCGGCGCGAAGGGAGCGTTTCCGGGGGCGGTAAATAGCCCGCGCCCGCAAGAAAACTGCGCCGCAATTGGCGACAATGGCGGATTCATTGCCCACAGGAATGCCGTCCCATGCAATTTGCTGATCGCCTCAACAACGTCGAAACCTCTGCCATCCGCGAACTCTTCAAGCTGCTGGGCAAGCCCGGCATCATCAGCTTTGCGGGCGGCTTCCCAGACAGCGCGATGTTTGACGTGGAAGGCATCCGCGCTGCCAGCAATGCCGCCTTGGCGGAAGAACCCGGCGCTGCGCTGCAATACGGCGCCACCGAAGGCTATAACCCGCTGCGCGAACAACTCGCCACCTTCATGACAGCCAAGGGCGCCACGGATGTCGCGGCCGACAACCTCATCGTCACCACCGGCAGCCAGCAGGCGCTGGACCTGCTGGGCAAGACGCTCATCAACCCAGGCGACAAGGTGATCGTGGAAGGCCCGACCTTCCTGGCCACCATCCAGTGCTTTCGCCTTTATGGCGCCGAACTCATCAGCGCACCCATTGACGGCAACGGCGTGAAAACCGACGAGCTGGAAAAGCTGATTGCCGAGCACAAGCCCAAGTTCGTCTACCTGATTCCCACCTTCGGCAACCCCAGTGGTGCCATGCTGAGCCTGGAGCGCCGCAAGGCCGTGCTGGAGATGGCCGTGAAGCACAACACCCTGATCGTGGAGGACGACCCCTACGGCGACCTGTACTTTGGCGATGCACCTCCCCCCAGCCTGCTGAACCTGTCAGCCACCGTGCCCGGCAGCCGCGATCTGCTGGTGCACTGCGGGTCCTTGAGCAAGGTGCTCTCGCCCGGCCTGCGTGTGGGCTGGATGATTGCCCCGGCCGAGCTGCTGGGCAAGGCCACCATGTGCAAGCAGTTCAGCGATGCGCACACCAGCACCTTTGCCCAGGCCACGGCCGCGCAGTACCTCAAGGCCGGCCGCATGCCTGGCACGCTGGCCCATGTGCGCAAGGTGTATGCCGAGCGGGCCCAGGCCATGGGCGATGCGCTGCGCAAGGAACTGGGCGACGCCATCGAATTTGTGCAGCCCCAGGGCGGGCTGTTTGTGTGGGCGCTCCTCACGGGCGCGGGTGGCAAGGTGGCCGACGGCAACGTGCTGGCCAAGCGCGCCATTGAAAAGGGCGTGGCCTTTGTGCCCGGTACGCCGTTCTTCTGCGCCAACCCCGACCACGCCACCTTCCGCCTGTCGTTTGCCACGGCCGATGTGGACAAGATCCGCGAAGGCGTGGCACGCCTGGGCCAGGCGATCTGATTCGCCGCGTTCAGGGGCAAGCGCTGTGAAGGCCTGGCTGTCCAGCCTCGTTCTGCTGGGCTTTTGTGCATGGGCCAGTGCGCAGGGGCTGGAGCCCTCGGCGCCCACCCCAGGCTTTGACTGCGGTGCGGCGGAGAAGACGGTAGAGCACTGGATCTGCGCCAGCCCCGAACTCATGCAGGCCGATGAGCGCCTGACCCATGCCTACCGCACCGCGCAGGCCAAGCCCGACGGCGATGCCGCAATCGCGGCCCTGCGTGCGGCGCAACTGCGGTGGCTGCGCCAGCGCAACCGCTGTGAAGACGTGGCGTGTGTGGCGGCTGCGTACCAGCAACGCACAGAAGATTTGCAGGCTTCCAACCGGCGTGTGCGGGTGCTGGATGCGAAGGGCATCGCCCCGGTGTTTACACGCACGCTGCCGCACATCAATGACACGGTAGGGGTGTTGAACATTGCGCTGCGGCGTGCACAGCCTGCGGCGTTCCAGGTCGAGCTGTATGTCCATCACGCCGATGCGCGCCCTTGGACATCTGGAGGCCCCGGCGTGCGCATGATGTGCTGGCCGCCTGACCGTCGCGAAGGCTACGCTTCGCGGTTTGAATACACCACGCGCTCATGGGGCGATGCGTTTCGCCCCGCAGAACGCGCAGGCCAGCGCGGCTACATCCTGCTGCGCTTTGTGCTTGGCAAGGATCTGCCGCTGAACGAAGACATCCTGTGCCACTTGGCGCTGACCGAATGGCTGCTCGAGCGGCCCAGCCAGCTCCACATCACCGAAGCCCAGCCCTGACGCTGTGCCCACCCGATAGCTCCCATGACCTCACCCCTTACCGACGAAATCCTTCAACGGCTTGAAGCACTGGAAATCAAGGCCAGCTTCACAGAAGACCTGTTGGATCAGCTGAACCTGACCATTTACCAGCAGCAGCAACTCATCGACCGGCTCACGCACGAAGTCATCCAGCTGCGCCAGCAGGCGCCCGAGGGCGGCTCCAACGGCCCGCGCAATTTGCGAGACGAGCTTCCCCCGCACTATTGAGCGCCGGGGCGGGTGGCCCGGCCGCCGGCTCACCAGGTCCCCAGTGGCCGCCGGGCTCGCGCGTTGCGTACCCGCGCCAACTCTGGGGTGTGCTCTGTGATTCATCGCCGCTCCGCGTTAGGATGCAACGCTTGTTTTGCATTCCACCAGGGCACCCCTTTCTATGCCGCCTGTCGTCAACCATAACGACCCCAGCATGCGCCGCATGGTGCAGGTGGCTAGCTGGCTGGGTGGCCGTGGTGGTGGGCGCTTTGGTGGCCCTGCTCCTGTTGCGCGAAGAGCAAGCCCAGTGGAGCCGCCTGGCGCTGAACCTGTGCGTGGCCGGTGTAGGGGCCACCACCTTGGTGGCGCTGCACCTGGGGTGGCAGACGCTGGCTGCCCGGTTGCTGGTGTGGGGCGTGTGGGTGGTCGTGTCGCTGGTGGCTGCCAGCAATGGCGGCATCAACAGCCCCAACCTGCTTATTTATCCCGTTCTGATCGTGTTGTGTGCCTGGCTGCTGGGCGGCCGCTCCACCGTGGGTTTGCTGGCGGTCACCGGCGGTTTGTTTGCGTTTTTCCTGTGGGCTGATCAGCATGGGGCGCTGCCCGCCATGCGCCCCCACAACCGATGGGCGTATGCGGTGTACCTGGCAGGCATTGTGGGGCTCACGGCGGCAGCTACGCTGCTCTCGCGCAAAAGCTACCTCCGGCGGGTGCATGAGGCCCAAACCATGGCCCAAGACCTGAGGGCCCGCGATGCCGAACTGCGCAAGCTGCTGCGCGTGGTGGAGCAAAGCCCTGAGAGCACGGTCATCACCGATCTGGACGGGCGCATCGAATTTGTGAACGATGCCTTTTTGGCGCGCACCGGCTATGCCCGCGATGAAGTGCTGGGCCGGCTGAGCAGTGAGGTGTCCGCCAACGGCCTGGGGCCCACGCAATGGCAGGGCATGCGCGAGACCCTGGAGCGTGGCGAGTCCTGGGCGGGCGAGCAAAGCAATTTGCGCAAAGATGGCGCGGTGATCAGCGAGTCCGTGGTGGTGGCCCCTATCCGCCAGCCAGACGGGCGCATCACCCACTATGTCGAGCTCAAGCAGGACGTGAGTGACCGCAAGCGGGCTGCGCAAGAGATTCACCGGCTCGCGCATTACGACTCGCTCACCAGCCTGCCCAACCGGTCCATGCTCATTGAGCGGCTGGCCAGCCTGCAGGCCCGCCACCAGCGCTCGGGCGACGATGTGCACGTCTTGCTGCTGCTGGATCTGGACCGGTTCACCAACTTCAACGATGCCCGAGGCAGCGAGATGGGCGACCGGCTGCTGTGCGCCGTGGCCTTGCGGCTGGCCGAGCTGCTGGGCCCGCACGATTTGCTGGTACGTGTGGCGGGGGACGAGTTTGGCATTGTGCTGCACGACCTGGGCATCGACGCTACCGTGGCAGGCCGCCGTGCCCTGGCGTTCGCCGACCAGATCCAGCAAGCCTTTGTGCGCCCCCTGGCCTTGGGCGACACCGGCGAAGAGGCGCAGCTGGGATTGAGCATGGGCTTGACGCTGTACCCGCAAGGCGTGGAGGAATCGCCGCTGGCTGCCATGGGGCGCGCGGGCACCGCCCTGCACCGGGCCAAGCACGCGGGTGGCGCCCGGTCGGCCTTTTTTGAGCAGGGCATGGGCGCGGCGGCGGCCCAGCGCTTTCAGGTGGAGCGGGACCTGCGCCACGCCATCGGTGCGCAAGAGCTGCGGCTTTACGTGCAGCCCCAGGTGAATGTGCGCGGTCAGGTGACGGGGGTGGAGGCCCTGGTGCGCTGGCAGCACCCGCGCGATGGCCTGTTGACGCCTGGGGCTTTCATCCCTATGGCAGAAGAGTCCGACCTGATCGTGAGCCTGGGTGAATGGGTGCTGGCGCAGGCCTGTGCCGTGGTGGCGCAGCCCGACTTCAGCCGGCGTCGCCTGCGCATGTCCGTCAACCTCAGTGCCCGGCAGTTTCGCGAGGATGGCTTTGTGCCCAGCCTGCGGGCCTTGCTGCGCACCACGGGGGCAGACCCCACGCTGCTCACGCTGGAAGTCACCGAAGGTCTGGTGATAGATGACTTTGACGATGTGGTGTCGAAAATGCGCGAACTCGTCGCCCTGGGCGTGGAATTTGCGCTGGATGATTTCGGCACGGGCTACTCGTCGCTGGCGTACCTCAAGCGCCTGCCGATCCAGGAGCTGAAGATTGACCGTTCTTTCGTGAGCGAGGCCCCGAGCAACAAGGACGACGGCGCTTTGGTGGAGGCCCTCTTGACCGTTGCCAGCCAGTTTGGTTTGCGCGTTGTGGCCGAAGGGGTGGAGACGCAGGAGCAGGTGGATTTTCTCGCCCAGCGCGAACCTGCCATGGTCTACCAGGGCTACCTTTTTGGGCACCCCGAGCCTGTGGACCAATGGATGGCCCGACAGACTCCCGACTTGCCCCAAGGCCCCGGGCCGCATTGAGCGGAGCACACGGGCCGCTGGGTGCTGCTCTGTAGGGTTAGCCGAGTTGATGCCAAATCAGTGCCAAAGCCTTTATTTAAAAGCGCAAGCAGCTATCAAAAAAGTAGCAATACATCCTTTGTTGGCCGCCTTGGCACCGTGGGCGTCGGTGACCAGCAGGCTGACTTCAAGGCGGAGCGCCGTTACCAGTGCAATGGTTCCGCCTCACCCTGCCAAAAAATCCAGCGCCCTGTTTCGGCATACGGCGAAGTGCTGATCGAACAGGGGTCCATGCCTGCCCCCAGCTGCCGCAGCCACACCACATAGCCGCTGTGGCTGGCGGCGACGATGGTGGAACCATCGGGTGACGTGTCCAGCGCGTTCAAAGCGCCGCCAATGTGGTGGTGCCACAGCAGTTGTCCGTCGTCGCTGAGCGCATGCAGGTAGCCTGCCGCATCGCCTTCCATCACCGTGCCCTGCAGCGTGGTCGTGGCATCCACCCGCCAGCTGTGGCAATGAAACGGCTGCAGCGCGGCAGCGCCTGGGAACGATGGGTACTCATGGAGGCCGCCCCCAGTGCCTTTGGGCGGCAGATGCAACACCCCGGTACGGCCCGTGTAAAGGTGGCAGGAATGGGCCAGCAGCCGGGTGCTGTCGTGGGTGAATGTGGCGTGGTGGGCGCAGGCCGACAACGGTGCCCACCGGCCCAGCACCTCGCCACGCGGGTTGAGCAAGAGGTGCTGGCTGCCCTGGTCGCCCACGGCGATGAAGCGCTCGTCGGGTGACAGCGCCATGTGCAGCAGAGGCTGTGCCCGTGGCTCTTGCGCATCTGGGTGCTCCGGGGCATTGGCTGCTTCGTTGCTTTCCGCTCTGGGGTACAGCTGTTGCGCTGCGTCGGGTGTCAGCAGGTACACACCGGTAGCGTCGCGCCACAGAACGCGCAAACCATCGTTGAAGGGCAGGATCTCGTCACACCCGGCAGTCCCCGGCCTTGCGGCTTTGGCGTGGTGGGGCAGGTGGAAGCGGGTGATCACCGGCCCGACCCAGCCCGCGTGGGTGGTGACTTGGTGACCGTCGAACTTGGCAAAGCATTGCCGGTTGGGGGAACGCCCCGCACCGTGCAAACCTTCCACCACCGTCGCCTGCAGGCCTTGCAACAGCCACCAGTGCGTGCCGTGCGGGCCACCTTGGGCCACCCGCACCACGGCGCGGTCATCGTCCAGCAGCAGCAAGGGGCCTGCGGGTTGGCCCGCCCGGTAGGCATGGGCCGCCAGCGCATCGGGGGCAAAGGCAAAGCGCTGCCGAAAGCGTGCTGCCAGGCCCATATCGGCATGGCGGTGCACCTCGCGCGCCAGTTGCAGGACGGCTTCGGCGTCCGCTGCACGGGGGTCATCCACCGCGGGCATGGTGTCAGCCGCAGCCCCAAACAGCGAAAGGCCTGCATCCGCCGCTGCCTGCCCCATGGCCTGCGCAGGTGGAGCGTCGGCAACGGCGAGTTGGGTGCGGGCTTGCTGTGCGTAGGCCTGGCCCGTGGCTTGCCACTGGCCCGAGCGCTGCATCCACTCGGCGCCGAAAACGGCGGTATCGGGAACATTGGGTGCCAACGGCGGCACGGTGAGCAGTTGCGCAGCGGGGGGGCGTGGTGGCTGGGCCTCGTGGGCCATGGCTGCCGTCAGGCGCTCGATGTGCGTTTGCGCCTGGCGGTACAGGCGCAGCAGGCGCGCCAGATGGTCTGCCGCGTCGGGTGGAATGGGCGTGCGCGGCTCGCTTTGCCGCTGGCTGTACGTTACCCGCAGCAGCGGCGGGCCTTCGCGGGCTTCTTCAATGTCGATCTGGTAGGCGCTGTGGGCGTTGTCAGGCGCATCGCCAGGGCCGTCTTCGCCGTTTTTCCAGCTCAGCTTGAAAGCGCGGCCCCAGGGCTCGCCCTGGTGCAGGCAGGGCTGGCGTGCGCCCATCCAGAACTGGCCTACCCACAGGCCGTTTTTTTCGCTGTCCCACCAGTCGTTGTAGCGCTCGGTGAACAGGGGCGTGGACGTGAGGGCCGTGAGGCGCGCAGGGGTAATTGCTTCATGCAGGGCCGCCCACAACGGGTGGTGCGCGCGTGCCTGGGCGGTGCCTTTGCGCACATAGTCCAGCACCCCGCGCCACGCTTGCTGGCAGGCCCGCTGGGCGGCGGGGTCTGCGCCATCTTCATCACCCAACGCCAGCGGGGCCCATGCACCGGCAACGCCTTGCTCATAGGGGCGGTACAGCACCACCAACCCTGGTGTGCTGCCCGTGCTGCGGGCATTGAGCACCACAGGGTGTTGCCCGCCATGGCGCTTGAACAGGCGCTGGAGCCGGCTCCACCCGCCGCCCAGCCAGCCCTGCGCGGGCTCGGGGCTTTCCACCCCCAGGTAAAAGTCCCATTGTTTCCATACGGTGATGAACACGCTGTCTTGCCGCGCATCGCCGTCGCTGTCTACATGTTTGCGGCACAGCGAAAAGTCGGTCTGCCCAAACCAGCCTTCGGCCGTGAATTGCTTGGGTGCGATCAGGGGTGACTGCACAGCGGCCCTGATATTGGCCACGCTGATGGATTCGTCCTGGAAAAAGGAGGGGACAGGCGGCAGCAGTGCATGCACTGCGGCGGTGGGCTGCGTCACAGGCTGCTGCGCCCTGGCGGCTTCCACCAGCGCGGGGGCGTTCAGCATCTCGGCCAGGCTGCCTGTTCCGGCGTTGTCGGCATCCAGGTACTGGGGCTGGAGTACCAGGCCCAGTGTTTCATGGTCCGCAGGCTGCCAAAGCGCCGAATCACCGGCAGGGTCTGCATCTTGCAGCGTGAAGTCAAAGCTGGGCGGTTGGTTCCACTGCGGTGCATACCCGCGCGTGAACAGCCCCACCTGTGCAGTGGATTGGCCCAGCACCGTGAGGCCGCCCGGCGCGCCATCGCCCCACAGCAATGTGTGTACCGACAGGTTGCCTTGCACATGCAGCTGGCCTTGGCGCAGCAGGGCGCTGTGCACCTGGGCATCGCCCATCACCAGCGCATGCACGGCGGGGCTCGATGGTTCAGCCGCGCTGGCAGGGGTGTGCCAGCCGCCCGTCAGTGCCCCTTGCAGTCGCAAATGGCCGTCCACCCACAGCAGGGCGCCGCCGGGGTGGGGCGCACTGCCATCCAGCGCGGTGGAGGGCAGGGGGGGCAGCCATTGCCCGTCGCTCGACAGGGTGGTGACCAGATCGAGCGCCGCCATGTCCAGGTCGCCCTCCACCCACCACACCGGCAGCGTGGCCCAGCGCTCCGGCGCTTGCTCCAGGCGCTGTGCCAGCCAGCAGGCGGCAGGCAGCCGGTGGGTCAGCGATGCCAGGGTGGTGAGCTTGACCGAGGGAAATGCCATGGAGCGAAAGCGGTGTTCAGAAGCGAAGGCGCATCGTAGCCCTTCCACGTCGCCAAACCTCCGGGGTTGCCGTCATGAGCGCACTGGGGTCGGGGCCGGGGAGTTGTTCAGCCATTGCCAGGGCCAGTCGGCTTGCAGACGTTGCCAGTCCAAGCTGGGCGCTTCTGGCGCTTCGGGGTCATGGGGGCAGGCGGCCACGCTGCTGCCTGGCGCGGGTTGCAGTGGCAAACCGCTGTGCAGGTGCAGCATCTCGCCAGTCAACGGTTGCGGCAGGCTCAGGCGCAGTGCATGCAGCCACAGGCGCTGCTGGCCCAGGCGCTGGGCCCACCAGCGGTTCAGCGGCCCTTTGCCGTGGGTGGCATCGCCAATGATGGGGTGCGCCAGGTGCTTGAGATGGCGGCGTATCTGGTGGCGCCGCCCGGTGGTGGGCATGGCCTCCACCAGAGAAGCGCGGGTGGTGGCAAAGCGCGGGTCGCTGGCTTCGGGCAGCGTCAACTGCGCCAGCGTGCGAAACCGGGTGTGCGCGCTTTGCACGGGGGCGTCGGGCGGGGCATCGTCCGGGCGCAGGGGGTGGTCTACCTCCACAGCCGGGGGCGTCCAGCCGCGCACCATGGCGATGTAGACCTTGTGCGTGGCCTGGTTCTCAAAAGATTGGGAAAGCGCCCGGGCCGCGTCGCTGTGCAGCGCCATCACCAGCACGCCGCAGGTGCCTTTGTCCAGCCGGTGCACCGGGAAGACGTGTCGGCCCAGCTGGTCGCGCAAGGTCTGCATCACAAAGCGGGTTTCGCCCGCGTCCAGCCCCGTGCGGTGCACCAGCCAGCCCGCAGGCTTGTACACGGCCACCAGGTGGTCGTCTTGCCAGAGGATGTGCAGGGGCTGGGGCATGGGGAACGGTGTTGGGATGACAAGCCAAATCATAGCCCCGCGCCCGTCGATCAAGCGCAAGCTGCTATCAAAATTGAAAACCGGTTGAAGGGGTTGATGGGGACTTTGGGACACGCGGTGCGCTGGCACACGCGACAATCAGGGCAATGAGCAAATCCATTCTTCCCCTGCAACTGCTGGTGGCGCCCAGCAAAGACGATCCCTCTGTGCTGGTTCTGTACCACGGCCGTGGCTGCCCCGACGGCTTTGGCGCGGCGTTGGCAGCCTGGCTTTACTATGGCGAACAGGCCGAATACGTGGGCCTGGACCATGGCGATGTGCAAACTGTGGACGACTTGCCGCCGCTGCAAGGGCGCACGGTGTACATCCTCGACTTCTCTTTCTCTGCCGAGATCCTGGCCGCCATCGACGAGCGCGCGGCCAAGCTCGTCATGCTGGACCACCACAAGAGCGCTGCCGAAAAGCTCACAGGCTTTGCATGCCGCTGCGGCGTGGTGCACTTCGACATGAACAAGTCGGGCGCCCGGCTGGCGTGGGAGTTTTTCCACCCCGACGAACCCGTGCCCGCGCTCTTGCAGTACGTGGAAGACCGTGACATCTGGAAGTGGGAATTTGCGCAGAGCGCTCCGTTCCTGTCGGCGCTGGACATGGAGCCCAAAACCTTCGAGCGCTGGAAGGAGATGACCCGCTTCACCCCCGAGCAGCTCGACGCCTTCATGGCCCGTGGCGCCGCCATGGACGAGAAATTCAGCAAGATGGCCCACGACATTGCCGAGGGCGCGCAGCCGCTGGTGTTCAACGGCGTTGCCGGACTGATGGTGAACGCCCCCGGCATGTTCCACAGCCTGGTGGGCGACATTCTTTCCGCCAAGACGGGCACCTTCGCCCTGATGTGGAGCGCCACCGACAAGGGCGTGAAGGCCGGGCTGCGGGCCCAGCGCAATTTTGATTGCATCGCCCTCGCTGAAAGCATGGGCGGTGGTGGCCATGCCCAGGCCTGCGGGTTTCGCATGCCGGTGGCCCGGTTGCCCGAATTGCTGACTGGCGTGTTCAACGCCTGATAGTGAAAAGGCCCACGGTTCACACCGTGGGCCTTTGTCAGACCTGTTTCAGGCCTCTTTCAGGCCTGCTCCTGCGCCCGCTGGCGGGGCAGGTGGCGTTTGACGGCCGGGCGGTGCAGGCGCTGCTTGGGATCCACGCCCTCGGGCAATTCGCTGGCGCGCTGCAACTGAATGTGCGCCACCAGACCGCCTGTACTGGAGTTGGCCAGCGCAAAGATGCCGCCCATGCGCTGCACCGTCTTGTCCACAATCGACAAGCCCAGCCCCGCACCCGCCGCTGCCGTGCGGGCGGAATCCCCCCGGAAGAAGGGCTTGGTGAGGTTGGAGAGCTGCTCGGGCGGCACGCCGTCGCCGTGGTCGCGCAGCTTGAGCAGCACCCAGTTTTCGCGGCCCTTGGCGGCGATTTCCACACTGGTCACACCGGTGTCGGCCGTCTTGCCATAGCGGCGGGCGTTTTCCAGCAGGTTCGAAATCACCCGTGCCAGTTCCACCTCATCGGCCAGCACGTTCAGGTCTTCTGGGATGTGCATGGTGATTTGCAGCTCCCGGTGGTCTTGCACGGCGTACACGCAGGACGACACCACGGCGTGCAGGTTCACCGGTGTGAGCGTCACATGGTCTGGGCGGGCGTAGTCCAGGAACTTGTCGATGGTGGCGTCGAGCTGAACGATGTCGGCCACCATGTGTTCGCGGGCGATGTCGTCCATCACGCTCATTTCGGTCTCGAGCCGCAGGCGCGCCAGGGGCGTGCGCAGGTCGTGCGAAATGCCGGCCAGCATCACCGCGCGGTCTTGTTCCAGCTTGGCCAGCTTTTGGGCCATGCGGTTGAAGCCGATGTTCACCTCGCGGATTTCGCTGGTCACCACCTCTTCGTCCAGGTGGCTGGCGGTGAAGTCTCCGTCTTTGACGCGGTTGGCGGCGTACGACAGCTGCTTGAGCGGGCGGTTGATCAGCCGCGCAATGGCCGCAGCGCCGGCCAGCGACAGCGCTCCGGCGGTGATGAGCCAGATGAGCCAGGTGCGCCCGCCCGCAGGGCTGAAGCGTGATCGGTCCATCAGCAGCCAATTGGGGTCGCCGTTGATGTTGAAGCCCACCCACAGGCCGTTTTCTCCGTTCACGCTTTGCGCCACGATGGTGTCGGGCCCCAGGCGCCGGGTCAGCTCCTCGGTCAGGCGGCTGCCCAGCGCGCCGCTTTCCAGCAGGGTGAATTTGTCGCCCGGCTCGCGGGGGAGAATGCGCACGCCTTCCTGGTCGGCCATCGTCTTGATGAGCGAAACCCGCGCAATCGCGTCGGAGTGCACCAGCGCTGCGCGGCTGAGGTTGACCAGCGAGGCAATCTGCTGCGCCGTGTGCAGCGTGCGGGGCTCAAACTCCAGCGCCCGCAGCGTTTGCAGCCAGGCCAGAATGCTGCCTACCAGCAGCAGCGCCAGCAAAAAGAACGTGCGCCAAAAAAGATTCAGCCCCACGCGGGCACGTTGCTCGCGCGTGGCGGGCAGCGGCGATTCCAGCGGTGCAGGGCTGGTCACGTCGGCTGCTGGTCCTTCAGGTGTGCGCCTGCGGGCCCGTGGTTTGCCTTCAGGCTGGGTCATGGGGGTCAGCTCGTTCCGTCCGGTACAAACACGTAGCCCACGCCCCACACGGTCTGGATGTAGCGGGGCGCTGCAGCGTCCACTTCCACCAGCTTGCGCAGGCGCGAGACTTGCACGTCCAGGCTGCGGTCAAACGGCTCGAACTCACGGCCGCGTGCCAGCAGGGCTAGCTTTTCGCGCGACAGCGGCTGGCGTGGGTGGCGCACCAGGGCTTTGAGCATGGCGAATTCGCCAGTGGTCAGGGGCAGCTCTTCACCATTGCGTTGCAGGGCGCGGGTGCCCAGGTCGAAGGTGAAGGGGCCGAAGGTGACCACCTCGTTGTCGCCCGAGGGCGCGCCCGGAGCTTCCTGTGCAGGGCGGCGGCGCAGCACGGCGTGGATGCGGGCCAGCAGTTCGCGGGGGTTGAAGGGCTTGCCCAGGTAATCGTCGGCGCCTACTTCCAGGCCCACGATGCGGTCCACGTCCTCGCCCTTGGCGGTGAGCATGATGATGGGGGTGCGGTCGTTGGCGGCACGCAGGCGGCGGCAGATGGACAAGCCGTCTTCGCCAGGCATCATCAGGTCCAGCACGATGATGTCTACGGTTTCGCGCAGCAGCAGGCGATTGAGCGCCTTGCCGTCTTCAGCGACCATGACTTCAAACCCTTCCTGGGTCAGGTAGCGGCGCAGCAGATCGCGGATGCGGGCATCGTCATCTACCACCAAAACTTTGTCGGTACGGTTGGGTGTAGTGGCCATATTTGATCTCGGGTCCAATTTGTAACAGAGCCGATTCTGACCATGTTGAGCGCCGAAGTTCGCGTTTTTTCCTTGGGTTTGACCAACTGTTACAAGTTTTGCCCAATCGTCAACACCGTCTGACAGCGCGTAGCGACTTGTGCCTACACACTGTCTGATCAGGGGCTGGCAAGCGTGCTGGAAATGGCTTCAGCGTGCGGCGTCACACCGATTTTTGAGAAAGTGAATTCATGAAGAATGCTATTCGTTTGGTAGCTGCCAGCGCTTTGCTGATGAGCGCTGGGGCCGTTTTTTCTCAACAAGCCGCACCGGTAGCTGCCGTGGCCGCAGAGCCGCGCAATGTGGTGCAACTGTCGGCCGCCGGCATGGTGCAGGTCGAGCAGGACATGCTGACCATCACCCTGATGGCGAACAAGGAAGCCCCCACGCTGGCTGCCGCCCAGACCCAGCTCAAGCAGGCCCTGGATGAAGCCCTGACGCAAGCCAAGGCAGGCGCGCAGCCGGGGCAGATGGATGTGTCCACCGGCACGTTCAGCCTGTACCCCCGCTACGGCAAAGACCAGAAGGTGCTGGGCTGGCAAGGCCGGGCAGAGCTGCGGCTGGAAGGGCGCGACTTTGGGCGCATTACCGGCATGGCCGGCAAGATCCAGTCGATGGCGGTGAGCGATGTGTCGTTTGGCCTGTCGCGCGAGGCGCGGGCCAAGGCCGAGGGCGAGGCGCAGTCGCAGGCGATTGAGCAATTCAAGGCCCGTGCGGCAGAACTGTCGAAAGCGTTTGGCTTTGCCAGCTACGGCCTGCGCGAGGTGAGCGTGTCGGGTCAAGGCCAGGGGGTGACGCTGATGGGCGCCATGGTGGCCCGCGAAAAGATGGCGTCGTTCGCATCTGACGCGCCAGTGCCTGTGCAGCCAGGGCGTGAGCAGGTGAGCATCAGCGTCTCTGGCACGGTGCAGATGCGCTGAGCGCTGGCGGGTGGGCTGGCCCCGGGCCTCAGCCTTGTGCTGCGCGCAGTGCCTCGTCCACCTCGGCCTGGGTGGTGGGGCGCACCACACGGGCCACTTCCTGCCCGTTTTTCAAAACCACCAGCGTGGGCCAGAGCTTGACCTTGTAGCTGCGACCCAGCCGCTGGCCGGGGCCATCTTCCACCTTGATGTGGCTGGTTTCCTGGCCTTTCAAAGCGTGTTCGATGAACGGCTGGGCGCGCAGGCAATGGGGGCACCAGGGCGTGCCAAATTCCAGCACGGTGGTGCCGGGCAGGGCGTCTACCGCATCGCGTGTGGGCGGCTGGGGCAGGTGGGTAGCGGCGTAGGGCATGGGGGTCTTTCTCAAGGCAAAGGCTAAAAGCGCTTTGTACCGCCGCTGGGTGCCGCAGGCCCGTCAGACAGGGACGCAAACTGCCAGTAGCTTGTGAGCGTGTTGCCTGTGCTGGTTTCGGGCTTCAGATCACCCCTTCAAACACCATCACATCCACCGGATCGCCCACAGCCACGTTGCCCTGGTGGTGGTGCAGCACGATGAGCCCATTGGCCTGCACCATGGAGCTGAGCACGCCCGAGCCCTGGTTGCCCGTGGTGCGCACCTGCAGGTTGCCGTCCGGCCCGGTGGTGACGGTGCCGCGCTGGTATTCGGTGCGGCCCGGCTTTTTGCGGATGGCTTCGGTGCTGGTGGCGCGCAGCAGCGGCGGCGCTGTGCGCGTGCTGCCCATCATGCGCAGCAGTGCGGGGCGCACATAGGCCAAAAAGGTCACCATCACCGCCACCGGGTTGCCCGGCAGGCCAAACAGCACCGCACCGCCTGTGCTGGTGTTGATATCATTTTGATAGCTGCCTGCGCTTGCTGGTTGTGCGCTGGGGGCTGTTTTGGCTTGAAGGCCTGTGGCGGCAATACGCCCCACGGCCATGGGGCGGCCGGGGCGCATGGCAATGCGCCAGAAGGCCACGTCGCCCAGCTTTTTCATCATGGCGCGGGTGTGGTCGGCCTCGCCCACGCTCACGCCGCCGCTGGTGATGATGGCGTCCGCGCGCTGCGCGGCTTCGGTGAAGGCGGCTTCCAGCAGGGCGGGGTCATCGCGCACCACGCCCATATCGATCACTTCCACGCCCAGGCGGGTGAGCAGGCCAAACACCGTGTAGCGGTTGCTGTCGTACACGGCGCCTTCGCGCGGGGGCTCACCCAGGCTCAGGATTTCGTCGCCAGTCGAAAAATACACCACACGCAGCCGCCGTGACACGGTCACGGTTTTCAGCCCCAGGCTGGCCACCAAGCCCAGCGCGGCTGGGGTGAGCAATTCACCACGGGCCAGCGCCACGCCGCCTTCCATCAAGTCTTCGCCCTTGAAGCGGCGGTTGTCGCCCAGGCGCAGCACATCGGGGGCGATGGTGATTTGGTCGCCCTGGGCGGTGGTGAACTCTTGCGGCACCACGGTGTCCAGCCCAGCGGGCATGATGGCGCCGGTCATGATCTTCACGCATTCGCCCGCCTTCACCGTGCCCGTCCACGCCTTGCCCGCCAGGGCAGTGCCCACGCTGCGCAGCGTGAGGGGCTGACCGGGTACCAGCTGGCTGCCGGCAAAGGCGTAGCCGTCCATGGCCGAGTTGTCGTGCGGCGGCACGCTGATGGGGGAAATCACATCCCGCGCCAGCACGCGGCCCAGGGCTTCAAGAATGCCCACTTCTTCCGTGCCATCCACGGGCTGCACCAGCTGGTGCAAAAACGCGTTGACCTGGTCGGCGTGCAGGGCTTGGGGGTCGTAGCCCTGCAGTTCGGCAGCAATTTGGGCGATGGTTTTCATGGTGGTTCGGTCAATTCAGGAAGGCCAGGCGCACACGGGGCGCCGCCGGGGCGCTGCAGCTCAGGGGGCAGTGCGCTCCAGCGCCTGCAGTTCGGCCAGCGTGTTGGCGTTGAAAAAGGCTTTGGGGTCGTCGCCCGGGGTGTCAAACGGCACGGTCACGCAGCGGTGCTGGGCGGTCCAGGCGTCAATTTTGCGACCACCCGCCTGGGTGAAGCGCACCAGGCTTTCGAGCAGGTCTACGCGCAGCAGGCAAAACACCGGCTGGGGCCGCACGGTGATGTGGCCTGTGCCGTCATCTTCCGGGGCTGCGGCCATGGCAATGTCGGCCTGTTGCTCATCGGCCGCTTGGGCCAGGCGGCTGGCCAGGTCCAGCGGAAAAAGCGGGGTGTCGCACGGCACGGTGAGCAGCCAGGGCGTTTCGCAGTGTTCCAGCCCGGTCAGAAAGCCGGCCAGGGGGCCTGCGTAGTCGTTGTTGGCGTCGGGCCACACCGGTGCGCCAAACGATTCGTAGGCGGCCAGGTTGCGGTTGGCGTTGATCAGCGAAACCCCCACCTGCATCTGCAGCCGCATCAGCGTGTGCAGCGCCAGAGGCAGGCCGCGGAAGTTTTGCAGCCCCTTGTCCACCCCGCCCATGCGCGAGCCGCGCCCGCCGGCCAGGACGAGTCCGGTGATGTCTAGCGTGTCAATCATCAAGAGGCCTTTGAAAAGAGAAAAAAGCGAGCCCCCGATTGTGCAGGCTGCCTTGCAGACCCAAGGCGCCGAGGGTCTACGGCCCGCGCAGCCGCCTAGCCGCCGATGTAGCTCATCTCCACCCGGCGCGCACCCTGCGTGTTGTCTGCGGGCAAGGTGCTGCGTAGTTCGGAATAGCGGTCAGTGCGCTGCTGCCAGATGGGCGCAATGGCTGCGGCAATGTCGGCATCGCTGGCACCGCCGCGCAGCAGCGAGCGAAGGTCGTGGCCTTGCGAGGCAAACAGGCACAGGTACAGCTTGCCTTCGGTGGAGAGGCGGGCGCGGTTGCAGTCGTGGCAGAACGCCTGCGTCACGCTGCTGATGACCCCCACTTCACCCAGGGCTGGGTCGTGCTGGCCGCTGGCGTCGGCATAGCCCCATCGCTCGGCGGTTTCGCCGGGGCTGCTCGGGTCCAACTGCACCAGCGGCAGCTCGGCGCGCAGGCGGGCAATCAACTTGGCCGATGGCAGCACCTCATCCATACGCCAGCCGTTGGTGGCGCCCACGTCCATGTATTCAATGAAGCGCAGCGTGGTGCCCGTGCCGCGGAAGTGGCGCGCCATGGGCAGAATTTCGTGGTCGTTGGTGCCGCGCTTGACCACCATGTTCACCTTGATGTGCGACAGCCCTGCCGCGTGCGCGGCCTCGATGCCCGCCAGCACGTCGGCCACCGGAAAGTCCACATCGTTCATGCGGCGAAACACCGCATCGTCCAGCCCGTCCAGGCTCACGGTCACGCGGTTCAAGCCCGCTTCCTTCAACGCCTTGGCCTTGCGCGCCAGCAGCGAGCCGTTGGTGGTGAGGGTCAGGTCCGGCGCCTTGCCATCCACCGTGCGCAGCTGTGCCAGTTGGGCAATCAGCTCTTCGATGTTCTTGCGCAGCAGGGGCTCGCCGCCAGTCAGGCGAATCTTGCGCACCCCATGCGCCAGGAACAGCGAGGCCAGCCGCGTGATTTCTTCAAAGCTCAGCAGCGCGCTGTGCGGCAGGTACGGGTAGTCCTTGTCGAACACTTCCTTGGGCATGCAGTAGTTGCAGCGGAAGTTGCAGCGGTCGGTCACGCTGATGCGCAGATCGCGCAGGGGGCGCCCCCGGGTGTCCACCAGCAAGCCAGTTGCTGGAGAAGGGTGCAGAGGTACCTGGGCCACCAGGTCGGCGTGGCGCTGGTCCACCAGGGGAATGACACGTTCAGCCATGGGCGGGATTGTGCCCCAAGGCCTTCACTGGGCGGGGTACCCGCACTGGATTGTCTTGATCCGCATCAAGGGATTGGCGGTTGGCGGCGTGCGGATCTTCGCTGCTGCGCGCTGGCATTGCATTGATCTGTCGCAAGGGGGGGCTGGTTTGACATTGTCATGACAATTCTCTGCATTTCGGGAAACATTCTTTCACCCTGATTGCATAGAAAGCCCTACTGCCATGACCTGTCGTAATCAACCCGTCGTTTCCTGTTCCCACCAACGTCGGCGCATGGTGCAGTGGGTGGCTGCCGGGGTGGTTCTGCCCACCTGGGCCGCCACGGCGCAAGCGCAAATGGCGCTTTCTGCGGCCATCAACGTGTCGGGCTCGTTCCGCGCGCTGTCGCAGCGCATGGCCAAGGCCTATTGCCAGCAGCATCTGCAGGTGCTGCCCCTGGCGGCGCTGGATGTGCTGGCCAAGGTGCGCAAGCAGGCACAGGCCGGCGCTGCCGACTTGGCCAAGGGCTCCACGGCGGGCGCCTGGCCCGCAGATTTGAGCCGCCAGCTTGAAGAGGTGCAAAAGCAGTACACCGTGCTCAACACCCTGACGGCGACTGCGCCTTCCAAGGCCTCTGCCGCCGCCGTGGCCGAGCAGGCCGACCGCATGATGACGGCGGCCCAGACGGCGACCGAATCGCTGGAGAAACTGGCCCGCGCCCCCAGCGCCAAGCTGGTGGGCATGGCCGGGCGCCAGCGCATGCTGTCTCAGCGCATGGCCAAGCAGTACTTTTTGCTGGCCGCGGGTGTGGACCCCAAGGCGTCGCAGACCCAGATGAATGCCGACGCTGCAGAGTTCAAGCAGGCTCTGCAGGCCCTGGCGGCAGCGCCGGTGTCTACCCCTGCCATTCGCACCGAGCTGGAACTGGGGCAAGCCCAGTGGCTGTTTTTCGAAGCCGCCATGCGCCGCCACCCCGACACCAAGGGCATGGAAGCCGTGGCCACCACCAGCGAACGGCTGCTGGAGGTGATGGACCGGCTCACGTCCCTGTACGACGCAGCCCTGCGCGAAGTGCTGGGCTGAAGCCACACAAGGCGCCAGCTCTGCCCTGGGCAGATCAAACGCAGCGGGCGCCGTCCACCTCGATGCACACGCCGCTGATGAAGGCGGCTTCGTCGCTGGCGAGGTAGAGCGCGGCGTTGGCCACGTCTTGCGCGGTGGAGAAGCGTCCCAGCGGAATGGTGGCCAGGAACTTGGCGCGGCGGGCATCGTCCACCGGGCCACCCGCAAACTCGGCCGCCAGGCCGGTGTCGGGGTTGAACACCGGGTTCAGACAGTTCACGCGGATGTTGTCAGGCCCCAGCTCCGCCGCCATCGATTTGCTGGTGGTGATGACCGCGCCCTTGGAGCCGTTGTACCAGGTGAGGCCGGGGCGGGGCCGCAGCCCGGCGGTGGAGGCAATGTTGATGATGCTGCCCCCACCCGCACGGCGCAGCGCAGGCACGGCGTGGATGGCGCTGAGGTAGATGCTCTTGACGTTGATGGCGTACACCTTGTCGAACTCGTCTTCGCTCACCTCCAGCATGGGGCGGTTGCGGTGCGTCCAGCCTGCGTTGTTCACCACCACATCGAGCTTGCCAAACAGGCGCTCGGCCTCGGCCACCATGGCCTGGACCTGGGCAGATTGCGTCACGTCTGCCTGGAAGAACGCTGCCGTGCCGCCTGCGGCGGTGATCTCTGCCACCACGCGCTGGCCGCCTGTGGTGTTGATGTCATTGACCAGCACCTGGGCACCTTCTTGCGCCAGGCGTTTGGCAATGCCTTCGCCAATGCCGTTGCCGGCGCCGGTGACGATGATGGATTTGTTTTGCACGCGCATGGCTGTCTCCTTTGTGTTTGCTCTGTTTTTGATAGCTGGTTGCGCTTGATGGATAAGCGCTAGAAGCTCTTTTTGCCTGTGGGATTGTGTGGGGTGGAGGGCTGCGTATTGGCCTCGCCACGCCCGTAGAACTGCGGAAAGTACTCTTTCACTCCGTTGCCCTCAAAGTCCCAGCCCGTGCATTGGCCCAGGTGGCGGGGCGGGGTGTCCGGGTCGCCGCCACCAAAGGCGGCGGGCAAGGTCTGGAAGGCAGCGGTGGCCATGTTGAACAGCAGCTCTCGCAGGTGGGTGCAACTGGCCACCCCGCCCATGTGCTGCGCAATGGCCTGGCGCCAGCCGCGCGCCATGCAGGCGCCCACCATGCCCTGCAGGGCCGGGCGCGCCTGTGGGCAGTCTTGCAGCGGGTGGGCGTCCATGGCGGCTTCAATGGCGTGCACCACCAGCTTGCGGTCAATCGTCACGCGCAGCCACATGTGGTGGATGGGGTCCCCCGCCAGCCGAACGCCCTGGTGGCGAAACGATGGCATGTCGTGTGCTTTGCTGTCGTGCAATTCGGCTTCCATGTCCCACAGGCCGTCTTCACGTTCGTAGCCTTGGTAGGTGACGCGGCGGATATGGCTGGTTTTGCGAGGGACGGGAGCTGACAGGGGCATGGGAAAGAAGCGAGCGAAGAGCAGGAGGACAGGGGAATCGGGCGGCTTTAGCCGTGCTTGATGGCCACGGTTTTCAGGGTGGTGAACCCATACAGCGCCTCAAACCCCTTCTCGCGCCCGTAGCCGCTGGATTTGACGCCGCCAAACGGCAGCTCCACACCGCCGCCCGCGCCATAGTTGTTGATGAACACCTGGCCGCTGTGCACACGCTTGGCCATGCGGAACTGGCGCGCGCCGTCGCGCGTCCAGATGCCTGCCACCAGGCCGAACTGCGTGGCGTTGGCCAGCTCGACCGCGTGGTCTTCGTCCTGAAAGGCCATGGCCGAGAGCACGGGGCCAAACACTTCTTCCTGTGCCAGACGGTGGCCCACAGGCACATCGCGCAGCAGGGTAGGTGCCTGGTAGAAGCCGCCTTCGGGCGCCTCGTCCACCACCACGCCTTGCGCCACCATGGGGATGCCTGCCACTTGCGCGTCCGACAGAAAGTCCCACACACGCTGCTGCTGGCTTTGGCGAATCAGGGGGCCCACGTCCAGGTCCATGGCGGCGGGGCCGACGCGCAGCTTTTCAAAGGCTTGGCCCAGGCGCTCCAGCAGGGGCTCGTAGATGAGCGAGTCGATCAGCACCCGCGAGCCTGCCGAGCAGGTCTGCCCGGCGTTTTGCACGATGGCGTTGAGCACCACGGGCACGGCTGCGTCGAGGTCCGCATCGGCAAAGATGATCTGGGGGCTTTTGCCGCCCAGCTCCAGCGTCACGGGGCAGTGGCGCTCGGCGGCCACCTGCTGAATGATCGTGCCCACCTTGGGGCTGCCGGTGAAGCTGATGTGGTCAATGCCAGGGTGGCGTGCCAGTGCATCGCCCACTTCGTGCCCATAGCCCGTCACGATGTTGATGGCACCGGGTGGAAAGCCCACCTCGGCCGCCAACTGCGCCACGCGGATCAGCGACAGGCAGGCGTCTTCAGCTGGTTTCACAACGCACACATTGCCTGCCGCCAGCGCGCCGCCCACGCTGCGGCCAAAGATCTGCATGGGGTAGTTCCACGGGATGATGTGGCCGGTCACGCCGTGCGGCTCGCGCCAGGTGAGCACGCTGTAGCCGTCCAGGTAGGGAATGGTTTCGCCGTGCAGTTTGTCGCAGGCCCCGGCATAGAACTCAAAGTAGCGCGCCAGCGCCACGGCATCGGCCCGGGCCTGTTTGGTGGGTTTGCCGCAGTCGCGCTGCTCCAGCGCCGTGAGTTCGTCGGCATGCTCCAGCACCTTGGCCGACAGTTTTTGCAGCAGCCGGCCCCGGTCTACAGGTGCCATGCGCTGCCACACCGCCTGGTAGCACTGGCGGGCGGCGTGCACGGCGGCGTCGATGTCGTCCGCGTTGCTGCGCTGGATTTCGTCAAAAGGCTGGCCGTCAGAAGGGTCGATCACCGCAAGCGTGCGGCCAGACGAAGACGGGACGGAGGCGTTGGCGATGTAGTTCAGTTGCATGATGACATTCTGCATAGAAATCGAATGCGTGCTTACTATTTAGCCGAATTGGGCTGTAGCGCCTGTACTGCAGGCGACAGCAGCTCTCTTTTTGATAGCGCTGGTGGCTCGTCTCAGGCGTAGGTGCGGCGCAGCCCGGCCAGGTCCATGATTTCGACCTCGCCGCGCTGCACGCGCACCAGCTGGCGGGCTTCCAGGTCTTTGAGGATCTGGTTGGTGGTCTGGCGCGAGATCGACAGCATTTGCGACAGCTGCTCTTGCGACAGTGCAATCACCCGGCGGGTGAGGCCATCGGCGTTCCATTGGCCATAGCCCTCGGCCATCATCACCAGCCGGCGGGCCAGTCGCTGGGGGGCTGGCAGCAGGGCGGCGTCTTCCAGGGCGATGAAGGCGGTGCGCAGCTTGTCGGTTACCAGCAGGGCCAGGGCGTGCCAGTGCTCGGGGTGGCCGCGCAGCCATTCCTGCAGGGGTTCGTTGGGCACGTGCAGCAGGGTGCAGGGCTCGGCCGCCACGGCGTCGTGGCTGCGCACATTGCCATCAAACACCGAAATTTCGCCAAACCACTGCGGGGGTTCCAGGCGGGTGAGCAGCGCAGAGCGTGCGTCGTCAGACCGCCCGCCCGTGCCCGACACGGTGAGTGCGCCACGCAGCACGGCATACAGCCCGCAGGGCGGGTCGCCACGCAAGAACAGGGACTGGCCCACGGTGAGTTGCCGGATGCGGCCCATGCGCAGCAGTGCCGCCGCAAATTCAGGGGGCAACTGGGCGAACCAGCGCCCCGATTGGAGCGCGATGAGGTGGGCGGAGACTTCGGTCGTCATGCAGTCAGAGATCAGGGTCGGCGGGGCAAAAGGGCAAGCGCGGCAAGAGTCTGCGCCAGGAGGGGATGCTCAGGCAGCTCAGACGTGCCGTGGGCCAGGAAGCAGCAAGGCTTGCGGTGCTGTGTGCATGGCCGCTTGGGTGCGCGTCGAAAAAGGCAGGGACCGGGCGGGGTAGGCAATCACAAAAAGGGGCGGCTTGGGCGCGAAAAAAGGGGCAGAAACAGGGACTACAAGGGCTGCGGGCAGCGATAAAGCGCCAGTCCCGCACAGTCACAGGGGCGCTGTTGCCGCCTCTGTTTTTGTCGGCTGCACGACAGACGTTAACGCCTTTGGCGAGAGATATTGAATCCTGCTCAAAACAACGACTGGAGACACCCATGAAAACCCTGATCGATCACTTGGCGCAATACGCCGCCTACCACCGCGATCCGCGCAACATCCACACCCATTTTGTTGGCGTGCCCATGATCATGTTTGCCGTGGTGGTGCTGCTTTCACGCCCGGTGTGGTGGCTGGGCATGGTGCCCGTGAGCCCGGCGCTGGCCTGCGCCGTGGCGGCTGGCATTTTCTACCTGCGGCTGGATGTGCGGCTGGGGCTGGTGATGTCGGCCCTGCTCGCCGCCATGCTGGCGGGGGCGGCTGCCATGGCGCCCCTGGGCACCACCGCCTGGCTGGCCTGGGGGCTGGGGCTGTTTGCCGTGGGTTGGGTGATCCAGTTCGTGGGCCACTATTACGAGGGCCGCAAGCCCGCCTTTGTGGACGATGTGATGGGTTTGCTGGTTGGGCCCCTTTTTGTGGTGGCCGAATGGGGCTTTGCGCTGGGTTTGCGCGCAGAAGTACAGCACGCCGTGGAGCAGCGCAGCGGCCCAGTGCGCAGGCGTGACCTGCGTCAGACGGCCTGAGGGTGAAGATGGCTATTGGTAAAAATGGCCTCCAGCGCTTTCCTGTCAAGCGCGGGTAGCTATGAAATCAATAGCGAAAATGCCCTGAAGCGCGAGGGCTGCGCTGCGGCGTGCACCGCCTGGTTCAGCCGGTTTCACCCACTGGTGTGAAGCGGTGGCGGTTGTGCTCCAGCCACTGGGCCGACAGGTTGCTGGCCTGTTGGTTGGGGTGAAAGTCGCGGCGCCGGTAGTCCCACCATGGCCGCCAGATGTGGCGCACCAGCCCGGTGGGGCCGAACAGGGTGTGCCAGGCACTGGCCCAGGTGCTGGGGCGGTACAGGCTGCCGTCGCGGTACAGGTTGCTCAGCGCCTGGCGCGTCACATCCACCAGAAAAGCCAGCGTCGTGCGCCGAAACCAGACCAGGCGCCAATGGTGGTTGCCCCCCAGTGCGGCGTACAGGTCAAACGCGGTGTTTTTGTGCTCGCCCTCTTCCGCGCTGTGCCACAGCCACAGGGTTTGCAAGCGCTCTTCACTGCCCTGCAGCACCTCCGGGTGGCTCAGCAGCCATTCAGCCAGCATGGCGGTGAAGTGCTCGTTGGCAGCGGTCACGGCCAGGGCGTGGCGGGGGTCTTGCCCTGTGAAGAGCTTGCGCTGCTTTTCGATGGACAACGCCCACAGGTTGCGCAGCCCCTGCTGCTCCAGGTGGTTGTTGAACAGGGTGTGAATGCGCCGGTGCGTGGCCTCTTGCCCCACAAAGCCGCGCACTTCGGCGGCGTATTGGGCTTGCAGATCCGGGGGCAGGGCCTTGTGGGCATCGCGCACCGCGTCGATGAAGAATTGCTCGCCCAGCGGAAAACTCATGGACAGGGCGTTGAACAGCGCGGTGCGAAAGGCATCGCCTGCGCACCAGTGCCGCGCCATGGACTGTGCCAGGTCTATCAACAGGCGGCGTACGACCAGCTCGGTCATGGCGTGTCTCCTTCAATCCTTCATGCGTTTGCCGTGCATGGTGGCGGCGAGGGGGAAGGGCGTCAATCCATGTTTGCGCAAGGCCCCGCCCCTGCCGGGGTTGGCAGGGCGGGGTGCGGTGGTTCAACCTGCGTGGAACTTGACCACCAGCGGCACGATGAGCAGCGCCACGATGTTGATGATCTTGATCAGCGGGTTGATGGCGGGGCCAGCGGTGTCTTTGTAGGGGTCACCCACGGTGTCACCCGTCACGGCGGCCTTGTGCGCCTCAGACCCCTTGCCGCCGTGATGCCCGTCTTCGATGTACTTCTTGGCGTTGTCCCAAGCGCCGCCGCCCGTGCACATCGAAATCGCCACAAACAAGCCGGTGACGATGGTGCCCATCAGCAAGCCGCCCAGCGCCTTGGGGCCCAGCAGCAGGCCCACCACAATGGGCACCACCACGGGCAGCAGGCTGGGGATCACCATCTCTTTGATGGCGGCAGTGGTCAGCATGTCCACGGCCTTGCCGTACTCGGGCTTGCCGCTGCCGTCCATGATGCCGGGAATGGTGTTGAACTGGCGGCGCACCTCCACCACCACGGCGCCCGCTGCGCGGCCCACGGCCTCCATCGCCATGGCACCAAACAGGTAAGGAATCAGCCCGCCGATGAACAGGCCAATGATGACCAGCGGGTCCGACAGGTCGAAGGTGATGGCCCGGCCGTAGCTTTCGAGCTTGTGGGTGTAGTCCGCAAACAGCACCAGCGCAGCCAGTCCTGCCGAGCCAATGGCGTAGCCCTTGGTCACGGCCTTGGTGGTGTTGCCCACGGCGTCCAGCGGGTCGGTGATGTCACGCACGCTGCTGGGCAGCTCGGCCATCTCGGCAATGCCGCCGGCGTTGTCGGTGATGGGGCCGTAAGCATCGAGCGCCACCACGATACCGGCCATGGACAGCATCGACATGGCCGCCACGGCAATGCCATACAGGCCCGCCAGCTGGTAGGCCACCAGGATGGCCAGGCACACAAAAAACACCGGCCAGGCGGTGGAGCGCATGGAAACGCCCAGGCCCGCAATGATGTTGGTGCCATGGCCCGTGGTGGAGGCCTGTGCGATGTGGCGCACGGGGGAATATTGCGTGCCCGTATAGAACTCGGTGATCCACACCAGCGCGGCCGTCAGCACCAGCCCGGTGGCGCAGGCGCCAAACAGCTTCATCTGGCTGCCGCTGGCGGTGATGGCGTTGTCCGGAATGATCCACAGCGTGACGAAGTAGAACGCGATGAGCGACAACACGCCGGCGATGGCCAGGCCCTTGTACAGCGCGGGCATCACGTTCTTCATGCCGGGGGACGCCTTCACAAAGAAGCAGCCAATGATGGACGCGATGATGGACACCGCCCCCAGGGCTAAGGGGTACACCACGGCGTTGACCGGGGCGGCGCCCACCATCAGTGCGCCCAGCACCATGGTGGCAATCAGCGTCACCGCATAGGTCTCGAACAGGTCGGCCGCCATGCCGGCGCAGTCACCCACGTTGTCGCCCACGTTGTCGGCGATCACCGCAGGGTTGCGCGGGTCGTCTTCAGGAATGCCCGCCTCGACCTTGCCCACCAGATCGGCGCCCACGTCGGCACCCTTGGTGAAGATGCCGCCGCCCAGGCGCGCGAAGATGGAGATCAGCGACGAGCCGAACGCAAAGCCAATCAACGGGTTAAGCAGCGTGGCCAGTTGTGCCGTGGGCTTGAGGTTGCCATTGCCTGCGAGGAACCAGAAGAAACCAGTCACGCCCAGCAGCCCCAGCCCCACCACCAGCATGCCGGTGATGGCGCCGCCGCGAAACGCCACATCCAGCGCCGGGCCAATGCCCTGCGTGGCGGCCTGCGCTGTGCGCACGTTGGCGCGCACCGAGACATTCATGCCGATGAAGCCGCAGGCACCCGAGAGCACGGCCCCCACCACAAAACCAACGGCCGTCGTTCTGTCAAGGAAAGCGCCAATCAGCACCGCCAGCACCACCCCCACGAGGGCAATGGTCTTGTACTGGCGCGCCAGGTAGGCCGCCGCGCCCGCCTGGATGGCTGCCGCAATTTCTTGCATGCGCGCATTGCCGGGGTCTTTGCCAAGAATCCAGCCCCGCGCCCAGATGCCGTAGGCCACGGCGACCAGCCCGCAGACCAGGGCCAATAAAAGGGGAGGGGTCATTGCTGTGCTGTCAGCCATACAGTGCTCCTTCAAATGCGGTTGCACGGTTGGAAACACGACGCATCGGTGGTGCTTCCGCTGCGTTGCTTCCTCGGGCCCCAGGGCGGGGCCGATTGGCCAACGGTCTCAATTTACAACCAAACCCCCTGTTGCAAGCGGGCAGAAAGGGGCATGCCTCTAAAATCAGGGTTAATCCCGACGCTCAATGGAACGCCATGCTTCGCGGGTTACTGTTGCAAACCACTATTTTCAAAAACATGTCCCTCAACAACGTCACCCCTGGCAAGAACATCCCCGAGACATTCAACGTGGTCATCGAAATCCCGATGAACTCTGACCCCATCAAGTACGAAGTGGACAAGGAGTCGGGCGCGATTTTTGTGGATCGTTTCATGACCACTGCCATGCACTACCCCACCAACTACGGTTATGTGCCCCAGACCCTGTCGGGCGACGGCGACCCTGTGGATGTGCTGGTCATCACCCCTTACCCCCTGCACCCCGGCGTGGTGGTGCCTTGCCGCCCCTTGGGCATTTTGATGATGGAAGACGAAGCTGGCGTGGATGGCAAGGTCATTGCCGTGCCCACTTCCAAGATCTTGCCTATGTACGACCACTGGAAGAGCATTGACGATGTGAACGCCATGCGCCGCAACGCCATTGCCCACTTCTTCGAGCACTACAAGGACCTGGAAAAGGGCAAGTGGGTCAAGGTGATTGGCTGGGAAGGCATTGATTCCGCCAAGAAGGAAGTCATGGACGGCGCGGCCAACTACCAAAAGAGCCTGGCCTGATTTGGGTCCATTGCGGTAACCGCCGCTGCGCTCACACTGCAAAAGCACCTGGGTATTTGCCCAGGTGCTTTTTTGTTGCCCGGCGCTGTGTCGGGATGCCATTCGCAAGAGGTTCTGTCGGGCTGCAGGCCGGACGAGTGGCACGGAATACACAAGTAAAATTATCAATTAAGTTATATTTATCAAATTTAATGGATATATTTCATTGTGCATTGCAGCATGGTGATGTTGAACCTGGTTCTGGGTGGTGAAGTACCTGTTTTGGCTTGGCGGCGCGCCGGCAACGGTTTTGATCACAGAACAGGGCATCTGTCATGGTGGATGTTTGCGCGCTCCCTCAATTTTCGGAGTTATCAATGAGCGATTCTTCCCGGCAACTGCCTCGGCACGCCCAGGGTTCCATGCACATCATGGGAGACCGTGTGATGTTGGCTGCCATCGTGATCAGTGCGATCACGGCAGTGGCGTTGGGCTTCAATTTCGTGGAATCAGGCCTGGCCTGGGGTGTGTCGGCCGTCTTGATGGTGGTGGCGGTCATTGCGTATGCCAGTGCGGCAGGCGCATTGGCTTCCCGGCTGGTGTTGGCCTTTGTGCAGTCGGCCTTCGTGGCGCTGCACATTCAGCTCGCGCAGGGGCAGACCGAGCTGCACTTCGGTGTGTTCGTCACGCTGGCATTGCTGCTGGTGTACCTGGACTGGCGTCCCATCGTGTTGTCAGCCCTGGTCTTCGCGGTGCACCATGTGCTGTTCGACCGTTTGCAGGCCGCAGGTTTCGGCGTGTACTGCCTGACCGAGGCCAGCTTCGTGCGCACGCTCAGCCATGCGGTGTATGTGGTGATGCAGACCTCGCTGGAGGTTTTGATGGCCGTGAGCCTGGAGCGAACTGCCCGCGCGGGGCAGGAGTTGCGCAACCTTGTGGCAGCGGTCGATAGCGGAGACAGCATCACCTTGCATGGAGCCCGAGCCGTCCATGTCAGCACGCCGGCAAGCCAGGCCTTGCAAAGCACCCTGCTGCGCATGGAAGCCGCTGTGGTGGCTGTGCGCCAAAACTCGGAAAGCGTGGCCTCGGCCTCGGCGCAGATTGCCTCAGGCAACAACGACCTGAGCGCACGCACAGAACAACAAGCCAGCGCCCTGGAAGAAACCGCCGCGTCGATGGAAGAGCTTGGCTCCACCGTGCGCCAGAACGCAGACAACGCCCGCACGGCCAACCAGCTGGCCATGAACGCATCTACCGTCGCCGCCCAGGGAGGTGAAGTTGTGGCCGAAGTGGTGGAGACCATGAAAGGCATCAACGCCAGCAGCGCCAAGATTGCAGACATCATCAGCGTCATCGACGGCATAGCCTTCCAGACCAACATCCTGGCGCTCAACGCCGCCGTGGAAGCCGCCAGAGCGGGCGAACAAGGCCGAGGCTTTGCCGTGGTCGCCGGTGAAGTGCGCAGCCTGGCCCAGCGCAGCGCAGAAGCCGCCAAGGAAATCAAGAGCCTCATCACCGCCAGCGTAGAGCGGGTGGAACAAGGCAGCGCGCTGGTAGACAAGGCTGGGGCCACCATGACCGAAGTCGTCACTGCCATCCGGTGCGTGACCGACATCATGGGAGAGATCAGCGCGGCCAGCAGCGAACAAAGCGCAGGCGTAGGCCAGGTGGGAGAGGCTGTCGCGCAGATGGACCAGGCCACACAGCAGAATGCGGCTTTGGTGGAAGAGATGGCGGCGGCAGCGGCCAGCCTGAACACCCAGGCGGGGGAGTTGGTCAACGCTGTGGCGGTTTTCCAGCTCAATGCAAACGCCCCAGCTGCCCGGGCTTCAGTGCCCGCTGCGAAGGTAGCCACAGCCGCCCCCCAGGGTGCACCGAACCGGGCGCGCGCAGTTGCAAAGCCTGCTTCTGCGCCTCGGGCAGCGGCGCCCCGAGCACTGCCTGCAGCCAAAGCACCCACAGCACCCACAGCACCCACAGCACCCACAGCACCCACAGCACCCACAGCGCCCACAGCGCCAGCCACGCCCAAGGCCAATGACGACGATTGGGAGAGCTTCTAAGCATCGCCCCGATGGCCTTCCAACGAAGGCTGCTGCCAAACCAAAGCACGCTGTAAGCCAGCGTGCTTTTTTATTCAGCGCACCCCAACGGCCAGCGACTGCCTTTGCATCCACTCATGTCACGCATTGGTAAGCCTTGGTTTGCGAGGCTTACACAGGCGCATGGCTGCGCCTGTCACCACAGTGAAATGCGAATCGCTATTTATTACCGAACTGATACGTTACTCGCCCGCCACATCCTCTTGTTTGATGGACGAATTCAATGTGAACAAGTTTTAATTTAATATTTATGATATAATTGCGCTGGACGATGTGTGTTGACTGGTGTCGAAGCGCTGCTTCAAATGCAAGTGAGGCCCGACCGCCCAGCAGTGTTGTGGCGCAGGCCTCACGTCCATCGCCTTGGCAATCCCGAGGTGGGTGATGGGCTGTAGTGGGAGTTCGACGAGGTTGGCAGTACGCCTGTGCCTCTTTGATGCGCAGGCGCTTTTTAAGAGAAATACGATGAACCAATTCAAGATCGGTACCCGCTTAGGCATGGCCTTTGGGCTTGTTCTTTTGATCACCGCCGTGATTGCCGCAGTAGGCTTTTGGCGTCTGTCCATGCTCAAGGAAGCCATCACTCGCATCTCGACTGTGGAGATTGAGCGCAACCAGCTGGCCATGGAGTGGAAAGCCGGGATTGATTTGAACTGGGCCCGCGCCTCCGCAGCGCTCAAGGCTACTGATGCGAGCTACATCTCTGCGCTGGGGGCCGACATGTCGGCCACCACCAAAGAGGTGAGCGAGAAGCAGAAAAAACTCGAAACCTTGATTGACAGCGACAAGGGTAAAGAACTGCTGGCCAACGTAGCCACCGCCCGCAAAACCTATGTGGATGCCCGCGCCAAGTTGCTCGAGCGCAAAAAGGCCGGTGAAGATGTGTTCGCCCTGGTAGACAGCGATCTCCGCCCCATGGCCCAGAACTACATCCAGTCGCTTGAAAACGTCACCAAGTACACCTACGACGAGCTGGACACTTTTGAAAAATCGGTATTGAGCGCTGCGGAGACCAGCCAGTGGGTGCTGGCGATCGGGGCTGGTGCCTCGTTGGTATTGGGTTTGCTGTTTGCGGTGTGGGCCACGCGTTCCATCACCACCCCCGTGCAGCGTGCGGTGGAGGCTGCTGAAGAAATCAGCAAGGGCAACCTGTCTCTTCGCATTGATGCTCAGGGCAAGGACGAGGCAGCCCGCCTGTTGCGCGCACTGTCGGAGATGCAGGAAAGCCTGTCGCGCATCGTGGGCCATGTGCGTGAAGGCTCACAAAGCGTAGCGGTGGCTTCGTCTGAAATCGCTTCGGGCAACAACGACCTGAGCGCCCGGACGGAGCAACAAGCCAGCGCCCTGCAGCAAACGGCTGCGTCCATGGAGCAGCTCAATTCGACCGTGCGCCAGAACGCCGACAACGCCCGCCAGGCCAACCAGTTGGCGATGAGCGCCTCTACTGTGGCGGTGCAGGGCGGTGAGGTAGTGAGCCAGGTGGTGGAAACCATGAAGGGCATCAACGACAGCTCGCGCAAGATCTCCGACATCATTGGCGTGATCGACGGCATTGCCTTCCAGACGAACATCCTGGCACTGAACGCTGCCGTGGAAGCCGCCCGCGCGGGCGAGCAAGGCCGTGGTTTTGCCGTGGTGGCCAGCGAAGTGCGCAGCCTGGCTGGCCGCTCGGCCGAGGCCGCCAAGCAGATCAAGACCTTGATCAACGACAGCGTGGAGCGCGTAGAGCACGGTACGTCGCTGGTAGACCAAGCCGGCACCACCATGACGGAAGTGGTGGGTGCGATCAAGCGCGTGACGGACCTCATGGGTGAGATCAGCGCTGCCAGCAATGAGCAAAGCCAGGGCGTCAGCCAGGTGGGTGAAGCGGTAACCCAAATGGACCAGGTCACTCAACAAAATGCGGCCCTGGTGGAAGAAATGGCCGCGGCGGCCAGCAGCCTGAACAATCAGGCTCAGGATCTCGTCGACACCGTGGCGTTCTTCAAGCTGGCCGCAGGCGAGGAGCGCGTGGCTCGCACGCAAGCTCCGCGCATGGGCTCTGCGCCTGCAGCCACCTCGGCCCGATTGGCTGCGGCGCCCGCTGCCGCGCTGGGCCGTTCTTCCGCTGCATCGGAAGGCCCCCCTTTGGGCATTAATCTGGACAACGCCATTCAAGCGCACGCTAACTGGCGAGCCAAATTGCGTACGGCTGTTGCTCAGAAAGAAACTCTGGATGCAGACACCGTGTCGCGTGACGATTGCTGCGAGCTGGGCAAGTGGCTGCACGGCGCGGGCAGCTCGCAGTACGGCGGCAAACCGTCGTTTGTGCAGTTGCTGGAGTCGCACCGACAGTTCCACCAGGAGGCTGGCAAGGTGGCGCGCCTGATCAACCAGGGCGCTTATTCGGAAGCCGAGATGCAGTTGGAGAGCAACACCGGTTTCTCCAATGCCTCGCAAAAAGTGGGTGCTGCGGTGATCCAGCTGGCGAAGGAACTGAAGGTAAAAATGGCAGGTGCCGCCACTTCCAAGAAGGCAGCAGCTACGCCTGCGCGGCAAGTGGCCTACAGTGCTCCTGTCAAGTCCAAGGCGCCTGTGGCATCCGATGATGGAGACTGGGAGTCGTTCTAAAGCTGCACGGGCCGTTGGCTGCAGTCCGCACACGGGCGGTGCAGTGAAGCGGTCTATCCAGTGACCCGAAAGGCCGGTGCGTTGCACCGGCTTTTTTCTTGGGGTCAGGCTGGGTTTTGAGTTTTGCGAAAAGGCGTGCGTTCGTGCAGCGACTGCAGGTAGGCGTCCACCCCTTCGCCCTCGCGTTCCAAAAAGCGTTCCACCGCATCGGCAAAAGCAGGGTGCGCCAGCCAGTGGGCGCTGCTGGTCTGCACAGGCAGCAAGGCCCGCACCATTTTGTGTTCGCCTTGGGCGCCGCCTTCAAAGCGGTGCACGCCATGCTCAATGCACCATTGCAAAGGCTGGTAGTAGCAGGCCTCAAAGTGCAGGCAGTCCACGCGTTCCAGTGCCCCCCAATAGCGCCCGTAGGCGATGATCTCAGTATCTTTTTGGCATGTAGCGCTTGCAGGATAAGCGCTGATAGCTATCAAACTGCTAGCAATTGGCTGGCCGTCCCGCTCGCCAATGAACAGCACCCACGCTTCGGGCATGGTGCGCGCCATGTCTGCAAAAAAGGCGCGGCTCAGGTAGGGCGGGTTGCCGTGTTCGAGGTAGGTGCGTTCGTAGCAGCGGTAGAAGAAATCCCAGTCGCTTGTGCTGATGTCCTTGCCCTGCAGGCAGCGAAAAGTCACGCCTGCATCGGTCACACGGCGTCGCTCTTGTTTGATCTTCTTGCGCTTTTCCTGCGCCAGGCTGGCTAGAAAGTCGTCAAAGCTGGTGAAGCGATTTGGCATCGCCAGCCATTCCGAGGGTGCTTCGCTAGACACAGCAGGTGCTACAGGCGCCGTGTTTTGCCAGTGGAACTGCACGGTGTGGCGCAACATCAGGCCCTGGTCGGCGCAGGTGGCAATGTCTTCTTCTGCCGCAAACAGCAGGTGCAATGACGAGATATCTTCTTCAATGCACCATTGGCGTGCAGCCTGCACCAGCTGTGCCCGCGCAGTGGCATCACGGGCCAGCAAGCGGGAGCCCGGCACAGGGGTGAAGGGGACGGCCACCAGCGCCTTGGGGTAATACGGCACGCCGTGCTGCTCGTAGGCGCTGGCCCAGGCCCAGTCGAATACGTATTCGCCGTACGAATGGGTTTTCAGGTACAGCGGGCAGGCGGCCACCAGCGCCCCCGCGTCCCACAGGGTGAGGAAGCGCGGCGTCCAGCCCGTGCGCGGCGTAGCGCTGCCGCTGGTCTCCAGTGCAGCCAGGTATTCATGCCGCATGAAGGGCGTGGCGTGGGCTTGATGCGCCAGCAATGCGTTCCAGGCTTGTGGGTCCACATCGAGCACGCTCGCGTGTACGCGCGCGATAATGTGCGACTCAGCCACGGCGTGTTCTGGGGGGGCAGGCATCCATCAGGATTTTCTGCGTCAACCCCGCGGGGGCGGTGTGGGCGTTGTTCCACCAGGCCTGCAAGGCCCTTATCAAATCCATGACGCTCTCCATTTGCACAGCTCAGCTCAATTTCGTGGTGGGCGATATGCCCGGCAATGCGCAAAAGATCATTGCCGCTGCCCGCGAAGCCCATGCCTTGGGCGCGCAGCTGTTGCTGACGCCCGAGCTTGCAGTGTGTGGCTATGCGGCGGAAGACCTGTTTTTGCGCCCCGCATTTCTTGCGGCTTGCGATGATGCCGTGAAAGCCGTGGCCCGCGAAACTGCAGGGTTACAAGGGCTGGCGATCGTGCTGGGCCACCCTCAGGCTCTGTCTGCCGATGCGGCGGCTTTCAGCGTCTGCCGCAATGCCGCCAGCGTGGTGCGCAATGGGCAGATCGAGCAGACCTATTTCAAACGCGAGTTGCCCAACTACCAAGTGTTTGACGAGCGCCGCTACTTCGTGGCGGGGCAGGAACCGTGCGTGTTTGAAGTGGCTGGAGTGCGGGTGGGTGTGCTGATTTGCGAGGATGCCTGGTACCCGGCAGCCGCACGTGATGCAGCGGCTGCGGGCGCAGAGGTGCTGGCGGTCATCAATGCGTCGCCGTTTCACCTGGGCAAGAGTGCCGAGCGCGAGCAAACCATGCGGGAGCGCGTGGCGGAGACGGGTTTGCCCCTGCTGTACGCGCATCTGGTGGGTGGGCAGGACGAAGTGGTTTTTGAAGGTCGCTCGTTTGCTTTGGGGGCCGATGGGCGTGTGGCCGGGCGCGCGCCTGGTTTTAAAGAAAATCTGTTCACAGTGCGCTTGCAGCAAGCGCAAGGTGCTATTGAATTGATAGCTGATGTGGCCCCCGTTCCCAGCGCTGATGCAGACCTGTGGGGCGCGCTGGTGCTGGGCGTGCGCGACTATGTCACCAAGAATGGCTTCCCTGGCGTGCTGCTGGGGTTGTCCGGCGGCATTGATTCGGCCCTGGTGCTGGCGATTGCGGTAGACGCTCTGGGGGCCGACAAGGTGCGGACGGTCATGATGCCGTCACCCTACACTGCAGACATCAGCTGGATCGACGCCCGCGACATGGCTGCACGCCTGGGCGTTCGTTACGACGAAATCTCCATTCGCCCTCAGTTCGAGGCTTTCAAGTCGGCCCTGGCGCAAGAGTTTGCAGGCCTGCCCGAGGACACGACGGAAGAGAACCTGCAAGCCCGCATTCGCGGCACCTTGCTGATGGCCTTGTCCAATAAATTTGGCCAGGTGGTGCTCACCACGGGCAACAAGAGCGAGATGGCCACGGGCTATTGCACGCTGTATGGCGACATGGCGGGTGGCTTTGCCGTCATCAAGGACGTGGCCAAGACCCGCGTGTTTGAGCTGGCACGCTGGCGCAACGCCAATGACCCGTATGGCACGGGCAGCAACCCCATCCCGGAGCGCATCATTACCCGCCCGCCCAGCGCCGAGTTGCGGCCTGACCAGAAAGACCAGGACAGCCTGCCGCCTTACGAGGTGCTGGACGCCATCGTGCAGCGGTACATGGAAAATGACGAGCCCATCGAGTCCATCATCGCTGCCGGGTTTGCGCGGGCGGATGTGGAGCGCGTGACGCGGCTCATCAAAATCAACGAATACAAACGCCGCCAGGCGCCCGTGGGCATTCGCGTCACAAAGCGCAGTTTTGGTAAAGACTGGCGTTACCCTATTACCAACAAGTTCCGCGCCTGAAGGCAGGTTTGCCACCTGTCACTAGCCCTTCAGCGTGCCCGCCAATTTTTTATATCGCCCCAGGAGACCCCTATGAAAATGATCACCGCTGTCATCAAGCCCTTCAAACTGGAAGAGGTGCGTGAAGCGCTTGCCGAATGCGGCGTGACTGGCTTGACGGTGACCGAGGTCAAAGGTTTTGGGCGCCAAAAAGGCCACACCGAGCTGTACCGAGGCGCGGAATACGTGGTGGACTTTCTGCCCAAGGTGAAGGTGGAGGTGGTGGTGAAAACAGAGGACGTGGACCGCTGCGTCGATGCCATCGTGAACGTGGCCCGCACCGGCAAGATCGGTGACGGCAAGATTTTTGTGACTCCCGTGGAGCGCGTGGTGCGCATCCGAACCGGAGACCTGGACGATGCGGCCATCTGACGATGCCGCGGTTGGTGGGGCACGGTAGCCCCACTGACTATCTCACGCGCAAGGTGCGCCCTTCGAATAGCTTTTTAGATCACTGCACGCAGTGGGGTGCCCTGTTGGTCCGGGCCGGTTGCCAGCACCAGGTTGCGCAGCAACGCTGCCGGAGTCGTCTCCGTTTGCAGCAGCTCCATCTGCCAGTTGCCCATGAAGCCGCTCTTCACGCTGGTTTGCAGAAAACCTAACAGGCCATCGTAATAACCCGCCACGTTCAGCAGGCCCAAGGGCTTGCCGTGGTAGCCAAGCTGGCGCCAGGTCCACACTTCAAACAGTTCTTCAAACGTGCCGATGCCGCCCGGCAGGGCCACAAAGGCATCGCTACGCTCGGCCATCATCGCCTTGCGCTCGTGCATGTTCTGCACGATGTGCAATTCATCGCAGGCACGGTTGGCCAATTCCTTGTCTACCAGCGCCTGCGGAATCACGCCCACTACGCGACCGCCCGCAAGGCGCGTGGCCTCTGCCACGGTGCCCATCAGTCCGCTGCGTCCGCCGCCGTACACCAGCTGACCCGAGTGTTCCCCGATCCAGCGGCCCACCTCTTGTGCGGCCTGGGCAAATGCGGGGTTCTCTCCAGGGCGTGAACCGCAGTAGACACAGATCGAAAACGTGGGTTCAGCCATGAAAAATCCTTTGAGCGATAGCGGCTACCCAGATCCCGCCGCACAGCAGCAACGCCAGCAGCACGGCGGCGCTGCCCATGTCCTTGGCGCGTTTGGAAAGGTCGTGCCACTCCGGGCCAATGCGATCAATGGCCGTTTCGATCCCTGTGTTGAGCAGTTCGACGATCATCACAATCACCACAGAACCGGCCAGCAAAGCGACCTCTACCCAGCTCTTGCCCAGCCAGAAGGCCAGGGGAACCAGTACCAACGCTGCCAGAGCTTCCTGGCGGAAGGCGGTTTCGTGCCAGCCGGCCTTCAAACCTTCAATGGAATAGCCAGCGGCATGCCAGACGCGGTTAAGCCCTTTGCGGTTTTTTTGTGCGTTGGCTGGTGATGTGGGGGGTGGGATGGACATGTGAGGTCGTCGTGGAGAGGGCTGGGCGACCAAGCCGCCCCGGTATTATTTTTTGCCCGGATCAAAATGCACCAGACGGGTGCCCGCCCATGCGTCATGCCAGAACTGCTGCGCAGGGTGGAAACGGCTCAAAATAGCCCACATCGCCACCCAACCGCCCAGCAGGACCAGCACTTCAAGGGCTGGTACACCAAAGGAATAGGCTGCCAGGGGTGGAAGGAACCATACCCAGCACAGCACGTAGCGCAACGCAGCGCGCGCTTGCGTGACAGGCGCGCCAGTGGGGCTGACTACGCGGATGTGCCAGGTTTTTTGTGCAAGCGTCTGGCCGCGCGACCAGAACCACCCGAAATAAATACCAAAGACCACAAACAGGAACCCCATGCGGAGGCCGCGGTTGGCCAATGCGTGGCGAGACTGGCTCAGCGTATCAAACAGGTACGACGCGATGAAGACCACGCCAAACATCAGAATGCCCTCGTACAGCCAGCATGCCATCCGCCGCGTGATACTGGGTGTTTGAAGCTTGCTGGACTGAGGGGCGGGCGATGGGATGGAGGAGCCGGATTCGGGAAGAGCAGACATGCCTGAAGGGTATCACTGCGGCTGGTAGCCAATATCTTCCGGCCGGGGTTGCAGTGCAGGGGCTGGTGCGGGCTCCGATGCAGCCGGACCGCTCGGCAGCGGAGGCAGCGAGGAGGGGGTGGCCGAAGGCGTGGAAACCGGGGTCGTCTCCACCACAATGGGTGCCGCTGGTGCTCGGGCAGGCTCCGCTGGTGGGGTGGTTGCTGGCACGGGGACGACCACCAAGGTACGCGGCAGGTGCGGGTCCGTCGGTGTGATCTTTGGTGGGTTGGCCCGGGCCGGCCCTGCTTGCGCGGCTGCGGGAACCTGCACCAGTTTCTTGGGAGACTCGGGGCGCAAAGCAGGCGCCGCTCCCGCAGGCTTGGTGGGAGCATCAGCAGCCAGTGAGCGCTTTTCTTCATCGCTCAGTGCCTGATAAGCCTCCCAGTGGGCCCGCTTGTCATTGGGCGCCAGCCGCTGCGCGTCTGCATAGTTCAGGCGTGCCTGGCTGCGTTGCCGAGCGCTCAAGCTTGACCACTCGGTCATGCGGTTGTGCAGTTTCTCCTGCTCTTCAGGCGGCAACGTTTCAAAGGTCTGTGCCAGCGCGAGCCAGCGGCGCTTTTGACTTTCGCTCAAAACAGCCCATCGCTCTGCCAGCGGATAGAGCGCCAGTTTTTGGGGTGTTGAGAGGGTTTCCCAACCAGGGCCCGAGGCCATTTCGGTGAATGCCTCTGAAGGCTGAAGCCCCGTAGCCGCAGCAGGCCGCAGCTTGGTCACGGGCTTGGAAGGCGCTGCAGGCAGCAGCGTGCCTGGCGCAAGAAGAACGTACTGCGCTACTTGTACGCTCGCAACCGCCATGGCGCCCAAAAGCACCAAAGCCAGCACGATGGCTGGCGTGTTGGTGAGCGCGGCGGTTTGTTCTGTTTGCATGCAGGCGGTGGGCGGAGTGTGAAAGCGCGTCAGTTGCGCGCGGCAGCAGTTTTCAAAAATTGCATGAATCCTGGATCGGCATATGCCTCAGGGGGCAGGTCATCGGTGAGCAAGGCTGCATCCACTTCTGCCACTTCATTGAGCCCATTTTCGTCTTGGGCCGCATTTATAGCGAATAGTCCAATCACCAACGCCATGAGGGGGATGGCTGACACCAGTGCGTTCCACCAGCCGCCGTCGCTTCCGCGTCCCAAAATAGCTGTGGAGCCGGAGTGCAGCACCACGGGAGCTGCTTTGCGCACCGGTGCTACCACTTTGCGCTTGGCCAGTGCCTGCATGCGAGCGGCCCGCAGGCGTTCGCTGATGTCGTAGGGCAGGTCTTCAGTGCCTTGCGTCATTCGTGCCGCAACCCGGCGAGCAAACAGGTCTGCGGCTGCGTCGTTAGAGGGGTGGGGTGCGGTGTTCATAACTCGATTCCTTTGGCCTTGAGTGCCTTGCTCAGTGTCTGGATGGCTCTGAAACAATGTGTTTTTACGCTTCCCTCGGAACAGCCCATAGCGGCGGCTGTTTCTGCAACATCCATTTCTTCCCAGTAACGCATGAGGAACGCTTCCCGTTGACGTGCGGGGAGCTCCTGAATCTCTGTTTCTATCTCGCGAAACGTCTGGGCTCGTGTGGTTTCGTCTTCGGCGCTTTCTGCGCGCTCTCCGTTGTCTGGGCCAGAGTATGCCTCTAGCAAATCAAAATCCATGCCATCTTCGCCTGGGCCTTCGAAGTCGCTCATGTTCGAAAACAGTGCGTTGCGGGTCTTTTGCCTGCGAAACCAGTCCAGGGTGCAGTTGGAAAGAATGCGCTGGAACAGCATGGGTAGCTCGGCGACCGGCTTGTCCCCGTAGTGCTCCGACAGCTTGAGCATGCTGTCTTGCACGATGTCCAGGGCCGCCTCCTCGTTACGCACGTGGTAAAGCGAGCGCTTGAATGCGCGCTTTTCTACGCTTTTGAGGAAATCGGAGAGTTCTTGTTCAGTTGCCAAGACAAATGGGCCCGCAATGGTGCAGCGCCATGGTTGGTGGTGCTAACAACACCCACAGGCTGGTAAGCCCTCGATTATCTCATTTTTGATGTTTTTTTTGAAAGGCAGCGTGTGAGCTTGTGTTGCAGTGCGATAATCTGCGAGCAATTCAAAAGGCAAACGGGTCACGGTCCGGCGCGGCAATCATCCCGCCTATGTCCTTGGCCTCAAGTTCCAAGCTGGCTTCACAAGAGCGCGTGCGAGGAGCACCCAAGGTTTTTCGTTAGAGAAATTCACAAAGGTTGATCATGGAAATTTCCAAAGCAGAACTCGCAGTGGCAGCCGCTGCACAGGCATCCGCGAACACTTCGCAGGATCTGATGGGTTCCGAGATTCTCGTCAAGTCGCTTCAAGCAGAGAATGTTCAGTTCATCTGGGGTTACCCAGGCGGAGCTGTTCTCTATATTTACGACGCTCTCTACAAGCAAGACACCATTCAGCATGTGCTGGTGCGCCACGAACAGGCCGCAGTGCACGCTGCAGACGGGTATGCCCGCGCCACCGGTGAAGTGGGTGTGGCATTGGTGACATCCGGCCCGGGCCTCACGAATGCCGTGACCGGCATCGCTACCGCCTACATGGACAGCATCCCGATGGTGATCATCTCTGGTCAGGTGCCCACGGCAGCCATCGGTCTGGACGCTTTCCAGGAATGCGATACGGTCGGCATCACGCGCCCCATCGTTAAACACAATTTCCTGGTCAAAGATCCACGCGATCTGGCCATGACGCTCAAGAAGGCATTCCACATTGCCCGCTCCGGTCGGCCAGGGCCTGTGGTGGTGGACATCCCCAAGGACGTCTCCTTCAAGAAAGTGCCTTACACGGGATATCCACAAAGCGTAGAAATGCGCTCGTACAACCCCGTGCGCAAGGGCCACAGCGGCCAGATTCGCAAGGCGCTCCAGCTGCTGCTGGCCGCCAAGCGTCCCTACATCTACACCGGTGGCGGCGTGTTGCTGGGCAACGCGACGAACGAGTTGCGCACGCTGGTGGACATGCTGGGTTACCCCGTCACCAACACGCTGATGGGCCTGGGGGCTTACCCGGCTTCTGACCGCAAGTTCCTCGGTATGCTGGGCATGCACGGCACTATTGAAGCCAACAACGCCATGCAGAACTGCGACGTGCTGCTGGCGGTGGGGGCGCGCTTTGATGACCGCGTGATCGGGAATCCCAAGCACTTTGCGCAAAACGATCGCAAGATCATCCACATCGATATCGATCCTTCCAGCATCTCCAAACGCGTCAAGGTGGACGTGCCGATCGTGGGCGATGTCAAAGATGTGTTGACCGAGCTGATCTCCATGATCCGCGAGAGCAGCACGCGCCCCGATGCGGGTGCGCTGTCGGCTTGGTGGGACACGATTGAAGCCTGGCGCAGTCGCCAGTGCCTCAAGTACGACATGGGCTCGCCTGATGTCATCAAGCCCCAGTACGTGGTTGAAACGCTCTGGAACATGACCAAAGACGCAGATGCCTACATCACGTCGGACGTGGGTCAGCACCAGATGTGGGCTGCCCAGTATTACCGCTTTGATGAGCCGCGCCGCTGGATCAACTCGGGTGGTCTTGGCACGATGGGCGTGGGTATTCCTTACGCCATGGGTATCAAGTTGGCCAAGCCCGATGCTGAAGTGTTCTGCGTCACCGGCGAAGGCTCGGTGCAGATGAACATCCAGGAACTGTCCACCTGCCTGCAGTACAACACACCGATCAAGATTTGTGCGTTGAACAACCGTTACCTGGGCATGGTGCGCCAGTGGCAAGAGATTGAATACTCGGGCCGCTACAGCCACAGCTACATGGACGCGTTGCCCAACTTCGTGAAACTGGCAGAAGCGTACGGCCATGTGGGCTTGCTCATTGAGCGCCCTCAGGACGTGGAGCCCGCGCTGCGCGAAGCCCGCAAGCTCAAGGACCGCACCGTGTTCCTGGACTTCCGTACCGATCCCACCGAGAACGTGTTCCCGATGGTGCAGGCCGGCAAGGGCATTACCGAAATGCTGCTGGGTTCGGAAGACCTTTAAGCAAAATCGGCCTCCAGCGCTTTTCTGTAAAGCGCTAGCAGCTATCTAATTGATAGCATTTTTTGACGAATCTATTGTCTGTCAAGCCTGCGCATTACCGTGCGCAGGGGAGGGCAGCGAAAAGAGGAATCTCATCATCATGAAACACATCATTGCCGTTTTGCTCGAAAACGAAGCGGGCGCCTTGTCCCGCGTTGTGGGCTTGTTCTCTGCCCGTGGCTACAACATCGAGTCCCTGACCGTGGCCCCCACGGAAGACCCCTCGCTGTCGCGCATGACCATCCAGACCACGGGTTCTGACGACGTGATCGAGCAGATCACCAAGCACCTGAACCGCCTGATCGAAGTGGTGAAGGTGGTGGACCTGACCGAAGGCGCCTACACCGAGCGCGAGCTCATGATGGTGAAGGTGCGTGCCGTGGGCAAGGAGCGCGAAGAGATGAAGCGCATGGCCGACATCTTCCGCGGCCGCATCATCGACGTGACCGAGAAGAGCTACACCATCGAGCTCACTGGCGATCAGTCCAAGAACGACGCCTTTTTGCAAGCCATTGACCGTGCTGCCATTCTGGAAACCGTGCGCACGGGCGCCAGCGGCATTGGCCGCGGCGAGCGCATCTTGCGCGTGTAAGACAATCCCGAACTTTTATCCTTTACAACGTATTTCAACCGGAGCTACCCATGAAAGTTTTCTACGACAAAGACTGTGATCTGAGCCTGATCAAGGGCAAGACTGTTGCCATCATCGGCTACGGCTCGCAGGGCCACGCCCACGCGCAAAACCTGAACGATAGCGGCGTGAAGGTCGTGGTGGGTCTGCGCAAAGGCGGCGCTTCCTGGGACAAGGTTGGCAAGGCTGGCCTGACCGTGATGGAAGTCAACGATGCAGTCAAGGCTGCTGACGTGGTCATGATCTTGCTGCCTGACGAGCAAATCGCCGAGGTCTACAACAACAACGTGGCCCCCAACATCAAGCAAGGTGCCTCGCTGGCCTTCGCCCACGGTTTCAACGTTCACTACAACCAGGTCGTGCCCCGCGCTGACCTGGACGTGTGGATGGTCGCCCCCAAGGCTCCCGGCCACACTGTGCGCAACACGTACACCCAAGGTGGCGGCGTGCCCCACCTGGTGGCTGTGCACCAAGACAAGTCCGGCAAGGCCCGTGACCTGGCTCTCAGCTACGCCATGGCCAACGGTGGCGGCAAGGCCGGCATCATCGAGACCAACTTCAAGGAAGAAACCGAGACCGATCTGTTCGGTGAGCAAGCCGTGCTGTGCGGCGGTGCTGTTGAGCTGATCAAGATGGGTTACGAAACCCTGGTTGAAGCTGGCTACGCTCCTGAAATGGCCTACTTCGAATGCCTGCACGAGCTCAAGCTCATCGTGGACCTGATCTACGAAGGCGGCATTGCCAACATGAACTACTCGATTTCGAACAACGCCGAGTTCGGCGAGTACGTGACCGGCCCTGAAGTGATCAATGAGCAATCGCGCGCCGCCATGCGCAATGCGCTCAAGCGTATCCAGAACGGTGACTACGCCAAGATGTTCATCCAGGAAGGCCGCTTGAACTATCCAAGCATGACCGCCCGCCGCCGCAACACCGCCGACCACAGCATCGAATTGGTGGGCGCTCAGCTGCGCGCCATGATGCCTTGGATCGCCAAGAACAAGCTGGTGGACCAGACCCGCAACTGATCTTGCCTTGCAGAATCCAAGGGCCACTTCGGTGGCCCTTTTCATTGGTCGATCGCAGCATGGGTAACGGCTACACTCGTCCTTTGCCCGTTTGAGGGTGGTGGACATCGCAGCTTCCCGGGATTCTGCGTTGCTACAAATATAATAGCTGTTTGCGCTTGTCCACAAAGCGCTGGAGGTTTGTTTGATGCACGATGGCAATGAGTCCCGCAACAACCACGGTGTCTCGGTGCGCAAGCGGCGCAAGGGTATCTATATCTTGCCCAATCTGTTCACGCTGGCGGCTTTGTTTGGGGGCTTTTATTCCGTTGTGATGGCCATGAATGGCCGCTTCGACATGGCCGCTGTGGGTGTCTTCTGTGCCATGGTGCTCGATAGCCTGGATGGGCGCGTGGCCCGCATGACCAACACCCAGAGTGCCTTTGGCGAACAGATGGATTCGCTCTCGGACATGGTGTCGTTTGGCGCCGCACCGGCCTTGATTGCCTATGAGTGGGCGTTGCAGGGTTTGGGCAAGTGGGGGTGGACTGCTGCGTTTGTCTACTGTGCTTGCGCTGCGTTGCGTCTGGCTCGCTTCAATGTGAACACTGGGGTCGTGGACAAACGTTACTTCCAAGGTCTGCCGTCTCCTGCGGCTGCGGCGTTGGTGGCTGGCTTTATTTGGTTGATGACCGAACTGGGCGTGCGGCCGGGTGAGGATTCTTGGCTTAGCTGGTCGCAGATCACGTGGATCATGTTTGCCTTCACGCTGTATGCGGGTCTCACCATGGTCACCAATGTGCCGTTCTACAGCTTCAAAGACGTGCAGATGAAAAAGAGCGTGCCTTTCGCAGCCATCGTGCTCATCGCGCTGGTGATTGCCGTCATCAATATCCATCCCCCCATCGTGCTGTTTGGCATTTTTGTTCTGTATGGCATGAGCGGCTATGGCGTTTATGCCTGGCGCAAGGCCAAGGGTCAGCATAGCAGTGTGATCAGCACCTCCACCGATGAGCCCGAAGAGCGTGGGCTTCACAAATGAGGGTAAGGCAGATGGATGACTTGTGCTACATTGCAATGCATGAATATGTTTGCACTGGCTCTACTGCTATCTCCCCACGGGCGGAGACGGTAGGCGCACGCGCACACTTTTTCTCAAAGGCCCGTATGCACCCGCAACGGGCCTTTTTCTTTGGGCATCCAATTTCAAGCGTTGCGGGTTAACCCCACCAGTACCAGGAGAGACGACATGGCAGACAAACTCATCATTTTCGACACCACTTTGCGTGACGGTGAACAGTCCCCCGGGGCTTCCATGACCAAAGACGAGAAGCTGCGCATTGCGCGCCAGCTGGAGCGTCTGAAGGTGGATGTGATCGAAGCCGGGTTTGCTGCCAGCTCGAACGGTGATTTTGAGGCAGTGCAGTCCATCGCCAATGCCATCAAGGACTCGACCATTTGCTCGCTGTCCCGCGCCAATGACCGCGATATTTCCCGTGCTGCCGAGGCTCTCAGGGGTGCCAATTCAGCGCGCATTCACACCTTCATCGCCACGTCTCCGTTGCACATGGAGAAGAAGCTGCGCATGACTCCGGAGCAGGTGCTGGAGCAAGCAAAGCAATCGGTACGCTTTGCGCGCAATTTGGTGGCCGACATCGAGTTCAGCCCTGAGGACGGCTACCGCAGCGAGCCAGATTTTCTGTGCCGTGTGCTGGAGGCGGTCATCGCGGAGGGTGCAACTACCATCAACGTGCCTGATACGGTGGGCTACGCAATTCCTGAGCTGTACGGCAACTTCATCAAAACGCTGCGTGAGCGTATTCCCAATAGCGACAAGGCCATCTGGTCTGTGCACTGCCACAACGACTTGGGCATGGCTGTAGCCAACTCGCTGGCTGGCGTGATGATTGGTGGTGCGCGTCAGGTGGAATGCACTATCAACGGGCTGGGCGAACGCGCTGGTAATTGCTCGTTGGAAGAAGTGGTCATGGCCATCAAAACCCGTCGTGATTACTTCAACCTGGATTTGGCGATCGACACCCAGCACATCGTGGCGGCCAGCCGCATGGTCAGCCAGACCACTGGCTTTGTGGTGCAGCCCAACAAGGCGGTGGTCGGCGCCAACGCTTTTGCACACGCTTCTGGTATTCACCAGGACGGTGTGCTCAAGGCCCGTGACACCTACGAAATCATGCGTGCGGAAGACGTGGGCTGGAGTGCCAACAAAATCGTGCTGGGCAAGCTTAGCGGGCGTAACGCCTTTAAGCAACGCTTGCAGGAACTGGGCGTCAGTCTTGAGAGCGAGACGGAACTCAACACGGCGTTCACTCGTTTCAAGGAACTTGCTGATCGCAAGAGCGAGATCTTTGATGAGGACATTCTGGCCCTGGTGAGCGATGAGAGTGTTACCAGTGAGCGCGAGCAATATGGGTTTGTATCGTTGGCTCAGCAAAGTGAAACTGGTGAGCAGCCACGTGCCCGCGTAGTTTTCACGGTAGATGGCGTGGAAGTGCGTGGAGAGTCTGTTGGCAACGGTCCTGTGGACGCATCGTTGAAGGCGATTGAGTCGCACGTCAAAAGTGGTGCCGAGATGGTGCTCTATTCTGTGAACGCCATCAGTGGCTCCACAGAGAGTCAAGGCGAAGTGACGGTGCGATTGCAAAACAGCGGCCGCGTCGTCAACGGCGTGGGTGCCGATCCTGACATCGTGGTGGCCTCTGCCAAAGCTTATCTGAGCGCGCTGAATAAATTACAAAGTAAAGCAGACAGAGTGGCCGCCCAAGGTTGAGTAAGCAATTTATAATTCAACCAATTTCGTTAAAAGTCGTGCAAGGTCTTGATCTTGCGCGACTTTTTTTGATTCTGTACACTGCCACACATTCCTTTACGTTTGGAGCACCTGGATGCAACATCGCTTTCGCACCGCAGTGAGCCGGATTGCCTCCATCTTGGGTCTTGTCATCGTCAGTTCCGCGCTCATCGCCCCCTCTGCAAATGCCGCAGAGCGCAAGCGAGCTACCGTCAAAAAGGTGGCACCTTCAGCCACCGCCTCCACCAAAAAAACTGCTGATCGCCGTGTGGCCGTGACCCTGCGTTCTTCTGATCGCCAGGCCAACGACCGTCGGCGCGTGAGTGCGAAAGCCGGGGTTCGCCCCGTCAAGGCTTCGGCTGTTTCGCGTGCTCCGGCGGTCCCGGCCAAGTTGTCATTTGGGCAGATGGCTGGGTTGCATGAGGTGTCTGATCCCTTGGATTTGAAGTCGAGCGTTGCCTTGGTCATTGACCAAGACACGAGTGAAGTGTTGCTGAGCAAGAACGATCATGCTGTTTTGCCGATTGCATCCCTCACCAAACTGATGACAGGTCTCATCATCAGCGAGGCCAAGTTACCGATGGATGAACCCATTACCATCACCCAGGATGATGTAGATACAGAAAAGGGAAGCCGGTCCCGTTTGAGCGTAGGCACTACCCTGACCCGTGGCGAGATGCTCCACTTGGCGTTGATGTCCAGCGAGAATCGTGCGGCGCATGCCCTTGGACGTACTTACCCCGGCGGCTTGGCTACGTTCGTGAGCCTCATGAACGCGAAGGCTCGCATGCTTGGCATGACAGATACGCGTTATGTGGAACCGACTGGTTTATCAAGCCAGAACCAAGCCAGTGCACGTGACCTAGCCACCCTGGTGAATGTGGCTCATGGGGATCCAGTGCTGCGGGAGTTGTCTACGTCGCCCAGCTATGAAGTGGCTGTAGGGCGCAAGACGCTGCAGTACAACAACACGAATGGTCTGGTGAAAAACCCTACTTGGGACATCGGTCTTCAGAAGACAGGCTACATCTCCGAAGCCGGTCGTTGCTTGGTGATGCAGGCCGAGGTTGCAGGACGCAAGCTGATCATGGTTTTCCTGGACTCTGCGGGTAAGTTCAGCCGTCTGGGAGATGCAGAGCGGGTGAGAAACTGGGTGGAGTCAGCCCGCGCTTTTGGAGCGCCCAAGATGACGGCCCAAAAAGGAAGCCACGGTTGATAGCCGGCGCTTTTGAAGCCCAGGGTATCGAAGGTGCCCTGGGCTTTGCTATTTCAGGGGCTCGCTGTGCGGTCGGGCGTGTATCCCAGTGCCAATGAAATTTCTTGCGCTGTGGCCTGAAGTTTTGGTAGCCAGCCTTCGTCCAGCCGATCCGCTGGTGCAGAAATCGAAAGGCCTGCCACCAGTTTGCCTTGGTCGTCATAAACGCCGGCGGCAATGCATCGAACGCCCAATTCCAGTTCTTCGTTGTCGCGGGCAATGCCATATTGCCGTGCTTTTGCCAACTCGCGCTCCAAAATGGGTAGTTGGGTAATGCTGTTGCGGGTATGCCCGGCCAGCCCAGTACGGGTTGCGTAAGCGCGTACGCGTTGCGGGTCATCCAGTGCCAGAAATAATTTTCCGGTAGAGGTTAAGTGCAAAGGCGCTCTGCCGCCAATGGCGCGAACCACTTGCATACCAGATCGCTCACTGTAGGCCCGTTCGATGTAAACAATTTCGTCTCCTTGGCGCATGCTCAGGTTGACGGGTTGTTGGATGAGCTTGTGCAGGTTGCGCATAGGCACCAATGCAGCATCTCGCACGCTCAAGCGGGCTTTGACGAGATTGCCCAGCTCCAACAGGCGCATTCCTAGGCGATAGCTGCCAGATTCTGGTCGATCAACAAATCGACCGATGGTCAAGTCGTTCAGGATGCGGTGTGTGGTGGAGGGGTGCAGCCCTGTCTTTTCACTGATTTCCTTCAATGAGATGGCATCTTCGCGTGAGGCCAAGACATCTATCAGGGTAAACATCCGTTCAAGGACTTGTACGCTTGGTTTCGCTGGGATATCTGAATCTATTTTTTTCATGGGCTATGACGCAGCATGTGCTACTGCATCTTACCTTGTGAAATGTGATCCCGCCTTGCGTGAGTGTCAGCCAGATGCCTGTCGCTGCCAGCGCTGGTCTTCCAGGATTTCGCTGGGTTTGAAGCGGGCTTTGTAAGCCATCTTTGGGCTTTCTTGGATCCAATACCCCAAGTAAACATAAGGGAGGCTCAGTTTTCGTGCCTGTGCTACCTGCCAGAGCACGTTGTAAGTCCCGTAGCTTGAACGCTCATCTGGCTCAAAGAACGTGTAGACCGCCGAAATCCCGTCATCTAGCACATCGAGAATGGAGACCATTTTGAGTGTTCCCGGTATGCCGTCATGCCCTGGCTCTCGAAATTCCACCAATCGCGAATTGACTCTGCTTTGCAGCAGAAACTGCGTGTACTGGTCAATATTGTCCTGATCCATACCGCCACCAGGATGTCGGGCTTTTTGGTAGCGCTGGTACAGCTGATAGTGCTCGGGAAGGAAGCACAAACGCAAGATGTGGGCTTGCAGGTGCTGATGGCGTGCCTGCGCCCTTAGCTGACTGCGATCAGGCAAAAACTCATCAGCGACGATGCGCAATGGCTTGCAGGCTTGGCAGCCATCGCAATATGGGCGGTAAGTGAACATGCCGCTGCGCCTGAATCCCTTGTTCACCAAGTCCGAATAAACGGAATTCTGAATGAGGTGGCTGGGGGTTGCTACTTGCGAGCGTGCCACCCTGTCTGGCAGGTAGCTGCAGGGGTAGGGCGCCGTAGCGTAGTACTGCAGCGTGTGCAGTGGCAGGTCATTGAGTTGCGTCATGCCTTGTTTCAGCGGGACAGTAACTGCGACCAGTATACGGATTCAAAAAACCATTGAGGGTCCGGTTCGCTTGAAAGGGCCTGAATGTCAGCAACGAATGCTTTGCGTGGTATTTCTGCTGCCCCCAAAGATGCCAGGTGTCTGGTGTTTTGTTGACAGTCGATCCAAGGCACGCCCTGCGCTTTTGCGATGCACACCAATGCAGCCAGTGCAATTTTCGAGGCGTCTGTCACATGTGCAAACATGGATTCGCCGAACACCGCCTTGCCCAGTGCTACGAAGTAAAGACCTCCGATTAACCTGTCATCGACCCAGGTTTCCACGCTGTGCGCCACGCCCAGGGCATGAAGTTGTTCATATGCCTCCACCATGGATGGAACGATCCAAGTACCGTTTTGACCTTTTCTGCTCTGGGTGGCGCAAGTTCGGATCACCCGTGAGAACGCCTTGTCTACAGTGACTGAGCACTCTGGCGATTTTTGGAATTTTTTGAGAGTCTTGCGCAACGAAGGGTGTAGCTTGAACTGGTTCACCTGGAGCACCATCCGTGGGTCTGGAGCCCACCAGAGAATGGGCTGACCATGGCTAAACCAGGGAAAGGTACCTTGAGCGTAGGCACGACACAAAGTCTCGGTATCGAGTGTGCCGCCTGCGGCCAGTAGTCCCGGCGCCGGTGTATCAAGTCCCCATGCGGATTCAGGTGTGGGGAATGGGTCCCCAGGGGCGAGCCAAGGCAGTGCGACGTCCATAGGTTATGCAGATAGAAATCTTCAGCGAGCGGTTCAAGTGTGACTAAGCTAGGGTCTGTTGAGAATTACCGAGAGTTGATAACCCCAGCTGCGAGATAGATCATCGCTGCGAAGCTGCTATCCGTCTTGTCGCTGCGCATTGCGATACGTTTGAACTCCTTGAGCTTGCAAAAGAAGTTCTCGATCAAGTGGCGCCATTTGTAGACCTCCAGGTCAATCTCCAGTGGCGCTCTCCTGCGGGGCATCTGTGAGATCACCACCTGCGCCCCGCGCTTACCCAACTCCTGGATCAGCCAATTCACATCGAAGGCCTTGTCGGCAAGCAAGGCATCAAAGCGCACATCGGCAATCAGCTCTCTGACCCCTTTGGTGTCGTGGCGCTGCCCTGGCATCAAGACGAACTTCACCAGATTGCCCAATGCATCCGTCAGCGCCAGTATCTTCGTGGTCATGCCGCCCCTCGAGTGGCCTATGGCCTGGCCCGAAGTCCCCCTTTTGCCCCCTGGCCGTGCCGATGCACTTTCACAATCGTGGCATCCACCATCGCATATTCCATGTCCGGCTGCTCGCTCACTGCATCGAACAGACGTTGGAACACATCGGCCTTAACCCAGTCTCTAAAGCGTTTGAACACCGTGTTCCACTTGCCGAACTCTGGCGGCAGGTCTCGCCAGGGGCTGCCTGTGCGGGCAATCCACAGCACTGCCTCAACGAAGCGGCGGTTGTCTGTGCCGCTGCGTCCAGGATCACTTGGCTTGCCAAGGCATTGAGGCTCCATCTTGGCCCATTGCTCGTCTGTCAGTACCCATCGAATGCTCATGCGCCTATTGCATCACATCCATTCACGCATCTCAGAATGATTCTCAACAGACCCTAGCGTTTTAGACGGAGTTGGTCATGATTCCGTATTTGTCGTCTGCATAGATGTTCGGGCAAAAAAAAACCCTGCACTTTGCAGTGCAGGGTTTTTGATTGGCTCCTCGACCTGGGCTCGAACCAGGGACCTACGGATTAACAGTCCGGCGCTCTACCGACTGAGCTATCGAGGAATAATCGGTATGGTTTTGCTTTACTGAGATTTGCAAAGCTATCTAAATTTTTGGCTCCTCGACCTGGGCTCGAACCAGGGACCTACGGATTAACAGTCCGGCGCTCTACCGACTGAGCTATCGAGGAACAAGACTTAGATTATATACACAAAATTGTGTGCTCCTCAACATTCTCGCGTTTTGTTTGAAGACTCTGTCTTCAAGGCTCAGGGCGGCGCCACAACCAAGCCAAGACAATGGCCATGCACGCAATGGCTGTAGCAGTTGCCCAGCGAGGTGCGTTGCTGAACAACAGGATGACCACGCTCGATGACATCACTGCTGAAGCTGTCCATTTGGCCTTGCGGCTGACGCAACCGCCACTGGCCCAGTTTTGAAGCATTGGGCCGAACAACCGATGATTCCACAGCCATCGGTAAAGGGGCGGGGAACTCTTTGCGGCGGCCCAGGCCGCCAACAAGATGAACATCGTGGTGGGCAGCCCGGGAACAAAGATACCCACTATTCCCAGTGCCAAATTGAATATGGCAAATACCAAGAGAATGCCCCGAACCAATACGGGAAGGGGCCGTAGTGGTGCGGGTTCGGGGGATTTGGCCCTGTCTTGATCCATGCGCGCATTGTGCCCGCAAGGCATCAGCGCCTCGTGCCTACGTGGGGCGCTCGGCTATCTGTGAATGCGGAATGGCGTCATGGATAGGTCTTCGAGCATTGGCAGGTCATCACACTTGATCTAGTGCATTCTTTAGCAGGCCGTTGAAAAAGTGGGCATCGAACGCATCAGGGACGCTGTTTTCGAAGAAACGAGTGGCCCAGACGCGTCTGCGCAGCGATTGCACCGGCCAATCTGGCCTGTTTGCAGGCCATCTCGCCCATTTCGGGCGCACGTATCCCCGGGCTCACGCATGATGCGCGTCCCACCAGCCGCCGATGCTGCCCATGCGCACCAGGTTGTAGGTGGCAAAGCACAGCAGCGCCTGACCCGTGAGCTTGGCCTGACCGATGAGCTTGGTCTTGGCCAGACCACCCACGGTCTTGATCCAGCCAAAGGCCTCCTCAATGCGCTTGCGCACCTTCTGACTGGTCTTGTAGCCCTCGTGTCGGGTGATCCGGGCATCCACCGCCGAGTGCTTGTCCTTGGCCGCCACGTGCGGCGTGACCTTGAGCTTTCGGCAGCCCTTGATGAAGGCCTTGCTGTCGTAGCCCTTGTCGGCCCCGACCGTAGCCCGCTTGTTCTTGTTGTCCCGACGCTTCAACATGGCCAGCGCCGCCTCGCGCTCGGCGGTGCCGCTGGCATGGGTGATCTCCACGTCCACGATCAGACCGTTGCGGTTTTCCATGAGGATGTGCGCCATGTGGCACAGGCGAGCCTTGTCGCCCGCGCTCTTCTTGAACAGCCGGGCATCGGGGTCCGTGGTACTGGCGTGGGTGTCGTTGCAGCGCTGCTGTCCTTTGAAGTCCACCTCGGGATTGCGCCCCTCAGTCGGGGTTTGGTCGTCGTCCCGGCGCTTGAAACTTTTGTGCGAGGCCCAGGCCTCGATCAGCGTGCCGTCCACGCTGAAGTGTTCGTCGCTGGTCAACTTCGCCCAATCGGCGGTGTGCTTGACCCGCTCGAAGAAGGCGCGGGCCAAGTCTTCGTTGAAGAGCCGCTCGCGGTTGGCGCTGAAGGTGGAGTGGTCCCAGACCTTGTCCTCGATGTTCAGGCCCACGAACCAGCGGTACAGCAGGTTGTAGTTGACCGCTTCGACCAACTGGCGCTCGCTGCGGATGGAGAACAGGATCTGCAGCAGCAGGGCCTTGAGCAGCATCTCCGGCGGCACCGAGGGGCGGCCCCGGCGGGCGTACACCGCGTCGAACTCGCGGTTCATCGTCGCCAGCAGCGCATCGACTGCGGCGCGCAGTTTGCGCAGCGGGTGTGTCTGCGGCACGCGCTCTTCAAGGCTGATGTAGCTGAACATCGCCCCCTGGAAGTCTTGGTTGCCTCTCATCGTCCTCGTCTGGGTTGTTCGCCGATGGCTTCAGATCGTACTGGCCGACGCCAGCGTCGGCGGGGGATTTTTCAACGGCCTGTTAGGTCTGCAAGCAGATCATCAATGTGCTCGATGCCCACCGACAGGCGCACCATACCTTCGCTGACCCCCGCCTTGGCCAGCTCCTCGGGGTTGAGCTGGCGGTGGGTGGTGGACGCTGGGTGCGTGGCCAGCGACTTGGCATCGCCGATGTTCACGAGGCGCGTGAACAGGCCCAGTGCATCTAGGAGTCGGGCGCCTGCCGCGCGTGGGTCAGCGTCACCGGCCTTCAGGCCAAAGCTCAGGATGCCCGATGCGCGCCCGCCCATCTGGCGTTGCGCCACGGCGTGGTCGGCATGGTCGGGAAGGCCCGCGTAGCGCACCCATTCCACCTTGGGGTGGCTTTGCAGGAACTTCGCCAGCGCCAGCGTGTTGTCGCAGATGCGGTCCATGCGCAGCGGCAGGGTCTCGATGCCCTGCAGCGTCAGCCAGGCGTTGAACGGCGAGAGCGCCGCGCCCATGTTGCGCAGCGGCACCACGCGTGCGCGGCCGATGAACGCCGCCGGGCCCAGGGCCTCGGTATAGACCACGCCGTGGTAGCTCACGTCGGGCTCGTTCAGGCGCTTGAAACGTTCCTTGTGCTGGGCCCAGGGGAACTTGCCGCTGTCCACGATGATGCCGCCGATGCTGTTGCCATGGCCGTTCATGTACTTGGTGAGCGCGTGCACCACGATGTCGGCGCCGTGCTCGATGGGGCGGCACAGGTAGGGGCTGGGCACGGTGTTGTCCACGATCAGCGGCACGCCGTGGTCGTGCGCCACCTTGGCCAGCGCGGCGATGTCGGTCACGTTGCCCAGCGGGTTGCCGATGGATTCGCAGAACACGGCCTTGGTACGCACGTCGATCAGCTTGGCAAAGCTGGCGGGGTCGCGCGGGTCGGCAAAGCGCACTTCGATGCCTTGCTGCGGGAAGGTGTGGGCAAACAGGTTGTAGGTGCCGCCATAGAGCGTGCTGGCGGAGACGATGTTGTCGCCGGCCTCGGCAATGGTCTGGATGGCTGCCGTGATGGCCGCCATGCCCGAGGCCACGGCCAGCGCGGCCACGCCGCCTTCGAGTGCTGCGACGCGCTTTTCGAGCACGTCAGTGGTGGGGTTCATGATGCGCGTGTAGATGTTGCCCGGCACTTTCAGGTCGAACAGGTCGGCCCCATGCTGGGCGCTGTCAAACGCATAGGCCACCGTCTGGTACAGGGGCACGGCGGCAGACTTGGTGGTGGGGTCGGGGCTGTAGCCAGCGTGTACGGCCAGGGTTTCGATTTTCATGGAAGCTGTCTCTTTCGTTGAAGGGAAGGGAGTGGGGCAACCGGCCTCCACCCGTGCCGGGGGCGAAGCCGAATGTGCCGATGGCGCGGGCCATTCTGGCACCGCTGGCCCACGGCGTCATCGAATCGTTGGCTATGTGCTTATGACGTTATTGCGTGCCCAGAGCACCCTCAGGTCGCAGGCTCGTCCAGGGCGCTGTCGCTGGGCTCTGGCGTGGTGCGCCGCTGCGGCTGGCTGCGTCGCCATGCCTTCTCGATTTCGACCACCACCAGCACCACCAGCGCGGCGCCGATGCACAGCGCCAGCTCGCCCAGGCTCAGTGGTTCGGTGCGGAAGATGGGGTTGAGCCAGGGCACATAGATGGTCGCCAACTGCAGCGCAAAGGTGAGCAGCACGGCGCACAGCAGCGGGCGGTTGCTCCACAGGCCCAGGCGCCAGATGGGCTCGGACTCGGACCGGATCGCGATCACATGCGCCATCTGCGCCAGCGTGAGCACGGTGAACACCATGGTTTGCCAGTGCGCGCGTGGCCGGTGTGCAGGGCCCAGGCCTGCACTGCCAGGCACAGCCCGCCAATGAGCAGGCCCACGCCCAGAATGTGCTGCCACATGCCATGCGCAAACAAGCTCTCGCGCGGCGCGCGGGGCGGGCGCTGCATGATGCCGCGCTCGGCCGGTTCGGCCGCCAGCGCCAGGCCCGGCAGGCCATCAGTGACCAGGTTGACCCACAGGATGTGGATGGGCAGCAGAGGAATGGGCAACAGCAATAGCGGCGCAAGGAAGATGGTCCAGATCTCGCCCGAGTTGCCGGTCATCGCGTAGCGCACAAACTTGCGGATGTTGTCGTAAATGCGGCGGCCTTCGCGCACCGCTGCGACGATGGTGGCGAAGTTGTCGTCCAGCAGCACCAGGCTCGACGCCTCGCGCGCCACGTCCGTGCCGCCCTGGCCCATGGCCACGCCGATGTCGGCGCGCTTGAGCGCCGGGGCGTCGTTCACACCATCGCCGGTCATGGCGACGAAGTGGCCCTGGGCCTGCAGGGCCTCGACGATGCGGATCTTTTGCGCCGGGTCCACGCGGGCGTAGACCTGCACCTGCTCCACCTTGGCCCGCAGCGCGGCGTCGTCCAGCGTGGCCAGGTCGGCGCCGGTGAGTACCGGAGCATCGGCACTGCGCGCGATACCCAGCCGGTGCGCAATGGCGCGTGCGGTGGCTGGGTGGTCGCCCGTGATCATCACCGGCGTGATGCCCGCGCTGATGCAGTCGCGCACTGCGGCCTGGGCCTCGGGGCGGGGTGGATCGATAAGGGCGATCAGGCCCAGCAGCTCCAGCTGGTTTTCTACCGCGTCGATATCGTTGGTGTCGGGTAGGCGGGCGTGGCTGCGGCGGGCCAGCGCCAGCACGCGCAGACCCTGGGCGGCCAGCTGCTGGGCGGTGGCGAGGACCCGGGCGGTGTCGAGGGCGGCAGCGCCTTCGGGCGTCCAGTGGGCGGTGCAGCGGGGCAGCAAGGATTCGGGCGCGCCCTTGGTGTAGGCCACAAAGCCGTGCGCTGCACGGTGGAAGGTCGTCATGCGCTTGCGGTCGGATTCGAAGGGCTGCTCCTGCACGCGGGGGCTGGCGGCGTCGAGCTGGGCCTTGTCCAGCCCGCCCGCGTGGGCGGCCAGCACCAGCGCGGTTTCGGTGGGGTCGCCCAGCCACTGGGTGCCTGACGGACCCTCTTCGCTCTTTGCCTGGAGCGTGGCGTCGTTGCACAGTGCGGCGGCGCGCAGGGCCTCGGCGTGGGCCGCACCGGGCAGGGGGTCGCCGGGCACCCAGCGCACACCGTGCGCCACCAGCAGCTCGGCATGCATGCGGTTCTGCGTGAGCGTGCCCGTCTTGTCCGAGCAGATGGTGGTGACCGACCCCAGCGTTTCCACCGACGGCAGGCGCCGCACCAGCGCGTGCACGGCCACCATGCGGCGCGCACCCAGGGCCAGCAGCACCGTGACCACGGCCGGCAGGGCCTCGGGGATGGCAGCCACGGCCAGGCTGATGGCTGTCAGCGCCATGAGCAGGGGCACTTCGCCGCGCAGGATGCCCACCACAAAAATCACGGCGCAGATGCCCAGCACCGCGATGGCCAAGCGCTTGCCAAAGGCTGCCAGGCGCAGTTGCAGCGGCGTGCTGCGGTCGCCGGTGTCAAGCAGCGTGGCGACCTTGCCCAGCTCGGTGTGCATGCCGGTGGCCACTACTAGCCCGCGTGCGCGGCCATGCGTAGCCGTGGTGCCCTTGAAGGCCATGTTGGTGCGGTCGCCCAGCGCGCCCACGTCTTCGGCCGCCAGGGCTTCGGTCTGCTTGGCCACGGTCACGGATTCACCCGTGAGGGCCGATTCGTCCACCTGTAGCTGCGCAATCTCGATGAGTCGCAGGTCGGCCGGGATCTGGTTGCCAGCCTCCAGCAGCACGATGTCGCCGGGCACCAGCTCAGTAGCGGGCAGGACCTGCACCATGCCGCCGCGCAGCACGGTGGCGTGTGCCGCCGCCAGCTGGCGCAGCGCAGCCATGGCCTGGTCGGCGCGCCAGGCCTGCACAAAGCCGATGACGGCGTTGAGCACTACGATGACGAGGATCACCAGCGTGTCGGTGACTTCGCCCACCAGCCCCGATATGACGGCCGCGCCCAGCAGCACCAGCACCATAAAGTCCTTGAACTGGTCGGCCAGCAGACGCCACCAGGGGCGGTCTTGGGATGCAGCCAGTTCATTGGCGCCATGGGTGGCGTTGCGGCGCTGCGCCTCTTCGGCATGCAGGCCTGCGTCAGGGTTGACGCCATGGGCCTGGGCGACGGCCTCGGTAGGGTGCAGGTGCGGCGCGGTGGATGGGAACATGCGGCAATCGGTGAAACGGGCCGCACGCCCACACAAGGACTTCTTCGCGTTGTCTTAGTGCGCGACTTGCGGCCGGGCTTTGTAGAACTGGAGCGGGGCTTCTGGCACCTGGTTCAGCACCTGGCGCTTGATCTTGCCCACCACGTGCATTTCACAGGGCTTGCAGTCAAAACGCAAGGTCAGCTTTTCCTTGCCATTGATCAACATCAAGGGTTCGGCCTTGATGGTGCCCTGCACGCCGGTCACGCCCTTGGCCTGCTTGGGGCACAGGCTCATGGAAAAGCGCACGCAGTGCTTGGTGATCATGAGGCTGACTTCGCCTTCCTCCTCGTGCGCCTCGTAGGCTGCAGCGATCACCTTCACGCCGTGGCGCACGTAGAAGTCGTGGGCCTTATGGTTGAACACGTTGCCGAGGAACGAGAGCGTGTCTTCGGGGTAGGGCACAGGGGGCTCCACCGGTGTCGCGCGTGGCAGGCGGGCAAAGTTGCGGGCGCGGTTGGCTTCCAGATCGGCCACCGCATCGCGGCGCAGGGCGTTGAGCACTGACGCGGGCACAAACCAGGGCTGTGACAACTGCAGCGCAATGTCATGCACCGCAAACACCGTTGCGCCAAAGCGGCCCAGCTGCTCGCGCAGGCTGGCTTCGGCCTTGGTGGCATCGGTGGCGGGTTGATGCGGCTGCTGTACCTCGGCACACCCCGCGTTGCCGTCTTCGTCGGTCAGCATCAGGCTGAAGCCGCTGGGCGTTTCGCTCAGGTGCGCCCACAGGCCGATGCGGCGGTCGCTGGATTTTTTCTCGAGCGTGCGCACCCAGTCCATGTCGCGGTTGCGGTTGATCTCGGTGCCCTTGCGCAGGTCCTTGAAGCCTTCCATCGGGTCCTTGGGGTACACGCGCCACTGGCCTACGCTGCGTGCCGACACGGGCTCGGCCACGTTGATGGCCATGCCCACCAGCTCCTTGTGCAGGTCGTAGTAGCACAGCCCATCGCCGTTGTGCAGCACGGTGGCGGGGTCGCTCACTTCCAGCTCCACAAAATCGGGGCCCACCTTGGTCACCCAGCCGATTGCCTGGCCAGGGTTCTTGGGGGTGTCGAAGGCGCCGATATCTTCCTTGCGGCCGGTGACGAAGTAGTCGGTGAACTCGCGGTTGAAGTTTTGCGCCGGGTCGGGCGTGAAGGTGAAAGTGGTGCGCCCGCTGGACGAGCGCGACAGCGGCCGGCCCTGGGCCTCGCGCTCTTCGATGATTTCGTCGAGCAAGGTGCGGTAGTAGGCCGTGATGTTCTTCACATAGCCCATGTCTTTGTAGCGGCCCTCAATCTTGAAGCTGCGCACGCCGGCGTCGATGAGGGCGCGCAAGTTATCGCTCTGGTTGTTGTCCTTCATGCTCAGCACGTGCTTGTCGTGCGCAATGATGCGCCCCTGCGCGTCCGTCACCTGATAGGGCAGGCGGCAGGCCTGGCTGCAGTCGCCGCGGTTAGCGCTGCGGCCCGTTTGCGCATGGCTGATGTTGCACTGGCCGCTGTAGGCCACGCAGAGCGCGCCGTGGATGAAGAACTCGATGTTGGCGCGGCCGGGCGCATCCACCGGGCCCAGCGCTTTGTGGACTGCCGCAATCTGCTGCACCGTCAGCTCGCGTGCCAGCACGATTTGCGACAGGCCTGCGTCCTGCAGAAAACGGGCCTTCTCCGGCGTGCGGATGTCGGTCTGGGTGCTGGCGTGCAGTTGGATGGGGGGCAGGTCGATTTCGAGCAGGCCCATGTCCTGGATGATGAGCGCGTCCGCGCCCGCCTCGTACACCTGCCAGGCCATCTGGCGCGCGGCCTCCAGCTCATCGTCGCGCAGGATGGTGTTGAGCGTGATGAAAATGCGGCTGTTGAAGCGGTGGGCGTGCTTCACCAGGCGCTCAATGTCTCGGATGTCATTGCCCGCGCTGGCCCGCGCGCCAAAGGCCGGGCCGCCGATGTAGACGGCATCGGCGCCGTGGTTGATGGCTTCGATGCCAATGTCTGTGTCGCGCGCAGGCGATAGCAGTTCGAGCTGGTGGGGAAGTAGGGACATGTCTCAATTATCGTTCTCGGTAGAAAAGCGCATCTCAGACGCTGCTTTAAACGCCTCGTCAATATGCGCAATCTTGAAGTGGACTAATATGTGAACATAGCATCTGTCCCCCACAAGAGTTGGGCTTGCTAACATGCTGGTCGCTCAGTCGGGCGTTCAGAGTGCGAAAACCCAAGTCAATCAATTTTGGAGATCGTTTCGTGTCTTTTGTTTTTCCTGTATTTCATCAAAACATGCTTCGTTTAGTTTCTCTTCCCCTCGGAGCTGCGGCTGCCTGTGCAGTTATCGCTGGAACGGCACATGCTCAAGACGTTCAAGTTGTAAAAATCGCGCATGGTGGCCCGGTGTCAGGTGGGATTGCCCACATTGGAAAAGATACTGAAAACGGGGTTCGCTTGGCCGTTGAGGATCTGAATGCTCAAGCGTTGGTCATTGGTGGAAAGAAGATCAAATTTGAACTCGCGGCAGAAGACGATGCCGGAGACCCACGGCAAGCTACTGCAGTTGCGCAGAAATTGTGTGATCAAAAAGTAGCTGGTGTGGTGGGGCACCTGCAGTCTGGAACTTCGATTCCAGCTTCAGCTGTCTATGCCAAATGCGACATGCCTCACATCACGGCGTCTGCGTCCAATCCAGACTTAACAAAGCCTGGACACAAGACAACGTTCCGACTGATTGCCAACGACAACGCTCTGGGTGCTGCGTTGGCGTTGTTCGGTGCTGACCACCTCAAAATTAAAACAGTGGCGATCATTGATGATCGCACTGCTTACGGGCAGGGTGTCGCGTCAGTTTTTAAAGCTACAGCGCTACAAAAAGGCGTCAAGGTTGTCGGTGAAGAATTCACCAACGACAAGGCCACAGACTTCATGGCTATCTTGACTTCCATCAAGAACAAAAAGCCTGATGCCATCTTTTACGGTGGATTGGATGCTCAAGCTGGGCCTATGTTGCGTCAAATGGAGCAGCTGGGGTTGTCTGGCGTGAAGTATTTCGGAGGTGATGCTCTGTGCACTGAAAAGCTACCCGAGCTGGCAAGTAAAACTCAAGCGCTCAAGAATGTCACATGCGCTACGGGTGGTGCTTCCGTAGACAAAATGCAAGGTGGGGCTGATTGGAAAAAACGCTACGACGCTAAGTTCCCTGGTCAATTCCAGATCTACAGTCCATACGCTTACGACGCTACGATGGTGTTGGCGGATGCGATGAAGCGCGCTAACTCTGTTGATCCCAGGGTTTTCAACGCGTTCATCTCGAAAACGGAATACAAGGGTGTTACAGCTAACATTGCTTTCACATCCAAGGGGGAGTTGACTACCCCGGCGGTCACTTTGTATACATACAAAGATGGTCGTCGCGTCGCTCTTAACTGATCTCTCACCCTGAGTGGCTATCTAGCACTGGCTCAGGTAGCCGCTTAATGTAGTCGCAGCGGATCACTCAAGCTGTATGTCGTCTGTTTGGTGAATGGCTGCGAAATCTCTG
>NZ_VFPV01000001.1:0-175000 GCF_006716905.1 Acidovorax temperans | reverse complement strand
AATGTCTGGAGTCGAAGAATTATTCACATTGCGGCATAACGCGTCAGGTGAAAGACCTGACAAGTCCTTGAGATGACGGCGATATCTTGCAAGAGATGTCAAAGTTATAGGGTCAAGTGACTAAGAGCATGTGGTGGATGCCTTGGCGATTACAGGCGACGAAAGACGTGATAGCCTGCGATAAGCTTCGGGGAGCTGGCAAATAAGCTTTGATCCGGAGATTTCTGAATGGGGAAACCCACCTCGCAAGAGGTATCGCATACTGAATACATAGGTATGCGAGGCGAACCGGGTGAACTGAAACATCTCAGTAGCTCGAGGAAAAGACATCAACCGAGATTCCGAAAGTAGTGGCGAGCGAAATCGGAAGAGCCTTCTAGTGATAGCACGACTGTTAGCAAAACGGAATGGAAAGTCCGGCCATAGCAGGTGATAGCCCTGTATGCGAAAACAGACGTGTGGTACTAAGTTAGAGAAAAGTAGGGCGGGACACGAGAAATCCTGTCTGAATATGGGGGGACCATCCTCCAAGGCTAAATACTCGTAATCGACCGATAGTGAACCAGTACCGTGAGGGAAAGGCGAAAAGAACCCCGGGAGGGGAGTGAAATAGATCCTGAAACCGCATGCTTACAAAAAGTAGGAGCCCGCAAGGGTGACTGCGTACCTTTTGTATAATGGGTCAGCGACTTACATTCAGTGGCAAGGTTAACCGAATAGGGAAGCCGTAGAGAAATCGAGTCCGAATAGGGCGAATCAGTCGCTGGGTGTAGACCCGAAACCAAGTGATCTATCCATGGCCAGGATGAAGGTGCCGTAACAGGTACTGGAGGTCCGAACCCACTAGTGTTGCAAAACTAGGGGATGAGCTGTGGATAGGGGTGAAAGGCTAAACAAACTTGGAAATAGCTGGTTCTCTCCGAAAACTATTTAGGTAGTGCCTCAAGTATTACCTGCGGGGGTAGAGCACTGTTTAGGCTAGGGGGTCATGGCGACTTACCAAACCTATGCAAACTCCGAATACCGCAGAGTACAGCTTGGGAGACAGAGCACCGGGTGCTAACGTCCGGACTCAAGAGGGAAACAACCCAGACCGCCAGCTAAGGTCCCTAAAATTGGCTAAGTGGGAAACGAAGTGGGAAGGCTAAAACAGTCAGGATGTTGGCTTAGAAGCAGCCATCATTTAAAGAAAGCGTAATAGCTCACTGATCGAGTCGTCCTGCGCGGAAGATGTAACGGGGCTAAGCCAGTTACCGAAGCTGCGGATGTGCAATTTATTGCACGTGGTAGGAGAGCGTTCTGTAGGCCTGTGAAGGTGTCTGGTAACGGATGCTGGAGGTATCAGAAGTGCGAATGCTGACATGAGTAGCGTTAAAGGGGGTGAAAAGCCCCCTCGCCGTAAGCGCAAGGTTTTCTACGCAACGTTCATCGGCGTAGAGTGAGTCGGCCCCTAAGGCGAGGCAGAGATGCGTAGCTGATGGGAAACAGGTCAATATTCCTGTACCGATCAATAGTGCGATGTGGGGACGGAGAAGGTTAGCTCAGCCAACTGTTGGATATGTTGGTTCAAGCCTGTAGTCGTGCCTGGTAGGCAAATCCGCCGGGCTTAGATGAGGGGTGATAACGAGTCTGCTTGCAGACGAAGTGAGTGATACCCTGCTTCCAGGAAAAGCCACTAAGCTTCAGCTATTGACGACCGTACCGCAAACCGACACTGGTGCGCGAGATGAGTATTCTAAGGCGCTTGAGAGAACTCAGGAGAAGGAACTCGGCAAATTGATACCGTAACTTCGGGAGAAGGTATGCCCCAAGTAGGTGAACTCGTACAGAGGGAGCCCAAAGGGGTTGCAAAAAATCGGTGGCTGCGACTGTTTAATAAAAACACAGCACTCTGCAAACACGAAAGTGGACGTATAGGGTGTGACGCCTGCCCGGTGCTGGAAGATTAAATGATGGGGTGCAAGCTCTTGATTGAAGTCCCAGTAAACGGCGGCCGTAACTATAACGGTCCTAAGGTAGCGAAATTCCTTGTCGGGTAAGTTCCGACCTGCACGAATGGCGTAACGATGGCCACACTGTCTCCTCCTGAGACTCAGCGAAGTTGAAATGTTTGTGATGATGCAATCTCCCCGCGGAAAGACGGAAAGACCCCATGAACCTTTACTGTAGCTTTGTATTGGACTTTGAACAGATCTGTGTAGGATAGGTGGGAGGCTTTGAAGTGAGGACGCTAGTTCTCATGGAGCCAACGTTGAAATACCACCCTGGTGTGTTTGAGGTTCTAACCTAGGTCCATTATCTGGATCGGGGACAGTGCATGGTAGGCAGTTTGACTGGGGCGGTCTCCTCCCAAAGCGTAACGGAGGAGTTCGAAGGTACGCTAGTTACGGTCGGACATCGTGACGATAGTGCAATGGCATAAGCGTGCTTAACTGCGAGACTGACAAGTCGAGCAGATGCGAAAGCAGGACATAGTGATCCGGTGGTTCTGTATGGAAGGGCCATCGCTCAACGGATAAAAGGTACTCTGGGGATAACAGGCTGATACCGCCCAAGAGTTCATATCGACGGCGGTGTTTGGCACCTCGATGTCGGCTCATCTCATCCTGGGGCTGTAGCCGGTCCCAAGGGTATGGCTGTTCGCCATTTAAAGAGGTACGTGAGCTGGGTTTAAAACGTCGTGAGACAGTTTGGTCCCTATCTTCCGTGGGCGCTGCAGATTTGAGGAAGCCTGCTCCTAGTACGAGAGGACCGGAGTGGACACACCTCTGGTGTATCGGTTGTCACGCCAGTGGCATTGCCGAGTAGCTAAGTGTGGAAGAGATAACCGCTGAAAGCATCTAAGCGGGAAACTCGTTTCAAGATGAGATCTGCCGGGGCCTTGAGCCCCCTAAAGAGTCGTTCAAGACCAGGACGTTGATAGGCTGGGTGTGGAAGCGCAGTAATGCGTTAAGCTAACCAGTACTAATTGCTCGTGCGGCTTGACCCTATAACTTTGATAGCCAATGCACTTCAGTGCAAAAGCTCAAAGATTGTTATGCCAAGTTAGACGCAGTCAAATACAAAATCTGATTCCAAACTCTATGAATTCGCCAGGCTGTTCACAAAAACAGCCCAGCACCAAGTTATGCCTGATGACCATAGCAAGTTGGTACCACTCCTTCCCATCCCGAACAGGACAGTGAAACGACTTTGCGCCGATGATAGTGCGGGTTCCCGTGTGAAAGTAGGTCATCGTCAGGCTCTTACAGCCCGCATACCCCCCTCTCCCTATGGAGTGGGGGGGTTTGTCTTATGGGCCTTTGATATTCACATTCACGTAACCCCACACTCATCACTCCTCGGATATACGGTCTATGGATGGGCAACGCCTAACCGATGAGCATTGGATGAAGTTGGCCTTGGCTGAGGCCAAGGCTGCAGGGGAATTGGGGGAGGTGCCTGTTGGTGCGGTATTGGTCAAAGATAACCTGCTGCTCTCAACTGGTCGCAACACCACTGTCGGATCCTGCGACCCCGCTGGGCATGCTGAAATTAATGCACTGCGTGCGGGAGCCTTGGTTTTAGGGAATTACCGGCTCACTGAGTGCACCCTCTATGTTACGTTAGAGCCCTGTGCAATGTGTTGTGGTGCTATCCTGAACGCTCGCTTGGGAAGGCTTGTCTTTGGAGCTGCCGAGCCCAAAACTGGGGCCGTGGGATCCGTTGTGAATTTGCTCGAAAGTCATCAACTAAACCACCACACTAGTGTTTCTAGTGGAGTACTTGCCAGGGAGTGCGCTGCGGTATTGGGTGATTTTTTTTTGAATCGGCGCTTTCAGAGTAAAAAGAATAAAAAATTTCCTTTGCGTGACGATGCACTCAGAACCCCCGAGCATGCGTTTGTCGCTGTCCCTGATTTCAGTCATCAATCCTCCTACATAAGCGATTTACCTAGCTTGGACGGTTTGCGTATGCATTACGTGGACTCGGGGCCTGAAGAAAATAAATCTGCATGGCTATGCTTGCATGGCCCTTCAAGCTGGAGTTTTGTTTTTCAGAATTTCTTGAATTCTATGCCGGAGTCGGAAAGAGTCGTTCTTATCGATATGATTGGCTTTGGAAAGAGCGACAAACCAAAAAGAGAAAAATTTCATCAGTTGCACCAGCATCGTCTTATTTTGAGGGATTTTGTTGAAAGACTGGGTTTGAACTCAATCAATGTTGTGATAGATGGCTGGCATTCAGGATTTTTGATGAGTCTTTGTGAAGGCATATCTCCGTTGATATGCAGTTTTTTGGTGCTGCCACAGGGGCCAGGTCGTTTGTCTATTGAAGAGTTCGATGGTGCAATTCGAGCACCTTTTCCAGACAAGGGCTACAAGGCTGGTATCCGTGAGTTTTCTCGTTTGTTGCTCGAATTTAAAAAAGAAAAAAACCCAGATTTTCAAAATAATTAATGATATTTTTGATGTTCTGGTTTGATGTGTTTTTCTTTTGCTGTGCTGACGCACTTTAATCGTTGTCTAGGAGCTGGTACTTTTCCAGGGTGTGATGTCCCAATTAAATAGCGAAAATGGTTGCAGTCTTTGTCAAGCGGGGGCTAAGCATATCTATATTTATTCCCCGGCTGGCACAATCCGTGATAAGGCTGCTTTCAAACGTGGTTTGTCCCGTCTGGAGGCTTTGGGCTACCAGGTCGAGGTGGATGTTGATGCCCGTGCGATTCACACGCGTTTTGCTGGTGATGATCAAACCCGTTTAGCCGCGATTCATCGTGCAGCCGCTAGTGGCGCCGATGTGGCGCTGATTACGCGTGGGGCCTACGGTTTTACAAGACTGCTGGCGGATATCGACTACAAAAAAGTAGGCGCTGCTATTGCAGCGGGCACAAAATTTGTGGGTATAAGTGATTTCACTGCGTTTCAGAATGCGGTCCTTGCAAAAACTGAATCTATCACTTGGGCTGGTCCAGCTTTGATTACGGATTTTGGTGTGGAAGGTGTGCCTGACGACATCATGGAGGCTTGCTTCGATGATTTGATGACAGGCCATGGAGAGGGCGCAGGTTGGCGTTTGCCGTATCGCAAAAAAGATGTACAGAATCAATTTGCGGATCAAGAGATTTATATAGAAGATGCGGTTCTTTGGGGTGGGAATCTTGCTGTATTAGTGGGCTTGATTGGAACTCCTTATATGCCTCGGATTGAAGGGGGAATTCTCTTTTTGGAGGATGTTGGAGAGCACCCTTACAGAATTGAGCGAATGTTGACGCAGCTCTTGTATGCTGGAATTTTGGCAAAGCAAAAAGCTATTGTGTTGGGTCAGTTTACTGAGTACAGGCTAGCGCCGCATGACAAGGGTTTTAATTTTCAATCCGTTGTTGATTGGGTTCAGTCGAAGGTAAATATTCCTGTGTTGACAAACTTACCTTTTGGTCACGTGCCAACCAAAGTGGTTTTGCCGGTGGGGGCCAAAGTTTCGCTCTCTGTAGAAAAAAGGGATGCTCTTTTATATTGGGGGCACTCACATGATCATTGAGTGGTTTTGATGAGTATAAAAATTTTCAAATTAATTATTAATTTTGATAATATTCAAGTAAAAAATTTGAGTGCTCTACTGTGAAGAATTAAATTTTTGGCATGAAATCGCCTTGCTGTATTAAGCTGTAAGTCATGATTTATTTTGAGCCTGAAAAATCATGACTGTTCTTGCGACGGTCATCTTTGCTGACATTTCTGGCAGTGTTGCGTTGTACGAATCGTTGGGCAATGAGCGTGCAGCGGAAGCGGTTGCGCAACTGACTGATTGGATTGGCACTTGCATCCATAGCCACGCTGGTCGCGTCGTCAAGAAGCTGGGTGACGGAGTTCTGGGGGTTTTTGGAGATGCAGCGAGTGCTACAGCCGCAAGTTCTGCGATGCTTCGGGCGCACGAGCAGCGGCAAGCTCGATGGCCGCATCCCATTCGCATGGATATCCGCGTAGGAATGGCTACGGGCGATATTGTGGAAGTGGACTGTGATTGCTACGGTGATGCCGTCAATGTGGCGGCGCGGCTTTGCGAGCGCTCGGGGCCAGGGGAAATTTGGGCGACAGAAACCTTGGTTTTGCTGGCGGGTGTTGCGCCTGCGGTATGGTTTAGAAACCTCGGTGCTATGGAGATTCGCGGTAAAGGTGGGCCGCTGGTGCTGTATCAAGCCGAGTGGCGGCAAGACCAGGAAAATGAATCCCTCACGGTGCAATCAGGGCTTGCAAGTCAGTTTGCAGCGATGGATTCCATTTTGGGCGCCATTCAATTTAACTGGCATGGAGGGGATGTCACCTTCACGTCCAATGAAGCTCCTATCCATATCGGCCGAGCGACACATGCTCAGCTATGCATCAATGATCCCAGGGTGTCGCGGCTTCATGCCCGCATTGATTGGCGCAACAGTGGCTTTCTATTGACCGATCTGAGCAGTTTTGGCACATGGATCCGTTTTGAAGGCAGCGAGTCTCCGGTGCGTTTGCGGCGGGACGCCTGCATTCTCCATGGCACGGGTGATATCTCTTTGGGCGTTTCGTTCGGTGATCCTGTGGCGCCCATCGTTGGTTTCAGGTTTCGGGCAATCGCATGTCTTTGCGTTGAGTCGATTGGCCAGGCGCCCCGAGCAAAAATCGCTCATGCGAGTCGCTGCTCTCGCCGCACACACCGCTGGGTTTCCCGGTCTTATTGATTGGCCGTTTCAGAAGATTCTTTCACCATGACCATATATACCATTCTCAAAATGGGAGACCCTCGTTTGCTTCGCACGGCGAAAGAGGTCACTGAATTTGATACGGATGCACTGCATTTGCTGGTGCGTGATTTGTGGGAGACGATGCGTGCTGCGAATGGCGCAGGGCTGGCGGCACCGCAGATCGGCGTAGACCTGCAGGTGGTGGTGTTTGGATCAGAGAACGCCAATCCTCGTTACCCTGATCGGCCATTGGTGCCGATGACGGCCTTGGTCAATCCAGTGATCACTCCGCTGGGAGTTGAGCAAGAGGATGATTGGGAGGGTTGCCTGTCTGTTCCGGGGCTGAGAGGCAAGGTGCCGCGCTGGACGCGCATTCGGTACACGGGGTTTGATCCCTACGGTGATCCGATGGATCGCGAAGCCGAAGGTTTTCATGCACGGGTGGTGCAGCACGAGTGCGACCACCTTTGGGGAAAGCTGTACCCCATGCGAGTCAAAGATTTCACCCAGTTTGGATATACCGACGTCTTGTTTCCTGGCTTGGATCCCGCGGACGCAGACGACTAGTAGATGCTATTTGCTGTGCCCCTCTGGGCTGCAAGCTTTTTGAGCCATGGCATTCTTGCTGCACACCGAAGCGACGCATCACTATCAAAATAAGAGCGGCTGACGCTTTCTGCACAAGCGCTAGAGGCCGAAAAGGCTTGAAATCCCTTTGAAGAAGGCGAAACGCTGTAATCAGTAGCTGCCGCACACAACCCGCGCGATGGGACTTGCAGCCTTTTGCGCTCGACTACTCAGAGAGCGCCTGCAGCAACTCGGTTTCGATCTGGATTTGCCGCGCGTTGTTTTGCAGCTCTGAGCCCTGCAGCAAGAAGGTGTCTTCCACCCGTTCTCCCAGTGTGCTGACTTTTGCGAGTTGCACGCTCAGATGGTGCTGCGCAAGGATGCGCGCCACCAGATACAGCAAGCCGGCCCGGTCGCTGGCGGAAATACCGAGGAGCCACCGCTGCGCTTTCTCGTCGGGCTGCAGCGACACCCGGGGTGCAATGGGAAAGCTCTTGACGCGCCGCGACACCCTTTTGCGGGCGGGCTCGGGCAGGGGGCCGCCTGCTTCAATGGCACGGACCAAGTCGCTCTCGACCATATGCGTCAGCTCTCGGTAATGGCCAGGTTGTGATGACGCCACCACCTGGAATGAATCCAGCGCGTAATGGTTGTTGGCGGTATGTACCCTGGCATCCAGAATGCTGAAACCTGCACGGTCGAAATAACCGCAGATGCGTGCAAACAGGTCGGGCTGGTCGGGTGCGTAAACCAATACCTGCAGGCCTTCTCCCGCCAGCGATTGGCGGGCGCGCACGATAGGTTTGGAGGTACCCACGTGACGCGACAGGTGGCGGGTGTGCCACGCAATGTCTGCGGCCTCGTGCCGCATGAAATAGCTCACGTCCAATGTTTCCCACAGGGCTTTGTGGGCTTCGAACGGAAGGGCGTTGAGCGCCAGCTGCACGAGCGCTTCGCGCTTGCGGGCCTCGATTTCGGCCGCAGCATCCGGTGCGCGGCCACCCAGGGTTCGGAGGGTGGAACGGTACAGGTCTTCCAGCAACTTGCCTTTCCACGCATTCCAGACCTTGGGGCTGGTGCCGCGGATGTCTGCCACGGTGAGCAGATAGAGGGCGGTCAGATAGCGCTCATTGCGAACCCGCTGAGCAAAGGCAGAGATCACATCGGGGTCACTGAGGTCTTGCTTTTGCGCGACCCGGCTCATCGTCAAATGCTCGCTGACCAAGAATTCGATGAGCTGTGTGTCCTCCGCGTCAACGCCATGCTGACGGCAGAAGCGCCGAACCTCCTTCGCACCGATGTGGGAGTGATCGCCCCCCCGGCCTTTGCCGATATCGTGGAACAGCGCCGCGATGTAGAGAATCCAGGGCTTGTCCCAGCCCGCCGCCAGGTGGGAGCAGAAGGGGTATTCGTGGGCATGTTCCGCCATGAAAAAGCGCCGCATGTTGCGCAGCACCATCAGGATGTGCTGATCCACGGTGTAGACATGGAACAGGTCATGCTGCATTTGCCCCACGATGCCGCGGAACACCCAGAGGTAGCGACCCAGTACAGAAGTCTGGTTCATGAGCCGCATGGCATGGGTGATGCCCGACGGCTGCTGAAGGATGCGCATGAAGGTTTGGCGGTTGACCGGATCGCGCCGGAAGGCGGCATCCATCACCGAACGGGCGTTGTACAGCGCTCGCAAGGTGCGCGCAGACAGGTTTTTCAAGCCCACCGAGGTCTGGTAGAGCAGAAACGTTTCCAGAATCGCGTGCGGGTCTTTCTGGTACAGATCGTCGCTGGCCACTTCAATGAGGCCGGCTTTTTCAAAAAACCGCTCGTTGATCGGGCGTGGTTCGTGGGTCGATGGGTTCAGCCGCTCTTCAATGTTGAGCAGCAGGATCTGGCTGAGCTGGGACACCGCCTTGGCCGCCCAGTAGTAGCGGCGCATCAGGGTTTCGCTGGCGCGCATCGGCAGACGCGAGCCATCTGGTGCTTGCGAGCGGTAGCCAAACGATTCCGCCACCGTGGTTTGCAGGTCGAACACGAGGCGGTCTTCGTGGCGTCCCGCCGCCTGGTGCAGGCGCGCCCGTATCAGGCAGAGCAGGGCTTCGTTGCGCTCGATCTGTCGCACCTCAAACGGGGTGGCCATGCCACTGGCGGCCAGTTCTTTCCAGCTGCCGCCCAATCCTGCAGCCTTGGCAACCCACAGAATGAGCTGCAGGTCTCGCAAGCCGCCGGGTGACTCCTTGCAGTTGGGTTCCAGCGCGTAAGGCGTGTTGTCGTACTTGGTGTGGCGCTGGCGCATTTCCAGCGTCTTGGCGACCAGGAAGGCCTTGGGATCCATTTGCGCCTGGTACTGGCCCTGGAAGTGTGCAAACAGCGCCGCATTTCCGCAGATGAGACGAGCTTCGAGCAGTGAGGTTTGAACCGTCACATCGGCCGCGCTCTCGGCTAGGCATTCTGAGGTGGTGCGCACGCTAGAGCCGATTTCCAGCCCCGCATCCCAGCAGCTACCGATGAAGCCCTCAATGCGCCGGCTCAGTGCGATGTCCGTGTCTAGCTGCGTGCCTTCTGGCAGCAGCAGCAGCACGTCCACGTCAGAGAACGGAAAAAGCTGCGCCCGGCCATATCCGCCCACCGCCACCAACGCACAGCCAGAAGGCATTTCTGCGCGCTGCCACAGTGTGTGCAGCAAACCATCCGTCAGGGAAGACAGCTTGCGCAGCACTTTGTGAATGCCCCGGGTGGAGGCTACAGAGGCTGCCATGCCCCCCATGACGGCGGCTTTTTCTTGGCGATAGGCGGCACGCAGGGACTGGATTTCGGTCATGGGGCAGGGCTTGGAAGGAAGAGGGACAAGAACCGGAGCCAGACAGTGCGACAGTGGTGCGCCGACCCGGCTCGCGGTTGAGTCTGCGCACGCCCTGACTGCAAAGCAAAAGTCGTGCGCAGGCCTCTTGCCGCTGACTTCAGGTGCGCGTGGCTGTCACAAAACTAGGCAGTGGAGGAGACCCTGCCGACAAGGTCATGACCTCGTAGCCCGTGGGGGTGACCAGCACGGTGTGTTCCCACTGGGCAGAGAGGCTGTGGTCCTTGGTGACGATGGTCCAGCCGTCGTTGCCATGGTTCTTCACATCGCGTTTGCCTGCGTTGATCATGGGCTCGATGGTGAACACCATGCCGGGTTGCAGCTCTTCCAGCGTGCCGGGGCGGCCATAGTGCAGAACCTGAGGTTCTTCGTGGAATTTCTGGCCGATGCCGTGTCCGCAGAACTCGCGCACCACCGAGAAGCCGTGCCCCTCGGCAAACTTCTGGATGGCGTGGCCAATGTCTCCGAGCCGGGCGCCTGGCTTGACCTGCAGGATACCGTGCCACATGGCTTCAAAAGTCACTGCCGACAGGCGTTTGGCTGCAATCGAGCACTCGCCAATCAGGTACATGCGGCTGTTGTCGCCGTACCAGCCGTCCTTGGTGATGACGGTCACGTCCACGTTCACGATGTCGCCCTTTTTCAGGGGCTTGTCGTTGGGAATGCCGTGGCACACCACGTGGTTGACCGACGTGCACAGCGACGCAGGGTAGGGTGGGTAGCCTGGGGGCTGGTAGCCCACGGTGGCGGAGATGGTGCCCTGCTGGGCCATGCACTCCGCGCCCAGGCGGTCGATCTCTTTGGTGGTGATGCCGGGCTTGATGTGGGGGGCGATGTAGTCCAGCACTTCCGAGGCCAAACGGCAGGCGTGCCGCATGGCTTCGATGTCTTCGGCGCTTTTGATGTTGATGGTCATGGCCTGAATTATCCCATTGGGCCCTGGGTGGCGCGTAGGCGCCTCACATGCCCGGTAAAATGGCGGGCTTCATGGCGGCCGCCCTGGCCAGCCTGCGAAGCATCCCCACCCCTCACACCCCAACAGGCCGCTACCGTGACCTTGCACATCACCACGCTGGCGGGCGGCAACGCCCTCAGCAACTTCCGCGCTCAGCAACTTCAGCCCGCCCTCGAGGCCATCCACCCCAAGATCAGTGGCATTGCCGCACGGTTTGTGCACTTGGTTGCCACCGATGCTCCGCCCACGGCCGCAGAGCAAGAGCGCCTGGCGGCGTTGCTGACGTATGGCGACCCCTATGAAGGGCCGCAAGAAGGTGCCGCACTGGTTGTTACTCCCCGTTTGGGAACTCTGTCGCCCTGGGCCTCGAAGGCGACTGACATTGCGCGCAACTGCGGCATCGCTATCCGCCGCGTGGAGCGCATCACCGAATACCGTATCAGCCTGAAATCGGGCCTGCTGGGCAAGACACCCGAGCTGACCGCCGAGCAACTGGGCCAGGTCGCCGCCTTGCTGCATGACCGCATGACCGAATCGGTGGTGGCTGACCGCAGTGCTGCTGCAGCCCTGTTCACCGAGCTGCAGCCCGCGCCCATGGAGCGTGTGGACGTGCTGGCTGGGGGCCGCGCTGCGTTGGAAGCTGCAAACACTCGCTTTGGCTTGGCTTTGGCCGATGACGAGATCGACTACCTCGTCAACGCCTTCAACGGCCTCAAGCGCAACCCCACCGATGTGGAACTGATGATGTTCGCCCAGGCCAACAGCGAACACTGCCGCCACAAGATCTTCAACGCCGAGTTCACCATCGACGGTGTGGCGCAGGACAAATCGCTGTTCGGCATGATCCGCAACACCCACCAGCTCGCGCCCCAGCACACGGTGGTGGCGTACTCTGACAACGCGTCGATCATGGAAGGCCACCAGGTTGAGCGGTTTGTGGCAAAAATGGCATCTGGCGCTGATGGATCAAGCGCGAGCAGCTATCAAAAAAGTAGCGCAACGCAGCATGTGCTGATGAAGGTGGAAACGCACAACCACCCCACGGCCATCTCTCCCTTCCCCGGCGCCTCCACGGGTGCAGGCGGCGAGATTCGCGACGAAGGCGCCACCGGCCGGGGCTCCAAGCCCAAGGCGGGCCTCACGGGCTTTACCGTGTCCAAGCTCTGGGGTAGCACCGTGGGCAAGCCCGAGCACATTGCCAGCCCGCTGCAGATCATGGTCGAAGGGCCTCTCGGCGGCGCGGCGTTCAACAACGAATTTGGCCGCCCCAACCTGAACGGCTACTTCCGCGAATACGAGCAGAACGTGGGCGGCGTGCAGCGCGGCTACCACAAGCCCATCATGATCGCGGGCGGTGTGGGTGTGATCGATGCCGAGCTGACGAAGAAAATCGAATTCCCCGCTGGCTCGCTGCTCATCCAGCTGGGCGGCCCCGGCATGCGCATCGGCATGGGCGGCAGCGCCGCCAGCTCCATGGCCACGGGTACCAATGCGGCCGAGCTTGACTTTGACTCGGTGCAGCGCGGCAACCCCGAGATCGAGCGCCGTGCGCAAGAGGTCATCAACCACTGCTGGGCGCAGGGCAGCAGCAACCCCATCCTGGCCATCCATGACGTGGGCGCGGGCGGTTTGTCCAACGCCTTCCCCGAGCTGACCAACGACGCAGGCCGTGGCGCGCGCTTTGACCTGCGCGCCGTGCAGCTCGAAGAGTCGGGCATGAGCCCTAAGGAAATCTGGTCCAACGAGTCGCAAGAGCGCTATGTGCTGGCGATTGCGCCCGAGTCGCTGGAACAGTTCAAAGCTTTCTGTGAGCGCGAGCGCTGCCCGTTTGCGGTGATCGGCACGGCCACGGAAGAGCGCCAGCTGGTGCTGCACGACCCCGCAGCCACGGCCGACGACCAGAAGCTGCCGGTGGACATGCCCATGAACGTGCTGCTGGGCAAGCCGCCCAAGATGCACCGCGACGTGAAGACCGTGGTGCGCGAATTCGCACCGATGGACTTGACCGGCGTGCCGCTGCAAAAGGCCGTCATCGACGTGCTGGCCCACCCCACGGTGGCGTCCAAGCGCTTCCTCATCACCATCGGTGACCGCACGGTGGGTGGCCTGAGCCACCGCGACCAGATGGTCGGCCCCTGGCAGGTACCCGTGGCCGATTGCGCCGTGACGCTGGCCGATTACAAGGGCTTTGCGGGCGAGGCCATGAGCATGGGCGAGCGCACACCGCTGGCCGCCATCAACGCCCCCGCATCGGGCCGCATGGCCGTGGCCGAGGCCATCACCAACCTGCTGGCAGCGCCCATCGAGCTGCCGCGCGTGAAGCTGTCGGCCAACTGGATGGCAGCCTGTGGCGAGCCCGGCGAAGACGCCGCGCTGTACGAAACCGTAAAGGCTGTGGGCATGGAGCTGTGCCCCGCGCTGGGTGTCTCGATCCCCGTGGGCAAGGACAGCCTGTCCATGCGCACGCAGTGGAGCGAAGGTTCGGACAAGAAAAAAGTCACGTCGCCTGTCAGCCTGATCGTGAGTGCGTTTGCCTCGTTGTCCGACGTGCGCGGCACGCTCACGCCCCAGCTCAATGCCACCGAGGCCGACACCACGCTGGTGCTGATCGACCTGGGCAAGGGCCAGAACCGCATGGGCGGCAGCATCCTGGGCCAGACGCTGGACCAAAGCGGTGACGTGGTGCCCGATGTGGACGATCCGCAAGACCTGGTCAACCTCGTCAACGCCGTGAACGCGCTGCGCGCCAAAGGCCAGATCCTGGCCTACCACGACCGCAGCGATGGCGGCCTGCTGGCGGCGGCTGCGGAAATGGCCTTTGCGGGCCATGTGGGCGTGGCGCTGAATGTGGATTTGCTCGTGACCGAAGGCGACGGCGTGAGCGACAGCCGCATGGATACGGGCGATGCCAAAAACTGGGCGGGCCAGGTCAGTGCCCGCCGAGAAGAACTCACCTTGAAGGCGCTGTTCAACGAAGAGTTGGGCGTGCTGCTGCAAGTGCGCACCGCCGAGCGTAACGACGTGATGCAGACGCTGCGCGAGCACGGCCTGTCCAAGTTCAGCCACTTTGTGGGCAAGACGCGTCCGGTGTCGTCCGAAATCGACGCAGGCAAGGGCGAATTGCAGGTCTGGCGCGATGCCAAGGCTGTGTTCAGCGCGCCGCTGGCGGACTTGCACCAGGTGTGGGACGCCGTGAGCTGGAAGATCTGCCAGCAGCGCGACAACCCCGCTAACGCAGATGCCGAACACGCGGCCGCAGGCGAGCCCACCGATCCCGGCCTGCACGTGCACCTCACCTTCGATGCGGCCGACAACGTGGCCGCGCCATACCTCAACCTTGCCAAACCCAAGGTGGCCATCCTGCGCGAGCAGGGTGTGAACTCGCACATCGAGATGGCCTATGCCTTCACCGAGGCAGGCTTTGAGGCCTTCGACGTGCACATGACCGATCTGCAAACCGGCCGCGTCAAGCTCGAAGACTTCAAGGGCGTGGTCGCCTGCGGTGGCTTCAGCTATGGCGACACGCTGGGCGCGGGTATCGGCTGGGCGCGTTCCATCACCTTCAACCCCGTGCTGGCGGCGCAGTTCCAGGGCTTCTTTGGCCGCACGGACACGTTTGGCCTGGGCGTGTGCAACGGCTGCCAGATGTTTGCCGAGCTGGCCGACATCATCCCCGGCGCACAAGACTGGCCGCGCTTCACCACCAACCAGAGCGAGCGCTTCGAGGCCCGCCTGTCGCTGGTGGAAGTGCTGGAGTCCCCCAGCCTGTTCCTGCAAGGCATGGCGGGCAGCCGCCTGCCGATTGCCGTGGCGCATGGCGAGGGTTATGCCAACTTCAAGTACCGGGGCAACGCCGACAAGGCGATTGCCGCCATGCGCTACGTGGACAACCACGGCCGCGCGACCGAGCAGTACCCGTTCAACCCCAACGGCAGCGCCGGTGGCCTCACGGCAGTGACCACGGCCGACGGCCGCTTCACGGCCATGATGCCGCACCCCGAACGCGTGTTCCGCAACGTCCAGATGAGCTGGACCAGCGAAGACCAGTCGCAGTACAGCGGCTGGATGCGCATCTGGCGCAATGCGCGCAAGTGGGTGGGGTAATCGACCGATCCACCTGAGCGGCTGCGCCGCTTCCCCCTTCTCTCGAATCGCTGGTGCGATTCGGGAAGGGGGTCCCGGCCATCGCTGTGGGGCGGCCCTTGCGCGGCTGCCCTGGCGCTGTGGCCGCGCGCTTTTGGCGGATGGTCGCAGGCGCTGCGCGCCGTGAAGCTTGAAGTCGCACGGATGTGCTTGTTTGCGGCGGGGTGACTTTGAACGGGGCTTCGGCCCCGTTGTTGTTGCGGCCTTGTCTGGCACAGCAACGTCTTGGCGCGTTGCTATAGTCGGCGCTCTTCACCACTTCCAAGGATTTCCCATGGCCGCTGGCAGCCTGCTTGCCCTGCTCGACGACATTGCCACCATCCTCGACGATGTGGCCCTCATGACCAAGGTGGCAGCCAAGAAGAGCGCGGCCATGGCGGACGACGTATCCGTCATGACCAAGGTGGCGGCCCAGAAAACGGCGGGTGTGCTGGGGGATGACCTTGCGCTCAATGCCCATCAGGTGACCGGTGTGCGCGCCGAGCGAGAGATTCCGGTCGTCTGGGCAGTGGCCAAGGGTTCGTTGATCAACAAGGTGATCCTGGTGCCTGCGGCGCTGCTGATCAGCGCATTCGCCCCTTGGGCTGTGACCCCCTTGCTGATGGTAGGCGGCGCGTTTTTGTGCTTTGAAGGCACAGAAAAACTGGCCCACAAATTTTTGCACCCTCAGGCAGCAGAGACCGAGCAAGAGAGTCTGTTGAAAGCCAATTCCGATCCCGCCGTGGACATGGTGGCCTTTGAAAAGGACAAGATCAAAGGGGCGGTGCGCACGGACTTCATCCTCTCTGCCGAGATCATCGCGATCACCCTGGGTACGGTCGCAACGGCACCTTTTGCGCAGCAACTGGCTGTTCTCAGCGGCATTGCGCTCATCATGACGCTGGGGGTGTATGGCTTGGTGGCAGGCATCGTCAAGCTGGATGACCTGGGCCTGTGGTTGCATCGCAAGGGCAGCAGCTTTGCGCAGGCGCTGGGTCGGGGCATTTTGTGGGCGGCCCCCTGGTTGATGAAAGGCCTGTCGGTGGCTGGCACCGCGGCGATGTTCCTGGTGGGGGGCGGTATTTTGGTGCACGGCATCCCGGTCGTTCATCATGCGGTGGAGGCTTGGGCTGCTTCTGCAGCCGCATGGCCGGCAGGCTCTTTGTGGTCCGTGGTCGTGCCAAACGGCCTCAATGCGATCTTTGGCTTGGCTGCAGGTGCGCTGGTATTGGTTGCCGTGACGTTCATTCAGCGCCTCAGAGGCCGCAGCGCCCACTGAAACGTCCTGGATGCGTAGAACCCGCGGCCTTATACGCGGGGGTGATGACCTTGCGGGTAAACACGGACTATTTGATCTGCAGCAAGGTTGACCATTTCGCTAACAGGCCCAATACATGCACGGGGGCCGTCCCCGTTCAACTGCATTGAGTTCTGTATGAAGAAAAACCTGCTGGCCGTGGCCGTTCTTTGCGCACTGACTTCTGGCGCTGCGTTTGCGCAGCAAGCCGAAGGCCCTTGGCTCGTGCGTGCCCGTGCCGTGAACCTGGATAGCGCCAACAAAGACAGCACCGGTTTGGGTCTGTCGGTGAACGACAAGGTGATTCCTGAAGTCGATGTGTCGTACTTCTTCACCCCCAACGTCGCTGCTGAGCTGGTTTTGACTGTGCCCCAAAAGCACGACCTGAGCTCTAGCGTTCTGGGTGGCAAGATCGGTACGCTCAAGAACCTGCCTCCTTCGCTGCTGGTGCAGTACCACTTCAACGCTGCCGGCTTCAAGCCCTATGTGGGCGCTGGTATCAACTACACCCGCTTCTCCAGCGTGAAGCTGCCTGCCGGTGTGGATATCGACCGCAACAGCTTTGGTGCTGCCCTGCAAGTCGGCGTGGACATCCCTCTGCAAAAGAACCTGTACCTGAACCTGGACGTGAAGAAGGTCTTCATCAAGACCGACGTCAGCCTCGCTGGCGCCAAGATCGGCACCTTCAAGGTGGATCCCGTTCTGGTGGGCGTGGGCCTCGGCTGGCGCTTCTAATGAGCCAAACGCAACAGCGATGTTGCGTGTATTCCTAGGTGGGGAAGAGCCAGCGCATGCGCTGGCTTTTTTTATGGGCCGGAAAAACTGCAAAAAGACGAGGACGGAATGTCGCCGCTCTCATTGCTTCGTAAACGCGCCTTTACGCAGGTCGCTCCGTTAATCTAGGCTTGCTTTCCCAGGATCTGATGCCTTCAAGTGTGTGCCCGCCAGTCCAAAGCTCTGAAGTTTTTCCACATCACGCAGCGGGGAGTGTCTTACTTCTCTCCGTGGGGCTACGGTGTAGTGCAGGGCAAGGTCAGCGTGAATCGGGCACCTTCACCTGGCACCGAAGACACCGACAGTTCTCCCTGCATCAGCTCTGCCAGAGCGCGGGACAGTGCCAGCCCCAGGCCTGTGCCGCCATGTTCATTGCTGACCTGTGCGCTGCCCTGGCGGAATTTCTCAAAAATCAGCTCGTGCAAATGTTCCGGGATTCCGGGGCCGGTGTCGATCACGTGGAAGCGCAGTTGCGCGCCTTGCGGCTCCACCTCCAGCCGAACTTCGCCTTGCTCGGTGAACTTGAGCGCATTGGACAGCAAGTTGTTCAGAATCTGCTTGAGCCGCAGGCCGTCGCAAACGAGCATTTCCGGGGTTTCGTCGGGGACCGAAACGGCCAGTGCCAGCCCTTTCTGTGCCGCTGAGATGGCAAAGAAATCGGCGGTGTTTTGTACAAGTTCGCGAACAGGGTGGGGTGCGAGCACGATGGGCATGGCTCCCGCCTCGACTTTGGCAAGGTCCAGGATCTCGGTCAAAAGCGTATTGAGATGGTCTGCCGCCTGGCGAATGAGCGTGGCAGCTTCGCGGAACGAGGGTTCTTTGAGCCGCAGCTCCATCAGTTCCGCAAAACCGCGAATGCTGGTCAGCGGTGTGCGCAGCTCATGCGATACGGCGGCAATGAATTCGCTTTTGGCCTGGCTGGCGGATTGGGCTTGTGCTTCGCTCACCGCCAATGCGGCGTGCGATTCTTCAAGTCGGCGAACGCCGCGCAGGAAGCCCACGCCACTGGCCACGATGGCAACCCCCAGTAACAGGGCCACCACCAGAGTGACGTTGCGCATGCCGCGCCATTCCTCCAGCGCGGCCTCTGTGGTGTTGGAAACCAGCATGTTGAGCGGGTATCCGGGCACGCGCCGAAACGCGGTGATTCTTTCCATGTTGTCCACTTCGCTCACGCGGGTGTAGGTGCCTTCGGGTTTGTTGACGTCCAGGAGAGGGTGGTCGCTGGCCGGCTTGAGCACCTGGCCCATGCCGGTGGCTTGACCTCCAGAGACACGTGCGCGCAAGGTGTTGTCATCACCCAACAGCGTTACAGCTCCGCCGGGGCCCAAGTCCACATCGCTGAACACCGTTTCGAAGTAATCGGGGTTGACGGAGGCCACCACGACCCCGTGTAAGCGGCCCTTTGGGGAAACGATCGGGCGTGACAGCTGGAGTGTCCATTTACCCGAGACTTTGCCCAGCACGGGTTTGCCGACAAACAGGCCATTGCGCGTGAGCTGTTTGCGCAGGTCGGGGTTGCGCCCTGGCTCGAGGTGGATCTGGATGTGCTCGCGCTCCGAGAGATCCACGGGGCCGGTTTTTTGGCCATCAGGGTCCAGATTGCTGGCCACGAACCGGCCATCTGCTCCGACCAGTGACAACTGGGTCAGGATGTCTGGCACCAGCCCGGTTTCATTGGCCAGCCGTGTGAAGTCTGAGGGATGGAGGCTGCCGTTGGCCACAGCATCGCGCATGCGCTGCGTGGCTAGGTCGATGGGAGCCAGAACCCGCAGCGTTTGCTCTTGCAGCACACGGGCCAGGTTGGCGCTTTGGCGTTCCTGGGCGACCAAGGCATCTTGCCATTTGGTGTAGAGGGCCAGGCCTATCAAGGCGCCCGTTACGATCAGTGCCATGGCGATGAAGCCGATAACCATGGCCTGCAGGCCTTTGGTGCGTGACGGATGTCTGCGGCCCGCCGGTGCATGGCCAGGGCGGTCGGCTTCTTGAGGCCGAGTGGCCGTGGCGGCTGATTCGAAGTGAATTCCCATAGATCAAGAGGATGCCACGTTATCGCCCCTCTGCGCAGAGGGATACAGTGGTTTTTGGCAGCGTGTGGGTTGGTTCAATGGGCAGCGAGGGCCCGCACCCTAACCAGCCAGGATCGGTGTGCAGAGCTCCACCAACGTACCGTCAGGGCACCGGACATACGACACGGTTTGACCCCAGGGCCGGGCCGCCGGAGCTGCCAGCTCGGTGGCACCGTGGCGCAACGCTTGTTCGTGGGCTGCGGGAACATCGGGGGTGACGAACGCGATTTCCATGCCCAGAGGCTTCTCGGACGAGTGCGCTGCCACATGACCACCTGGAAAATTGGCGTGGCCCAGGGCGTGGTCAGCGAAGGCGAGGGTGGTGGCGCCTGTGTCCAGCTCACCATAGGTGCCCGACTCATGCAAAAACCGTGGAGAGAATCCAAAGGCACGCTCGAAAAAGGCGAGGGATGCGGCCACGTCGGGCACGTAGATGATGGTGTAGCCAAATTGCATGGGGAGCCTCACGTGAGGAGATCGCCCCATTCTGCCTGACACGTGCGGGCAGTGAACCGAGCCCCAGCGTGTTCTGCAGAGGCAGCCCACACGCCGCCAGCACGGCACTACAGCAGGGTCACCAATGCCACGATGGCGACGCCGAGCCCCAGATTGGTGGCCACCCAGGTTTTGATCTTCGCCATCCAGCGGCCTGCCTCGGGCCAGTTGCCTGCCTCTTTCGCAAGAACGAGCTGTTTGAAAAGCACCAGCCGGAGGTAGCCAAAAATGCCCGTCATCACCAAGCCAATGGCGACCATCAAGGCCCAGTCCAACGGCAGCGAAAACTGGCCGCCCGATTGAACCACCTGCCGCGCTGTGCGGCCCAGCATCCAGATACCTGATGCCAGCAGGGCGGCGATGGCCACGGTCACTGCCGTAAAGAAGCGCTGCAGCACACCGCACAGCAGTCCGATGCGCACGGGGGGCTCCAGCTGCTGGGCGGCAGGCCGCAGGCAGAAATGGGCAAAGAACATTCCACCCAGCCAGACCATGGAGGCCAGAACGTGGATGAGTTGGAGAAGGGAGTCAAGCATGGTGGTTCCTGGCGATGCCATGGTGAAGGGGCGGCTGGCACGGCGGAATTTAGGCCATGGGCGCTCGAACAAGAACGATGGCCCCAGCGGGCAGCAGGAAATCCACGAGGTACCCAGCCGAGCAGGAGGCAATGCGTGCTTCAGCTCGGCGGCGAGGCGCCATGGCGTTCACCCAGGTTGCCTGGGTGCAAAAACGATTGATTGCCCCCGCTACGCTTGGCTACGTACATCGCCTCGTCGGCCCGGCTGAGCAAGGCGTTTTCATGCATTCCGTGATCGGGGTACAGCGCAATGCCAATGCTGGGCTGAATGCGCAGTGTGGTGCCATGCAGGTCAAAAGGCTGCGAAAACGCCGCCAGCATTTTCTGCGCCATGGGTTGTGGGGATTCGCCCAGGCGAATCCCCTCCAGCAGCACCACGAATTCATCGCCACCGAGCCGTGCCACCGTGTCGCAGCCGCGTACGCAGTCCATCAGGCGTTTGGCAACGCCTTGAAGCAGCAGGTCGCCCATCGAGTGCCCCAGGGTGTCGTTCACTTCCTTGAAGCGGTCCAGGTCAATGAAGAGCAGGGCAAGCTGCGTCTCCTCGCGGTGGGCCCGCGCGACAGCAATCTTGAGCCGGTCATAGAACAGCGCCCGGTTGGGCAGGTCGGTGAGCTGGTCGTACTGTGCCATGCGGTGCAGGCGCTCATGCAGTTGAACGCGTTCGACCACCATCTCAACTTGAGGAGCGACGAACTCAAGCAATGCCTGGGCCGCCTCGACAGGGCTTTCTCGTGTGGACAGGCCCCGCAACGCCAACACGCCAAGGGGGCGGTCGCCTGACGGCAGGGGGACTCCCAGCCAGTAATGGGGAGGGATCTCCGGGCCGCCGGATTCGGGCGCTGGCAGAGGCTGGAGCAGCGACGTGCCTTGTTCCAGAACCTGCTGGTACCAAGCCGTCTCGGATGCCTCGGCATCCAGCGCTTGTGGGGCGGGGGCTGTACCGCGTGCGTCGTACACCCGGTGAAATCCACCCTGTGGGGTGGTCAGCGCCACAGAAAACGCGAGGGTGTTGATGCGGGCAGCAAGGATGTGATGGATGCGCTCCAAAAGCACAGGCAAGCTGGAAGCTGCGTGCGCCGCAGCGGAAATGGCATACATCGTGGCGTGCATCGACTCCGTGCGCTTGCGCCGGGTGATGTCGTGGGCGACTGCCAGGCGCAGTTGGCTGTCGGGGAGCCAGCGTGCCGTCCAGAGGATGTCCACCAACGCACCGTCTTTGCGGATGTAGCGATTTTCAAACTGCAGCTGCAAGCTGCCTTCCATGACGCGGTCCGCCTGTTGCTCGGTGGCCTGGCGGTCTGCGGGGTGGACGAGATCGAACATCTTGAGACCCACAGCCTCTTCAGGGGTGTACCCAAAAATGCGTTCAAACGCAGGGCTCACGTAGACCACCTGGCTGTTGGCATCGACGATACAGACTGCGTCGAGCAAGAGGTCCACAACGTTCTGGGCCGATATTCTTTGCATTGGCGTTTTCCCGTCTTGCTCAGCGGCTGCAAGCCGCCACAGTGGAGTCCATCCGTTGCCTGTCGGGTTATCCAGGAAATGACGCCCCATTTTGCCGGTGGAATACCTTCCGTGAGTGCAACTCACACCTGTTGTGAAAAAAGATACGCCCCATCAATATTTCCAAAAATTATCCAATGCTATGTTTTTGATAGCTGCTGGCGCTTTATAGATGAGCGCTGGAGTCCTATTTTCTTGTATTTTGTGCGCCGCGCCAGCTACCTTGGGATCCCGCAGAATGGGTAGATGCCCGCTTTGACGGGCGAGGGCCTCCAAGCCAGACTTGTCCAATCATCCAGATCAATATTCCCCCTGCAGGGTTCTCCATGGTGTCCCTTTTATCGCACGGCCGTTATCGCCCTTGGTTGGCGGGCTGCGCCGTTGCGGTGATGGGCTTCATCGTCAGCTATTGGGCGGTGCTTCAGCAACGTGAGTCTGTGGGAATCATCGAGCAGACGCGCTTTACCCAAGAGGCCAAGGCGTTCACAGACGCGCTGGGTCAGCGCGTGGCAGCCAACACCGAGATCGTGTTCGGCTTGCATAGCCTTTTCTCGTTGAATCCATCGCTGGGGCGCGCTGACTTTGATCGGGTGGTGACGGAACTGGACGCGGCGCGGCGCTATCCCGGCGTGCGCAATCTGGCCTTCACCAAGCGCGTGGCGCGCGAGGACAAAGCCGCCTACGAAGAGTCGGTTCGCAACGATCCATCCTTGGCACCCGCGCACAGGGCTCCATTTGCGATCCGTCCCGCGGGCGATCGGGACGAATACTTCGTCGTCCACTACATCTGGCCGATGCGCAGCGATGCCGAGATGCTGGGGCTGGACATCAGCGCCCAGCCCGCCAACCTGGCCTCCATGCATTTCAGCCGGGACAGCGGCCGTCCGGTGGCGTCTGCCCCCTTCGACCTGATTCAAGAGCGCGACCATCGTACGGGCTTTGTCATTCGCATTCCGGTGTTCGGCCCGCCACAGCCAGGCAATGCGGCGCAGCGCCCGTTTCTGGGGGCGGTCGCGGTCACGCTCCGGGTGTATGACATGGTTCGCACTTTGCAGTCGCAGGGCTACCTGCGGGGGCTGTCGGTGGCGATGGAAGATGCGGGTTCTGTGCATGTGTCGGCGCAAGAGGGTACCAGCCGCTCGTTGCTGGCGCCCACCGCCGATGCGCTTGCGGGTGCTCGGCCTTTGACCAGAGAACTGGAAGTGCACAGCCGCCTGTGGCGACTGACTTTTCTGCCCACGCAGTCCCTGCTGTCGCCTTCAGAACAGCGGCTTCCCTGGGTGGCGGGCGCGGCAGGGGGCATCGTTTCTGTGCTGCTCGGGTTGCTGACCGCCATGCTGGTGCGCCAGCGCACCATCGCCTTGGTCCAGGCCAAAGCCTCGGACAACGCCCGTCGCCAAAGCGAGGAGCGTTTTAGCGCCTTGTTCAACCAGGCCGCCGTGGGGGTGGCCCAAGTCGATTCCCACACAGGGATCATCCAGCGCATCAACCAGCGGTACTGCGACATCATCGGGTACACCCCCGATGAGCTTCAGGGCCGCAGCTTGCGCGAAATCAGCCACCCTGACGACCAGCCGGCAGGGTTCGCGCAAATGGAGCGCCTCAAGGCTGGGGACATCGCAGAGTTTCGTATTGAGAAGCGCTATTTCCACAAAGACGGGCGCGAAGTGTGGGTGGACCTGACGGTGACACCCATGTGGTCGCAGGGCAGTAACCCGGACTATCACATCGCCATGGTGCAAGACATCACCTCGCGCAAGCAAATGGAAGAAACGCTGCGTGGCAACGAGCAGCGCCTGCTGAACATTTTGCGGCGCTTGCCGGTGGGCCTGTGCCTGGTGCAGCGCGATGGGCGCATGAGTTTTCGCAACGAGCGATTTGTGGAGATCTGCGGTTACACCGAGGAAGACATCTCCACGGCAGAACAATGGTGGCTGAAGGCCTACCCTGACGTCGAGCTGCGCGCACGCCACCGTGCAGCCTGGAGCAGTGCGTTGACGCAGGCGCACAAGTCGGGTGGTGCCATCCAGGCAGCGGAATATTCCATCCAATGCCGGGATGGACAGCAGCGCACGGTCGAGATTGCAGGCGTGCTGGTGGGGAACGACCACCTGCTGACCATGGTGGACCTGAGCCAGCGCAAAGCCGCTGAAGAAGAGATTCGTTACCTCGCCTTCTACGACCCGCTCACGCGCCTGCCCAACCGGCGCCTGCTGATGGATCGCCTGCAACAGGCCCTGGCCACCAGTGCCCGGCATCAGCGCAGTGGTGCCTTGCTGCTGCTGGATCTGGACAACTTCAAGACCCTGAACGAAACCCAGGGCCACGACCGGGGAGACACGCTGCTGCTGCAGGTATCGCACCGCCTGCGCGCCTGCGTGCACGAAGACGACACCGTGGCCCGGCAGGGCGGGGACGAGTTTGTGGTGGTGCTGGAAGACCTGGGCGATACCCGCGAGGAAGCTGCCGCGCGCGCAGAAGAAGCCGCGCAGAAAATTCTGCTGGCACTGCGTGAGCCCTACACGCTGGGTGGCGAAACGCACCACAGCTCGCTCAGCATGGGCATCACCATCTTCAGTGGTATGCGTGAGACGGTGGATGAGTTGCTCAAACGGGCGGATTTGGCCATGTACCAGGCCAAGTCCGCTGGCCGGGATACCCTGCGCTTTTACGATCCCCAGATGCAGGCCGCCGTCAGTGAACGGGCGGCGCTGGAGCTGGACATGCGCGCAGGCCTGGCGCAAGGGCAGTTTGAGCTGTACTACCAGCCCCAGGTAGACAACGGCCGCATTACCGGCGCCGAGGCCCTTTTGCGCTGGCGGCATCCGCGCTATGGCTTTGTGTCACCCGCCCAGTTCATCCCGCTGGCGGAGGAGTCGGGCTTGATCCTGCCCATCGGTGAATGGGCGCTGCAAGCCGCCTGCGAGCGGCTGGCGCTGTGGGCGCAGCAGCCGGCTCTGGCAGGGCTGACCCTGGCGGTGAACGTCAGCCCCCGCCAGTTTCACCAGAGCTGTTTTGTGCCGCAGGTGCTGGCGGCCTTGGCCCGAACGGGGGCAGAAGGCCGCCATCTCAAGCTGGAGATGACGGAAGGTTTGCTGCTGGCCGACGTGGAAGACACCATTGCCAAGATGTCCACGCTGCGCAGCTACGGGGTGGGCTTCTCGCTGGATGATTTCGGCACCGGCTATTCCTCGCTGGCTTACCTGAAGCGGTTGCCGCTGACCCAGCTCAAGATCGACCAGAGCTTTGTACGCGACGTGCTGACGGATCCCAATGACGCCGCGATTGCCCGCACGGTGGTGGCACTGGCCAACAGCCTGGGGCTGGATGTGATTGCCGAGGGCGTCGAGACTGAGGAGCAGCGTGCCTTCCTGGCCCGCAACCATTGCCACAGCTGGCAGGGCTACCTGCTGAGCAAGCCCATTCCCGCTGCAGATTTCGAACAACTGGTGCGCGACTACAACCAGGGCTGATGCCACGGGTAATGGCCGTTCGAGCAAGCGCTTGTGCAAGCGGTATGGCGTGTAGCGCCGTGGTGACGAATGAAGGTAGGGCTTGCGTCAGTTTGCCGCAAGTACGTTATGAATAATTATGAATTCAAAACTTGGGGCCAATAGTGCATGCGCCTTTTCCGGTGTCGGCCGTCTGCTGCGGCGTGCGCCTTGTGCCTTGGGCCCGGATCGTGAGATGAAGGAGACAAACCAATGACCCGCTACGCTGACTTTTACCGCCACTCCATCGACAACCGCGATGCCTTCTGGGGCGAGCAGGCGGCGCTCATTGAATGGAACACCCCGCCCCAGCAGATCTGCGACTACAGCAACCCGCCGTTTGCCAAGTGGTTTGTGGGCGGCACCACCAACCTGTGCCACAACGCGGTAGACCGGCACTTGAAAACCCGGGCCGATCAGCCAGCACTGGTTGCCATCTCCACCGAAACAGACACCGAACGCAGCTACAGCTTTGCAGAACTGCACGCAGAAGTGCAGCGCATGGCCGCCACCTTGCAGGGCCTGGGCGTGAAGAAGGGCGACCGGGTTTTGATCTACATGCCCATGATTGCCGAGGCCGCCTTTGCGATGCTGGCGTGCGTGCGCATCGGGGCCTTGCATTCGGTGGTGTTTGGCGGCTTCGCCTCGGGCTCGCTGGCGTCCCGCATTGAAGACGCAGAGCCCGTGGCCGTGGTCAGTGCCGATGCCGGTTCGCGCGGCGGCAAGGTGGTGCCGTACAAGCCCCTGCTGGACGAAGCCATTGCCCTGTCGGCCCACAAGCCGGCCGCTGTGTTGATGGTCAACCGGGGGCTCGCCCCCATGGACTGGCAAGCCGGGCGCGACCACGACTGGGCCAGCCTGCGCGAACAACATTTGAACGCCAGCGTGCCTTGCGAATGGGTGGAGTCCACGCACCCCAGCTACACGCTGTACACCAGCGGCACCACCGGCAAGCCCAAGGGTGTGCAGCGCGACACCGGCGGCTACACCGTGGCGCTGGCTGCCAGCATGAAGCATATTTTTGATGCGCAGGCCGGCCAGACCTACTTCGCCACCAGCGACATCGGCTGGGTGGTGGGGCACAGCTACATCATCTACGGCCCGCTCATCGCAGGCATGACCACCATCATGTACGAAGGCCTGCCCACTCGCCCCGATGCTGGTGTGTGGTGGAGCATTGTGGAAAAGTACAAGGTCACCCACATGTTCTCGGCCCCCACGGCGGTGCGTGTGCTCAAGAAGCAAGACCCCAGCTGGCTCAAGAAATATGACGTTTCCAGCCTCAAGGCCCTGTGGCTGGCGGGAGAGCCCTTGGACGAGCCCACAGCGCAATGGATCAGCGACGCGCTGGCTGTGCCCATCATCGACAACTACTGGCAGACCGAAACTGGCTGGCCTATTTTGACCCTGGCCAACGGTGTGGAGCAGCAAACCACGCGCTTTGGCAGCCCCGGCAAGGCCATGTATGGCTATGCGGTGAAGATCGTGGACGAGTCCACCGGCGAAGAGCTGACCGGCCCCAACCAGAAGGGCGTGGTGGGCATTGAAGGCCCGCTGCCGCCCGGCTGCATGCAGACCGTGTGGCGCGATGACGCACGCTTCGTCAACACCTACTGGAAGAGCATCCCCGGTCGCTTGCTGTACAGCACGTTTGACTGGGGGATTCGTGACGCTGACGGCTACCACTTCATCCTGGGCCGCACGGACGATGTGATCAACGTCGCTGGCCACCGCCTGGGCACCCGCGAAATCGAAGAGAGCATTGCATCCCACCCCAACATTGCCGAGGTGGCAGTGGTGGGCGTGGCAGACCAGCTCAAGGGCCAGGTGGCCATGGCCTTTGCCGTGGCCAAGGATGCCTCGGGGCTCGACTCGGACGCGGCCCGCCTGAAGCTCGAAGGTGAGGTCATGAAGCAGGTGGACCACCAGCTGGGCGCCGTGGCACGGCCATCACGCGTGTATTTTGTGAACGTGCTGCCCAAGACCCGCAGCGGCAAGCTGCTGCGCCGTGCGCTGCACGCCGTGGCCGAGCGCCGCGACCCGGGGGATCTGACCACGATGGACGACCCCGCTGCCCTGCAACAGGTGAAGGATCTGGTAGGTTGAATCGGCGACCTGGCACGGCGCCCAGAGCGCTGTGATCAATCGGCCCATTCACTGCGGTGGCCGGGCGACAAAGGTTTGTTTGCCGTGCCGTTCAAACCCTGACTGCTCGTAAAAGCGCAGGGTGCTTTCATCTTTCCGACCAGTCATCAACATGACTTTGTAGCATCGCGCCTGCCAAGCATGGGCAAGGGCGTGCTGCAGCAGCGCACGCCCCCAGCCCTGGCCTCTGTAGGCTGATTGCGTCACCACGTTTTCAATGACGCCGAAAGGGCGGCATGCGCGCGTCAGATTCGGGATGATGGTGAGCATGCAAGACGAGATCAAGTGGCCCCCATCCCATCCGCCAAAGTATTGAATGCGCGGGTTGGCCAGCGCGTCTGCCCACACGGCTTGAACCTCAGGGGCAGAAGGGAGCGGGTCGTCGTGTTCGTGCAGGTGGGTGTAGAGCCCGAGCAGAGGAGCTAGGTCGTCGGCGCGCAGTTCGCGGATGTTCAAAACCAGTCTCCCGGCGTTGCTATCTGTTTGTTTGCTATTAAATTAATAGCTGCTACCGCTTATGGATTGAGCGTTAGGTCGCTATTTGGGCTGGATTTAAACCAACCGGTTCCGATGCCATCCCGCAGGTGGCTGCCAGGTGCGCGTCCATCCCACAAAGTCTTCAAGCGGCATGGGTTTGCCGATGCAGTAGCCCTGGGCCTGGGGGCAGCCCAGTTGCAGCAGCATCTGGCCCTGCTCGATGGTCTCCACCCCTTCTGCAATGACGCGGTAGCCAAACGAGCGGGCCAGGCCAATCACGCCCTGGACGATGGCCAAGTCTCCGGGGTCGTTCATCATGCCGTGCACAAAGCTCTGGTCGATCTTGAGCGTGTCCATGGGCAAGCGCCGCAGGTACGTCAATGACGAGTAGCCGGTGCCAAAGTCGTCCAGCGACACCGCCACCCCCAGGGCTCGCAGGGATTCGAGCGTGCCGGTCACGGCGTGCAGGTCATACAGGGCCGCGCTTTCGGTGATTTCAATCTCCACCATGTGCCCCGGCACACCTGGGTGGCGCTGCAGACACTGCGCCACCCAGGTGGCAAAGTCGTTTTGCTGCAACTGCTGGGCGCCCACGTTGATGCTCATGGGCAGCTCAATGCCCAGCGCTTGCAGCTTTTCAAGCTTGTGCAGGGCGGCTTCGATGACCCACTGGCCGAAAACGATTTCCAGTTCGGTGCCCTCGATGAGCGGCAAGAACTCGCCGGGGGCCAGCACGCCGCGCTCGGGGTGCCGCCAACGTACCAGCGCCTCGGCACCCACCACGGTGCCCATGCGCATGTCCACCTTGGGCTGCAGGTACAAGGTGAACTGCTCTTCGTCCAGTGCGTTGCGCATGCGCTGGGCCTGCTCGCGCAGCAGCTGCACCGCCCGGTCCTGCACGGCATCGAACAGGTGAAAGCGGTTGCGCCCCGCCTGTTTGGCAGCGTACATGGCCTGGTCGGCATGGCGCAGCAGGGTGTCGGCATCGGCGTCGTCCGACGGGAACAGGGTGTAGCCAATGCTGGCGGTGACCACCACGCGTTCGGAATCCAGCGGGTAGGGGGCGGCCACGCTTTCCATCACGCGGTGCAAACGGGTTTCGCAGTCGGCGCATGATTCCAGTCCGGGGAGCAGGAGTACGAATTCATCACCCCCCAGGCGTGCCACGCAATCGTCCGTGCGCAGCGCAAGCGACAGACGCCCGGCCACGGCCATGAGCAGGCGGTCGCCCGCACCGTGGCCAAAGCGGTCGTTGACGGGTTTGAAACCATCCAGATCCAGGTAGGCGACCCCCAGCAGCGTTCCATGCTGGCGGGCGCGCACCATGGCCTCTTGCAGCCTGCGCGCCAGCAATACGCGGTTGGGCAGGCCGGTCAGTGCGTCGAAGTGGGCCAGCTTTTGCAGCAGCACCTCCTGCTCGCGCTGCGGCGTCACGTCGATGGCCACCCCCAGCATGCGTTGTGGGGTGCCCCGCGCATCAAAGCTCACGATCTTGCCCAGATTGCGCACCCAGCGGGGCTTGTCGCTGCCCGTGCCTTCCAGGCGCCAGGTGGCATCGAACGGTGTGGCCGGGTGGGCAGCGTGGCGCGCGATTTCAGCTGTGATGCGGTCCACATCGTCTGCCGAAACGGTCTGCGTCCAGCCCAGGGGCTCTGTGCTGGCAGCGGGGCCGCTGTTGCCCAGCAGGGCACGCCAGCGCCTGTCGCCGGTCACGGTGCCGGCTTGCAAGTCCCAGTCCCACAGGCCCAGCGATGCGGCCGAGATGGTGAGTGAGAGCAGTTCCTCGCGCTCGCGGATTTTCTCTTCGGTGCGCTTGCGGTCGGTGATGTCCTGGACTGAGAACATCCAGCACGGCTCGCCGTCAAAGTCCGTCATGCGCATCGACTGCAACACCGTGCGTGGGGGGGCATTTCGGGGATGAATGGTGACTTCGTAGCCGTTGAGCTGGCTGGTGAGTGCGGCCGCCTGGATGAGGTTCTCGCGATCGGCCGGGGTAAACACGCCCAATTCAACCGAGGTGCGCCCCAGGGCCTCGCTGCGGGGAATGCCGAGCAACTTTTCCCAGGCGGGGTTGACTTCCACGTACTGCCCATCGCTGCAGCGCGACAGCCCCATGGGGAAGGGCATGAGCTGGAAGATGCGGGAGAAGCGCTCTTCCGACTGGCTCAAGCGCAGGCGCGCGCGTCGGGCTTCGTCAATGTCCTGCGTCACGCCCCGCAGCCGGACGACCTTGCCATGCTCCAGCACCGCCTCGCAGCGGGCCCTGATCCAGAGCCTGCGGCCATCGGCGCGCAGGATTTCCAAGTCCATGCTCTGCTCCTGACGATGGTCGATGCAGTCGTGGAGCTTCTGGCGCAACTCGGCCTGGTATTCGGGGGCCACGTACTGCGCGATGTAGTTTTCTGGCAGTGGGGTTTCCGCGGGCAGACCGTGGATCTCGAAGCACATGTCTGACCAGTACAGCAGCCCCTTGGTCAGGTCGTGCTCCCAGGCGCCCAGCCTTGCCAGGCGGCCCGCTTGCTGCAGCAGGCCGTTGTGGGTCTTGAGTTCTTCGCTGATGCGCTCGGCCTCCGTCATGTCGTGGAAGACGAACACAAAGCCTTCTTGCCCGTTGATGTGCACGGGCCGTGCCGAGGTGAGCCCCGACACGGTGCTCCCATCCTGGCGCCGCGCACGCATGGGCAACTGGTGCGCCTGCCCGTTGCGCAGCACCGCGTGCAGCAGCCGGGTGTGTTCGTGCGGGGTGGCCCACAGGTTCAGCTCTTGCGAAGTGCGGCCCAGCACCTGATGGCGCGGCAGGCCCAGCAGGGCGCACAAGGCGGGGTTGGCTTCCAGCAGCCGTCCGTCGTTCATGCTGGCAATGCCAGCAGGGTCGGGCAGGGTGAGGTAGATGGTGCTTGACTTGGCCTCGGAAGCGCGCAGCGCGTCCTCCACTTCGTGGTGGGCGGTAATGTCCACATCCATGCCGGCCAGCCGCACGGGGCGGCCTTGGGCGTCGCGCTCGGCCACCGTGCCGCGCGACATGATCCAGCGCCACTGCCCGGCGTTGTTTTTGACACGAAACTCGGCTTCGTACGAGTCTTCCAGCCCCATGCGCGCGCGGGCGAGGTGGCTGGCCGTGCGTTCAGCATCTGCCGGGTGTCGCCGGGCAAACCAGCGCTCCCACAAGTCAGGGGCACTGGTGTCGTCGATGCCAAATGTGTTGTAGAAATGCCCCTCGCAGCGATACTCCTCGCGCTGCACCTGCCATTCCCAGCGCCCGCCGTTGAGCGGATCGAGGGCGAGGCGCAATTGCTCCTCCCGCTGAGCCAGGGCTTCGTGGGCCTCACGCAGGGCCTGCATGGCGTGCACGCGCCCTGCCAGCAGCTGCCGGCCCGTGCCCAGCAGCAAAATACCCGCCCCGTGGTACCAGGGCAGCCGCACCAACGCATCTTGCAGGGACGAGGGCGCAGGGGCGGCGCCACTGACCACCAGGCAGGCGTAAGTGACGGGGGGCAGCAGGGCTGCCAGCACCAGCATGCTGATCCACAGGCGCGCGGGGCGGTCGTCTCGCTGCGCATGCCAACGTGTAGCAGCGCCCGCTAAGAACCATCCCTTTCAAGGTGTTGTCCCTGCTCCCGCAGCAGTAACCTTCGCCCCACAGAGGGAGAACTGCGGATGTGGAAAGAAGTCTTGGAGAGGTTTGAGAGCCATGCGCCGGTGAGCGTGATGACCCGGGTGGCGTTGGAGCATGCCTTGCCGGCGTGCTGGGTGGATGAAGTGTTCCAGACCAGCCGCCAACGCCAATATCCACGCGAGTTGCTGTTCTCCAGCGTGGTGGAGCTGATGATGCTGGTGAGCCTGGGGCTGCGCCCCTCGCTGCACGCGGCGGCCAAGAAGATGGCGCAGTTGCCCGTCACGCTGGCGGCGCTGTACGACAAGGTCAAGCGCACAGAGCCCCAGGTGCTGCGGGCACTGGTGCAAGGCAGCGCGGCGCGCCTGCAGCCGGTGGTTGCTGCGGTAGGCAGCCAGCCCAGCCTACAGGGCTGGCAACTGCGCATTCTCGATGGCAACCATTTGCCAGCCAGTGACAAACGCCTGGCGCCACTGCGCTCGCACCGGGGAGCGGCCATGCCGGGCCACACGCTGGTGGTCTACGACCCCGACAGCGCCCTGGTCACGGACATCCTGGCCTGCGAGGACGCGCACGAGAGCGAGCGCGTAGGCGCGGCCACCTTGCTGCAGCAGGCCCAGCAGGGCCAGGTGTGGATTGCCGACCGCCACTTCTGCACCCGCACCCTGCTGCAGGGCTGGCAACAGCGCCAAGCGGGCTTTATCGTGCGTGAGCACGCCAGGCACCCGAAGTTGGACAATACCGGCCCCTGGAGCGAAGCCGTGCCAACAGAGACAGGGCAGGTGCGTGAGCAAGCCATTGAGCTGGCGGCCACCCAGGAGACGGTGCTCGCCCCGCCGTCCTGGCGCCGCATCGAGATCCAGTTGCAGGCGCCCACCGAAGCGGGTGACCAAAGCATTGCCTTGTGGAGCAACCTGCCGGCGAGCATCGACGCGGCCACCATTGCGCAGTTGTACCGCAAGCGCTGGCGCATCGAGGGCTTGTTCGGACGGCTCGAATCGGTGCTGCACAGCGAGATCCGGACCTTGGGCCACCCGCGTGCGGCGCTGTTGGGGTTTGCTGCAGCAGTGCTGGCGTTCAACGTGTTGGCGCTACTCAAGCGCTGCGTGGAGCAGGCGCACTGCGAGCGAGCGCCTGGTCTGGATGTCTCGACCTATCACCTGGGCGTGCATGTGGCCAGCGACTACCAGGGCATGCTCATCGCGCTGCCATCTGAGGTGTGGCAATCGTGGTGCGAGGCGTCAGGCGGGGAGGTTGCGCAGCATCTGCTGCGCTTGGCAAGGACGGTCAACCCGCGCAGTGTTGCCACGGCCAAGCGCGGCCCCAAGAAGGAAAAGCCTGGGGGATACGTGGCTGGCGCTGTGGCTCGCAAGCAGCTGTCCACCGCTCGTGTCCTCAAACAGGCTGCGGGGACAAGACCTTGAAAGGGATGCCGCTAAGAACGCGCCCGCCAGCACGCTGATCGCTGCGCCCCAGGGCGGCTGGGGGAGGGCGAGCTGGGCCGCGAGCGCAATGGCGGCAGAAACCAGGGCCGCCAAGGGCCCGAAGTACAGCCCCAAAAAGGCCGTGGCCGTGGGGTGCACCACCACCGCCATACCGTCTGGCCCAGAGCGCAAGCTCAGCAACACCAGCGCAGACACCCCACCACCGACCAGACCCGCAATCAGCTGGCTGCGCCGGCTGGGGCGCAGCAACTCAACTGGCTCCAGCCAAGCCAGGGTGATGACAACAAGAACGAGCAGGCCACCAGCCAGCAGCAAAAAAGAAATCATGAAACCGGTGGGCGTAGGCGGGCGTTGAAACCATCCTCTGCCCATGATTCGGGTTTCTGACCACAGATGCCCGCAGGGAAAAACGCAGGCGGCAAGAGGGCCTGTTCAAAAGCGTGGAGGGAATGCACAAGAGCCAGAGCGGGAAGGGAGCAGAGGCGCATTGGACAGCCCATGGCCTGAACTATTGGATGGCGCTGCCGCGCAAAAGAATGCCTTGCAAGGCGCTGGGCCGCATGGCGGCGGCGACACGGGGCGCCTGGGCGCTTCTCCAACAAGGCTTCAAACAGGTTCTGGGCACCATCCCCCGAGTTTAGGCGCTCTCCACCCGTTTGGGCCGGGGCCACAGCCTTGTGACAAGCCCGGTTGACAAGAGCGTTCCGCCCACGATGACCACCGCGCAGCCCAGCATCCACGGGGTCACGGCTTCGTTCAGGAACAGGCTGCCATAGAGCACGGCAAATAGCGGTGTGATGAAGGTGACGGCCAGGGCGCGGCTGGGGCCAGCGCGCTCGATCAGGCGGAAGTACAGGATGTAGGCCAGGGCGGTGCACAGCAGGGCAATGGCCCCGATGGCGGCCCAGGCCCGCAGCCCTGGCGTGTGTGCTGGCCAGAACCACACGGTGGGCAGTGCCAGCGCCAGCGCTGCGCCCAACTGGCTGCCGGTGGCGGTGGCAATCGGCGGGATACCCATGAGCCTGCGCCGCGCATAGCTGGCCGCAATGCCGTAGCAGCACGAGGCCGCCAGGCACGCCGCAATGGCCCAGCCCGCCTGGTCCGACTTGACCCCCACGCCCGCGGGTGCCCGCCATGCCAAAAGCGCCACGCCCACAAAACCCAGCGCCAGGCCCAGCCAGCGCAAGCGGTTGATGCGGTCGCCCAGCCACAGCCAGGCCACCAGCGCGCCAAACAGTGGCACCGTGGCGTTCAGGATCGACGTGAGCCCGGTGGCGATGTGCATGACCGCCCAGGAAAACAAGGCAAACGGAATGGCCGAATTGACCACCCCTGCCAGCAAGATGGGGCGCCAGTGCTGGCGCAGCGCGGGCCACTGCCCCTGGCGCAGCAACACGGGCCACAGCAGCGCCGTGGCCAGCGCCACCCGCAGGCCTGCGGTGGCGATGGGGCCAAATTCTGCGGCCCCCATGCGCATGAACAGAAAGGAAGCGCCCCACAAAGAGGCCAGAAAAACGAATTCGCCCAACCATGAAGACATGGGCGCCTGGGATGTCACTGTCACGCGGGGTGCTTTCTGTGCGGTGGAAGGCCAGCGGGTTGGCTGAGCCCGTTTTGGAATGGGCCCAGGCACATGCCGCTTTCGCCCTCAGCGGGGCGAGCCCTGCATTGTCGTGGTTTGCAGGGCGTCTTGTGGGGCTCAAAAGGCGGTTGTCGGTGCGAGTGGCTTTCAAGCCATACCTTGTTCCAGCGCCAGCAGGGCTGCCTTGCGCGGCAGGCCACCGGCGTAGCCCGTTAGGCTGCCGTCGCTGCCCAGCACCCGGTGGCAGGGCACCACCACGCTGATGGGGTTGCGCCCCACGGCTGCAGCCACGGCACGCACGGCGCTGGGGCGGCCCAGGGACTGGCTCAGCGCCGCATACGTGGTGGTGTGCCCGCACGGCAACGCCAGCAGAGCCTGCCACACGGCTTGCTGAAAGGCGGTGCCGGCCGACAGGTCCAGCGGCAAATCAAACCCCCTGCGTTGGCCTTGCAGGTACTGCTGCAGTTGGGCAGCGGCTTGCTGCAAGGTGGGGTGCTGCGGCGCGGGTGCCCAGGCAGGCTGGCCGAGCAGGGCGGGCGGAAAGTGCTTTTGCCCGGCAAACCACAAGCCCGCCAGACCCCGCGCCGTGGCGGCCAGCCAGACGGGGCCCTGGGAGGTGGTGATGCGGGTCTGGACGGTGTCAGGTGCGTATTTCATAAAATATGAGTCAAAAAGGCATTGAGGCCAACGGCAGTAAGCGCTACCAGCTATTGATTTGATAGTGATTGCGATGCTGGCTGGGGATGTTCGGCCGCGGGCGCGGTTCCTTCCAGGGTGGCCCACGCGCGCACCACGGCGTAGCTGCGCCAGGGTTGCCAGCGCAAGGATGCCTCGGTTGCCGCCTTGGCTGGCTGCTTTTGGCCCTGCACGCCCAATGCCTTGTGCAACGCCACATCGCCCGCCACGAAGGCATCGGGCCAGCGCAGCACCCGCATGGCGATGTACTGCGCAGTCCAGTCGCCAATGCCGGGCAAGGCGCGCAGGGCCTGGGTGGTGGCCAGCACATCGGCGCTGCCGTCCAGCACCAGGCGGCCTTCGTCCACCGCACGGGCCAGCGCCACGATGGCCGCCTGGCGCTGGCGCACGATGCCCAGTTGCCCCAGCGCGTCGCCCTCGGCCCGCGCCAGCGCAGCGGCTGCGGGAAACAGCCGCTGCAGCTCGGGCCACGGGGTGTCGATGGGCTCGCCAAAGCGCTCCACCAGCCGCTGGCCCAGCGTGCGGGCGGCGGCCACGGTGATCTGCTGGCCCAGCACGGCGCGCACGGCCAGCTCCAGCCCATCCCAGGCGCCGGGCACGCGCAGGCCGTCGCCGTGTGGAAAGTCGCCATGCAGCACGGCGTTGATGGCGCCAGGGTCTGCGTCCAGGTCCAGCAGGCCGCGCACGCGCCGTATCACGGCGGGCAGCGCGGGGTAAAGGCTGTCGCTGGTTTGCAGCAGCACCTGGTGGCGGGGCAGGTCGAATTGCGCCTGGACCCAGCCGGTCAACACGCGCGAGCCTGCCGCTTCGTGGACTGTGAGCCGCACGGTGCGGCGCAGGCAGGGTGCCGCCCCATCGGCCTGGGCCCATTCCACCCCGGCAAACTGCCGCTTGGCAAAGAACGCCAGCAGGGCCTGGGCATCCAGCGGGGGGCGGTAAGCCAGGCGCAGTGTGCCGGTGGCACCCTCGCCAGCCACCGCGCCGCTGCGCCGCAGGGCCATGGGGCTCAAGCCGTAGTGCTGGGCAAACGCGGCGTTGAAGCGGCGTACGCTGCCAAAGCCACTGGCCAGCGCCACCTCGGTGACGGGCAAGGGGGTGTCGGTCAGCAGCTGCTTGGCCGTCAGCAACTGGCGGGTTTGCAGGTATTGCAGGGGCGATATGCCCAGTTGCGCCTCAAACAGGCGCCGCAGGTGCCGGTCGCTCACGCCCAGGCGTTCGGCCAGGGGGAGGGCGCCTTGCAGGGCATCGGGGGCATCCAGCAGGCGCAGGGCGTGCTGCACCAGCAAATGCCCGGCATCTTGTGTGGACCAGATGAGCGAGGCTGGAGACACCTCGGGCCTGCACCGCAGGCAGGGCCTGAAACCGGCTTTTTCCGCCTGGGCCGCCAGGTCAAAGAAGCGGCAGTTCTCGCGCTTGGGCGTGCGCACGGCACACACCGGGCGGCAATAGATGCCCGTGGAAGTGACGCCTGTGAAAAAGCGCCCGTCAAACCGTGCATCGCGTGCGCACAAGGCCATGTAGCGGCCTTCGTCCTGCTCGGTGGGCGGGGCAGCGGCGGTGCGGGCAAGGTGGGGCGCGGTCATGGGGCCATCATAGGCCGCAGGTGCGCAAACACTGGCCGTTTTCGGACATGTGCCTTGGGCGCTACGGGCGGGGGATTCGCTGGGGCTGGTGGGCGCGCCGGCGGCTTTCAGGGGCGGGCACTTGCGCCGCGCACCTACAATCCAGCGGTCTTTTGCCGGACATCACGGCCGCCCAGCTTCCGTGGTCGGCGTGATCGGTCAGGCCCTGGTTTCCCCGAACTTTTTCCTTGAAAGGCCCTTACGTGCAAACAACGCCCGCCATCTTCAAAGCCTATGACATTCGCGGCATCGTGCCCTCCACCCTGAACGAATCGGTGGCCCTGGGCCTGGGCCGGGCGTTTGGTACGGCGGCCCGTGCGCAGGGCGAGCGGGTGGTGGCGGTAGGGCGCGACGGGCGGCTGTCTGGCCCCGGTCTGGCTGCCGCCCTCATCCAGGGCCTGGTGGAGGCGGGCCTGGAAGTGATCGACGTGGGCATGGTCACGACGCCCATGCTGTACTTCGCGGCGCACACGCTGTGCACCAGCGGCATCCAGGTCACGGGCAGCCACAACCCCAAGGACTACAACGGCTTCAAGATGGTGCTGGCAGGCCGCGCCATTTATGGCGAGGAAATCCAGGCCCTGCGCCGCACCATGGAAGAAGAAAGCTGGCAACTTCAGCCCGGTGGCAGTGTGCGCCAGGCCGATGTGCTGAGTGCCTACCGCGAGCGCATCGTGAGTGACGTGAAACTGGCCCGCCCCATGAAGGTGGTGGTGGACTGCGGCAATGGCATTGCGGGTGCATCGGCCCCGGCCATCTTCCGCGCGCTGGGTTGCGAGGTGATTGAGCTGTTCTCGGAGGTGGATGGCAATTTCCCCAACCACCACCCCGACCCCAGCAAGCCAGAAAACCTGCGCGACCTGATCGCCGCCTTGCAGGCCAGCGATGCGGAACTGGGCCTGGCGTTTGACGGCGACGGCGACCGGCTGGGCATCGTCACGAAGGACGGCACCAACATCTTCCCCGACCGCCAGATGATGCTGTTTGCGCAAGATGTGCTCTCGCGCGTGCCCGGCGGTGAGATCGTTTTTGACGTGAAGTGCACCCAGCGCCTGGCGCCCGCCATTGCCCAGGCGGGTGGTGTGCCGGTGATGTTCAAGACCGGCCACTCGCTCATCAAGGCCCGCATGAAGGAAACCCACTCGCCGCTGGGCGGCGAGATGAGTGGACACATTTTCTTCAAGGAACGCTGGTTCGGTTTTGACGATGGCACCTACGCAGGTTGCCGGCTGCTCGAAATCCTGAGCCGCAGCGCAGACCCCAGCGCCGTGCTCAACGCTCTGCCCACCAGCCACTCAACACCCGAACTGAATGTGACCTGCGCCGAGGGCGAGCCGCACCGCCTCACGGCCGAGCTGCAAGCCCTGGCGACCAGCGCCTTTGCCGCACCTGCGCAGATCAACACCATCGACGGCCTGCGCGTGGATTGGCCCGATGGTTTCGGCCTGATCCGCGCCAGCAACACCACGCCCGTGCTGGTGCTGCGTTTCGAAGGCCATACGCCCGAAGCGCTGCACCGCATCGAGGCGGCCATGCTGGCCCTGCTGGAAAAGGTCAAGCCCGGTGCACAGATTGGCGCCGCCAGCCATTGACCTCGGCTGGGTCTCGTCTGCATACGGACGAGGCCACTCCGTGCGCCTTTTGCGTATGAACTCCATTTTTTCCCCGTCCCGGTCCAGCCGAGGATCTGCCCGGCGTTGGCTTTGGGTGCGTGAGGCCCTTGCACCATGAGCTTTGCCCGCGCGTTGTACAGCGCCATTACCTGGGGGGCTCAGCCTTTGCTGCGCCGCAAGTTGCGCCGCCGCGCGCGTGCGGAGCCCGGGTACGCCGTGGCCGTGCACGAGCGCTTTGGCCGCTATGCCCAGCCCTTGGACAGCCTGGTCGGGCACAGCGGCATGGATGCATTGGGCCGGTTTGTGTGGGTTCATGCCGTATCGCTGGGCGAAACGCGGGCGGCTGCCATCTTGCTGCGCGAGTTGCGCGCGCAAGTGCCGGGCATGCGCCTGCTGCTCACCCATGGCACTGCCACGGGCCGGGCAGAGGGCGAAAAGCTATTGCAGCCTGGCGATGTGCAGGTATGGCTGCCCTGGGACACGCCCGGCGCCGTGGCGCGCTTTCTGCGGCAGTTTCGCCCCGCCATCGGCGTGCTGATGGAGACGGAGGTCTGGCCGAATCTGATCGCTGCTTGCCAGCGCCGGGGCGTGCCCCTGGTGTTGGCCAACGCCCGCTTGAACGACAAGTCCTGGCGCAGCGCGCGGCGGCTGGCCCCTTTAGCGCTGCCGGCCTACCGGGCACTGACGGCCGTGTGGGCACAGTCGCAGGTGGATGCCGAGCGGCTGCAAGACCTGGGCGCCCCGGTGCGCGGGGTGTTTGGCAACCTGAAATTTGACGTGATACCCGAGCCGGCGCAAATCGAGATGGGCAAGCGCTGGCGCATGCTGGCGGGCCGCCCGGTCGTCATGCTGGCCAGCAGCCGCGAGGGCGAGGAAGCACTCTGGCTTGAATTTTTTAAGTCAAAACGCCCTGTAGGCCAATCAGATCAAGCGCAGGCTGCTTCTAAAAGCATAGCAAATATTTCGCAACCAGAGGTTCAATGGCTGATCGTTCCGCGCCACCCCAACCGGTTTGATGAAGTGGCGCAGCTGCTACAGGACGCTGGCCTGCGTGTGGCCCGTCGCAGTGCCTGGCAGGGGGATGTGCCCGCGGCTGCAGACGTGTGGCTGGGCGATTCGATGGGTGAGATGGCCGCCTATTACACGCTGGCCGATGTGGTGCTGCTGGGCGGCAGTTTTGCCCCCCTGGGCGGGCAAAACCTGATCGAGGCGGCCGCCTGCGGCTGCCCGGTGGTGGTGGGGCCGCACACCTTCAACTTTGCCGAAGCGACGGAACTGGCCTGTGAAGCAGGTGCCGCCTGGCGCACCCCTGGGCTGCCTGCTGCGGTAGACAAGGCGCTGGCCCTGGTGCAGCACCCGCACGACCTGCAGAAAGCCCGCGCCGCAGCCACTGCCTTTGCCCAGGCCCACCGGGGTGCTGCGCGCGCCACGGCCAGCCAGGTGGCTGATCTGCTGGGCGTTGCAGCTTCATCGGCCAAAGACTGAAGGTTGCTGGAGGTGCTGCGGCCGCACCGCAGTGCCAGCCTTGAGACGCCAACGTAGGTAAGTACGGCCCCCTCAGTGCGCCGCAGTACCTAAGCGATCGCCAAACGGTGCGTTGGTTGGGGCGGGGGGTGTGGTCTGCAGCATGGTGGCGATGGCAGCCCAGATGGGCTCGCCCGACAAAACAGACGCCCCCAATTCCGTGGTGGGCAGGCGCGCCTCGGCCGCGAGGGTGGCGAAATGCTGCGAAAGGTCGTCACTGAGCCTGGAGTTCACCAGCAACACCTGGGGGATGGAGTACAGCATCGCCGGATGCCGCATAGCGTGCTCGAGCAGCTGCAAGTCTTTGCTGGCGGCGTGGTTGCGGGTGAGCAGCACGGCCACTTCCACCTTGCTGAGCAGGGGGTATGACAAGGTGGAGTCCAGCAAATCCAGGGTGATGCCCACCATGCGCACGGCGCCCAGCGGGCCGGCCACCACATCGACGTAATCGATGGGGAACATGTCTACCTCCCTCCCGGTGCTGGAGGCCTTGAGGGTTTGCGGATGGCCGCGAAAGCGGGTTGCCACCTGGCTGAAGATGGGGTTGAACCACAGTAGCGAACTGCTGAATACCGCTACCTGCCGAACTTTGCGGCGCGGCTGCGCTGGCGCGCTGGGCTCGTGGGGGGCAGGCAATGCCGTGCTGGGCATGAGGAAGTACCGAAACAGGTCTGGTATGGCCGCCATGGAGTCCTGCGCGATGAACTGGTGCAAGCGCGCCAGGCGCTGCTGCATGTTTGTGGCGGGGGCAGGGCGCTCGACCACATTGGCGCTCCACTGGGCATAGCGCTGCCGCTTGATGGCCAACGACAGCAGCACGGTGGGGGGCGTGCTGCCCCAAAAGCTGCTGATGTGGTGCACCAGGCTTTGCACCGCAGACCGTTCACCTTCCACCAGATGCAGGTAGTACCCATCAGCCAACGCCAGTAACCCGGTCAGGCCGTGGCTTTGTGCAAGCGCCCGAGCCGACTGGATCAAGTTGCTCAGGGCCTTTGGCTGCGCAGCATCCGTTGGAACCTGGCCGTAGTAGCACACCAGGTAGAAAGGGTTCTTTGCCATGGATGCGAGGTGTTTTTGCGTAACGGTTCCCCGCGATTATGGGTGCCAAAGGCCCATGCAGGCCATAAGGCCTGTTAACAATGTTTTCGCGGGCCTGCCGCTGCCACGGCGGCAGGGCTGTCCGCTCAGGGCTGCTTGGCGGGGGCTAGCAGGCTGTTGATGCGTTGCACGTCTTCCAGGCCCAAGGTGCCTGCCGCCTGGCGCAGCTTGAGCGTGCCCAGCAGCACGTTGTAGCGGGCCTGGGCCAGGTCGCGCTTGGTCTGGTAGAGCTGGCTCTGAGCATTGAGCACGTCAATGTTGATGCGCACGCCCACCTGGTAGCCGAGCTTGTTGGCATCGAGCGCGCTCTGGCTGGAGGCTTCGGCCGCTTCCAGCGCCTGCACCTGGCCTTGGCCAGACTGCACGCCGAAGAAGGCCGAGCGTGTGGCCTGGGCCACATTGCGGCGGGCGGTTTCCAGATCGGCTTCGGCCTTGGTTTCCAGCGCCAGGGTTTCCTTCACGCGGTTTTGCACCGCAAAACCGGCAAACAGCGGCAGGTTGAGCGCCACGCCGATGCTGGCCACGCCGATGCTGGCCACGCCGATGCTGGCCACGTTGGTGCGGCTGTTCACGCCGGGGGCGGTCAGGGTGCCATTGGGGTTGCGCGTGATGTTATAGCCGGCCTGCAGGTCCACCGTGGGGCGGTGGCCGGTTTCGGCCTTTTTGGTTTCCAGGCGCGCAATGTCGAGTGCGATGGCGGCCTGCCGCACGCCGGGCTGCTGTGCCCGAGCGGTCTCGACCCAGTAATCCACGTTGGCTGGCTCGACCCGGGGCAGGGGCACAGGCTGGGCCAGTGGCACGGGCTGCGCGTTGGCCACGCCCACCAGTTGGTCGAGCGCCAGTTTTTTCACGCGCAGGTCGTTTTCAGCCGCAATTTCTTGCGCAATCACCAGGTCGTAGCGGGCCTGGGCTTCGCGCGAGTCAGTCACGGTGGAGGTGCCCACCTCGAAGTTGCGCTTGGCCGAGGCCAGTTGTTCAGACACTGCGGTTTTCTGGGCCTGCACGAAGGTCAGCGTGTCTTGCGCTGCTAGTACATCAAAGTAGGCCTGGCTTACGCGCACCAGCAGGTCCTGGGTCGCCGCGTCCAGTTGTGCCTGGGCCACGTCCACGCCGCGCTCGCCTTGTTCCACGGCAATGCGGTTGGCGGGGCGGTACAGCGGCTGCGATGCGTTCACGCCCAGCGTCTGGGTGTTGGCGGTGCGTTCCACGTCAGGGCGGCTGACGTCGGTTTGCGCGCGCGTCACCCCCGAGGTGAGGGCGGCGCTGGGGCGCAGCCCGGCCTGGGCCTGGTCAGCGCGGCGGGCGGCGGCTTCCAGCTGAGCGCGGGCGGCCTGCCAGGTGGTGTCATAAGTGCGGGCAGATTCCACCAGCTCCATGAGGCTCTGCGCGTGCACAGGCGCGCAGAGCAGGGCGCTCAAGGCGGCGCCGAGCGCCAGGGTCAGGTGAGTGGGCCGAAAAGCGGTCATGAAGGTCCTCAGAGTGTCTGCACAAAAGGGGTGGAAACTGCTGGCACCAGGGCCAAACCATCAGTAGCGGGGCACTGCGGGGTCGACTTCTGCCGACCAGGCATCGATGCCCCCTGAAATATTGGCCAAGTGTTCAAACCCGTGTTGCTCCAGGAAAGCCGCCACGTTCATGCTGCGCATGCCGTGGTGGCACAGGCAGGCAATGGGCTGGTCCTTGGGCAATTCGCCCAGGCGGGTGGGGATTTCTCCCATGGGGATGGCTCTGAGCTCAAACCCCTCGGCCCGCACACTGGCGGTTTGCAGTTCCCAGGGCTCACGCACGTCCAGTACCAGGGGCTGGGTGCCGGCGGCGTTGGCGGCAAACCAGGCAGCGAGTTGGGCTGGGCGGACGCGAGTGATCATGCAGAACTCCGAAGACAGGGTTTAGAACGAGAAGTTCGAGGGCTCGGGGAAGTTCACCAGGCGGGGGGCGATGGTGTCCCAGGGGGAAGTGGTTTCAAACCGGTCGCCCTTGCGCTGGGTCACGGTGAAGCGCATCACGGGCTCAGAGCCCACGATGGCGCCCAGGCGGCCGCCGTCGCGCAGCAGGGACAGCAGGTTTTGGGGCACTTGCGCGACCGAGCCGCTCAGCACGATCACATCAAAGGGGCCGTCTGGCACGGCATCACGGGCGCCGTCACCCTGGCGCACTTCGGCGTTCTGAATGCCAGCGTTGCGCAGGTTTTCACGGGCCATGCTGGCCAGCGTGGGGTTGATTTCGAGGGACACCACGCGCTCGGCCCGGTGGGCCAGCAGGGCCGCCATGTAGCCAGAGCCTGCGCCAATTTCCAGCACACGGTCGGTGGGCTGAACGCGCAGGTCTTGCAGGATGCGGGCTTCCACGCGGGGCTGCAGCATGGTGTGACCTTGGCGCACGGCCTCTTCCGCGTCGTTGCCCAGCAGGGGTACTTCGATGTCAGCGAATGCCAGGCTGCGGTAAGCGGCTGGCACAAAGTCTTCGCGGCGCACGACGGACAGCAGCTCCAGCACGTCGGCATCCAGCACGTTCCAGGGCCGGATCTGTTGCTCGATCATGTTGTAGCGGGCCTGGGCGACGGGGTCGCTGATGTTGGCGGACGTGTTCAGTGGCAAATTCATCGAAGGTCTCCAGTGGGAGTGCGGGTCAGGACAAACCCCGAATTTTAGATGGCCCAGACGTGCTGTGGCCGCGTCCCATCTTGCCAAGGGCCCAGCGCGCCAGGTCATCCATGTAGCAATACACCACGGGCACCACCACCAGCGTCAACAGCGAGGAGGTAATGACGCCCCCAATCACCGCCTGGCCCATGGGCGCGCGCTGCTCGGACCCTTCGGAAAGGGCAAACGCCAGGGGCACCATGCCGAAAATCATGGCCAGCGTGGTCATGAGGATGGGGCGCAGTCGCACGCGCGCAGCCAGCAGCAGGGCCTCGGCACGGGGCAGGCCGGGCACGGTCTGGCCTGCGTCATTGACATGCTCTTCGCGGGCGCGGATGGCGAAGTCCACCAGCAGGATGGCATTTTTGGTGACCAGGCCCATCAGCATCACCACGCCGATGATGGAGAACATGGAAAGCGTGGAGCGGAACATGAGCAGCGCCAGCACCACCCCGATGAGCGTGAGGGGCAGCGAGGTCATGAGAGCGAGTGGCTGCAAGAAACTCTTGAACTGGCTGGCCAGAATCATGTAGATGAAGATGATGGCCATGACCAGGGCCGAGATGGCGTAGCCAAACGACTCGGCCATGTTCTTGGTGGAGCCACCAAACTGGTAGCGGTAGCCTGGGGGGAAGACTACGCTGTCAAGCGCCTTGTGGATGTCTGCCGACACCTCGCCGGCAGAGCGTTGTGCCACGTTGGCATTCACGGCCACCTCGCGCGTCAGGTCCCGCCGGTTGATCTGGTTGGCGCCGGTGGATTCGCTCACCTGGGCCACCTGGTTCAACCGCACGATCCGCGTGGTGCCATCGGCAGCGCTCAGGGCGAAGGGCAGGCGTTCCAGGTCTTGCGGAGCGGTGCGCGACTCAGGTGCCAGGCGCACGTTGACGTCGTAAGTCTGGTCATCGGGCGCGCGCCAGTTGCCCACCGTGGTGCCTGCCACCAGCGTGCGCAGCGACGTGGCCATTTGCGCCACGGAAAGGCCCAGGTCCGAAGCCACATCGCGCTTGACCTCCAGGGCGATCACGGGCTTGTCGGGCTTGGCGCTGCTGTCCAGGTCCACCAGGCCGGGGACGTGGCGGATTTTTTCGCTCACCTCGGCCGTCAGGCGCTCCAGTTCCCGAAGGTCTGGCCCCTGCAGCGAGAACTCAATCTGCTTTTGCCCGCCCACTGGGTCCAGCAGCCCCACGTGGGTGACGGTAATGCCGGGCACGCGCTGCAGGCGTTCGCGCAGCACGGTGGACATCGCGTCCACACTGCGGCTGCGGTCCTTGCGGTCCACCAGGCGCACGTAGATGCTGGCGTACATCTTCCCTTGGGCCGTGCCTGTGTTGATGGTGGCCAGCGTGTAGCGCACTTCCGGCAGCTCGCGCAAGATGCCTTCCACCTGCTTCGCCTTGGCCTCGGTGGCCTCCAGCGAGGAGCCCACGGGGGTGTAGAAATTGACGGTGGTCTCGGAAAAGTCGGCTTTGGGCACGAACTCGGTGCCCAGCAGCGGCACCATGAAAATGCTCAGAACGAAGATGCCCAGCGCAATGAACAGCGTGGCCAGCTTGTGTACCAGCGACCAGCGCAGGATGCGCTGGTAGCCCTCGGCCAGTGAATCGGTCGCGCGGTCAAACCAGCCGGTGACCCGGCCAATGGTCTTGTCGTAGAAGGTGACAGGCTCGGTGCGCTGGCCATGAGCGTGGATGCTCGGGTCGTGCCAGACGCTGGAGAGCATGGGGTCGAGCGTGAAGCTCACGAACATCGAGATCATCACCGCGGCCACGATGGTGATGCCGAACTCGTGGAAGAACTTGCCAATGATGCCGCCCATGAAGCCAATCGGCATGAACACTGCCACGATGGACAGGGTGGTGGCCAGCACCGCTAGGCCAATTTCCTGTGTGCCGTCCATGGCTGCCGCGTAAGCGCCTTTGCCCATCTGCACATGGCGCACGATGTTTTCGCGCACCACAATGGCATCGTCGATCAGAAGGCCCACACACAGGCTCAGCGCCATCAGCGTGATCATGTTGATGGTGAAGCCAAACATGTTCATGAACAGGAAGGTGCCGATCAGTGCAATCGGCAGCGTCAGCCCCGTGATCACCGTGGAGCGCCAGGAGTTCAGGAACAGGAACACGATGAGCACCGTGAGTACGGCGCCCTCGATCAGGGTCTGGCGCACATTCGTCACCGCCACGCGGATGGGGCGGGAGCTGTCGCTGATCACTTCCAGCCGCACGCCTGGTGGCAGTAGCTTGCGGATGTCCACCACGGCAGCGTTCAGGCCATCCACCACTTCAATGGTGTTGTCGCCTTGTGCTTTTTGCACCGACAGCAGCAGCGTGCGCTGGCCGTTGTAGAGAGCGAGGCTTTCCACCTCCTGCGCGCCATCGTTCACCCGCGCCACCTGGTCAAGGCGGATGGGCGCACTGGGCCCCACCTGGCCTGCCGACGCAGCACCCTTGCGAGCCACGATGATGCGGCCAAAGTCTTCGGGGCGCTGCATGCGGGCATCGATCTGCACCACGCGTTCCTGGGCCAGCGAGCGGATGGCGCCCACGGGCAGGTCCTGGTTTTCGTTGCGCACGGCAGAAACCACCTGCTCGGGCGTGACGCCGTAGGTCTCCAGCGCCTGCGGGTTCAGGTAGATGTTGATTTCGCGCTTGGTGGCGCCCACCAGGTTCACCGCGCCCACACCGCGCACGTTTTCCAGGCGTTTTTTCAGCACCTGCTCGGCCCAGGTCGTCAGCTCCACAGCGGAAGGCGCTGCCGTATTGGCGTTTGCACTGGCTTGCTCATCGGGCAGCACGGCGAGGGACCACACGGGGCGGCTGGCCGGGTCAAAGCGCAGAACCCGGGGCTCTTTCACCTCGGTGCGCAGGTTGGGGCGCACGGTGGCCACTTTCTCGCGCACATCTTCGGCGGCCTTGCGTCCGTCAATGTGCAGCTGGAACTCGATGATCACTACCGCTGTGCCCTCGTAGCTGCGCGAGGTAAGGGCGTTGATGCCTGCGATGGAGTTGACGCCTTCTTCAATCTTCTTGGTGACTTCGCTCTCGACAATCTCGGGGGAGGCGCCCGGGTAGTCCACCGTCACGACCACCACCGGGAAGTCGATGTTGGGAAACTGATCGACCTTGAGGCGTTGGTAAGAAAACAGGCCCAGCACCACGATGGCAAGCATCACCATCGTGGCAAACACCGGGTTCTTCAGGCTGACTTGGGTGAACCACATACCTGAGGCCTGCGGTTACTGGGCCGCACCAGAAGCGGGCAGGGCGGGCGCTGACGGCATTGCGGGTGCCGCCACCTGTGCAGCCGGTGCAGCCACCGCCGTGCCTTCGCGCAATGTTCCCAGCCGCCCCGCCACCACCGCGGTGCCTGCGGGCACGCCTTCAATGGCCACGAGCGTCTGTCCCTGTACCACGGCGCGCATGCCTGGGGTGACGGGCAGGTGTGCGATGCGGCCATTCTGAACGGCCTGCACATAGGGGCGAGGCTTGTCGGTGCGCACGGCATCCAGCTCTACCGCCAGTACCTGCGTCTGGCCGGTGCTCAGCAAGCCCTGCACAAACATCCCCTGGCGCAACTGCGATGCTGATGCGGTATCCACGCGCAGGTACACCGGCACCGTGCGGCTGCCACCCTGTGCACTGGGGTTGATGCGAACCACGGTGGCGGTCACGTCCTGGCTGGATCCTTCGAGCTGAAGCCGCGCCTTCTGGCCGACGCGCACGGGCAGCGAATCTGCGGGGCTGAGCAGGGCTTCCAGCTCCAGACGGCTGGGGTCTACCACCTCCAGCACACGCCCATCGACCCCCACACGCTCGCCCGGTTGCGCCAGTCGCTGCGCCACCTGCCCAGAAATGGGGCTGCGCAGCACCGTGTCGTCCAGCGCCTTGCGCGCCACGTCAGCGGCAGCGCGGGCTGCCTGGTAGGTAGCTTGCGCCGCTTGCAGGCTGGCTTGCGAATTGACGAGTGCGGTGGCAGAGATAAAGCCCTGGTCTACCAGGGCTTTGTTGTTGTCCAGCTGGCGCTGGTTGATGTCTACCTGCGCCTTGGCAGCATCGGCCTGCTGCTGGGCCTGGCGCAGGCGTGCCTGGGCTTCGGTGGGGTCAATGCGCGCCACCACCTGGCCAGCGCGCACGCTGTCGCCCTCGCGCAGCGTGAGGCTTTGAATCTCTCCCGCCACCCGCGCCTTGATCATGGCCGAATCCACTGCGCGCAGCGCGCCCGAGATGGGAACGCCCAGCTCCAGAGTGCGTTGCTGCACCGTGATCATCTCGCCTTCGGCCAGTTGCAGCGGCGCTTGCTCCCGTGAAGTGGTGGCTTCAGCCAGCGCCTGTTTTTCCACTTGCCGTGCGGCCAGCGTGCGCCACACGCCCCAGCCCATCAGCACAACAACCAAGCCGAGGGCCGTCCAGGTGATCCAGCGTTTCATGGGTTTTGAGAGGGTGGGGGTGTTGCACCAGCGGCAGGGCGAACGCACAGGCCGTGGAGGATGTTGTCGATCTGCGTGCGGATGTACTGCTCGGGGGTGAAGACTTCGTCGGGCAAAGAGCAAGGGCCCATGGAGTTGTTCCACAGCATGAGGAACATCATGGGCGCCAGCACGATGTAGGTGCCGTATTCAAGATCCATTTGGCGAAACTCTCCCCGCTCCATACCGCGTTGCAGGATGCGCCGGATGAGCGCGCGGCCGGGCAGGATCACCTCTTGCTGGTAGAACTGCGCAATCTCCGGGAAGTTCTGCGCCTCGCTGAACATCAGCTTGGTGATGCCAGACGCCTTGGTGGCGCCAATGCGCTCCCACCACACCTGGTAGCAGTAGGTCAGCACTTCGCTGGTGTTGCCCACGAACGATTCCAGCGCGTTGTTCCATTCAGTAAAGCGGCCGACGATGTTCTCGCGCACCACGGCCTTGAACAGCTCTTCCTTGCTGGGGAAGTACAGAAACAGCGTGCCCTTGGAGACCCCCGCACGCGCAGCGACATCGTCCACCCGCGTGGCGGCAAAGCCTTTTTCCACGAACAGGTCCAGCGCCGCTTCCAGTAATTCGCCGGGGCGCGCTTCTTTGCGCCGGCTGCGCTTGGGGGCCGCTTCGTTGGTCAAGGGGTTGTGGGGTGTGTTTTGTGACATTGTTACTGACTGACTGGTTAGTAATGTAGCAACCAGACCTCTGGCAGTCAATGCGCTGGGACAAGCAGTGCTGCCTGGCGAGTCCGTTGTCGTGGGGCGCAGGTCAATTGCACTCGCCCCAAGGGTTATGGTCGCGCGGAATAATGGGCCGCAAAGGAATCAACACCCATGAACTTGCAAACCATCACTTTGGGCGGCGGCTGCTTCTGGTGCACCGAGGCGGTGTTTGACCGTGTGCGCGGCATTACCGACGTGGAAAGTGGCTACACCAATGGCCACACCGTCAATCCCACTTACGAGCAGATCTGCCAGGGCGACACAGGCCATGCCGAGGTAGTGCGCCTGACGTTTGATGCTGACGAAATCAGCCTGGAGGAGATCCTGGAAATCTTCTTCCATACCCACGACCCGACCACCCTGAACCGCCAGGGCAACGATGTGGGCACGCAGTACCGCAGCGGCATCTACTACGACCAGCCCGAGCATGGCGAAGTGGCCAACGCCATGATCCGCCAGATGTCGCAAGACAAGCTGTTCAGCGCCCCCATCACCACCGAAGTGGCGCAGCTTTCCAACTACAGCACGGCCGAGGCCTATCACCAGGATTACTTTGCGAACCACCCTCACGCCGGGTACTGCGCATTTGTGGTGGGCCCCAAGGTCGAGAAATTCCGCAAGACGTTTGCGCGCTATCTGAAAGGCTGAGGTCGTTCAGGTTTTGCGCAGGCGGAGCGCAGAACAACCGGCCGCCGAGACTCATGTCCTGCAGTGGGGGGGGTATGGGCCGCGCGCAAAGGGGCTTGTGGTCAGTGGGTTGTGCATAATGCAATCCATTTGCGTTAAATGCCGCTCGAATGGGCGCTGCAATCCACCATGCCTTCCACCGCCAACTCCTCTAGTGACCAGCCCCTGGCCTGGGCTTTGCCGCCGGGCATGCGCGCCACCCGGGCCACCCGGGCGCTGGAGCGGCTGTACCACGAGCGCCCCCACGCCGCCTTGTCGGAGGCCGAGGTGGAAGCCGCCCTGGCCGCTGCGGGCGCCCCGGTCAATCGCGTCACGGTGTACCGCATGCTCGACCGCTTTGCCGCTGCAGGCCTGCTGCACAAGCAGGTCGATGCCGCGCGTGTGATGCGCTATGCGCTGGCACCGCAGGGGGAAGAGGGCGCAGCCCCTCGCTTTGAGTGCGACGACTGCCACCAGCAGTTTCGCCTGTCGCAAAGCGCAGCGCCAGTGCAGTCGGCCCTGCAAGAAGTGCTGCAGGCGCTGGCCTCGGCCGGGCACGAGGGGCTGGCGGTAGACATTGCGGTGCGTGGCCGTTGCGCGGGCTGTGCCCACCCCACCAACGAGGCCGCCGCATGATCCGCACCCGGGGCCTGGCCTACCGCTATGGCGCGGGGCCACAGTTGCAGTTTGCCGATGTAGATCTGCCGCAGGGCGGCACCTTGCTGCTGCAGGGGCGATCGGGCGCGGGCAAATCCACCTGGCTGGCGCTGGTGGCGGGGCTTCGGGCTGCCACGGGCGGTGATCTGTTTGTGGCGGGTATTCAGCTGGGCACCCAGCGCGGGGCTGAGCTGGACGCCTGGCGTGCGCGCTGCATTGGCTTTTTGCCGCAAAAGCTGCATTTGAGCAGCGCCCTCACGGTGGCCGACAACCTGGCCCTGGCCTACTTTGCCGCAGGCCGCCCGCGCGACGATGCCGCCATTGCCCAGGCCCTGGCCCAGGTGGGCGTGGCCGAACTGGCCGGGCGCAAACCGCACCAGCTCTCGGGCGGGCAGGCGCAGCGCGTGGCCTTGGCCCGCGCCGTACTGCTGCAGCCAGAGCTGCTGCTGGCCGACGAGCCCACGGCCAGCCTTGACGACGAAGCCGCTGCCGATGCCCTGGCCCTGTTGCAAACCAGCGCCGCCACCTGCGGCGCCAGCCTGGTCATTGCCACCCATGACCAGCGCGTGGTGCAGGCGCTGGCGGGCGTGCCGCGCTTGCAGCGGCTGGACCTGAATGCAAACCCTGCCCAGGCCCCGGGTGGAAGTGATTTGAACCAAATGGGCACCCAGCGCCCTGCAGATAAGCGGTAGTAGCTATGAAAAATATAGCAAAAACGGCCGCATTGGCACAATGCCAGTAAGTTAAGCAAAGGCCCTTCGGGGTCTTTGTTGTTTGTACAGTGCAGGCTTGATCAATTGAGCTTTGGCCATAGAGGTCAAGCGATAGCCAATGCTGCTGCAAGAGTACCTGAACGATACCCATGAGTTTGCGAGCCCCGAACAATGGGGTGTCGTTCAAAGCAACATACCCCAGCAGTGGATTGAACAGGCCTTGCAGATGACGGGTGTAGCCACGCTGCGCAAGCGGCGACTGCCCATGGAGCAGGCACTTTGGCTGGTATTGGGTGTGGCCTTGCTTAGAGACCGCTCCATCGTGAACGTGGCCGAGGTACTGGAGCTGGCACTGCCTGGGCAGCACAATGAACCCATCAGCTCCAGCGCGCTGAGCCAGGCGCGCCAACGGCTGGGCAGTGAGCCCCTGCAATGGCTGTTTCGCCACACTGCTGCCCATTGGGCGCACCAGCAGGCCGCTCGCCACCGCTGGCAAGGCTTGGCGCTGTACGCATTGGATGGCGTGGTCTGGCGTACCCCCGACACACAAGACAACCGCCAGCACTTTGGTTGCCAGCGCAACCACGCAGACCACCAAAGTCCCTTCCCCCTGGTGCGCATGGCCTGCTTGCTCGATGCCAGAGCTCGTTTATTGGTAGATGCCAGCCTGGATGCCTACGACACCAGTGAGTACGCATTGGCTGAACGCTTGTGGCCGAAGTTGCCGCCTGACTCGCTGGTGATTGTGGACAAAGGGTTTTACTCGGCAAGTCTGCTGTGGCCGCTGCAACACCGCCAGGGACGTCACTGGCTGATCCCTGCGCGTGCCGGACTCAGGGGCGAGGTGGTGCAAACGCATGGCCCTGGCGATGTGAGCTTGCGCATGAAGGTCTCGCCCCAAGCTCGCAAGAAAGACCCCGGCTTGCCGCTCACGTGGGAGGTGCGCGCCATCACCCGTGAACTCGATGGCAAACCCAGAACCTTGTTCACGTCCCTGATGGATCCGGCACGCTACAAGGCCGAGGAGGTGTTCGCGCTGTACCACGAACGCTGGGAGATTGAGCTGGCCTATGGAGAGATGAAGACGGACATGCTGGGCCAGGCGATGACGTTGCGCAGCCAGCAACCCGATGGGGTCAAGCAAGAGCTGTGGGCAACCTTGTTGATGTACAACCTGATCCGCTTGGAGATCACGCGCATCGCAGACGAGGCCAAAGTGCAGCCCTGTCGCATCAGCTTCATCACGGCGCTGCGCTACATCGTGGATGAGTGGCTGTGGAGTTCAGGATCACACACCCCTGGGGCCATCCCGGCCAAGCTTGCGGCCATGAGAAAGAACATCCGCCGCTTCGTGCTGCCGCCTCGCAGATCCCACAGGCGGTATCCGCGTGAGGTTCGTATGACCAAGACCCAGTATCCCGTCAAAAAAATGCCGCTCAGACTTAACTGAGCGGCATTGCCCTGCCGGCCCGCTTTTTGCCCATGATCGACATCACCGTAGAGAATTTTGAAACCGAGGTGGTTGCCGCCTCGATGACCGTGCCCGTGCTGGTGGACTTCTGGGCGCCTTGGTGCGGCCCCTGCAAGTCGCTGGGCCCGGTGCTGGAAAAGCTCGAAGTGGAATACGCCGGCCGCTTCAAGCTGGCCAAGATCGACTCGGACCAGCAGCAGCAACTGGCGGGCATGTTCGGCATCCGCAGCATTCCCACCTGCGTGCTGCTCAAGAACGGCCAGCCCGTGGACGGATTCATGGGCGCACAACCCGAGGGCCAGGTGCGGGCCTTCCTCGACAAGCATGTGCCCAGCGAGGGTGCGCTGGAGGCCGAGGCCGATGTGGACGAGGCCCACGAACTGCTGGAGTCTGGCGACACCCAGGCGGCGCTTTCCAAGATGGCTGATGCCCTGGCCGCAGACCCCACCAACGACGACGCCCGCTTTGACTACGTGCGCCTGCTGATTGCCACCGGCGGCTACGAAGAGGCCGACGCCCTGCTGCAGGAACCCCTCAAGCGCATTCCCCAGCCGCTGCGCTTCGATGCGCTGTGGCGCTGGCTCGATGCCCTGCAGTTCGTGCAGAACGATGACCGGGGCAACTGGCCGCTGGAGCAATTTGACGCCCTGATTGCCCAGAACAAGCGCGACTTCGACACCCGCTTTGCCAAGGCCCGCGTGCTCATGGCCGAGGGCGAATGGGCGGCGGCCATGGAAGAGCTGCTGGAAATCATCATGCGCGACAAGACCTGGAACGCCGAGGCGCCGCGCAAGACCTATGTGGCCATTCTGGAGCTGCTCACTCCGCCCCAGCCCAAGCCTGACCCCACCGCGGCTGGCAAAACGGCTGCAGGCATTGAACTGGTGGGCAAAACCACCGTGGAGCAGGACGAAACCACGGCCATGCTCAACGCCTACCGTCGCAAGCTCAGCATGGCGCTGAACTGAGCCCCTGCGGTCTGGCCCGCGCGCTCACAAAAAAAGGAGGCATCGCCTCCTTTTTTTGTTGCCGGGTTTCAGCGCGCTGGTGCTATGAAATCAGAAGCGGCTGGCGCTTGTTGGTAGCTATATTCCAATAGAAATCGGCCACGAAGTCACGCCAGTAAAGCGCAAGATGCTATCAATTAATGAGTGTCAGGCGGTGAGGCGCTCCAGCGCCTCGCGGTACTTGGCCGCCGTTTTTGCGATCACTTCCTGGGGCAGGCGTGGCGCGGGGGCGGTCTTGTCCCAGGGCTTGCCGTTCACTTTGGCCTGCTCCAGCCAGTCGCGCACGAACTGCTTGTCGTAGCTGGGGGGGTTGGCACCAGCGGCCAGGGCGGCTTCGTAGCCTTCCACGGGCCAGTAGCGGGAGCTGTCGGGCGTGAGCACCTCGTCCATCAGCACCAGCGTGCCATCGGGGGCCAGGCCAAACTCGAACTTGGTGTCGGCAATGATCATGCCCTTGGTCAGCGCAATCTCGGCCGCTGCCTTGTAGATGGCGATGCTCAGGTCGCGGATGCGGGTGGCCAGGTCCAGGCCAATCATCTCCACGGTGCGCTCGAAGGTGATGTTCTCGTCGTGCTCACCCACGGCTGCCTTGGCAGCGGGCGTGTAGATGGGCTCGGGTAGCTTGGCCGCGTTGGTCAGGCCTTCGGGCAGCGGCACGCCGCAGACCGAGCGGCTTTCCTGGTATTCCTTCCAGCCGCTGCCAGCCAGGTAGCCGCGCACCACGGCCTCCACCGGGATGGGCTTCAAGCGCTGCACCAGCATCGAGCGGCCGCGCACCTGGGCCACTTCCTCGGGCTTGACCACGCTTTCCGGGGCATCGCCTGTCAGGTGGTTGGGGCAGATGTGGCCGAGCTTGTCGAACCAGAACAGGGCCATCTGCGTGAGCAGCTCGCCCTTGCCGGGGATGGGCTCGCCCATGATCACGTCAAAGGCCGAGAGGCGGTCGCTGGCGACCATGAGGATGCGGTCGTCGCCCACGGCGTAGTTGTCACGCACCTTGCCGCGAGCCAGCAGGGGCAGCGATGTGAGGGCAGAGGTGTGCAGGGCGGGGTTGCTGGGCTGGGTCATGGTTTCGATGGTGGCAATCAACGCGCCAGGAACGTGGCGTACGAAGGCAAGGCAAGCTTGCGGGCGCCCAGAGGGCTGGCATCACAAGCGGCCAGATTTTACGCGGCTTGCCTGCTCTAGCGGCTGCAGTGGCGCGCGGTCTGTGCGGGGTGGGGTGTCGGGGGGAGATGGTGCGTGACGACGCGAGTGGTCGGTGGGCGGTGCAGTTTTGATCCGACTTCAGCATTGTGCGGGGTTTTTTGGCGTTTGGCACCTTGGGCCTGATAACCCGGCACAGCACAGCGGAATGGGATTGCATTTCAGACGGTGCAGAGGCATAGTGAACTCACGCCAACGGATGCATCCAGTTCGCCGGGCCGCCACTCTGATCCAGTGCGGCATATGTTTCACCGAGAGCACAGGAGACCTATTTATGAATCTGACGATCAGCGGGCACCACCTCGAAGTTACCCCTGCCTTGCGCAATTACGTCACCACCAAGCTCGATCGGATCACTCGCCACTTTGACCAGGTGGTGGACGTCAAGGTACTGCTGACAGTAGAGAAACAGAAGGAGAAGGAAAAGCGCCAACGTGCTGAATGCAACATCCATGTCAAAGGCAACGATTTGTTTGCAGAAAGCGCCCATTCAGACCTGTACGCTGCTGTGGATGAACTCGTAGACAAGCTGGACCGCCAAGTGGTGCGCCACAAGGATCGCCTGCAAGACCACCACCACGAAGCTGTAAAGCGTGAGTTGCAAGTCTGACGCCACTGCCTGATTGGCATTCGCACAGCAACCGCCCCCTGGGGCCAATGCCGCTCAGTTAAGTCTGAGCGGCATTTTTTTGACGGGATACTGGGTCTTGGTCATACGAACCTCACGCGGATACCGCCTGTGGGATCTGCGAGGCGGCAGCACGAAGCGGCGGATGTTCTTTCTCATGGCCGCAAGCTTGGCCGGGATGGCCCCAGGGGTGTGTGATCCTGAACTCCACAGCCACTCATCCACGATGTAGCGCAGCGCCGTGATGAAGCTGATGCGACAGGGCTGCACTTTGGCCTCGTCTGCGATGCGCGTGATCTCCAAGCGGATCAGGTTGTACATCAACAAGGTTGCCCACAGCTCTTGCTTGACCCCATCGGGTTGCTGGCTGCGCAACGTCATCGCCTGGCCCAGCATGTCCGTCTTCATCTCTCCATAGGCCAGCTCAATCTCCCAGCGTTCGTGGTACAGCGCGAACACCTCCTCGGCCTTGTAGCGTGCCGGATCCATCAGGGACGTGAACAAGGTTCTGGGTTTGCCATCGAGTTCACGGGTGATGGCGCGCACCTCCCACGTGAGCGGCAAGCCGGGGTCTTTCTTGCGAGCTTGGGGCGAGACCTTCATGCGCAAGCTCACATCGCCAGGGCCATGCGTTTGCACCACCTCGCCCCTGAGTCCGGCACGCGCAGGGATCAGCCAGTGACGTCCCTGGCGGTGTTGCAGCGGCCACAGCAGACTTGCCGAGTAAAACCCTTTGTCCACAATCACCAGCGAGTCAGGCGGCAACTTCGGCCACAAGCGTTCAGCCAATGCGTACTCACTGGTGTCGTAGGCATCCAGGCTGGCATCTACCAATAAACGAGCTCTGGCATCGAGCAAGCAGGCCATGCGCACCAGGGGGAAGGGACTTTGGTGGTCTGCGTGGTTGCGCTGGCAACCAAAGTGCTGGCGGTTGTCTTGTGTGTCGGGGGTACGCCAGACCACGCCATCCAATGCGTACAGCGCCAAGCCTTGCCAGCGGTGGCGAGCGGCCTGCTGGTGCGCCCAATGGGCAGCAGTGTGGCGAAACAGCCATTGCAGGGGCTCACTGCCCAGCCGTTGGCGCGCCTGGCTCAGCGCGCTGGAGCTGATGGGTTCATTGTGCTGCCCAGGCAGTGCCAGCTCCAGTACCTCGGCCACGTTCACGATGGAGCGGTCTCTAAGCAAGGCCACACCCAATACCAGCCAAAGTGCCTGCTCCATGGGCAGTCGCCGCTTGCGCAGCGTGGCTACACCCGTCATCTGCAAGGCCTGTTCAATCCACTGCTGGGGTATGTTGCTTTGAACGACACCCCATTGTTCGGGGCTCGCAAACTCATGGGTATCGTTCAGGTACTCTTGCAGCAGCATTGGCTATCGCTTGACCTCTATGGCCAAAGCTCAATTGATCAAGCCTGCACTGTACAAACAACAAAGACCCCGAAGGGCCTTTGCTTAACTTACTGGCATTGCCGCATTGGCATGGCGTTATCTGTGGTCGCGGCCGCTGGCGGCGGCGCTCAACCTGTTGCTGCTGGCCCTGGGGCTGGCAGCCATCACGCTGGTGCTGCTGGTGTCCACCCAGCTCGACCGGGCTTTTGAGCGCGACCTGGAAGGTATTGACCTGGTGGTGGGCGCCAAGGGCAGCCCGCTGCAGCTCATTCTGGCGGGGGTGTTCCACATCGACGTGCCCACGGGCAACATCCCCCTGCAAGAGGTGCAGGCGCTGCAGCAAAACCCGCTGGTGGCCCAGGTGGTGCCGCTCAGCCTGGGTGACAGTTACCAGGGCTATCGCATCGTGGGCACCACGCCGGATTACGTAACGCACTACCGCGCCACCCTGGCCGAAGGCGCGCTGTGGCAGCAGCCCATGGACGCTGTGCTGGGCGCCAGCGCAGCGCGCGGCATCGTCAAGCCCGACCATGCCGGCCAGCCCCTGGTGGGGGCCACCTTCATCGGCAGCCACGGGCTGGGCGGGGGCGGGCATGCGCATGGCGACCACCCCTACCGCGTCAGCGGCGTGCTGGCGCCCTGCGGCTGCGTGCTCGACCGGCTCATCCTTACCAGCACTGAATCGGTCTGGCAGGTGCACGAAGCCGCCACGGCCGACGACCCCGAAGACCTGGAAATCCTGAAGCAAGAGCGCGAGGTTACCGTGGCCCTGGTGCGCTACCGCACGCCGCTGGCGGCTGTGTCGTTGCCGCGTGCCATCAACGCCAACACCTCGATGCAGGCCGCCGCACCAGCCATTGAAGTGACCCGCCTGCTACGCCTGCTGGGCGTGGGCGCCGACGTGCTGCGCGCCTTTGGCGGCGTGCTGCTGGCCGTGGCGGCGCTGAGTGTGTTCATTGCGCTGTGGAATGCCGTGCGCGAGCGCCGCTTTGACCTGGCCATGCTGCGCATGCTGGGCGCGCAGCCAGGCCGCGTGGCCGGGCTGGTGCTGTGCGAAGCGCTGTGGCTGGCGGCCCTGGCCTGCGCCCTGGGCTTGCTGCTGGGCCACGGCCTGGCGCATGCCCTGGGCTGGGCGCTGCAGGCGCAAGGGCTGCTGCCTGTGACGGGCGCCGTGTGGTTGTCTGAAGAGGCCGGTGTGCCGCTGCTGGCGGGCCTGGTGGCTGCACTGGCAGCGCTGCTGCCGGCCATGCAGGCCTATCGCACCGATGTGGCCGACCTGCTGGTGCAGCCCTGATGCCGTGTTGTAAGTGCCGTGTTTGTTTTTTTGTTGTTCGTTGATCTCACCTGAAAGGAATCACCATGAAGAAACTCTGGACCGCCCTGTGCGTCGCCCCCTTGCTGCTGGCCAGCGCTGCCGCCCTGGCACAGGCCCACTCTGACAAGCAGACCAAGGAAGACATCGAGCGCCACCGCGCCATGGCCGCCGCCCATGAAGCCGCTGCCAAGTGCCTGGAAGGCGGCAAGGGCGAAGCCGTGTGCATGAAAGAGCTGCAGGCGGCCTGCAAAAACCTGGCCATCGGAAAATACTGCGGCATGAAGCACGCGCATTGAGGCGCGTCCCTCACGCCTGCGCCTCGCTGTCGCCTGATTTTTTCGCTGATTGAAAGAAGAGTCTGCCCATGCCCCGCCTGCTGTCCTGCTCCCATGCCACCTGCCATGCGTCTAGCCTCGGGGCAGCGCGTTGGCGTGCCGTTGTGCTGGCCTGTGCTGTGGTGGTGGGTGGGGCAGGGGCGGCCAGCGTGCAGGCGCAGGCATCAGGCGCGGCAGGCACTCCGGCGCTCAGTTCACCCCTGCCGCCCGGCACCCACGGGCAGCCAGCGGTGGCGGGCAGCGGGGCCGGTTACCACAGCCCCAACAGCCCCATTGCGCCGCTGCCCGTGCGAAGTGATGTGGTGCCCTGGTCGGTGCTGACCGACCTGACCAAGAAAACCACGGCCAACGCTGTGCTGCCCGTGTTCAACGCGCAGCAGCAGGGTATGCACCAGACGGTGCAGCGCATCCAGGGCTTCATGGTGCCCATGGATGCCAAACCCACGCAAAAGCATTTTTTGCTCACCTCCGTGCCCTTGACCTGCTCGTTCTGCATTCCCGGCGGGCCTGAGAGCATGGTCGAAGTCAAAGCCAAGACCCCCGTGCGCTATTCGCTGGAACCCGTGGTGGTCGAAGGCAAGTTCAACGTGCTGCCCAACGACCCCTACGGCCTGTTCTACCGCCTGGTGGAGGCGGTGCCCGTGAAGTAACGGGCTGCAGCGATTCCCCGTTGCCCTGTGTGTTGCTGCTGAAGTCTCTCCGCCTTTCATCTGCCATGCCCCTGCCTTTGCCACGGCCCCGCCAGCGTGCGTGCACCGCCGCGCGCCCGCGTGCTGGTGCGCGCGCATGGCAGGCAGTCTGGCTGGCCTGCCTGCTGCTGGCCCTGGCATGGGTGCCCACCCTGGGCCGGGTGCACCAGGCGCTGCATTCTGGCGACCACCGCACGGTGCCCATCCAGGGGCTTGCGCATACGGGCGATGCTGCGCACCCCCATGCCCGTGCGCAGGTGGCACCAGCCGCAGTCGCGCTGATCGAATCCCTGCTGCCCGCCCATAACAGCGGGCTGGACTGTCTGCTGCTGGATCAGTTGGCCCTGGCCGATGGCCTGCTGGCCCCTGCGCCGGGCTTGCCCGCCGTCCCCAGCACCCACCACGCCCCGATGGGTTTGGTGCAGCACGGGTGGGTGCTGCACCGGGCCCTGTTCCAGGCACGCGCCCCGCCTGTAGCCCTGCGGGCCTGAACCGCGTCGCTGGCCTCGGCTGCTGTGGCTGTGGGGGCTCGGCTGCTGGCTGACCTGTTCGCTGTCTTCCCACAGCCAGATCGGCGCGTGACGCACGCTGGTTGTCAGTGCGTTATTTACTCCTGATTTGATAGCTGCTAGCGCTTGACTGGAAAGCGCTAGCGTGCATTTTTGTCTCAATCTTTGCAGGGCTGGCCGGCCGTGCCCGCCTGGGTTGCTGCGCATGGTGCGTCGCAGCGTCTGCCTTGTTCGCCTCTGATTTTTTACCTCCAAGGTTTCTCATGATTTATTCCACATTGGCCTCGCGCCGCCTTGCCCTGCGCCCCGTGGCCCTGGCCGTTGCTTTGCTGGCTGCAGGGGGCTCGGCGCTGGCCCAGACCCAGGCCACCGCGCCTGCCGCTGCCGCCGAAGCCAGCCTGCCTTCCGTCACTGTCTCTGCCAGCGGCCTGCAGCTGGGTGCGGGCGAGATGACCACGCCCGTGACCGTGCTCGAAGGTGACGAACTGGTGCGCCGCCGCGAGGCCACGCTGGGCGAGACGCTGAGCAGCGAGCCCGGCATCACCAGCAGCCACTTTGGCGCCGGGGCCAGCCGCCCCATCATTCGCGGCATGGACGGCCCGCGCGTGCGCGTGCTCAGCGACGGTGCCGAGCTGCACGATGCCTCCACCATCAGCCCCGACCACGCGGTGGTGTCCGAGCCCATGCTGGCCACGCAGATCGAAGTGCTGCGCGGCCCGTCGGCCCTGGTGTACGGCAACGGTGCCGTGGGCGGCGTGGTCAATGTGCTCGATGGCAAGGTGCCCACGGCCATCCCGCAAAAAGGCTACGAAGGCAGCGCCGAGTTGCGCGCCAACACAGGCGCCCGTGAGGGGGCGGGTGCTTTATCGCTGACCGGTGGAGCAGGCAACCTGGCGGTGCATGTGGAGGGCGTGGCCCGCGACGCGGGCGACTACCGCGTGGGCAAGGGCTGGGCGCCTGAGGGCGAGGCCACCCGCAAGGTGCCGGGCAGCTTCAACCGCACCGACACGGGCAGCGTGGGGCTGTCGTGGGTGGGCGAGCGCGGCTACCTGGGCGCGGCCTACACGCGCCAGACGGCCAAGTACGGCCTGCCGGGGCACAACCACAGTTTTGACGGCTGCCACACCCATGGCGACCATCTGCATTGCGAGGCTCATGCGGGCGAAGACGATGGCCATGACCATGACCACGAAGGTCACGACCATGGCGATGTGCCCGTGGTGGATCTGCGCAGCGAACGCTTTGACGTGCGCGGCGAGCTGCGCAACCCGTTCGCAGGCTTCTCGGCCCTGCGCCTGCGTGCGGGCGTGACCGACTATGTGCACGACGAGGTCGAAGACGGCGCCATCAGCACCACGTTCAAGAACAAGGCCTATGACACCCGCGTGGAGTTGCAGCACGAGCCTATCGCCGGGTTCAAGGGCGTGGTGGGGTTGCAGACCTCGCAGCGCAAGTTCAGCGCCGAAGGGGAAGAGGCTTACGTGCAGCCCACCGTTACCCGCAAGGTGGGCCTGTTTGTGCTGGAGGAATACCGCCTGGGCAACTGGCGTTTTGAAGGCGCACTGCGCCATGACCGCCAGACGGCCGAGGCGCAGACCACGGGCATCGAGCGCAGCCATAACGGCACCTCGGCATCGCTGGGCGCGGTGTGGCGCTTCACGCCTGGCTACCAGGTGGGTACCTCGTTCACCCGCGCCAGCCGTGCGCCGTCGGCCGAAGAGCTGTACGCCCGGGGCCTGCACATGGCCACCAGCACCTACGAGCGGGGCAACGCTGATCTGCGTTCAGAGATTTCGCAAAACATCGACGTGAGCCTGAAGAAGACCAGCGGCGACACCACATTTGGTGTGAGCGTGTTCCACAACAAGATCCACAACTACATCTACGGCCGCACGCTCGATGCGCTGGATGCCCTGCAACTGCTGCAGTACAGCCAGGCCGATGCCACCTTCACCGGCATCGAGGGCCAAGTGCGCCAGGCCCTCACGCGCAACCTGGGCATCACGCTGTTTGGCGACACTGTGCGCGCCAAGCTCGACGGAGGCGGCAACCTGCCGCGCATACCGGCCGCCCGCGCTGGCTTGCGGCTCGATGCCAACTGGCAGGCCTGGGAGGGCCAAGTGGAATGGGTGCAAGTGGCCCGCCAAAACCGCGTGGCCGGGTTTGAAACCGCCACCCCTGGCTACGGCATGCTGAACCTGGGCGCCGCCTACCACGGCAAGCTGGCCAACGGCTCGCCCTGGCAGTTGTACGTCAAGGGCAACAACCTGACCGACCGCCTGGCCTACGCCCACACCTCGTTCATCAAAACCGCTGCGCCGCTGATGGGACGCAACATCACCGTGGGCGTGAAAGTGGCGTTCTGATGAAGACCGGGGCCTGTGGCGTGCACGGGCCCTGGTGGGGTGGGCTAGGTGTTTTGGACCAGCGCATGCGTGGGGTGCTGCCCCGTCAGCAGCAAAAACATGGCGAAGACGGGGCCTTGCATGGTGCGCTCGTCGGTTTCGCTTTCCAGGGCTTGCCAGGTGCGGGACTGCAGGCCGCCCCGGCTGCCCTGCTGCACCGGGTAGCCCATCAACTCGGCCGCCTGCACTTGGCTCAGGCCTGCGGCGATGCGTGCGGCTTTGAGTTCGCCAGCCGTGGGGGCGGGCATGTCCAGGGTGAGAGGGGGGCTGGATGTCATGGGGCAAAAAGGTGAGAGTTCATTGCCTTTGCCCGTCTGAGCGCTCACCCAACTCAGCGAAGCAGCCCTGGCTAACCACGCCAGGGGAGTTGGGGCAGCAGCTCTCGGCAAGGCAAGGCGTGCAGGCTTTCCATTGTGATGGATGCGGCACCCTTGCCACTTCTTGTGCAGTGCAGGGCCGCAGCCTGGCGCCGCGGCCCTGGCTGCGTGCGTCAGTCGAGCTTGATCTTGGCGGCCGTGACCACGCTGGCCCAACGTGCCCGCTCCTTGGTGAAGAACTGGTCTTGTTCGGCCGGCGTCATGGTGACCACCTCGGCCCCCTGGCCCGCCAGGCGCGAGCGGATTTCTGGCGCGCGGATGGCCGTGATGAGCGCCTTGTTGAGCTTTTGCACCACGGCTTCGGGCGTGCCGCGTGGCACCAGCACGCCTTGCCAAGTGCCCGATTCATAGCCCGGGATGCCTTGCTCGGCAATGGTGGGCACGTCGCCAATCAGCGGCATGCGGGTGGACTTGGAAACGCCCAGCACCTTGAGCTTGCCGTTTTGCACCTGGGGCAGGGTGGCCAGCATGCCGTTCATCAGCACCTGGGTTTGCCCGGCCACGGTGTCTTGAATGGCGGTGACACCGCCCTTGTAGGGGATGTACTGCCAGCGTGCGCCACTGGCGCGCTCCAGCGCCAAGCCAGCCAGGTGCGGTGCGCTGCCTGTGGCCGTAACGGCAAAGTTCAGGTCGTTCTTTTTGGAATAGGCGACCAGCTCCTTGAGGTTGTTCACCGGCACCGAGGGGTGCACCACCAGCAGGTGGGGCGAGTAGGCCAGCATGGTCACGCCACGCAGGTCTTTGGACGGGTCGAACGACAGCTTGGTGTACACCGACGGGCTGATAGCCAGTGCGCCCACGTCGCACAGCAGCAGCGTGTAGCCATCAGGCTCGGCCTTGGCCACCAGGTCGGCGCCCAGGTTGCCGTTGGCGCCTGCCTTGTTTTCCACGATCACGCTTTGCTTGAGCGATTCCGACAGCACCTGGCTGATGGATCGCGCAATGATGTCCGAGCTGCCGCCGGGCGGGTAGGGCACGATGATGCGCACCGTTTTGCTGGGCCATTCAGCCGCGTTCTGTGCAAAGGCGCTGGCCGTGGCCAGCAGGGCAAAGCCGGCCAGTACGGCGGAGCGGCGAAGGATGGTCATGGAATTGTCTCCCGTTGGTAAAATGTTGTTGGTCATCGTACAACATGAAAAAAGCCAGCACAAGGGCAATGCCAGTCAGTTAAGCCCGCAGGCGGCTTGATCCAGTAAAAAGGGGACGTGTTCAACACGTTCCCTTTTTTGCTTGATGAGCCTGCTTGCAAACGCCTTGCGCCAGACCCTGCCCCGAGTACCTGATCGCCTCGAGCAGCTCAGCGCGTTGATAGACCCTGCCTGGATCGCGCAGGCGCTGGGGATCAGCGGCAAGGCCTCCATCCGCCGGCGCAAGCTGCCTGCCGAGCATGCCGTGTGGCTTGTGATCGGACTGGCGCTGTTTCGCGACCGGCCACTGTGGCAGGTGGTGCAGCAGCTGGATTTGAGCCTGGATGGACAAGCGCCGCCTGCACCGAGTGTCAGCGTGCAAGCCCGCCAGCGCCTGGGCGAGGAGCCTCTGGCCGAGCTGTTCGCTCTACTGACCCAAGCCTGGAGCCGTCCTGCGGTGAATGTGCGCCAGCCACTGCGCGTGCTGGCTGTGGATGGTGTGGTCTGGTCGGCGCCGGACACCCCTGAGAATCGAGTCGAACTGGGCAGCTGCAGCAACCAGCATGGCCTCTCGCCCTGGCCGCAGATCCGCGCCACTTGCCTGATGGACACACACAGCCACGAGATGCTTGATGCCAAGCTCGGCGCCATGGACTGCGGCGAATTGAGCCTGGCAGCGCAGTTGCGCGGCGAGGATCACTCGGTGACCCTGTTTGACCGAGCGTACTTCTCGGCAGCGTTCTTGTTGGACTGGCAGGCTGCGGGTACGCAGCGCCACTGGTTGATGCGCGCGCGGGACAATCTGCGCCATGAGATCGTCCAGCAACTGGCGTGCGGCGATGCGCTGATCCGCATGCCGGTGTCCCCACAAGCGCGCAAGGCACACCCGCATCTGCCCAGCCACTGGCAGGCACGCCTGATCGAGGTGAGCGTGGGTGGACGGCTGCGCCGCTTCATCACATCCTTGCTGTGTCCCCGCACGCATCCGGCGCAGGAGCTGGCCGAGCTCTACCACCAGCGCTGGGAGATCGAGTTGGGGTTCCGGGAGATCAAGCAGACCCTGCAAGAGGGTGAGCCGGTGCTGCGCAGCAAGCAGCCCGCGCTGGTGCGCCAGGAGCTGTGGGGTGTGCTGATCGCCTACACGCTGCTGCGCCGCTGGATGCGCGAGATGGCAGCGCACGTCCAGGTCGAGCCCCAGCGCATCAGCTTCCACACAGCCAGCTACGCCATCGTGAACTTACTGGCGGTCCCCAGCCTGGACTCTGCCGGCACCTTGCCCAAGCAGTTGGCAGCCCTGTTGGCGCAATCGCGACACTTCGTGCTGCGGCCACGCCGCACTGGGCGCAGCTTCCCAAGGGTCGTCAAAAAACGCGCTTCCAAATTCCCAACGAAAAAAATGCCAGTCAGCTCTTAACTGACTGGCATTGAGCACAAGGGGATTTTTCTGGGGGAAATCACTATGTGATGCCTCTGGTTACAAGGGAGAAGCTGACTTAATCTGATGCTGACTGATGGCCCGATTTCACCCGAGACAGGTTGGATGGAGCGATTCTGAGAGAAAAATTGTCGTTTAATCTCAATTTGTTGTACGACAACACACAACTAATCGAGATGAAGGCATCTTCCCGTGCGCAGCCCCTTTCGGGTGATCAATGCGAAAGCGCCACAGGCTTTGTCCTTGGTTGCCTGTGTCAGTAGCGCGGGTGGCTCGGTGCGCCTGGCGAGCGCCTTTTCGTCACTCAGCCATATCGCTGTGGCAGAGTAGCGCCCCGCATCCCACAAACACGTCTGGCTTTCGCTGGGCGTGGGTTTTTGTCTTTACGCGCCATGTCTGTCACACCAAGTCCGTCCACGTCCGCCGTTGCACCTGCCACTCCCTGGGAGGTGTTCTGGGTGTTCCTGCGCCTGGGGTTGACCTCGTTTGGCGGGCCTGTGGCCCACCTGGGCTACTTCCGTGATGAGTTTGTGGTGCGCCGCCGTTGGCTCACGGAGCACAGCTACGCAGACCTGGTGGCGCTGTGCCAGTTCTTGCCGGGCCCGGCCAGCAGCCAGGTGGGTATGGCGCTGGGGCTGATGCGTGGTGGCTGGGGTGGTGCGCTGGCAGCTTGGGTAGGGTTCACGCTGCCGTCGGCCTTGGCGCTGGCGTTGTTGGGCCTCGGGTTTTCTGCGGGCGGGTTTGGCATGCCTGCAGGGTTGGTGCAGGGCCTCAAGGTGGTGGCCGTGGCTGTGGTGGCCCAGGCGGTGTGGGGCATGGCGCGCGGGTTGTGTGCCACGGCAGGGCGGGTGGCGTTGATGCTGGCCGCCTGTGCCATTACCTTGGTGCAACCGGGTGTAGTGGGCCAGTTGGCTGCTATGTTGGGGGCAGGCTTGGTGGGGTGGTGGGCCTGGGGCCGCAAGCAAGCTGATGCGGTGCCGAGTGCGGTAACCGACGCGCGGGACGCCTGGGCTGTCCCTCTTTCGCGTCGCGGGGGGCTGGCGCTGTTGGCAGTGTTCGCCGCCCTGCTGGTGGTGCTGCCGTGGTCGGTGGCCGTGGCGCCCGCCGCAGACGGCACAGCTTCTGCGCTCTTGGTAGTGGATGCGTTTTACCGCGCCGGTGCGCTGGTGTTTGGCGGCGGCCATGTGGTGCTGCCCCTGCTGCAGTCGGCCGTGGTGGAGCCCGGCTGGGTGTCTGCCGACGCATTTTTAGCGGGCTATGGTGCCACCCAGGCCGTGCCAGGCCCGCTGTTCACCTTTGCTGCCTTTTTGGGTGCGGCGATGGCGCCTGGCTGGGCCGGAGCAGGCTTGGCGCTGCTGGCCATTCTGGGTATTTTTCTTCCGGCTTTTTTGCTGGTGGCGGGCGCACTGCCCTGGTGGGCGCCGCTGCGCCAGCGGACCTGGGCGCGGGGTGTGCTGGCCGGGGTGAATGCAGCGGTGGTGGGCTTGCTGCTGGCCGCGCTGTATCAGCCAGTGGCCACCAGTGCGCTGCACAGCGCGGCGGATGTGGCCCTGGCGCTGGTGGCGCTGGCTGCGCTGCTGCGCTGGCGGGTGCCGCCCTGGGCGGTGGTGGTGGCCACCGCGTTGACGGGCTGGGGGCTGCAGGTCTTGCTGCCGAGTTTGATATGAAAATCGGCCCTGGCGCTTATTTATAAAGCGGAAGCAGCTATTAAATTAATAGCGTTGCTGCGCTGACTCTGTTGTTCCCGTCCTTGTTCTTTTTTCCTTCTGGCGTGCTGTCTTGAATTCTCCTGTCATTGCTTCCCTGGTTCCCGTGGTGCTTTTCATTGCCATCGGCTTTGTGGCGGGCCGCCAGGAATGGATCCGCGCCAGCGCGGTGAAAGACCTGTCCAACCTCGTCTTCATGGTGCTGTCGCCCGCGCTGCTGTTTCGCACCATGAGCACCGTGCACATCGAAGATCTGAACTTTGGCCCGGTGGGCATCTACTTCGCCGCGTTCGGCGTTTTGTATTTCGCCACCCTGGCCTGGCAAGGCTTCAACCGTCTGGCGGCGGCGCGGGCCCTGGCCAACACGTTCAGCAACACTCTGATGATTGGTGTGCCTCTGGTGGGCCTGGTGTTTGGCGATGCGGGCCTAGTCACCCTGTTCACCCTGATTTCGGTGCACTCGCTCATCTTGCTGACCGCTGCCACCGTGGTGTTCGAACTGGCCGCCGCGCGCGAACACGCAGGCCAGTCAGACGCAGTGCAGCCCCCCATGTGGCGCACTGTGCTGGGCGCCGTGCGCAACGGTGTGCTGCACCCGGTGCCACTGCCCATCCTGGCCGGCCTGTTGTTTGCGCAGACCGGGCTGGTACTGCCCCCGGTGGTCGACAAACCCCTGCAGTTGCTGGGCCAGGCCCTGGGCCCGTTGGCCCTGCTGCTGGTGGGGGTCACGCTGGTGTTCACCCGCGTGGGTCACCATTTCAAGGGCGCACTGCGCATCGCCTTGGCCAAGTGCATCGTTCACCCGCTGCTGCTCGCCGCCATGGCCTGGGCCCTGGGCCTGTCAGGACTGCCCCTGGCCGTGATGATCGTGGCGGCATCGCTGCCCGTGGGGGCCAACGTGTTCCTGTTCGCGCAGCGCTACGAAGTGGCCCAGGACGAGGTGACCGCCAGCGTGGCGGTGTCCACCATGCTGGCGCTGGTGACGATGCCAGTGGTGATTTTGTTGACTACGCGGTTTGTGGTTTGAGCGGGGTGGTGTTGCATGCCGGTTTGGATTTGAGTAACGCAAATTGAGTGTTCGTTATGAGTAAATTTGGACGACAGCTTTAGGTCCTGAGCGGACATTGCGTTAGACGAAACCAGATCTTGGGATCAAGCTGAAATCTCACATTGAGACTGCCAGCTCTCAAGGGGTTACTCCAAGATCTTTAGCGATAGCTGCACGCAATGCGCATACTTCCGGGCTGCTCAGAATCAACTCGATCGCTGCAATGAACTCAAGGTACACAGCATCGATCTTCTCCGGCTCGTATGCAAATGTTGAAGATTGGTCTTCTTCGAATGTTCTCGGGTCGAAACCGATAGTCGGAATCCCATCTGGTAGCCCTATGTGAAACACGCGTCTCAATCGTCCCAACCCGTGCAGTTTCTCTTCAGAAAGGTACCCCTTCGGCATCGGATCGTAGTGAACGCCGCCAAGCTTGTTTGCGACATACAGCAGGATGTCATGTCGCGACAGCAGGACGCTTGGTCTCACTTCTTTGGGCGAATTTACAGAGTGCGTCGATATGAGTGGTGGGCTCATCGCAATGGTCTGCTTTAGAAAGGAATCAAGTTTCAGAGGGACACGGGCTTCCGGATTGAAGCTATCCCCCAATCTTTGGGATCCCTTGTTGATTGCCACACCTGCAAACTGGACGCCGAACACTTCCACACCCAACAAACAGAACGCCGCAACGCGGTGGTTCCGAGCAGCTCTGAGCAGAGGGTTGGAATCAGCTGGGTGAAAGAGGAGTGGAAGCCTCCTACGACCCACTGCCGCAGGAAGCTCCCCGTCAAGCAAAAGTCGTCTGACAGAAGCCGAATGTACTCGTACGTCGTCTTCAGTCGGCCGCTGAACTTCCTTCAGTTTGGTCAGATTGCGTAAATCACCAAACAGCACCGCGTCGCGGGCGAGATCTTGGCTAGGTTCTCGGTTCATACATCGATGCTAAAGCAACGTGCGGTAACCTATTAATCCGATCCTAGGGTTAGGTCCGCTCCTTGCCGTCTTCAACCGTTCACAGTCGCGGCTGACCCCACCCGCAGCAACTGGTGCAGACGCGTACTGCTGGTGGTGTACTGCAGCGCCACAGGCTTGCCGCTCAATGCTTCCGCCGCAGCAAAGGCGGCCAGGGTGGCTTCGTGAAAGCCGCAGACGATCAGCTTGCGCTTGCCGGGGTAGGTGTTGATGTCGCCCACCGCGTAGATGCCGGGCACGCTGGTGGCAAAGGTGGCGGTGTCTACCACCAGTTGTTTGCGCTCCATGGCCAGGCCCCAATCGGCAATCGGGCCGAGCCGGGGTGATACGCCAAGGGCTACCACCAGTAAATCCAGTGGCAGCGACACGGTGGTGTCTTGCGGGGTGGTGATGTGCAGCGCGGTCAGCCGCTCGCCGGCGCAGTCCATGCCTGTGGGTTGGCCCACGACCACCTGGATGCGGCCGGCATTGCGCAGGGCCTGCAACTGTGCCAGCGCTTCGGGCGTGGCGTTGAAGACATCGCGCCGGTACAGCAGCGTCACGCTGGCGGCTTGCCCGGCAGTTGCGGCTTCCACCGCGCAGGCCACGGCCGCATCGTCACCGCCGTGCACCACCAGCCGCTGGTCTTTGAGCGATGCCGCGGCAGGTAGCCGTGTGTAATGCAGTTGGGTCCCCACAAACCGGTCTATGCCGTCCAGCTTGAGGGCCTTGGGCACGAACGCGCCCACGCCCGCCGCGATGAACACTGCGCGGGCACTCAAGGTGGTGCCTTGGGCGGTGGTGACGTGAAAGCGCCCGGTGTCTGCCTGCGGTTGCAGAGCAGCCACCTGCGTGTTCAGGTGCCACTGGGGCTGGAAGGGGGCGACTTGCTGCTGCAGCAGGGCAGCCAGTTCGCGCCCGGTGCACACGGGCACGCCGGGAATGTCGTAAATGGGTTTGTCGCCATACAGCTCCACGCATTGGCCGCCCGCGTAGGGCAGCGCGTCAATGATGTGGGCGGACAGGCCTTGCAGGCCCAGCTGGAACACCTGGAACAGGCCCACCGGGCCTGCACCGATGACGACGACATCGGTTTCTTGAATCATGGGCGGGGCAGAGGATGCTGGAACCCGCTGGAAGATGGCACTGCCGAGTCATGCCGCTGCGCCATTGCCATGCTCTGGCAAAGGGCGGTGCAGCGGCGGGCAGCGCCAGCGGGCATTACTTGACCAGGTCAGCGATCTTGCCGGGCTTGCCGTTCCATTCGTCGGCGTCGGGCAAAGCGGGCTTGCGCTTGGTGATGCTCTTCCAACCATCGGCAAAGGCCAGCTCGGCGTTGATCTTGATGAAGGCGATCTGGTCTGCCGGCAGGTCTTCTTCGGCAAAGATGGCGTTGGCAGGGCACTCGGGAATGCACACGGCGCAGTCGATGCACTCATCGGGGTCGATGACGAGCATGTTCGGGCCTTCGCGGAAGCAGTCCACGGGGCACACGTCCACACAATCGGTGTACTTGCACTTGATGCAGTTTTCGGAGACGACGTGGGTCATGGCAGAGGGTGTGTGGGTCGGTCGGTAAAAACCCGCGATTTTAAGGCTTTCACCGCGCGGGTTGAGAGGGCCCCTGAGCCCGCAAGGGGGACTCAGGGCATTTTTTTATTGCGCTGGGTCAGTTCACCAGCACCGCGCCAGCGGTCTTGTGGCTGGCGGTGTCCACCAGGATGAGCGATCCCAGCACGCGGGCCTGGGTGAATGGAGCGGCGGGAATGGCCTCTTGCAGCAGCAGCTCCACATGGCCAATGGCGTTGGGGTCGAGCTGTGTGGCGGCTTCTTCGGCCAGGGTGTTGATGTTGAGCTTGTGCACCACGGCCTTGACCTTGGCCTTGACCCAGCGGTGGCCATGCAGCGCCCAGTACACGCGGCCCGCGACCAGCGGTTCGTCGTCCATCCAGGCGATGGTGGTGCGCAACTCGCGGCTGGCAGGCCAAGCCGGGGTGGCGGCGGGGGTGTCGCCAAAGTCGTCGTCAGCAGCGGGCGCTGCGGCGGCGGTGGGCGCGGCCAGAATCCAGTCGCCGCGCGAGACATCCACCTCGCGGTCGAGGATGATGCCGGCGCTGGTGCCTGCGGGCACGTCCTTGGGGCGGCGGGCGTGGTCCAGCACCTGGGCCACTGTGGCGAGCTGGCCGCTGGGGAAGATCTGCACGGCGGTGCCGGGCGCGAAGGTGCCCGCAGCCACACGGCCCCAGAACACGCGGCGGCCCTGGCTGGTGTCGGATGAGGACGAGAACTTTTCGACCCACTGCACGGGGAAGGCGGGGGCCAGCGCTGTGTCGGCTGGGGTGTTGGGCAGCTCTTCCAGCACTTGCAGCAGCGTGGGGCCGGTGTAGCCGCACCAGCCTGCATGGGCATCGACCACGTTCCAGCCCTTGAGAGCCGACACCGGCACCGTGGCACGTACGGAGATGCCCGCGGCCTGGGCAAAGGCTTGCAGCGCGCCCTGGATGTGCTTCCAGGCCAGCGCGGGGTCTTCCACCGCGTCCAGCTTGTTCACGGCAAACACCAGCGAATGCACGCGCAGCAGGTGCACCAGCAGGCTGTGGCGGCGGGTTTGCGGCAGCAGGGCCAGGCTGGGGTTCTTCCAGTCGAGCTTGGTGGCATCGACCAGCACCACGGCGGCGTCGGCGCTGCTGGCGGCCGTCACCATGTTGCGGGTGTACTGCTCGTGGCCGGGCGCGTCGCCAATGATGAACTTGCGCTCTTCGGTGGCGAAGTAGCGGTAGGCCACGTCGATGGTGATGCCTTGCTCGCGCTCGGCGCTGAGGCCGTCGGTCAGCAGGGCCAGGTCGGTTTCACCCTGGCGCTGCACGCCCGCCAGGTGGTCTTGCAGCACGGCCTTGCTGTCTACCAGGAGGCGGCCAATCAGTGTGCTCTTGCCATCGTCCACGCTGCCGCAGGTGATGAACTTGAGGGCGGAGATATGGTCATTTTGGGCTCCAGCGCTTGCTGGATAAGCGCTAGCAGCTATTGAATTGGTAGTGTTTGTCATCAGAAATAACCGTCCTTCTTGCGCTTTTCCATCGACGCGTCGCTGGTCTTGTCATCCATGCGCGTGGCGCCACGCTCGCTCACGTCGGCGGCCAGGGTCTCGATGACGATCTCGGCCGGGGTAGCGGCGGTGCTTTCCACCGGTGCGGTGCAGGTGATGTCGCCCACGGTGCGGAAGCGCACGTCGCGCGTTTCGACCACGTCGCCTTCACGCGCGGGAGTCAGCTCGGTCACCGGCATCAGCAGGCCCTTCTTGTCCACCACCTGGCGCTTGTGCGTGTAGTAGATGCTGGGCAGGCCGATCTGCTCGCGGTCGATGTACTGCCACACGTCCAGCTCGGTCCAGTTGCTGATGGGGAACACGCGGAAGTGCTCGCCGGGTTGCAGGCGGGTGTTGAACAGCGTCCACAGCTCGGGGCGCTGGGCCTTGGGCTGCCATTGGCCGAAGCTGTCGCGGTGGCTGAAGATGCGCTCCTTGGCGCGCGCCTTTTCTTCGTCGCGGCGGGCGCCGCCGATCAGCGCGTCAAAGCGGAATTCTTCAATCGCTTCGAGCAGCGTGACGGACTGGTGCACGTTGCGTGATTCGCCGGGGTGCGCCAGGCGCACGGTGCCGCGCGCCATCGAATCCTCCACGCTGCGTACGATCAGTTCAGCACCCAGTTCCTTCGCGCGGAAGTCGCGGAAGTCCGTCACTTCCGGGAAGTTGTGGCCCGTGTCGATCATCAAGAGCGGGTACGGAATGCGGCCCGCGCCAAAGGCCTTTTCGGCGCACTTGAGCATGACCAAGGAATCCTTGCCGCCCGAGAACAGCAGGGCGGGGCGCTCGAAGGCGGCGGCGACTTCGCGCAGGATGAAGATGGTTTCTTCTTCCAGGGCGTCGAGGTGCGAGTTGTTGAGGTGGTAGCTCATGTTGTTGGTTTTCTCAAGCAGCGCTGAGTCGGTGCGGGCGTTCATGGTCGGGCCTGGGGGTCAGTGGGCGAGGTGCAAGCCGCACTCGCGGTTGTCTTCACCCTTGGTCGGGTCCACGTAGTCGAAGTTGTTGGGCAGGCCGTGCTTCACGCAGTACTCGTGCAGGTCTTTGGACGACCAGTGCAGCAGCGGGGCGACCTTGATCAGGCCGTCAGGGTTGATGCTGACCGGGTTCATCTGGGCGCGCACGGCGGTGTCGGTAGCGCGCAGGGCGGTGAACCAGACTTGCGGTGCGGTCTCGCGCAGGGCGCGGGCAAAGGGTTCAAGCTTCACTTCGGCGGTGAAGGCGGCGTGGCGTGGGTCGTCCAATGCGGGCGTGGGGCCTTCCACCGCCTCGCGATGGGCGCGCGAGCGCAGGGGCAGGTAGATCTTCAGGTTCAGCCCCAGCTGCTTCGTCACCTCGTCGGCAAAGCGGTAGGTGGCTTCGGTGTTGTAGCCGTTGTCCATCCACACCACGGGCACCTTGGGGTTCACTTGCGTGACCATGTGCAGGATCACGGCTTCAAAAGGCCGGAAGTTCGTAGTGACGATGCTGGTCTTGCCCAGGCCCAGGGCCCATTCCACCAGGGCGGGCGCGTTGCGGCCCAGGTCGGCGTTGACGGCGGTGAGGTCGATGTGGCCCATGGTCATGCTGCCTTTCGGAAGTGGGGCAGCGGCTCGGTCACGTCGCCCTGGTAGAAGCCCTTGAAGCGGTCGAACTGGCGCTGGGCATCGGCCATGTCCAGGCCTTCGCGCAGCACGGCCACGTCAAAGCCGCAGCGGGCCATCTGCACCAGCTGGTCGATCAGAACGTCGCCGGTGGCGCGCAGCTCGCCCGCAAACTTCAGGCGGCCGCGCAGCAGGCGGGCCTGGCTGAAGGCCCGGCCGTCGGTGAACTTGGGGAACTGCAGGTCAATGCGGTCCACGCCCGCCAAGTCCAGCTCGAACGGGTTGGCGTCGTTGGGCAGTTCAATGACTTTCAGGCCTTCAGGGCTTGGCTGGTGCTCGTGAGCAGCTATTATTTTCATAGTGATAAACCCTCAGGCGGTTTCGGTTTCAGCGGGGCGGCGGGCGGCGTTGGCGGCGGCTTTGAAGGGCTCCAGGCCCACGCGGCGCACGGTGTCGATGAAGTTTTCGTAGCGTGGGCCTTGCGCGTCATCGGCCAGCGGCTGGCGCTCGGTGCGGTAGGTGTTCAGCAAGGCTTCGATCACGCCCGGCACTTCGGCGGCGCTGAACGAGGGGCCGATGATCTTGCCCGGCGTGGCAGGGCCCGACAGATCGGAGCCATCGGCGCCGCCCAGGGTGATCTGGTACCACTCCTTGCCGTCCTTGTCCACGCCCAGGATGCCGATGTGGCCGCTGTGGTGGTGGCCGCAGCTGTTGATGCAGCCGCTGATGTGCAGGTCGATTTCGCCCAGGTCCCACAGCTCGTCCAGGTCCTGGTAGCGCTCGGTGATGGTTTCGGCAATCGGCAGGCTGCGCGCGTTGGCCAGCGAGCAGAAGTCGCCGCCGGGGCAGGCAATCATGTCGGTGAGCAGGCCGATGTTGGGCTTGGCCAGGCCCAGTGCCTTGGCGGCCTGGTACAGCGCGGGCAACTGGTCGCGGCGCACCCAGGGCAGCAGCAGGTTTTGCTCGTGCGTCACGCGGGCTTCGCCGCCCGAGAAACGGTCGGCCAGCTCGGCAGCGGCTTCCATCTGCTCGGCCGTGGCATCGCCCGGCGCGTAGCCCAGGCGCTTGAACGACAGCATCACGGCGCGCAGTTGCGGGTGGCGGTGTGGCAGCACGTTGCTGGTGAGCCAGCGACCAAAGTCGCGGTCGTCGCTGGCGGCGGTGCGCAGCAGCTCCAGCGTTTCGGCTTCGGCGTTGGCGGGTGACAGGTCCAGCTCGGGCTCGCGGAAGTTCGCGGCCACGCGGTCGTATTCGGCCTGGGTGATGGTGTGCGGGCCGCCTTCGTCCTCGACGATCTGGCGGAACTCTTCATTCACCTGGTCGATGTAGGCCTGGCCTTCGGCCTTCACCAGAATCTTGATGCGCGCCTTCCAGCTGTTGTCGCGGCGGCCGTAGCGGTTGTAGACGCGGATCACGGCTTCCAGGTAGTTCATGAGCTGGTTCCAGGGCAGGAACTCGCGCAGCACCGGGCTGATGGTGGGCGTGCGGCCCATGCCGCCACCCACGCGCACCTTGAAGCCCAGCTCGCCCGCGTCGTTCTTCACCAGTTGCAGGCCCACGTCGTACCAGCCCAAAGCGGCGCGGTCTTCGCGCGCACCGTTGATCGAGATCTTGAACTTGCGGGGCAGGAATGAGAACTCGGGGTGCAGCGTGCTCCATTGGCGCAGGATTTCGCAAAACGGCCGGGGGTCGGCAATCTCGTCGGCGGCGATGCCGGCCAGTGCGTCACTGTTGATGTTGCGGATGCAGTTGCCGCTGGTCTGGATGCCGTGCAGCTGCACGGTGGCCAGCAGGTCCATCACGTCAGCGGCCTTGGACAGCGGAATCCAGTTGTACTGCACGTTGGTGCGCGTGGTGAAGTGGCCGTAGCCGTACTTCAGCTTGGTGCCAATGCGGCGGCCGTCGGCCAGCGGAATGTCGCCCAGCTTTTCTTGCGTGGCCTGGGCCTCGGCCAGCAGGGCGGGCTCGGGCTGGTCGTATTCGCGGGCCACGCGCGCCAGCACGCGCAGTTGCGTGCTGGACAGCTCGCCGTAGGGCACGGCCACGCGTAGCATGGGGGCGTAGCGCTGCACGTACCAGCCGTTTTGCAGGCGCAGGGGGCGGAACTGCTCTTCGGTCAGCTTGCCCGCTTGCCAGCGTTCGAGCTGGTCGCGGAACTGCTCGGCGCGCAGGCGGATGAATTGGCGGTCAAAGTCGGTGTATTGGTACATCGTGGAGCACTCAGATCAGAATCAGTTTGAAGCCCGCCCAGGCGAGCAACAGAGAAAGGGCAGAGCGGATAAGGCGCTCAGGGGTGCGGCTGACCAGGCGCGAGCCCAGCCAGATGCCCGGCAGCGAGCCAGCCAGCAATTGTGCAAGCAAAGGCCAGTCCACCGAGCCGAGCGATGCATGGCCCAGACCCGCCACCAGGGTCAGCGGCACGGCGTAGGCAATGTCGGCACCGATGATGCGCGGCAGCGGCAGCAGGGGGTACACCAGCAGCAGCACGGTGACGCCGATGGCGCCCGCGCCCACCGAGGTGAAGGTGACCAGCGTGCCGATCACCGCGCCCAGCAGCACGGGCAGGCTCCAGTGGCGGGGGCGGGTGACGTCGCCGGTGTGGGCCTTGCGTGCGGCGTTTTGGGCGGCCTGGCGCTGGGCAGAAAAAACAATCGCCTTGTAGAGCGTGGCAGCGGCCGTGAGCAGCAGGGCAAAGCCCAGCGTGGTGGTCATGATGCGCTGCGCGGTGGCGCTGGCCGGGCCCAGGGTGCGCAGCGCCCACAGCGCCAGCAGGGCGGCCGGAATGCTGCCTGCGCACAGTTGGCCCACCACTTTCCAGGGCACCAGGCGCTGGCGGGCCAGGCTGACGGTGCCGCCCATCTTGGTGAAGGCCGCAAACAGCAAATCGGTGCCTACGGCCATGTGGGGCTTGATGCCGAAAAAGAAGATGAGGATCGGCGTCATCAGCGAGCCACCGCCCACGCCAGTGAGTCCGACGATCAGACCCACCGCGAAACCCGCAAAGACAAACGCCAATTCATGCATGGCGGCGAATGTAGAGGGGCTTCTTATGGAAGCAAACTATTGTTTTGTGCTTCTAATATGCAAATATAGATATAAAGACGTGTTGTAAGAGGCGCCGAGCTGGTGGTCAATCAGTTTTCCGGCAGTCCACACAGCGTTTTTACATCCGCTCACTCGCCAGTGCTCGGGCCAGTTTGGCGTCCAGCGGCAGGGGTTCGCCGTTCAGGCGGGCGGCCAGCAATTCGCCGCACAGCAGGGCCAGAGTCAGCCCCCGCGCGCCCATGGCGGTGCACACCCACAGGCCGGGCAGCGTGGCGGCATCCACCGGCCCCACGATGGGCAAGCGGTCGGGGGCGGTGCAGCGCACGGCGGCCCAGTGTTCCACCGAGGCGGCCGCGCCATCGGCCTGCTCGCCAGCCGCCAGCCGGGCTTCGAAACGGGGCGCCAGGGCGCGGGCGGCGGTGGGCATCAGGGTTTGCAGCTTGTTCCATTGCCCCTGGTGGGCGGCGAGCTGGTCTGGCGCGCTGGCAGGTAGTTCGGTCACGTTACGCTCGAATGTCGAGCCCATGATCCAGCCGCGCTCGGTGGCCTGCTCAGCCGGGTTGTCAGTCTGCCCCACGCCAAACGACGGCACCACGTTGCCATGCCCATTGGCCGGGAAGGGCGCGGGTGGCGGCAGGTGCGCGGCATAGCGGCCCCAGGACACCTGGCCGCGCACGGGCTGCAGGGGCCAGCGCTCGGCCAGCAGGGTGGGGCTGCCTGCGCCTGCGGCAATCACCACCACAGGGGCCTGGGCCAGCACCTGGCCTTGCGCATCCAGTGCCTGCCATTCTTTGGGGGCGGCGGCATCGGCCCCCGGCATGGGGCGCAGGCTTGCCACGGCGCATTGGCCACGCCAGGTCACGCCAGGCTCGCGCAGCAGGGCTCGCACCAACTGGGGCGGGCGGATCCAGCCCGCCCGGGTGTGCCAGCAGGCCACGGCCTGGGGCGGCAGGCCCGCCTGTTCGCGGGCCGATTCGGGGGCCGGAATGGTCCAGTCGGCGCCTGGCCCTGTGTGCCAGTCGGCGGGCAAGCCGGGGGTGCCGTCGGTGCGGTGTTCCAGCACGCCCGTGGGGCCCCAGTCTTGCCCGGCCTGCAGGCGTTGGCTGGCTTGCTGCAAGGTGGTGCGCACGCCGCTGCGCGACAGGCGCGAGAGCACGGCATCGTCGGGCGACACATGGGGTGCAAACACGCCCGCTGGCAGGCCCGATGCGCCTGCAGCGGGTTCGGCCGCCTGGTCCAGCACCTGCACCTGCCAGCCCCGGCGGGCCAGGCTGGCGGCAGCGGCAGCCCCGGCCAGCCCGCCACCAATCACCAGGCAATGCTGGTGCTGTGCGCTGGCTAGGGGGGCTACGTCGGGTAGCGTGGCCGTGCGGGCACGGGGTTCCCAGCGGGGGTTGTAGGTGGCGTGCAGGTTGTCGCGCTTGGGGGGCACGCCGGGCACGCGTTGCACTTCAAAGCCGCACTCGGCCAGCGCGTCGCGCACGGCGCGGGCAATGGTCCAGGTGGCCAGCTGCGTGCCCCGGCGGCAGCAGCGCGCCACGGCTTTGAGGGTGTGGGCGCTCCAGATGTCAGGGTTGACGGAGGGGCTAAAACCGTCGAGGTACACCGAGTCGGCCGTGGGCGCCTGCTGGCGCAGCATTTCTTGCGCATCGCCCACATACAGGGTGAGCAGCACGCGGCCGTCCTCAAAGCTCAAACGGTGCACGCCGGGCAGCAGGCCCCACCATTGGGCGTGGAGCTGTTCGGCCAAGGGCGCCAGTTCGGGGTGGGCGGAGGTGGCGCGCAGCAGGTCGGCAGCGCTCACGGGCCATGCTTCCGTCGATATGAAGTGCAGCAGGCGGGGGCGCTGCGCGTCGGCCCGCCAGGCGGCCCAGGTGACGAGAAAGTTCAGCCCAAAGCCAAAACCCGTTTCCAGCACCCGCCACTGGGGCTGCCCAGCCCAGGCCGCAGGCAGGCTGCAGCCTTGCAGAAACACGCGGCGGGCCTGGTCCAGCCCCCCGTTTTCACTGTGGTAACGGTCGGCAAAGCGGGGGCTGTAGGGGGTGCCGTCGGGCAGCCAGTCGATGGGCTCGGACATGGGGTATGCAAGTGCTGAACACCGGGCCCGTGCAAGCCTTGCGCGCGGCCCAGAAAAACAAAGGGCGCCACAAGGGCAATGCCAGTAAGTTAAGCAAAGGCCCTTCGGGGTCTTTGTTGTTTGTACAGTGCAGGCTTGATCAATTGAGCTTTGGCCATAGAGGTCAAGCGATAGCCAATGCTGCTGCAAGAGTACCTGAACGATACCCATGAGTTTGCGAGCCCCGAACAATGGGGTGTCGTTCAAAGCAACATACCCCAGCAGTGGATTGAACAGGCCTTGCAGATGACGGGTGTAGCCACGCTGCGCAAGCGGCGACTGCCCATGGAGCAGGCACTTTGGCTGGTATTGGGTGTGGCCTTGCTTAGAGACCGCTCCATCGTGAACGTGGCCGAGGTACTGGAGCTGGCACTGCCTGGGCAGCACAATGAACCCATCAGCTCCAGCGCGCTGAGCCAGGCGCGCCAACGGCTGGGCAGTGAGCCCCTGCAATGGCTGTTTCGCCACACTGCTGCCCATTGGGCGCACCAGCAGGCCGCTCGCCACCGCTGGCAAGGCTTGGCGCTGTACGCATTGGATGGCGTGGTCTGGCGTACCCCCGACACACAAGACAACCGCCAGCACTTTGGTTGCCAGCGCAACCACGCAGACCACCAAAGTCCCTTCCCCCTGGTGCGCATGGCCTGCTTGCTCGATGCCAGAGCTCGTTTATTGGTAGATGCCAGCCTGGATGCCTACGACACCAGTGAGTACGCATTGGCTGAACGCTTGTGGCCGAAGTTGCCGCCTGACTCGCTGGTGATTGTGGACAAAGGGTTTTACTCGGCAAGTCTGCTGTGGCCGCTGCAACACCGCCAGGGACGTCACTGGCTGATCCCTGCGCGTGCCGGACTCAGGGGCGAGGTGGTGCAAACGCATGGCCCTGGCGATGTGAGCTTGCGCATGAAGGTCTCGCCCCAAGCTCGCAAGAAAGACCCCGGCTTGCCGCTCACGTGGGAGGTGCGCGCCATCACCCGTGAACTCGATGGCAAACCCAGAACCTTGTTCACGTCCCTGATGGATCCGGCACGCTACAAGGCCGAGGAGGTGTTCGCGCTGTACCACGAACGCTGGGAGATTGAGCTGGCCTATGGAGAGATGAAGACGGACATGCTGGGCCAGGCGATGACGTTGCGCAGCCAGCAACCCGATGGGGTCAAGCAAGAGCTGTGGGCAACCTTGCTGATGTACAACCTGATCCGCTTGGAGATCACGCGCATCGCAGACGAGGCCAAAGTGCAGCCCTGTCGCATCAGCTTCATCACGGCGCTGCGCTACATCGTGGATGAGTGGCTGTGGAGTTCAGGATCACACACCCCTGGGGCCATCCCGGCCAAGCTTGCGGCCATGAGAAAGAACATCCGCCGCTTCGTGCTGCCGCCTCGCAGATCCCACAGGCGGTATCCGCGTGAGGTTCGTATGACCAAGACCCAGTATCCCGTCAAAAAAATGCCGCTCAGACTTAACTGAGCGGCATTGCGCCACAAGGGCGCCGTGCTGGATTTGGTTTGTACCCGAAGCGGGATCTGCCGCTATTGCGTTAGATCACTCACTGGCTGGGCGGGACATAGCCCGCCGCGGCGTCTGCGCCGCCGCCAAAGAAGTGGTTTTCCATCTGCCGGGCCAAATACTGGCGGGCGCGGGCGTCGGCCAGGTTCAGGCGGTTTTCATTGACCAGCATGGTCTGGTGCTTGAGCCAGTCGGCCCAGGCTTGCTTGCTGACGTTTTCCCAGATCCGCTTGCCCAGCTCGCCAGGGTAGGGCGGAAAGTCCAGGCCTTCTGCCTCTTGGCCGAGTTTGATGCATTGGACGGTGCGTGCCATGGTGTTTCCTTCTCGTGATGGGGTGGGGCGAAGGCTGCGCGGGACAGTCTTCAGATGTTTTGGGTATTAAGAACTGAAATCTTATTGGTTCCAGTTTTTAAGAGGGCCTTCCAGAATGCGTTTCATCGGTGTTTTGCACCGCCCACATTCAAAACCGAGGACCCCCATGAACTTTCGCCGCGACTTTATCAAGTTTCCATTGGCCGCAACCTTTGCAGGCGCTTTGGCGTTGACCGCACTGCCGTCGTTTGCGCAGTCTGTGACGCTGCTCAACGTCTCGTACGACCCCACCCGCGAGTTGTACGTGGAATTCAACCAGGCCTTTGCCAAGCACTGGAAGGCCAAGACTGGCCAGGACGTGACCATCAAGCAAAGCCACGGTGGCTCAGGCAAGCAGGCGCGCTCCATCATCGACGGGCTGGACGCCGACGTGGCCACGCTGGCCCTGGCGGGCGACACCGATGCCCTGCACACCAATGGTGGGTGGATCCCCAAAGACTGGCAAAAGCGCCTGCCGCACAACAGCTCGCCCTACAGCTCCACCATCGTGCTGGTGGTGCGCCAGGGCAACCCCAAGGGCATCAAGGACTGGGACGACCTGGTGCGCCCCGATGTGAAGGTGATCACCCCCAACCCCAAAACATCGGGTGGCGCGCGCTGGAACTACCTGGCCGCCTGGGAATTTGCCAAGCGCAAATATGGCGGTCCGAACCGTGATGAAAGCAAGGCCAAGGACTTCGTCGCCAAGCTGTACGGCAACGTGCCCGTGCTCGACACCGGCGCGCGCGGCTCCACCATCACCTTTGCGCAGCGCAACCAGGGCGATGTGCTGGTTGCCTGGGAGAACGAGGCCTACCTGCTGGAGAAAGAGTTCGGCGCCAAGTTCGACGTGATTGCGCCTTCGATCTCCATCCTGGCCGAGCCCGCCGTCGCGGTGGTGGACAAGAACGTGGACAAGAAGGGCACCCGTGCCGTGGCCGAGGCCTATCTGCAGTACCTCTACACCGAAGAAGGCCAGGACATTGCGGGCAAGCATTTCTATCGCCCCGCCGTGTCTGACAAAGCCAAGGCCAAGTACGCCAAACAGTTCCCCAAGCTGAACCTGTTCACCATCAACGACGCGTTTGGTGGCTGGGACAAGGCGGCCAAGGACCACTTTGCCGACAACGCCAGCTTCGACCAGATCTACACCAAGAAGTAAACCGGCAGGCCCGCCCCGCACCCCTTCAAACGCCTGGGCGCTGCCCAGGCCCGAAGAACCCGCCCAGTCCGGCGGGCAGGGCGGAGCCTTGTCTTTTGAATAAAAAAATGGCTCTTCTAGCGAATGCTAGTGATACTTTGATTCCCCATGGCCGCACCCAGCACCAGCGCGGGCTGCAGCCCCGTGGGGCCTGATCGGTCCAGCATCCTGAACCAGCCCAGGTACGAATCAAGGTATTTCGTTGCAACGCCCTTGAAACGCTGCATCCACCCGCGCAGCCTGCCGACATAGGCATTGACGTTCTGCACATGCCAGGGCCCCCTCACCCTCTGGCCCCGGCTCACATTCACCGCCTGGTGCTGCACACCCAAGAGCCGCGCTGCACTGGCCAGAGTGACGCTGCCGTCGGTGCACAGGATGGTGTCCGGTGGCAACAAGGGCTTGAGTGCTGCTTGCACACTGACGGCCTTGCTCGTCTGCAGAATGAGGTTGACCGTTGCTCCCGCCCGGTCTCGTGCCATCAGTACGGGTGTGTACTCCGAACCCTTGCAGCCAGCCAGTGCCTTGCCGCCCCGCCGGCGAGGACGGCGCAGCAACCCTCTTTGGCCTTTGCAGGAGACCAGGAAGTAGGACTCATCGGCCTCGGCAATGCCCACAAGCTGGTGAGCCTGCTGGTGGCTTGGGCAGGCCAGGAAGCGGTGGCGCCAGCGAAAGGCGGTGCTTTGCGCCACGCCCAGGCGCTGGGCCACCTGGTTTAGCGAAAGGCCCTCGCTCAGAGCTTGTGCCTGACCCATCCACTTGTCCCGCAGATGCAAACGCGCCAGCGGTGTGCCAGTCAAGGCGTTGAAGGTGCGTGCGCAATGGCGACACTTGAAACGTTGCAGCCCATTGGCCGAGCCGTTCTTGACGAGCAGGGAGCTGCTGCAATGCGGGCAAGCCCGAGGAGCATCACCGTGTGCTTCTAAAACGGCGATGGCTTGACTGTGATCGAGCAGAGCCTGCAGAGAGCTTGCCAGTTGCTGGAGCTGGTGGTGCGTCAGCTGGGGCAAGCTGTGGATCAAGCGCGTCATCTGTTGCTGTCGCATGGCCTTCTCCTGGGGCAGACGCAGGAGCGTCATGCTTGGGAGATGGGGGCGCTGCAGGGCGTTTAAAGACTCATCACTAGCATTCGCTAGAAGAGCCGAAAATCAGGTTCCAGCGCTTTCTGGTCAAGCGCCAATAGCTATTATTTTGATAGCTTGCGGCGCCGGGTGCGGCGCCCCGCCTATCTGGCACGAACCCTGGGGCCATTGGCCCCAGATGCGTGCTGGCGGCCTACAATCGGCGCCATGACGACCCTCCTTGCATACACCACCGCTGCCCTGGCATCGCTGCTTTACGCAGCGGCTTGCGCGCGTGCGGCGGGCAGGAAGACTGCGCGTTGTCAGCAGACGCCAGCACATTCCTGAGCCCGGCGGCACTCTCTCCTCATCCTCTTTCAGCGCAACCATCCACCGCCGGGCACCAGCCTTGCGCGGTAGTGGCCGTCTGTTCCCGCTGGGCGACAGCCGCATTTGATGGAGTGCCAATTCATGCATGCAGCCGCAGTTGTTGATGATGTTGTTGTGGTTCACGGCGAGCGCACGCTCACCGATCTGGACCATTCCCGCCTGATCAGGCTGGGGGGCCACCGGCTTCCCTCCGTTCTGGATGATCTGCTGGCCCAGGCAGACATCACCAGCTCGCGCACCGTGCGCGCGGATGTGGTCACGATGTATTCGCGCGTCGAGCTGTTGGATGTGCACACCCGCAGGCGCCAGGTGGTGACCCTGTGCTACCCGCAAGACGCAGAACCGGCCGCCGGTTTCATCTCGGTGCTGTCTCCCGTGGGCATCAGCCTGCTGGGGCTGCGGGAGGGGGATGTGGCCAGGTGGCAGACACCCCACGGCGAAGAATGCGCGGCCGTGATCGAGTGCATTCAGTTCCAGCCCGAGGCCTCGGGCGACTACCACACGTAGCCGCCGCTTCAGCAACTGCAGCGCCCGCTGCCGCCCGGGACCACCGTGCCCGCACTCATTGCCCTTCACGCCGGCGCCACATCGGGTGGCCGCCGCTGCACGGGTGCGCACGGCCCCATCACAACGACAACAAGGACACGCCCGCCATGACCCTTCGCTCCATCCTCGCCGTCACCGACTTTTCTTCCAAAGGCTGCCACGCCATCGCCCGCGCTGCGCTGCTGTGTGCCGAGCACCGCGCCACGTTGAAGCTGGTGTACCTGGCCCACCCCGACGAGGCGCCGCCACCGGATGCGGCCGTGCGCCTCGCGCAGCATGCGCTGCAGCTCAGGCAGCGGCACCACATCACAGTGCAGGCCGCAACCCGCATGGACCTCACGGCGGCGGATGTGGCCCGCGAAGCCGCCGATGCCGACCTGGTGGTGTGGGGCACCGCCCCGCCGCGGGGGCTGGCCGCCTGGTTCCGCACCCACCCGGCCGTGCGCATGCTGCGCGCATGCCAGCGGCCGGTGCTGGTGGTGCGCAAAGCGGCGGCACAGCCGTACCAGAGTCTTCTGGTGGCGGTGGATTTTTCGCAGGTGTCGCAGCGCCTGGTGGAACTGGGCTCTGCATTGCAGCCGTCGGCACGCGTCGAGCTGTTTCATGCCATCGACACGACCAATGAAGGCAAGCTGCGCTATGCCGAGGTGTCCGAACGCGCCATCCGCGCATACCGCGAAGAGTGCCAGCGGTTTGCCCAAGACAGGATGTTCACGCTGGCCGACTCGTATGACGCGCGCCGCAACCGTCTGTCCTCCACCATCGGCCGGGGCGACCCCGCCCGGCAGGTGGTGGTGCAGCAGCAGCACACGGCGGCCGACCTGATCGTGGTGGGCAAGCACCCGGCTTCCCTGCTGTCGGACCTGGTGTTTGAGAGCGTGGCCCATCGCATCCTGCGCCACGCGCCCACCGATGTGCTGGTGGTGCCGCATGGTTACCAGCCCGCCACCAGCGCGGCGCCCGCACAGCGCCTGGCCACAGACCTGCCTACGCGCCGCGTGAAGGCAGGCCAGCCCCGCCTGCCGCGCTATCCCAACCCGGCGGCGCAGATCGGGCGATCCTGATCTGTTTGTGATCTTGCCGTTGCCGTGTGGTCAAAGCGACGCATGGGGCCACCAGCCAGCCGGTCAGCCAGCCGCCAGCCAGCTGGTCAGGCCGCCCGCGCCAAGGCCTTGATCGCCGCGGTCAACGACACGGCCGCCTGGTCGTAGCCGTGCCAGGGGCCGTTGCCGGTGCCAATCGCGGCATTGGCCTAGCATTTGTTTTTGGGGATCAATGCCGGGGAACTGGCGGTGTACTCGGCCAGCAAATCGGCCGCCTGGTCGCTGACCAACGCGCTGCGCCAGGAACTGGCCGCACAAAAACGCAGGTGCTGGGCTTGCACATGGCCTATGTCGATACCGATCTGACACGTGGCTTTGATGTGCCCAAGACCAGCCCCGAGCAGATTGTTCAGTGCGCGCTGGATGGGCTGGAGGCCGGCGCAGAAGAAGTGCTGGCCGATGAGCTGACCCAGCGCCTGAAGCAGGCCATGACGGCAGAGCGCCCTGGCTACCTGCAAGCGCAGCAGGCCTGAGCCCGCGCTAGGCACCCGCTTCTGGGGCGGTGGTGCCCCAGGCGCACCCCGCAGGCGTTTTAGCCTGGAACGAAGCCGCTATGGCCGAAGCCAGATCTTGAGCGTGACATACAGCGCGTAGCCAAACGCCAGCACGCACCACAGCAGAAAAAACACGTTGGCCCAGTACGGGCCGGCCTGTTCAGCCAGCGTGTAAATCTGCCCCGCACAGCCCTTGCCCACGCAAGGCACCTCGCCCCGCGCCAGCGCACGCAGCAGGGCAAACAGCAAATAGCAGCCCACAGCGCCCAGCACCAAAAAACCCACCGGCCCCACCATGCCCTGGGTGGGCTCGCCGTTGCGGTCCCGATACCCTTGGCGGAGCAGCTTTTGGCCGTGCCGGTAAAAGACGAAGCCGACCAGCAGCATCAGTGCGTAGTACAGAAGCGTGAGCATGGTGGGCTGGTGGTGTAGCGCCGCGAGGGCAGGGGGGTGGTGCTGCCGATGGTAGCGGCAGGGCCGATGTATGGGGTGGGTGCGCGCAGAGGGTGTGCACTGCTCCAGGCACAAGCAACGCAGCCCCAGCATGCTCCGGCCTCATGCACGCCCGCATGAATTTTCAATCAAATCGGCATCCAGCGCTTATCAGTCAAGCGCTGGTAGCTATCTATTTGGTAGCGGCAGGCGGTGTGATGTTGGCGGGCAGGCAGCCTGCAAAGCCCTGCGGCCCGGGGGCAGACACCTCGGTCAGCGCCAGCTCGTCCATGCGGTCGTTCTGGCCCGGTATCTTGGTCAGGCGCTGCCCGTTTTGCCAGCGCCACTGCTGGCCGTCAAAGCTGTACACAAAGGTGTGCGTGCGGTTGGACAGCAGGTGCGCCGGGGTGAGGGTGATGGCCTGGGCCTCCGCCTCTGTCGCAGCGGTGGCGCGTGCCTCGTTGTCTTTGATGACGATCTTGCCCACAAACGGCGTCACGGCCGATTCGGTGGCCATCACTTCCGGCTGCACCTGGGCCGGGCTGTAACCCGTTTTCGTCCAGACGATATTCCCCGCAACATCGGCCTTGCCCACGTGCGGCGTGCGGGCCGCCACAAACTGCGTGCAGGCTTGTACCAATGTGGCAAAGCTCTCATTGGCTTGCTGCGTGGCTGCGGCCGGCTGCTGGGGGGCAGACTGCGGCTTGCACGCGGCCAGTGCGGCGCAGGCGGCTGCCAGGCACAGGGCCGTGCGCAGGCGCGTAGCGGGGTGTTGGTGCACAGCGGGTTGTATGTGCAGGGACTGGTGCCTCATGGTGCCAGCCGCTCGCGTACCCAGTCGGTGCCGTCCAGCCGGTAGCGCAGGCGGTCGTGCAGGCGGCTCTTGCGGCCTTGCCAAAACTCCCACTGGTCGGGCTTCAGGCGGTAGCCGCCCCAGTGCGGTGGGCGCGGGGGCTTCAGCATGAACTGCGCGCCGTATTTGGCCGCATTGGCCACCAGCACGCCGCGCCCCGCAATCACCTGGCTTTGCGGGCTGGCCCAGGCGCCAATGCGCGAATCGAGCGGGCGGCTGTGGAAGTATTCGTCGCTTTCTTCGTCGCTCACCTTTTCCACCACGCCTTCAATGCGCACCACGCGCTCCAGCTCCACCCAATGGAACTGGATGGCGGCGTAGGGGTTGCCCGCCAGTTGGCGGCCCTTGCGGCTGTCGTAGTTGGTAAACCAGACAATGCCGCGCTCGTCATAGCCCTTGATCAGCACGATGCGCGTGCTGGGGCGCATATCGCTGCCCACCGTGGCCAGCGTCATGGCGTTGGGCTCCGGCACTTCGGCGCTGATGGCTTCTTTCAGCCATTGGTCAAACTGTTGCAGGGGGGCGGCGTGCGAAGCGTCTTCGTTCAGCTCGGCACGCTCGTAGCTCTTGCGAAGGTCTGCGATGGATGTGGTCATTTCGCCATTGTGCAATGCACGCGCCAGCCCCGCGCTGCGCTGGGGCAAGAGCAGGGCAGGGAATGGACCCTACGCAATCTCGACTGCCAGCAGAAAAACGCTGGTTGGGATTTAATCCCGCCACTATTTTGCTGCCCAGCCGCATGGCTGCGAGCTGATCCCCCACCGGAGAACCTCACGATGCCCACCTTGAACATCAACGGCAAAGATACTGCCGTCAACGCCGACGACTCCACCCCCATCCTCTGGGCCCTGCGCGACACGCTGGGCATGACCGGCACCAAGTTTGGCTGCGGCCAGGCCCTGTGCGGGGCCTGCACCGTGCACCTGAACGGCGCGCCCGTGCGCTCGTGCGTCACGCCCATCTCGGCCGCCGTGGGCCAGAAGATCACCACCATCGAAGCCATTGCCGCCGACGACAAGGTGGGCAAGGCCGTGCATGCCGCCTGGGTCAAGCACGACGTGGCCCAGTGCGGCTACTGCCAAAGCGGCCAGATCATGAGCGCCACCGCGCTGCTCAAGGGCAAGAAGAAACCCACCGACGCCGACATCGACGCCGCCATGGCAGGCAATGTGTGCCGCTGCGGCACCTATGTGCGCATACGCGCCGCCATCCACGACGCCGCCAAGTCTTTGGCCTGATCGGTTCAAAAAAACTCTTCTGGCGTCGTTGCTGCGTCTTGTCGTACTGGTAGTACTGCCTGCGACACAGCGCCTAGCCAGAACCGCTTCGCTGAGTTTTTTTGCCCCGCTCTCCACATCCAACCCCCTCCCAAGAACACCGAGCAGGAGAACACCATGCATTTCGACGCTCACACCGCCCGCGCCCACATGCCAAAAGGCCTGGTAGCGCTGATGGATCAAGCGCAAGGCGCTATCAATACCGAAGCAAATGCCGCCGCCACCGAAGGCGTGGCACGCCGCACCTTCCTCAAGGCCGCAGCCGCATCCGGCTTTGCGCTGGGGGCTTACCCGCTGGTGGCCACCGCGCAAGGTGCAGGCACAGCGCCTGCCGGGCTCAAGCCTTTCGAGCAGCCTTCGGCCTTTGTGCGCATTGACACCGATGGCACCGTCACCGTCACCATCAACCGCCTGGACTTTGGCCAGGGCGTGCAAACCGGGCTGCCCATGATCCTGGCCGAAGAGCTGGACGCCGACTGGGCCAAGGTGCGCAGCGTGCACGGCGACGCCAACCCCGCCTATGCCGACCCGGCCTTTGGCATGCACCTCACGGGCGGCTCCAATTCGCTCAAAAACTCGTACACCCAGTACCGAGAGCTGGGTGCCCGCACCCGCGCCATGCTGGTGTCTGCCGCCGCTGCGCAGTGGGGTGTAGACGCATCCACCCTGCGCACCAACGCAGGCTTTGTGGTGGGCCCCGGCGGCAAAAAGCTGGCCTACGGCGCGCTGGCCGAGGCCGCCATGCAGCAGCCCGTGCCCGAGAAGGTCACCCTCAAAGACCCCAAGCAGTTCCGCATCATCGGCAAGCCCACCACGCGGCTTGATGCCCAGGCCAAATCCAGCGGCCAGCAAGACTACGGCATTGACGTGCGCCTGCCCGGCATACTCACGGCCGTGGTGGCCCGCCCACCCGTGTTTGGTGCAAAGCTCAAGTCGCTGGACGACAGCACCGCCAAAGCCATCAAGGGCGTGAAAGCCGTGCTGCGCGTGCCCACCGACCGCGGCGGCGAAGGCGTGGCCATCATTGCCGAAGGCTACTGGCCCGCCAAGCAGGGGCGCGACGCACTCAAGGTGGAATGGGACACCGCCAGCGTCGAAAAACCCGACACCGCCCAGCTGCTCACCCAGTACCGCGCCCTGGCCCAAAAAACCGGCTCCATCGCCATCCCCGCCGATGTGGCCGCGCTGGCCAACGCGCCGCAAAAAATCAGCGCCGAGTTCACCTTCCCCTACCTTGCCCACGCGCCCATGGAGCCGCTGAACTGCACGGTGAAATTGGATGGTGACAAGGCCGAACTGTGGATGGGCACCCAAATGCCCGGCCTGGACGCCATGGCCGCCGCCAAGGTGCTGGGCCTGCAGCCCCAAAACGTGAAGGTGCACACCCAGATGGCCGGTGGCGGCTTTGGCCGCCGTGCCATCCCCACCAGCGACTACGTGGTGGAAGCCTGTGGCGTAGCCAAGGCTGCCCGCACCGCAGGCATCAACGCCCCCGTGCGCACCCTGTGGAGCCGCGAGGACGACATCAAAGGCGGCTACTACCGCCCCATGCACGTGCACCGCGCCGAGATCGGCTTCGACGCCCAGGGCAACATCCTGGCGTGGGACCACGTCATCGTCGGCCAGTCCATTGTCAAAGGCACACCGTTTGAAGGCTTCATGGTCAAAAACGGGGTCGATTCCACCGCAGTGGAGGGCATGAAAGAGCCCTACAACATCCCCATGCGCCTCTCGGTACACCACCCGCAGGTCAACGTACCCGTGCTGTGGTGGCGCAGCGTGGGCAGCACCCACACCGCCTACGCCATGGAAACCCTGCTGGACGAAGTGGCGCGTGCGACGAAGCAAGACCCCGTGGCCTACCGCCTGCGCCTGATGGGTGACAAGCACCCCCGCCACAAGGCTGCCCTGCAACTGGCGGTGGACCAATCCGGCTACGGCAAAAAGAAACTCGCCGCAGGCCGCGCCTGGGGCGTGGCGGTGCACGAGTCGTTCAGCTCCGTGGTTGCGTACGTGGTGGAAGCCTCCGTCAGCAAAGACGGCACGCCCAAGCTGCACAGCGTGACCGCTGGCGTGCACTGCAATCTGGCCGTCAACCCCAAGAGCGTGGAAGCCCAGGTGCAGGGCGGGGCGCTGATGGGCCTGTCGATGTGCCTGCCCGGTGCCGCTATCACCCTGAAGGACGGCGTGGTGGAGCAAAGCAACTTCGGCGACTTCGCCGTGCCCCGCATCACCGACATGCCCCAGGTGGCCGTGCACATCGTGCCCAGCGCCGAGCCGCCTACCGGCATGGGCGAGCCCGGGTTGCCGCCGCTGGCACCTGCGTTTGCGAATGCGGTAGCGCGATTGACGGGGAAGACGCCGAGGGAGCTGCCGTTTAAGTTGGCTTGATCGGGTTGGATGGAAGTAGAGCGCCGGGTTTGGAAAAGCCCGGCGCTTTTTTATAGTTTATTCGGTTGTGCCAGTTCGGCGTGCAAGGCATTGCACGGGCTGTGTTTGGCGAGCGGATTTTGGCCCACTTCAAGCGGAAGCGAGGTGACTGCAATGTTGCGGTTTCAGTCTGTGGGCGAAGACTTGCGAACTTAAACTAACCGGCGTAAGGCGCTTGTTGGGTTCTGCAATCAACGGAAGTGTTATGGCCACTGACATAGGATCGCCGAGGCCTACACGAGGATATGTGGCACCAATAATTGAAGGTTGGAAATTACTATGAGCGCGACGACTGAGTAACCGTCTTCGAAGTCAAGCGCAATGAAGCGACTTGTCCCAAGGTTTTCCAGTGCGCACCATGGCGTTGAGCGTGGTGAGCAACTTGCGCATGCAAGCGACCAGGGCGACCTTGGGCAACTTGCCAGCGGCCTTCAGACGCTCGTAGAAGGCCTTGATGGCCGGGTTGTAGCGGGTGGCCGTGAGCGTTGCCATGTACAGCACGCGGCGGATCTCGAAGCGCCCGCCTTGTACGCGCCGCCTGCCCTTGCTGCCGCCGGAGTCATTGGCCATGGGCGCCACGCCCACCAATGCAGCGATCTCGCGCCGGTTCAGCCGGCCCAGCTCTGGCAGCTCGGCAATCATCGTGGCACTGGCCACCGGGCCGACTCCCGCAGCCGACTGCAGCAGCGTGTCGAGCTCCCCAAAGTGCTCGCGCACATGCGTGACCATCTGCTCTTCGATCTCATCGAGCTGCGCCTTGATCGCCGCCTCGATGGCCTCGATGCTGGCGTGCAGCTTCTTGGGCGTGATCTGCAGCCGTTGGCGCTCCGAATGGAGCATGGTCAGCAACTGGCGCCTGCGCGTGACCAGGGCCGCGAGCCACTGCTGGCGCTCATCGGCCAGGGGGCGCAAGAAGCGCTGCAGATCGTCGCGGCGCAGCAGCACCGCTGCCAGCTCGGCCAGCGTGCGCGCATCCACCGCGTCGGTCTTGGCCAGGCGTCCCATGGATTTGGCGAAGTCGCGCGCCTGGCGCGGGTTGATGACCGCCACGGGCAGGCCTGTGGCCTGCAGGGCACACGCTAACGCGGCCTCGTAGCCGCCGGTGGCCTCCATCACCACCAGACCCACGTCCAGGGGCTGCAGGGCAGCCGCCAGCGCCGAGTGGCCTTCGGCATCGTTGTCAAACCGCTGGGCGCTGCTCTTGGCACCCAGCACACAGACATCCACGTGCGCCTTGGCCACGTCGATGCCCACCGTCACAGAGGTAACAGACATGATCTTCAGATCCCTTGCTTGTGCATGCGCGCTCAATCAAGGCGCGCGTAACCGTTCGGGCTTCACGAAGACCAGCGCGGCGGCCATGCGTTCTGTACTCAGTCACGGGCTCTATCACCCCAGCGCCTACCAAACTGCACGGGCCGGTCTGGCCGCCTCAACGGCGTTCAGACTCTACCGCGCTGGTCTGGTTTAAAGATACAAGCATCCTAAAGTTTTCATTTCGTACAGCTGGACAAGCGTCGAGCACGAGCAGTTCGTCATGGACCTGGCTACGTCACTGCGTAATCACGGCATAGACGCAATCCTTGACAAGTGGGACCTCAAGCCCGGTCAAGACAAGTACGTCTTCATGGAATCGATGGTTGTCGACACCGAAGTGCTCAAGGTCCTCGTCCTTTGTGACCGTAAGTACCAAGAGAAGGCGAACAACCGAGCCGGGGGTGTTGGCACCGAGTCGCAGATCATCTCCCAAGAGCTCTACGGCAAAGTGCAGCAGACCAAGTTCATCCCCATCGTTTGCGAGTACGACGACGATGGTCAGCCGTGCCTCCCTGTCTTCATGAAGGGGCTCATCTACATCGACGTATCGTCAGAGGAACGGTACGGCGAGGGGCTTGACCAGCTTCTCCGGCTCATCTATGAGCAACCCTTTCATCAGAAACCCAAGCTCGGCGGTGCGCCCGCCTTCGTGTCCAACGGTGGCACAAGCTATGTCAGGGAATTGGGGCCACAGTCCGTGCCATCCAAGACGGCAAGCCCAACCGACAGGGACTGGAGAGCCTTCTGAGCGACTTGAACCGCGTTGGTGGGCGCTCGTTTGGCCGCTTCAGCTTCCTTGAGGCCATCAACGTCGACGCTCTGACGAAGTAACAGACAACAAGAATCCAGCCACTGGTTGAATGACGAACCGGCTCACCACCGAGAACGACGCATATCAACCCGGAGCAGACTTACCAATCTGTTTTCAAACACCTTTGCGATTGAAAAGCAAAGTCGATTGAGCTGCCTCATATGGAAAGCAAGCAAATCGGTGCAAGACCCATTACCGATTCTGCTTTCAGATTACGGAGATTATTTTGAAGATCAGAGCCTGTTGCGCGCAGCCGCCAATGGCAGGTGTCACGCCATTGGCTGAGCGGTACTCAATCCTTGAGGCTCACCCCCAGGATTTCCAACTTTCTCGCAAATGAGTCCCTGCGCTTCGCCGCCTTAGCAGCAGTTTCGGTAGCCGCTTGAATGGCCTTGGGGCCTTTATGGGCAGCCGCTTTAATCAGCCCAAATTTGTGGGCAGCATCTGCCTCGGCCCGCTTGAATGTGGCGATGAGTTCAGCATGAGCAATGGAGGGGTTCACATCGGCTCCTTGATTGATCAGCGCCGTCACGCTTCCAATTTGACGTTGGTGCGAAGCAAGGCGGTTCTCAATTCGCGAGTGGCTGGTTTGGCAATATCCACCTTTTGCACCGCCAGGTCGAATGAAGAGCGGGGCTTGATGCTGGTGGGCAGTATCTTTTTGGCGGGCAGTTTGGCGGGGTAGGTGCCTTTGCCCGGACACATGCGAACGGAAAACCCGAATTCGTCGAGCAGGCCTTTCGCATACAGCTCCGCCAATTGGTGAAACGATACGAAGGTGGAGCGTTTCACGTCTTTGAAACCGGGCTGACTCACGTCGCGAACGAGCTCGAATTTGCCCAGGGAGTCGCGCTGGGTATCGGTAAAAGGATGCAGTAAGAAAGTCTGGCGAACGCCATCCTTTTTAGACACCAAAGTGTGCTCGACGGCTATATCGGTTAACAGCATATTTTTCTATCTCTGCGAGTTGCAGTTTGCTTGGCCTCATCAGTCAGCCCCCAAGTCGCAGATTGTGTTTTCAAACCCTGTCACCGAGGTGCGCGATGCGGGCAAAAATCACCCGAAGGGCGAGGACTGTAACTGAAGGGCAGCCAATGGGCGATTCGCGTTGTACGGCAACCCGACCGTTTAGGGTTGAATACTGCTGGGCAATCGAACCCGAGCAAAAGCCCGAATGCTGCCTGAAAGCCGCGCGAAGTCTTCCTTAGCACTGTAAGCCAGTGGGGCTGGCCTACAGCTTCAAGGAACCCCTGCTGATGGTGGTCGCGCTGCTGCTGGCAAATCACTCGATGGCGAAGTTCCAGGAAGACAACGGCGACGACGATGACCCCAAGATCGGCTTTCTTACCAAATAACCGTTTCTGAAATTGTGATTTTTAAATGCTTGCAGCCTATAATGGTTGAAAGTCTTTATTCATTTTTGGGCAAAACATGGCAGTAAGCGAAAAACAGAAAGACTACGAAGAAACCCTCTGGCGCACGAGCGTGGCGATCAAGCGGGAGCTGGAGCCTGGTGCGCGCCAGGTTGTTGACCTGTGCGGCGCAAAAAACTTCTCGACCATGATCAGCGTGATGGCCAAGTACCCAGAGAAGGTGGGTGCCGCCCTGGCGCCAATCTTCGCAGAGGCTCGGGCCGCCGAGGAAGCACTCAACCCCAAGAAGGTTGCCCAGGCGCGCGTGAAGGCGCTCAATACACTAGGGTCTGTTGAGAATCATTCTGAGATGCGTGAATGGATGTGATGCAATAGGCGCATGAGCATTCGATGGGTACTGACAGACGCACAATGGGCCAAGATGGAGCCGCACTGCCTTGGCAAGCCAAGTGATCCGGGGCGCAGCGGCACAGACAACCGCCGCTTCGTTGAGGCAGTGCTGTGGATAGCCCGCACAGGCTGCCCCTGGCGAGACCTGCCGCCAGAGTTCGGCAAGTGGAACACGGTGTTCAAACGCTTTAGAGACTGGGTTAAGGCCGATGTGTTCCAACGTCTGTTCGATGCAGTGAGCGAGCAGCCGGACATGGAATATGCGATGGTGGATGCCACGATTGTGAAAGTGCATCGGCACGGCCAGGGGGCAAAAGGGGGACTTCGGGCCAGGCCATAGGCCACTCGAGGGGCGGCATGACCACGAAGATACTGGCGCTGACGGATGCATTGGGCAATCTGGTGAAGTTCGTCTTGATGCCAGGGCAGCGCCACGACACCAAAGGGGTCAGAGAGCTGATTGCCGATGTGCGCTTTGATGCCTTGCTTGCCGACAAGGCCTTCGATGTGAATTGGCTGATCCAGGAGTTGGGTAAGCGCGGGGCGCAGGTGGTGATCTCACAGATGCCCCGCAGGAGAGCGCCACTGGAGATTGACCTGGAGGTCTACAAATGGCGCCACTTGATCGAGAACTTCTTTTGCAAGCTCAAGGAGTTCAAACGTATCGCAATGCGCAGCGACAAGACGGATAGCAGCTTCGCAGCGATGATCTATCTCGCAGCTGGGGTTATCAACTCTCGGTAATTCTCAACAGACCCTAGTCAAAGAAACAGGCGCAACACCAGAGCAGATCAAGGAGGCTCTTGAGAAGCTGCGCGCACAGAAGCAGGGGATGAATTGATGGCGACTTCCTTTCCGCTAGAAGACCCTAGCGGCTGGCTGCGACGGTGCTGTGTAAGGAGGTGCCGCTGGAGGTGAACCTTCCCGCAAGGATGCGCAATGAGCGCGGGGTCATCCTGAATGCAGTCGCCCGGGTGGACGATACGCGCCACCGATGCATCAGCGGCAGGTTGCCCTACGACTCGATCGAGGACTTTGAGAACCTGTTGCATGCGGTGAACTTCCGCAGGGACTGGAAGAAGCCGCACTACGCCTACTCGGAGCAAATCGCACAGTTCGCACTAACGTGGAACCTTTCCCTGCACCGCGAGTTCATGGACTACCTTGTTCGCGCAGTAGGTGTGAGGCACGTTGAAAAGCACATGGGTGAGCTGGTGCATACGCTTCGCATGGTGGGGTTCATGCATAAATCCCGCGAGAGGAATGCAGCTGAGGCAGTGGCGATGAAAGACGGCACCTTTGACGCAATGCTCGGCATTGAAGTGGTATCTCAGCTGCTGGGTAGGGAATCAAGGCGTGAGCGAGAGCGGCGGGAGGCCGAAGAAAAGGCGACAGCGGAGCAGATGCGCGAACTGGAAGAGCTGGCGCGCCAGGAGGTAGAACTCCAGATGAACCCCTTGCTCAATTCGTGGTGACCGAAGTCCGACGAATTTACTATCAAAAACATAGCTAGAAAGACAGAAAATGCCTACGGCGCGCGAGAATTTGTATACCACCACGTTTGCAGTACGCAAGGAGCTCAAGGACTCGCTTCGTGAAGGCTTGGAGAAGGTTGGCCTGGACTCTTACGGGGAACTGATGACCATGCTTGCAGAGCACGGCGATGAAGTCGCCCAGGCACTGCGCCCGATAGCCGAAAAATTCAAGGAACAAACCGACCTGGGACGCAGGGCGAAGGCGCGCGGCAAAGGCAAGGTGCAAATTGCCGAAAAAACGATCGGTGACGCCACCCCCGAAGAGCTGGAGCAGATCAAAGCGCTGCTCGGGTCACGCTCTCAGGTTCAATAGCGCTCAGGGCACAGCCGTGCGGGGCGCGCAGCGCCCCAAGCGGGCTGCCGCGGGCGGTTGGGGTCATTCTGACTTGCCTCGCAACCCAGCATCCCCTCATCTATTCCATGCATCTGCCCCCACCCACCGTCCTTATCCTCGCCTCGGGCCGTGGCGAGCGTTTCAAAGCGTCGGGCGGCAGCGTTCACAAATTGCAGGCCTTGCTGGCGGGCAAGCCCGTGTTGCAACACACGCTGGATGCCGTGCGCGCCAGTGGATTGCCTTGGCATGTGGAAGATGTGGGGCACCCTGGCATGGGCGATTCGATTGCGGCGGCTGTGCGGCACACGGTCGATGCGGCGGGCTGGTTGGTGTTGCCGGGCGATTTGCCACTGGTGCAGCCCGCCACGCTGCAGGCCATGGCGCAGGTGCTGCTCGATCAGCGGGCCACGGTGGCATGGCCGGAGTTTGCGGGCGAGCGGGGGCACCCGGTGGCGTTTGGACGGGATTGTCTGGAGGGTTTGCTGGCCCTGCAAGGCGAAAAGGGCGCTGCGCCGGTGGTGCGCAAGTGGGCAGAGCAGGGGCGGGGGCTGGCGGTGCCGGTGCAGGACGAAGGCGTGGTGACGGACATTGACACCGTGGATGCGCTGGCGCGGGCCGAGGCGCGTTGGCACCAGCGCCAGGCTGGGGGGTGATCAACCCCTAGCCCCGTGGCAGGCACTGTGGCCACCAAGGTTCGGGCCCCATGAAAAAAGCCGCTGTGGTTGCAGCGGCTTTTTGCTTGGTAGGGCAGCAGCGCGGCCTAAAAGCCGTTGCCATGCACAGGGCGCGCTGGGTTTATTTGGCCGTAATCACCGCGCAGGCCAGTCGGGGCCCGGCGTTGCCGGTGGGTTGGGTGGCGTAGTCATCGGGGTCGCGGTGCACGATGAGGCCCTTGCCCACGATGTTGTTGGCGGTGCTGCCCACGCGAATGCTGCGCGATTCAAATTGGAAGCTGACGGTGCCGTTGGCGTCGGCCTTCAGGCTGGGCAGGTCGCCGGTGTGGTGTTCGCCCTTGCCGTGGTGGCCGTGGGGTTTGCCGCCGGGGTTGAAGTGGCCGCCTGCGCTCATGCCGTCGCCGCTGCTGCAGTCGCCTTTTTCGTGGATGTGAAAGCCATGCTCAGCACCGGGCTTGAGGCCGCTGATGGTGCCCGACACCTTCACCACATCACCCGTTTGCGCAAACTGCACGGTGCCTGCGGTGGTGTTGCCCCGGGTGGGCTGCAACTGTGCGGTGGCGGTGGGGCCTGCGTTATAGCTGGCGCAGCCTGCCAGCGCGGCCACGGCGGTAGCCGCCAAGACAAAGCGAAGATTCATCACATGCTCCTGGAGTGAAGGGAAGGGCGGGCTGCCGCTGGCACTGTGACAGGCGCAGGACAACCGCATGGCCATGGTACGCACGGCTGGTGCATTGTGGGTAGGGGTGGGCCACAAAGCTTGGGGCAAGAGGTGTGGAAATGTTTGAATACTGTATAAAAATAAGGGGTATCTATTTAGCTCCAGTGACGTGAGAATAGCTGGATGGAAACCCAGATGCTAACGCCAACTCCTGGACGGGACTACCCCCGCACCTGGAACGAATTTCTTGACTGGTTTGCCACCGAAGAGGCTTGCCAGGCGTTCCTGGAGAAGCTTCGGTGGCCCCAAGGCTTCGTCTGCCCGCGTTGCGGCAACGCTGGCGATGTGTACCGCGCCAGCCGCACCCGCCTGATGTGCCGCTCATGCCAGTACCAAGGCACAGTGACATCTGGAACCATCTTTGACAAGACGCGCACACCGCTGCGTGTCTGGCTGGCTGCAGCTTGGTACCTGACCAATCAGAAACAAGGCGTGAGCGCCCTGGGGCTGCAGCGCGTATTGGGTTTGGGGAGCTACCAGACCGCCTGGACCATGCTGCACCGGTTTCGACGTGCCATGGTCCGCCCGGGCCGGGACAAGCTCAAGGGGCTTGTGGAGGTGGATGAAACGTACCTGTCCATCACGGATCGCAAGAATCCCGCCACCCCTGCAGGGCGCAAGAGCAGCACCACCAAAGTGTTGATGGTCATGGCGGTGGAGATCGTGGAGCCCAAGGGGTTTGGGCGCATCCGGTTACGCCGCATTGACCGAGACGCCGCCACCCACGTAATCCCCTTTGTGCAGGAGGTGGTCGAGCCTGGAGCCCAGGTACGCACGGATGGTTCGGCGGCATACCGCGCTCTGGGAGAACTGGGTTACACCCACCAGCGCACCGTCATGCTCGGCTCAGGCGTACCTGCCCATGTCTCCATGGCGGGAGTGCACCGGGTCGCCTCACTGGTACAGCGCTGGGTGCTGGGAACACATCATGGCTCTGTACAGCCAGACCACCTGGACGCCTATCTCGATGAATTCGTGTTCCGTTTCAACCGGCGCACATCCAGCTCACGCGGGATGCTGTTTTACCGCTTGCTGCAGCAAGCGGTGGTTACGCCGCCAGTGACGTATGGGGATGTCGTGAGCAAGAACACCGGGGAGAGCCAATCGGATACCATTGCTGGATGAAATCACAGTATTAATGGGGCTACTGGAGCTAAATAGATACCCCTTATAAAAATACAGTTATTATGCAATTCACGACGCACCGTTGATTCACCCACCCCACGAGCTTCCTCCATGTCTGCCTTGTCTTTTGCGCCCCCGCGCGATGCGCCAGCCAAAGCCCCAGTGCATTTGCAGGGGCTTTGGCTGGGCCACCAGTTGTGCGATGCCGCTTCGGCCCCCACCCAGCCCACGGGGCACAGCGCGCTGGATGCGCAGTTGCCCGGTGGCGGCTGGCCCATTGGCGCGCTGACCGAGGTGCTGCAGCCCAACCCCAGCCGCCATGCCTGGCAACTGCTGCAGCCCGCGCTGGCGCAGGCCACGGCGGCCCGGCCGGGGGCTGTGGTGCTGGTCGCCCCGCCGTTCGAGCCTTTTGCCCCTGCCTTGCAAGCCGCTGGGCTGCCGCCTGCGCGCCTGTGCAAGGTGCAGCCGGGGGCTGCAGCCACAGGCAAAGCCGCCACCGCCGCTCTGTGGGCGGCCGAGCAGGCGCTGCGCTGCCGCGATGTGCTGGCCGTGGTGGCCTGGCTGCCCCAGGCGCTGCCCGAGCAACTGCGCCGCCTGCACCTGGCGGCTGCCCAAATGGGGCAGTTGCTGTGGGTGTTTCGCCCCGCCGGGGTGCGCCAGCAGGCATCGCCCGCGCCGCTGCGGCTGTGGGTGCAAGAAGACGTGACCCAGCCCCTGGCCATGCGGGTGCAGGTGCTCAAGCGCAAGGGGCCGCCGCTGGCCCAGCCTTTGGTGTTGCCAGCGGGCTCCGCCCGGCTGGCGCAGGTGCTGGCAGCAGGCGCCCTGCGCAGCCAGCAGCGGCGAGGGCAGGGCGCTGTTGCGCCTGTAACGCCTGTGCGGTCATCGCCCGTTTCTGCTGCGCCTGCGGCATTGCCCGCATTGGCGCTGGCCACTGCGCTCGGGATGCGGGAGGGAGGCGCTGCGCTGGGTGGTTTGCAAGAGCCTGCCGGTGGGTGGAAGGGGGTGGCACATGCACTGGATCGCCTGGCCGTGCCCGCAACCCGTTGAACCCCGCCCACCCAGCGCCCACGCCCCTGGGGCAGCGGGTGCCGAGCCCAGCCTGCACGCGCACGCACCGTCGGGCGGTGTGCCCGGTGCTACGCCCACATGGCAAACGGTACAAGGTGCCGAGGCCTGGTGGGCGCTGCGCTTTACCCCCAGGGTGGCGCGTGTGGATGAGGCACTGCTGCTGGAGGTGTCTACGACTGAGTAACCGTCTTCGAAGTCAAGCGCAATGAAGCGACTTGTCCCAAGGTTTTCCAGTGCGCACCATGGCGTTGAGCGTGGTGAGCAACTTGCGCATGCAAGCGACCAGGGCGACCTTGGGCAACTTGCCAGCGGCCTTCAGACGCTCGTAGAAGGCCTTGATGGCCGGGTTGTAGCGGGTGGCCGTGAGCGTTGCCATGTACAGCACGCGGCGGATCTCGAAGCGCCCGCCTTGTACGCGCCGCCTGCCCTTGCTGCCGCCGGAGTCATTGGCCATGGGCGCCACGCCCACCAATGCAGCGATCTCGCGCCGGTTCAGCCGGCCCAGCTCTGGCAGCTCGGCAATCATCGTGGCACTGCTCACCGGGCCGACTCCCGCAGCCGACTGCAGCAGCGTGTCGAGCTCCCCAAAGTGCTCGCGCACATGCGTGACCATCTGCTCTTCGATCTCATCGAGCTGCGCCTTGATCGCCGCCTCGATGGCCTCGATGCTGGCGTGCAGCTTCTTGGGCGTGATCTGCAGCCGTTGGCGCTCCGAATGGAGCATGGTCAGCAACTGGCGCCTGCGCGTGACCAGGGCCGCGAGCCACTGCTGGCGCTCATCGGCCAGGGGGCGCAAGAAGCGCTGCAGATCGTCGCGGCGCAGCAGCACCGCTGCCAGCTCGGCCAGCGTGCGCGCATCCACCGCGTCGGTCTTGGCCAGGCGTCCCATGGATTTGGCGAAGTCGCGCGCCTGGCGCGGGTTGATGACCGCCACGGGCAGGCCTGTGGCCTGCAGGGCACACGCTAACGCGGCCTCGTAGCCGCCGGTGGCCTCCATCACCACCAGACCCACGTCCAGGGGCTGCAGGGCAGCCGCCAGCGCCGAGTGGCCTTCGGCATCGTTGTCAAACCGCTGGGCGCTGCTCTTGGCACCCAGCACACAGACATCCACGTGCGCCTTGGCCACGTCGATGCCCACCGTCACTGAGGTAACAGACATGATCTTCAGATCCCTTGCTTGTGCATGCGCGCTCAATCAAGGCGCGCGTAACCGTTCGGGCTTCACGAAGACCAGCGCGGCGGCCATGCGTTCTGTACTCAGTCACGGGCTCTATCACCCCAGCGCCTACCAAACTGCACGGGCCGGTCTGGCCGCCTCAACGGCGTTCAGACTCTACCGCGCTGGTCTGGTTTAAAGATACAAGCGCCTGTGGGGCGGCCGCGCGGCGCTGCTGGCCCAGCTGCAAGCCAGTGCGCCTGCGATGGAAACCGGCGTTGCGCCCGAACCTGCACCAGTGGCCGAGCTGGCGTCTCCATCGCCCCGTGTACAGCCACCGCCCGCGCCTTTTGCCCAGGGCGCTACATCGTTCCAGGCCCTGGCACTGCTGCGGCTGCAGCAGGCAGGGCTGCGCCCACCCCGGCGCGTGCCGCACGATTTGCCCCTGCACACCCTGACAGCGCTGCGCCCCCATGTGGCCAGCCTGGCGCGCATGGGCTGCAACACCTGGGGCCAGTTGCGCGCCTTGCCGCGCGATGGGGTGGCGCGGCGGCTGGGCGCCGCGGCCTTGCATGCGCTGGACTGTGCCTTTGGCGATGCCCCCCACACGCACACCTGGCTGGAGCTGCCCGAAACCTTCGCCCTGGCGGCCGAGCTGCCCGCGCTGGCCACCTCGGCCGATGCGCTGCTGTGGTCGGCCCACGCCTTGCTGCAAGCACTGCAGGCCTGGCTGCAGGCGCGCCAGCAGGGCGTGCTGGCGCTGGAACTGGCCTGGCACCACGACCTGCGCAAGGTGGACGGCAAGCCCGTGCCCCCCTGGCAGGCGCTGCCCGTGCGCACCGCCCAGCCCACGCAGGCCCTGGCCCACCTGCGCCGCCTGCTGGCCGAGCACCTGGCCCGCACGCCGCTGGCCGCACCCGTCAACCAGATTGCCCTGCGCGCCCTGCAAACTGTGCCCATGCCCCAGGCCAGCGCCAGCCTTCTCCCCCCTGCAGGCGTGGTGGGCCGCAGCGCCGAAGACCACGCTCGCAGCGAAAGCTGGCACCAGCTGGTAGAGCGCCTGTCGGCCCGCCTGGGGCCCGAGCAGGTGCAAGGCGTGGCTCTGGTGGCAGACCACCGGCCCGAACGCATGCAGCACTGGCAGCCCGCCAGCCACGCGCTGCAAGCGGGTGGGGCAGGCCTTGCCAAAGCCTCTGCATCTCAAGTTTTGCCCGACGCCAGCCTGTGGCCCACCTGGCTCCTGCGCCCGCCGCAACCCCTGGCGGTGCAGGGCAGCCGCCCTTGCTATCAGGGGCCGCTGCGCCTGCTGGCGGGCCCCCACCGGCTGGAGGCCGCGTGGTGGGAAGCTGCCGACGCCCCTGAATCGCAGCCCAATGCCTGCGGTGCTGACCCCACCCCCGGCCTGGTGGTGCGTGACTACTTTGTGGCCCACAACGAGCGCGCCGGGCATGTGTGGGTGTTTCGCGAGCGGACACCATCGGCCCCGCCCAGCGCCGAAGGCGGCGCACCCACCCGGCAGCACCGCTGGTTTTTGCACGGCATTTATGGCTGACCGCACCGCCCCCGCCCGCCAAACCACGCTGGCGCTGCCCGACTATGCCGAGCTTCATTGCGTCTCCAACTTCAGCTTTCAGCGCGGCGCATCGCACCCGCACGAGCTGGTGGAGCGCGCCGCCGCGCTGGGCTACCGCGCACTGGCGCTGACGGACGAATGCTCGGTGGCAGGTGTGGTGCGCGCCCATGTGCGTGCCAAGGCGCTGGGGCTGCACCTCATTGTGGGCAGCGAGTTTGCGTACCCCGGCTTCCGGCTGGTGGCGCTGGCGCGCAATGCGCAGGGCTGGGGTAATCTGTGCCAGTTCATCACCGCCGCGCGGCGCAGTGCGGCCAAGGGCCGTTACCAGATGGGGCCTTTGAGCGATGTGCAGCAGCTGCAAGGCTGCGAACTGCTGCTGGTGCCCGAGCGCACGGTACAAAACGCTACTGATTTTGTAGCTGTTAGCGCTTTATTAACAAGCGCTAGAGCCCAATTTGGCTTGGATTTTTGGCTGGTGGCCGAGCTGCTGCTGGAGCCCGACGACGACCTGTGGCTGGCCACCTTGCAGCAGGCGGGTGCGGCGGTGGGCGTGCCGCTGGTGGCCGCGGGCGATGTGCACATGCATGTGCGCTCGCGCAAGCCGCTGCAGGACGTGATCACCGCCGTGCGCCTGGGGCTACCGGTGGCGCAATGCGGCTTTGCGCTGCAGCCGCATGCCGAGCGCCACCTGCGGCAGCGCGTGCGGCTGGCAGGCATCTACCCGCCCGAGCTGCTGCAGGCCACGGTGCAGATTGCGCAGCGCTGCACTTTCACCCTGGACGAAATCAAATACCAATACCCGCAAGAGGCCGTGCCCCCCGGCATGAAACCCGCCCAGGGCCTGGCCTGGCTCACCTACGAAGGCGCAGCCAGCCGCTACCCGCAGGGGGTGCCGCCTGCGGTGCACACCCAGCTGCAGCGTGAGCTGGCGCTGATTGTCGACTGCCAATACGAGATGTACTTTCTGACGGTGCACGACATCGTGCGCTATGCGCGCAGCCAGGGCATCTTGTGCCAGGGGCGCGGCTCGGCGGCCAATTCTGCGGTGTGCTTTTGCCTGGGCATTACCGAGGTAGACCCCACCCGGTCCCACCTGCTGTTTGAGCGCTTCATCAGCAAAGAGCGCCAAGAGCCGCCCGACATTGATGTGGACTTTGAGCACGACAGGCGCGAAGAGGTCATCCAGTACATCTACAGCAAATACGGACGCGACCGTGCCGCTATTGCCGCCGTGGTCACCACCTACCGCACCCGCAGCGTGCTGCGTGACGTGGGCAAGGCCCTGGGCGTGCCACCCGCAGTGGTGGACGCGTTTGCCAAAGAGCACCACTGGTTTGACGAAGACCTGGCCAGCCACAAGCTGCAGGCCCTGGCCGAATCATTGGGCCAGCCCCTGGCGACGCACACCGCCCGCCTGTGGCTGGAACTGGCGGGCGAGCTGCACGGCTTTCCGCGCCACTTGAGCCAGCATGTGGGCGGCTTTGTGCTTACGCAGGGGCCGCTGTCGCGGCTGGTGCCGATTGAAAACGCCGCCATGGCAGACCGCTCCATCATCCAGTGGGAAAAGGACGACCTGGACGAGATGGGCCTGATGAAAGTGGACGTGCTGGCGCTGGGCATGCTCAGCGCACTGCGCCGCTGCCTGGATTTGCGCGCCGCGCTGCGCGGTGAGCGCTGGCGGCTAGCCGACATCCCCGCCGAAGACCCGCACACCTACGACATGATCTGCGCTGCCGACACCGTGGGCGTGTTCCAGATCGAAAGCCGCGCCCAGATGAGCATGCTGCCGCGCCTGCAGCCGCGTGTGTTTTACGACCTGGTGGTGGAAGTGGCCATCGTGCGGCCCGGCCCCATCCAGGGCGGCATGGTGCACCCGTATTTGCAGGCGCGCGAGCGGCGCAGGCGGGGCGTGCCGATTTTTCAGGAACAGGTGATGCAGATCGCCATGATTGCGGCCAAATTCTCAGCCGCCGAGGCCGATGCGCTGCGCCGGTCCATGGCCGCCTGGAAGCGCACGGGCGGCGTGCACCAATTTGAAAAGCGCCTGATCGACGGCATGGTGGCCAACGGCTACGCGCTGCCCTTTGCCCAGGCCATCTTTGCGCAGATGCTGGGCTTTGGCGAATACGGCTTTCCAGAAAGCCATGCCTACAGCTTTGCGCTGCTGGCCTACAGCAGCAGCTGGCTCAAGTGCCACGAGCCCGCGTGTTTTTTAGCCGCGCTGCTCAACTCTTTGCCCATGGGGTTTTATGGCCCGTCGCAACTGGTGCAAGACGCCCGCCGCCACGGTGTGCGCGTGCTGCCGATTGATGTGAACCACAGCGACTGGGATTGCACGCTGGAAGGGCCACTAGCGCCCCTGCACCCCCCTCGGCCCATCCCCGGCGTACGCACCGCCGCCTTGCCCCAGCCAGCGGTGCGCCTGGGGCTGCGGCTGGTCAGCGGGCTGCATACCGATGCAGCGCAGCGCCTGCTGCAAGCCCGCGCACAGGCGCCGCAGTGCCGCTTTGCCAGCACCGAAGACCTGGCCCTGCGCGCCGGGCTGGAGCGGCACGACCTGCAGGCCCTGGCCGCTGCCGATGCGCTGGCCGCCTTGTCGGGCCACCGTCGCCAGCAAATGTGGGACGCCGCCGCCCAGCACCGCGCCCCTGCGCTGCTGCGCCACGCCCCGGTCAACGAAGCGCCGCTGGAGCTGCCCCAGGCGCCCGAGGGCGAAGAAATCGTCTTCGACTACGCCGCCACGGGCCTGACCTTGCGCCGCCACCCACTGGCCCTGCTGCGCCCGCGCCTGGCGCGCTGGCGGCTGCTCACGGCCCTGCAGTTGCAAAGCGTGCCCCATGGCCGCAGCGTGCGCGCCTGCGGCATCGTCACCGTGCGCCAGCGGCCGGGCACCGCCAAAGGCACCATGTTTGTGACGCTGGAGGACGAAACCGGCCCGGTCAACGTCGTCGTCTGGCCGGGGTTGATCGAGACGTGGCGCGATGCGCTGCTCAGATCACAACTGCTGGCCGTGCAGGGCCTGTGGCAGTGCGCCACCGGGCCGGTGCCGCCATCGGCCGGGGGGCAGGGCGCAGCGCCTGGGGTGCCCGCCGTGCGCCACCTGGTCGCCCAGCGCTTCAAAGACCTGACCCCGCTGCTGGGCCGCCTGGGCGGGGCGCTGCACAGCAGCCGGGATTTTCATTAGGCGACCCGGCAGGCGCCGCCTCAATCATCCCGTTTGGGTGCCAGCGCCAGCAAGCGGGCCAGCGCCCGGTCGTGGATGCCCATCTTCACCAAGCCCTCGTGCGTGGCCCTGGCGTAGTCGTGCGTGGTGCCGTAGCGCCCCCGGGCCTGGGCAAAGATGCGGGTGTATTCATGGTCGGGCAGCACGCCGGTGTGGTTGGGGCTGCGGCGCGACAGGGTGAACGCCAGCGCACTCACGGTGCCGTGGGGCGTCTGGCAGGGCAGCCAGCGCGGGTCGTACACGGCGTTGACCATCTCGCGGTCCCACAGCGGGGGCATCACGTCCAGCACCCGCTGCCGCTCGATGCGAAACACCATGCCCCGGCAGCTGCCGCCGGTCAGCAGCGCAAACACCAGGCCGGGGCATTCGGGCGTGCCCCGGTTCACGCGGCTCCACATCTTCAGCGCCCGGTGCCAGCCGTGCACTTTGGCGGGCCGCTGCTCGGCGTAGTCAAAGTCGGGCCGCCAGATGAGCGAGCCGTAGCCAAACAGCCAGAGGTCTTGGTGGGGGTTCCACTGCGCCAGCGTCTGGGCCAGCATGGCAGCGGGGTCGCGGGGCTGGGGTGTGAGGGTGTGCAGGGGTGTCATGCCGTGGGGTGGCGGTGTCGGGTCTGAACAGAGGGGCTGAGATGAATGCCGAGCCGCAATTATTGGTGCCCCCGAGGGGATTTGCTGGCCGGGGCGGTGAAACCTCGGGCAGCGGTGGCCCATCGTAGGTTGGATAAACGCTCATATTTTGATAGCTGGAGGCGCTTGTCTGTCAAGCGCCAGAGGCCAATTTGGCTGAATATTGGCCGCCAGCATGCTGCGTCGCAGCATTGAGCGGGCCGGGCATGGTGGCGGGTGCCACGCTCAGGGGCAGGCGGCCCCTTGGGGCGCGGTATCATCCGGGCCTGCCCAGGTCGCCTGCAGCTTCCTGGGCGATTTGCGTTGTTGTTCGCTGTTGTCCTTGCTCCACGCTCCCTCCGCCTGACCCGTGCGTCTTACCTCCATCAAGCTCTCCGGCTTCAAGTCGTTCGCTGAACCCACCAATTTCATGCTGCCTGGGCAACTGGTGGGCGTGGTGGGGCCGAACGGTTGCGGCAAATCCAACATCATGGATGCGGTGCGCTGGGTGCTGGGCGAGAGCAAGGCCAGCGAGCTGCGTGGCGAGAGCATGCAGGACGTGATCTTCAGTGGCACCACCACCCGCAAGCAGGCCAGCCGCGCCAGCGTGGAGCTGGTGTTCGACAACTCCGACCACCGCGCAGGCGGCCAGTGGGGCCAATATGGCGAGGTGGCCGTGCGCCGCGTGCTCACGCGCGACGGCACCAGCAGCTACTTTCTGAACAACCAGCCCGTGCGCCGCCGCGACGTGCAGGACGTGTTTCTGGGCACCGGCCTGGGGCCACGGGCCTACGCCATCATCGGCCAGGGCACCATCAGCCGCATCATCGAGTCGCGCCCTGAAGAGTTGCGCCTGTTCCTGGAAGAAGCGGCCGGGGTCTCCAAATACAAAGAGCGTCGCCGCGAGACCGAAAACCGCCTGGCCGACACGCGCGAAAACCTCACGCGGGTGGAAGACATCTTGCGCGAGCTGAACGCCAACCTCGAAAAGCTGGAAAAGCAGGCCGAGGTGGCCGCCAAGTACAACGCGCTGAACGCCGACGCCACCCTCAAGCAGCACCAGCTGTGGTTCTTGAAGCGCGCCGACGCCGAGGCCGAGCAGACCAAGGTGCGCCTGGAAGGCCTGCAGGCCGTGAACGACCTGGAATCGCGCATGGCCGACCTGCGCGCTGTGGAGTCTGACTTGGAAACCATCCGCCAGGCGCACTACGCGGCGGGTGACCAGGTCAACCAGGCCCAGGGCAAGCTGTACGAGGCCACGGCCGAAGTGGGGCGGCTCGAAGCCGAAATCCGCTATGTGGTGGAAGGCCGCGTGCGCGTGGAGCAGCGCCTCGTCACCCTGGCCGAGCAGATCGCCCAGTGGCAGGCCCGCAAGGAAGAAGCCGACATCGAGCTGGAAAACCTGGCCGGTGCGGGTGTGGATGCCGAAGAGCGCGCCGAGTTGCTGGCCGCCCAGCTGGAAGAGCAGGCCATGCAGCTGCCCGACCTGGAAGACGCCCTGCGCCAGGCGCAGACCCGCGCCAGCGAGCAGCGCGCCAGTGTGGTGCAGGTACAGCAGCAAATTGGCGTGCTGGCCGCCGAGCAGCGCAGCCTGGATGAACAAAGCCGCCAGCTCGACACCCGCTACGAGCGCCTGCGCGCTGACCGCAACGCTCTGGCCGCGCCCGACGAAGCCCGCCTGAACAACCTGCGCAGCCAGCTCGAAGCCGCCCAAGAGCAGGCCGAAACCACCGAAGCCCGCCTGGCCGAGCTGCAAGACACCGTGCCCCAGTTGGACGAAGACCGCCGCGCCCGCCAGCAGGATGTGAACACCGAAAGTGCGCGACAGACCGACCTGTCGGCCCGCATGGAAGCCCTGAAGGCGCTGCAGGAAAAGGTCAAGACCGACGGCAAGCTGCGCCCCTGGCTGGCCAAGCACGGCCTGGATGGCATGCAGGGCCTGTGGAGCCGCATCCACATCGAACCCGGCTGGGAAAACGCGCTGGAAGCCGCCCTGCGCGAACGCCTGGGCGCGCTGGAAGTGGGGCGCCTCGACATGGTGCGCGGCTTCTTGGGCTCGAACGAAAACGATGCGCCGCCTGCGCGTCTGGCTTTCTACAGCGCCCCTGCTGCCGGTGTGCCTGAGCCCACGGGCGCGCACACCCGGCTGGCAGACCTGCTGCGCATCCACGACGCCAGCCTGCGCGCCGTACTGACCGACTGGTTGCAGGGCTGCAGCATTGCCCAGACGCTGGACGAGGCCCTGAACCGCCGCGCCAGCCTGCAGCCGGGCGAAGTGATCTACGTGCCCACGGGCCACGCCGTCAGCAGCCACAGTGTGAGCTTTTACGCGCAAGACTCCGAACAGTCGGGCTTGCTGGCGCGTGCGCAAGAGATTGAGCACCTGGAAAAGGAACTGCGCGCCCAGGCCCTGATTGCCGACGAATCGCGCACCGCGCTGGTCCGCGCGGAAGCGGCTTATGCCGACGCCTCGCAGCGCTTGGTGGCCGCCCGCCGCGAAGCCACCGAGGCCCAAAGCCGCGCCCACGAGCTGCAGGTGGAAACCCTGCGCCTGACCCAGTTGGCCGAGCAGACCCGTGCGCGCAGCGAGCAGATTGACGCCGACCTGGGTGAGGTCGAGGCCCAACTGGCCGACCTGCAAGAGCGCCGCGTGGCCGCCGAGGCCCGGTTTGAAGAGCTGGACATGCAACTGGCCGACAGCCAGGAGCGCGAAGCCCAGCTGGGCGACCGCGTGATCGAGACCGAGCGAAAGCTCAACGCCTGCCGCGAACAGCAGCGCATGCTGGAGCGCCAGGTGCAGGAAGCCACCTTCTCGCAGCGCAGCCTGGACGCCCGCCGCGCCGAGCTGAACCGCTCCATCGAAACCGCCACCCAGCAGGCCACGGCCCTCACCGACGAGCAGCAGCGCGCCCGCGACGAGCTGGCACGCCTGTCAGACGCCGCGGCGCAGGGCGGCTTGCAGCAGGCGCTGGACTTGAAGATGGACCGGGAAAAGGCTCTGGCAGCCCAGCGCAGCGAATACGACGACCTGACAGCCAAACTGCGCGCCAGCGACGAGCGCCGTATGCAGCTGGAGCGGGCGCTGGACCCGCTGCGCCAGCGCATCACCGAATTCCAGCTCAAGGAACAGGCCGCGCGCCTGGGCCTGGAGCAATACACCACGCTGCTGACCGACGCGCAGGCCGACCTGGAGGCCGTGGAGAAATCCATTGCCGATGGCAACGTGCGCGTGCAGGGCTTGCAGGGCGAAATTGACCGCCTGCACCGCGAAATTGCCGCGCTGGGCGCCGTCAACCTTGCCGCGCTCGATGAACTGAACCTGGCGCGTGAACGCAAGGTGTTCCTCGATGCGCAAACCGCCGATTTGACCGAGGCCATGAACACGCTGGAAGACGCGATCCGCAAGATCGACGGCGAAACGCGCCAGCTGCTCTCGGGCACGTTTGAGACGGTGAACGGGCACTTTGGCCGCATGTTCCCTGAGTTGTTCGGGGGCGGGCAGGCCAAGCTCATCATCACCGGCGACGAAATTCTGGATTCAGGCGTGCAGGTGATGGCGCAGCCACCCGGCAAGAAGAACCAGACCATTCACCTGCTCTCGGGTGGTGAGAAGGCACTCACGGCGATTGCGCTGGTGTTTGCGATCTTCCAGCTCAACCCCGCGCCGTTTTGCTTGCTGGACGAGGTGGACGCGCCGCTGGACGACGCCAACACCGAGCGCTACGCCAAGCTGGTGGCCAGTATGAGCAAGGAAACCCAGTTCCTGTTCATCAGCCACAACAAGATCGCTATGGAAATGGCCGAGCAACTGATCGGCGTGACCATGCAGGAACAAGGTGTGTCGCGCATCGTGGCGGTGGACATGGAGTCCGCCCTGTCCATGGCCGACGCTTGATTTGAACTGACCCCCCCCCATGAACTCATCCCTGTTACTGAGTCTGGCAATCACCGGCGGGCTGGTGCTGGCGGCCATCGTGGCCTACAACGCCTGGATCCTGCACCGCAACGCTCCCAAAAAAGCCTTGCCCCCTGACCCGGACCGCCCGGCCCCCGTCGCAGGCGATCCCTTGCTTGAACCCACCCTGCGCCAGGAGCCTTCGCTCGATGCCGACCTGGGCCCGAGCGATGCCGCCAGCTACGCGAACCTGGATCAGGGTGCAGAGCCGCACGAACACACGGTGGATGCGGGCGATGCCCTGCGCATGCCGGTGCCCACGCACAGCCTGGAACGCCGCCCAGGGCTGGACCCGCTGATCGATGTGATCGCGTCCATCCAGCCCGAAGGCCTTGTCTCTGGCGACGCGGCCCTGGCCGCCTTGCCACCCACGCGCCGCGCTGGCAGCAAGCCTTTTGCCATTGAAGGGCTGAACGACGCCACCCAGCAGTGGGAGACCCCTGCACCCGGCCAGCGCTACCGCAGCTTCCAGGCCGGGGTGCAACTGGCCAACCGCATGGGCGCGCTCAACGAGATCGAGTTCTCTGAATTCGTGATGAAGGCGCAGGGCTTTGCCGACGCCATCAACGCCGCCCCAGACTTCCCCGACATGCTGCAGGAAGTGGCCCGCGCCCGCGAGCTGGACCAGTTCGCCAGTGACCACGACGCGCAGCTTTTGTTTGTGCTGCGCGCCCGTCAGGCCGCCTGGAGCCCCGGCTACGTGCTGCAAAACGCCGCCCGCGTGGGCTTTGTGGTGGGCGCCATGCCCGGCCGTTTGGTGCTGCCCGCCAGCGCACCCGGTCTGCCGCCCGTGCTCACCCTGGGCTACGACACCCAGGCCGCCCTGGCCGACGACCCCGAGCAGTCGGCCATCCGCGACATCAGCCTGAGCCTGGACGTGGCCCAGGTGCACCGCACCGAACAGCCCTTTGCCCGCCTGCGTGAAGTGGGCGCTGCCCTGGCGGAAGCCATGGACGGCGTGCTGTGCGACCAGAACGGCCAACCCTTGCCCGCCATGGCCATGGACCCGATTGCCGCCGACCTGGAGCTGCTGTATGACCAGCTTGATGCGCGTGATTTGTCGGCCGGTTCGGTGCTGGCCCGGCGCCTGTTTAGCTAGAACGTGCTGCCTCTTTTGAGCCGTTTTCGGCGTCTTCTCCCCTGCGGGGAACGGTGCCCTCTCTGCGGGGCGGCCTTTGCTCGGTGTTCCTGGCGCCAGCCTTGCCCTTTGCAGGCAACGCGCCCCGTGTCTGTCGATGCCGATCACAACCCATGACCGAAAATTTAGACCTTTTTTCGGCTCCAGCGCCCGAAAATAAAGCGCAAGCAGCTATCGATTTAGAAGCAAAAGCTGCCGCCTTGCGCGCCCAATTGAATCAGTGGGCCCACCAGTATTACGTGCTGGACGAGCCCACCGTGCCCGATGCCGAATACGACCGCGTGTTCCGCGAGCTGCAGGCGCTGGAAGCTGCGCACCCGCACCTCATCACCCCGGATTCGCCCACACAGCGCGTGATTGGCGCGGTGATGGAAGGGCTGGCCCCGGTGCGCCATGTGGTGCCCATGCTCAGCATCCACACCGAAACCGACACCGAAGCCACGGGCGCGCAAGCGTTCGACGCCCGCGTGCGGCGCGAACTGGGGCTGACCGAGGCCGACCCCGCCATCGAATACGTGGCCGAGCCCAAGTTTGATGGCCTGGCCATGAGTCTGCGCTACGAGCGCGGCCGCCTGGTGCAGGCCGCCACGCGGGGCGACGGCGAGGTGGGCGAGGACGTGACGCACAACATCCGCACCATTCGGCAAATCCCGCTGACCTTGCCTGAGGGCGTACCCCCAGTGCTGGAAGTGCGTGGCGAGGTCTACATGCGCCGGGCCGACTTTGATGCGCTCAACGAACGCCAGCGCGAGCAGGGCGGCAAGACCTTTGTGAACCCGCGCAACGCCGCAGCGGGGGCCGTGCGCCAGCTCGATTCGAACATCACCGCCCAGCGCCCGCTGAGCTTTTTTGCCTACGGCCTGGGCGCCATCACGCCGCCAGCCGAAGGCGGGCCGGTGTTCCGCACGCATTACGAGATGCTGCAGACCCTGAAATCTTGGGGTTTTCCGGTCGCAGCGCAGGTGCAGATTGCGCGAGGTGCTACGGAATTGGTAGCGTTTCACCAGCAGGTGGGCGCCAGCCGCGATGCGCTGCCCTACGACATTGATGGCGTGGTCTACAAGGTCAACTCGCTGCAGTTGCAGCGCGACCTGGGCTTCAAGACCCGTGAGCCGCGCTGGGCCGTCGCGCACAAGTACCCCGCGCAAGAGATGGCGACCAAGGTCGAAGGTATCGACATCCAGGTGGGCCGCACGGGTAAGCTCACGCCGGTGGCGCGCTTGGCACCCGTGTTTGTGGGCGGCGTCACGGTAACCAATGCCACGTTGCACAACCTGTTCGAAATCCGCAAAAAAGGCGTGCGCGTGGGCGACCAGGTGATTGTGCGGCGCGCAGGCGATGTGATTCCCGAGGTGGTGGGCGTGATGGCTTCCGGCCCGCGCCCGGCCTACGTCAAGAACTTCCGCATGCCGCGACAGTGCCCCATTTGCGGCAGCGAGGTGGTGCGCGAAAAGGGCGAGGCCAACCACCGCTGCACGGGCGGCCTGTTCTGCGCGGCGCAGCGCAAGGAAGCCATCCTGCACTTTGCCGCCCGCCGCGCCATGGACATCGAGGGCCTGGGCGACAAGCTGGTGGACCAGTTGGTGGATGCCAACGTGATCCGCACGCTGCCCGACCTGTACCGGCTGGGCCTCACATCCCTCATCGCGCTGGATCGCATGGCCGAAAAGTCGGCGCAAAACGTGCTGGCCGCACTCGAAAAATCCAAGCAGACCACCTTGCCGCGTTTTCTGTTCGGCCTGGGGCTGCGCCATGTGGGCGAGGCCACGGCCAAAGACCTGGCAAGGCACTTCGGCACGCTGGACGCCATCATGGATGCGAGCGTCGAGCAGCTGCTGCAGGTGCCCGATGTGGGCCCCGTGGTCGCACAAAGCCTGCACACCTTCTTTCAGCAACCGCACAACCGCGAGGTAGTGGAGCAGTTGCGCGCCTGCGGCGTGACTTGGCCCGAAGGCGCCCCGGCCGAGCGCGCCCCCCAGGTGCTGGCGGGCAAAACCGTGGTGCTCACCGGCACACTGCCCACCCTGAGCCGCGACGCCGCCAAAGACCTGCTCGAAGCCGCCGGTGCCAAGGTGGCCGGCTCGGTCAGCAAAAAAACCAGCTATGTGGTGGCTGGCGAAGACGCGGGCAGCAAGCTGGCCAGAGCGCAGGAACTGGGCGTGCCCGTGCTGGACGAGGCGGGCATGCTGGCGCTGCTGCAGCACACAGGCGGCACCGCCGCACAAGAAGGGGCCTGATGGCGTTGTCGCGGCGTACACCCCGGCTGGGGCTGGCATTAGGCAGCGGCTCGGCGCGTGGCTGGGCGCATATCGGCGTGCTGCAGGTGCTCGACGAGGAGGGCGTGCGCCCCGACATCGTTTGCGGCTCTTCGATTGGCGCGCTGGTGGGGGCCGCCTACGCGGCGGGCGAGCTGGCGCGTTTTGCCGACTGGGTGCAGGGCCTGGGCATGCGCGATGTATTCGGCTTCATGGACTTCAACCTCACGGGCGGCATGCTCAAGGGCGAAAAACTGATTGCCTTCTGGCGCCGCAATTTCGCGGACTTTAATATCGAATCGTCGCCCATGCTTTTTGGGGCTGTGGCCACCGATCTGCATTCGGGCGCTGAAGTGTGGCTGCGCCATGGCTCCATCGCCGACGCGGTGCGTGCCTCGATTGCGCTGCCGGGCCTGTTCACGCCCGTGGCGCGAGCAGACGGGCGGCTGCTGGTGGATGGCGGCATCGTCAACCCCGTGCCCACGTCGCTTGCGCGCGCCATGGGGGCGGACATCGTGATTGGTGTAGACCTGAACTCCGACATCCTGCACCGCCACATGCAGCCGCTGGCCGTGGTGCAGACGCCTGCACCAGATTCCGACGCGGTGCCCGAGCCCGAGCCACCCAAGAGCAGCGGCTGGATGCAGCGCCTCACACCCTGGCGCGCCGACGAGCCCGCAGCGGCTGATGTGCAGCGGGTGCCGTCAATGCTGGACGTGGTGATGACCAGCGTTGCCATCATGCAGATGCGCATCACCCGCAGCCGCATGGCCGGCGATCCGCCCGAGGTGGTGGTGGCGCCTGCGCTGGCCAACCTGGGGCTGCTGGATTTTCATCGCGCCAGTGAGGCCATCGAAGAAGGCCGCCGCGCCGCCAAGGCCAGCATGCCGCAACTGCGGCGCTTCATGGGTTAATGCTCCTATATTAATAGCGTGTACCGCTTGATACATAAGCGCTAGCGGCGCTTTTATACTGTTCTCATGTCGCTTTTTGAATCCCTTTCAGTGCGCTGGGTTGCGCTGCGCTCCGCGCTGGCCCGCCTGGTGCGCCGGCCCGAACGGCTGGTGTCGCTGCACAGCCTGGTGTGGCTGCTCGCCGCCTTGCCGCTGGCACTGCTGCTGTATGCGGTTGCGCTGGTTCCCTTCACCCCGGGCATTGGCGATATCCGCAAGGCCAAGACCGAGCAGCCCGCGCAGCTCATGTCGGCCGATGGCAAGCTGCTGGCCGAATACCGTTGGGCCAACCGAGAGTGGGTGGCGCTTGACCAGATTTCCCCGAACGTGGTGAACGCGCTCATCGCCACCGAAGACCACCGCTTTTACGACCATTTCGGACTGGACTGGCGGCGCACGGCGTCGTCGGTGCTGCTCACGCTGCGGGGCGACCCGCAGGGCGGCTCGACCATCACGCAGCAGCTGGCGCGCAACCTTTTCCCCGAGGAAATCGGCCGCTCGCGCACCGTCACGCGCAAGCTCAAGGAGGCGATCACGGCGCTGAAGATCGAGGCGACCTACTCCAAGGACGAGATCCTTGAAACCTATCTCAACACCGTGCCGTTTCTCTACAACGCGTTTGGTATCGAGATGGCCGCGCGCACGTATTTCGACAAGTCGGCCGACAAGCTCAATGTGCTGGAAAGCGCCACGCTGATCGGCATGCTCAAGGGCACGGCTTATTACAACCCGGTGCTCAATCCCGAGCGCGCACTGGCGCGGCGCAACACCGTGCTGTCGCAAATGCTCAAGCGCGGCAAGCTGGAGCAAAAGCAGTTCGATGCCCTGAAAAAGCGCCCGCTGCGCGTCAACTTCGAGCGACAGACCGAGGTGATGGGCCCGGCGCCGCACTTTGCGATGCAGTTGCGCAAGCAGCTCATCGGCTGGGCGGACGCCAATGGCTACAACCTGTATGCTGACGGGCTGGTGATTCGCTCCACCATTGATTCGCGCCTGCAAAACTATGCCAACCAGGCCGTGGCCCGCCAGGGGCGCCAGTTGCAGGAGGTTGCCGACAAGGCGTGGGCCCGCCGCGATGGCTGGGGCCCCGGCAACGAGCTGGTGCTGGCGCTGGTGCGCGAGAGCGCCGAATACCGCGCCGCGCAGGAAAAAGGCACACCGCCCGATGAAGCACTGCACACCCTGCTGGCCGATGACAGCTTCATGCTCAAGCTGCGCCGAGAAAAAACGCGCGTGCAGGCGGGTTTTCTGGCGCAGGACCCGGTTACCGGCCATGTGCTGGCGTGGGTGGGCAGCCGTGACTTTGGCATTGACCCGTACGACCATGTGGCGGCCGCGCGCCGCCAGCCAGGCTCCACGTTCAAGCCCTTTGTGTACGGGGCCGCTTTTGCCCAGGGGGCATCACCCAACGATGCGCTGATGGACTCGGCCGTTGAAATTCCGCTGGGGGGTGGCCGCGTGTGGCGGCCCACCGACGGCCGCGCGCCCAGCGAGGAACCCATGACACTGGCCGATGGCCTTGCTTACTCAAAAAACACCATCACCGCGCAGCTGATGCAGCAGGTGGGCCCCGCCCGCGTGGCCGAGGTGGCGCGCGCCCTGGGCGTGCGGCAGTCCCCGCTCGAAGAAGTTCCCTCGCTGGCGCTGGGCACGAGTCCTGTCACCTTGAAGGAAATGATTGCGGCCTATTGCAGCATCGTGAACCTGGGCCGCTACGTCGAGCCTGTGCTCATCACCCGCATCGAAGACAAAAACGGCAAGGTGCTGGAGACATTTGCTCAGTCCACGCCCGAGCCCGTGTTTGACGCCCGCGCCGCCCAGACCCTGCGCAACACCATGCGCGGCGGGGTAGACCGGGGCACGGCCACGGCGATCCGTTCGCGCTATGGCATCCAGGCCGATGTGGCGGGCAAGACCGGCACCACCCAGGACAACACCGACGGCTGGTTCATCCTGATGAACGCCCGCGTGGTGGCGGGCGCCTGGGCGGGCTTCAACGACGGCCGCATCACACTGCGCAGCGACTACTGGGGGCAGGGTGCGCGCAGCGCATTGCCGATAGTGGGCGAGTTCGTGCAACAGGGGCTGCGCGCCAGGGTGATCAATGGCAACGAGAGGTTTGTGGATGAGTTTGCGCCGGTAGAGCTGCCGCCGCCGCCAGATGCACCGCTGGACAGCGTGCGTGACTGGATTCGCGGGCTGTTCGGCGGCGGTGAGTCGCGGTCTGCGCCGCCAGCGCCACCAGCGCTCCCACCGGGCACCTTGCCCCCGGTGACCACCGACGATGCGCCATCCGTTCAGTTCACGCCGATGGTTCCGCCGCCCCCACCACTCGTTCCGTTAACGCCAGCCACGCCTGCGCAGGACTGGGCGGGAGGGTGAGCTGTTGAGCGGTGTGCCAACGCTGCGGGTGCATTGAATGTCGATGCAACGCAGCCCAAACCGGCCGCCGTTGTGGTCGCTGAAATTGGCTAGCAGCTTTTATTGCGTCACGTATCCGCATCCCGCAACACTTGCGACCTTGCCCCCGCACCTCGCTTGTGGTGAAAGGCAGGCTTTCGTGGTTTCGCAGCCCGGGCTAACCAGGCCGTGCGGAGCCCCCGGCACACAGCGGCCTTCTGATGTCCATCGACATGCCAGGACGCGGGCGCGCGTAGCACCAGAGCCCGGAATCACAAAATTACATGGAACATTCCGGCCACCCGCGCGTTGAAGCCCTCGTTCACCATGGGAATCTGCAGCCACCTCGATGACGAAGAATGCGCCGCGCACGCACAGCGGGGTGATCGCGCAGCGTTTTCGGAGCTGGTGGGCCGGTTTCAGAATCGCATCTACCGCTTTTTAGTGCGGCTCACGCGGTCGCCCGACGATGCGTTGGAGTTGACGCAGGAGACGTTTTTGCACGCCTACCAGGCGCTGGCGCGCTGGACGCCAGATGCCCGGCTGAGCACCTGGCTGTTTCGCATTGCCCGCAACCTGGCGTTTGACTGGCTGCGGCGCGGCAAGCGCGTGGCCTTTGTGCCGTGGGACGAAGACCAAGCCGCCAGCCACCCCGACCCCGCACCGGCGCCCGATGCCGTGCTGGAGACGGCCCAGCGCTTCCAGGGCCTGGAGAAAGCCCTGGCGCGTTTGCCGCCAGAGCACCGCGAGATCCTGCTGCTGCGGGAGATCGAAGAAATGTCGTATGAAGACATTGCCGCCGTGCTTCAACTGAACGTCGGCACCGTCAAGTCGCGCATCGCACGGGCGCGCGCCGGGTTGCTGGAAAAAATGCCGCGCTGAATGGAGACCTTGCCATGACTTGCCCCCACCACGACGATCTGTCCGCCTATGCGGACGACATGGTGCAACCCGCTGAACGCGCCCGCTTCAGCCAGCACATGGCGGGCTGCCCGGTGTGCCAGCACCGGCTTGATGAAATTACCGCGCTGGGCCAGAGCCTGCGCGCCATGCCGTCGCCCCAGCTGGGCTTTGATCTGGCTGCGCAACTGAACGATCGGCTGAACGAGCGCCAGCGTGACCGCCAGCGCGCCTCGCGCCCGGCGCCCCCCTGGTCCGGCTGGCTGGGCTGGATGCCGGCAGGGCTGGCCGGCGGACTGGCGCTGGCGTCGGGCATCTGGCTGGGCGGCCTGCTGCTGGGCGGCGGTGCTGCCATGGCACCGGGTGCCGGTCTGGTGCGGGTGTTTGATCCGGTGCCACCGGGCGGCCTGTGCGCCGCCGCAGAACTCTGTCGTCTTTCGAAAGGAATGCCATGAACCGCCGCAGCGTACCCGCATGGCTTTTGGCCGTGTCGCTGGCCCTGAATGCGGGCATCCTGGTGGCCGCAGCCATGCACCTGTTGCAACCGCAGCCGGGTGTGGATGCCGTGCGCACAAGCCCCGTGAACCTGCCGGATTACCTGGAACTGAGTGCCGAGCAGCGCCAGCGCTGGCAACAGCTCGAACCCGCCTTTCTGCGTGAGGTGGCCGCGAACTGGGCCGAGATCCGGCGCCACCGCGAGGCGCTGGTGCGGCACATTTTTGCCGACCCGCCGCAGCGCGCCGCCATCGACGCAGAGCAGGCCCGCATTGCCGCCTTGCAGGACGTGCAGCAGCAACGCGTGATTGCGCAGTTGCTGGCGGAGCGCGCGCTGCTTGACGAGGGGCAGCGTGCCCGCCTGATGGCCCTGCTGCTCAGCCGCTATGCCCAGGAATCCACGGAAGAGGAACTGCTGCACCGCGATTGAGCGCCGCCGGAGCGGGGCCGCTGGAGGGGTTGCATTAAAAAAGATGCAAAACAGATGGAACATTTGTGGTCGTCCTTCGTTTGAAGCAACAAGGCCCGGCAATTGCCGGCCCTTTTGTTCAACCTACCGGAGTCTTCTCATGAAATCCCCTCTGTACCTTGTGCTCGCCGCCGCCTTGACCCTGCCGTTTGCCACGCTGGCCGCCAGCCCGGCTGGCCATGACCACGATGCGGCCGCACCCCAGAAAATCGAACTCAATGCCGGCAAGAAATGGCACATCGATGCCCCGCTGCGCCAGGGCATGAGCGCCATGCACAAGGCCGTCAACCGCACGCTGCCGCTGGCCCACGCGGGCAAGGCCCAGGCAGCCGACTACGACGCCTTGGGCGCAGAAGTCTCCAAACAGGTCGCGTACATCGTGGAAAACTGCAAGCTTGATCCGAAGGCCGATGCCCAGTTGCACATCGTGATCGGCGAGATCCTGGGCGGCGTGGATGCCGTGCAGGGCAAGGAAGGCGACAAGGCGCGCGCTGCCGGGGTGGTGAAGATTGCCCAGGCACTCAACACCTACGGCCGCCATTTTGATCACTCCGGCTGGAAATCCATCCCGATGCCCCATTGAATGAATGAGCGACCGAGCGCCTCGTGGCCCTGGCACCGCACGGTGCGAGGGCACGGGGCTATTCCACGTCGATGCAGTGCAGCCCGAAGCTGCCACGGCGCCGGTCGGCAAAGTAGGCCGCCAGCGTTTCCTTGACGGTGCGAAACGCCAGTTCGTCCCACGGAACCTCTGCCTCGGTGAACAGCCGCGCCTCGATGGTTTCATAGCCGGGGTTGAACTGGTCGCTGAGCAGCCGGGCGCGGTAAAACAGGTGCACCTGGCCTACGCGGCGCACGTTCAGCAGGCTGAACAGCGGGCCCATCTCGATCTGGGCGCCGGCTTCCTCGTCGGTTTCGCGGGCTGCGCCCTGTGCCGTGGTTTCATCGAGCTCCATGAACCCGGCGGGCAGCGTCCACTTGCCCCAGCGCGGCTCGATGTTGCGCTTGCACAGCAGCACCCGGCCGTCGGTGAACTCGGGCACGGTGCCCACCACGTTCAGCGGGTTTTCGTAGTGAACGGTGTGGCAGGCGGGGCACACGGCGCGCTGCTTGGTGTCGCCGTCGTCGGGCAGGCGGTAGGCAACGGCCGTGCCGCAGTCGCGGCAGTGTTTGATCGGGCTGCGAAAGGTCATGCCAAAAATATAAGTCAAATAGGCCGCTAGCGCTTATGGGTAAAGCGCAGGCAGCTATTAAAAGTGAAGTGAAGTGAGTTGAAGTGAATGCAGGCGCTGCCTGGGCGGCTACACCACGCTCAGGCGCAGCGGGGTGAGGCCGTCCACGCCGCCTTCCAGTGTGTCGCCGCGCACCACGGCGCCCACGCCTTCGGGGGTGCCGGTGTAGATCAGGTCGCCGGGGGCCAGCTCCCAGGCGGCCGACAGGTGCTCGATGGTTTCGGCAATGTTCCAGATGAGCTGGGCCACGGTGCTGCGCTGGCGGTCGGCGCCATTGACCTGCAGCCAGATGGCGGCCTTGGCGATGTCACCCGCCTGATCGATGGGAGTGATGGGGCCAATGGGGGCGCTGGCGTCAAAGCCCTTGCCAATGCACCAGGGGCGGCCCTGTTTCTTCATGTCGTTTTGCAGGTCGCGGCGCGTCATGTCCAGGCCCACGGCGTAGCCGTAGATGTGCGAGAGCGCATCGGCCGCCTTGATGTTCTTGCCCCCCTTGCCAATGGCCACCACCAGCTCGATCTCGTGGTGCAGGTTGGTCGTGAGGGACGGGTAGGGCAGCGGGGTGGTGGCGCCGGGAGGGGCGACCACGATGGCGTCGGCTGGCTTCATGAAGAAGAAGGGTGGCTCGCGCCCTGTGAAGCCCATCTCCTTGGCGTGCTCTTCATAGTTACGGCCCACGCAATAGATGCGGTGCACCGGAAATTGCGCTTCAGTGCCCACCACAGGAACGCTGGGGGCGGGGGCGGGGGGGAACACGTAGCTCATGTCTGCCTTTCGTTGTGGTGTGGCTGCTGTGCGCAGCCCAAAAACAGTGCCGCGCCCGCTAGCGAAGCATGGCTTGGCTGTGGGCGCATGAAGTGCAGTGTGCCACGGGCACGGGCTGTTTGCAGGGGGGCGCTACACTCGCGCCCATGCCCAAGAGCTTCGATTTACACACCGCGCCGGGCCACCTGGTTCGGCGAGCGCACCAGCGCTCGGTGGCGCTTTTCATGGAAGAAGCCGCCGACTTTGATGTGACGCCCGTGCAGTTCGCCATCTTGCACGCACTGCTGGAACAGCCGGGCGAGGACCAGGTGACGCTGGCCACCCGTGTGGCGTTTGATGCCGCCACGTCGGGCTCGGTCATCGGGCGCCTGGAAGCGCGCGGCTGGGTGCGGCGTGAGCCTGATACCCAGGACCGGCGCCGCAAACTCCTGTGGATCACCCCCGAAGGCGAAGCTGCCGTGCTGCGCATGCGCCCGGCCGCCCAGCGCGTGCAGGAAAGGCTGGTCGCCCCCCTGACGCCGCAGGAACAAGCCCAGCTCAACGCCTTGCTGACCAAACTGGTGTTCAGCACCGGCACCGAAAGCCACGGGCGCTGAGGTGTTGGGGGCGTCCCCATCCCTGCGTCAGTACCCCCGTTATCCGCTTTGCGCTTGACCATGAAGCTCTACAACTATTTCCGATCCTCGGCCTCTTTTCGCGTGCGCATCGCGCTCAACATCAAGGGCCTGCCTTATGAGTACCTGCCGGTGCACCTGCTGCGTGGCGAGCACCGCGACCCGGCCTACGCCAACCTGGTAGGTGACGCCCTGGTACCCGCCCTGGTCACCGACGAGGGGGCCGTGCTGCCGCAATCCATGGCCATCATGGAATATCTGGAAGAGCTGCAACCCACCCCTGCGCTGTTACCCACCACGCCCCTGGCCCGCGCCCGGGTGCGCGCCCTGGCGCAAATGGTGGCTTGCGAAATCCACCCGCTGAACAACCCCCGCGTGCTCAAGTACCTCACCGGTACCCTGCACGCCGATGAAGACGCGAAAAATGCCTGGTACCACCACTGGGTGCGCCAGGGCCTGGAGGCCTTTGAGCGCCAGCTGGCACTGCTGGCCGCCGAGCGGCAGGCGCAGGGGCTGGCCCCCTCGGTGTATTGCTGGGGTGACACCCCCACGCTGGCCGATTGCTGCCTGGTGCCGCAAATCTTCAACGGCAAGCGCTTTGGCGTGAACCTCGATGGCCTGCCGCTTACCATGGCTGCATTCGATGCCTGCATGGCCCTGCCTGCATTCGCCCAGGCCCAGCCCTCGGCGTGTCCGGACAACGCGCCGTGAGCGGCGATTTAGGCGCTGCGCTGCCCGCAGATTGGCTGGTGCCTGAGTGGCCTGCCCCGGCGGGCGTGCAGGCCCTGTGCACCACGCGCGCAGGCGGTGTCAGCCAGGGGCCCTATGCCAGCATGAACCTGGGCACGCATGTGGGCGACGACCCCCAGGCGGTGCAAACCAACCGCGCCCGCCTGCAGGCGGCCCTGGGTCAATCCACACCGGGCGCCCGCCCTGTGTTTTTAAGCCAGGTGCATGGCACGGGCGTGGCTGCATTGACCGCCTCCACCCCCGACAACACCCAGGCCGACGCCTGCGTGGCGACCGAGGCTGGCGTGGTGTGCACCATCATGGTGGCCGATTGCCTGCCGGTCTTGCTTGCCCACACCAGCGGCGCTGTGGTGGGGGCTGCACACGCGGGCTGGCGGGGCCTGGCGGGCCAGGGCGGGGTGGGTGTGCTGGAATCTGCCATGCACGCACTGTTTGAGCGATTTCACGCTCTAGCGCTTACCAATAAAGCGCAAGCAGCTATTGAAAATGTAGCAAGCAACGCTGAAAGTTTGGAAGCGGTTGCCCGCGGCACCTTGGCCTGGCTGGGGCCTTGCATCGGTTCGCAGGCTTTTGAGGTGGGCCCGGAAGTGCGCGAGGCGTTTTGCGCTGCGGGCCCCCAATACAGCTCCTGCTTTGTTCCATCGCCCACCCAGCAGGGTAAATGGCTGGCCGATTTGGCAGGCCTGGCCCGTTTGCGCCTGCAGGCCATGGGCGTCACGCGCATTTATGGCAATGACAGCAGCGCAGCGTGGTGCACGGTCACGCAGTCAGCCCGGTTCTTTTCCCATCGGCGTGACACGGCTTTGCTCGGCGGCAGCGGGCGTCTGGCCGCCTGCATCTGGCGGGGTTGAGGCGGGCGCCGCCGCCTGGGCCTGTGCTTCTTCGTAGGCGGCCCGCTCGGCCATCTCGCGCGCCTTGATGGCGCGTTTGCGTGATGGGGTGCCCAGGATGTAGCCCACGATGCCCATCGGCAGCAAGCCATACAGCACAAACGTCATGACAGCGCCCAGCACCGTACCCATGGGGCTGGTGGCCTCGGCCACTGCCATCATCAAAGTGACGTAAAGCCATGCAATCAGGACAAGGTACATTGGTGTGTATGTAGGTGAAACGCTCCATCATGGTTGCCATGCCCCAGCGGGTTGGGCAACAATGAACCAGAGCGGGTGAAAACCCCTGCAGCCCGCCCGACGGACCACCCTTTGAGGAACGCAGCATGAATTCTGAAGCACTCTGGGCCCAAGGTGCCCAGCAATTCCAACAGATATTTGGAGACAGCTGGGCCAAAGCGCTGCAATCCTTCCAGAACCTGGACCTGGGCGGTACCCCGGGCAAGGTGCCTGCGGTGCAGTTGTCTCCCGCCAAGCTGCAGGCCCTGCAAGAGCAGTACATGAAGGAGGCGCAGGCGCTGTGGTCGCAAAGCCTGCAAGGCACGCCCGAGGTGAAAGACCGCCGCTTCAGCGGAGACGGTTGGGCTTCCAACCCCGTGGCGGCCTTCTCAGCGGCTGCCTACCTGCTCAATGCTCGCACCCTGATGGGCTTGGCCGATGCGGTAGAGGGCGACGAAAAAACCCGTGCCCGCATCCGCTTTGGCGTGGAGCAGTGGATGGCCGCCATGGCCCCGAGCAACTTTCTGGCCTTCAATGCCGAAGCGCAGAAAAAAGCCATCGAAACCAAGGGCGAGAGCATTGCCAAGGGCATGCAAAACCTGCTGCACGACATTCGCCAGGGCCATGTGTCGATGACGGACGAGAGCCTGTTCGAGGTGGGCCGCAACGTGGCCACCACCGAGGGTGCCGTGGTGTATGAAAACGAGCTGTTCCAGTTGCTCGAATACAAGCCCCTCACCACCAAAGTGTACGAACGGCCCTTTTTACTGGTGCCGCCTTGCATCAACAAGTTCTACATCCTTGATTTGCAGCCCGACAACTCCTTCATCCGCTACGCGGTGGAGCAGGGGCACCGCACCTTTGTGGTGAGCTGGCGCAATCCTCACGAAGACTTGGCCCACAAAACATGGGACGACTATGTGGAAGACGGCGCCATGGCGGCCATCGACGTGGTGCAGAGCATCACCGGGGCCGACCAAATCAATGCGCTGGGCTTTTGCGTGGGCGGAACCATTCTGAGTAACGCCCTGGCGGTGATGGCAGCACGCGGGCAAGAGCCCGTGGCCAGCGCCACCTTCCTCACCACGCTCATCGACTTTGCCGACACCGGCATTCTGGACGTGTTCATCGACGAGGCATTCGTGCAGTTCCGCGAGTTGCAAATGGGCAAGGGCGGGCTGATGAAGGGGCAAGACCTGGCCTCGACCTTCAGCTTCCTGCGCCCCAATGACCTGGTGTGGAACTACGTGGTGGGCAACTACCTCAAGGGCGAAACGCCGCCCCCGTTCGACCTGCTGTACTGGAACAGCGACAGCACCAATCTGCCCGGTCCCTTCTACGCCTGGTACCTGCGCAACTTCTATCTTGAAAACAACCTGGTGCAGCCCGGCAAGCTCACCGTGTGTGGCGAGAAGCTGGACCTGGGCCAGCTCACGCTGCCCGTGTACATCTACGGCTCGCGCGAAGACCACATCGTGCCCATCAACGCTGCCTATGCGTCCACCCAGGTGTTGCCCGGCAAAAAGCGGTTTGTCATGGGGGCCTCGGGCCACATCGCCGGTGTCATCAACCCACCCGCCAAGAACAAACGCAGCCATTGGATTCGCGCCGATGGCAAGCTGCCCGCCACCCTGGAGCAATGGCTTGAAGGGGCCACAGAACATGCGGGCAGCTGGTGGACCGATTGGTCCCACTGGTTGAAGGCCCACGCTGGCAAGCAGATTGCCGCCCCCAAGACCTATGGCAAGGGCGCCAAGTTCAAGGCCATCGAGCCAGCTCCTGGCAGCTACGTTAAGCAAAAGTCCTGACTTGCAGGACTGAGAGAATGTTTGGGCTTGCCCCTCGAAGCGCATGGTGATGCGCCACCGGGCAAAAGAGATTCACACTGAAAGGACTTTCATGGAAGACATCGTTATCGTTTCTGCCGCCCGCACTGCGGTGGGCAAGTTTGGCGGTTCGCTGGCCAAGACCCCGGCAACCGAGCTGGGCGCCGTGGTGATCCGTGAAGCCATCGCGCGTGCTGGTTTGGCGTCTGACCAGATCGGTGAAGTCATCATGGGCCAGGTGCTGGCTGCTGGCGTAGGCCAGAACCCTGCCCGCCAAGCCATGATGAAGGCTGGTGTGGCGAAGGAAACACCCGCTTTGACCATCAATGCCGTGTGTGGCTCCGGCCTCAAGGCCGTGATGCTGGCTGCCCAGGCCGTGGCCTGGGGTGACAGCGAAATCGTGGTGGCGGGTGGGCAGGAAAACATGAGCCTCTCGCCCCACGTGCTCAATGGCTCGCGCGATGGTCAGCGCATGGGCGACTGGAAGATGGTGGACACCATGATCGTGGACGGCCTGTGGGACGTCTACAACCAGTACCACATGGGCATCACGGCCGAGAACGTCGCCAAGCAATACGGCATTACCCGTGACATGCAAGACGCCCTGGCCCTGGCCAGCCAGCAAAAAGCTGCAGCCGCCCAGGATGCGGGCAAGTTTGTGGACGAAATCGTGGGTGTGAGCATTCCCCAGAAAAAAGGCGACCCGGTTGTCTTCAACGTGGACGAGTACCTCAACCGCAAGACCAGTGCCGAAGCCCTGGCGGGCCTGCGCCCCGCGTTTGACAAGGCCGGCAGCGTAACGGCCGGCAATGCCTCGGGCATCAATGACGGCGCCGCCGCCGTGGTAGTGATGAGCGCCAAGAAGGCCGCAGCGCTGGGCCTCAAGCCCCTGGCGCGCATTGCGGCCTTTGGCACCAGCGGCCTGGACCCCGCCACGATGGGCATGGGCCCCGTGCCTGCTTCCCGCAAGGCTCTGCAACGCGCTGGCTGGAACGCCGCCGATGTGGACTTGTTCGAGTTGAACGAAGCGTTTGCGGCACAAGCCTGCGCAGTGAACAAAGAGTTGGCCATTGATCCTGCCAAGGTCAACGTCAACGGCGGTGCCATCGCGATTGGCCACCCCATTGGCGCGTCGGGCTGCCGCATCTTGGTGACCCTGCTGCACGAAATGCAGCGCCGTGATGCCAAGAAGGGTCTGGCGGCCTTGTGCATTGGCGGCGGCATGGGCGTTTCGCTGGCGCTTGAGCGCTGAGCCCACTGCTTTTTTTGATCCCCTGCAAGGCCGCGCGGATGCGCGGCCTTTTTCATGCCCGTTGCACCCGTGCGACGGTCTGCATGTTTCGTTACTTTTTTTGGAAAAGACCGCACGCTCCAGTGTTTACCTGCACAGCCAGCTCACAAATTTTCGGTAGAGTGGTGCCAGGCAGATCACTTACACAAGGAGAAATAGCATGAGCCAAAAAGTAGCGTATGTAACCGGTGGCATGGGTGGCATTGGTACCGCTATCTGCCAGCGTTTGCACAAGGATGGTTTCAAGGTCATCGCCGGCTGTGGCCCCACGCGTGACCACGCCAAGTGGCTGGCAGAACAAAAAGCCCTGGGCTTCACCTTTTACGCATCGGTGGGCAACGTGGGCGACTGGGATTCGACCGTCGAGGCATTCACCCAGGCCAAGGCTGAGCATGGCACCATTGATGTGCTGGTGAACAACGCCGGTATCACCCGCGACCGCATGTTCCTGAAGATGTCCCGCGAGGACTGGGACGCCGTGATCGAAACCAATCTGAACAGCATGTTCAATGTGACCAAGCAAGTGGTTGCCGACATGGTGGAAAAGGGCTGGGGCCGCATCATCAACATCAGCAGCGTGAACGGCGAAAAGGGCCAGGCGGGCCAGACCAACTACTCTGCTGCCAAGGCTGGCATGCACGGTTTCTCCATGGCTTTGGCGCAAGAGCTGGCCACCAAAGGCGTGACCGTCAACACCGTGAGCCCCGGCTACATCGGCACCGACATGGTCAAGGCCATCCGCCCTGACGTGCTGGAAAAGATCGTGGCCACCGTTCCCGTCAAACGCCTGGGTGAGCCCAGAGAGATCGCTTCCATCATTGCGTGGCTGGCGTCGGACGAAGGCGGCTACGCGACCGGCGCAGACTTCTCTGTGAACGGTGGCTTGCACATGGGCTGATCGTGATATTGGCGCAGGAGGCGTGCCCGTTGGCGCACGGGCCTCCGTCGCCAATCTTGAGGTTGCTCGGACATTCTTTCCCGAGCAACTCATCAAAGCAAAAGGGAGCGTGCTTGGCAGGCTCCCTTTTTTGTTTCAGTCTGGGTTGTGCGTTGATTGCACAAGCAGCTGGTGGCTTGTAGCAGTTTGCGCAACTTCAATAGACCGTCATATCCTGCCCATGAGCAGCAAGATGACCAGTATCAGCACTACCAGACCGATCCCCCCGCTGGGGCCGTACCCCCAAGAGCGGCTGTGACCCCATGTGGGCAGAGCGCCAATCAGGATCAAGATCAGGACGATTAGGAGAATCAGGGAAAGGGACATAGCACTTCCTCGGTGTGTTGAGATGAAGTGCATTGTGGGAGGGCCAGTCAATGCCCCGTGCAGGTAGCGAACCTGCAGCGGGGTCAGGGATTTCCCACAGATACCGAGCGACTATCCGCCACTAGCCCCTGTGCCTGCCAACCAAATTTGGAGACCCCAGGGAAGTGCAAATCATGCACTTCCCTGCGTATCGCTCGTGGGCAGCCTATGCCTTAGCAGGCCGTTGAAAAAGTGGGCATCGAACGCATCAGGGACGCTGTTTTCGAAGAAACGAGTGGCCCAGACGCGTCTGCGCAGCGATTGCACCGGCCAATCTGGCCTGTTTGCAGGCCATCTCGCCCATTTCGGGCGCACGTATCCCCGGGCTCACGCATGATGCGCGTCCCACCAGCCGCCGATGCTGCCCATGCGCACCAGGTTGTAGGTGGCAAAGCACAGCAGCGCCTGACCCGTGAGCTTGGCCTGACCGATGAGCTTGGTCTTGGCCAGACCACCCACGGTCTTGATCCAGCCAAAGGCCTCCTCAATGCGCTTGCGCACCTTCTGACTGGTCTTGTAGCCCTCGTGTCGGGTGATCCGGGCATCCACCGCCGAGTGCTTGTCCTTGGCCGCCACGTGCGGCGTGACCTTGAGCTTTCGGCAGCCCTTGATGAAGGCCTTGCTGTCGTAGCCCTTGTCGGCCCCGACCGTAGCCCGCTTGTTCTTGTTGTCCCGACGCTTCAACATGGCCAGCGCCGCCTCGCGCTCGGCGGTGCCGCTGGCATGGGTGATCTCCACGTCCACGATCAGACCGTTGCGGTTTTCCATGAGGATGTGCGCCATGTGGCACAGGCGAGCCTTGTCGCCCGCGCTCTTCTTGAACAGCCGGGCATCGGGGTCCGTGGTACTGGCGTGGGTGTCGTTGCAGCGCTGCTGTCCTTTGAAGTCCACCTCGGGATTGCGCCCCTCAGTCGGGGTTTGGTCGTCGTCCCGGCGCTTGAAACTTTTGTGCGAGGCCCAGGCCTCGATCAGCGTGCCGTCCACGCTGAAGTGTTCGTCGCTGGTCAACTTCGCCCAATCGGCGGTGTGCTTGACCCGCTCGAAGAAGGCGCGGGCCAAGTCTTCGTTGAAGAGCCGCTCGCGGTTGGCGCTGAAGGTGGAGTGGTCCCAGACCTTGTCCTCGATGTTCAGGCCCACGAACCAGCGGTACAGCAGGTTGTAGTTGACCGCTTCGACCAACTGGCGCTCGCTGCGGATGGAGAACAGGATCTGCAGCAGCAGGGCCTTGAGCAGCATCTCCGGCGGCACCGAGGGGCGGCCCCGGCGGGCGTACACCGCGTCGAACTCGCGGTTCATCGTCGCCAGCAGCGCATCGACTGCGGCGCGCAGTTTGCGCAGCGGGTGTGTCTGCGGCACGCGCTCTTCAAGGCTGATGTAGCTGAACATCGCCCCCTGGAAGTCTTGGTTGCCTCTCATCGTCCTCGTCTGGGTTGTTCGCCGATGGCTTCAGATCGTACTGGCCGACGCCAGCGTCGGCGGGGGATTTTTCAACGGCCTGTTAGGCGCCGCGTGTGATGGGCACGCCCGCGTCGCGGCCGTAGCTGCCGTACTTGCCCAGCTCCCACTTGGCAATGGCGTTGCGGTGCACTTCGTCCGGGCCGTCTGCAAAGCGCAGGGTGCGCGCACCGGCGTAGGCGTAGGCCAGGGGGAAGTCGTCGCACATGCCGCCGCCGCCGTGGGCCTGCATGGCCCAGTCGATCACCTGGCAGGCCATGCTGGGGGCTACCACCTTGATCATGGCGATCTCGGTCTTGGCCACCTTGTTGCCTGCCACGTCCATCAGCCAGGCGGCCTTCAGGGTCAGCAGGCGGGCCATGTCGATCTTGCAACGGGCTTCGGCAATGCGCTCTTGCGTCACGGTTTGCTGGGCCACGGTCTTGCCAAAGGCCACGCGGCTGCTGGCGCGCTTGCACATCAGCTCCAGCGCGCGCTCGGCCAGGCCAATGAGGCGCATGCAGTGGTGGATGCGCCCGGGGCCCAGACGCCCTTGGGCGATCTCGAAGCCACGGCCTTCGCCCAGCAGGATGTTGGAGACGGGCACGCGCACGTTTTCAAACGTCATCTCCACATGGCCGTGGGGGGCGTCGTCGTAGCCGAACACGTTGAGCGGGCGAATGATCTTGATGCCGGGGGTGTCAGCGGGCACCAGCACCATGCTTTGCTGCGAGTGCTTGGGCGCATCGGGGTCGCTCTTGCCCATGGTGATGAACACAGCGCAACGTGGGTCGGCCGCGCCCGAAATCCACCACTTGCGGCCGTTGATGACGTATTCGTCTCCCTGGCGTTCAATACGGGTTTCAATGTTGGTGGCGTCGCTTGATGCCACGGCCGGTTCAGTCATGGCGAAGGCAGAGCGAATCTTGCCTTCGAGCAATGGCTTGAGCCAGCGGGCCTTGTTCTCTTCACTGCCGTAACGGGCAATGGTTTCCATGTTGCCGGTGTCGGGTGCCGAGCAGTTGAACACTTCGCTGGCCCATGGCACGCGGCCCATGATTTCTGCCAGGGGCGCATATTCCTGGTTGGTGAGGCCTGCGCCTGCGTAGCCTGAGGCGGCGGCGCTGTCCACCGGCAAAAACAAATTCCACAAGCCTGCGGCTTGGGCCTTGGGCTTGAGGTTTTCGATGGTGTTCAGTGCACTCCAGCGTTTTCCTGCAGCCGTGTTGGCCTGCAGCTCGGCCGTGTAGTCGGCTTCGGCTGGGTAGATGTGCTCGTCCATGAACTGGAGCAGTTTGGCCTGCAGTTCTTTGGTTTTGGGGGAGTAGTCAAAGTCCATGGGGTTCTCCGTGAAAAATTGGTCGTGTGGTTCTGTGGGGCAGGGTCAGCCGCGCTGGGCAAAAGACCAGGCCAGTTGCGCCATGGGACGGGCCGTTTCGCCCGAGGCCTTAGCCTGCGCGCTGGAGGCGGTGCCTGCCTCCACCCGCTTGGCAATGCCCTGCAAGATGGCCGCGATGCGGAACATGTTGTAGGCCATGTAGAAGTTCCAGTCGGCCCGCAGTGCTTCGGGCGTGGCAATGCCAGTGCGCTCGCAGTAGCTGCGGATGTAGCTGTCTTCGTCCGGAATGCCCAGTGCGGCCAGGTCTTGCCCTGCAATGCCGCGCCCCAGTGCCGCCGGGATGTGCCAGCTCATGCAGTGGTAGCTGAAGTCAGCCAGCGGGTGGCCCAGGGTGGACAGCTCCCAGTCCAGCACGGCGATCACGCGGGGCTCGGTGGGGTGGAACATGAGGTTGTCCAGCCGGAAGTCGCCATGCACGATGGAGACTTGGCTCTCATCCCTGGCGCTGGCAGGCATGTGTGCGGGCAGCCATTCCATCAGTCGGTCCATCTCTTCGATGGGCTGGGTGATAGAGGCGACGTATTGCTTGCTCCAGCGGCCAATCTGGCGGTCAAAGTAATTGCCGGGCTTGCCATAGTTGGCCAGGCCCCGATCAGCAAACTTCACGGTGTGCAGCGCGGCAATCACGCGGTTCATCTCGTCGTAGATGGCGCCGCGCTCGGTCGGCGTCATCCCGGGCAGGGATTGGTCCCACAGCACGCGGCCTTGCATGCACTCCATCACGTAGAAGGCGCGGCCAATCACCGATTCGTCTTCGCACAGCACATGCATGCGTGGCACGGGTACATCGGTGCCTTGCAGGCCGCTCATCACGGCGAATTCGCGCTCGATGGCATGGGCCGAAGGCAGCAGCTTGGCCACTGGGCCGGGCTTGGCACGCATCACGTAGCTGGCGCTGGGCGTGATGAGCTTGTAGGTGGGGTTGGACTGTCCGCCTTTGAACATCTCGACGGTCAGGGGCCCTTCAAAGCCTGGCATGTGGCGACCGAGCCAGCTGGTGAGCGCGGCAACATCGAAGGCGTGTTGTTCGGACACAGGGCGTGTGCCCACGAAGTGGTCAAAGTTGCTCATGTGAGGTTGGGTGTGTAGACGCGGCAAGGCTTTGCGGACGTGCAGCGCGCCGCATGCGGTGATATGAGAGGGGCGAGCCTGCCGCTGCAGGTGCGGCAGGTGTGGGGTGCGCAGGGTTTGCGCACGGAGAACACGGCGGTGACCGGAAGTGGACCTTCAGATGTCTGCTTCGGCAATGCGCATCAGTGCTTCGCGGTTGCGCACCACCAGGCCACCCGGCTCGATGCGAATCGCATCCTCGCGTTCCATGGCTTTGAGTTCCTGGTTCACCCGCTGGCGCGATGCGCCCAGCAATTGCGCCAGCTCTTCCTGGGCCAGTTGCAGGCCAATGCGCATCTCGCTGCCGTCCGACAAACTGGGAATGCCATAGCTGCGCACCAGGTGCATGAGCTGCTTGGCCAAGCGCGCCCGCAGGGGCAGGGTGTTGAGGTCTTCCACCAAGCCATACAGTTGCCGAATGCGGCGTGCATGCAGGCGCAGCATGGCTTCGTAGAACTCGGTGTGCGCGGCCAGAATTTTCTTGAAGTCTGCCTTGGCCACGCAAAGAATGGTGGTGTCGCCGTGCGCGTAGGCATCGTGCGTGCGCCGATCCCCGTCGAAGATGGCTACGTCCCCAAACCAGATGCCCGGCTCCACATAGGTCAGCGTGATCTGCTTGCCCGAGATGGAGGTGGAGCTGACCCGCACCGCGCCGCGCGCGCAGGCAATCCACTCCTCGGGCGGATCGCCCCGGGCGGCTATGAGGCCGCCGTCTTTGAAGCGTTTGACGTATGCACATCGGAGGATGTCGTGTCGCAATGACGGAGAAAGGGATGAGAACCAGCGACCGGAATTGATCGCTTCACGTTCTTCGATGGTAAGAATCGGGTCGTCCATGGTCTGTCTTTTGGGTGACTGGAAACAGCTTCATTGTCGCGTGAGGGACCGGGCTATTCGCTCAGTGTTGTCACCTGTGTGTCTGTGTCTTGGGCGCTTAGCCTGCGACGTACAGACGAAAAAAATGCCCTGGGCCGAGAGGGGCGCAGGGCACAGGCCTTCACCAGCCTTGGCAGGCTGGTGAAGGCGGCTGGTGAAGGCGTTCACTCGTAGCGCGGCGCGCGCTTTTCCAGAAACGCTGCAATGCCTTCCCCCGCGTTCGGGTGGTGCAGGTTTTTGACGAAGTGATCGCGTTCACTGTTGAGGTGCTGGCTCAGCGTTTGGTGGGCGGCATCGCTCAGCAGTTCCTTGATGCTGGCCAAAGCGTTGGGAGCACGTTGGTTCAGGCGATCTGCCAGTTGCAGCGCTGTGCCCAGAGCATCGCCTGGGTTGCTCAGGCGGTTGACCAGGCCCAATGCATGCAGCCGCTCGGCGGTGATCTTGTCGCCACACATCAACAGCTCGGTGGCCAAAGGGCGGGGAAGGGTGTGTGCCAGGCTCCAACTGGCGCCTCCGTCGGGCGACAGGGCCACATTGCTGTATGCCATCAAAAACACCGCATCGCGTGCTGCGACCACCATGTCGCACGCCAGGGCCAGCGAAAAGCCTGCGCCAGCCGCAGCGCCTTCCACCGCCGCGATGATGGGCTTGGGGTAGGTGCGGACGGTCTCGATCCATTGGTGCAGGCCTTCAATGCGCTGGGCTTGCACTTCGGGGGGCTGCTGGCGGTTGGCCTGCAGGCTTTGCAGGTTGCCGCCCGAGCAGAACATGCCGCCCGCGCCGGTGATGACCACGCTGCGTACATCGGGGCTGCGCTCGGCCACGATGAGTGCTTCGATGCAAGCCGCGCCCATGGAGGGCTCCATTGCATTGCGCAGACCGGGGTTGCTCAGGGTCAGAACCAGCGTCTGACCTTCACTGGTGCTCAGGAGTTGGGCGGGCATGGATTCAGCTTTCTTCGACGTGGGTCAGGCTCAGGCCGATGGCGCCTCGCCGGCGCAGCCAGGGGCTGGGGCGGTAACGGGTGTCGCCGTACACGGTCTGCATGTTGAACAGCACTTCCAGGATATTGGTGGGCCCCCAGCGGTCGCCCATGGCCAAAGGCCCCAGTGTGGTGGGCCCCCAGCGGTCGCCCATGGCCAAAGGCCCCAGTGGGTAGCCCAGGCCCAGGGTGACGGCGGTTTCCAGATCCTTGGGTGAGCAAATGCCTTGCTGGCAAATATCTGTCGCGATGTTGATGATGGTGGCCACCACGCGCTGGGTGACAAAGCCGCCGCTGTCACGGATCACGCTCACGGGCTTGCCATCGCGGGCAAACAGGGCGTGCGCGGCGTTGCGAATGTCCACGCGCGTGGCCGGGTTGGTGGCCAGTACGCGCCGCTTGGTGGCGGCTTCTTCCACCAGCATGTCGATGCCAATGGTGCGGGCCGGGTCCAGCCGTTCGACCACTGCCACGGTGGTCACGTCAAACCCCAGGGGGGCGACCAAGGTGATGGCTGTGGGTGAGGGCGATGCACCGGTCTCGATGGCGGCGCCCAGGTCCTTGAGTAACTGGTACAGCTCCATGCGTCGCGATGCTCGGGGCGAGACCCACACGGGCGGTATGTCTTGCACCACCGGGACAGGCGGCTCTGCGGGCACCTGGGCCACACCGTTTTCGTAGCGATAGAAGCCATCTCCCACTTTCTTGCCCAGCACCCCGCCTGCCAGCCGTTGTGCCGTGATGACGCTGGGGCGAAAGCGCGGCTCTTCGTAATACTGGTGGTAAATGGATTCCATCACGGGGTGCGACACGTCCAGTGCCGTCAGGTCCATCAACTCGAAGGGCCCGAGCTTGAAACCCACCTGGTCGCGCAGGATGCGGTCGATGGTGGCGAAGTCGGCCACGCCCTCGCTGACGATACGCAATGCCTCGGTGCCAAAACCACGCCCGGCGTGGTTGACGATGAAGCCCGGTGTGTCTTGCGCCTGCACCGGGGTGTGCCCCATTTCGCGGGCGTAGGCTGTGAGGGCTTGGCACAGGGCTGGATCGGTCTTGAGGCCTGCCACCACCTCTACCACCTTCATCAGCGGCACGGGGTTGAAGAAATGGAAACCGGCCAGTCGTTCGGGTTGCTGCAACGCGGCTGCAATGGCCGTCACAGACAGGGAAGAAGTGTTGGTTGCCCACACCACGTTGGCTGGCAGGGTGCGCTCCAACTCTGCGAAGAGTGCTTGCTTGACCTCAAGACGCTCCACCACCGCCTCAATCACCAGTTGGCAAGACCCGAGTTCAGCCAAAGTGTTGGCAATTTGCAACTGTTGATTCCAGGCCTGGACTTGCTCCTCTGTCACGCGGCCTTTGGCGGCGAGTTTGGCCCATTGCTGCTGGATGGCTTGCTTGGCTTTGTCTGCTGCGCCGGGCTTGGAATCAAGCAACCAGACGTGACTGCCCGCTTGTGCCGCAATCTGCGCTATGCCTTGGCCCATGGCCCCCGCGCCCACCACGGCGATGCTGGAAAAATGAATTTTCATAGCGCGATTATGGCTGCGGCCCTGCGTTGCCACTTATGTGCAAGAATCCAACGAGCCAAGAACAAAATTAATTGTGAAACTCCGTAACAACATCCTTGGAGCCGGTCTGTGGGCTATCGCAGCCGGTGCTTCAGCGCTTTCCCTTGGGGCAAGCAGGGGAGCTGTGGTCCTGGGTAGTTCGCTCGACCTCACTTTTGATGTGCAGCCAGATACTGGCTCGGACGTGGCTTCTTCTTGTGTTGCTGCTACGGTGAAGTCGGGCGATGCGCAATTGAGCGAATCGAAGGTCTTCGTCACGCCCTTGCCAGAAACCAGCGGACGTAGCGGCGTTCGTGTGCAAGCCTCTGTCGCTATCGACGAGCCCATCGTCCAGGTCACCCTGACAGCGGGCTGTGCGGGCCGGGTGGCCCGTACCTACATTTTCTTTGCAGACCCTCCGCAGACGGCACCGCGCAGCGTTGCAGTTCCTGGGCCGCAAGCGACGGTGACCACTCCATCGCGCATCGCAGCACCGACAGCGGTGGATGTGCCCGTCTCAAATTCCGCTCCACAGGGTAGCAGCGCCACCGTTCCGCGCCCTGCGCCCACCAAGGCGGCATCTGCGCCCGCTGTGGCGCGCAAAGAAGCGCGTGTTTCCCCGCGTCCATCGGTAGTCAAGCAGGCTGCGCCCCGGGAGCCTGCGCGCTCTCGGCTGGTGATGGAGCCTTTGGATGCCTGGCTTGAAATGCCGCTGGCCCTGCGCACCACGCCGGAACTGCCACAAGCCCCCGCATCAGAAACTTCACCCCAGCGGGAGCAAGCGGCTGCGTTGTGGCGTGCCTTGAATCAGGATCCCCAGACATTGGCGCAGCAGGAAGCAGCCCTGCGTAAGCTGGAAACCGAATTGACCCAGTTTCGCGCCAGCGCGAGCCGTAACCAGGCCGCGACCGCTGAGTTGCAAAGGCAGGTGCATGAGATGGAGGCTGATCGCCTTCCCTCGTGGATGGTCTACGGCTTGGGTGGCGCGCTGGCCGTGGCCCTGGGCTTGTGCGGATGGTTGTGGCGCCGCTCTGACCGGGCGGCATCCAAGTCCGAACGTTCATGGCGTGAAGCCGTGGCGGTCAGCAGCCGAAGGGCTGACGAGCCAAGTGTGGTCGATCTGGAAACTGTGGAAGAGGTGGTTGCACCGCCTACAGACCGCTGGGGTCGTCCTCTGACCCCTGCTGCGACCCCGCCCGTGGCTGCGCCCATGCCTGTGGTGCAGGCGGTAGCGTCAGAAAATGCGGCCGAGCCCGGTGAAGTCTCGCTGGAGGACGCTGGTTTTGAACCGGCCCCCACGGCTGCACCAGCAGCGCAGGCACCACTGCACCACATCATCAATCCAGAAGAGCTGTTCGATATTCAGCAGCAGGCAGAGTTTTTCGTGTCCGTGGGCGAGCACGACCAGGCCGTCGAGGTGTTGCGCCAGCACATCGCCCAGCATGAGGAAACCTCGCCGGTGACGTACCTGGATTTGCTGCGCCTGTACCGTACCTTGAGCCGTGCTGCAGATTTCAACGCCCTGCGCCAGCAGTTCATGCGCCATTTCAATGCGCATGTGCCGGAGTTCTCGGCGTTTGACCGCCTGGGCAAGCCGCTGGACCAGTACCTGGAAGCCCTGGCTGAAATCGAGGCCGAGTGGAGCTCTCCCAACGTGCTCCATGTGCTGGAGAAGCATATGTTCTACCGGCCCGGTGACACGCGCAAGGCGCCCTTTGATCTGGCTGCCTTTGATGACCTGCTGCTACTGTTGGCGATTGCGCAGACGACGCCATCGAGTGCGCGGGGCGCACCACCTCCGCGCAAACGTACCACGCCGCATCCACAGACTTTTGAGGCCGCAGCCGCGCATGCCTTGAGTTCGCTGGCGCCGCTGGACCACACGCCAGACTTCCCTCTGGACTCGCTGGCAGCCGCCCTGGAGTTTGGCTTTGAGCCGCCCGCACCGCGTGCGGAAGCTGCGGTGGACGAGAACAAATTGGCACCTCAGGAGCCCAAGCCGGTAGTGCAGCCTCCTGCATCAGCTTCTGCTGTCGGCTCGAGAGGTGCAAAGTACCAATCGTCCGTCACGCTGGACATTGATTTGTCTGAGCCCGTTCCCATCACCATCAGTGATTTGCCAGCTGTTTTGGTAACCCCGCCTCCAGCCCCTGGCACACCGATTGGGTTCGGGTCTTCCAACGATCTGATGGAGTTGAGCTTGGAGCTGGAGCCGCTCAAGCCCACTGATAAGAAGCCCTGAGCGGGTGGTTTGAGGGGTTGCGCAACCCAGCTTTCCGATGCCGCAGCAGCAGCCTTGCGGTGACGCAGGTGGAAATATCAACAACCCCGCCCGCAGGTCACTCAACCTCGCATTGCCGCCATCAGGCTCGCTGCAGCTTCTTCAGGCTGGTCGGCATTGACCAAGGCGCGCACTACCGCGATGGAGCCGACCCCGGTGGCCAATACCTCGGCGAATTGATCTTGCCCTATCCCGCCGATGGCAACTTGAGGGTAGCTCTTCATGAGTTTGGCATAAGCCGCCAGCCGCCCCAGCCCTTGCGGAGCCGTCGCCATTTTTTTCAACGTCGTAGGGAACACGGCGCCCATGGCTATGTAGCTGGGGCCCACCGCATCGGCGCGCACCATCTCGGCATACCCATGGGTGCTGACGCCCAGCCGCAGGCCTGAATCGCGCAGGGTCTGCAGTTCTTCGGGGGTGAGTGCGTCCAGGTCTTCCTGCCCCAGGTGCACACCGTAGGCCCCGGCGGCAATGGCTTCCCGCCAGTGGTCGTTGATGAACAGCAGGGCGGGGGTGCCCGCGACTGCAGCCACGGCTTTGCGCACTTCCTGGGCAATCGCTACAGCGTCATCCGACTTGTAGCGCAGCTGTACCGTGGGCACGCCCGCATGTGCCATGCGGCCCACCCAGTCGGCATCGGGCAACACGGCATACAAGCCGAGTGCCTGGGGGCAGGTGACAAAGGCACTGGTCCGTGGTGTAGTTTGCAAGCCATAGTCGCGTGGGTCACTGGGCCAGAGTGCTGCGTCGAACTGACCGGTGCGCGTGGATTGAGCAAGCCAGGCACGGGCCAGGCATTCTGCGTCGTGGGCGATGAAGCCCAGCTGGCTGCAGGCGTGCAAAGCGGCCAGGTACACAGGATCTTTACCTGTGGGCGCTGGGGGTTGCAGCGGTTCAAACCCCGCAAACGTTGCTGCGTGCAAGCTCTGGATGGATTGGGCCATGGCGGCCGTGGTGGCATCAAGCATGTTGGTCGTGGTGCCAGAAGGGCGTGCCCAGCACGGGGGTGCTGGGCTGGGCGGAGTCCTGTGCGGTCATGGCGCCTGCGCGGTAGGCAGCCCGGCCAGCCTGCACCGCATCGGCAAAAGCACCGGCCATGGCCACGGGGTCTTGCGCCAGGGCCACGGCCGTGTTCAGCAGCACACCGTCATAGCCCCATTCCATGACCTGGCACGCGTGGGAGGGCAGGCCCAGGCCTGCATCCACCAGCAGTGGCACGCTCAGCCGCTCACGCAAGGTTTGCAGCGCGTAGGGGTTCACAGGGCCGCGACCGGTGCCAATGGGCGCAGCCCAGGGCATGACGGCCTGGCAGCCGACATCGACCAAGCGTTGGCACAGCACCAGGTCTTCGGTGCAGTAGGGCAGCACCTGAAAGCCTTCTTTGATGAGGTGCTCGGCCGTGCTCACCAGGTTCAGCGTGTCGGGCTGCAGGGTGTAGTCGTCGCCGATCAGTTCCAGCTTGATCCACGGGGTGTTGAACACCTCGCGGGCCATCTGGGCGGTGGTGATGGCTTCCTGGGCGCTGTGGCAGCCCGCGGTGTTGGGCAGCACGGGCACATTGAGCTTGCGCAGCAGCTCCCAGAAGCTGGCGCCGCTTTCGGCCGGGTTGCTGCCCTGGCGGCGCAGAGATGCCGTCACCATGGCGGGCTGCGACCGCGCCACGGCGGCTTCCAGAATGGCGGGCGAGGGGTACCGGGAGGTGCCCAGCAGCAGGCGGCTGGTGAAGGTGTGGCCGTAAAGGACCAGCGAATCTGGAGAGGTAAGAGCGGTCATGGGTTGTTGGGGCATCAGCCGCCCGTCACAGGGGAGATGATTTCTACGCGGTCGCCCGGCTGCAAAGCGTGTGCTGCGTAGCGCGTGTTGGGCACAAAGCTGGTGTTGACAGCGACAGCGAAGGGCGGCCGGGCCTGGATGGCGGCCACGGCATCGGTGACGGTGGCGCCTTCCGGCAGTTCGTAAGGATGGTTGTTGATGAAAATCTTCATGCCAATGCGCTGGCTGCCTGAACGGCGGGGGCTGGTTGCCCCAGCAGTTCAAGCCGCAGATCAAATCGTTTTGAAAGCTGCGATTGTCCTGTGTTCAGAATTTCCAGGGTGACGTCCAGCATTGCCGGAGAAATCATGAAGCCGTGCCGGTACATGCCATTGACCTCCAGCACGCGCGGCTGGGGCTGGCGAATGGCGGGCAGGTTGTCGGGCAGGGTGGGGCGGCACTGGGTGCGAATTTCGAGAATGCGCGCCTCGGCAAAGCCAGGGTGCACGGCATACGCTGCGCTCAGCAGCTCCAGCGTCGATCGCACGCTGGCGGGCGACAGGTCGTCGGACTCTATCTCGGTGGCGCCAATCACAAACACATGGTCTTGCTTGGGCGCCAGGTAGATGGGGTAGCGGGGGTGCACCAGGCGGGTAGGGCGTTGCAGGGTGACATCGGGTGCGTACAGGCGCACCACCTCGCCTCGCACACCGCGCAGGTCTTTCCAGTCCTGGCGAGCGCCCAGGCCTCGGCAGTCCAGCACCCAGTCGGGTTGCCCTGGCGTGCCCGGTGCAAAGGCCTCGGGCGTGCGGGGCGCATTCCAGTGCATCTGCACACCCAGCCGTGTCATTTCAGCGAACAGGCTGGTCAGCAACTGGCGGTTGTCCAGCTGGCCTTCGCCCGGCAGATACAGGCCGTGATTGAAGCGCTCTGCCAGCGTAGGCTCTGCTTGTGCCAGAGCAGCGCTGTCCAGCTTTTGCAGTGGCAGCAGCTCCGGGGTGGTTTGCTGGTTGGCTTCCAGCACGCGCGTAAAGCGTTGGGCTTCTGCAGCGTCTTGGCGGTGCCAGACGATCAAGGTGCCCGCCTGCTGAAAAAATACCGATTCGGTCAGCGACGCAATCAACTGCTGCCAGCGTGGCAGCGCGTAGTGGCCCATGCGCACCACGCCTGGCTCGGTGATGGCGGATTCGGCCAGCGGTGCCAGCATGGCGGCGGCCACCGTGGCGGCCGATTGTTCTGCCTGGGGGCTGCCTGCGTCGTAAATCTCAACCCGGTGGCCCTGGCGTGCCAGCTCTACGGCGAGCAGGCGGCCCATGAGGCCGGCGCCCAGAATTGCGAAGGATGAAGGAGAAAGTGACATAGGGGTCCGTCTGGCGTCCGTCTGTAGAAAGGCAACAGTGGACAAAACGGAGGGCGCAGCGCCGTTGGTGGAAACTCCCCACGCCAGCATGACCTGGATCGGGTAGCGGGGCGCAGTGCAGCGTGGCTGCGGGCCCCAGGGTATTTCTCAGTCACACACCGTTGAAGCGGCGGGACACCCCTGTTTCGTCCGGAAAAAACAATTACAGCACATCCCCTTTTGGCGTGGCTTGACCTGGCGCATAGGCCATAATTTTTGCCATGACTTCCTCTTCTACAGGGCTCCACGCGGGCCGTCCACACGCACGCGTGTTGCCCAGTGACGCGCGCGTGTCATCCCGTTACGCACGCGTGTTGTCGATTGCCGGCTCAGACAGCGGCGGCGGCGCAGGCATTCAGGCCGATCTCAAAACCTTCAGCGCTCTGGGCTGCTACGGCATGACGGCCATCACCGCCATCACGGCGCAAAACACCTGCGGCGTCACGGGCATCCATGGCGTGCCGCCTGACATGCTCAAGGCCCAAATCGATGCTGTGGTGCAAGACATTGGCGTGGATGCGGTCAAGATCGGCATGCTGCATTCGCCCGAAGTGGTGCGCGTGGTGGCCGATGCCATTCGCGCCTACCAGTTGCCCCATGTGGTGCTGGACCCGGTGATGGTCGCCACCAGTGGCGACCGACTGATTGCGCAGGAGACTGTGGGCGTGCTGGTGAGTGAGCTGTTCCCGCTGGCCGAGGTGATCACGCCCAACCTGGACGAAGCGGGCTGGCTGCTGGGCCGCAGCCTGCAAGACGCCGATGCCCTGGAAGCCGCCGCGCAAGACCTGCGTGCGCTGGGCGCGCAGGCGGTGCTGCTCAAAGGCGGGCACTTGTCCGGCGATTGGGTGGTGGATGTGCTGTCGATGCCCGGTGCACCGCAAGCGCACAAGCTTCAGTCGCCGCGCATTGCCACGCACAACGGGCATGGCACCGGGTGCACGCTGTCGTCCGCCATTGCTGCCCACCTGGCGCTGGGGCTGCCGCTGCAGCAGGCGGTGGAGCAAGCCCGCAGCTACATCCTGGGCGCAATTGCCGCCGGAGCCGATGTGACCACGGGGCGCGGCCATGGGCCGCTGAACCACGGCTACGCACCCATCGCGCAGCGGGTGTTTGAGAATTCTTAATCATTTTGGCCGCGAGCGCTTATCAATAAAGCGCTGACAGCTCATATTTTGATAGCAATCAGCGCGCCTTGGGCCGGGTGGCCCAGGCCAGCGCAAAGCTGAACGCCAGTGCTGGCAAGGCCGATCCAGCGCCCGGCAAAACCTTGGGTGCCAGGTGGTACACCGCAATGCCCGCCAGCCACAGTGCCACGGGCAAGGCGTTCACCACCCGGGCCTGTGCCAGCAGCGTGGGGGCGTGGGTGCCAAACGCCAAGCGCCCCAGGATGACGCCGAACAGCGGCACGAACACCGAACTGAGCAGTAGCAGGAAGGGCTCTAGGCTGTGCATGGGCAGCACCAGGGCGAGACCCGTGCACAGGGCGGCCACTGCCAGCCCCCAGCGGCGAATGCTCCAGCGTGGCAGCAGGCTGTGGGCCGACACCGCGCCGGAGTAGGTGTCGCCATAAGCGTTGTCCACCTCGTCGATCAGTATCAGCGACAGCGCAATCAGCCCGCCCTGCGCCAGCAGCAGCGCCTGCACCAGGTCGGTAGAGGGCAACGTCAACGCCACCAGCACGCCCAGGCTGTAGCACCACATGTTGGCCAGCGCATAGCCCAGCCAGGTACCGCGCAGCGCAGCGCCGCCGCTCTTGCCGTGGCGGGCGTAGTCGGCCACCAGCGGCAGCCACGAGATGGGCATGGCGATGACCAGGTCGAGCGCGGGCAGCACGCCCATGCCGCCAGCGCCCTGCCGGTTCCACAGCGCACTCAAGCCCTGGGCTTGCGCCAGCGACACAAACTGCCAGCTCAGCCACAGCAGCGACAGCACCACCAGGGGCAGGGCCACGCGGGCGATCAGCTTGCGCACCAGTTGCACCATCGACCCGCTGATGAGCAGCATCACCACGCAGCCCCACAGCAGCGTGGCCAGTACGGGCCACTGGGCCCCTTGCAGGCCGCCAGATTGCTGCCCAATCGCTACGGTGGCATCGCGCATCACCACCAGCTCAAACGTGCCCCAGCCCACCAGTTGCACGATGTTCAGCACGATGGGCAGGCTGGCAAAGCCCCGGCCATACACCGCATGCATCAGCCCCGCGCTGGCCAGGCCGCTGTCGCAGCCCAGCTTGGCCACCCAGCCCAGCAGCCCGGCGCCCAGCAGCGAGCCCGCCACAATTGCCCACAAGGCCTCCTGGGTGCCCAGCGCGGGCATCAGGTAGGCGCCGACCTGCATGACCAGCAGACCCACGCCCAGGCTGAACCAGAGCGAGGCGTGGTCGTGCCACTGAAAGACGCGGCGATCGGCAGACACGGGCACCAGGGCCTCGTTGATTGCCGATGGTTGGGCTGCCGATGGGGCAGGGGGGTGGGGTGACGTCATGCAAAAGCTCCGCAGCGGTCTGTTCAATCAGATAACAACAGCGCAAGGCGGCAACGCCCGCCCTGGCGCTGCCCGGTGCGGGGCATGGCTGTGGCGTGACGGCTTCCCTGCGCGAGGATGATCTCGGGCCTCAGTCTTGGTGAAAGGGGCGCAATCAGGTTCAAAGGGACTCTCTCAGCCTGCAACTTGCGCTGCAGACACCCCTAGCACGCATTGGCGGCCGGAGGCCATCCAATGCGGGTTGGATTGTAGGTCTACGCCGCTGCGGACTCAGGCAGGGGTTCAATCACGGGCCACTGCAGGCGCAGTCGGCTTTCAAAGTGGTGCTCTTGCCCGGTCAGCGGGTCGGTAAAGCGCAGCGACCGGGCCAGCAGCTGCAAGGGGCGCGAGTAGTCGCCTTCGGGCGGGTCGTTCACCTCGGGGTAGAACGGGTCGTTGCGCAGTGGCAGGCCCAGCGCGGCCATGTGCACGCGCAGCTGGTGGCGTTTGCCGCTGATGGGCTCCAGCCGGTACAGCGCCCAGGGGCCTTGCACGGCCTGCACGGCCATGTGCGTGTGGCTGTTGGGCTCGCCGGACACCTCTTGCATGCGAAAGAACTGTGGTGATTCCTCCATGCGGCTGCGGTGTTCACGCGGAAAGGGGATGTCAGCATTCCAGGGCGCCACGGCGTCGTAGGTCTTGGCCATGCTGCGCTCCCTGAACAAGGCCTGGTACGCGCCCCGCGTGCGCGGCTGCACCGAGAACAGCACCAGCCCCGCCGTGTCGCGGTCGATGCGGTGCAGGGGCGATAGATCTGGCAGGCCCAATTGCCGCTTCAGCCGCACCAAGAGCGACTGCTGCACGTAGCGCCCCGTGGGCGTGACGGGCATGAAATGCGGCTTGTCGGCCACCAGCAGATGCTCGTCCTGGTACAGCACCTCGTGTTCAAAAGGCAGCTCGGGCTCGTTCTGCAGATGGCGGTAATAGAACAGGCGCACGCTGCCTTTGACCACCTGCTCGGGGCGCACAGGCAGGCCCAGCGCATCCACCACATCACCGGCCAGCATGCGCGCCAGCCATTCATCGCGGCCCACCACAGGCAGGTGGGCGGCCAGCCTGTCGAGCAATGGGGCTGCATGGTGCGCGGGCAGCACCACGCAACTGGGGCTCACGCCTTCGCGCATGGGCAGGGGTGTTTCGGTGGGGCGAGGGGGGCTCAAAGCGTCAAGGGTGCCGGGGAGGGGGCGAGCAGGAAAGCCCAAAAAGCATAGCACCGGGATTCACCCGCTGCCTGTGTGCAGAGGACTGAACACTGGTTGTTAATCATTGTGAATTATCGGGTTACTATCAATTGTTTTTCTTGTAAAAAAATATCATCAAACAATCTTTTGAGCATGATCAAGTCATTTTCTTGAATCATCGTGTAATTATTTATTGCAAATTGATGAATTTGGCAATAAATTTGATAAAAACATATTCATCAAGGATGGCCATGTCTCCCGTATCCCAGCGCTCCGTCGCTTTCAAACTTTCCCTGGCGGCGTTGGTGAGCCTGTTGTTGGTCTTGCTCACCACCATGACCCTGGTGAGTCTGTTTATCTGGCGGGACTTTGGTGCGGTATCGCGCCACGATGCCCACCAATATGCGACCCAGATGCGCACCCTGGTGCAGAGCTTTGATGAAACCGCTCAAGAGCAAGCCAAGCGGGACTTTGTGCTGTTCAAGTCGCGCTTTTCGGGTGACTTCAGTGTGCAAGAGCAGCCCGGTGCGGACGGCAGGCCCGAAGCCGTGCTGAATTTTCAGGGGGTGCCCCTGAACGGCAACTTCGAGGGGGTGGACCGCTTCACCAAAGACAGTGCGGGCGCCATTGCCACCATTTTTGCGCGCACGGGTGATGACTTCATCCGCGTGACCACATCCCTCAAAAAGCAGGATGGCGAGCGCGCCTACAAAACCCTGCTGGACCGCAACCACCCCGCCTATTCGCTGATGCAGGAAGGCAAGACGTACATCGGCCGCGCCAGCCTGTTTGGCAAGGAATACATGACGGTGTAAGAGCCCATTCGCGAGGGCAACCGCACGATTGGCATTCTGTTCATCGGCACCGACATGAGCGCCATCCTGGGCAGGCTGGCCCAGGTCATGGGCTCGCAAAAGCTGTTTGAAACCGGCGCGGTGTATGCGGTGAACGTGTCCACCGCGCCCTGCGCGGGGGCGCACATCGGGCCTGGCCAGTGCCCTGGTGGTGGATGAAAAAACCGAAGAAGGCAAAGCCTGGCTGGCCAAGCTGACCGAGAAAGACCAGACCGGCGAGTTGGAGGTGGCCTGGTCGCCCCGCCTGGGCGCTGGCGCGCAGCAGCGCCAGTTTGTGGCCACCGAACGCTATAAGCCCTGGAACTGGGTGATCGTGGCCGAGGCTCCCCTGTCAGAAATGATGAAAAACGCCCGCGCCGTGCTGATCTGGCTGTGGGTGGGCGTGCTGGCCGCGCTGGTCATCCTGACCGTGGTGTTGGTCTACGCCACGCGCCGACTGGTGGGCAAACCGGTGCAGCAGCTCAGCGCCGCGCTGGGGTTCCTGTCGCAAGGCGACTTGACGCGGTCGGTGGACATCTGATCCAACGACGAGATTGGCGCCTTGGGCCAGGCCATGGAAGGTTTTCGCCAGCGCCTGGCGGAAAGCCTGGGCACGGTGCGCCGCAGTGCTGAAAGTGTGTCGTCCGCCAGTTACGAGATCGCCCAGGGCAACCAAGACCTCTCGGCCCGCACCGAAACCCAGGCCAGCTCGCTGGAGGAAACGGCTGCCAGCATGGAGGAGCTGGGCTCCACCATTCGCCACAACGCCGACAACGCCTCGCAAGCCAGCCGCCTGGCGGCCAGCGCCAGCCAGGTGGCCGCGCAAGGTGGCGACGTGGTGGCGCAGGTGGTCAGCACCATGCACAACATCAATGGCAGCAGCCAGAAGATTGCCGACATCATTGGTGTGATCGACGGCATCGCGTTTCAGACCAACATCCTGGCCTTGAACGCCGCCGTGGAAGCCGCCCGCGCGGGCGAGCAAGGCCGAGGCTTTGCCGTGGTGGCCAGCGAGGTGCGCAACCTGGCGCAGCGCACGGCAACCGAGGCCAAGGCCATCAAGGAGCTGATTGGCGCCAGCAGTGCCATGGTGCAAGAGGGCTCGGTGCTGGCCGACAAGGCGGGCACCACCATGGGCGAGGTGGTCAGCGCCATCCAGCGCGTGGCCGACATCGTCTCGGAAATCAGCGCCGCCACGGGCGAGCAAAGCGCCGGGGTGGGCCAGGTGGGGCAGGCGGTCACGCAGCTCGATCAGGCCACCCAGCAAAACGCGGCCCTGGTGGAAGAAATGGCGGCTGCCGCCAGCAGCCTGCGCACCCAGGCCGAGCAGATGGTGGAGGCCGTGGCCCAGTTCAAGCTGGGTCAGGAGCCAGGGCAGGCGCTGCAACTGGGGCGCTGAGTCTGCATGAATTTGCTATTAAGTTAATAGCTGCTTGCGCTTGATGGATAAGCGCTAGAGGCCAAAAAGGCTCTTATCCGGTAGCAGTGCCAGGGCTTGGGCTTGGGCTTGGGCTGGCTGATGTGTGTAGCGCTCGCACATGCTGCGCCAGTCGCTGCACGGTCAAGGGGGCGCAGCCCTCGGCATGGTTGCTGATGGTGACGTAGGCGTTCTGGCCCCTGCCGGTGATGCCGACGATCACCTTGGCCAGGGCTTCGTGTGTGGCGGGGTCCAGGTCGTGCAGCCGGTCGTAGGGGGCGTAGCGCTTTTCCGCGTCTTCGTAGCCGTAGGGGCCGTGCACTTCGTTCAGGTTCCAGCGGCACACCAGGGGCGTGGGCCACAGCGCCCGCAGCAGCGGCAATTGGTCTGCCAGTGGTGGCAGCTTGGGGTGCAGGCCCAGGCAGTAGGTTGCGCCGGCGTTGCGCAGCACGGCGGCAAATTCGGGCGTGAGCCACTCTGGGTCACGCACCTCCACGGCAATCACCCCATCAGGTGCCCGGCTGGCCACGGGTGGCAGGGCTTGTAGCAGCGTGCGCAGCTGCTCCAGCACCTGCGGCATGCGATCCAGCAGCGCCATCGGCAAGGGGCTGATCTGGAACACCAGTGCGCCGACTTTGCTGCCCAGACCTTCCAGTGCAGGCTCCACAAATTCGCGCAGCGCCAGTTCGGGGTTCAGAAACGCGGGGTTGGGCTCGCGGCCCCGGCCGTCTTCGGTGCGCACCAGCGCGTCCGTCACCAGGCTGGGGGCTTTGACCACAAAGCGGAAGTCCTCGGGCACCTGCTCGGCGTAACGCTGGTATTGGCTGACGGTGAGCGGCCGGTAAAAGTTACGGTCCAGGCTCACGGTGCGCAGCAGAGGGTGGGCTGCATAGGCCGCCAAACCTTGCTTGGACAACTGCGGTGCCTCGTATACGGCATCCCACACCAGACCATTCCAGGCCGGGTAAGTCCACGACGACGTACCCATGCGCAGCTGCGGCGGCAGCGCCTGGGCCAAGGCATGCAGCGCATCATCCTGCGGTGCCGGGCACACCTTCAGCCCCTGGCCGCGTTTGGCGGGGGCGGCGTCGGCGGGGCCAGAGGCAGGCGGCGGCGCAGGTGGGGCGGGCGGTGCGCCAAACAGGTCGTCTTGCAAAGGCAAAGCAGTCAACAACGGGGGGAAGGGGTGGGGATGTTAGCCCCGCTCAGGCCTGTGGCAAACTCCCGCGCTTCGCGTTTTGTTCGTTTGAGTATCAGAGAGTTTGCCCACACATGCAGCAGATCATTCGGCAACTGGCCGCAGAAATCAAAGTAGGGGAGCAGCAGGTCCGCGCTGCCGTCGAGTTGCTGGACGGTGGTGCCACGGTGCCCTTCATCGCGCGCTACCGCAAGGAAGTGACTGGCGGCCTGGACGATATCCAGCTGCGCGAACTGGAAGCCCGCCTGTCGTACCTGCGCGAACTGGACGAGCGCCGCGCTGCGGTGCTCAAGAGCATTGATGAGCAAGGCAAGCTGACCGATGCCCTGCGTGCCGCCATTGCCGCCGCGCCCACCAAGCAGGAGCTGGAAGACATCTACCTGCCCTTCAAGCAAAAGCGCCGCACCAAGGGCCAGATGGCCCGCGAATTCGGCATCGAACCGCTGGCCGACAAGCTGTTTGCCGACCCCACGCTGGACCCCGCCGCAGAGGCCGTGGCCTTCATCCGCCCGCCCGAAGTGCTGGACGACGGCAAGACCGGAGCCGATTTTTCGACCGTGCCCGCCGTGCTGGACGGGGTGCGCGACATTCTTTCCGAGCGCTGGGCTGAGGATGCCGCGCTGGTGCAAAACCTGCGCGAGTGGCTGTGGGCCGAAGGCCTGCTGCGCTCCAAAAAGGTGGAAGGCAAGAACGAGAACGACCCTGAAGTCTCGAAATTCCGTGACTATTTTGAATACGACGAGCCCATTGGCCGCGTGCCTTCGCACCGGGCGCTGGCCGTGTTCCGCGGTCGTGGTCTGGAGATTCTGGAAGCCAAGCTGGTGCAACCGGTGGAGCCAGAGCCCGGCAAGCCCAGCCTGGCCGAAGGCAAGATTGCGCTGCACCTGGGCTGGAGCCACCAGGGCCGCAAGGCCGATGACCTGATCCGCAAGTGCGTGGCCTGGACCTGGCGTGTGAAGCTGAGCCTATCCACCGAGCGCGACCTGTTCACCCGCCTGCGCGACGAGGCCGAAAAAGTCGCCATCAAGGTGTTTGCCGACAACCTGCGCGACCTGCTGCTGGCCGCACCCGCCGGCCCGCGCGTGGTGATGGGCCTGGACCCCGGCATTCGCACCGGCGTGAAAGTGGCGGTGGTGGACGCCACCGGCAAGCTGGTAGACACCGCCACGGTGTACCCGCACGAGCCCAAGCGCGACTGGGATGGCTCGCTGTTCACGCTGGCCAAGCTGTGCGAAAAGCACGGCGTGAACCTGATCGCCATTGGCAACGGCACGGCCAGCCGCGAGACCGACAAGCTGGCCGCTGACCTGATCAAGATGGCCGCCAAGGCCGACCGCGCCATTGAGAAAGTGGTGGTGAGCGAAGCGGGCGCCTCGGTCTATTCCGCCAGCGAATACGCTTCTCAGGAAATGCCCGATGTGGACGTGAGCCTGCGCGGCGCGGCCTCCATCGCCCGCCGTCTGCAAGACCCGCTGGCTGAGCTGGTGAAGATCGACCCCAAGAGCATTGGCGTGGGCCAGTACCAGCACGATGTGAACCAGAGCGAACTGGCCCGCACCCTGGGCACGGTGGTGGAAGACTGCGTGAACTCGGTGGGGGTGGACCTGAACACGGCCAGCGTGCCGCTGCTCTCCCGCGTGTCGGGCCTGTCGGCCAGTGTGGCCAAGGCCGTGGTGCGCTGGCGCGAGGCCAATGGGGCGTTCAAAAACCGCAAGCAGCTGATGGACGTGGCCGGCCTGGGCGCCAAAACTTTTGAGCAGAGCGCGGGCTTTTTGCGCATTCGTGGCGGTGACAACCCGCTCGACATGACCGGGGTGCACCCCGAAACCTACCCCGTGGTCGAGCAGATCATGGAAAAGACGGGCAAGCCCGTGGCCGAGCTGATGGGCCGGGCTGACATGCTCAAGACCCTGAAGCCCGAGCTGTTCGCCAACGAGAAGTTTGGCGTCATCACCGTCAAGGACATTCTGGGCGAGCTGGAAAAGCCCGGCCGCGACCCGCGCCCCGACTTCAAGGTGGCCCGCTTCAACGACGGCGTGGAAGACATCAAGGACCTGAAGGAGGGGATGATTCTGGAAGGTACCGTGAGCAACGTCGCCCAGTTTGGCGCGTTTGTGGACCTGGGTGTGCACCAGGATGGCCTGGTCCACGTGAGCCAGCTCGCGCACAAGTTTGTGAACGACGCCCGCGAGGTGGTCAAGACCGGCGACATCGTCCGCGTCAAGGTCATGGAAGTGGATGTGGAGCGCAAGCGCATCGGCCTGTCGATGAAGCTGGATGCCGCCCCCCGCCAGTCGGGCGACCGCGGCCAGCGCGACAACCGCTTTGAAGGTGCAGGGCGCGGCTACCAGCAGCCCCAGCGCCGGGCGCCAGAGCCCGCGCAGCAATCGGCCATGGCCTCGGCGTTTGCCAAATTGCAACAGGCCAAGGGGCGCTGAAGGCGCGGCGGGCGTTTCGCTCACCGCTGCCGGGGTGGCGCGGCCATAATCGCCGCAACCACCACCGACGCGCCCCCTGAACCATGGAGCTGAACGCACTGCTAGGCCAACCCGTGGCGCTGCCAAGCCTGCCGCGCACGGTGGCGTTGCTGATGAACGAGCTGGCGCAGCGCGAGCCCAGTTTGCGTCGGCTGAACCTGCTTTTTGGTTCAGACCCGGTGCTCGCCGCGCGCCTGCTGGAGCTGGCCAACGCACCCGCGCACCAGCTGACCCGCCAGGTGGCGGGCATTTCTGAAGCCCTGGTGCTGCTGGGCAGCGCCCCGCTGCAAACGCTGGTGTCGTCTGCCACGCTGGGCACGGCGGCCCGTGCGGTGCCGGGCATCAACCTGCAGCAGTTCTGGCGCTACAGCCTGCACACTGCCAAGCTGGCGCGTTCACTGGCTGGGGTGGTGTTCCAGAACCCCACGGCTGCGTATACCGCTGGCTTGCTGCATGGTTTGGGTGAATTGCTCATTCACCTAGGCAACCCGCAAAAGGCGCAGTCGATGAACACCTTGGTGCTACCGCTGGACATGCGCCGGGGCAAGATCGAGCAACGCATCCTGGGCTACAGCTACAGCCATGTTTCTGCGGCGCTGGCCCAGCGCTGGCTGCTGCCCCAGGTGGTGGTGGATGCCTTGCAGTACCAGGCCGCGCCTTTTGAGAACACAGCCTACGAGCCACTGGCGGGTGTCATTCACCTGGCGGCCTGGCGCGTGCGGGGCCGCGAGGCCGGACTCTCTGAGCGCGAGCTGGCAGTGACTTTTCCGGGCGAGATCGGCCTGATGCTGGGCCTGGACATTGACATGGTGCTGCAGCAAGACCCCATCGACTGGACGGTGCGCCCCGACGCCGCAGACTACCTGGTCTGACGCTCGCGCCCGCCGCGCGCGGGCTGCTGCGCTGCGACAATCGGCGCGATGAAAGCACTGCGAATCCACGCTGGCCCACTGGCCTACCAACACCTGGCCCAGCGCGGCCTGCAGCCGTCTGATGTCGGGGTGGTGCCCGCCGCAGCCGGTGGGCCCAAGGGGCTCATCCTGGGGCCGCTTGACCGGTTTTTGTTTGGCCAGTGGTTGCCGCAATCTGCCCAGCCGGTGCACCTGGTGGGTGCATCGATTGGCGCGTGGCGCATGGCCACCGCTTGTCTCAATGACCCGGTGGCTGCCCTGCAGCGCCTGGAAGACGCCTACGTGCGCCAGCACTACGAGGTGCCCCCGGGCAAGAAGCGCCCCCCCGCATCGCAGGTGAGCGAGCAGTTTGGGCAAAACCTGCAAAGCTTTTATGCCGGGCGGGTGGACGAGGTGCTGCAGCACCCGCGCTACCACCTGCATGTGATTGCAGCGCGTGGCCGCCATGTGCTGGGGCGGGAGCACCCGGTGGCTACGCCGCTGGGCTACCTGGGCGCATTCTTCAGCAACACCGTGCACCGCAAGGCACTGGGCGCCTGGCTGGAGCGGGTGGTGTTCTCCTCGCCCCTGGGGGATGGGTCTGCGGGCGCACCGCTGCCCGCACCGCTCCCGTTCGGCACGCACGACTTTCGCACCCGGCAGGTGCGCCTCACGCCTGCCAACTTCATGAACGCCTTGCAGGCGAGTTGCTCCATTCCGTTCGTGTTGCAGGCGGTGCACCACATTGAGGGGGCTCCGCCCGGTGCCTATTGGGATGGCGGGCTGACCGACTACCACATGCATCTGGCCTACCATCAGCCGCAGGGTGCTATCAATAACATAGCTGCTAGCGCTTATTCAGAAAGCGCTGCAGGCCGATTTGACTCACAATTTACTATGGGCGGATCTGAAGCCTTGCAGGGCGCAGGCCTGGTGCTGTACCCGCACTTTCAGCACCAGGTGGTTCCGGGCTGGCTGGACAAGGCGCTGCGCTGGCGCCACAAAGCCACCCCGGCGCTCGACTCGATGGTGGTGCTGTCGCCCGATCCGCAATGGGTGAAGACCTTGCCCAACGCCAAGCTGCCCGACCGCCAGGATTTCACCCACTACGGGCCCGACACCGCTGCGCGCAGCAAGGCCTGGCTGGCTGCCACGGGGGCAGCCCAGCAATTGGCTGATGAGCTGGCCCAGTGGCTGCAGCGGCCCGACATGGGGGTGGTGCACCGGTTGTAGGGCTGGCTTGGTGGGCACAGCCGCCGGGCACCACGTTCTTACAGGCTCTGGTGCAGCATTTCCCGGTATTGCTCGGGCGTGGCAACGCGCGGGTTGGTCTTGTGGCAGTGGTCGGCCATGGCGCCTTTGATGATTTCGTCGAACATGCTTTCCGTCACACCCATGGCGGCCAGGCCAGTGGGCAGGCCCAGGCGGGCGTTCATGTCGCGGATGGCTTCGGGGATGTCTCCTGCGCTGGCCAGGCCCATGGCGTGGGCCATGCGCTCTAGGCGCTTTTCCTTTTGCACCGATTCCGCCTGCGCATTGAAGCGCACCACGGCGGGCAAAAACATGGCATTGAGCGTGCCGTGGTGCAGGCGCGGGTTCACGCCGCCCAGGCTGTGGCTGAGCGAATGCACCGCCCCCAGCCCCTTCTGGAAGGCCATGGCCCCTTGCATGCTGGCGCTCATCATGTTCAGGCGCGCTTCGCGGTCGCTGCCGTTGCGGGTGGCTTTTTCGATGGCAGCCCAGCCGCGTTCCAGGCCATCCAGTGCAATGCCATCGGCCGGCGGGTTGAAGGCGGCAGACATGAAGGTTTCCATACAGTGCGCAATGGCGTCCATGCCGGTGGCTGCCGTGAGCATGGGGGGCAGGCCCAGGGTGAGTTCAGGGTCGCAGATGGCGGCCTTGGGCACCAGGTTCCACGAGTGAAAGCCCAGCTTGCGGTGGTCGTCCACGATGATGATGGCGCCGCGCGCCACCTCGCTGCCCGTGCCGCTGGTGGTGGGCACGGCAATGACCGGCGCGGTGCGCTCGCTGATGCGCGGGGAGCCGCCTTCAATCGTGGCGTAGTGGGTGAGGGGGCCTTCGTGGGTGGCTGCAATGGCAATGCCCTTGGCGCAATCGATGGCCGAACCGCCACCCACCGCAATCAGGCCATCGCAGCCCTGAGCCTGGTACACCGCCACAGCCGCGCGCACGGCGGCTTCGGTGGGGTTGGCCGGGGTCTGGTCGAAAACGGCCAGTGGCAGGCCGGGCAGGGCGTCCAGCGCTTTTTGCAGCACCCCGGCGGCTTTCACGCCGGGGTCGGTCACGATCAGGGGGCGGGTGATGCCGACCCGATCACATTCCTGGCGCAGCAGTTGCACCGCGCCAAACTCGAACTGGATCTGGGTCACGTAGTTGATGAAAGCCATGGTGTGAGATGGATGTGGAGAAGAACGCCAGCGATTACGATAGCCGCCAGCCCGCAAAGGCCCACTTTATAAGGAGGAGACGCACATGCCTACGAAGCAAACCCTGATGACTGTTTTGCTGGCCGTCACTTGCGCGACAAGCGCCAGTGCCCAGTGCCTGAGCGATGCGCAGGTGTCTGACCTGGTCGCCAACTACGTGGCCAAAAAGCCCGCCGCCAATATCGAAGGCTTGTCAGACGCTGACGGCGCCTGCACCCGCGCCAAGGTCAACAGCCTGCTCGCGCAGCGCTTTGGCAAGGTGGTGGGCTACAAGGCCGGGCTGACCAACCCTGCGGTGCAAAAGCGCTTCAACACCGACAAGCCCGTGTGGGGCAAGCTCTACGAAGGCATGGTGCTGGCCAACGGCGCGGCAGTGGATGCAGCCTTTGGTGCCCGCCCACTGTTCGAGGCCGACATGCTGGTGCGCGTGAAAAGCGCCCACATCAACCAGGCCAAGACGCCCATGCAGGTGCTGGAGTCGATTGACCAGGTCATTCCGTTCATCGAACTGCCCGACCTGCTGGTGCAGGCGCCGCCCAAGCTCAACGGCGCTGGCGTCAGCGCCATCAATGTGGGCGCCCGCCTGGGCGTGGCCGGTGCGCCGCTGGCCGTGCCAGCCTACCGTGCAGAGCGCTATGCGTTCCTGCAGGCTCTGGCCGACATGCAGGTCAGCCTGACCGATGGCGCCGGGACCCGGCTGGGTGGCGGCAAGGGCAGCGACATTCTGGAGCACCCACTCAACGCCGTGGTGTGGCTGGCCCAGGCCCTGGCGCAAGAAGGGCTGGCAATGCAGCCGGGCGACTTGATCAGCCTAGGTTCTTTCTCGCCCTTGCTGCCACCCAAGGCCGGCTTGTCAGTCACAGCCACATTCGAAGGGCTGCCAGGTGCCGAGCCTGTGCGGGTGAGCTTCAAGTAGGCGTTGCCCCAATTTTTCGACCGCAACCCACGGAGCTTTGTGTTTTGACCGATTTGCACATCCACCACACCCGCCTGACGCCGCAGATGCGCGGCGTGCTGCAAGGCATGGCCCGCGCCGGGCACCCGCCGCTGCACACGCGCACCCCCGAAGATGCGCGCAAGGCCTACGAGGCCGGTGCAGGTGTGCTGGAAGTGCCCAAGGCGGCACTGCCCAGGGTGGAAGACTTTCACATCCCCGCGCGGGACGGCTACCGCATGCCTGCGCGACTGTACGCGCCCATCGAGGCGGGGGGCGCCGCGCTGCCGCTGCTGCTGTACCTGCACGGCGGCGGCTTCACCATTGGCAGCATTGCCACGCATGATGTGCTTTGCCGCGAGCTGGCGCGCCTTTCGGGGGCGATGGTGGTGTCGCTGGAATACCGGCTGGCGCCGGAGCACCGGTTTCCCACGGCCAGCAACGACGCGTGGGACGCGCTGGCCTGGCTGGCCCAGCACGCTGCCACGCTGGGCGCAGACCCCGCCCGACTGGCGGTGGGGGGCGACAGCGCCGGGGGCACCCTGGCGGCAGTCAACGCCATCCTGGCGCGCGATGCGGGCCTGCCGCTGGCTTTGCAGCTGCTGTTTTATCCAGGCTGCGCGGCGCACCAGGACACTCCCTCCCACGCCACCTACTCGCGCGGCCTGGTGCTGGAAGAGCCCGCCATCAGCTGGTTCTTTGGCCACTACGTGCAAAGCCGGGCAGAGCGTGAGGACTGGCGTTTTGCTCCCCTGCACGCGCCCGATGTCGAAGGCGTGGCCCCTGCGTGGATTGGCCTGGCCGAGTGTGACCCGCTGGTGGACGAGGGCGTGGACTATGCCGACAAATTGCGCGCCAGCGGCGTGGCGGTCGATCTGGAAATCTACCGTGGCGTGACGCATGAATTCATCAAGATGGGCCGTGCCGTGCCCGAGGCATTGAAAGCCCACGCCGACGCAGCCCGCGCGATGCGCCAAGCTTTTGGAATGGAGTGACACCGAATGCAACGCCAGAACTTCCGTTGTATGCACCGCCTGCGCGTGCGCTGGGCCGAAGTGGACATGCAGAAAATCGTGTTCAACGCCCACTACCTCATGTACATCGACACCGCCATGTCGGAGTACTGGCGCGCGCTGGCGCTGCCCTACGAGGCCAGCATGCACATTCTGGGCGGCGAGATGTATGTGAAAAAGGCCACGGTGGAATACCACGCCTCGGCCAAGCTGGACGACACGCTGGACGTGGGCATGCGCTGCGCGCGCATTGGCAACTCATCCTGCCTGTTTGAAGCGGCCATTTTCTGTGGCGATCGCTTGCTGGTCACTGGTGAACTGGTCTATGTGTTTGCCGACCCAGCCACTCAGACATCCACCCCGGTGCCTGCTGCGCTGCGGGCGATGCTGGAGGGGTACGAGGCCGGTGCAGAGATGGTCGAAGTGCGCACGGGTGACTGGAATGCACTGGGCCGCGATGCCGCCCGCCTGCGCACGGCGGTGTTTGTGCGCGAACAGGGCATACCCGCCGATGTGGAAGCAGACGCGCTGGATGCCAGCGCGCGCCACGCGGTGCTCTACAACCGCCTGGGGCAGCCTGTGGCTACGGGCCGGCTGCTGCAACAGGCCCCGGGCGTGGGCCGCATTGGGCGCATGGCGGTAGACCGATCCGTGCGCGGTGCCCAGTGGGGCCGTGTGCTGCTGGCTGCCTTGCTAGAGGCCGCGCGCGCCCGGGGTGACACGCAGGTGCAACTGCACGCGCAGTGCAGCGCACAAGGGTTCTATGAGCGGGCGGGGTTCACGGTGGCGGGTGCGCCCTATGAGGAGGCCGGGCTGGCCCATGTGCTGATGACCCAGGCGCTTTGAGCGCCAAGCCTGCTGGCGCCCTTGCAGGGGTTGTGCAGGCAGACTCTTAAATATCTTCCAGCAGCGGGTACGGCAGGGCTTGCAACTGCAATGCCACGCCGCCGGCTGCGCCCACCTGCAACGGTTGTTCGGTGGCAGCAATCTGCAGCGAGACCAGCGCATCCACGCCCCCTTGCGGCGAAGGCGCAGTCTGCACCACCGTGCCGCAAGGCTGCTCCAGGTCGTCGGCGGCAAAGACTTCGCTGCCTACGGCGATGTCGCTGCTGGCGTGCGCCAGATAGGTACGGCGCTTGAGTGTGCCCCGGAACTGGCTGCGCGCCACCACTTCCTGGCCGGGGTAGCAGCCCTTCTTGAAGTTCACACCGCCCACCGATTCGTAGTTGAGCATTTGCGGCACAAACGCATCCACCAGCGGTGCCGTGAGCGTGGCAACACCGCTTTGCACCTCGCTCCACAGCCAGATTGACGGGTCGAGCTGCGGGCCCTGGGGTGCGGGGCTGCCCTGGGGGGCGATCCACAGCGCGCGCGGCTGGCCTGCGGCCGGGTAGAGGTGGATGATCGTGTTTTGATCAAAATCGGCCTTGGACCAAGCAGGTAAAGCGCTGCCAGCTATGGTTTTGATAGTGTCACCCGCCAGCCCGTAGAGTGCGAAGTCCGCCGTCGCATCGCTGAGCTTGGCCTTGGCGCGCAGCACAAACATCGACAGGCGCTTGAGCGTGGGTGCGAGCAAGTCCAGGCTGCAGACCAGCAGCACTTCGGTGGCGCTGCGCTTGAAGCCGATGAAGCTGGCTTGCATTCGGCCCTTGGCCGACAAAAAAGCCGCCAGCCGGGCGTGCTGCATGTCCAGCAGCGCAAAGTCCTGCGTCAACTGGCCGTGAAGGAATTTCGCGGCGTCTTCGCCTTCCACGCGAATCACGCCGAGGTGGGACAGGGGGGCAATACCGTTCAAAAGCTGCGTCATGGCTGAATTATGATGCCCCCTCTTTTTCACACAGGCAGCAGGGTTGTGCGACGTTTACTGGCATGGGTGTTTGTTTTATTGATCGCCAGCGGCGCCGCTGCCGCATGGTGGTTGCACGAGCCCCTGGCCACAGGTGCCGAGCCGCTGGAGCTGGCGATTGAGCCCGGCACCACCCCGCGCGGCGTGGCCCGTGACGTGGTGGCTGCGGGTGCGCATACCAACGCGCAACTGCTCTACGCCTGGTTTCGCCTGTCTGGCCAAGACCGGTTGATCAAGGCGGGCAACTACGAGATTCCGGCAGGCACCACGCCACGCAGTTTGCTGCGCATGCTGGTGCGCGGAGAGGAAGCCTTGCGGACCTTGACCCTGGTGGAGGGCTGGACCTTCCGGCAAGTGCGACAGGCGCTGGCCAAGGAAGATCAGATCAAACAAGACACGGCGCAGCTGACGGCTGAGCAAATCATGGCCCAGCTGGGCCGCCCGGGCGTACACCCGGAAGGGCGGTTTTTTCCTGACACCTATTCGTATGCCAAGGGTTCGAGCGACCTGGCGCTGCTGCGCCGTGCCTTGCACGCCATGGACCGCCGGTTGGAGGCCGCGTGGGCGGCACGGGCATCAGATGTGCCGCTGAAGTCACCCGACGAGGCGCTGATTCTGGCCAGCATTGTTGAAAAAGAAACCGGCCGGGCCAGCGACCGGGCGCAAATTGCCGGGGTGTTTGCCAACCGCCTGCGGGTGGGCATGCTGCTGCAGACCGACCCCACCGTCATCTACGGCCTGGGCGAGAAGTTTGACGGCAACCTGCGCCGCCGTGACCTGCAGACCGACACGCCCTGGAACACCTACACCCGTCCCGGCTTGCCGCCCACGCCCATCGCCATGCCGGGCAAGGCGGCTCTGTTGGCCGCGGTGCAGCCAGCGTCCACCCGTGCGCTGTACTTTGTGGCCAAGGGCGATGGCTCCAGCCATTTCAGCACCAGTCTGGACGAACACAATCGCGCGGTGAATCGCTACCAGCGGGGGCAATCGCAGTAACTGGCGTGCATGCGGTAGATGGCGGTTGATCGACTTGATGGGGCACGGCCTCAACACTGAAGGGTTCCATGTCACGTTCTGGCTTATTCATCTCGTTTGAAGGTATCGACGGTGCAGGCAAGTCCTCGCACATCGACGGCCTGGCACAAGCCTTTCGGGCCCAGGGGCGCAATGTCACGCTCAGCCGGGAGCCTGGCGGCACCCCGCTGGCCGAAAAGCTGCGCGAGCTGGTGCTGAATGACCCCATGGATGCGCTGACCGAAGCCCTGTTGATCTTCGCGGCCCGGCGCGACCATTTGTGCCAGGTGATCGAGCCCGCCCTGGCGCGCGGCGATGTGGTGCTGTGCGACCGCTTCACCGATGCCACTTTTGCCTACCAGGGCGCTGGGCGCGGGTTTGATACGAATTTGCTATCGATTTTGGAGCGCATGGCGCAGACTGGTGTTGCGCCAGAGCCTGATTTGATGCGTGAACCCGATTTGACCGTGTGGTTTGATTTGGCCCCTGAAGTGGCCGCCGAGCGGCTGGCCGGTGCGCGAGTGCCCGACCGGTTCGAGTCCCAGCCCGTGGAGTTCTTCCGGCGCGTAGCCCAGGGCTACGCCGACCGGGCGGCTGCCGCGCCCCAGCGGTTTGCCCGTATCGATGCCGCACAGGACCGCCACCGTGTTTGGCAGCAGCTCACCAGCGTGTTTGTGCGCAAGGGTTGGTTGTCCATCATGGTGCCCACGCCAGGAGCCGTCGCGTGAGCAGTCTGCCTTCCAGCGAGTCCCCCGCACTGGCGCCGTGGATTGCGGCGCAGCGCACCACCTTGCTCGCGCAACGTGGCCACGCGTGGTTGCTGCAAGGCCCTTCAGGCATGGGGCAGTACGCCCTGGGCCTGGAGCTGGTGCGCGCCTGGCTGTGCGATGCACCCACCCCGCACGGAGCGTGCGGCCAGTGCGCCAGTTGCCACGCCATCGAGGTGCGCACCCATGCGGATCTGTGCGTGCTGATGCCCGAAGTGCAGATGATGGAGCTGGGCTGGCCCTTGTCGGAAAAAGCCCAGGCCGAAATCGACGACAAGAAGCGCAAACCCAGCCGCGAAATTCGCGTGGAAGCCATGCGCGATGCGGTGGAGTTTTCACAGCGTACCTCTGCCCGAGGGCGCGGCAAGGCGGTGCTGGTTTACCCCGCAGAGCAGATGAACCACGTCACGGCCAATGCGCTGCTCAAGACGCTGGAAGAGCCGCCGGGCGACGTGCGTTTTGTGCTGGCCAGCGAGGCTGCGCACCAGTTGCTGCCCACCATTCGCAGCCGTTGCCTGGGCCATACCATGACGTGGCCTGCGCAGGCCGATATGTTGCAGTGGCTGCAATCGAAAGGCGTTGCCGCCGATGCGGCCACCGCGTTTTTGCGTGCAGCGGGCGGGCGGCCTGATGATGCGCTGGCGGTGGCCCGTTCAGGGCGCAGCCCCCAGGCCTGGGCATCGCTGCCGCAGGCGGTGGCGCGTGGGGATGTCACTGCGCTGGGCGACTGGACGCCCGCGCAGGCCATTGAGGCCTTGCAAAAGCTCTGCCATGACTTGCTGGCCGTGGCGGTAGGAGCCGCGCCGCGCTACTTCGCTGCAGCTGATCTACCCAAGCCGCCACCCTTGGCCGCGCTCACCCGCTGGTCCAAGGCGCTGGCCAAGGAGGCACGCACGGCAGACCACCCCTTCAATGCCGGACTCATGCTGGAAGCGCTTGTCGCCCAGGCGCGAAACACCCTACACTCCAGACAACCAACGCATTCCTGACCATGAGCACTCCGTCCAATGCCCCCCGTCCCAGCGTCATGCAGCTGGCCATCAAGGAAAAGGGCGCTTTGTATGCTGCGTACATTCCTTTTTTTGTAGAAGGTGGCATTTTTGTCCCCACCCAGCGCGACTACAAGCTGGGCGACGACGTCTATGTGCTGCTGACCTTGCCCGAAGATACCCAGCGCTACCCGGTGGCGGGGCGCGTGGCGTGGGTGACTCCAGCGCGTGCGGCCGGCAATCGCACCCAGGGGGTGGGCATCCAGTTTCCAAAAGACGAAAAATCCCGCCTGCTCAAGCTCAAGATCGAAGAAATCTTGGGAACTGCCCTGGGCTCGGAGCGTCCTACCCAGACCATTTGATGGCGCCGTTGCGCCCTGTGCCGACCCGCGCTGGCTGGTCGGCTTTTTTTATTTTGATGCCGCATGTTTATTGACTCGCACTGCCATCTCTCGTTTCCCGAACTAGTGAGCCAAATGCCGGCCATTCGCCAGGCGATGGCTGATGCCCGTGTGGACCGGGCCCTGTGTATCTGCACCACCATGGAAGAGTTTGGTGACGTGCACGCTCTGGCATTGGCCTACGACAACTTCTGGAGCACGGTGGGCGTGCACCCCGACAACGAGGGTGTGCAAGAGCCCTCTGTGGAGGACTTGCTGGCCAAAGCCGCGTTGCCCCGTGTGGTGGCGATTGGCGAAACCGGCCTGGACTATTACGGCATGGAAGACCGCAAGGGCGGGCGCAGCGTGGCTGATCTGGAGTGGCAGCGCGACCGTTTCCGCACCCATATCCGCGCGGCGCGCGCCTGCGCCAAACCGTTGATCATCCACACCCGCAGTGCGTCGGACGACACATTGGCCATCCTCAGGGAAGAGGGGGAAGATGGGGCAGGCAACATCGCGGGTGGCGTCTTCCATTGCTTCACCGAATCCATGCAGGTGGCCCGGGCTGCGCTGGACCTGGGGTACTACCTCTCGTTCTCCGGCATCATCACCTTCAAGAACGCGCAGGACTTGCGTGACGTGGTGGCATTCACTCCGCTGAATCGAATCTTGATCGAGACCGACAGCCCGTATCTGGCGCCGGTGCCGTACCGAGGTAAAACCAACAATCCTTCCTTTGTGCCCTATGTGGCCCAGCAGGTGGCGCAGTGCAAAGGCATTGCGGTGGAAGAGGTGGGACACGCCACCAGCCGCAACTTTGAAACGCTGTTCAAAGGGGTGACTCCATGATCCATCGTCGCAACGTGCTGTTGGCCGCGGGGGCCGCAGTAGCCAGCCCTCTGGCTTGGGCAGGCTCGTACGAAGATTTTTTCACGGCCATTTTGCGCGACGACCCCGCCACCATCACTGCCTTACTGCGCCGGGGGTTCGATCCCAACACACGCGATGCCAAAGGGCAGGTGGGTTTGGTCATTGCCTTGAAACAAGAGTCCGACAAAGCATTCGACGCTTTGCTGGCCGCGCGCAACACGCAGGTGGAAGCGCGCAACGCGCAGGACGAAAGCCCGCTGATGATGGCGGCCATCAAGGGCAATGTGGAGGCGGTACGCAAGCTGATCGCTCGCGATGCAGATGTCAACAAGACCGGCTGGGCGCCGCTGCACTACGCTGCGTCTGGTGGCACTGAGCAGCATTTGCGCATTGCTGCGCTGTTGCTGGAGAACCATGCCTATATCGACGCTGCTTCTCCCAATGGCACTACGCCTTTGATGATGGCCGCACAGTATGGCTCCGCAGAGATGGTGAAGTTATTGCTGGATGAAGGGGCGGACCCCACCCTGAAAAACCAGCTGGGTTTGACCGCTGTGAATTTTGCGCAGCGGGTCAGCCGCAGCGAATTGGCTGCGCAGCTTTCGGCAGCGATTCGCAAGCGCCAGCCCAACGCCGGCTCCTGGTGATTGACGGCTACTGGTGCGCGTAGCGGCGCGCCATCAAAGCTCTGCGGGCGTGGCCGTACGGCTCTGCAAGCGGGCGTAGAGGCCGCCCGAAGCCATCAGTTGCGCGTGGGTGCCTTGCTCCACGATGGCCCCGCGCTCCATGACGACCACGCGATCGGCATGCTCAATGGTCGAGAGGCGGTGGGCAATTACCAGCGTGGTTCTTCCTTGCATCAGCCGCTGCAAGGCGTCTTGAACCAGGCGCTCGGATTCGGTGTCGAGCGCTGATGTCGCTTCGTCCAGTATCAGGATGGGAGCGTTTTTATACAGCGCACGGGCAATGGCCAAACGTTGCCGTTGCCCCCCAGACAGTTGCGCTGCATTGTGGCCTGCCACGGTATGAATGCCCTGCGGTAGCGCCGCAATGTGCTCGGCCAGATTGGCCGCCGCCAGACATTCGTGCACCCGCTTTTCATCCATGGCGCTGCCCAGCGCCACATTGGCCGCGATGGTGTCGTTGAACATCACCACGTCCTGGCTCACCATGGCAAATTGGCTGCGCAGGGAGGCCAGGTTCCAGGTGCTCAGCTCATGCCCGTCGAGCGTGATCTGGCCCTGGCTGCTGCTGACGAAACGTGGCAGCAGGTTGACCAGAGTCGTCTTGCCCGCGCCCGAGGGGCCCACCAGCGCCACGATCTCGCCCGGTGCCACACGCAGGCTGACGTTGTTGAGCGCTGGCGCCTGTTCTGCGCCGAAAGAGACGCTGACCTGGTTCAGCACAATCTCTCCCCGCACCCGGTCGGCAGTGTGCGTGCCTTCCGATTCTGCCCCGGTGTCCCCCAGTAGCGATAAACCTCGTTCCAGCGCAGCAACGCCGCGCGTGATGGGGTTGGCCACATCGGCCAGTCGGCGGATGGGGGCAATCAGCATCAACATCGCGGTGATGAACGAGACAAACCCGCCGACCGTGACGTCTTTGGAGTCCACCACCCCACGGCTTTGCCACAGGGCAATGCAGATCACCACAGACAAGGCTGCGGCTGCCAACAATTGGGTCAGCGGCGTCATGGCGGCGGAGGCGATGGTGGATTTGATCGCCAGGCGTCGCAGGCTCTGGCTCAGCGCGCCGAAACGGCTTGCCTGGCTTTGCTGGGCACCGTGCAGGCGCACCATGCGGTGGGCCAGTACGTTTTCTTCCACCACGTAGGCGAGTTCATCGGTGGCTTGCTGGCTGAATTTGGTGAGCTTGTATAGACGGCGTGACAAGGTCTTCATGATCCAGGCCACGCCCGGCACCACCACGGCCACGATCAGCGTCAGTTGCCAGTTCAGGTACAGCAGGTATCCCAGCAGGGCAATCAATGTGAAGCCGTCCCGAGAGAGACCCAGAAGCGCTTGCACCAGCAGGTTGGAGCCGTTCTGTACTTCGTACACCACCGTGTTCGAAAGCGCGCTGGCCGACTGGCGGCCAAACAACCCCATGTCTGCTGCCAGCACACGCTCAAACAGAGCCTTGCGCAACAGCAGCATGCCCTCATTGGCAATCTTGGCCAACGCGTATTGGCCTATGAATTGAGCCAGGCCCCTGATGAGAAAGACCCCCATGATGGCCAGAGGAACCGTCCACAGCTGCAGGGTGCCTTGGGTGAATCCCTTGTCCAGCAACGGCTGCAAGAGGGCAGGAATCATGGGCTCGGTCACAGCGCCGACCAAGGTCGCGGCAATCGCCAAGCCCCATGCAAGCCGCTGGTGCCCGAAGTAGACCGCCAGCCGGGCCAGTCTGGTCATCAAGGGAAGGCTGGAGGTGGCGCGCTGCTCGCCTTGCGATTCATTTGCTTGCATGTGACGCGAATTCTACGGTTGCGGCACTGCACTTCGGGTTGAAGTGGGCGGGGCAGAGCAACCACTGCGTGCTCCAAAGTGGCATGCGTGCTTGGACTACGCGTTGTCGGCAGGTTCTCTGGCCCCGTTCACGCCTGAAGACGCGTGGAATCCATGGGTGCCTGAAAGTCGCAAAAAATGCCTTTCCCTGTAAGGGATGCCGAACAGTTTGTCACAGGGGGGGCTTTCCAGTGTGTAACATTGAAGGTTGTCTTCCGCCAGACTGCGATAGTTCGGCTATTTCTGAACGCCAATGACCATCGAACACCACTCACACCAAATTCTCGCTGCGGCCAAGCCGCTCCATCACCGCCGAAATGTGCTGGCTGCCTTGGCCGCGACCTCGGTAGCGCCGGCCATGGCGCAGTTTCGTGTCGAAGTCACCGGCGTGGGCTTGACGCAATTGCCGATTGCCATCGCTCCGTTTCGTGGCGATGCCCAGGCTCCCCAGAAGATTGCTGCAATTGTTCAGGCAGACTTGGAGCGCAGTGGTCAGTTTCGCTCCATCGATGCTTCTGGCGCTGCACTGGACGAATCGTCGCGCCCCGACGTGGCAATGTGGCGGCAAAAAAGCGCCGATTCTCTGGCTACCGGCAGTATCACCCGGATGGCCGATGGGCGGTATGACGTGCGCTTCAGGCTCTGGGACGTGGTTCGGGGTCAGGATTTGGGTGGGCAAAGCTTTGTCGTGACCCAAGGCGATTTGCGTCTGGTGGCGCACCGTATCGCCGACTTCATTTACGAAAAGCTCACGGGCGAGCGAGGCGTGTTTTCCACGCGCATCACTTACGTGACCAAGACCGGTTCTCGCTACAGCCTCTGGGTGGCGGATGCGGATGGTGAGAACGCCCAGTCCGCGCTGTCCAGCCCCGAGCCCATCATCTCGCCTGCGTGGTCTCCGAGCGGCGGGCAGATCGCTTACGTGTCTTTCGAATCGCGCAAGCCCGTGGTGTATGTGCACGATGTGGCCACGGGGCGTCGCCGTTTGATTGCGAATTTCCGCGGCTCCAACAGTGCTCCTGCCTGGGCTCCAGATGGCCGCACTTTGGCGGTCACCCTCAGCCGTGACGGCGGCTCGCAGCTATACACCATTGACGCCAATGGAGGAGAGCCACGTCGTCTTATGCAAAGTTCTGGCATTGACACGGAGCCGGTGTTTTCGAGCGATGGTCGCACGATTTACTTCGTGAGCGATCGTGGTGGCGCTCCCCAGATTTATCGGGTTCCCGTTGGCGGCGGTAGTGCTGAGCGAGTGACCTTCTCTGGAAACTACAACATTTCCCCCAGTATCAGCCCCGATGGCAAGTGGCTTGCCTTCATCTCTCGGGTGGGCGGGGCCTTCAAGCTGCACGTCATGGATCTCGCTTCCGGCGCAGTCAATGCCATTACAGACACGACAGCGGATGAGAATCCGAGCTTTGCACCCAACAGCCGACTGCTGGTGTACGCGACTCAGCAGCAGGGGCGTGAGGCTCTGATGACGACAACGCTGGACGGAAAAATCAAGGCACGCCTGGCAGGACAAGCAGGGGACATTCGCGAGCCTGACTGGGGCTCGTTTCAAAAACAATGAACTTTTGACTCTTTTTAGCAATCCGTAATTTCTGGAGATTTTTGATGATCAAACACGCAACCCTTGCCCTTTCCCTCGTCGCACTTCTTGCCGCAGGCTGCAGCTCTGGCGTCAAGCTCGACGATGTGCCTGTCGAGGACAAAACAGGCTCGACCTCTACCACTGGTAGCGGTGCCAACTCTGGTAACACCAGCCAAAGCGGCGTGGCCGGGGTAGATCTGGGCCAGTCGGCTCGCGATGCTGCTGGCCCGGTGGGCGTGAGCCGCATCGTGTACTTTGACTACGACAGCTACGTCATCAAGCCAGAATTCCAATCTTTGATTGAGGCACATGCCCGCTTCATCAAAGCTGGCGGTAACCGCAAGCTGATGGTTGAAGGCCACACCGACGAGCGCGGTGGCCGCGAATACAACCTGGCTCTGGGCCAGAAACGTGCAGAAGCCGTTCGTCGTGCTCTGGCATTGCTGGGCGTGTCGGATGCACAGGTGGAAGCTGTGAGCTTCGGCAAGGAAAAGCCTGCTGCCCAAGGTGGCACGGAAGAAGTGCACGCGAAAAATCGCCGTGCTGAACTGTCGTACCGCTAATGCGCACCGGTGTGATCGCCAAACCCGTGAAATCCCTGCTGGCCCTTGTGCTGGCGGGGCTTTTTGCTTCGGTCAGCAACGCAGCCATTTTTGAAGACGGTGAGGCACGTCGTGCCATCCTGGAGCTTCGCCAGCGTGTGGATTCCATGCAGGCTGCCCAGCAAAAGGCAGCGGACGAGCACCGCCAAGATACCGAGCAACTTCGCCGCATCCTGCTGGATCTGCAAAACCAGATCGAGGTGCTGCGGGTGGAGCAGGCGAAATTGCGCGGCCAAAATGAGCAGCTCATCAGGGACGTTGCGGACCTGCAGCGCCGTCAAAAAGACATCGCCCAAGGGGTGGATGAAAGGCTGAGCAAGTTCGAGCCGGTCAAGGTGACGCTGGACGGACAGGAGTTCCAGGCTGACCCTGCTGAAAAGCGTGATTTCGAAGCCGCCCTGGCGGTCTTCCGTTCTGGCAAGTTTGCCGAGGCCAACACGGCTTTCGCATCCTTCGTGCGTCAATACCCCCGAAGCGGTTATGGCCCATCTGCCCGTTTTTGGTTGGGTAATGCACAGTATGCGCAGCGCGAGTACAAAGAAGCGATTGGCAATTTCAAGCAGTTGCTTTCGGATGCGCCTTCGCACGCACGCGCACCCGAGGCGGCTCTCTCGATCGCCAATTGCCAGTTGGAACTCAAAGACAACCGTGCAGCCCGGAAAACGCTGGAAGATTTGGTGCGCGTTTACCCACAATCTGAAGCCGCCGCCGCTGCCAAAGAACGACTTGCGCGCTTGAAGTGACATCCAATTCTTTGTCTGCGTCAAATACCGCTGAAGCCACGCTGCTGCCGGACGAGGTGACTCAGCGCCGATTCGGCGGTTTGGAGCGGCTGTACGGAGTGGGCGGGGCTCAGCGCATCCGTGATGCTCATGTCGTTGTCGTGGGTGTGGGCGGGGTCGGTTCCTGGACGGCCGAGGCCTTGGCCCGCAGTGGTGTCGGCCAACTGACCTTGGTGGACTTGGACCATGTGGCTGAGTCCAACATCAACCGCCAAATCCATGCGGTGTCCACCACGGTGGGTCAAGCCAAGGTGCTTGCCATGCGTGACCGGATCGCGCTGATCAATCCAGGTTGCGTGGTTCATTGCATCGAAGACTTTGTCGAGCCTGAGAACTGGCCGGAGCTGCTCGGCGGCGTGAAAGTGTCTGCAGTGGTGGATGCCTGCGATCAAGTGCGAGCGAAGACAGCCATGGCTGCATGGGCCCTCGCCAACAAGCAGTTGTTGATTTCGGTAGGTGCCGCAGGGGGCAAGCGCCAAGCCCACAAGGTGGATATCGATGACCTGTCTGCCACGACGCATGACCCTCTGTTGGCGCAGCTTCGTTACCGCCTCAGAAAACACCACCGTGCTGCACGAGACGGTAAAAAAATCGGTGTCTCCTGCGTTTTTAGCCGTGAGTCCGTGGCGCCGCCCGACGCTTCATGTGCGCTGGAAAGTGGGGGTGACGGATCGCTCAACTGCCATGGCTATGGATCGGTGGTGGCGGTGACGGCGACTTTTGGCCAATGTGCGGCCGGCTGGGTGCTCGACAAAATTGCCGGGGTTTCTTCTTGGTCCTGAAATTCAGGCTATAATTTGAGACTCTACAGAAATGTAAAGAGACAGGTTGGGACGTTAGCTCAGTTGGTAGAGCAGCGGACTTTTAATCCGTTGGTCACAAGTTCGAATCTTGTACGTCCTACCACCCAATTTAGCCCATCGGCTTCAAACCCGCTGCTTGTAAAAGCAGTGGGTTTTGTTTTTTTGCTCTCGTGAATTATCTAGCAGGGTAGCCGCCCATGGTTGCAACAGGCGGCCACCCGAGACTCATGCTCCAGCAGTCTCGTTATTTTTTGACACTGGCGCGTTTGGACTGGGGCTTTGCAGTTCGCTTGTGACTTGTTGGTTTCGCCTTGCTGCGGCTGGCGTTGTGGGATGGCTTCATTTGTGAGCTTTTTTGCACAGCGTGTACTTTCGGGCTGTGGTGCAACCCCTTCGCCATGAGGACTGGTGACAGTGCGAGAGCGAAGGCAAGAACGAGAATTTTTTTCATGTTGTGATTACTTTTGGGTGCCGAGATTGGCGCAGCGATGTTGCGTGAACTCGTGCTTCATGACAATCAATCACAGGGTATTTCCTCCCCCTGGATATTGCTTACATAGAGCCTGCTTCGGAGCAGCAAAGTAGCCCTCGCGGGGCGGCTCGTCAAATCAACGAAAATATGCGGTCGCCGGTGTCTGTCTTCCCTCAGGGGGCAAGACATCTGCACAACACATATCAATGACAAAACAGGGCGCCTGAGCGCGCTACAACACAAAGAAAGAGAAGCACCATGGGCGCGCAGTGGAAAGCAAAGGGCAAGGCACTGGTGGCTGATGCCAAAGGCAAGCTGTTTGGCAAGCTGGTCAAGGAAATCACTGTAGCTGCGCGTGGTGGGGCAGACCCTGCTACCAATTCTCGCTTGCGCTTGGTGGTCGAGCAGGCCCGCAAGGCTTCCATGCCCAAAGACACGCTGGAGCGCGCCATCAAGAAGGGTTCGGGTACAGGCGCTGATGCGGTGAGCTACGAGCGCGTGATTTACGAAGGGTTCGCTCCGCATCAAGTGGCTGTGATGGTTGAGTGCCTGACCGACAACGTGAATCGCACCGCGCCTGAAATGCGGGTGCTGTTTCGCAAAGGGCAGTTGGGCACCTCGGGTTCCGTGGCGTGGGATTTCAACCATGTGGGCATGATTGAAGCTGAGCCCGCTCGTCCTGACGCCGACCCCGAGCTTGCAGCGATTGAAGCGGGAGCCCAGGACTTTGAAGCCGGTGACGAAGAGGGCGTCACCATGTTCTGGACGGATCCCACGGATCTGGATCTGGTCAGCCGTGCACTGCCAGCCCAAGGCTTCACCGTGTTGTCTGCCAAGCTGGGCTACAAGCCCAAGAACCCTGTCAATCCAGCGAATCTCACGGCAGAGCAGCTGGAAGAGGTGGAGAGCTTTCTGGCTGCCATTGATGCCAATGACGACGTACAAAACGTCTTTGTCAGCCTGGCGGGCTGATTCCAGCTTTTTCAAGCTTCCGGGTTTTCAAGAGGCTGCGCCGCGCACTTGATTTCAAGTGTGCGGCCCCCATTTTTCGACCGGCGCAAGAGCGCCTGATGAGTGCGCGCGATGCGCCCCAAGGCCCAAAGCAACCGCCCTGGGTATTCATACAGACAGAACCATGACCGATCACTACTCTGCTTTGGGGCTGGCGGCCCATGCTTCGTTGGCAGATATCAAAAAAGCCTTTCGGCAAAAGGCCTCTTTCTATCACCCGGACAAGAACGACGCCCCGGATGCCGCTCAGCGCTTCGCTGCCGTGCAAAAGGCTTATGAGGTGCTCTCGGACGAGGCCGCTCGCCAAGCCTATGACGATAACCGCCGACGCAACCTGCTGGACGACCCTCTGCAGACCGCCCAGGAAATCTGGCAAACCTACACCCACAACATTCTTGCCCCGTGAAAATTTCTCCTTTTTTCCATGACTTGCGCTCGGCTTATCAGGCCGAGATTGATGACCTGACCCAAGACTCCGAAGGCAAGGATGTGCTGCGCAAGCGGCTGGCCCAAAAGCGTTCGGAGATCGGCTTCTTGGTCAAGATGATGGAGCTGGCCCCGGAGATGGTGGCTGTGGTCTTCCACCAAGGTTTTCGCTTCACCCGCGCTGCTCCGCTGGAACAGGCGCTGGCTGTGGGGCAAGACCATCTGCCACCGTGGGAAAGCCTGAGCACTTGCATCTCCCTGGAGCCCTGGGCAGCAGCGCTGGCCAAGACGGTGCTTGCAGAGCCAGGTGGCGACCGTTTCATGGTGATCGCTGCCGGTTTGGAGTATTTACAGCAGGCCAGGTTTGCGGGTTCGGCTGTGGGTGGCGAGGCAGATGCTGAAGGTGATGAGGACGATGTAGACGACCGCGAGCACGACGATGACTACGACGCACTGAGTGCAGACGATGTCGTGGAACCACACGACAGCCGCAGCCGCGAAGAAGCCAGCGCAAACTGGCTGGCCGACGTGGGCTTTGAGCGCAAAGACTGATCCATTACATAACCAATGCACTGACATCCATGAGCAATCACCTGGCCCTCATCACCAAAACTACCAGTCTCATTGCTGCAGGCGACATCGTGGGCGCCGAGTCTGCCCTGGCCGAGTTGGCAGACACCGAAGGCGATAACGCCCTGATGGTCGTGCTGGATCAGCTGGAGCCCAAAGACATCTTGGCCGTCATGCGCGAATACGACGACTCCAAGGCCTCCGTAGTGAACCTGCTGGTCACCCCCGAGCAATTCGCGCGGGCCATGGTGCTTGAAAAGCAATACAAGGACCTGACCCACACGCACCTGCGCAACATGGTCAACGCCGTGGTGTTCCGCGACGATGCAGACCCGGTGGAATTTTTGAACGCGATTGGCAACCTGGAGGGTGGGGCCGAGGCCCTGGCCAATTACTTCGCAGAGAAGTGGAGCCGACTGGAAGCCTTTGCCCGCACCGGCACGTTTGATGCCACCGAGGACTATGGCCCCACGCTGAGCGATGACGAGCTCCTGGCGTCGGGCTATGTGCAGCCCCGCGTGGAGCTCGACGAAGTGGCTGATGGCGACTGGATGCAAATGGCCTGGTTGCTGCGCTATGAATGCCGCGACCTGTTCATTGAAACCTTGCTGGTGCTGCGGGCCAAGGCGCGGGCCTTTGATCTGGGGTTGGACGACGCCGAAGAGCCTGCGGAAGAAGACGACGGCAAGTTTGAGACCAGCGAGACCGACCGCGGCAAGGCCACACCTGCAGCCCGCGTGTCTGATGAAGAATCTGCCATTTGAACGGGCCTGCGAACCAAGCCATGCCTGAAACCACCGATTCCAGCGCTGTGCCAGCGGGCAACGCACTGCAACTGCACGACGCACGCCCGTTCTTCGACAAGGTGCTGGCCCATGGCGTGCGTCGCGGCATCATCGACGCAGAGCGGCTTGCCACCATCAATGCCGATGCGCCCAAGGGCATCGTGCAGATCGCACGGTACTTTGGCAGCGAGTTTCTGCGCCCTGAACTCGAAAAAGCGCGGGACCGCATGGTCAACATGATCAGCCTCTACCTGCTGGAGACCACGGGTGGCGACCTCGACAAGGCCGCTGTGTCACTGCGCGACAACTCGTTGCTGTCGCGTTCCAAAGGCGGGTCCGACATGCTCAAAAAGCTGATCGCCATGCCCGAGAGCAGCAATTTCGGCATGGCGGGTTACGACGATGCGCAGACTGCACTGCTGGCCGTCTGGACGCTGCGCAGCCATGCGGAATACCAGGCCGAACTGGCGCGGCGCAGCCAGATGGCCCAGGCCATCACGGCGGCCCAGTGGCTGGCTGAACAGTTTGACCTGGACACGGACGAGCTGGAGTCTGCCGGGGCGGATGCAGAAGCCGTCATCCGCACCGGCCTCCTGATGCAGGCCCTGGCCCCGAGCGCGATGGCTGCTGGCGAATGGCCGCACACGGTAGGTTTCGAAAAACTGGTGACAGCACTGCGCAAGAAAAAGCAGCCAGCACCCACCGCGCTGCGTTTGCCCCCAGGCCTGCCTGCAGACATGCGCCCGGTGGTTCAGGCACAGTGTCCGGCAGTGCTGGCCGACTTGCCCAAGCTCCTGGATGCGGCTGTGCCGCTGCGCAATTTGCTGCGTCCCATGGGGGCCTTTCGCGCGCGGTACTTTCTGCTGGACGACCCCTTGGCCGAGGTCGATAGCTACCACCGCAGCCTGGATGCACTGGACGAAGCTGCAGAGCCACCGCAGCCCGCCAGCAAGCTATGGACCAAGACCACACAAGGCAACGACGATGAGCATTCGCTGCTCACGCTGTTCTTGTGCCTGGCTGCTGGGGTTCCGAAGAAGACGCTGCTCACCGAAAAAGCTGCAGCCAGCCTGGTGCGCCGCATTCGCAAGCATGGGTGGCAGCCCCCATTGGCGGCTGAGTTCATTCAGGCCCACGCGCCTGGCGTGTACCAAGACGATTACCTGGCGCTGTGGAACGGTTTTGTTCAAGAGGCGACCAGGACCTTGACCAGCGATATGGACTACCAACTGCACGACGCATTGGCGCTGCTGCGTCGGGAGTGCCACGTCGCTGGCTGACGGCGTGGTCGTGTGCTGTGCCGCGTTGTGGTCGCAGACCTGACGCTTCGGTGTCTGGTTCGCGCCACTGCGCAGGGTATAAAAATCTCTGTGCCGTGCTTTGGTATGTAGCCGGGCAGGTTAACATTTAAAAGTCATTTCGGCGGCATGTTCTGAAAAACCTGTCAGCGGTTTTTTGGTGGTGCTTGCTCGACTCCCGGCTACACACCAGCGGTTTTTGCCACTTCGCTCGCTCCCAAACCGGCGCCTCACGCCCTCCTGCAGTGTACAGTCCCACCCTTATTGCCCTTGCCGCTATCCTCGCGGCGCTGGTCACCGCTGTGCTGCATTTGGTGTGGCGGTTCAACAGGCACATTCCTGGGCTGGGTTTTTGGGTGCTTTCATTTTTGAGCGCCTCCGTTTTTGGTGCCAGCCTGCTGGTGCGCGAGCACATGCCCTTGGTGCTCTCTGTGGTGGTGGCCCAGGCAGGCATTGCAGTGGCGGCGTATTGCTGCTTTCTGGGCGGCCGCGCCTACCTGGGGCTGCGGCTGCCACACCATGGATATGCAACGGCAGCGATTGTTGCGGTGGTGGCGTTGGCGGTTTATTTCACCGTGGGGCATCCCCATCCGGTAGCGCGCTTTGTGCTTTCGGGTTTGGTGGGTGGGGTGTACTTCCTGCTCACAGCGGTCACCTTGGCGCGGGGTGGCTTCAACAAGGTACCCGCCCGTTATATTTTTGCGGCCATGGTGGGTTTTCATGGCGCATTTCTGCTGCTCCGGCCGGCGCTGTTTGGTCTGATCAGCGCGGCGGAGGCCGGGTCCGACATGGCGCAGCGGATTTCGCAGTATGTGGCGCTGGAATCGACCGTGGCCTTGGTGATGATCGCCTTTGGGACCTTGCTGCTGACCAACGAACACGTCACCACAGAACTGCGCCATCTGGCGGAAATGGACTCGCTGACCAACGTGTTCAATCGCCGCGCCTACCTCACGCTGCTGGACAAGGCCATCAGCAACGCCCAGCGCACGCGCCAGGGGCTGCCCGTGCTGGCGCTGGACCTCGACCACTTCAAGAAAATCAACGACACCTGGGGTCATGGCGGGGGGGGACGATGTGCTGCGCCAGTTTGTGGCCCTGGCCCAGCAGTGCCTGCGCAAGGAAGACGTGATGGGCCGGCTGGGCGGTGAGGAATTCGCCATTTTTCTACCCAACGCCGATGGGCCGGGCGCCGAAGCGGTAGCCGAGCGCCTGCGTGCCTTGGTGGAAACCCAGCCTTTGCGTGCGGACCACCACGCCATTCCCGTCACGGTGAGCATTGGGGTAGCCCTGTGCACGCGCGGTGATTCCGCCGAGACAGTGCTCAAGCGTGCGGATGCGGCCATGTACCTGGCCAAGCAAAACGGGCGCAACCGCGTCGAAGTGGCGGAGTCTCCAGTGCCAATCTAGGGCGCTTGCGAACGGGGCGCTTCGCAGTGGGACGGGCGGGGGAGTCGCCTTTCTCTTTTTGCTATTAAAAATGTAGCTATTGACGCTTTTCTATAGAGCGCTAGAGCCCATTTTGATATGTATAGCTACTGCCTGACGCCGCCAAGCTGTCTCTTCACTCCAGGCACCGTGAGCATTGATGCAGGTCAATTGATGCGCGCCCGGCTCCCTGGCTTGTCATCCGGATGGCATAGCATTGACTGCTTCAAGGCTTCACCCGATGCGTGTTCTTGCGCACTGGCCCAGCGGCGTGCGGTGAAGACCACAAGGAGGAAGCATGAACAAGAAGCTCAAGACCTTTGCTGCCGCAGTGGCGCTGCTGGCGGCAGTGGCTGCAGGGCTGGTGTATTGGGCACCCTGGAAGACCCAGGGGCACGGCGAGGGATTTGTCAGCGGCAACGGCCGCATTGAAGCCACGGAGGTGGCCGTCGCCACCAAGCAAGCGGGCAGGGTGCTCGACATCCTCGTGGGCGAGGGCGACTTTGTGACAGCTGGCCAGCCCGTGGCCCGCATGCAGATCGACAGCCTGCAGGCCCAGCGCGACGAGGCCATGGCCCGCCTGCAGCAGGCCCAGCTGGCTGTGAGCAGTGCCCAGGTGCAGGTGGCCCAGCGCGAAAGCGATTACCAGTCGGCCCTGGCGGTGGTAGCGCAGCGCGACAGCGACCTCGACACCGCCAAGCGGCGCCTGCCACGCTCTGAACAACTGGCCCGCGATGGTTTCTTCTCTACCCAGTTGCTCGATGACGACCGTGCCAAGGTGCGCAGCCTGCAAGCCGCCCTGACAGCAGCTCAGTCGCAGGCCAAGGCCGCGCAGGCGGGCATCAGTGCCGCCCGCACCCAGGTGACCAGTGCCGAGGCCAATGTGCGCGCGCTGCAGGCCACGCTGGCCCGCATCGACGTGGAGTTGGCCGACAGTGAACTCAAGGCCCCGCGCGATGGTCGCGTGCAATTCCGCGTGGTGCAGCCCGGCGAGGTAGTGGGCGCAGGTGCCCGCGTGCTGCAGTTGGCCGATTTGACCGATGTGTACATGACCTTCTTCCTGCCCGAAACCGTCGCAGGCCGCGTGGCCCTGGGCAGCGAAGTGCGTATCGTGCTCGACGCTGCCCCCGGCTTTGTGATCCCGGCCAGCGTGTCGTTTGTGGCCAGCACGGCGCAGTTCACCCCCAAGACGGTAGAGACCGCCAGCGAGCGGCAAAAGCTCATGTTCCGCGTGCGTGCGCAAATCCCCAAGGAGTTGCTTGTGCGCCACCGCGAGCAGGTCAAGACCGGCCTGCCCGGTGTGGCGTGGCTGCGCATTGACCCGAACGCCACCTGGCCCCAGCAGCTCGCGGTGAAGGAAAGCCTGCAAACCGCAGCCCCCAAGGCCGCACAGTGACCGCACCCGTCGTCACCCTCACGGGCGTCAGCCAGCGCTACGGCGCCACGGTGGCGCTGGAAGACATCGATCTGGAAGTGCCTGCAGCCCGCATGGTGGGCCTGATCGGGCCGGATGGGGTGGGCAAATCCAGCCTGATGGCGCTGGTGGCCGGGGCCCGCGCCGTGCAGCAAGGGCAGGTGCTGGTGCTGGGCGGCAACATGGCCGATGGCCGCCACCGCGATGCGGTGTGCCCGCGC